>CAWCEQ010000003.1:30000-1421854 GCA_963794645.1 Vulcanimicrobiota bacterium | reverse complement strand
GAGCGAGGGATTCTCGACGAGATACCAACTCGCGACCGCTAACGCAAGCGTCGCACCGAACGCGAGTACGAAGTTCGCGGCGTGGCCTGCGACGCTTGCGCCCGCGAGTGCGAGCATCTGCTGGACGGGGAACGCGTAGATGTACAATCCGTACGAGAAGTCGGCACGCCGGTCGAAGTTGCGAATCGGCCAGCGCATCGCCACGTAGGCGATCGCGTACGGCAGGCAGACCGGCAGGACCGCCGCGTACGCGTGCGTCGGGAGCGCGGCGAGGGCAGCGGCGGCGCACAGGGCGGCGGCTACGCCATTGACGGGGACGTGCTCTCGATAGAGATACGCGCACGAGCCGATAGCGAAGTACAGGAATAACTCGAGCACGCGAAAGGCGATCGGCTCCGAACGGACCTGCCGTACCATCAACGGCGGCGCGGCGAAGAAGACGAAGAGGCCGACGGCGATCAGCAGGACGCTAAAGCGGCCGCGCCGCATCACGCCGAGCGCGCCGAGCAGACCGATCCCCAAGTAGCAGAGAAATTCGTACTGTAGCGTCCAGAGCGACGCGTTGAACGCATCGGGATAGGGATTCTTCGCCAGCAGAGTCGGCCCGACGTTGGCTTGACGGATCTGCAGCAGGGCGTTGTTTACGACGTACCCGAGCGGATTGGCCGCGGCCGCGAAGCCCGCGAGCGAGCCTCGTTCGAGGACGAACGCGAGCGGTGCGAATGCGAAGGCCGTGACCGCCAGGCAGGCCCAGAAGCCGGGGAAGATGCGCAGGAAGCGATGCCAGAGGAAGAGCGCGAGACCCCCGCTCGTTTCGTAGCTCCGGGTGATGAGGAAACCGCTCAAAAAGAAGAAGCCGGCGACGGCGAGCGTGCCGGCGGTCTCCGTGCCCCCGCTAAATCGCTGGATCGGATCGAGTCCGAATCCGCCTAGGGGAAAGGAGTGCGACCAGATGACCGCCGAGGCTAGGAGAAAGCGCAGAAACCCGATGCTGTTGTTCTTGTAGTCGAACTCGCCCAGCATCAGGCCGCCTCCGCTCGAACGCGCGAGCGCTTTAGATGACGATGCCGGATCCGCCGTTGTCGGGGTTGCAATCCTGCGCGCCGGGGGACTCGGGCGAGAGGAAACGCACGTGGAAGTTCAGCGGCGTCGTGCCCGTCCCGGCGTCTACGGCGCGCTTCCAAACGTACGTGAACGTATACGATGCACCGGCCGCGAGCGGCGGGATGCCGCGATCGTCGAGCCGGTCGCCGTACTGCATTACGTCAACGAACTGCAAGACGTTATCCGCCTGCGCGACGCTGCCGAGGTTCGTCACCGTGACGGCTACGCGATACAGGTTGAGGTAACGCGTCGTCGTGACGCCTTGGAGCGCGACCGAGGTGATCGCCGGGTCCGCGCCGGCACAGCTTGCAGCGGTCGCGCCGACCGGCAGTAGCGACAGCGCGAAGACGGCGGCAGCAATCGAGCGGGTCATGACTTACCTCCTTCGTCAAGCAACCCTTACCTCGCTTGCCGTCCCGCCTCCTACATAGCGTCTCGTCGCGAGCCGGCACGCGCGCCCGCGTAGGTCAGGTAGATGCCGAGCACGAGCGTACCGACCGCATAGAAAACGAAATACCGGTCGTAGTGCAGTGCGTCGTAGTATGTTAGAACGGCGCTGGGAGAGAGCCAGAGCAGGACGATTCCCTTGATCGCGGAGAGCCAGCCCACGAGCGTCACGATGACCGGCAGCGCTCCGCCCGACCAGACGTTGTGCGCGACCACGATTGCCAGCCCTATGCCCAGGGCGGCGATGCCGGAGAAGAGCACGAGCGGCGGGTCGGCCATGAGCGCCCGCACCGCGGCGATGGTCGTATCCTGACGAGCGAGCATCACGACGGCAAAGACGATGCAGTACAGGCCGAGGAGTTTGGCGAGGTATGCCGTCCTGGAGGCCATAGCCGCTGGAGTGCGCTCAACTCGCGTTACATCCCTGGCGAGGGCTCGGTAGGTCGGGCCTGGAAGGCGAGGGAGCATGCCCGAACCCCGAAAGGAAGAGCGATGAACCATCTCAGACTCCTCGTTTGCTCCCTGGCCGGCGCGATGGCGCTTGCGCCCGGCGCCGTAGGCGCGCAGACCGCCGCGGCGGCGTACGGTGTCGGCCCGCACGGTTTCGACTGGGCCGTAGGTACCTGGTCCTGCACGAACTCGGTGCCCTCGCCGATGGGCGGTCCGAGAAAGACGACTCTCACGGTCGTTCGTACGAGCAACGGAACCTTTTATCGCACCGTGGGCGCGACGTTCGATAACTCCTGGTACAACGTGTACGTGCCCAAGACGAAATCGTGGGTGAGCCCGTTCATCATTAATGACGGCACCTACGGCACGGAGTCAACCAGCATGACCGGCGCGAAGATGGTGTGGGTCGGAACCGCCGTTGACGGATCGAGCGGAAAAACCATGCGCGTGCGCGACACGAACGTCATGAGCGCCGACAAGTACACGGACTTGGGTGAGTATATGTCGGGCGGCACCTGGAAGCCGCAGTACGACGTTACCTGTCAGCGGACGTAGAGCGCACGGCCGCACGGGTCAGCAGGTACGCCTGCTCGACGACGTTGTCGACGTAGTGCTCGGCGGCCATCTCTTCGAACTCCGCACGTAGCGCGGCCAGACGTTCGGGTGCGTCCGCCAGGCTTTCGACGACCCTCTGCATCGGCCCGATCGAGCGCTCGATGAACGTGCGGTAGTGGGCCACGCTCAGCGCGGGGACGTACATCGCGCCGCGCTCGAAAATGGGTGCTTCGAACGCCGCTGCTAGCTGCGCGGAGACGAAGGCCGGGTCGCCCCAGAGCGACGGGGGCGAGAATCCCGGCGGCGGCGGAGGCGAGTGACGGCCAAGAAATCCGAACGTTCTGCCGACGAGGTGTTCGGGCGGCCAGGTTGCGAACGCGACTCGGCCGCCGTCCTTGAGGACGCGCCGGATCTCGGCAACCGTGCGTTCCGGTCGCGGCGCGAAGATGTGCGCGAACTGGCTGAGCACGACGTCGAACGAGCCGTCCGGGTAGGGGAGGCTCTCCGCATCTCCCTGCGTCCACTCGATCCCGCTCAGGCCGGCGAGCTCTTCGTTGGCCCGCGCGTGGTCGAGAAGTTCGGGGGTGAGATCGAGCGCTTTGACCGTCGCACCGGCGCGC
Source organism: Vulcanimicrobiota bacterium (assembly GCA_963794645.1). GTDB lineage: Bacteria > Vulcanimicrobiota > Vulcanimicrobiia > Vulcanimicrobiales > Vulcanimicrobiaceae > Cybelea. The sequence goes on along the minus strand of CAWCEQ010000003.1, from coordinate 1,418,678 downwards.
GCGGCGGTAATTGCGGCGACGCCCGTGCCGGTTCCGACGTCGAGAACCGATTCTCCGGGCGCGACGGCTGCGAAGCGGACGATATGCGCCGCTACCGGCGTGGTGAAGAGCGCGGTCGGCGCGAACGACGCCCACGCCTCACGTTGACGCTGCTTGTAGGACGCGAACGGGTCTTCAGTCGTCATAGCCTTGGATTCTACACCGGCACGCCTGCACTCTCCGTCGCGGCCGGGGATTGCCGAAACGTTCGCGAAGAACGACGCACGGGGGGTCTTCATCATGCGTATCGCTGTCGCGCTCTTCCTGAGCGTCGCTCTCGCGGGGTGTTCTCGGGTCACGGGGGAATCGCCCATTCCGGGAGGGGCGGCCGCCGCGGCGACGCGGACGGCTGCGCGACCCCAGCCGCGGCCGCGCTTCACCTCGCTCTATTCATTTAGCGGCGGCGAGGACGGCGCGAACCCCGAAGCGGGCTTGACCGTCGCCAACGGGGTGCTCTACGGCACGACGTTCTTCGGCGGCAACACCGGCGACAACTGTCCGTCGCACGGGTGCGGCACCGTCTTCACGATTACGGCTTCGGGCACGAAGAGCGTCGCGTATACGTTCGAGGGACCTCCGGACGGCGCCAACCCCGACGCGAGCCTGCTGTTGCACGACGGAGCGCTCTACGGCACGACGCAGTACGGCGGAAACAAGAACTGCGCGTCCGGCTGCGGCACCGTTTTCACTTTGAACTCGTCGGGGAACGAGCACCCGGTCTACAGCTTCACCGGTCGCGGCGATGGATTTTTCCCGCAGGGCGGATTGATTGCCGTTGGAGGAACGTTCTACGGCACGACGACCGGCTCGAATGGAAACGTCTACTCGCTCACGCCTTCCGGAAGCGAACTCGTGCTGATGTCGTTCGGCGGCAGCAATGGAGCGACGCCGCTTGGAAATCTCGTCGTGCGCGACGGAAAGTTCTACGGAACCACGTACAGCGGCGGTTCGAACCAAGTCGGGACCGTGTTCGAAGCGAACCCGTACGGCGGGGGGAAGACGATCGCCGATCTGAACGCCTCAACCGACGGAGGCTTTCCAAAGGCCGGGCTGGTCTCGCTGCACGGCACGCTCTACGGAACGACGTCGATCGGCGGCGCGTACGATAAGGGGACGGTCTTTGCGATCGGTCCGGACAACGAGCTGCTCGTCATCTACAGTTTTACCGGGCACTTTCACCGCGACGGTGCGTATCCGTACTCGGGGCTCACGGTGATGAACGGCTCGCTGTACGGCACGACCAAAGGCGGCGGGTCGAGCGGCAACGGCACCGTCTTTGAAGTGAGCACGCTGGGCAAGGAGCGCGTGCTCCACAGTTTCGGTCCGAGGCCGGCAGCGATCCACCCATACGGTGCGCTCGTGGCCGCCGGCGGCGCGCTCTACGGCACGACCGCCTACGGCGGCTACGACGACGACGGGACCGTCTACCGCCTCATCCCGTAGCCGGCACGTTGGTCCTCCAAACCGAACGGCTCGTTCTGCGCCGCTGGCTGCCCGGCGATGAGATCGCCGTGGCGCCGATCTATGCCAAGCCCGAGGTCATGCGCTACATCCCCGGCGGCACGTGGGATCCCGAGCGCACCGCGCGTATCGTCGCCCGCATGCGCCAACTGGACGAGGAGCAAGGCTACGGATTCTATCCGATCGAGCTCAAAGAAGACGGCACGCTCATCGGCCACGCCGGGTTAGGACACCTCGAAGGCGGCTCCGAGGTCGAGGTCGCCTACGTGCTCGACGAGCCGTACTGGGGCCGGGGGCTGGCGACCGAAGCCGCTCGCGCGATTCTCGCACACGGGCTCGGCGTTCTCGGGCTGCCGCGGATCGTCGCGGTTGCTTTTCCGGAGAACCCGCGCTCGATCGCGGTCATGGTACGCGCGGGCATGAGGCCGTGCGGTTCGGCCCGGCATTTCGGACGAGAGGTCGTCAAGTACGAAACCGCCCCTATCGGAAGTGCTGCGCGATGAAGTCAATCCAATAGTGATAGATGTCCGCGATGCGCACCGGATCCTCGGGAAAGTGTCCCGAAATGGGCCAGACGCGCAGCGTCGCATCCTTTCCGTTGTCGCGCAGGGCTCGCCAGTACATTGACGAGGTTGCAAACGAATCGCGATTGTCGCCCACGTCCGAGAGAATGAGCAGCGGCGTCGTGACCTCTCGAGCGTACGAGATCGCAGACGCGCGGCGCCATTGCGCGCTTTGATCGGCGGCGAACGGCGAACCATGGAAGAGGTCGCGGTCGGCTAGGCTGTCGTCGGCCGTTCCGTAATCGGTTATCCAATCGTTGACCGATGCGCCGGAGACGGCCGAGTTCCAGATGTGGTATCTGGATATGAGCCAAGCCGTCATGATGCCGCCGTACGACCAGCCGCAGACGGCGATGCGCGCGTCGTCCACGATGCCGCGGGCGCGCACGGCGTTCAAGGCCGCTACGATGTCCTTGCCGGGCCCTTCTTCCGGATCGTAGAGAATCGCGTGCTGATACGCCGGCCCCAGATTCGGGCTGCCGCGGTAGTTCGGCCGCAGCACGAGCCATCCGCGCGCCGCCATAACTTGCGCCCAGAAGTCGAAGTCGAGGAGCGTCGGATCGCCGGGGCCGCCGTGGATGAAGACGACGAGCGGGTAGCGATGCGCCGGAGAAAAGCCGGGCGGCCGGTAGAGCACGCCGTCGCCGCGCACGCCGGTCGTCGTCGGGAACGTCACCCGTTCGGCCGAGGCCCACGCAAAGCGGGATAGTTCGTCGTTGAAGCCGGTTACTCGTGTGGTGGCGCCGCTGGGCGAACGCACGAAGAGTTCGAGAGGCTGCTCCGTCGAGGTTCCGAGCAAAGCCAGCGTTCCATCGCGTGCGAGCGCGTTTGCTAAGGAGGGCGCATCGGCTCCCCCGGTCGTGCTCAGCGGGACGCCGGGAACGACGTTCCCTACGTCTATCCGTTGCGCTCTCCCGTCGAGCCAAAGGCGATAGAGCGCATTCGTCGTTCCGTCGGGCGCCGTGACGATGAGGCTCTTCGAATCAGCCGACCAGACCGCATCACCGATCGGCCGGTCTATCGAGGAGGAGAGCGGCACGCCCGGGCCGCCCGCGGGCGTCGTGAGGTAGAGCCGGACGAGATTCACCTGCGGATCGCCGTCGCTGTACGTGTAAGCAATATGCGCGCCGTCCGGCGAGAAGAGGGCGCCGCCTTCCCACATCGAGCGGCCGGTGAGCGCGCGCACGCGCTTGGCGGCGACGTCGAGGACGGCCGCCTGCGAGTAGCTCTGATCGTTGAGGATCGCGTTCGGACAGAGCGTGAAGGCGATCGCCTTGCCGTCAAGCGACCACGAGATCGAGTCGTCCGCCGCACTTTGCGGGCCGAACGTCAACTGCGTCTGGGTTCCGGCGTCGAGGTCGAGCAGAAAGAGATGATCCGGCGAGGGCGCCGACGTGGCGACGATCGGTTCGGTGGTGAAGATGAAGCTGTCGCGAAAGCGGTCGGCGCCGGTGCGCTCGGGCTGCGGGTCGGTCGCGGCGTAAACGAGCGCGCGGCCGTCCGGGCGCCATGCGAACCGGTCAACGCCGGTCTTCGAGTGCGTCACCTGCCGGGCGTCGGTGCCGCCGAGCGGCAGAACGAAGACCTGCGCTCGAGCCTCGTCGCCGGTCCCGGCGTCGGCAACGTACCCCAGCGATGTGCCGTCGGGCGAGAAGGTGGGATCGCTTAGACCCTTGCCGGCGTGAACGAGCGTTCGCACGGCATGGGTTGCCGTATCGACCGACACGAGGTCGCGTTCGTACCGATCGTCGTCCCAGAGTGCGCGGGAGACGACGACCGCGACCGTCTTTCCATCCGGCGAGATCGCCGGCGAGCCGAGCCGGACGAGCCGGCGATAGTCGTTCTCGGATGGAAGCGGCGAGGGGGCCGGCGTTGCGGTGTATGCGGCTACGGTCACGGGTATCATCGGCGAAGCTTGCGCTCCGGAGGAAGGCGCCGCCTGCCTTCGAAGGCCTTCGTTCGGCGACGCGGCCACGGAGGTAGACGATGGTGCGAACAACGGCTTGGGGGATCGCCGTAGCGTTCCTTGCCCTCTCGCTTAGCGGCTGCGGCCTGCGATCCGCCGCGACGCTGCCGGCGGTTTCGAGTTCCGCGCCCTACGCGCACGTCGCGCCCGTGCCGAACGTCGGCGGCGTCTACAACGGCGCCGCGACGGAGACCTCCGGCGGCAAGTCCATCAAGGCCAAGCTCAAACTTACGATCAAGCAATCCGGGAGCAAGTTCACCGGCATCTTCGACTTGATCCTGAAGAAACTGCAGGACCCGTTCCCCATCATCAAGGGCGCCGTCGGTACGGAAAACGGCAAGACCGTTCTGCACTTCGTGATCGAGGGCAGTCCAGGCCGCAACGCCAAAGCGTTCGCAACCGTCAGCGGCAGCCTGATCAAGGGCCGAGCGAAAGTTTCGAGCAAGAACGGGCCGGCCGTGTACTTTAAGTACTCTGCGAAGAAGTAGCGCCGAGCCCGAGAACGTCCTGTTCTCAAGTTCTTCACACGCGCTTCCGCTGCCCGGCGCTACTATGGTGGCGGAGGTAAAATGTTGTGCTTGAAGATCGAGAGATTCGCGACAGACTCACCATCATAGAGAAGCTCCTCTACTCCATCGCCGTGCATCAAAAGGCCGAAGCGCTGACCGCTCGCGAGAAGCACACGGTAGCGCGGATCCTCGAGGAGGCCGAGACGCGGCTGCTGCCTCATCTCGAAGGCGTGGATTACGAAGACTCGCTCGTCTGACCAAAGCGAGCGGGGTTACGCGCGGGAGCGCAAAAGCTACGCGGCGTGAAGCGTTGCACGTTCGCACTGGTCGTTAGCGCCCTCGCGCTCTGCGCCGCATGCTCTTCCGGCGTTAACGAAAGCGTTAACGCGCGGCTTAACGCGTCCCGAGCTGCCGGGCCTTCGCGCTCGACGCAGAGCGGCGCGGCGAGTTGGCCGGTCTGGGGTTTCGATTCGTCCCGCAGCGGATTCAACTCCGCCGAGCAAACGCTGACCGTTGCGAACGTTGGCGGCCTGCAGTTGCAGTGGCAAATCTCGCTCGGGCACTCCCCAGTGGATTCGGCGCCCATCTACGTCGCCGGTGCCGGGCCGTCGCAGCAGTCCATGCTCTTCATGACGAGCAAGATAGGCATCACCTACGGCATAGACGCGAGCAACGGCCAGATCCTCTGGAAGTTCGTTACGACCGCACGCCAGGCGGCGACGACCTCTGCGCCGGCGGCCGATCCATCGGGCCAGTGGATCTACGCACCCGGCATTGACGGAAAAGTGCACAAACTCGGCGCCGCGACCGGCGCCGAGGTGCCCTCGGGCGGCTTCCCCGCGCTCATCTCGGTCATGCCAGTCACCGAGCGCGACGAATCGCCACTCAACGTCGCGAACGGGTACCTCTTCGCAACGGTCGGCGGCGCCGGCAACGATCGCCCACCCTATGACGGCCACGTCGTGAGCATAAACTTGAGCGACGGGCAGAGCACGGTCTTCAACTCGCTCTGCAGCGAGTACCACGAGATCTTGGGGCCGAGCGGATGCACCGAGCAGCGGTCTGGGATATGGGCGCGCGGGGGCGCCGTCGTCGATCCGGACCCGTCAATGAACGGACGGATCTACGTTGCGACCGGCAACGGCGATTTCAACGCTAACGTCGGCGGCTACGATTACGGCGACTCGGTGATCTCGCTCGCCCCGGATCTATCGTCAATCGTCGGCACCTACACGCCTGCAAACTATCAGCAGTTGGACCAACGGAACGACGATCTCGGCACAACCGCGCCCGCCATGCTGCCGGCGCAGCCGGCGAGCTCGACGCCGCTCATGCTCGCACAGGGCGGCAAGGACGGGATCCTGCGGCTCGTCAACCGCGCGGCGCTGCCAGGCATCGGCGGGGAACTGCAGACGATCCACTTGCCCAGGAGCATATACTCGGCCCCTGCGGTCTGGACGGACTCGTCGAACAACGCGTGGCTATTCGTCGGGCTGCTCAACTCCGTCAATGCCTACCGGTTGAACACGAAGGCGTCGGGCGTGAGCCGGCTCGCGCTCCGGTGGTCTGCGAGCCCCGGACACTCCGAGCGCGGCACCTCGCCGGTCGTTGCCGACGGCATCGTCTTCGTGGCCTTCGGCGGCGCGCTCGTCGCGCTCGACGCGCTTACGGGCAACGAACTCTGGAGCAGCGCGTCGCCCGGGGTCGGGGGAACGATCGGCGGGATTCATTTCCAGAGCCCGATCGTCGTGAACGGCTGGGTCTACTGCACCGATCACGACGGCAAGCTGAGCGCGTACGCGTTACCCGGCTCGCGTACGCGCCGCCGTTAGCCGCTCAGCAGCCCTTCATTATTCCGGCCAGAACGTAGTTCAGGGACCGGATCTTCTCCCGATAGCACGGGCCGTCAACGTTCAGCGTCTCGTACTGCTGGCGACTCTTGCCGTGGGACGGTGAGAAGCCCGAGGCCGTGAAGGTCAGCGTGTCGCTCGAGTGGACCGTATTGAGGAACGACCACGACGTCGCTGCGCGGGGTTGCTGGTCGAGGCCGCTGCCGCTCTTGGTCTGCCCGACGTCCACCGTCTGCGTCGCGGCGTTCGACCCGACGACGTAGTCGTACGAAAGGGCGAGCGGGTAGCTCCACTGGCTCTGCGCCTTGAGACGCTTGCCGTGCGCCTGCGTGACGGTCTTCGACGAGATCGTCGTCAACTGGTTGATATCTTGGAAGAACTGATTCGCGGTGACGTTGATCCGCTGACGGTTTGAGAAGGAGATGCTCTGCGTGACCTGGGTGGTGATGCGGCCCTTGGAGGTAATCACGTAACCCTTCAGGCTGACCGGGTGCGTTGCCGTGACCTTGATCGTCCCGCGCGCGTTGCCCGACTTGTCGAACTTCACGCGCTCGAGGACTTCCTGCGCGGGCGAGAGCGCGGTGCCGTTACGGATCAGCGCGCCGGTTACCTGCGAAGATCCGTGATCTTCGTAGGCCAGCAGCGTTGCGTTGGCGGCGAAGTAGTTGTCGTCGTTGAAGACGGAGACCGCGATCGTATGCGGGTTGCCGTCGTCGAGCTGCGCCGCGAACGGCGTCAGGTTGATCCGGTACGGCTTGAAGTTCAACGTCTCGACGCCGGGAATCGGGATCCACAAGTATGGGTCTATACCTCCGGTGTAAATCCAGGGGTAGACCGGCACGACGCCGGCCGGCTGGCCGTCGAGCGTCACTTCACCTTCGCGGAAGGCCGTGCTGCCGCAGTTCTGGAGCTTCTGCGCGAGGTCGTTGGGGAAGCAGGTGTACCAGAACTCATCGCCTCCCTGCGATTCGAGGAAGACGTCGAGATATGCGGCCTGGACGTTCGTTGGGAACGTGAAGGTGCCGGTCATCTGATCGCTGGGGCCGTTGAGGTTGACGTACCCTCCGGTGGGACCGGCCGAGAGCGGATAGACGGCGTCTGCGCTGGGGCCCGCGGGGAACTGTTTGGTGGCCGGATAGAAATCCAACTCGGCGGTGCCGTAGATGATGCCGGTATACTGCGAGTTGACGATGTTGTAGACGGAGGCTTGCCCGATGCCGGCCTGTGCGAAGATCGGCGCGTACTCGGTGACGTCGCGCTCGACGTTCCACTCGGGGCTGGCGTTCTGTCCCGGCTCCGACGTCGTTCCGAAGAAGACGTTCGTGGCACCGATCCAGACCGCTCCCGTGCGGTCGTACTGCACGCCGGCGGTGACGCGAAAGTGCATCTTGAAGACGATCTTCGCGTACGGTCCGGGACAGTTCGCCGGCGGGTTGTAGTTGAATGGATGATCGGAGTAGTCGGCAAAATCGCCGACGTCCAACTGCCCCGACTGAAGCGGCGGCGTGTGAGGATTGAAGAGCTTGTCTACACAGGGTGCTTCGGCGGGGTGGGCGACCGGCGGATCGGCGGTCACCGGGTAGCCCGCGCCGCGTGCCGCGTCGCTGCCGAGGCCGTTCTTGACGACCGCCGAGCGCAGCATCTTCGCGCTGCGCTCCGGAGAGAGCGCGGCGTGCAGCGCGGAGGCTCCCGATGCCGACGGCAGCGAGCCGTCGAACGCACTATGCCCTGCGCACGCGGCAAGAGCGAGCGCCGGCAGAAACGTAGCGCACTGCCGCAGACGGCGAAACGTGGCCTGTTTCATCTCCAAAACCTCCGAGTAAAATAGGGAGGTTGGGCTTGGTAAGTAAGGCGGGTATCTCCTGCCGCGTAATGCGCCCCGCTCTCAGCCTCCTCTAGACGATCGCCCGTATAGTTCGAAGATGGTGCGCGTAACGACTATCGCTGCGCTGGCTGCGCTCGCTGCATTGACTGCCTGCAGTTCCACGAATGCGCTGCCGCAAGCGGCGAGCGCTGCCTGCCGGCCGCATACTCCGCAAAGCCCCGCTAGCTTGCTACCCGGCGTTACGACCGCGCCGGAGGTCGCGACGGCCGCGCGATTGGGCCTGTGGCCGCGCGACGGCCCCTCGATCCGCGTCTGCGGCCCGGTGCGAACGGGTTTTGCACGCTGCCAAGCATGGCGCCGCACCGACGTCCGCGGCGACGTCGGAGCGAATACGCCGGGCGGCTACGCTCCGAGCGATTTGCAGACGGCCTATGGGTTGACTTCGTACAGCAACAACGCCGGCACGGGCGTGACGATCGCGGTCGTTGATGCCTACGACGATCCGAACGCAGCCGCAGATCTGAACGTCTACCGCGCGAAGTTCGGACTGCCGCCGTGCACCACTGCCAACGGATGCTTCAGCGAACAGAAGTATACGTCGCAGACGAACCCGGGCTGGGCCGGAGAAGAAGCGGTAGACGTAGATATGGTCTCGGCGATCTGCCCGAACTGCAAGATACTCCTGGTCGAGGCCGCATCGTCCGGCATCGCCGATCTCAGCACCGCTGAAAGGTACGCAACGACCCACGCGGACGACGTCAGCAACAGCTGGAGCGGGAACGAAGGAACGAAGACGTACGACGGCGCCTATACGTCCAGCTGCGGCGCGATCACGGCCGCGACGGGCGACGCCGGGCACAACGCAACCGCGCAGTGGCCGGCCATTCTGCCGAACGTCATCGGCGTAGGCGGCACGAAACTCGCCTCGATCAGCCCGCGCGTAGAAAGCGCATGGGCCGGATCGGGGAGCGGCTGCAGCCGAATCTACGCTAAGCCCGCATTTCAGATCGCGCCGAGCACCGGATGCTCGATGCGCGCACAGTCCGACGTCTCGGCAGTCGCCGATCCTCGAACGGGGGTGGCCGTCTACGACACCTTCGGACAGAGCGGATGGCAGGTTTTTGGGGGAACCTCGGTGGCCGCGCCGATCGTGGCTTCCATCTTTGCGCTCGCCGGCGACGCGCCGGCCGGGCCGCTGCAGAACCTGTATGCGCACGCGGCGGCGTTCGACGACGTGACGTCCGGCTCGACTGGCGGCTGCGGCGCGCCGCTCTGCGTCGCCGGCCCGGGCTGGGACGGCCCGACTGGTTTAGGGGCGCCGCAAGGGATCGCTGGATTCTAGCGGGGTCGGCCCCGCTAGCGCACCACCAGCATGATTGCGGCGCACAGGCAAAAGGCGCCGAGTGCGATGTCCAAAAAGTCGAGCCGTATTCGTTTGATTGATCGTATCATCGTACTATCTATAACGAAACCGCCCAGCACCGAGTTCCGCATAGCCGCGCTGAAGCTAACGTAGGTCATTAACCGCGGGTGAAAACTGCAGATGGTCGCCTGCGGGCCGGCGAACATTGGCCGCGGTGATGCCAAAATTGCTGCGTTTCGTGTGTCTCGCTATAGCGGCGACCCTCGCATCGCCTGCGGGAGGCAGCGCGGCCGCGCGTCCTCCGCTGGCGGTGTGGTTTGGTTCGCAGACTTGCCCCGCTCTTGACGGTCTTTACAGCCGGAAGGAGCCGCCGCCCGTTAAGACCGGCTCGGAAGGGCTCGTGGTGGACGTCCCGACGGCGCTGCTCGCGCAGCAAAAATCCAGCCTAACCGTTCCCTGGTACGTGTACGATCCGAAGACGAACGTCGCACTGAGCCACGTCGGCGGAGATTCCGGCGTGGTTTGGACGCTGCGGGTCGTAAAAGGAGCACCGCCGGAGTCATTGCCGACGGTTGATCTAAGCGGCGAGCACACGACGTCGGGGCTGAAGATCGGATCGAGCGCCGAGTCTGTCGTGCGAACGCTTGGGAAGCCGCTGGTAATTCACGCTTGCGGCATGGAGCGCTACGAATATAGCGACGATAAGGATCGGCAGGCGGAGCAGAACGATTTGGATTTTACGATCAAGAACGGCCGCGTCATCGAGATCGTCCACACGATCTGGGGCTGACGCCGATCGGCGGCGCTAACGCAGAGGCTCTAACCGCGAACGGTTAGAGCCTCGTTGTTAGAGCGGCGATGGCGTTAGCGAATGTGGCGCGGTCCCCAGTATGCGCGGCGATAACCGCGCCAGTAGGCACGACGGACCCTGTACGGACGCGGTCCGTAAGCGACGGGATAGGGCGCGTAGCCGTAGCCTGCCGCGACGTAGGGGTAGCCTCCACCCACGTAGCCGACACCCACGCCGTAGCCCGGGCCGCCGTAGCCCACGGTAACGCCGTAGCCGGCGCCCACATAGCCGACGCCAACGCCGACCCCGTAGCCGTAACCGTAGGGATAGCCGTAGCGGTACGGATAGCCGTAGCGGTAGCCGTAGCGGTACGGGTAGCCGTAACGGTAGCCGTAGCCCGTTCGATAGGCGTAACCGGTGTGATAGCCGTAGCCGTGGTATCCGGCTCCGTAGGAGCGGCCGCCGGAGGTCACCCGGCCCGCCCCAGCCGATCGCACGGCGCCGGCCGAAACGTGAGCTGCCGATGCCGGCGCAGCGGCGGCCAGCAACGATCCTACGCCCACGGCGCAGGCGAGCAAGACGTTATGAAATTTGGTCATGCCTTATTCTTAGCACCTTGGGCGCCGAAGCTCTCGCTGGTACTGATTAAAACCCGCTTCGAAATGGATGAGAGGGCTCGCCTGGCGCTCGGGGGCGTAACTAAGCGGCGCCACTAGGTGTCGAACCGCTTGCCATGCACATTCTGGTCACGGGCGCTACCGGATACATCGGCGGGCGTCTTGTGGCTCCGCTCGTGGAAGCCGGGCACACCGTCCGCTGCCTCACGCGAGACGCCAAACGCGTCGTCGGACGCTTCGACCCCAGCGTCGAGATCGTCGAAGGAGACGTGGCCGACGAGCGCGCGCTCGACGAAGCGCTCCGCGGATGCGACGCAGCGTACTACCTGGTGCATTCGATGGGGTCAACGAAGTCGTTCGTCGAGGCCGATCGTGCCGCCGCGCTCGCCTTCTCGCGGGCCGCGCGCCGCCAAGGCGTCAGGCGCATCCTCTACCTGGGCGGATTGGGAGCCGGCGGGGACTCTCTCTCGACGCACCTGCGCAGCCGTCAGGAAGTCGGCGAGATCTTGCGGTCCAGCGGGGTCCCGACGCTCGAGTTCCGCGCTGCCCAGATCATCGGCAGCGGATCCATCAGCTTCGAAATGCTCCGGTATCTCACCGAGCGGCTTCCAATCATGATCGCCCCGCGTTGGGTGGTCACTCGCTGTCAGCCGATCGCGGTTCGCGACGTGCTGGCCTATCTCGTGGCGGGGCTCACCATTGAAGGTGACGGTAGTAAGGTCTACGAGATCGGCGGGTCGGACGTGCTGACCTATCGCGACATGATGCTACGCTACGGCACGCTGCGCGGGCTGAAGCCCGTCATCGTCATCGTCCCATTCTTTACGCCTCGCCTTTCGTCTTATTGGGTGCATTTGATCACGCCCATTCCGGCGCGGCTGGCGCAGCCGCTCATTCTAGGGCTGTATAACGAAGTCGTCGTTCGCGACCCCGCCGCGTTGCACGATTTTCCGGCGATTCACCCGATGGGTTACGATGCGGCGGTGCGACTTGCGTTCGAACGTCAGCGCAGCACCGGTTCGCAAACCTCGTGGTTCGACGCGTTCGACATTCGCACGCTGCCCGGGGACTTTGCGGGCATCAAGGAAGGCGTGCTGATAGACCGCCGCGAGCGCGATTCGAGCGCCGGCGCTGCGCGGATTGCCGCGGTATTCAGTTCGCTGGGCGGAGCGCGAGGATGGCTGACCGGCAACTGGCTGTGGCGCATTCGCGGCGCGATGGACCGATGGATTGGCGGCGTCGGACTGCGGCGCGGGCGGCGCGATCCGCGGGATCTGCGGGTCGGTGACGCGCTCGACTTTTGGCGCGTGGATGCCTACGAACCGGGCCGGCTCCTGCGCCTGCGTGCCGAAATGAAGCTTCCGGGGCGCGCGTGGTTACAGTTCGAGGCCGAGCCCAACGCCGGCGGGGCGAGACTTCGTCAAACGGCGTTCTTCGAGCCGCGCGGTCTGTTCGGATATCTCTATTGGTACGCAGTTGCGCCGTTTCACGAGCTGGTCTTTGGAAGGATGGCGCAAGCGATCGTGCGCGCCGCCGAGGCCGAGACATAGCTCCAGCCCGAAACGATGCTCTAGGGGCCGTTGCGGGCGGCTTGGACGTCGGCCCCGTTTTGGTGCAGCGTTAGGGAAATGATTTTTCCGGCCGGGTCGCGGGTGAAGTGGATTTGCGCGGCGACGATCTTGTAGAAGAATGCATCCTTCGCTGAGGCGTAGACGGGAAAGGCCGGCTGGCCGGTGAGCTGCACGTAGAGCAAAGCGCCGCGCAGCGTGACCGTTATCGTGCCGAACGCGGTGGTATAGGTGCCGACATACTGCTGCAGCGTCGCGCCGTCGAGCGATACGGCCGGCGGAAACGCCGGCGGGAGCTGCGCGGCAAACGGCCTGCCCTGCGCGTCGAGCCGGACTGCCGGAATCGTTTCACCGCCCTGGATGAGGTAGAGGCCGACAACGTCGCCGTTGCGGCGAACGAATTGGAAGTTGGCGCCGGCTCGTACGTTTGCGTAGGCGTCCGTGTCGGTGCGCACGGCTTCGAACGAAGGCTGCGGCTGCAGCGCGATGGAGAGGCTGTCGGCGTTCTTACCCGGCGCGACCGTGAATACGAATCCGGTGCTTGCGTTGCAGTAAACACCCGCGTACGAACCGCGGACGACTTCGTCGGCGGGAACGCTCGCCGGACACGTAGCGATCGGATAGTCTGGGAAGAGTGCGTGCGTCGCAACGTCGGTCACAAGCGGTCCGTTGCTCAACGCGACGACGCCGCTTTGGCGATCCTTCGAAATCGCGACGAACGCGTGGTAGCCTGCGGTGTCGCCGCCATGGCTCACGCTGCCTCGGAGGATGCTCGTCTCCCAGACCAAGCCGATGCGATGTCCCGGCGCTCCCGGGGCACGCGGCCGTTGAGCGAAGAGGCAGGCTGCGGCGAGCGGTCCCTGCCCGAGATTGCAGCGCAGAAACTTCAGCATGTCGGCAAGACTCGAGCGGATGCCGCCTGCCGGTAGAATCGCTTGCTGATGCCACGACGCCACCGGCTGTCCGCCGAGATCGTGACCGACGGCGAGCGTCGGTGGATCCGACGCCGGCACGGTCGCGAAGGTCGTGTCCGTCATCCCGAGCGGTGATGAGCACGCGCCGTGCGACCAACTCCGGATACGACTCGTTCGCACGGTTCGCCAGTAGCTGGCCGAGCAGACCGATGCCGTAGTTGGAGTATTCGTACGTCGAGCCTGGGTCGCGCGTTAGCGTATAGCCGTTCAAAAATGCGTACATGTCGGAGGTGGTGTAATCCGCGTAGGGATCGGCGCCGGCGACGTCGTCCATGTTGCTCGGTAACCGCGGCAATCCCGAACGCTGCTCGGCTAAGGCTTGCAGCGTAATCGGCAGGCCGTCTCTGCTGGGAACGTGCACGCTCTTTGGCAGATACTTCGCGGCTGGATCGTCGAGCTTGACTTGACGCTCGAGCACCATTGAAGCGAGCAGCGTTGCGGTAAACGTCTTGGTTACCGAACCGATCTCGAAAAGCGTGTGCTCGTCAAGCGGGCGATCGTTGCCCGTCGCGCCGGCGAAATACGTCGTGACCTTCCCGTGGTTTATGACGCCGACCGCGATGGCCGTGCCGGGCGCCGCCGCGACGCGAGCGTCCATCGCGGCCTGCATCGTCGGAGCCGCCGCACTCGGCCCCGCGGCAGCAAGGCACGCGCAGCAGACGAGGGCAATCGAGTTGTTCATGCTTCGGGCCCCTCATGCCGGAGCGCACGGGCGTTGCCCGGCGTGCGGCCTACTGCGTGTCTAGCGGGCCGTACGACGGCGGCTCGTGCAGAAATTCCGTGATTGGATATTTCGATCCGATCGGCTGGAACGCTCGCGGCTTCTGCGTGAAGTCGAAGGCATTGTCGAGCGGCGCGGCACGTTCGTCCGTGTAGCCGTCCGATGGCGATCCGATGTACGGAAGATTAAACGATTCCTCCATGAAGCGCAGGACGCTGCCGAATTCGTATTGCGTGTCGTCTACGTAGCCTTTCTTCGCGTAGGGCGAGATAATGAGACACGGAACGCGAATGCCCAGGCCGCGATAGTCGAGCTGCGGCGGAGGTGCGCTGTCGAACCAGCCGCCCCAATCGTCCCACACGACGATGATGGCGGTGGAATCCCAATACGGACTTTCGCCGATGGCGTTTACGACCGAAGCGACCCACGACGGTCCCTTGTCGCTGTGGTACGCCGGGTGATCAGAGTCCGGCCGGCTCGGCGTGACCCAGCTCACCGATGCAAGTTGCGAGTTGGCGGCATCTGATATCACCTGCGTTTGGGGAGCGATCATATTCGTGCCCCAGTCCGGACCGTAGCGGACGTATTTGATCGCTTCGAATGGAGACCACATACCGGCATCGAGGACCTTAGACGCGTAGAACTTCCACGATATTCCGCCGGCGTCTAGCACCTGCGCCATCGTGTTGAACTGGTCGAAGCAGGGGAACGGGCCGTTGAAACGGTGCACGTGGCGCTTGGGATCTAGGAAGGAGCTTTTCGTGCCGGGCGGTGAGTCGCAATCGTCGTGGAGCCCATTGGGGAAGTCCACTTCCGCCTTTGAGGGGGTTAGGTCGTCCGTTCCCGCTACCAACGTGAGGTGGCCAGTGAAGCTTCCGCCGAACTCGGTGGGGTACATCGCATCGGCAAGCACGTACTGCTGCGCCATTTGCCAGTACGGCGCGACCAGATTTTCGTTGACGTAAGAGTACGCCTGGTACTTGCCGTGCTTTTCGCCAAAGTAGGAGAAGCCGTCCATGTTGCCGTTGTCCCAGCTGGTCATAGACGAATCCCAATCGTGGCGCAGGTCGGGCCCGTTGAAGCTGATCTTCGTGAGCGGAACTTGGGTGTCGCCGTGCGGGCACGTCGAGCTCGACCTCATTCGGCGGCTCGAAACGAGACTCGAACGAACGGCGGGTATATGCGCCTGACCGCTGGGCGTCTCGGCGCAGCCGTACATCGGGGCGTTGGCGCCCGGGTAGCCGGCAAAGAAGTTTTCGAAGCTGCGATTCTCTTGGATGATGACGACGATATGCGAGATGGACCCGCTCGCGGGGTGACCCGTTGCCGGCCGGGCTCCCGGCAGGAAGCCGGCCGCCGTCCCCGGCGCGCCAAGCGAGGGTCCTCGAGATGCAGAGCAAGACGCCGCGAGGAGCATCGTAAAGGCCGCGAGCGCGCCGCGGTAAAAGTTGACCTTACTCATCAAACGTTACTCCGTATCTACTGGTTCGTTCGAGCGCGGCTCGTCCAAGAAATGGCGGGCTGGGTATTTCGAGGTGATCGGCTGGAAGGGGCGGGCAGGCTTACTAAAGTCAAAGCTGTCCAAAAGACTATTTGCGCGCGAGTCCGTGTATCCCGCTGATGCCGGACCGATTGGGGGCAACCGGAAGACGTCGCGCACGAACCGCAGAATGCTGCCGAACTCGTAGTGCGTGTGCACGACCACGCCCTGCTTAGCATAGGGCGAGATAATTAAGCAGGGCACTCGGATCCCTAAGCCGCGGAAGTCCAACTGCGGGGGAGGCACGTTGTCGTAGAAGCCGCCCCAATCGTCCCACAGGACGACGATGGCGGTGGAGTCCCAGTAGTTGCTTTGGCCGACGGCGTTCACCACGGACGTAACCCATGCAGGCCCGGTGTCGCTATGCGCGCCGGGATGGTCGGAATCCTGTTTGCTTGGGGTAACCCAACTCACCGATGCCAGCCGGCCGTCTGCGACGTCTTTAAGGATCTGCGTTTGGGGTACGACGATGTTGTTATCCCAGTCGGGTCCATCGTAAACGTACTTGATCGCGGCAAAAGGCGACCAGATAAACGCCTTGCGTTTTCTCGCGACGTAGTACCTCCAAGAGACTCCCGCCGTGTCGAGGACTTGCGCGATCGTATTGAATTGGTCGAGGCACGGATACGGCCCGCTCTCGTGGCGTATGACCCGTTGCGCATCCACCGTGGTCGTCCTCGAGCCGGCGGGAGCGCGACAGTTGCTTCGGCCGTCGGCGAAATCGGCCAGCGCAATCTTGTCGCTTAGGTTATCCGTTCCGGCGACGAGGGTGAGATGTGCCGTCCAGCTCGGGCCGAACTCGGTCGGAAACATATTATCCGCCAGGACGTATTGCCGCGCGATTTCCCAGTATGGCGCAACCTGAGAGCGCTCTATATATGCGTATGCTTCCGTATCGTCGTGAGGTCCGTACTTGCCCCAATGCGTGAATCCGTCCATCTTGCCGCCGTGCCAATCTATGAGTGCGGCCTCGAACTCGTGCGAGAGGTTAGGTTCCTTCTGGAAGGTGACCTGATGCAGTTCGATCCGGCGATCGCCGGACGGACATTCCGACGTCGCCGCAACCGCGCCGTTGCGCAGGGCCGGATTCGCTGCCGGCATCCCGCAACCGCGCATCGGTGCGTTCGCGCCCGGATATCCGGCGAAGAAGCTTTCGAAGCTGCGGTTTTCTTGAACGATGACGACGACGTGCTTGATGTGTCTGTGCGCGCCGGCGTCTAGAGGAACGGCAGCGGAAGGGAGCAGTTCCTGGGTGCCGGCGGGCTGTCGGGAAAGCACGGAGCAGCCGGCCCAGGTAGGGGCGAGCGCCAACAGCAAAAGAACAACGTTTCTCAATCTACGTGCTCCTCCGTAAGCGGCTATTGCACGTATAGTAAATCGGGCCCTGTTTGCCGCGCGCGAGGGCGCGAGGGTGAGAACGACCGCTACTTGCTTGCTAAAGGGAGTAGCTCGCACGCCGCCCGAAGGACGCTCCAGTAAAATCCCTTGCTCCTCATCTTTTATAGGAGTGCTTTAGTGCATACCAAGCCACTTCTCGCGTTAGCGCTGATTGCGGGTCCGGCCGCGTTCCTGGCGGCCTGCTCGCAATCGGCATCCCCGCAGCTGCCCTCGGCCGCAGTTTCGTCGAGCGCGACGATGCGCCTCGCATCCATGGAGGATCGCGCCCCGGCAACGGCCTCACATTCCAACAGTCCGATGGTTTTCATAGATCCTGCGGCGTTGAAAGGCCAGATCTTCGTCTCGGCATACAGCACGGCGAGTTCGACCGCCGTAAACGACTACGCCGCGGGAAACACGAAAAATAAGGGGGCGATCTGCCAGATCACTTCCGTCGGCGAAGGCATCAACGCGCTCGGCGTGGATGCTTCGAACGAACTCTGGGTTCCGCAAGGCCTGGACACGAAGTCGGGCGTTCCCGACGTCGTCTCGTTCGCTCCCAACTGCGGTGCCCAAGGTCAAACGTTGAGCGATTCGAAGGGTCAACCCGCCGGCATTGCTTTCGCGTCGGACGGCACGCGCTACGTGAACAACATTCTCGGCCCCGCGAGCGGCGCCGGCAACGTTGCGGTGTACCCCAAGGGCAAGACGAAACCTTCGCGACTCCTCACCAACCCTTCGATCTATTTTGCCAACGGCGTGGGCGTAGATTCCAAAGGCAACGTGTACGTTTCGTTCTACACCGCGTCGAGCACGACCGGCGTGATGGAGTTCAAGGGCGGTCAGATGCCCGGCACGGTGCTCAAGATACAGAACGGCGCTCCGGGCGCGATCGTGTTTGATAAGTCCGACAATCTCATCATCACCGACGACTCGGCCGTTACGCTGAACGTGTATGCGCCGCCCTACACGAAGAAGCCAAAAACCTATCCCTTGCAGGGACACTCGCCCCAGTGCTCGCTCAACGCGGCGCAGTCCAACCTGGCCTGCTCCGACAAGACCAATACCGCCGTGGATATCTATTCGTATCCCGCGGGTAAGTATCTCTACAGCTTCAATAGCGGTCTGCTCGCAACCGTCATCGGGACGGTGCAAGACCCTCGCTAACGGCTTTGGGGCGCCGGCACGAACTGCCGGCGCTCGAAGCCGGCGCAGACGGAGCGTTGGCGAGTACTACGCACGTAAAACGGCAAGCCCGAACTATGCTCCCGGCCCGAGACAGAGCATTAAAGGCATCTTTGGGCTTGTCGCTAACGAGAAAGAACAGAATCCTTCGGATTCGGCTGCTTCTGAGCCCGCGCAAGTCGACGTCCCGACCTTTCTGTAGGTCGCGAGCACGTCGCGTCTTCTAACCAATGCGGGCTCAAGAAGTAGGTTTCCATGCCTCCAACCACCCTCATAGCGCGCTTGTTGACAGTCATTTGCGCCGCGACGCTCCTCGCGGCTTGTTCGAGTTTCGGATCCTCCATCGGGAACGTACCACCCGCCGCCGGCGGCTCCGCGCTGCTGGGGAGCCGGGAAATCCATTTGCCTGCCGTGCCGAAGAAAGGTCAAGGCGCGTGGGGCCTGAGTGTTGACGACGGCGCCGCAGTTGAAGGCGGCAGCAACCCGATCGCATGCAGCGGACCGCCAAGTGCGTGCAACGCCTACGTGGAGAAACATATCCTCACGGACTCGCTGAGCGCGTCCAGCGGCTTTGGTGCGGCGTCGGCCAAATCCACCACGGCGCTGGGGAGCCTTACGGGTCTTACAAAGGCCGAAAGTTCAGGCAAAGGCACCTCGAGTGCGATCGGAGACGTCAACATCGGCTGGGAAGACACGTTTACGATTACGTCAAAGACGCTGCCGAAGGGTACGCCGGTGAGCCTGACGGCGACGCTGCAGGTCAAAGGGCCGGCGTTCGTCTGTACCGCAACGGGTTACGCGAGTCTTGGCGTCTCGTCCATGAACACGGGTTTGTCCTACGACGAGTACTGCTCGTCGACGCCGCCGCCGGTCCTTTCCGCAACGGTGCACGGCACGGTCGGCGCGAGTTTTACCGATGGTATCGGCATGTACTTGTACGCGCAAGCCGGCACATCGTACAAGGGCGGGAAGATCGCCGCCGGATCGTTCAAAGCCACTTATCACCTCGACCCCGCTACCGCCGGGGTTTCGTACAAAACTGCGAGCGGAAAGTCGTACCTCTGAGGCGGTAAAATCCGCCTTTCCCCATGGCGGAGGCGAGGGACAACCTACGGCTGTAATTTGCCGTAATCGAAAGAAGGCTAGGCGGCCTGAGGTCGAGGAGTATTTACATGCGCGAACGTCTACCCGTCACCGCGCGGATCGCCGCGGTCGCCATTGCTCTAACGGTTTCGACGGCCGCTTGCACCGTTGGCCAGCCAACCGATGCCGGATACGCCGCCACAGCCCCGGCGTATCGCTCCGAACTCGGCGCCGGGCCGAGCAATTCGCGGCCGGCGTGGATGAAGTTACCCCCCGAGGGAGTGCGTGCGGGTCGCAAGCGCAGGCGCCAGGGCTGATGCCCAATTCGGCTGCGGCGCAGGCGGGCGCATCGCGCGTCGAGATGCAGCTCCGTCATAGGTTCGCCCACGGGACCGTTCACGACGCCTGTGGGGCGGCTTTAGGGCGTTGCCGCAGGATCTCGGGAGGCATCCTCGATTGCCGCGATCTGGTCCCCGCCGTGGATGACTTCCCGCGCGGCGTGCCCGCCCTCGCGGATCGCAACAGACACGATTGCGTAGTGCCGGTGACCATGCCCCGATTCATCGGTGGCGTGGAGAACTCCAGCAAGGACACGCCGGTCAGCTAAAGTAACGCGCACGGCTTTGCCGAGATAGGGTGTAATTTCTTGATCGGTCATGCCTTCGAAATCGCCTGAGGGTCGCCAGAGGTTGCGCCCCGATACAAGAAATTGCGGGCCACTGCCGGCTGGCACGTGATCGCGCTCGCGACAAGATCGGCGCACGAGGCGCCGCTCGCGCCTTTGGGAAGAATGGTCGGTTAATGAAAGGGGCTCCGCTGTTGCACGTTTGTTGCACGGAGCCTCACGGTGTCGCGAAAACCCTTACGGCATAAGGACGAAAAAAAT
This sequence comes from Vulcanimicrobiota bacterium, assembly GCA_963794645.1. Lineage (GTDB taxonomy): Bacteria > Vulcanimicrobiota > Vulcanimicrobiia > Vulcanimicrobiales > Vulcanimicrobiaceae > Cybelea. The sequence continues at coordinate 1,398,361 of CAWCEQ010000003.1, read as the reverse complement.
AGCCCCAGCGGGATTCGAACGCGAAAATGGCGGTCCTGGCCAATCCTGACTGATACTGAAAACCCTTACCGGATAGGGGTTTTTCAATGTCCTGGCTCCTGGCCGCTCCTGCCTAAAACCGTCCTTTTCGGACCCGTCCGTGACACGAGTGTGACACGAAGGTCCAGAAAAGACTGTTGTTCGTGGCTGCCTGTTATAATATCGGCATGGCATTTAGCACCGACCCCGTTCTTGACACCGTAACGCTGCTCTTGGTATGTGGCACCGTGGCGCTAGCGATCTACACCGGCAAACTTCATGCCGCAACAGTGGCACTCGCTGGCGATACTGTAGAAGCCACGAGGTTAGCTGACCGGCACCATCAAGAAAGCCTTTCACCGCTCTGCGTGATTAAAAGCGTTACCTGGGAGGGTGATCAGCGCGGGCAGCAGGTCTCATTCCAGATACATAATCAAGGCAACGGTCCAGCAGTGGAAGTGAAGTGTACAGTTACCCCCCGGATGGAAAGCTTCGAGCGCAGCCAAGATGCTCTCGCGATTAAGGTGGATTCACTTCAGGCCGGAGAGGAGACTCGATCCCGAATGGTTTCGCCGTTCTTTGGCCACACGTTTGAAATGGCGGTTGTGCTACTCGAATCTAAAAACCAGTTTGGTGAATGGGGACGCACAAGGTGGACAGTCTTGCGTAACGGGACTCACAGGCTGGACGTTCTCGACCTAGCCGCTCCTAAGGCCCGCGCGCTCACCGCTTAGCGGTTTGGTGTCTACCGGGACTAGCTCGAAGATCGCGCTACTCATGCGAACGAACGAACCCCGCGATGGAACTGATACGTGCCGCCCACTGAGTCGTCCGATACCGTAGAGCCTTTGCGACGGGCGGAGCCGGGCTTACGCTCATACGTTCTCTGGCCGTATATAGATCACCGAATATGGGTCCGGGGGGGCCACCGGGTTTTGGCCGCGGGCTTTCATATATGAGTAGCTCGCCTTTGCCATTTGATAGAACTCCTCGCGAGGTGGGCGCGCGTGCAACTCCACAACTTCATTATAAGTGTCTAAGCATAGCCTAGAAGAGCGATCTAGAATGACATCATTGTCGAACGTATCAGTTTGAAGCAGCACGTGCATACCGCCGAAATAGTTGTTAACGACCGCGATCGCATAAGACACCCGCTCCGCGTCAGGTTCGGCGCCTCGGGCAACCTCTCTGAAAACGATTCTACCGTAAGCTGCCCTGAATCTTTCCATGGCTCCGGGAGCATGGCGGACCTCGTGTATCTCTCCGGTCGCTTCCATTGGCGATATTTTTACGTCCCTGCCAATCGCAATCTTCTTGTAGATCTGACTAATCAGGACCATCGCGTTTTGCACCTTCGTTGTTTTGATCGAAAGTGCTTGCGTCTGCTGCAACGTTTTTAGTTGCCCAAAGGCTATAATGCCCGCGAAGGCTGCCGTAACGGCAATCACAATCACTTGCGCCCACGCAGCCCATAGCATACCATCCACGGCGCAGAGCGCCGGAAACAGGAGCTGGTAACCGGCGGCAAAGGTAATCACTGCGACGGCCAGACCCGCTACGAAACTAAGCACGTTCCTGAGAAGTGAGTCGCTCATTACTCTAATCGCATCGTCATCGTGCAGCCTACGTCATTCGGAGGCTCTTGGGGACGACCCACCGGCTCTTGCGACGATACCAATCATCATAAATAGTCTCGTAAGGGTTTCCAAAGCTATCCGCGTATGTAATCCTCGCGCTTGTCACCATCGTCAAATACGCCGAGTACGATTGCTCCGTAAAAGCTATGGCACTATCCTTTGCCGCGATCGCGTCGTACGTAGTCTCCAGTGTGAAAGGAGAGCGACGTGACCGCGCGGCCGCTTCCGAACGTTCGGTTGGAGTCATGCCGCCGTGGTCTGGGACTAGATGCGCCTCGACGGATATTGCAACGTCGCGGGCGAGACCGTATCCCGAGTTTGTTACTTGAAACCCCGTAATCTCTTCGTCGCCAAGGTCAGGTTGCGCTCTTTGGAATCGGAACGTTAGGTAAGGCGCTAGGCTTTGTTGCAAGCGCCGGTCCTCCCCCCGAATGACGGCGCGCGTCTCCCACACTGACCAGGCCGTCGCGACTGCGAGGAGCAGAGTCCCAGCGGCTACAAAGACGCTCGCCTTAGTCGCCGCGTCCCAAGTTGTCGAATGATTCATTAAGTATTGACTGATGGTGTAGAAAGCCAGTGCACCAGCCACGAGGAATAGGGCGCGAACTGTGCCGGTCACGCTTAGCCGCTACGGTGCCTTCGAGGTCGGTGGCGGAAGCGCGGTCGCGCCAGCGCTGGACTTAAGAGCCTTCTTCGCCTTGGCCATCTCTGTGACGCTGGCCAACCGTTTCTGTTGTCGGTCGCGCGCCACGTAAGTCTCCTCGATGAGAAGCTCGATTAGCTCAATCAACTCCGCTGCCTCTTTCGGCTCTACGTCAACGATTCGATTGATGTCCTCCTCCGCGTGAGCGCCAATGTTACCAACCTGGCGTAGTGAGTCTACCGCCTGCCAGACCTCAGGCGTTACGGAGTGCTCTATTTGTGCGAGTTCGTCATAGAGGCGCCCCGGCTTTACGGCAAAGAAATCACGTAGAACCTGCTGCAGGCAGCGGCGAGCGAGCGTGGCCGACGCTTTGGGGCTGAGCGTTTCGATCGCGCAAGCCTCGTTGTAATCTTCGACAATGGGGCCCGGAACGAAACTTGGCATAACCTTTGCGCGAGAGGGCGGAATCAAACGCGCCTGGTAGAGTACACCAGTTTCGACCCACTCTCGTGGACTCAACTTGACCGTAGCTACTCGCGCGGTTAGTTCGATTTCCCCGCATTGTGGATTTGGGCAAGTTACTAGCTTAATCACGGTGCCAAGCTTGCCGTATCGGTTAGGCTCGTGAAAGACTTCTATGTCTGTCTTTGTGTTTGAGTCAGTGATCGTCGCCCAGTGTCCACAATAGGGGCATTGCCATTGAAATGCCATAGCTGCGATTATAGCCGCTTCGCCGCTGAACGTTCAAGGATGAGCACGCCTGGGTGGGCCGTAACCCCCGGATGGGCAACGGACAGCGTTCCCGCAATCATCGGCCAGGACTCTGCCCGAACGGTAGACCGGGAGTGCTGCCTAGACCCCGCCCCAGAGTGACTGCGAGCGGGACCCCTCCCTGGTGAACGTTGTTCGCTGGGTCAGCGCGAATCGGGGGCTAGTCGGCGAGTCGCAAAACGCGCCATTTCCAAAACGTCCCCAAGCACGAGGCAGCGCCCAAAACAGGACAGATCGCACTCCTCGACTCGGGCCAATCGCTAGGCCATCGCGGGCAACGGCCAAAGGGCAATCCGAGTGCAACCGATGGCGGAGACTCCCCGCGCTCCATCGCGATCCATCGCATCGCCCGGTAAAAAGCGAGAGCCCCCGGCAAATCGCCAGAGGCCCTCTTGTGCTTGTCACGGGTCAGACTTAGGCGATCAGCGAGCCTTCCGCAAGTGCCTCTATGAAGGCATCCCGCTGCGGTCCGTGGGGCAGGCTTTCGATGTAGCCGGCAAAGTGCTTGAGTGCGGTCACAAAGCGGTTGAACTGCTGCTGCTCGGTGAGTACCATCTCTTGTTCTCCATTAGTTGCAAGTAATATCGAGCGGCTTGCTACGCCTCAAGTATAGCAGCGCGATGCACGTCTCGGGAAGCTTTGGCAGCGGTTCGTAGCTTTATGACGACGCGCGGCTAACAGAATACATTGGCACCAGCAATCATCAAAAAGGGCTTATGCCAGCGAGCGGAACTGCTGTCCCCTCTCGCGTCTGTAAAGCGCCCTCGCGAGTAACCTTAACCATCGGTTAGAAAAGGAGAAACGCCCCGCGATCTGCGAGGCGTTCCGGTGTACACCGCAAAGGTCCTTAAGCTGCGCTCTCCGCGGCGATGCGGGAGCGGAGCATCGCTCGCACGGACGATGCATACCATGCCTTCCCGCGCTTCGGCTGCGCTCCACAAGCAGTAAGCATCGCGGCTATCTCACGGAAGCTCGAACCAGCCTTATCCATCCTAATAGCCTCGCGGAGCGCGTCCTGCTCGATCGCGTCGGCTACTAGCGCAGTGCCTTCCCGAGTGTAGCCGAAGGGCGTCGGGCTGTAGGCGGTGCGATGCTGCCGCTTATGGGCCAGCGCCGTCGCCGTCCGTTCCGCGATCGCCTCGCGCTCCCACTGGCTCACGGTGCCCATGACGTTGAGAACGAGACGCCCGGCTGCGCTACTAGTATCAAGGTGTTCGGAGACGCTGATGAGGGCAACGTCATGCTTGGCGAACAAGTCGAGCAGGTCGGCCAGGTCCCTCACGGAGCGGGTCAGGCGGTCTAGCTTCAGCACCACGATCGTGCTGACGTCACCGCCGCGCACCTGAGCCAACAGGGTGCGTAGGACGGGGCGTTCCAGGCTCTTGGCGCTGGCTCCGCGATCGGCAACGATCGAAACAGCGTCGAGCCCCATAGCAGCACAGTACGCAGCGATTCTGGCCTCCTGAGCATCTAGACTGACGCCCTTGGAAGCCTGTTCCTCTGTAGAGACTCTGGCGTACCCCATGACTGCTCGGGTGACCTGGCTGCTCTTTTGACGACGTTGCTTCACGATCTATTCTCCTCGGCTGTACAGTACCGGACGGTACTGTACAGTTTACCAGCCAACCAGGAAGCTGTAAACGTGCGACTAACGTCTGACTGCTATGGCAGATGACACCGTGAAGGCGACGTTTCTCATTTCGACAAGCGGGAAGTATCGGCTCGCATCGCTCAAGGCACGCCTGCGACGCGCAGGCATCGTAGAGACCGAAAGCGGCCTCGTGGAGCGTCTCTTGTCTCCGTCGAGCATCTCTGCGCTTGAAGCTGAGCTGACACGCCCCACGGGCCGCAGATCGCCTAAGTAACCCCACTAGTAGAAACGGATTAGGGCGGTAGGAACGATGTTACGATCGCGCCCGGTCTCTGTGTCGCAGGAGCGGCGTTCCATCGAACCTGGGCCGATTCTAGCCCAGCAATCGGCACCCACCGAGGTCCGTCGCCAAAGTCCGGGATGGATGCATGAAGGGGGATAGGTTGCAGAGGCGTCTCAAACGAGATCGGCTGCGCGGCCGCTACTAATCATGTGCATCGCCCTCGGGGGCAGCGCATCTCGTTCGACGTAGGGAAGGCATGATGAACCATCTAAGCCGGGCGCATGGCTGCGGTGGAGCGGACCATCCCGGTTGACGTGTGGGGTTACCACAAGGTGCTGTATCCCACGCGGTTTAGTCCAAGCACGAAGGCCATATGCATGGCTGCATTAGTGGTCGTGGCTATCGTCGGCCTGCGCTACGCTTCGCGGGCCGCTCTCAAGGTATTCCCCAAGGATAGGACGTTCGTGTCTAAGCTACTGCGAGTCTGGAAAGACGGATTACCCTCGCAGCCTTCCGACGAGGTGTACTCCTGGTGGACGGGGGTTTCTCTATTCTTCATAGCAGGCATCGTCGCGGCGATACTGTTCTGGCCGTGACGATTTGTGGCGTAGACTGGTCCGCTGCTGGGGCCTGGGCTCAGGTCGGAGTCTTGGCTTTCGGCGCGATATTTGCAGCGTGCCAGTATCGCGCTTTTCTAAAGAACGAGCGGATAAAGCGGACTTTGCGTCTGCTGAATGACTACGATATCGTGCGGTACTTGGGGACAAGCGGTCGTGAGATGACCGCGTCCGGAGCTGTGCCGCTGGTCCAAACTGCTGAAACTCATATTGACATATTCAAGAACGGCTGGGCGGACTTTGTTGCGCAGAAACCGACGCCCATTCAGCAAGAGTATTTGGTCTACAGCGATGCCGTCGTCGCCCTCATCAACTACTTTACTGACGCCACACGCCTGGCTAGGCGGGACCTCATAGATAAAGAACTTTTTCTTGAGGCGCGATCCTATGTGATGGTGCTGACGATGGACCCCATCAAGAGGCTGTTAGACGCGGAAGGGCGTGGCTACTATAACCTTAAGGAACTTGAAGCGTTCGTTGACGAAGCGCGAGAGTACCTCAAGAAAAATCCTGCGATCATACCGGAGGCACCCCAGTGAGTTCTGGCGTTTCTCCATCGGTCTGGAATCGGCATAAGACTTGCGTTACATACTCTAAACCAGACGAATCCGGAGCCATGCCCCGACTACTTCAAAATGCCGGCCATTCTGAGGCCCACACAGATCACGCTGCCGAGGAACACCAACGCAGCGACGAGGCCAGCCGTGTTCCAGGGCATCTCGGCTTTGAGCCGCTTCTGCTCGATCTCTAGCCTCACTGCCTCGGCCCGCAAGAGGGCCCGGAAGATGCGGTTCTCCTGCTCGTCCCCACCGTCGAGATTTGACATGGACTGCGCTTCGGAAGAGTGACTACCGGGCCCTAGGCGCGCGAACGCCCCTTTCCCGCCCAGCAATCGCCTGCCCAGCCCGCATACGGAAGAAGGGTGGCATCAAGTGATCCAGTGGACTCTATGGGCGGTTCATCCTTCGGTTTGGAAACCTGCGCGATCGTGGCGACGTACTTCTCAAACTCCTCGATCGGCATGAGCTTGAGGGGCTCTTTAGGCTTCACGCTCTGAATTGCACCATATCTGCTTTTTGCTATACTTGCCCTAGTGGACAAGCAATTTGGTCAGCCTAATCTCCTTACGGTGATCGTGCTAGGTTTGCCAGGCGCGGCGCTGCTGAGCGGTGGCTTTGTACTTGGGGGTGAGCACGCGGCGGGCCTGTGGTTTGGGGTGGGCCTGGCGATGCTGCTATTCGGCCTTTTGTTGTTCATTGGCGCGAGCATAATGCTGATCGGCTGGGCAATAAGGGCGCTCAAGAGCTGAGGGTCCAACGTACCCGGCCCCTGGTTTTCGTCAAGTGATTCACGCCTCACCCGGCTAGGGGCTTGACAAGTTTTGACGAAAACCGTATACTTGATAAGTTAACCACTTGACAAGTTTTGAATAAACCCGTACAATAAGAAAGTAGCGCCGGGAAACCGGGGCTAATCCCAACCCCCATAGTAAATCCGAGGCCGCCTAGAGCGGCTATTTGTATTTTTCCCGGACGATCTTCATATCGGGTCGTTAGGGGAACCGACGGTGCGATAGCCGTCGGGCGCCATCGGTCGAGCGCCCAGGCACTCCCGAGAGGCAGGCACGGTTAATAACTCGGGGCGTGTCCCCGCGCTTCCGTTCCCCGAGAGGGCCGTTGGACAAAGCCGCCCTTCCGAATAAGCGGTAGCGCACCTTCCCTCGATCGCCAGCGGGCGACGTAGCCCAAAGAGAGGGCGGCATCGAGCCGCTCTTTTCTTTGGGCGTCAACCTGACAGACTTCCGTTAGGAGGTTCCGTGACCGCCATGCGAGCGGCCCGTTTACTCATGGGCCTTTCACTCCAATCAGTGGGCAAAAAAGTCTTGGCGAAGCGCGCCTGGATTAGCGAGTTGGAATCGGTTCCAGGCCGCGCTCCATCACCCGCCCTCCGTAAGAGACTGTGTTCCTTCTACGGTGTTGATAACTACGCCACCTTAGCGCGCGCAATAGACGCGCCGAAGCTCGCGCACGCCCTGCTTGCCAATCTAAACAGTACCAATAAGGAAATCAAAAATGTCCAAGGATAGTCAATGCGGCGCGGCCCGCAATACCGGTATGACCGACGACGAAAGACAGCGAGTACTCCGAGCCCATTACCCTGCCGAGGTCATCAAAGGCAACACTGGCGCAAGAGCCGTTGCCGCTGACCAAAGCGCCACAGTCGGAGCGTATCTCCGCAGCCTCAGAAATCTCTCCGTCGAAGGGGTCGCGCAGCGCGCAAAAGTGTCGGTTCACACGATACGTCGCTTGGAAGTCGGGGAAGGCGTTGGGGCGCTGCTCGGTAGCGAAAAGACCGCGCTGCGCCGCGTGTACGGTCGAGAAGTCTCCGATCTCGTCCAGCCTCTATCAGATGCTAACAAGATGGCGGCTCTCCACGACCTGCCGATCGAGAAACCTTCATGAGCGCCGAACTCATGGCACAGGAACAAGCGGCGAGACACTGGCTCAACGTGGAGGACGCCCGCACGGTGCGTCGGCAGATGGATACGAACGCACTTCACGTTACCTTGCCGGATCTCGATCGCCATTACTCCCAGACACGTGAGCGGGATGCGGCCTACAGCAGGCTTTACCGCCTCGGCTGGAAGCCCGCGTATCTTACTGGTACGGGTGAACCGGCCAGCGCCTGCGACAAGATAGAAAACTGCTCCCTCGCGATACGCGCCGATGGGCTCTCCTTGGTCGTGATGAACGACGACGTAACGGCGGAGCAGGATGCGACGGAGTGGTACGCGCCTTGCTATCAGAACCGGCCGGGCTTCCGCACTTACATCTTCCTTGAAATCGGTCAGTCCGACCAAGACATTCTCGGGAAGTACAACGTCCGATCATATCCTGTCGCCGTGGACAGCTTTCCTAGCCAGCGCCGTTACGCGATCGTCCCTCCTGAGGCTGGGATGACGTGGCTACGCGAACCGGGTCTGCGCCGCAATCTCTCCGTGGCTCCGGCTGAGCTGCGCTTCGAACTCGCCCGTCTAGAAATGGAGTTACCATGAAACTCAACGACTTAGATCGCGCCGTCATCAAGGCCCTCGTCAGCGGCAGAACCCTCACGCAAGAGCAGATCGCTGTGGAGATCAACACTGACCTGCGGAAGGTCCGAGATTCTCTCTCGCGGTTAAATAAGGGTGGCCTCGTTGACCTCAACCGAAGCGGTCAGCGACAAATCCCTCGCCTTCGTCTGTTCACGGTCCTGGAGGAAGTACAGAGCGCACTTGGCGACCTGCTGACGGGTGCGGCATGACCGACCGATTCAGCCCTATTGCGCAAATCGAACAGATCGACGCTAAGATAGAGGGGCTTCGCCTGAAGCGGACTCGCATCGTTGATAACGTCACCGCGTGGGAGATCGAGACCGACGAAGCGATGACGCGGCGTCTGCGGCGCTGTTTCATCCGCCAGGGGATGCGAGAGGTACGGTACCGCATAAGCGGCGATCGGAGAAAGCCGCGTGGCCTTAGAAGCCTCGCGTATTGCGCTTTTCTACTGATAGCGAAGCGGTGCACCGAGTCGCGTGCGGGTTTTTATGGCGTCGAGCTTCGACTCGAAGATGTATCGAAGTCGCTCAAATGCTCGAAGCGCAATCTCACCCGAATAATCAACCTCCTCGACACTAAGCATGGGGTACTCGTTCGTATCCAGGTGCTGGGTCGCCCTAGTCGGTATGCGCTGAGCCTGCCCGAAACGGAAGCCTATAAAGGCAATCTCTTGACGACAATCCCAGTCCATGCACCGAGGCTGCAGCGGCGGGCCGACGACGAGTATTGCCGCAACGTCTTAGTAGTTGCCATGATGGATCGGACCTCCCCCGCAGCTCTATCGGAGCTGCCCAGTGCAGCCTGACCCATGACGCGACCCATGACACCGAACGGGTGACAAGCAGGCTACGAGTCTTGTCATGGGTCTAGAGCTAAGAACCCCAGCAATCAAAGGACTTTTCGGCACTGCCCTCTTGCGAGATCAGGCCATCTTGGAGTAGTTCCCGGCTTAGCACGTCACCGTGGTCACGCGGCCGAACCTGCGCAACGATAGCGAGCCGAATAGCCTAGCGAAGCGGACGGAGGCACGGCGGCGAGCCACGTTGGCAGGCGGTGACGGCCGACCAGGCTGGCCCCAGCGACTGCCTTGGCTCGGTGATAGTAACCTTAGCTACCCGGCGGCGAGGAGACAGCGGCGCGGCACTCACGTCCCAGCACTTCGCGGACTACGCTGACGCTTCGCCGCTACGTGCTTGCACTGAAGGTACCGGCCTCGCTTCACTCGACCGGATGTGTATTCGAAAGCATGCACCAACACAAACCTCGTTCTCGGAAAGGAAGTCTGACTTTGACAATCCTTGAAGCGATTGAGGAAGTCTCCGTCCGCCGAATGTTGTCCGGTGATCGTGGCGTCTCGATCGAGCAAATCATCCTGCGAGGCGAGGGTAGCTTCGACGTTGACGCAAGTCCAGTGGAGGGCGTAGCGGCAAACCTTCTCGGCCTCTAGCAGGCCCAATCAATCCCCCAAAGCGGTCGTCGCGCGATCGCTCGATGAACCATTTCCAAAAAGGGCGTACTCGACAATGGTAGTACAGGCCGTTACCCAGGCTCCGCGCTTTGCAGACTTACCGGACCTCCTCACCCCGAAAGACCTCTTCGCATACCTCCCGGTCGGGCGTGACAGTATCTACGAAGCATTAAAGTCTCAGACCATCCGCAATGTCCGCGTGGGTCAAAAGTTCATCGTCACCAAGGCCGCTCTGCGGGACTTTCTTGGCGGTACTGTAGAATGACCGCCGTGCCAGGACCCAAGGAGGGTCCATTGGGGTACACCCACGGAGTAAAGCGCTTAGGAGACAAAAAGTACCGAATCGTCTACGACGTACCGCCGAGCGGCGGCAATCCTCGAAAGCAGAAGCGCGAGACACTTGTCGGCGTCACCAAGAAAGAAGCCGAGGCCACTCGCGCCAAGCGAATCGAGGACGTTGCGACCGGACGGTGCGTCAAAGACGACGACATGACGCTCTCGGAACTATTCGAAAGTTTCATGGCGCAGAAGCGATCGACGGGGCTAGAGCAGACGACATTGGCACGATATCAAAACCTGTTCGACTGCCATCTAACCTCGGCGTTCGGTAAGCTCAAAGTCAAGGAGCTAAAGCAAGGTCATCTTGTGAAGCAGTACCTTTCGTGGAAAGAGAAGGGCAGTCGCGAGCGACCTATCTCCGCTCGGACGATACGTCATGCCCACGAAACCCTTCGAAACGCACTCAGCTATGCGGTACGCATGGAGTACGTTTCACGGAACGTGGCTTCACTCGTCAGTAGTGACGACCTACCAAAGGTGATCAAGCCAAAGCCCAAGGCACTCAGCGAGGCGGAGCTACTGAGGCTCCTCGCAGAGGCGAAGAATCCGTCGAGCCGCTCCAAGAAACGGGGCTATCTGTCCTCGCAGCCTTGGTTCTACCCGGCGGTAACCTTCGCAGCGTTCACCGGCTGCCGACGGGGCGAGATACTTGCGGTTCGCTGGAGCGACGTATCCTTCGAAAACAAGACGGTCACGATCGCTCGATCTCTGACGGAGCGAATGACCTTCAAAGCTCCAAAGAACGATCGCACGCGGACGCTCGCAACGAGCGAGACTCTCTGTGCCGTTCTGCGATCGCACAAGGCAGCTCAGGCTAAAGACCGGCTTGCACTCGGGGAAGCGTACAAAGATCAAGGGTTGGTATTCTGTCACGCGGACGGTTCACCGATAGACCCCTGGAACTTCGGTAGTGCCGTCCGAGACTGTATCGCTCGTAGCGGTGTGGCGAAGATCACTCTGCATGGGTTGCGCGACACTCATGCGAGCTTACTAGCCAAGGCGGGCGTACCGTTGGAAGTCGTCAGCAAGCGCCTCGGTCACTCAAATATCGCGATTACCGCCGAGCGGTATCTCGACGTGTACAGCGACCGGGACGTAGCCGCAGCGACCGCTTTCGAGCGGCTCGTAGGATAGGGGAGCAAGGGCCTGTGTGACACGATTGTGACACTTGGGTCCTAAGGGCCCCAAACAGCACGAGAAACCCTTATGCTATAAGGAGTTTTTGGTAGCCCCAGCGGGATTCGAACCCGCGTTACCGCCGTGAGAGGGCGGCGTCCTAGGCCTCTAGACGATAGGGCCGTGGCTCCCGGTCATGGACTCGAACCACGATAAGCAGAGTCAGAGTCTGCTGTCCTACCATTAGACGAACCGGGAACGGCAGCGTGGCCTATACTACACCAGGTCTGAGGGTTCTTGCAACGGAAGCGCGCGGCCCCGGCCGGGGCGGGAGGCCGCACCGGCGGGCTGGCCTAATGGTCGGTTCGTGCAGGCAATCGTGTTGGTTGGCGGTGAGGGGACGCGGCTTCGGCCGCTGACCTACGGCACGCCCAAGCCGATGGTCCCGATCATGAACGTCCCGTTCCTCGCGCGGACGATGGAACGGCTCTACGGGGCCGGGATTCGCGACGTCATTCTCGCGGCCGGCTACATGCCGCAAGCGATCGTGGATTACTTCGGTGACGGCTCCAGCTTGAACATGAACGTAACGTACGCGATCGAGGAGACGCCGCTAGGTACGGCCGGCGCGCTCAAGAACGTCGAGCGCCACATCAATGGCACGTTCTTCGTCCTCAACGGCGACGTCTTTACGAGCCTGGATCTCGTCGCGATGCGCCGCTATCACGAAGAAAAGGGCGGCATCGGCACGCTGCATCTCATCCCGGTTGACGACCCTTCGGCATTCGGCTGCGTCGTTCACGACGCGGGCGGCAGGGTGAGCGCGTTCGTCGAGAAACCGCCGAAAGGTCAGGAGCCGACGAACGAAATTAATGCCGGCACGTATCTGCTCGAACGCGAGATTCTCGAGTTCATCCCCGCGGGGCGCAACGTCTCGATCGAACGCGAGACCTTTCCGCAGGTGATCGCTGCGGGCAAAGGGCTGTACGCGTACACGACTGCCGATTATTGGATAGATCTCGGACGCCCCGAACAGTACCTTGCCGCGCACCGCGACGTACTCAGCGGCATGATGCCCCTGGCGATGGAGCCGGGCCTGAGCGGCGAGGGCCGCGACGCGCTGCGGGGACATCCCGGCATCACGGTTCCGGTACATGCGGGCGCCGGCGTCTTCATTGACGCAAGCGCGGTCGTGGGCCCGAACGTCGTTCTAGGGAACGGCTGCCGCATCGGCCCGCAAGCGGTACTGCGCGATTCCGTCTTATGGGACGGCGTGAGTCGTCGGCGCGGGAGCGCTCGTAGATGAGTCCATCGTCGCGGGAGGGGCCAGGATCGGCGAGAACGCCCGGGTCGGGCGGGGCAGCGTGATCGGCCACGACGTCGTCATCGAGCCCGGAGCCGTGCTCGAGCCTGGTTCGCGCGTGGGGTCACCCGATCGAAAGCAAGCGACCTAGCAAGGGCCTTCTCGGTTTATTCCGGTTCCCCGCCAGGGTACACTAGGGACATGCAGGCTCCCCCGCGTCCGCTCTTCGTAGGATCGTACCCACCCTCGGGAGTGCGGAATCGCCACGTTCACGAAGGACGTCGTTGACTCGTACGATCGCGCCTTTGGAACCTGCAGCCAGGTCATCGCCGTGAACGAGCCGGGCGCCGAGGTTCGGCGTTACCCGCGCGAAGTGGTGGCGCGCATCGCCGAACAGGATCATCTGACGTACGTAGCCGCGGCCCGCTTCGTCAACGATCATCCCGCCGAGATCGTCAACATCCAGCACGAGTACGGGCTCTTCGGCGGCGAGCGCGGAGAGTGGCTGGTGGATTTTATTCGCCGTCTCGAAAAGCCGGCAGTGCTCACCCTGCATACGGTTCTGCCGGAACCCGACGAGCAGTATCTGCGCGTAACGCGCGCGCTTTGCGAGCAAGCTTCGAAAGTCGTCGCCCTTTCCGAAACGGGGCGCGAACTGCTCGAGGGGATCTACGGTATCGACCCTGACCGGCTGCGCGTCATTCACCACGGCGTGCCCGACGTTCCATTCCACGGCACCGACGCTGCGAAGGCGACCTTCGGTATCGGCCTGCGTACGGTGATCTCGACCTTCGGCCTCATCAGCCGCGGCAAAGGCCTCGAGTACGCCATCGAAGCGATGAGCGACGTCGTCAAGCGGCATCCCGAGGCGCTCTACCTCATCCTGGGCGAGACGCATCCGGTGGTTCGCCGGCACGAGGGCGAGTCGTATCGCGAATCGCTGCAGGCGATGGTCCGCGACCTCGGGCTCACGTACAACGTCCAGCTCGTGGACAAGTACCTCGCGTTCGACGAGGTCGTGAGTTACCTGTCGGCGACCGACATCTACCTCACCCCATATCTCAACCCCGCGCAGATCGTCAGCGGAACGCTCGCCTACGCGGTCGGTTGCGGCAAGGCGATCGTTTCGACGCCGTATCTCTACGCGCGCGAGCTCCTGGCGCACAATCGCGGATTTCTCTGCGAGTTTCGCGATGCGAACTCGATCGCGCGAAGCCTCGCTATGCTGCTGGACGATCCGTCGCTCCGCCGCGCGACCGAGCGGCGTGCCTACCGTTTCGGCCGGCAGATGACGTGGCCGCACGTTGCAGCCGAGTACGGCGCGCTCTTCGCCGAACTGTGCCCTCCCGGGCCGCTGGAACTGGTGACTTCTGCCTAAGGCGCGAGCGGCGCCCGAGTTGCCGCCGTTAGACCATTTGTTCGTCCTCTCGGACGACGTCGGCATCATTCAGCACGCGCTCGAGGACGTGCCCGATCGGAAGACCGGTTACTGCACCGACGACGCCGCACGCGCGTTCATGGTCGCGGTGGCGCACATGCGCGTCGTTGCGGATGGCGCGAGCGAGCCGCTGGCCCGCACGAACCTTGCGTTCCTGCAGCACGCCCAGCTCGACGACGGCCGCTTTCACAACTTCATGGGCTACGATCGCCGCTGGCTCGACGAAGTGGGCACGCACGACAGCTGCGGTCGCGCGATCTGGGCGGTTGGATACGGCGCGGCGTTCGCACCGGAGGCTTCTTGGCGCAGCGTCTGCACGAGGCTGCTCGACCGCGCGATGCCTTCCATTGGTTGGCTCGGGTACGTGCGCTCCCGGGCCTATGCCATGCTCGGCTTGTCCTACGCGCATGCAAGCGGCCAAACGCGGTACGCGCCGGTGCTGCAGACGCTCGCCGACGATCTGCTGGGCATCTTTCGCGCCAATGCCTCTGCGGACTGGCCCTGGTTCGAAGAGGTCATGACGTACGATAACGCACGCCTTCCGGAGGCGCTGATACGCGCCGGACGGCAACTCGGCGAGAGCCGCTACCTCGAAGCCGGCCTCGAAGCGCTCGACTTCTACGCGCGGGTGACCACCGAAAACGGCGTGCACGTTCCGATCGGTAACGACGGCTGGTATCGCCGCGGCGGGCGCCGCGCGCGCTACGACCAGCAGCCCCTCGAGGCGTGTGCGATGGTGGACGCGCAGCTGGCCGCCCGCGACGCGACCGGCGATGCGGCCCACGTCGCCGCCGCCGAACTCGCGCTGGCGTGGTACTACGGAAAGAACTCCCGCGGCGTCGTTATGGCCCGCGGCGGAGGCTGCTGCGACGGACTTTCGGAGGATTCGGTGAATCCCAACATGGGCGCGGAATCCACGCTCGCGTTGCACGCTGCTGCCCTGGCCATGGCCGACCGCCGGCCGCGGATACTGCGCGCCGTGCGCTAAGACAGGCCGCGACCAGCCCAGCGGCGAAACGCTATAAATGCTCCTGGAAACCGACGTCCTAAACGACGCGCAGTCAGCCGCCGTTCGGCAGACCGATGGCCCCGTTCTCATCTTTGCGGGAGCCGGCAGCGGCAAAACCCGCGTGCTTACGCACCGCATCGCCTACCTGTTGGGCGAAAAACGCATCGCACCGGATCGTATCCTCGCCGTGACCTTTACCAACAAGGCCGCGGGCGAAATGAAGTCGCGTTTGCAGAACATGGTGGGCTCGGCCGCGCACGACGTCTGGGTTGGGACGTTCCACTCGATGTGCGTACGCATCTTGCGCCGGGACGGCTCGCGCATCGGCATCGCACCGAGCTTTGCGATCATAGACGACTCCGATCAGCGCCAGCTCGTCAAGGAGATCCTGGAGGATCTCGATTACGACGAACGCCAGCTGGCCGCGGGCGCGTGCCTGGCCGAAATAGACAAGGCGAAGAACGCGATGGTCTGGCCGGAACAGTACGCGCAGACGCAGACGTCTTTCGCGGGCGAACGCATCGCGAACGTCTACGCCGAGTACCAGCGGCGGCTCGCGGAATCGAACTCGCTGGACTTCGACGATCTCATCGTCCGTGCCATAGACCTGCTCGAACGCGATAAGGGGACGCGCCAGAAGTATCAGGAGCGTTTTGCCTACGTGCTGGTGGACGAGTACCAAGACGTGAACGCGGCCCAGTACCGCCTCGTCGCGCTTCTGGCCGGGCACCACGGTAACATCACGGTCGTCGGCGACGACGATCAGTCCATCTACTCCTGGCGCGGCAGCGACTATCGCATGATCCTGCGCTTCGAGAAAGACTTTCCGGGCGCCGCGACCTTCAAGCTGGAAGAAAACTACCGCAGCACCCAGCGCATCCTGGAAGCCGCCAACGCGCTCGTCGAAAACAATCGCACGCGCGCGCCGAAGAAACTCTTTACCTCGCGCGGCGAGGGCGAGCCGCTGACGGTCTATCCGGCGGCCACCGAACGCGACGAGGCGCGCTACGTCGTAGAGAAGGTGAAGAGCCTGGTTCGCGACGGCTCGGCGTACCGCGACTTCGTCGTGCTCTACCGCACGAACGCGCAGTCGCGCGTCTTCGAAGAGGCCCTGCTGGCCGAAGGCATTCCCTACCGCGTCGTCGGCGGCGTCGGTTTCTACGCGCGCGCCGAGATCAAAGACATCGTCGCGTACCTGCGCTACATCCTCAACCCCTCGGACGCGCTGGCGTTCAAGCGGATCGTCAACGTGCCGCGGCGAGGAATCGGGCAGCAGACGCTCGCGGCCCTGGTTCAGTCCGCCAACGCGGCGCGTACGCCGGTCGGCGAGGCGATCTTCGATGGCGAACTGCTCCGCGCCGCCGTGCCCAAGAAGCTCAAGGAGCTGGAGCGCTTCGCCGAGCTCGTCGGCGACCTGCGCCGCCGTGCCGAGGATATGAGCGTGGCGGATCTGCTCGTCGCGGTCATGGAGGATTCCGGCTACGTCCGGGAACTGCAGGGCGACGACAGTCACGACGCGCGCAACCGCCTGGAGAATCTTCAAGAGCTCGTCGGCGTCGCGCGCGATTACGAGGTCGCGGACGCGGAATCGTCGCTTGCGGGCTTCCTGGCGAACATTGCGCTCGTCAGCGATCTCGATTCGCTCGGGGACGACGCCTCGTACGTGACGCTCATGACGCTGCACAGCGCCAAGGGCCTGGAGTTTCCGAGCGTCTTCCTGACCGGCCTGGAGGAAGGGGTCTTCCCCCACAGCCGCGCGCTGACCGAGCCGGAAGAACTCGAGGAGGAACGCCGGCTCGCGTACGTCGGCATCACGCGCGCGATCGACCGGCTCTTCCTGACGTACGCCTCGCGGCGCGCGCTCTTCGGGAACACGTACGCGTATCCGAAGTCGCGCTTCTTGGAAGAGATTCCGTCTCTCGAAACGCTGGAAAGCGACAGCGTGCCGCTGCCGCGCCCGGCGGGCGGCCGTTGGCGCGAAGTCTCCATCCACGAATCGGCCGGCGCCGGGGTGCATCTCGGCCTGCAGGCGGGCGATCGCGTGCGTCATCCGAAGTGGGGCGAAGGGAAGATCGAGAATATCGTGGGCGCGGGCGGCGACGGACTCGTGACGATTGACTTCCCGAACGTAGGCCAGAAGATGCTCATGCTCAAGTACGCGCCGCTGGAAAAGATTTGAGGCTCGCGCCTCCTTCCTGACAGGGTCAAACGAATGGCTCGAAAGGTTCGCGTTGCGGTCGCCGGTGCGATGGGACGCATGGGTTGCGTCGCGCGCGACGCGTTCCAGCGAAGCGGTGAGTACGTCGGCGGCCTCGCCCGCCACGCCGATCCGGCCCAGGACGTGGTCGCGACCCTCGACGATCTCTTGGCGCGCAGCCCCGACGTGCTGCTCGATCTCACTACCCAGCCCGCGAGCTTCGATATCTCGATGGCGGCAGCCGGACGCGGGTGCAGCGTCGTCGTCGGCGCAAGCGGCTGGAGCCAGGAGCAGCGCGAGGCGCTCGGTCGCGTCGCGCAAGAGCGCGGCGTCGGCGCGCTCGTCGTGCCGAACTTCTCGCTCGGCGCCGTGCTCATGATGCGCTTCGCACGCGAAGCCGCCCGTTTCTTTCCCGACGCCGAGATCGTCGAGATGCACCACGCCGGCAAGAAAGACAAGCCTTCGGGCACGGCGCTCGCGACGGCGGCCGGAATCGAAGCGGCCGGCGCGCGCGCGCCGGAGATTCACAGCGTGCGCCTTCCGGGTCTGCTCGCCCATCAAGAAGTCATCTTCGGCTCGAGCGGCGAGCTGCTGACGATTCGCCACGATACGCTCGCGCGGGAGGCGTTCGTCGCCGGCATGGTCGCGGCGGTTCGAGCGGTCGTGAACTTGCGAGGCCTTAGCGTGGGCCTCGAGAGCGTGCTCGAGCGATGAACGTAGCGGTCGTCGGCGCGACCGGCGTCGTCGGCGAAACGATCCTGCGCCTGCTCGAAGAGCGCGCCCTCCCGGTAGCGGCGCTGGGGGCATTCGCCTCGCGCGAGCGAGCCAACGCCGTGAGTTTCCGGGGCGAGCGCTACGGCGTGCGCGCCGCGTCCGACGCGGCTCTGCACGGCTTCGACGTCGTATTCTTCGCGAGCGGCGAGGACGCAAGCGAACGGTACGCGCCGGCGCTGCTGGAGCGCGGGGCGGTCGTCATAGACAACAGCGCGACCTTCCGCATGCAGCGCGACGTGCCGCTGATCGTTCCCGACGTCAACGCCGAGTCGCTGCGGGCCGAGCATCGTCTCTTCCCGGTAGCGAACTGCACGGCGATCGTGCTCTGCACCGCGCTGCGCCCGATTCGCGACGCAGCCGGCCTGACGAGCGTGCGCGTCGCGACGTACCAGGCGGCCAGCGGCGCGGGGCGCGCCGGTCTCGACGAGTTCGTCGCAGGCGAACGCGCGCTCTCGCTCGGCGAACCCGAACCGGAGCCGGCGGTTTTCGCCCGGCAGATCGCACGCAACGTCATACCGCAGGTCGGCTCGCTCGGCGAAGACGGCTGGACCTCGGAGGAGCGCAAGATACGCGACGAGACGCGCAAGATGCTCGGCCTGCCTTCGCTGCGGGTGGATGCGCTGGCCGTGCGCGTCCCCGTGCGGACCGCGCACAGCGAGGCCGTCTTCGTGGAAACCGAGCGCGCCGTCACCTTCGACGAGATCGCCGCGGCCTACGAACGCGCGCCGGGCATCGTCTTCCATCGCGACGGCATCGTCACGCCGCGCGATGTCGAAGGAACCGACCCCGTGCACGTCGCCCGCCTGCGGGTCCTTCGACAAGCTCAGGATGACACAATGTCCCCAACGCCTGCGCGAAGCGCAGTCCTGAGCGAGGCGCGCAGCGCCGAGTCGAAGGGTCAGTTTGGCGGGACGGAGTTGTCGTTCTGGTGCGTGGGGGATCAACTGCGCCGGGGCGCGGCGACGAATGCGGTGGAGATCCTCGAACTCTTGCTCGCTAAAGGCT
The DNA here is from genome assembly GCA_963794645.1 of Vulcanimicrobiota bacterium. Taxonomy (GTDB): domain Bacteria; phylum Vulcanimicrobiota; class Vulcanimicrobiia; order Vulcanimicrobiales; family Vulcanimicrobiaceae; genus Cybelea. Next base: position 1,379,055 of record CAWCEQ010000003.1, on the reverse strand, counting down.
ACGTGCGCGGATGAACGTCGCCGTTCTAAAGTTCGGCGGCACGTCGGTGGCCGATAAGGAGCATCGCGCGGTCGCATACCGGCGCGTTCGAGATGCTTTGAGCGCCGGCTACGCGACCGTCGCGGTCGTTTCGGCGATGGGCCGCACGCCGGATCCATACGCGACCGATACGCTTCTGGGGCTGCTGGATGGCGGCGGCGGCAACGCGAACGCCGACGTCCTGCTGGCCGCGGGCGAACTCATCTCGGCGGCGATCTTTGCCGGCGAACTGCAGGCCGAAGGCGTGGACGCGGTCGCGCTCTCGGGCGCGCAGGCCGGCATCGTGACCGACGAGCGCTTCGGCGATGCCACGATTCTGCGGGTGGAGCCGCAGACGATCGGCGCGCTGCTCGAGCGCGGCGCAGTTGCGGTCGTAGCCGGCTTCCAAGGCGCGACGGAAGACGGCCGGGTGACGACGCTCGGGCGCGGCGGCACGGACCTCTCCGCGATCGCGATCGGCCACGCCCTGAAGGCTCAGCGCGTGGACGTGTACACCGACGTGAGCGGCGCGATGACGGCCGATCCGCGCCGCATTCCGAACGCCCGAACGATCGAGCGCGCCTCGCTCACCGAGATGACCGAGCTCGCCCAGCAAGGCGCGAAAGTGATGCACGACAAAGCGGCCGAGTACGCGCGGCGCACCGGCACGGCGTATGCCGTGAAAGGGTTGCACAGCGACCGCGGCACGCTCGTGGACGAGAGCGTTGACCATCATCGGCCCGTGACCGGCGTCACCGCGTCCAGCGACGTGACGTGGGTGCGGATCATCCGCGGCGATATCGAATCCCCGACTCGTCGCATGCAGACCGAGCTCGAGATGTTTCGCCGGATGGCGCAGTCCCGGATCTCGATAGATCAGGTGACGATCAATCAGGCCGGAGTCGCGTTCGTGGTCGCGGGGGAACGGGGCAACGAGATCCGCCAGTTGCTGGGCGATTTGAACCTGGCGGTGCGCGTGCGCGAGGGGTGCTCGAAGCTCTCGGTCGTCGGCAGCGGCATGCGCAGCGTGCCGGGCGTCGTGTACGGCATCGTGGACGCACTCTCGCGAGCGGACGTCGAAATCATTCACTGCACGGACAGCAACATCACCGTCTCGGTGCTCGTGCCGGCCGAGCAGGTCGCGCGCGCCGAGCGGGCGGTTCACGAACAGTTCGGCTTAGATAAAGGAGACCCGGCGGAATGAACTTGGGGACGATTCTTACGGCGATGGTGACCCCGTTCGACGATGCGGGCGCTCTCGATGCGAAGGAGGCGCAGCGCCTCGCGCGCTGGCTGGTCTCGCGCTCGACCGACGGATTGATCGTCGCCGGCTCGACCGGCGAGGGGCAGACGCTCGAGCCGGCCGAGCGCGTCGAGCTGTATCGCAGCGTGAAGGAGGCGGTCGGCGGCGATGCGGTCGTGGTGGCGAACGCGGGAACGAATGCGACGCGCGAATCGGTCGAGGCGGTGCGTCAGGCACAGGCGGCCGGCGCCGACGCGATCCTGGCCGTCGTGCCCTATTACAACAAGCCGACGCAGAGCGGCATGCTCGCGCATTTCGGCGAGATCGCGCAGGCCACGGATCTGCCCGTCGTCGTCTACAACATCCCCGGACGCACCGGCGCGAATATGCTGCCCGAGACGCTCCTGGAACTCGCGCGCCGTCACCGCAACCTGGCCGGCGTGAAAGAATCCAGCGGCGATCTCAAGCAGATCGCGACGATCCTGCGGGACCGAGATCCAGGCTTCGTCGTGTGGGCCGGCGACGATCACCTCTTTCTGCCGTGCTTGGCGATGGGCGCCGACGGTGTCGTCGGCGTCGCGTCGCACCTCTGCTCGCGCGAGTACCGGCGGATGGTAGACGCCTACCGCGGCGGCCGTCCGGAGGAAGCCGCGCGCATCCACGCCTCGCTGCTGGCGCTCGTAGATGCGCTTTTTGCGACGACCAGTCCGATTGCGGTGAAGTGGGCGATGGCGCAGATGGGCTTCCGCGTCGGCGCCTGCCGTCTGCCGCTCGACGAGATCCCGCCGGCAGTGGCGGAACGCCTGCGCCCGCTGCTGGCACCGTACGCGGAGATGCCGGCGACGCGGTGACGGCGCTGGAAATTCTCGGCTGCCGCCTCGATCCGATAGACGCCGACGAGGCGACGGCGCGCATCCTGAAGTTCGCGCGCGAAGGGCCGAGCGCGCAGGTCGTGACGCTCGGGACGGAGATGGTCGTCTACGCGCAGAGCGATCCGGCGTTTCGCGGCGTCGTCAACGCGAGCGCGCTCTCGCTCTGCGATACGGTCGGCTTACTGGCGGTCGCGCGGCGGCACGGAGCGCCGCTGCGCGACCGCGTAACCGGCGTCGAACTGGTCGAGCGTTTGTGCGATGCCGCCGCATCGCACGACATCCCGGTTTACTTCCTGGGCGGCGCGGAGGGCGTCGCCGCGGATGCCGCCGGCATCCTCGAAGTGCGCTTCCCCGGCTTGCGCGTGGCGGGCGCGCGTAGCGGCTACTTCCTCGACGACGAGAGCGAGGCGGTGGCCGAAGCGATTGCCCGAAGCGGCGCGAAACTGCTCTTCGCCGGGATGGGTTCGCCGCGCCAAGAGTTTTGGCTCGCGCAGTACCTCTCGCAGACGGGATGCGGCGCGGGCATCGGCGTCGGCGGCTCGTTCGACGTGCTCGCAGGCCGCATCGAGCGCGCGCCGGCGATGGTGCGGCGCTTCGGCTTGGAATGGCTCTACCGGCTCGTGCGGGAGCCCCGCCGCTGGCGGCGCCAGCTCGCCCTCCCGCGCTTCGTCTGGCTCGTCGCGCTCGACGAACTCGGCCTGCGCGCTGCGAAGGGTGCGGCGTCGTGAAGGCGATGATTCTCGCGGGCGGCCTCTCGACGCGGCTCTATCCGCTCACAAAGCAGGTCCCCAAGCCCCTCGTGCCCGTCGCGGGAACGCCCAATGCGGCGCATCTACTCCGCTACCTCAAAGAGTACGGTTTCGACGAGGTAGCGATCAACGTGCACTACCTGGCGGAGAGCATCGTCGAAACGCTCGGCGACGGTTCGGCCTTCGGCGTTCGCCTTGAGTACTCGCACGAACCCGAGCTGCTCGGCAGTGCCGGCGGCGTGAAGAAGATGGAGTCCTTTTTCGGGCAAGAGACCTTTCTCGTGATCGGGTGCGACGAGGTGACCGACATGCGCCTCGACGACCTTCTGCGCTTCCACCGCGAGCGCGAGGCGATCGCGACGATCGGGCTAGTAGAGTGCGCGGAGGTGGATCAGTACGGCGTCGTCGTGCTGGACGATCGCGGCAAGATCGTGGGTTTCCAAGAGAAGCCGGCCAAGGGCACCGAGCGCAGCCACCTCGCCAACACCGGCGTCTACGTTTTCTCGCCAGAGATCTTCTCGCACGTTCCGGCCGGCGAGTTTTACGATTTCGGCAAGCAGGTGTTCCCGGCGCTGCAGGCCGCAGGCGATCCCTTCTACGGCTTCGAGGCGCGCGGCGCATACTGGTCCGATATCGGCACGCCCGATGAGTACCGTCGAGCGAGTTTCGACGTCGTCCGCGGCGTCGTTCGAATACCGCATACGGAAGGGGCTGGCGTTGACGCGACGGCGACGCTCGGCCGAGACGTTCGCATCGAGGGGCCGGTGCGCATCGGCGCGCATGCGAGCGTGGGAGACGGCGTTGAGATCGCCGGGCCCTGCATTCTCGACGACGGGGTGACGGTCGAGGCGGGCGCCAGACTCGAGCGCTGCATCCTCTGGCAGGGCGTGCGTATCGGAGCGGGATCGCATCTTCGCGATACGGTCGTGGGCCGCGATTTTCGAGTCGAGCCAGAATCTCGGCTCGACTCGATGCTCGTCGCAGGAAGCTAGACGCAAGGCGGCTCCGCCGTGATGGAGGCGCGTGTTTGCTCGCGCGCTTCTCGATCTATTCTTTCCCCCTCAATGTGCCGGCTGCAACGCGATCGGCAGCGGACTTTGCCCGGCCTGCAGGCCGCATGGCGCGCCGATCCTTATGCGCATGCCGGGGCTGCGCGTGCGCGCAATGGCCGCGTACGAAGGGACGCTTCGCACCGCAGTCCTCGCAACCAAAGACGGCCGGCGCGACGTCGCCGAATCGCTGGGGCGCTTCATCGCGGCGATCGTTCGGGCGGATAGCGTTCTGGTCCCCGTTCCGACCACGCGAGGGCGCGCGCGCGTTCGCGGATTCGACGGGGTCGAAGCGATAGCGCGCAGCGCCGCCCTGGACGCGGGAGCCCTGGCGATGCCATCGCTGCGGCAACGAACCTCCGACGCACAGCGCGGGCGCTCGCGATCGCAGCGCATCGCCGCTCGGGGCCGCTTCGTCTGCGGGCTCCGAGGTCGCGGGCCGTCGCGTGGTGCTCATTGACGACGTCTGCACGACCGGCTCGACGCTGTACGACTGCGCGCAGGCGGTGCGAGCGCGCAGGCGGCACGGTGGAGGAAGCGGTCGTCGTCGCGATTGCCCTGCCGCAGGCGGGCCGCGGCGAGCCGGCGACGAAGAGCGCGAGCCCGTGGAGACCCACCATCGCCGGCTGACGGCGCTCGACGAACTCTACCTTCAGCGAACGTACGAACTGGCCGCGCGCGGCATCGGCAGCACCTCGCCGAATCCGCCGGTCGGTGCGGTCGTGGTGCGCGACGGACGGCTCGTCGGAGAAGGATATCACCATCGCGCCGGCACCGAGCACGCCGAAACGCACGCCTTGCGGCAAGCCGGTACGGACGCGCGAGGAGCGACGCTATACGTTTCGCTCGAGCCTTGCCGACACGTTGGGCGCACGCCGCCTTGCACGAAAGCGGTCGTCGAGGCGGGCGTCGCGCGCGTCGTTGCGGGCACGTTCGATCCGAGCGAGCACGGGGGAGGTTCGGGCGAACTGCGCGCCAGTGGCATTGAAGTGGAGATCGCGGGCGATCCGGCGGCGCGCGATCTCATCGAGATATTCGCGCGAACGCCGAGCGACCGTCCGTACCTGGCGCTGAAGATGGCGATGTCGCTGGACGGCGCGATCGCGCACGCCCCTGGAGAGCGCCGCCAGATCACCTCGGCGCAGGCGGGTGAGTACGTGCGCGGCCTGCGCATCGCGCACGATGCGGTGATGGTCGGGGCAGGAACCGTACGCGTAGACGATCCGCAGCTTACCGTGCGTCCGCCGCACGACCGCCTGCGGGAGTACGTCCGCATCGTCGCTTGCCGGTCGAATGCGTTGCCGAGCGATGCGCGCGTTTTCGCTCGCGAAGCCGGCTATGCGACGACGATCCTCCTCGCGCCCGGCGCGCTCGCCAATCGCTTCGAATCGCTGCGCCGCGTCGCCGACGTGCTGTTCGTTGGCGGCGCCGATGCCGATACGCTCGATCTGCGCGCGGCGATGGCGGCGCTGCGCGAACGCGGGATCGCCAGCGTTCTCTGCGAAGGCGGCCCGCGGCTGGGGGCGGCGCTGCTCGCCGCCGGTGTGGTGGATCGCTTCTACTGGGCGGTCGCGCCCCTCTTCTTAGGCGGTGCGAGTCCCGTGCCGGTGCTCGCTCCCGAGCGGCAATCTCACTGCCGAGGTGCGCTGCTCGTTCGATCGCGTCGAGCGCGCCGGCGACGACGTCGTGCTCTCGGGCCCGGTGGGCAATGTTTAGCGGGATTATCGGATATCGCGGAGCGGTCGTGTCGTGCGAGCCGCTGGCCGGCGGCGGTGCGTCGCTGCGCGTGCGCTGTGAAGGCGTGCGCGAGCGGCGGCCGGCCGCGAAGGATTCGATCGCGGTGGACGGCGTCTGCCTGACGGTGACGGCGCTGGAGGGCGACGTCGCTGTGTTCGACGTGGTCCCGGAGACGCTGGCGCGCACGACGCTCGGCGAGCGCGCGCCCGGCGATACGGTGAATGTAGAGTATGCGATTCGTGCCGGCGAGCCGTTGGGCGGCCATTTCGTCTACGGGCACGTGGATGCGACGGCTCGCGTCCTCGCGCGCACGAGCGAAGGGCAGGGCGAGCGCATGAGGATCGAACTGCCCCGTGCCCTGCGCCCGATGATCGCGGAGAAGGCGTTCGTAGCGATTGACGGCGCTAGCCTCACCGTCGCCGCGGCGTCCGAAGATTGGTTCGAGATCGCGCTGATTCCCGAGACGCTCGCGCGCACGACGCTAGGCTCTCGCGCGCCCGGCGCCCGCGTCAACGTGGAGGCCGACCCGATCGCCCGCTACGTGCACTCTGTCATCCTGAGCCTGTCGAAGGGAATGACACGGTAGGTTGGGGGCGAAAGAGCCGGGCGATGGCGCGATTTCAGGATCGTCTCGGCGCGGGAGCGCGTACGTTCGAGTCTCGGCTGCAGGTACAATGGGCAGACATTGACATGGCCGGCATCATGTACTTCGCGGCGTACCCGAGGTATGCGGAATATGCCGAGATGAGGATGTTCGACGATCTCGGCTTCCCGTACGACGCGGTATTCACCGAGTACGGCTTTTGGCTGCCCCGAGTGCGCGTGGAGACCGAGTACTACGCCCCGGCCTTTATGAACGATTGGCTGCGCATGCGGACGCATATCGAACGCGTCGGTGGATCGAGCGTGCGCTGGCAGACGGTCGTGTTCAACGAGCGTACGAATGCGGCCGGTGCGTCCCTGACGTTCATCGTTGCGGCAATCGGCTACGAGTCGAAGAAGAGCTGCCCGCTGCCCGAGCCGATTCGTTCGGCGCTGCTCGCCTGCGTCGCGCCGGGAGCATGAGCGCGGAGGAGACCTCGCGCGTCGCGATGCTCGTGGCGCCCAAGCGGATCGAACTGCGCGACGAACCGCCGCCGCGGGCGCCGGCCGGCGGCATCGTCGTGCGCGTCCGCGCCGCCCTCACCGACGGCACCGATCTCAAGACGTACCGGCGAGGCCACCCGAAGATGCCGATGCCCACGCGCTTCGGCCACGAGTTTTCCGGAGACGTGGTAGCGATCGGCGAGGGCACGAGGGCGTTTTCGGTCGGCGACGCGGTCATGTGCGCGCACAGTGCTCCGTGCGGCACGTGTTTTTGGTGCTCGAACGCTCAGGAAGAGCTCTGCGAATCGGTGATGCCCACGATGATTCTCGGCGCCTATGCCGACCGAATCGCCGTTCCCGAACGGATCGTGAAGCGCAACTGTTTTCGCAAGCCGCCGGACGTGCCGTACGCGCAAGCCGCTTTTCTCGAGCCGCTCGCGTGCGTCGTGCACTCCCTCGCGCTGCTCGCGCCGGGGCCGGGAGAGACGATCGCCGTCGCCGGCAACGGCGCCTTCGGCATCCTCCACGCGCTGCTGCTCGAACGCGCCGGCGCCCGCGCGGTGCTGTTGGGCCGGCGCCCCGAACGCGTGGCGCTCGGCCGCGAATTCGGCTTGGAGAGCCTAGACACGCGAGACGCCGATGTCGGCGCGCTGCTTGCGCGAGCGCACGGACGGGCGCGGCGCCGACGCTCTGGTCGAATGTACCGGCTCGCCCGAGATCTGGGAGGCCGCGCCGCAGTGGGTTCGGCGCGGAGGGCGCGTCTCGTTCTTCGCCGGCCTGCCGGGAGAGGCTCGCGTGAGTTTTCTCGCCGCACGCTTGCACTATGATGAGGTCCGGCTACTCGCGCCGTTTCACTTTTCGCCGGCCGACGTGCGCGCGTCGTACGAACTCATCGCGGCGCACGCGCTGCCGCTCGCGCGCCTCGTGTCGCAAACGTACCCGCTGGCGGGGATCGTCGAGGCTTTCGCGCGGCTCGATGCCGGGGAGGGCATGAAAGTGCTGATCGAGCCGTGATGCCGAAGACGATGCGCGCCGCGGTGCTCTACGACGTCGAGGACCTGCGGATCGAAGAGCGCCCGGTTCCGGCGATCGGCGAGGGCGAGGTGCTCGTGCGGGTTCAGGCGAGCGGAATCTGCAGCGGCGACGTCATGCCCTGGTACATCCGCCGTAAGGCGCCGCTGGTACTGGGACACGAACCTGCCGGCGTCGTCGTCGAAGCGGGCGAGCGGGGCCGCGTTCGCACCGGGTGACCGCGTCTTCGTGCATCACCACGCGCCGTGCTTCGAGTGCGAGGCCTGCGAGCGCGGCGACCACGTGCAATGCACGACGTGGCGCTCTACGAGGATAGATCCCGGCGGCATCGCGGAGTACTTCCGGGTGCCGCGAGAAAATCTGCGCGACACGCTCCGATTGCCGGATACCGTGCCGTTTCCCGACGCGTCGCTGGTCGAGCCGCTCGCCTGCGTCGTGAAGTCGCTGCGCCGCGGCGGCGTGACCGCGGGCACGAAACTCTACGTGATCGGCCTAGGCGTCATGGGACTGCTGCACGTCCTCGCGGCGCGGGATCTCGGTGCGGACGTCTACGGATCCGATTTCATAGCGGACCGGCGGAGGCTGGCCGAAGGCGCGGGCGCGACTGCCTTCCACCCCGATGAAGCACGCAGCGTGCTGGACGCGGGGGCCGGCGTCGTCGTCTGCGGGCCCGGCGTATCCACGGCGATGCGCGCGGCCGTCGAGGCCGCGGCGCCGGGCGGGACGGTCGTCATGTTCACCCCGTTTCCGCCGGAGGTGCCGCTCGAGATAGACGCGACGCTCTTCTATTTCGGCGATCTGCGCGTCGTCGCGAGCTACTCGTGCGGTCCCGACGACACCGCGGCTTCGCTAAAGCTCATCGAGCGGGGCGTCGTCACGGCGGAGAAAGTCGGCGCAACGCTCGTCGCCCTCGACGACGTTCCATCCGCCTATCGCGACCTCGCGAAGTCGCGCATCGTCAAGCCGATCGTCTGCTTCTAACCTGCACGAGCCGGGCATCAACGCATCAAATCGTAACCGAATAGATCGTCCCGCACCCATTGAGATTGCAGCCGGGTTCGATGCCGCCGCTCTCGGTCGTGCCGTACAGATTCCCGCCGACGATGATCGGTGCGGCGAACGGATCGTGCCCGTCGGGCGTGCTCGTAAAAGCATGCAGAACGGTCTCGGCGCCGTTTGCCGTAACGAGCGAGAAGACGGTGCCGCACCCGTTGACGACGTGACACTTGCCTCCGCCTCGCGTCGTGGTTCCGTAGAGCGTGCCGTTCTGCGCGACGAGGGCCGCGCGCGGATACGCGCCGTCGGAGCCGCCCTTGAAGGAGTACATCTCGACCTCTTTGCCCGGCGAGATGTTGACCGCGAACGCGGTTCCGTAGCCATACGTGCCGCCGTTCACGGTCGTACCCCACAGCTCGCTTCCGATGCGGACGAGCCCGGCGAAGGGATGCGCGCCGTCTTTCGTTCCTCCGGCGAAGCGATGGAGGATCTTTTCGCTGCGCTGCGTTGCGTGGACTTCGAAGACCGTTCCGCAGCCGTGGCCCGGGCAGGCGTCTCCGCCGTTTGCGGTCGTGCCGTAGAGCACGCCGCCGCTGCCTGCGATCAGGTTCCCGTACGGATATGCTCCATCGCTGCCGTCGAAGCGGAATACCAGCCGCTCCTTACCGGTCGCGGGATTGATCTCGAAGATCGTGCCGCACCCTTTGGACGGGCAATGGATGCCGCCGTTGATCGTCGTTCCATAGAGCAAACCGTTCATGGCGACCAAGCCGCCGTACGGGTATGCGCCGTCGTGGGCGCCGCCGTTGAACGTGTACTCGACTTTTGCGCCGCCGCCGTTGGGGTCCACCGAGAATACGGTTCCACACCCAATCGGGCAGCTTCCGCCGCCGCCGTCCGTCGCAGTGCCCCAGAGGCGGCCATTGTAGAGGATCAGATCCGACTGGGGTTTTGTGCCGTCGCTGCCTTTGAACGTGTGAAGGGTGGTGTATCCGCTGCCGTCGGTCTTGATGCCGTACACCACGCCGCAGCACGAGTTGCTCGTCTTTGCGGCAGTCCCGTACAGTGTTCCGCTGACCGCGAGGAGTCCGCCGACCGGGCGATTTCCTCCGGTGAGCGGGAACGCGTACACGGCCTGCTCTGCGTTCGAGAATGGCGGCTGGGGCGGCGGCACTACGGTCGAGTTGGTCGAAGTGCAGCCCGCGCCGCCCACAGCGCAAAGGAGTGCAAGATACAGGAAAGCTGTCCGCATTGTAGCGCTCCAATCTCAAGGCACGGTGTAACTACTGCTTCGCGTACAGTGGGGGTGCCGCCTCCGGGACCGGTAAGACGATGTCGTCCGCACGCGAGGTAACGCGCCACGCGACGGCGAGCGCGGCGGCGTAGAGTGCGCCCGCGAGCAGCCACGGGGCGCCCATCAGATCGAGCGAACGCCACGGCCCGGCGAACTGCGCGAACGTAAACGTAAAGAGCGAAGGCCCGATCAGCATGGCCACGCCGCGCACGGACCCGAGGGCCCCTTGCAGCTCGCCCTGCGCCTGCGGGCCGATGCGCCTCGTCATAAGCGCCTGCGATGAGGCTTGATACATCGGCAGCGCGATCATAACCGCCGCGACGAGGAAGAGGATGCCGTTGTTGCTGCCCATCAGCGCCAAGCCGGATGCGGCGAGCAGGAGGCTGGCCAGCATCGTGCGCCGCTCGCCCAAGCGCTTGACGACCGGGCCGATCATCGTCGCTTGATTGATGGCGGAGACCGTCCCGACGAGCGCCAGAGTGAGGCCGATGCTCCGCGTGCCCCAGCCGAAGGCGGCGATGCAGTAGATGACCCAAATGTTCGGCAGCGATTCGTGGGCGACGTACGTGATGAAGTTCACCCAGGTGAGGCCCCAGAGTTCGTGATGCGAGCGCAGGAGCCGCAGCGACGCGAGCGGGTTCGCGCGTTTCCAAATCAAGTGCGGCGTACGATTTTCGCGCGAGAGCGACTCGGGAAGCACGAAGAGTCCGTAGAGCGTGTTGACCAGCGCAAAGCCGGCTGCGACCCAGAAGGTCACGCGGGGATTTGCGTTGCCGACGATGCCGCCGATTGCCGGACCCAGCACGAAGCCCAATCCGAACGCGCTGCCGAGCAGGCCGAACGAGGCGGCCCGCTTCTCGGGCGGGGTGACGTCGGCGATGTACGCGCTCGCCGTCGCGATGTTCGCGGTAGCCATGCCTGAGATCACGCGCCCGGCGAAGAGCCACCACAGATTCGGTGCGAGGGCCATGATCGCGAGATCCAGCACGCTGACGGCGTTGGAGATAAGGATGACCGGGCGCCTACCGACGCGATCCGAGAGCATGCCGAGCAGCGGGGAGAAGAAGAACTGCATGAGCGCCCAGGCCGTCGCAAAGAGGCCGATGATCTTCGCCGCGCCGGCGTAATCGTTACCGACGAAGCCGGCGATGAGCTTGGGCAAGACCGGCCCGATCATGCCGAACGTGAGCATGTCAATCAGGACGGTGATGAAGATGAAGAGCGTCGCACCGCGCCGCGCGCCGTTATTCATAGAGCAGGTCCAGCCAGAGATCAACCGCGCCATCTATGCGGACGCGATCGTGCGAGGCGAGTAAGTCGAGGAGAAATCCGCGGAAGCCGGCCACGAGCACGGTCGCGAGGGCGCGCGAACGCTCGCGCGGGAATCCCGGCAGCGTCGTGCAGCCCTCGAGCGCAACGAGCCAATCGTTTACGTACCCGTCGAGATAGCCGGGGAAGCGCTCGCGATCGCGTAGTGCGAGCGCGTAGACTTCGAGCGAGAGACGCGTGAGCGGCTCCCACTGCGGGCGGCTCCATTCGCGCCAGAGGGCGGCGGCAACCGCGCGCGGTGCGAGATCGGCGAGTTTCAAGTTCGCCACCATCGTACGCTGGCGGGCCCGGCCGCGTCGGACGATCTCGACAACCAGGTTCTCCTTCGATCCGAAGTGATAGAGCAGCCCCCGGGGACTGGAGCCGACTGCCTTGGCCAGCGGCCGCAGGGAGAGCTCCGTAAGGCCCTTCCGGCAGACGTAGTCAACGGCGCGCTCGAGCAGTTCGTCCCGCCGCGCTTCATCGGGGGTTCTCGACACCGTTGTAGGTTATCATATTTGAAACACTTGTTTCAAGTATGGGCCGGTTCCCCCAAAACGACCCAGGCCGCTTGACATTTGTAAACTCTGCCGTAGGCTCGAGGGATGAGGCACTTCGCGGAACTGCTGAACGCTTCTATGGAGGCCGCGGGCCTGACGGCGGCCCAGGTCGCCGAAGGCGCCGACCTGACCGAGTCGGCCATCTCCCTGCTGCGCTCGGGGCGTCGGGAGCCCTCGTACCGGACGCTCCAGCGCCTGGGGCGGGTCTTCCCCTCGATCGGCGAGCGGCTGGCCGAGCGCGACGGCTCGTGCGACTCGATCGAATCGGCCATTGCCGAGATCCGCGCCGGGGCGATGGTAATCGTGCTCGACGACGAGGATCGCGAGAACGAAGGCGACCTCGTCATGGCGGCGCAGATGGCGACGCCCGAAGCGATCAACTTCATGCGCAAACATGCCGGGGGCCTCATCTGCGTGCCGATGACCGGCAAGCGCCTCGACGAACTGCAGATACCGCAGATGGTTCGCGACAACACGGCCGTGCACGAGACGGCGTTCACCGTATCGGTCGAAGCCCGCGGCCTCACGACGACCGGCATCTCCGCGCAGGACCGCGCTGCCACGATAACGCGCCTCATAGATCCCGACGCCCGCCCGGCCGACTTCCTGCGGCCCGGGCACACGTTTCCGCTGCGCGCTCGCGACGGCGGCGTGCTCGTGCGCGCCGGGCAGACCGAGGCGGCGGTGGATCTCGCGCGCCTGGCGGGGCTCTACCCGGCCGGCGTGATCTGCGAGATCATGGCCGAGGACGGCACGATGGAACGTCTCACCGGTTTGCGCGGATACGCCGCGAAGCACGGGCTCAAACTCGTCACGGTCAAGGATCTCATCGCCTATCGCCTGCGCACCGAAAAGCTCGTCGAGCGGATCGCCGAGTTCGCCCTGCCGACGACGTACGGGAACTGGCGCGGCGTGGCTTACAACACGACGATTGACGAAAACACGCACGTCGCTCTGGTCATGGGGGAGATCGGCGACGGCAAGGGAATCGCCGTGCGCGTGCACTCGGAGTGTCTTACCGGCGATGCGATGCATTCGATTCGCTGCGACTGCGCGGCCCAGCGCGACGGCGCGATGGCACTCATCGCGCGCGAAGGGCGGGGCGTGCTCCTCTACCTGCGCCAGGAAGGCCGCGGCATCGGCTTGGCCAACAAACTGCGCGCCTACGAGCTGCAGGATCGCGGCGCCGATACGGTCGAGGCGAATCTCGCGCTCGGGCTGCCCGCCGACAAGCGCGACTACGGCATCGGCTCGCAGATTCTCGCGGATCTCGGCGTGAAAGAGATGCGTCTGATCACGAACAACCCGAAGAAGATCTTCGGCTTAGAGGGGTACGGACTCAAGATCGTCGGGCGCATGCCGATGCAGACGCCGGCCACGGTCCACAACGAGCGCTACATGGCGACGAAGCGCTCGAAGCTCGGCCATATGCTCGACGAGGTGGCCGCGCAGTGAAGGGCGGGCAGCCGGGCCCGCCGCCGGACTGCACCGGCCGGCGCTTCGCAATTGCCGGTGCGCGATTCTACTCGGATCTGGCCGACGAACTGCTCGACGGCGCCAAGCGCGCTCTGCGCGATTGCGGCGTCGGCGACGACGGCATCGAATACTTTGAAGTGCCTGGCTGCTTCGAACTCCCGCTCGCCTGCCGCCGGCTTATCGAGACAGATCGCTTCGATGCGATCGTGGCGTTAGGCGTGGTCGTTCGCGGCGAGACGCCGCATTTCGATTTCGTCGCCGGTGAATGCGCCCGCGGCATCATGGACGTCACGCTCGCTACCGGCGTTCCGATCGGCTTCGGCGTGCTGACCACGCAGACGCTCGCGCAAGCGCGGGAACGCGCCGGCCGGGACGGCGGCGACAAAGGCTACTCTGCCGCCATCGCTGCGGCGGCGATGCTGGGCCTGCCGTGATGGACGCGTTGGAAGCGGTCGCCTGGGACGGCGACGCGGTTCGCTACCTCGACCAGCGCCTGCTCCCGCACGAGGAGCGTTACGAGCGGGCTCGGAGCGTCCCGGAGTTCGAAGCCGCGATCGTAAGCCTGGCCGTGCGCGGCGCACCCTGCATCGGCGTCTTCGGAGCGTATGCGGTCGCGCTGCTGCGTCGCAACATTGCCGACGACGAAGCGTTTGCGAGCGCCGCGGCGCGCGTTCGCCGGGCGCGTCCGACGGCGGTGAACCTGGCGTGGGCGGTGGACCGCGTGCTCGCAGCGAGCGATCCGCTCGCCGAGGCGCGCCTCATCCACGAAGAGCAGCGGGAGATGGACGACGCCGTTGCGCGGTACGGGCTCGAACTCATTCCCAAGGGCGCGCGCATCATCACCCATTGCAACACCGGGCCGATCGCGACCGCCGGCGGCGGTACGGCGGCGGGGGTCATCATCGCCGCACAGCGCGCCGGCAAGCATCCGCGCGTGTACGTGGACGAGACGCGACCGCTGCTCCAGGGTGCGCGTCTGACGTATCTGGAACTGCGCCGGGCCGGCGTAGACGCCGTGCTCATCGTGGACTCCGCGGCGGGGCTGGTGATGGCGCGCCACGGCGTGGACTTGGCGATCGTCGGCGCCGACCGCATCGCGCGAAACGGCGATACGGCGAATAAGATCGGCACCTACGGGCTGGCCGTGCTGTCCGCGCACCACGGGGCCCCCTTCTACGTTGCGGCGCCTCGCTCGACGTTCGACTTCGCAACGCCCTCGGGCGCGCAGATTCCGATCGAGGAGCGAGCGCAAGAAGAAGTGGCGGGCTTTGCCGGAACGCGCGTCGCGCCCGAAGAGGCCGTCGCGTACAATCCCGCATTCGACGTGACGCCCGCGCATCTGGTGACCGCGTTCGTTACCGAGTGCGGGATCGTCAAACCACCCTACGGCGAATCCATCGGCGATCTCGAGTTTCGGCCCTTCGTGCGGAGCGGCGCCGGCAGGTGAAGGCCTACGATTTTCTCGACGGCGCGCCGCCGATCGGGCGGCTCGTCGTCATCGAAGGGACCGAACGCGTGCTGGCCGAGCTCGCGTTGGAGGCGCTGCTCGATCGGCTCCTCCCGCCGGCAGTGCGCGAACTGAATCTCACGCGCTTCGAAGCCGAGGAGATCGGCGATGCGACTCGCGTGCGAGAAGCCGCGCAGGCGATGCCGTTCCTCGCCGACCGCCGGGTTGTCGTCGTTGCCGAGACGCAGACGCTGCGCGCCGAGGCGCGCCGCAAACTCTGGGACGTCATGCAGGAAGTGCCCGAAGGCAACACGCTTGTAGCGCTCGATCTCCTCTCGCCGGCTTCCAAGGCGCCGAAGGGGTTTGGTGCGCAGGCCGGGCGCGACGCGCTGCGCGTAGACACGACCGCCGGTCGCGACGCGCGCGCCCGCTTCATCCGCGAGACGCTCGACCGTCTCGGCGTCGCAGCCGATCCGTGGGTCGGCGAGCATCTCGTGCGAAGCGATGCCGATCTCACCTCCGTGCGTAACGACCTCGAGAAGCTCGCGCTCGGGCGCACGCGCATCAGGCGTGCCGATTTGGAACGCGAAGCGCTGACGATCGAGGATCCGAAGGCCTATAAGTACGCCGGGGCGCTGACCGAGGGGAACGCTGCCGAAGCGCTGGAGATCTCGCGCGAGATGTTCGCGAACGATCCTCGTGCCGCGATGCCCCTGCTGATGGCGCTGGCCACCGAGTGGGGCTACGTCTTCGAACTCGCGCGTCCCGAGGGCAAGCTGCCCGAACGGCTTGGTTTTCGCGAGCGAACGCTGCGCCCGTTGGCTCGCCGCGTCGGCGCCGCGCGCGCACACGCCGCCTACGAGCGCACGATTCGCGCGATCGAAGCGATCGTGACCGGCGAGGTCGGGAGTTCCAGCGAGGAACAGCGCGCGCACGTAGATCGCGTCAGCATCGAACTCGCAGACGTAGCCCGCCGCTAGGTCCCTCCCGCGTGTCCAAGAAACGCAGCGTCTTGGCGTCGGCGGCGTTCCGGCGCTACTTCACCGGCCAGGCCCTGAGCTTCGTCGGCGACGGCCTGCGCATGCTCGCCGTTCCTTTGCTGGCCTACCATCTGACCGGGTCGGCGCTCTCTACCGGGACCGCGCTCATTTGCGAGGTCGCGCCGTTCTCTCTCTTTGCACTCGTCGGCGGTTCGCTCGCCGACCGCCTCGACCGGCGCAGGCTCATGATCGCGTGCGACGCGGTGCGTTTTCTCGTGATGACGTTCTTCGCCGTTGCCTATGCGACGCACGTGCTCACACTGCCGATGATCTACGCGGGGTTGGTCGTCATCTCCATCTGCGCCGCCGGCTTCCTGGGCGGCCAATCCTCGAGCATCCCCTACCTGTTGGGACGCGAGCAGTCCACGCCGGCGATCGCCCTGCTCATCACGGCGGAGAACGCCTCGAACCTGATAACGCCTGCGATCGGCGGAGCGCTCTTCGCCTACCTCGGGCCGCTGCCGGCGCTGGCGATCAACGCCGCCACGTATCTCGGATCGCAGATTTGCCTGGCGACGATCCCGACGCTCGGCCCCGATCGCGCGACCGGTCTGCCGACGCTGCGCCACTTGCTCGACGACGTCGCGCTCGGTTACCGCCAGCTCTGGAACGACGCCGGTATGCGCGCGCAGGCGTTCATCGCCTTCACCCTCAACATCTTCGGCTTCGGCGGCTACGCGATCCTCATACCATTTCTGAAAGTCGGCTTTGCCGCTTCGGACCAGCAGGTCGGGATTTTCTTCGGCCTGTCGGCGCTCGGCGCGGTCGTCGGCGCGTCGTTTGCGGCGCGCTATTCGTCGCGCTGGCCCTTCGGCCGCGCGATCGTCATCGCATATGCGCTCGACGCTCTGCTCTTTTTGCCCATCGTGTTCGTGCGCAATATTTGGTTGGCTGCCTTTTTCTGGGCCGCCTCCAACGCGCTGGCCAACTTCGAGATCGCGCAGATCATCGGATTCCGCATGCGCGTCACGCCGGAGGAGATGGTCGGTCGCGTAATGGGCGCCGTTCGTCTGCTCGTGCTCGCCGGCATGGCGCCCGGCGTGCTCCTATTCGCCTGGATCGCCGATCACCGTACGCCTCACGATGCAATGACGCTCGTGTGCATCGGGTACGTCGGCGTCGTCGCCGCCGCGCTCCTCACCCCTTCGATCCGCAACGAAGCGAGGTAGCCATCCTTCGACAGGCTCAGGATGACACAGGGCTAGATGCTCCAGAGCCAGGCGTTCCACGAGTCCACGGTCGGGTTGGGATCGAAGCCGTGGAAGTCGGCGCTCACGGCGTCGGGCGTGCGCTGCCACCAGAAGAAGAGTGCGGGACTATCCTCGAGCAGCAGACGTTCGATCTGGGAGTAGGCGGCCTTGCGCGTAGGGAGGTCGTAATGCGCGAGGGCTTGCGCCTGCGCCGCATCCATCGCAGCGCTGCAGTAGCGGGAATCGTTATAGCCGTGCGGCGGAACGTTCGCGCAGGTGAACTGGGAGGAGTTATCGGGATCTACGCCCGCATACCAGCCCAAGAGCAGTAAGTCGAACTTACCTCCGTGCTGAATTCCGCCCATCGCTTGCGGCGCGTACAGCAGATCCAGCGGATACGTCTTCACGACGACGTCTATGCCGATACGGTGCAATGCCGCTTGCACCAGCAGTATCTCCGAGCGGTGCGTCGCGCTTTGGTTGTCGGCGGCGAGGAGCAGCTGCATCGGGCGTCCGGCCTTGCGCACGATGCCGTCGGGGCCGGGAATCCATCCGGCTTGCCGCAGCAGCCGCTGCGAGAGCGCCGGATCGAACGGCACCGAGCGCAGCGCCGGGTCGAACGCCCACATCCAATCCGGAATGTCGCCGGTCGCGACGTGCGCCTGGCCGAACGTCAGCTTGGCGGCCATCCCCGCCTTGTCTATCGCCGCCGCAATGGCGCGGCGCACGAGCGGATCCGAGATCGGAGGGTGGCTCAGGTTGAGTTCCATGCCCTCGTAGCCGTTCGGACTTACCCAGGCGATGCGCGTGTCCGGGATCGAGCTTAAAAGCGGATAGAGCTGGATGGACGGTTGAACGATGTAGTCCACCGCATGCGTGCGCAGGAGATTCACCGCGGTGTCGTCGTTCGCGATGAAGTTCACCTCCACGCGGTGCAGTTTGGGCGCCCCTTGGAAGAACTTCAGGATTGCCCACGAACGTAACGCGGTCGCCGCGCTGCCAGTTCTGGAACAGAAAGGGCCCGTCACTTACGGTGGGCTTGGCGTTGAAAGGGATGCGGTTGATATCGGGATAGCGGGCGAGGACGTGGGCTGGGAGCACCGCGTACGGCTGGTCGCTCTCCGCGAAGAAGGTGTTGACGAACGGCGCGAACGGCCGCTTGAGATGAACCACCGCCGTGTGCGCGTCGGGTTCGGCGATGCCGAGCACGTCGTCGTAGCCGTGGCGAGAAACGACGTCGTCGTTCGGGTTTTCGATCGCCTGCCAGGTCCAGACGACGTCGTGCGCGGTGACCGGCGCCCCGTCGCTCCAGCGCGCGTCCGGCCGGAGGTGGTACGTGATCGTCAGGCCGTCGGCGCTCACCCCGCCGTTGGCCAGGCTGGGGACGCGCGCGGCGAGCATCGGCACCGAGTTCCCGCGGTCGTCGGCCGAGACGAGCGGCTCGAACATCAGGCGGTCTATGAATATCTCGATCGTCGTACCGGCGAGCAGCGGGTTGAGGTTCTTCGGCTCTTCGTTGACGGCGACGCGCAGTACCCCGGCCCGCGTCCACGAGTGACGCCCGGCGGTTCCTTCGCCGCTCTTCGTGCAGCCGGTCAGGATCGCGGCAGCAAGCAGAGACGCGATCGTTGCTCTCACCGGGAGCCTCTTACCTGACGAGGCGGCGGCTTCCCGTGAGGCGAAGGCCATGCCGTTCATGGATTACCGTACCTACGCCTCGCCGTTCTCCTGGAGATACGGCCGGGCCGAGCTTCGCTCGCTCTTCTCGGAGGAGACGCGGCGCCGCCTGTGGCGCGCCGTCTGGGTTGCGCTGGCGGAAGCGCAGGCCAAGCAAGGCTTGGTCAGCGAGGCCGAGCTGGCCGACCTTCGCGCGCACGCAGGTCACGTAGACGTCGAAGCCGCGCTGGAGATCGAGCGCGAGATCTCCCACGACCTCATGGCCGAGATACGCGTATTCGCATCGCAGGCGACCCTCGGCGGCGGGAAGCTGCATCTCGGCGCCACGTCGATGGACATCGAAGATACGGTCGAGACGTATCGCCTGAGGCTGGCGCTCTCGCGGATCGGCGAGAACCTGCACGCCTTGTTAGCCGCGTTCGGCGAGAAGATCCGCGTCTATGCCGATGTGGTGTGCATGGCGTTCACGCACTTGCAGCCCGCCGAACCGACGACGCTGGGCTACCGCCTGGCCTCCTACGCTCAGGATCTGCTGGTAGACGACGATGCGCTCCGCTTCGTTTTTGCCGGCCTGACGACGAAAGGCATGCGCGGCGCGGTCGGGACGGCCGCTTCCTACGAGATGTTGTCCGACCAGCCCGGGCGCTCCGCAGAGCTCGAGGCGCACGTACTGGGCCGCTTCGGCTTACAGGCGCGGGAGATCAGCACGCAGACGTACCCGCGCAAGCTCGACTATCAGCTCCTCGCGGCGCTGGCCGGGCTGGGCGCGTCCCTGTCTAAGTTCGCCGCCGACGTCCGGATCCTCAGCAGCCCGACCTACGGCGAGCTCGGCGAGCCCTTTGGGCGCCGCCAAGTCGGCAGCTCGGCGATGCCGTTCAAGAGAAACCCGATTCTCTGCGAGCGCATCGGCTCGCTGGCGCGCCTGCTGCCGGCGCATGCCGACGTCGCCTGGCAGAATGCGGCAACGAACTTCCTCGAGCGCACGCTCGACGACAGCGCAAACCGGCGGACCATACTTCCGGAAGCGCTGCTCTGCGCCGACGAGATCGTGACGCTCGCGCGTACGGTCGTCCAAGGCTTGCGCGTGGACGAGCGGCGGATCGCCGCCAACCTGCGCGCGTACGCGCCGTTCGCGGGCACCGAGGCGGTGCTGATGGAGGCGGTGCGGGCCGGCGGAGACCGCCAAGAGCTCCACGAAGCGATTCGCAATGCATCCATGCAGGCGTGGGACGCCATCGGCCGCGGCGAGGACAACCCGCTCTCTCAGCTGCTGGCGGGTGAGCCTCGGCTTGACCGCATTGCTGGATCCCGCCGAAATTCGCAGGCTCCTCGATCCCACCGGCCACGTGGGCACCGCGCCGCAGCGCGCGAACCTGCTGGCCGATCGGATCGAACGTCTCACACCCTTTCCCAGACAACTAGAGGTCGGAGTTTCGTGAACAAAGGCTTAGAGATCGCTCGCGGCAAGACGAAGGTTCTCTACGAGAATCCGGGGCAGCCGCACCAGCTCGTCGTCTCGCAGACCGATCAGATATCGTCGGGCGACGGCGTGCGGCGCAACGTCATCGCGGGCAAAGGCCGTCTGGCGGCCCAAACGACCGCACGCGTCTTCCGGCTGCTCAATCTGTGCGGCCTGCCCACGCACTACCTCAACGGCGGCGAAGACGACGACAACAACGAAATGGTCGTACGGCGCTGCAATATGATTCCGCTCGAGGTCGTCACGCGCGGCGTCTCCGCAGGATCGTTCGCCAAGCGCAATCCCGGCATCGCGCGCGGCGCGCTGCTGGTCCCTCGGGTGGTCGAGTTCTTTCTGAAAGACGACGCGAATCACGACCCGATGATCTCGCCCGACCAGATCGTCGCGACGAACCTTGCCTCGCCGCAAGAGGTCGGCGTCATGACCGAACTCGCGCGCCTGACCTACGAGATACTCTTTCACGCGTGGCGCAAGCGCGAGGTGCTGCTCGTGGATCTCAAGGTCGAGTTCGGGCGTCTGGCCGGCGGCGAGAACCAGGGCCAGCTCGCGATCGCCGACGTCGTAGACAACGATTCGTGGCGCATCTGGCCGCAGGGCCGCGAAGACCTTATGCTCGACAAGCAGATATACCGCAATCTGGAGACGGTGGACGACGAGGCGCTCGAACGCGTGAAGCGCGCGTACGAGCGGGTGGCCGATTTCGTCGGGACCTTCCCGGTCATGCGCTCCGGAATGGTTGCGGTCATCGCGGATTCGCCGGCGCAGATCGAACGCGCGAACGAAGCGGCCAAAGTGCTCGGGCAGTTGGGCCTGCCGACGGTACGCCACGTCGCCAGTCCGGCGACGACGCCGGGCTACGTACTCCAGCTCGCGCAGCAACTCGAGGCGAGTTTCGCCCGCCTGATCTTCGTGGCGGCCGGCGAGAACGACCAACTGCGCTCGATGCTCGACGCAGTCTCCTCGGCGCCGGTGCTCGATGCGAGCGTCGAACCGTCGCGCCTGGCCACCGACTGCGCGAAGCTGCTCGGCCTGGAGGATACGGTGCTCTACGGACGCACGCTCCTGATGCAGGCCAACGCGCGCTCTGCGATCGTCCACGCCGACGCCGCGCTGCAGCAGACGCCTCCGCAAGGCGGCACGATTGCCTAGCACGCTCCCGGCGCGCAACGTCGCCCTGCGGGAAGACGAAATCGCGCGCATCTGCGAGCGGCTCGGGCGCGAGCCGACGACCGTCGAACTGCACGCCTTCGACGCGCAGTGGAGCGAGCATTGCAGTTACAAATCGAGCCGCCACCATCTCAAGCGGCTGCCGACATTCGGCACGAACGTCGTGCTGGGCCCCGGCGAGGACGCAGGCGCGCTCCATCTCGGCACGTACGAAGGCGACCGCTACGCGATCGTCGTCGCGCACGAATCGCATAACCATCCCTCGCAGGTGGTTCCCTTCGAAGGGGCCGCCACCGGAATCGGCGGCATCGTGCGCGACGTGCTCTGCATGGGTGCCGAGGTGATCGGCGTCGCCGACCCGCTGCGGCTCGGCCTTCCGGGCCAGGCCGGTTCGCACGAACGGTACGTCGCGCAGGGCGTCGTAGACGGGATATCGGCCTACGGCAATGCGATCGGCGTTCCGAACGTTGCGGGCGACGTGTATTTCGACGGCGGGTTCGATGAGAACGCGCTCGTCAACGTCGTCGCGCTCGGCATCGTCAAAGAGTCGGAGATCATCCATTCGCGCGCCCCGAAAGGCGCCGAGGGCTGGGAGCTGGTGCTCGTCGGCAAAGCGACCGATCCGAGCGGTTTCGGGGGCGCGTCGTTCTCCTCGCTCGCGCTCGACGCCGAAGACGAAGACGCGAATAAGGGAGCGGTGCAAGTCCCCGATCCGTTCCTCAAGAACGTGCTGATGCGCGCGAGCTACCGCGTCTTTGCGCTGCTGCGAGAGATGAAGATCGCCGCGGGATTCAAGGATCTCGGCGCCGGCGGCATTATGGGCTGCTCGGCCGAGCTCACTTCGAGCGGCGGTTACGGCGCCGACATAGATCTCGATCTCGTGAACGTCGCCGTCGAGGAAATGCCGCCGGAGGTCATCGCCGTCGGCGAGACGCAGGAGCGCCTGCTCTGGGTGCTCCCGCCCGAGATCGTGCCGGAAGTGCTGCGCATCTATAACGAGGAGTTCGCGCTCGGCGACGTCGCGTTCAACGCGCGGGCCTGCGCGATCGGGGTCGTCACGGCGCAGCGGCGGTACGTTCTGCGCCATCGCGGCGAGGTCGTCATGGATGTGGAGGCCGAGTTTCTCACCGGCGCGATCCGCGACGAACTGCCGTACACGGAAGTGATCCGTCACGAAGGGCCGGCGCGAGAACTGCCGGCGGTGGATCTGGAGACCGTCTTTCCGCAGGTGCTCGCGCACCGCGACGTCTGCTCGCGCGAGCCGCTCTACCGGCGTTACGACGCGGTCGTACGCGGGCGCACGGTGCTGCCGCGCGGAAGCGCCGATGCCGGCGTGATCGCACCGGTTCCCGGTTCGCGGTTGGGCGTTGCGCTCGCCGTCGCCGGCAATCCGCGATACGGGCGCATAGACCCCGCTTACGCCGCCAAGCGGGCGGTCATCGAGGCGATGCAGCGCGTCGTCGCGGTCGGCGCGCGCCCGATCGGCCTCACGGACTGCCTGAACTTCGGCAACCCGCGCAAGCCCGAACAGTACGGCGAGTTCGTACGCGCGGTGGACGGCCTCTCGCGAGCGGCGCTGGCGTTGAGCCTTCCGTTCGTGTCGGGCAACGTGAGCCTCTACAACGAATCGGCGGCCGGGGCCGCCGTCCCCGGCTCGGCGATCGTCTCGTGCATCGGCGCGATAGATAACCTCGCGCGGGTCGTGACGCCGGGGCTCAAAGCGCCGGGATCGTCGCTGCTTTGGATCGGCAGCCGGGAACTAGCGACCGGCGGTTCGGTGCTGGCCGAGGTACTGGGCATCGAAGGCACGCTCCCGGAGATATCGTTCGGTGCGGATCGCGCCGCGGTGGCGATCGTCCAAGAGGCGATTGCGCGCGGGGTCGTGCGCTCGTGCCGCTCGATCTCGGAAGGCGGCATGCTCACGGCCGTCGCGCGCTTGGCCTTCGATGCGATGCTGCGCGGACGAGCGGTCGGCGCCGAGATAGACTTCGGCAATCCGCTCTGCGAGACGGCCGGCTTCGTCTGCGAGGTGAGCGACGATTCGGAGATAGACCTCACGGGCGCGCTGCGCATCGGCCAGACGATCGACGGAACGCAGCTGCTCGTGAATGGGATTCGTTTCGACGTTCGCAGCCTCTACGAGGCGTGGTCCGCTCCGCTCGCGGAGCTGTTTCCGTGAGGCGCCGCATCGCGGTGCCGGTCTTTCCGGGGACGAACTCGGAGGACGAGACCGTGCGGCTCCTCGTGGACTGCGGCGGCGATGCCGAGCTCGTGCACTGGTCGAAAGCGCAGACGCTGCGCGAGTACGATGCGTACGTGCTCTCCGGCGGCTTTGCCTACGAAGACCGGATTCGGGCCGGCGCCATTGCGGCGCACGACCGCGCGATGGACGCCGTGATCGAGGGCGCGGCACAGGGCAAGCTCGTGCTGGGGATCTGCAACGGCGCGCAGATTCTCCTCGAGGCAGGCCTCGTGCCCGGTACCGGCAGCGTGCGCAGGCCGACCGCCGCGTTCACCAGCAACGCGCCCGAGCCGCATTTCGTCTGCCGGCACGTCTACCTGAAGCTGGCGATGGATCCGGGGCGCTGCGCGATCACCCGCGGGCTGGACAAGAACGCGCTAGTTCCGGCATGGGCCGCGCACGCCGAGGGCCGCCTTGCCGCCGACGAGGATCGCCTTCGCGAGATCGTAAGCGGCGATCATGTGGCCTTCGTCTACGCGCACGCCGACGGCACGTCGGACGACGCCGCGGTTCCCAACGGCTCGGCCCTGCGCTGCGCGGGGCTGGTCAACCGTGCCGGCAACGTGCTCGCCATCATGCCGCACCCCGAGCGCGACGGCTGGAACTTCAACCACCTCGACCGTCGCCGCGCGGGCGAAGACGCGCTCGCACCCTCGGGCGGCGCGGAGCTCTTCCGCAGTTTCGTCGCGGCGGTATCGTAGTGCGCGCCGTCGCCGTCGCTCTGAAAATTCCCGACAACGCCGCCTACACGGCGCTCGTCGCCTTGCGGCGCCTCGGCGTGGCCGCCGATCGCGTGGAGCGTGCCGACATCTGGGCATTCGAGGACGACCTCGACGCGGAGGCTCTTCGTGCGAGGGTAGAGGCCGACGAGACCATGTTCAATCCCAACAAACATCGCTTGACGCTGCTCGACGCGCCGGCGCCGCGCCCGGGTGAGGTATGGATCCGGCGGCGCGAAGCCTCGCGCGGACCGGCGGCCGTCGGTTGGCGCCTTTTCGATGCGAGCGGTGCGCCGGCCGGGCGCGACGTCCTTGCGGCGGCGGTCGAACGCCTGCTGTGCAATCCCGCGATCGAATCGGCCGTCTATTCGCCGTAACTGACCGGCCGGCGCCGCCGAGGCGAGGAAGATGCCGACGCGGGCAAGTAAGGGTACCGCTCACATGAACCGGCCGTACACGATTGCCACGCTGGGCTCGCACTCGGCGCTGCAGATTCTCAAGGGTGCCCACGACGAAGGATTCCGCACGCTCGCCATCTCGAACCGGGATACCGAGCGGCTCTACCGGTCGTTTTCCTTCGTGGACGAGGTGATCGCGCTGGAGCGGTACTCCGAGTTCATGACCCTCATCGAAGAACTGCAGAGCCGCAAGGTGATCATCGTGCCGCACGGCTCGTTCGTCGCCTACCTCTCGCTGGAAGAGCACAAGAAGATGTCGGTACCGTACTTTGGCAACAAGGCGGTGCTCGACTGGGAGGCCAGCCGCGAACTGCAGCGCCAGTGGCTCTCGCGCGCCGGGCTGACGCTCCCCCGGCAGTTTCGCAGCGGCGCCGAGATAGACCGGCCGGTGATCGTGAAGCTCTACGGCGCGGCGGGCGGCAAAGGCTACATGTTCATACGCGACGCGCAAGACTTCGAGGCGCGCGCCGCTCACCTCCAAGAAGCCTACACGATCCAAGAGTACATCATCGGCGTTCCGCTCTACATCCACTACTTCTACTCGCCGCTGCAGGACAAGCTCGAGATCATGTCCATGGACCGCCGCTACGAGACGAACGTGGATTCGCTTGGGCGCATCCCGGCCGCCGCTCAGGAAGGCATGGACGTCAGTCCCTCCTACGTCGTGGTCGGCAATCAACCCGTCTCCTTACGAGAGTCTATGCTCGCCGAGGCCCTGCGCATGGGGGATAACGTCGTGAAGGTCAGCAAAGAGATTTGCGGGCCGAAAGGGCTCTTCGGCGCGTTCTGCATCGAGACGATCATCACGCCGGACATTCAGTTTTACATCATGGAGATTTCGGCACGCATCGTGGCCGGAACGAATCTCTTTATTGACGGATCGCCGTATTCGTATCTGAACTATTCCGAGCCGATGTCTACGGGCCGCCGCATCGCGCGCGAGATCAAGAACGCTCTGCTGACGAATAACCTGCGCCTGGTGCTCGATGACTCGAGCGCTCTGTAGCGCGGCGGCCGCCGCGCTCCTCGCAGTCGTCGTCGCTGCGCCCTTCCCGGCAAGGGCGACGCTCATGGTGGATCCGCTGGTCCTCTATCAGCAGATGAAGGCGGCCTTCGCAAAAGGCGCGGCAGACGGTTGGAACTACCGCAGTCAGGAGACGTACCTCTCGACGATCTTCAACGCGGGGCGGGCCTACTCGCTGCAGTATCCGACCGATCCGAACTACGGCGTACTCTGCCTGCTGACCGTTCAGATCGGCGGCGGCCTGCATTACAATCCGCTGACCAATCACGACGGTGCGGTCTGGTGGGTGCGTGAAGCCTCCGATTGGGTCGCCAAGCATGCGAACGACGTCGCAACGATCCAGCTGGCAGAGGGACTGCTGGCGCGGGTGAACTCCGAGAACGATCCCGAGCAGCTCGCGCGCTATGCGTATCAGGACGCGACCGACAACCTGATCGCCTATCCGCGCGACGTAGATGCCACGCTCGTGCAGGTCGAGGCGGCTTGGCGCGGCTGGGTGATCACGCGCGATCCCGCTTGGCGCTCGCGCGCGCTGCAGCGGGCGGCGGCGCCGGATTTTCCGGTGGCGCATCTGCCGACGACGTGGGGCAACGAGCTCGTCGCCGCTGCGAGTGCCGCCTCGCCCGGAACCGCCGGCTATACCGCCGCGGACGTCGCGAACGCCCAGGCCTTCCTGACCCGCTTGAAAGCGGTGGACCCGCTGCGCGTCATAACGACGGTCACGGCGCTTCCGCACGACGCGTACCTCTCGACGCTGGCGCCGGCCGACGAGTACTTCGGGCCCATGGGGATGTCCATTCTCGGCATCGAGAATCAGCTCAAGCACATCAACTACATGCTCGACTACAACTACGGCAATCAGGAGAGCGATCCGACGCTCGACGTCGCGCACTCGATCGTGGACATGCAGAAGGTCTACCCCCGCGACCGCGACCTGCCGATGCTCCTCTACTGGTGCTTCACGACGCTGCAGCGCATGACCGACGCGCGCTCGCGCGAGGCGGCCGGCCAGATCAAGGCGATTCTCACCGTCGAATACCAGGACAGCCCGCAAGCGCGCAAGCTGCTCGACGGCGCGTGAACGGCGACTACGTCGCCAAGGCGCTGGCGCGCTACGACCTTTCGGCACTGACGGTCTGCTCGATCGGAAGCCACTCGGCGCTGGACGTCGCCTTCGGCGCGCGTTCGCAAGGTTTGCGCAACCTGGTCGTGACGGCCAAGGGGCGCGAGCGCACGTATGCCGAGCACTACCTCCGCCGCACGCACCCGCCGCGCGGCTGCGTGGACGAGGTGATCGAGCTGGGCTCCTTTCCGGAGATCCTCGGCGAGGAGGTGCAGGCACAGCTGCTCGCGCGTAACGTGATCTTCGTGGCCAACCGCTCGTTCGAGGTCTACCTGCGCGAACGGTACGAGTACGACGAGATCGAGCGCCGCATGTACGTGCCGTTCTTCGGAAACCGGGGGTTGCTGCGCGCCGAGGAACGCGCGCCCGTCCTTCGACAAGCTCAGGATGACACGGGGGAGGCTCAGGATGACACGGGGGAGGCTCAGGATGACACGGACCAGTACGGGCTTATGGCCAGGGCGGGCATTCGGCATCCGCGGTTGTTTGCGGGGCCGCAGGAGATAGACCGGCTCGTGATGGTCAAGGCGCCGCACGCAAAGGTCGGCTTCGAGCGTGCTTTCTTTCTCGCATCCTCACCGCAGGAGTATCGTTCGGTCGCGGACGGTCTCATCCGCGACGGGGTGCTGACCGCCGAAGGGCTCGCGTCGGCGGTGATCGAGGAATACGCGCTGGGCCCGTCGGTGAACCTGAACTTTTTCTACTCGCCGATCCTCGGCGAGCTCGAACTCAGCGGCACCGACACGCGGCGGCAGACGAATCTCGAAGGCTTTCGCAACGTTCCTCCGGCGGCGTTCGACTCGCTGCGGGGCGTGGCGATGCGCCTGGAAGAGGCAGGGCACATCGCGACGACGATCCTCGAATCCATGCTCGAGAAAGCCTTCGAGATGGGCGAGCGCTTCGTCGCGGCGGCGCGCTCGGCGCGGCCGCCCGGCGTCATCGGCCCTTTCGCGCTGCAGTGCATCGTGACGGCCGGACCGCCGAAGGAACTCGTCTGCTACGACGTCTCCCTGCGCGTGCCCGGCTCGCCCGGCACCCGCTACACGCCTTACTCGGCTTACCGCTGGGGCCGCGACGTCTCCGTCGGGGAACGCATCGCTATGGAAATAGTGATGGCGCGCGACACCGGGCGGCTCGCAGAGGTGTTGACCTAACCGTACCGACTCTTTTTGCTGGAGGAACCATGACCACCGATTCCATCGCAGAGCGCACCGGCGCCGTAACGTTTAAAGGAAATCCGATGACCCTGCTCGGGCCGGAACTGCACGCCGGCGATCCGGCGCCCGAGTTTTCGTTGACCGCCTCCGACCTCGCGCCCGTGACCCTCGACTCTCTGCTCGACGGCGGCAAGAGGGCGGCGATGCTCATCGTCGTCCCGTCGCTCGATACCGGCGTCTGCTCGATCGAGTCGGCGACGTTCAACCGCCGCATCGGCGAGTTGCCGCCCGGCGTGGTCGCGAGCGTGGTGAGCCTAGATCTGCCTTTCGCGCAAACGCGCTGGTGCGGCGCGCAGGGCGACGTGCAGCTGCAGATGCTCTCGGATTATCGCGACCGCAGCTTCGGCACCAACTACGGCTTGCTCATGCGCGAACTGGGCCTGCTGGCGCGCGCCGTCGTCGTCATCGGCAAAGATCGCAAGATCGCATACGTGCAGCTCGTCCCCGAAGTCGCATCCGAACCCGACTACGACGCCGCGCTTCGCGCGGCGGCTGCGGCCGCGGCCTGACCCGGAGGCGAATGCCGCAGACCGTCTTCGTCCTCGATTTCGGAGCGCAGTACAGCCAGCTCATCGCGCGCCGCACGCGAGAGCTCGGCGTGTACTGCGAGATCGTGCCCTACGACACGCTGTGGAGCGAGCTGGCGCCGCGCGAGCCGGCCGCACTCATCCTCTCGGGCGGCCCCGAGAGCGCGTTGGCGGAGGGCGCGCCCGAGATGGATCCGGCGATCCTCGAATCGGGCGTCCCGATTCTGGGCATCTGCTACGGGATGCAATTGCTCGCGCGCGAAATTCGCGCCGAGCTCGTGCGTCTCGATCAGGCCGAGTACGGACCGGCGACGCTGCTCGTCTCCGACCGCGGCAGCACTCTCTTCGACGGCATCTCCGGAGAGTCGCGCGTCTGGATGTCGCACGGCGATTCGGTGCTCTCGCTGCCGAGCGGCTACCGCGCGCTGGCCTCGACGGAGCGCTGCCACGTCGCCGCGATGGGAAACGAGAAGAAGAAGATCTACGGCGTGCAGTTCCACCCGGAGGTCGCGCACACGCAGTACGGCACGGCCATCCTCGACAACTTCCTGCACGAGGTCGCCGGCATCGGTCGCGATTGGAAGATGGAGTCCTTTCTCGACCGGGCGATCGAAGACGTGCGCGCCCGCGCCGGGAGCGACCGCGTGATCTGCGCGCTCTCCGGCGGGGTGGATTCGGCGGTTGCGGCGACGCTCGTCTCGCGTGCGATCGGCGAGCAGCTTACCTGCATCTTCGTAGACCACGGACTGCTGCGCGCCGGAGAGGCCGAGCAGGTGGTCGCGGCATTTCGCGACGTGCTGCATCTCAACGTGGTCGCGGTGGACGCGCGCGAGCAGTTTCTGCGCAAACTCGAAGGCGTCGAGGATCCGGAAAGCAAGCGCATCGCCATCGGCCACGAGTTCATCGCGGTTTTCGAGCGCGAAGCCGCGAAGATTCCGGGCGTCAAGTACCTCGTGCAGGGAACGCTCTATCCGGACGTCATCGAATCGAAGACGCCGCAGAGCAAGGCCGGGCACAAGATAAAATCGCACCACAACGTCGGCGGCCTTCCCGACGTGATGGGCCTCTCGCTCATCGAACCCCTACGTTCGCTCTTTAAGGACGAGGTGCGCGCCCTGGGCCGCGTGCTCGGCCTGCCCGAAGCGATCGTCGCGCGCCAGCCGTTCCCCGGGCCTGGCCTCGCCGTGCGCATCATCGGCGCGGTGACGCCGGAGCGTCTGGAGACCGTGCGCGCCGCCGACGCGATCGTCCGCGAGGAAATTGACGCCGCGCCGCTGGATCCGCATCCGTGGCAGTACTTCGCCGTGCTCACCCCGGTAAAGAGCGTCGGCGTGATGGGCGACGGACGCACGTATGCGAACCTCGTCGCGGTCCGCGCGATTACGAGCGAGGACGGCATGACGGCCGATTGGGCGCGTTTGCCGCACGCGCTGCTCGAGCGCATATCGGCGCGGATCGTCAACGAGGTGCGCGGCGTCAACCGCGTAGCGTACGACATCACGACGAAGCCTCCGGCGACGGTCGAATGGGAATAGCGTAGTGCGCGTCCTCGTGATCGGGAACGGAGCGCGCGAAGACGCGCTCTCGTGGCGTTTGGCGGCCTCGCCTTCGTGCGAGGCGGTCTTCGCCGCGCCCGGGAATGCCGGCACGGCGTCGCGCGGAGTCAACTGGCCGATCGCAGCGACGGACGGCAAGACGCTGGCCGAGCGCTGCAAGGCCGAGCGGATAGATCTCGTCGTCCTCGGGCCGGAGACGGCCATTGCCTCCGGGGTCGGGGATCGCTTGCGCGAGGCCGGCATCGCCGTCTTCGGGCCGAACCGGGCTGCCGGGCGTCTGGAATCGAGCAAAATCTTCAGCAAGCGCTTCATGGAGCGCCACGCCATTCCGACCGCTCGCGCGGCGGTCGTACATTCGCTCGACGTCGCGAACAAGGCGCTCGAAACGTGGCGGGGCGAGGTGGTCGTCAAGGCCGACGGATTGGCCGCCGGCAAGGGCGTCGTGGTCGCGCCGAGCGTGGAAGCCGCGCGCGCCGTGCTGACCGACTGGTACGCACGCGGGAAGATTCCGGGCGGCGGGAGCGACGTGCTGTTGGAGGAGCGCTTAGCCGGGCGCGAGGTGAGCGTCTTCGCGCTGTGCGATGGGCGTGCGATCGTTCCGATCGGGGCGGCCTGCGATTACAAGCGCGCCGGCGACGGCGACACCGGCCCGAACACCGGCGGCATGGGGGCGTACTCGCCCCCCGAGGGATTCCCCGAAGATATGCACGACGTCGTTCGAGAGCGCGTGCTGGCGCCGATGCTGCGAGGCATGCTCGCCGAGAGCCTCGAGTACGTCGGCGTGCTCTACTGCGGCCTCATGTGGACGAAGGACGGACCGCAGGTCATCGAGTTCAACGTGCGTTTCGGCGATCCCGAAGCCCAGGTGCTGCTTCCGCGCATCGGCGGCGACTTCGCGCTGCTCCTCAAATCCGTCGCTGACGGCGCGATGGACCTCTCGCACGTCACGTCGTCGTCGCAGTCGTGCGTCGGCGTGGTGCTGGCGACGGGCGACTACCCGCAGCGCAGCACGCCGCTGCAGGGCCTCAGCGCCGACGTCTCGCTGGGCGCGGGCTGCCAGGCATTCTGGGGCGGATCGGAGTTGGACGGCGGGACGGTGCGCACCGGCGGCGGCCGCGTGCTCACGGTCACCGCGCTCGGCGACGATCTCGTGCAGGCTCGCGAACGCGCGTATGCATCGGTAAGGGACTTGGCCGGCCGTTTGGGAACCGGCGCGCTCACCTACCGCAGCGACATCGCGCTGCGTCCAAGCTAGTCAAGGAGGCCTTTGGCTGCTAGCGAAGCAGCCGCGTAACCTCGCGCCCGCAGGCGGGTTACTAGGAGAGTCATGGCCTATCGTTTCGCGCCCCAAAACCTGGGACGGCCGCCGGCGGCCGCGATCCCGACCAGCTCGCTGCTGGCGCAGGTGCTCGGCATTACCGCGCTGGGCCTCTGCGTGACGGCCCTCTCGGCTTGGCTCTTGCAGGACATCGCGCCGGGCGTGGGCCTGGTCGCGATGATCGTCGGGTTCGTTCTTCTCATCACGATCAACGCGACGCGCAACAACGAGGCGCTCTCGCTGGTGCTCTTTTATGCCTTTACGTTCTGCGAGGGGGTCGGCATAGCGCCGGTCATCGGCCAGTACGTGCACGCCTTCGGGCCGGACGTCGTGGTAAACGCGGCGCTCACGACGGGCCTGGGCATGTTCGCGCTCGCGGCGGTCGTCTACGCGACCGGCTTGGATTTGCGGCGCTTCCAGGGCATCTTCACGATCGCGCTGCTGGGCCTCATCGTCGTCGGGATCGTCTCGATGTTCGTCCGGTTCATCCACCCCGAGACGTACGCGTGGCTTACCCTCGTCATCTTTTCCGGGCTCGTGCTCGTTGATTTCGCGCGTCTGCGCGCCGGCGGCGACGGCCTCAGCCCGGTCATGATGGCGACGAGCATCTACCTGGATGCGATAAATATCTTCCTGGCGCTCCTGCAGATCTTCGGGGGAAGGCGGTCGTCGGACTAGGGCGAGTCGCCGGTCCGTCTGCTATACTGAAAACAGCATGTGCGGGATAACGGGGGTCTTCGCGCCTGGCCGCGACGCAGCACGCCTGGCGTTTTTTGCGCTCTACGCGCTCCAGCACCGCGGACAGGAGTCCGCGGGCATCGCCGCAGCCGACGGCGGGACCATTCGCTCGCACAAAGAGATGGGACTGCTCGGCGCCATCTTCGATGAAGATATTCTGGGCGAACTGAGCGGCTACGTGGCGATCGGCCACACGCGCTACTCTACCACCGGTTCCTCGATCGTCGTGAACGCACAGCCCTTGCTCGAACGCACGGAACTCGGCGACTTCGCCTTCGCGCACAACGGAAACCTCACGAACGTCGAGGATCTGCGCGCGATGCTCTCCCCGACGACCGTACTTCAGGCGACCTCCGACACCGAGATCATGGCCAAGCTCATCGTGGAATCGAAGGGGACGATGCTCGAACGCATCGAGTCGGTTCTCGCGGTCGCGCGCGGCGCTTATTCGATCGTGCTCTGCACGAACGACGAACTCTACGCCTTCCGCGATCCGTGGGGCGTGCGGCCGCTCTGTCTGGGCGTTCTCGCGGACGGCGGTTACGTCGTCGCCTCGGAGTCCTGTGCGCTCGGCACCGTCGGCGCGCAGTACGTGCGCGAGATAGATCGCGGCGAGATCGTCCGGATCTCGGCCGACGGCTTGGAATCGCGGCGCGTGCCGATCGAGCACGCGAAGCCGGCACTGTGCATGTTCGAGTACATCTACTTTGCGCGCCCCGATTCGCGGCTGAGCGATCGTTCGGTCTACATGGCGCGCTACGAGATGGGGCGCGAGCTGGCCCGCGAGCATCCGGTGGAAGCCGACGTCGTGATGGCCGTGCCCGATTCGGCCGTCGCGGGCGGCATCGGCTACGCTGCCGAGAGCGGCCTGCCGTACATCGAAGGCCTCATCAAGAACCGCTACATCGGCCGCACGTTCATCAGCCCGGACCAGCGGATGCGCGACCGCGGCGTGCACTTGAAGTTCAATCCGGTCGTAGAGAACCTGCGCGGCCATCGCATCGTCGTCGTGGACGACTCGATCGTGCGCGGAACGACGACCCCGCGCATCGTCGCGCTCCTGCGAGAGGCCGGCGCGAAGGAAGTGCACCTGCGCATCACCTCGCCGCCGATCAAACATCCGTGCTACCTGGGCGTGGACATGGCGACCTACGACGAGCTCATCGCGGCCAACTATACGGTGGAGGAGATCCGGCAGAAGACGGGCGCCGATTCGCTCGGCTATCTCAGCATCGAGGGTCTAGTGGGCGCGGTCGGTCGCGATCGCGAGGAGATGTGCCTAGGCTGCTTCGTCGGCAAGTACCCGAACGTGCCCGCACGGCACGAACTGCACGCCGCGCGCGCGTAGGGTTACGCCGGGAAGGTCCGGTCGCGCACGTCTTGCGCGTAGGCCCGTAACGCCTCGGTCGCGATGCTGCCCACCTCCGCATAGCGCTTGGCGAAGCTCGGGGAGTGCGGGTACATGCCGAGCACGTCGTGGAGCACGAGAACCTGCGCGTCGCAGTGCGGGCCGGCGCCGATGCCGATGGTCGGAATCGAGAGCAGCTCGGTGATCTCCCGCGAGATTTCGTAGTCAACGACCTCCAGCACGATCGCATACGCTCCCGCCGCTTCGACCGAGCGAGCGTCGTCTATGAGCCGGTCGCGATGCGTGCGCATCTTGAAGCCCGGCCCCAGCCCCGCGGTCTGCGGCGTCACGCCGATGTGCCCGACGACCGGAATCCCGGCGCCGGTGATGGCGCGAATGCGTTCGGCCTGGTCGCGGCCACCCTCGAGTTTCACGGAGCACGCGCCGCCGTCTTTTACCAGAGCGATCGCCGAGCGGAGAGCGTCTTCGTTGCTCACCTGGTAGGAGCCGAAGGGCATGTCTACCATGATGTGCGGGCGCGTCGTACCGCGCGAGACCGCCTGCGCGTGGTAGACCATGCTCTCGAGCGTGACCGGCGTCGTCTCGTCGAAGCCGAGCACGACGTTGCCGACGCTGTCGCCCACGAGGATCACGTCTATACCGGCCTGTTCGACGAACTGCCCGAAGGGCGCGTCGTAGGCCGTCGCGATCGGGAAGCGCACCTTGCCCTTGCGCCGTTTGATCGCACCCGCGGTCACGCGGCGTATGGCCGGATTCTTCTCCGGCTCGTACGGGCGGGCGCTCTCGGCCCCGTTGTGCGATTTCATTTCTCGTCAGCCTGCGCGAGCGAGCGATTCGGCTAGCGCCACGAAGGCGCGCACCGGCGTTCCCGTCGGACCCTTCGCCTGCCACGCCGATTCGTTATCCAGATAAGCCGTGCCGGCGATGTCGAGATGCACCCACGGCGTCGAATCTACGAACTCTCGAAGGAAGGCCGCCGCGGTAAGCGTTCCCGCCGCCCGGCCGCCGGTGTTCTTCAGATCCGCGATGTCGCTCTTCATCTGCGTCAAGTAGTCTTCGTAGTAGGGCATCTGCCAGTAGCGCTCGCCGGTCGGCTTTGCCGCAGCCAGGAAGGCCGCACCGAAGGCTTCGTCGTTCGTGATCGCGGCGGAACTGGCGTGGCCCAGCGCGATGACGCACGCACCCGTCAGCGTGGCGGCGTCTACGATCTTCGTGGCGCCGAGTTTGCGCGCGTAGCAGAGCGCGTCGGCGAGGACGAGACGGCCTTCGGCATCGGTGTTGATCACCTCGATCGTCTTGCCGTTCATCGCTTTGACGATGTCGCCCGGCTTGGTGGCTTTGCCTCCCGGCATGTTCTCCGTGGCCGGCACGATGCCGACGACGTTCAGTTTGGGTGCAAGCTTTGCGATCGCGCCCATCGCGGCAATGACGCCCGCGCCGCCCGACATGTCGTACTTCATGTCTTCCATGCGCTCGGCGGGCTTGATCGAGATGCCGCCGGTATCGAAGGTGATCCCTTTGCCTACGAGCGCGAGCAGCTCTTTACTCGAAGCATCGCCGTCGTAGCGCAGGACGATGAACTTGGGAGGCTGTGCGCTTCCCTGCGCGACCGAGAGGAAGGAGCCCATGCCCTCCTTACGCGCCTGCGCTTCGTCGAGCACTTCGATTTTTAGGCCGGTTTCTTTCGCCAGCGCCTGCGCTTCGTTTGCCAGATGCGTCGGCGTCATGTCGTTGGCCGGCGTCACCGCAAGGCGCCGCGCCAGGTTTATCGCCTCGCCGACCGCGATGCCGCGCGCTAGGCCGCAGGCCATCTCCTTCGCATCGAATCCGCTCGAGAGAATCTCGACGCTCGCGGTCGCGATGCGTTTGTCGGGCTTCTCCTGATAGATCGTCGTGTCGAAGGTTGCCGCGATCGCGCCTTCGGCGACGAACGAGGTGCAGGGACCTTCGTTTCCTTTTGCGCTCTCGGGCAGCGCGATCGCGAGCGTCTCGACGTTGCGGCGGCCCAGATACCGCACCGCGGTGCCGGCGTAGCGGGCCAGCGCCTGCGGTTCGAAGCGCGCACGCTCGCCGAGCGAGACGGCCAAGACGCGGCGGTACGGCTGCCCCTTTGCATGAATGAGGACGTGCTCGCCCGTGCGGCCGCGGATCTCGCCCGAGGCGAGCGCGTCGGCGATGACGCCGCCGAGGGCCGCGTCAACCTCCTTGGCCGCGCCCTCGAGCTGGTTGTCGGAGAAGAAGGGCACGACGAGCGCGCCGGCTCCTACGCCCGTAGGCGCATCGGCAGTAAGACGAATTTGCATGGTGGGCCTTTCGGAGGGGTGAACTAGAGCGAGCCTATGGCGGAACGCACTGAGAATCCTCGTGCCGAGCAAAAAGCCGGCACGCCCGACAGCTACGCGCGCGCGGGCGTTGACGTCGGCGCGGGCAACGAAGCGGTGGCGCGCTACCGGGACGTGCTGGGGGGCTGGCGCCATCCCGACCAGCTCGACGCGATCGGCGGGTTCGGCGGCTTGTTCACGCTTCCGGGATCGCCGGATCGGGCGCTGGTCGCCTCGGCCGACGGCGTTGGGACAAAAGTCGTGATCGCCGCCGAGCTCTCACGCTACGGCAGCGTCGGAGCCGACTTGGTGAACCACTGCGTCAACGACATCCTCGTCTGTAACGCCTCCCCGCTGTTCTTTCTGGACTACATCGCCTTCGCCAAGCTCGATCCGGCCGTCGCCGCCGAGATCGTCGCGGGCTGCGCGCGGGCATGCCGCGCGAATGGGTGCGCCCTGCTCGGCGGTGAGACCGCCGAGATGCCGGGCGTCTATCACGGGCGGCACTTCGACATTGCCGGCACGATCGTCGGCGTCGTGGACATTGCGAACCTGCCGAAGATCGAGAGCGTCGTGCCGGGCGATGCGATCCTCGGCTTGCCGGCGGTCGGGCTGCACACGAACGGCTACTCGCTGGCCCGAGCCCTGATCCCGCCGGAGGAATGGAACGATCCATTCGAGGGCGGAACGTACGCCGACGCGCTGCTGGCCGAGCATCCGTCGTACTACGAGGCGGTGCGGGCGATCCAAGCGGTAGCGCAGGTGAAGACGATGGCGCACATCACGGGCGGCGGCTTGCTCGAAAACGTGCCGCGCACGCTTCCCGAGGGAGTCAAGGCGGTCTTCGAGCAGCAGCGCTGGGGCGTGCCGCCGATTCTGCGCGAACTCGTGCGCCGAGGCAAGCTCGGCCACGAGGAGCGGTATCGCACGTTCAACATGGGCGTCGGGTACACGCTCGTCGTCCCCGTTACCGACGCGGCGGCCGCGCTCGCGGCGGCGCCCGGCGCGACGGTCGTCGGCTGGATCGAAGCACGAGCCGGCGACGAGCCGCGGGTCCTCATTCATCCCGCGCGCGGCGAGTAAACGCGCCGGCGTGTCCACGCTCTGCAATCTCGTCGTCGAACTGGACGCCCGCTTCGACGAGTGCGCGGTGCCGGCCGGCATCGAGATCGCCGCTCCGGCCGCCGCCGACGAGCGCACCCTCGCCTGGATAGACGAAGTTTTCGAGGGGTCCTGGAGCGGCGAGGCCGTGCTCGGCACGAACGTCGTGGCGCGGCGCGGGGACGCGCCGGCCGGCTTTGCGACGTTCGACGCGCAAGGTCTGCGCTTTGCCTGGCTGCGCGGTCTCGCGCGCGAGCGGGACGTCGGCTTGTTCGGACCGTTCGGCGTCGCGCCGGCCGAACGTAAGAGCGGCCTGAGCGTTGCGCTGCTGCATCGCGCGCTGAGCGGCTTGCGCGAACGCGGCTACACGCGCGCGCTGATCCCTGCTGTCGGAGGCGAACGCCTCGTGCGATACTACGCCGGCGCGGTCGGAGCGCGGGTCGCCGAAGAGTACGAGCGAGATGCGCTGCTCGGACGGCCCGCGCGCACGATCGTGATGGCGTCGGGCAGCGGGAGCAACTTCCAGGCGCTGGCCGAGGTCGTTCGAGACGGGCGTTTGCCGCTCGATCCGATCGCCCTGGTAAGCAACGCACCGGGCGCATACGCGCTCGAGCGCGCGCACGCGGCCGGAGTTCCCGCGCGCGTCGTCGCGTGGGAGCGAGCGAGTGAATCGCGCGCCGCCTACGACGCACGGCTCTTGGATGCGGTCGCGGCCCTGCGCCCGGAGCTGGTCGTCCTGCTGGGCTGGATGCATCTGCTCTCGCCGCAGTTCGTTGCGGCGTTTCCGGATCTGCTGAACCTGCATCCGGCGTTTCTCCCGCTCGACCCATCGCGCGACGACGTCTGCATGCCAGACGGCACGCGCGTGCCCGCCTTTCGCGGAGCGCATGCCGTACGCGACGCGCTGGCCGCGGCAAGTGGGTGGACTGGCGCAACGCTGCATCGCGTCACAGCCGATACGGATCGCGGTCGGGTGCTCGCGCGCCGGCCTCTGCGCATCGAGCCGAGCGAAGACGAGAAGCGGTTGATGCAGCGCGTCCACGCCATCGAACACCGCCTCGTTCCTACGGGGATAACGCGCTGGCTTTTCGAACGTAACCCTTCGTGAAGCCGCCCGTTTTGGTGCGCCGCTTGCTTGTATCGGTTCTCGCTCTGGCGATGCTCGCCGGATGCCGCGCGATGAGCCCGCTGGGCGCGATACCGTCGGCCACCGCAATGCCGATGGGCGCGCAAGCCAAACCCGAAGACGACCTGCGGGAACCGCCCGTCGTCGCTGCGCGGGGCGGCGTGGCGAAAGTTGATCTCGTCGTTGCGATGGATTTCTTCACCCACTTCCCGACGTTCGTTTACCAGGGCCTCTATAACGTCGCGCCGACAATCAGGATTCGCCCG
The DNA here is from genome assembly GCA_963794645.1 of Vulcanimicrobiota bacterium. Lineage (GTDB taxonomy): Bacteria > Vulcanimicrobiota > Vulcanimicrobiia > Vulcanimicrobiales > Vulcanimicrobiaceae > Cybelea. The sequence continues at coordinate 1,340,529 of CAWCEQ010000003.1, read as the reverse complement.
GGCGATACGATCGTCGTCAACCTGCAGAACGATCTGCCGAACGCAGCGCCGCCGGCAGGGATGCAGATGACGACGTCGTCCTCCATGGCGCTGGACGCCAACCTGCATTTCCACGGTCTGACCGTATCGCCCAAGGCGCCCAGCGACGACGTCCTCACGATGCTCGCGCTTCCCGGCGAGAAGCTGCATTACGTCGTGCACGTCCCGGCCACGCAAGAGCCGGGACTCTACTGGTACCACACGCACGTGCACGGCGAGACGAGCTATCAGGTCGGCCAGGCGGGCATGTCGGGCGCGATCGTCGTTGAAGGAATCGAGCGCCACATCCCGGCGCTGGCCGGCATGAAGCAGCGTCTGCTGATCGTGCGCGACACGGGCAAGGGCACGGTCTCGGCTCGGCCGGACGTACCCAACCCGGCCCCCTGCGGTGAGGACCCGGGCCTCGTGACGGTGGACAACGTGCTGCGCCCGATCATTCGCATCGCGCCGGGCGAACGGCAGTTCTTCCGTCTCGTCAACGCGACCGGGCACAAGACGCTCAAACTGCGCGTGCCCGGCGAGCAGTTGGAGGTCGTCGCGATAGACGGCTTCGCGCTGGACAGTTTTCCCGGTACGCCGCCGACGATGAAAGAAGAGTCCATCATCGTGCCGCCGGCGGCGCGCGCGGAGTTCGTCGTTACCGGGCCGGCGAGCGGTTACGCAAAGTTCAAAACGCTTTGCTACAACTCCGGGCCCGACGGCGACCGCGACCCAGAGACGGAACTGGGCGTGCTGCAGGCGCCCACGGGCAAACTGCGACCCTATCCGCCGGGGCCCGCGCTCGCGGTCGGAGAGCCGCTGCCCGCGAACGCGTACACCACGCCGCTCCCGCCGATCGCCGCCAAGCGGCTCGTCGTCTTTAGCGAAGGGCCCAAGCACTTTTTCATCAACGGCAAGACGTTCCGGCCCGGCGCGCCGCCGATGTTCGTGGTGCACGTCGGCACGGTCGAGCAGTGGCACATCGTGAACGTCACCGACGAGATTCACGCCTTCCACATCCATCAGGTACACTTCTACGTGGAGTACGTCAACGGCGTGAAGGTCGCGCACCCGCATTGGGCCGACACCGTCGTGGTGCCGCATCGTCTGAGCAAGCACAAGAACAGCAAATCCGGCAGCATCGTCGCGATTATGGACTTCCGCGATCCGGTTATCAAAGGCACGTTCCTGTTCCACTGCCACTTCCTCGATCACGAAGACAAGGGAATGATGGCGAAGATTCAGGCGATCTAATGGACGCGACGCTCTTCCTCGCAGACGCCGCACAGGTATCGCCGGACGGAAAGCTGCATGCGCTCGGCATCGGCTGGAGCCATACGAGCAGCCCCGTAACGGCCCCATCGGCCGTCGCTTTCATTTTGCGCGTGCCGTGGGATGAGACGAATCGAAAGATTCGTTGGACCTTAGATCTGTACGATGCAGACGGCAAACCCGTGCTCATGCAGACCGGGCCCGATCAGTTCCGTCCGGTACATTCGGAGAATCAGCTTGAGGTCGGTCGTCCGGCAGGCGTAAAGCCGGGCGCTTCGATCAACGTCCCATTTGCGGTCAATATCGGCCCGTTGCAACTGGCGCCGGATGCGACCTTCGTATGGGTGTTGAAGGTCGGCGATCGGGAGTGGAGCGTCTCCTTCGCGACGCGTCCCCTTGCGCAGCCGACGCCGCCGGCGTAAACATCCGATGGAACGCCCTCGCCCGGCTGCGGCCTCGCCAGGAACACCACTCCGACGTCAACCGCGACGATGACGTTGGACGCGTCAAGACTCGTCGGCAGTCCGCTGTAGGCGCTCACGCCGCCAATCGCGCGCAGCCCCCTCCAATGGGGGTCACCCCAGGAAAAGCTCCCGCTTGCATAGCCTCGATGCCGTCGCGAGCAAAAGCGCCCGTAAAACGACGGGTAGAAGCTCCGCGACTAGCCTCGGCTGATCGTCACTCCCATAACCTCGGAACCGCGCGTCTCAAAGCCCCAATTCGATATGGACTTCGTGTGCGTACCGCCGGCCGGATATTTCCAGAAGCCCAGAGCGCGCTGGATGTGTTGCCCCTTTTGATACATGGAGAGCACAGAATGGCCGTCAATCCAAGAGCTTCCCTTGAGCTTCTTGATCTTCGTGAACGTGGTCGTTCCAACGACCGAAGCCTGGGAGCCCGAAATGCTCAGACGATAGATTTTACCCGACAGGTCCTCAACGGTTATGTACTGACCGTCGAATTGGACTTGACCTTCATTTTGGACGCTGACGTTCACCGAAATATCCGTAAACTCGCTGGCGCCTTTCGGCAGCTCGGCAAATCCGAAGGGATGCGATGCATTGCCGAGTCCATCCACAAAGAGATTGCCCTGATTGTCATAGCCGCAGTATTCAATGGCAAAATGTGTGTCTTGGTAGAGCTCCGGGGTTCCTTGAGCGTGCTGGAATATGGCGACGCCATTACCACCGGGACTCGCCAGGTACGTTGCGGCCAGGTTCCCGGTGACCGGGTCTACCGAACAACCCTGACCGTTGGAAGAGTACGGCATATCGAGCGTTGCGATGGGCACCGTGCCACCGTGAGCATACTCGAAGATGACGTATTGCGAGCCAGCTAACGCGGGGATGAAAACGTTACCATGTGCATCCGCACAGGGCGCTCCATCGACGTTCAGCGTCGCAATCGCTCCGGCCAGCTTCCCGGCGGGGTATGAAAAGATGCAGGCTCCGCCGCAAACGTTTGTGACGTAGATAAGGTCGCCGGTCGATCGGGGTTGACCATGCGAGCGGTCCTGCGGTACGGCGCTCACGAGGGGGGAACCAGGCGCTCCTCCGCATCCCCCCAGCAGTGCCGCAGCCACGAAGCTCGTTAGCGCATGGCGGCCAAAGTTCCAATGTCCCATGACCCTTACTCCTCGCTGCGTGAGCGCCACGCAGCCCACCATATTTCGGCGTAGCTCGGGTGACCCCCGCGGCAGCCGGCGCACGCGCTTGCACATCGCGCGGTGTGTGGAATCTCGACGACACGCCTGCGCGATACCCGGCATACCACTGCGACGCATCCAATTTGTCGGTACGGACGTGCGGACCGTTGCCGGAGTCCTTGGGCACTCGACGCCGACGGCAACCGTCGCGTCCGTCAGAAAGAAAAACGCCCGTAGTAACGAGCGTTCTTTGGTGGAGGCAAGGAGACTCGAACTCCTGACCCTTACGCTGCCAGCGTAATGCTCTACCAGCTGAGCTATGCCCCCGCGATCGGCCGGCGCCGCGACCCGCCCGTATTCACGGCACACCATGCGACTCCTTGCGAAAACAGGAGGGAGAGCGGCCGGGACGAAGCAGGGCCTCGCCGCGCGGGGATGTAGCTCAGCTGGTAGAGCACCTGCTTTGCAAGCAGGGGGTCTGGGGTTCGAACCCCCACATCTCCAAAGGATTTTCAGCGCCGAGCGCGCTTACGTACTTGGAGCCGGGCTGCACGCTAGATCCGGCTCGGTCCATGAATAACGCTCACGCCCCATAGGTATCCCAAAGGCAACTTCCTAGTCCTCCTCATGGCTTTCCCCCCATCGGGATAAGCATAGAAGGCCACCTGGCCTTCATTGTGGTTACCAGACCAGACTGCGATGGCTGTATTACCCAGAATCCAGGCCATTTGTGTGGCGTGCCTTAGCAGCGCTGTGCCTACACCTTTTGCCTGCTTACCTGAGATAGAAATACGGTACACGCTCAGGGGCCTCTTAAAGAAATATTGCTGGCTTATTAGGTATTTGCCGTGCCACTGAAGGGGGCCGAAGCCAAGATACGCGGTCGTAGATAGGTTGATGAAGTTCCGACGGCCCTTCTGCAATCTCGCAAACACGGGGTCATAGGACGACCTCCCGTTACCGACGACAAAAAGATTTCCGCTCGGGTCGTATATGCAGGAGTTATAGGAACTAAGCGCCGGGTCTCGATGCGTCTGCCTCTGACCTGTGGCTGAAAGGTAGACGGCAATATAGCCAGCGCTCCTTTCACCAAGTTTTCTGGTGATAACCGCAATGTTACCCGTTGTTGGGTCCACCGCACAGGGGCCGAAGTAATACCCCGATGGAGGAACGATGCTTCCAATGGAGGTTGTGCCGCCTATGGGATACTCTGAAAGTGCGGGACCCGTGCTAGTTGTGTACGTCTGGAAATAAACGTCACCCGTCGCGCTATCAACGCAACCATTGCCGTCTACTTCTTGAACGCTAATCGTTGCGACCTTGGCCAAATCGGGATACCTAAGGATGAGAATGCCATTAAATTCTGACGCAACGTACAAGAAATCGCCACTCGACCCTGACGCCCGGTGTACGCGCGCTTGCATTGTAGCCGCGTTTGGCGTAAGGCCAGGCGCCTGCGCGCCGCCTTGCGGCAGCGTGCCTGGCGTCGCCGATCGCCCTCCACACGCGGCCAGCGATGCGGCGGCCAGCACGAGGCCAAAAGCCTGGCGCCCAAACCTGTGAATCGTCATCCGTCGCTCCCCGCCCATACCGGGCTATGGGGTAACCTTCCGCGAAGGGCGCCCGTTTTCAGTCCGCCCGGGCCTCGTTTTCGGGAGCGTGTGCTAGGGCTTCGGAACCCTAGACGTTGGCCCCAGACGGTCAACCTGACACGTGCAGTGGGCTATGCAACGCCCGCATCCGTTATGGCCGCATGCGCGTGGACGGTTTTTGCGAGGAAATCGGGCGACTCGGCGTCGCTGACGAGGGCATGGTTATTCTTTGCAAGCAGGGGGTCTGGGGTTCGAGCCCCCACATCTCCACCATGACCCGTACGATGTGGGCTGCCGCGGTTTGTTCGGCCCTTGCTGCCTGCGCGCCGATGCCGGCAGCGCCGCCGCAAGGTACCGTCCCCACCGGCACGCTGCGCGTCGGCTCCGTCGAGATGCACAGGTGCCTGGGCGGCGACTTCTACTGCGGCGCGGTCCGCGTCGCGCTCGATCCGGCCGGCCGCATTCGCGGCAGCCTGGATATCGCGGTCGCATGGCTTCCGCATACGAACCGTTCGGCGCGCTCGTCGGGAACGATCCTCGCGGTCGAAGGCGGCCCAGGGTATCCGTCAATCGGCTCGCGCGCGTCCTACCGCGGCCTCTATGCGCCGCTGCTCGGCACGCGCGATCTCCTGCTCGTAGATAATCGCGGCACCGGTCTCTCCGGCGCGATAGATTGCCGGCCGCTGCAAGGCGCGCCCCTCATGCTTTTGCGCGACGTAACGGCGTGCGGCGATCGGCTCGGCGACAGGTCGGACCTGTACGGCACCGCGCTGGCCGCAGACGATCTCGCGCGCGTGCTCGCGGCGATGGACGTCGCGAAAGTGGACGCGTACGGCGATTCGTACGGCACGTTCTTCGTCCAGGCTTTCGCGGGACGGCATCCCGAGCGCGTGCGCTCGATCGTTTTGGACGGCGCCTACCAAGTCACCGGCGGGAACGCATGGTATCCCAGCGAGGCACCAACGATGCGCAGTGCCTTCGATGCCGCATGCGTGCGTTCGCCGGTGTGCGCGGCCTTGGGCGGTACGTCGCTCGACCGTATCCGAGCGCTGCTCTCAAAACTGCGTGAGGATCGCGACCGCCGTATCACGCCGTCGGACGTGGCCTTCATCATGGACTCGGCCGGCCTCGACACGCTCGCCTATCGCGACCTCGACGCGGCGGCGCGCGCGTACCTAGCGGGAGACCGGGTGCCGCTCGAGCGTCTCGTTGACGAAGCCTATGCGAACGAAGAAGGCGCCGGTGGCGGCGCGCGCTCGTACAGCCAGGGTTTGTTCGTTGCGGCGAGCTGCTCGGACAATCCGCAGGCGTACGACATGCGGCTCCAGCCGCCCCAGCGCGAGGCCGATTGGCAGCGCGCGCTGCAGCGCAAACGCGACGAGGACCCCGACCTGTACGCGCCCTTCACGATAGATGAGTTTCTCGGCATCCCGCTCGACTACGCGTACGTACCGCTCTGCAGGACCTGGCCCGTCGCCTCACCCCAGCATCCCGCCGGACGCCCCGTTCCGCCCGGTGCGCACTTTCCGACCGTTCCGGTGCTGGTTCTCAACGGGGATTTGGACACGGTTACGACGCCGGCCGAAGGCGAAGCGGCGACGCGCCTCTTTCCGCGCGCGCAGCACGTCATCGTTGCGAACACCGGACACGTAACGGCGCTGGGCGATTTCGGCGGCTGCGCCGCCACGATCGTCACCCGGTTTACGCAGACCGGCCGCGTGGACGCGACCTGCGCGCAGCGCGTGCCGGCGCTGCATTTGGTGCCCGCGTTTTCGCAAACGCTCGATGAGGTCGCGCCCGCGAAGGCGCTGCCCGGCAACGCCGCGACCGAACGCGATCTGCGCGAGGCTGCAGCCGCGGTCCTGGCCGCCGCAGACGTGCTCTCGCGCTCGTACGAGTTCTACGAGCATTCCGGCAGCGGTCTGCGAGGCGGATCCTTCTCGGCGACGACGAGCGGAGCGGTCGTGCAGGCCGCACTCTCGGGCATCCGCTGGACGACGGACCTCCCCGTCTCCGGCGACGCGCGCCTGGACGCGCGGACCGGCGCGGCGCGGGCCCACTTGAACCCGGCAGGCTCCACCGGCAGCATTGATGCGTCGTGGCGTACGGCCGGCGGCGATGCCGCCGCCGCCATCAGCGGCACGCTGAACGGTCGCGCGCTGCGCGCGACGATGCCGGCGCCCTAGCGCCGTGCTCGTTGACGTCGTCGTCAAGCCGGGCTCGAAGAAGCCCGGCATATCCTCGGAGAACGGCGAGATCGTGCTGCGCGTGCGCGAGCGCGCCGTAGAAGGAGCGGCCAATCGCGCCTGCGTTCGCGCGCTAGCGCAGGCGTACGGCGTACCGCCGAGCGGTGTCGAGCTCGTATCGGGAGCGCACAGCCGCCGCAAGCGATTCTCGATTCGCGAAGGCGACGTGCAGAAGTGAGCGCGCGGGCCCTCGTTTGGCTGCGGCGCGATCTGCGGCTCGAGGACAACGCAGCGATCTTTGCGGCCTGCCGCGAGTACGACCAGGTCGCGCTCGCGTTCGTCCTGAACCCGCCCCTCCTGGCAAGCTCGCGGATGGGCGCGCCGCTCGTATGCGCGTTCTTCGACGCCCTGGCGGCCTTGCGCGAGAGTTTGCGAGAGATGGGCAGCGATCTCGTGCTCCTGCGCGGCGATTTTGCGGAGGAACTATCCGCGCTCGCCGAGCGACTCGGCGCGGGCGCGGTCTATTTCAGCGAGGACTACGAGCCATCCGCCGTTACGAGGGACGCGGCGGTAACGCGCGGGCTGCGCGATCGCGGGCTGCGCGTACGCTCGGTGCTCGACCACGTCTACTTCGGGGCTGACGAGATCGCACGCGCCGACGGCAGTCCGTTCCGGGTCTTCACACCGTACAAGCGCCGTTGGCTGGAACGGCGCGCCGAACTGCCGCGTTCGCCGCTGCGTTCGATCGAAGCGCTGCGCGGCCGCGCGCTGGCCGCCGAAGCCATAGGCTCGAGTGACGAGGTCCCCGGTCCGGAGGCGTTCGGATTCGCTCGCAAGCCCGGCTACGCGCGCGTGGACCACGTCGCCGCCCGCTCGCTGCTCGACGCGTTCACCCAGCCGGGCGGCGCCATGGAGCGCTACGCGGTCGAGCGCAATCACCCGGCTCTGCCCGGCACCTCGCGGCTCTCGCCACACTTGCGCGCCGGAACGGTCGGCATCCGGACGTGCGTCGAGCGGGCATTCGAGCACCGCGCTCGCTGCGATACGGTCGCACGCCAGAGCGTGGAGGCATGGATCGGCGAACTCGTTTGGCGCGATTTCTACCAAACGATTCTGGCGAAGTTTCCGCACGTCGTGGAGAGTGCGTTTCTCCCCGCCGGCGAGCGCGTCGTATGGCGCGATGCGCCGGATGAGTTTGCCGCGTGGTGCGAGGGCCGTACCGGGTATCCGCTCGTGGACGCTGCGATGCGCGACTTGAACGCAAACGGCTGGATGCACAACCGGCTCCGCATGCTCGCCGCCTCGTTCCTGAGCAAGCACTTGCTGATAGACTGGCGCTTGGGCGAGCAATACTTCGAACGCCATCTCTCCGACGCGGAGACCGCCTCGAACAACGGCGGTTGGCAGTGGGCTGCGTCGGTCGGCACCGACGCGGTGCCGTACTTCCGGATCTTCAATCCGGCCGAGCAGGGGCGGCGCTTCGACCCCGACGGTGCGTACGTTCGCCGCTTCGTCCCCGAGCTCGGCACGCCGGATTATCCGCCGCCGGTCGTGGAGCACCGCGCGGCGAGGATGCGAGCGTTGGCCGCGTACGGCGCGGCCTTTGCCAGGGCGAAAGACGCTCCGGGCGCGAAGGCTTAGCCGCAAGAAAGGGGATCATCGTGAGCAAGGTTCGTGTGCTGGTCGGCACGCGCAAAGGAGCGTTCGTTCTTACGGCGGACGGCGCGCGCAGGCAGTGGCGGGTTGACGGGCCATACTTCGGCGGCTGGGAGATCTACCACATGAAGGGCTCGCCGGTCGAGCCGAATCGGATCTACGCCTCGCAGACGTCGGGCTGGTTCGGACAGGTGATGCAGCGCTCGGACGACGGCGGCGCGACCTGGGAAGCGGTAGGCAACCGTTTCACGTACGAGGGTGAGGCCGGCACGCATCGCTGGTACGACGGCACGCCGCATCCATGGGAGTTCGCGCGCGTCTGGCATCTCGAGCCGGGTCTGCGCGATCCAGATCTCGTCTACGCAGGCGTCGAGGACGCCGCGCTCTTCCGTTCGCAAGACGGCGGAAAGAACTGGGAGGAGTTGCCGGCACTGCGCAAGCATCCGTCGGCTCCGTCGTGGCAGCCGGGCGCCGGGGGGATGTGCCTGCACACGGTCGTGCTCGATCCCTCGCATGCGGGGCGAATGTATGCGGCGATCTCGGCCGCCGGCGCGTTTCGCAGCGACGACGACGGCGCATCCTGGCGGCCCATCAACAAAGGGTTGAAGTCCGATGGGATTCCCGATCCCGATGCCGAGGTCGGCCACTGCGTTCACCGGATCGCGATGCACCCGACGCGTCCGGAGGTGCTCTTCATGCAGAAGCATTGGGACGTCATGCGAAGCGACGATGCGGGCGAGCGCTGGCGCGAAGTGAGCGGCAACCTTCCGACGGACTTCGGCTTTCCGATAGACGTGCACGCGCACGAGCCCGAGACGATCTACGTCGTGCCGATTAAGAGCGACTCGGAACACTATCCGCTCGATGGCGCGCTGCGCGTCTATCGCAGCCGCAGCGGCGGCGACGAATGGGAGGCGCTCACGAACGGCCTGCCGCAGCAGAACTGCTACGTAAACGTTCTGCGCGATGCGATGGCCGTGGATGCGCTCGATTCGTGCGGCATCTATTTCGGCACGACCGGCGGCCAGGTCTACGCATCTTCGGATGCCGGCGACACGTGGAACGCGATCGTCCACGATCTGCCGGCGGTGCTCTCGGTCGAAGTGCAGACGCTCGCATGATCCGCGTCGTGCTGCCCGCGCATCTGCGCACGCTCGCTCGAGTGAGCGGCGAGGTGCATCTCGAGCTTGGCGGCGAGGTCACGCAGCAGGCGGTGCTCGACGCACTAGAATCGCACTACCCGGTGCTGCGCGGCACGATGCGCGATCACGAGACGAAGAAGCGCAGGCCCTTCATTCGCTTCTTTGCTTGCGAGCTCGATCTCTCGCACGAACGGCCCGAGGCGCCGCTACCGCGGGCGGTTGCGAGCGGCGAGGAGCCGTATTTAGTCGTCGGAGCTATGGCTGGAGGATAGTGCGGATGCATCGCCTCTTTCTTGCGCCTGCGATCGTGCTGGCGGCGGCGCTGGGCCTTATGGGCGCGGCGCCTTCGCAGGTGCCGTCAATGCGCGAGGTTCTGCGCGCATCCTACGCGCTGCGCGAGCTCGGCGCGGTCGCGCTCTCGCCGTCGGGTGACGCAGTCGCCTGGCAGGAGGGCTATCATGATCCGCAGCGCCTCTTCGATTCTCCGCAGTCGAACGCAATCTACCTGCAGCCCCTTGCCGGCGGCGCGCGCGTGCGCGTGAGCGCGTCCACCGCGGCCGGCAACGACGACGAGCAGAATCCCGTTTGGTCGCCCGACGGCACGCGGATCGCCTTCCTCTCCGACGCACGTTCGAAAGGCCAGCTGCAGCTTTTCGTCGCGCGTGCGGACGGCAGGATGGCGCGCCAAGTGGGAAGCCTGCACGGCAACGTGCAGCGCCTCACCTGGTCTCCCGACGGCGCTTCGCTGGCATTCCTCTACATCCCCGGAGCGCACCGTAAGGCCGGCGCGATCGCGCCGGGCGCGCGCGACGTCGGCGTGATCGGCTCGGTCGTGGACGAGCAGCGCTTAGCGACGGTCGCGGTTTCGAGCGGCGCGCTCGCGTTCCGCACGCCCGACGACACGTACGTCTACGAGTACGGCTGGTCGCCCGACGGCACGAAGGTCGCGGTTACGTACGCAAAAGGAAACGGCGACGACAACTGGTGGATCGCCCGGCTGGCCGCCGTTGACCTCGCTTCCGGAACGATGCACGACCTGCTCGCGCCCTCGTACCAGATCAACGATCCCGTTTGGTCGCCGGACGGAACGAAGATCGCGCTGATCGGCGGCATCATGAGCGATTTCGGTTCGACCGGAGGCGACGTCTATCTCGTGGACGCTCGGAGCGGAGTCGAACGAGATGCGACGCCCGGCGCCTCATTCTCGGCGCAGTCGCTGCGCTGGAACGCGGACGGCAGTCTCGATATGGTCGCCGACCGCGGTGGTTCGATGTCGCTCATGCGTCTGGACCCGGCAACCGGCGCGGCTACGGCGCTCACCGATAAGGAAGAGGCGATTCGGAGCTGGTCCACGGCGAAAGGCGGCGCGGTCGTCGCGCTCGCGCGCACGAGTTTCGACGAACCGAACGAAGTCTGGGCCGGCGCACCGAACGCGTTGCGGCAGATCTCCCACAGTAACGCCGGCGCGGTTCGCTACTACGGCAAGGCAGTCTCGCTGGAGTGGCAGAGCGACGGCTTGACGGTTCAAGGCTGGCTCGTGTATCCGCTCGCGTACGATCCGAGCCGGGGGTATCCGATGGTGACGATCGTGCACGGCGGGCCTTCGGCGGTCTCGGTGCCCCGCTTCGGTGCACGCGATATCGGCGCTCTCTCGTCGCGCGGGTACTTCGTGCTCATGCCGAATCCGCGCGGCAGTTTCGGTCGCGGCGAAGCGTTCACACGAGCGAACGTCAAGGATTTGGGCTACGGCGATTGGCGCGACGACCTGGCAGGTGTAGACGCGGCGCTCAAAGCCGCGCCGATTGACGCCGCCCGCCTCGGGCTCATGGGCTGGAGTTACGGCGGATACATCGCGATGTGGGCCGAGACGCAGACGACCCGCTTCAAGGCGCTCGTCGCCGGGGCCGGGCTGGTGAACTGGCAGTCGTACTACGGGCAGAACAAGATAGACCAGTGGATGATCCCGTTCTTCGGGGCCTCGGTCTATCAGGATCCGGCGGTCTATGCGAGGAGCTCGCCGATCACGTTCATCCTGCAATCGAAGACGCCGGTTCTCATCCTGCAGGGCGAGCGCGACGAGGAGGTGCCTGCGCCGCAAGCCTTTGAGTTCTATCACGCGATGACGACGCTCGGCGTTCCCGCCAAGCTCATCGTCTACGCCGACGAAGGGCACGGGCCGCAGAAGAGCGTCAATCAGATAGATATCCTGACGCAGACGGTTGACTGGTTCGACCGTTACCTCGCTCCGAGGTGAGGTAACGCATGGCGATCGCGCTCCTCGCGGCAGTAGGGGTCGGCATCACCGCTGCGACGGCCATCGCGACGCTGCTGCAGTACGGCGCGCTGCCGGAGCGCATTCCTATCCACTTCGGTATATCCGGCGCCGCCGATTCGTTCGGGCCTCGCTGGACTGCTTGGCTGCTGGTCGTGCTGCAATGCGGCGTGATGGTGACGTACGGTTCGATCTACGCCGCGGGGGCGCCGAAGAACGTCCTGATCGGAGGGCTCGTCGTGCTCTTCGTCTTCTGGCGTGCTCAGACCGCGATCCTCGACGCGGCGATCTCGGGTTCGAATCGCATCTCGGTCGGCAGCTTCCTGCTGTTCCTCGGCGGGCTGCTGCTCGCGGCGCTCCTCGCGACACGTCTGTGGTAAACGCGTGGCGCCGGCTTTTCGTCTGGTGGGCCGTCCTGGGATCGAACCAGGGACCTCATGCTTATCAAGCATGCGCTCTAACCAGCTGAGCTAACGGCCCGCGACAAGGGACAAGTATAGCACGGACGGCAAGCCTCCCTCCCAGGCCTGGCGGGGCGCCTGCCTAGGAGCGGGGGTTGGAGGCATCGGCGCACAAAGGCCTCGCCGCGATGAACGCTCTCGCGCACCGCAATCCCTTCGCGTTCAGCACACAAAAACACAAGCCCTAGCGCTGCGGCGAAACAATCGCTTGGCCTATGCCGTAAGGCCGTAAATGCTTCGCATATTTCTAGGGTTTTTCTGCATTCTCGCGGGCGCTGCGGCGACGCCGTGGGCGGTTCGCGCACAGGCCCCCGCACCGTCTCCGGCGCCTACGCCCGCCTTCGTTTCAACGGATTATCGCTTCAGGAGCGGCGACGTCGAGCTGGCCGGTCGCTTGTTCGCGCCCCGGGGAGCAAGCAGCTACCCATTGGTGGTGCTCGTCCAAGGCTCCGATTACGACGATGCCAACGCGTCGGTATACTGGCGGCTGATCGCGCATTCGTTTGCAAAGGCCGGAATCGCGTCCTTTTCCTTCAACAAGCGCGGCATCGCCGGGTCCGGCGGAAAAGCGACGGACGACTTCGACGTGCAGGCGGCCGACGTCGCCGCGGCCTGCGCCTTCGCGTCTCACTTGCCCGGGGTAGAGGCAAAAAACGTTGGGTATTTCGGCAGCAGCCAAGCTGGTTGGGTCGTCCCACGCGCGGTTACGGCCTGCCCGGCGGCGTTCACGATTCTGGTGAGTCCGGCGGGAGTAGCGCCCGCGCAATCCGACGATTACTACTTGGCCGGCCAGTTCGCCGCCGTCGGGATGACGCCGGCGCAAGTCCGCGCGGCGATCGAGCTGCACGATGCGCTGGCTCAATACTATCGAACGGGCCAAGGCTACGAACGCGCGCAAGCCCTGGTATCGCGCGCTGCGGCAAACGGCCTCCTGCAGAAATTCCGCAAGGTCGAGTTTCGCGACGACGTTCCGGCCGGCAACCAGCTTCCGGCTCCCGATCGTCTCGCGGCGATGAATCGCGCGGATCCTTCGACGTATGAGTTTTACCGCGACCCGCGTACGTGGTCGGAGCCGGTCGAGCTATACGCCTCGCTCACCGCACCGCTGCTCCTGATCTACGGCGGGCGCGACGCTAAGGTTCCGGTCGAGCGGTCCATCGCGGCCTTTCAGCAAGCCTTGCGTGCGAATTCCAATCCCGACGTAACAATCCATATCTTCGAAACGGCCAACCACGACATCCAAGTTGGGCCCCGGGTGCTGCCGGGGTATCGCGAGTACCTGGCCACCTGGATCAAGCTTCACTTAGCGCCGGTCTGAGTCGCTTGGGGCGGCGTTCTTTGACGGCCTTTTGATGCGCGGGGATTTTAGCAGGCGGTATAGTGTTCGTATGAACCCACGCGCAAGGCTGCCGCTAACGGTCGTAGCGGCGATCGCCGCCGCGGCGTTGGTCGCCTCGTCGCAGGCGCGCGCCGGCGACGAGGGCGCGATGTTCCGCGCGGACGCCGCGCACGGCGGCGTCTACGCGTCGACAGCCCCCACCCTTGCATCGGTGAAGTGGCGGTTTCACACGAAAGCCAAGATATTCTCGTCACCGGCGGTCCTCAACGGCATCGTCTACGTCGGGAGCGGGGACTTCAACGTGTACGCGGTCCGCGCCGCCGACGGCGCCTTGGTCTGGAAGTTCGCCACCAAAGGTCCGGTGAACTCATCGCCCGCAATCTGGGGCGGCCTCGTCTTCGTCGCCAGTCTCGACGGAAACGTCTACGGCCTCGATGCCCAAAGCGGAGCCGAAAAGTGGCACTTCAAGACGGGCGGCGAGCGGCGTTTCACCGCCCCCGGAATCCATGGCATCATGCCCCAAAACGAACGCATGCCCGATCCGTTCGACGTGTTTCTCTCCTCGCCGGCGGTTTCGGATGGGACGGTCTACATCGGCAGCGGCGACCACAACGTCTACGCGCTGGACGCCGCAACCGGTGCGCTCCGCTGGAAGTTCGCAACCGGCGACGTCGTTCACGCGTCGCCGGCGGTGGCAGACGGCGTGGTGTACGTGGGAAGCTGGGATCGCAACCTGTACGCGCTCGACGCACGAAGCGGCGCCGTCGTTTGGACGTACACGACCGGCGACGATCGCAACATCTACAATCAGGTGGGCATCGCCGGCTCGGCTGCGGTTGCAGACGGCACGGTCTATTTCGGTTGTCGCGACAGTTTCTTCTACGCGCTCGACGCAAAGACCGGGGAGTTGCGCTGGAAGCACGACGAACACGGAAGCTGGGTCATCGCCTCACCCGCCGTCGCGGACGGAGTCGTCTACTATACGACTTCCGACGAGCGCAAGTTTTACGCCCTCGACGCGGCCACCGGCCGCGAGCGCTTCAACGTCGGATACGGCGCGTACGCGTTCGGCTCGCCTTCGATCGCCGGCGACGTCGCGTACTTCGGCACCTTCGACGGAAGGCTCTACGCCGTCGACGATCGCAGCGGCAAGATCGTAGCTCGGTTTTCTACCGAAGCCTCCCGGCGCAATCTGGCGGCGTACGCCGACGCGAGCGGCAACCTCGATCTGCAGAAGATCTACTCCGATCCCACGCTCGACGGCATCATCGTAGGCTTGAGCAAAGTCTATTCGCTGGGCTCGATTGCCGGCACGCCGGCCATCGCCGGCGGCGTGCTTTTCGTCGGCAGCACCGACGGCACGCTCTACGCGATTCGCTAGCCTCACCCGCCGCATCCGGCGGAAGGCGTCGAGAAGACGGGGGCACCTGTCGTTCCTCGCGAACGCGAGAGGCATCAGACAAATGCTACGTCCGAGCGAACGGATCGCCGCGACCTGCCGCAGGCTCGCAACTGGAGCAATTTGCACCACCCTGATCGCCGGTGCGTCCTCGTGCGCGAGGCAGGCACAGCCGGTCATGGTGCCGCCTGCGTCACCGGCGAGTTCGTCCCGGGTTACCGCTCCCACCGCCGGCGCGGGCGGCGTTAAGATCTGGGCTGCGGCAGAGCAGACCAGCAAGCTATTCGGTTTGTCTGTGGGCGCAAAACGCGTCATCAAAGTTATTTCGACCGAGAATCAGCCGGTTAAAGGCGGCCAGCCATTGACGCTCAAAGTCGATGGGAAAGACTTGTTCGTGACCGACGTCAGCGGGGGCAAAGCCGGCGTCATCCAGGAGTACGAGGATGGGCGCTTTGCTCGCGCCTATTTACCCGATTGCCCGGTTTCCGATTGTTCCAAGTTTACGGGTATACTGAGCGATGCGGTCGTTGACAAAGACCACGTCTTCGCGATCATGCAACAAATCCAGTATCAGGTTGGAAACAATACCGCCAGTGGCTCAGGGTACGAATACTGGCCTAAGGGAAATCCGTCGGCGATCCCCGTTGCGGTGCTTTTGAGTAGCGACTGTTCGGCGGTCTGTTTCTACGACGCCGGCGATGAGGACGCGCTTGGTAACCTCTGGCTTCGGGATTATGGGGGCGGCGGTTATGGCGTCGCGGAAATAACCAATCCGACCACCAATCCAAGCATGAGCCAAGGCTTGCCGCTCGACACGTTCACGATAGACAACGGCGACGTCGCGGGCTTCTCGATCAGCAGCGCTGGAACGGTGCTCAACGTGGGGGATTCTAGCCACAAAATCTACCAATACGCGCTGCCGGTGAAGTACGGCAACTCACCGTTCAATACGATGACGCCGTGCGTTAAAGGATGCGATCCGCACGGCTTTGGCTTTAATCGAACGGACAGGTCAATCGTCGTCGGCGACGGCGCGACGAGTCCATCCAGCGGATGGCTCGATATCGGCCAAGTTTCCAAGAATCATTGGCAAAAGGTCGCCGAACGCAAGTTTGTCGTCCCTTTTAGCTCAGCGGTATATCTACCGGGCGACTAGATAAGGGCGATCCATTTCTTCGTGATCTCGTCTTCGTTCTTGAGTTGGGCCATGAGCAGGGCATCGAGGATCTCGTGCTCGCGCTCGATTTCGGCTCGTTCGGCGGCCACGAAGTCGAAGGCTTGGCGCTGGGAGGCCAACGCTTGCTGATCGGCGCCGGAGGGCGCCGCGGCGGCCGCGCCGGCGCCGCGAGGCGCGGCGGGGACGCCGCGCGCCGCGGCGGCGCGTTCGCTGGGTTTGAGCGGCGGCAGCGGCGCGATCATCACTCGGTGATGGACTGGATGAACTTCTTCGTAATCGAATCGTCCATCTTGCGCTGAGCCATATCCACATTCCGAAGCGTGTCCACTTCGCGCATGTTTTCGGAACGCTCGTCCATCATCTGATCGAAGACCTCCGACTGCACCTGCAGCTGCTCCTGATTCTGGACTTCCGACGCGTACATGCCGAGTTGAAACGTCTCGTCTTGTGAGTTGAGGGCGTTCATTGCAGCGTTTCCCGCGTTGCCGGCGACGCCGCCGCCGAGCGCGCCGCCGATCGCGTTGCCGAGAAGGCCGGTACCGAGTCCCTCGAGCACCGGCAGCAGGAATGCCATCGCGTTACTCCTTTGCGCGCGCTAGTTTGCTTCGTTGAAGAGCTGGGTGTAGTCGGTCGGCTGGGGCTGATAGCCGTTTTGCGGCAGGCCCGGCAGCGAGGGCGGCGTCAAGGGGAGGCCCTGTGCTTGCGAGGAGAGCGAGCCGAGCGAAGCGATCAGGCCATTGAGTTCGGCCGCGGCGGAACTCTGCGGCGACTCTGCCTGCTCGCTCTCGAGCAGCTCCTCTTGGCGCGCGCCGGACACTCGATGGTGCCGGTGATGCCCGTGGTGCCCTTCGACTCGCCCGTGCTCTTCGCTCATGGGCCGGGCCGAGATCGTGCCCTCGTGGACGGGGTGGATGGTCATGGCGTCGTCTCCTGTTCTACGAGTTAGGACTCGTTCGTGTCGTTGAGTAGGGTGGCGTAGTCGGTGGTCTGCCGGTGAAAGGCGTGCTGGTGAGCTGGGGCCGGCATCGGAATCATCGGGAGGGAAGCGAACGAGGGCTCGAAGGCGGGTGCGGCCGCGGCCGTCGCTGCGGCTGGCGAAGCCGGGGCGACGGTCGAAGCCGGGGTGGTGCCCCCGATCCGCTCGTAGTGGCGAAGCACCGAGTCCGCGTAGCCGAGATCGCTGCCGTCGGACCAGCGGGTCCGCGTCCCCTCGGCGTTGGGGGATCCGGCGTTATAAGCGGAAAGCGCCTCGCGAACGTTGCCGCCGTACCGGGAGAGCAGGCCGGAGATCATCCCGGCCGCGTAGTCGGCATTCTTGGCGGGGTCCATGGCGGCCGGGGTGGCGGCAAAAGCGTGCCAGCGGTCGTCTATCTGGAAGAGCCCGCGGCCGTGGCCGCCGTCGCCCACGACGTTTCGCCCGGCGTTTGTATCCGGGCCGCCGGTCTCTTGGGCGGCGACGGCGGCCAAGAGGGCCGGATCGAGCCCGTGGCGGCGGGCCGCGCCGGCGATCTCCGGGGCGTATGCGACCCCGCCGGCGGCGAGGCTCGAGGCGATCGGATCCATGCTCATAGCGCCCGTCTTTCCCCCGCCGGATGCGTTTGACAAGGCGGAAGCGGGGTTCTAGAATGGGCAAAGTCCGTGGTGGCCCCGCCTCATTTGGGCGGGGTCTCGTACTGCGGTAACACGAGTGGCATGGATCGGTCGCACAGGGTAGATATCAGCGGGCTCCTCTCCGGAAGCCGCCAGGTCATGGCGGTGACCGACGAGGTGCCGATCGAGCCCTTCGAGGGCGTGGTCTTCCCGGAGCCGGCCCGCGTGCAGCTCGAACTCCGCGAGGCGGACCGGATGCTGGCCGTGCAGGGAAGCGTGGACGCGCGGGTGCACGGACCGTGCGATGCCTGCTTGGAGGACGTGGACCTGCGGGTGCACGTTGACGTGGACGAGCGGCTCGACCCGTCGCGCGGACGCGACGAGGACCCGTTCGGCGAGAGCAACGTCCTCACGGGCGAGCGCCTCGACGTAGCGGACCTCGCGCAGCAAATGGTGCTCAGCGTCCTGCCGATGGGGCTGCGCTGCAAAGAAGATTGCCGGGGCCTATGCGGGGTCTGCGGCGCGAATCGAAATACGAGCGAGTGCTCGTGCGAGCGCACGTAAGTGGCCCGCGAATCTGACAGCCGCTGCGGATGCAGCGTACTTATCGAACGGAGTATTAGGTGGCGAATCTAAAGTGGAAGACGCCGCGCAGCAAGACGCGCAGCCGGCGCGCGGCAAACTGGAAGCTGGGAGTCGTCACGACGGTCCTGTGCCCGCAGTGCCATCAACCCAAGCGTCCGCACTTCGCGTGCCTGAACTGCGGCACGTATCAGGGCCGGCAGGTCGTCAAGCCGCAAGAAGAGCCGGCCGGTTAGCGACTCGGTGTCCCTCTCGGGCGTGAAGATCGCCGGCGTCGGTCACTACGCGCCGCCGCGCGTCGTCACCAACCACGACCTCGAAGCCTGGCTGGACACGTCGGATGAGTGGATAACGACCCGCACCGGCATGAAGCGGCGTCACTGGACCTCGGAAGAAGAGGCGACCAGCGACCTTGCGACCGCAGCCGCCTCGGCGGCGCTCGTCCACGCCGGGCTGAGCGCGCAGGACATAGACTGTTTCATCGTCGCCACCGTCACGCCGGACTTTTACTTCCCGGCGACGGCCTGTCTGGTCGCAACCCGGCTGGGCGTCCTCGAGAAGCCGGCCTTCGACATCGCGATCGCCTGCAGCGGTTTCATCTACGGCCTGACCGTCGCGTCGGGCCTCATTCGTTCCGGCGTCTACCGCCGCATCATGCTCATCGGCGCGGAGACGCTCTCGAAGATTCTCGACAAGAACGACCGCTCGACCGCCATCCTCTTCGGCGACGGGGCCGGCGCGGTGATCCTGGAGCGCTCCGAAGAGGACTCGTTCCTCGCCTCCGATCTCGGCGCGGACGGCAGCCGCCCGGATCTGCTCTACGCGCAGGGCAGCGGCTCGCGCAGTCCGCTCGACCACGCCGCGCTCGATGCAAAGGTGCATCTCATCCACATGCAGGGGCCCGAGACGTTCAAGGTTGCCGTCAATAAGATGGTCGGCTCCACCGACGCGGTGCTGCGCAAGGCGAACTTGACCAAGAGCGACGTGACGTACCTCATTCCACATCAGGCGAACAAGCGCATCATAGATGCGACGGCGCGATACTTGGAGTTGCCCGACGATAAGGTCGTGATCAACATCGCCGAATATGGCAACACCTCGGCGGCGTCCATTCCGATGGCGCTTTCCGAGACCGTGCGCGCCGGAATGGTCAAACCGGGCGACGTCGTCGTCTTCGTCGCGTTCGGCGGCGGCCTCTCGTGGGGCGCGGTCGCCTGGCGATGGGTGGCGTAATGCGCGTCGGCGTCGTCTTCCCCGGGCAGGGATCGCAGTGCGTCGGGATGGGCTGCGACGTCGCGGAACGTTCGCCCGCAGCGCGTGCGATCTTCGATCGCGCCTCGGCGGTGTTGGGCTACGATCTCCTGGACCTGCAGCGCACCGGTCCCGAGGAGCGGCTGCGCGAGACCGAGTTCAGCCAACCGGCCATTTTTACGACGAACGTCGCGCTCTACGAAGCCGTCGGCAGCGCGCTCGCGCCGGTGGTGACGGCAGGACATTCTTTCGGAGAGATCTGCAGCCTGGTGGCGGCGCGTTCGCTTTCGTTTGAAGAGGCGCTGCGAATCGTGAACGAGCGCGCCAAGGCGATGCAGGATGCTGCCGCGCGCGCACGCGGCGGCATGTCCGCCATCCTCGGCTTGGATGCCGAGCAGATTCGCGCGGTGCTGGCACAGACGGCGCTCGGCGGCGGAAGGGTCTCGCTGGCGAACTTCAACTCGCCCTCGCAGATCGTGATCAGCGGCGATCTCGACGCGGTGCAGGCGGCCGCACAGGCGATGCTCGCGGCCGGCGCCAAACGCGTCGTGCCGCTGAACGTCTCGGGCGCCTGGCACAGCGCGCTCATGGAACCGGCGGTTGAGCGATTGGCGGCGGCCGTTGCAGCCAGCCGTTTCGAGGTGCCCCAGTTCGACGTCATATCGAACGTAGACGGGCGCCCCTACCGCGACGCCTCGACGATCGGCGCGAGCCTGGTGCGCTCGGTGGTCTCGGAAGTTCGCTGGCACGACACGGCGGAATGCCTGCTGACGTACCGGCTCGATCTCGTGGTCGAGTTCGGCGCGAGCGCGGTGCTCGGGCCGCTCATGCGCCGCACGAGCGGCGCGCCGCCGGTGAGCGTCGTCAGCGACTACGCCGCGGTGGAGAAACTGCGAGCGGCGCTCGCGCAAGGATCGGAGGCCCCCGTATGATGCTCGCCGGGAAGGTCGCACTCGTCACCGGAGCCAGCCGCGGTATCGGGCGCGCGATCGCCACGCAGTTCGCGCAGCTCGGGGCCGATGTGGCGCTCGTCGGCAGGGATACGGCCGCCCTCGAGGAGACCGCCGGACTCTGCGCCGCCGCGCGCCCGGGCGCGGTGGCGGAGATCTACGCCGCAGACGTCACCGATCAAGAGGCGATGAACCGCGTTACGGCGGCCACCGTCGAGAGGTTCGGCCGTCTCGACTGTGCCATCGCCAACGCCGGGCAATCGGTAGATTCGCTCCTCCTGCGCCTGCGCCCGGAGACGATCGATCTGCTCCTCGACGTGAACCTCAAATCCGCGTTCCGGCTCTGCGCGGCGGTCGCGAAGCCCATGATGAAGCAGCGCTCCGGTTCGATCGTCCTGATGACCAGCATCGTCGGGCTGAGCGGAAACCCCGGGCAAGCGGCATATGCCGCCTCGAAAGCCGGGCTGATCGGCCTGTGTAAATCGCTGGCAAAGGAGTTGGGTTCGAGGAATATAAGAGTCAACGCCGTCGCGCCGGGCCTCATCGAAACGGCCATGACGGAAAAGATGCCCGACGCAGCCAGAGAGTTCTTGATAAAGCAAGCAGCACTCGGGAGAGCCGGAAAGCCGGAGGACGTTAGCGGAGTGGTGGCATTTCTCTGCTCCGATGCCGCCGGGTACGTAACGGGACAGACGCTCGTCGTCGACGGCGGGATACTGATTTGATGCTTCGAGGTTTTGAAAGGAGACGTAATGTCCACCACCTTCGATAAAGTTAAAAAGATCATCGTCGAGCAGCTTGGGGTCGACGAGTCGGAAGTGACGCCCGAGGCGTCCATCACCGACGATCTCGGCGCCGACTCGCTCGATCAGG
This sequence comes from Vulcanimicrobiota bacterium, assembly GCA_963794645.1. Classification (GTDB taxonomy): domain Bacteria; phylum Vulcanimicrobiota; class Vulcanimicrobiia; order Vulcanimicrobiales; family Vulcanimicrobiaceae; genus Cybelea. Next base: position 1,319,124 of record CAWCEQ010000003.1, on the reverse strand, counting down.
TCGAGCTGGTGATGGCGTTCGAGACCGAGTTCAATATTGACATCCCCGATGAGGAAGCCGAGAAGATCAAGACGGTCGGCGATGCGGTCAAGCGCATAGACGAGACGACGGCGGGTTCTTCGGCGACCTAACGCGGAAACGACGGCACATTGTTCGATCAGCTCAGCGAGCGCCTGAGCGCCATCTTCGAACGCCTCGGCGGTCGGGGCAGGGTCAGTGAAGGCGAGGTAAACGACGCGCTTCGCGAGATTCGCGTCGCGCTGCTGGAGGCCGACGTCTCGTTGGCGGCGGCTAAGTCGTTCGTTGCGCGCATCAAAGAGCGCGCGACCGGCGCCAACGTTCTCGAATCGCTCACGCCGGCGCAAACGATCCTCAAGATCGTGCACGGCGAGCTGGTCGAACTGCTCGGGCCGGTCGGCGGCTCGGCGGCCTCGCGCCTGCAGTTTGCCGATGCCCCGCCGTCGGTTATCCTCCTCGTCGGCCTTCAGGGCTCCGGCAAGACGACGCAGGCCGGCAAGCTCGCGCTGCGCTTGAAGGAGCAGGGACGCAGAACGATGCTGGTCGCCGCCGATATCTACCGGCCGGCGGCCATCGAACAGCTGCAGGTGCTCGGGCGCCAGATTGACCTACCCGTTTACGCGGCGGGCAACGCTGATCCGGTGCGAATCGTGCGCGAGGGCATCGCCGAGGCAAAGCGCCTGGGTCTCTCGACCGTCATCGTGGATACGGCCGGGCGCCTCCAAATAGACGAAGCGCTCATGGACGAGCTGGCGGCGATCAAGAAGGTCGCCGGGCCGCAGGAGATTCTGCTGGTCGCCGACGCGATGACCGGGCAGGAAGCAACGGCGGTGGCCAAAGGCTTTCACGACCGGCTCGGCATCACCGGCGTCATCCTCACGAAGATGGACGGCGACACGCGCGGCGGCGCTGCCCTCTCCATTCACAGCGTGACGGGGGCGCCGATCAAGTTCGTCGGCACCGGCGAGAAACTCGCAGCCCTCGAGCCGTTCTATCCCGATCGTCTCGCCTCGCGCATCCTGGGCATGGGCGATGCCCTTACGCTCATCGAGAAGACGCAGAGCCTCTACTCGATGGAGCAGGCGAAGACCCTCGAAGAGAAGCTGCTCAAGCAGAGCTTCACGCTCGACGACTTTCTCGATCAGATGCGCCAGGTGCGCAAGCTCGGCTCGATGGGCGATTTCCTGAAGATGGTTCCGGGGCTGTCGAAAGCGCTGCCGAAGAACTTCGAGATTCCCGAGCGCGAGTTCGAGAAGGTCGAAGCGATCATCTGCTCGATGACGCGCGGCGAGCGCCGCAACCCGGACCTGCTCAACGGCTCGCGCCGCAAGCGCATCGCCATCGGCTCGGGCACACAAGTTTCCGACGTGAACCGGCTGGTCAAACAGTTCGACCAGGCACGTCAGATGATGAAACACTTCGGCGGGAAGAAGCGGCGGGGACTCCTGCCCCTGCGATCCGCCTAGAAACGAAAGAAAAGAATATGGTACGCATCCGACTGCGCCGCATGGGCGCGAAAAAGCAGCCTACATACCGCTTCGTCGTCGCGGACGCGCGCTCGCCGCGCGACGGACGCTTTATCGAGATCCTCGGGCATTACAATCCGCGAACCGAGCCCCGCACGGTCGTCGTAGACGAAGAGAAAGCGCGCGAGTGGCTGGCCAAGGGCGCACAGCCCTCCGAGACCGTCCGGCGCCTCTTCGCCGAGAAGGGGCTGGTGGAACGCGGCCCGATTCCGGAGACGAAACGCAAGCCCAAACGTGCTGAGGGCGCGGCGTCGTGAGCGCCTTCGACGACGAGTTCGGACTCTTTAGCGAAACGGTCGTCGAAGACGTAGAGCGCAAGGTGCTTCGCAGGACGCCGGAGCCGCCGGCCCGCTCTGCGGAGCCTCGTTCGGAAGAACCGCGTGGCGCGCAGCCGCGCCCGCCGCGGCGTCCGCATCGCGACGATCGCCCCGTGCAGCGCGGCGGCGATCCGTGGGCCGGGCATCGTCGCGCCGGCGAACTGCTCGACTTCCTGGCGCGCAAGCTCGTCGCCAAACCCGAAGCCGTGAACGTCGAACTTTTTCTGGACGAAGATCAGCAGCCGGTGATCGAACTCGTAGTGGATCCCGAGGATCTCGGCAAGGTCATCGGCCGCAACGGACGGGTGGCGCAGGCGCTGCGGACGATCGTTCGAGCGACCGCCGAAGGGCGCGTCGCGGTGGACATTCTCGATACGGAAGAGGCTTCCGAGGGCGGCGACTCCCCCGAGGAATGACCGCGTTTGAATGAACTCGCGGTAGGGACGATCGCCGGGCCCTTCGGCGTTCGCGGAGAGTTGAAGTGCGACCCGAGCAACTCCGGTCGCACCATCTTTTCACCCGGCGCGGAACTGCATTGCCGCATCGGCGAGCGCTCGCAGATGGTGCGCGTCGTGCAGGCGCGCGCGCACAAAGGCCGTTTGCTCCTACGGATCGAGGGCGTGGACGATGCAGACGCCGCTAAGGCGTACGCGGGGGCGACGCTCTACGCGCCGCGCGAGCGTATCGAACTGCAATCGGGCGAGTACCTCGACGCGGACCTCGTTGGATGCGAGGTCGTCGGCCCCGACGGCGCTGCGTACGGTACGGTCGAACGCGTCGAGCATATGCCTTCCAGCGATATGCTCGTCGTGGGCGGGCGCCTCGTACCGATGGTGCGCGCGATCGTTACCGGCATAGATATGCAGGCCCGGCGCGTCACGATAGATCCGCCCGCCGGCCTGATGGACGACGACGCGCTCGCTTAGCCCGCGTCTGTTACAATCGAGGTAGGCGCGATCGGGGGCGCTGACCGTGAAGCGTGCATTGATCGGATTCTCTCTCCTCGCCCTAGCGGCGTGCGCTCGCGCCGGCTCTACGGACCCGGCCCTGCCCGCACCCGAAAGTCGCACCGTCGCATCGGACCAAGCTTCCTCGGGCACCTATGCAACCGTGTTCGACTTCAACGGAACCGACGGTGCGCATCCCGCAAGCGCGCTTACCGTCAGCGGCGGCATCCTCTACGGTACGACGCCGTCCGGCGGCGCCCAGAACGACGGGACCGCATTCAGCCTGACGCCTTCCGGCACCCAGACGGTAATTCACAACTTCGGAGATACGAAGGATGACGGCATCGCGCCGGTGGCGCCACTGACGCTCTACAAAGGAACCCTATACGGCACGACCAGGAACGGCGGGAAGCCGCCCAAAGGGGGCGGGTGCACCGGCGGCTGCGGAACGATGTTCGCGATTGACGCCGGCGGGAAAGAACGAAAGATACAGGACTTCGACTTCTTTACGGACGGAGACACGATCTACCCGACTACGGCGTTCGTGCCGATCGCGGGCACGCTCTATGGAACGTCCGGCTATTCAGTCTACAGCGCTTCGACGTCGGGCGTTATACATACGCTGCATAAATTTACCGGCTATCCGAACGACGGAGAAGATTCCAACCAGATGATCGCCGTCGGCGGTGCGCTCTACGGAGCGACGTTTCGTGGCGGCGCACATAAGTTCGGAGCGGTCTACACCATCACGACGGCCGGCAGCGAGAGCCTTCTCTACAGCTTTCAAGACGTCCCCGACGCCCGATATCCGCAAGCGGGGCTTGTGAATCTCGGCGGAACGTTGTACGGCACGACCGACAGCGGCGGTACCGGCAAGTGCAAGCACGTCCATGAGGGCAAAACCTTGATACGCGGATGCGGCACCGTGTTTAAGATCTTGCCGTCGGGTTCGGGTACGGAGAGCGTGCTCTACAGTTTCCTCGGCGATGTCGACGGCGCGTATCCGCAGGCCGGCTTGACGGCCGTGAAAGGCACACTCTACGGCACGACCTCCGCCGGCGGAGGTTCGGGAGGCGGCACGCTCTTCCGCATCACGACCGACGGAAAGAAGACGATCTTGCATGGTTTCGGCCACGGAACCGACGGCTCCGATCCCGTCGGCGGGCTGGTATACTTCGACGGAATGCTATACGGCACGACCGCCTCGGGCGGCACCTACGGCGAAGGCACCGTCTTTGCGATAAAGCCGTAGCGCGTTACGCGAAAGGCCGCAGCGCTTAGCTATTGTCGGGGTGTGCGGTTGCGTAGGCGGCGACGGCCGCATCGACCGCGGCCTTGATCGAGGACCCGGTGCCGGTCTGGTGCGCGAGCACCGCGCCGAAACACGTGTAGACGTACAGCTCGAAGGTCACCGCCGCTTTGCCGTGGTGCGCGGCGGCCGGCCCGAGCGTGCCGGTGGCGATCGTATTGTTGCGATTGGGGCCGCAGATCGTGTCGGCGGATTTGTCAACGCTCGTTGCGATCGCGGTCAACTGGGCCGTGTAGCGCGTGTTGAGCGCGAAGTAGAGTTCGCGCAGGGCGGAGCTGAGATCAGTCTGGGCGACACTCCCGGCGGGTGCGGCCGACGCCGCCGTAACCGGCGCGACGATGACGCCGCGCGAGGGCTTTATGGTCGGCCCGGGCGTCGGCGTGTGCGCCGGGCCGCCGTGATGCTTGAAGACCGAGTCCACGATGCTGCCGATACCCTTGATCGGCATTTGCGCGCCGTTCGTAGAGCTCGGCGCCGGCGTGCCGGCCGTCTGCGCGCCGACGTTCTCCGTACCGCGTCCGAGAAAGGCCAGGATCTGCGAGCGCGCCAGCAGCGACTGCGAGGCCACGTCGGCGACGCTCGAAACCTGCGCGGTCTGTGAGAAGAGGATGATGCCGCTGTCCACGCTGACGACTTGCTCGACGACGGCGGCGCTGTCGCCGACCGGCGTGACGTACCCGCTGATGTAGAAATCGGCGTGCGCGTTGCGGGCATCCTCGAGGAAGTCGGCGCGCTTGACGCCCTGCGGGATCGGCGGCACGAGCACGCCGCCCGCTGCGGCCATCTCCTGCCCGAGAATCTGCGCGATCGCCGTGCCGATGCGCGTATCGGCGCCGGTCTGCACGTCGAACGGAAAGACGAGCACTACCGGCAGCTGGTCTGCCGAGGACGGCGCCGCGGGTGCGGTCGGCGCGGAGACGGGCAGCACCGAGGCGCGGGGGGACGGCAGCGGCGCGGGAGCCTGGCTCGGCGCCGCTGCCGCCAGGGCGATCGAGGAGAGCAGCGCGACGGCGGCCAGGGCGCGAGAGATGGTCTTTTCAGGCATCGGGGCTTAACGCTTCGCGAAGAGGTTCGCCATTTCCGGTCGGCCACGCGATGCTGTACTCGGCGCCGAACAGAAAGATCGAGCCGATGCAGTAAAACCACAGCAGCAGGACCAGCGGCGCGGAGAGCGCGCCGTACACGTACGCGAAGTTCACGTGCGTGAGGTACTGCGAGAACGCGTACTGCACCACCGGCCACGCGGTCGCCACGACGGCCGCTCCGCGCAGCGCGAAGGCCCACGAGACGCCGCGATTGGGAAGCCAGCGATAGAGGACGAGGGCGACGATGAAGACCAGCCCAATCGAGAGCAGGTAGGCGAGAACGTGCGTCGCCCAGCGCGGCCCCGCGATGCCCGCGATTCGCGAGCCGATCGAGAGCACCACCGGCAGGCCGATCGCGACGATGAGCAGCACGCCCGTTGCCGGCAGCATGACGAACGAGAGCAGAAGATTGTGCACGAGCGGGCGTCCCTTCGGAACGCCGAGCGCGCGATCGAGGGCAAACGCGAGGCCCATGAAGAGATTCTTGCCGGACCAGAGCAGAAAGGCGAGCGCCACGAGGCTCGAGATGCCGCGTCCGTAGATGTACGTCTGCAGGTTGGCGACGATGAAGTCGTGGAGCGTCGGTGCGAGCGCGTCGAAGAACGCGAGCGTCCGATGCTGCGCTTCCGGCAGCACGAGCGTCACCGCGCTCAGGGCCAGGACGCTGAGCGGAAAGAGTGCGAAGATCGCGTTGAACGCGACCGATTGCGCGTGGAAGGCGCAGCCGTCGCGGGCAAAGCGAATGCTCGCTTCGCGAAACGTGGAGATGAGTCGCTCCATCGGAGGCGGTATATCGGTGTAAGGTGCCGCTATTCCCACCGCAGACGCCCGTCGCCGTTTGGGTCGACGGCAAACCGCTCGCCGCGTACGTTCGCGCGTACGTCGCGGGCGGCCGCGCGTACGTCCCGGTCTTCCCGGTCGTGACCCGCATCGCGGACCGCCTCTGGTTCGAAGGCGGTACGCTCTCGATCGAGCGCCGCGGGTTGCTGGTGCGCGTGAGCGCCGCGCCGGGCGCGGCCCCCGCGTTCGAGGGTGCCTACGTCGCCGCGGGCGCCGTGCTGCGCGGGCTGGGGGTGGCGGTCCGGTACGATCCGGCAGCGCGGCGGCTCGACGTGCGGGTACCCGAAGGCGGCCTCGTTGCCTCGCCGGCGCCGTTCGATCCGGCGCGTGCGAGCGTTGCGCCGCGGACGGTCTTCACACCGGCGCCACCGGTCACGCCTCGCCCGGTTTGGACGGGGCCGCCGCTGCCGCGGCGCACCCCTTTGCCGTTGCCGCCTCCGCGCTACGCGCGGTCAGCGCGACGCAACGGCAGCTAGGTCGCGATCGCCCAAGCCGCGCGCGGAGACCTCGCGCAGCAGCGCCTCCATGGCATCCACGACCGGCAGGCGTTCGTGATGCGCCGCGCCCTGCATGAGCGCGGCATCCTTCCGCGCCATATCTATCGTCCAGAGCGCGCCGTAGTCGCCGCTGACCATCCGTTTGCCGCGGCCGCCGATCTGCCCCGAGGGATCGTAGAAGTCGAAGAGCTCGTAGCCGGCTTCACGCGAGAGGCCTTGCACCTCGGCGATGCGCAGCACGTCGTTCAGGCCGCCGACGACGGCCAGAATCATCGCGTTGCCCATGAGTTTGTAGATCGCGGCCGCATCGGGGCGCTCGCCCAGGTAGCGCAGGTCGCTGCACATCGCTGCGAGCGAGCCGCGGACGCGCTCGAAGAGCGCCGGATCGCCCGAGGCCATCATGACGCCTTGTGCCTCAAGGGCCATCGGCGGCCCCATGAAGACCGGCGCGTGCAGAAAGGGGCGGCCCGCTTCGGCCATCCGCGCCGCGCGGGCGACGACGCCTTGGGGCAGCACGGTCGTGTGGTCGAGAATCGGCGCATCCGCGGCTAGGCCCGCCAGCGCGGCTTCCAGGACGGCGTCCACCGCCGCGTCGTCGCTCAGGCACAGGTGCACCTGCTCGGCGTCGCGCGCCGCCTCCGCCGGGTCGCCGCAGACGACGGCGCCGTCGGCCTCGAGAGGCCGAGCGCGCTCCTGCGAACGGTTCCAGACGCGCACGTTCAGCCCGCGCCGGAGCATCGCCCGAATCATCGCCGAACCGAGCATGCCGGTGCCGTAGAACGCGACGGTCGAGGGCATTGACTCTCCTTATGTTGCATCTGCAACTTATTTATAGTAAGTTATGGGCGAGCGTAGCGCTCTTTTATGAGCATGTCAAGCAGACAAGAAACGGCAGCCCTCTGTCCTCGTTTCCATCGCGCGGTCGAACTAATCGGCAGGCGCTGGACCGGCGGGATCATTCGCATGCTGCTGGCCGGGCCGCGCCGCTTCAACGAGCTCCTCGGCGCGGTGCCGGGTCTCTCCGACCGCCTGCTCACCGAGCGCCTGCGGCAGCTCGAAGCCGAGGCGATCATCCGTCGCGAGGTGCTGCCGGGTCCGCCGGTGGCCGTGACGTACACGCTTACGGATCGCGGCCGCGAACTGCGCGAGCCGCTCGATGCGATCGGACGCTGGGCCGAGCGCTGGATCTAGCCGCCCGTCAGCGGGCCGGCGAAACGAGGTCTTGCACGAGAACGAACTCGATGCCGGCGGCCTGGAGCTGCGGAATCGTCTCGCGCACCGCCTCGAGCGTACTGGGACGCGGGTGTCCGATAGCGATCGCGCTGCCGTTGCGGCGAGCGATCTCCGCGGCCTCCAGCAGCTGACCCCGCGTGTAGGCGACCTCCGCGCGGTTGTCGAGAAAGACGTCGCGCGCGGCAGTGGGCACGTTCATCGCAGCCGCCGTCTGCTCGCCGACCGACGCCGCGTTCGTTTTTGAATCAATAAAGAACAAGCCGCCGTGCTGCGAGAGCACGCCGATGACGTCGCGCATGACCCGCGGGTCGGCCGAGGCTTTGCTTCCTTCGTGATTGTTGACGCCGCGCGCGAGCGGAACTTGCGCCAGGTCGTCCTGCACTTGCGCGACGATCTGCGCGTCGGTCATCTCGGTCGTCACTTTCCCCGGCCCCGGGTTCATCCCCGAGAGCGTCTCCATCGGGAGGTGCAGCATGACGCCTTTCCCCGCGGCCGCTGCCTCGCGTGCAATCTGCCCGGTGTAGGCGACGTCGGGCAAGACCGACAGCGTGAGGGGAATGTCGAGTGCGATGAAACCGCGCTCGGTGTCGAGCCACTGGCCGCAGTCGTCAACGATGAGCGCGAGCTTCGTTCCGCTCGGCGCCGGTGCGACGCTCGGCAGCGCGGACGGCGCAGCGGTGACGTAAGGCGATGCCGAGGCGCTCGGCGCGGCCGCCGGGGTAGCGGTTGCTTCCGGCGGGCTTGGGGTCGCCTGCATCGGAGCGGGCGACGGCGAGACCGCGGCGATAGGGCGGTGGCGAGCATGCTGGCCGGGACGCAGCAGCAGCCAGCCTGCACCGATCGCGATCGCCACGACCACCCACAGGGCGAGGGATGCTCGCGTGCGGGAACCTCTCCGCCGAGATGACCTGCCTGGCACGCAGCGCCTGATTCGTCAATCCAGGATATCGCCCTCGTCAGGCTGTAGCGTAGCGTCTATGCAACTAGACGGACGTACATTTTTGATTTCCGGGGGTGCCTCGGGTCTGGGCGCCGCTTGCGCGGCCGAATTCTCGCGCGGCGGCGCGAACGTCGTGCTCTGCGACGTGAACGAGCGCGGCGCCGACTTGGCCAAAGAGCTCGGCGATCGCGCACGCTTTGTAAAAACCGACGTGACCGACGACGCGCAGGTGCGCGCCGCGGTGGAACTCGCTGCCAAGGAGTTCGGCGGACTGCACGGTGCGATCAACTGCGCCGGCGTCGCGACGGCCGAACGCGTGATCGGGCGCGACGGGCCGCTGCCGCTCGAGCGCTTCAGCAAAGTCATCGCCGTCAACCTGATCGGAACGTTCAACGTCGTTCGCTTGGCTGCGGCCAAGATGATCGAGCGGGCCGTCGAGCCGGGTGAGGATCGCGGCGTCATCATCTGCACCGCCTCGGTTGCGGCGTACGACGGCCAGATCGGTCAGGCGGCGTACGCGGCATCGAAAGGCGGCGTCGTCGGGATGACCCTGCCGATCGCGCGCGAGTTCGCACAGCACCAGATTCGCGTCGCGAGCATCGCGCCGGGAATCTTCGACACGCCGATGCTGGCCGGGCTGCCCGAGGCCGCGCGCGAGTCGCTCGGCAAACAGGTACCGTTCCCTTCGCGCCTGGGACGCCCGGCGGAGTACGCGGCGCTGGCACGGCACATCGTCGAGAACCAGATGCTCAACGGCGAAGTCATCCGGCTCGACGGCGCGATTCGGATGGCGCCGCGCTAGCGGCGTGAGAACGGCTCTCGTCGCCGCGCTCGCAATCGTAGCGGCGCTCGCCCTCACCCAGCCCTCGCACGCCGGAAACGCGCCGCCCGTGGCGCGTCCCGGCGACGCCGAAGCCGACGCCCAGCGCGACGCCGATACCGCTGCCCTCGCCCGACCGCCTGCTCTATCAGATCCGGCGCCAGTTCCGCTCGCATCGGCCGCCGCCGTTGTACGTGACGTACACGCTCGTCCGGAAGCAGACGCTCGACGACGGCTATCCGGATCTGCTCAACAGCTACACGTACCATATCTGGTGCCGCACCTCCGATCGTGCGGCGCTGGGCCGGCGCGTCTATCGCGGATCTTCACGCGGCACGCTCGAGTTCTTGCGCCCGTCGTTCAACGAACCGTGGGATCCCGGCCCGCCGACCGCGGATCTGTTCGAAGCCGCACCGGTGCATCCGCACACGAGTCCGCGCGAGTTCGTGCCGACGCCCGAGCCGACCGGCAACCTGCCCCTGACGATTGCGAGCGTCACCGTGCTCGGCGAGTTCGACTACCGCGTGACGCGCGTCGTGACCGAGGGCGGCCAGATTCATCTCTCGCTCGCAGCCCGCCGCGATCCCGACCGTAACCGCTTACGCGAGATCTACGTGGACGCAAAGACGCTCGAACTGCAGGAAGTCGTGGCGACCGACAAACTCTTCGATTCGGATCGCGGCGGCCATTTCTATCCGATGCTCTTCACGGTCACGCTCGCCTGGATGCACGACATGCCCATCGTCACGCACATCCACGGCACCCCGACGTACGAGAAAGATGCCGAGTACCTAGGCCAAGATGCGACGGTGGACTACGACTTCAACGACGTCACGTTCCCGTCCACGCTGCCGGACTGGTATTTCGACCCGCGCTCGTACGCCCAGCACACCGACGACGCCCCCAGCTAGCCCGCGTCATCACCGGAGGCTGCTTAGCCGAAGGGGGCGTTGGGTTTTTTATCTAAGTTCGGATACATTCGCGCGCAGTTTTTTGAGTTTGGGCAGATCGTTCACGACGATGTACGGGTTGTCGGGATTGTGCACGGCGAAATCCTGGTGGTACGCCTCTGCCGCGTAGAAACCGCGCAGCGGCGCTACGATCGTGACCACGCGCGACGGGTACGTGCCGCTCTTGTCCAAGTGAGCGATGTAGGCCAAACTCTCGGTGCGCTGCGCGTCGGTGGTGTAGAAGATCTCCGAGCGGTACTGCGTGCCGCTGTCGGGCCCTTGGCGGTCGAGCTGCGTCGGGTCGTGCGCGACGAGAAAGTAGACGTCGAGAAGCTGCTTGAACGAGACGACCGACGGATCGTACGCGATCTCGACCGACTCGGCGTGCCCGGTCGAGCCGGAGCTGACCGTTTCGTACTGCGCGGTGTCGGCGTTACCGCCGGCGTAGCCGGCCACGGCGCGGTTGACGCCTTTGAGCGATCCGAAGACGAGCTGCATGCCCCAGAAGCAGCCTCCGGCCAGCACGACGCGCTGGGTCTGCGCGGCCGCCACGGGCGGCGCGGCGACGAAGTTGAGCGCGAGCAGCGCGGCGGCGATTGAAAGAACCTTCATACCCCTAGAACGCTGCGGGAGCCCGGATGGATGAGGCCGCGGTCAGGGACGCAGGTAGCGGTCGAGCCAGCCGAGCCAGAGCCGCGTGAGATCGGCCGTCTGCTGGGGGTCGGCCGGCCCGTGCGTCGAGGCGGGAAAGACGGCGAAGCGCACCGGCACGTGGTTGTCGGTGAGCGCGTGGAAGAGCGCGTACTGCTGCGAGATCGGCACGACCGGATCGAGCGTCGTTCCCCAAATGAGCGTCGGCGTCGAGATCTGCGCGTAGTACGTGATCGGCGAGTTGTCGGCGTAGACGCGCCAGCCGTCGCCGACGTACGGCGAGGTTCCGAGCGGATACCGATCCTGCACGTTCGACGTCGAGGTGTCGTACTCGTCGAACTCGCTGTTCACGGCCGCGCCCGAGACGGCCGCGCGCCAGTTGTGGTAGTGGCCGATCAGCCACGAGGTGAGTTCGCCGCCGTACGACCAGCCCGAGACCGCCACGCGGGAGGCGTCAACGTACGGCTCGCGTTCGAGCGCCGCAAGCCCCGCCATGATGTCGGCGCTGGGCCCGGCGACCGTATCGCGAACGATCGCGGTCATGTACGCGTTGCCCAAGTTGTCGCTGCCGCGGTAGTTCGGCTGCAGCACAACGTACCCGTGCGAGGCGATCGCCTGCGCCTGAGGCCAAAACTCGTACGCGAAATCGCGCGTGCTCGAGAGGCCCGGCCCGCCGTGAACGAGCAGCACGATCGGATACTTCGTTCCGGCTACGGCATTGGGCGGCATCGTTACGACCCCGTTCTCGGGCCAGCCGTTCGGCCCGGTCCAGTCCAGCTCGTGCTGTGCTCCGAGCGCGATGCCCCGGAGGAAGTCGTTGACGTGCGTCAGGCGCCTGGGCGCGGAGGAGCCGGGCGCGATCAGGTAGAGCTCCTTCGCGCTCTGCGAGTTTTCCGCGACGAACGCGATCGTGCCGTCGCGCGCGATCGCACCGGAGATTCCCGAATCGAAGGTCGAACTCGAGTACGGATCGCAGACGGGATGGAGATCGCCGAGCGAGAGTTGACTGCGTCGCCCTTGCAGATCGCTCGCCCACAGGTACGTCTGCGTTCCGTCAACCGCGCAGAGCAGCATGCGCCGCCCGTCCGGATACCAGAGCGAGGCCGAGACGTTGCGATCGAAATCCGCCGCGAGGGCTCGGTCGTCGCTGCCGGAGAGCAGCCGGACCGTGTTTTCCGCGGTGAAGTCGCCGCCGAGCGCGTACCAGTAGGCCAGGTTTGCGCCGTCGGGCGAGTAGGCCGGCGCGAGTTCGACGTCGGGGTGCGCGGTGAGTTTGCGCGCGGTTCCCCCCGCCAGCGGAACCTGCCAGATCGTGGAATACTCGTCGTCCCCGCTGAACGTATTCTCGACGCGCGCGTACGCGATCGCGCGGCCGTCGCGCGTCCACGATATCTGCGGTGAGAAGATGCCGCCCGGATCGGTCGGGGCGATCGTCCAGGAACCGCTCGTGAGACGGCGCGAGCGTCCGCCGCCGGCTGGAACCACCCAGAGGTGGTCGGGCGGCGTGAGCGCGGTCGCGGTGTAGTCGTTATCGCCGGCGAAAAAGTACGTCGAATGCGGTTGGGGATCGGCCGCGACGTAGGCGATCCGCGTTCCGTCGGGGCTCCAGGCATCGTCAATCACGTCGCCGCTTGCCTGCGTGAGCCGGCGCGTCCGGCCGTCGGGTTCGCGCAGAAAGAGTTGCCGAATCCCGCTCGGCCTCACGGTCGCCAGGTACGTCAGCCGGCGGCCGTCGGGCGACCAGCGCGGAACCGCGACGTCGCCGCCGCGCACGAGCACGCGAATCGCGCCGGTGCGAGCGTTCACGAGCAGCAAGCGATTCTCGTCGGTTGCGCGCGCGAGGTTCTGCGAGATCTCCACGATCGCGATTCGGCCGGCATCCGGGGAGATGGCCGGCTCCTGGAGATCCACGATTCGCGACATATCCGCGACCTGCAATACGGGTAGAAGCAGTGCGAGTACCGCCGGCGCCATGCCCGCCTCTTCCGCGGTGCGCTTGCGGGCTCATCTCGCGTGCCGCCCGGGTGGGCCCGGCCGCGCCGTGGAATACCCGGCGGATGTTGGAGGGCTTCCATCCGCTGCTGCGCGACTGGTTCGCCGCCTCGTTCGACGCGCCGACCGAGCCGCAGACGCGCGGGTGGCCCGCGATTCGCGGCGGCGGCGACGTGCTCATCGCCGCGCCGACCGGTTCGGGCAAGACGCTAGCCGCGTTCACGCTCGCCATTGACGATCTCGTGCGCGCAGCCGCCGAGGGGCCGCTGCCGGACCGCACCTTCGCCGTGTACGTCTCGCCGCTCAAGGCGCTCACCAACGACGTTCGAGAGAACCTGGAGCGCCCGCTCGCACAGCTCGCCGAGCTTGCACGCGACCGCGGGACGCCGCTCGCGGAGATCCGCACGGCCGTGCGCACGGGCGATACCTCGACCTCCGAGCGCGCGCGCATGCTGCGCAAGCCGCCGCACGTGCTCGTCACGACGCCCGAATCGCTCTTCATCCTGCTTACGGCAGAGCGTTCGCGCGCGCTCTTCTCGGGAGTTTCGAGCGTCATCGTTGACGAGATTCACGCGATGGCGGGAAATAAGCGCGGCGCGCACCTCGCGCTCACGCTCGCGCGCCTCGACGATTTGGTGCTCGGCGAGACGGGCCGCAAACCGCAGCGCATCGGGCTCTCGGCCACCGTGCGGCCGCTCGAAGAAGTCGCCCGCTTCTTGAGCCCGGGGGCGAGCGTCATAGATATCGGCCATCGTCGCGCGATGGAGCTCTCGATCGAGGTGCCTTCCGACGAGCTTGGCCCGGTCGCGAGCAAGGAGATGTGGGGCGAGATCTACGATCGGGTCGCCGAGCAGATCCGCAGCCACCGCACGACCCTGATCTTCGCCGGAACGCGCCGCATGAGCGAGCGCGTGGCGTTCGCGCTGAACGAGCGCCTGGGCGAGGGCTTCGTCATGCCGCATCACGGCAGCCTCTCACGCGAGATGCGTTTCGACGTGGAGCGCCGTCTGCGCGCCGGCGAACTGCGCGCGGTCGTGGCGACGGCGTCGCTGGAACTGGGAATAGATATCGGATCGGTGGATCTGGTCGTGCAGCTCGGCTCGCCGCGTTCGATCGCCGTGGCGCTGCAGCGCGTCGGGCGTTCGGGCCACTGGGTCGGGGCGCTGCCCAAGGGGCGCTTCTACGTGACGACCCGCGACGAACTGCTCGAATGCGCGGCCCTCGTGCGCGCCATGCGCGGCGGGGAGTTCGACGCGCTGGTCGCGCCGAAGGCGCCGCTCGACATTCTCGCCCAGCAGATCGTCGCGGCCTGCGCGCAGCGCGAGTGGGGAGCCGACGAACTCTACGCGCTCGCGCGCGGCACGCACGCGTACCGGGCGCTCGAGCGCAACGACTTCGACGACGTCCTCGCCATGCTGGCCGACGGCGTCGCCACCGCGCGAGGGCGCAGCGGCACGTTCCTGCACTACGACCGCGTGAACGGCCGCCTGCGGGCGCGCCGCGGGGCGCGGCTGGCGGCGATCACCTGCGGCGGTGCGATACCGGATACCGCGCAGTACCGCGTCGTCGTCGAACCCGAAGGGCAGACGATCGGTACGCTCGACGAGGACTTCGCCATCGAGAGCATGGCCGGCGACATCTTTCTGCTGGGCACGAACTCCTGGAAGATCCGGCGCGTCGAAGCGGGCATCGTACGCGTTGAGGACGCGCACGGCGCGCCGCCCTCGATTCCGTTCTGGAACGGCGAGGGCTTGGGCCGCACGATCGAGCTCTCGCGCGAGGTCTGCAACGTGCGCGCCGCTATTGACGAACGCGAAGATGCCGACGCGATCGAGTGGCTCGAGCGGGAGTGCGCTCTGGATACCGGCGGCGCCGAGCAGGCCGTGGCCTACGTGCGCGCCGGCAAGGCGGTGCTGGGCGTCGTGCCGACGGACAAGACGATCGTAGCCGAGCGTTTCTTCGACGAAGGCGGCGGGATGCAGCTGGTCCTGCACACGCCCTTCGGCGCGCGCATCAATCGCGCGTGGGGGCTCTCACTGCGCAAGAAGTTCTGCCGGTCCTTCAATCTCGAACTGCAGGCCGCGGCGACCGATAACGGGTTCGTCCTCTCGCTTACCGACCAGCACGCTTTCCCGCTCGAGGTCGCGTTCGAGTTCGTCAAGTCCGCGAGCGTCGAGCACACGCTGACCCAGGCGCTGCTGCCGGCGCCGATGTTCGCGGCGCGCTGGCGCTGGAACGCGGCCCGCGCGCTTGCGATCCTGCGCTTCTCGGGCGGCCGCAAGGTGCCGCCGCAACTGCTGCGAATGCGCGCCGACGATCTCCTCGCGGCCGTCTTTCCGGATCAGGCCGCGTGCCCCGAGAACCTGAGCGGCCCGATTCGCGTGCCCGATCACGTGCTCGTCCGCGAGACGATCGACAACTGTCTGCGCGAGGCGATGGATCTCGACGGTCTCATCGAGGTGCTTACGGCGCTCGAAGAAGGAGCGCTGCGCACGGTCGCCATCGACACGCCCGAACCGTCGGCGTTCTGTCACGAAATTCTCAACGCGAACCCGTACGCGTATCTCGACGACGCGCCGCTGGAAGAGCGCCGCGCTCGCGCGGTGCAATTGCGCCGCACCACGCGAGACGACGCGGGGGGAGCCGGCATTCTCGACCCCAGCGCCATCGCGCAGGTCGCCGCGGAGTCGTGGCCGGTCGTGCGCGACGCCGACGAACTGCACGACGCGCTGGCGACGCTCGTCGTCGTTCCGCCGGCCGAACATTGGCGCGCGTGGTTCGAGGAACTCGTCGAGCAGCGGCGAGCGACGACGTTGGCCCGCGGCGGCAGCAGCGGCTTTTGGACCTGCGCCGAACGCTTGGAGTTAGCGCGCATCGCCTATCCCGACGCAGCGCCTTCGCCGGAAATCGCCTCCGTTTCGGGCGAGCCGCCGCCGCAGAGCCAAGAGGAAGCATTTACCGAGGTGCTGCGGGGTTGGCTGGAGTGCAGCGGTCCGCTGAGCGCGGCCGAGATGGCCGAACGCTTGGGCGCGGACGCCGAACTCGTTCAAGCCGCACTGCTGCGCTTAGAGACGCAAGGACAGCTCTTGCGCGGCCGTTTCCTCGACGCGCGCGCCGAGCAATGGTGCAACCGGCGCGTTCTCGCACGGATCCATCGCCTGACCATCGGGACGCTGCGCCGCGAGATCGAACCGGTCTCGAC
Organism: Vulcanimicrobiota bacterium; assembly: GCA_963794645.1. Taxonomy (GTDB): domain Bacteria; phylum Vulcanimicrobiota; class Vulcanimicrobiia; order Vulcanimicrobiales; family Vulcanimicrobiaceae; genus Cybelea. The sequence goes on along the minus strand of CAWCEQ010000003.1, from coordinate 1,302,797 downwards.
GGCGACGTACGTGGCGTTCCTCCAGCGCTGGCAGCACGTCGCACCGACCTCGCGTCTGCACGGCATAGACGGCACCCTGCAGATCGTCAAACAGCTCGAAGGCTACGAGATCCCGGCGGCGGCATGGGAAGCCTCGATTCTGCCTGCGCGCGTAGCCGGATACCGGCCTGAGTATCTCGATCGTCTCTGCTATGGCGGCGACGTCATGTGGGGCCGGCTTACGCCGCATCCCGCGCTCGAGGCCGGCGCCGAGCAGAGCGGGCGCGTGCGTCCGACGAAGCTCGCGCCGATCGCGCTCCTGCTGCGCGCCAACGCCGAAGAACTGATCGTCCGCCGCGATGGCGTCTGCGGCCTCTCACACGCCGCGCTCGAAACGCTCGCAGAGATCGAGCGCCTGCGCGCGCCGTTCTTCGCGGAGATTCTGCGCGCCGGTAAGCGGCTGCCCAGCGAGGTGGAGGAGGCGCTCTGGCAGCTCGTCGCGGCCGGGTTGGTCACCGCCGACGGATTCGACGCGCTGCGCTCGCTCAGCGATGCGAAGCGGCGTCTGGGAGAGAAGGGCTTACGCGCGCGTCCTCGGTCTTCGAGCGGACGCTGGACGCTCTTGCTCGGCTCTCTCGAGCGCATCGAGGCCGAGACGTTTGCTCGCCGCCTGCTCGCGCGCTGGGGCGTCCTCTTCCGCGACGTCATCGCTCGCGAGAGCCTGGCGCCGCCGTGGCGGGAGCTGCTGGCGGTTCTGCGGCGGATGGAGGCGCGCGGCGAGATTCGCGGCGGCCGCTTCGTCGCCGGGTTCGTCGGCGAGCAGTTCGCGCTACCGGAGGCGATCGAGACGCTGCGGTCGGTGCGGCGCACCGGAGGGAAGCCCGAACCGCTCGCGCTGAGCGCCTACGATCCGCTGCACCTCTCCGGCATCATTCTGCCCGGTGCGGACGCCGCGCCGGAGGCGCTGCGCTCGGTCTCTTAAGGCGACGCGCTCGGCGCGAAGTCCGCGTGGAAGAGGTACGAGCCCTGCACCGGCTTGCAGTTGACGAGTTTGGGCGAATACGTACTGTGCCTGGCGGCGTCGAGCACCGCCTTGTCTATCTGCGGGCTGCCGCTCGACTTCGTGATGCTCGCGGCTGCGACGCTGCCGTTCGGTGCGATCGTGACGGTGGCGGTGGCCGAGCCCTTGAGGTTTGCTCCGTGCGGCAGTTGGGGCTGGGCCGGCGAGGTGACCGTCGCGTCAACGTTCGGATGCGTGCACGCGGCCGCGAGTACGTTCGCGAAGGATCCGGGGGTTGAGCTCGCCGGTGCGGGCGCGAACGCGAGCGCGGGCGAGAAGGCTTCGAGTGCGAGCGTGAGGATGGCGAAGAGCACGATGGTACCTCCGATGGCGTAGCGATTGAGGGCGATCGGGCGCGTGGCATCGCGCGCGAGACGCTCGATGCGAGCTAGGAGCGCGTGGCGCGATCCCAGCGCGCTCGGTGCGGCCAGCGGCGCGCGGCGCAGGGTCCGCGCGAACGACGCCAGGCATGCCGCGTACGCATCCGAAGCGCCCGTGTCGGCGATCGCCCAGTCGTCGCAAGCGGCTTCGCGTTCGAGCGTGAGGTTGCGGCCGATGGCGTAGACCCATGGATTGAAGAAGAGGAGCGCCTCGATTAGGCGCTGCACGAGATTGCCCGCCACGTCGCGGCGGCGCACGTGCGCGCGCTCGTGCGCGAGGATGCGTTCGAGATCCGCGGGCGGCAGGGTTTCGAGGAGGCGCTTCGGGACGACGATCGCCGGCGCGAAGAGACCGACGGCGATGGGAATCGCGATGTCGTTCGAGACGAGGACGCCGCCTTGCGGCAGCGGCGTCGCGTTCGCGCGAATCCGCCCGATCCGAATCAGGCTCGCGCCGAGGCGAATCAGGCACGCGGCGACGCCCGCGATCCATGCGGCGCCGACCCACGGCAACACCGAGGCTGCGAGCGAAGCCGTGCCGTGCGCCAGCGACGTCACCGGAATCAACGAGAGCGTCCAGCGGCCATCGGAGGCGTGGGGCCGAGCCGCTGCGAGCAAGAGCGCGCCGGTATTGGAGAGAGCCGCCAGAACGGGCACGGCGACGAGCGCGAGGAGCGCGGCGAACCAGATCGCGTATCGCGTCGTGGCATCGCGCGAGGGAACGGTGCGGACGACCGCAAGCGCGACGGCGACGACGAGCGCTCCTTGCCAGAGGCCGTCGAAGAGAACGCGCGCGATCACGTCGCGTTCTTTCTGCGGGCGATCGTGCGCTCGATGCGCGCGAGGTCGGCTTCGGTCAGCTGTGTGTCGTCCAGGAGCGCCACTGCGAGCGCGCCGGGGGAACTGCCGAAGAAGCGATCGAGCAGATGGCGCACGGCCGATCCCGCTGCTTGCCCGCGTTCGACTAAGGGATGGTAGATGAAGGCGCGCCCGTCTTCCGCATGCGCGATGTAGCCCTTCTGCTCGAGCGTGCGCAGCGTCGTGAGCACGGTGCTATAGGTGAGAGGCGGAGGCCCAAGAGCGCTCACGACCGCCGCAACGCTGGCGCGCCCCTCGCGCCAAAGCACCTCCATGAGCCGCAGCTCGTGGTCGGTGAGAACCGGCGATTTCTTACGCGGCACCGGCGCCTCGGCCGCTGACTATTAGTTTCATAGTAGGAGCATAGCCCGTGACGCGCCGGTTGTCAACTAGATTCCTAATAGATCAGCATTTGGTGTTCGTCTGCTGACCTGAATAGATCTCGATCACCGCGTTGGCGGCGACGGGAACGCTCTGCCCTTTGAGCAGCGTTCCAAGGCCGCCGATGATGCCGCCGTAGTGGTTCTTCTTAGCGATCATGTAACAGGGTCCGAAGTTGTACTTAAAGCCGTAGACGACGGCCTGGCCGTAGGCCGTGTACGGCTGTTTGGGCACGAGCGTTTTTGAGGCGAGCCCGCCGCCGGCGCCGACATTGTTCGAGAAGCTCGTACCGCCCGAGAGGCCGAGCTGGATATAGAAGATCGCCGTTCCCTGGCCGAGTTCGGGCATCTTGTCGTAGTTCGTGGTGCTGCTCGTGAGCGAGACGTTGATCGAGGGATTCGCGCCCGGGTACTTCACCTTGCCGCCGAAACCGCCGAAGGCGGGAATGCACAGCGATCCGCCGCTCGTCGAGAGCGTCTCCGTAATGGAGGCGTAGTCGCTCGTCGTTTTCTGGCCCTTGCAGTCGGGAGGAACGCGCAGCGGCGCGACGATGCCTTGCGCGGCTCCGGAGAAATCCGCCGGCACGACGCCGCCGTGCGCGGTGCACGAAGCGAGGAGGGCTGCTGCGAGCGGCCACGCGTACGGGCGCGCCCGGTGTAGGAAGGCGTTCATGAATCGCCTGTACGACGCTTCGCCGCAGCGAGCCTATCGCCGTGCAGCGCGAAGGGCAGGGAGCAGAGCGCTCGCCGGGCGAAACCATCGCGCGATGGCGTATCGAGCGTTGATATGGTCCGTCGCCTTCCTCATTGTAGGGATCCCTAACGGGGATCGGCGGCGCCGCCGCGGGCTCGGGCTCCGCGCCCGCGCACGTCCGCATCTCGCCTTGCGGGCCGCTGGCCGATGCCGGTATCTTCGAAGAGCCTCCCAACGTGGACGTCTGGAGCCTCCCCTTGAACGCCTCCGGCGAGCACGAGCTCATCATGGCCGTGCACCGCATGGGCCACCCGGGCAATCACCGCTACTGCTACAAGTATACCTGGGACGGCTCGGTGCATACGGTCGCGCCGACCCTGCGCGTCCGTCGAGGCGAGCGGTTCGCGCTGCGCATCGTCAACGATCTCTCGAGCCCGAGCAAGGGCGAGAGCGTGGCCTCGACGGCGATCCCGCCTTGCTCGCCGATGCAGATGCCCACGTCAAGGGTTACGCACTACGCCGGCTATCTGAACCATACGATAGACGATAGTTACATGACTGCGCAGGCGATGGATACGAACATTCACCTGCACGGCTTCGAGGGCCCGGCGGCGCAGGAAGACATCTTCCTTTCGACCTTGAGCACGCCGATGCACGCGTGCGAGTATGTCATCACAATTCCGCGCTCGCAGCCGCCGGGTACGTACTTCTACCATCCGCACGCGCACGGATGGGCCGATGCGGAAGTATCGGAGGGACTCTCGGGCGCATGGATCGTCGAACCGGATACCCCGCAGATCGCGCGTTCGGCCGATCACGTCATCCTGCTGCGCTACGCGTTGCCGTTCCACTTGGACAACGCGTTCGTGCCGGACGACGGCGGCGCGGGCATCGCGATGGCGGAGAAGCACGAGGCTGCGCAATAGGGCAGTCCGCCGGTCGGCTACGATCCTTTCAACCCGCCGCCGTGGCCGCTGACCTATCCGATGAACTCCGGAGGCGTCTCCGCGGACGCGACCGGCTGCAACGGTCTGGCCCGGAGCCGACGTAAGCGTTGACGGCGCGCTGGCGCCCGCATCGTAGACGTACCCGCCGGCCAGGTGCAGCTCTTCCGGCTCGTAGATGCAACCTCCGATTCGCCCAAACGCTTGCAGCTTCGAGACGCGCAAGGCCAGTTGCGTCCGATGCAGGTGGTCGCCCTCGACGGGATACCCGTCTCCGGCGATATGGCCAATCCGATGACGCAGTACGTGGCGATGAACGAACTGATGGTCGCGCCGATGGCCCGTGCGGACGTTCTCGTCACCGTCGCTGCCGGGGAGACGCTCACGCTCTCGAGCGAACACTTCTGCGAAGGCGCCGACGCCTTCTTTCGAGATGCGCCACGACGTGCTGCGTATCCACGGCGTCGCCGGCCCGCCGGCGCAAGCGGCAGCGTTCACGCCGGTGCCGCTGCAGAGCACGCAGACGCCGGCCGCCAAGCTCGTCGCGTACGCGCGCGCCAACCCCTCCGCGATTCGGCGGCGAGCGATCACGTTCACCGAGTACGCTTTCCCGAAAACGAAGACGGCGCCGGAGCATCAGGCCTACTACGTCACCGACACGACGAACCGGAACTTCCACGAGCATCCGTTTGCGCCGGTCTACGCCGAGGGCGGTACGTTCCCGCAAACCGCCGACGTGGTCGTGAAAGCCGGTACGATCGAAGAGTGGTACCTGATCAACGCCACGATGGAGTCGCACGTCTTTCACATTCACCAGATGGCCTACGTGCAGGAGAAGAGCCCGGCCGGAATACCGGTGACGGTGGACACGACGTTCGTTCCAGTCGGGAAGCTGCTGCCGAATCCGCACGATCCGAACTACCCGCTCGTGAAGCCGAGCATTACGAAGATACTGCTCGATTTCCGGCACGTTCCGAAAGGCACGTTCGTGTTCCACTGCCACATGCTCTTCCACGAAGATAACGGCATGATGGCGATCATTAAAGTGGTCTAGCGGCTAGCTCCACGCAAGTGCGCTCGATGCGGCGCAGACGTTCGCGCTTATCGAGGCTGTCTTCGATCCACGCAATCAGGTCGCGGCGCTGCACGGAGTCCAACGCGCGATAGCGCGCCTTCGCTGTGGGTGTTGCGTCAAGGGCGCGGTAGAGATCGAGCGGAACGACCGAGTAGCAGCAGGGGCGCCGCTTCCCCTTGGCTAGCAGGTCGCAGGCCTTCGCGATCCGGCCGGCACGCGTCTTCGCCTGTTTGGCTCCTTCGATCCACATGACGAAGTCGCGGCGCGCGAGCGGGGTGATGCTCTGCCAGGCGGCGGACGCCGCCTGCGTCGCGGCGAGCGCCTTGCGCAAATCCTCGGGCACGGCCGCCTCGCCGGCACGATGCGTCGTTTCGCTCACGTCCGTAAGGCTCGCAGTTCGCCGATCGCTTCGCGCAGTTCGCCGACCGCCTCGTGCAGGGAGAGGTCTTCGCCTTGCGTCGAGAGGAGGCCGAGCGCGTGTCCGACGCCGTCGGCAAGGCGCGCCAGGGCCTCGTACTCGTCCGGGGCGTAGACCTCGCTGTTCTCTTTGGTGCCGCAGACGATCGCTCCGAGCAGCCGTCCGCGCGCGACCATTGGGAAGGCGAACTGCCCGCGTAGGGCGGTTAAGGGGAAAGCCTCGATATCCACCGGCTTGTGCCATGCGCGCATCGCGACGAGGGCCGGGTCGTTCTCGTCAATGCTCGACGCACCGTCGTCTAAGAGCAGGACGGAAGCATCTGCGTCGGTGGAGGCGCGTACCACGGAGACGGTACGCTCGATCAGTATGCTTGCGTCGGTGATGAAGGCGGCTTCGTGGGCGAAACGCCGCAGTGCCGCTTCGGCATCGTGGCGTTTGCGGAAGAAGACGTTGTCCACGACGGTGTCGGCGAACTTGTGAACGCGATGCATCGAGAGGCCGATCGCGAGCGCGACCGCCATCCCGACGATCGCGCTCGTGCGGTGATTCAGGCTCAGCGCTTCATTGGCAAACCATTCGGCGACGACGAAGGCGCCGATCAGCAAGGACGAGACGATCGCGAACACGGCCGCGCGATTGAGCACGAATCCGATGTCGAGCAGCCGGCGGCTCAGCGCGACGTAGGTGAGCACCATCGGGACGGCGACGTTGATGGCGCTCGCGACGTAGTAGAGCGCCCAGGCCGCATCGTAGGAGGTGACGACGCCTTGCAGCGCTTCGGCGCCGAAGCCGACGATGATGAGCAGCGCGGCGGGGACGAGCGACCAGAGGGCGCGCTGGCGGTCGGCGCCCGGCTCGCAGGCGCGTACCGCGAGAATCGTGCAGACGATCGCCGCGAGCAGACCCAGCGCGAACGGCCCGGCGGTAACGCTTTGAGAGAAAATCGTCGGGTCGAAGGCGAGCGTCGCGATGCCCAGGACTCGCAGAGAGACGATGCCGATTGCGGCGGCGACGAGCGCGTAGCAGCTCCACTGCGCGATGCGGCGTGCTTGCGAGCGCGGCGGCGCGAACGTGCCCGCGCAAGCCGCCCAGAACGGAACGCAGAGCATACCGAGCCCGTTGGCCGCGGCGAACGCGGCAAGTACCCACGCCCATGGCGCGGTAACGAAGTGCTGGTTGGTCGTCTCCCAGAGCCCGTAGGTCGCGAGCAAAAGCGCCAGCATGCGCATCTGCGGATCGTTGGAGCGGCGCCAAGCGATCGTACCGGCAAACAGGGCGATCCAGAAGAAGCCGAACGAGATGGGTGTGATGAGGAGGCGTCGTATCGGCGTCGTCGTCTCGGGGACGATCGTCGTGCGTATCTCCTGTGTGCCACGCCGCGCGAGCACGGCGACGGGCCAGCCGGTCGGAGGTTGGCCGAATAGCCAGAAACGCTGGGCCGGAGCGTTCGCGCGCAGGTCTATCAGATCGCCTTGGCGCAGCCCGGCGCGGTCGGCGCCGCGCCCGGGGTCGATGGAGAGGATTTTCAGATGGTACGGCTGCGAGGAGACGGCGACGGTGTCACCCCACTGGCCGACGAGTGCGGTAGCGTTCGGGCCGCCGAATTGCGCGTAGATCTGCGCTCCCGCCAAAAGCGCGACGAACGCGCATAAGCCAACGAGGAGCGCGCGCCAGAGGTTCGCAGCCGGCGCGTGCGTCGAGGCGTCCACACCCAGGCTTTCGGTGATAGCGATGGATTTACCCGGGCCTGCTGAGTCGCGGACGCGGCGGCGTCTGCGCGGGCGCCCTGCTACGCGAGCGCGAAGTGGCGGCACACTATGGGCCTAACGATCTTCGGGGCGTCCGCCGTCGGGGCGATGATGGCATGCTATGCGTTCGAATCGCGGGCCCGCGGATGGACGCTCGCATTCGCCGCCGCGTGCTTCGCCTCGTCCGCCTACGGCTGGCTAGCCGGTACGTGGCCCTTCGGAGTAGTCGAAGCCGTCTGGGGCATCGTAGCGTTGCGTAAGTGGTACGTCCGGCCCGCGCTTTCGTGAATGGGATACGTAGATGCTTGCGTCGCGCAAGAGCGGCTGCGATCTATCGCAAGGTCACGCATGGCACGCGCGCCGTTGAAAGCGGATCGCATAGCGCGACCCCAAACCGGTCCCTCATTGGTCGTCATCCACGTCGCGTGGATCGTTGGCGTGGCGCAGGAAGTACGCCCGGGAGCGTGACGTCTTGATCTTCTTGAAGTGACGAGCCGGCGCCTTGAAGTCGAAACAATCCGACAGATCGGTTGCACCTTGATCGGTCGTGCCCAGCGTGCCGAGATTGAAGGTTTCCTCGATAAACTTCAACACGGAGCCAAACTCGTAGGGCGTATGCGATACGTATCCTTGTTTGGCGTACGGAGAGATTACTAGCATCGGCACGCGGAAGCCGAGCTCGAAGGAATTTCGTTTTACCGGCGCTACGTGATCGTACCATCCGCCCCAATCGTCCCAGATGACGATGATCGCCGTCGAGTCCCAATACTGTGACTCGCCGACGGCGTTGACGACCGACGCGACCCAATCGGGTCCGCTGCCATCGTTCCTGCCGGAATGATCGGATTCCGCCGCCGTCGGCGTCACGTACGATACCGCCGCAAGGTTACCGTTCGAGATATCGGCGAGCACCTGCGACGACGGCCAGACGACGTTCTTGTACGTTGGGCCGCTCCATATCTGCTTGATCGCGTCGAGGGCGTGCCATTCTCCGGAACCGGGCAGCGCCTGATAGTAGCGCCACGAAACGCCGGCAGCGTTGAGTAGATCCATGAGCGAGAGGCGCGTGAAGCACGGATAGACCGGATTACCCTCGTAGCCGTTCTGATCCACGGTATCCACGAGCGCCGTCTTGATCGAGTCGCATCCGCCTTGCCTCGACTTATTCCGCACGTCGTAAGCGTTTGACGACGCGCGGTAGTTGGAGCCTTCGGAGATGGTCGAGGTGCCGCTCACGAGGTACTGGTGCGCCGGGAAGCTCGGGCCCTCGGACGTTTCAAACATTTCGTCCGCCAGCACGTACTGTTGCCCGAGGCTCCAATACGGTTCGACCTGACTCTCCGGCACGTAGCCGTAGGCCGCTACGTTGTCCGGCGGGCATTGCGAGCCTTTCGCGTAGCAGTTGACGGCCTCTAGGTTGAAGCCGTCCATTTTGCCGCCGTCGTATTCGTTGTTCCACATGGAATACTTGTGGCTCATATCGTACGGAGCTGCAAGCGCGATCGGTGCCAGGGGCACCGACTTGCCGTGCGTATTCTCACCGCTCGTGACGGTATTGGCGCCGGGGAATCCGTTGAACATGTCGTCCAGTGTCCGGTTCTCTTGGATGATGAAAACCACGTGCGAGACCCGCGGCAACCCGGTGGGGTGCAGAAACGTCGCGCGCTCGGACGACGGCGTAACGCCGGCCGAGGTGGCGCACGACGCCAGGATGATCGTCGCCAGCGGTAGCGCGAGTCGTTTCATGTTTTCATCCCCCTTGTTTATGAGGATCACTTCCTAGTGATCGTGCAGGCGATACTAATCTCTCGCCCCGTTTCGTTGACGTCCGGACGACGGAGCCGGACCTTCCTCTGGCGAGGCGAGGCCGGTCTCTTCCGGGTTCTACGTCGGAGTGCGACGACCCGGCTGAAACGCAAGCACGAGTTCACAGGGGAACGCCTTTAAGCACTCCTCCACTACAACTGCTGACCATGGTAGCGCATCCCGGCCATCTTGACCAGCCCCAATCCGCCGGCGGAGGGGCTCAGCCCGATGCCCGGCAGCCCGCAGCATCATCGCGCAAAGCGCTCGAGCCTACGGACGGACTGCTAAGACCGGGAATCGTTGCGTGGCTATGGCGATCTTCGGAACAGCCCGATTCAACTACATCCTGACGTCGCGCCGCAGGAATCGCACTTCTCGCAGGCGCCGTTGCGGACCATCGTCAGCTGCCCGCATTCGGAACACGCGTTGCCGGTGTAACCCTTGGCTTTGGAGGCATTGATCGCTTCGGTGCGCACCAGCGTTGCGACCGCCGCCGAGCTGACGAACGTTTGGGTAGGCATCGGCGCTGCGGGTGCGGCTACGGAGCCTTGAGGCTGCGGCGGTGGAGTTTGCCCGGGATGCAAATGCGTACTGACCGGATGCAGTTTCTCTTCGACGCCTGCGGTGCGCAGGTGCACGCCGGCCTCCTCTTCGCCGAGATACTCTTCTTGGGCTTCGGGCCCCATCGCGTCCATCTGCATGGACGGCTGGACGTGCGCCAGATCGTAGCGTCCGAGATAGCTTACGGCCAGCTCGCGGAAGATGTAATCGAGGATCGAGGTCGCCATCTTGATGTGGTCGTGGCCCACGACCGGCCCGTTTGGCTCGAAGCGCGTGAAGGTGAACGCCTCGACGAACTCTTCGAGCGGCACGCCGTGCTGCAGACCGAGCGAGATCGCGATGGCAAAGTTATTCATCAGCGAGCGGAAGGCGGCGCCTTCCTTATGCATGTCTATGAATATCTCGCCGAGTTGGCCGCCTTCGTACTCGCCGGTACGCAGGTACACCTTATGCCCCGAGATCGTGGCCTTCTGGGTGTAGCCGCTGCGGCGCTGCGGCATCGGGCGCCGCTTTGCGATGTAGCGGTAGACGATCTTTTCGGCGATCTGCAGCGGCTGAGCGAACGGCTGAGGCACGGCCTCGACCGTTTCGTCGGTCGCGTCGCCGCCGAAATCGTAGCTTGCGGCCAACGGCTGCGAGAGCTTCGATCCGTCGCGATAAAGCGCGACCGCTTTAATCATCCGCTCCCATGAGTAGCGGTAGGCTTCTTTGACGTCGTCAATCGTCGCGCTTTGCGGAAGGTTGATCGTTTTTGAGATGGCTCCGGAGACGAATGGCTGCGCCGCCGCCATCATGTCTACGTGCGCGAGCGGTCGGATGTATCGCGAGCCGTAGCGGCCGCAAGGCGTCGCGCAATCGAAGACCGCGAGGTGCTCGTCGTTGAGGTATGGTGCGCCCTCGACCGTCATGCGGCCGCAGATGTGCGCGGACGCCTCTTCGATCTGCTGCGTGGTGAAGCCGAGGCCGTCGCGCAGGAGCGAGAAGCTCCAGTCGTTGAGCTGCTCTGTCGTCAGGCCGAGCTTGTCCGTGCAAAACTCTTCGCCGAGCACGAACTTATTGAAGACGAAAGGCAGCTCGAAGGCGCCGGGCAGCGCCTCTTCGATGCGGGCGAGTGCTTCGTCGTCGAAGCCTTTGGCCTTGAGCGTCGCGCGGTTGACGTGCGGCGCCTCGTTCAGCGTTCCGGTACCCTTCGCATAGGTTTCGATCGCCTCGATCTGCTCTTGCGAGTAGCCGAGTTTCTGCAACGCCGCTTCCACCGATTGATTGACGATCTTGAAGTAGCCGCCGCCGGCGAGCTTCTTGAACTTCACGAGCGCGAAGTCGGGCTCGATCCCGGTCGTGTCGCAATCCATCACGAGGCCGATCGTGCCGGTCGGGGCCAACACGACCGTCTGCGCGTTGCGGAAACCCGCGACCTCGCCGATCGAGAGCGCATCGTCCCACATCCTGCGGGCCTGCGCCCACGTCGCTTGGGTGAAGAGCGTCGGCGCGTGCGTGACCGGCGCAACCGTCAACTCCTCGTATTCTTCGGCATCGGCGGCGTACGCCGCGCGCCGGTGGTTGCGGATGACGCGGAGCATCGGTTCGCGGTTGTGTTCAAAGCGCGCAAACGCCCCAAGCTGTTGGGCCATCTCCGCGGAGGTGCGATAGGCGGCGCCGGTCATGAGCGACGTAATGGCGCCGCACCAGCCGAAGCCTTCCTCCGAATCGTACGGCAGACCCATGCGCATGAGCAGCGTGCCGAGATTGGCGTAGCCCAGGCCGAGCGTGCGGTAGCCGTGATTCTTCTCGGCAATTTTCTTCGAAGGCATCTGCCCCATCGTGACCGATATCTCGAGCGTCGTCGTCCAAATGCGCGCCGCTTCTGCCAGGCGCTGCGCGTCGAAGTTGCCGTCTTCGTTGAGGAATTTAACCAAGTTGACGCTGGCTAAATTGCACGCAGTGTCATCTATAAACACATACTCCGAGCAATTATGTACGCGCAGTCCGTTCGCAACGAAGTGATGCGTATCGGATTCGGTGAGATCGAAGACGGGCGCGTCGCCGAGCGGTTCGAACGATTCGAACTCGTCGGAGAGCGATTCCGTCGGTGCTGACGTGACGGCGTTGAGGCGGGCCAGCGCGCGCGCTTTGTGCGAGGCCGGATGGAAGCCGATCTCGCGTTCGAAGGCCGGTCGCGATGCGCGTGCGATGCGCAGCGAATGCATCCGAACGACGGCGTACTCGGCTGCGTCGCCGGCGGAAGGGCTGCTCACGAGCGCCGTGCCCCGGTCGGTCTGCAGTTTGGATTTGATGCCGAACGAGAGCAACAGATGCTGCACTTGCGAGAGCAGCGCGATCGAGCAGGACTCGAGCGAGACGTAGCGCGATTTCGAGCCGCCGTCGGCGACGGCGCCGTCCGCGGAGAACAGACCGCGCAGCAGGGCTGCGGTCGCCTTGCGATCGAGTTCGTAGGCGGCGTCCGTCAGACGCTTCTCCACGCTGCCTTTATCGAGTACGGCGTAGCGCGAGAAGACCTCGACGACGCGTCGGTTGCCGGTGGAGATTCGCGAACCGGGCAGCGTGAGCGTGGCGGCCCGTCCGCGTGCGTCGGCGGTAAAGCGCGACTCGATCTCGTTGATGGCGCCCGCGACGTCGGTGAGCACCGGCGCTTCGTTCTCGTGCATGGCGATGAGGAGGCTCGGCGCGTCGCCGTTCGTGACGCAGCCGTCTGCCGACCGCCGCGCCGATGCCGAAGGCCAGGCGCTCGTCGAGCGCGACGCGGCCGAAGCCCGAACCGGCCAGCGCGACGCGATCTCCGCGCAGCAGTTCGCAAGCGGGAACGTCTCCGCGATTCTCGGTCCAAACCTTGTGGTCGGCAGTGAGATCGAGTTGATATCCGGCCTTCGTGCGCAGACGGAACGTGGGCTTGATTCCGGTGGGGAAGATCCGGTTGACGAAGTGCGGCTTGGCGTCGCCGCCGATGACGAACGCGGCCTTGCCGACGAGGTCGGCGATGCGCTGCGGGCCGTCGGCCGTCGCTACGAGGGAGTCGCCGGTCACGCAAGGATTCGTTGCATTGATCCGATCGTCGTTCGAGCAGGTATGCCACTCTTGAATCGTGCTGTCGTACTGAAGGCCGGGGTCGGCGCACTGCCAGGCGGCAACGGCGATCTGCTCCCATAAATCGCGGGCCTTGATGCGCTTGACCACATCGCCGGTCGTTCGGGCGGTCAGCAGCCAGTCTTGATCGCGGTCTATTGCATCGAAGAAAGCGTTCGTCAAGCGAACGGAGTTGTTCGAGTTCTGCCCGGAGACCGTGACGTACGCTTCGGAGTCCCAGGCGGTGTCGTACTGCTCGACTTCGAGGCGGGTGTACCCCTGGCGCGCGTAATCGAGGGCGTTCTGCGCGGCGCCCGAGGGGATGCCGGCCGAAAGCGCTTCGCGCATCGCGCTGCGAAGGCCCGCGTTGAGAACCGGATCGAGCCGCGCGGCTTCGGGAACCCGCGTATCGTGCGCGGCCGAGACGATCGCATTGAGATGCTTTTCGAATATGCGCGATCCGATGACGAGATCGGCGACCTTGCGCTCCTCGCGAACCTTCCAGTTGACGAACTCTTCGATGTCCGGGTGGTCGGCGTTGAGCACGACCATCTTGGCCGCGCGCCGCGTCGTACCGCCCGATTTGATCGCGCCGGCAGCGCGATCGAATACGCGAAGGAACGACATCAGGCCGCTCGATGTGCCGCCGCCGGTGAGCTTCTCGCCCGAGGCGCGAAGTTTGGAGAAGTTGGCCCCGCTGCCCGATCCGCCCTTAAAGATGCGCGCTTCGCGAATCACGCCGTCGAAGATGCCGCCTTCGTTTACGAGGTCGTCTTCGACGCCGAGGATGTAGCACGCCGAGACCTGCGGATGCGAGAAGGTGTCGGGCGAGGCTTGCGCCTGCCCGTGCGCCGGGTCAACGAAATAGTGCCCTTGAGCCGGTCCCGAGATCCCGTACGCCCAGTGAAGGCCCGTATTGAACCATTGCGGGGAGTTGGGCGCGCCGATCTGGCGCGCGAGCATGGCGCACATCTCGTCGTAGTAGACGCGCGCGTCTTCCTCGGAGTCGAAGTAGCCGTACTTCCAGCCCCAATACGTCCAGCAGCCCGCCATGCGGTTGAAGACCTGGCGCGAGTCGCGCTCGGGGCCGAACTGTTCGTTGCGTTCGAGCGATTCGAGCGCCTCGCCGTCGGCTACGGAGCGCCAGAGCCAGTTCGGCACCCCCTCTTCCTCGACGCGGGCGGTCTTCATCGGGACCCCGGCCTTCCGGCAGTATTTCTGGGCCAGGACGTCCACCGCGACCTGGCTCCAGCCCGTCGGGACCATGACGTCCGGCGCCTCGAAAATGACCGAGCCGTCGGGATTGACGATGCGCGAGGTGCGCGGCTCGAACTCCAGCCCGGCGTAAGGGTTGCCGGGGACCGTATAGGTACGCTTGAACTTCATGAAAGGCTCCTCGTTCTATCGAACACGCGTTCGCGCCGTCGGTATGCGACGTATCCCGATAGGATACCTATTGTGGCATATCTGGGCCGTAGCCACAAGATATTGTGGTTCCCTCGCCCATTCCTTGCGAACGACCCGTGGGCCGGCGGTGGATTGGCGGAGGAGAACCGGCTCTCGCGTGGAGGCCGTGTGTACAGTCCCGAGGATACCGGGGATAACCGTACAAGCCTGAGGCGATGTTCGGCCCCGACCGGTTCGCCCCGCGCCTGCACGACGTGGCTCACGAGGAGCTGGAAAAAGCCGGCATCCGGGGGCTGATCGTAGACCTCGACAACACGCTGCTCGGCTTCCGCGAGACCGAACTGGGCGAGGAGCACCTGGCCTGGGTGGCGCGAGCCCGCCAAAGAGGGCTGCGCATCGTTATGCTCTCGAACAATTTCTCCGAACGGGTCAGAGACGTTGCGGCGCAGCTCGAGATCGCGTGCATTCCCAACGCCCTCAAGCCGCTGCCGTTCGGATTCTTGCGCGCGAAGCGAAAGCTGCAGTTGCGCCGGCGCGAGATCGCGGTCGTCGGAGACCAGCTCTTCACCGACGTGCTCGGCGGAAAGATGTGCGGCCTTTACACGATTCTCACCGAGCCGATCGAGTCGAAGGACTTCGCGGTGACGCGCGTCTTCCGGTTCTTCGAACGGCTGATGCTGCGCGAACGCCGGTGAAACTTGCAGTTATCGGCGATCCCGTCGCGCACAGCCTCAGCCCGCGTTTGCACCGCGGCTTTCTGGAAGAGGCCGGGATAGACGGCAGCTACGTGGCGGTTCGGGTCCCGAGCGGAAGCGCCGCTCGAACGCTCCGCGCGCTTCGGGAAGAGGGCTATGCCGGCTGCAACGTTACGTATCCGCTCAAAGAAGAGGTGCTCGTATCGTGCGGCGCGCTCACCGGCGAGGCGCGCGCCGCGGGCGCGGTCAATACGATACTCTTCGGGAGCGAGGTTCTCGGCGCGAACACCGATGGGATCGGCGCGCGCAGCGCGATCGAGAGTCTGCTCGACGAACCCGTCGCGCTGAAACGAATCGGCGTCCTCGGCTATGGGGCGACCGCGCGCGCGATTCTCGCCGAACTGCACGAGACCGATGCGTACGCCTTCGTATGGGGACGCGATCCGCGCCAAGTCGCGGACGTCTGCGAGCGCTTCGAGGCCGAGCCCTGGCCGCGGGAGAGTCCGCCCGAGATCGCGATCGCTACGCTTCCGCCCGAGGCGGAGCTGCCGCGGGAGATCGTGGACGCGCTGCGCGCGGCCGAGCTCGTGATGGATGCCAACTACGGCGAGCGTGCGACGCTCGCCCGTACCGTGGGGCGCGAAGTGGTTGCGGGCGACGCCATGCTCGAGGCGCAGGCGCGGGCGAGCTTCGACTTTTGGCTCGCGCACCTGACGCCGTGAGTTCGAAATGGCGGAGAGGGAGGGATTCGACCCTTCGACTCGGCGCTAACGCGCCTCCCTCAGGACTGCGCGCCTTCGGCGCTTGACGCTAAGGGATTTTAAACGACTGCGTTGCCGCCGCTTGCCATCCCTGGCCTGTCGTTGTCATCCTGAGCCTGTCGGTTGTCATCCTGAGCCTGTCGGTTGTCATCCTGAGCCTGTCGGTTGTCATCCTGAGCCTGTCGAAGGATGGCGGAGAGGGAGGGATTCGAACCCTCGAGAGATGCCCCAGCGGCAGAGCCGCCGGGGACCCCGAGGTTTTAAAACCGTTTCGCTCGCTGCGCTCGCTTCACTGTTGAGCCTCTCGAGGGAGCGAACATGTATGGCGGAGAGGGAGGGATTCGAACCCTCGAGAGGCTCAACACCTCTGCTCGCTTTCCAAGCGAGTGCATTCGACCACTCTGCCACCTCTCCGGGAACGCTCCTTGCCGTTGGCGCTCGCGCGAAGATATCCTCGGCGCGCGGCTAAGCATGCGTAGATGGTATCCGGCATCTCGATAGCGCCCGTAGACCGCGCCGCGGCGCGGGCCATGCACGAACGCATCTGCGAGTTTGCAGCGCCGGTCGGCAGTTTGGGGCGGATCGAAGAGCTGGCGGAATGGCTGGCTGCGATACATGGCGGCTTTCCGCCCAGCCCGTACGAACGGCGCGCGATCGTCGTCGCAGTAGGAGATCATGCCGATACCGACGCGACCGCGCGGCGGGTGCGCGCCTTCGCGACGGGCTCTTCCGCCATAGATGCATTCGCCCGCGCGGCTCGCGCGCAGGCATTCGTCGCGAACTTTGGGCCGGCGCGGCCCGCTGCGCCGCACGAGCGCATCCTCGATGTCGCGGTCGCCGCGGGCACGCGGGGGTTCGCGGAGGGACCCGCAATGCCGCGAGAGCACGTGGATGCCGCGCTCCGCGCGGGCGTCGAGGTCTTCGAACGCGTGCGGGCACGCTGCGACCCGCAGATTCTCGCGCTCGGCGAGATGGGTGCGGAGAACGCGGCGAGCGCAGCGGCCGTGGTGTGCGCCCTCACCGGCGCGCCGCCGGAAGACGTCGTGGCTCGCGGCGCGGGCACCGACGAGGCGCGCGTGCGCGCGACGTCCGCGCTCGTCGCGTCGGCGGTGCAGCGTGCGGGCGAGGGCGATTGGCGCGCGGTCGCCGCCGAGGCAGGCGGGTACGAACTCGTCGGCTTGGCCGGCGTGCTGCTTGCGGCGGCGCGGGCGCGTCTGCCGATTCTGCTCGATGGACTGGCCGTCGGCGCGGCGGCGCTGCTCGCCCGAGCGATCGAGCCGGCGGCAGCCGAGTACTGCGTTGCATCGCACCGTTCGCGCGAGCACGGTCACGCGGTGGTTCTGCGCGCGCTCGGATTGGTTCCGCTGCTCGATCTCGACCTGCGCCTCGGCGAGGGCACCGGCGCCGCGCTGGGCTTCGCGCTCTGCGAGGCGGCCGCGCGCATGGTCTGCGAGATGAAGCCGGCGGAGAATTAGGGGCCCCGCGCCCGCGCGCAACGAACGAACCTCTCATGCATTCGCCGGACCTAACGTCAGATTCAGACCGCGTCGAGAAGAACGACGAGAGCCATCTCTCGCGTACGCTTTTCTGGATCGGCTTCGGAGTCAGCGTCGCCACCTTGGGGGCCGGGCTGGCCTACGCCGCGCTCCGCTTTGCGGCGGCCGGCCGCCGAGAGGATCCGACCACGCAGCGCATCCAGCAGCTGATAGACGAAGCCAACTCGCTGC
This sequence comes from Vulcanimicrobiota bacterium, assembly GCA_963794645.1. Lineage (GTDB taxonomy): Bacteria > Vulcanimicrobiota > Vulcanimicrobiia > Vulcanimicrobiales > Vulcanimicrobiaceae > Cybelea. Next base: position 1,285,223 of record CAWCEQ010000003.1, on the reverse strand, counting down.
TTAAGGCGCTCGACGATCAGAAGCATAACGCCTAAAGGAGACGAGCGGCTCCGTCCGGGGACGGAGCTGGAAGTGCCGTTCACCGACTTGCTCGCCAACGGCCAAGGCGTCGGCCGCGCGCAAGGAATGGTTCTGTTCTGCTTCGGTCCGCTGCCGGGCGAGCGCGCGCGCGTGCGCATCGCGTCGGTCAAGCAGCGTTACGCGGTCGCCGAGATGCTCGAACTCCTCGAAGCCTCGCCCCAGCGCGCGACGCCGTTCTGCTCGGTATTCGGTCAATGCGGCGGCTGCCAACTGCAGCACCTCTCGTACCCAGGGCAGTTGGCGTGGAAGCGCGAGAGCGTGCGCAACGCGCTCGTTCGCATCGGCGGCCTCGCCGACGTCGAAGTCGCGCCCGCAATCGGCTCGGCCGACGAGCGCGGCTATCGAAACAAGATGGCGCTCGTAGTAGACGGGCGCCGCGCGCCGGCCGCGCTTGGCTTCTATCGCCAGCGTTCGCACGAACTCGTGCCGATCGCCGAATGTCCGATCGTGAGCCCGCCGCTGGCCCGGCTGCTCGCACGCCTGCTCGCGCTGCGCGAGAGTCCGCCGGTCGCGCGCATGCTCGCGCAGGCTCGGCATCTCGTCGCGCGCAGCGCACGCGCTACGGAGCAGATGGTGCTAACCGTCACGAGCGCGCACGCCGCCGATGCGGTGGATGCGGCGGCGCCGGAGATCCTGCGCGGCGTCCCCGGGCTGGTCGGCGCGAGCAACTCGTTCGATCCCTCCGGCGAGAACGCGATCCTCGGCCGGCGCCATCGCCTCGTCGCCGGAGAGGAGGAGATCGAAGAAGAGATCGGCGGCCTGCGTTTTCGCGTCTCCGCCGCATCGTTTTTCCAGGTGAACGTCGCGGTCGTCGCAGACATATTCGATTTCCTGGACCGGCACGTCGCGTATCCGGAGAGCGTCCTGGACCTCTACTGCGGGGCGGGTACCTTCGCGCTGCACTTCGCGCGCCGAGGCAGCAGCGTGCTCGGGATCGAGGAGAACCCGCGGGCGGTGGCCGAGGCCGTCGCAAACGCCGCTCTGAACGGCCTGCAGGAGCGCGCCCGGTTCGAGGCCGCCCGCGTAGAGGAGAGCGCCGGCGCGCTCGAAGGAGCCGGGGCGGTCTTCCTGGATCCTCCGCGAAAAGGATGCGACGAAACGCTCCTCGCGGCAATCGCCCGGGCCGGCGTACCGCAGCTCTGGTACCTCTCGTGCGACGCCGCGACGCTCGCGCGGGATTCCAAGTTCCTCGTGGCCAACGGCTATCGCGTCCACACCGTGCAGCCCTTCGACATGTTTCCGCAGACCGGGCACGTCGAAACGCTCGTCCTCTTGGAGTATTCGGATCGTGCCAGCCGACTCAATTGACGTTCGCTACGTCGCGCAGCTCGCGCGCATCGCGCTCACCGACGAAGAGGTCGAGCGCTTCGGCGCGCAGCTCGGCAATTTGCTCGAACACGTAACCGCGCTGGCCGAACTCGATACCGACAGCGTTCCTGCGACGGCGCAGGTCATCGAATCGCACGACGCGGTGCGCGCCGACGTCGAGCGGCCCTGCCTCGACCGCGAGGTCGTGCTCGCGCAGGCGCCGCAACGGCAGGGCGGTTTCTTCCGCGTGCCGCGCATCATCGCGGAGTAACTCGATGTTCGACGAACGGATCGAGCGCAGCGCCGCACAGATCGCAGCCGACGTGAACGCCGGGCGCATCAGCGCGCGCGAAGTCGCCGAAGCGACGCTGGCACAGGTGGACGCGGTCGAGCCGAGAGTCGGTGCGTACCTCACCGTGCTGCAGGCGCAGGCGCTCGCGCACGCGGCTCGCGTCGACGAACGGGTGCGCGCGGGCGAACGTCTGCCGCTGGCCGGGGTTCCGCTCGCGGTCAAAGACAACATGTGCCTGGAAGGAACGCGCACGACGTGCGGGAGCAAGATCCTCGAAGGCTGGATCGCTCCGTACACGGCGACCGCCGTATCGCGCATGCTCCAAGCCGGAGCCGTACCGATCGGCAAGGCCAACTGCGATGAGTTCGCGATGGGCAGCTCCTGCGAGAACTCCGCGCTGGGCGTTACGAGAAACCCCTACGACTTGACGCGCGTGCCGGGGGGATCGAGCGGCGGATCGGCGGCCGCGGTCGCTGCGTACGAAGCCGCGATCGGTCTGGGCAGCGATACCGGCGGCTCGATTCGCGAGCCCGGCGCGTTCTGCAACCTCGTCGGCTTCAAGCCGACGTACGGCCGGGTCTCGCGCTACGGCCTCATCGCCTTCGCTTCGAGCCTCGATCAGATCGGACCGCTGACCCGTACGGTGGAAGACGCCGCGCTGGCATACGACGCCATGAGCGGACACGATCCGATGGATGCGACCTCGGTAGACCGGCCGGTCGAATCTGCCGCGGGGTCGCTGCGCGCGGATCTGCGCGGCTTGCGCGTGGGCATCGTGCGAGAGTTCGAGACCGGCGCGCTCGGCGCGCACGCGGACGCGATCTACCGCGATGCGTATCGCGATCTCGAGCGCTTGGGTGCCGAACTCGTAGAGGTCTCGCTGCCGACGGCCGGCTATGGCCTGGCGACCTACTACCTGATCGCGCCGGCCGAGTGCTCGTCGAACCTCTCGCGATTCGACGGCGTGCGGTACGGCCTGCGCGTCGAAGGCGAGGACGTGCGCGCGATGTACGAGCGCACGCGCGCCGCGGGCTTCGGACCCGAAGTGAAGCGCCGCATCCTCATCGGCGCGCACGCGCTCTCCAGCGGCTACTACGACGCATACTACGTGCGGGCGCAGAAGGCGCGCACGCTCATCGCGCGCGATTTTGCAACCGCCTTTGCAAGCTGCGACCTCATCGCCTGTCCGGCGGCCTCGTGCCCGGCGTTCGAGTTTGCTGCGAAGAGCGATCCGTACAGCATGTATCTGATGGACTACTACACCATCCCGATGTCCCTCGCGGGCCTGCCGGCCCTCTCGGTTCCGTGCGGCTGGACGACGCCCGAAGGCGGACGCCGGCCGATGCCGATCGGCTTGCAGCTCTGCGGCCCGCTCTTCGCCGAGCGCCTGCTGCTGGGCGCGGCCCACGCGTACGAGCAGGCGACGCACCACGCGCAAACGCACCCGCCGGCGCTCGACGAGGTGCCCGCATGAGCGGCGCGTACGAGGCGGTGATCGGCATCGAGTGCCACGTCGAGCTCACGACTGCGACGAAGATGTTCTGCGGCTGCCCGAACTCGTTCGGCGGCGAACCGAACACGAAGGTGTGCCCGGTCTGCCTGGGCATGCCCGGTGCGCTTCCGGTTCCCAACGCGCGGGCGCTGGAAGCGATCGTCACGACCGGACTGGCGTTCGGGGCCGAGATTCCGAGTTTTTCCAAGTTCGATCGCAAGAACTACTTCTATCCCGACATGCCCAAGGATTATCAGATCTCGCAGTACGACGCGCCGCTGACGCAGGGCGGCAGCGTGCCGTACCGGCTCGAGGACGGGACGCGCAAAGAGTGCCGCCTGACGCGCATCCATTTGGAAGAGGACACCGGGAAGTCGTCGCACGCGGGCTCCGGCGACGGCCGCATCGCGGGAAGCTCGTACACGCTGCTCGATTTCAACCGCGCGGGCGTTCCGCTCATGGAGTGCGTCTCCGAGCCGGACATTCGCAGCGCGGCCGAAGCGGTCGCATTCCTCGAATCGCTGCGCCGGACGCTGCTGGCGCTGGGCGTGAGCGACGTCAAGATGGAGGAAGGCTCGCTGCGCTGCGATGCCAACGTTTCGGTGCGGCCGGCCGGTACGGCCGAACTGGGGACGAAGACCGAGATCAAGAACATGAACTCGTTCCGGTCGGTGGAGCGCGCGATCGAGAGCGAGATCGAGCGGCAGATCCAGATCCTAACGTCGGGTGGGCGAGTCGTGCAGGAGACGCGCGGCTGGGACGAGGTCAACGGCGTGACGCATTCCATGCGCAGCAAGGAGCAGGCGCACGACTACCGCTACTTTCCCGATCCGGACCTCGTTCCGCTCACGGTCTCGCGCGAGGACGTGGAGCGTCTGCGCGCGGCGCTGCCCGAGCTGCCGTGGGGACGCTTCGAACGGTACACGCGAACGTTTGGTTTGGGCGAGATGCAAGCCGAACAGCTGCTCGATAATCTCCCGCTCGCGTCGTACTACGATCGCGTCGTAGCGATCGGCGGCAGCCCGCAGCGCGCCAGCACGTTCGTGCTCGGCGATCTCTCGCGCCTGGCGAACGAGCGCGGCGTGGCGGTGAACGATTCGAAGGTCGCGCCGGAGCACTTGGCCGAGCTCGTGGCGTTGGTCGAGGCGAAGACGATCAACTCGAAGATCGCTAAGGAGCTGCTCGCGCGCATGTGGGATGGGGGCGGCTCCCCCAAAGCCATGGTCGAGAGCGAAGGCCTCGCTCAGACGAGCGATCCGTCGGCGGTCGAGCGCTTCGTTGACGAAGTTCTAGCCGGCAACGAGAACGTCGTTGCAGACTACAAGGCGGGCAAGGCGAACGTGCTCGGCTTCCTGGTGGGACAGGTCATGAAGGCCTCGCGCGGCAAAGCCGATCCGGCGCTCGTCAACGAACTGGTGAAGAAGAAGCTCTCCTGAACGCGCCCGATGCGATGGCTCTAGCCGACGAACGGACGCTCGAGGCGCTCGATTTCCCCAGCGTGCGCGCGCAGGTCGTCGCCGCGACGCGCACGGAGCGCGGAAGAGCGGCTGCGGTCGAACTCGTGCCGCACGTTGCCTTCGACCGCGTCGTCGCCGAGCAGGCGCGAACGCAAGCCGTGCGTGGGCTGTTGGCCGGGGAAGATTTCTACGTGATGACCGCGGTGGATACGGCGCCGTTGACGCAGGCCGCCGCCCTGGGTCGAAGCCTATCCGCCGCCGATCTGCGCGCGGTCGGCGACGCAGTCGCCGCCGCGGCCGCGGCGTGGAAAGCCGCGCACGTGCATCCGGATTTGGCGCAGCTCACCGCGCCGTACGTGCCGCTGCGCGACCTGCAGCACGGGATCGGCGATGCGATAGACGAACGCGCGAACGTGCTCGACCGCGCCTCGCCGGCGCTCGGCCGCATCAGGCGGGGCCTGGCGCAGGCGCAAGCCGACGCGCGCGACCGCATCTCGGCGATCCTGCAGTCGGCCAAGTACGCCAAGGCAATTCAAGATCGCGTCGTCACGATTCGCGAAGGCCGGTTCGTCGTTCCGATCAAGGCGGAGTTTTCCGGCGCCCTGCCGGGCATCGTGCACGATACGAGCTCGAGCGGACAGACGCTCTTTATCGAGCCGTTGGCGGCTCTGGAGACGAACAATCGCGTGCGTACGCTGCAGATAGACGAAGAGCGCGAGGTCTCGCGGATCTTGAGCGAGCTCTCGCGGCGCGTCGGCGGCCATGCAGGCGCCATCGAGGCGAACGTGGATATGCTCGCGGCGCTCGATCTGCTCGCGGCCAAGGCCGCGCTCGCGCGCCGAACCGACGCGATCGAGCCGCAGCTCTGCGAGGAGGCATCGGTCTCGGTCGAACGCGGCCGTCATCCGTTGCTGGGCGAGCGCGCGGTGCCGCAGACCGTGGCGCTGGGTGAGGCGACGCAGATCGTCGTGGTCAGCGGGCCGAACATGGGCGGGAAGACGGTCGCGCTCAAGATGCTCGGGCTCTTCGTCGTCATGACGTACTGCGGGCTGCAGCTGCCCGCCGGCGCCGGCACCACGGTCGGCCGTTTCGATCGCGTCATCGCCGACATCGGCGACGAACAGTCGCTCGCGACGAACGCTTCGACCTTCTCCGCGCACTTGCAGCGCATGCGCGAGATCCTCGACGCGGCGGACGGCCGGACCCTGGCGATCGTGGACGAGATCGGCGGGGGAACCGAGCCGAGCGCCGGCGCGGCGCTGGCCGTCGCGATGCTCGAGCGCCTGCGAGCCAAGGGTGCGCGCGCGATCGTCTCGACGCACGCGACCGAACTCAAGCTCTTCGCGCACGCGAGCGCGGGGATAGCGAACGCAAACGTTCGCTTCGATCCGCAGACGTTCGCGCCGACCTTCGCGCTCGACGTCGGCTCGCCGGGCCAGTCGCTCGCCTTTCCGCTGGCGCGCAGACTCGGTTTCGACGAACCGCTGCTCGAACGCGCCGGCGCCTTGCTCGACGAGCGCGAACGGGATTACGAAGCGGCGTTGAGCGAGCTGGCCGCGCAGGCCGCGGCGCTGCGTGAGGAGCGCTCGCAGGTTGAAGACGAGCGCAGGGAGGCGCGGCGAGAGCACGAGCGGGTCGCGCGAGAGGCCGCCGCGCTCGAGCAGGAGCGGCGCACGTTCGGCGAACGCGGCGAAGAGCGTCTGCGAGCGGCCATGCGCGATTTCGTTCGCGAACTGCAGCGGCGCGCCGCCGACTCTCAAGACGCATCGCAGCGCCGTCTCAAGGGCAAGGTATCGTCCTCGCAGGCCGCTCTGCTGGCGGAGACGGTCGAGGCGATGCGACGCGATCTCGGGATCGGCGCCAAGCCGGCCGCTCCCGCCGAGACGCTCGGATTGGCGCCCGGCGACCGGGTGAGAGTCCTCTCCCTCGATCAAGAAGGGACCGTCGGCGAAGATTTCGGCGAGAGGGTGCTCGTTCGCATCGGTTCAATGAGGGCGGTCGTGGACAAGACCGACCTGCGCCGCGAGCGAGCGGCACCGGCCGCGCGCAGCCCCAGAGGAACGCGCGCCGGGGAGGCGCGCCTGAATGCCGCGGAACGCAGCACGCTCGAACTGGACGTGCGCGGCCGGCGTTATGCCGAGGCCGAGCCGCTCGTCGAGCGGTGGCTCGACGACGCGCAGCTCGCAGGCGTGTCGTCCTTGCGGCTCATTCACGGGAAGGGTACCGGGATGCTCGGGCGCGGGCTTCAGGAGTACTTGCGCGCGCATCCGGCGGTAAGCTCGCTGCGCTACGGGCACGAGGACGAGGGCTCGACCGGCGTGACCGTCGTCGAGCTGCGAGCGTGAACGCATCCAACGCGGCCGCTCTGCTCGACGGATTCGATCACGTCGAGACCGCGAGCGAGTTCGCCGAGCGCCTGCGCTCGGGACGGCCGCTGCGCGTCAAGCTCGGGATAGACCCGACGAGTCCGGACCTGCATTTGGGCCATATGGTCGTACTCGAGAAGCTGCAGCGCTTCGCGCAGGCGGGACACCGCGTGACGCTCATCATCGGCGACTTCACCGCGCGCATCGGGGATCCGAGCGGCCGCAACGTCACGCGTCCGCAGCTCTCGCAGGAAGCGATCGAGGCGCACATGCAGACGTACCGCGAGCAGGCCGGCACCGTGCTCGATCTCGACCGCATCGAGGTGCGTTACAACTCGGAGTGGCTCGACCCGCTCGGGCTCGCCGATCTCGTCAAACTGCTGGCTAAGACGACCGTCGCTCAGATGCTCGAGCGCAACGACTTTCACGATCGCTACGAGGCCGGCGCGCCGATCTCGCTCCACGAATTTCTCTACCCGGTCGCGCAGGCGTACGACTCGGTCGCGATCGAGGCCGACGTCGAACTCGGCGGCACGGATCAGTTGTTCAACCTGCTGCTCGGGCGGCAGTTCCAGCGCGAGTTCGGCCAAGCGCCGCAGATCTGCGCCACGGCGCCGCTGCTCGTGGGGCTGGACGGGCACAAGAAAATGAGCAAGTCGCTGGGCAACTACGTCGGCATCGCCGAGCCCGCGAACGAGCAGTTCGGCAAACTCATGAAGATCGGCGACGAACTGCTGCCCGTCTACGGCCGTTTGGCGGCCTTTCGTTCGCAGGACGAGACGAATCGCGTCAGCGCGCAGTTAGCCGCCGGCCTTGCCAAGCCGATGGACGAGAAGAAGCGCTTAGCCGGCGAGATCGTCGCTCGCTATCACGGGCCCGAGGCGGCCCAGCGCGCGCGGGAGTACTTCGAGGCGACGGTTCAGCGCAAGGAAGTTCCCGACGACCAAGTTCCCGAGATGGAGCAGGGCGAGGCAAAGCGCGTGAGCGAGCTGCTCGTGAAGGCCGGATTCGCGCAGAGCCGCCGCGCGGCCGAGCGCCTCATTCTAGGAAACGCCGTCCGCATTGACGGCGAGCCCGTCAGCGATGCGAATGCGCCTTGGGCGCCGCGCGCGTCTGCCGTGCTGTCGGTCGGCTCGCGCCGCTTCGTGCGCGTGCTCGGGACGCCCGAGCAGTAATCTTAGCCTTCGGCGATCGCGCGCAGCTCCGGCGGCGTGAACTCATAGCGCGTCTTGCAGTATTCGCAGATCGCTTCGGCGGTATCGCGCTCTCGCGCGAGCGCGGCCAGGTCGTCTGCGCCCAGACCGGCTAGCAGCGTTTCGACGCGTTGCCGGTTGCAGCGGCACGCGAAGCGCACCTCTACGCCGCGCCGCGCTCGGAGCGGCGCGTCGCCCGCTATCGCCTGCAGGAGCGCGAACGCGCTGGGATGCTTGGCGACGAGCTGGGTGACCGGACCCAGCGCGAAGGCGCGTGCCTCCAATGCGGCCAGCGCGCGTTCGCCTGCGCCGGGGAGCGCGTGGGCCAGGATACCGCCCGCCGCGACGATTCCGCCCGGATCGGCGAGCACGCCGAGCGCGACGACCGCCGGCATTTGCTCGGACTGCGCGAGGTAGAGCGCGAGGTCCTCGGCGATCTCGCCGGAGCGCAGCGCTACGATGCCGACGTACGGTTGGCCGGCGCCGCGCGAGCGCGTCACCTGCAGGAAGCCTTCGCCGACCGCGGCCGCGACGTCGAACTTGCCGCGCTCGTTCACGGGAAGCTCCACGCTGGGGTTGCCGACGTACGCGCGGGCCCCGATCGCGCCGTCGGGCAGAAGCCACGAGTCGGCTGCGACGGTGCCGAGCGGTCCGTCGCCGGCGATCTGCAGCGAAACGCGCTCGTCGCCTTTGAGCGAGGCGCCGAGCAGAACGGCGCCGGTTGCCAGCCGTCCGGCGGCCGCGGCCGCGGTGGGCCAGAGATCGTGTCGGCGCCGAATCTCACCCGCGAGATCGGTCGTTATTGCGGCGTAGTAGGCGATTCCGGCCGCGGCATCGGAGGCGGCGGCGAGTTCGTCGGGCATGGGCGCCTCTCACCGCACAGGCTCGCGCTTTTCCTCTAAAGAAGGCAGAGGCATGCGCGTGTTGGTGCTGCACGGCCCGAATCTGAATCTGCTCGGCAGCCGGCAGCCGCAGATCTACGGAACGACCACGCTCGCGCAGATCGATGCGGCGATCGCGGATGCGGCCCGCGAGATCGGCGCGGAAGTGCGCTGCGAGCAGTACAACGGCGAAGGCGAGATCGTCTCGGCGCTGCACGCGGCCGCAACGTCCTGCGACGGCGTCGTCATCAATCCGGGCGCGTACGCGCACTACTCGCACGCCATCGCCGACGCGATCGCGGCGATCGGCATCCCGGCCATCGAAGTGCACGTCTCCAATATCGCCGCGCGCGAGCCGTTTCGGCGAACGAGCGTCACTGCGGCGGCCTGCCGCGGCGTCATAAGCGGCCTCGGGCCGGCCGGATACGTGCTGGCCTTGCGAGCTCTGGCGGGAATCGCGGGGGGCTAAGCGTAGTACCCACGGTCGGCGGGCTGTAGCGAAGCTTGGTTATCGCGCTAGTCTGGGGGACTAGAGATCGCTGGTTCGAATCCAGTCAGCCCGACCACATTTCTCCGGGAGGCTCCATGAAAACAGCGCGCATCGGTACGATCGCCGCCTTCGCGGCACTGGCGGTTGCCTGCAGCGGGAACTCGGCGTACGTTCCGGCGCGGATGGCAGGAACGGCGGCTTCGCGCCTGCCCGATAGCGCACCGAAATCGTGCCCGGGGCAGCACACGACGAAGAACTACGCCGACGTCGGTTTCAAGCCGCTCTCGACGAAAGGCGGCCTGCTCTGCGTTCCCAGCTTCGGCGATTGGGGCGGCACGATGACGTACCCGAACGTAACGAAGAGCGGGATGAAGGCGCGCCTGATCGCCAGCACGACCGAATACTCCGGGCCGCTTTGGCCGCCGAACGGCTCCGTCGCTCCGATTTTCCTCCTGCAGTTCATTGCGAATAAAAATACCATCGCCTTCGGCAAGACGATACCGAAAGGCGGCGTACTCGTCGGCGCCGGTCTCAAGCTCAAGCAGCCCTATTCGCTCCAAGGCATTCTCTCGGCATTCGGCAGCCTCTGGGAGAACCTGGGAGCCTGCTACACGGTGCCGTTCAGCACGAAATCGGGCCCTGCGATCACGGGCTTCGCGACGACGCTGGCAGGGAAAGGTTTCAGCGCCGCCGGCACGCGCGTGATTATCGAGGTCGTTCCGGGGAAGTTCTTTTCGAATCACTGTTAGGAGCGCGTCGTGAAGATCGGAACGCTCGAAATGAAAATCGCTCGCGTCGAGGGCTTCCAAGTTCGAATCCGCACGCTCGATGGCCGCAACATTCGTTCGGATCGCGACGGCATGCCCCCGTGGCCGTACGAGAAGGGCGCGCGCGACCGCTGGTCGGTCGCCCATTGGAAACAAGAGCGCTTCGTCAGCCTGTTCCCAGGATTTGCCGTGGACGTGCTCGATGGCGACGGTGCGGTGGTTGAGTACGGCCAGACCCTGCTCGAGACCGTGCGCGAGAGCTACGACTAGATCGCCGGAGCCGCAGAGAGGAGAACGGCGGGGTACGCGGCCAAGTTTGCCCGCGGCTGCCATTGGAGGTTTTGACCGTGCGCCCTCGTGCATACCGGCTTTGGTTTTTGTTGCTTCTGAGCGTCGCGGGCATCGTAGCCTGCGGCGGCGGCAGCAATCTCAGCCCGGCCGGGCCGACCTCGCTTCGTCCGGCGATTAAGGGAAGCACGCCGATTCAGCACGTCATCGTGGTGATACAGGAAAACCGCAGCTTCGATAATCTGTTCGCAACCTTCCCGAACGCAAACGGCACCACGACCGGCAAGGTCGAAGCGATGCCGCCGTCCCTTGCGACGGCCTGCCCTTCGCCGATCACGCAGGCGACGACCGTTCCGCTCTCGGTGCACAACCTAGCCTTTGGCGACGATTTCCAACACAGCCGGGCGGCGTACTTGACTGCCCTTGACAATGGGAACATGGACGGCTTCGATTTGGAGAGTCGCAGCCCGGGCGGCGGCTACAAACCGTCGTGTCTCTATAACTATGCGTACGTCGATCCTTCGCAAATCAAGCCCTATTGGACGTTGGCCCAGCAGTACGTGTTGGCCGACAACACGTTCCAGACGCAAGGGAGCGGCAGCTTCACCGCACATCAAGATCTGATCGCCGGCGGCACGGTCGTCAACTACAACACCGGAAGCTGCTCGGGCAGTTGTCAGAACAGCATCGTAGACGACCCGACCGGATTTCCGTGGGGCTGCGACGCGCGGACCCCAGATCCGTACTCGAGCCCGCCGGTCAACGGCGCCGTGACCGACCTGCTCACCACGCAGCTGCAGTACCTGCTCGATAAGGGCCCGTATCCGTGCCTTACGTATAAGACGATGCGCGATCTCCTCGACGCGAGGAAGGTTACGTGGAAGTTCTACGCTCCCCCGATCCAAAAGTGGTCGCATTGCGGCGGCAAGGGCGGCGACACGGCCGGCATTTGGAGCGCCTTCGATGCGATCTCGGCCGTTCGGTACGGTAAAGAGTGGGGCACGAAGGTTCCCGGCAGCAACACGAAGTTCTTTAGCGACATCAAGGCCGGGACGCTTCCCGCCGTTGCGTGGATCACCCCCGACGCGCTTAACTCCGACCACCCGCAGGAACAGAAGAAGTCGCCGTGCGGCGGCGGCGGCGGCCCCGACTTGGACTACGGGCCGTCCTGGGTCGCCCAGATCGTCAATGCGGTCGGGCAGAGCAAGTACTGGAAGAGCACCGCCATCGTGGTCCTATGGGACGACTGGGGCGGCTTCTACGACCACGTGCCGCCGCCGTTCCAGGATAACCAGGGAGGCCTGGGCTTCCGCATCCCGATGCTGATCGTCTCGCCGTACGTTCAGCCGCACGTCGAGCACACGCAGTACGAAGACGCGAGCATCTTGCGATTCATCGAAGACAACTGGAACCTGGGTTCCCTGGGAACCACCGACGCGCGCGCCACCGCCATAACGAACGCTTTCAACTTCAATCAGACGCCGCGTCCGTTCCAGACGATCTCCGCATCCTTTTCCCAATCGTTCTTCATCCATCAGAAGCCCTCGGGAATTCCGGCCGACACGCAATAGCCAATCGCCCTGCAACGGAGTCACAATGAAGAGTAGAGCGTTTTCACCTTGGCTGCCGGCGGTCTGCCGCCGGCATCGTTCTGAGCGCGTGCTCGGGAGGGGCTCCATCGCTGGGCAAGGTCAGCCCGCTGGTCCCGTACGCGCACAAGACTAGCGGCTCGAGCCCGATTCAACACGTCGTGATTCTGATTCAGGAGAATCGCACGTTCAACAATCTCTTCGCGACCTTCCCGGGGGCCGTCGGCACGACTACCGGTTACGAGCGCGTAGGAAGCGGGAAGAAGGCCAAGACGGTGCCGATCACGCTGGCCGAGGTCAACCTCGACGATAAGAAAGACCTCAACCACATGTACGGTGGGTACATCACCGCGTACCGCCAGGGCAACATGGACGCGTTCAACCTCATCAGGTTCCAGACGAACAACAAGCCCGAAGGCAAGCTGCCCTACCAGTACGTGAATCCGTCGCAGATCCAGGAATATTGGACGCTCGCCCAGAGCTACGGCTTGGCCGACGAGATGTTCCAAACGCAGGGCAGCGGAAGTTTTACCGCCCATCAGGACCTCATCCGGGGCGGAACCGAGATTGACGCAACCGACAGCCTGATAGACGATCCGACCTCGGCGGCTGCCTGGGGCTGCGATTCTCCGCCGGGCACGGTCACCTCGCTCATCACGACCAACGGTCAGTACGAACGCGGGAAGGGACCGCTTCCCTGCACCAGCGATTTCCCGGGCTCGGGCTCCTCGTATCAAACGCTCGCCGATCTGCTCGACGCCAACTCGATCTCCTGGAAGTACTACGCGCCGAAGTTCGTCAAGAAGACGAGCAGTGCGCTCTGGAACGCCTTCGACGTGATCGCGCACGTTCGCAACGGATCGGAATGGGGGACGAACGTCAGCTTCCCGCAGACGAACATCCTCAAGGACATCTCGGCGAACCAGCTGCCTGCCGTTTCGTGGGTGATCCCCAGTGCCACCGACTCGGACCATCCCGGGCTACGCGAAGGACACCGGCCCCTCGTGGGTGGCCAGCGTCGTGAACGCGATCGGCAAGAGCTCGGCCTGGAACTCGACCGCCGTGATCGTGCTTTGGGACGATTGGGGCGGCTTCTACGATCCGGTCGCGCCGGCGCCGCTCGACCATCAAGGCGGCCCGGGCTTCCGCGTTCCGATGATCGTCATCTCCCCGTACGTACCGGCCGGCGAGATTTCGAACACGACGTACGAGTTCGGCGGCATCCTTTCGTACATCGAAAACAACTGGGGCCTGGGATGCCTGGGAACCACCGACTGCGGCGCGACGAGCATCGCGGACATGTTTAACTACGGACAGCACCCGCGCAAGTACAAGATGGTCAAGACGAAGTATCCGCAGGCGTACTTCCTGCACGAGCCGCCGTCCAATCTGCCCGTAGACACGCAGTAGGCGCGCGATGCGCCCCGGAGCCGCCGCGCTCGCGTTCTTAGCCGTCGCCGCCTTGGCGGGCGTTGCCGCATGCGGCTCCCGTCAGTCCGCCGGCCTGCCGCCGGCGCTGCCGTATGCGCAGCGCCCCGATGCGGCGAAGAGCAAGATCGCGCACGTCGTCATCGTCATTCAGGAGAACCGGAGTTTCGATAACTTTTTCGCGACGTTCCCGGGCGCAGACGGCACGCGCGTAGGGAAGGCGGCCGCCATGCCGCCCTCGATCGTCAGCGGGTGCAAACATCCGATAACGAAGGCGACGAGCATTCCGCTGCAGGAAGTCTCGCTTGTCGGGAACGGTTCGGATCTGGATCACATCCATACCGGGTATCTGACCGATCTCGATCACGGCAAGATGGACGGCTTCGATCTGCTTGGCTAATGGCGCCGATGGGAGCGGAGTGCCCGTCTGCACGTACGCGTACCAGTACGTCAATCCGAGCCAGATCCAGCCGTACTGGGACATCGCCAAGCAGTACGTGCTCGCCGACCATACGTTTCAAACGCAGGGCAGCGGGAGCTTCACGGCCCATCAGGATCTCATCGCCGGGGGCACCGACATATCGTCAACGGAAGCGTTGATAGATAATCCGTCATTTTTTCCATGGGGCTGCGATGCGAACAAGAGCGTCGTCACGGCGATCATCAAGAAGGGCAGCCAGAAGGTCTATCCGTACGGGGGGCCGTTTCCGTGCCTGGGCTACGCGACGATGCGCGACCTGCTCGATGCCCAAGGCGTCTCGTGGAAGTACTACGCGATGCCGGTGCAAAAGGAGAGCGGCTGCTAACACGGCGACACGGCGGGCATCTGGAGCGCGTTCGACGCCATCCATGCCGTGCGCTACAGCCCGGAATGGCGCAAGAACGTCACGCAAAGCAATCTGGTCTTTTTCAAGGACGTCGCTAAGGGGACGCTTCCCGCCGTCTCGTGGATTACGCCCGACGGCTTGAACTCCGATCATCCCGATGAGGTCTACCACAAGCCTTGCCAGCCGGGACACAAACTTGGCGACACCGGGCCGTCGTGGGTCGCGTCGATCGTCAACGCCGTCGGCAAGAGCGCGTACTGGAAATCGACTGCGGTCATCATCGTTTGGGATGACTGGGGCGGCTTCTACGATCACGTCGTGCCGCCGCACCCGCGGACGTGGCAGGGAGGTCCGGGCTTCCGGATCCCGATGCTCGTCGTCTCGGCGTACGTCAAGCCGCACGTCGAGCACACGGTCTATCAGTTCGGCAGCATCCTGCGCTTCATCGAGGATACCTGGGGGCTGGGCTCGCTCGGCACGAGCGACGCGCGCTCGACGAGCATTGGGAATGCGTTCGACTTCAACATGCCGCCTCGCTCGTTCCAGAGCATCCCGTCAAAGTATTCGTTGAAGTACTTCCTGCGGCAGCGGCCGTCCGGGCAGGCGCCAGACACGGAATGAGCCCGCGCGGCGCCCTCTTCCAAGAGAAGCAACCGGCTCGTCGCTGGAAAGGAAGGGCGCGGACGTGCGACAGAAGAACGCAAGCGATGAAGAAGCCGCTCGTTTCGCGCGCGGCCGCTCTTGCAGCGGCGTGTGGACTGGCCTCGTGTTCTCCCGTCGCGCAGACGATGCCGTATGCGCCCTCGCACGGCCCGCTGCAGTACGTCGCCGCGACCGGCGCCGGAAAGATCACGCACATCGTCTACATCGTCCAGGAAAATCGCAGTTTCGACAATCTCTTCCAGGGATATCCGCACGCGGACACCGCCTCGGAAGGGAAAGAATCGTCCGGCCGGACGATCAAACTCCAGCCGGTAAGTCTGGCGGATCAGTACGTCATAGACCACTCGGCGCAAGCGATGTTCGCGGCTTGCGACGGCGTCGGCAAACTCCCCGGCACGCACTGCCGGATGGATGCATTCGATAAGGAGACCTCCTTCGGCGGCCCGCTCAATCCGGAGTACGTGTACGTGCCGCACAGCGAGTCCAAGCCCTACTTCGATATGGCGCACGAGTGGGTATTGGCCGACAAGATGTTCCAATCGCAGCTCGACGAAAGCTTCGTGGCGCATCAGTACGTCATTGCGGCGCAGGCGGCCTCGAGCGTGGACCTGCCCGATGGCCTCTGGGGGTGTTCCGGCGGCAAGTTCGACGTCGTGGACACGCTTACGAATCGACGCGCGATCGGCCCGACGCAGCGCGCCTGCTTCGACTACCAGACGCTCGGCGACGAACTCGACGCAGCCGGACTCCCTTGGAAGTTCTATACGAGCAAGTACGGCACGAAGTCGAGCGGCTTCGGAGCGTACTGGTCCGGTTACCAAGCGGTCAAGCACATCCGCGACGGTCCCGACTGGAAGAAGGACATCGTCACGCCGCAGGATCGGTTCTTGACCGACGTCGCTGCCGGGAAGCTCGCGGCGTTTACGTGGATCACGCCGGTTTGCTACACCTCCGACCACGTCAACTGCGGGGGAGGCATGGGCCCCTCGTGGGTGACCTCGCTCGTCAATGCGGTGGGCGAGAGCAAGTTCTGGGATACGACGGCGATCTTCGTGCAGTGGGACGACTGGGGCGGCCTCTACGACCACGTCCCGCCGCCGTTCGAGGATTACGACAGTCTCGGCTTCCGCGTTCCGCTGCTCGTCATTTCGCCGTACGCCAAGCGCGACTACGTATCGCACGTCCAGTACGAAACGGCGAGCGTCCTGCGCTTTGCCGAGGATCTCTTCGGGCTCGGGCAGCTCGCCGCCGCCGACAAGCGCGCGACCTCGCCGGCCGGAGACTGCTTCGACTTTTCGCAGAAGCCGCGCAAGTTCGTTCCGATCAAGGCGCCAAAGGGCCCCGCATTCTTTTTGAGTCAACCCGCCGACTACCGCGCACCCGACTACGAGTAAGGGAGAGAAGTTAGATGAAGCTATTCGCACGCCGCGCCGCCGCACTCTTGGTCGCTTTTGGCCTGGGCGGCTGCTCGTTCACGTCGCAGAATGCGCTGCCGAACATGCGCAGCGCCTCGGCGCTGGCGCGGCTTTCGGGTACGGGCGCGGGCAAGATCACGCACATCGTGTACATCGTGCAGGAGAACCGCAGCTTCGATAATCTCTTTCAAGGATATCCGCACGCGGACACCGTTCCTAGCGGCAAGAACTCCAAAGGCGAAACCGTGACCCTCTCTCCGGTCAGTTTGGCGTATCAGTACGTGATCGACCACTCGGCCGCGGCGATGTTCGCGGCATGCGACGGCAAGGGTAAACTTCCGGGGACGGATTGCCGCATGGACGGCTTCGATAAAGAGAGCGAGTACGGCGGCCCGCCGAGCGTGAAGTATCCGGAGTACGTGTACGTGCCGCACAACGAGTCCAAGCCGTACTTCGACATGGCGCACGAGTGGGTCTTGGCCGACAGGATGTTCCAGTCGCAGCTTGACGAGAGCTTCGTCGGCCACCAGTACGTCATCGCCGCACAGGCCGCGTCGGCGGTGGACCTTCCTTTCGGATTGTGGGGCTGCGGCGGCGGACCCAGCGACGAGGTCTCGACGATTACCAAGCAGCGCACGTACGGCGGGTACGAACAAGCGTGCTTCGATTATCAAACGCTCGGCGATCTGCTGGACAACGCCGGACTGAGCTGGCGCTTCTACACGAGCCAGTACGGCAGTCCGTCGAGCGGCGACGGCAGCTACTGGTCGAGCTACCAGGCCGTGAAGCATATCTACGACGGGCCGGATTGGGCGAAAGACGTCATCACGCCCCAAAAGAACTTCATCACCGACGTCGCCGCCGGAAAACTCGCGAACTTTACCTGGATCACGCCGGTGTGCGACGACTCCGATCACGTGAACTGCGGCGGCGGCGACGGGCCGTCGTGGGTGACCGCGCTGGTCAATGCGGTCGGCGAGAGCAAGTTCTGGGATTCGACCGCGATCTTCGTGCAGTGGGACGACTGGGGCGGGCTGTACGACCACGTCCCGCCGAAGTACCTCGGATACGACAGCACCGGCTTCCGGGTTCCGCTCCTGGTGATATCGCCATATGCGAAGCGAGATTACGTTTCGCACGTCCCCTACGAGACCGCCAGCGTTCTGCGCTTCGCCGAAGATCTCTGGGGCTTGAGTCAACTCGCCGCTGCCGACAAGCGCGCGACCTCGCCGGCGGGCGACTGCTTCGACTTCACGCAGAAGCCGCGCAAGTTCGTGAAGATCAAGGCGCCGTTAGGAAAGCAGTTCTTCCTTCATCAGAAAACCGACTATCGAGCTCCGGACTACGAATGAGCCGTCGGATGGATCGCCGGACGGTAGCCGGCTGCTAAGACGGCAACCGTCGCCTCCGGCGTGAGCACCTCTGCGTCTGCGCGCGCGGGACGCGAACGCCGGCCGGCGTATCCGCCGTCCGTCCACTCCAGCAGCGCTCCTTCCCAGAGCAGCCGCGGCGCGCCGTCGAAGAGCACGTACGTCCCGTCGGGGAGCGAGGCGAACGGCGCGCGGTAGGTACGCTTCGCGCTGCCGGCCAGGCGCTGCGCGTGCAGGGTTGCATCCATCGAGTCGGCGTTCGCGGCGCCGTAGATCCCTTGCCACAACGCCAGGAACCGCTTGTAGTCGGCGTTGCGGCACTCGGCGCAGGGGCGGTGGCCGGCGCTCATCGAGGCGGCTTCGTCGAGGAAGAAGAGTTCCGTATAGCGATTAGGCTGCATCACGATGCGGCGCCGCCCGCGGAACTCGAGCAGGCAGGTGATCCAGCGGCGCACCTGCCATGCCCGTACGATCCGCCGTGCTTGGTCGTGCAGCACGCCGCGGTTGCCCATGTACGTGCCGCGCCCCGGCAGCGCCACGACCTCGCCGAACGGCGTGACGCGGTTTTGCAAGCCGGCGATCTACTGCGTCCCGATCTTCTCGTTGGCGTTATCGAGCAGATAGATCTTATCGGCGTGGCGCATGCCCAGCGCTTTCTGATCGTAGATGATGCCGACGTACTGGCCGGCCTTGATCGCGCTCATCTGGTACGTCGTCTTGCCGTTGGCCGAGAAGACTTGGTCGAACTTCGGGACGATCTCGAAACTCAGCGTCTGTTTCGTCTTCGGGTCCTGGACCTTGATGTTGTTCGAAGAGACGTGCACGGTTATGCCGTAGAACGTGGATGCGGCCAGCGCCGCCTGCGGGAAGGCGAGTAACAGGCCGGAGGCGAGCGCGAACGCGGCGCCGCGGCGGAATAGTAAGTGCGTCATGCCGTTCTTGTACCCATCGGCGGGCGGTCTATTCCTGCGCGGCGCCGAAGCCCGGCGCAGATGGAAGCGACGCTATTCGCCGACGGGGGCTCTCGCGGCAATCCGGGCCCCGCGGCCAGCGCGGCCGTCCTGCTCGACGCGCGGGGCGAGCTGATCGAGGAGGTCGGCTCGTACTTAGGGGTCGCCACCAACAACGTCGCCGAGTGGACGGCGCTGGTGCTCGGGCTCGAGGCCGCCGCTCGCCGCGGCGTTCGCCGCTTGGCGGTGCGGATGGATTCCGAGCTCGTGGTCAAGCAGCTGCGCGGCGAGTATCGCGTCAAAAACGCGGGTCTGCAGCCGCTGCACCGGCGGGCCAGCGGCATGCTCGCCGCCTTCGAATCGGTGGACGTTCGCCACGTGCCGCGCAAACAGAACACCCTGGCCGATAGTCTCGTCAACCGCGTGCTCGACCAGGAAGCAGCGGAGTCGGCAAAGTAGGGCGGCCGGATGCGCCGGTTTCCGATCGAACTCTTCATCGTCGTCCTGGCAGTCATCATGCTCGTGCTGGGTTGGCGGATCTACGGCGCCGGCGAGATGGGCCGCTTCGGCCCCGCCGTTCACGCGCAGAAGGCGCCCAGCGAGCTCTACGCTCGGCTGACGGTGCGTTACTCGAAGGGTCCGATTTTCGAGGAGCACTACGACATGTCCGACGTCGAGGGCGTCTCGAAGTTCTCGTACCGCATACGCGGCTACTCGGGGCGGCAGATCACGGTGAGCGCGCCTGCGGCGCGCGTCTACGACGTGAGTTTCTTCTTCGGCAGGTTGGACCAAGACGGCATCTGGCAGCTCACCGACAAGCCGCCGCTGCCCGGCGCCGATCCCACGTATACCGTCTACGTGAAGCAGCTCGCGGACTACAAAACGGGCGAGCGGACGGTCACCTTCACCAGCCCGGCGTATTGGGCTTCCAAAGCCGGGCACCAGTACGAGATAGATCTCTCGAAAGGCGTTCCGAAGGATCTCGTATTCATCGCGGGTTCGCGCGCCGGCGACGCGCGCTACGAGCAGATCGTCAAGGACTTCCTCGCGTTCGGCCCCGACGAGTTCCGCCGGAACATCGCCACGGCCCAAGCGCGCGTGCGTTCCGCGCACGGTTGATCGCGCAATGAAGCGCGTGGCCGTGGGCGCGGCGGTCGTGCTAGCGCTCCTGGCGGCGGGTTCCTACGAGGCCTATCGGGTCGCGGAGAACCCGAGCAGCCAGATGTTCGGTAAGACGCTCGTAAGCGGCCCGCGCGACGAGCGGGTCGTCGCCCTCACGTACGACGACGGGCCGAACCCGCCGTACACGAATCAGATTCTGG
Organism: Vulcanimicrobiota bacterium; assembly: GCA_963794645.1. GTDB lineage: Bacteria > Vulcanimicrobiota > Vulcanimicrobiia > Vulcanimicrobiales > Vulcanimicrobiaceae > Cybelea. Next base: position 1,265,044 of record CAWCEQ010000003.1, on the reverse strand, counting down.
CGGTGCTGCGTTCGGAGCACGTGCGCGCCACGTTCTTTCTCGTTGGACGCGCGGTCGCAGCGTACCCGAGCGTGGTGCGCGCGGAGGTGCGCGACGGCAACGCAGTCGGCAACCATACGTGGAGCCACGGGCATCTCGTGCTGTACGAGGAGGACGGCCTGCGCCGGACGCTCGAGCGCACGGATCAGGCGATCTACGCCGCCGCGGGCGTGCACACGCGCATCATGCGGCCGCCGTTCGGCTCGCGCGACTGGCTCGTGCTCGACGAGGTCCGCAAGCTTGGGTATACGCCGGTTATGTGGTCGGTGCCGCTGGCCAACGACTGGGAGTATCCGCCGGCGCGCGTGATTGCGGCCCGCGTCCTGCGCTACGTCGGCGACGGTTCGATCATCGATTTGCACGACGGCAACCGCGGCATCGTCTGCGCGCACATGCACGCCGCGCCGCCGCGCCTATGCGATCGCAGCGCCGACGTCGGCGCGACGCGGCTGATCGTCGAGGCGCTCAAGCATGCCGGCTACCGGTTCGTGACGATTCCCGAACTGCTGCGGCTCTCTGCCGAGCGCGACAACGGCCTACGCGTAAAGCGCTCCGTTCAGGCGGATGAATCCGCTGCGGTGCCGCTGCGCCGGGTCGCGGTGCGTCCAGTGCACGACCGGCATCCGTCCGGGATCGTGCACGAGTTCGCCGCAGATCTCGACCCGGTCGCCGGGACGGACGGGGCAGCGGGGCGCGATGCTCACGTTGTCCACGACCTCGACCGGTCCGGCCGCGGTGCGGACGTCGAACGCTTCGTGCTCGCAGTGCGTGCGGGAGCCGTAGAAGAAGCGCGGCGCGGAGGCGACCGTACCGGAGAAGTCAACCCAGGCCGGGGCGCGGCCGGCGTACGCGGAAGCGAGATCCATCGCACGGCGCATCACGCACCGGCGAGCCTTCGTCAAGAGGCGGCTGCGCGATGAGATTCGTTCGCACCACGCGGCTGCGGCTCGTTCCGGTAACGGCGCTCAATGCCGGCGTGCTGTGGGAGGTGCTGCAGGAGCCGGACCTGCGGGACTATCAGGACCTTCCGGAGATAGATCGCGCGGAGTTTCTCCGCGTCGTCGGCGCGCGTCCGCAACGACTCGTCCGGGGGGCCGCCGGACGGTTCGAGTGGCTGCTCTACCTCGGCGAGGGCGACGTCCCGGTCGGCTGGGTCTCGCTGCGCGTCTCCGAGTCGAACCGCTCGACCGGCGAGATCGGCTATAGCATCGTGCGGGAGCACCGCGGCTGCGGGCTTGCGACCGAAGCCGTCGGGGCGCTGCTGGGCGAGGCGTTCCTGCGCGCCGCTCTGCAGCGCGTCCGGGCGTACACGCTGCCGGAGAACCGCTCGTCGCGCGCCGTCCTGCTGCACAACGGATTTCGAGACGAGGGCACGTTCGCGCGCGGCGCGACCGTCCAAGGGCGTCCGGTAGACGTGATCGCCCATGCGCTCGAACGCGAGCGCTGGGCCGCGCTCAGGCCGAGTCCTCCGGCCACTCGATCGTAATCCCCGCCTCGTGATAGCCGGCGTACCGGCGCGATAGTTCTCCGCGCAGATGCGCCAGCAGCGGCTCGCGCACTACTTTTACGCGCACGTACTCGGCGATCTCTTCGAGCTGCACCCATGCCGCCGCTATCGCGTGATCGTCGCCGCGCGGTGCGGGATCTTCGTCGCCATGCACGACGATGAGGAAGGTCGCGTTGACGAAGCAGCGATCGCCGTCGAAGCTTTCGCTCAGATAGGCGAGTTTCCCGACGCGCGCTCGCAGGCCGGTCTCTTCGAAGACTTCGCGCTCGACGGTTTCGGCGAGCAGCTCTCCGGGCAGCCGTCGCCCGCCCGGAAGATTCCAAAGCGGCTGCGGCTGGTTGGCGTAGCGCGAGGCGACCAGCAGGACGCGCCCCTCGCGCACCGCCAAGCCGGTCGCCAGCGCGATCATCGCAGCGTTCTCTCGATGACGTCCAGCGTTTGCGAGGCGGTGCGCTCCCACGTGAGCGTCGCGGCGCGTGCGCGGCCGCGGCTCGCGAGCTCGGCGGCATACGATGCGTCGCCGGCGACGTGCGCGATCGCGCCGGCAAGTGCCGTTTCATCGCCGGCCGGCACGTAACAGGCGGCATCGCCGCCCGCTTCGGGAATCGCCGACGCGTTGGATGCGACCACCGGCGCCCCGTAACTCATGGCCTCGACGACGGGAAGGCCGAAACCTTCGTAGCGCGAGGGGAAGGCGAGCAGCGCGCACGCACGGTAGAGCGCGGCGAGCGTGTCGTCGTCAACGTATCCGAGCTCGACGAGACGCACGCCGGGGGGCGCTTCGAACGCACCCTCCAGACGCGTCGTGGCGACGAGCGAGAGATCGCTCCCGGCACCCGCGAGGCGAGCCATCGCGCCCAGCAGCGTATCGAAGCCCTTGCGCCGTTCGGCGGCGCCGACGTACAGCACGAAGCGCCCCAGCGCGGCGACGTCGAGCGATACCGGCCGCGGCGGCCGCGGCGGATCGGTGCCCAGCAGAATCGGCACGATCCGTTCGAGCGGAATCTCCAGCTCGCGCGCAAGTTCGGCGCGAGCGAACTGCGAGTCGGTGACGAGCGCGCGGCAGCGTGCTGCGGCGGCGCGGAAGATCGCCTGCGTCTGCGGCGCATAATCCGGTACCACGAAGTTCGACGCATCGTGCAGCGTCGCCGTCGCGGGGAGCGAGAAGTTCGTCCAACTGCAGCCGTTAAAGGGAAACCAGAGCGCGTCCAGTCCCGCCCGGCGGTGCCCGCGGCGCGAGACCACGCGGTACGGACGCTCGCCCGCCTGCGCGCGATAGCGCCGCCGCACCGTCCAGGAGTGCCATTCGGGAACGACGAGCGTCACCTCGACGCGCTCGCGCTCGCGCTCCCACCAGCATTGCAGGATCTTGCGCAGGTAGCGGCCGATGCCGCGGTGGTCGCCGGGCAGATTCCAGGCATCTACCCCCAGTCGCATCATCGCGCCACGGATTCGAAGAGCGCGAGGTGCTCTCGCGCGCTTCGCTCCCAGTCAAAGCCTGCGGCGCGCTGGATTCCCGCCGCGCGCAGTTGCTCTCGCAGCGGCGGCTCGCCGGCGATGCGGCGCAGCGCGGCGGCCCAGGCGTCGGGATCGGCGGGCGGCAGAAAGAGGGCCGCGTCGCCGCCCACTTCGGGCAGGCAGCTCGCCGCGGAGGCGATCACCGGCGTACCGCAGGCCATCGCCTCGAGCATCGGCATGCCGAAGGTTTCGTGATACGAGGGCAGCGCGAGCGCGATCGCGCCCCGGTAGCAGGCGCGGAGCCGCTCGTTTGCGGCACCGGCGAGATCGTCGCCGAGGTCGCCGGCAAAGACGACGCCCGGAAGATCCGGCGCGCGTGCGCCGGCAATCGCCAGCGCCGGCCCGGATCCGTCGGGCCACGCGCGGCGATAGGCTTCGTACAGCATTCGGAAGTTCTTTCTCGGCTCGGCGATGGGATCGCCGACGAAGAGGAAGTAGCCGGCTTGCGGCGGCGCCAGAGGCAGCGGCGGCGCGGGGCCCGGCGAGAACGACGGATCCACGCCGTGCGGGATGACGGCGATACGTTCGGGCGCGACGTTCAGATAGCGTTCGAGTTCGCTTCGCCCGTAGTGAGAGACGGCGACGACGCGCAGCGCGCTGCGCGCCGATCGCAAGAACGGCGCTTGCGCGTGCTCGCGGCGCTTGCGGTCGGGATCGGGATAGCGAAACGGCACGGCATCGTGGATCGTCGCCACGCTCGGCAGACTCGATTCGACAAACGTGCCGTTGGCGGGATGCCAGATAAGATCGAGGCCGGGGCCGGGGCGAGCGCGCATCGCGAACGCGCCGCCGGCGAGCGCGCGCGCATACGCTGCGCGCCGGCGTTCCGGCCAGAGGCCCGGAACGAGCAGCGTGAGCGCGACGTCCTCGCGAACCGCCAGGCGGCGAAGCACGGCGCGGGCGTACCGGCCGATCCCGCGCGTATCGTCGGCGACGACGCGGGCGTCCACCGCGAGGCGCAGAGGCGGCATCGCGCGGACTTCGCGCGGCTGGCGGAAACTCCGCCGCATCGAACGAAGCGCGATAGGATGAGCGCTCCGCGCGGCATCGCCGCGCACCTGATACTCGGACCGCGAACCGAGCCGTTTCTGGGCGCCATGCTCGCCTCTATCGAGGACGCCGCGGCGCTCCTCATCGTCAATGACAACGCACCCGATCCCTCGCCGCACGCGGCGGAACTGGCGGCCAGCCGGCTTGGGCGCGAGGGGCGCATCGTCGTCGACCGCACGCCCTTTGCGGGCTTTGCGGCAGCGCGCAACGTCTGCCTGCGCATTCATGCCGAGCGCGAGGCGGGCCCTTGGGTCGCGTTCGTGGATGCCGACGAGGTACACGCTCCCGGCATCGGCGCGATCGCGCGCGCCCTCGACCGCGTGCCGGCGGAATGCGATGCCGTGGACGGCTACACGTGGCATTTCTTCGCCTCGTTCGACTACTACACGTCCATCGAGCGGCGAATGATGTTCTTCCGCTTTCGATCCGACCTGCGCTGGGAAGGGGCGGTCCACGAGCGTTTGGCGGGTTTAGACGGCAAACGCATCGCGTTGCCCTACGTCTACGCTCACTACGGACACACGCTCGAGCCCCGGCGTCACGCCGAGAAGGGGCGGCAGTACTCCTCGCTCGGGGCGCCCGGCGGGGTCCTCGCGGAGGAGGAACTGGAGGGTTTCGACGTCGAGCGCTACTACGCGCCGGTCTACCCGCGCCTGCTGCGGTTCGCCGGGGCTCACCCGCCCGCAGCGGCCGCCGTGCTGGAGGCGCTGCGCCCTCGTCTGGCGGCCCACCATGCGCTCACCGAGCGGGTCGCGCGCTCCCAGAAGCCGGGCGTCAAACTACGCAATTTGCTGCGTAAAGCCAACTACGAGCTGCGCTGGCGGGGCAGAGTTCTCGAACGATTGGCCCGTCGGGCCGGGCCCTGATGGGCCCTGAGCCCCACTTTGTTGCGCAATTTCTCCCAAAAGGCTATACTTATCCACAGGGGGTAGGCAAGTAAGTGCACCCCTAGGGAGTTACTGCTATTTCTGGGATGCCTCGGCTGGGCCCGTGGATCGTACGGCGGCCGCGACTCGAAGAATGGTTAGGGCGCTTTAAGAGCGTTCCAGTTCGGTTTTTGATCGCTCCTCCCGGGTTCGGGAAGACGATGGCCGTGCTGGGCTATCTGCGCAATACCTCGACGAACGGCGTGTACTGTCCGTTACTCCCGGGCGCCACCTCGCGCGACGTCATCGGCGCGATCGGCGAAGCGATCGGCGCGACCGATCTGCGGTCGCACGAAGAACTCGTGCGCGCACTCGCGGAGAAGGCCCCTCTCGAACTCGGCGTGGACTGCGAAGACGTGCCCGACACAAGCGGCGTCGCCGAGATCCTCAGCCTCATAGACGACGTCGCGGACGACGTTTCGCTCCTGGTCGCGAGCCGTTCGCGCGCCGCGTTCGAAGTGCGGCGCTTCGTCGCTTCCGGCACCGGCTCGCTCTGCGACGCCGAACGCCTCGCCTTCACGGCCGACGAGATCCGGCACCTCGCGGAAACGTGCGGCGTACCGTTCACCCATGCCGACGTCTTGCGCATGCTCGAGGTCACCGACGGCTGGCCGCAGGTCGTCAGCGGCGCGCTGCGGATGGCCGCCGAAGACAGCCGAAGCGTCTCCGAAGCGTTCGAGAACTGGCGCACGCGGCGCGGGCATCTCTTCAACGAGTTCATCGCCGCCACGCTCGCCCACGTTCCCGAGCCGCAGGCCGATCTCGTCCTTAAACTCATGAGCGGGTCGCACCTGGACGACCGCGAGCAGCTGCAGTCGCTCGAAGAGCAGGGGCTCTTCGTCGTGCACACGCCCGACGGGTACCGGCCGCTGCGGGCGCTCTCCCGCACGCGCCTGTACGATCGCTACGGGCGGCGCGTACAGCCGTCGCTTCCGCTGCAAGTGCGCCTGCTCGGATGGTTTCACGCCGAGCTCGACCACCGGCCGATCGAATGGATTCGCCGGCGCGACAAGCAGATATTCAAGTACGTCGCCCTGCAGCCGAACGGCAGCGCCTCGCGCGTCGAGATCGGCCATTTGTTCTGGCCGGACGCCGAGAAGCACCTCGCCGCGCAGAGCCTGCGAACGGCCTGTTCGAATATTCGTAAGGCGATCGCGCACATCGTCGGCTTCGATCGCGTGGATTCGTACTTCCGCGCAGGCGAAGAACTGTCGGTGAACCTCGAGAACGTGATCGTGGACGTGAACCGCTTCGTCGCACATTGCGACGACGGCGATGAAAACTTCGAGCGCGGCGAACTGCGAGCGGCCTATTCGCACTACCGCCGCGCCGAACGCATCTACCGCGGCGACCTGCTCATCGGCGACGTGAACGAGCCGTGGGTGGCCGCGCCGGCGGCGATGCTGCGCAATCGTCACGCGATGGCGCTCGAACGGGTGGGCGAGATCGCCGCCGCCCTCGACGACGAAACCGCCTCCATACCGGATCTGCGGCTAGCCTCAGGGTCCTAAGGCCGTGCGAGCGGTTTGGGTCGGCGCGGGCGTCGGTCTCGCGACCGTGGCAGCCCTGGCGCTCCAGACCGGCGTCGTCGCTCGCACCGGGTTCTTCATGGGAGATTTCCGCGCGTTCTACTGCGCGGCCCAGACGGCATCGCAAGGGGGCGATCCGTATCGAACCGAGCCGCTGCGCACGCTGCGAAGTCGGGCTCGGCCGCACCCGCTTTTTTCAGGTCAATCCCGGCGTAACGATTCCCGCGCCGCTGCCGGGCTATGCGATCGCGGCGCTCGTTCCGTTGGCGAAACTGCCCTACGGGGCCGCCGTCGTTTGCTGGTGCGCGCTGCTGCTGGCGGCGTGGTTCGCCTGCATTGCGACGCTCTCACGATTCGCGGCCGTGCCCCGGCCGGTCGCGCTGGCCGCGCTGGGCTTGGCCTTGGGCGTCATCTCGCTGCCGCTCGGCGAGGTCGTGCCGGTCGCCGTAGCCTGCATCTGCGCGGCTGCCTACGCGGCGTGGAGGGGCCGAGCCATAGCGGCGGCACTCTTTGCAGCGGGCGCGATGATCGAGCCGCATCTGGGCCTGCCGGTCTGCGTGGCCCTGGCGATCTGGATTCCCGCGACGCGTCTGCAGCTCGCGCTGAGCGCGGCCGCGCTCGGCGCGCTCTCGCTGGCGGTTCTCGGGCCGGCCGTGAATCTCGAATACTTCACCGCCGTACTCCCGGCGCACGCCCTGTCGGAGGCGACGCGCGACACGCAGTTTAGCCTGACCGCGGTTCTGTGCGGGCTGGGGGCGAGCGCGCAGAGTGCCGCGAAAGCCGGGACGCTCTGGTACGCGGTGATGCTCGTCGCGGGGACGTACCTGGCGGGCCGTCTGGCCAAGCGTGCGGGGAACGATGCATATATCGTCTGCGTTCCGCCCGCGTTCGCCGTGTTGGGCGGCGCCTTCATTCACATCACGCAGATCGCGGCGGCCGTGCCCGCGGCCGTTCTGCTCGCCTCGATGCCGGGCGCGCGCTACCGGAACGCCGGCCTCATCGCGCTGCTCGCGCTCGCGGTGCCGTGGGTCTGGGCGGTCTCGCCCGCCCTCGTGGTGGCACCGCTCGTGCCGGTCGCGTATCTGGCCTGGCGCTACACGAACGAGAACGTGGCGGCGACGCTAGTTGCGGGAATCGCGGCGGCGGCGCTGACGTTCGGCTTGTCGGAGTTGGCGGCCGCCGCCCCGCATGCGGCTGCCGCGACGCACGCTGCGGCGCCCGCGATGGATCCGCGTCTTGCCGAGGCGTCGTGGAGCGCCTTCACCGCGAAGAGCTCGTCGAGCGCGCTCGCCTCGTGGATGCTGCGTCTGCCGACCTGGCTCGGGCTCGCGCTCCTGCTGGCACTGCTTTCGGGAGAGGCGCGCGTGCCGCGGCCGAAGGACGCCCCCGCGCTTGCGCTCGCGGCGCTCTGCACGATCTTGCCGTTCGCGGGGGCGTTCTACGGAGAGCGCACCTCGGGCTGGCTGGCCGTGGATTTCCGAGCGTACTACTGCGCCGCGCTCGCGCAGCGCGAAGGTCTCGATCCGTACGCGGCGCGCAGCCTGCACGCCTGCGAGAGCGCGCCTGCCGGTGCGTACTACCGGGCCCCGGCGAACGTCACGGTACCGGCGCCGTATCCGCCATACGCGCTTGCCATCTTCGCGCCGATCACGCTGCTGCCGTTCGACGCTGCGGCGTTCTCGTGGTGGCTCATGCTCTCGGCAAGCCTGTTCGCGGCCGCGTACGCGCTCGCGCGCATCGCCGGCAGCAGCATTACGGTCGCGTGGGCGGCACTGGCGCTCTCGCTCGGGCTCACCTCATTCTCCGCCGGGAACGCGATGCCGCTCGCGATGGGAGCCCTGCTGTGCGCGGTCTTGCTGGCACGCCGCGGACGCTTCGCTCTTGCGGCCTGCGCGACGGCGATCGCCGCGATCGAACCGCAGGTAGCGCTTCCCGCTGCGATCGGACTCTTCGTCGTCTATCCGAGAATGCGCGCGGGATTGGCGGTTGCGGCCGCAGCGCTCGCCGGGCTTTCGCTTGCCGCCGGCGGATTCGCGCGGAGCCTCGCATACGTCACGGCGGTCTTGCCCGCGCACGCGCTCTCGGAGGTCTCGCGCGACAATCAGTACAGTCTCTCGACGGTTGCCGCGGCGCTGGGCCTCCCCGACGCTTCGGCCGTCCTTTTGGGCAGCATCTCGTACGCGATCGCGGTCGCGGCCGGCGTCGTCGCGGGCGCGCGACTGGCCGCGCGATACGCCGATCCGTCCCTCGCCCCGCTCGTCGCAGCGGCGTTCTCCCTGCTCGGCGGATCCTTCGTGCATACCGGCGAGATCGCGGCGGCAGTACCGGCCGCCCTGCTCCTCTTCGTGCGCGAAGGCGGGCGGCGCGCGTGGCTCTTCGGCGCGCTCGTGCTGCTCGCCGTCCCCTGGATGCTCGCAACCTCGGTAACGATGTTCCTCGCTCCGCTCTTTCCCGTCGCGTACCTGACGTACGAACTCTACAAGCGCGATCGTACGGCGGCCATGCTGGCGGCGTTCGCATCGTTCGCGCTCATCGCCGCGCTCTTCCGGTTCTCTGCGGAGGGCGCGGAGCACGCGATCGCCGCGGTGCGAACGCACCCGCCGATAGATCCGAACCTGGCCGAGGCGGGCTGGCGCGATTTCGTTCTGGCCAACTCAACGAACCGTCCGGCCATGTGGCTCCTGCGCCTGCCGACGTGGGCTGGCCTGATAGCATTTGCGGCCGGCGCCCTTTCGCTCGCGCGCAAGACCGTGGCGCCGCCGGCGGCCGCGCGCCTCGTGGAGTCGCGCGCGTGACCGTCTGCTGCGTGATCCCTGCATACCGGGCTCGGGAGACGGTATGCGACGTAGTTCGCAATGCGCTGCGTTATGCCGACTCGATCATCGTCGTGGACGACGCCTGTCCCGAAGGGTCGGGAGAATCCGTCCGCCAGGCGTTCACGAAACCATCCGTCGGTTTGCGTGCTCGGTCGCGAGCGCAATGGCGGCGTCGGTGCTGCGGTGAAGACTGGAATAGAAAAAGGCTCTGGAACTCGGCGCCGACGTCATCGTCAAGCTTGACGCCGACGGGCAGATGGACCCGAGCTACATACCAAGCATCGTCGAACTCTTCGAGAACGACGCGAATCTAGCGTACGTAAAGGGCAACAGGTTCTTCGACTCGCGAGTCTTGGCGAAAATGCCGGGGATTCGCCTGTTCGGCAACTCGGTGCTGTCGCTCTTCGCCAAGTTTGCCTCGGGCTACTGGAACGTCCTCGATCCAACGAACGGGTATCTTGCGTTTAACGGCCGGCTCCTACCCGCCGTCAACTGGCAAGGGTTCGCCGACTGCTACTTCTTCGAAATATCCGTGATGTGCGAGTTTGGACTCAGGCACGCGTCCATCGCGGAAATGGAAATGGAGACGATCTACGCCGGCGAGTCAAGTTCCCTGTCGATTTGGCGGACGCTTTTCTCGTTCCCGCCGAAGCTCGCATGGCTATCCCTTCGGCGGCTCCTGTTGCAGTACTTCGTTTTCGATATCAATCTCGGATCGCTGTACATTCTGGTTGGCATCGCCCTGTCGGGATTCGGCGCCGCCTTCGCCGGGTTCGAGTGGGTGCAGAGCATCGTCACAGGAACGGCAAGAACGACGGGAACGGTCATGCTTGGCGTCCTGCCGTTCCTGATGGGCTTCCAACTCATCCTAAACGCGCTGCTCTACGACGTACAGTTTGGAGCAAAGTCCACGCGCGAGCTGCTCTCGCAGCGGGCCCGCCGGGAATATCTTCGAGCGTCCGTTAAAGAGCGGCAGACGTCATAGTTGCTATGGTTCGAAGAGCGTTCCAGAGTCGCGCGGAAGTACGCCAATCAGCCAGTTAGTCCGCCAGGCGTCGCGTGCCGTTTTCTCATGGAAGCCGCCGAGCCCAAGAAGGTCGTGTCTCACGAAGAACGCGTTGTCTCGCGGCGGTCGGTTCAATCGGCGAGTAGGGAGCCGCGTACTGAGCCTCGCTCCGACGGCGGTTGCCGGAGCATCCCCGGGAAGAGGCGATGCTATAATGTCGAAATGACTGTAGGCTCAGTGGCGCGCGTTGTGGGGGGCGGTGCTTACCGTGGCCGGCCGAAGTGCGGAGACAAATGTTAGGCGGTTCGCAGTCCCAGCGGTCGATTGCGATAGTGACCGCGTTTTATCCACCCGCCGTAGGCGGCGTGGAGCGGTACGCCCAGGGCTTCGGGAGGGCCGCCGCCGCTATGGGTCTTTCCGTGAATATCATTACGACGGGGGCGGTCAACTCTCCGCAGGTTGATGTCGAGGATGGAGGCGTTCGCATATTGCGCATTCCCGCGCGCTACGTTCGGGTCGAGGGTAGCCGTTTCCCAATCCCGCTCTCGGGGGCGCGCGAAGTCGCGCAGTTTCTCCAATGCGACTTAATCATGGCGCACACCCGATTCTTTTTGACGACGCCGATGGTCGCCACCATCGCGGCCGCGCAAGGGAAGCGAATCGCTGTCCTCGACCATGGGGCAGGACCGCTCCGCCCTAAGCGAGGCTTTCGCGAGGCCTCGATGGCATACGAGTATCTCGTAACCGCGTGGCTTCGATTGTTTTCGCCGCAGTTTTTCGCTGTATCATCAGCGTCGGCGCAGTGGCTGACGCGCTTTGGCGTTCGGGACGCGATCGTCTTACCGAACGGCGTCGCAGCACGGAGGACAATGCCCCATCGCTTAGCGAGCGGAAGCAAGTCGACGGTGTTCTTCGGCGGGAGGCTACTGCCGGAGAAAGGCATCTGTGAGCTAGTCGAAGCTGTGGCGTCGCTCGCGGAGAGAGGAGCGCATATCGAACTGCGCGTCGCTGGGTCGGGGCCGCTAGAAGGCAGGCTGCGCGAGTGGGCTGCAAGTTCCAAGTTCCTGGTATTTCTCGGGGCCCTCTCCGCCGGGGAAGTCGAGGCGGAGCTGGACCGCGCGACTGTGTTCGTGAATCCATCAAACCTGCCGGAGGGTCTGCCGACGATTCTATTGGAAGCGGGGGCGGCGGCGTTACCGGTAATCTCGACGGCACGAGGCGGCAGCACGGACGTAATCCACGACGGAGTTACCGGATGGCTCATCCCGCGCGGTGAGCCTGCCGCAATTGCAACCGCCCTGAAGGCTGCCATTGACAACCCTACTGAGGCCAGGCGAAGGGGCGAAGCCCTATTTCACCTCGTTCAGCGGTCGTACACGTGGCCGACGATCGTGGCACGCTTCCTTGCCTGCACCGCGGAGGATCGTGCCGCGTGAGCATGCCGTGTGAGATCTGCGGAGACGAGCTAATCCGCGACTCGGTCGTGCCTTCATATCAGGAGCCGGGCTCGTATGCCATTTTTAGATGCGATGGCTGCAAGACCATGGTGGCAAATCCTAAGACACTTCTCCCCGAGGTTTACAATGCGATCTACGCAGTGCCAGGGGGGCCGCCTGGCTACGATCGTAACTTCCAATTCGCACGAGCCGTAAAGCGTGCTCGGGAACCACTGGAATACCTCGCCTCCAGGCAAGATGCATTTTGGGGCGTGCGCCGTGCCCTCCCAAGCCGAGATCAGTCGCGCGTACTGGAGATTGGATCGGGCCTGGGCTACTTCACTTATGCGTTGCGGCGCGCCGGCTACGATGCGGTAGGGATCGATGTCTCACGGGAAGCGGTGGCTAAAGCTCGGGCGGCTTTTGGAGATTTCTTCCATGCCGAGTCGGCCGAATCGTTTGCCAGGGTTGCGACCGCTACGTTCGATGCGATCGTCATGGTCGAGGTTATCGAGCACCTGGAAGATCCGGTTGCGCTAATAGCGGACGCGCTTCGCTTATTGGCACCAGGTGGATCGATTATAATGACGACTCCGAACAGATCGTTCTACGGGTCCGCTGCACCCTGGACCACCGATCTACCGCCGGTCCACTTGTGGTGGTTCTCGGAAGAGTCCATCGCGGCCATTGCGAAGCGGGTAGGCTGTAGCGTTTCATTCGTTGACTTCGCGGAGTACAGTTCGCGGCTCCCCATACTATACAACTATCCGTCGCCGCGAACCCCAATGCTCGACGAACGCGGCCGTATGGCGCGCCGCGAGGCGCCTGCCGTATCGCTCGCCCGGCGCATGGGCATCCTTCAAGAAGGCTACTGGATTGCTACGCGGGTCGCAGGTCCGCTCTTACGTCAGCGCTCGCCGCGCCGGCCCACCCTCGTGGCGTCGTTAAAGGCGGGGTCTTCGTGAGAGCCTAGCGGAGCCGCCAGCTCCACGCGTTCCAGAAGGTAGAGCCGCCGGTCGGAGGGGCGATGCCGCGAACGTACGTCCGATAGGCGTCGGGCAGTCGCACTTGCCACAGCACGAAGACCGGCAGCTCGCGCGCGACGGCGCGCTGCACGATCGCGTACTGCGCCGTGCGCTTCGAGCGGTCCACCGTCGCGCGCGCCGTATTCATGGCGGAGTTGGCGGCTGCATCGCACCAGAACGAGTAGTTCAGCCCCGCCGGCGGGATTTGGTCGCAGCCGAAGTTCCAGGAGTCGTCCGGATCGCTGCCGAGCACCCACCACGCATCGTAGGCGAGCTGATAACGGCCGCCGGCGAGAACGCCGCCGCCGGTTGCCGGCCCGTACATCATGTCGCCCGGGTACTGTTTGATCGTCACGTGCACGCCTGCCGCTCGCAGGTTCTCTTGTACGATCGCGGCGACGAGCGCAGAACCGTTGACGACCGACGGCGAGATCGCCAGCGTCAGCGAGAGCGAACGCCGCGAGAGGAAGCGCCGCGCGGCGGCCGGATCGTACGGCTCGCCGGGGACGTGCGGATCGTAGGCCCAGCCGCCTACGGGCTGGTCCGCGTTGACGAGCAACCCGCTCCCGTGGGTCGCGGCGGCGATGAGCGTGCGGCGGTCGATTGCCATCGAGATCGCGCGGCGCACTCGTACGTCGGCGAGCGCCGGATCCCGCACGTTGAACCGGAGGACGTGCATGTCATTGACCGGCGTGAGCGCGATGTGGGCGCCGGATATCGCGCGCGCTTGCGGCAGCAGCAGGGGATCCACGTCGAAATACGCATCGGCTTCGCCGGTGCTCAACTGCTCCAAGCGCGTGTTCGGATCCGGGATGATCCGGTAGACGAGTTCGGAGATCCGCGGCGTCCCTCGCCAGTAGAGCGAATTGGCTGCCAGCACGATCCGGTCGCCGTGCTCCCAGCGTACGACGCGGTACGGTCCCGAACCGACGGGAAGCTGGTTGTATGCGGCATGGTTGAGATCGGCCACGCCGCGCAGCAGGTGCTCGGGCATGAGCGCGCCCACGCCCATCGGGCCGAAGAAGTACTGCACGAACGGCGAGAATGGATGGCGCAGGCGAACGACGACGGTGCGGTCGTCTTGCGCTCGGATCGCGGCGACCTCGGCGTATCCCGCGCGCGTCGCCACGTTGTTGCGTGGATTGACGATGGCCTTGTAGGAAAAGACGACGTCGCGCGCGGTCAGCGGCGCGCCATCCTGCCAGCGCACGTTCGGGCGCAGGCGGTAGACGATCGTCTTTTGGTCGCGCGAGATACCGCCGTTCTCCAGGCTCGGAACGGCGGCGGCTATCTCCGGGATGGGGTTTCCGCGGGCATCGTCCTCGACGAGGTACGACATGTACAGGTGGCTGAAGTTCAGCTCGTCGGTCAGGTTCGAGAACGCCGGATTGAGGCTGTCCGGTTCTCCCGCCAAACCGCTGAAGACGAGCTGCGAGCGGCTCGCACGGCGTTCTCCGGCATGCGTGCAGCCGAACGCGAGCGCCATCGCCGCAACTGCAGCGGCGAGACGCGTCGCCTTAGCGCGAGGCGTCAACGAACGGCGATCTGCTCGGGAAGCGCGATATCTCCGACCCACCAGCGGCGGGTTCCGGAATCCAGGTGCACGTGGGAGTCGTAGTAACCGATCCCGCCGGAGACCGCGCGAGACCAGCAGGCGTCGAAGAGATCGCGCGTGGAGACGCCGTCTACGTAGAAATCCGCAGCCTTGGCGTAGAGATGCATGCTGTTGCGGGCGGCGCCTTCGGTTGCCGCGTTCGTCTGCGGCGAGCGGTAGCCGCTCGTGACGACGAGCGGGCGCGAGATGCCGTGCAGCGAGAGCGTCTGCTGGACCTCCCATAGCGCCTCGATCTCGACGATGTCCACCTGCACGTATCCTTGCGAGGAGCGCGACGTTGCGATCGCGCATGAGCCAGCAAATCATGCGATAGCCCGGCTCGTATATCGTGCGGCCGTCCACGCAGAACGGTGCGACGACCTCGTCGCTCGTGCCCTCACGGCGCAGCCACAGGACGCGCTTGGTCGCGTTCGGAACGGCGGCGCGCACGGCGGCCGGCGACATGCCGGCCAGCGCGGCCGTCGCTAAGGCAGTCAGAAAATCGGGGCGTCGCATGGTGCCTCCATTTCGTCAATCATACCACGCTTTAGGGTCCCTGCAGTTGCCGCAGCGGGTCGGCGCATTCGGGGGGCGCGCTCTGCACTCCGGAGGGGGATGCCGCGCCTTCGATCCGGAGGTACCGCAGCGAGCCGGCGGGGATAGCGTAGGCAACGATGCTGTGAGTCTGCGGTGAGAACTGTGGAGGCACCGCGCCGACGAACGAGCCGGTGAGCGCGTCGTAGCGAGCCGGAAACGGTCGGTCGCCGGCGAGCAGCCAGACCGCCGCAACGCGCGCGGCTTGCGGTCCCGAGATGCTTCCGCGCACGAGCGCCGCGCCGTTTCGGCAAGCGCCGGCAGGCAAAATGCTGCCCGGGACGACCGCCGCGTGCGAAAGTGCTCGCACGAATCCGTTCGAGAATCGCCCGTCGTCTTCGGTAAGGAAGAAGAGACGCAGCGGCGGTACGGCATCGTAGCGGCCCGCACCGGGAAGCGCCGCGTAGGCGGCGACGGTGTGCGCTCCCTCGCGCAAGCGCGCAGTGAGTATGTATGCATAGAAGCCGCTGTAGCCGTCGGCGAGCGAGTTCGCCGCCTCTGCGACCGGATAGAGAAACTGATCCGAAAGCACCGGCAACGGGGACGCGCCGTCGAGCATCACCGCTACCGTCGAAGGCACCTCGCCGTCGGGCAGTACCGACGATCCATCCGCAAGCAGACGCGCACCGATCGGGAACGCGTACGCAAAGCGGCTGCTCGAGACGTGGTAATCCGCGCTGACGATCGGCCAGAGCACGCCGGCACTCTGCCCGTACATGTGTGCGCCCACGGGCGAAGCCGCCGTGTAGCGCGCGGTCTGCGGCGCGTAGTATCGCTGCAGGACGTCCTCGAGCGCGTAGCCGGCGGCCAGAAGGCTATAGCAGGTCAGAACGACTGCGAGCGCTGCGCTCGCGCGCTGATGGCGCTTGGCGAGCGCGCGTGGCGCGTACCATACGAAGCAGAGAAAAGCCGGAAAGACGAACGGATAGAGTTGGCGCCCCTCCGCGCCGAACGCGTTGTTCGTTACGACGTACAGCGCGAGCATGATCGCCAGGAAGCAGACGTATGCGTTCAGTACCGGATCTGCAACCGCGATCGCGCAGGCATTCCGGAGGCGCCCGCGTGCGGCTACGCCGAGCAGCCGCAGCGCGTTGCGCGCCAGCGAGTAGAGCAGGATAGAGAAGACCGCGAGCGAGAGCAGGCCGATCGTCACGCGCAGGACGAGCTCGACCGTAGCGTTCACTACGACGATCGGCGTGTCCATCCAGCCTGCGACCTGCCAGAACGATGCGGCGCAGCTGCCGTGGACGAAGCAGCCGGTAAAAGCGGCAAGCGTTGCGTCGAGCGCGTAGCGCAGCGCCGCCGGCACGCCGAGCGCGAGCGTCGCACGGAGAAAAGCGAAGTTCATATCGGACGGCTGCGCGGGACGGCCCAGTTGCGCGGCCTGACCGACGACGAAATGCTGTACGGCAAGCAGCAGCGCGGCGGGAGCGGCGATCGCCGCGATGGCCTGCAGCCGCTGCCACGCGGAGGGCTTGGCCTGCACGAGCCGTACGCCGGCGAGCGGGACGATCGGCAGGGCGCATCCCAGAAAGAACTGGTACTTCGTTACCGCCAGCAGTCCGAGGGAGAGGCCGAGACCCGCCACGGTCGCCGGGCGCAGGGTTCCCGGACGCAGCGAGGTCGCGAAAAAGAGCGTGGCCGAGACGAGTGCATACGAGAGGTTGTCCGGTTGCACGTAGGACGAAACGAACGTAACGAGCGGAAAGAATGCGATGCCCGCCGTCAGCGCCGCGGCGGTGGCGGGGCAGATGCGCAAATTGAGCGCCGTCCGATAGTTGAAGTAGAGCCCCAGCATCGTGAGAAACACGCAGAGCAGGCGGGCTGCGAAGAAGAGCGCGACGAGCGATCCCGTGAACAGGGAGACGGCACGCATCCAGAGCGCCTCGAGCGCGTAGAATGCGAACGGATACGCCGGAACGAGGTAGCTGATCTTTCCATCGGGCGCGCGCACCGCGCGCGGATCGGGCGCGCCGGCATCGACGCGGGCGAAGTAGGCCGCGGTACCGTAACCGGCCGGCACGCGCATCGAGGAATGCCAGGCGATGCGCTCCTGGTCCACGGCGCGCATGAGGTACTTCGTGTACGGGCTGACGATCCAGTCGGTCTGGCCGTCGCCCATGCGGATGAGACGCTCCGCGCTGAATATCGAGATGGCGTAGTCGAAGTGCGCGGGCTCGTCGGGCCCCTGAAAGATCGGTACCAGAAACGCCCAGAGCGTTCCGAGGGCGCCGGCGAGCAGGACGATCGCCGGAGCGGCAATCCGTCCTAGACGATCAGCGAAGGAGCCCAAGCGGAACGGCGAGGCCGGTGGCCGCGGCGATGTACGGTGCGAAGGCGATGGGCTTGGACTTCACTCCGAACAGCCGGTGCCCGGCGACCGCCGTGATGCACGCGACGATGAGCGCGGGGATAGCCAATGGTGCGCCGAGCGCGGCTCCGGCGAGCGCGACCAGCTTTGCATCGCCCCAGCCCATGCCGTATCCGCGAGAGAAAACTGCGGCGATCGCAAACGGCGCGAATACGATCGCGGCGGATACGACGACGGTCCAGTCGCGCTGCACGATGGAGAGAAGAAGCAGTGCGGCCAGCGGAGCGAGCGTGAAGACGTCGGGAACGATGCCGCAGGCGGCATCGCTGACCCAGCAGGCGATTAGCGCGAAGGTGACGATCGCGGCGATACCGATCTGCAGCGGTATCGCGCCTAGCGCGGGCAGCAGGCCGCCGAGGACGGCCGCGGCCGCGATGAGGATCGCGGCGGGGGCCTTTCCCGGGGCCGGTCCGTCCGGTTCGCTCTTCACGCCGGAGCAGACGACCTGGCTCGTCTGGACGGCGATGTACGCTACGCAGGCGAAAAAGATCGCCGACGCCAGGCTCGGGATCATCGGTGCGATGCGAAATAGTTCGCTGCGACGGCGCCGAAGATGACGGTGACGATCGCCGGAATCATGAACAGCACCATCGGGAAGACCATCTTCACGGGGAGTTTCGCGGCCATCTCTTCGACCAGCATGAGCCGGTGGTGGCGCGCGTCGGCCGCCAAATCGTTTAGCATCTTGCTGATGTTCGCGCCGAGCCGTTCGGCCTGCGTCATGACGCGCAGTGCGTTGCGGAGCGCGGGCTGGTTCGTGCGTTCGCCGACCGCGCGCAGCGCGTCGGCACGGGAGCGGCCCATGCGGATCTCGGCCAGGGCTTCTTTGATCTCTTCGCCGAGCGGTCCGGGCGCAGCTTCGACTGCGTAGGCGAGCGCCGAGTTGAGCGCCAGGCCCGCCTGCACCGTGGAGGCGACCATATCGAGAAACTCGGGCAGCGCCTTCTGAATGGCAGCCTTGCGCCCTTCGATCGAGCGATTGAGAACGATGAACGGCGAGTAGCCGCCGATGAAGACGAAGGCGAGCAAGAGCGGCAGCAGCCACGCGGCGTCGAGGCTGAAGAAGCGCCAGAGAAAGAGCACCAGCATCGCGCCGAAGAACGCGCCCGAGAGGATGCGCAGTCCGAACTTGGCGGGCGTCGTCGTGTACCAACCTCCTTCGGCGAGCTGACGGACGAGCGCGGCCCGCCGGTCGCCGCTGAGCATCTGTTCGACGAAGGGAAAGTTGCTTTGCTCGCGTTTGAAGGGATCGCGGGCCTTGAGCTCCTCGAGTTGCTCGGCCAGCACGCTCTTCGTGGGGATGAGCGAGAGGACGAGCAGGAAGGTCGAAAGCGCGAAGAAGACGGGGATGAGGTAGGCGAGAGAGCCTGCGATCATACGTCTACCTTCAAAAGCATCTTCAGCCAGATGTAGGCAAATATCTCGAGCACGGCGATGATGAACAGCACGATGTGGCCGATCGCGGTGTAAAAGAGCGCGTGCGCCATCTCCGGCTGCGTCGCGGTGATGAACGCTCCCAGCGCGATCGGGATGAGCATGAGCACCCACGCGCTCATTCGGCCCTCGGCGGTCAGCGCCGAGATCTTTCTTTGTACCTGGCGGCGATCTTTGATCGTATCGGCCAACAGGTCGAGGATGCGCGCGAGATCGCCGCCCGTCTCGGCCTGCACGCGGAAGACGCGGGCCATCATGAGGGCTTCGTGGCTGGGCATGCGTCGAGCCAAGTCGTCCATCGCATCGAAGATGCTCGCACCCAGGTTCGTCTGGCCGATGACCCGCCGGAACTCGTGGCGCGCGGGATCGGGAAGCTCGTCTATGACGATCGCGAGCGCTTGGCGCAGACCCAAACCGACGCGCAGGCCGCCGCCGATCAGGCGCGTAGCCGGTTCGAGCTGCTCGCCGAAGGCTGCCAGGCGCCGCTCGATCTTGAAGTTGACGAAGTAGGAGAACATCAGCGCGCCCAGGCCCGCGAAGACCGGCAGAAGCAAGAGCGCGAGGAGCATCGAAGGATGCAGGCCGAGCAAGATCGAGATCCAGACGATCGCGATCGCGCTGGAGACCGTCAAGACGATCTCTTGCGCGCTCATGCGAATGCCGGCGCGGTCCAACCGGTCGGAGAGGCTGTGCACGCGCGCCGTGGCGCGCGCATTGATGCCGCTCCAGACGCCGTAGAAGGCGAAGAAGACGGCGGCCGCCACGCCGGCAAAAATAGCGACGGGGTAGAGCGCCGTTACCATAGCGCCTGCACGGGGGCCAGCTCGTTCAGGCCGCGGGAATCGTACTTGATGCCGTACTCGGCGAAGCGCTTGAGGCACATCGGCTGCACGCCGGTGTAGCAGAACTCGCCGATGACGTGGTCTTCTTTATCCATGCCGCGCTGAGTGAAGCGCACGAGCTCCTGCATCGTGACGATGTCTCCTTCCATGCCCACGACCTCGCTCACGCCGATTACCTTGCGGCTTCCGTCGCGCATGCGAGCGGTGTGCACGACGATGTCGAGTGCGCTGGCGATCTGCTCGCGAATCGCCCGCACCGGCAGGTCGAAACCGGCCATCAGCACCATCGTCTCGATACGGGAGAGCGCGTCGCGCTGGCTGTTGGCGTGGATCGTCGTCAGCGATCCGTCGTGGCCGGTGTTCATCGCTTGGAGCATGTCGAGGGCCTCGGGTCCGCGGCACTCGCCGATGATGATGCGATCTGGCCGCATGCGCAGCGCGTTTCGGAAGAGATCGCGGATGCGGATCTCGCCCGCGCCTTCGATGTTGGGCGGCCGGGATTCCAAGCGTACGACGTGCGACTTGGTGAGCAGAAGTTCGGCCGCGTCCTCGATCGTGATGATGCGCTCGCGATCGGGCAAGAAGGAGGAGAGCACGTTCAAAAAGGTCGTCTTACCGGAACCCGTGCCGCCGCTGACGACGCAGTTGAGCCGGGCTTCGACCGCCGCGCGCAGGAAGTCAATGACGGCCGGCGGCGCGGCGCCCAGCTTGATCAGATCGTCGGCGGTGAGGCGATGCACGCCGAAACGCCGGATCGTGAGCGAGGTGCCGTCAATGGCGACCGGTTCGACGATCGCGTTGACGCGCGAGCCGTCGGGCAGGCGCGCGTCCACCATCGGCGACGACTCGTCTATGCGCCGGCCCAGCGGCGTGATGATGCGTTCGATGACGAGCCGGAGCTGGCGCTCCTCTTCGAAATGCTTGCCGGTGCGCTCGATCTGGCCGTGGCGCTCGACGTAGATCGTATCCGGGCCGTTGACCATGATTTCGGTCACTTCCGGATCCTTCATGAGATCCTCTAGAGGGCCTAGCCCCAGGGCTTCATCCAGAATCTCTTGTCGGATCGCGGCTAAGTCTTCGGCCGATCCGTCGAAGCCGCGCTCGGCGCCTAAGGTGGCGCTGATGGCATCTACCTTCGAACGCAGCTCGGCCAGTTTCGCGGCGTCGCCTTGCGCGACGCTCGCCGAGAGGAGGTCGAGCTGGCGCAGCAGGGCAGCGTGAACGGCTTGCTTGAAGGCGTCGCGCTTGGCATCGCGCGAGCGCGGCGCCTGGGCGGATTCGCCGTTCTTTCCTGCGCCGTACGCGCGGCCGGCAGAGGGCTGCAGCGCGGCGATCGCCTCGCCGGCGGGCAGCGTCTCGATATGCTTCTGCAGTGAGGCGATGCTCTTGGCATAGGAGCGGTTCGTCAGCGCGGGGATCTCGGCGATGATGCGTGCGCCCAGCACGCTCTCGATGTCGCCGCGCGGCACGGCGCCGGCCTCGCTGCGCACGTTCGTCACGAGTTCGATCCGGTCGCCCGGCACGCCGAAGCGATGGAGGTCTGCGAGCAGCGACTGCGCGCCCGTGATGCCGAGCAGCGTCGGCTCGAGCACGATGAATATCCGTCGCGCGCGCCGCACGAACGGGCGCGCGGGCGCGGCAAACGGCTGCGGCGCGTCTACGATAATCGTCTCGAATCCGGTGAATCCGGAGAGGAAGGTCTCGACGGCTCCTTCGGTCAGAGTGAAGGCCGTGTCGTACCGGTCGGCGAGTTCGGCGAGCGTCACGCCCTCGGCGCGGGCTCTGGCGATCGGGGAGGCGACGCGTGCCGCATCGAGCAGGCGCACCGCTTCGAAGAGTACTGCGACGTTACGGCGTCCGGTCAGATCTGCATCAACGATCGCGACGTTGTCTCGCGCGGACATGGAACGAGCGAGCTCCTGACAGAGCGTCGTCGTTCCGCTGCCGCCCTTCGAGCCGACGAAGAGCGCGATCGTAGCTTGCATCATCGCGATGCGCTGGGTGCGTTCGGATCCACGACTTGATCGCCGACGATGACCTCGACCGGCGAGGAGAGGTGCGTGACCGCGGGCGCGGACGGAATCGGGGGACCGGCGGCGAGGAACGGCGCCGGCACCGGCACGGGACCGCCTACCGGCGGCGCGGAGGACCCGTTGCCGGTGAGCGTGAGCTCTTCGGTCGGTTCGGAGCGAATCGGCTCGCGCGGCGAGCGCAGTGCCAGGCGCAGGTTCGCGTTCGCATCGGCCCAGGCCAGCAGATCGGCCTGCTTCGGATTCACTTCGAGCGTCACGGTCGTCGCAAGCTGTTCGTCCGGCGAGGGCGTCGCCGCGGGGTTCTCGAGCGCGCTGCCGACGGCGAGGACGCGGATGCCGCGGAAGATGGTGACTGCCTTGCCCGGCGGCCCGTCGGACTTCTGCGGCGGTATGGCTATCACGTCAACGCGATCGCCGGGGAGGATCATCCCCGAGACGCCCTTGACTCGGTCCACCGGGATGCTGACGGCGCGCATTCCCGGCGCCAGGCGCACGGGCAAGGCGAACTCGACGCCCGAGCCGATCGCCCACGACGTCAACTGCGACCCCTGGGGTATCGTCACCATGGCGAGCGAGCCGATGGCGCCGGCGGGGTTCGTAATGGCGCCGGGCTCGATCGCGGTCGCAGGGCGCATCTCCGTATCGAACATCGTCGAAACGATGCGGGCGCGTGCCGGTATCTCTTGCGTGGCGACGAGAACCGGGCGCTGCTCGGTCGCGACGGGGCGCTGCGACGCGAGGTACGTAAGCGTCAGCCAGCCCGTGCCGACGGCTAGGACGATTGCGATGAGGAAGGTCGTGCGCCGAGTATTCATCTTAAAGATGTAACCTCAAAAAGGGTGCGACGCTCTGCGAAAGGGCAACGGCAATCGCGCCGATTGCAAAAGCGACCGCGTAGGGTAGGGATTCGCGCTTCTCCGGGGCGATGCCCTGCGCTCCGGTGAGGGTCATGAACACCGCGTGCGAAACCGAGGCTTTTGCGTCTCCGCGGAACGCGAGGAAGAGCAACGCGAGCAGCCCCCCTCCAATGGCCGTGTAGAGCAGAAACGGCACGCAGAGCGGATAGCTCAGGACGCCGGAGGCTGCGATCGCCAACTTGATGTCGCCCCCGCCGATGCCGCCCCGAGCGTAGACGAGGGTACCGGCCGCGGTGAGGAGGGCCATCACTGCCAGGCTGATGCCGAGCGCGTGCAGGCCTTCGAAAGAGTGGAGCACGACCGCCGCCGCGACGAGCGATCCTGTGAGCCAGTTCGGGATCCGTCTCCCCCGCAGATCGCAGAAAGCGGCGACGAAGCAGCCGGCGAGTGTGACGTATATGGCGGAGGACACGAGATGATTGTAGGGGATTCCGGGCGCGGCCGCGAGCGGCGGCGACGCCCGGAAGCGGGGTCGTTCCTGTTAGACCGAGCCTGCGACGTTGTTGAACAGGGTCTTCAGGTTGCTGCCCAGGGTCGTAACGCCGACGAGGGCGACCATCGCGACCAGCGAGACGAGCAGGCCGTATTCAACCATCGTCGCGCCTTCTTCGTCGCGGATCATCGTGATGAGAGCGTTCATTGTTTCTCCTATTGGTGGGTGGTGTGAGCTGCTGATTTTGGGGTGGGGTCCTGGGGTGGGGTCCTACAGTTGCTAGACCGAGCCCGAGACGGTGGTGAAGAGCGCTCCAAGGTTGACACCCAGAGCCTGAACACCGACGAGGGCGACCATCGCGATGAGTGCGACCAGCAGGCCGTACTCGACCATGGTGGCACCCTCTTCGTCGCGGATCAGCGCGTTGAGGAGGTACATCATGAGTCGTTTCCTCTACCAGATTCCGCCGGGGAAGGCTTCGGCCGGCACTTTCACTCCGGCGTTGGGCGCGTCCACGACGAGTTGCGTACTTGCTGATACGACACCCGGTACGGAGGTCGCCAGCACGTGGATAAACGTGCCTTTCATGTAATCGGGCGCGATGGGAACGATCGCTTGGAACTTCCCGTCGGATCCGGCCGTTAGATCGTGACGGCTGAGCAGCACGTTGGGTATGTCTGAGGAGAGCGTCGCGAGCAGCGTGATCCGCACGGGGACGGCCGGTGGAGCCTGACCCGTGACGAGAAGCGCTTCCGCCCCCTTGAGGGGCACGACGGTAAGGAGGATCGTTCCTTGGATCTGCGCCACGCCGGCCTCGTTACGCACTGCGTCCGCGGCTCGTTCGGCCTGCGCGATCTGTTCGCCGACGAGTTGCTGCGCTTGCCTCGCGAGTGCCGCGATGTGGTTGGCGAGCGCACGTGAAACGTAGATGTCGTTCGCGAGGTAGAGTGGCGCGGTCGCGGTCACTTCGACGCGATCGTTCACCTCGTACAGGTTGTCGCCGGGGCGAACGACCAGTACGATTCCGGGCCCGCTAAGTTGTACCGCGCGCGTCGCCGCCAGCCACTCGTATTGTAAGCCGGCGGAACGGGCGAGGTTTGCGAGCGCGATCCCTTGCGGTGATGCGTCTGCAACGCCGAGCGTCATAGACGTCAGACAGAGCGCAAGGACAACAACCTGAGAAATAGGCCGCACAAAACCTCCATGCTCCTAGTGCGGCTGTATCATGACACCGACGTTCCCCGGTTGCAACCCAGGCGTGCCCCTCGAGCACCAATTCTAACTCAACGTCGTGGATTCGTTAACGCATTAACGGGAAAATCCATGGCATAATCCGTTTCGATGAAACCGATCGTACGTGGCGTTCTTGCTACGGCGGCGCTAGGCGCGCTGGTCACCTGGGCTGCGCCCGCGTCCGCCGACCAAGTAACCCTCCTCTCAGTACAGTCCGGCCATTCCGTTCTATTGAAGGCGGAGGGTCTCACGCGCGTCGCCGTCGGGGACGGGCGCATCGCCGGCGTCGTGCCGGTGGGTACGTCGCAGATCGTAGTGAACGGCAAGGCCCCGGGCCACACGACGATCTTCGTCTGGGCCGGCGGCCAGCGGCTCACCTACGAAGTCACCGTCACCCAGCAGCAGCTCGACGACCTGGCCCAGATGCTCAGAAGCGCGATCACGATCCCGACCGTCGAGGTCGTGAGCTTCGATCATTCGATCGTCGTCCGCGGCAACGTGAGCGACGGAGCGCAGTTCCAGCAGGTCAGCGACATCATCGGGCGCTTCGACGAGGTGATGAAAGGCCAAGGGGCCGTTCTCGTGAACGCGGTCACGATCGCGCAGAATCTCGGCAACCTGCAGCGAGCCATCGCGAACATCCCCGGCGCGAGCGACATCCGCGTGGATCCCGACGGCAAGGGCAACGTCATCGTCAGCGGCAACGCGACCGATGCGGTCACCGCCGAAGCGATCCTCGAGCGCGCGCGCGGCCTGGCGGGACCCTACCTCGCGAGCAACGGGGAACTGATAGACCGGCTCAACTCGCTGACGAACAGCCAGATAGACATCAAAGTCTACGTACTCGAAGTAGACAAAACCGGGCAGTCGGATCTCGGCATCTCGCTCTATGGCGCGCAGCCCGTCACCGGACAGGCGACCCCGAACCTCGTTCCGCCCTCCTTCCCCTTCATCGAATCTCCCTCGGCGCCGGGCTCGGGGCTCGGATTTACGATTCAGCCCTTCTACCGGACGATCACGCTCGCGCCGACCCTGAACCTGCTCATGCAGGAGGGGCATGCCCGAGTGCTCTCGAGCCCGGATCTCGTCACCAGCCCCGGCACGAAGGCTTCGTTCCTGGTCGGCGGCCAGATACCGGTGGTCACTTCGACGGGCCTCGGAGCGGTGAACGTGCAGTACCAGCCCTACGGCGTCCAGTTGAACGTGACCCCGAGCATCCTCGGTAACGGCTCGGTTCACGCCGAGATCGCTCCGGAAATTTCACGCCTGGACTACGCGAACGCGGTCATCGTCTCGGGCTTTACCATCCCCGCGCTGCTGGTGAGCAAGCTTTCCACCGACGTCATCACCCGTCCGGGAGAGAGCATCATGATGGGCGGATTGGTCAACCACGTCGAGCAGAAGACGATCTCGAAGATCCCGCTGCTCTCGGCGATCCCAATCCTGGGCAAGCTCTTCACGTCCACGTCCTACCAGAACAATCAAACCGACGTCGTGTTCGTCATGACCCCGGAGATCGTGACGCGCTAGGCGACCGGCACTTAAGGAGAAACATACGTGAGCCGCAGAGGAGAGAGAGGTCAGGTGCTGCCGTTCATCGCGGTCTGCCTTACCTGCCTCATGGGCTTCGCAGGCATCGCCGTTGACGTCGGCTACCTCGAATACCGCCAGCAGCAGCAGCAGACTGCGACCGACGCTGCGGTGGTCGGTGGCGCGCAGTCGCTCGTGCGCTCGAACTGCAGCGGGGCCTCGGCCGCGGTCACCGCGGCACAGGCCGATGCCGCCAGCAACGGCTTCGCCAACGGCGGAAACGTGACCGTCTATGCGACGAGCCCGCCGTCGTCCGGGCCGTACGCGGGGAACACCTGCGCGGTCTACGTCTCGATCAATACCCAGCACGTCGGGACGTTTTTTGCTCGGATGTTCGGCTACCCGGGCGGCATGACGGAGACGACGCAAGCGGTCGGCTCGGTCACCGGCAACTCAGACGGCTGCATCTACCTGCTGAGCAACAATACCTGGTCGAGCTTCAACGGCTCCAACGTCACGGCGCCGGCATGCGCCGTCGCCATGAACTATCGCGCCTCGTTCAACGGCGGCACGATCACTTCGCCGTTCATCGGCACCGCCGTAGCGGGCTCGAACATCAACGGAACGTCGTTCCCGATGGCTTCTCCGACGATGATGCTGCCCATCGGCGATCCGTGCGGCGAGATTCCGGGCTGCGCCTACCTCGCCGCCAATCCGCCGCCACAGACGAACTGCACCGGCCTGAACACGAACGGCTCGAACCAGACGATTCCGTCGGGCTGCTACACGTACATGAATCTCAACGGCGGCAACATTACCATGAACGGCCTGTACGTCATCACGCAGAACATCAACGACAACGGCGCGACCATCACCGGCACGAACTTCACGATGTACATTCCGGCCGGCGCCAATCCGCCGAACTTCAACGGCGCCAACGTCACGCTCTCGCCGCCGACGAGCGGCAACTATCAAGGCGTGCTGTACTATCAGGTGCCGTCGAACACGTCCGGTTCGAACTTCAACGGCGCCAACGTCAACGTGAGCGGGCTGATCTACTCGCCGGGCGCCAACAGCGTGAACTTCAACGGGGCCCACGGCGGGTACGTCGTGCTCGTCTTCGGCTCCACGAACTTCAACGGCAACGCGGCCTACGATTTCGCCTCTCCGCCGCCGGGGCAGTCGCTCGTCAAGTCGGCGACGCTCACGCAATGATACGCCGACTGTTCCGCGCGGACGCGGGCACGAGCATGGTGGAGTTCGCGCTTACTGCGCCGATCTTCGTACTGCTCCTCATGGGCCTCATCGAGGTCGGGCGCTATACGTACATGGGAATTCTCGCCGCGCACGCCGCGCACGCGGCCGTCTCGTACGGCTCGCAGAATCTTCAAACCGTCAACGACGCCACCGGCATGACGAACGCGGCGAGAACCGACGGACAGAATCTGGCTTGGATGGTGACGCCGACGTACTACTGCACGGTCGCCGGCTCCCCGATCGCCTGCCCCGGCAACAACGGCTCGGTCTCGCCCCAGCTCGTCTACTACGTCCAGGTGACCGTCTCGAGCGCCTTCACGCCGCTCTTCCACTACCCGGGCATACCCAGCGCCAACGTCAGCTCTACGGCCGTCATGCGGGTACAGAACCAGTGAGCTCGCGCCGGTCCGTACGCGGCGCGAGCCTCCCGGAGACCGCGTTTGTGATGGTCGCGGTGCTCACGCTGCTCTTCGGGATCATGGACTTCGGGCGCTATATGTACACGTACGCCTTCGTCGCGCAACTCGCCCGGCAGGGCGCGCGCTGGGCGATCGTGCGCGGCTCGAAGTGCACGGTGCTCGATCACTGCAACGCGGCCACGGGCGACGTTCAGACCTACGTGCGCTCGCTTAATGAAGGAAGCACGCAGTCCGCCGGCATCACGGCGACGCTCAGTCCCGTGAACTGCCCGCCCGGCGCGACGGCGACGAACGCGCCCGGCTGCAACATCGCGGTCAAGGTGCAGTATCCGTTCAAATTCGCGCTGGGTCCGCTTCTTCCGACGCTCACGTATACGATGGCGAGCACCGCGCAGATGGTGGTCTCGCAGTGAGTCAGGCGCTCGCGCTGCCCTCCCTCGCCGCGGCGAAACCGATGCGGGCGACCTTTGCGACCATGCCGCAGACGCCGGAAGGCTGCGTGACGGCGTGCTTCGCGCTGGAGAGTTTCGACCGCAAGCGCGGCGTGGCGACGTACGTGCTGCGCGTCATCAACCGCACCACCTCGGTGCTGTTCTGCCGCACCTGGGTCGTCTCGGAAGGCGGCGAGCCGATCCTGGCCTATCCGATGATCTACGAAGTACGGCCCCTCTCCAGCGGTGCGATGCGCGTGCCGGTGTGGCCGGGCGACTTTCCGGCCTTCGACCGCGCCGTCGCCGAGATCGTCGGCGAAGGCGTGGAGTGCGTCGTGGATGCGGCCGCTCCGTCAGCACTGCCGCGTCGTCACCCCGTACTGCCCGCAGTAGCAGCGAGCCTCGCGCTCGGACTGCTGACCGTTGCGGGCGTAGCGGGCATGCGCGCGGCGACCCCGCACATCGAGGCATTCGCGGTGCCTCCTCAAGCGCTCGCGGGCTCGACGGTGCGCGCCGAGTACGATGCGAGCGGCGCCGGGCGCGTGGCCTACTCGGTGACCGCGCCCGACGGCCGCCTCGTCCAGAGCGGCAGCCTTCCCTCGCGCGACGGTTCCATTCCAATCGCCGTTCCGGCGAACGGCGCTCCGGGCGCTTACGCGGTGCAGTTGGCCATGAGCGGCCCGCTCGGGCGGAGCGAAGAGACGAGGATTCTCAACACCGTTTCCACCGGTGCGGAGATCGGATCGATCTCGGTTCATCCGGTGCTCGCCAGGCCCGGCGACACGGTCGTCGTTTCCTATGCGGCCGCGGCCGACGGCGGTTACGTTCGTCTGCTCGACCGCGACGGAACCGTCTGGGCCCAGCAACCCTATTCGCGCCAGGGTCAAACGAGCTTCGTGATTCCAACTGCCGGCAGCGAAGGCGCGCTGCGCGTGCTGCTGCACGTCACTCGCGGCAACTCGAGCGCCGAGTCAATGGCGGGGATCGCCGTAGCCGACGAACGCCAAAACGTTGCCGCACCGGCGGCGGCCGTGGCCGCCACCGATGACGGAACGGGCGTACCCGCGGCGGCCGACGACGGACGCAACGGAACCTTCGAAGTGCTCGACGGCACCGTGCACAGCGGCGATGCGATACGCGTGAAGATCATCTCGCCGCGAAACGGCATGCACCTCGGGCTCACGGACGACCAGTCGCGTGAGGTAGCGGGAAAAGACATCGGCGCGCAAGCCGATGAAGTGACCCTGCTGGCGCCGACGGTGAAAGAAGCGACGCGCTATACGGTCGTCGCGACCTTCACCGACGGATTCGGGCAGGAGAGCATCGTCCAACCGGTGACGATCCTCCCGTAGTCCTCGGGCATCCTCGGCCAGGCGAGGCTATACCGAGCCGGCCACCCTCGTGAAGAGGACGTTGAGGTTGGTTCCAATCGCTTTGACGCCAACCATCGCCACGATCGCGATGAAGCCTGCGAGCAGGCCGTACTCGAGCATCGAAGCGCCGTTTTCGTCGCGAACGAGGGAACCAAGGGCAGTTGTAAAGTTCTTCATGTCGCTGATCGGCGATCCCAGAAACCGGCCGGGAAAGGAGCGCGGCGGCGCCGCGGTCCCCTCCGCATCCGGCCGTCCTGAAATCTAACCGGCTATGTTGCTAGACCGAACCCGCGACGCTCGTAAAAAGAGCGTTGAGGTTCGTTCCGATCAGCTTGACGCCGACGAGGGCTACCATCGCGACCAGGGCGACCAACAGGCCGTACTCGACCATCGTGGCGCCTTCTTCGTCGCGGATCATGGATTTGAGGGTGGTCAACATTCGTTTTTCTCCTAGCAGCAGTGCTTTGCGTGGTGGCTGGACACGACCGGGAGCCCGGAGCCGACAAGAGAATCAGCCGCGCTTCTAAAAGCGGCGGCCCTCACCGGCTGGATCCCGACGCGTTAACAGATGTTGACGCGTCAACGAATCTGTAGCATAATCCGGGGGCCAGGTCAAGGGCTCTCTTCGTTTCCGCTCCCTATGACCTGAACGATCCGCTCCGCCCAAACGTTTTATAGGCAGGGGCGTTTCGATGTATCTGGTCGTCAATGTAAGGACTGGTTAATGAGACGCAAGGGAGAAAGAGGTCAGGTCCTGCCGCTGGTCGCGATCGGCCTGACCGCGGTGCTCGGCTTCGGCGGCGTGGCCGTCGACAACGGCTACTGGCAGTACACGCTGCGCCAGCAGCAGAGCGCGGCCGACGGCGCGGCGCTGGGCGCGGCCCAGGCCTTGCAGACCGCCGGCTGCCCGAACCAGGCGGCCGCGCAGGCCGCGGCGTCCGCCGACGCCGCGAGCAACGGATACGCGGGCGGGACGGGCGTGATCGTTCTGGCCCACAATCCGCCGACGAGCGGTTCCTACGCGAGCGACCCGTGCGCGGTCTCCGTGCAGGTCTACGCGGTCCACGCATCGTTCTTGACGAAGGTGCTCGGGCGCGCCAACATGCCCGAGTCGACGGCCGCGACCGGCACGCTCGTTTCAAACAACTCGAACTGCATCTATCTGCTCAACCCGACCGCCACGTCCACCTTCGAGGGGGGCAACGTGACCGCGCCGAGCTGCGGCGTGATGATCAACGGGCCTTCGATCTTCAGCGGCTCGCAGACGATCAACGTGGGAACGATCGGCTACGGCGGTACCCCGCCCTCCATTAGCGGGACTCGCTTCACCGGAGGCACGCCCAAGGCGTCGCTCCCGGTTCCCAATCCCTGCCACGAGATTTCCGGCTGCAACTATCTGGCCAACAATCCGCCGCCGGCAACCTCGTGCCAGAGCCTCAAGGCGAACATGAATGCGACGATCGCGCCCGGCTGCTATTCGAACCTAACGATCGGCACGTGCGGCACGGTCACGCTCATGCCGGGCACGTACGTGCTCAACGGCACGAGCGACTTCAGCAACACGGACTTCGTCGGCAGCGGCGTTACGTTCTACGTGACGAGCAGCGGAACGCCGCCGAACTTCAGCACCGCGCACAGCGCCTCGATCTCGCCCCCGACGACCGGAAACCAGGCCAACGTGCTCTATTATCAGGTGCCCAGCAACAGCGGTGCGCCGAACCTGAGCGGCTCCAACGTGCGCTTCAGCGGGCTGGTATATGCGCCGGGCGCGATCGGCGCCAGTTTCAACGGCGCCCAGGGCGACTATTCGGTGCTCGTCTTCGGCTCGGCGAATCTCAACAGCAGCTCGGGCTACACGTTCGGCGCACCGCCTGCGGGCAGCACGATCGCAAAAAATGCGATTTTGGTTCAGTAGACCGCTAGCTCGGCTAGTCCGCTCGGAACGCGGTACGGCGTTCGTAGAGTTCGCGATCGTCGCGCCGTTTCTGCTGCTGCTGCTCGTGGGCCTCGTGGACTTCTCGCGCTACGCGTACGACGGGCTGCTGGCCGCCAATGCGGCGCGGGCCGCGGTGCAGTACGGTGCACAGAATACGATTACGGCCGACGATAACGCCGGGATGAAGAGCGCTGCTTCGACGGACTCGGGAGGCCTGGCCGTGACGGCCACGCCGAACGTCTTCTGCGAGGCGAGCGGCGTGCCGGTCTCCTGCACGACGGCCGGCGCGGTCTACTACGTGGAGGTCGTCACAACCGGTACGTTTACGCCCCTGGTGAAGTATCCGGGCCTGCCGGCGAACGTGACGGTGAGCGCTCAGGCCGTCATGCGGGTGGCCAGCCAATGAGGAGGCACTCGCAGCGCGGCGCGAGCCTGCCCGAGACGGCGATCGTCATCGCAGCGCTGCTCGCGCTCCTTTTCGGCATCGTGGACATGGCCCGCGCCGTCTATACGTACTCGGAAGTAGCCGAACTAGCGCGCGAAGGGGCGCGCTGGGCGATCGTTCGCGGTTCGCAGTGCAAGGTGATAGACAATTGCAACGCCGGACAGAGCCAGATTCAGACGTACCTGCAGGGCCGCTCGCCGGGTTTGACGACCGCGAGCAGCATCCAAGTCACGGCCGTCTGGCCCGGCGCGACCTGCAGCCCGAAGAATGCTCCCGGCTGCCCGGTCGCGATCACGGTTACGTACCCCTTCTCGTTCATGACCGGCATCTTGCCGTCGGCCAAATTCAATATGTCGAGCACCTCGCAGATGGTGATCTCGGACTGAATCGGCGGCGGCGCGCCGGCGCTACTCGGCAGCCAGTGCTGCAGTCGCCAGCGGCGCCGGCCCTCGCTTAGGCCGTATGAAGAAGATGAGCGGCATCGAGAGAACGAAGACGATCGCCGTCACGCGGAAGAGATAGTTGTAGGCGATCATCGCCGACTGCTGCGCGACGATCCCCGTGAGCGCGGCCCGCGAGTAGCCGTGCGTCTGCGTGACGCCGGAGGCCAAGACGTTCCAGGCGACCGCGGTCTGGTGCGTGAGCAGCGTCGTGAGGATCGCGATGCCGAGACTGCCTCCTAGTTGGCGCAGCAGCGTAAAGACGCCGGTCGCGCCGGCTAGTTCGGGCACCGGCACGTCTCCCAGCGCGATCGTCGTCAGGGGCACGAAGAGAAACCCCAGCGCGAAGCCTTGGACGAGGCGCGGCCAGAACACGTCCCAATAGCCGGCCTGCACGGTGAGACCGCCCAGCATCCAAGTCGAGCCGGCAAAGAGCAGGGTTCCCAGCGCAATGGACCAGCGGCCGTCTATCCGGTTGAGAATTCGTCCGGTGATCATCATCGAGACCGCCGTCGCGAACGCGCCGGGCATCAGCGCCATGCCCGTGTCGAAGGCGGTGAAGCCGAGAATCGTTTGAAAGAAGAGCGGCAGGATGAGCGCCGTTCCGAACAGGCCGAACCCCATGACGATCGCGAGAATCGAACCGGCTGAAAACGAGCGGAACTTGAAGACGGCGAGGTTGACGATTGGATGGCGATCGCGAAGCGTCTTGACGACGAAGACGACCAGCGAGACGACCGCGACGACGCTCAGGAGCAGGATCGTCTGCGAGGAGAACCAGTCGTCGCGCTCGCCTTGTTCGAGCACGAACTGCAGCGAGGCGAGCCCCGCCGTGAGCAAGCCCAAGCCGACCCAGTCAATGCCTCCTTTTGGTTTGCTGATGTATTTGGGATTCGGAATGAAGGCGAGCGTCATGAGAAAAGCCGCGATTCCGATCGGCACGTTGATGTAGAAGATGAGCGGCCAACTCGCATTGTCCACGATCCAGCCGCCGAGCGTCGGGCCGATTGCGGGGCCGACCATCGCGCCGATGCCGAAGATCGCCATCGCCGCGCCGCGCCGCGCGGGCGGGTACGTTTCGAACATGATGGCTTGGGCGGTCGGCTGCAAGGCTCCGCCGCCGATGCCCTGCACGATGCGGTAGAAGACGAGTACCCAGATCGAGCGCGCGCTGCCGCACATAAACGAGGCCAGCGTGAAGAGCGCGAGCGAGATCGCGTAGAAACGCTTGCGCCCGAGCAGCGCGGTCAGCCAGCCGTTGAGCGGCATGATGACGACGCTGGCGAGAATGTAGCCGGTAGCGACCCACGCCACCTCGTCCACCGTCGCGCCGAGATTGCCGCCGATCGTATCTATCGCGACGTTCACGATCGTCGTGTCTATGATCGCCATGATCAAGCCGAGCATGACCGTCAGCGTGATGAGACCGACCGGCGCTTCTTCGCGGTGCCCTATGGGGTTGTGCATGCTGGTGGCTAAACACACTTCGCAGGCGCGATGGTGGCGTCCTCGACAAGGGACCGCGCCGCTGCTGGGATAACGCTAGGTCCTCGACGCCCGTGCAGCCATCGCTACATTCGCCGCGGAGAGGCACCGCCGCCGTTCTCGCGGCGGCCTTTGCGATATTCGCGCTCGTGGACGTCCTCGCGTTCCGAACCGGTCTCTATCGCAGTGCGCTCGATCCGGCTTCGAGCACCGGGAGCTTCGAGTGGGCGATCCGCGAGAACGTCGCGTTCCGCAGCGACCCCGCTCGCGACGTGCTGGTAATCGGCGATTCGCGCATCTACTCGGGTCTCGATCCGGCCATCGCGTCCAAAGCGGGCGGCGGCCTGCGCTTTCTCAACGCGGGCGTTCCGGGAACGACGCCGCGCTGCTGGCCGTTCTTCGTGCGCGCGATAGACCCGCGCGCCAAGCGCTTCCATGCCGTCGTGATCCCGGTGGACACGTACGGGGATGACGACGGCGCCATCGGGAGCCTCGACGGCGACGACCGGCCGATGGACCTGCGCTACGTCGTCTTTCAGACGAGGCTCACAGATCTGCCGAAACTCGCGGGCTCGTTCTCCGACCCGCGCGAGCGGGTGGAAAACGGCATAGATCTCTTTTGGCGCGGAACGGAGCTGCGCGACGACGTGCAGGCCTTGATCGCGGCGCCCCGCGAGCGCTTCGCCGCGATCGCGCGTGCGAGCGCGTCCCCCGCCTACGAGCCCCTCTCCGCGCATCCGCGCGACGAGACGCTGGCCGGTTTGCGTGCGAACTTCCGGGCCGGCTCGCTCGAGTATCCGCCCGGCCTCGACGACGATCGGCGCTCCGCGATCGCGACGCAGGTGCTGCGCGTACCCAGGCCGAGTGCGTCGTACGCGCTCTACCGCCTGCAGTGGCTCGAGCCGATCGCCGCTCGCTATCGGGCTGCCGGGATTCCCGTCTTCTTCGTGCGGATACCGACGCGTCCGGTGCATCGTTCCTCGGCGCCGGAGACCCCGGGCTCGCTGCTCGAGATCGCGCGCTCGCAGGGAGCGACGCTGATTCCGGCCGCTGCGTACCTCGCGCTCGAACGCCCGGCGCTCTTCGCCGACGAAGACCATCTCAATCGCGCGGGCAGCGCGCTGTTTAGCGCACGGCTCGGGCGCGACGTCGCCGCCGCGCTCTCGCACGCTGGTGCGCGTGTGCCCGCGCCGGCGCCGGCAAGCGCCGCTTCCGCGAGCGCCGCTCCGGCGCGCGACCCTTCGCCTGCGCCCCCGCAGATGCCGGTCGCGCCGCACCAGCGGCATTCGCTCTCGTGGTTCGCCGCCGCAGCCGGCATCGGCATACCGCTACGCTTTCAATCGTACGAATTCTGGCTTTTTTTCGCGGTCGTAGCCGCGCTCTTCTACCTGCTTCCGCGACGTGCCGGGCGCTGGGTGCTCCTGATCGCGAGCTACTATTTTTACGCGCGCTGGAACGCGTGGTACGTGCTCTTTCTCTGGATTCTCACGGCGAGCGACTACGCGATCGGGCTGTGGCTGGAGCGGGCGCGAGCGGAAGAGCGCCCCGGGCTACGCGGGATGCTCGCGCTCGGCGTCGCCGCGAACCTCGGATTTCTGGCGACGTTCAAGTATGCGAACTTTGCAACCGGCACGGTCGCGGCGCTCGTCGGCATGCACGAAAATCCGTATCTGGTGAATCTCTTCGTGCCGATCGGCATCAGCTTCCATACGTTCCAGAGCATCTCGTACCTCGTGGACGTGTACCGCGGCAAGACGCGCGCGGTGCGCAGTCCCTTCGACTACGCGCTCTTCCTCGCGTTCTTTCCGCAGCTGCTCGCCGGGCCGATCGTACGCGCCGGCCTATTCTTCGGAGAGCTCTTTTCGTGGAGGCCTCCGAGCCCGCAAGACGTTACGTACGGAATGGCGCGAGCGGGCTTTGGGCTCTTCAAGAAGATGGCAATCGCCGACGGCTTCGCATCGGTATCGAACGGTTACTTCGATGCGATCGCGAGCCATCCGGGTGCGCCCGCCGCGTGGAGCGCGGTCTTCGCATTCGGGATGCAGATATACTTCGATTTCTCGGGCTATAGCGACATCGCAATCGGATGCGCGCGAATGCTCGGCTTCGTCTTTCCGGAGAACTTCAATCTTCCGTATCTCGCGACGAGCGTCACCGATTTTTGGCACCGCTGGCATATGACGCTCTCGACCTGGCTGCGCGATTACCTGTACATCCCGCTGGGGGGGAGCCGCGGCGGCAAGCTGGCGACGCTGCGCAACCTCATGCTGACGATGCTTCTAGGCGGGCTCTGGCACGGGGCGCAGTGGACGTTCGTCGCCTGGGGCGGCGTGCACGGCGTGCTGCTGTGCATCGAGCGCGTGCTGGGGATCGGGCGCGAGGGCGATGCGCCGCGCGGACCGGCCGCGCTGCCGCGCATCGCCGTCACCTTCGCGCTGGTGACGCTCGCCTGGGTTCTCTTTCGCGCGCAGAACTTTGCCGACGCGCTGGCGGTCTATCGCGCGCTCGTCGTTGGCGGTGCGGGGCCGTGGGGCATCGCCGGCTGGCAGGCCGTGCTTACCGCGGGCGTCGCCGGTTTCGGCGCGTTGCGTCTGGCGCTGGATCGCCTGGGGATACGGCCGGGCTGGGCGGATCTGCGCCCGCGCATGCAGGCGGCCGCGCTGGGCGGGCTGCTGCTCGTCCTCATGCTGCTGACCTGGCCCGGTCTCTCGCCGACCTTTATCTACTTCAAATTCTAGGGGGAGCCGGTGGAGCGCGGAGCGGTCTCGCGCAGCGTCTCGCGCACCCAGTCCGCGACCTCGAGCAGACCGAGCGCGATCTTGCCGAGCGTCGGAATCACCCGCGGGCGAAGCAGTCTGGGGTCGAAGTCGCTCATATAGCGTTCGTTCTCGGTAACGCAGGCGCGGATGAAGCTCGCCGGCGTCAGTCCGTTGAGCACCTCGCCGAAGAGCGCCAGCGTCGCGCTCTCTCCCGGTCCCTCGAGTGCGGCGCCGCCCTTGGCGCGACGCACGATGGACTGCGCGTAGCTCACGAGCGCCGGAATCGCCTGCAGCGCCTGCCCGCGCAGCCCGCTGCGCGTGCGGTCCCAGGCGATCCAGTTCACGAAGAAGACGATGTGGCGCGCCTCCTCGACGAGCACGCGGGTAAAGAGCGAGGTCAACGCTTCGGGCAGGATGCGCGCGTCGCGCGCGAGTCGGAATATCCCGAAACCGGCAAAGGAATCCACGCACTCGTCGTAACCGAAGTTCACGAAGGCTTGGCGCGTCGGCTCCTTTACGCCGATCTCGGGGTGCACGTTTAGTCCGTACCGCTCGATCATGCAGGCGAGGATGCGCCCGTGGCGGGCCTCTTCGTACCCTTGCAGCGCGATCGCTTGACGCACGAGCGGGTCGGGCTCGGTCTTCGCATACCCCTCGAGCATGGCGCCGGCGCTCGTCTCGATTTCGAGCGCCATCGCCCAGATCGGAATCGCGCGCAACCGCGCGAGGGATATCTCGTCGAGCGGCGGCCACGGCCAATCCTTCGGATCGTAGGCGCGGTGCGTTTCTATGAACGACCGGCAGAAGAGTTCTTTGTGTTCGTCCGATCCGATCTGCACGTCTCACTCCCAAAGGCGAAGGTAGTACCGGAAGGCCACCCTCCCGAGCACGGTCGAAGGAGCCTGCTGCATGGCCCTCTCGCCCGCCGCGATTCCCCTACGCGATTATCGCACGTACCTCGATGAGTACCTCCGTCAGGTGTCGGCTCCGTTCGAATCGGTGGCCGGGAGCATCATCGAGGAGCGCCTCCCGGCGGGCTATGGCCGGGATCCGCTCCTGCCGTGTCTGGTCCTCTGGGCCGGCGCCGCGTGCGGTGCGGATATCGCCGAATGCGTGCCGGTTGCCGCCGCGTTCGATCTGTTCGATCGTTTCCTGCTCCTGCACGACGAACTCTCGGCGCAAGCGGCGCCCGCGCTCGAACGCTGGGGACTCGGGCAGAGCCTGAACGCAGGAGACGCGCTGTACGCGCTTGCGTTCCGGCACCTCGCCGGGGCGGTGCGCCGGCCCGAGCGACGCCTGGCCGTCGCAAAACTCGTCGCCGAGGCGGTTTTGAGGGCGATCGAGTGCGACGCCGACGGCGGCGAGGCGAGCGCGGTCTTGACGGCCGCGGCACTACAGGCGGGGGCCGCGTTGGCCGGAGCCGACGAACGGCTCTTGCCCGATTTTGCGGCGGCAGGCCGTTTGCTGGCCGCTGCGGCCTTCGCGCCCGACGCGGCCACCGCGCGCGAAGCGTCCGCGCAGGCCGTCGCCGTGCTGCGCGGTTGCGCGCCGGGTGCGGATCTCGATGCACTCGAGGAAGTTGCTGCGTACGTTGCACGGCACGCCGGCTGACCGCTCGACGCCCTCGCGCAAGGCCGAGCACTTGCGCATCAATATCGAGTGCGACGTCGCGGCCAAAGGCGTGAGCAACGGCTTCGATGCGTACGCGCTGACGCATCGCGCGCTGCCGGAGATGGACCTGTCGGAGGTAGATACCTCCGTCGAACTCTTCGGGCGCCGGCTCGCGGTACCGCTGCTCGTCTCGTGCATGACCGGCGGAACGCCGCAGGCACGCGATATCAACCGGCGGCTAGCGCGCGTAGCGCAGCGTTACGGGATGGCGATGGGGTTGGGTTCGGCGCGAGCGCTCGTCGAAAGGCCCGAGCTGCTCGAGACCTACGACGTACGCGACGAAGCACCCGACGTCGTCATTCTCGCGAACCTCGGGGCCGTCCAGCTCAACCGCGGCTACGATGCCGTGCAGTGCCGGCGCCTCGTGGAGATGCAGCGGGCCGACGCGCTCGTGCTGCACCTCAATCCGCTGCAGGAGGCGCTTCAGCCGGAAGGCGACACGTGCTTTGGCGGACTGCTCGATCGCATCGCGCGTCTGTGCGAACGTTTGGAGTTTCCGATCGTCGTCAAGGAAGTCGGCTGGGGCATCGCGCCGGGCGACGTCCGCGCGCTTTTCGATGCCGGCGTCGCCGCGATAGACCTGGCGGGTGCGGGCGGCACCTCTTGGAGCGAGGTCGAGCGCGTGCGCATCGGCGAGCCGTGGCGCGCCCGCGTCGCGAAGGCGTTCGCCGGCTGGGGCATTCCGACGGCGCAATGCCTGGTGGAAGCGCGCGCGGCCGCTCCCGATCGGACGCTCGTTGCCAGCGGCGGCATCCGGGACGGCGTGGATGCGGTGAAGGCGCTCGCGCTCGGCGCCGACCTGGCCGGCGTAGCGGGACCGTTTCTACGCGCGGCTGCAGCGGGCGAAGACGAAGCGGCCTCGCTCGCGTGCGAGCTCGTCGAGACGCTGCGCGTGGCGATGTTCGCTTTGGGGGTGCGAACGCCGCGCGAACTGCGCGCGGCCGGCGTGATCCGCGAGGCGCGCGCGTGAGCGCGGGGCTGGCCGCTGCGGACGCGTACTGCCGTGCGCTCGCGACCGGCCACTACGAGAACTTCAGCGTCGCCTCTCGATTCGTGGATGCGCGCAAGCGCCGCGACCTGCAGCGTATCTACGCCTACTGCCGCACGACCGACGACCTGGGCGACGAGAGTCCGGCCGGGACCGCGCTCGGCGCGGCTCGAGCGCTGGCGCGAAGAGGTCGAAGCGCTCTTCAGCGGCATCCCGCCCGTCCATCCCGTGCTCGTCGCGCTGCATCCCACGGTGCTCGCGCGGGAGATACCGGCCGGGCCGTTTCTGGACCTCATCGCCGCGAACGTGGCCGACCAGACGATGACGGCGTACCGCACGTGGGAACAGCTCGACGGGTACTGCCGCCTCTCGGCGGCGCCGGTGGGACGGATGGTCCTGTGCGTCTTCGGCGTGACCGGCGAGCGGGCGGAGCAGCTCTCGGACGACGTCTGCATCGGCCTTCAGCTTGCGAACCACGCCCAGGACGTCAGCCGCGATGCGAAGATCGGGCGGCGGTACCTCGTGCGAGACGGATCTGGCCGCCGGGGGGGTCCCCGGCGCGGTGCGGGCGATGGTCGAGCGCGCTCGCAGGCTCCTGGGTTCCGGCGTGGAGCTGGAGGGACGGGTCGCCGGGCCGCTGCGGCTGCAGCTCTCGCTCTACCGGACGGGGGGGCTGGCGATCTGCGACGCGATCGAGGCGATGGGCTACGATACGGAGCGCCGGCGGCCGAGCGTTTCGGGCGCCACGAAGGTATCGCTCCTGCTCCGCGCCGCATTAGGGACTTTTTCGCGAGGTCGGCCTGTCTAAATGATCAATCTCCAGCGCGCGTGGCGCGGAAAACCCGTTCCCGAGTCGGACCGGCACCGGGCCGAGCGCTTCAATCGCGAGATGGCCAAGCGTGAAGCCGGCAACTTCTATTGGGGCTTCATCTCGCTGGGCTACCACGAGCGGATGGCGATCTACGCGCTCTACAACTTCGCGCGTCAGGTGGACGACGAAGCCGACACCGTCGGGCTCGACAACCTGCCGGCGCGGCTGAGCGTGCACCGCGATCGCATCCTGCGCTGCGGGCGCGGCGAGTACGGCGAGGATCCGATCCTGCGGGTGCTCGGCGAAGCGATGGAGCGCTACCGGATTCCCGAATCCGAACTGCTCATGCTCGTGGACGGCGTGGAGATGGATTTCAGCCGCTCCCAGTACGAGACGTTCGAAGACCTGCGCACGTACTGCAACCTCGTCGCCTCGGTCGTCGGCCGGATGTGCGTGCGGATCTTCGGTTTCAGCGATCCGGTCGCGCTCGAGCGCGCCGACGATCTGGGCCTGGCGCTGCAGCTGACCAACATACTCCGCGACGTGCGCGAGGATGCCGTTGATATGAAGCGCGTCTACCTGCCGCAGGAAGATCTGCGCCGCTTCGGCATTCCGCGGTCCGCCCTGGCACTGGGCGAGATCCATCCGGGGTGGCAGGCGCTCGTCGCCCATAACGTCGAGCGGGCGCGGCGCTACTTCGTGACCGGCTACGAGGTGCTGCGTTATATACCGCGCCGTCCCGGCGCCTGCGTCCACACGATGGCCGGCATCTACGAGGAACTGCTCAAGAAGATCGAGCGCGATCCCGCACTGCCGCTGCGCGCGCGCGCGGCGCTGTCGAAGACCGAGAAACTGCGCGTGGTCGTACGTTCGTGGCTCTCGAGCGCGTAGGCGCCGCCGGACCTCGCGTTGCGGTCGTCGGCGCTGGTCTCGCGGGTTTGGCCGCCGCGCTCGAGCTGAAGAAAACGCAGGGTGCCCACGTCGAAGTGTTCGAGCGCAGCCGGCTGCTGGGCGGACGCGCGACGTCGTTCGAAGTCGGCGGCGAGGAAGTAGATAACGGGCAGCACGTCTTCCTGGCCTGCTGCACGGAGTTCGTTGACTTCGCGCGCAGCGTCGGGATGGAGGGGCAGCTGCGTCTGCAGGAGCGCTTCGACGCGCACGTTCTTTCGCGCGACGGCCGGGCCGGCAGGCTGTGCGCCGGTTCGCTCCCGGCGCCGGCGCACCTGACCGCCTCGTTCGCAACCTACCCGCACCTGTCGTTGGCCGGAAAGCTGCGGATCGCGCGAGCGCTCGTTGCCTGCATCGCGCAGGGGGAGCGCACGGCGAAAGAGGGCGAGAGTTTCGATGCGTGGCTGGCGCGCAACGGGCAGGGCGCCGAAGAGCGGCGCGCCTTCTGGGATCCGTTCTTCATCCCGGCGGTCAACGCGCCGTTCGAGCGCGTGAGCGCGCAGGACGCGCTCTTCGTTCTAAAGACCGCCTTCCTGGGCGATGCCGGTGCCGCGCGCTTCGGCTTTTCGACGGTGCCGCTCGCGCATCTGGCGCAGGCCGCAGCCGGCGAGCTCGACGCCGTGCACCTTTCGACCTCGGTAGCGTCGGTGCGCCTCGGCGCCTCCGACGTGACGCTCGAACTCGTCAACGGCGAGACGAGACGCTTCGATGCGGTCGTGCTCGCGGTTCCGCCCCGTCAAGTCGAGCGGATGCTCGGGGATGCGCGCGCGTACGGCGTCGAAGGGCTGGATGCGTACGAAGCCTATCCGATCGTTGACGTCCACCTTTGGCACGACGGCGGCACGATCGGGCTCGAATTTGCCGCGGCGCTCGAATCGCCGCTGCAGTGGATCTTCGAGAAGAGGCCGGGGTACCTGTGCGCCAGTTTCAGCGCGGCCGACGAGTATCTGCGTCTGCCGACCGCGGAGCTCGAGGCGCTAGCCTGGCGCGAAACGCAGGCCTTTCTTCCGCAGCTGCGCGAGGCGAATCTGACGCGCAGCGCCGTGACGCGCAATCCGGAGGCAACGTACCTGCCGCGGTTAGGCTGCGCGCGCACGATCGCGAAGACGTCGCATCCGCGCTTGGCGATCGCCGGCGCGTGGACCGACACCGGCTGGCCCGACACGATGGAATCGGCGATTCGCAGCGGTAAGGCGGCGGCGCGCTGCCTGCGCCTGGAAGCGCCCGGCGCGCCCGAGGCTGCCGAGGCGCCGGTGCCGCGCCCGAACGTCGAGCGCGCGCTCAAACGCGCCGTCGGCTGGCTGCTGCAGAGCCAGCACGTCGAGGGCTGGTGGTCGGGCGAACTCGAGACGAACGTCACGATGACGGCCGAGCACGTGCTGCTCTTTCGCTTTCTGGGTCTGCCGCACGACGAGTTCCAGGAGCGTGCGATCGAGCACATTCTCGGCAATCAGCGCGAGGACGGCTCGTGGGCGCTCTACTACGACGGTCCTGCCGACCTGAGCACGACGATCGAAGCGTACGTCGCGCTCAAGGTGCTCGGAGTGGATCCGCAGAGCGCGCCGATGCGCCGGGCGCTCGAGACGATCGTACGCTTCGGCGGCCTGGCCAAAGCGCGCGTCTTCACCAAGATTTGGATGGCGCTCTTCGGCGTGCATCCCTGGGAGGGCATACCCTCGCTCCCGCCCGAGATCGTCTACTTCCCGCTATGGATGCCGTTCAACATCTACGATTTTGCGTGCTGGGCGCGCGGGACTGTCGCGCCGCTCACGATCGTCGTCACGAAGAAGCCGGTGAGAGATCTCGGCGTTGACGTGCGCGAGATCGTCGTCGAAGGAAGCCAAGACGATATGCACCGGGTGCGCGGATCGCGCCACTGGCTGCTGTACGTGGAACGGCTGCTCAAACGGTACGACCGTCTGCCCGAGCCGCGCTGGCGCACGGAGGCCTTCCAACGCGTCACGCGCTGGATCGTCGAGCGTCAGGAAGCCGACGGAAGCTGGGGCGGAATCCAGCCGCCCTGGGTGTACTCGCTCATCGCGCTCTCGCTGATGGGCTACGGCGTGGATCACCCGGTGATGCGCAAAGGGCTCGAGGGCATGCGCCGCTTTTCGCTGGACGACCGTCACGGTTGGCGCTTTCTGGCGTGCATGTCGCCGGTCTGGGACACCGCCTGGGCCGTGCGCGCGCTCGCCTTGGCCGGGCTGGACTCATCGCACCCCGCCATGCAGCGCGCGGTGGGGTGGCTGCTGCGCGAGCAGATTCCGGACGACGCTCCGGGCGATTGGCGCATGAAGTGCGACGAGAAGCGCGGCA
This sequence comes from Vulcanimicrobiota bacterium, assembly GCA_963794645.1. Lineage (GTDB taxonomy): Bacteria > Vulcanimicrobiota > Vulcanimicrobiia > Vulcanimicrobiales > Vulcanimicrobiaceae > Cybelea. The sequence continues at coordinate 1,221,932 of CAWCEQ010000003.1, read as the reverse complement.
ACGGCTGGGCCTTCGAGTTCGACAACGATGCGTATCCCGATATAGACGACACGACGATCGTCGTGCTCGCGCTGCTCGAGGGGGGCGATCGCGAGGCGCGTCGCCGATTCGGTCGAGCGGGCCCGTCGCTGGACGCTCGCGATGCGCTCGCGCAACGGCGCGTGGGCGGCGTTCGATCGCGACAACACCCGCGAACTGCTCTACCGCATGCCGTTTTCGGACTTCGGCGCGATGATAGACCCGCCCACCGAGGACGTCACCGCGCACGTGCTCGAGATGCTGGCCGCTCTGGGATACGGGGCGACGCATCCGACCGTCGAACGGGGGCTGGCATACCTGCGCCGGACGCAGAGAGCCGTCGGGAGCCTGGTACGGCCGCTGGGGCGTGAACTACGTCTACGGCACGTGGTGCGTGATCTCGGCGCTGTATCCGCTGCGAACGGGTGAAGAGATGGTGCGGCGCGCGGCGGCGTGGCTGATCTCGGTGCAGAATCCCGACGGCGGCTGGGGAGAGAGCTGCCACTCCTACGCCGACGAGTCGTTTGCGGGCCTGGGAGCCAGCACGGCCTCGCAGACCGCTTGGGCCGTGAATGCGCTCCAGCTAGCGGGTCTCGCGCAACACTCTGCGGCCCAGCGGGGTCTAACGTACCTGTGCGGGCGCCAGCGACCGGATGGCACCTGGGACGAGCCGGAGGCCACCGGCACCGGATTTCCGCGGGACTTCTACATCAACTACCACCTCTATCGCCATCTCTTCCCGACGATGGCGCTTGCGATGGACGAAAAGCTGCGCGGGCCGAAGGACGGCGCGCGCTTTTACGAAAAGGAATAATCGCCCACCATGAGCATGCCAATCGAACAGAAGATCGCCGTCGCCGGGTACATCGCAGGCAAGCGGTTCAAAGGCGAGACGAAGTATCCGCTCGTCCTGGAACTCGAGCCGCTGCTGCAGTGCAACCTCGCTTGCGCCGGCTGCGGCAAGATCCAGCATCCCGACGAGATCCTGCGCCGCCGCTTGAGCGTCGAGGAGTGCATCGCGGCGGTCGAAGAGTGCGGCGCCCCGATGGTCTCCATCGCGGGCGGCGAGCCGCTGGTCCACGATCAGATGCCGCAGATCGTCGAGGAGCTCGTCAAGCGTAAGAAGTTCGTCTTCCTCTGCACGAACGCGCTGCTGCTCAAGAAGAAGATCGAGCTGTTCAAGCCCTCCGTCTACTTCGCGTGGATGATTCATCTCGACGGCATGCGCGAGCGCCACGATCAGTCGGTCTGCCGCGAAGGCACCTTCGACAAGGCGGTCGAGGCAATCAAGGATGCCAAGGCGCGCGGCTTCCGCGTCTTTACGAACACGACGTTCTTCGAGCAGGACGGCGCGGAGTCTATCCGCGAGGTCCTCGACTACCTCAACGACGAGTTGAAGGTGGATATGATGCAGATCTCGCCGGCGTACGCGTACGAGAAGGCTCCCGATCAGGAGCACTTCCTGGGCGTGCAGCGGACGCGCGAGATCTTCAAGCAAGCCTTCGCAGACGGCCGGCGCAAGAAGTGGCGGCTGAACCACAGCCCGCTCTACTTGGACTTCCTGGAAGGGAAAGTAGACTTCGAATGCACGCCGTGGGGCATTCCCTGCTACACCGTCTTCGGCTGGCAGCGCCCGTGCTATCTCATGAGCAAAGAGGGCTACGCCCGCACGTATAAGGAGCTCCTCGAGGAGACGGACTGGTCGAAGTACGGGCGCGGCAAGCACGAAGCGTGCGAGAACTGCATGGCGCACTGCGGCTACGAGCCGACGGCGGTGCTGCAGACGACCGGGTCGTTCAAAGAGTCGGTGCGTGCCGCGTTCAGCAGCTAGGTGCCTGACGGCGATCGGGTCTTTCTAACCGGCGCATCGGGGTTCGTCGGCTCGCACGTTCTGCGCGAGCTGCTCGATGCCGGCTATCGCGTGCGCGCGCTCGCGCGCACGGCCGGCGCCCAGGCGGCGCAGCCCTTCGACGATCGCGCGGAGAGGGTCGAGGGCGACCTTCGTTCTACCGGCGCGTTCGCTAGAGCGCTGGCCGGCTGCCGGTACCTGGTGCACTGCGCTGCGCTGTACTCGTTCGCTCCCCGCGACCGCGAGCAGATCCGCGCGGTGAACGTTGATGCCACCGCGAGCCTGCTCGCCGCGGCGCGGCTGGCCGGCGTGGAACGCGTCGTACTCACGTCCAGTTCGGCGACGCTCGGCCACGCGGAGGGCGCCTACCACCGTTCGAAGGCCGAGCAGGAGCTGGCGGCGTTTGCCGGACGCGTTCCGGTGGTCGCCCTGCTGCCGACCGCGCCCGTGGGTCCCGGTGATTGGAAGCCGACGCCGACCGGACGGCTCGTTCTGGACTTTGCGCGAGGCAAGGTGGCGGCGCGCGCGCCGGGCGAGGGCGGCATGAACCTGGTGCCGGTCGAGGACGTCGCGCGCGCACACGTCGCGGCTCTGCGCGACGGCCGCGCGGGAGAACGCTACGTGCTCGGCGGCGAGAACCTCGCGATGGATGAGATTTGGCAGATGCTCGCCGACGTCACCGGCCGTCCGATGCCGGCCTGGCGCGCTCCGTACGCGCTCGCCTTTGCGGCCGGCTGCCTGGACGAACTGCGCTGCCGCGTGCAGCGCGGTGCGGTGCCGGCGGTCCCGCTCGAAGGCGTGCGCCTCTCACGCGTGCGAATGTTTGCCGACAGCGAGCCCGCGCGCGCCGAGCTCGCGCACGCGCCGGGTCCGGTGAAGGACGCGCTCGCGCGCGCCGTCGCGTGGTATCGCGCGAACGGCTACGTCGCCGCGGCGTGACGTACGCGGCACCGGTCGTTCTGGCAGCGGCGACAGGACTGGAGGCCGGCGCACTGCGCCGCGCGCTACCCGGCGCGCACGTCGTCCAGACCGGCATCGCGCTGGTGCAGAGCGGTCCGCGTTTGGGCCCGGTCGTGCTCAGCTGCGGCCTTGCCGGCGGATTGCGCGAAGACGTTCCCACCGGGACGCTCTTGCTGCCTCGCGAGGTGCGCCGGCCGGATGGCGCACTGCTGCGCTGCGACGAGGAACTCGTAGAGGCCTTGGCACGGGCCGCCGCGCGATTGGGATTGCGGCCGCTCTTCGATCCGCTCTTGACCGCCGATGCGATCGTGCGCGGCGCCGAGCGCGCGCGCTGGGCGGCGCAGGGCTACGCCGGCGTCGACATGGAGACGGGACGTTTGGAGGGCGAGCGCATTGCGGCCGTGCGCGTCGTGCTGGATACGCCCCAGCGAGAACTGCACGCCGATTGGCTGCATCCGTTGCGAGCCTTTCTCGAGCCGCGTAACTGGCCGGAGGCGCTGTGGCTGTTCCGGGAGGCGCCGCCCGCGGCGAGGCTCGCGGCCCGCGTCGTGGCGGAAAGCGGGATTACCGCCGCCCGGTCCGTATAACGCGCCTTAATGATCATCGAGCGCATCGACTCGCCGGACGACGTCAAGAGCCTCGAACGGGAAGAGATTGACGTCCTCGCCAGCGAGATCCGCGATCTGCTCGTCCGAACGTGCGCCGTCAACGGCGGGCACCTGGCTCCCAACCTCGGCGTCGTCGAGCTGACGCTCGCACTGCACACCGTCCTCGACCTGCCCACCGATAAGCTCGTCTGGGACGTGAGCCACCAGACGTACGTGCACAAGATTCTCACCGGGCGCCGCGACCGGTTCGGAACGCTGCGCAAAGGCGGCGGCATCTCGGGCTTTGCGATGCGCAGCGAGTCGCCGTACGATCCGTTCGGCGCGGGCCATGCGAGCACGGCCGTGGCCGCGGCGCTGGGCATGGCGCGGGCTCGAGACCTCGTCGGCGGCGACGAGACGGTCGTCGCGGTGATCGGCGACGGCGCGCTCACCGGGGGCCTGGCGTACGAAGCGCTCAACAATGCGGGCGGGACGAAGAGCCAGTTCATCGTCATCCTGAACGACAACGAGATGTCCATCGCCCCGAACGTGGGCTCGATCGCGTCGTACCTCTCCGTGCTCCGCACGAAACCGTTCGCGAACTTCGTGCGCCGCACCGGAAAGATGGTGTTGGACCGCCTGCCCCTGGGCGGCGCCGCCAAGAAGGCGATCGAAGGCGCGGAGATCGGCGCGATGCACTTCATCGGCCCTTCCGAGAAGACGGCGGTAATCTTCGAGGAGCTCGGCTTCCGCTACATCGGGCCGCTGGACGGGCACAACTACGACGTGCTCGTGGACGCGCTGCGGACCGCCAAGGATTACGATCGTCCGGTGCTGCTGCACGCGCGCACGGTCAAGGGTAAAGGCTACGAACCGGCCGAGCGCGACTCGCGAACCTTTCACGGCGTGGGCGCCAACGCGTTCGAGCCGAGCAACGGCACCAAGAAGAGCAGCGCGGGTGCGCGCCCGAAGTTCCAGGATGCCTTCGGCGATGCGATGATCGCGGCGGCGGAGAAGGATCCGCGCGTCGTGGGCATCACCGCCGCGATGCCGGACGGCACCGGACTCTCGAAGTTCGGCAAACGCTTTCCCGAGCGCTACTTCGACGTCGGGATCGCCGAGGCGCATGCGGTCTGCTTTGCCGCCGGTTTGGCCTCGAGCGGTCTGCGCCCGGTCTGCGCGATCTACTCTACATTTTTGCAGCGCGCGTACGACCAGATCGTCCACGACGTCGTCGTGCAGAACTTACCGGTCGTCTTCTGCATGGATCGCGCCGGTTTCGTCGGCGACGACGGTCCGACGCACATGGGACTTTACGACATCGCCTACATGCGCGCGCTGCCGAATATGACGCTCATGGCGCCGCGCTGCGAAGCGGAGCTGGCCGTCATGCTCGATCACGCGCTCGCGCTGAACGCGCCGGCCGGCATTCGCTACCCGCGGGGTTCGACCACCGGCAAGCACGACGAACCGCTCGCGCCGCTCGTGCACGGCAAAGCCGAGGTGCTCCGGCGCGGCAGCGGCGTCGCGATCCTCGCGTACGGCACGACGGTGGACCAGGCGCTGGACGCATACGAACTGCTTGCAGCGGCCGGGCGCGAAGTGCCGACCGTCGCGAGCATGCGTTTTGCCAAACCGCTCGACGAAGCGTTCCTCCGCGAGCTGGAGCGCGATCACACGCACGTGCTTACGATGGAAGAGCACGCTCTGGCCGGTGGCTTTGGTTCCGCGGTCGCCGAGTTCGTATCGGATGCCGGCTTGAAACTTCACGTCGCTCGCGCGGGGGTGCCGAACGTGCTCGTGCAGCACGACTCGCAGGATCGTCAGCGTGCGCTCTTCGGCCTGGATGCCGAAACGATCGCTCAGCGGGTTCGGAGCCTCGCCGCCGAAGCGGCATCGCCGCACCTCGTCTAGCACGCAGCGGTGAACGCCGCAGATCTCCTGACCGGCCTAGGCCAGACGCTCGACGGCGTCCTGCGCCTGCACCGGGATACGTTCGTCGCGGTGGCGTCGGCCTGGCATCATGCGAGCCTTGCCGGCTTTGCCGTCGTGCTTCTGGCCGGGCTGAGCGAGGCGGCTGCGCAGAGCATCGTGCTCTTTGCGAACAAGGTCAAGCCGGGCAGGATGCTCTTTAGTTGGGCCACCGGCGCGCTGCTCTTTTGGTTCGGCTACGCGTTCCTCGTGCTCAGCACGTGGGCGATCTGCCGGACGCCCTGGGCGCCGCACCTTCCGCTTTCCGAGCTCGCGGTCGTCTTCGCGGCGAGTTACGCGCCGCTGCTCTTCGCCTTCTTAGGGGCGCTGCCGTACCTGGGCCCGGGCATTCTCGCGCTGCTGCGCGTCTGGCACTTCCTTGCGATGGTCGTCGGCATCTCGGCCGTCGGCAACGTGGGCTTCCCCACGGCGGCGGCCTGCGTTGCCGTCGGCTGGGCCGCGATGCTGCTCGCGCAGCGCACGTTCGGCAAGCCGATTGCGCGGCTCGGACTGGGCGTGCTCTCCGCGGCTGCCGGCGTCAAACTCGTGGACGACGAGCAGCTCGTCGTCGGGCGGGCCATCGCTTCGGAGACCGCGAGCGCCGCGCCGGCGGCCGGCGCGCGTGCGGGCGCGCCGGCGCCTGCCGCCGCGCCGAACGCTTGGGGTACCGCGGCGGCCTTCGGCGGCGTGCTGATTCTCGTGCTGCTCGTCGCGCTGGCGCTCGACCCGGTGCGCGGCGCGCTCTTCGGCTGGGGAGCGCACGCGCCGCGGCTTATCGGCGTGGCCGCCGATCTCATCTGGCTGGGCGTCCTTGCGTTCGTAGTCTCGGCGATGATGGCGCCGCTGGAGACGCTGGGCTGGTGGGCGGGCTGGTACGGCGATCGCATTGACGTCGTCGCCGATGCGACCGCAGCGGACGAGATGCCCGCGCAAGCCGACGCGGCGCGCTACGCGATCTACCTCGACGGCATCGCGCAATCGAGTTCGCGCTACACGCCGGATATCGAGACGTTTCTCGACTCGCTGGCCCCGGAGCTGCCGCCCGGCGTCCGATTGATCCGCGGCCTTATGGTCTACTCCGTGATGAACCGGCCGCTCGAAGAGGATCCGCTCTGGTCCTGGCTGTGGTCGTTCGTGGACGCGGCGCGTTTCACGGGAACGGGCGCGTCGGCGGCGCGCGCGCTCTTGGGCATGATCGTGAACTTGCGCAACGTTTTGATCGTGGCGGTCTCGGCAGACGCGCGGTACGGCCCCATGTACAACTTCGGCGTTGCCTACGTCATGTATCGCTCGCTCTTGGCCAATGGGTATCGTCTCGGGAGCGGCACGCCGGTCACGCTGATCGGCTACAGCGGCGGCGCGCAGATGGCGTGCGGGGCGGCGGCATTTCTTGCCGATGCGATCCGCGCGCCGATAGACGTCATCTCGCTCGGCGGCGTCATCAGCGGCAGCGATCCGATCGTGCGCCTGCGCCGGCTGCACCATTTCGTCGGCGATCGCGATGCGATCGAGCGCATCGGCCCGGTGATGTTTCCCTCGCGCTGGAAGATCGCCGTTCGTTCGAACTGGAACCTCGCGCTGCGCACCGGCATCCTGCTCGAGACCTCGCTCGGCCCGGTGGGGCATCAAGTGCCCGGCGGCATGCTCGACCCGGCGACGATCCTTCCCGACGGGCGGAGCAGCCTGCGCCAGACGCTCGACTACATCGAGCCGATCTTAGCCGGCGGCGAGACGCCGCAACTCGAGCATCAAGCGCATCTGCCCGAGGAACAGAACGTGGTAGGCAAAGACGTAGGTTAGGAAGGCGATCGGCACGAGCACGACCGCGGCCGGCGGCAGCAGATACGCAAGGAAGGCGGGCAAGAAGAAGCCGACGGCGAGGAGCACGGCGACCGCGATGGCCATGAGGACCGCGTAGGCGAAGGTCTCCCAAAAATGCCCGGTCGTGATGGCCCACGACTCCCCGAACGGGTTTTCTCCATCCGAGAGCAGGTAGGTCCAGGTCGCAAGCGACCACTTCGTGCCGATCCAGACTCCCGGCAGCACGAGCAGCACCAGGGCGAGCTCGGCAGCCACCCCGACGACGATTGCGATTCCCACGACCGCGAGAACCCGGGTGAAGGTCAGCACGAAACCGGGCCGCTCGGTGCGCGCGACCGCCGCCATGGCGAAGAAACTCGCGATGGCGCCGCAAAGGTTCGCCGGCTGGAGGGCCATCTGGAGCCGGACCTCTTGCGCAAGGTCGGCGTGGGCTAGGTATGCGAACGGAACGGCCAGGGCTCCGAGCGCGCAGAGCGCGGCCAGCAGGCCGTAGACCCCGGCCCGGGAGCGCATCACCGGCCAGGCGTCCCGGAAGGCGCCTTGAACGATCGCGAAAATATCGGGCTGGCGGCCGGTCACGCCGGGAAGCATTCGAGCGCACCGCCCGGGCTCCCGTGGCCCGACAAAAAGCAGGTTTCCTTGACGCTCCCGGCGACGGGTGTTAGACTCTTACCCTATGCCCCGGGGCGCATGAAAGCCGCCGCAAGCGAAAGGGCGAGACACCTCCAAAATACAGGAGCCCGTGTTTCGTCTTTTTGGTGTGCCCGTCAGCCGGTCCGTGGCCGATGCATTTTTTATTCGATTATTCGTTGCGTAGAGAAAGAGAGTAATGGCGAAGACGACGGCTCCGAAGTCCGCCGCGAAGAGCTCGGCGCAGTCCGCGACGTCGCAAAGGACCGCGCGAGGAAAGTCTAAGCGCGCGATCGCGCAATCCGGGGGTATCGGCAACGGAACCTCAACTATCATGCCCTCGTCGTTCCCGATGCCGACCGGCGCGTTCACGATCGAGCAACCGCCCGATCCCGGACCCAAGCGCGACCGCTACTCCTTTGCCAAGATTCCGCACGTGCTCGAGATCCCGAACCTCATCGAACTGCAGCGGGCGAGTTTCGATTGGTTCAAGACCGAAGGTCTCGCCGAGGCTTTCTCTTCGATCTCTCCGATCAAGGACTTCACCGGCAACCTCATCCTGGAGTTCGGCGAGCACTCGCTGGGCGAGCCGAAGTACTCCATCGAGGAATGCCGCGAGCGCGACATGACCTACAGCGCGCCGCTGCGCGTGCGCGTGCGTCTGATCACGGCCGAGTCGGGCGAGATCAAGGGCATCCCGGACCAAGAGATCTTCATGGGCGACTTCCCGCTCATGACGGACAAGGGCACGTTCATGATCAACGGCGCCGAGCGCGTGATCGTCAGCCAACTCGTGCGCTCGCCCGGCGTCTACTACAGCCAGGACGTAGATACGAACGCCCGGCCTACCTTTAATGCGACGATCATCCCCAACCGCGGCGCCTGGATCGAGTTCGAGACCGACAACGGGACGAAGAACGACGAGACCGAGGGTACGATCGGCGTCCGCATAGACAAGAACCGCAAGATCTACGTCTCGACCTTCGTGCGGGCGCTCTCGCGCCCGGACCTCGGCTTGGACTGGGAGAGCGACGAGGCGATCCTGCGGCTCTTCAACGACAGCCCGCTCGTTCGCAACTCGATCGAAAAAGACAAGGACATCAAGACGCGCGAGGACGCGCTCAAAGAGATCTACAAGAAGCTTCGCCCCGGCGAGCCCGAGAACGCCGAGAACGCGGAGAAGCTGCTCGAGTCGCTCTTCTTCGACGAGAAGCGCTACGATTTGGCGGGCGTGGGCCGCTACAAGCTCAACGCCAAGTTCCACTACCGCATTGAGAATCCGGACGTGGACGCGCGCGTCGAGCGCCCGTACGTCGTCATAGACGAGTACGCGGACCCGGGTCTGCCGACGCCCGAGATGGGCGCCAGGTGCCTCACCCGCGCCGACATGATCGCGGTCATCCGCCGGCTCATCAAAGTCGCCACCGGCATCGTGCCCAAGGACGACATCGATCACCTCGGCAACCGGCGCGTGCGCTCGGTCGGCGAGCTGCTGCAGAACCAGTTCCGCGTCGGCCTGCTGCGCCTCGAGCGCGTCGTGCGCGAGCGCATGACCGTGCAGGACATCGAAACCGTCACGCCCCAGGCGCTGATCAACATCCGCCCGGTCGTCGCGGCGATCAAAGAGTTCTTCGGCTCCTCGCAGCTATCGCAGTTCATGGACCAGACGAACTCCCTGGCGGAGCTTACGCACAAGCGTCGCCTCTCGGCCCTCGGGCCGGGCGGCCTCTCGCGCGAGCGCGCGGGCTTTGAGGTCCGCGACGTCCACCACTCGCACTACGGACGCATCTGCCCGATCGAGACGCCGGAAGGTCCGAACATCGGTCTGATCGGCTCGCTCGCGACGTACGGCCGGGTCAATAAGTTCGGCTTCATCGAGACGCCCTACCGCGTCGTGCACGAGGGAATCGTCACCGACGAGATCGTGTACCTGACCGCGGACCGCGAGGACGAGTACATCATCGCGCAGGCGAACACGCCGGTAGATCCGGGTTCGGGCAAGATCCTCTCGGAGTCGGTCGTCTGCCGCTATGCCGAGGAGTACATCGAAGAGCCCGCCTCGCGCGTGCAGCTCATGGACGTCTCCCCCAAGCAGATCGTCTCGGTCGCAACGGCGCTCATTCCTTTCCTCGAGCACGACGACGCGAACCGAGCCCTGATGGGCGCGAACATGCAGCGCCAGGCGGTTCCGCTGCTTCGCCCCGACGCGCCGATCGTCGGCACCGGCATGGAGTACCGTGCGGCCAAGGATTCGGGAAGCCTCGTCGTCGCGCAGGAGGCCGGAACGGTAACCGCGGTTGACGCCAAGGGCGTCACGGTGCGCAACGCCGAGGGCGTCGAGCACGTGTACGAACTGCTCAAGTTCGTTCGCAGCAACGCCGGTACGTGCATCAACCAGCGGCCGATCGTCGCCGTCGGCGACAGCGTCGTCGCCGGCCAGGTCATGGTGGACGGACCTTCCTCGGATCAGGGCGAGCTCGCGCTCGGCCAGAACGTGCTGGTCGCGTTCATGCCGTGGGAAGGCTACAACTACGAAGACGCAATTCTCATCAGCGAGCGGATGGTCAAAGAAGACCGGTTCACCTCGATTCACATCGAGGAGTACGAGTGCGAAGCGCGCGATACGAAGCTCGGACCCGAAGAGATCACGCGCGACATTCCGAACGTGGGCGAAGACGCGCTCAAGGATCTGGACGAACGCGGGATCATTCGCGTCGGCGCCGAGGTGCGCCCGGAAGACATCCTCGTCGGTAAGGTCACGCCCAAGGGCGAGACCGAGCTCACCGCAGAGGAACGGCTGCTGCGCGCGATCTTCGGCGAGAAGTCTCGCGAAGTCCGCGACACGAGCCTGAAAGTACCCCACGGCGAGAAGGGCAAGATCATAGACGTCAAGGTCTTCTCGCGCGAGAGCGGCGACGAACTGTCGCCCGGCGTGAACCACCTCGTACGCGTATACGTCGCGCAGAAGCGCAAGATTCTTCAAGGCGACAAGATGGCCGGGCGCCACGGCAACAAAGGCGTCATCGCCAAGGTGCTGCCCGAAGAGGACATGCCCTACCTCGAGGACGGCACGCCGGTAGACATCGTGCTCAATCCGCTGGGCGTGCCTTCGCGCATGAACCTCGGACAGATCATGGAGACGCACCTGGGCTGGGCCGCGCGCATGCTCGGCATGAGCGTGGCGACGCCCGTCTTCGACGGCGCGCACTCGGAGGACATCGCCGAGTGGCTCCAGGACGCCGGTCTTCCCGGCGGACGGCAAGACCTGGCTGCGCGACGGCCGCAGCGGCGAGCGCTTCTCGCGGCCGATTACGGTCGGTCTGATCTACATGCTCAAACTCGCGCACCTCGTGGACGACAAGATCCACGCGCGTTCGACCGGCCCGTACTCGATGATCACCCAGCAGCCGCTGGGCGGTAAGGCGCAGTTCGGCGGTCAGCGCTTCGGCGAAATGGAAGTCTGGGCGCTCGAAGCCTACGGCGCGGCGTACACGCTGCAGGAGCTGCTCACGGTGAAGTCCGACGACGTCGTCGGGCGCGTCAAGACCTACGAGGCGATCGTCAAAGGCGAGAACGTCATGGAGCCCGGCGTGCCGGAGTCGTTCAAGGTGCTCATCAAAGAGCTTCAGTCGCTCGCGCTCGACGTGAAGGTGCTGACCGAGAATCGCGAAGAGGTCGAGATCAAGACGCCCGAAGACGAGATGGGCGAAAGCGAACGGCGCGAGTTCGGTCTGCTGATGGGCGACGAGCAAAGCGCGCTGTCGCAGACGAGCGTCGCGACGCGCGAAGCAGAAGCCGAAGCGCCGGCCGAAGCGCTGGCGCAGCCCGAGGAAGAGGAAGAGGAAGAGGAAGAGGAAGAGGAAGAGGAAGAATAGACGACAGCAAGCCGCTCGACGCTGCCGCCATCCCGACGCCGCCTCCGACGCCGCGCTCGCCGGAGATCGAGAGCGAGGAGATCTTCGTCGCGGAGGAAGAGACTCCCGACGATGAGATCGAGGGCCCGCAGGGCTACGAACTCGAGGAAGAGGAAGACGAGCCGATCTACGAGGACGAGAAGCCCGGCTTTGACTCCGACGAAGACGAGGCTCCCTTTACCGAAAGCGCCCCCGAAGAGGAGTTCTAGTCCGTTGACTCTGCCGAAAATCGGAGTCGTAGGCACCGGGCGGATGGGCGCGAACATCGCCCGGCGCCTGCACGACGTCGGGTATCCGATCGTCGCGCTCTACGACGTGAACGAGGCGTCGGCGCGCGAGATCGCGGCGGAGATCGGCGGCGAGCCTGCGACGACGCTGGCTCGCGTCACCGAGTTGGCCGACGTCGTGATAACGGTCGTGACCGACGATGCCGCGATGCGGCGCATCTTCGCCGGTACCGGCGACTCGCTGCTGGATGGAGCGCGCGGAAAGCTCTTCGTCAACTGCGCGACCGTGACGCCGGGGGTTCACGTCGAGATCCAGCGCTTGGCGGAAGAACGCGGCGCGCAGACGCTCGAGGCCTGCATGGCCAGCTCGATTCCCCAAGCGCGCAACGGGACGCTCTATCTCATGGCAGGCGGCCGGCGAGCGGCGTTCGATCGCGCGGAGCCGATGCTCGCGCAGATGAGCTCGTCCTTACGCTACATCGGCGAAGCCGGCAAAGCGGCGCAGGTCAAAGCGCTCGTGAACATGGTCATGAACGTAAACACGGCGGGCCTGGCGGAGGGACTCGGTCTGGGCGAGGCGCTCGGCCTGGACCTGGACGTTCTGCGCGAAGTATTCTCGCAGACCGGTGCGAACTCACGGGTGCTCGAGACCGATGGAGCGGACATGCAGAACCGCGATCACGACGTCTATTTTTCGGCCGCGCACGCGGCAAAGGACTCGGGCATCGCACTCGCGCTGGCGCAGGAGGCCGGGTTGACCCTCCCGTTGGCGAAGGCGACCTTCGAACAGTACGAGCGGATGAAGGCGCTCGGGCTGGGAGAGCTCGATAAGTCGGGCGTCTCGGAGCTAACCTTCAAGTCTCGCCGCGGGTAAGCGCGCGGCACGTACGCTACGCAACAAGAAAGAGAAGGATACATACCGATGCAAGGCAAGATCGTGCCCTTAGTCAGTTCTGGAGCCTCTGGACCGCTGGGCGTGGCGCATCTGCCGCGGCTCTGGCTCAAACTTTCGCTCGCGGCAGCGGGCATGCTCCCCGAGGGATACGACGAGTGCGGACCCGGATACGACGGAATGACCCTCGATGCGCTTGGTCTCGACCGCGACAAGACGATGGCGTTCGTACGCGAGCACAAGCCGACGTACGTGCAGTTCGAGGAGTGGTGCGCCGCCAACGGCACCATCGATAAGGCCGCCATTGCGCTGCACAATGCGGCCGTTCACGGCTACCATCACGGCGACGACCGTGCGGCCGAGATACGCCGCGCCACGAAGATACAGGACGAGTCGGTCAAGGATGCGGTGACGCTGAACCTGGTCGAAGATCTCGACGAGTTCCATCGCACAGTCCTGGCCTAACACCGTCGCGCTGGGCGACGGCGCGACGACGACCCTCGAGGTCTGGGGCGATCGAGGCCCGCTCCTGCTCGCGATTCACGGGATGACTAGCTCGCGCCGGTCTTGGCTGCGCTTGGCCGAGCATCTGAACGGACGCTATCGCGTTGCTGCCTACGACCAGCGCGGCCACGGCGAGAGCGCCGGCATTGCCGGGCCCATGTCGCTCGATCGCGGCGTCAACGATGCGGCGGAGGTCGCCGCCGCGCTCGGCGAACCGGTCGCCGGGCTGATCGGGCACTCGTGGGGCGGCGCCGTGGCCATCCTCGCGGGAGCGCTGCTGCCCGTCGAGCGCGTAGCGGCGATAGACCCGATGATTCGCCAAGCCCCGCGCGCTTGGTATCAGGAGTACGTTGAAGAACTCGCCGTTTCGTTCGCGCTCACCGGAGACGATCGGGAGGCGCAAGTCCGCGAAGAATATGCCGCCTGGCATCCGCTCGACGTAGAGGGCAAGGTGCACGCCGTCCGCGCCATGACGACCGCACCGATCGAGGGGCTGCGCAGCGATAATCCGGCCGAGTCTTGGGATCTGCGCCGCGCCATCGCCGGCTACGAAAAGCCGCTGCTTCTGGCGCTCGCCGCACCCGGCGAGAGCATCAACGGCCGCTCCGCATTAGCCGAGGTCGAGGCGCACCATTCGCCTCTGGTGGAAGTCGCGAGCTTCCCCGGGGCCGGACACAATCTGCATCGCACGGCGTTCGAAGAGTTCGCGCGCGTGCTGGACGCGTGGCTGCCGTGACGCTCAAGAGTTCGATTCTCGATCCCGCCGTCGGAGCGTACGTCATCGAGACGATGGTGCGGGAGCACCCGGCGCTGGCCGAACTGCGCGAGGAGACGGCGCGCCTGGCGCACGCGAGGATGCAGATCGGTCCCGAGCAGGGGCAGTTCATGAGCGTGCTGGCTCGCGCGATCGGCGCCCGCCGCTACTTGGAGATCGGCGTCTTTACCGGATACAGTTCGCTCGCGATGGCGCTCGCGCTCCCGCCCGACGGTTACGTGCTGGCCTGCGACGTCAACGAGGAGACGACGGCCGTCGCGCGCCGCTACTGGGAGAAGGCCGGGGTCGCCGGCAAGATAGACCTGCGCATCGCGCCCGCGCTCGAAACGCTCGATGCGGCAATCGCTGCGGGCGTGCCGCCCTTCGACGTCGTGTTCATTGATGCCGACAAGCAGAACGTCGGCGCGTACTACGAGCGCGCGCTAGAACTCGTGCGGGTCGGCGGATGGATCCTCGTGGACAACGTGCTCTGGGACGGCGCGGTCGCCGACCCTTCGGCCGACGATCCCGATACGCGAGCGCTCCGCGCGATCAGCGCCAAGGCTGCCGGCGACGATCGCGTCGCGGCCGCGCTCGTTCCCGTCTGCGACGGGCTGCTGGTCGCTCTGCGCACGCGCTAGAACCCCCCGCCGCCACGTTTCGGGGCCGTCTCGAGCGGGCATACATGCCTCATCCTATACACGGGAGTGGTTTGATGATGCGAGCCGTTCGAGGCGAGATATGCCTCGATGATAACGTCGCCGCCGGCAACGTCGGCGAGACCTGCGTGATTCGCCTGCTAGGCGACTTCGACGTAGGGGACAGGCATCGCCTGATTGACGTATTCTGCACGGCGCAAGCGGACTCCGACGTCGTGGTTGACTTGTCCGGCTGCTCGTACGCCGATTTCTCGGCATTCGAGTGCCTCATCGCTTTCCACCAGGCCTGCCAAGAGAGAGGCGCTCGGCTTACGCTGGTGCGTCCGCGCGATGCCGTGAGGGAGCTTCTGCGGGTGACGCGGATGGATCAGTTTCTCGACGTCTGCGAGCACGGTGCGCCGTCGAACCGCGCCGGCCGGCAGCTCACCGTCCAAGCCAGGTCTTTGGCCTGAAGAGACGGGGCCGCCGGCGCTGGGACGCGCGGGCTATCAGCGACCAGGCGGCGGCAGCTGGCCGCCGGTGATCGCGGTTGCGTAGAAGTTTCCCGCTTGCCAGTATCCGTGGGCTACGATCCGGCGCCCGACGGCGACGCGGCCGCTCGTTTGATCGTTCAGCGCTGCGGTGTCGTCTATGACGACCTGACGAGCGGTCTGCTGCACGGTGACTAGATGCCCTTTGACCGAGACGATCGTGCCGCTGACCACTTCGTGCTTGTAGGCCGTCGTCGGGCAGCTTCCGTTCGGAGTCCAAACGTCGCCGCTCCAACTGCCGCAGGCGGGATCGCTATACGGTGCGGCGGGCGGTGCGGCTGCCGGCGGGGCTTCCTGAGCGAGGGCGATCGAACCGGCCGCCAAGACGCTCCAGGCTGTTGCGAGAATCGTCATGAGTGTCTTCATAACGATCATGATTCCCACCGTGCGTCATACTAAGCGGAACCGAGCGCCGGGTCGCGCGGCGCTATGGCGGCCGCAGTTCGTTAAAACGCGACCACGCGTTGCTGTGGGCGTGTGAGGGGGCGCGCGCGGCGACGATCGCCCGGGCGCCGACGTCGAAGCAGATGCGATGCTGCGGATAATCTACGGCCATCGCGTGAATCGAGGAAAGATTCGTTTCGATGATGCCGTTGTAGCCGTCCGGCCGCTGCGGCTCGGTGCAGATCGGCATCGAGGCATCGGGTACGGCCGATCCGAAGCGCACGGACGCAACCGCGCCGCAGGAGAATCCGCGGGCAATTGCGCTGGGGAGCGTCTCGTAGTCGGCACTGGTCACGAGCGGCCGCTGCAACTGCGTGCGCACGCCGTCCCAGAGCGCGCCTCCCCCGGCCATGCCCGAGTCGAGCACGATATGGTCCAGCCACGTCCCGTTTATCTGAACGGTCGCCAGCGGCACGCGCGGGCCGAGGTCTACCAGTAGGCAGTGCGTGCGCTGCAGGCGCGCGGGGGCGGGGAAAAGCGTGACCGTTCTGCGGTCGCGATCTATGAAGGTCGGAAAATGCGCGAAGAAGTCGTAGCCGCACAGCGCTGCACTCCCGCCGAGATTCGACGAGATGAGCGCGGGTAGATTCGAGAGCGTGTATCCGCCCGCAGCGAACCGGGCGATCTGCGTTCGCCGGTCCACGTACGTGTGGCCGTCTGGAGCCAGTTCGAAGGTTCCACCGCGGCTCGGCAAACCGGCGGCCTGGGCGACCGCGGGCGAGACGAGCATGGCTGAGGTCCCGGTGTCGAGCACGCACGAAACGCGATAGCCGTTGATAGTCACCGGAATCGTGGTGCGGGTCGCGTAGACGCCGCTCTGCAGGGTCACGGACGCCGCCGCGGCGGAGGCGCGGTCCGCCGGGTGCGCGGCGAATGCAATGAGGCGCGCCGAGCGCGAGGCAGAGAAGGAAACGACGTACCGTCATTGCTCGCATCGGGTTTCGAGCGTAGGCTACCATAGCGGGGCGGGATTCGTCAGCCTCTCTCATCAAAGTGTAAGCAATGGCCATCGCAAGAGACGACGGCGTGCGCGTAACCTGCATCGGCGGCGGCCCCGCCGGCCTGTACTTCGCCATTCTCGCCAAACGGCGCTTCCCGGCTTGGCGCGTACGCGTGCTCGAGCGCAATCGGCCCCTGGACACGTTCGGATGGGGCGTCGTCTTTTCGGACGCGACGCTGGAGAATCTGCGCGCGGCCGACGAGGCAACGCACGGCGAGATCACGCGGGCCTTCGCGCACTGGGACGACATCGAGATTCACTATCGCGGTCATACGATCGTTTCTGGCGGCCACGGCTTCTGCGGCATCGCACGCAAGCATCTGCTATCGATTCTCCAGCGTCGCGCAGCCGAACTGGGCGTCGAGATCGCGTTCCAGACCGACGTGACCGACGTGCCTGCGCTGCGCGCGCAGTGCGATATTCTCGTCGGAGCCGACGGGGTGAACAGCCGCGTGCGCGCGGCCTATGCCGACGTCTTCGTTCCAAACCTCGACCTGCGGCGCTGCCGGTACGTCTGGCTGGGGACGACGCTCCCGCTGGACGCCTTTACCTTCATCTTCGAGCGAACCGAGCACGGCTGGTTTACCGCGCACGCCTACCGCTTCGACGAAGAGCTCAGCACGTTCATCGTCGAGTGTCGCGAAGAGACGTACCTCGCACACGGGCTCGATGCGGCCGATACGCAAGAGACGATCGCCTTCTGCGAGCGGCTCTTCGAGCCGTACCTGCACGGGCATCGCCTGATGGCCAACAGCGCGCATTTGCGCGGCAGGGAGTGGCTGAACTTCCCGCGCGTCGGCAACGAGCGCTGGGTAAACGGGAACGTCGTGCTCCTCGGCGACGCCGCGCATACGGCGCACTTCTCGGTGGGCTCGGGGACGAAGCTCGCGATGGAAGATGCGATCGCGCTGGCGGATGCGCTCGAGGCGGCCTGCGACGAAGGCCTGCCCGTGGCGTTCGAGCGCTACCAAGCCGAGCGCAGCGTCGAAGTGCTGCGTCTGCAGAACGCCGCACGCAACTCCACCGAGTGGTTTGAAAACGTGGAGCGATACGCGGGGCTGGCACCCGAGCAGTTTGCCTACAGCCTGCTCACGCGCAGCCAGCGCATCGGTCACGAGAACCTTCGACTGCGGGACGCCGCGTACGTCGGCGGCGTCGAACGCTGGTTCTCCTCGAATGGCGCCGCGACGCCCCCGATGTTCGTTCCGTTCCGTCTGCGGCAGCTAGAGCTGGCGAACCGGATCGTGGTCTCACCGATGGATATGTACAGCGCGGTGGACGGGACGCCGAACGACTTCCATCTCGTGCACCTGGGCTCTCGCGCGCTGGGCGGCGCCGGACTGCTCGTGACGGAGATGACCTGCGTGACGCGCGAAGGCCGAATCTCGCCCGGCTGCACCGGCATGTACCTGCCCGAGCACGAAGTCGCGTGGAAGCGCATCGTGGATTTCGTTCACGAACGCTCGCACGCCAAGATCTGCCTGCAACTCGGCCATAGCGGTCCAAAGGGCTCCACCAAGCTCATGTGGGAGGGGATGGACGAGCCGCTCGATGCGGGGAACTGGGATCTCGTCGCGCCGTCGGCGCTGCCCTACGCGCCCGGCCACGCCCTGCCGCGCGAGCTCACGCGCGCGGAGATGGACGAGATTCGCGAGGCGTTCGTGCGCGCCGCGCGAATGGGCCTCGAGGCCGGCTTCGACATGCTGGAACTGCACTGCGCGCACGGCTACCTGCTCTCGTCGTTCATCACGCCGCTGCGAAACCGGCGCACCGACGAGTACGGCGGCTCGCTCGAAAACCGCCTGCGCTACCCGCTCGAGGTCTTCGCGGCGATGCGCGCCGTCTGGCCGCAGGAGTCCCCGATCTCGGTGCGGATTTCCGCCACGGATTGGGTGGACGGCGGGATCACCGGCGACGACGCGGTCGAGATCGCGCGCGCGTTCAAGCGGGCCGGTGCGGATCTCATTGACGTCTCGGCCGGTCAGACGTCGCCCGACGCGCGCCCCGTCTACGGACGGATGTTTCAGACTCCGTACGCCGACCGAGTCCGCAACGAAGCGGGCATCGCGACGATGGCCGTCGGCAACATCACCGAGAGCGATCAGGCGAACGCAATTCTAGCCGGCGGCCGCGCCGATCTCGTCGCGCTCGGCCGGCCGCATCTGGCGGATCCGTTCTGGACGCTCCACGCCGCAGCCGAACTCGGCTATCCCGACGCGCCGTGGCCGGTGCAGTACGTTGCCGGCAAGGAGCAGCTCGAGCGGCTGGTCGCGCGCGCGAAGGAGCGCGCGACGTGAGCCTCTCGGGGCGTCACGCCGTCGTGACCGGCGGAGGTCGCGGGATCGGACTGGCTATCGCCGAGTCGCTGGCAGCGGCCGGCGCACGCGTGAGCATCGTGAGCCGCTCGACCGCCGCGCACGACCGATTTTTTGCGGCGATCGCGGACGTTAGCGACGACGATCGGGTCGCCCGCGCATTCGATGCCTGCCGCGAGGCGAACGGACCGATCGCAATCCTCATCAATAACGCCGGGATCGCGGAGTCCGCGCCGCTCGCGCGGACGGATCGCGCGATGTGGGATCGGATCCTGGCGACGAATCTGACCGGCACGTACGTCTGCACGCGCGCGGCCCTCGGCGAGATGATTGCGGGCGGCTGGGGGCGGATCGTCAACGTCGCGAGCATCGCGGGTCTGACCGGCGCGCCGTACATCGCAGCCTACTGCGCGAGCAAACACGGGGTCGTCGGGCTCACGCGGGCGTTGGCGGCGGAGCTCGAGGGCAGCGGCGTCACCGCCAATGCGGTCTGCCCGGGATATACGGAGACCGATCTCTTCCGGGCTGCGGTGGCGAACGTCGTCGCCAAAACGGGGAAGAGCGAGACCGCGGCGCTCGAACTCATGGCCAAGAGCAACCCGCAGGGCCGCATCGCAAGCGTGGATGAAGTCGCCGCCGCCGTGATGGAACTCGTGAACACAAGCGCAAACGGGCTGACGGTCGTCGTGCCTTAGGCGCCGTACCAGCGCAGCTGCGGCCAGATCTGCGAGAGCGGCGCGAGCGGTTGGCGGCAGAGATAGATCGGCGCGGGTCCTTCGACCACCCACTTGTAGGGATTGGAAGACGTGCGCACGAGCACGACGCTGCGGTAGAAGCGGCGCAGCAGCGCGATGCGCGTCGCTCCGATCGCGACGAGCGTCTTTCCGTCGTAGCCGCGCGTTCCCCACAGGTAGTAGGAGTTCTGGCTCGAGATGACCGGCGGCAGCCCGAACTGCGGTCCGAAAAAATCCAGCGCCCCTGCATCGCCGTACGTGTCGGCATAGATCGCGGTGCGGCGCCGCTCGTCGCCGGGCAGCGAATCGTAGACGGCCGCGACGTCGCGGGTCAAGCCTTGCCAGCCGAACTCTTCGGCGAAGAGCGGTTGGATGAGACGCGGCGGCGTTCCGTCGCGGCCTGTGAGCCCGAGCCGCGCCGAGTATGCGACGAGCGCGTTCACCGGCAGGATCGGCAGCGAGAGCGGTAATGCCAGGATACCCATGCTTGCCAGCGCCACGAAGAGCGCGTAGCGAACGGGCGCGGCGGCGCGTTCGACGGCGACCGCGCCGAGCGCGAGCAGCGATGCATAGATTCCGACGATGTAGTATCCTTTGGCGCCCAGCGCGGCCGCACACAGGAATATCGCTACGTAGCCGAGCGTGATGAATCGGAGATCGCGCATCGCCGGGTAGCGAAACGGCGCGAACAGCCCGGCGATCCAGATCGGCACGGCGAGGGGATTCGTGTAGAGAATCTGTTCGAGCGCGAACGCCGCCGCGTTGCGCGCGAGGTTTGCGTACTCCAGCGCGTAGCCGTTCTGCAGCGCGGGGCGATGGGCGGCGTCGCCCGCGAGCACTTCGATCATCGGCCAGCCGTGCGCGGCCTGCCACGCAAGATTCGGGGCGAGCAGGAGCAGAGCGATGCCTGCCGCGGCCGGCGCGTACGCCGTGAGCAGCACCCGCCGCGCGGGCGTTGCGATCAGGCCGGCGAGCAACCCGGCGGCGAGCAACGCGATCGAGTACTTACCATATGCGCCCAGTGCAGCGGCGCAGCCCAGCAGCGGCCACCACAGGTGCGCGCGTTGCGGGCCTTCGCGCACGAGCCGGACCGCAAGGTAGATGCAGAGCGTCCAGAAGAACGGTTCGAACGAGGTCGTCGTGAGCGTAGCGCCCAGAAGCAGATACGCCGGCAGGAGAAGCGTAGCGACGCCCGCGAGCAGCTGCGCGAAGCGTCCGCCGCCGATCGCGCGGCAGAGCGAGACCGCCAGAGCGACGGTGCCGGCCGCGGCGAGAATCGGGAGCGCCCGCAACGCGGGCAGCGCGTAGCCGAACGGTGCCGCCAGCCGCGCGGCGACCGCGACGAGCGGGCCTTGATCCACGTATCCCCACGCGAGATGCTTGGAGCATGCGATGAAGTAGAGTTCGTCGCGGAAGTAGCCGTATCGCGCGGCGGCCGCGGCGTGCAGCAGACCGGCGAGCAGGGCCAGCGCCCCGCCGATCACGCAGCTCGCCGCGCGAGCGCCACGAGGCTGAGCGCGAAGCCGCAGACGCCCGACCATATCCACGAGCCGAGCGCGACGTTCCAATCCCACCACATGCCGTCGGTCGCGTACGTCGCAAGGAGGTAGACGCCGATGTACGTCATGGGAACGGCGATGGAAAACCATCGCAGCGCGCGCGTGCCGCCGGGGAGCGGGCGCGGGTCGTAACGGATTACGAGCGCGTCGGCGACCAGGCCGGTGACGAGCGCCTGCGCGAGCGTGACGGCCAGCAGCGGCGTCTGATTCGTGAAGGCGGCGGCTGCGGGGGCGCCGCCGAGCAGGTAGAGCAGCGTGAAGGCTCCGGGGCACGGTCGAATTCGGCTAACGGTCCAGATCGCGAAGCCCGCCACGAGGGTGCTCTGGAAAAGCACGATCAGCACGCCGCTGGATATCTTGTAGTAGCCGATCCCCAGCGCCGTCAGGTAGTTTGCGGTAAATGGAACGATCGGCGGCGGCGCGTTCGTGCGCCCGGCCGCCGGATCGAAGGCGTATGCCGTGCCGAAGTGCACGAGGATGAGCCACGTCGCCAACCCCAGCACGAGCGGGATCTGGCGAACGGCCCGGGCGCTGTGGGCGCGGTCGGAGAGGACCGAGCGGATCGGGCCGCTCGACAAGAAGAAAATACCCAGCCCCAGCACCTGGTGGGTCGGGCTCAGAAGTGCGTCCACGCCCTCCTCGATGCCGTAGATGGCGTGCCAGAGCATGTCGCCGATGCCGCCGCAGATGAAGATGGGGATGCCCAGAAGTGCGATGCGGTACGGCCGGGGAAAGACGTCCGCCCACGCATAGCCGAGGCGGCGTCCGTGCAGCGCGAAGACCGCAAGCACGATCGCGACTGCGAGCATCCCGGAGTAGAAGACGGCGTGGTAGGGCGTGAAGAAGGATTCGACCGGAACGTGGCCGTGCGCCCAGGCGTCCAAAAAGAAGCCGCCGGCGATCCAGATGCCGCAGATGCCGAGCGCATAATCGAGCGCGAGGCTTCTCGGGGCGGCGGCGTGGC
This sequence comes from Vulcanimicrobiota bacterium, assembly GCA_963794645.1. Lineage (GTDB taxonomy): Bacteria > Vulcanimicrobiota > Vulcanimicrobiia > Vulcanimicrobiales > Vulcanimicrobiaceae > Cybelea. The sequence goes on along the minus strand of CAWCEQ010000003.1, from coordinate 1,199,600 downwards.
GCACCATGAACGGCCCTTACGACCCCGTTCTGCGAGCGCCTGCTCTAGAGCAGGTGGCGCGCTTTGCAAGTCCGTAGGACCTCAAGCGTGCCTGTTCGCAACGGAGCGTACGTTCTCGCCGTGCTGCTGGCGGCATGCGCGTCGCATCCGGCGGTCGCACCGGCCAACCTCGTCTCGCGCCTGGCCGAGTTTCCCGCGCCGCAGTACGAGCCCAACGGCGCGCCGCCGCGGATCCTGGCCATGCACTTCTCCTCGCTGGACGTACGGCGCGGCGAACGCTGGAGCGGCGCCTTCGTCACCGGCACGAACGTGGCGAGCATCGAGGTGCGTACGAACCTGTTCTCGATCAACGTTCCGCACCTGCACCCGGGACGTTTTGCCTTCGTGCTCGACGTGCTGGACACGCCGCCCATCTTCGTGCGAAGCTACCGCCTGCGAGTGATCGCGCGCAACAGCGCGGGCGCGGAGTACGAAGAGGACCTGCCCCTGCGAATCCGATGACGCGCGCGCGATTCGAGACTCGAGGCAAGGTTCTCACGATTACGCTCGATGGTCCGGGGCGTAAGAATCCGCTCACGTTCGAACTCTACGCGGAGCTGCGCGACCGTTTCGCATCGCTCGCCGGCGACGGCGGGATAAAGGCGGTGCTTCTCACCGGTGCGGGGGACGACTTCTGCTCGGGTGGAGACGTCCACGACATCATCGGCCCGCTCACCGAGCGCGGGCCGAGCGAACTGCTCGCATTCACGCAGATGACGGGCGATCTGGTCAAAGCGATGCGCGCCGCGCCGCAGCCGATCGTGTGCGCGGTGGACGGCGCGTGCGCGGGCGCCGGTGCGATCCTGGCGATGGCGAGCGATCTGCGCTTGGGGACCGAGCGCTCGCGTGTGGCGTTTCTCTTCGTGCGCGTGGGCCTGGCAGGATGCGACATGGGCGCCTGCGCCATGCTGCCGCGCATCGTCGGCCTGGGGCGGGCGGCGGAACTGCTCTACACGGGGAGGGCGATGCCCGGGCTTCAAGCGTACGAGTGGGGCTTTTACAACGAACTATGCGATCCGCAATCGCTGCTCGCGACGGCGCGCGAGCGTGCGGAGACGATCGCGAGCGGACCCACCCTGGCGCATGCGATGACCAAGCGCATGCTGCACGAGGAATGGGCGATGCCGCTGGACGAGGCGATCGACGCTGAAGCGCGCGCGCAGGCGATCTGCATGGAGAGTAAGGACTTCCGCCGCGCCTACGAAGCTTTTGCCGCCAAGCGCACGCCGCGCTTCGAGGGGGACTAGTGGCGCCGCCGGGCGCGCTGCTCGCGCTGCCGTTTTTCGACGAGGAGCACCGCACGTTCGCCGCCGGGCTCGAACGTTCTCTGGCCGGAGTGCGGATCGAGGAAGCGGAACCGGACGCCGCGGTTCGCGCCTGGGTTGGGGAACTGGCGCGCGTCGGCGCTTTGCGGGCCTGCGTCCCGGGCGCGTACGGCGGCCTGCGCGCCGGCCTGGACGTCCGCACGCTCTGCATCGCTCGCGAACTCCTCGCGCACGAGAGCGCGCTGGCAGACTTTGCCTTTGCCATGCAAGGATTGGGCAGCGGAGCGATCGCGCTCTTCGGAAGTGCCGAGCTGCAGCGCCGCTACCTGCCCCGCGTCGCGGCGGGCGAGGCGATCGCGGCATTCGCGCTCTCCGAGCGCGAGGCCGGATCGGACGTCGCCGCGCTGACGATGCGCGCGCGCCGCGAGGGCGATGCGTACGTGCTCGACGGCGAGAAAACGTGGATATCGAACGCCGGCATCGCAGACTTCTACGTCGTCTTCGCGCGCACCGGCGGTGAGGGCGGCGCGGGCCTCTCCGCCTTCGCCGTAGACGCGCAGACGCCGGGCCTGTGCGTAAGCGAGCGAATCGAAACGATCTCGCCGCACCCGCTCGGAACGCTGCGCTTCGATGGCGCGCGCGTCTCCGCCGCGTCGCTGGTCGGTGAGGAGGGTCGCGGCTTCAAGATCGCGATGGCGACCCTGGACGTCTTCCGAAGCACCGTCGGTGCGGCGGCGCTCGGGTTTTCGCTGCGCGCGCTCGATGAATCGGTCGCGCACGCGAACTCGCGCCGGCTCTTCGGAGCGCCCCTTGCCCAACTCCAACTCACGCAGGCGGCGATCGCCGCGATGGCGACCGACGCCGAAGCGAGCGCGCTGCTGGTCTATCGCGCGGCCTGGGCGAAGGACGCCGGCGCGGCGCGCGTGACGCGCGAAGCGGCGATGGCGAAATGGTTCGCGACGGAGGCAGCCGGCCGAATCTGCGACCGCGCGGTCCAGCTCTTCGGCGGGCGCGGCGTCACGCGGGGGGAGATCGTCGAACGGCTCTACCGCGACGTGCGCGCCTTACGTATCTACGAGGGGGCGAGCGAGATTCAGCAGCTCGTCATCGCCAGAGCGGTTCTGGGCGCGTGAACCGGCGCGCCAGCGCACACCTCGACGGGTTCGCCGAGGAGCGCATGCCGCCGCCGGAACAGATGCCCGAGCACTACTGCGGCGTCCCGATCGATCTGCCCGCGCGAATCAACGCGGCGGGCTACCTGCTCGACCGCCGGGTTGCCGCAGGCGAGGGCGACCGTCCCTGCATTCTCGCGCCGGGCATTGCCTGGAGCTACGCGCAACTGCAGGCGAACGCGAATCGAATCGCGCGGGTGCTGACCGAAGATTTCGCAATCGAACCCGGAAACCGGGTGCTGCTCTACGCGCCGAATACGCCGATGCTCGCGGCCTGCTGGCTGGCGGTGCTCAAGGCCGGCGGCATCGCGGTGACCACGATGCCGCTGTACCGAGCCGGAGAGCTGCGCTTCATGCTCGAGAAGGCGCAGGTCAAGCACGCGCTCTGCGACGTGCGGTTGGCCGACGAGTTCGAACGGGCATGCCGCGAGTATCGCGGCGTGACGGTCGGCTACGTCGAAGCGGGCGCACCCGCCGGACGCCTCGCCGACGCCGCCGCCGGCAAATCCGAAACGTTCGAAAACGTCGCGACCGCCGCGACCGACGTCGCGCTCGTCGCCTTTACCTCGGGGACGACCGGAACGCCCAAGGCCGCCATGCACTACCATCGCGATATCGTCGCGACGTGCGAGACCTACGCGGCGCACGTGCTGCGCCCTCGGGCCGGCGATCGGTTCTGCGGCAGTCCGCCGCTCGCGTTCACGTTCGGCCTGGGCGGCCTGCTCCTATTCCCGCTCTATGCCGGCGCCGCAACGCTTTTGCTCGAGAAAGCCGGACCCGCCGAGCTGCTCGAAGCGATCGAACGCTACCGCATCACCACGCTCTTCACCGCGCCGATTGCGTACCGGGCGATGCTCGCCGCGGCGGAGGAGCGGGACCTTTCATCGCTGCGCACCTGCGTCTCGGCCGGCGAAGCGCTCCCGAAAGTCGTCTGGGATGCGTGGTATGCAAAGACCGGCTGCAAGGTGCTCGACGGTATCGGCAGCACCGAGATGCTGCACATCTTCATCGGGTCGCCGGAGGAGGCGATTCGCCCCGGCTCGACCGGCCGCGCCGTGCCCGGTTACGCCGCGGAAATTCACGACGAAGACGGCCGGCCGGTTCCCGACGGCACGATCGGGCGTCTGGCCGTCAAGGGCCCCACCGGCTGCAAGTACTTGCAGGACGAGCGCCAAGAGATCTACGTGCGCCACGGTTGGAACTATCCGGGCGACGCCTACAGCCGCGATGCCGACGGCTACTTCTGGTACGTCGCGCGCACCGACGACATGATCGTTTCGGCCGGTTACAACATCTCCGGACCGGAGGTGGAGCAGGCTCTCATCGGTCACGCAGACGTTAAGGAAGTCGCGGTCGTCGGCAAGCGCGACGCGCGCAAGGAGACGAACTTCGTCAAGGCGTTCGTGGTACTGGTGGACGGCTGCGCACACGGCGAGGAGAAGGCCGAGGAACTGCGCGCGTACTGCAAAGAACAGATCGCCCCGTTCAAAGCCCCGCGCGAGATCGAGTTCGTGACGGAGCTGCCGCGCACGCACACGGGCAAACTGCAGCGATATAAGCTGCGCGATCCGTCCTAGGCGGGCAGGACCGCCGTCGCTTCGATCTCGACCTTCGCGCCGGGTTCGAGCAGGCCGCGAACCTCGACCAGCGTCATCGCGGGGAAGTGCGCGCCGATCGTCTCGCGGTACGCGGCGCCGATTGCGCGCAGGTTCGCGCGATACTCTTCTTTGTCGGTGACGTACCAGGTCAGCCGAACGAGGTGCGTCGCGTCCGCGCCGGCCGCGTGAAGCACGGCCACGACGTTGCGCAGCGCCTGGCGCGTCTGCGCCGCGAAGTCCTCGGAGACGAGCCGTCCGCTCTCGTCCCAGCCGATCTGCCCGGCCACGGCGAGATAGCGCCCCTGCGAGAGCATACCGTTGGCGTAACCGCTCGGGCGGGGCCGGCCGGCCGGTTCGATCGTCTCGCTCATGCGTAATCCTGCGCCGTCGTGCGGTCGATGCCTGCGTGAATCCCGGCGGCATTGAGCGCCGGCGTGAGGGCGGCGGCGACGAGCAGATTCACCGTCAGCGAATAGACCGCGATGAAGCCCGTGAGCGTGAGGCCGAAGAGATGGAGCGTGAACGTCGGCGTAAAGCCGCCGCCGAACGCCATCGCGACGCTCGCGGCCATGCCGCAGAGCAATCCGGCGAGGAGCGCCTTGGGGTGGAACCAGCGGGTCCACAGCCCCAGCGCGAAGGCCGGAAATATCTGGATCATCAGCGCGCCGCCCAAGAGCTGAAAATCTATCGCGTACGGGACCGGAACGAACACGACGAAGAGCAGCCCGAACGCAGCGATCGCGAGCGTGACGAACTTTGCGATGGTCGTTTCCACGTGCTCGCGATGCTGGACGAACTCGCGCAGCACGTTGCTCGCGAAGAGGTTCGCCGCCGCGATGCACATGATCGCCGCGGGCACGAGGGCGCCGATGACGATCGCCGCATCGGCGATGCCGGCGAACCATCCTGGGAAAAAACGTTCGAAGAGCAGCGGAACCACGTTCGTTGCGTCCTTCGACGAGATGCCTGCGGCGATCGCGCAGTATCCCAGCAGCGCGAGCAGCCCGAGCAGCAGGGAGTAGGCGGGCAGGAGCGCGGCGTTGCGCCGGATCACGTCGCGGCTGGACGCGGCCAGCGCGCTCGTGACCGAGTGCGGATAGATGAAGAGGACCAGGCCGGATCCGAGCGCCATCGTCGCGTACGCGAAGTACTGCTTGGGCGCGAGGTAGATCGAGCCGGGATTCGGCCGGCTCGCCAGCACGCGATCGGCGATCGCAAGGACGTGCGGCCAGCCGCCTAACGCGTTGGGAATCACGATCATCGCGGCAACGACGGTCACGTAGATGAGCGTATCCTTAACGAACGCGATCATGGCCGGGGCCCGCAAGCCGCTCGTATACGTGTAGCCCGCGAGGACGAGGAACGCGATCGTGAGGGCCGGCAGGCCGTTGCCCGCGCCGAGCGGGCCGAGCTGGCGGAATACGGCGCGCATGCCGACGAGCTGCAGGGCGATGTACGGCAGAACGGCGGCGATGCCGGTGAAGGCGACGGCGATTTCGAGCGAACGGTCGCCGAAGCGATCGCGTACGAAATCGGCGGTGGTAATGTAGCCGCGCCGCCGCGCGATCGCCCAGAAGCGGCCTAGGACGACCAGCGCGAGCGGGTACGCGACCATCGTGATCGGCACCGCAAAGAACCCGAGCGCGCCGACGCCGTAGACGAGCGCGGGGACGGCCACGAACGTGTACGCGGTGTAGACGTCGCCGCCCAGGAGAAACCAGGAGACGAGCACGCCGAAACGGCGTCCGCCCAGCGCCCACTCTTCGAGGTCTTCGAGATCGCCGCCGCCCCAGCGTGCGGCGGCAAATCCGAGCAGCGCGACGCCGAGGAGGAAGACGCCCAAGACGATCCCCGCGCTAGACATCGCCGCGTTCCCGGGTAAGGCGGGCAACGAACCAGAGGAGCGCCGCGGTGATGACGACCCACGCCAGTTGATACCAGTAGAAGAAGGGCAGGCCGAAGAGCGTTGGATCCGCGCGATCGTAGAGCGCTGGGATCAGCGTCGCTGCTGCAGGCACGAAGAGCAGCCCGTAGGCGAGGCGTCGCATGGCGGCGTCGTTTCGCGCGTTCGAGCGAAGGCCCCCTTTCGTCTGCGGGCGCGCGGACGAAGGGCAGTTGCTATTGAAAGGCAAAGCAACCGTCTAACTAGGGATCAGCGCATCGTCGAAAGGGGCCTGCCCATGTCGGTTTCCCAACCCCCAAAAGATACGCCGTTCGGCCTCGAGCCGAACCTCGCGGCGGGGCTCGCGTACCTGTTCTGTCTTCTCGGCGGCGTGATCATGCTGCTCGGCGGCGGAACGAACAAGTTTGTGAAGTGGGCCGCCGCCCAATCCATCGTTCTCTGGGCGACCTACTTCGTCGTTTGGTTCGTGATCGGTTTCATCCACCTGTGGCTGCTCTACCCGATCCTCTGGATTCTCTCGCTCGTTCTCTGGCTGTGGACGTTCATCAGCGCGTTCCAGGGCAAGGAAGTGCGGGTTCCCGGGATAGACGCTCTAACGCAGAGCATCTTCAAGTCCCAGTTGTAGCAGACGCATCTTCCCGTTCGCCCGGCGCCTGCAGCCGTAAGAGCGGGCGCTCGAACAGGTAGGTAACGAGCGTGGCCTGCGCGATCGTGGCGGCGAATGCCGCTGCGGTGTAGCGCAGTTGCCACGCTTCGTCGTAGTGGGGGTCGCCTTCGTACGGTACGAGCCGGTGCGCCAGCAGCTCGCGTGCGAGCAATTGGTGGTAAAGGTAGAGGTTGTAGGAAATCGTCGCCAGGAAACGCAGCGGCGGATTGTCGAGCAGGCACTGCCACCAGCGAGGCGCGGCGAGCGACCCGAGCGCGACGAGCGCGAATGCGGCGCCCAGCAAAGGGCGATTCGTGATCTGCCAGACGCTCGACCATTGATCCGCAAAACGGTAGGCATACAGGTGCTGGAGGAGCACCGCGAGCCAGGCGATGCCGGCCGCGGCGCCCAGCGGCGCCAGGAGCGCAAGCCCCGGCGATCGCGGGCGCCGGCCGTACCGGGCGAACGCGTACGCCGAGATCATGCCGAAAGCGAAGATGTCGAGGTAGCCCGGCAAGTTCTCCGAGTACTGCGGAAAGAGCGTCGCGTAGCAGCAGTGCGCCATCCAGATACGCCATGCCAAGGCCGTGCCGATCATCGCGGCGGCCGTTACCCACGGCTGCCGCTTGAAGCACCACCAGACGAGCGGGAAGATGCAGTAGAACTCGACCTCGACCGCCAGGGTCCAGAGCACGCCGTCAATCGTTCCGTAGCGCAGCGGGAACCAGGTGTGGATGAAGAGCAGGTGCGTGAGCAGGTCCGGGACGACCGACGCGTTCGGCTGGGCCTGGGCGTAGCCGACCGAGTAAGCAACCGCTATGGAGAGGACGTACGAGGGCACGATCTTGATGAAGCGGCGCCAGGCGAAGTGCCCCCAGCTCGGGTTGGGCGCCAGTCCGAGCGAGCCGCGTACGAACGGGTACGTAATGACGAATCCGCTCAGGAAAAAGAAGAGGTGCACGCCGATGAAGCCGGTCGCGGGGATGAAGTCCAGCGCCGGACCGGGCGAGAGCCAGGAGATCTCCCAGACGTGATACCAGAGGACCAGGAGGACGGCGGCGCCCCGCAGGCCGTCCAGGACCCCGAGCCTGGACTCTCGCGGAAGGGTCGCGCCGGCGGCCATGCGCCTACCTACGTGCCGCCCCGGCCCGAGGTCCTGTGCGGTTCCGGGCGAGGGCTTTGCATTTGACGCCAAAATAGCGCCCTGATATAGTTGAGGCTCGGTCCCACCTGCGGGTGAGGCCGTTGTTTGTGTGCTAGGGAGCCAACTGTTTGCCGACGATCAACCAACTCGTGCGCCGGGGGCGCGAAAAGACCGAGCAGAAGGTCAAGACGCGGGCATTCCGCGTTATCTTGACCGGGCCCAAGCCCGGCCATCCGGACCTGCCGACCCGCACCTTCGAGGTAGCGGGGAACCCGCAGCGCCGGGGCGTCTGCACTCAGGTCAAGACCGTCACCCCCAAGAAGCCGAACTCGGCACTGCGCAAAGTCGCCCGTGTCCGCTTGACGAACGGCGAAGAGGTCACGGCCTACATCCCCGGCATCGGGCACAACCTGCAGGAGCACTCGGTCGTCCTCGTGCGCGGCGGACGCGTCAAGGATCTGCCGGGCGTCCGCTATCACATCATTCGCGGCACCCTCGACACGGCGGGAACCGCCAACCGTAAGCAAGGCCGTTCGAAATACGGCGCCAAACGCGAGAAGAAGAAGTAAATGCCACGCAAAGGCCCCGCTCCGAAGCGGCAGATTCTGCCCGACGGCAAGTTCAACTCGAAAGTGCTCGCGCGCTTCATCAATAAGGTGATGCTGTGCGGGAAGAAGTCTACTGCCGAAGGCATCACCTACGGCGCCCTCGATATCGTTGCCGAGAAGACCGGACGCGATCCGATGGAAGTGTTCTCGCAGGCGCTTTCCAACGCGATGCCGCTGGTCGAGGTTCGACCCCGGCGCGTCGGCGGTGCGACGTACCAGGTTCCCATGGAGGTCCGCCCGGACCGCCGTCAGGCGATGGCGATGCGCTGGCTCATCGGGTTCGCGCGTGCGCGCGGCGGCCGTTCGATGGAAGAAAAGCTCGCGGGCGAACTGCTCGATGCATCCAACAACACCGGTGCTACCATTAAGAAGCGTGAAGACACGCACAAGATGGCCGAGGCCAACAAGGCCTTCGCGCACTATCGCTGGTAGCCCACACTAGAAACTAACACCATGGCAGCAAGGGAATATCCGCTCGAACGCACGAGGAACATCGGCATTGCCGCGCACATCGACGCCGGCAAGACGACCTGTACCGAACGCATCCTCTTCTTTACCGGCCGCGTCCACAAGATGGGCGAGGTGCACGACGGCGCCGCGACGATGGACTGGATGGTCCAGGAACAGGAGCGCGGCATCACGATCACGTCGGCGGCGACCGCCACGACGTGGCGCGACACGCGCATCAACATCATCGACACGCCCGGCCACGTAGATTTCACGGTCGAGGTGGAGCGCTCGCTGCGCGTCCTCGACGGCCTGGTCGCGCTCTTCGATTCGGTGGCGGCCGTCCAGCCGCAGTCCGAGACGGTCTGGCGCCAGGCGAACAAGTACCGCGTCCCGCGCATCATCTTCGTCAATAAGATGGATCGCGTCGGAGCCGACTTCTTCAACGTGGTCGAGAAGATTCGCGAGCGCTTGGGAGCGCGCGCCGTCCCGGTGCAAGTTCCGATCGGCGCCGAAGACAAGTTCCAGGGCGTCGTGGATCTCTTTACGATGAAGAAGGTCGTCTACACCGACGACCTCGGCTCGACGATGGCGTCGGAAGAGGTCGAAGGCGAACTTCGCGAGCTGGCCATGGAATGGCGCCAGCATCTCGTCGAAGCGATCGCCGAGCAGGACGACGAGTTGCTCGAGATGTTCTTCGAAGGCAAAGAACTGCCGATCGAGCGCATGAAGACGGCGCTGCGCAAGGCGACGATCGAAGGCACCGTCCTGCCGATGCTCTGCGGCTCGGCCTTCAAAAACAAGGGCGTGCAGCCGCTCCTCGATGCGATCGTGGAGTACATGCCCTCGCCCCTGGAGGCTAAGCCGATCGTCGGCCGGGATACGAAGAGCGGAGAGGAGATCGGGCGCAAAGCCGACGACTCCGAGCCCTTCTGCGCGCTGGCGTTCAAGATCGCGACGGATCCGTACGGCAACCTTTCGTACTTCCGGGTCTACTCCGGAGTGCTCAACAAGGGCAGTTACGTTCTGAACTCGCGCACGGGGCGCAAGGAGCGCATCGGGCGCATCCTGCGCATGCACGCCAATCACCGCGAGGATATAGACTCGATCGGCGCCGGCGATATCGCCGCGGCGGTCGGTCTTTCCGATACGCGTACCGGCGACACGCTCTGCGACGAACGCGCGCCCATCGCGCTTGAGTCCATCACCTTCCCGGAACCGGTCATCCATCAGGCGATCGAGCCGAAGAGCAAAGCCGACCAGGACAAACTCGGCATCGCGCTGGCGCGCCTGGCGCAGGAAGACCCGACGTTCCGCATGCGCACCGACGAGGAGACGCAGCAGACGATCATCGCCGGGATGGGCGAGCTGCATCTCGAGATCATCCTCGACCGCTTGCGCCGCGAGTTCAAGGTCGAGGCGAACGTCGGCAAGCCGCAGGTCGCGTACAAAGAAGCGATCACCAAGCAAGTCGAAAAGCAAGGCCGCTTCGTCCGGCAGACCGGCGGCAAGGGCCAGTACGGCGACGTCTGGCTGCGCGTGCAGCCGCAGCCGCCGGGCACCGGCTTCGTCTTCGAGTGGAAGATCGTCGGCGGCGCCGTCCCGAAAGAGTACTCCAAGGCCGTCCAGGAAGGCGTCCGCGAGTCGGCTCAAAACGGCGTGCTGGCCGGCTTCCCGGTCATGGACTTTAAGGTAGAGGCCTTCGACGGCTCCTACCACGACGTGGACTCCAACGAGATGGCGTTCAAGATCGCCGGCTCGATGGCGTGGAAGGAAGCGAACCGGGCGGCCGGGCCGATTCTGCTCGAGCCGATCATGAAGGTCGAAGTGACGACGCCCAAAGAGTACATGGGTGCGATCAACGGCGACCTGAGCCGGCGCCGCGGTCAGATCCAGTCCACCGAAGAGGCGCCCGGCGGCGCCCAGGTGATCATGGCGAACGTCCCGCTCTCGGAGATGTTCGGCTACGCGACCGACATGCGCTCGGCAACCCAAGGCCGAGCCACGTACACGATGGAGTTTTCTCACTATGAGAAGGCGCCGAAAACGGTCGAAGAAGAGATCGTCGCAAAGTCGGCGGGAAAGAATTTGGCACCCGCCTAAACCAAGATGCCCGGCCCTGTGAGAGCGTTGACAGGGTTTGCTCGCGCCTGATACTATTCCGGGGTTATGGCGCCCCCTCACAAGTGGGGGCGTTCCCGCGTCAGGCGGTAGGGGGCGCATAGACGCCTGGACCCGTGTACCTGAAAGGATAAGGATGGCAAAGCAAAAGTTCGAGCGCACGAAGCCGCACGTAAACATTGGCACGACCGGTCACGTGGATCACGGAAAGACCACGCTGACGGCCGCGATCATGCATTGCCTTTCGACCGAGGGCTTGGCGCAAAAAGTAGGCGTGGATCAGATTGACAACGCGCCCGAAGAGAAAGAGCGCGGCATTACGATCGCGATCTCGCACCAGGAGTACGAGACGCCCAAGCGCCACTACGCGCACGTTGACTGCCCCGGGCACGCCGACTACATCAAGAACATGATCACCGGCGCGGCTCAGATGGACGGGGCGATCCTCGTCGTCGCCGCGACCGACGGCCCGATGCCCCAGACGCGCGAGCACATCCTGCTCATGCGCCAGGTCGGCGTCCCGCGCATCATCGTCTTCCTCAATAAGTGCGACATGGTGGACGACGAAGAGCTGCTCGAGCTGGTCGAGATGGAGATCCGCGAGCTGCTCAACCAGTACGAGTTCCCGGGCGACGATACGCCGATCATCCGCGGGTCCGCGCTCAAGGCGCTGAACTCGAGCGGAAAGAAGGGCGACCCGGATGCCGATCCGATCTTCAAACTGATGGATACGGTGGACGATTACATCCCCGAGCCGCAGCGCCAGGTGGACAAACCGTTCCTCATGCCGGTCGAAGACGTCTTTACGATCACGGGCCGCGGCACGGTTGGAACCGGCCGCGTGGAACGCGGTCAGGTCAAGGTCGGTGAGGAAGTCGAGATCGTCGGGCTCAAAGAGGAGACCAAGAAGACGGTCGTCACCGGCATCGAGATGTTCCGCAAGCTGCTGGATTCGGGCATCGCGGGCGACAACGTCGGCGTTCTGCTCCGCGGCGTGGACCGCAACGAGATCGAGCGCGGCCAGGTGCTGGCCAAACCCGGTTCGGTCAAGCCGCACAAGAAGTTCAAGGCGGAAGTCTACGTGCTCTCAAAAGACGAGGGAGGGCGTCACACGCCGTTCTTCGCAAACTATCGTCCGCAGTTCTACTTCCGGACGACGGACGTGACCGGCATGATCAAGCTCCCGGAGGGCGTCGAAATGGTCATGCCCGGCGACAACGTCCAGATGGACGTCGAACTCATCACGCCGATCGCCTGTGAGGAAGGCCTGCGCTTCGCGATTCGCGAGGGCGGCCGGACCGTCGGCGCCGGCGTCGTCACCGCGGTAGCGGAATAGTCCCCGATGCGGCCGCCCAGGCGGCCGCGTCGTCCCTTCGATCTTTGAAAACAGAAAACGCAGGATAGAAAATGGCGAAGCAGATGATCCGCATACGCCTGAAGGCGTACGATCACAAGGTGCTCGATCAATCGGCCGAACGCATCGTCGAAACGGCGAAGCGTACCGGCGCGTTCGTGAGCGGTCCCGTCCCCTTGCCGACGGAGATCAACCGCTTTTGCGTGCAGCGCTCGACGAACAACGACAAGAAGTCGCGCGAGCACTTCGAGATGCGCACGCACAAGCGCCTCATTGACATCCTGCAGGCCTCGCCCAAAACGATGGACGCGCTCATGCACCTCGACCTGCCTGCCGGCGTGGATATCGAGCTCAAAGCGTAGCGCAGGCCTCTTTCGAAACTTTCGGCCCGAAGCTGCATGCTTCGGGCCTTTTTATTGGAATGAACCCGTCGGCACCACCCGCTTGGCAAAGGAGTAACGATGGAGGTTAAGCAGACGTACCTCGGCACGATGATCGGCCTGGCAACCGTAGCGTTCGGCCTGATCGCCGCCGGTGCGTGGAACAAGTTCATCTCGGATACGATCGCGCTCTTCCTCAAGCCCGGGAACGGCGTGCTCGCCGAACTCATTTACGCCGTCCTTATAACGATCGTCGCAATCGTGGTCATTCGCTCGCTGGGCAAGCTGGCGGAGCGCGAGGCGGATCTCGCGGCGAAACTGCCGTTCGGGAAGAAGCCCGAGGCGTAGGCGCTAGGCCGGGCCGTCGCCGCCTTTTTTCGGCGGCTTGCCGGCCCGGATCTTGAAGGCGAGTTCGGGGCGATGCTGCAGCGGCGGATAGACGTGCGCGCGCACCTCGAAGCCTTTTTTCTCGAGGCCCAAACGAAACGCCGCCTGCTGCAGCCCGTGAAGGATCGCCGCGTTCAAGCCTTCGTCGGCGACCCCGAGGTGCATCAGGCTGTCCACGCCCTCCTTCTTGGCCAAGAGCGTCAGGCGTATCTCGCCCACTTCTCGAGCGGATTCGTGTTCCTCGTCCACCGGATCGTGGAAGACGACGACGTGGTGGTCTTCGTAGACGACCTCGTTGTCGCCGACGAGCTTCTCCCACTCTTTGGGCTCCTTAGTCCACTGCGGCTCGGCGCCGAGCACGTCGGCCGGGGTCATGTAGCGATGCTTCGCAACTGCCATCGCAGCGGGCTTTCAGCGTATGCAAAAGGACGCCTGCTCGCGGTACGGAAGCGAACGTCCATGACGCGATGGATCTCCGAGCTCATCAGCGGGCCCGAACAGCGCACCTGGGAGAAGCCCGATCCGGAACACACGTTTCGCGGGCGCCTGGACGGCACGCGGGCAAAGGCCGACGAAGTGGTCTACGAGGACGACGACGTCTTCGCGTTCCGGCACAACGTGGACCCGAGCCGCGAGGAGTGGTGGGAAGTCCACGTCGTCATCATTCCGAAGAAATGGGTTCCGACGCTCCTAGACTTCGGCATGGGCGATGCGCAACTGTGGGCGCGGCTCGTCGCGGGGATCCAGCGCGTGGCGCTGCTGCTCGGACTCTACGAGAAAGGGTTCATGATCCGCATGGGCGTGCTTCCTCCCTACCAGCATACGGAGCACGTACACATCCACATTCTTTCGGGGAAGCACACCGCACCGGTCGTGGACGGACCGATGCCCGATGCCGGCTGACGGCGCAGAGCGGCCCTCCCTGCTCGGCATCGCCTTGGCGTTTGCCGCGATCTCGTCCACGGCGTTCGGCGGAGGGCAGAAGGCCAGCATTCGCAATCAAGCGCTCTCGCGCGGCTGGATGGACTCGGACACCTTCATGGACGGCTTGGAAATCGCGCAGGTGCTGCCCGGCCCGAACGTTCTCAATCTGGCAATCTACTGCGGACAGCGAGTCCGCGGCGTCCCGGGCGCGGCGGCGGCGTTCTTGGGCGCGACGATCCCGTCGTTTCTCATCGTGCTGGCAGCCGGAGCGCTCTACTTCAGGTTCGCTTCGAATGCGTTCGTCCACGGCGCGCTCTTGGGATGCGCGGCAGGCGCGATCGGCCTTACACTCGGGAACGCGCTGCAGCTCACCTGGGACGAAGGGCGGGATTGGGTGCGGATCCTCTTGCTCGCCGTCACTGCGGTCGCCGTCTCCACGCTCCATATGCCGCTGCTTCTCGTTCTGGTGGTCTTCGGCGGCATCGGCATCGTGCACGAGTACGCGCGCTCGCGGGCCGCTCGCAATGGATAGCGCCGCGCATACGATCCTCAACCTGCTCTGGGTTTTCGGGCAGCTCTCGGTGCTGGGTTTCGGCGGGGGCAAAGGCATCATTCCGCAGATGCACACCGATGCGGTCACGACGTACGGCTGGGTGAGCTCCGAGCAATTCACCCAGTTCTACACGATCGGCAAACTCGTTCCGGGCCCGACGACGATCTTCGCCGCGCTCGTGGGGTATGCAGCGATGCCGGCCCGCCCGATCCTGGGCGCGGCGGCGGCGACCGTCGGGATGTTTCTCCCCTCCAGCTTAATGATGGTCGCGTTCGACGCTCTCTGGGTGCGCTTCCAAGCCTCTCCTTGGCGAGCGATAATCTCGCGTGGCCTCGCGCCGGCCATCGTCGGCCTGGTGTGGTCGAGCGTCTGGACCATCGCGCGCGGCGCTCCTGCCAACGCGATCGCGTACGCGACCGCGGCCGTCGTGGCGTTCCTGATGATACGCACGAAGGTGAGCGCGCCGCTGCTCATCGTGCTGGCCGGAGCCGTAGGGGTCGTCGCGCTCCGGTAAGCGAACCGAAGCGACCATGCCCATCGAACTTCACGAAGTCCGGTCGCGTTCGTTCCACGGCACCAAGCGGCGTATCTACCACCTGCTTGAAGAAATGGGCACCTCCGGCGATCAGATCTGGCCGTTCGCATCGCAGCCTTTCATGCGCTCCCCGGGCCCGCTGTCGCCCGGCCGCACCGAAGAGTGGCACCTGGGTATTCACGCCGTATTGGAGGAGGCGGTGCCTGAAGAGCGGATCGTCTGGCGCTTTCAAAACGAGGGAGTTGACGGGACGCACGGCTTCGTCGTGGTGACGGCCGGCAAGGAGACGGTGCTGGAGTACCGCGTGGACGCGGTCCTTTCCGATACCGACGGCCGCCTGCTTTGGCGGCGCTTTGAGGATCAGTTCGAGCGCTCGACCGAAGCGCTCTTCGACAAACTTGCGCGCGTCCTCAAGCGCTAGCGTGGAACGCGGCCGCCCTCCCCGCAAGGGCCCCGACCCGGTTGATTTCGTCGACTGCGCGGGTCTGCTCACCGACGAAGAGCGTCTCGTTCGCGATACCGTGCGCGGCTGGGTACGCGACCGCGTGCTGCCGGCCGTCGCCGACTGGTTCGAAGAAGGCATCCTGCCGCGCGAGCTCGGCCGCGAGCTGGGCTCGCTCGGCCTGCTGGGTATGCACTTGCACGGTTACGGGTGCGCGGGCGCAAGCGCGGTGGCGTACGGCCTCGCCTGCCTGGAGCTGGAAGCCGGAGATTCGGGCGTGCGCAGCTTCGCCTCCGTTCAGGGCTCGCTCGCGATGTTCGCGATCGCTCGTTTCGGTGACGAAGGGCAGAAAGAACGCTGGCTGCCCGGCATGGCGCGGGGGGAGTCCATCGGCTGCTTTGGCCTGACCGAGCCGGACTTCGGAAGCAATCCGGCGGGCATGCGGACGTACGCGAGGCGCGACGGCTCCGACTGGGTCCTCAACGGTACCAAAATGTGGATCACGAACGGATCCATTGCCGACCTCGCGATCGTCTGGGCGCAGACCGACGCGGGTATTCGCGGGTTCATCGTCCCGGCGGGCTCGCCGGGTTTCGGTGCCGCGGACATCCACCGAAAGCTATCGCTGCGTGCCTCGATCACGAGCGAGCTCGTGCTGACGGACTGCCGGGTGCCGGCCGACGCGCTGCTGCCCTCTGGCGGAAGGGCTAGGCGGACCGCTGGCCTGTCTGAACGAGGCGCGCTACGGAATCGTTTGGGGGTCCATGGGTGCCGCCCGCGCCTGCTACGAGACGGCCCTGGAGTATGCAAAGTCCCGCGTGCAGTTCGACAAGCCGATCGGAGCCTACCAGCTCACCCAGCAGAAGCTGGTGAATATGCTCCTCGAGCTGAACAAGGGAACGCTCCTCGCCCTGCACCTGGGGCGGGCCAAGGATTCGGGTACGCTCCATCCGGCTCAGGTGAGCTTCGGTAAGCTCAACAACGTCCGGGAGGCGTTGGCGATCGCTCGCGAGGCGCGCGGGATCCTGGGGGCGAACGGCGTCACCCTCGAGTACCCGGTCATCCGGCACATGAACAACCTGGAGTCGGTCCTGACGTATGAGGGGACGAGCGAAATGCACGCCCTGGTCGTCGGAAAGGCGATCACCGGGCTCGACGCTTTCGCGTAGACCTTGACCTCCCCGCGGCCCCCTTGATACACTGCGAAAGTTGTGGTCCGCGCCGGCCCTTGGCTTTGCCATGCCGGCGTAGAAAATAAAGCAATACGCCTGGACCCGTGTGAATGCTGAGCCCGTTCGGGGCGTTGAGGACGAGGAACGTGAAAAATATCCTGGGCCGGAAAGTGGGGATGACGAGCGTCTTCACCGATGATGGGCGCAACGTGCCCGTCACGGTGATTGCGGCAGGTCCCTGTACGGTCGTGGAACGGCGAACCAAGGAAAAGAACGGCTACGACGCCGTCGTCCTGGGCTTCGAATCGATCAAACGCCAGCGCGTTACGCGTCCCCTGGCGGGGCACTTCAAGAAATTGGGCGTCGAGCCGGCGCGCTTCGTTCGTGAGTTCCGCCGGGGCATAGACGGCGTCGAGGCAGGCGAGAGCATCACGGTCGCGGTGTTCGAGCCCGGCGATCGCGTGGACGTGGTCGGCGTGTCGAAAGGACACGGATTCGCCGGAGGCATCAAGCGCCACAACTTCAGCGGCGGCGGCGCCAGTCACGGCTCGATGATTCATCGCCAGCCCGCCTCGAACGGCGACACGAACGCCGGACGCACTCTCAAAGGAAGCCGCCGGCCGGGTCATTACGGCACCGACCGCACGACGCTGCAGAATCTGGAAGTCGTCCGCGCCGACGCCGAGCGGAACGTGCTGCTCGTGCGCGGCGCCGTTCCCGGCGGAAAGAACGCCCTGGTCATGGTGAGCCGCAGCGTCAAGGCCCCGAAGGCGGGCGCGTAAATGGCAAACGTGATCGACGCGACCGGCAAGGTCGTGCGCGAAGCGGCGACGCCGGAGGCGCTCAAGGGCGACTTCAGCGAGAAGCTGGCCGTCGTGTACCGTGCGGTCCACCGCGAGTTCGCCAATCCGCGCGCCGGCACCGCATCAACAAAGAAGCGCGACGAAGTCTCCGGCGGCGGCCGCAAACCGTGGCGCCAGAAAGGCACCGGCCGCGCGCGGCAGGGCTCCATCCGCTCCCCGCAGTGGCGGCACGGCGGCGTTGTGTTCGGGCCGCAGCCGCGCAGTTATGTCGAGGGGCTCAATAAGAAAGAGCGCCGCCTGGCGTTCGTGGCCGCCCTGGCCGACCGATTCGCCAACGATGCGGTAACGATCGTAGACGCGAGCGACTTCACCATCTCCAAGACCGCCGGTCTGGCCGCGCTGCTCTTCGGCAGTGCCAAGGCCGCCCGCAAGGGACCGGCCACGCTGATCGTCTGCAGTCTGGACGAAAAGCACGCATCGGATATCGAGCGCGTCGGCCGCAATCTGCCGCGGGTCGAGATCACGCACGACGGCGCGCTGGACGTAAAGGACGTGCTGCGCTTCGAACGCCTGGTCTTCACCGTCGCCGCGTACGACGCGCTGACGAAAACGCTCGCCGCCAAAGAGGAGAAAGGCCGCGATGGAGGCTCGTGACGTGATCGTCGCTCCGCGCATCACCGAAAAGGCGATGGGTAAAGCGCTGAACGATCAGTACACTTTCGTGGTGAACCCGCACGCGACCAAGACGCAGATCCGTCACGCCGTGGAGGAAATCTTCAAGGTGAACGTGCTGCAGGTCAACACCGTCAACGTGCGCGGTAAGACGCGCTCGTTCGCGCGCAAAGGCAAGCGCACGACGGGCAAACAGAGCGACTACAAGAAGGCGGTCGTGACCATCAAATCCGGACAGAAGATCGAGCTTGGCGGAGTGAACTATTTTGAGCAATAGAAAACTTGGTGCGGCGTGGCGGTAAAGAAGTACCGGCCGACGTCGCCGGGCAGGCGTTTCATCACGACCCCGGATTTCTCGGAGCTGACGAAAGTCGCCCCCGAGCGTTCGCTCGTCGAGGTGCGCAAGAAGCACTCGGGCCGCAATAACAACGGGCACATTACCGTGCGGCATCGTGGGGGCGGCACGCGCAGGCAGTACCGCATCGTGGACTTCAAGCGGAGCAAGGACGGCGTGCCGGCGAAGGTGGCGACGATCGAATACGATCCGAACCGCTCCTGCCGGATCGCGCTGCTGCACTATCGCGACGGGGAGAAGCGCTACATCCTCGCGCCGCTCGGCCTGCAGGTCGGCGACGTCGTGGAGAGCGGCTCGGGCGCCGATATCAAGATCGGCAACTGCCTGCCTATCAAGAACATTCCCGTCGGCAGCGTCCTCCACAACGTCGAGCTGCGCCCCGGCGAAGGCGGCAAACTCGTGCGCTCCGCCGGCGTCTCCGCCCAGTTGATGGCCAAGGAAGACGAGTACTCGCAGGTGCGCATGCCGTCGGGCGAAGTGCGCAGGATTCATATCGAGTGCCGCGCGACGATCGGTCAGCTCGGCAACATCGAGCACGAGAACCAGATCATCGGCAAGGCCGGCCGCTCCCGGCATCTGGGCAAGCGCCCGAGCGTACGCGGCATCGCGATGAATCCGGTGGACCACCCGCACGGCGGCGGCGAAGCGCGCTCCACCTCGGGACGCCCGCCGACGACCCCGTGGGGAACGATGACGATGGGCAAAAAGACGCGCCGAAACAAACGCACCGCGAAGATGATCGTGCGCCGCCGAGGATCTAAGTAATGGGAAGATCGCTAAAGAAAGGCCCCTTCGTCGCGGAGCACTTGGTCAAGAAGATCGAGAAGCTCAACGAGACGCGCGAGCGTCGCGTGGTCAAGACCTGGAGCCGCGCTTCGACGGTGCTGCCTTCCATGGTCGGGCACACCATCGGCGTTCACAACGGCAAGACGCACGTGCCGGTCTACGTCTCGGAGAATATGGTCGGGCACAAACTCGGCGAGTTCGCGCCGACCCGGCATTTCCGCGGTCACGGCGGCGATAAAGCGACGGTGAAGTCGTGAGCGAGCAGGCTTCGCAGGCCGTCGCGCACCTGCGCTTCATGCGGACCGCTCCGCGCAAGCTTCGCCGGGTCGCGGATGCGATCCGTGGCAAAAGCGTTCGCGAAGCGCTCGTGCTGCTCAAGTTCGCCGACGTCTACGCGGCCGAGCCGATCGAACGGCTCGTACGCAGCGCGGTTGCGAACGCCGGCAACAATCACGACATGAACGCCGACGAACTCTACATCGCGCGGATCACCGTAGACGGCGGTCCGGGCGGCCGGTTCACCAAGCGCCTAGACCCGCGCGCGCAAGGCCGCGCGGCCTTCAAGCGCAAGCGCCTGTCGCACGTTACCGTGATCGTCAGCGAGCAGCCGCCTAAGCGCGGCCGGGCGCGGCGCGCGGGTGCGTCGGTGCAGGCGGCCAAGACGACCCGGCGCGCGAGTGCGGCCGCCGCGGCCGCGCCGTCGGCCAAGGCCAAGTCGCCTGCCAAGAAACCGAGCGCGCGCAAGAAGCGCGTCGCCGAGGGAGCGTAAATGGGACAAAAAATTCATCCCGTCGGCATGCGGCTGGGCATCACCCGGACGTGGGACAGCCGGTGGTTCGAGAAAAAGCATTACGTCGAGTGGCTGCACGAAGACGTGGCCATCCGCAAGTCGTTCAACCGCTGGATGCGCTCCGCTTCGATCAGCAAGATCGAGATCGAGCGCCGGGCCAATCAGGCTCGCGTGATCGTGAACACGGCCAAGCCCGGCATCATCATCGGCAAGCGCGGCGTGGGGATAGACGATATCCGGAAGAACCTCGAGCAGCTCACCGGTAAGAGCATCGCGGTCAACGTCATGGAGATCCAGCATCCGGAGTTGGACGCCAGGCTCGTAGCGCAAAACATCGTGGACCAGCTCGAGAAGCGCATCGCGTTTCGCCGTGCCATGAAGCAGGCGATCATGCGGACGATGCGGGCCGGGGCGCGCGGCGTCAAGGTGCAGGTCTCGGGACGTCTGGGCGGCGCGGAAATCGCGCGTACGGAGCACAACGCCGACGGCAAGGTGCCGCTGCACACGCTGCGTGCGGATATCGACTATGCCTCCGTCGAGGCGTTCACGACGTTCGGACGGATCGGCGTCAAAGTGTGGATCTATCGGGGCGAGGTCCTTCCGGACCAGCCGCGCGGCGAGGGTATGCGCGAGCGTTCCGACCGCGGACCGCAGCGCCGCGACCGCGGCGGGCGCGGACGCCGCGACGCGCGTTTCCCCTCGGCCGGACCGCGGCCCGCGCAGGCATTGGAAGCGGCACCGGCCGGCGAGACAGCCGAGCCGGTAGCGACCGCCGAGCCGGTAGCGACCGTCGCGCCCGAAGCGCCGGCCGAACCCGTCGCGGCGATCGAGCCTGCGCCCGCAGCCGAGCCGCAGAGCCCCGACGTACCGCAGCCGGAGGGCGAGCAGTAATATGTTGACTCCCAAACGCGTCAAGTGGCGCAAGGTGCAGCGCGGGCGGATGTCCGGCGCGGCGGTCCGCGGAAACTCGCTGACGTTCGGCGATTTCGGCCTGCAGGCGATGGAGCCGTGCTGGATGACCAACCGCCAGATCGAGGCCGCGCGTATCGCCATGACCCGCCACATCAAGCGCGGCGGCAAGGTCTGGATCAAAGTCTTTCCGGACAAACCCGTCACGAAAAAGCCCGCGGAAGTGCGCATGGGCTCCGGTAAAGGCAACCCCGAGCTATGGGTCGCCGTCGTACGGCCCGGCCGCGTTCTCTTCGAGCTGTCGGGCGTCGCACCGTCGGTCGCGCGCGAAGCGCTCCAACGTGCGGCCGCCAAGCTTCCGATCGGAACGAAGATCGTTTCGCGCGAGGAGGTAGCGTGAAGAAAGCCGATCTCGACTCGCTCCGCGACCTCACGGTGAAGGAGCTCGAACAGAAGGCTCGCGACGCGAAGGCCGAGCTGTTCAACCTGCGGTTCGCGCTGCGGACCGGCCATCTGACGGATTTCAGCAAGATCCGCGCGATGCGCCGCTCGTACGCGCGCATCCAGACCATTATCTGCGAGAAGCGCCTCGCCGAGGGAGAGCATGGAGCAGCCTAATAACGCCTCGACGCGCGCGACCCGAGGGACCCGCCGGGTGAAGCAAGGGCGCGTCGCGTCGAACAAGATGGACAAAACGATCGTCGTCGTTACCGAGACGCGCGTTCCGCACCCGACGTACGGCAAGATCGTACGCAAGTCCACGCGCTTCAAGGCGCACGACGAGCGCAACGAAGCGGCGATCGGCGACGTGGTACGCATCATGGAGTGCCGCCCGCTCTCGCGCGAAAAGCGCTGGACCCTGCTCGAGATCGTGGAGCGCGCGAAATGATTCAGCAAGAGACGCGGCTCAAGGTGGCCGATAACAGCGGCGCGCGCGAACTGCTGGTCATTCACGTCAGCGGCGGCAGCCGGCACGTCTACGCTCACGTGGGCGACGTCGTCGTCGGCACCGTGAAGAGCGCCATTCCGGGCGCCGCGGTCAAGAAGGGCCAGGTCGTCAAGGCGGTCATCGTGCGCACGAGCGCGCCGATCCGTCGCGGCGACGGTTCAGTCGTGCGCTGCGACGACAACGCCTGCGTGATCATCAAAGGCGAAAAAGACAATCTGGACCCGCGCGGCACGCGCGTATTCGGTCCGGTCATGCGCGAACTGCGCGAGCGCGGGTTCTTGAAGATCGCCTCGCTCGCACCCGAGGTGCTCTAACGTGGCGACGAAGACCAGCATACTCAAAGGCGACACCGTCATGGTGCGGCGCGGCAAGGAACGCGGCAAGCGGGGGACCGTCAAGGCGGTGAACGCCGCCGGTTCGAGCGCGACCGTCGAGGGCCTGAACGTGGTCAAGCGCCACACCAAGCCGAACGCCCAGCAGGGCGCGAGCTCGCGCGCCTCGCAGGGCGGCGGCATCATCGAGAAGGAAGCGGCGCTGCCCCTTTCGGCCCTGCAGTACGTCTGCGAGAAGTGCAAGACGCCGACGCGTCTGCGTCGCGGGCGCACGCCCGACGGCGTCGCGCATCGCGTCTGCGTGCGCTGCGGCGAGCCCGCTCGCGATTCGGCGAAGGGAGCCTAACGTGGCGGAACGACTGAAAGAACGCTACCAGAACGAAGTCCGCAAGCGGCTGCAGGAGCGGTTCGGCTATAAGAACGTCAACGAGATTCCCAAGCTCGAGAAGGTCGTCGTGAACATGAGCGTCGGCGAGGCGATCGTCAATCCGAAAGCGCTCGACGCCGCCGTCGCCGAGCTGGCGGCGATCACCGGTCAGCGGCCGATAATACGCAAGGCAAAAAAGTCCATCGCGGCGTTCAAACTCCGCGAAGGCATGAACATCGGCGCGAAGGTGACCTTGCGGGGCGACCGCATGTACGTCTTCGTGGACAAGCTCTTCAACGTCGTGCTGCCGCGTATCCGCGACTTTCGCGGACTGCCGGCGAAGTCGTTCGACGGACGGGGGAACTACAACTTGGGTTTGCGCGAGCAGCTGGTCTTTCCGGAGATCAATTACGACAAGGTGGATAAGACGCGCGGTATGGACGTGACGATCGTGACCTCGGCGAGAACCGACGAAGAGGCCTCGGAGTTTCTCACGGCGATGGGACTGCCCTTACAGAAGGGGCGCGGCTAATGGCTAAGACGAGTCTCATCGTCAAGTCGCAGCGCAGCCCGAAGTTCGGCGTGCGCAGCCACAACCGCTGCAAAGTATGCGGCCGGCCGCGCGGCTATTTGCGCAAGTTTGCGATGTGCCGTATCTGCTTCCGCGAGAACGCGCACGCGGGCGTGGTGCCCGGCGTGACCAAGGCGTCGTGGTGAGGGGGAGGACGATATGTCGATAACCGACCCGATTGCGGACATGCTCACGCGGATTCGCAACGCAAACACCGCCAACCACAAGACCGTGGACGTGCCCGCGTCGCGCACGAAGGCCGCGATCGCGCGGATCCTGCAGGACGAAGGCTTCATAGACGGGTTCGAGCGGCTGTCCGAAGGCCCGCAGGGCACGATCCGCATCGCGCTGCGCTACGGTCCGGAAAAAGAAAAGGTCATCACCGGCCTGCGCCGCATCTCGCGCCCCGGCTTGCGCGTCTATACGGGTAAGACGGAGATCCCGCGCGTTCTCGGCGGTCTCGGATTGGTGATCATCTCCACGCCGCAGGGCATCATGTCCGGCAAGCGTGCGAAGAAAGCCGGCGTCGGAGGAGAGGTTCTTGCGTACGTCTGGTAGTCCGCGGCTTGGGTCCGCGCTTGGAAAGGTAACGAAATCGTGTCGCGCATAGGCAAGCTCCCGGTGACGGTGCCCGCCGGCGTCAACGTGACGCTCGAGGCGGACGAGGTGCTCGTCAAGGGTCCGAAGGGCGAACTGCGTCAGCGTATTCTGGCAGACGTCGTCGAGGTGAACCTCGAGGACGGCAAGATCGTGGTCGCGCGCAAGGGCGATGCGAAGCCGCATCGGAGCGCGCACGGACTAACCCGGACCCTCATCGCCAACATGGTCGAGGGCGTGAGCAAAGGATTTCGCAAGAGTCTGGAGATCACCGGCGTTGGGTATCGCGTCGCCAAGGCGGGCGAGAAGCTGAACCTGAGCCTGGGTTACTCGCACCCGGTCGCCTTCGAAG
This sequence comes from Vulcanimicrobiota bacterium, assembly GCA_963794645.1. Lineage (GTDB taxonomy): Bacteria > Vulcanimicrobiota > Vulcanimicrobiia > Vulcanimicrobiales > Vulcanimicrobiaceae > Cybelea. Next base: position 1,175,427 of record CAWCEQ010000003.1, on the reverse strand, counting down.
CGCCGGCCGGCGTCGCGCTCACGGTCGAGGGACAGACCAAAATCCACGTGGACGGCATAGACAAGCAGATGGTCGGCCAGGTCGCCGCGGATATTCGCCGCCTGCGCGAGCCCGAACCCTATAAGGGCAAGGGCATTCGCTACGAAGGCGAGCGCATCCGCAAGAAGCTCGGCAAGGCCGGGAAGGCAGGGAAGAAGTGACGAGCAGGACGCAATCGCGCCGCGCGCGCCACGTCCGGCTGCGCAAGAAGGTGGCCGGCAGTGCGGCCCGTCCGCGGCTGTGCGTCCGCCGGACGCTGCACCACATCTACGCGATCGTCGTGGACGATGCCAAAGGCCACACGCTTGCGGCGGCCTCCACGCTCGAACCCTCGGTGGGCGCGTCGGGCGCCTCGAAGACGAACATGGACGCGGCCAAAGCCGTCGGCACGGCAATCGCCGCCAAGGCGAAGGCGGCAGGCGTTTCCGACGTGGTCTTCGACCGCGGCGGCTATAAGTACCACGGCAGAGTGCGCGCGCTCGCAGATGCGGCACGCGAAGCGGGGTTGAACTTCTGATGCAGTATCGCGGTCGCGAACGCGACAATAGCGGCTTTGAAGAGACGGTCGTGCGCGTCAATCGCGTGGCCAAGGTCGTCAAAGGCGGCAAGCGCTTTAGTTTTAGCGCGCTCGTCGTCGTGGGCGATAGAAAAGGGAAGGTCGGCTTTGCGATCGGCAAAGCGGGCGAAGTGCCGGAAGCCATCCGCAAAGCCGTAGAAAAGGCCAAGAAAAGCCTGGTGACGGTGCCGATGGTCGAGCGGACGATTCCGCACGAGGTGCGTCACGAAGTCGGCGCGGCGACGGTGCTGCTCAAGCCGGCGGCGCGCGGAACCGGGGTCATCGCCGGCGGTTCGATGCGTGCGGTCCTCGAGTTGGCCGGCATCCACGACATCCTCACCAAGTGCTTGGGCACGAACAACCCGATCAACGTCGTGATGGCGACGGTGGACGCACTGCGGTCGCTCAAGACCGCCGAGCGCGTCGCCGCGCTGCGCGGCAAGAGCGTCAAGGATATCTACGCGGCGTAACGTTTAGGATGGCGGAGAAAGAAATGCTCAAACTAGGCAGCCTCAAACCGGCGCCGGGCAGCCGGCCGAAGCGGCAGCGCATCGGGCGCGGCCACGGCTCGGGCATGGTCAAGACCGGCGGCGAAGGCGGCAAGGGTCAGACCGTGCGTTCGGGCGGCGGGAAAGGGCCCGCATTCGAAGGCGGCCAGACCCCGTGGGCGCGGCGGCTTCCGCACGCGCGCGGCTACTCGCAGAAGGGGCGCGACACCGGGCATTTCGGCACTCGCCCGGCGGTGCTGAACCTCCACCAATTGGCGGCCTGGGACCCCTCCGTCGAGGTCAGTCCCGAGTCGCTGCGCGACTGCGGACTCGTCAAAGGGGCCAAGGACGGCGTGAAGATTCTCGGCGGCGCGCGGGACGGTGCGTCCCTTCCGTCTGGCCTGCGCTTTCGCGACGTGCTCTTCTCTAAGACGGCGCGCGAGGCGCTGACGGCCGCAGGCGCGCAGATCGAAGATCTTTCCGGAGAGGCCTCGAGTGTTCGATAACCTTCGGGCGGCAGTGCTCGTCCCGGAGATACGTCAGCGGATTTTATTCGTCTTTTTCGCCTTCGCGTGGTTCGTCTTCATGATCCACGTGCAGCTTCCCAACGTGAATCAGGCGGCCTGGGAGCGGGTGCTGCAGAGCGGCGCCTTCTATAACCTGCTGGGCTTCCTCTCCGGCGGCGCGCTGCAGAAGCTTTCGATCATCGCGATGGGCATCACGCCCTACATCAACGCCTCCATCATCATGCAGCTGATGACGGTCGTCCTCCCGCAGCTCGAGGAGATGGCCAAGAAAGGCGGCGAGGAAGGGCGCAAAAAGATCAGCCAGTACACCCGCTGGCTTACGATCGTCCTGGGAACCGTTCAAGCGACGTTCATGGCGATCTCGATGGAGCGCTCGGGCGTCTTCTACGATACGAGCATCTGGTATCTGCTGTACGCGATCGTCGCGATGGTCGGCGGTACGCTCTTCCTCATGTGGCTGGGCGAGCAGATCAGCGACAAGGGCATCGGAAACGGCGTCTCTCTGATCATCTTCATCGGCATCGTTCTGCGCTACCCGCAGTACGTCTCCCAGACGTACTCGTCGGCGAGCCAGGGCGCCGAGTCCATCCTAAATCTCGTCATCTACATCGTCATCGCGGTCCTGGTCATCATCTCGATCATCTTCCTCTATCAGGGGCAGAGGCGAGTTCCCGTCCAGCAAGCGCGCCGCGTCGTGGGGCGCAAGATGTTCGCCGGGCGTTCGACGTACATTCCGCTGCGTCTGAACAACGCCGGCGTCATCTCGATCATCTTTGCGATCTCGATCCTGCTGCTGCCCCAGCAGGCGCTCTCGTGGTTCGGCCACGGGCAGACCATCGCGGGCAGCGGGTTCTGGGCCGGCTTCCAGCGGGCCGCGCAAGGCTTCTCGGCCTGGCTGAACGTCTGGTTCACGCCGAACGGCCTGCTCTATAATCTGGTCTACTTCTTCCTGGTCGTGATCTTCACGTTCTTCTATAGCTCGATCGTGCTCAACACGCGCGACGTGGCCGACAATCTGAAGAAGACCGGCGCGTTCATCCCCGGCATTCGGCCGGGCCAGCCGACGGTTGACTATCTGAACAAGATCCTCATGCGCCTGACGACGGCCGCGGCGATCTACCTCGGTCTGCTCGCCGTGCTCCCCGGAGCGTTCCAGCGCGGTCTCTCGATCACGACGTTCTATCTCGGGTCCACCTCGTTGCTGATCGTCGTGGGCGTCGCGCTGGATACGATAAACCAAATCGAGGCCCGGCTCGCGATGCGCGACTATCGCGGTTTCATCAAACGATAGCGCCCGTCCGCCGATGCGACTCGTCTTTCTCGGACCCCCAGGAGCGGGGAAGGGAACCCAGGCTCGGATACTCCAGGAGCGCTTTGGGGTCTCGCAGATCTCGACCGGCGATATTCTGCGCACCGAGCGCGCGCAGGGAACCGAACTCGGAGCACAGGCCGAGGGCTACATGCAGCGCGGCGAACTCGTTCCCGACGGGCTGGTCGTCGCGATGATAGATAAGGAACTGGTTCGCCACCCAACGGGGTTCGTGATGGACGGTTTCCCGCGAACGGTCGCGCAGGCGGAGGCGTTCGACGCGCTGCTCGCGCGCCGCGGCTGGCCGCTGGACGGGGTCGTGCTTTTCAGCGCGGCGCGCGACGCGCTGCTCGCGCGTTTAGCCTCGCGTTGGACCAATCCGCGCACGGGCCGCACGTATAACGTGCTGACGAATCCTCCGAAAAGGGCCGGGATTGACGACGACGACGGCGGCCCGCTCGTGCAGCGCGAAGACGATCGCGCGGAGACGGTCGCCAAACGGCTCGACGTGTACCAGGCGCAGACGGCGCCTCTCGTCTCGTACTACCGTCGCTGCGGGAAGCTCGTCGAGATAGACGCGCTCCAAGCCGTGTCGGTCGTAGCGGACCAGATCGCCGCCGCCGTCGGCGCGCAGCGAGCGGTAAAATGACCGTCGCGCTCAAGTCGGCTCGCGAGATCGAGCTCATGCGGCGCAGCGGCGAGATTACCTCGGCGGTGCTCGTCTCGCTCGTGAAAGCGGTCCGTCCGGGCATGACTACCGGCGAAATCGATCGGCTGGCCGAGCGGGGGATACGCGAACGTGGCGGCACGCCGACGTTCAAAGGATACAACGGCTTTCCGGCCTCGATCTGCGCTTCGATAGATAAAGAGGTCGTGCACGGCATCCCGGGCGAGCGCGTCCTGCGCGAGGGCGACTTGCTCTCGATAGATATCGGGACGACGCTTCACGGGTACGTGAGCGACAGCGCGATGACGATCGGCGTCGGCAGCATCTCGCCGGAAGCGCAGCGGCTGCTCTCCGTGACGCAGGAGTGCCTGATGCTCGGGATCGCGCAGATGGAGGCGGGAAAGCACGTCGGCGACATCGGCGCGGCCGTGCAGGAGCACGCCGAGCGGCACGGCTACGGCGTCGTCCGGGAACTGGTCGGCCACGGGGTCGGACGGGCGATGCACGAGGAGCCGCAGGTCCCCAACTACGGCAAAAGCGGCACCGGAATGGAGCTGCGCCCGGGTCTCGTCCTTGCGGTCGAGCCGATGATCACCCAGGGCAGCCCGAAAATCAAGGTCCTCTCCGACGACTGGACAGTCGTGACGGCAGATGGTAAACTCGCAGCGCATTTCGAGCATACGATCGCGGTGACGGAGGACGGCCCGAAGATCCTCACGCTCCGCGACTATATGGAGCACCCCAGCGCCTCGCAGTACCGGCCGACCCGGGAGGCGATCGCGTGAGGGGCGCGACGCGCGCAGAGACTGCCGGTACACGTAATCGGACACGAAAAGAGCAACGGATATGAAAGTCAGACCCTCGGTCAAGAAAATTTGTGAAAAGTGCAAAATCATTCGCCGGCACGGCAAAGTGCGGGTGATTTGCGACGTCAATCCCAAGCACAAACAGGTGCAGGGATAGAAGGAACGGTCTCATGGCTCGTATCGCTGGCATCGATCTGCCGCGCGAAAAGCGTATCGAAATCGCGCTCACGTACATCTTCGGGATAGGGCCCACCACCGCGCGCAAGCTGCTCGAGTACGCGCACGTGGACCCGAACCTGCGCGTTAAAGCGATGAGCGAAGAAGACGAAAAGAAGCTGCGCGACGCGATCGACGCGCTGGCGCTTCGGGTCGAGGGCGACCTGCGCCGCGAGGTGCAGGGCAACATCAAGCGCCTCATGGACATCGGCTGCTATCGCGGTCTGCGCCATCGCCGCGGCCTTCCGGTACGCGGACAGCGGACGAAAACGAACGCACGCACGCGCAAAGGTCCCAAGCGCACCGTCGCCGGCAAGAAGAAGACGCTGGCCAAGAAGTAGGCGCGCGCCTTGAAAGCGGTCGTCACCGCCGGCGGGCGCATAGACGGTGCGTTCGCCCAGGCTGCCGGCTGCCGAGTCAAGGCGCTGGCATCCGTGCGCGGCGAGACGATGCTCGCGCGCGTCCTGCACGCTCTGCGCGCGGCCGGCGCCTCCCGAATCGCGGTCATCGGCGGAGAGGACGTTCGCGCCGCATGCGCCGGCAGCGTCGAACTGTTCGTCCCCGAGAGCGACTCGGGCAGCGAAAACCTCATGCGCGCCTTGCGCGCGTGGCCCGAAGACGGCGAGGCCCTCCTCTATGCAACCAGCGATCTGCCGTACGTAACGCCGGAAGGGGTTCGCGATTTCCTGCGGCGGCTTCCGACGGGAACCCTCGGCGTCGCGCTCAGCGAGTTTGCCGCATTTGAGGCCCGTTTTCCGGCGGCGCCCCCATCCGGGATCACCCTAGCCGGCGAGCGAGTCGTCAACGGCGGCCTGTTTTCCATTCCCAGCGGTGCGGCGGTACGTCTGGCCTCCGTGGCCTCACGTTTCTTCGACGCACGCAAGCATCCGTGGCGCATGGCCGGGATCGTGAGCCCCTTCGTGCTCGTGCGCTTCCTTTCGGGCCGCCTGAGCATCGGGCACCTCGAACGCTTGGCACGCGATACGCTCGGCATCCCCGCGCTGGGCGTGCGAGGCTGCGCGCCGGAGCTGGCATTCGACGTGGACACCGAGGCCGAGTACCGGTATGCCTGCACGCACGGCTAGCCCGTTTCGCCTCGCGCTCTTTTGGCTCGGGATTCAAGCCGTCTGGGGAGCGCTGCTCGGCATATCGCTGCAGTCGCGCACGATCGAACTGGCAGCCGCCGGCGATGCGCTGCTCGCGTACGGCCGCTTGGCCACGGCGGGCGCGATCGTGGCCGCGTTCGCGCAGGTGGCGGTCGGCATCTGGTCCGACGCGCGCACCCGGACTCAGAGCCGCCGGCTGGAGTTTTACGCGGCCGGCGCGTTCGGCGGTGCGATCGCGCTAATCTTCTTTTATGACGCGCGGACGTTCGTGGCGCTTGCGGCGGCGTACGTCGCGCTGCAGGCATCGCTGAACGTCGCGATCGGGCCGTATCAGGCGATCATTCCGGATTTCGTGGAACGCTCGCGCATCGGCGGCGCGTCGTCCTGGATGGCCGCGCTGCAAGGCGCGGGGAACGCCGTCGGCGCGTTGGCGGCCAGTTTCATTGCGAACGCACGCATGCTCAGCGCGGCGCTCGCGGCACTGCTGCTCGCCTGCTGGGCGGTAACCTCCTCGCACGTGCGGACGCTGGCGATGCAGCCGAGTGCGCAAGAACACGCGCCGCCGCGCATCACGCGAGCCTTCGTGGATCTCTTCATCTCTCGCGCGCTGGTGTACGTGGGCTTCTACACGCTCTTAGGCTACTTGTTATTCTACGTCACCGGCGTCCTGGGCGCTCCGACGCTCGCGGGCGCAAAGCTGGAGACCGGGATTTTGATCGTGACGTTCACCGTCGTGAGCGCAGGCGGAGCGGCGCTCGCCGCACGGCCCAGCGACCGGCTCGACAAACGTTGGGTCGCCACGATCGGCGCCGCCGGATTCATCGGAGCGCTCGCTCTCTTCATCGCATCGCACACGCTGCCGGGCGCCGTCGCCGCTACGGTGCTGGCGGGATTGGGGTGGGGCGTATTCCTCGTTGCCGATTGGGCGATCGCTTGCCGCGTGCTGCCGGCCGGCTCGATGGCCGCTGCCATGGGCGTCTGGAACCTCGCGATCGTGCTGCCCCAAATCGCCGCTCCGGCGCTGACGACCGCGGTTCTAGCCAGGCTAACGCTTACCGCTTCCGCGTTGGGGCCGCGCGTTGCATTCGGGCTAGCGCTTGGTGAGACTTTGATAGGAATAGCTTGGCTTTGGCGCTTATCACGTTGCGCGATGGGGGAATAAGGGCTATCCTGGGCGTTGTACGGCGGGGGACGGCCTCGCCGGGAACGCGTTCAATAACTAAGGAGGCACTCGTGAAACGACTGAGCACCGGTGTGCTCGCAGCGCTCATTGCGGCGTTCTGCGGGCTCAGCGCTGTCTCGGCTCCCTCGCTCGCGTCGGCGTCAGGAAACATTGGAAACAGCGTCGCGCAAACGGGCGGAGCACCGCCGGCGGATTTTGGAACTCCGCCGTCCGGGCAGATTCCCATCCTATATAACGATCACCACGTCTACTCCAAGCCCGACGTCCTCAAGCAAGGCCGCGTACTGGCCGCGCTGGTAAAGGGCGGCACGATTCTGATTCCGCTGCGCTCGATGTTCGAACAGATGGGCGCCACGGTTTCGTACGATGCGGGCACCCAAACGGCGACGGTGACCAAGCCGGGCGCCGAGGTCAAAGTGACCGTGGGCAAACCCGAAGTGGTCATCAACGGTGAGGCACGTCCGCTGGACGTTCCGCCGATGATCTATCAGGGCACCGTGCTGGTGCCGGTGCGCGTCATCTCCGAAGGGATGGGCGCGTACGTGCAGTGGATACCGGATCGCAAGCTGGTCGTCGTGCGGTACATCCCGCCGACGCCGCCCCCGAGCCCGGCTCCCCCGCCGCCGGCTCCGCCGCCGCCCCCGCCGCCGACCCCGGCTCCCGTGAAGCCCCCGCCGAACGTCCTGTTCCTCGCGGGCGACTACCTGATCTCACCGAAGATCTACAACCAGTTCGCGCCGGGCAATCAGGCCAATGGCTCGTTCACTGCACGCGGCGGCATGGAGTTCGATTCGATCGCCCTGCCGTTCATGATCGAAGTGGACTACAAGAACTGGCAGTACCCGCATAACTGCGGCGTACCTGAGTCGGCCGGATACTCGGCCGCGCCTCAGTGCTGGGTAACGACCATCGGCAGCCGCGGTTCGGCCTACGTGCCGGCATTCACCGCGGTCAACCGCGACGTGGACGTCCGCGCCGGCATCCGCGTGCTTAATCCGCACGTGTACGTCGCGGTCGGCTACCTCTGGTCTTCGAACAACTACGGCTACCCGAACATGAACGCGGTAGGCGGCGGCATCGAGAAGCTGCCGGACTACGGACACGCGTTCAACTACTACGGCAGCGTGTACTACTACCCGAATCTGCGGGGCACGTACACGAACACGGCCGTGGAAAGTCCGCCGGGCGCCTCGTACGGCCTCGGCTACAACCTGCTCAAGTACCAGGTCGGGATTCAGTGGGCGTTCATCCCCTCGATCTCGATTGACGCCGGCTGGGCCGGCGAGAACGGAGCCAACAAGAACAACGCTCCGATCTCGTACACGTTCAACGGACCGTACGTCGGTCTCGGCTTCCTGGTTCCGTTCTAAGATCCAGGGGGTTTATCTCGGTCGGAGCGCTCTCTTTTTCGGTAAGGGAGCGCTCCGCGTTTTTTTAAGGAGGCACCCGTGAAACGACCGATCACCGGTGTGCTCGCAGCGCTCGTCGCAGCGTTCTGCGGGTTCGGAGCCGCCGCCGCGCAGAGCGGCGGAACGCCGCCGGCGGATTTTGGAACTCCGCCGTCCGGGCAGATTCCCATCCTATATAACGATCACCACGTCTACTCCAAGCCCGACGTCCTCAAGCAAGGCCGCGTACTGGCCGCGCTGGTAAAGGGCGGCACGATTCTGATTCCGCTGCGCTCGATGTTCGAACAGATGGGCGCCACGGTTTCGTACGATGCGGGCACCCAAACGGCGACGGTGACCAAGCCGGGCGCCGAGGTCAAAGTGACCGTGGGCAAACCCGAAGTGGTCATCAACGGTGAGGCACGTCCGCTGGACGTTCCGCCGATGATCTATCAGGGCACCGTGCTGGTGCCGGTGCGCGTCATCTCCGAAGGGATGGGCGCGTACGTGCAGTGGATACCGGATCGCAAGCTGGTCGTCGTGCGGTACATCCCGCCGACGCCGCCCCCGAGCCCGGCTCCCCCGCCGCCGACCGCTCCGCCGCCGCCCCCGCCCACGCCGACGCCGGTTCCGCCGCCGGCCTCCGAGGCGTTCGTGGCCGGCGACTACGTGTTCTCACCAAAGGTCTACAACGAGTTCAGCCCGGGCAACGCGGGCAACTAGTTCGTGGGCGATTCGGGGAGCGGGCGAGTTCAATCTCGGCCACATTCCGTTCATGGTGGAAGGCGCGTTCGAACACTGGCAGTATCCGCACGACTGCGGCGGCTACGTCGCGGGCACGCATAACTACCCGGCGTCCTGCTACGTAACGACGATCGGCGGCCTGGGGAGCTCGCCGGTGATAACGACCTCTCCGCTCTGGGACCAGAACGTGGACCTGCGCCTGGGCGTGCGAGTCCTGGATCCGCGCGTGTACGTCGGCGTCGGCTACCTCTGGGTCTCGAACAACTACGGCTATCCGAACATGAACTCGGTCGGGTTTGGCGGTGAGAAGCTCCCGGATCTCAACCACGCGTTCTCGTTCTTCGGCAACATCTGGTACTACCCGAACGTCAAGGGGACGTACGCCGTGCCGACGGCCGCTTCGGGCGGCCCGTCGTCCTACAGCCTGGCCTACGACATCCTCAAGTACCAGGGGGGCCTCACCTTCGCCGTCGGGCCGGCCTTCATCGAGGCGGGCTGGATGGGCGATAGCTGGGCCAACAAGCAGAACGCCCCGGTGAACCGCTCGTACAACGGGCCGTTCGCGGGGATCGGGTTCCGCTTTCTCTACCCCTAGGGACCCCTCGCCTTGGACGGGGGCCGAGCCGGCGGCTCGGCCCCCAAGCATTTGACCGGGATACGGGTCTAGGGTAAGATACTCTCTTGGTGCCGTATGGCGCCCCGGCTCATTACGTCCCTACCCGCCCCGGAGATACTTTTGGCTGCCAAAAAGCAAACGAAGACGCGTCGCAAGCGCGAGCTAAAGAACGTCCTCTCAGGCGTCGCGCACGTACACGCGTCGTTCAACAACACGATCGTTACCATCAGCGATCCGCACGGCGGCGTAATCTCGTGGGCTTCCGCCGGAAACCTCGGATTCAAGGGTTCGAAGAAGTCAACGCCTTTCGCCGCGCAGATGGCCGCCGAGGCCGCCGCGCGCAAGGCGATGGAGCACGGCATGAAGTCCACCGAAGTGCTCGTGAAGGGACCCGGCGCGGGCCGCGAGGCGGCGATCCGCTCGCTTCAGGCCGCGGGCCTGGAGATCACGATGATCAAGGACGTCACCCCGATTCCGCACAACGGCTGCCGCCCGCCGAAGCGGCGCCGGGTCTAGGGGGAACGATGTCGCGCTACACCGGGCCGGTGTGCCGCCTTTGCCGTCGAGAGACCGCGGCGAGCAAGACCGGCGAAAAGATCAAGCTCTTTCTCAAAGGCGACCGCTGCCTCTCGCGTAACTGCGCGGTCGAGCGTCGCGGCACTGCGCCGGGCCAAAAGACCGCCGGCAAATCGCGCACGAAGGTCTCCGAGTACGGACGCCAACTGCGCGAGAAGCAGAAGATGCGCCGGTACTACGGCGTGCACGAGACGCAGTTCGAGAACTACTTCCGCGAAGCGGCGCGCGTGCCGGGACAGACCGGCCGTACCTTCCTGCAGCTGCTCGAACGCAGGCTGGACAACGTCGTCTACCGCTTGAACCTGGCCTCGAGCCGCGCGCAGGCGCGCCAGCTCGTCACGCACCGCCACTTCCGCGTCAACGGACGCGTCGTCAATATTCCGTCGTACGTCGTGAAAGCGGGCGACGTGATCACGATCGCTCCGAACAGCCTCAAGTCGCCGATCTTCGGCTCCAATCTCGAAGTGGCGCAGAGCCGGCGCCCGCCCGAGTGGCTCGAGTGGAACGATCAAGACAAGGCCGCCAAGATCTTACAGCTGCCGCCGCGGGAGCAGATAGACACGCCCGTAGACGAGCAGCTCATCGTCGAATACTACTCTCGTTAGTTCGTATCAGCCACGCCGCCGCTAGGCGTCCGATCGCCCTCGCCCCTTTGGGCCGGGCGGATAACGTAAGCGGCAACAAAGGAAACCGTAGAACCAGATGACCATGTTGGAAACGCCCGTCGGCGCGACCATTGAGGTGCGCGAGCGTCGGGACGACTATGCGAAGTTCGTCGTCGAGCCCCTCGAGCGCGGCTTCGGCATCACGCTCGGCAACGCGCTGCGCCGCATCCTGCTCAGCTGCATCCCCGGCGCCGCCGTCACGTACATGAAAATCGACGGCGTGCTGCACGAGTTCTCGACGATCCCCGGCATGACCGAAGACACGATCGCGTTGATGCTCAATCTCAAGGGGTTGCCCGTAAAGCTGAACGGCGACGAGCCGAAGGTGCTCATGCTCTCGGTGAGCGGAGCGCGCGACGTCACCGCGGCCGACATCGTGCCCGATGCCGACGTCGAGATTCTCGACCCGGAGTACCGCCTCTGCACGCTCTCGTCGAAGGACGCCAAGCTGACGATGGAGATCGGCGTCGAGAAGGGCCGCGGCTACGTGATGGCCGACCGCCAGCGCAACGTCGAGCACATGATCGGGCTGATTCCGCTCGACTCCATCTTTTCGCCCATCCGGAAGGTGAACTTCACGGTGGACGATACCCGCGTCGGTCAGAGCGTGGATTTCGACCGGCTTACGATCGAGATCGAGACGAACGGCTCGATCACGCCCGACGAAGCGCTTTCGACGGCGGCCACCATCATGCAGGAGCAGTTGGACCTCTTCGTGTCCTTCACGAGCCGCGCGGAGCCGCTGCCGGAGACGCCGCCCAACGAGTGGGACGTTCCGGTCGAGACGCTCAATCTCTCGGTGCGCTCGTTCAACTGCCTCAAGCGGGCGGGAATCTCCAAGGTCTCCGAACTGCTCGACCTCACCGAGGACGAGATCATGAAGATGCGGAACTTCGGGAAGAAATCGCTCGACGAAATCAAACAAGTGCTCGCGGAGAGGGGGCTGTCGCTGCGCCTAGCGTAGCGTCGCAATTTTCAGATGCCGCATTCCATAGCGTATAAACGACTCTCGCGCACCGACGGCCACCGCCGTGCGCTGCTGCGCAACCTGGCGACGTCGCTCTTCAAGCACGAGAAGATCGAAACGACGACGACCAAGGCCAAAGAGATCAGCCGGGTCGCAGAACGGCTGATCACGACCGCTATGAGCGCAGACCTGGCCGCACGCCGGCAGCTCGCCGAGTTCATCACCGAGCCCGCCGTCGTCAAGAAGCTGATCGAGCAGATCGCGCCGGCGCTCAAGGGCCGCTCCGGCGGCTACACCCGAATCACGAAGACGCGGGTCCGTTCGGGAGACGCGGCCGAGCTCTCCCTGATCGAGATCGTCAGCTAGCCGAACCGCGCGGAGCGGCGCCGTCCATGCCGTACGAGACGGAATCCGAGGCTCTGGACGCGGAGATTCTCTCCGCCGTCCGTTCCTGGAGTTGCGGCGGCGCCGGATTAGACGACGCGCAGTTCGACGATCTCGCCCTGCGGCTCTGCGCGTACCAGCTTACCTACAACGCCCCGTACGCGCGCTACTGCGCGCGCTTCGGCGTCACCACCGAGGCGCTCCCCGCCTCGTGGGAGCAGATCCCAGCCGTTCCCGCCGGGGCATTCAAAGAAGCCGCGATCTCCACGTTCGACCCGGCCCGGGCCGCCTTGCGCTTCGAGACGAGCGGCACCACGCGCGGAACCGGCGGTCTGCACTACATGGAGACGGCCGCACTCTACGATGCGGCGCTGCTCGCCGCGTTCGACCGCTACGTGCTGGCCGACGGAGCGCGCCTGCGGTACCTCAATCTCGTACCGAATCCCGCGCAAACCCCCGGCTCCTCCCTCGGCTACATGATGGCGCGGGTCGGCCAGATGCGCGGCGACGGCGAAACCGGCTGGTACCTGAGCGGCGGCGAGCTTGCGTTCGATGCGTTCCACGCAGCGGTGCGCGCGGCGACGCAGACCGATACGCCGGTCTGTATCGCGACGACCGCGTTCGCGCTCGTCCACGCGATGGAGGCGGCGCGAGAGCGCGGCGTTCGGTTCGCCCTGCCGCGCGGATCGCGCATTATGGAAACGGGGGGATTCAAAGGCCGCGCTCGCGTTCTGGATCGCGACGAACTGTACGCGCAGGCGTGCGCGACGTTTTCGATCGCTCCCTGCGCCGTGATCGCCGAGTACGGAATGACCGAGCTGACTTCGCAGTACTACGACGACCTTACCGCCGGCGCGCCGGCTCCGGCCGACCGGCGGAAGGTCGCCGCACCGTGGCTGCGCGCTCGCGTCGTCGCACCCGACGGCACGACGCAGCCGTTCGGACGCGCGGGAGCGCTCGTCCACGTAGATTTGGCGAATCGCTCTTCGTGCATCGCCATCGCGACCGAAGACGTGGGCGTCCGCTTCGAAGACGGCTTGCTGCTTCTCGGCCGGGAACGCGACGCCGAGCCTCGCGGCTGTTCGCTGGACGCCGAAACGTTGGAGCAGAGGAGCGGCCCCCCGTAAGCCGGTAAGGTGCGGCATGACGTACGTTTGCCGAGCCCTGCGCGCGTTGGCGCTCTTCTCGCTGCTGGCGCCGGCGCTGCCTGCGAGCGCGCAGCAGCTGCCCCCGCAGCCCGCCGTTCATCCCGCCGGGATCCCGAGCGATGCCGTGCTGGTATCGCCCTGCATTCAGACGATGGGCGAGCACTGGGCCGCGCTGAAGAACCTGCCGACAGGACCGATCTACGGCGTCTGGCAAGGCAAGCCGGTATTCACCGAGATCATGGTCTCGGTCGCGCAGCTCGATAAAGGGTTCAGCTGGGCGAACGTACGCGCGCTGCCCGGCTATACGATAGACCATCTGGATTTCAAGTACGAGCCGAACGGACATCCGGGCGATCCGGTGCCGCACTACGACGTGCACCTCTACTACGTGACGCCTGCGGAGCAGGCGCAGATCTGCCCGGACGGTATCCCCGACCCATCCATGAAGCCGACGAATCGGTAAGGCGCGCTAGCGGGCCCCACGCGGCGGCGTACGCCGCGACGTAATGACCCCGCTGTTCAGGCCGGCCGTCGAAAGGCCGCCGCGAATGCGGGCATGCTCGACCTTGATGCAGCGGTCCACGACCACGTCTAGGCCCGCCGCATCGGCTCGCTCGATGGCTTGGGCGTTTACGACGCCGTACTGAAACCAGATCGCTTTCGCCCCGGCGGCGATCGCGTCGTCCACCACGGCGAGCAGTTCGCTGGGCTTGCGAAAGACGTCTACGAGATCGGGCGCGCCCCGCTGCGCCGCGTAGGCGGCGAGCGACGGATACGCGGCGACGCCATCGAGTTCGCTCAGCGTGGGGTTGATCGGCGTCACGTCGTACGGCGTCGCCGTGCGCAGATAGGAGAAGACCGTGTAGCTCGGCCGAAGCGAGTTGGCGGAGGCGCCGACCATCGCGATCGTGCGCGTGTCATCCAGCAGCGCGCGCAGCTGCGCCGGCGTCGAGAGGATCACGCCGCGTCCGCGGCGCGCAGCGCGTTGTCGAGATCCCAGAGCAGATCCTCTACGTCCTCGAGGCCGACCGAGAGGCGCACGGATTCGGGTTCGACGCCGGCCTTTCGCATCTCGTCGTCGGAGAGTTGGGAATGGGTCGTCGAGGCAGGATGGATGACCAGGCTCTTTGCGTCGCCCACGTTGGCTAGATGGCTCCACAGTTCGAGCGCGTCAATGAACGCGGCGCCGGCTGCGCGCCCGCCGCGCAGGCCGAACGTAAAGACCGAGCCGAGCTGCGGTGGGCGCACCCAGGCGGCCTCCGGACGCGCGGCGAGAAACGCGGCGACCGCTCGGGCGTTCGCCACGTGCCGCTCCATGCGCAGCGGCAGCGTCTCCAAGCCGATGAGGGCCAGCCACGCATCCATCGGCGACATCTGCGCGCCGACGTCGCGCAGCACTTCCGTCCTGGCCCGCATCAGAAAGGCATACTCGCCGAAGGTTTCCGCAAAGACTTTTCCGTGGTAGCCGGGGCTGGGCTGCGAGAGGAGCGGAAAGCGCGGGCTGTCCCAGGGAAAGGTTCCAGCTTCGACGATCACGCCGCCGATGGCGGTACCGTGGCCGTTGATGAACTTCGTGGCTGAGTGCACCACGATATCGGCTCCGTGTTCGATCGGGCGGAGGAGATACGGCGTCGCGAACGTGTTGTCCACGACGAGCGGGATCCCGCGCTCGTGCGCGATCTCGGCGAGCGACGAGAGATCTGCGAGCACGCCGGACGGGTTGCCGACGCTCTCGCAAAAAAGCAGCTTCGTCGCCGGCCCGATCGCCGCACGGACGGCGTCGAGGTCTTCGATGGCGACGAAGGTCGTCTCGATCCCCATCCGCTTGAGGGTCACGCCGAACTGCGTCACGGTCCCGCCGTAGACGCCCTGCGCGCAGACCAGCCCGTCGCCGGCCGCTGCGAGCGAGAGGACGGTGCAGAGCTGCGCGGCCAAGCCGCTCGAGCTGGCCACCGCTCCGAGGCCCCCTTCCAGGCTGGCCATGCGCTCCTCAAAGGCCGCTACCGTCGGGTTGCTGATGCGGCTGTAGATGTGGCCGTAGCCGCGCAGCGCGAAGAGCTCGGCCGCCTGCTCGGTAGAGTCGAAGACGAAGGCCGCAGTCTGGTAGATCGGCGCGGCGCGCGACCCCGTGGCGGGGTCGGGCGGCGTGCCGGCGTGCAGCGCTCGCGTTGCGAAACCGAACGTTCTCTCTCTGTGCATCATCGAAGGTCCCAGGCCGTACTTCGCGCTATATTGCCCGTATCATGGGTATGACGTTAACCGAGAAAATTCTGGCACGCCACGCCGGGCTCGAGCGCGTCGAGGCCGGGCAGATCGTCAATGCAAAGGTGGATCTCGTCCTGGCAAACGAGCTCTCCGCCGCGGTCGCGATCGGCGTGATGCGCGGCATCAAGGGCGCCGACCGCGTCTTCGACGCCGGCAAGATCGCGCTCGTCGAGGATCACTTCGTTCCGGCCAAGGACGCGCAGTCGGCCAAGCTCGCCAAGCTCATGAAGGATTTCGCCCAAGAGCAGAAGATCGAGCATTTCTTCGACGTCGGCCGCGGCGGCATCGAGCACGTGGTCCTGCCCGAGGAGGGTCTCGTCGCTCCGGGCGAGCTCATCGTCGGCGGCGATTCGCATACGTGCACGTACGGCGCGTTCGGGGCGTTCGCAACCGGAATGGGCTCGACGGATATCGCCGCCGCGTTCGTACTCGGCGAGGTTTGGCTGAAAGTTCCCGCTTCGATCAAGATCGTCTACGAGGGCGAGCTGGGCCCGATGGTCTATGCCAAGGACGTCATGCTGGCGACGGTCGGCAAACTCGGCATTGACGGGGCGACGTACCGCGCCATCGAGTACCACGGTTCCACGGTGGACGCGCTCCCGATCACCGGACGGATCACGATGGCGAACATGGCGATCGAAGCCGGCGCGAAGAACGGCATCTTTCACGCCGATGCCAAGACGATTGCATACGTCAAGGAACGGACCGATCGGCCCTTCCTCGTAGAACGTGCCGATGCGGATGCCTCGTACGAACGGGTCGTGACGATTGACGTGGGCGCTCTGGAACCGCAGGTCGCCTGCCCGCACACGCCCGACAACGTCCATCCGATCTCCGAGGTCGCATCCGGCGACATACCGGTGGACCAAGTCTTCATCGGATCGTGCACGAACGGGTACATAGACGACCTGCGCGTGGTCGCAAAGATCCTCGAAGGGAAGAAGATCGCCGCGAACCTGCGCGTGATCGTCAACCCGGGATCGCAGAAAGTGTGGATGCAGGCCGCTCAGGAGGGCGTCCTCACGACCCTGGCGGGCGCGGGCTGCGTGGTGAATACGCCGGGCTGCGGCGCGTGCTTCGGCGGGCACATGGGCACGCTCGGCGACGGAGAGCGCGCGATCTCGACGACGAACCGCAACTACGTCGGCCGGATGGGCTCGGCGAAGTCGGAGGTGTACCTCGCATCGCCGGCTACCTGCGCCGCATCGGCGCTGGCGGGCCGCATCGCCGATCCGCGCGAACTCGGCGTGGCGGTCGGAGCGTAACGATATGGAAAGCACGCTGCGGGGCCGGGCCCACAAGTACGGCAAGAACGTCGATACCGACGTCATCATTCCCGGCAAGTACTGCAACATCATAGACCCGGCGGAACTGGGAAAGCACGCGCTCGAGGGCTTAGATCCCGAGTACACGGCTCGCATGTCGCCGGGCGACATCATCGTCGCCGACACGAACTTCGGCTGCGGATCGAGCCGCGAAGTGGCGCCGATCGCCATCAAAGGCTCGGGCACGTCGGCGGTGATCGCGAAGAGTTTCGCGCGGATATTCTATCGGAACGCGCTGAACATCGGGCTGCCGATCTTCGAATCTTCGGACGCCGTGGACGGCATCGAACCCGGCGACGAGATCGAACTCGAACCGGCCAGCGGAATCGTGCGCAACGTCACCAAGGGCACCGAGTATCGCGCGGCCGAGTTTCCGCCGTTCATGCGATCGCTCATAGACGCCGGCGGTCTCGTTCCGTACGTGGAAGCGCGCCTAGCCGCCGAACGCGGTTAGCGCCTCGGGGGCGTGTAGCCTCCGCCGCTTCCGCCCACGCCGCCGGGCGAGGGGTTGACGTTCTCAATCCACTTCGATTTCGCGCGGTAGGCGGCCGTGAAGGGAATCTGACCGTCGGAACTGGTGAGGATTCCGATCATGTCCGTCGTGCCGTCGAGCTTGCCTTCGAGCAGGAGGGTCGTGCCGTTCGGCAGCGAGACGATCAGGCGGACCGACTGTCCGTCTATCGAGCCGGCTAACGGGTATTTCTTGCCCTTGGCATCGAGGTACGTGCCGGTGAGTGCGTCGCCTTGCTGGTCGATCTGCAGGTGCGTGTAGTCGGTAGAGTTCGGATGCTGGATTTCGACCTCCCAGACGCCGTCCAGGCCCTTGCGGGCGTTCGGCGGAGGGCTGGGCGTGGCCGAGATGCCCGGAGTGGGCGCAGCCGGCCCCAGAGACGGCCCTGCAGGCGGCGCAAAGGTGGCCTCGGGCTGCGGGGTGACCGGCGCACCCGTGATCGGCGGCGGGGTGGGCGGGGGCGTTGCGGCGGCCAGCGGGGTGCCGGCACCGCCTGCGCCGAGCATGGCGAGCAGGCCGGCTCCGGCGGCGGCGATCGAATAGAAAGAGGGCTTCACGCGCATTGGCTTTGGGGGCGGCGGGGAGGGCTCCTCCGACCGAGCCGCACGGCAGCGGCGTGCGGGATCGAGCGCCCGGTTGCCGCTTTTGACAGCCTTGGTATAATGCAAAGGCTGTGAAGACGAAGATTCATCCCAAATGGTATCCGGAGGCCCGCGTGCACTGCGCGTGCGGCAGCTCCTTTGTCACCGGTTCGACGCTGCCGGAGATCTCCGTAGAGATCTGTGCGGCCTGCCATCCGCTCTTCACCGGCCAGCAGAAGCTCGTGGACACCGCCGGACGAGTTGACAAGTTTAACCAGCGCAGCGCGGCCGCTAAATTGAAACAGGAAGAGGCCGCTAAACGCCAGGCGGCGCGCGAGGCGAAGAAGGCCGCCGCAGCGCTCTAAGGGGCGCGCGCCATGTTGCCGGGGACGGACGCGCTGCACGCGCGTCTCGATACGATGGCTCGGCGTTTCGATGAGATCGAAGCGCAGCTGGCAAACCCGTCGGGCGACTTCGATCAGGCCAAGTACACGGCGCTGGTCAAAGAACGCGCTCAGTTAGAACCCCCCGTACAAACGCATCGCCGCTTACGCGAACTGCGGCGCGAGATCCAAGAGAACGCCGCGCTCGCGCGCGGCGGCGACGCGGAGTTGCGCGCGTTGGCCGAAGAGGAGAACGAAAAGCTTCGCGAGCGCGAAGGCGCTCTCGACGCGGAGCTGGCGGCGCTCATGGTGCCGCGCGACCCGAACGACTCGCGCGACGTCTTCGTCGAGGTTCGAGCCGGAACCGGCGGCGATGAGGCCGCGCTCTTCGCGGGAGATCTCGCTCGGATGTACATGCGCTTTGCCGAAACGAACGGCCTGAAGGTAGAGCTCATCTCCGAGAGCCCCAGCGATGCGGGCGGATATAAGGAGATCGTCTTCGGCGTCAAGGGCGAGGAGCCGTACCGGCTGCTCAAACACGAGTCGGGCGTCCATCGCGTTCAGCGAGTGCCCGCCACCGAGGCGCAGGGCCGCATTCACACGAGCACTGCGACCGTCGCCGTGCTGCCGCAGGTCGAAGACGATGCCGAAGTGGAGATCAAGGCGGCCGACCTGCAGATCGACACGTACAAAGCCTCGGGCGCGGGCGGCCAGTACGTGAACAAGACGGAGTCCGCCATCCGGATCACCCACGTGCCCACCGGCATCGTGGTCGCCTCTCAGCAAGAGCGTTCGCAGCAGCAGAATCGCGAGAAGGCGATGCAGATGCTGCGCGCCACCATCGCCGATCGGAAACGACGCGAACAGGAGGAGGCCGTGGGCTCCATGCGCCGATCGCAGGTCGGCAGCGGAGAACGCTCGGAAAAAATTCGGACGTACAACTTCCCGCAAGATCGAGTCACCGACCACCGTATCAACCGCAGCTTTGGAAACATTCGCGGAATTCTCGACGGGAATCTCGGGCAGATAACGCAAGACCTCATCGCCGACGAGCGCGCGCGTCTGCTCGCCGGCGAATCGCCCGACTAACGAGATGGGCGGCGTCGCCGCCGCGCTGGCCAGCGGCGCCGGAATCCTCGCGGGCGGTCAGTCGCCGCGTCAAGATGCCGCGCTCCTCCTCGCGAGCGCGCTGGAGCGTTCCCGCGAGTGGATCGTCGCGCATCCCGATGACGGCGTAGAAGAGGACGTGCTGGCGCGGTACCTGGCGCTCTGCGCACGCCGCAGCACCGGCATGCCCGCTAGCCTACGTGCTGGGCCAGGCTGGATTCTACGGCAGGCAGTTCGAGGTGGACGAAAGCGTGCTCGTCCCGCGCCCGGAGACCGAGCACCTCGTAGACGAAGCGCTCGCCTTTCTCCGGCAGCGCGCGCTCGAGGGAAGGGAGAGCGCCGTGCTCGACGTCGGCACCGGATCGGGCGCCATCGCCTGTACGATCGCGGCGCAGACGCAGCGCGCCGTGGACGCGACCGACGCATCGCCGGCCGCGCTCGACGTCGCCGCTCGCAACGCGCGACGCCTCGGCGTCGCCCCTCTGTGCCGGTTTTTCCGCGGCGACTTGCTGGAGCCGGTCGCCTCGCGCCGATACGATCTGATCGTCGCGAACTTGCCGTACCTGCCGACGCTGCGATCTGCCGGCGCCTCCGGACCCGGTCTCGTTCGAACCCGTCGCCGCGCTCGACGGCGGCCCGGACGGATTGGACTGCTACCGGCGACTGCTGCAGGCGGCTCCCGCCGTGCTCGCGGCGGAGGGCCTGCTCCTGCTCGAGGCCGCGCCGCCAACCATGCCGGCGCTCGAGGCGCTCGTCCGCACGGCCTTTCCGGGCGCGGCGGTCGAGGTCGGGAACGACTACGCCGGCCTGGCACGCTGCCTGCGCTGCCGCCAGGTCCGCCGGGTACGCGAGTAGAACGCAGACAACCCGAGATGGCGAAGTACATATTCTTCACCGGGGGTGTCGTGAGTTCGCTCGGCAAGGGCATCACCGCCGCCTCCCTCGGCCGTCTCCTCAAGGCCCGCGGCATCAGCGTCTCGATCCAGAAACTGGATCCCTACATCAACGTAGATGCAGGGACGATGAACCCGTATCAGCACGGAGAGGTCTTCGTTACGGAAGACGGAGCCGAGACGGATCTCGACCTGGGCCACTACGAGCGCTTCATAGACGAGAACCTGCAGCGTAACAACAACGTTACGACCGGTCAGATTTATAACTCCGTTATCGAGAAAGAGCGCCGGGGCGACTATCTCGGCGCGACCGTGCAGGTCATCCCGCACATCACCAACGAGATCAAAGCGCATATCAAGCGCGTTGCCGAGGCCAGCCACGCCGACGTCTGCATCGTCGAGGTCGGCGGAACCGTCGGCGACATCGAGTCGCTGCCGTTCCTCGAAGCGATCCGTCAGATGCGCTACGACGTCGGCGACGAGAACGTGATGTACGTCCACCTGACGCTCGTGCCGCATCTGGGCGCCGCCGACGAGCTCAAGACGAAGCCGACCCAGCACTCGGTGCGCGAACTGCGCGGTATCGGCATCTCGCCGGACGCGATCGTCTGCCGCACGCAGGCGGGCCTCACGATGCCGCTGGAGCTGAAGGAGAAGATCGCCCTGTTCTGCGACGTGCCGCCCAGCGCGGTCGTTCAGAACGTGGACGCGAAGACGATCTATCAGGTACCGCTCAACCTGGAGGCGGAGGGCCTCGCGCAGGCGGCGGTGCGAAAGCTGGCCCTGCCGACGACCGCGCCGATGCTCGACGACTGGGTCGCGATTGCGGACCGGCTCCTGCATCCGCAGCGGCACGTCACCATCGCACTCGTCGGCAAGTACGTGGAGCTCAAGGACGCGTACATTTCCATCAACGAGGCGCTCCATCACGCCGGCATCTTCCACCACGCGGCCGTCGAGATCCGTCGCATAGATTCCGAACTCGTGGAGAACGAGGGGATTGACGTGCTCCGCGACGCGCACGGCATCGTCGTGGCGCCCGGTTTCGGCGCGCGCGGCGTGAAGGGCAAGCTGCGCGCCATCCAGTACTGCCGCGAGCGCGGCGTTCCGTTCCTGGGGATCTGTTACGGGATGCAGCTGGCCTGCGTGGAGTTTGCCCGGGACGTCTGCCAGCTTCCCGAAGCGATGACGAGCGAGGTAGACGAGACGAGCGCCGACCCGGTGATAGACTTCATGCCCGACCAACGCAATTTGGAGATGTACGGCGGAACGATGCGCTTGGGCACGTACGCGTGCACGCTGCAGGAAGGCAGCCACGCTGCCGACGCCTACGGCAGCCTCGAGATCAGCGAGCGTCATCGCCACCGGTACGAGTTCAACAATCGGTATCGCCCGATTTTCGAAGAACACGGCATGCGCTTCACCGGGCATCACACGATCGGGAAGACGCGGCTCGTAGAAGTCGTCGAGCTCCCGGTCGAGATGCACCCGTGGTTCGTCGCCACCCAGGCCCATCCGGAGTTCAAATCACGCCCGAACCGGCCCGCGCCGCTGTATCGCGACTTCATCGGCGCATCGCTCGCGCACGAAGGTCGCCTGAGCGGCCGCTCCGAGGCTGTCGAGGCAGCCTCGTGGACCCAGCCCTAGTTACCGCCGTCGTCCTCACTCGCGACGAAGAGCGCAATCTCCCGCGCGCGCTCACGAGCTTGCCGCGCGGCATGGCCATCCTCGTGCTGGATGCCTGCTCGCGCGATCGAACGCTCGCGTTCGCGCGCGCGTCCGGCGCGAACGTCGTGCAGCGCGAGTGGACGGACTTCGTGGACGCGCGCCGCTACGCGCTCGAACTCGTGCGCACGCCGTGGGCGTTCATGCTCGACGCGGACGAAGCGCTCGACGACGTGCTGCGCGACGCGGTGCTGGCGGCCAGCGGCGAGGAGGACGGGTATTGGCTGTTGCGCACGACGTACTTTTGCGGCAAGCCGATGCGCCTGTGGCGCAACGAGCGGCTCCTGCGCCTGTTTCGAGTCGGGCGGGCGCATCTGGTCGAGCATCCAGCCGCCGCGCAGGCCGCGCCGGTTCACGAGGCCTGGTCGTGCGACGGCCCGACCGGCCGGCTCGCCGGGACGCTGCTGCACTATTCGTATCCGGACCTCGGCACCTATCGCCGAAAGTACGACGCGTACACAAGCCTGGAAGCGGCGACGATGCGACGCTCGCTGCCGCGCGCGGCAGGCTATGCGCTGGCCGGATTCATCCGGGCCGCATGGCTGCTCTTCGGTAAGGGCGCGCTGCTCGACGGTCCGCGCGGCTGGTACGTCGCGGTCCGCTCGGCGTTCTATCCGGCCGTCGCGGCGCGAAAGGCTCTCTTCCGATGAAGCGGGCGCGCGTCGCGCTCGACGCGCGCGTGACGCGCCAACTCTCCGTGGGCATGAGCACGTACGTACGGGAACTCGCGGCGCGGCTTCCGCAGGTCGCTCCGCAGTACGAGTACCTTCGCTTCGATCGCGGCGGAAACTTCGGATGGGCCGAACAAGTCGCGCTCCCTCTGGCCATACGGCGGGCGCGTGCCGATCTCGCGCACTTCCTGGCATTGTACGTGCCGGTGTTCGCGCCGGCTCCGTTCGTCGTGACGATCCACGACCTCATCCACCTGCGTTTTCCGCAGTACTTCAAGGCGAAGGTCGGGCCGTACTACCGAAGCGTCGTGCGCCTGGCGTGCGCGCGCGCGGCCCGCGTCATCACCGACGACGAACGCACGGTGGACGACCTCGCGCAGCTGCTCGGCGTCAATCCGGCGAAAGTGCGCGTGGTTCCTTTGGGCGTCGGCGAACGCTTCGCCGAGAAAGCCGCGCCCTACGCCGGGCCGCGGCCGTACGTGCTGTACGTTGGAAACCACCGCGCGCACAAAGATCTGGCGACGCTCTTCGCCGCGTGGTCGGCCTTGCCGCCGGAATACTGCGTGGACCTTTATCTGACGGGCGCCGACGACTTCGCGCCGGAACTCGATCGCGAAGGCCCGGGCGGCCGGCGCGTCGTCGCGCTGGGAGAGGTTCCCGAAGAACGTCTCGTCTCGTACTACGCCGGGGCTGGGGCGCTCGTGCAGCCGGCGTTACGCGAGGGGTTCGGTCTGCCGATGCTCGAGGCAATGGCGGCCGGATGTCCGGTGGCGGCGTGCGAAGACGCGGTACCGCGCGTCCTCGCAGACGCGGCGCTGACCTTTCCCGCGCGCGACGTCCGTGCGCTGCGCGACCGGCTCGTCGAGCTGCTGGCGAAAGCAGACCTGCGGGCACGCTGCATCGAACTAGGCCACTCGCACGCTCGCGAACTTACCTGGGATCGCTGCGCGCGCGCTACGGCGGAGGTCTATAGAGAGGTGTTGGAGCAGGGATGAGGCGCAGCCTGGCGGTGCTCGTGCTGGCGGCGGGTGCGGCGATCGCACGCGCCGGCGCCGCCGCGCCCGCGCCGCCCTCGCACGCAATCGCGATCGTCATCAACGGCGCGCCGCTCGCGCTGCAGCCGCCGCCGCTCTTGCGCGGGAACGTACTGCTCGTTCCCGTCCGCCGCACCGTCCAGGCGCTGGGGCTGCAGTTCGCGCGGAGCGGAAGCCGGATTACGATGGACGTCGGCTCCAAGAGCGTCACGTTGACGATCGGCACGAACCGCGCGCAAGTGGACGGAAACGTTTTGCTTCTCGACGCACCGACGCTGGAGGTGCGCGACGTCCTGTACGTACCGCTGCGGTTCTTCACCGACGTTCTCGGCGCTCAGGCGACCTTCGACCGGCGCGCCAACACGGTGACGATCGTCGCGCAGCTCGTCGGCAGTTCCGGTACGGGAGTCGTGAAAACCGGAGCCGGCTACGAGCGGTTCGGCACGGTCGCGGCCGTGGACGTCGTATCGGATCCGCCGACGATCACCTTGGGATACAACGGCAGCGTCAAGACGATTCCGATCGGGCCCAATGCGATCGTGGACGTGGAGGACGTCAACGTGAACGTGACCTCGCCGGGAGAACTGGGCGACGTGCGTCCCGGAGATTTCGCGCGCGTGAAGATGCGCAAGGACGGACGCGTCGAGCGCGTCGTTGACGAGTACGGCTCTCGCAGCGGTACGATCGTCGCCATCGCCGGAGGACAGTTCGTACTCGGCGACGGGCAGGTCATCCAGGACGGGCGAAACACCGAGATCGCGCTCAACGGCAAGGCGGCGGAGTTTTCCGACCTGCGGCCGCGCGACCTCGTCACCGTGCGCTACAACGTCGAGACGAACGAAGTGCGCGAAGTGCTCGCAGCGCGCGACATCGGCGGCGCGCCCGACGGCACCGCCGGCCTGCGAATCACTTCGGTCGAATCCGATGCCGGCCGTCCGCTGCGGCAGGGCGACACCGTTCGGGTGACCATGCACGGGACGCCGGGGGCCTCGGCCACCTTCGATATCGGCTCCGACGTCTCGAATCAGGCGATGCGCGAAGTCTCGCCCGGAACCTACGACGGCTATTACACGATTCCGCGCGGGGCGAGCTTTAGCCAAGTGCCGCTCATCGGGCGGCTTGCCTCGGGCTCGGAGCGCGCGGTGGGGCAGGCGGCGGCGCCGATCTCGGCCTCGAGCGTGCCGCCCGGCATCAGCGACTTCGCGCCGGACGAAGGCGCGACGATCAACACGCAGCGTCCTGCGGTCTACGCGAGCTTCGTGGCCGATGCCGTTCCAGTCAATCCCTCGAGCGCGTACCTTTCGATAAACGGCCGCGACGTCACATCCGAGTGCGTGCGGACCGCGCAGTACATCCAGTACTTCGGCGACTACAGCTATCCGGAAGGTCCGGTGCGCGTGACCGTGCGCGTGAGCGACGTCGCGGGAAACACCGTGACGAAGTCGTGGACCTTCACGATCCGGACGCGATGACGCGCGACTGCATCTTCTGCAAGATCGGGCGCGGCGAGGTCTCCGCGACGGTCGTCTATCGCGACGAGGACGTCGTGGCGATCGAGGACCTCTCGCCGCAGGCGCCGGCGCATCTGCTCGTTCTGCCTCTGCGCCACTACGAAACCGTGGCGGAGGCGGCCCAGGCCGACGCCGCCTTGTGCGGGCGGCTCGTGGCCGTAGCGGCGGCGCTTGGCACGCAGCGAGGGCCGCAAGGCTTCCGGCTGGTCGTGAACACCGGGCTCGACGGCGGCCAGACCGTCGGCCACGTTCACGTCCACGTTCTGGCCGGAAGGCCGCTGGGTTGGCCTCCGGGATGACGCGCGCCGATTGACCCGGCGCGCAAGGCTATGCTAACCTGAACGCTCGGCCCCTAGGGGCCTAATTTTCGTGCTTCGGCCTAGCGCCGGCACGCTTGAAGGGGGGTCGTCTACCAGTGGAAGTTCGCATCGCTCCGGGCGAAACGATCGAGAGCGCGTTGCGTCGCTTCAAGAAGGCCACCCAGAAAGCCGGCATTCTCGCCGAAGCCCGCAAGCACGAGCACTACGAAAAGCCCAGCGTCCGCCGCAAGAAGAAGTCGGCCGCGGCTCGCAAGCGCCGCGCGTAAGCACTCCCCATGGGAGAACTGAAAGATCGCATCGCCTCCGATCTCAAGGAGGCGATGAGGGCCCGCGACCAGCTCCGGCTCGACACCCTGCGCTCGGCCCTCTCCGGCTTCACCTATAAGCGCTCCGAAAACGGGACGGACCTCTCCGACGCCGACGAGTTGGACGTGGTGCGCCGCCTCACCAAGCAGCGTTCGGACTCACTCGCGGAGTTCGAAAAGGCCGGGCGCACCGACCTCGCCGAGAAGGAGCGCGCCGAGCGGGAGATTCTTCTCGGCTACCTGCCCCAGCAGAAATCAGCCGATGAGATCCGCGCTATCGTGCGCGCCGCCTTGGGTGAGTTGGCCGTCGAGACCCGCAATCAGGGCGCCGTCATGAAGGCGGTCATGCCGCAGCTCAAAGGCCTGGCCGACGGCAACCTCGTGCGCCGGATCGTCACCGAAGAGCTCGAATCGCCAGCCTAAGCGGGCACCCGTAACTTCCGCTGCCACCCGGCGGTACCACACCGCATGAAAGCGTTGCGGTTGCGCGCCTGGCTCTCGTGCGGTCTGCTTCTTTGCGGCTTGGGCGGGGTCGCCGCGGGGATGCCGGCCGGCGATCCGATCGTGGTCGTCCCGATAGAGGGCACCGTTGACGGCGGCATGGCCCATCTGGTCGAGCGGTCCGTGGACGATGCGAACCGCGAGCACGCGCGAGCGATCGTCCTCGTCGTGAACAGCCCCGGCGGATTGGTAGACGCCGCGTTCAGGATTCGAGACGCGATTTTCTCCGCGCAGGAACCAGTGATCGCGTACGTGGGCCGGCGGGCGTACTCTGCGGCCGCGCTCATCTCTCTCTCCGCCAATCGCATCGTTATGGCGCCCGGCGCGTCCATCGGCGCGGCCGAGCCGATTCCGGCGACGGCGAAGATGATCTCCGGACTGCGCGGCGAGTTCGAGTCCACTGCCGAGCGGAATCACCGCAATCCGAAGATCGCCGGCGCGATGGTGGACAAGCAGGTGGATCTTCCCGATTACAAACGCTCGGGAGCGATCCTGACGCTGAACACCGACGACGCGGTGCGCGCCGGGATTGCCGACGGCGTCGCGCCCACGCTCGATGCCGCGCTCGCCGGGCAGCATCTGGCCGGCGCGCCGCGCGTCGAGGAGACCTTCACGTGGGGCGAGAGCCTCGCGCGCTTTGCGACCGATCCCGCCGTGAGCGGCTTGCTGCTTACGCTCGGAATGCTCGGCCTGCTCATCGAGATGCAGACCCTGCACGGCATCGCCGGCGTCGTCGGCGTCGGCTCCCTCGCGCTCTTCTTCGGAAGCCACATCTATGCCGGATTCTCCAACGGGCTGGTCGCCGTGCTGGCGGTCGTCGGCCTCTTCGGCATCCTCTGGGAACTGCACGTCGTTCCGGGGCACGGCATTCCCGGAGTTCTGGGCGTCCTCGCGCTCCTGCTCGCGGTGCTCTTTGCCTTCGGACTGCCGTTCGTATTCGTCGGGATCGAGACGCTCGCAACCGCGATCGTCCTCACCGTGATCGCCTTCACGCTCGTGGTGCGCGCGGTGCCCGAGAATGCCTGGGCGAATCGGCTCGCTTTGGCCGCCGCGCAAGGACCCGATTACATAGCCAACGCTGATCGCAGCGATCTGCGCGGGCACGCGGGAACCGCCGCCAGTTACCTCCGGCCCGCCGGCATCGCCACGATTGACGGCCGGCGCGTGGACGTATTGACGGAGGGTGAGTTCATCGCTGCGGGAACACCGATTCGAGTCGTCCGCGTCGAAGGCGCACGCGTCTTCGTCGAGCCCGCCCTTTCATAGGAGCATACATGATAGCCCTCAGCGGCGCGATCGTCATCCTCGTCGTCCTTATCCTGTTCTTTACGTTCCTGTACTACTTTCCGATCGGACTGTGGATCCGGACGGTCGCGGCGGGGGTTCCGCTCGGGATCATCGCCTTGGTGCGCATGCGGCTCATCGGCATACCGCCGGGAGTCATCGTGACGAACTACGTTCGCGCGCGCAAGGCCGGTCTGAACCTCACGGTGGATCAGATGCAATCGCACTTTCTTGCCGGCGGCAACGTAGAGAACGTTACGCTCGCGATGATCGCCGCGCAGCGCGCTCAGATACCTTTGGAATGGCAGCGCGCGGCGGCGATAGACCTGGCAGGGCGCAACGTGCTCGAGGCGCTCCAGAACTTCGTCACACCGAAAGTTATCGAGACGCCCATCTTCCAAGGCGTCGCGCAGAACGGCATTCAGCTGAACGTCAAGGCGCGAATCACGGTGCGCAGCAGTCTCGACCGGTACGTCGGCGGCGCGGGCGAGCCGACGATCGTCGCGCGCGTGGGCGAGGGCGTGGTCTCGGCCGTAGGCGCGGCGATAGATCACAAAGAGGTGCTCGAGTATCCCGACCGCATCAGCAAGGCGGTGCTCGCGAAGGGACTCGATGCCGGCACCGCGTTCGAGATCGTCTCGATAGACATCGCCGACGTAGACGTCGGCAAGAACATCGGCGCCGAACTGCAGACGAGTCAAGCCGAGGCCGACCGGCGCATCGCGCAGGCGAAGGCCGCCGAGCGTCAGTACGCGGCGCTCGCCGCCGAGCAGGAGCAGAAGGCCGAGACGCAGGCCATGCGGGCGAAGGTCGTGGAGGCCGAAGCGGCCATCCCGCAGGCAATCGCGGATGCGTTCCGCGGCGGCAATCTGGGCGTCATGGACTACTACCGCCTGAAGAACATCCAGGCGGATACGGAGATGCGCGGCTCGATCGGCGCGGCCGAGAGCCCGGCCGATCCTCCGAGCACGCCGCCGGCCGGCCCGAGCAAGTAGGCGGTCCCCGTGCGGGACGTCGGGACGTTCGTCTGGGTTATTTTCATCGTCGTGGGGGTAATCTCGAGCATGGTCTCGAGCGCCCGCAAGCAGCGTGCCGCGGGGCCGGCCGCGGCCAACCCGCGGCCGGCCGCACGGGTCCCTTCCGTGGCCGTTCAGGCCGCTCCAGGGCCCCCTGCGCCCTCTTGGCCGGTTAGGCCGGCCCCTACGCCGCCTCCGCCCGTGCAGAGGCCGCCCGCGCCGCGTACGCCGCCGCCTGCCCCCGCCCCGGCCGCTGCCGCGCGCCGGCGTCTCTTGGCCGGGCGCAGCGACGTCGTCCGGGCGATTATCGCCGCCGAGGTCCTGGGAAAGCCACGGGCTCTGCGCGACGAATACCCGTTTCGTTGACCGCGCAGCGTTTCGTAGATCTCCGCGAGCTTCCCGATCGCGTTCGCCTCTTCGGAGAGTACGACCGCAACCTTTCGGCGCTGGAGTCCTCGCTTGGCGTCGCCGTCCATGCAGACGGCGATCGGCTGCTGCTCGCCGGTGAGGAAGCAGCGGTGGAGCGTGCCGAGCAAGTCGTCCGCCGCGTGCTCGATGCAGCCGTGGGGGGCGCGCACATCACGCCCGACGACGTGACCCTCGCGCTCTCCGAAAGTCACGCGCAAAATGGCGCCGCCGCGCTGCCGAGCACGCTCGTTCGCACGCATCGCGGCCGGGAGGTGCGTCCGCGGACCGCCGGGCAGCGGCGATTCGTGCAGGCGATCGAAGCATCCACGCTGACGGTAGGCATCGGTCCGGCCGGAACCGGGAAGACGTATCTCGCGGTCGTGATGGCGATCCGCTCGCTCAAGGCGCGCGACGTCTCTCGCGTGATCCTCTCGCGTCCGGCCATCGAAGCCGGCGAACGTTTAGGTTTTCTCCCGGGCGACTTCCGCGAGAAGGTGGATCCGTACATGCGCCCGCTCTACGATGCGCTCGGCGATCTACTCGACGACGCGACCGTGAATAAGTACATGGAGCGCGGAACGATCGAGATCGCGCCGCTGGCCTTCATGCGAGGCCGCACGCTCTCGGACGCGTTCGTGATCCTCGACGAAGCTCAGAACGCAACGAGCGATCAGATCAAGATGTTCCTCACGCGTTTGGGCGGCGGCTCGAAGATGGTCGTGACGGGCGACGCCACGCAGATAGACCTGCCCGCAGGCGAACGCAGCGGGCTGCGGGAGGCGGCCGTCCGTTTAGCGGGTATCCCGGAGGTCGGCGTCGTCGAGCTCGACGAGAGCGACGTCGTCCGCCATCCGCTCGTAGCCCGGATCGTGCGCGCGTACGCGGGCGTGCGCCCCGAACGCACGCGGTGATCTACTATCGCAACGACGTGCCGCGCAGCGGCGTGGACGGACGCGCGCTCGTGGCCACCGCGCGGCGGGTGCTCGCGGCGGCGGGCGAGGAGGGCGTCGGGCTCTCGCTCACGCTCGTGAACGACGGAGCGATTCGCGAGCTCAATCGCGAGTACCGCGGCAAGGACCGCCCCACCGACGTACTGAGCTTTCCGCTCGACCCCGACGACGCCGTCGGACCTTCGCAGCCCGAGCGTCTGCTGGGCGACGTCGTGATCTCGGTCGAGACGGCGCGCCGGCAAGCGGCCGAGTACGACGCGCCGCTCCAACGCGAGCTCTACCGCCTGCTCATCCACGGCGTGCTCCATCTCATGGGGCACGACCACGAGGAGGCGGACGAGCGGCGCTCGATGCGCCTGGCCGAGCGCCGGCTGGCCGATGCGATCGCTCTGCCTTGGCCCTACGCGCGGATACGCTGATGCACCATCCGGCCGACGAACGCCCTCGGCGTGAACCGCACTATCTGCCGATCGATCGCAGTCCGTTTCTGCGCTCGTTCCACCACGCGTTCGAAGGCATCGTCTACGCCACGCGCACGCAGCGCAACATGCGCGTTCACTTCGTCATCGCCGCGCTCGTGCTGCTCGCGACGCTCGTCTTGCGCCTGGAGCGCTTTTACGTCGTCGCGACGATCGTGCTCGTCACGCTCGTCCTGAGCCTGGAACTGGTGAACACCGCGATCGAGTCCCTCGTGGACCTGCTGACCGTAACGCACCACCCGCTGGCAAAGAGCGCGAAGGACGCCGCGGCCGGCGCGGTGCTCGTGGCCGCGGTCGGAGCCGTCTCCGCCGGCTACCTGATCTTCTATCAAGGCATTATGAGCGGCGGCCTGCGGGTCTTCCAAGCAGTGCAGGCGGTCCCCGCCAACGTCGCGCTCATCGTGCTCGCGGTCGTCGCGATCGTCACGATCTTCGCCAAAGCCTGGGTGGGCCGGGGCTCGCCGCTCCAAGGCGGCGCGGTCTCGGGACACGCGGCCCTGGCCTTCGCCGTGGCGACGATGCTCGCGTTCTTCTACCAGAAGCCCCTGGCGGCGATTCTCGCGTACTTCGTCGCCTTTCTCGTGGCCCAGAGCCGGGTAGAAGCGCGGATCCATCGCCCCTTCGAGGTCCTCTGGGGCGCCGTGCTGGGCACGTTGATCGCCTTGGCGATCTACCTGCTGGTGCGGCCTCACGTTATGCTATAATGGCGCCGACTTGAACACGGACCCGTATCGAAGTACGCCCGAAGGCCTGCCCTACCAGATAGCCGCCCTCGTGGCGCTCGTCCTCCTGGCAGCCTTCTTCGCGGCGTCCGAGTCAGCGCTCGTCGCCATCTCGCGTCTGCGCGCCCGCTCCATCGCCGAGCGGGGCGTGCGCGGGGCCAAGAACCTAGAAAGCCTGGTCGAGGACAAGAACCGCTTCCTGACGGCCGTGCTCGTCGGGAACACGATCGTGCTCCTGGTCGCCGACTCGCTTGCCACGTACGTCGCGATCTCGATGGGGCTGCCTTCGGCCGCGGTGATCTCGACGGTCGCCATGACGGTCGTCTTTCTACTCTTCGGCGAGATCGTGCCCAAGACGATCGCCACCGGGGACAGCGAGCGCTGGGCCCTGCGCCTGGCGCTGCCGATGCGATACGCGGCGTTCGTGCTCAATCCGGTCGCGCGAACCTTTCAATTCGCGACCGACCTCCTGCTGCGGCTCTTCGGCGTCAAGCACGCGCATCGGGTCTACGTCACGGAAGAGGACATTCGCACGCTCGTGAACGTCGGCGCCGAGCAGCGCGTGATCGAAGAAGAGGAGCGCGAACTCATCCATTCGGTCATGGAGTTCGGCGACACGATCGTCCGCGAAGTCATGAAGCCGCGCCCCGAGATGGTCGCCGTTTCGATAGACGATGCACCGCGGCGCGTGCTCGACGTCGTGATCGCCGAAGGCTACTCGAAGTTGCCCGTGTATCAGGAGTCAAAAGACGATATCGTCGGCGTGATTCACGATCGCGAGCTGCTGGTCGCGCTGGCGAGCGGTTCGCTCGCACACACCAGCGTTCGATCGCTCATGCGTACGGCCGTACACGTGCCCGAGACGAAGAAAATCGCCGAGCTTTTGCGCGAGATGCAGCGGGACAAGTTCTCCCTCGCCATCGTCGTAGACGAGTACGGCGGTACGGCCGGGCTCGTGACGATGGAAGATCTCCTCGAAGAGATCGTGGGCGAGATCCGCGACGAGCACGACGTGGACGAGCAAGAGCCCATCTACCTGGTCTCGGAGCTGGAAGCGATCGTCGAGGCGGGTACGAACATCGAGGACGTGAACGCCAAGCTCGGCACGCGCCTGCCGACCGAAGATTTCGAGACGATCGGCGGCTTTACCGTCGGACTCTTTGGGCGGCTGCCGACCGAAGGCGAGGAGATTGACGCCGACGACCATACGCGCCTGCGGGTGGACCGTACGCGAGGCCGGCGCATCCTTGCGGTGCGCGTCTACACGAACGGCAAGCCGGAACGCACGGCGGAGTCGGAGTCTGACGCAGCCGCGCGCTTATAAAACGCGAGGGGTCGTGCTGCGGGGGCGGCCGCTCGGCGAAGCGGATCGCATCCTGACGCTTTTTACCGAGGAACGGGGCAAGCTCGATGCCGTGGCCAAGGGCGTTCGGCGTGCGCGCAGCCATCTGGCCGGCAGGCTCGAGTTCGGCAACGAGTGCATCTTCGGCATGCATCGCGGCCGCTCGCTCGACGTGATCGCCTCGGCCGACATCCTGAACTCCCCGTGGTCGGGTTTGGTAGAGCCGGAGCGCTTCGCGGCCGCCTCGCTCGTCGCGGAACTGGTGGATGCGTTCTGCGAACCGGACCTGGCTTTGCCGGAGGTCTACGCGCTCTTGCTCGGCGCGATCGGCGCCATCGCCGTATCGCCGGCGCCGCGTGCGCTGCTCCCGCGTTTCTCGCTGCGCCTGCTCGACATGCTCGGCCTAGCGCCGCCGCTGACGACCTGCGTCGCGTGCGGGCGCGATCTGCCGGCCGGGACGGTCTGGCTCGACGCTCAGGCGGGCGGCATCGTGGACGAATCGTGCTGCGAGCGTTGGCGCGATCTGCCGGCTCTCCAGCCCGGCGACCTCGAGAGCCTGCAGGCCCTCGCGCGTCCGCGCGAGCGGGCCGTGGCGGCCTCGCTGCACGCGACGCCGGGCGCGGCGGGCGCGGTGCAGGAACTCGTAGCGCATCATCTCGGGCGGCGCCCAAAATCGCAAGCGCACCTGGGGAGTTTCGACGCGTGATCCTGGCTCTCGACGTCGGAACCAAGCGCATCGGGGTGGCGATCAGCGATCCGGCGGAGAGTTTTGCGATGCCGGTCGGGATGCTCGAGCGAAAGAACCAGCGCGAAGACTTCGCGCGGATCGCCGAACTGATAGAGAACTATGCGGCCACCGAACTGGTCGTCGGCGATCCGATCACCCTCGCGGGCGAACGGGGGATTGCCGCACAGGCGATGGATGCGTTCGTGGAACGTCTGCGCGCGCACTTCGGCGGCCCGATTCACCGGGTAGACGAACGGCTCACGACGGCGGCGGCAACGAAGAGCCTCATCTCGGCGGACGTCGGGCGCGCCAAGCGCCGCAAGGCGGTTGACAGCCTCGCGGCGGCGCTGATACTGGAGAGTTTTCTGGCTCGCCGGCGCAACGCAGCGCAATCGTGACGTTCCTGCGATACCTTTTCTGGGGCGCTGCCGTCGCCGCGCTGCTCTGCATGCTCGTCGCCGCGCTGCTCTGGGGCGCCATCTATCGCGACCGCTCCCACCCTGCAACGGAGCGCCGGATCGTCGTCCAGCGCGGCGCAACCTTCGCGGAGGTGGCGCGCGAACTGGCGGAAGAGAACGTCATTTCGAACGTGTGGACGTTCCGCCTGCTGGCGCGCGTGCGCGCGGAGGAGGCCGACGTTCGTGCCGGCGAGTACAGCTTCAAACCGCACGCGACGCAGAGCGAGGTGCTCGAAGCGCTCGTGACCGGCGGAGCGCAGGTAGCGGCCTGGGTGACGATTCCCGAGGGCTTCACCGCCGCTCAGATCGCGGCTCGCTTACAGCAGGCGGGCGTTGGACCTGCCGCGGGGTTTCTGGCGGCGTTCTTGAGCGAGCGCATCGTGGTGGACGGCACGCCGACGAAAAACCTCGAGGGCTTTCTCTTTCCGAGCACCTACCTCGTGCCGTTCGGCAGCGCACCGGATCAGGCGGCGAGCCAGTTCACCACGGAGTTTTTCAAGGAGCTGCCGGCGGATGCCGCGTCGCGCGCGCGGGCGCTGGGCATTAGCGTGCCCGAAGCGGTAACGGTAGCATCGCTCGTCGAGCGCGAGGCGAAGAGCCAAGCCGATCGCCCGCTCATCGCCGGCGTCATCTACAATCGCCTCCGTCTGAAAATGCCGCTGCAGATAGATGCGGCGATCGAGTACGCGCTCCCGGCGCACAAAAGCGAGCTATCGTTCGGCGATTTGAAGATAGACTCGCCGTACAATACGTACCTGCGGGCCGGGCTGCCGCCCACGCCGATCGCCAATCCCGGCCTAGCCTCGCTGGAAGCCGCCCTGCATCCGTCGAAGAGCGAATACCTGTACTACGTGTACTGCGGGAACGGTCGCCACGTCTTCGCCGCGACGCTCGCGCAGCATCAAGCCAACGTCGCACGCTGCCTGCAATAGAAAGGGAACGGTCGCAATGTCAACCGGAAACGGCGAGAGCGAGGCGCCGCAGGCGCCGTTGGAGCTGGGCGAGACCCTCACCATCCAGACGCACGACGGCGCGACGCTGCCGTTCGAGGTTGTCGGGGTTCTCGAGGATCGCGATGGCGGTGAGTCCTACGCGGTGCTTCTCCACGAGCCCGAGAATCCGGACGAGTGCCAGTTCATCGTCACCGATCTCGCGGGCACGTTGCTGGACGATCAGGACCTCGCCGAGGAGATCCTCGACGACTTCTTCGTTTTTGCCGAGACGGCCGAAGAAGACCGCAATGGGAGCGCGCAGTAAGATTCGCGTCCTCTTTCTCTCTGCGAGCGTCGGCGTCGGGCACGTCTCGGCAGCCAACGCCGTCGGCGACGCTTTGCGGCGGATGGATCCGAGCGCACGCACGCTCGTGGTGGATTCCTACGAGTACGCGGCGCTGGTCGTTTCGCGGATCGTCTCCGATGGGTACCTGCGGATGGTGCAGACCATCCCGCAGATGTACCGCTACATCTACGACCGCGCCGAGCGCGCGACCGAGGTGGGTCCCTTCCGCACCTGGGCCCATCAGTTCACCGCCGGCAACCTGCGCCCGCTCATCCTGCGCGAACGCCCGGACGTCGTCGTCTGCACGCACGCTTTCCCCTGCGGCGCGATGGCCGAGTACAAGCGCGCGTACGCCGATTCGCCGCCGATCGTCGGCATCGTCACGGATTTCGCGGTCCACGGTTTCTGGGTGCACGAGAACGTAGACCGCTACATCGTGGCGACCGAAGCGATGCGCGCAGCGATGGTCTCGCGCGGGATCAGCGCCGAAACGATCGCGGCGAGCGGGATTCCGGTGCGCCCGGAGTTCGCGCCGTCGGCCGAGAGATCGCGAGGCCCTGCGCGAACGGCTCGATTTGCCGAAGAACCGCTCCGTCGCACTGCTCATGGGAGGAGGTCTCGGGATCGCTCCGTTGGAGCGAATGCTCGGCGCGCTCGCGTCGGTGAGCCTGCCGCTCGCCGCGGTCGTGCTGGCGGGCCGCAACGCGCGCGTCGAGCGTCGCTTGGTCACGACGGCGGAGCGCCTGGCGTATCCGATTCGCGCCGTCCCGTTCGTCGAGAACGTGTACGACTACATGCACGCGGCCGACGTGCTGGTGACCAAGCCGGGCGGGCTCAGCACATCCGAGGCGTTGGTCGCGCAGGTCCCGATGGTGCTCTGCAAACCGCTGCCGGGGCAAGAAGAGCGTAACGCGAGGGTGCTGCTCGAGAGCGGCGCCGCCGTGCGAACGCGCCGGCTCGCGGATCTTCCCGGCGCGGTCGAACGCGTGCTGACCGATTCGGACGCTCGCGCTTCGGATGGCCACTGCCGCGCGCCGGCTGGGACGACCGTATGCGGCCGAGGATGCCGCCGCGACGATCGCGGGCCTGGCGCACTACGCAAAGGAGGTACCGGCATGACGTTACCGTCGTCGCGAGTCTACGCAGTGGTTCTAGCCTTCGTGCGCATCGTGACGGGCGGGATGTGGCTGGTGCACGGCGTTCCGAAGTTTACGCGCAGCGATGCGTTCATGCCGCCGAACGGCGTCTTTGCATCCTACCTGCAGAACGGCCTGGCGAAGGTCGGCCGGCCCGTATCACGAGTTTCTTGCCGGCGTCGTCGCGCCGAACGCCAACCTCTTTGCCGAACTGGTCCGCCTCGGCGAGGTCCTCACCGGGATGGTGCTCGTGCTGGGACTCTTTACGCGCGTAGGCGGATTGGTGGGCGTGCTGCTGCCGCTGAACTACATGGCGGCGCGCGGCGCGCTCGAGAGCGCGAGCGGCTGGGGCACGGCCGACGCGTCGCTCGCGCTGCTCTCCGCGATCAGCCTCCTGCTGCCGACGGGCCGCGTGCTGGGCCTGGATGGGCTCTTCCGCCGTCGCGTGCCGAGGCCGGTGCCGGTCGTGGCGGAGTTCGTTCCCGAACCGCCTCTGGACGGGCCCACGGCCTCGCGCTAGGCCGCGCGTAGGGTCCCGCGCTGCGGTTGTGGTATAGTTGCTCGCGTCGCTGGAGAGATGGCCGAGCGGCTGAAGGCGGCGGTTTGCTAAACCGTTATACGATGTAAAGTCGTATCGAGGGTTCGAATCCCTCCCTCTCCGAAGTGTACGGCAACACGCGGTCGTAGCTCAATTGGATAGAGCAACAGGCTACGAACTTGTAGGTTGGGGGTTCGAGTCCCTCCGACCGCGAATTCCTTCGGCGCCGCCGGCGCGGTTGCGTAGCGAAAGCCCTCAACCGCCTTTACGTTTTCCTTCTCTGCAATATTAAGCCGCGCTTACCGAGGTTATCGCGCGCCGCGCCGTCTTGCGATGCGTTGCGAGCGAGCGTTCTGCTACCGTTCGAGCATAGGCCCTTCACTACGACAGACTAGGAAGGTGGTAGCAACATGCGTCGGTTAGTGCCGCTCAGCGCAGCCGTGGCTGCTTGGGCGCTCGCGGCCTGCGGCGGAGGCACCGCAGGTTCGTCGCTCTCTCCCGTCACTTCGCAGAATGCGCAGCGCTCGCCGGAGGCGCGCGGCGTGGATCCCGCTACGCGCATGCGAGTCGCAGTTCTGGCTCGCTCTAAGGTCAAGCACGTGTTCGTTCTCGTCCAGGAGAACCACACGTTCGATCAGATTTTCGGACTCTTCCCCGGCGTCAACGGGCAGTTCGTGGAGAATCTCGGCACGTACCTGGCTCAAGAGACGGACTGCCAGTACGATCCCCAAACGCAGGGCTGTCAGCGGCCGTTCCTGATTTCCGCCAACCCGAACAGTGCCAACTACGTAGCCGACGCTCCCGATATTAGCGGCGGATACAACGGCCGCTTCGATCAGGAAGTCTCGATGGATCGCGGTAAGATGGACGACTTCCTCGTGGACGTGGAGGCCGGCCAACCCGTGCTCGGACCCACGCCGAGCCCGCAGCAAATCGAGGCGCATAACGAGTCCATCGCTATCGAGGGCGTCTACGACTGCGATACCGTTCCCTACTTGTGGTACTACGCGAAGAACTTCGCCCTCTTCGACCACTACTTCCAGGCCGCGACGGGCGACTCGACGCCGAGCAACGTCCAACTCTTCGCCGCGCAGATCGGGCAGACCGAGGCGGCGGCCGGAGAAGGCACGCTTTCGCAGCCGCTGCCCAGCGGCGGCTACTCCGACGGCGTACCGATCTCCAACGACGATAACCCGCCCAGTTCCCAACTGCCGTTCGGCATTACGGGGTACTCGGGTGACGACGGCACCTTCCAAAGCTACGCGACGATGCCGGTGATGCTCAGCCCCCACGAAGACCAACTCGCAAAGAAACGCGGCGCCGTGGGCTACATCGGTAAGGATATCGCGATGGAGGCGCAAGCTCGCCATAGAGACTTCCCCTGGGCCTGGTACGAAGAGGGACTCTACACGGCAAACGCAGGCTTTTCGGCGCACCACACCGCGCCGCTCTACTTCGACTACATCAATAATCCCAACTCGGGGTTTGCCAACAAGAAGACCCTGCGCGACAATACCGCCGGCAACGGATTCATCACCGACATCCAGCAGGGCAAACTGCCCTCGTCGGGCGTGTTCTGGGTCAAGGGCGGTAACGCCAACACGTACGGTCTCAAGCCGGCCGACCCGATCTTCACGCAGAATGCCTACGGCAAGCAGTACTACGTCGGCGACGACGATCACCCGGGGAGCGGCAGTTCCGACCATCAGG
The DNA here is from genome assembly GCA_963794645.1 of Vulcanimicrobiota bacterium. GTDB lineage: Bacteria > Vulcanimicrobiota > Vulcanimicrobiia > Vulcanimicrobiales > Vulcanimicrobiaceae > Cybelea. The sequence goes on along the minus strand of CAWCEQ010000003.1, from coordinate 1,136,862 downwards.
TAGCCGAAGCGTACCTGGCCGAAGTGGTCAATGCCATCGCCGCCAGCAAGTACTGGAAGGACTCGATGATCGTCATAACCTGGGACGACAGCGGAGGCTTCTACGATCATCTCGCGCCTCCGGGCTACGGACAGACGTGTCCGCAGGATCGGGGCGGCCCGGAACAGGGCTATCCCTGCGGCGACGGCGTGCGCATACCGGCGATCGTCATCTCCCCGTTCGCCAAAACCGGGAGCGTGGTACACGACTTTGCAGACCACGGCTCGGTCTCCAAGCTGATCGAGAACCTCTTCGGGCTGCCGAAGTTCGGAACGCTTCCGAACGAGTCGCAAGGCGTCTCGATGGGCCTCGGGCCGGCCGACGGCGACAAGTCCACCTCGGACCTGCTCGACGCGCTCGACGAGAGCAAACTGCAAGGCAGCGGCGTCAATCCGCCTTCGCTGGCCGAGATCGCGTCGCCGAGTTCGCCGCCGAGCATGAGCTGCTCGACCCTCGGCATCACGCCGATTCCCTCGCCGACCTCGCTGCCCGCCGGCTACGAGACGGCGGGCTGGTACCTCGCGCAGCAACTGCAAGGCGCGCACGGCGTCAAGGTCCTGCAGCGCCGGGACGACGGCGACTAGCAATCAGGTAGTCGGACTCTGCGGAGGCGCCTGCACTCGTGCGGGCGCCTCTCTCGTTAGCGCCGGGCTTTCTGGAAGAAGATGCGTCCGTGCGGGTAATCGAAGAGCAGCGTGAAGTTGCGCAGGAAGTCCAGGCCCACGAGCACGTTCTTCCCCGCCACGAGCGGCGAGTCGAGCTTGCACGCTTGTTCGCCGGCGTACGTGATCGGCCCAAGTTGCAGCGAATCGAGATTGCCGCATTCGATGCTGCCGTACTGCAGGCTCACGCCGATGTTGCGCGCCATCCGCAAGTGATAGCGGTAGAGGATATCCGGGCCGAAGACCACGCCCGCGGGATCGCCGGTATCGAGCATGGCCCGGACGTCAATCGAGCGATTGAGCATCATCGGAACCGTCGGCACGCCTAGCGATGTGTCTACCGGAAAGGCGACGCCGCCCGCCTGGGCGAGGTCCGCGTCGGGGGCTGGCGATGCTCATCGTAGCGGCCGCAAAGTCGAGGCGCACGATCGCGCCGGCGAAGATATCGTATCCGAGCAGGCCATCGTAGTTACTGCGGTCTAGGCCGAACGGATCGTTCGAGTTGAAGTCCTCCGCTTCGACGATCACGTTCGAGAGCGTGTTCCCTCCGATCTGGACGCTTTCGGCTCTGCGCAGATCCGCGACGCGCCCGCCGTGCAGCCCGAGAACGGTGCCCGATGGGCCCGCTTTTGGAAGTTTTGCCCGATCGGCAAAACGTTCGTTCAAGAAGATGCCGTTCGCGCCGGTATCGAGGATGAAGCGTCCTTTGACTGCGTTGACGCTTGCGTTCACGATGACTCGCGTAGGGCTGACGGTGACGGCGAAGGGCGCGCTCTGCGCGAACTCCCAAGCCCCGCGCTGCGGCGGCGGATGCAGGTCGGAATCCGAAACCGGAGCGTTCGGCTCGATCGCCGAGTAACGGAACGTTTCGGTGGAGTCACCGACGCGGAACGCCGAGATCATGCGCTTGCCGGGGAGCACCTCCTCGTAGCCGAGTACGTGAACGACGCGCTCGTACGCGCCGCCTGGATCTACGGTCGCGCGTACGTACGCACCGGTAGACTCGTTCACGTCCACGTCAATCGGATCGCCGTCGGGTACCGTCAGGCGGAGCGTCTCGCACGGCGTGCCGTCCACGCTCGCTTCGCCGCGCGGCTGCGCCTGGAGTGAGGCCGTGCCTTCGTTCGCGAGGAGGTCGTAACTCAGCCGGTACTTCGCCAGATCTCCGTAGGCCGGCGTTGTGAAACCGTTGACGTTGCTGTTCCAAAAGAGATTGCCGGTGAAGCCTTCGTCTTCGGCATCGTCGGGATGCTCGGCAAAGCCGGACCGATTGCGATAAATCAACCCGAGCCGCCACTCGGTGCGCAGGCGCGCGGGCTTGCCTTGCTCGTCGAAGAGCGTCCCGGTCAGGTGCAAGGAACGAAAGGTGCCGTCGCCGAGCTGCCAGCCGACGAACGCACGGTGTTTGGCGAGCAGCGCGGCGGGATCGGGCGCGTCCGCTGCCGGGAGGCAGAGAGCCCCGTGCCCAGGGCGCTGCAGGCGGCGGCTACGACGGCGAGGCGCAAAAAACCGGTCACCGCCCGCCGAATCCTTGCGAGCGCGCGACGGGTCCTGCTATACTGCGGTGTCGAATCCGGCGCTCGGCGGTTCCGGCTCGGTAGCTCAGTGGTAGAGCAGGGGACTCATAAGCCCTTGGCCGTAGGTTCAAATCCTACCCGAGCCAAAAGCGACGGTCCGGCCGCGAAGCGGCCGGTTTTGAGTTTAGAGGAAACAATTTCAATGTCCACCATTCCGTGCGATTTCTGTCCTCACCCGGTAGATCGGGGTCAGATGGAGGAGATCGAGATCTCTCACTACGTGCCGGACAGCTCCGGCGAAGATCTCGCGTACGCGCGGACGTACTTCTTCGGCCATCCCGATTGCGTCCGCAAGTTCTATCGGACGCTCGTAGATCACAAGCTCGATCTGTTCAAGCACATCCCGAGCGCCGGAGCGCCTCCCGACGCGCCCCGCTGAGAGCCGTGTCTGCGCCCGTAGCGTAGCTGGATAACGCACAGCCCTCCGAAGGCTGGGATCGGGGGTTCGAATCCCTCCGGGCGCGCATTGCCTCGCACGACGACACAAACGACAATGACAAAACGCATCGTACTCACCGTCGCACTCGTCTTGGGCGGCCTCTTTGCCGCGGGCGTACTCTCGGCGGGGCGAGCGTGCGCGCACGATCCGCGCTTTGCCTGTTCGCCTCGGGCGCAAAGCGACCCGATCGTGGTCTCGGACCCGGCAAAATCGTGGGCTTTCTACGGGAGCCTTGCGGCGGGAGAAGAGGATCACTATGCGTTGAAGGCGCCGGTGCGGCTGCGCGTTCCGATCGGCCTGCTCGTAGACGCTCGCGATGCGGCTAATCCGGGCCGGCCCGCGGCCGTGCTCGTGGGAGCGGACGGCCGCCAAATCGTCCGCATAGACACTTCGAACACCACGGACTTCTACGAGCCCTTCTCTCGAGTGGATTATCGGGCCGGTCCGGTGCGCATGGTGACGCTGGAGCCGGGAACCTCGACGCTGGTCGTTTCCATGGAGAACGCGCGCGCGCCGCAACGGTACGTTTCGCGGTAGGAGAGGAAGAGCGCTTCAGTCCGCTTGAGATTCCCTACGTGCTCGGCGCCGTCTACCGCATTCACAACCGGCGGTTCTAGCCGCAGTGACGGACTCTGACGAGAGATACCTTCGACGCGCGATCGAGTTGGCGGAGGAAGCGGCGCTTGCCGGAGACGTGCCGATCGGCGCGGTGCTCGTGAGCGATACGCTCGTGCTCGAAGCCAAGAACGAGAAGGAGTCGCGGCCCGACGCGACCGCACACGCCGAGATGCTGCTGCTGCAAGAGGCCTCCCGCCGGCTGGGCGTGTGGCGCTTGGCAGATGCGACGGTGTACGTTACGAAAGAGCCGTGCGCGATGTGTGCCGGCGCCATGCTCGCCGCGCGAGTAAAGCGGGTCGTGTACGGGGCGCGGGATCCCAAAGGCGGGGCCGACGGCAGCGCCTTCGACGTGCTGCGATCGCCGCGCGCGAATCACCGGATCGAGGTGACCGCGGGGGTGCTCGAAGACGAGGCGGCCGAACAGCTGCAGCGCTTCTTTCGCGCTCGCCGCGGCGCCGGCTAAGAAGGGTTCCCGGCGGCGCCGCGGTAGTACGGCCGGTCGGCGCGGGACCGCGGAGAGGTGGTCGAGTGGTTGAAGGCACCCGCCTCGAAAGCGGGCGAACGTGTTGAGCGTTCCGTGAGTTCGAATCTCACCCTCTCCGCCATCCTTTGACAGCCCTTCGACTCGAGCCGCTCCCGCGGCTCGGCTCAGGATGACATTCCTCGGGATGACAACCGACAAGCCGCAGCGCCGAGTCGAAGCGCGAAACCCTCGCCGCCGCTACGCCCTCGGTAGGTGTACTGTGAAGCGGGAGCCGCTTGGCGATGAGTCGAGCGTAACCGTTCCGCGCGCGCGTTCCACGGCGCGCTTGACGATCGCGAGGCCAAGGCCCGATCCGGCGACGTCGCGCTGGGCGCCGCGATAGAATCGGTCGAAGACTCGCGCTGCGTCGGTAGATGGGATGCCCGGCCCCTCATCGGCGACCTCGATGGCGGCCTCGCCATCGTCGGCTCTGACGCGGACGGCAATCTCGCCGCGCCCGTACTTGAGCGCGTTGTCCGCAAGATTCGTCACGACGTAGCCGAGTTCGGTCGGATCTATCGCTGCGAGCACGCCGCGGTCGGCAGAGACGCTAAAACGGCGTTCGGGATGCGAATCCGCGATCGGTGCGATGAGGTCGCTCACGAGCCTGCCGACGTCAATGGCGTCCGTCTGCGGAGGCTGCGCGGGGCTCTCCCAGCGTTCGAGCAGGATGAGTTTGTCTATGAGCGCGCCCATGATCCGGCTCTGATCGTACATCGTGTCGAGGATGTGATCGCGATCGGAGGGTACGTCGAAGCCGCCGCGGCGCAGGATCGCGATGAACCCCTGCACGACCGTCAGCGGCGTTCGCAGCTCGTGCCCGGCATCGGCGATGAATTGGCGCATGGATTCGTTCGCGTGGTCGCGTGCGGCGAAGGCCTGCTCCATCTGCTCGATCGCCCCATTGTAGGCGCTCGCGAGGCTGCCGAGCTCGTGACGGGCATCCGCCGCAATCGGCTGCGGGGTGAGATCTCCGGCAGCAAAGCGCGCGAGCGCTGCGGTGACGTCGTCGAGCGGACGCAGCGCGCGCTGCGTGAGTGCGCGCGCAACGAGAAAGGCGCATGCCGCGGCCAGTGCGAGGGCGAGCGCCAGCGGCAGCAGGAAGGCCCGGACGGTACCCAAGAGCACCGACTCGTTGGCCTTAACGACCACGTAGAGGGTCCCGACGCGGCCGAAGAGCGATTGCAGGCCGAAGGCCGTCGCGAGGCCGACGACGGCGCGTCCGAACGGGCCCGAGGCGCGCGGATCGCCGGAGAGGTCCGTACGGCTGCGCACGGTGATGGTGGGATGCGCGTCGGCCCGGTGCAGGCGATAGACCGTCACGCGCGTGTTTCCGTCGAGGAAGACGATCTCGGTTCCGGTACCCAGGAGCAGGGACGCTGCGAACGCGCCGCCGGCGCGGGCGTCGGGCAAGGAGCGCTGTGCGAGCGCGCCCTGCAACTGTGCGAGCGTGCCGTCGAGTTCGTTCGTCAGGGCGCGGATGTACAGGTCGAAGGCGAAGAGCGCGCCGGCGAGGATCAGCGCGCCGAGCACGAGGGCGATCTCGATCGTCGCGGTCGCCTGGATGCGGCGCGCGAGCCGCGTCGTCACGCGGGCGTCTCCTTGAGCGCGTACCCTACGCCGTGCAGCGTCTGGATGAGTTTGACCGGCTCGCCGCTGTCTATCTTCGCGCGCAGGAACGAGACGTACGTCTCGACCGTATTCGGAACGACGTCGCGGTCTATGCCCCAGACGAGGTCGAGCAGTTGCGAGCGCGTGAGCACTTCCTCTGCGCGCTCGGCGAACGTTCGGAGCAGATCGAACTCGCGCGGCGACAGCTCTATGCGGCGGTTGCCCCGGTAGACCGTCCGGCTGCGTGCGTCAATGCTCAGGTCGGCATATTCGAACGTCTCGCGCTCCTCGATCGCGGGCCTGCGCAGGAGCGTGCGGAGCCGCGCCACGAGCTCTTCCAGATCGAAGGGCTTCCCGACGTAATCGTCCGCACCGGCGGTGAGCCCGGCGACTCGCTCGGCGACCTCCGTGCGAGCCGTGAGCATGACGACCGGGGCCGTAGTCCTGCGGCGAATCTCCGGTAGAAACGTGAAGCCGTCGCCTCCGGGGAGCATGACGTCGAGGACGATCACGTCCGGCGACCAGCTTTCCAGCAGCGGCAGCGCCGCCGAGCCCTCGGTGACGGAGCGCACGTCGAAGCCGGCACGGCCCAGGCCGTACTCGAGCAGTTCGCGCAGCCCGCGCTCGTCGTCCACGACCAGGACGCGCGGGCGTTCGGCTTCCAGGGCCATTCTCAGACTCGCTCCAGGACTCCGGAGCGCTCCTTTCGTTACAATCGCGGCATTCGATGAAACGAACCTCACCCCCATCAGCCTTGCTCGGCGCATTGCTCGCGGTCCTAGCGGCGTCCGGCTGCGCGCACCGGCAGAAGGAGGCCGCCCCTCTGCCGTACGTCCAGACGATCGTCTCTACGTACGGGCCGGTAAGCCCATCCGAGCACCTCGCGGGCATCATAGCTCCGTATCAAAACGTCGCGATCCAGAGCTCGCTCACCGAGCCGGCCGACGCCGTCTACGTGCAGGAAGGCGATCAGGTGCACGCCGGCCAGGTTCTCGCCCGGCTCGACACGGCCGACCTGGAAGCGCAGCTGCAGTCCGATACGGCGACGGCGAGCAGCAATCAAGCGAATACCGAACATACCGTCTACCAAGGTTCCCTTTCGATCGCACAAGGCGTAGATACGCTGCGAACGGATCAAGCCGCGTTGGAGCAGGCCCAGCAGACGCTCGCCAACGACCAGCATAACCTCACCCGCGATCAGAGCCTGCTCGCGCAAGGCTACATCTCCCAGCAAGCCGTGGACGCCCAAAACACGCTCGTCCGCAACGACGAGCAGTCCCTCAACTCCGCGCGCGCCGGTCTGCAGGCCGCGCAGGCGAACGTTCAGGCCAACGGCAGCCTCTCCGGCGGCGGCCTGCAGTCGTCGGCGGTCGCGCAGTCGGCAGCACAAGAAAAAGTGGCGCTCGCCCAGGCGCAGCAAGTCCGCGTTCAGATCGGCAAGGCGACGATCGTTTCGCCGATAGACGGCGTCGTGGTAAACCGGAACATCAATCCCGGCGAGTATCCCGGGAACCGCGAGCTCTTCACCTTGCAGCAGGTCGTACCGATCTACGCGGTGCTGCACGCCTCCAGCGAACAGGTCGCCCGGATCGCGCAGGGTTCCACCGCAACCGTCATCGCCGAAGACTTAGGCGGGGGCAATGCGTTCGCCGGTCGCGTTGCGGGCGTGCTAAACGAGATCAATCCCGGTTCGACCGATTTCCAGGTGAAGGTGCTGCTCTCCAACCAGCAGCGGCGTCTGCGCCCCGGGATGGTCGTGCAAGGGACCGTGGCCGTCCCTCCGATTACCGGCGTACGCGTGCCGCAGACGGCGTTTACCGATGACAACCACAATACGTTGCTCACCGTCGGGAGCGACGGAACGGTAAAGACCGTGAAGGTAACCGAGACGGGCAGCGACGGTACCACTTCAGTCGTGAGCGGCATCGCTGCAGGTACGCGGGTCGTATCCGACGGCCAGACGAGCGTCGGCGACGGAGAACGGGTCTCGGTAGCTCCGTGAAGTTCAGCCTGACCCGGCTCTTCATCGAGCGCCCGACGCTCGTCTTCGTGATCGTCGCGCTCATGGCGTTCGCCGGCGTTCTCTCGACGGCGACGATCGTCAAGCAGCTCTACCCGAACGTCAGCCAGCCGACGGTGAGCATCAACGTGGGCTACGCCGGCGCCTCGGTCAGCGAGATGCGCGACAATATCGTCCAGCCGATCGAGCAAAGCCTCGCCGGAACCGCGGACCTGCAGACCTTCAACTCGATCGTGCAGCAGGGCCAGGCGTCCATCACCGCGATCTTCGATATCAACTCGGATACGGCTACCGACCTTGCGCTGACGAACAAGGCAATGCAGTCCGCGCAGCACTACCTGCCTACGAACCTCTCGCCCCCGACGGTGAACCTGCGCGACCCCGCGCAGTCGGTCGTCGTGACGATGGCGATGTTCTCCAAGAGCCTCTCGCTCTCGCGGCTGGCCCTCTACGCGACGAACGTCATCGCCCCGCAGCTCGAGCAAGTTCCGGGCATTTCGTTCGTCAACGTGGGGGGCGTCGTGACGCCGGCGTACGAGGTCGTGGTGGATCCCGGGCGCTTGGCGGCGGCGAACCTCACGATCAACGACGTCATCAACACGCTGCAGGTGGACAACCAGCGCGTGCCCGGCGGCTTCGCCTACGAGCCGAACCGCCAGACGACGATAGACGTACGCGGCGACATCGTGGACCTCAACACGGTTCGGAACCTGGCGATCATTCCAGTCGGCGCGGGCGCCGGCGCCGCCCAGACCTCGACCGGAGCCCAAGCGCGCAGCTACTCAGGCGGGATGACGGCGCTGGCGGGGGTCGTGAATCCCTGGACCGCCAGCAACGCGGTGGTGCGGATCGGCGACGTCGCCACGATCAACGAAGGGTACGAGCCGCGCCTGCAGTACGCGCACATCAGCGGCCAGACCGGGCTGTTTCTTCAGGTCCAAAAGTCTTCCGCCGGCAGCGAAGTGGACGCGGCGAACAACGTGCTGCGGGAGCTTCCGCAGATCGAGCGGCAGTTTCCCGAGATATCGTTTCGCGTCATAAACGTCCAGTCCAAGTTCACGCAGCAGCAGATCTCGATCGTGACGCGCACTTTGTTGCTGGCGGTCTTCTTCACGTGCGTCGCGATGATATTTTTCCTGCGCTCGTGGCGCAGCGCGATCGTGGTGTGCATTTCGATCCCCACGTCGCTGGCGATCGCGATCACCGCGATGAATCTCATGCACTTGACGATAGACACGATATCGCTGCTGGGGATGTCGCTGGTCATCGGCATCCTGGTGGACGATTCGACCGTCGTGCTGGAGAACATCGAGCGCCACTTCAGCGAACTCAAAGAGCCGCCGAAGGAGGCCGCGGTTCGGGGGCGCGAGGAGATAGGCGCCGCCGCGGTCGTGATCACGCTGGTGGACGTCGTCGTCTTTTTCCCGATCGCGTTCATACAAGGGCAGGTGGGCAGGCAGATCTCCGAGTTCGCGATCGTCGTCGTGATCTCGACCCTGACGTCGCTCTTCGTTTCCTTTACGATCACGCCGACGCTGGCGGGCCTCTGGGCGCTGCGCTCGCATTGGAGGCCGTGGAACGTCGTGCAAGCCTTCGGCCGCGCTTTCGACCGTCTGCGCGGCTGGTATACCGATCGGGTCCTGCCGTGGAGCTTCGATCACGGGCGCCTCGTGGCGATCATCTGCGCCGCGAGTTTCGTCGTGGCGCTCGGCCTGGTCGGGATCGGGGCGGTCGGCGAGGAGTTCATTCCGCCGGTGGACCGCGGAGAGATTTTCATCCAGCTCGTCTATCCGATCGGCACGCCGGTCAAGACGGTCGAAGACGGGACCTTCGGACTGGAGCAGAAGATTCTCGGCTCGCCGGACATCTTTGCGAATACGGCGGTGGCGGGTGCGTACGCGGCCTCGTTCGGCGGATTCGTTTCGCAGAGCAACGTCGGCCAGGTGCACGTGTGGCTCAAGGACGGGCGCAAGCATTCCACGGACTACTGGGTCGCGCAGTTCAAGAAGATCGTCGCAAGCAGTTTGCCCAACGGCGTGCAGGCGGTGGTGGTTCCGGCGACCTCGACCCAAGGCGGCAACGCGCAGCCGGTGGATTTACTCGTCACCGACCTTACCGGCGGCGATCCGACGCCCTACGCGATCCAAGTGCAGAAACTCCTGGCCTCGGTTCCCGGTGCAACGAGCGTCAACAGCACCGGCACGCAGCTCGCGCCGGAGATATCCATCGAGTTCGATCGCGATAAGGCGCAGGCGCTCGGCGTGGACGTCGGCCAGGCGGCGCAGGCTGCCGGCGCGGCCTTCGGCGGCAACCAGGCCACACAGTTCGAGACGACCGCGGGGCTGGAAGAGGTGCAGGTCATCTATCCAAGCTCGGCCCAGACCAGCCTCGAGCAGCTCAAAACCGTAGCCGTTCGTTCCTCGAATGGATCCATGGTCTACCTCGGCGACATCGCCAAGTTCGTCGAGACGCCGACGCCGCCGCTGGTGACGCGAACGGACCGCCACAACGTCGTTCACGTGAACGCCAACTACGCGCCGGGCTCTTCGCTCTCGGCGGTGGAAAACGGGTTGATGCGCCGCCTGCCGTCGCTGCATCTCCCGCCGAACGTCGTCGTGCGTCCGGCGCCGCTCGGCCAACAAGACTTCATGCACCAGACGCTGCTGGGCATGGGGCTGGCGATGATCGTATCGGTGCTGCTCGTGTACCTGCTCATGGTGGCGCTCTACAACAGCTACGTCTCGCCGTTCATCATCATCTTCTCGGTGCCGGTGGCCGCGATCGGAGCGATCGGAGCGCTCTTCCTCACGCATCGGACGCTGAATCTATTTTCGCTGATCGGAACGATTCTGCTCATCGGCATCGCAGCCAAAAACGGCATCCTGCTGGTAGACTATGCAAACACGCTGCGCGCCCAGGGCCGCGACAAGCTTGCTGCCATCAAGGAGAGCGCGCACACGCGGTTCCGGCCGATCATCATGACGAGTTTCTCGGTCGTAGCGGGGAACATTCCGTTGGCGCTGGCGCTGGACCCGGGCTCTTCGTCACGTTCCAGCCTGGGCGTGGTCGTCATCGGAGGCGTGCTCAGCTCGCTCGTGCTCACCCTTTTGCTCGTCCCGAACGTCTACGTCTGGGTCGCCCCGAAAGATCGTCCGCCTAGTCGGGACGCCGTTCGTGGAACGGCGGAGCCGCTTGAACTGGAGGCGCTTCCGACGGCATAGTCGATCTGCTCGGCGCCGGAGTGCCCGCGAGCCGCGGATCGGGCGGCTCGGCCGGAAAGGCGATGTTGTCGAACGTGATGTCGGCGATGACCTTGAAGGTGAGGAAGGCTGCGTGCTGCGTCGCGCTAAAGCGCCCGTGCACGATCACCCAGTGACCCTCTACCACTTTGTAGTCGAGCGCGATCGTTTCGTCGTCGCCGCCCGCGATGCGCAGTTCGACGTGCGAGGGCAGGCGCGAGACCGGGTCTTCGACGACCTCCGAGGGATAGAAGCCGTTGCGCACGCGCGGCGTGGGATCTACGAGCAGGTGGAGCGCCGCGTCGGTCGAGTCGGGCGCGTAGCGCGTCGCCCAGTAGCTGTTGTACGGGACGACCACCGTCACGCTGGGGTCGTCCTGCGGAATCGCGAGGAAGATCGGCGCACCGCGCTGCAGGCTGATGTCCACCCGCTTGAGGTTCGCGAAGTAACTGAACTGAAAGTTCGAGAGCGGGTCGAAGTAGGCCACGATCGGAAAGGCCTGGCCGGTGCGGGTACTGCCGTTCGGGAGGTCTTGCATCACGGCGAAATCGTCGGCGACCCGCACCGCGATCGAACGGTCTATATCCTGGGTTCTCCCAAGCGTCGGGGCGCTTACGTGCGTACGCTCGACGTACGTCATGTACGTGGGCGGATTGGCCTGATAGTAGGCGCTCGTGCGATTGATTAGGATCGCTAAGGCGAGATCGGCGGTCATCATCGGCGAGAACGTGCTTCGGCGGCGGGAAGGCAATAACCGCGTCAGGTAACTCCTACGGCATGCCCGTCGAGATCGAAGAGGCCCTGTTCGAGCGAGTCGTCGCGCTGCGGCGCGCCATCCATCGCCGGCCGGAACTGGGGTTCGAAGAGCGCGAAACCGCCGCGCTGGTCGAGCGCGAGTTGGACGAGCTGGGCATCGAGCATCGCCGTCTCGCGCAGACCGGCGTCGTCGCCGTCTTGCGCGGAGGCCGGCCTGGAGGCGTCGCAGCCTTGCGGGCCGATATGGACGCGCTGCCCATCGGCGAACGCACCGGGCTCGACTACGCCTCCGAAGTGGAAGGACGCATGCATGCTTGCGGGCACGACGCCCACACGGCGATGCTGCTGGGTGCTGCGCGCCTGCTCTCCGCGCGTCGCGAAGATTTGGCCGGATCCGTGGTGTTCGTCTTTCAGCCGGCCGAAGAGGGACCGGGCGGAGCCGAGCCGATGATCGCGCAAGGAGCGCTCGACGACCCAGCCCCGCAGGCGATCGCGATGCTGCACGTAGATACGCGCCTGGAGAGCGGCAGCATCGGCATCACACCCGGGCCGGTGAACGCCTCGTCGGACGAGCTGTACGTGACGATTCGGGGCACCGGCGGACACGGCGGCTACCCGCATGCGGCGATGGATGCGATCCCGCCCTGCGCGGCGTTCGTGCAGGCGCTGCAGAACGTCGTTGCGCGCGAGACGGATCCGCTGGCCAGCGCGGTGGTGACGATCGGAACGATCGCCGGCGGACATCGAAACAACGTGATTGCCGACGAAGTGCGCATGAGCGGCACGCTGCGGGCGCACGATCCGCGCGTGCGCGAGCAGCTCGAGCGACGCATTCGGCGCATCGCGGCGGGCGTTGCGAGCGCGTACGGCGTCGAGGCCGAGGTAGAGATCGTCCGCGGCTATCCGCCGGTAATCAACGATCCCGCGCTGACCGAATCGTTCGCCGCCTACGTCGCCGCGCGCGAGCCGGTTCGTATCGAGCGGCCCCTCCCGACGATGGGGGCCGAAGACTTTGCTTACTTCGCGCAGCGCGTGCCCGGATTGCTCGTGCGCTTGGGCGTGCGTAACGAGGCGTCCGGCGCGATCCACCCGGCCCACGGCGCGCTCTTCCGGATAGACGAGGCCGCCATGCGGGTAGGCGTCGCCACGCTCGTCCTCTTCGCCCGGGGCGTCTGCGAGGGACAGGTCGGGTAAAGGACGGCCCGATTTTTCGGAGGAAGCAACGGCGATGCTTCTGAGCGCGAGTTTGGACGTAGAAACGTCCGCAGATGACGCGTTCGCCCTGTTGTGCGCGGTGGAAAAGTGGCCCGTCTGGCTCTCCTTTCTGCGCAGCGCCCGGCGTTGCGGAGAGGGCGACTGGCCTTGCCTAGGCAGCGAGGTGATCGTGCGATCGTCTCTTCCCGGCGACGACGAGGAGCTCTACGAGGTGGACGGCTACATCGCCAACTTCCGCCTCTCGCTCGTCGGGGCATACTCGGTACGCAGGCGCCTGGACTTTCGCATCGAGCAGCGGCGGGCGGCGTCGCGCCTGCACGTCACGCTCGAGTACCCGGCCTACCACGGACGGATCGGGACGCTCGTGGACCGCTGGCGCCACGCGCGCCGGGTCGAGAGCGCCTTGGGTGACTCGCTCGTCCACTTCAAGGGTCTGGTCGAGTACAAACGCGATGCCGAGGTCCTGGCCGACTTCTAGCAGTCATTGACCAAGAGTGCTAAGGCGGGTATACTCTTGGCATGCCGCTCTATGACTACGCCTGTACCAAGTGCGGGCGCGTATATGAAGTGCGCCACGGCTTTAACGACACGCACACCGAACCGTGTGCCTCCTGCGGATCACCGCTGCGCCGCGTCTTCAACCCGGCGCCGGTCCTCTTCAAGGGTTCGGGCTTCTACGTGACCGACTCGCGTAAGGGCTCATCTGCAAAACCTGCGACTCAAAGCGAGCCTGCGGCAAAAAGCGAGCCGGCGGGGGATAGCAAGCCCGTAACCGCGCCCGCTGGGGAGAAGAAGTCCTCCGAGCCCGCCGCCTAGCGCTGCAGCCGGGCGAGCTCCCGAAGAAAGTCCGGGAAGCTCACGGCGATGCAGCCGGCATCGTCTATCTCAACCGGGCCTAGGGCAGCTCCAAGCACCGCTGCCGCCATCGCGATCCGATGGTCGCCGTGCGTCCGGGCCGCTCCCTCGAACCGCTTCGGCTCGCCTCCGGAAACGACCAGGGCGTCGCGTTCGGCGCGTGCTTCGATGCCCACGCCCGCCAGGAGTGCTTGCACCGTTGCGATGCGATCCGACTCCTTGCTGCGCAGCGCGCCCACGCCCTCGATGCGCGTCGTACCCGGCGCGAAGGCTGCCGCGACCGCGATCAAGGGGATCTCGTCAATCGCGCGCAGCGCGGTCGCAGCGTCAATCGTGGCCGCTGCCAGGGCGCGGTGCTCGACGTAGACGTCCGCGACCGGTTCGCCGCAGAGCGTCCGTTCGTTCCGCAGCTGCAGCTGCGCCCCCATCTGGGAGAGCGCGTCGAGCAGACCGGTGCGCGTGGGGTTGGCCCCGACGTCGCGGACGAGCACGGCGCTGCCCGGAACGATCGCGGCGGCGGCGATGAAGAAGGCGGCCGAAGAAACGTCGCCCGCGACGCGGACGTCGCCGCCTTGCGGCTGGGCCGTTCCCAAGCGAGCCGAACGCCCGTCCCACTCTACGTCCGCGCCGAGGTAGTGCAGAAGCCGTTCGGTGTGGTCTCGCGTGCCGCTATCTCCCTGGACGCTCACGCCGACGCCGGCGAAAAGCCCGGCAAAGAGCAATGCCGACTTCACCTGCGCCGAGGGAGCGAGCAGGATGAAGCGGCGCGTTTGAATCTCGCGAGTGCCGTCAATCTCGAGCGGCAGGTGGCCGAACGTGGTCTCGATCGCGGCGCCGAACGCCCGCAGCTGCGCCGCCACCGGCTCCATCGGGCGGCGCCGCAGCGACGCGTCGCCGTCGAAACGAGCCTGCACGTCGGCGCCGGCACAGACCCCCAGGAGCATCCGGGCGGTCGAACCCGAGTTTGCGCACGCCAGCGGCTCGGCCGGAGAGCGCAAGGGGCCGGTGCGAACGACGACGTCGTCTCCGGAGCTTTCGATCCCCACGCCCAACGCAACGAGCGCGTCTCGCGTGGCCCGCACGTCGAGACCTGGATTGAGGTTCGCGACGCGCAGAGGCTGGACGCACCGGGCTCCCGCGACGAGCGCCCGGTGCGAGATAGACTTATCGCCGGGAACGATCGCGCGGCCGCGCAGCGGCCCGGCTTGAACGATTGCGCTTCCGGGCATTGAAAAACGCCATTTGTGACAAGGAGTCCAACCTCATTTCGTAGCAAGCAGCGCCAGGCGATTTAGCACGAATCGAAGCTGCTTTTTCACACGAAAGGAACCGATGAACAAGGTAGATCTGGTGCGCTCGGCGATGGAACGTCTCGAGCTCTCGCGCAAGGATGCCGTCGTACTCGTAGACGGAGTATTCGAAGACATTCAAGCGGCAGTGACTGCGGGTGAACCGGTGAAAATCCCCGGCTTCGGGCAGTTCAAAGTACGGGATCGGGCGGCTCGCATGGCGCGTAACCCCGCGACGGGCGAACAAGTCAAAGTCCCCGCAAAGCGCGTGTTCAAATTCTTGGTGGCAAAGGCGCTGAAAGAGGCCGTGATGGCAAAGCGCGGTTCTCGCGCCGGCACCGCTCGCAAGGCGAAGAAGAGCGCGACGAAAGCTCCGGCCCGCAAGGCAAGCGCGAAAAAGGCGCCCGCGCGCAAGAGGCGTTGATGTAGCCCCGCGCGGCGCGGCTGCGGTTGGAGCGCGCTGCTTGCGACTTCGCAGGCAGGAAACGCGGTGTGCGCTGATAATGGGCTTTCCACTTAAAGCGAATCTGCACGTTAGGAGTTATGATGCGGAACTTCGTCCCCGTTTGCTCTCTCTTGGCTGCGCTTGCCGTACTCGGCGGGTGTGCCGGCGGCGGCACCTCGCCCTTGGCAAGCACGGCTACTTCGTCGTCGCTGGGCGCGCGAGAGTTCGTCGCGCGCGCGTCGCGCTTCCATCACGCACCGCCCCACCCGCCGAACCATCGGCGTGCGATCTCGGGCGCGGATCGGGCGCGCGCCATGGGCGCCGGATGGCAACCCGTTACGTCACAGGCTACGTGGTCGAACGGACCGTTCTCGGAAGTGCTCCTGACCGACGGTTCGGTGCTCGTGCACGACTACTGCTCTTCGAACTGGAATCGCTTGGTTCCCGATTCGACCGGCAGTTACGTCAACGGCACCTGGCAGAAGGCGGCGGCGATGTCGTCCACCTACGGCCCGCTCTACGATGCGTCGGCGGTGCTTCCCGACGGCAAAGTCATCGTGAACGGCGGCGAGTACAACTTCTGCAACGGCGACGAGACGCCGCTGGGCGCGATCTACGACCCGGTTGCGAACTCTTGGACCTCCGTGAGCGCGCCGAGCGGCTGGAGCCGCATCGGCGACGCGCAGAGCGCCGTGCTCGCGAACGGCACGTTCATGCTGGGCAACTGCTGCACGGCGAACCAGGCGCTGTATAACGAATCGAACAGCAGCTGGACGCAGATCGGCACCGGCAAGGCCGACGTGAACAGCGAGGAGGGCTGGACGCTCCTTCGCAGCGGCAACGTGCTGACCGCCGACGTGTCCGATCAGCCGAACTCCGAGGAGTACAATCCCACAGGCAACGCATGGGCGAGCGTGGGCAACGTTCCGGTGCGCCTCGCCGACGCGGCGTTCGAGATCGGACCGCAAACGATGCTCATGAACGACAAGGTCTGGGTCGCGGGCGCGACGGGACTCTCGGCGACGTTCAACGAGAAAACGGGTTCGTGGACGCAAGGCCCGAGCTTCCCGATCGTAAGCGGTCAGCAACTGGACGTTGCAGACGGCCCGGCATCGCTGATGGTTGACGGGAAGGTCATGGTCGTGGCGAGCCCCGGCGACTACAACTCGCCCGCGACGTTCTTCGTCTACAACGGCAAGAAGCTCAAGGAAATCGCCGGACCGCCGAACGCTCCGAACGATTCGTCCTACAACGTAAGCCTGCTCGTGCTTCCGAACGGACAGATCATGGAGACGGATTTCTCGAGCGACGTAGAGATCTACACGCCTGCGGGCCATCCGGATCGCCGCGCGGCCCCCGTCATCGGGTCGGTTCCGACGACGCTGACGCACGGTACCACCTATCAGGTCTCGGGCGTCGGCTTCAACGGCCTCTCGCAGACGAACTTCTACGGCGACGACGATACGCAAGCGGAGAACTACCCGCTCGTCCGCATCGTGAACAACTCGACCGGGAACGTCGTCTACGCTCGCACGCATGGCGTGAACTACATGGGCATCGGCTCGAGCCAGACGGTAACGACGAGCTTTGACGTTCCGGCCACGATCGGTACCGGAGCGAGCAAACTCTACGTCGTCACCAACGGCATCGCGTCGAAGCCCGTCGCGGTGACCGTCCAGTAGCCGACCAGAGGATACCGCTGAGATGGCTCCGGCAAGCGCCGGGGCCATCTTTTTTGCTCCACGGCGCCGGCGGGCTTGCGTCCCGAGCGCCGAGCGTATAGAATAGCCCGAGTAGTCACGTTTTCTGGACCGGATTTAGAAGGCCAGGGGATTTTCGTTGCCCGCGGCGCTCCGCGGAGACCGTAGGCAAACGTCCGACTCTTTATACCGCGGACGACTTTTCTATTGGTGGTGAGAAGCATGTTCGATACGTGGAAATCGCTATTTCGATCTCCTGAAGCCCCCGACGGCTATGCGGGCCAAGAGCAAGATGCGGCCGCCGCAGCGCCGCCCGAGACCCGGCTGACACGGATGCTCGCGGACCTCAAAGGTGAGCACCTCCCCGAGGGCGCCTGGCGCACCGTCTGGCAGGCGTCGCCGGCCGAAACGACGGCGGCCGAACCGCCCCAGGCGGAAGCCCCCCAGGCAGACGCGGCCCAGGCGCAAGTGGCGCCGGCTCACGACATCCCCGAGTCCATCGCGACCGTTCCTTCGTACGAGCTACCGAAAGCAGAGGATAGAATGCCCGAGACACTCGACGTGGCCGCCCCGTCCGGCGAAGAGCTGACGGCGGCACAGCGTCTGGTCGCGCAGCAGCGCGAGGCCGCCGAAGCGCTGCTTTTGGAAGTGCGCGCGCTCGAGAACCGGCTGCAGCACGAGGCGCAAGCCGCGCAGGCTGCCGCCGAGCACGCGGCGGCCTACGAGAAGGCCGAAGCGGCTGCGGCCCTGGAGTACGAGGCCTCGGAGCGGGCCCGTGCGGCCGCAGAACGTGCCGCTGCTATGGCATCGGATCGGCAAAACGCCCAGGCACAAGCGGCGTCGGCTCGAGCGGATGCAGAAGCCGCGCGTGCGCGGGCGGCGGAGCTGGAGCAGCGGCTGACCGCGCAAGAGGCTCGGGCGCAGGAATGCGCCCAGAGCGAATCCGCGGCGCAGCAGGAGGCTTCGGAGGCCGCCTCGCGACTCGTGGCCTGCCAGGCAGCGCGCGAAGGAGCGCAAGCGGAGGCAGAAGCGGCCAAGGAGCGGGCCGCAGCGCTTCGAGCGGCGCTCCCGGCTGCAGCCGGGCTGGCCGGCACGACCGACGTGCAGTCCCTAGCCGTCCGTATTTCGGAGCAGGCCGCGGGACTCGAGCGGATTCGTACGTCGGCCGCGCTCTCTCTGGCAAACTAGGCGGGGCTGAGCCGCCCCCCTAGGAGCCGGCTCGCTCGTCCCGGAAGCAGGCGCCCTATCGCCCGTGCTCTCGGGGAGGAGATTGGGTCCATGCGCTTTCGCGTTGCCGCCTTTGGAACCGTGACTTTAAGCCTATTGCTGGCGGGTTGCGCGACCTCACCCCAGGCGCCCGCCTTGCCCGGCGCCGCCGCCGTTGCGAACCGGCCCGCCACCGCCGGCAATACGTACCTGTACGTCACCGATCCGACCGTCAATCGGGTAGAGGTTCTCGATCCGACCTACAAGCTCGTGGAGACCATCACGAGCGGATTGAACTTTCCGGTCGGCGACTGGGTGGATTCCAAGGGCAACTTGTACGTGGCCAATGAGGGCAAGTGCGACGGCAGCGGCAACGTCGTCGAGTACGCTCACGGCAGCACGACGCCTACGTACACGTACTCCTCCGGTTTGATCTGCCCGCTCTTCGTCGGCGCCGACTCGAGCGGCAACGTCTTCGTCTTCGATTATGGAACCGGCGGACCGTGGAACTTCCTAGCCGAGTATCCCCAGGGGCAGAACACGGTAACGAACACCTGGAATACGTGCAACACTGGCACGTACGCGTTCTGCTATCCGACTGGCCTGACGATGGTGAGCTCCGGCGAACTGATGCTCGCGATGTACGGCGCCGTGCACGGCAGCCTCGGCTCGTACTGGGTCGCCGATGAAGTGCTCTATAACCAGAAGTACAACAACCAGTTTTACCTGACCGGCTACACCGGCGCCGGCGGCGGCGTCGCGATCGACAAGAAGTTCAACGTGCTCGTCGGCGCCAACCCGGTCCCCAAGGGCGGTGTAGGCGGAGCCAAGCGCCGCAGCGGTCCGGGCGGCTGGGCGATCGTGCGCACCCCGCACAAGCACGGCACCGAGATACAGCTGCACAATCTCAAGTATATCGGCTTTACGTTCGTTGATTCTCTGACGCTATCGGCGGATCAAAAAACGCTCTTCGTCGCCGACTACGGCGGCAAGGACGTCACCGTGCTGACGTATCCGAAGGGCGCATTCGTAAAGGCTCTCGGCAGCGCGAACGGCTTAACCGACCCGGGCAGTGCCGCGCTCGGCCCCGCTCCGTAGCCTTAAGAACGCTCCTTCGCAAACTCTTCCGCACGGCTTCCTAAGCGGCTGATACTGTAGGGACAGCGGCAAGGTACCGCGAGTGAAGAAAGGGGCCCACGATGAGCGACAAGGAAAAGGCACCCATTGCAGATGAGCAACTGGACGAAGTCAGCGGCGGATACATCATCCAGAGAAATAAGAGTCTGATCCCGAACGGCGAGGGACCGCCGCCGGTGCAACCGCCGAAGACTCTGATTCCCCACATGGACCCGATGTAATCGGGTAAAACCTCGGCAGAGAGCCGGGCGTACGGACGAGCATAACCGCCGTCCGCAACGCCCGGCTCTTTTGCGTTATTTAGTGCGTGCAGACGTAGTCGAAGGCCGTCTGGCGCCCGCCGCCTGACAGCACTTCGTGCTGCGCGCGATCGTGCCCGATGAGATGGTTGAAGCGCGCCATCTTTCCGCCGAGGAGATCGGGCCGGCGCACGGGCGGCCGGGCGCGGCCAGTACGAGCGCAAGCGACCGATCCTAGCGCCGCCCCGGCGCCTACGCTGGGCCATCACGCTGGGCGTAGCGCCGCGAGGGAAGGAGCCGTGACAGGCGGTATCGTCGAGCCATGATAACGCGCAGCAGACATTCATACAGCGAGACGATAGAACTGCTCACGAAGGCTATGACCGCAGCGGGGAACACCATCTTCGCTTCGATCGATCAGGCCGCGGCGGCTGCGGCCGCCGGCACCACGCTCAGACCCACGACGCTCATCCTCTTCGGGAACCCGAAAGGCGGCACGCCGCTGATGGATGCATACCCCTTGATCGCACTCGATCTGCCCCTGAAGATGCTCGTGTGGGAGGATGGAGGCGAAGTACGCACGGCCTACGCAGCGCCATCGGAGATCGCCGCCCGCTACGGCGTGACGGGGATGGACGCGCGTCTAGAATCCATGGATCAGGCGATGGCCGCGTTGGCGTCCCTCGTCACGTGAACGGCAGCCGTCTACTGCGAACCACTAGATTGGCGATCTCCCAGAAGGCGGTACCGCTGCGAACGGATGTGAGAGTCTCGTCCAAAGCCACGCCGCAAACGCTCCGAGAACCGGAATCGCCAGCGAGTCGAAGTGCATGGGGCGTGAAAAATAATACAGTGGCGCTATGCAATAGGCCAGGCAGACGCCGGCAATGCGCGCTCGGTTCGGCTGCGAGACGGCAAGCCAAAGTATAGGCAAAGCCAAGATCGCCTCGTAGCCATACGCATGCGGAGAACACGCGATGCCGGCGAGGGGAGCCACGCTCGCAGCCTCGATTCGCGACACCCGCGATAGGAGCGGCATCGTTAGCAAGAGCAGCACTGCGCCGACCGCCACCGCAACCGCGCTGGACGAACCCAGATTGAGCAGTATTCCAGGAATATTGATCGAGAAGACCGCGTCTATCCCGGCGTCGTAGTGGAACCAGCTGGTCAACGTCTGGCTATACGGTAGAGGCCACGCCCAGTCGCCGGTCGCCGCTACGCTGAGCAGGTACCAGATCGGAATCGAGATCGCAGCTGCGGCGAGCGAACGCCATTGCTTCAAAACGACAAACAGTAAAAGAAACGGTATGGCGTCGTTCGGCTTATACAGGAGCAGCGCGACGCCCAACCCTGCCAGCCAGTCGCGTTGCCGGACGATCGCGAACACGACGACCATAGTCAGAAGCAGTGCGACCGGCGAGTTCTGCCCCAAGAAAATCGCGATCGAAAACGGAAACCAGGCCAGGGCCATAGGAACGGCGAGCCTTGCGGATATGCCGTAGACGTTTGACGCGAGCAGCGCAGCTCCGGTCGCCAGCGCGATCATTAAAAATACGTAGACAAAGTAGCCGATCGCCAAGGGCATTTGCGCGAACGGCCAGAGCACCCACGCCGAGCCCGGCGTGTATACGTAACGCGCCTCGGTTAGGAGGGTTAGGTTGCCGATGTGATGGGCGGCGTTCCAAAAAATGCGCCAATCGTCTCCGGTACCCTTGATTAGGATGGCGCCGACGACGAGCCAGGCGAGGATGAGCGCCAGCCAAAGCGCCAAGAGATCGTCCGAACGGACGCGGTCCGGTCTCCCTTTCGACACGGTCGTTCTTATACGACGGGTGAGTTTTTGATACCGCCCGTCGGAGGAGCAGACCCGGGACCGGGTCGGTGGCCCAGATCGGCATCGCAAGGGCTCAACGCCGCAGGTGCGAACTCGTTTTTACGATGCGGACGGCAGCAAAGGGCTTGGGACTATTCGGCGCGATCCTAGCGCTGGCGGCGTGCTCTATGCCGACTCGCCCCTCGCCGCTCATACCGCCCTCGCAGACGGCATCGGCTCTCGTCTCGCGGCCTTCCCAGGCGTCGGCTACGTTCGACTATCTGTACGTTACCGACCCGAACGTCAACCAGCTCGAGGTTCTCGATCCGAACCACAACCTCGTGCAAACCTATACTGCCGGCCTCGCTAAGCCCACCGGCGACTTCGTGGACGGGAAAGGCAACCTCTACGTCGCAAACGCGAGCAACTGCGCGCATGGGAACGTCGTCGAATACGCGCACGGCGCCACGACGCCGACGTTCACGTACGCCGCAGGCCTCTCTTGTCCGGTCTACGTCGGTGCGGATAAGAAGGGCGATGTATACGTATTCGATGCCGGCGGGAGCACGACGACGCTCTACAGGTTTAAGCAGAAGAAGAACAAGGTCGTTAAGAGCTGGAATACGTGCAATAAGACGCTCTACACGTCGTGCAGCCCGGAGGGGCTTACGATGGGAAGCAACGGCTGGCCGTACTTGACCATTTGGGGCCTGCTGCCCGGCGGGAAGCCTTCGGGTTACTGGGTCGTTGACGTAGTCGTGCCCAAACTGAACCAGCAAGGCTACGTGCCGGGCGCCTACGGACCTGCCGGCGGTACGGCGATCGACAATCACCGGAATCTTCTTGCAGGCGCATACCCCGTCGGCGGCTGCGGAAAGAGCCGGCTCACCGGCAACGAGACGGTCGTCGAGTTGCCGTATCCGTATCACGGCAGCGACTGGTGTCCGTTCGATCTGGGCTATCTCGGCTTCACGGCGGTTACCGGACTTGCGCTATCGGCCGATCAAAAGTCGTTATACGTCGCTGACTACGGCGGCGCAACGGTGACCGTCTTGAGCTATCCGAAAGGGACCTACGTGACGTCGCTCGGATCTGCCAATGGACTCACCGATCCGGAAAGCGTAGCAATAGGCCCAGCCCCGTAACCGTAGGAAGCGTTGCCTAAGCCGCTGCGCCCCTAATCGGAAGTGCCCCCGGCATGCAGCTGCTTTGCCGCCTGCACGAGCGTCTTTTCGAGTTTGGACCCGATCTTCGGCCGAGCAAGCTCAGCCGTAATCAGGGCCGCCAGCGCCTTCTCAATTCGATCGAAGCGTTGCGCACTGTTGCTTTCAAACTCCGGTTCAGGACCGGTCCCGCCGTCGGTGGGACGCTGAGAACGCTGCTGCTGTTCCTGCAGCGCCTGCAGAACCAGTGAGACAAGCTGTTGGAGGTGCCCAAGCGTGTCTCCGATGCTGGTTATTTCTGTGTGAAGCTCCCCGATCTCAACCATGGCCACCGTGAACACTCCTTCTGAAAAGCGCGCGATGAGATAGGTCATCGTATCATGGCCGGTTACTCGGCAATGGGCAGCCTGGGGGGGAATGCGCTACTGAGTTGGTTCCCGAGGAGCCGTGCCGGTTACGGTCGGCGGCTGCCGGGGATCCATCGCCATGTCACCTTTGGCGTCAACGACGATATGGAAGGTCAGCGTCACATTCCCCGTATTAGGCGACGCGGCCCGTCCGCGCGTAGCCTTCGTAGCGGCCGCGTTCAACGGAAGCAAGATGACGACGTCGTAGGCGCCGGGGGCCACGCGGCTGCCAAGACTTCGCAACCCGCGTGCGCCCGGAATAATGGCACGGGAAGCTGACGGTGGCCCGGGGACCTTTTCGATCATGAGGGCGACACCAGGAATCGGGACAGATTCTTGATCTGCCTTCGGCAGTGTATTCAGCCTGTCGTTCGCCGTAAACGCATACGACGCGGCTTCGTTTGCGAAGCGGAACGTGATTAGGATGCGGTGCCCTTGCGGGCCCACGCCGACCATGACCGTGTTGCCGCCGCTCGGGCCGGCGACAGCCGCGGTCCCGCCCGACGCGAACAGCATCGCCGCGGAGGCCGCGGCTACGAAGAATCGCTGCATGGTTCCTTGCCCTCTCATCAGTATTGGCCGGTCGGATAGGTTGCAACACCCCAGTAGAGCTGTCCCGGTATCGTTGAAGGAGGAGACCCAAAGAATCCGCCGGGTACGCTGAACCCAACCGGTGGCGGAATCGTTGGGGGGTTTATCGTCGAGACTGTCAGGCTTCCGGTGTTGACGCACGGCGCAGTTCGTTCGATCGTGTGATTGAGCCAATCTGCAATGTAGAGGTCGCCGGTGGCGCTGGGAGCGATCTGTCGCGCCGATTCCGTCTGCCACCCTGGATAGCCCGTCACGGTACACGTGCTCTGTAGCGTCAGCGCGAGTCCGCCGGCCGCGGTGCCGCTAACCGTCCAGGTCTTCACGCTGACACAGTACGAGCAGCCCGGACCGGAATATGGCACGGTTAGTGCACTGATCGTCTCATTGGGAGTATTTCGCGAGTACATTCCGAGCCAGCCGCTGCTTCCCGCATTCGAGAGGGCAAGTGCTCCACCGAGCGTGTTGAGTTGTTGGCGCTTTACGTACCAAATGAAAGATGAGCCCGAGTAGTTGTTGCCGTCTATGAAGAGGTTTTCGCTCCGATCAAACGCGCAATAGGTGCCCAGAGCCAAATTCGAGGCAGATGCCGAACCAACGAGCGAGCCCGAATGGTCAAATATCTCGACGTTGCCATTCGCGCCGTTTTGTGTGGTCACGACGCCGATGAACTTCCCCGTCACGCAGACGGCCTGAGGCGTGTGCGGTGTGCTGCCGATATTGGTCGTGAACGCCGTGACGAGCGCACCGGTCTTGGTGTACTCGACGATGCGGTCGTTACCGCTGTCCGCAACGTACAGCGTCCCCGAACTATCGGTGGCTAATCCCATCGACCCTACGAGAAGCGCTGTCGGAAATCCCGGCGGAAAGCCCGCGGGCGTGTTCGTGGATATGCCGATCACGCAGATCGGCACCATGTTCGCTCCGCCGTATCCCGTAACGGCACCATAATAATCGGCGTCGCTCGCCCATAGCGACGGAGGGGTCGTGCAGGGTCCGGCACCGGAAGCTGCGCCGGAAGATCCCTGGGGCGGAGCCGGTGCTGCAAGCGCGGGTGCGCCGCCGGATAAGGCCATGGCAGCGACGAGCGTGGCCAACGCAAAAAGGAAACTGTTGGTGACGAGGGCGCGATAGTGCACGCCGGAAACCTCCATGTGGCAGCCTTGGTAAGAAGGGCTATTGCGTTGGCTCCCTCGGTGGCGCCGCCGTGACGGTCGGCTGCATCCTGGGATTCATCGTCACGTTGCCCTTGCCGTCAACGACGACGTGGAAGGTCAGCAGCATCGGCTGCTTGGGCAGCGACACGGTCGCGGTCGCCGATGCGGTCCCCGTCGCGGTCATCTTGGAGGCGTGTTAGCGGTTGCCTGCCTTGTTCCTTTGACTACGAATCGGCATGAGGAACGGGAGTTACCCCGATTACGAATCGACGCCGTTACCTGGAAGCAGGGAACCGTCTATCCGTGTCGGAGGCATCCGTGCGCGGCGATCTCCGCGCGCTAGGAGGCACGATGAGATATGGAATGTACGCGGCCTGGATCGTAGGCACGCTTATCGCGTCGGCGGGCTGCTCCAGCGCGACGCCTTCGGCGCCGGCCGTGTTTCCGGCTCACTCGCAAGCAGCCGATGGCAGCGACGCAAAGAAGAAGCCGTACGAGATTCTAAAAGCCGCGCATGTCAACGTCACGGTGGAAGAGTGCAATCCTTCGGGTCTCGCCGGGGTGGCGTCGTTCACCGCGAACGGAACGGCAAAGGGCCACGTTCACGGAAAGTTCAAAGTCGCGGGGGGCTGGAATTTTGCGATCATCAGTGGCAAGACCATGTGGAACTTTGCCGAGTCATTCGAAATCAAAGGTAAGCATCCCAAAGTTGGCGGCGTCACGGGGAGCGGCACCAGCGCCATCGCGACGTGCAAGAAGTTTGGCCCGGTCAGCGGTGGGAGCGATTTGACCTATCACCTCGGCAAGAAATCCGGCGACGCGACGACCAATCTCCTCGAGGACGGGGGCACGCTGCTCCAGCAATTGCGCTAGGGCACTCTCTTTGTAGTCCCGATTGAGACGGGTGAAGATCGGATTGGTTGACAAAGGACGTCGCGTTCCGGTGCACGTTCGCGCCTAGCCGCTGTCCACGGCGCGTTAGCAGTCTGTTAGCAGCCGGGCAGTCTTAGGCCCCAATCCAGTGCGCAAATCTGGTAGGGAAGGTGGGAGTCGAACCCACATGAGTTGCCTCGGCCGCTTTTGAGACGGCTGCGTCTGCCATTCCGCCACTTCCCCGGGCGACTAGGGCTGGTTCGCCTCGAGCAGGCGGCGTGCCTCGCTGACATCTTTCGCGGCTAGCACTTGCAGCGACAGGGTGGCCGAGCGGCGTGCGAACACGATCGTGACGAGTTCCGCGCCGCGCGTTTGCCGCAGATCCACGCGCGCGACCTCGTCGGGACGCCAGCGCAGGAGAGCGAACCGCGTGCCGTGGAGTATGCCGACCGCACCCTGCCGCTGAAGAACGGTATCGCTCGGCTCGAACGCAAAACCCGAAATGCTTTCGAGGCGACTAGGCGTGGTCGAATCGTGAGGTGTGTAGGTCAGGTCAACGAGCAGTTCGGCGCCGCTCTTCGCCAGCGTGAACGTGCGCTCGAAGCGCGCTCCGCCGGCCGGAAGGTCGGGCGCATCGTAGGCGCAGCGTTCGACGCTCTGCAGCAGACTCTCGATGCCGGAGCAGGTGTACGAGCGATTGAATGTCCCGGCCGGAAGCGGATGCGTATAGGCGGCGATATAATCGCGAGCCGATGGCGGCGGATCGGGTTCCACCGCGTCGCGCAGCAATCCGATGCTCGAGGACGCGTTGTCAAAGCCGGCACCACCTAGTTCCGCGATGCGAGCGCCGGCATCGGGTGCGAACGCGAAACGTAAGCGACCGCCGCTGCTCGCAAACGCACGCGCGCCCGAGTCGGCAAAGGGCGGCGGTGCGCCGAGAGTCGGCCGCGGCGCGAGCGGTCCGTCGCGCGCCGTTTGCGGGCGCGCCCACCGGCACGAGCGTTGCAGCGCGCGGTCCGAGCGTGAACGCCGGGATTCCGACCTCGTGCCGCGACAGGCGAACTGAGTAGGGACCCGAGACGTCGCGCGTGGTCGCTCGGATTGATCGCCGCCACGAACGCAAACGAGCCGTCGTCTGCCATCAGCAGCGTCGCGTCGGATGAGCCCCTCCAGAAGCGTCCCGTTCGCGCGCTGGAAACGTCCGCGACGAGCCTGCCCTCACGTTGGAGGCGAGTAACGTACGTGGCTCGCCCATGGATGCAGCCGCATCGAGACGATCGTCGAGGGCAGCACCGGCAGAAGCAGAGCCGGGTAGCGCCGCAGCTGCGCCGAATCCGTTCCGGCGAGATCAAGCAGCGTGCACGTCAGTCCCCGCGTCGCGCAGGCGCGCTGCATTGCGATCGTCGCATCCGCGAAGGCACGGAAATCCGCGTTCGTGAGCGTCTCGGGTCGAAAGAGACTGGGAGGCCAGATGATGCCCGCATCGGCGGCGACGTGCGTGCGCGCCAGCAGAGGCCCGTACCGCCGTACGGCATCCCCGAACGAGACGGTCGGCGCGTAACGCGGCGAGGCTGCGAGGTCCGAGGTCAGTGCCGCGTCCCATGCGTACGACCAGTTCGCCCACGGCGCTTCCCAGCCGTCCGGATAGATCGTATCCTGCACGGGGAAGTTCACGATGCCGTGCGCACCGTCACGGAGCAATTCGGCCAACGCGAGCGCCGTATTCGACGGATCGCTCGGACGGGGCGCGCCTTCGTCGGCTCCCTGAAGCCAGCCGGCCTGGAACTCCGCCTGCATCACCGGGTAGTGCGTTTGCGTCTGCAGCAGCCCGGTCGCGAAATCGAGCGACGCGAGATCGTGTTCGCCGATGCTGTACGCATCGCTCTGGTACCAGTTACCCCAGGCCCACACCGGCGACGCCGCCGGAACCTTCATCTCGTACGTGTTCGCGAAGAGCGGCACGCGCGGCCCGGCGACGGAGCGTACGACGGATCGCAGCCACGCCACGTACGCGTGCCAATGCGGCGCCGGCCAAGTGTCGTTGTCGAGGTAGGCGCCCTGGTCGTCGTCCAGCGCGATAGCGATCGTATCGTCCGCGTACGGCGCAACCGCGCGCAGGACGTCGCGCAGCCAGGCACCCGCGTAGGCGAGATGCGTTCCGTTCGCCAGCCACTGCGCGCCCGCCGCATCGGCGTGCGCGTTCTGCAGCGTCGCCGTCGCGGGATAGCGTCCTTCGAGCACGTCGTGCAGCGGCATATCGTACTCGGGCCGCTCGAGGAGCCAGGCCGGGTAACCGCCGTTGCGCCACTCGTTGCGGATGACCGGCCCGGGCCGCAGAATGAGTTTGAAGCCCAGGTCGTGCGTCATGCGCAGCAGGCCGAGCAGATCTCGCCGCGGATCCGTGGCGCCGGTGAAGTCGTAGCGCATCGCATTTGGAGCCTGTGCTGAGCCTGCCGAAGCATGCCAGTTCCAGATGAGATACAGGTCTATCGTATTGATGCCGAGGCGCTTGTATGCCAGAAGCGTTGTCCGCCAGCGGTCTCGGGGAATCCGCTCGTAGAAGAACGCCGCCCCGAAGACGAAGAAGGGCCGGCCATTAACGCGAAAGACCGGATACCCGCCGTCTTGCACGACCTCGGAGCTATGCCACCGGGCCCACGTGACCGGCATATCGCCGGCGCGAGCGCCGGCGGGCAGAACGAACAGGAGAAGAAGCGCGACGAACGGCCACCAGCACCGTACGCGCGCCGCGATGAGGTAGACGATTGCACCGGCCGCGAGCCATCCGGCTCCCAACGCGATCGCAACGGGACCGGTGTAGACGAATGCCAGGCCCCATCCGGCGAGCGCGACGAGCGCGGGCACCGGATAGAACGGCATGCGGAAGGGTGCGTGCCCGGCACGCGCGCGCAGCAGTCCGAGCGCGAGAATCTGCGCGATGCCCTGTACGAGCACGATACCGGCGGTGAGAAACGCGATAACCTGATCGAGTGTGAAGAAGCTCGCGAGCAGCGAGAGCCCGCCGACGCAGAGCAGTGCGACGTGCGGAACGTTCTTACGGGGATGCACGCGAGCGAAAGCGGAGAGGAACGCGCCGTCGCGCGCCGCCGCGTACGGAATGCGCGAAAAGCCTAACAGATTGCCGTACAGCGAGGCAAAGGCGGTGACGAGTACCAACAGGGTAATGCCGATCGCAGCCGCATGCCCCCACGTGCGCTCGACGACCAGCGAGCCGACGTACTGCGAAGCGGCGGTGGGCTGGCCGTGTGCGTCCAGCAGCGAGCGCCAGGGAACGACGCCGAGCACGCCGATCTGGAGCGCGACGTACAGCACCGCCACCGCCAGCACCGAGATGACGATGGCCATCGGAATCGTGCGCTCCGGATGCCGCACTTCGTCGCCGAGGAGCGCGGCATCGGCGTACCCGACGTAGTCGTAGAGCGTGATGTAGAGGGCGCTGCCGAACCCGGCGAGCAGACCGGCGTCGAAGCGTACCGGGCCGGCGAGGTGAAACGCTTGCCGAAAATCCGCGTGCGAGAGCCCGGCGAGGGCGACGAGCGCGACCGTTAGCGCCGCCGCGATCGCAAGAATCGTCCCCAGCGAAGCGACCGCGCTCGTGCGGCGATAGAGCAGCGCAATCGTGATCAGGCCGGCGCCGAGCGCGACCGCGGAGTGTGCGGCGCCGGTCGCCAGCGGCGGATACAGATAGGCGGCGTAGTTCGCAAAGCCGATGTAGCCGCTGGCCAGCAGGCACGGTGCGTAGAGCAGAAACTGCCAGTTGAAGAGGAACGCAAGTGCGCGGCCGAGGCGCTGCGCGCCGAAGGCTTCGCGCAGGTAGACGTACGTGCCGCCCGAGCCGGGCATACGGGAGGAGAGTTCGGCCCACACCAGGCCGTCGCACAACGCAACGAGCGCCCCGGCCAGCCAACCGGCAAGCGCGAGCGGGCCGCCCAATGCCGCGATTACGAGCGGGATCGTCACGAGCGGCCCGATGCCGATCATCGTGATGACGTTGATCGCCACCGCCGCGCGTACGTCAATCGCGCGCTTGAGTTCGCCCGAATCCGCCACTAGGCTTGCGCTCTTCGCTCGACGAACGACCGCGCCATGCAGCGACAATCCGATTTAGCGCTTCTGCTCGGTCTGCACGGATGACGTCCGCGTAGACTTCATCGCGAGCGAGGCGCTAGCCGGCAATCCGCTCGGTGACAGCGCGCAGCGACCCGTGGCCGTCTATACGCCGCCGGGATACGATCCCGAAGCGTCGTCTCGCTACCCCGCGCTGTACGTGCTGCACGGGTACACCTCAGATACGGCCGCGCTGCTCTCGGCCAGGCCCTGGGAGACGAACGTTCTTCAGTGGGCGGATCGGGCGATCGCCGCCGGAAGGATGCCGCCCGCCCTCGTGGTTCTCGTAGACGGCTTTACGCGGCTGGGAGGATCGCAGTACGTTGACTCGATTCATAACGGCAACTACGCCACCTACACCGTGCGCGACGTTGTCGGACACGTGGACCGCTCGTACCGCAGCGTCGCGGCCGAAGGCGGGCGTGCCGTCCTCGGTAAGTCGTCCGGCGGCTTCGGCGCGATGCATCTCGTCCTCGCGCACCCCGGCGTCTTTGCCGCCTTTGCTTCGCACAGCGGCGACTCGTACTTTCGGTACGCGCACGTACCGGCGTTCGCGACCGTGCACCGGACGCTCGAGTCGTTCGACTTCGATATCGAGGCTTTCGTGCGTTCGTTCGAGCGCAAGCACAAGCGACCGATGGCCGAATACACGACGATGGAGATGCTCGCATACGGCGCCGCCTACTCGCCGGCAAGCGCGAAGGCATTCGATATCGAGCTGCCCTTCGAGCGTGCGAGCGGTGCGCTGCGCGAGGACGTCTTCGCGCGCTGGCTCGCATTCGACCCAGCCGAGCGCATACGGACGGGACGAGCAGCTCTGGAGCGTCTGCGCTTGCGTTTCGTTGACTGCGGCCGGAGGGACGAGTACAACCTCGACATCGGGGCGCGGGTCGTCGCCGAGCGGATATCCGAGCTGGGGCTCGAGGTGCGGCACGAGGAATTCGACGACGATCACCGCAATGTCGGTTACCGCTACGAGATTTCGCTGCCGGCATTGGCCGGCGTTCTAGACCGAGTATGAAGAAAAGACTTTTTTTCGCCTGCCTGCTCGCGCTTGCGAGTTCTCCCGCGCTCGCGCAGGTACCGGTGGCGACGCCGTCTCCGGACCCGCACTATTACGCCGATCC
The DNA here is from genome assembly GCA_963794645.1 of Vulcanimicrobiota bacterium. GTDB lineage: Bacteria > Vulcanimicrobiota > Vulcanimicrobiia > Vulcanimicrobiales > Vulcanimicrobiaceae > Cybelea. The sequence continues at coordinate 1,106,036 of CAWCEQ010000003.1, read as the reverse complement.
GGGGATGACGTTTACGGCACCGGCCGGCTCCCTGCTGGTGAATCGGATAACGGTGACGCCGGATCAGTTGAGTTCGGATCTGCAGCCGGTTGCCGCCTGGGTCATCAATCCGGGGAAAGAGGACCAAGGCATCATCCAGATCGCGATGGAGTCATACCAAGGCGCGCCGGATCAGTGGGAAGGGCAGTTCGAGAGCCAGACGCACGGCGCTCAAGACGGCACGCTCATCCGTAACAAGACGTCGATGAGCCTGCAGAACGGCATGCCGGCATACTTCGTGGAGGTAGCCTACGGGTCGGGCTTCGATTCGCGTAAAGAATACGCAATCGTTTGGGCCGACGGGCTGCGGGGCGTGGTGCTCTCGGTGACGACGCGCTTGGGCGATATCGGCTCCGACCAAGCTAAGACGATGCTCTCCCAAGCGACGGCCGTCCGGTATCCCGTAGACCAGCCGTAGGCTCAGGCTGTCGCGTCGAGCGTCGCGCGCAGGTCTCCCAGCAAGTCTTCTATGTCTTCGATGCCGACCGAGAGACGCAACAGTGCGTCGGTGATGCCGCGCGCTTCGCGATCGGGCGCGGGAATGGATCCGTGGGTCATGCGCGCCGGATGGCAGATGAGCGACTCGACGCCCCCCAAACTTTCGGCCAAACTGAAGTAACGCAGGCGACCGGCCAGTTCGAGCGCTCGCTGCGCACCGCCGGCCGGCTCGAACGAGACCATACCGCCGAAACCGGTCATCTGGCGTTTTGCCAGCGCATGCTGCGGATGCGAAGGCAAGCCGGGATAGTAGACGCGCGCGACGTCGTCGCGGGATGCGAGAAACTCGGCAACGGCCTGGGCGTTGGCCGCGTGCGCCTGCATGCGCAGCGCCAGCGTCTTGGCTCCGCGCATGGTCAGCCACGCATCGTACGGGCCGGCAACGGCGCCGGCAGCGTTTTGCGCGAACTTGATCGCGTCGTGCACGGCCGCATCTCGAGCGACCGCGAGGCCGCCGACGACGTCGCTGTGGCCGCCGACGTACTTCGTGGTCGAATGAACGACCACGTCTGCGCCCAAGGCGAGCGGCTGCTGGAAGTACGGTGTAGCGAAGGTGTTGTCCACGGCGACGAGCGCGCCGGACGGGCGCAGCGCGGCGATGGCGGCGATGTCCACGATCTTGAGCAGCGGATTCGTCGGCGTCTCGACCCAGAACAGTTTCGTCGCGGCGCTCGCCGCCGCCGCGACCGCCTGCAGATCGCTCATGTCTACGTACGTGAACGTCAAGCCGTATCGCGTGAGCACCCGCGAGAAGAGGCGGTACGTGCCGCCGTAGAGATCGTCGCTGACCACCGCGTGGTCGCCCGAAGAGAGGAGGCTGAGCACCGCCGACGTCGCGGCCATGCCGCTGGCGAACGCACTGCCGTACTCGGAGCCCTCGAGCGAAGCCAGTTGGCGTTCGAGCGCCAGGCGCGTCGGGTTGATCGTGCGGCTGTAGTCGAAGCCCTTATGCTCGCCGACGCGAGTCTGCGTGTACGTGGAGGTCTGGTAGATCGGCACGATGGTCGCGCCGGTAGCCGGGTCGGCATCCTGGCCGACGTGGATCGCTTTGGTCGAAAACTTCACGAGAGAACGACGTCGGAACTGGTAGATAGAAAGCTGATGATGTCCTGGCGCGTGAGGACCCCGATGGGCTCGCGTTCGTCGGTTACGACGATCGCCGGATTGGCCAGCGTGAGCAGCTTGTAGGCGCGCTCGATCTCCTCGAACTGTTCGAGGGTCGGGAACGGACGCCCCATCACTTCGCCGACCGGCTGGTGGATGATATCCGCGTGATCGAAGACGCTGCGCATCACGCCGACGTCGTTGACGCTGCCGACGTGCTCTTGTTCGTTCATGACCGGAAGCTGCGAGATTTCGTAGCGGCGCAGGAGGTCGAGTGCGGTCTTGACCGTGTCGCTCTGCTGTACCGTGATGAGCGGCGGCAGCGGCGTCTTGGCGCGCAGGACGTCGCCAACGGTGGCCCGGCGTTTCGTGTCGGCCAGAAACCCGTTCGCGACCATCCAGTCGTCATTGAATATCTTCGACATGTACCCGCGACCGGAATCGGGCAGGATGACGACCACGATCGCTTCGGGTCCGAGGGTCTTGGCGAGCTTTACCGCGGCAACCGCCGCCGTGCCGGAAGAGCCGCCGACGAGCAGGCCCTCCTCGCGTGCGATCCGCCGCGCCATCAAGAACGAATCGCGGTCCGAGACGCGCACGATTTCGTCAATAACGCGCAGGTCCACCGTCTCGGGCAGGTAGTTCATGCCGATACCTTCGACTGCGTACGAACGCGGGATGTCGCCGGAATAGATGGAGCCTTCGGGGTCGGCGCCGATGACGTGCACCGACGGATTCTGCTCCTTGAGGTAGCGCGCGGTGCCGGAGATCGTTCCGCCGGTTCCGATGCCGGCAACCAGATGCGTGATGGCGCCGCCGGTCTGCTCCCAAATCTCCGGACCGGTCGTGCGGTAATGCGCCTCCGGATTGACGAGATTGTGGAACTGATTCGGCTGAAAGGCGCCGGGAATCTCGGCCGCGAGGCGGTTCGCGACCGCGTAGTACGACTCGGGCGAATCCGACGGAACGTTCGTCGGCGTGGTGACGACGTCGGCGCCGTACGCGCGCAAGAGGTCTACCTTTTCCTTGGACATCTTGTCGGGCATGACGAGGATGCAGCGATAGCCGCGGATCGCCGCCGCCATCGCGAGGCCGCTGCCGGTGTTACCGCTCGTCGGCTCGACGATGGTGCCGCCGGGCTTGAGCAAGCCGTCGCGCTCGGCGGCCGCGAGCATGGCGACGGCCGGGCGGTCCTTTACGCTGCCCCCCGGGTTGACGTATTCGACCTTCGCGAGCACGAGCGGCTCGGCGCCGTCAACCACCTTGTTGAGTTTGACGAGCGGGGTGTGTCCGATCGCTTCGAGCGCGTTTTCACAGTACGAAGGGCCGGCGGACGGAGGCGCGGATGCGCGGCTTGCCATAGGAGCCGCGGCTTCCGCGCGGCGAAGAAGTTCACCTATGAAACCGTTTCTCGCACGGATCGCCGCGGCCGCCGCGCTGCTTGCGCTGACGGCGGGCTGCAACAACGACGCTCTGCCGCCGGCTGCCGGCTATGCAGCGGTCTCCGGAACGGTCGTAGACTCCGCGTCGAACGCGCCGATTGCGGGAGCCGCCATCACGATGGATACGGTGCTGACGGCGACCACCGACGCGGCCGGAAAGTTCTCGATAGATAAGGTGCCCAGCGGTCTCGCCGACTACACGGTCGAGGCGAAGGGCTATCAGACGCTCGCGGCCAGCACCGATATCGAGCCCGGCAAGCCGTTCGCGCTGAGCGTCACGCTAACGCTCGCCCAGCAGCCCCCCCGCTGAACTCGGCCGGCGGTAGGCGCTCGCGGGCTTGACGAGCGTCGCCCGGTCGGCGACCCGTCGGTCTATCACCGAGAACACGGCGGCGGCAAGTTTATGCGGATCGTGCCGGACCGTTTCGGTCTCGCCGATCACGCCCGCGCAGACCGGCTCCAGACCGAGCGCCCTGATGCGCTCGATGTCCGGTGCGACCGGGACCTGCCCTTCCTGTGCGTACGCATCGAGCAGGCGCGAGGGCCGCTCGTCGTTTACGATTACGTAGTCGAAGACGCGCTCGCCGGCATTGGCCAAGAGCGCCTCGACGTGATCCGCCGCGGTCATACCGTCGGTCTCGCCCGGCTGGGTCATGACGTTGCAGACGTACATCTTGACCGCGCCCGAGGCCGCGACTTCCCGCGCTATGCCGCTCACGAGAAAGTTCGGCGCGACCGACGTGAAGAGAGAGCCGGGGCCCAGCACGATCGCATCGGCATCGCGAATCGCGGCAATCACCTCGTCGAGCGGCGCGGCAGCGGGCGGATCGAAGAAGACGCGCTCGATGCGCTTGCCTGCGTTCGAGATGTTCGATTCGCCTTCGACGATGCTCCCGTCGGCGAGCCTCGCGCAGAGGCGGACGACGCCGAGCGTCGCCGGAAGCACGCGCCCGACGACGTTGAGAACGCGGCTCGATTCCTGAATGGCGCGATCGAAGTTGCCGGTGACGCCGCTCATCGCCGCCAAGAAGAGGTTGCCGAAGGAGTGCCCGCTCAGCCCTTCGCCTTCGGTGAAGCGATAGCGGAAGAGATCGGTCACGAGCGCTTCGTCGTCGGCCAGCGCAACGAGGCAGTTGCGGATATCGCCGGGAGGCAGAACGCCGAGTTCCTTTTGGAGTCGTCCGGAGGAGCCGCCGTCGTCGCTGACCGTAACGATCGCGGTTAAGTTGCTGGTGCGCCGCTTGAGCCCGCGCAGAAGCGTAGAAAGACCGGTGCCGCCGCCGATCGCGACGATTTTGTAGCCGTGCTGCAGTCGCCGCCCCGCGAGCGTGTCGCGGAAACCGCGCGGACTGCCTTCTCCCGATACGCGGACCGCGGCGCGCAGCCACATCCAGATGCCGGCGATCACGAGCAATACCCCGGCCACGCCGAGGATGCCGGTGAGGTAGGCTGGGGAGAAGTAGTCGTCTACGATGCCGTCGAGCACCTCGTTGACGTGAATGCCGGTTCCTTCGGCGATGAGCCAGCGCGCCAGCGCATCGAGCAGCAGCACGAGCCCGAAGGCCGCGAGCAGGAGCCAGCGTTTGACGCCCAGTCCCGGCACGAACCAGCGAAGCGAACCGCTCAGACGGCTGCGCATCAGGCGACCCTCACGGCGTCGCGCATCTCCAGCGTAACTTCCAGGCGGCGGTCCGTCTCGTAGCGGCGAGCGAGGCGTCCGGCGACGTAGACCGAGCGATGCCGGCCGCCGGTGCAGCCGATCCCAACGGTAAGATGCGTCTTGCCTTCAGCCAGATACCGCGGCAGCAGGAAGTCGAGCAGTTCCTCGACCTTGGTAAGAAAGGGTTCGAGCGAATCGTCTTCCTCGATGAAGGCGGCCACCTCGCCATCCTCGCCGGTTCGATCCGTCAGCGCTTCCACGTAGTTCGGATTGCGGAGAAAGCGCACGTCGAAGAGGAGATCGAGATCCGTCGGCAGGCCGTAGCGGAAACCGAAAGCGACGAACGTGACGCCGAGCCGGACCGAACGCTCGGCCAGGAACGTGGCGGCGATCCGCTCCTTGAGCGAACCGTGCGTGAGGTTCGTCGTATCTATCACGACGTTCGCCCGCTCGCGCAGCGGCGCAAGCGCGCGGCGGTCGGCCTCGATCGCCTCGGGCACGGAGCCCGCTTGTGCGAAAGGGTGGCGGCGGCGCGTCTGACTGAAGCGGCGGACGAGCAGTTCGTTCGACGCATCCAAGAAGAGAATCTGCGCGGCGTGCGTCGCGACCACGCGATCGATCGCGGCGAGGGCGTCGCCCAGCCGTGCGTCTCCCCGCACGTCCAGGGCGATCGCGACGTCCCGAACGGGTGCCTCCTCCAGTGCCGCCACGACCGGCTCGAGCACGACGGGAGGAAGGTGCTCGACGCAGTAAAAGCCCAAGTCTTCAAAGGACTTGATCGCCTGGCTTTGGCCGGCTCCGGAGAGACCCGTGACGAAGACGATGCGCAGCGCACTCATATGAAGTTTTTCTCACCCGAACGCGCCAACGCGCTGATCCCCAAGCTCGAACCGCTCGTCGAGGAACTGCTGGCCAAGCGGCGCGACCTGGCAATTAAACTGCTCGAAGCCGACCCGGCCCTGCACGCCGCGGAGTATGGCCGGCCTCGGCTGGCCGGGATGCGTTCGTCGCTGCCGGCGCCGCGCTTCGCAGAGCTCAAACACGACATCGGGCGCCTCATCTATCGCGTCGAATCGCTCGGTTGCGTCATGAAGGATATAGACCTAGGCCTCGTAGACTTCCCGGCGCTGCAGCGGGACGAGCCGATCTACCTCTGCTGGAAATACGGCGAGCCACGCGTCGAGCACTGGCACGGGGTAGACGAAGGCTTTAGCGCGCGTAAGCGCCTCTAGCCGGCCGCAGCCTCGGCTTGAACCGGTAAAAAGTCCTCCGCGAGCCCTTGGAGGCGAACCTCGCCGAAGTCGGCCGTGTACGCCCCGCTCTCCGCGCCGGTGATCTCGCCGACATCTGGGACGTCGGCCAGTTGCGGTATCTTCTCGCGGATCGCATCGGGAATACGCACGCGATCGCCGATGGAGAGCGCGCGAGCGTCGAAGAGTGCGTTGAGACTTTCGAGCAGCATCGAGAGGGGGATGCCGTAATCCTGACTGATCGCCCCGATCGTATGCGTCTCGCTGATCGCGCAGTTCGAGCAGCCGCCTAAGTGAAACCCCGCAAAGACCCGCCGAGCGCCCGCATGCAGCCGGAACGCCTCGTCAACGGTCATCTCGGGGGTAAATTGCTGGTTCATCGTATCGTTCACTTCTGTACAACGCCCCTCTCGCCCCACCGGTTGCAGGATCGTTTGCGGAGCACGCCTGTAAGCCGGATTCTGTACCCACGAATGGGCGACGACCATCTATCTGGGGCGCGCGTTACCGCGCGCCTCGGTGCGACGTAGCTCGCCGGACGGGCCGTCCGTCCTTGGGCGCCGCGCGATGCGACGCCGTCCGGAGATCGAGCGGTCTTGCTTCGGGTGGGGTTTACCCGAGCCCGCGTCACCGCGGAGCTCCGTGAGCTCTTACCTCACGATTTCACCCTTGCAGGCCCCGAAGGGCCTGCGGTATGTTTCTGTGGCACTTTCCTTCGGGTTGCCCCGACAGGACGTTATCCTGCACCCTGCCCGTGTGAAGCCCGGACTTTCCTCCCCGTGGGGCGGTCGTCCAGCGTACTCCGCCGGGCTAGTATACCATCCGCCGCCGGCTCACTCACCCTGGGCCAGCGAGTACCCGCGCTGACCGTCGAACGTGTAGAGCCCCTCCGACTTGATCACCTCGAAGCCGGCGTTGCCGGCGCCCTGCAGGAGCTTGACGACGTGTTCGGCCGCAAACGGCTCGCCGTCGCCTTCGAAGCGGCACGACCAGTGATCGCTCCAGTAGGTATCGGGATTGCCGTTCGGCCAGACCTTCGTGCCGCGGTTGCTGATGGTCGTGAGCTTCGTACCCGGCACGCTCAGCTTCGCGAGGCGGTCGGCGATCCGGTCGGGATGGCCCCCCGGCTCGTCCAGAAATACGTCCACTCCGACGCGCACCTTTTTGGCGGGCGTGCCGGCCGCACGCGCGGCCAACTCCATGTGCGCCGTCCGGTCATAGTCCACTGGATGCAGATGCTGCGGCCGTTCGCCCAAACGCGCGATCACGGCCTCGCCGAACTCCTTCGTCCCGACCTTCTCGCGCGACGTTCCCTCTTTGTAGATGTCGTACGTATGCACGCCGTCTTCGATCGTGCGCAGCCAGGCGTTATGCACGCGCTCGGCGACATCGGGCTGGCCGATATGCACGAGCATGAGGATCGCACCGTGCAGCAGGCCGGAGGGATTGGCTAGGTTCTGGCCGGCGCGCCGCGGCGCGGAGCCGTGGATCGCCTCGAACATCGAGCAGTGGTCGCCGATGTTCGCCGATCCGGCCAGGCCGACCGAGCCGGTGATCTGCGCGGCCACGTCCGAGAGCACGTCGCCGTAGAGATTCGGCATGACGAGAACGTCGAACGCTTCCGGGGTATCGGCCATCTTCGCCGCACCGATATCTACGATCCAATGCTCCGGCTCGATGTCGGGATACTCGGCGGCGATTTCGTCGAAGACGCGATGGAAGAGCCCGTCGGTGATCTTCATGATGTTGTCTTTGGTGAAACAGGTGACTTTCTTACGCTTGTTCGCCCGCGCGTACTCGAAGGCATAGCGCACGATCCGTTCGCTGCCCGGCCGAGAGATGAGTTTGAGGCACTGCGTGACCTGCTCGGTTTGGCGATGCTCGATGCCGCCGTAGACGTCTTCCTCGTTCTCGCGCACGATCACCAAATTCATGTTCGGATGCTTCGTGGCGACGTACGGATGGAGCGAGGAGCAGGGCCGGACGTTCGCATACATCGCGAGCGTCTTGCGGACGGTGACGTTGAGGCTCTTGAAGCCGCCGCCCTGCGGCGTCGTGATCGGCGCTTTGAGGAAGACCTTGGTGCGCCGCAGCGATTCCCAGGACCCGGGCTCGATGCCGTTGCTGATGCCGCGATTGTAGACCGGCTCGCCGATCTCGATCGTGTCTATGTCGAGCTGCGCGCCGGCGCCCTGCACGATGGCAAGGGTCGCTCGCATGATCTCGGGGCCGATGCCGTCGCCGTACGCGACCGTTATAGGCGTTTTCATCGTGCGGTCACGCAGCGGAACTTCGCGTACGCGTACGGATAGTCGCTATAGAACCAGTTGCGGAGAGAGCGGCGGAGAAGATTGCGCGAGGTAACGGGAGACGCTCCTTTCATGACGTAGTGACGGCCGTCGAAAAAGTCGGCCGAGTATGGCGGGTAGCTGGCCATGGGTTCGAAGCCCGGGAACGGCGCGAACGGCGTCCCCGTCCACTCCCACCCATTACCCATCAGGTCGGCGATACCCCACGCGCTCTCTCCGGCCGGATGCGAATCCACCGGCTCGGGATCGTAGCGCTGGAAATCGAAGTTGCCGTGCCGCGGCTCGGGAGAGTCGTTGCCCCAAGGAAACGCGCGTTCGGCATCGTCCGCAGTGCCGAAGGCTGCCCGGTGGTACTCCGCTTCGGTCGGCAGGCGGGCGCCGCGCCAGCGCGCGTACGCCTCCGCTTGGTCGTGCGTCACGTACACCGGCCAGGACGCAGGCAGCGCGATCTCCTCGAAGACCAGCCGGAGGAGCCACGCACCGTCGGCTCGGCGCCAGAAGTGCGGCACCGGGCCGCCCTCCGCGACGAAACGCAGCCAGTCGCCGTTCGTCACCGGATAGCGGGCCATCTCAAAGCCCGCGACTTCTTGGCGAACCCGGCCGAACTCGTTGTCCCAACCGAACGGGATCTCGCCGGGCACCGCGCCGAGCGTCGCCCAACCGCTCGCGACCTCGCGCACCTGCCCGGTGTCCACGGCGCGGTCTTCGTGCCGCCCCGCGACCCGGCGCTTGCGGTCGGGTTCGAGTTGGTGGACGATGTACAGCAGCGTCTCCTGGTGCATCTCTTCGTGTTCGAGGATCGTATAGGCCGACTCGCCGCGCACGAGGCGCGGCACCGCGTCGTCGTCAATCTTCGCGTTCGCAAGCGCATCCAACACGCGTTCGTCGCACCGGGCGGCAAACTCGGCGACGGCCGCGCGCGAGGGCCAGTCGCTGCGTTCGTGACGCCGCGCGTCGTCGAGCGACGAGGGGTCTATGCCTCGTTCGAAGAGGCGCTCGAGCAGCGGGTCTATCGAGGGTTCGCCGAGCGCGCGCGCGTTCAGCGTGAGAAAGCTGAAAGCCGGCACGTGGCCTTCGTAGAACGCAAACGGGTGCCGAAGCGGGATCGGCCGGTCGTAGAATGCCGCGTCGTTCACGCAGGCGAAGATCGAGGTCGTGCGCTCGCGATTGCCGCGGTAGCGGTCGAGGAGTCGGCGTCGCTCGATCGCGGGCCGTGAAACGATCACAGGGTTCCCCGTTTCTCCTGCTCTCGTTCGATGGAAACGAACAGCGCCTTGAAGTTGCCTTTCCCGAAGGAGAGGCTGCCCTTGCGCTGGATGATCTCGAAGAAGACCGTCGGCCGGTCCTGCAGCGGCTTGGTGAATATCTGCAGCATGTAGCCGAGATCGTCGCGATCAACCAGGATTCGCAGGTCGCGCAGGATCTCGATCGCTTCGTCTATCTTGCCGACCCGTTCTTCGAGCATGTCGTAGTACGAGTCGGGGGTGTCGAGAAACTCCACGCCGTTGTGCTTGAGGGCGCGGATGGTCTCTGCGATGTCGTCGGTGCGGATCGCCATGTGCTGGACGCCGGCTCCGCGGTAGAAGTCCAAGTACTCTTCGATCTGCGATTTCTTCTTGCCGACCGCCGGTTCGTTGATCGGGAACTTCACGCGGTGGCGCGGGTCGCTCATGACCTTCGAGCGCAGGGCCGTGTACTCGGTCGAGATGTCCTTATCGTCGAACGAAACGAGCTGCGAGAAGCCGAAGACGCGCGCGTAGAAATCGCCCCAAGCGTCCATCTCGCCCCAGCCGACGTTGCCGACGCAGTGATCGAGCGCCTGCAGGCCGGTGCCATGCGTGCCCGGCAGGCGTTTGCGCATCTCTACGAATCCCGGCGCAAAGATGCCGCGGTATCCGTCGCGCTGTACGAACGTATGAACGGTCTGCCCGTACGTCGCGATCGTAGCCGCGACGATCGTACCGTGTTCGTCGCGGTCCTCGTGCGGCTCGCGCACGACGGTCGCACCGCCCGCCACGGCCATCTCGAAGGCCGCCCTCGCGTCCTCGACGAGGATGGCGATATCCTTGACCCCGTCTCCGTGCAGGGCGACGTGCCTGGCGATCTCGTCGTCGGGTTCGAGGCTCGCCGTCAGCACGAAGCGCAGCGAGTTCTGCTGCAGCAGGTAACTGACGCGCCCTTTACGCCCCGTCTCGGGGCCGGCGTAGGCGATTTGCTCGAAGCCGAACGCCGACATGTAGTAGTGCGCTGCCTGCTTGGCATTGCCCACGTAAAACTCGACGTGATCCCAGTCAATGTGTGCGAGCGGATTGCTGCGCGCTTGTGTGGCCGTACTCATGCGGCGGTCTTAGCGAAGCCTCGCCGCCGGCCCTGTTGCAAGCGCGTCCCGGCATGGACGCCCGCTCGGGAGGCGAAAAGCCTCGACATGAGCACATCTACGGCGCCGCTCCCGGCCGCGCGCGCGGCGTTCTCCGGGCTGATAGATTACGCCGGGCTCTACCCGCCGTCGGAGCTTTCGCTCGCTGACGCCGCCGCCGAGTACGCGCAGGCACGCGAGGGCGCCCACGCCTGGATGCTCGGCCGCTTTATTATCGGTGCCTCGCGCCTTTCGGCCGAGCCGGCCGCCGCGCGCGGGCCGTTCAGCGTCATCGTGGATGCAGGATCCGATCCGCGCCCGTGGTTCGATACGATGCAGGCGCGCCTGCGTGCCGTCGCGGCGCTGTGCGAAGCGGCAGTGCCGGTCGAGGTGCTGGAAGTCCCGCTGCCGCGGCTGTTCGCGCAGCGCGACACGTACGATGCGGCAATCGGCCAGTTCCACGCCGCGCGCGAGCGCAGCGGCTTGGCCGGCCTGCCGGCCTACGTCGAGATACCGCGCGACGAACGGTGGGCTTCGCTGCTGCCCGCCGCGCTCGACGTCCTCGCGCGTCTGCATCTCGGTGCGAAGGTCCGCTGCGGCGGGATCACCGCCGATGCGTTCCCGAGCGTGGAGGAAGTTGCGACGTTCATCGCCGCGGCTGCAGCCGCCGGCGTTCCGTTCAAGGCTACGGCGGGGCTGCACCACCCCGTGCGCGGGCAGGGGAGCGTGGGCGATGCGCGGATGCACGGGTTTCTGAACATCCTGGCCGCCTGCGCGCTGGCTCGACGCGGCGATACGCAGACGTGCGCGCTCGTGCTTGCTGAAGAAGATCCGAGCGCGTTTAGCCTCGACCGGACCGGGCTCTCATGGCGCACGCTGCAGGTTCGCGAAGAGGAGCTTGCCGCCGTGCGCGAGCGGGCGTTCGTATCCTACGGAAGCTGCAGCTTCGCAGAGCCGGTGAGCGATCTCGCGGCGCTCGGCATGCTCGGCGCGCGATGAAGGCGCACCCGAACACGACCGACCCGCAGATGGAATCGTGGCTTCCCGTTTCGGCCGGGAGCGACTTCCCCATTCAAAACCTGCCGTACGGCGTTTTCGCGCGCGGCGATGAGGTTGCGCGCATCGGTGTGGCGATCGGCGATCTCATCCTGGACCTGCGTAGCGCGGCGGAGGCCGGACTCTTCGACGATATCTGCGAGCGCGAGTTGCTGTGCGCTCCGGTTCTCAACCCGCTCTTGGCCGCCGGGAGCGCGGTGTGGTCGCCGCTGCGCGAGCGGCTTTGCGATCTGCTGCGCGCCGGAGGCGACGCGCGTCTGCGCGAGGCCGATCGGCACGCCTTCTTCGCGGAGCAAGGTTCGGTTGAGATGCTCTTGCCGATGGACGTCGGGGACTACGTGGACTTCTATTCTTCGATCGAGCACGCGACGAACTTGGGGCGTCTCTTTCGTCCGAACGCCGAACCTTTGCTTCCCAACTGGCGCTGGCTGCCGGTGGGATATCACGGCCGCGCCGGCACGATCGTCGTCTCAGAAACGCCGGTGCATCGCCCGAGCGGGCAGCGCAAGGCGCCCGACGCACCGGCGCCCGAGTACGGGCCGAGCCGGCGCTTGGATATCGAGCTCGAGGTCGGCTTCGTCACCGGGCCGGCGAACGAACTCGGCGAGCCGATTCCCGTAGACGACGCTGCCGAGCATATCTTCGGCATGCTCCTGGTGAACGATTGGAGCGCGCGCGACGTTCAAGCCTGGGAGTACCAGCCGCTCGGGCCGTTCTTGGGAAAATCTTTCGCGACGACGGTCTCCCCATGGGTCGTTACGCTCGAAGCGCTCGAACCGTTTCGCGTCCAGGGCCCGCCGCAGGAGCCGGAGCCGCTAGCGTATCTGCGACTAGCGCGGCCGTCCGCGTACGCGATCTCGCTCGCGGTCGAACTGCAGACGCGCCGGATGCGCGAGGCCGGGATCGCACCCGCGGAGATCTCGCGCACGTCCTTTGCCGGAACGTACTGGAGCGCTGCGCAGCAACTCGCGCACGCAACCGCCAACGGCGCGGTCGCGCGTCCAGGCGATCTCTTCGCTTCGGGCACGATCAGCGGCAGCGAGCCGGGCACGCAGGGAAGCCTCATCGAACTCACGTGGAACGGCGAACGTCCGATAACGCTGCCCAGCGGCGAGAGGCGCGCGTTCCTCGAGAACGGAGACGAAGTGACCCTGCGCGGCTGGTGCGAGCGCGCCGGAGCGCGCCGGATCGGATTCGGCACGGCGCGAGGCCGGATCGAATCGTAGCGAGCGCGCCGCTCTAAGTCGGCGCGGGTTCCTCGATCCAGGAACGGAAGTACGCCGGGTCCTCGCACTGCGTTGCGGCTTGCGCGATGAGGAGCGGCTTGAAGGTATCCACCATCACCGCCACTTCGTCGGTGGAGGTCTTGCCAAGGCTGGCCTCGACCGCACCGGGCTGCGGGCCGTGCGGCGCGCCCGCGGCGTGCAGGGTGATGGATCCTTCGTCAACGCCTCGCCGGCTCATGAAGTTTCCGCTGACGTAGTAGAGCACTTCGTCGCAGTCCACGCTCGAGTGATTGTACGGCACCGGAATCGCCAGCGGATGGTAGTCGAAGAGCCGCGGAACGAAGGCGCAGAAGGCCGCGCCCGGGGCTTCGAAGGTCGCGTGAGCGGGCGGCGGCATGTGCAGTTTGCCGGTGATCGGCGCGAACTCGTCAATGTTGAACGCATACGGGTAGCAGTAGCCGTCCCAGCCGACGACGTCGCACGGGTGGTTCTGCACGATATAGACGGCATTGCGTCCGCCGTTCGTGACGCGCACCTCGTACGTGCCTTGGCTCTCCACGGGCGGTTTGAGCAGCGGAACGCGGAAATCGCGTTCGTAGTAGGGCGCGTGCTCTTCGAGTTGGCCGAACTCGTTGCGATATTTGCGCGGAATGGTGACGCCGCCGGTCGTTTCGTGAACGAGCATGCGCGTCGGAGCGGCCGGGACGACGCGGTAGGTCGTTCCAGTCGGAATGACGAGGTAATCGTTCTCGCGATAGGCGAGGTCGCCGAAGGGCGTTTCGATCGTGCCCGAGCCGTGATGGATGAAGAGGAGCTCGTCGCCGCCGGTGTTGCGGTAGAAGTACTCCATCGGGCTGTCCGCTTGTGCGACCGAGACGAGCACGTCGGCGTTGCCCAGAAGCGGGGTGCGCGTCGAGATGGCATCGCCCTGCCCCAAGCGCAGCGCCGCGGTCTTGAAGTGCCGGTTGCGGAGCGGCTCGTTCGCGATCAGCTCGATCTCCGGCCGCTCCCAAGGACGGATCTCGAGCGTCGCGGTCGGCGGGCGCAGATGATAGAGAAGGGAGTAGACGCTCTCGAAGCCCTTCGTCGAGAAGAGCTCTTCGGCGTAGAGCCCGCCGTCGGGCCGGCGAAACTGAATGTGGCGCTTGTGCGGAACCGCGCCTTCGCGCACGTACGACGGCACTAGGTGCTCTCGGCCTCCACCGCCGCGCGTTCGATCGCTTGGAACCCGTTCGTCTTGTGCGATCCGTCGCAGAAGGGCTTCGTCTGGGACCCTCCGCAGCGGCAGAGGGCGACGTTTTCGCCCGCGACCGTATACCGGTTGCCGTCCGCATCGCTGAGCGTCACCGCTCCGCGTACGAGATAGGGTCCGTTCTCGCGTACTTTTATCGTTACTTCGTCCATAGGAGCCGACGCGTTCGACGCGGCCGCGACGCCATCCGTCTTAGCGCGCTGCCGTGCCTTCGAGCGTTGCGCGCGCGAGAACGTGACCGGCGACGCGTTGCTCGACCTGCGGGCCGGTCAGCGGAGGATCGCTCGCGAGGCGGTCGAGGTCGAGCGCGTAGAGCGTCACCACGTAGTGGTGCTCGGGACCGGGCGGCGGGCAGAATCCGGCGAAGCCCGGCGTGCCCCGCGTGGTCAGGCCTGCTTGATCGGAGGCGAGCGTGACGCCGGCCGCAAGCGAGGCGGTCTGCGCCGGCAGATTGTAGACGACCCAATGGTAGAAGCCGCCCGGGACGGGCGCGTCGGCATCGTGGACGATGAGAGCGAAGGAGCGCGTGCCTGCCGGGGCCGCCGACCAGGAAAGCGCGGGGGAGCGCCCCTGGCCGCCGCAGCGTTCTGCCATCAGCGCCGCGGGCACCCGAGCGCCCCCGCCGATATCCGGGCTGTGTAATTGGAGGCTCGCTGCAGCGGCGGCGATCAGGAGCGGTGAGAACGGCATACGGAGCATGCGCTAACCCTTGGCGGCCTGCGCCGCAGGCTCCCGGCGCCTCTTCCAAGCCTGTGGTATCATTGCGTGGCCACGATGGGGGTTGGGCTTCACGCGGCGTAACCTCGTGAACCCCGCCAGGACCGGAAGGTAGCAACGGTAAGCGAGCCCTTACGGGTGCCGTGATTCACCTGGCCCTCGTCGCGGTCTCCGCCTGCGCTTTCGAAAGTCGTATAGATGCCAGTCTTCTACGTTGCATTGGCCGCCCTCGCCGGCGCGCTCGTCGCCGTCGCGGCCTACCACTTCGCCGTGGTGCGGCCCGCGCAGCAGCGCGTGGCGGAGGCGATGGACGTGCACGACGGCCTGATCGCCGGGGGCGCCGGTGGCGCAGCCAGCCGCTTGGCCTCGCTCGAAGCCGGGCACGGCTCGGTGGTGGGAGCGATCGAGCGCCTTCAGGAGCGCATCGCCCGCTTGGAAGGCTACGCCGAAAAGGACATTTCTCTGGCGGGCTTCTTGCGATTCGATGCGTTCAACGATGCGGAGTCGGGATTGTCGTATGCGCTCGCATTGCTCAACCGCCGCGGCGACGGCGTCGTGCTCAGCAGCATTTACTCTCGCGAGGACTCGCGGACGTACGGCAAAGCGGTCGAAGGTTTTACTCCAGCCGCGCACGCGCTCGACGAAGAACTACGGGCGATCGAGCGGGCTCGCTCGAGCGCGTCGTAGAAGGCGCAACGCATCGTGAATCTGCTGCTCTGCGATGTGGCGAAGGCGGCCCTCTACGTCGTCAACGTTTACACGTTTCTCCTGTTCGTCTACGCCGTGCTCTCGTGGGTGCCCGAGCTGCGCCAGGGACGCTGGACCTACTATCTCGCTCGCATCATCGAACCCGTGCTGATGCCGGTGCGCCGGATCGTACCGCCGCTCGGCGGTCTCGACCTGGCGTTTCTCATCGTGGTCTTGGTGCTGCAGCTGCTGGTGCGGCCGGCGCTCCAGTCGCTCGCGTTCAATAGCTGCATAGCGATATTCTAGGCGCCTGCAGTGACGCTCAAGCCCGATCGTCCCCACCGCATCGAGGTTGCCGGCAACGTCCGCAACTTCTGCATCATCGCCCACATCGACCACGGAAAGACGACGCTCTCCGACCGGCTGCTGGAGATTACCCGCACCGTAGCCTTGCGCGATCTCGAAGAGCAAGCGCTCGACGCGATGGACCTCGAGCGCGAACGCGGCATCACGATCCGCATGCACCCGGTCACGCTGAACTACCGTGCGCGCGACGGCGCCGACTACCGCCTGAACCTCATAGACACGCCGGGGCACGTAGACTTCTCGTACGAGGTCTCGCGTTCGCTGGCGGCCTGCGAGGGAGCGCTGCTCGTGATCGATGCGGCGCAAGGCATCGAAGCGCAGACGCTCGCGAACTACCACCTGGCGCTCGAACACGACCTCGCGGTCATCCCGGTCATCAACAAGATAGACTTGCCCGCCGCCGATCCGCAGCGCGTGATGGGCGAGGTCGAGGAACTGCTGGTCATCGAACGCAGCGAGTGCATTCTCGCGAGCGCGAAGAACGGAATCGGCATTGACGAGATCCTGGAAGCGATCGTGCACCGCATACCCCCGCCGAAGGGGCATCTCGATCGCGTGCGCGCGCTCGTCTTCAACGCACAGTTCGATCCGTACCGCGGCGTCGTAAGTTACGTGCGGATCGTAGACGGCGCGCTCCACGCGGGGAGCCGTTTCATCTCCATGGCGCACCAGCGCGTCTTCGAATGCACCGAGGTCGGCATCTTCGCGCCGGAGATGCGTCCGGTCGAGCGGCTCGACCTCGGCTGGGTAGGCTACGTCATCGCGAACATCAAGTCGCTGGGAGAGATAGACGTCGGCGATACGCTCACCTCGGCGAGCGATCCCGCGCACGTCGCGCTGCCCGGCTATCGCAAGGCCGTCCCGATGGTCTACTGCGGCCTGTATCCGAACGAAGGCCAGTACGACGGCCTGCGCGAGGCGCTCGAGAAGCTCAAACTCAACGACGCGGCGCTCGTCTACGAGCCCGAGACATCCGCGGCGCTCGGCTTTGGCTTCCGCTGCGGATTCCTGGGGCTGCTGCACATGGAGATCGTGCAGGAGCGTCTCGAGCGCGACTACGGACTGGAACTAATCGCGACCTCGCCGTCGGTCGTCTTTCGGGTCGTGCGCACCGACGGCGTCACGCTCAACATAGACAACCCTTCGAAACTCCCGGCGCCGCCCGTCATCCGCTACGTGGAAGAGCCGTACGTCAAGGCGACGATCATCTCGCCCCCCGACTACGTCGGCGCGATCATGGAGCTGACGCAGAACCGCCGCGGAACCCTCACGAACATGGAGTACCTGCACGACGGACGCGTCATCCTGACCTACGAGATGCCGCTGATCGAGGTAATCGTTGACTTCTTCGACGCGCTCAAGTCGCGCACGAAGGGCTACGCCTCGCTCGACTACGAGATCATCGGCTATCGCGAGGGCGATCTGGCCAAACTCGAGATCCTGCTCAACGGCGAGGCCGTGGACGCCCTCTCGTCCATCGTCTCACGCGAGAAGGCCGTGCAGCGCGGGCGCGCGCTGGCCGAGCGCTTGAAAGAACTGATCCCGCGGCAGATGTTCGAGGTGCCGATTCAAGCGGCGATCGGCGGAAAAATCGTGGCGCGCGAGACGGTTAGCGCGATGCGCAAGAACGTGCTTTCCAAGTGCTACGGCGGCGACATCACGCGCAAGCGCAAGCTGCTGGAGAAGCAGAAGGTGGGCAAGGAACGAATGAAGCGCGTCGGCAAGGTCGAGCTGCCGCAGGAGGCCTTCATGGCCGTCCTTCGGCTGGAGACGTAGCGTGAAGACGTACGCCGCCACGCACAACGCCGGTAAGCGACGCGAGTTGGCGGCGATCTTCACCGGGTCTCCGCTGAAGATCGCCGCGTATCGCCGGTACGGCGAGGTGGTCGAAGACGCGCCTACCTACCTCGGAAACGCGATCCTCAAGGCGCGGGCGCTCGCACAGCAACTGCGCGAGGCCGGCGTCGAAGGCGCGGTGCTGGCGGACGACAGCGGCCTGGAGGTCGCGGCGCTAGCCGGGCGTCCGGGGCTCTTCTCGGCGCGATACGGGGGCGAGGATCTCACCTGGCCGCAGCGCCGCGCGCTCCTCCTGGAGGAGCTGCGAGGCGTTCCGCCGGGCCTGCGCAAGGCGCGCTTCGTCTGTGCGTTGGCGCTCGTGATGCCGGCCGGCGAGATGTTCACCGCGATCGGTGAGGTCGAAGGCATTATCGCCGAACGCGAAACGGGCAGCGGCGGCTTCGGGTACGACGCGTTGTTCCTCTACCTGCCGGCGCGCCGAACGTTCGCGCAGATGACGCAGAAGGAGAAGAACGCGGTGAGCCATCGCCGCAGCGCGGCCGATGCCTTGCTCGCCGCGATCGGCCCGCGTGTCTGAAGTCGAGATCGCGCCGGGTCGCGCCGATGACGTGCGCGCTCTGGCGCGAAGGCGCGGCATTGACGAGACCGCGCTGCGAATATCGCTGGAGCTGCTCGAAGCGGGCGGCGTGTGGGTCGCGCGCGACGGCGGCGAGGCAGTCGCCGTGGCCGTTGCGGAGACCGTGCAAGACGAGCGCTGCGTAGGCGATCTCTACGTCGAACCCTCGTTTCGCGGCAACGGCGTGGGAGCCCGCCTGTTGGAAAGCGCGTTCGCCGAATCTGGCGATCTCTCTCAGGCGATGCTCGTGCAGCCCGGAGATGCGGCGAGCCTCGCGCTGGCGCTGCGCCGGCGCATGAGCCTGCGCGAGCAGCTCGTGCGTTTTGCCGGTCCGCTGCCGCGCGAAGAAGAGCTGGCGGCCATGGCCGCCGGTCAATACCGCTTCGACGTAGCGGATCTCGATCCGATCGCGCACGCCGGGGCCCTGGACGAACTCGATCGCCGCACGCGCGGCACGGCGCGCCCGCTCGAGCACGCCGCGTTTGCCGGCGCTGCGGCCGGCTTCGCGTTCTATGTAACGGGAGAACTCGTGGGCTACGCGTACGCGTGGCCGGACGGACGCGTCGGCCCGATGGCCTGCGCCTCGCAGGCCTATCTGGTGCAGATCTTCGCCTACGCGCTCGTCTCGCTGGCACGCCGGCACGGAGCGTCGTGGTGCAGCGCGCTCGTCCCCGGCAGTAACGTTCGGATCGCGCGCACGGCGCTGCGCGCGGGGCTGCGCATCGCAGAGAGCGCCGTCTATGCATCCGACGCGTTCGCCGGCGACCTCTCCGCCTACGTCTGCGGCCACGCCCTCATGCTCTAGCGCACAGGAGCGTCATCTGACGGGCGAAAGTAGAAGCCAACGGGTGCCGGCCGTCGCGCTCCGGGACGTAGCTCAGCTTGGTAGAGCGCCCGCTTTGGGAGCGGGAGGCCGCAGGTTCGAATCCTGTCGTCCCGATGGCTTGCCGGGCGTGGTATCCTAGCCGGGGTGCCCGGCCCGTCTGCGCCCGTGGTCTAACGGGATAAGGCACGAGTCTTCTAAACTCGAAGATGGGGGTTCGAGTCCCTCCGGGCGCACGTTCGGGAAAGCGCGTCGTACGATATGGTGACTGTAGCTCAGTTGGTTAGAGCGCCGGTCTGTGGCACCGGAGGTCGCGGGTTCGACCCCCGTCAGTCACCCCAGACGCACGCGGGGTCCGCGGCGAATGCGAGCGCCTTTAGCTCAGTCGGTAGAGCAGCGGCCTTTTAAGCCGTTGGTCCCGGGTTCGAGTCCCGGAGGGCGCACTTTCCCCTTGGAAGGCCGACCGGCGCTGCCACCGAAGGCGAGTCTCATGAGAGAGTCGCTTTTGGTCATATCGTTCGCCGCTGCGACGCTCTTTACAACGGGTATGGCGCGCGCCGATGTATCGCTTCCGGCCTTCTACGACGCCGTGAGTAACATGGCCCCGGAAGGCAAGCTCGGCGAGGTCGTCAAGCGCGAGGAGATCGCGACCACCGTCCCGGGTGCGCGCGCCTGGCGCTTTGCCTACATTTCAGACGACGTCAACGGGCGCAAGACGCTCGCAACCGCCATTGTGGCCGCGCCGGCGGGGCCGATACCCGAAGGTGGGCGTCCGATCGTTTCGTGGGCGCACGGCACGACCGGCACGGCGCAGAACTGCGGGCCCTCGCAGGTGCCCAATCCGGCCGTGGATCTCAACGAGTATTTCTTGATCGGCGGCAACTCGTGGACGGATTACGGTCTGCCGAGCCTCGCGGCGTTCATCAAAGACGGCTACCTCGTGGTGGGCACCGACTATCAAGGCCTCGGCGGCGGCGGACGCCACCAGTATGCGATCGCGCAGACGCAGGGCCGCGACGCGATCAATGCGGCGCGCGCGGTCGCATCGCTGCAGGATCTCGGCGCTGCGAAGCGCTTCATCGTCTACGGATGGTCGCAAGGCGGCGGCGCAACGCTTGCGGCGGCGAGCCTCGGCGATTACATCGCGCAGACCGGTACCGCGGCCGACGGGCTATCCCCCCTCGGCTTTGTTGCCATGGCGCCGGACGACATCGCCGTCACGATGCCGCCGGTGACCGACGAAGCCGCCGCCGAGAAGGCCCTGGACGGACTTGCGGCCACGTTCGGCGATAACGTCTTCAACTTCGCGCACTACGCGATGGCATTGTGGGGCGCGCAGGCGGCATATCCGGATCTCAATCTCGCGGATCCATTCACCGACGACGGATCCAAAGCGATCGGCGAAATACTGAGCGACAAGTGCATGCACGTCGTCAGCGACACGTTCTCGTATAACTACGGCACGAACTTCAAATCGCTGATGCGGCCCGCGCCGGCCAACGCGCTCCCGTGGGTAAAGGCGCTCGTCGCCGGGAGCGTACCACCGGTGAAGCCCGCCGCGCCGGTGATGATCTTCTGGGGAACGGCCGATACGGTCGTGCCGCCCGTGATGGGTGAACTCTACCGGGCGCAGATGTGCAAACTCGGGGCCAACGTTACGCGAATCCAGCTTCCCGGCGCGCAGACGCATTTCTCGACGCCCGGCGCGTCGGCTCCGTACTACGTTCCGTGGATCGAAGATCGCTTCGCCGGAAAACCGCTGCCGAACGGCTGCGAGAGCGGCTAGTCGCCGAGCGAGAGCGCTTCGCAGGACACCTCGGGAGCCCCGGGCGAAACCGTAAGCCGCCCACGCGCTCCGGAGGGCCGGCGCACCGCTAGCTCAATTGGTAGAGCAGGTGACTCTTAATCACTTGGTTGGGGGTTCAAGTCCCTCGCGGTGCAAAGATACAAAGGCCTTACGCGATCGTCCGCTTCGCGTAAGGCTTTTTCTTTTGCCGCTTCGCGTCTTGCCGTAGCGCCGTCGATCTATCTCATCTCGGTCGTGCGGTTAGGCGTTCGGCGCCCTTCCGAGACACCGCATATACCTTCCCCCCGTAGACGCGTGCTTTCATTTGGGCCAAAACTCCGTGGCAGGGCTGTACTGGCGCCGCTCACGGGGAGGAATCGCGACGTAAGTCGCACACTAGCCCCCCTTACTAGTCAAGCGAGGGCAAGGCCCCGTTCCCTGCCCAGCCCGACAGCCGCTTTTCTGCTCTTAGAAACGGAGAGAACGCCCATGAACGTCTCCAGATTTGTTGTCGTCGCTCTGACCGTCGCCGTGGCAGCGACGAGCCTAGGCGGCTGCAACACCAGCGGATCGGCAACGGCTCCGGCTAGCCGGTCGGTAGGGGCCGATGCCGCCCCACTCACGCCGACCGGTTCGCCGGCAGAACTCACCAACCAAATCCTCCCGGACCCTTGTCCGCCGTACGGGTCGGGCCCATGCCCGACGAACTTCGAAGTGGTGTATAAGGGAAACTTGTCGAGCGAGATTCCCGCCAGCCAGCCTCTGTACGGCCACTTCAACGCCTTCTGCCCGCCGAGTTACGGGCCGCCGAGCGGGCCCTACTGCCCGCCGTACATCTCGTACGGGGGAACACCCGCCACGACGACGGTGACGTTCGGCGGTCCGCAGTCAACGTACGGAACGACGATGTACCAGAACTCCAGCCACCCCAACGACGTCCATTTTGCTCTCATGGCGGGAGCTGGGCATACGGGATCGCTTAACAGCCTGGAGCAGAGCGCCGAGTGGACGTTCGTCTCGGGTCCGCCGGTGCCGACGCCGATCGTCAGCGTTAACTGGAGAGATCAGAAGAAGCACACCAAGAGTGCTAAGTGGCAGTACGCAATCGTCTACGTCGGCGCTTCCACGAATGCGAGCGGTCCCTCCACGTACGGTGCCTGGACGGCCGTGCCGTACGTCCCCGCGGGCGCCGGCCAAGCCGCTGCCAACCAGCCGCGCATGGTGTTTGCTAACTACGGAACGCAAGTAATCTACGTACAAACTTCCGGGATCGTCACAGGCGTGGCGGTCGCGCCGGGAACGGGCTGCGTCAAGGAGCCCGACTGCGCGGCAAACATGCAGATACTCGGCACGCTCGACGACGAAGGCTATCCGCCGCCGGGCACGTCCGGCTCGCCCTTCGCACCTCTGAAGTATCCGCCGCCGCACGTGCTCAAACCACAGAAGTAGACGGCTGCAGCAGTAGGCGATGTAGACGGGGGACACCACGTGGTGTCCCCTACTTTTAGTGCCGGCCGCAGTGGGAGGCCGGAACGATTAAAGTCGCTGCGACGTTTCCATACTGTCGCTACAGTGGCGCTAGAAAGTCCATACAAGCGCGTGGATTTTCGAACGTCGCTCGTTTACGAAACCTAGCGACTTGATGCGAAGGTTCGGGTTACTCGCCACGAGCTTGCGTGCGCGAACCGGACCTTCGTCCAATTCCCTCCCGGGCGGCCGGGCTTGGGGGCGCGCTCCCGGCCCCAGGAGGAAAAGCACCCGGCACGTTCTATCTATCCGGGTCGCCGGGCAAGTGGCGGAACTGGCAGACGCGCTGGATTTAGGTTCCAGTGGGGCGACCCGTCAGAGTTCGAGTCTCTGCTTGCCCAAATGGAAGGAAGCGCGGAAGTAGCTCAGTGGTAGAGCATCGCCTTGCCAAGGCGAGGGTCGCGAGTTCGAATCTCGTCTTCCGCTGATCTCTCTCATCTTATGACCACCACCTCAACCATCACCAGGCTCGCCCCCACGCAGGTGGAGCTCGAGTTCTCGATCACCGCGCCCGAGCTGGCTGCGGCAGAGGAGCGCGCCTTCCGCAAGCTCGTCAAGAACGTGCGGCTGCCCGGCTTTCGGCCGGGTAAGGTGCCTCGCCGGATCTTCGAGCAGACCTACGGCAGCGAGACCCTCACGAGCCAGGCCGTCGAGGACGTCATCCCGGAGGTCTATGCCAAGGCCATCCGCGAGCACGACATCGAGCCCGTGGAGCGCCCGCAGCTCGAGGTCATCGAGGAAGAGGGGGGCGCCCCCGGCGCCTCAAAGCGACGGTCGAGGTCCGGCCGCAGATAACCCTCGGCCAGTACACGGGCGTCGCCGTGCCCCGCCCGCCGGTCACCGTCGAGGAGGCCGAGGTGGATCGGAGCCTGGAGGCCCTGGCCAAGGATCGGGCCACGCTGGTACCGGTGGACCGGCCGGCGGCTCTGGGAGACGTCGTAACGATGGACTACGCCGGCACGATCGAGGGCGAGGCCTTCGAAGGCGGGACCGCCGCCGGACAAGTTGCCGAACTCGACGAGGACCGGTTCGTTCCCGGCTTCGCCGGGGGGATCGCCGGCATGCGACCGGGCGAGCGCAGAGAGGTCGAAGCGCGCTTCCCCAGCGAGTATCCGGTACCCGAACTCGCCGGCAAAACCGCGAAGTTCGACGTGACGCTGCACGACGTCAAAGAGTACGAGCTCCCCGTTATTGACGACGAGTTCGCCAAGGCGCTTTCGGGCCGCGAAACCGTTGCCGAACTGCGCTCGGATCTGCGCCTGCGGCTGGAGGCGGTCGGGCAAGCACGCGCGCGCCGGGCAATCGGCAACGCGGTGATGGAACGCCTGCTCGCATCGCACGATTTTGCGCTGCCGCCGTCAATGGTCGAGAAAGAACTCGACCATTTCATGGAGGACGCCGCTACGGCCGCGGCGCGCTCGGGCAGCACGTTCGAACAGTATTTGGAGCGTACCGGCAAAACCGAAGCCGAGCTGCGCGAATCCTTCCGTCAAGAGGCGAATCAGCGCGTAAAGGCAGGCTTGCTGATCGAAGCGATCGCCAAGGCCGAGCGGATCGCCGCCACGCCCGCGGATATCGCCGAAGAGCTCGAAGTGCTTGCCCGCCGATACGGCCAACCGGTCGCGCGCATTCGCAAGGCCTTGGGCAATAACGTCGTCTCGCTGATGGACGGCATCGTGCGAACCAAGACGCTCGATTTCCTCATCGAGCGCGCCGCGCTCGAGGGCGGCGAAGATACTGCGGCCCCGGCGTCGTAATTAGAGCCCTATGGGACATCTCGTACCGATGGTCGTGGAGCAGACCGCGCGCGGAGAACGCGCGTACGACATCTACTCCCGCCTCCTCAAAGACCGCATCGTTTTCGTCGGCGGCGCGATTGACGACCACCTTTCCAGCCTCGTCATCGCACAGCTGCTCTTCCTCGAAAAGGAAGACCCCGAAAAGGATATTGACATGTACATCAACAGCCCCGGCGGCAGCGTGACCGCGGGTCTGGCGATGTACGACGCCATGCGCTTCATCCGGCCCGACGTGGCCACGATCTGCATGGGTTTTGCCGCCTCGATGGGCTCGATTCTGCTCACCGGCGGGGCCGCGGGCAAGCGCTATGCGCTCCCGAACTCCAAGATCGTCATCCACCAGCCGTGGGTCTCGCAAATCGGCGGGCAGGCCACCGACGTGGAAATTGCCGCTCGGGACCTCATCGCCACCCGCCATACGGTGGCCACCATTTACGAAGAAACGACGAAGCAGCCCCTCGAAAAGGTCCTACGGGATATCGAGCGGGATTACTATATGACTGCCCAAGAAGCCAAGGATTACGGTATAATCGACCAGATCATCTCGAATCGGCAGAGCCTGCCGATGCCGGCGTAAGAGGCTGGAGGGGACCCTAAGGACGCATGTTTCGCTTCGGAGACGACAAGGGACAGCTCAAGTGCAGCTTCTGCGGCAAGTCGCAGGAGCAAGTGCGCAAGTTGATCGCCGGCCCGGGCGTCTATATCTGCGATGAGTGCATCGAGCTCTGCAACGAGATCATCGAGGAAGAGCTCTATAAGAACGTTGACGAGAACCTGCGGCTCCGCAACATCCCCAAGCCCAAAGAGATCAACCACATCCTCAATCAGTACGTGATCGGCCAGGAGCGTGCAAAGAAGTCGCTCGCCGTCGCCGTCTACAACCATTACAAGCGCGTGAACGCCGGCGGCACCGCCGACGACGTCGAACTGCAGAAGTCCAACATTCTGCTCGTGGGTCCGACCGGCTCCGGCAAGACGTACCTGGCGCAGACCCTCGCGAAGATCCTCGACGTACCGCTGGCCATGGCGGACGCGACCTCGCTTACCGAGGCCGGCTACGTCGGCGAAGACGTCGAGAACATTCTGCTCAAGCTCATCCAAGCCGCCGACTACGACGTCAAGCGCGCCGAAAAGGGCATCGTCTATATTGACGAGATAGACAAGATCGCGCGCAAGAGCGAGAACCCGTCCATCACGCGCGACGTCTCCGGCGAAGGCGTGCAGCAGGCACTTCTGAAGATTTTGGAAGGCACCACCGCCAACGTCCCGCCGCAGGGCGGCCGCAAGCACCCGCATCAAGAGTTCATCCAAATTGACACGACGAACGTCCTGTTCATCTGCGGCGGTGCGTTCGACGGTCTGGAGCGGATCATCGAATCGCGCGTTGCGGCCAACAATATGGGTTTCCGCGCGCAGCCCGAGGGCCGTAAGGACGCCTACGTCGGCAAACTGCTGCAGCAGCTCATGCCCGAAGATCTCCTGCGCTTTGGCCTGATCCCCGAGTTCATCGGACGCCTGCCGATCGTCGTCACGCTCGACGCGCTCGACGAGCTGGCCCTGCGCCGGATTCTCACCGAGCCGCGCAACGCGCTCGTCCGCCAGTTCCAGAAGATCATGAACATGGACGGCGTGGACCTTCAGTTCACGAAAGAGGCGCTCGTCGCGATCGCGCACAAGGCCCAGAGCCGCAAGACCGGCGCCCGCGGACTGCGCTCGATCCTCGAGGAGACCATGCTCGAGGTCATGTACGACCTGCCCTCCCTCGAAGGCGTGAAGAAGTGTGTCGTCAACAAGGACGTGATCGAGAAGAAAGAAGCGCCGACGCTCATCTATCAAGAGCGCAAAAAAGATATGCCCGCGTAGGAGCCTGCTCCTAAGCGCATGGATCTTCCCAAACACTACGATCCGAAGACGGTAGAACCGCGGCTCTACGAACGCTGGGAGAGCGGCGGCTTTTTTCACGAAGAGCCGGACCCCGCGCGGCCGCCGTTCATCGTCTGCATGCCCCCGCCGAACGTCACCGCGCGCGCGCACCTCGGGCACGGGTCTACGTACCTCCCGATGGACGTGCTCACGCGCTACCATCGCATGCTCGGGAATAATGCCGATTGGCTGCCCGGCGTGGACCACGCCGCGATCGCAACCGAAGCCGTGCTCGTGCGCGAGCTCGCAAAGGAAGGGCTGCGCCGCGACGACTTGGGCCGCGAGCGGTTCGTCGAGCGCGCCTGGGAATGGTCGCGCACGTACGGAGGCCAGATCAACGAGCAGTTCCGCGGGCTGGGCTTCGGGCCGGACTGGCAGCGCTCGCGCTTCACCATGGACGAGGGGTTATCGGCCGCGGTCCGGCGCGTCTTCGTGCGCCTGTATCGCGAGGGGCTGGTCTATCGCGGAAAGCGACTGATCAACTGGGATCCCAAGGGCCGCACGACCGTCTCCGACGCCGAGGTCGAGCGCGTCGAACGCGACGGCACGCTGTGGCGCATTCGCTATCCCTTCGATGCGAGCGACCTTTCGTCGGGGATCGAGATTGCGACGACGCGCCCGGAGACGATGCTCGCCGACGTCGCGATCGCCGTGCACCCGAACGATCCGCGCTATGCCGGGCTCGTCGGCCGAAGCGTTCTGCTGCCGCCCCTGCTCGCGCGCGCGATTCCGATCGTCGCAGACGAGGCGGTGGACCCGCAGTTCGGCACCGGCGCCGTCAAAGTGACGCCGGCCCACGATCAGACAGACTACGAGATCGGCCTGCGCCACGGCCTGCCGATGCCGTCGGTGATCGGCTTGGACGCACGTATCGTCGCGGGTGAGGCCGACGTCGGGCCCTACGAAGGCTTGGACCGATTCGAAGCCCGCGAACGGATCGTGGCCGATCTCACTCGCGCGAACCTCCTCGTCGCCGCGGAGCCGCATCGGCACGCATTGACGACGAGCGAGCGAAGCGGCGACGTGATCGAGCCGCTCCTCTCCCTGCAGTGGTTCGTCAAGATGGCGCCCCTGGCCGAGCCCGCGCTGGCCGCCTATCGCGACGGCCGCGTGCGCTTCATTCCAGAACGCTACGGTCGCACGTACGAGCAGTGGCTGGAAAACATTCGCGACTGGAACGTCTCGCGGCAGATCTGGTGGGGGCACCGGCTGCCGGTCTGGTACGCGCCGGACGGCCAAGAGATCGTCGCCGAGACCGAGGAGGAAGCGCGCGACATCGCGCAGCGCACCTACGGCACGCAGAGCCTCACCCGCGATCCGGATACGCTGGATACGTGGTTCTCGAGCGGCCTCTGGCCGTTTTCCATTCTCGGATGGCCGGAGGATACGCCCGAACTGCGGTGCTGGTATCCCTCGCAAGCGCTGCTCACCGGCGGAGAGATCATCTTCCTGTGGGTCGCGCGCATGGTCATGCTCGGGCTGCACTTCATGCACGAGGTTCCCTTCCGCGACGTGGTGGTGACCCCGCTCGTCTTCGACGACCTCGGCCGCAAGATGTCGAAATCCTTGGGGAACGTCGTTGATCCGATGGACCTGGTCGAGAAGTACGGCGCGGATGCGTTCCGTATCTCGATCCTGCGGCAGATGCGCCTGGAGAGCCAGGAGATTCGCTACCAGGAGTCGCGATGCGAAGAGGCTCGCAACTTCAACAATAAACTTTGGAACGCGACGCGGTACGTGCTCTCTCTGCCCGAGGGGCTCCCCGGAGCCTTGACGCTGCCGGCCGACGAGGCGCTCACCGCGGCCGACCGATGGATTCTCACGCGCCTGCACGACACGATCCTGCGGATGGACGAACTCTTCGGAGCGTACGACTTCGGCAATGCGGCCGAGACGATCTGGCGCTTTCTCTGGTACGAGTTCTGCGACTGGTACGTCGAGGCGACGAAGTCGCCGGCAAATCGAGCCAGCCGCGCCGGCGTGCTCTCGTTCGTGTGGAACAACGCCATGCGCCTGCTGCACCCGATCGCCCCGTTCATCAGCGAAGAGATCTGGCTCGCGCTCCCGCACGACGGGCAGACGATCCTCACCGCCGCATGGCCCGACGCCCACGAAGTACCTGCGTTCCCAGAGGCCGCCGCCGCCTTCGAACTGCTGCGCGCGACGGTCGAACGCATCCGCAATCAGCGCTCGCAGATCGGCCTGAGCCCGAAGGAGCGCGTGGTGCTCGACGTCCCCGCGAACGTGCCCGAGGAGCTCGTGCCCGCCCTCTCGTTGCTCGCGACCGCCGACGTCGCGCGCGGTGCGCCGGCCGGAAGCACCATTGCCGACGCGCTGGCTGCGGTAAGCGCGCGCGCTCCCCGTGGCGTGCTGGAAGAGCGCTTCGGGAAGGAACGCGAACGCCTGCTTGCCGAGATTCTTCGCGGCGAGCGGAAACTCGGGGATGGCGCCTTCGTCGCCAAGGCGGCGCCGAGCGTCGTTGAGAAAGAACGGGAGAAGCTGCTGAGTCGCCGGACGGAACTTGCCGCCGTGGACGAAGCGCTCCGCGCCTTAGAGGAATCCGCATGAACGACGCCGCCGACCGCCGCGTACTCGCGCGCAGCGACGAGATCCAGCGCATCATCGCGCGTCTCGCCCATCAAATCGTCGAGCCGCAAGACGCCGGCAACGGCTTGGTCCTGCTCGGCGTGCGGCGCGGCGGCGAGGCGCTCGCGCATCGGCTGGCTGCCGAGATCGAGAGCATCGCCGGACGCGCTCCGGCGCTGGGCTTTCTCAACATCAACCTCTACCGCGACGACCGGGTGACGCACGAACTGCCCGAGTCGCGCATCCCGGTCGAGGTCGAAGGTCGGACGGTCGTGATCGTAGACGACGTGCTCTTCACCGGCCGGACGATTCGCTCGGCGCTCGACGCCGTGACGGATCTCGGCCGTCCTTCGGCCGTGCGCCTGTGCGTACTGATCGACCGCGGCTTACGCGAACTGCCGATTGCGGCGGACTACGTCGGCCGCCTGAGCCCGACGTCGCCGCAGGAGCGCGTTCGGGTGCGCCTCTCGGCCCAGCCCGACCCTTCAGACGAAGTGACGATACTAGGCGGCGACGGTGCGGATACGGCGTAGTCTCATAGACCTCGACGACCTCACGGCCGAAGAACTCGCGTACGTCTTCGAACGGACCGCGCAGTTCGAGCGCGAGGCGCCGGGACCGCTGCTGGCCGGCATTGCCTGCGTGAACATGTTCTTCGAGGAGAGCACGCGCACGTTCACCTCATTCAACCTCGCGGAGCTGCGCCTGGGGGCCGACGTCATCAACCTCTCCCCCGAGAACCTCAGTCTCGCGGTAAAGGGCGAGACGCTCGAGGATACGGCGATCACGCTGGGCGCGATGGGCGTCTGCGTGCTCGTCGTTCGCCATAGCGAACCGGGCTTCTCGCAGCGCGTCGCGCTCGCGTTCGACGGTCACGTCGTCAACGCCGGCGACGGCCCCCACGCACATCCCACGCAGGCGCTGCTCGACATTTACACGCTCGTCGAAGAGTGGGGCGACGTTCGCGGGCGCAGCGTGGCGATCGTCGGCGACGTGCTGCACAGCCGGGTCGCGCACTCGACGATGCAAGGGCTGCTGCGCCTGGGATGCTCGATCGTGCTGGTCGGTCCGGAATGCTTTCTCCCGGCATCCTACGCGCGCGAAGGCGTACGCGTCGAGCGCGACTTCGACGCGGTGCTGCCCGAAGTGGACGCAGCCCTGCTGCTGCGGATCCAGCGCGAACGGCTCAGCGATATGCCGATCTCGGATACGCAGTACGTCGAGGCCTACCGGCTCGACAGCCGGCGCCTCGCCCTTGCACGCAAGGACGCGGTCGTGATGCATCCGGGCCCGTACAACCGCGGCATGGAGCTGGACGACGCGGTGCTCGCGTTCGCCGGATGGCGCTACGCGCGCCAGGTGCGGCACGGCGTCGGCGTGCGCATGGCCGTGCTCGACCTGCTCGTCAACGGCCGGTGATCCCGCTGCTGATCGCCGGAGGAAGAGTCGTAGATCCCTCGTCGGGACGAGACGAACTCGCCGACGTTCGCATTCGAGACGGCAAGATCGTCGAGATCGGGCCGCACCTGTCGCCCCACGATGGAGAAGAAGGCTTCGATGCGTCGGGTGCCGTCGTCGCACCCGGGCTGGTTGACATGCACGTGCACCTGCGAGAACCCGGTCACACGGAGAAAGAGACGATCGCGACCGGAACGCGCGCCGCTCTGCGCGGCGGATTCACGAGCGTCGCCTGCATGCCGAACACGAACCCGCCGCTCGACGATCCCGCGGCGCTGCACCTGCTGGCGGAAACGATTTTGCGTTCCGCCCGCGTGCGCGTCTATCCGATCGCCGCGATGACGCGCGCCAGGCGCGGCGAGGAGCTCACCGACTACGCGGCGCTGGCGCGCGCAGGCGCCGTCGCCTTCTCCGACGACGGCGACACGGTGCCGAGCGCGGCGCTCTTACGCAATGCGGCGCGGGCGGCGGCCGGCGTTCCCGGCGTCTTCATCTCGCACTGCGAAGACGCGGCGCTCAAAGCGGCGGATCCATCCAGTCCGCTCGCCGAGGATCTGATCGTCGCGCGCGACCTGCTCGTGGCCGGCGAGACCGGGAAAGCCTGGCACATCGCGCACCTCTCGACGGCGATCGGGCTCGATCTCGTCCGCTGGGCCCGTTCGCGCGGCATCCGCGCCACCTGCGAGGCGACGCCGCATCACCTTACCTTCAGCAGCGAACTCGCGCAGTCGCTCGGTCCCGCCGCCGCCGTGAACCCGCCGCTGCGCAGCGAGGACGACGTAGCGGCGCTGCGGCGCGGGGTTCTCGACGGCACGGTGGACGCGCTGGCCACGGACCACGCGCCGCACACGGATGCCGACAAACGACCCGTACAGGGTGCACCCTCGCCGGGCTTTACCGGGCTGGAGATCGCGCTGGGCGCGTATGCCGCGGCGCTGCCGGACTTGCCGCTCTCCCGGTTCGTCGCGCTGACGTCTACGAATCCGGCACGTATCCTCGGCATACCCGGCGGCACGCTCGCGATCGGCGCCGATGCCGACGTCACCGTCTTCGCCGACCGCCCCTGGCGCGTTGACCCCGGCGCGTTCGCGTCCAAAGGGCGCTGCACGCCCTTCGACGGCCTCACGTTGCCGCGCAAGGCGCTCGCCACGATCGTCGGCGGCGAGATCCGCTATCGCGATGGAGGGCAGCCGCAGTGAGCGCGCGACCGCCGGCCGCGCTCTTCCTCGCCGACGGCAGCCGCTTCGACGGCCACGGCCTCGGATTTCAGGGTACCGCGTTCGGTGAGGCGGTGTTTTACACGGGAATGACGGGCTACGAGGAGGCGCTCACCGATCCGTCCTACGCGGGGCAGATCCTCACGTTTACGTACCCGATGATCGGCAACTACGGCATCTCGGGCAGCGCCGCGCAGTACGGGCGCGCGTGCGCGGCCGGGGCCGTGATCAAACAGATCGCCTACGAGCCGTCGCATCATCTAGCCAAGATAGACCTGCCGTCGTGGCTCGACGACCAGGGGATTCCGGCGCTCATCGGTGCCGACACGCGCGCGATCACGATCGCATTGCGCGAACACGGAACGATCTGGGCGGCGCTCGCGGTCGGCGAGAAGGCCCTCGCGCAAGCCGAGGACGCGCTCGCGGCGTTCGCTCGAACCGCCGATACGAAGCAGCTCGTGCCGAGCGTGGCGACGCGCAAAGCGTTCGCCGCCGGCGCGCAGGACGGCCCGCGCGTCGTCCTGATAGACTGCGGCGTCAAGCGCGCGATTCTGCAGCAGCTCGAAGGCCTCGGCGCGCAGGTCGCGGTCCTGCCGTACGATGCAACCGAGCACGACGTGCTCGATGCGCGGCCCGACGCGGTCTTCGTCTCTCCCGGGCCCGGCGACCCGACCGACCTCGACGCGACGATCGGCACGCTGCGCGCGCTGATCGGACGTACGCCGATATTCGGCGTCTGCCTGGGCCATCAGCTGCTCGCATTGGCGTTCGGCGCGCGCACGTTCAAACTGCCGTACGGTCATCGCGGCGGCAACCAGCCCGTCCGCGACGAGATCGCCGGCGACGTGCTGATCACCGCACACAATCACGGCTACGCCGTTGACGGCGCCTCGCTGCCCGAGCAGCTGGAGCCCACGATGACGAACCTGAACGACGGCACGAACGAAGGATTCCGCCACCGCGACCTTCCGATCGCCGCCGTTCAGTTCCACCCCGAGGCCTCGCCCGGCCCCTTCGACGCTCGGAGAATCTTCGCACAATGGCTCGCCGCGCTGCCCTCGCGCTAGTCCTCGTTACGCTCGCGGCTCTCGCCGCGCCGTGGGCGCGTGCGCAGGCGCTGCAGCGCTTGACCGTCGAGAGTTTTGCGCTCTCGGCGGATACGAACGACCCGGTCGCGGGCGTTCCGTTCCATCTCGTCGTGACGCTGCGAACCCGCCAGCAGGTCGCGGAGATCGGTAACATAGACCTGCCCGTGCTCGCGCAACTCGATCTGCTCGGCGACGAGCGGCAGACCGTCGCCGGCTCCTCCGGAACGCTGTATCGGGAGACGATCACGGTGGTCGCTCGCGTGCCCGGAACGATCGAGATCGCACCGGCCACGCTGCAAGCGATCGACGCGCGCGACGGCAAGCCCAAGCAATGGTTCACGAACGGCTTGGAGCTGCGCGTGCGCGTCAACGGCGCCGTGCAGGCGCGCGCGGGGGCGCAAGCGGTCTGGGCGGTCGGCGCGCTCGTTCTACGCGCCCTCCTCTGGCTGCTCGGCATCGGCTGCGTCGGGGCGCTGGCGATGCTGCTCTTCCGGCGGCGGCGCGTCGCCGCGCCGCCCGCGCCGGTCCCGGCTGCCGAGCCACCCGCGCCGCCGGCGCCGGAACCGTCTCCTACAGCAGAGCTGGAAGACGCCCTGGTCGTGCTGCGCGCCGAACGAACGCGCGCGGCCGCCGAGAGCGCCCGCTCGGCAGCACGGCGCATGGTGGGCGCCGGTGACGGCGAAACGCTCGCCGACGTGCTGACACGACCGCAATGCTCCGGGAACGCGACGCGAGATCTCCTGACCTCGCTGGAGCGCAGCGCGTTCACGCACGACGGCGATCTCCAGAGCGCGATAGACGACGGCATCGCCTCGATCGAACGCTACCTGCGAGGCGACGCATGAGCGGTCAGCGGCGGCCCGAAGATCTGCGGCGGGCACTCGAGCAGACGATCGTCGGACAGGCCGACGTGCTCGAGGCGCTCCTGCTCGCGCTGCTCTGCAACGGGCACGTGTTGCTGGAAGGACCGCCCGGACTTGCCAAGACGCTCGCCTGCCGCGCGCTCGCTGCGGCGCTCGAGGGCGAGTTCAAGCGCGTACAGTTCACACCCGACCTGCTCCCGAGCGACATCGTGGGTACGCGCATCTTCGATCAGCGCGAGAGCGCGTTCGCCACGGTGATCGGCCCGATCTTTGCCAACGTGGTGCTGGCCGACGAAATCAACCGCGCTCCTGCGAAGGTGCAATCGGCACTGCTCGAGGCGATGCAGGAACGCCAGGTCACGATCGGACCGGATTCTCACCGGCTCCCGGACCCGTTCGTCGTGATGGCCACGATGAATCCGCTCGACTCGGAAGGCACGTACGCCCTGCCGGTGGCGCAGATGGATCGCTTTCTCATGAAGGTAGACGTCGGCTATCCCACGCGCGAGGAGGAGCTGCGCATCCTGGATCGCTTTGCCGTCGCCGATACGCAGCCCGTCCGCGCCGTCGCAGAGCCTCGACGACGTCCTGGCCTGGCGCGAGCAGGCGCACGCAGTACACTTGGAAGATGCCTTGAAGCGCTACATCGTCGAGCTCGTCGCCGTGACGCGATCGGCCGCAGACGTATTCGTTTCCGGAGCGCGCGGCGAGCCGTTGAGCGTACGGTCGCTGGTAGACTACGGCGCGAGCCCGCGCGCCACGCTCGCGATCGCGCATCTGGCGCGCGGACGCGCCCTGCTGGCCGGGCGCGATTATGCGGTGCCGGACGACGTGCGCGCGGTCGCGCCGCACGCTCTGCGGCATCGGATCGGCTTTAACTATCGCTTGGCGACCGAAGGCACGAGCGCGGAGGCGGCCGTGCAGGCGATGATCGCCGCCGTCCCCACCCCATAGCCCCGTGACGATCCGCGAGGCGCTCCTGCGAGCGCGGCGCCGGCCCCGGCACTTGGGCGCGGGTTCGCCGACGATCTACCGCGGCGACGGGTATGAGTTCGTCGAGCTGCGGGCATACGTTCCGGGCGACGACGTGCGCCGGATTGACTGGGCCGCTACCGCGCGATCCGGCGACCTGCAAAGCCGCGTCGTCCTCGAAGACGTCGCGCTCACGCTCGCGGCGATCGTGGATACCTCACCCTCCATGCGCGTCGGCCGGCGCCGCCCTCTTGCCGACGCCGCGCACGAGGCCCTGGAGCGGTGGTTCGCTGCCGCCGGTCCCGAGGACCGCTGCATGCGCGTGGCCGCCGATGCGGTTACGCCGCCCGCACTCGCGCGCCGCGCACGCGGCGTTTTGGCCGCGCCCGCCGCGAGCACCGCGCCGTTCGACGCGGCACGCACGCTGCGCGCGGCGCGCGCCGCGCTGCCTCGCGGCACCGCGCTGCTGGCGGTCGGCGACTGGTTCGACTTGGACGGCGGGCTCGATCGCGAACTGGCCGACCTCGGCGCGCGCTTCGACTGCACCGCGCTGGTCGCGCGCGATCCGTGGTACGACGACTTGCCGCTCGCCGGTATGGTGCGTATCCGCGGAGCCGAAGGCGGACACGTGCGCGCATACGTAGGGGCGCGGGAGCGCGCCGCGTACCGCGCTGCCAGCGCGCGGCGCGAAGCGGCGCTCCTCGCACGCTTCGAGACGGCTAACTGGCGGACCGGCCTCCTGCACGAGAGCGACGGCAGCGCTTCGCTTGCGCGCGCCTTCGGTCTGCACGCGTGAGCTTCGAGCATCCGCTCCGCCTGCTGGCGGGCATTCTCGCCGTCGTCGCCTTCGGCGTGCTCTACGCACGCCTCCAGCGGCGTGCGACCGATCGCGACGTTGCGTACTCCAGCGTTCCGTTCTTTCTCGAAGCCGCGCAGCCCAGGGCGTGGATTCCTCGCGCCCTGCTGGCGCTCTGGATCGCGGCCCTCGCATGCGTGGCGCTAGGCGCCGGAGGTCTGCATCTCACGCTTCCCGTGCCGGTGCGCGACGGCGACGTCTTTCTGTGCATAGACACATCGGGCTCGATGGCCTCCACCGACGTTTTTCCAACGCGCGCGCAGGCTGCCAAGGCTGCAGCGCGGGCCTTTATCGCGGAGAGCGCGCCGGGAACGAAGATCGGCATCATCGCATTTTCGGGGCAAGCAAGCGTCGTCGCTCCGCTCAGTGCCGATCACCAAGCCGTCTCGGCGGCGCTCGAACAGGTTCCGCTGCCCGACGGCGCCACTGCCATCGGCGACGCGCTCAAACTGGCCGCGCAGATGTTTCCGCCCGCGGGCCACCGCGTCGTCGTGCTCATCACCGACGGCGTGAACAACACCGGCACGGATCCCCTCGAGATGAGCCGCTGGCTGGGCGCGCACCACGTGCCCGTCTATACGGTCGGCATTGGAACCCCGTCCGGCGGACTCATTCCCGGAACGAATGAGGAAGCGACGATAGACGAAGACGCGCTGCGCTCGTACGCGCAGGCCGCCGGCGGCGCGTACGCGCGCGCAGAGAACGCGACCCAACTCCGCGACGCGCTGGCGCGGCTCGGCCGCGTCGCCTCGGTGCAGCGCCGCCCGGTGGACGCCTCCCTCCCGGTCGCGATCCTGGGCGCGCTGGGGATGCTTGGGGCCTTCCTCGCAGGCCTCGGCCTAGGAAGGTATCCGTAAGCCCCGCGCAGCCAAGGACTCGCCGCGCCTTTCCGTAATGAAACGGCCCCAGCATGCCCCGCCGGAACGTCATGGTCATCGGATCTGGACCGATCGTCATCGGTCAGGCCGCGGAGTTCGATTATGCCGGGGTCCAAGCGTGCCGGGCGCTGCGAGAAGAAGGCCACCGGGTCGTCCTCGTCAACTCGAACCCCGCGACGATCATGACCGACCCGGAGATCGCCGACGCGGTCTACCTCGAGCCGTTGACGGTCGAGTCGGTCGAAGCGATCGTCGCGCGCGAACGTCCCGACGCGCTGCTCCCGACGCTGGGCGGACAGACCGGCCTAAACCTGGCCGTCGAACTCGATGAAGCCGGCGTTCTTCGGCGCTACGGCGTCGAACTGCTCGGCACGCCGATAGATACGATTCGCCTAGCCGAAGACCGCGAGCGCTTCAAGCTCAAGATGCTCGAGATCGGCGAGCCCGTCCCGGAGAG
This sequence comes from Vulcanimicrobiota bacterium, assembly GCA_963794645.1. GTDB lineage: Bacteria > Vulcanimicrobiota > Vulcanimicrobiia > Vulcanimicrobiales > Vulcanimicrobiaceae > Cybelea. The sequence goes on along the minus strand of CAWCEQ010000003.1, from coordinate 1,069,428 downwards.
CGCGGTCGTTACCGATATCGAGCAGGGCGCGGCGTTCGCTCGCGAGGTTGGCTACCCGCTCGTCGTGCGCCCCGCCTACACGCTGGCAGGCACCGGCGGCGGCATCGTGTACGACGAAGCGCAGCTGCGAGCGACGCTCGAAGCCGGTCTGCGCGCGAGCCTGATCCACCAAGCGTTGCTCGAAACCTCGCTGCTCGGCTGGAAAGAGATCGAGTACGAAGTCCTGCGCGACGGCGCCGGCAACTGCATCGTCGTCTGCAACATGGAGAACCTCGATCCCGTCGGGGTTCACACCGGCGACTCGATCGTGATCGCGCCCTCGCAGACGCTCTCCGACCAAGAGTACCAGATGCTGCGCAGCGCGAGCATCAACGTCATACGCGCGCTCGACGTGCAAGGCGGCTGCAACATTCAGTTTGCCCTGCACCCCGATCGCAGCGAGTACGCGATCATCGAGGTGAACCCGCGCGTCTCGCGCAGCTCCGCGCTCGCCTCGAAAGCGACCGGCTATCCGATCGCGAAGGTCTCCACGCGCATCGCCCTGGGGTACCGTCTGGACGAGATCCCCAATCCCGTCACCGGCGTTACCAAAGCGGCGTTCGAACCGGCGCTGGATTACGTCGTCGTCAAGATACCGCGCTGGCCGTTCGACAAGTTTCCGATCGCGGACACGGCGCTTGGCACGCAAATGAAATCCACCGGCGAGGCGATGGGAATCGGCCGCACGTTCCGCGCGGCGCTCGTCAAGGCCGTTCGCGGCCTGGACCTCGGCCACGAGACGCTTGCCGGAGGGCTGCGCGAGTGGAGCGATGCGGAGCTCGAAGCCGCGGTTGCGACGCCGACCCACGATCGTCTCTTCGCGGTCTGCGAACTGCTGCGGCGCGCGCCGGAGGCCGCTCGCATCGAGCGCATCCGCGAGCTAAGCGGGATCGACCGTTTTTGGCTTCGGGAACTGCGCGAACTGGTCGCCCTGGAGACGCGCCTCGCCGAGGGCGGCAGCGAGGCAGACGTCGCCGAGGCGCTGCAGGCGGGTTACGCTGCGGCGGGTCTGGCTCGTCTCGGGCATCCCGGCGCAAACGGCGCGCTGGCCAAGCCCGCGTTTCGGATGGTGGACACGGCCGCCGCCGAGTTTCCCGCGAAATCTCCCTACTACTACCTCTCTCGAGGCGAGACGGACGAGATGCGTCCGACGCCCAGCCAAGCGGTCGTCGTGGTCGGGAGCGGTCCGATCCGCATCGCGCAGGGAATCGAGTTCGACTACAGCTGCGTGCATGCGGCCTGGGCGCTCAAACGCGCGGGCCGTTCGCCGGTCGTCATCAATAACAATCCCGAGACGGTTTCGACCGATTTCGACGTCTCCGATACGCTCGTCTTCGAGCCGCCCGGCGCCGACGAGGTTGAGGCCGCGTATAACGCCTCCGGCGCGCTCGGCGTCATGCTCGCCTTCGGCGGACAGACCGCCATCAATCTCGCCGCCGAGCTGAGCGCGCGCGGCGTGCCGATCGTCGGCAGCGACCGCACGTCGCTCGACATGGCCGAGAATCGCGAACAGTTCGACGCGGCCCTCACGCGCCTGGGCGTGGCGCGTCCGCGCGGGATGGCCGCACGCAGCTTTCGCGAGGCCCGCACGATTGCGCGCGAGCTCGGCTTTCCGGTGCTCGTCCGCCCGTCGTTCGTTCTCGGCGGCCGCGCGATGGAGATCGTGCACAACGAAGCGCAGCTCGCGGCCTACGCAGAGTCCGCCCCGCCGATCAGGCCCGACGCGCCGCTGCTGGTAGACAGGTATCTGCGCGGCTTGGAACTCGAGGTGGACGCGGTCTTCGACGGCGACGATATCCTCATCCCCGGCATTTTCGAGCACGTCGAGCGCGCCGGCGTCCACTCGGGGGACTCGATCGGCGTCTATCCGGTCCAGACGATTGACGCCGAGATGGAGCGGCGCATCGCCGCCGTGACGCTCGCGATCGCCGCCGAGCTGCGCACGCGCGGTCTCATCAACATCCAGTTCGTCGTGCACGAGGGCACGCTGCACATCATCGAGGCCAACCCGCGGGCCAGCCGCACGGTGCCGATCATCCAGAAGGCAACGGGCATCAATCTCGTGGCGGCGGCGACGCGGATCGCGCTCGGCGAGAAACTGCGCGATATGGAGTACGGCACCGGGCTGCAGCCGCACGTCCCGTACGTCGTGGTGAAAGTGCCGGTCTTCTCGTTCTCGAAGATGCGCGGCGTCGAGACGATGCTCGGCCCGGAGATGAAATCCACCGGCGAAGTGCTCGGCATTGACGACACGTTCGGCGGCGCGCTGCGCAAAGGGTTCCGAGCCGCCGGGGTGCGCCTGCCGGGGGGCGGCGGACGCATTCTCGTCTCGATCTCCGATGAGGAGAAGCAGGATGCCGTTCCGGTGATGCGCGCGTACGCGGCCCTCGGTCATACGATCGTCGCAACCCCGGGCACGCGCGCCGTGCTCGACGCCGCGGGCATTGCGACCGAGGCGGTCAATAAGATCGCGAGCGGCTCGCCGCACGTCCTCGACCTGATTACCTCCCGCCAGGTTGATCTCGTCATCAACGATGCGAAAGGCGCCCGGGAGATTTCCGACGACTACAAGATTCGCCGCGCCGCGGTCGAAGCGAGTATTGCGTGTTTGACCAGTCTGGATACGGCGAGAGCTCTGGCGGAGGCGCTCGCAAGCAAGGCCGGGCCTCCGCGCAGCCTGCAAGAGTACCGGAAGGCGCGAGCGACGACGGCTCCGTAGCCGAGGCTCGCGAGCAGGGGCGGGTATTCGTGCTCGGCGGCAACGCGAGCACGCTCGCCGTCGCCAGCAGCTTTCGAGCACCCGCGGATTCGCCCCGAGGCGGCGCGATCGTTCGCGCCTGCTTGCTGCCGCTGGCCTGGACGCCGGCCGGCGCCGTGGTGGGCGATGGCCGGCAAAACGCCGGGATCGCGATTGCCGGCCTTTTCGACTGGATAGACCGCACCTTTCCGCCGGAGGACGAGCGCTCGTTCGTCGCACCGATGCGCGACGTCGAGCTGCTCGTTCGGACCGGCTGGGAAGCCCCCGCGCCCGAGCGCGTGGATCTGCAGGCGGTCTTGAACGTCGAAGACCTCCCCGACGACGTTGCCGATGCCCTCGCGCATCCGGCTGCCCCACTCGTCCAGTGCGCGGCGTGCCGGCGCTTGTGCGTGCAAGACGACTTCGTTTGGCGCGAAAAGCAGCTCTGCGCGTGGGATTACCACACGCAGGTCTTCGGCAAGCGCGGTCCGTGGCGAGAGGGCATCTGCGAGGAACGGCACTTCGCGACGCTGCCTGCCTGCGCGTACGTCGCCGGACCCCTGCTGGCCGAACTCGGCGTTGAAGGCATCCTGGCCGTCGAGTCGGTCTCCGAGCAGACGGCGAGGGACGTCGTCAACGCACTGCTCGAACGCGAGCCGGATCGCGCGCACCTGGTCGCGCGGACCCCGGCCGGTTTCACGGTATTGCGCGAGGCATGACGAATCGCGCGATCGCGGGCCTTTCGTCGTTCTTCGTGCTCCTCTTTATTCTGCTCGCGGTGCGGCAAGCGTACGTGCAGATCGTCGCGGCGCCCGGGATCGCCGCGCGGCCGAACGATCCCCGGCACGCGCTCCTGGTCGCAGGACGCGGCAGCATTCTAGCCTCGGATGGAACCGTGCTCGCACGCACTGCCGCCGGCAAGCGCGTCTATCCCTACGGTGCGGAACTTGCCTCGCCGGTCGGCTACGTCTCGGCACGATACGGTACCGGCGGAATCGAGGCGGCCTTCGATCGTGCGCTCACGCCGCCGGAAGGCAACGGCGATCCCGTCTCGCAGCTCCGAGCGATCGCCGCAACGCTGCGCGGCGAATCCTCCGCGCCCCACGGGGCCGACGTCGTGACGACGATCGTCCCGGCGGTGCAGAGCGAACTCTATGCCCAGCTCTCGCGATACCCGCGCGCGGCCGGCGTCGTGCTCGATCCGCGGAACGGCGCCGTCCTCGCGCTTGCGAGCGTGCCCAGCTTCGATCCGAACGGCTTCGACGCGTCGTTCCCCACGCTGCGCGACGATCCGCGATCGCCGCTGCTCGACCGCGCGCTCGACGGACTGTACCCGCCCGGCTCCACGTTCAAGATATTCACCGCCGCAGCGGCACTGGACAGCGATACGGTAGCGATGAGCGACCGCTTCTCCGACCCCGGATACTACGTAGTCGGCGACTTCACGCTGCACGACAACGAGGGCGAGGCGACGGGCTACCGCGACCTTACCGGTGCGTTCGCACAATCGAGCAACGTTGACTTCGCCCAGATCGCACTCAAGGTGGGAACGCAGCGCTTCTACGAGTACCTCGGACGCTGGGGCATCGGCGCGTCGCTCGACTTTCAACTGCCCGCACAGGCCGCGGGCGTACCGCCGGAGTCGAGCGTCACGCCGGGCGAGCTCGCGCAGATGGGCTTCGGGCAAGGCGCGCTGCTCGTAACCCCGCTGCAGATGGCGCTGATCGGAGCGACGATCGCCGACGGCGGCGCCGAGCCGCGGCCGTACGTCGTGCGCGAGGTCGTGCGCGACGGCCTGCCCTTGAGCGTCTCGGCCGCCGGTACGCTGGCGAACCCGGTATCGGCCGAAACGGCCGCGAACGTTACGAAGATGATGGTCGCGGTGGTCCAGAGCGGCACCGGAACGCCGGCGGCGCTGCCGCACGTGCAGGTCGCCGGCAAGACCGGCACGGCGACGAACCCGCTGGGCCGTTCGCACTCGTGGTTCGTGTGCTTTGCGCCAGCCGAACGGCCGCGCGTCGCGCTGGCGATCCTCGTGGAGAACGTCGGCTACGGCGCAACGTACGCGGCGCCGATCGCGCGCGCGGTTCTTCGCACCGCCCTGGAGAACTCCCGAACGTGATCGAGGAGCGGATCTTCAACAACCGGTACCGCCTGGACCGCAAGCTCGGCGAGGGCGGCATGGCGGTCGTGTACTGCGGCACCGACATCCTGCTGCGGCGTCACGTCGCCATCAAGGTGCTCCGCGAGCAGTACGCCGCCGACGAAGAGTTCGTCCGACGCTTCTACCAAGAGGCCGAGTCCGCCGCGAAGCTCTCGCACCCGAATATCGTCAATACGTTCGACGTCGGACGCGAAGATGCGACCTACTTCATCGTCATGGAGCTCGTGGACGGCCCGTCGCTCGCGGAGATCATCCAGGCTGATGGGCGCCTCCCCGAGCCGGTAGCGATAGACTACGCAGCGCAGATCGCCAGCGGCCTGGCCTACGCGCATCGTCAGGGCCTGCTCCATCGCGACATCAAGCCGGCCAACATCCTCGTTACCAAGGACGACGTCGTCAAGCTCTCCGATTTCGGCATCGCGCGTGCGGTCTCGCAGCAAACGATGGCGCTCACCAAGCCCGGCCTGGTGATGGGAAGCGTCTACTACATCTCGCCCGAACAGGCGCAGGAACACGAACTGCACGAGACCGCCGATCTCTATAGTCTCGGGGTCGTGCTCTACCAGATGCTCACCGGCAAGCTCCCGTACACCGGCGAGTCGCCGGTGACGGTGGCGCTCAAACACATCGGCGATCCGGTGCCGGCGATAGACGTCTCCGAAACCGGCGTGAGCCCGGCCCTCGCGGCGATCGTGAACCGCCTGCTCCAAAAGAATCCTTCGCATCGCTTCTCGTCGGCGAGCGAGTTGGCAACGGCGCTGCGCGAGGCGCGCGAGCGCCCGAGCGTCGCCGGCTACCGCATCTCCGACGATGCGCCCGCGCGTCCGCGCGGCGCGAGCGGTACGCTGCCGCCGCGCCGATCGCCGATGCCCGACCGTTCGGCCGAACGCACCGAGGGATCCGTCCGTAACCGTTCCCGCCGCACCGCGTGGGGGGTCGTCGCGCTGCTGGTGGCGCTCGCGGCCGCGACCGCCGCCGGATACGTGCTCTTCGGACGCCCGCTCCCCGGGCTCACGCCCACCGGCGTCGCGGTGGACGACTACACCGGCATGACGCAGGCGCAAGCGCAGCAGGCGGTCGTAAACGCCGGGCTGCGCACGCTCTTCACCAAGAGTGCGAGCGAGACCGTGCCGCCCGATCACGTCATCCGGCAGTCGCCGCCTGCCGGGACGAAGGTGGAGAAGAACCAGGTCGTCGAGCTGGTGATCAGCAACGGCAAGCCTTTGCGCGGCCTGGAAGACGTGCGCGGTTACAGCGCCAACGACGCGCAGCGAACGCTCCAGCAGGAAGGCTTTGCCGTAACGCTCGCGCGGCGTTTCGACAACACCGTCAAAGACAACGTGATAGACCAGCGCCCCAAGCCCGGTGCGAAGGTGCCGGAAGGGAGCCGCGTCACGCTGATCGTCTCCAACGGACCGGCGCAGATCGTCATCCCGAACTTCGTCGGCTTGCCCCTAACCAAGGCTCAGGCCCAGGCGCAGCAGCTCGGCATCACGCTCGACGCATCGCAGCGCATCGCGGGCCTGCCGGCGGACACGGTTGCCTCGCAGAGCCTCACGCAAGGAAGCAAAGTGGATCGCAACGCGATCGTGTCGGTCGTCGTGAACGCGGGCATGCCGAACGCCCCCGCTTCGGCTCCGGCCGGCCCGGGCGCCTCGCTGCCCAGCGTCGTCGGCGAGCCGTACGCGGCCGCGATCGCCGCGCTCTCGCAAGCGGGGTTCCAGTACACGGTCGCCTACGCGCAGCAGAGCAGCGGAAACGGTACGATCGTCTCGCAGACGCCGGCTGCCGGCCAGGCGCCGTCCGGAACGAACGTCTCGATCGTCCTCTCCGTCTCCGGGGAAGTCCCGGATACGGTGGGCATGACGCGAGAAGAAGCGCTACGCATGCTGGAATCCTACGGTTACAGCGTTTCGAAGTGGCAGTACACGACGAGCGCCGGCGCCGGAGGAAAGGTGATCGGAACCGATCCGCCCGCGGGAACGGCGCTGGCTCCGGGCTCCTCGGTCGGCGTCAGCGTTAACGGACCGCAGCCTCCGTAGTGGCGCAGCCGCACCTGCGGATCCTCGGGATAGACCCCGCCCTGCGCACGACCGGGTACGGTGCGATCGTGCGGCACAACGGCCGCCCGGTGCTCATCGAGGCGGGCGTGGTCGTTCCGAACGTGCGCGCGACCCTCGAGCGACGCCTGTGCGAGCTGCACGAAGGCATCTGCGAGGTCATCGCACAGACGCAGCCCACGATCGTCGTGATCGAAGAACTGTACACGACGTACACGAATCCGCGTACCGCGCTGCTGATGAGCCACGCACGCGGCGTCCTGTGCCTGGCGAGCGCGCAGTCGGGCATACCCGTCCACACGCTCGGTCACGCCCGCGTGAAACGCGCGCTCGTCGGCTCGGGGAGCGCGCGCAAGGAGCAGGTAAGCGCGATGGTCGCGCAGCTGCTCGGCCTTCGCAGCCGGCCCAAGCCGCACGACGTCTCCGACGCGCTCGCGCTGGCCCTGGCGTTCCTCAACATCGCGGACCACGGAACCTCGCAGCTGCATGTTCTCTAGGATATCGGGATCGCTGGTCGAGCGGACGGCCGAGACGGCGCTCGTCGAAGCCGGCGGCCTCGCCTACGAGATCGTCTTACCCCCGTGCATCGCGGAGAAACTGCCCGCGGACGGCGGAGCGCGCGTTACCCTCGAGATATACTCAGTCGTCAACCTCGACGGCAACAGCGGGCGCTTCACCTACTACGGCTTCACCAATGCCGTCGAACGCGAGTTCTTCGAGGCGCTCTTGACCGTCGCGTCCATCGGGCCGCGCTCGGCCGCGCGCGCGTTCTCCGAGCCGATGTCGGCGATCGCCGGCGCGATCGACCGCGGCGACTACGCGTTTCTGCGGCGCCTGCCCGGCATCGGCCAGCAGAAGGCGCGCGACATCGTCGCAAAGCTGCAGGGCAAGGTCGCGCGCTTTCTCCTCATCCGGGACGCGCCGGCCGCGCCGCCTCCCGCAATACCGGACTTCGCGGCCGAGGCGCTCGCCGTGCTGCTGCAGTTGGGCTATAAACGCGCCGAAGGCGAAGCGATGATCCGGCAAACGATCGAGGCGAATCCATCGCTGTGCGAAGCCGAGACGCTTCTGGCGGAGATATACCGCGGCAAAGCGGCGAAGGATACCGCATGAGCGAGCCGAGAGCGCGCAAACGCCTGCTGGGGCCCGACGATGCGGCGCCTGCAGAAGCGGCGACGCACGCGTTTGCCGAGCGCATCCTCGACCCGCAAGATACCCTCGAAGACGAGGTTTACGGCGCCAGCCTTCGTCCGCACTCGTTCGATGAGTACGTCGGGCAAGAGCGCGTGGTCGAGAACCTGCGCATCTCGATTGCGGCGGCCAAAGGACGCGGCGAGCCGCTCGAGCACGTGCTCTTCTACGGTCCGCCCGGCCTTGGGAAAACGACGCTGGCCGGGCTCATCGCGCGCGAGCTCGGTGCGAACTTTCGCCCGACGAGCGGCCCGACGCTCGAAAAGCCGAAGGATCTCGTCGGGATCCTGACCGCGTTGGAAGAAGGCGACGTCTTCTTCGTGGACGAGATCCACCGGCTCGGGCGCGTCGTCGAAGAGTTTCTGTATCCCGCGATGGAGGATTTCCAGATAGACTTCGTCGTGGATCGAGGAGCGTACGCGAAGACGCTCAAACTCCCGCTGCGGCGCTTCACGCTCGTCGGGGCCACGACGCGCGCCGGAATGCTCTCCGCGCCGCTGCGCGAGCGCTTCGGAATCGTGCACCATCTCGATTACTACGGGATCGCCGAACTCGAGCGCATCGTCCGGCGCTCGGCCGAAGTGCTGGGTGCGCCGATAGACGCCGACGGCGCGCGCACGATCGCCGCGCGCAGCCGCGGGACGCCTCGGGTGGCCAATCGGCTGCTGCGCCGCGTTCGCGACTTCGCGGAAGTGCGCGCCGACGGCCGCATCACCGCGCAGGTCGCCGACGAAGCGCTCGAACGCGAAGGCGTGGACCACGCCGGTCTCGACCGCCTCGATCGAGCGTTTCTGCAGACGATCGTCGAGCAGTACCGCGGCGGCCCGGCGGGCATGGCCGCGATCGCCGCGACCCTCACCGAAGATGCCGAGACGCTCGAAGACGTCGTCGAGCCGTACTTGCTCAAGGAAGGGTTCGTGACGCGCTCGGCCAGCGGGCGGCGAGCAACGGCGCTCGCGTACCGTCACCTCGGCGTCGCCCTGCCGTCGCAGGCGCCAGCGCAGCAGCGCCTCATCTAGAGGCGCGCGTGCCGTGAGGATCAGCCGCCGCTCCTTCGTTGCGCTCGCGGCCGCGCCATTCGTCTTACCGAGCGCGCTGCGCGCGCAGGACGATGCGGATCCGGCATCCTCGTCTGCGCTGCCGGCGCTGCGCGTGCTGCTGGGCATCGGTGAGGCGCAGACGCTCACGGCCGACACGTTCGCATTCAACGGACGAACCTATCGCGGGACGTTCGCTCGCCTGGACGACGGCCGGATCGTGAACGTCGTCCCGCTGGAGGAGTACCTGTACGGCGTCGTGCCGCACGAGATGTCGGCGGGGTGGCCCGTCGCCGCGCTCTGCGCGCAGGCGATCTGCGCCCGCACGTACGTGCTCGCGCGCAGCGACCCGCGAAAAGAGTACGATCTCGTCCCATCCGAGCTCTCGCAAGTCTACCAAGGAATGTCGGATGAATCGCCGGCGGGCAGCGCGGCGGTGGACGCGACCGCCGGGCAGGTACTCACGTTCGCGCGAAACTTCGCGCAGGTTGCGTACTCGTCGTGCTGCGGCGGCCACACCGAGGCTTCGTTCGAGGCGTGGGGGAGTGCGCCGCTTCCGTACCTAGACGGCGTGGTCTGCCGCTACTGCACGGCCTCGCCGAACTATCGTTGGAGCGCCGAGATCGAGGCCGACACGGTCGCCCGGGCCTTCACGACGGCGCTCGCGCCGCTGGGCTCGCTCACGGATCTGCGAATCGAGGTGCGCGACGGAAGCGGTCGCGCGCGCGCGTTCGAACTCGTTGCCGACCGCGGCACGAGCACCGTACGCGGCACGGCCTTCCGACTGGCGGTCGGCGCGCGCACGCTGCGCAGCCTGCTCGTAACGGATCTGCGCAAGATGGGAGGCACGTTCGCCTTTTCTGGCGGCGGTCTAGGACACGGGGTGGGGCTCTGCCAGTGGGGTGCGCGCGGCATGGCGCAGACGGGTGCGTCGGCAAACCAGATCCTCGCCCTCTACTTCCCCGGGACGAACGTCGAACATTACCAGCGCTGACCTGCTCGCGTCGGCCTACGACTACGAGCTTCCCGAGGAACTCATTGCCCAGCGTCCGGCATCGCGCCGCGACGAGAGCCGTCTGCTCGTCTTAGAAGGTCAGCGCATCGAACATCGGCGGTTCGGCGATCTCGCCGCGCTCCTGCGGCCGGGTGATGCGCTCGTCCTGAACGAGACGCGCGTAATCGCCGCGCGCCTCTTCGGGCAGCGCGTGCCCGCCGGCGGCAAGACCGAACTTCTGCTGCTCCATCCGGCCGGTTCGCTCCGCTACGATCCGATGGCGCTGCGATGGGTCGCGCTGACGCGCCCCGCGCGCCGCCTGCACGTAGGCTCCCGCATCGCCTTCGAGGGTCTCGGCAGCGCCGAGGTGGTACGCGTGCTCGACGACGGCGCGCGCGAAATCGCGTTCGATCTGCACGTGCCGTTCGCCGAGCTGCTCGAGCGCGCGGGGCGCATGCCGCTGCCGCCCTACATCCGCAACGAGTCCCAAGAAGCGCAGGAGCGCTACCAGACGGTCTTCGCGCGCGTTCCCGGGAGCGTCGCCGCGCCCACCGCCTCGCTCCACTTTACGGCCGCGTTGCTGGAAGCGCTCGAGCGCCGCGGGATCGAGCTGATCCGCCTCAGCCTCGAGGTCGGTCTGGGCACGTTCCGGCCGATCGCGCACGAGCATCTCGACGAACATACGATGCACGCCGAAGCGTACACGATCGAGCCCGGCGCCGCCGATGCGATCGAGCGCGCGCGCCGCGAAGGCCGGCGCATCGTGGCGGCAGGCACGACGGTCGTCCGCGCACTCGAGGGGAACTTCCGCTCGCACGGCCGCATCCGTGCCGGCGCGTACGAGACCGATCTCTTCATCACACCGGGCTTTGAGTTCGCGGTCGTGAACGGCTTGATCACGAACTTCCACCTGCCGCGCTCGACGCTGCTCGTGCTCGTCGGCGCGTTCGCCGGCCGCCGGCGCGTGCTCGACGCCTACGCAGCGGCCGTCGCCGAGCGCTACCGGTTCTACTCCTTCGGAGACGCGATGCTCCTCTGGCGTTGACTCCCCTCGTAGGGGCGCGGTGCTAGTGGTAGATCGCTTGCCCTACGGTGAGCGGCCCCGTCGCCATGAAGAAGAGCATCGGTATCGAGAGCAGCGTGTTCACACGCGAGCCCAGGAAGGCGAGGCGGCGGGCTTTGGCCTTCTCGTCGTCGGTTGCCGGAACGATACCGAGGACTTTCTTCTGGTTGCGCCAGATGATGCCCCAAACGTTCAGCAGCATGATCGTTCCCAGCCAGGCGCCGATGCCGATCGGCGCCATCGCCCCCTGCAGGCCGAAGGCGGCGAGGAAGCCGTTGGTGCCGCTCGGCGTCGGCATGCTGCCGAGCAGGGCCGCACCGAAGATCCACGTCACGACGGCGCCCCAACGGAAGAAGAGCAGCGCGCGCGGCAGGACGTACTTGGAGATCGGGCCGGCCTCACCGGCGGCGGTCGCCTCCTTAACCGCGGCGGCGTTGACGAAGTTAAAGAAATAGAGCAGGCCGATCCACATGATGCCGGCCATGATGTGGAACCAGCGGAAAAGCGGGTCGGTCCACATACTACGCGCCCGCCCCGTGAGCGACGAGAGCGCGCGCGATAACGTACAGGACGGCGGTCAAGATGAAACCGCCGATCACCGTGCCCCAAATCGAGTCCAAAGGATTCTTCACGTGCAAACCTCCTCGAGAGCCGTCGTGCGTGATGCTGGGTTGTGCGCGTTCCGGCCATTGCACCCCTTCGAGCGGGCGTACGGGCATGTTTCGACCGGCCGCGGGCCGGGTAACGCCTTGCGGTATGAACCTCACATCCGCCACACGCCCCTACGCCGCCAAAAAGTGGAACCTCTCCGGCCTGCACGGGATCTCCGACGCGACGCTCGAGCTGCATTTCGGTCTCTACGAAGGCTACGTGAAGAACACGAATCTCCTCAATGAGCGCCTCGCCGGGATGCGCAAGGCCGGCACGGTCTCCGGCGCCGATCCCTCCTATGCCGAACTCGTCCGCCGTCTAGGCTTCGAGTTCAACGGAATGCGCCTGCACGAACTCTACTTCGACAACCTCCGTTCGGACCCGAAAGAACTGCGCGGCGGCGCCCTCGCCGACGCCCTCGGCGCGAGCTACGGAAGCCCGGATGACTGGAAGAAGGACTTCGCCGCGGTCGGGGGGATGCGCGGCGTCGGGTGGGCCATCGCCTACTACGATCCGACGGTGGGCGCGGTATCGAACCATTGGGTCGGCGATCACGAAAACGGAACGATCGCGGGCTGCATCCCAATCGTCGTGATGGACCTCTGGGAGCACGCGTACCTGAAGGACTACAAGCCCGCCGAGAAAGGCAAGTACGTCGAGGCCTTTCTCGCCAACCTCGACTGGGAGGCCTGCGAGGCGCGTCTGCCCTAAAGCGCCTCCGGCCGCGCGGGCTGGGCTAGAATCGTCTTCGCCTGCGTGTACCAGACCAGGCCCGGCGGCGCCGCGCGTTGCTTTCGCACGTGCTTGCGCAGCGTGTAATCCACCGGAACGGCTAGCGAGCCCCTCGCCTTCGAGTAGTAGGCCGCCAGCGCCGCGGCGGTCTGCAGATCCTCGTCGGGCGCCTCGGCACGGTCGGGGCGCCGCAGGATGACGTGCGCCCCGGGCGTGCCCTTGGCGTGAAACCAGAGATCGTTCGGCCGTGCGATACGGAACGTCAGATCCGCGTTCTCTATAGGCGAACGGCCTACGATGATGCTCGCTCCGGAGGGGGCGCGAAACTCCAGCGCGGCGCGCCGCCGCCGTTTGGGCGCGGCCGGCGCGGCCTGCGCGCGCGGGGGCTCGAGCTGCGCCACCGCTGCGTCTACGTCGTCGAGTTCGGCGGCTCCGGCGCGCTCGGCTTCCCAGCGGAGGGTCTCGATCGCCTCGAAGGACGCACGAATGGCCGTCTCGCGTTCGTCGTAGTGCGGAAGGCTCTTCCCGAGTTTGCGGTAGCGAGCGAACAGTTCGGCCGCGCGCTCCTTCGCCGCTTCGCGTTCGCCCTCGGAGCGCTCGTGCAAGCTTGCGAAGATCGCCTGCCCCTCCTCGCGCAGCGCGTCACGGCGGCGGGCAAAGCGGCGCCGCACGAGCAGTTTCGCAAGTTCCGAGCGCAGTTTGCGCCGCCGCTCGTCGAGCCGTTTGACGATCGCCTTACGCCGGACTCGGGCACGTTCGTCCTGCGCACGCTGCGTCTCTTGGGCGCGCAGCTCCGCGAAGATCGCGAGCAGACTGCTCTCTCGCGAACAGGCGGCGTCCTCGTAACGATCTAGCGGGACCGTATACGCCGCCAGGAGCCTGCCGTCGCGGCGATAGACGTACAGCGGCTCGCCGGCGTCCGCTTCCGGCCCGCCGGCACCGAGTAACGACACGCGCTGCGGCAGCGGCGGGAGCTCGTACGCGCTCCCGGCCTGTACCGCGCGCAAGCGGTTCTGTGCCGGGGAGAACTCCTTGAGGGCGGCGACGACCGTCTCGCCCTTGACGAGCACGAGGTTGCCGAAGCGGGGTACGAGTTCCACGTAGAGCGCGATCCGCTCGCCGACGCCGAAGCGCGAGCGCGAGGCAAATCCGATCCGGAGCAGGCGATCGCCGGGACGGGCCTCGACGTCGGTCACCGACATGCCGCGCAGCGAACGCTCGACGGCCCGCACGAAGCCCGGCTCCCGTGCGATGCCCAGCTCGGCCTCTTCGACCGTCACGAGCGGCGGCGAAGCGAAGAGATCCACGGCCAGAACCGACCGTTCTCCGCGGCGGCGCAGGAGCACGCCGACGCGTCCGTCGTCGAGCAAGCCGGCGTCCTCGACCCGCGCGCCGCCGACCCGCGCGACGAGCTCGGCGGCGAGGCGGCGTATCAGGACCCAGTCGGTCAGCATCTCGGGCTACGGCGTTCCGGCACGGGGCCAAAAGGCCCGCTCGCTAGGTTAAGCGCCCCGCGAGCGTGAACCCAGAGCCATTGATGACGGGGCCCGGTCTGCTGTTCGTCGTGTCGGGGCCGTCTGGGGCCGGGAAGGACACCCTCGTCGAGGCGTTACGGGAGCGCCGGGAGAGCCTGCGCTACTCGATCTCCGTCACCACCCGGCCGGCGCGCCCCGACGAGCGCGACGGCGAACACTACTTCTTCGTTTCTCCGGAAGAGTTCGAGCGGCTTCGGGAATCCGGACTGCTGCTGGAGTGGCGCGAGTACGGCGGCAACCTCTACGGGACGCCGCGAGCGTACGTCGAGGGATGCCTGACGGACGGCTACGACGTCATCGCGAAGCCGGAGGTCAATGGTGCGCTCGCCATCAAGGCGGCGTATCCCGACGCCGTGCTGATCTTTCTCGTGCCGGACCGCTTCTCGCACCTGCGCGAGCGGCTGCTGGCCCGGCGCTCCGAGACGAACGAAGAGATCGCCCGGCGCCTGGAGATCGCGCAGAAGGAACTGACGTTCATCCGGCGCTTCGACTACATCGTCGTAAACGAACAGAACCGCCCGCAGGAGGCGGTGCGAGACCTGGAGGCAATCCTGCAAGCGGAGCGCTTTCGGATCCATCGGTATTCCGACGACTCGATCGCTCGCGTCGAATCGTCATAACGCACGGAACGGAAAGGAATCTACGAAAAACCACCTATGAGTAAATCAGTCTTCGGCGACTTGGATGCCCTGCTCACGCACGCAGACTCCAAGTTCAGCCTGGTCAACATCGTTACCAAACGCGCGCGCCAGCTGAACAACTGGATCCGCATCGCGCAACTGCCCGCGTCCGAGCGGCGCGAATACTTCGCAAGCGAGCCGCTGGTAGACCACGACACGATCAACCCGAACAAGCCCGTCTCGATCGCCCTCGACGAAATAGCCGAAGGGAAGATCGAGTACAAGCGGACGCGCGAAGGGATCAAATAACCAGGCGATGTGCGGGATCGTCGGATACATCGGCAAGCGCGACAGCGTTCCCATCATACTCGACGCGCTCCGGCGCCTCGAGTATAGGGGGTACGACAGCGCCGGCATCGCCGTCATAGACGACGCCGGAGCGCTGGCCGGATCCAAGGCCGAAGGCAAACTCTCGCGCCTGGCCGAGCGGCTACAGAACGGCGAGGCGCTCTCCGGGGTGGTCGGCGTCGGCCATACGCGCTGGGCCACGCACGGGCGTCCCTCCGACGCCAACGCACACCCGCATCTGGACTGCCGGGGCAAAATCGCCGTGGTGCACAACGGCATCATCGAAAACTACGCGGCGCTGCGCGCACGGCTCATCGAACTGGGGCATACCTTCACGAGCGAAACCGACACCGAAGTGCTCGCGCATCTCATCGAGGTCCATTACGACGGCGACCTCGCGGCGGCGGTGCGCAAAAGCCTGCGCGAGGTTCGCGGTGCATACGCGCTGGGCGTGATCTCGAGCGACGACCCCGAGCACCTCGTCTTCGCGCGCAACGGAGCCAGCCCGCTCGTCATCGGGATCGGCGAGGGCGAGATGTACGTCGCATCGGATACGCCGGCCATCCTGCCTTACACGCGCCGCGAGGTGATTCTCCAGGAAGGCGAGATGGCGGTCGTCGGCCGCGACGGGTTCCGCCTGACCGACTACGACGGCACGCCCATCGAACGCCAGCCCGTCTCGATCACCTGGGATGCCGGCTCGGCCGAGAAGAGCGGCTACAAGCACTTCATGCTCAAGGAGATCTTCGAGCAGCCGTCCGTCATCAAGGAGACCTTGGCCGGCCGCGTGGACGAGATCGGCGGCGTTCACCTGGCCGAGGAGATCGGCGGCATCACCCCCGACCGTCTGCGCACGCTCAACAAGATCGCCATCACCGGCTGCGGCACCGCCTATCACGCCGGCATGGTCGGCATGTACCTGCTGCGCTCGCTCGTGCGTCTGCCCGTCGAGATGGAACTGGCCAGCGAGTTCCGCTATGGCGATCCGGTCATAGACCCGGCGACGCTCGTGATCGCGATGTCGCAATCGGGCGAGACCGCAGACACGATCGAGGCGGTGCGCATCGCGAAGGAATCGGGCTGCGACGTGCTCGGGATATGCAACGTCCTGGGCTCGCATCTCTCGCGTTTGGCCGAGGGGACGCTCTACACGCGCGGGGGTCCCGAGATCGGCGTCGCGGCCACCAAGACGTACGTCTCGCAGGTCACCGCGATGACCCTCTTCGCACTCTACCTGGCCCGGCTGCGCGGCACCGCCGACCCGAAGCGGCTCGACGAGATCGCCGAAGGCACGCGCCTGCTGCCGGCGGCCATAGACGTCGTCCTCAACACCTCCGACGAGATTCGCAAGGTCGCGCGGGCGCTGCGCAAAGCGCAGAGCGTGCTCTTCATCGGCCGGTACGTGAACTTCCCGACCGCGCTCGAGGGCGCGCTCAAGCTCAAGGAGATCTCGTACATTCACGCCGAGGGGTACCCGGCGGGCGAGATGAAGCACGGCCCGATCGCGCTGCTCGATTCGAGCGTACCTGTTGTGGGCATCGTCACGCACGACCGCGTGCGCGAGAAGATGCTCTCGAACCTTATGGAATCCAAAGCCCGCGAAGCGCCGGTCGTCCTCGTCGCCAACTACGGCGACGAAGAGGCTCGCGCGATCGCCGACCACGTCTTCTGGGTTCCGAAAGTGGACGAGATGCTCTCCCCGATCGTGAACGTCATCCCGCTCCAACTGCTCGCTTACCACGTCGCGGACATCGAAGGGAAGGACGTAGACCAGCCCCGCAACCTCGCCAAGACGGTCACGGTCGAGTGAGCGCGCGCAGCGACGGCCGCGCGGCCGGGGACTTGCGGCCGGTGACGATCGAGCCTGGTTTCTTGAAGTACGCCGAGGGAAGCGTACTCGTCGGCGTCGGAAATACCCGCGTGCTGTGCGCCGCGTCCATCGAAGAACGGGTCCCTGCGTGGATGAAGGGGCGGGGCCTGGGCTGGGTCACCGCCGAGTACGCGATGCTGCCGCGCGCGACGCACGAGCGCACGCAGCGCGAGGCGGCGCGCGGACGGCTGGGCGGCCGCACGCACGAGATTCAGCGCATCATCGGCCGCGCGCTGCGCGCGGTGACCGATACGGCAAAACTTGGAGAGCGCACCGTCTGGATAGACTGCGACGTGCTGCAGGCCGACGGGGGCACCCGCACGGCCGCGGTGACCGGCGCCTGCGTCGCGCTGGCGCTCGCGCTGCGCACGCGCTTCGACCCGGCCGACCGCTCGCGCTGGCCGCTCGACGCAATGGTCGCCGCGACCAGCGTCGGCATCGTCGGCGGACAGGCCTTGCTGGATTTAGCCTACGATGAGGATAGCCAGGCGCACGTGGATATGAACGTCTTTATGACGGACGCCGGGCGCTTCGTCGAACTGCAGGGGACGGCCGAGGCCGCGCCGTTCGATCGCCAGGATCTGGACCGGCTGCTGGCGCTGGCCGAGAGCGGCATTCGGCGCCTCTTCGCCCTGCAGAACGCCGCATTGGAAGCCCCCGCATCCCCGCATGCACCCTGAGGAGGCCTTTGCGGCCCTCGTCGCCCGCGTCGGCGCCTTTCACATCACCGATCGCGCGATGGTACGCGAGCAGCGCGAAGCCGAGGCCAAGCTGCGCGCCGGCGATCTCGACGCCGCGTCGCGCGAACGCTACCTGCATGCCGTGCGCCGTTACTTCGAGGGTTTCGATCGTGAAGCGCGGGCGCGCCTGCGCGAGGTTGACCGCCGCCTGGAGACCGCCAACCAAGTGCAGTTCAATCTCACCGCCGAGCGCGGCGTCGCCGTCAAGCGCATCGAGGCTACTCGCAGCGTCCTCGACGAACTCGCCGCCTTGAACGCCGGCCTGGGGTGAAGGTCCTCGAGCGCGTCGGGCGCGCGACGAACGAACTCTTCGAGTACGCGGGCGGCGTGACGCTGCTTTCCGCGGAGTCGCTTGGTTTCATGGTGCGCCTGCGCATCCGGACCGCCGAGACGATCTCGCAGGCCGCGCTGCTCGGCGTGCAGTCGGCCGTAATCGTGATGCTCACCTCGCTCTTCACCGGCATGGTCATCTCGCTGGAATCCGCACAACAGGCGGTCGCCTACGGCGTCGGCAACCTCGTCGGCGGCGCGGTCGCGTACGCATCCGTGCGCGAGTTGGGGCCGATGCTCACCGGCGTCGTCGTCGCCGGGCGGGTCGGGTCGGCGATCGCGGCGGAGCTCGGCTCGATGGTCGTGACCGAACAGATCGAGGCGCTGCGCTCGATGGGCCTGGAGCCCGCCCGTTTTCTGGTGGTCCCACGGCTGGTCGCGCTCCTGCTCATGCTTCCCCTGCTCACGATCTTCGCCGACGTCGTCTCCATTCTGGGCGGCGGATGGATCGCGCAGACGTACGCACACATCTCGCACGACGCGTACGTCTCGTCGGTGCGGCAGTCCATAGACTTCAGCGACGTGCTCAAGGGCCTGTTGAAGTCGGTGGTCTTTGCCGTCATCATCGCGATGGTCGGCGCGTACCAAGGCCTGCAGACGCGCGGCGGCGCCGCAGGCGTCGGCAAGTCCACGACCGGGGCGGTCGTCGTCGCGATCATCCTCATTTTTATCGCGAACTTCTTGCTGACGTTCTTCCTGTTCGGGTCCCGATGAACGCTCGCGAATCGAACGACTCGAAGGTCATCGCGCGCATCGAGAACGCGACGCTCGCGTTCGGGGAGCGCGTCGTCCTGAAGAATCTGCAGCCTGGACGTGGTAGCGGGCGCGATCACCTGCATCGTCGGCCTCTCGGGCGCGGGAAAATCCACGATCCTTCGCCTGATTGACGGCCTGCTGCTTCCCAGCGAAGGGCACGTGTACGTCCACGGCGAGGACGTCTGCCACATGACCGAAGAGCGCCTGAACAAGGTGCGGCAGCGCATCAGCCTCTCGTTTCAGTTCTCGGCTCTCTTGGACAGCCTCACGGTCGGGGAGAACGTGGCGCTGCCGCTGCGCGAGCATACGCGCATGAAGGAGGCGGAGGTACGCCGGACCGCGATGGAGGCGCTCGACAGCGTGGGGCTGGCGAACAACTACGACAGCCTGCCGAGCGAGCTATCGGGCGGCATGCTCAAGCGAGCCGGTTTCGCACGGGCGATCGTCACGCGGCCAGAGCTGGTGCTCTACGACGAACCGACCACCGGCCTGGACCCGATCGTCACGAACCTCATCACGGACACGATCCTGCGGCTGCGCGAGAAGCTCGGGGGCAGCGCGGTCGTGATCTCGCACGACCTGCAGTCCATCTTTGCGATGGCGGACTACGTCGCCATGCTCTTCGAGGGCGCCATCATCGCGTACGACACGGCCGAGCGGATCCGCAACTCGCCCAACCCGATCGTTCAGCAGTTCCTGCAAGGCTCCGAGGTCGGGCCGATTCCGATATGACGCGCGGGGGAACGCCTGCCCGCGAGGCACTTTACGCCCCGGGCACAAATAGGGAGCGCGTATGACCAAGCAGGCACAGGTCGGCGCCTTCGCGATCGTCGCGATCCTCCTGCTCTTCGGGATTTTCTACGTCATCACCGATTTCGGGACGCGCCATACCGGCTATCGCATCGGCGTGCACTTCCAGTCGGCCGCCGGCGTAACCCCGGGGGCGCAGGTCTACTTCAGCGGCATAGACATCGGTTCGGTCGAGTCTATCGAACTGCAGCCCGACAACACGGTGGACGTCATCCTGGCGCTCAATCGCGACGTTGACGTGCCGGCGGCTTCGCGTTTCCTGATCCAGGCCCCGCTGACGGGCAGCCCGTCCGTCATCATCGTTCCGCCGCGGCTCAAGCCCCCGGTCCCGCTGCTGCCGCGCGAGGTGCTGCCGATCGCCGAGCAGCCCCAAGGCAGCAACACCGCGACGATCGCAGACCTGTTACAGCAAGGGCAGGGCGAGCTCAAGCGCTTCGATACGGTTATGGCGCAGGTGGAGCAGAAGACGCCCAGGCTGCTGGACACGCTCCAGCGCACGCTCGATAACGCCAACGACCTCACCCTTACCACGAAAGGCTCGCTCCAGCAGATATCCGCGCAACTCGTCACGATGACCTCGGCGCTGCAAGGCAGCCTGACGTCGGCCAGCGACAACGTCGTCCAGCTCTCGACGACGCTCAACACCGCGGCCACCGCCGACTCGCAGAAGGTCGGCGTGCTGCTCGATCAGTTCCAAAACACGGCGGTCGCCCTCAACAAATCGGTGAGCGCGCTTCAGGACCTGGCTACCGACCCGCGGCTGAAGGAGAACGTCCTGCAGACGACCCAGAGCATCGCCGAGACGACCGCGACGCTCGCGGCGCTCACGAAAGACCTTCGCACGATCACCGGCGATCCGCAGACGCAAGCGCAGATGCGCAATACGATCGCAAACCTCGACGCCGTCATGCAGAAGACGAACTCGCTGCTGGGCCAGCTCGGCGGGACGAGCAGCGTCTACGGGGTGGATGCCGGCGCGACACCGGCTCCGCTGATGGTGCCGAGCGGATCGCCGTATCCGGCGGGCGTACCCGTCCCTGCCGCGAGCCCGAACCACGGCGTAACGAACGCGCGCATCCAGAGTAAGCTCGCCGACGTCATGCATCAGCTCGTCGGCGTGCAGCTGCGCCTGAGCGGCCTCTCGCCGCAGCACAATGCCGGGCTCAATCCCGTCCTGACGAGCAGCCAGGGTCCGCTCGGCGACATCAACGTGGTCGTCCTGCCGCACGGCAACACGAGCCTGGTCGTCGGCGCCAATGCGATCGGGGTGAACACCACCTGGAACGCCCTGCTGCAGAAGAACTCCGGCGCCTTCCACCTTGGAGGCGGGGTGCTCTACTCGCAGATCGGCGTCCTCGGGCAGTACGCGCCGCTGCACGGCTTCGGATTGGAGACGCGCATCTACGATCTCACGTATCCGCTCGTGGACCTCTACGGCAACGTGCGCATCATGCCGGGCGCCGAAATTTTCTTCGGACAGCGAGACATGCTGCACGCCTCGCGGCGTAACACCTTCGGGCTGCAGTACCAGTTCTAGCGGCGCGATTCGATGGATGCCGGCCGGCCACGCATAGGAATCGTCGGAGCGGGTGCGATGGGAACCCTCTTCGGCTACCATTTGGCCGCCTGCGGCGACGTCACGATGCTCGACGACAACCCCGCCGTCGCGCAGGTCGTGGAACGCGACGGGCTGCGGGTCAACGACCGCCCGCCTCGCAACGTGGCGGTCGCACACGGCGCTAAAGACCTGTACGGTTCGCAGCTGCTCTTTCTCTTCGTAAAGGCGGTTGACACGCTGCGCGCCCTGCGGGCCTTCGCCGGAGAGCTCGACCCCGCCGCGCCGGTCGTCTCGCTGCAGAACGGCGTCGGTAACGAGGAAGCGATCAAGACCGCCCTCGGTGGCGCGGTGCCGGTCGTCCTGGGCATTACGACCGAGTCGTCGCATACGATCGCAGCCGGGCACGTTCGCAGTTCCGAGGAAGGCAACACGATCGTCGGGTCGGCGACGGCCTCACCCACCACTTCCCGCGGCGTCGCGGATCTGCTCGTGCGCAGCGGCCTGCGCGCCTCGGCCGTTTACGATATCCGCCCGCATCTCTGGGGGAAGCTCGTCGCGAACGCATCCGTGAACGCGCTCTCGGCCCTGCTCGACTGCAACGCCGGGGAGATCCTCACCGACCCGAACGCCGCGCGAATTGCCGAAGCGCTCGCCGACGAAACCGCCGAGGTGGCTGCAGCGCTAAAGATCAGCCTGCCGTTCGTGAACCCGTGGCAGTACGTTTCCGACGTGATCGCGCTCGGGGCAGACGCGAAGAGTTCTATGGCGTACGATCTCGAGTCGGGGCACCCGAGCGAGATCGACCACATCAACGGCGCAGTCGTCGCGTTCGGACGTCGTACGAGTACGCCGACGCCGTACAACGACGCGATGCTGCGCCTGATTAAGGCGCGAGAAGCGCTCCTGGCTCGCTCACGACTGCGGCTGCAGGTGCAGTAGCCGGACGTCTCCCGCCGTCACCTCCACGTCAATGGCGCGCGTGCCGCCGCCGTTGACCGCCCCGCTCAGGCTCTGCGCGCCGCCGCGCGCCTGCCCGCTAAGCCCAAAGTCGTTGAAGATCGCGCCGGCGCCGGTGTGCGCGTGCACGCGAAAGGCTACGTTCGCGCCCAGGCGGATCGTCACGTTGCCGTGCGCGGTCGAAAAGCGCAGCGTCCCGGGCCAACTCTGCGAGCCCATCGTCGCGGTAATGCTCCCCTCGCCGACGGCCGCTTGCGCGTAGCCGGGGATCACGACCGTCACGTTGCCGTGCAGCGCGACGATCCGCACGTTGCCGGTGATGTCGGCGACGCTGACGTCGCCGGAGAGCGAGTGCACGGTCAAGTCTACGCCGTCGGGAACGCGCAGCAGCAGCGAATCCAGCCCGGGCGGCGCGGTGACCGTGAGGTTGCCCATGGCCGCGCGCTGGTGCGGCGGCGGTGGAGGCGAGGCCTTCGAACGGGCCGTGGCCGCAATCGTGAAGAGGTCGCGCGGCTGTCCGCTGGAGGGGGGATAGGCGCCCAGCGTCGTTCCGTCCACGAGCACGGTCATCGCCGCGCCGGGTTTGAGGATGCCCACGGTCGTCGCGTAGGGGGCGGGCGCAGAGCACGCCGCGAGCAGGGGGAGAAGAAGAAACCAGCGCTTCACGCTGGGCGCTCTTCGCTGGCCGCACTCTTTTTCCGGCGCTCGCGAGCGAGTATACTGTGAACCGATGACGATGAAGGTCCGCACGCTCCTCCTGCTCGCGGCACTGGTTGCCGGGTGCGCGCGTTCGGCCACGCCGTCGCTGCCGTATGCCGGCGGCGCCGCGCCCGCCGCCACGACGCGCTGGATACCCTCGGCCGGAGAGACGTACCAGATCCAGTACGGCGGCAAGCTCGATCTACGCGTGAACGCGGACGTCTACGATCTCGACATGTTCGATACGCCGGCCTCGGTGGTTTCCAAACTCCACGCAATGGGACGCCGCGTGATGTGCTACGTTGACGTCGGTACGTGGGAGAACTGGCGACCCGATGCCGGCAAGTTCCCCAAGAGCGTGCTCGGAGATCGCGACGGCCATTGGAAGGGCGAACGGTGGCTCGACGTGCGGCAGACCTCGATTCTGGAGCCGATCATGGGCAAGCGTCTGGACCTCTGCAAGAAGAAGGGGTTCGACGGCGTGGATCCCGACAATCTCGACGGCTACCAGAACAAGACCGGCTTTCCGATCACGTACGCGCAGCAGCTCGCGTACGACACCTGGGTCGCCGACGCAGCGCACGCCCGCGGCTTGACCGCTAATCAGAAAGGCGACAACGGACAGGTCAAAGATCTCGTAAAGGTCTTCGACTTCGCCGTGGTCGAGCAATGCTACGCACAGGGCTGGTGCAAGCAGTTCGACGTGTACACGCAGGCGAACCGGCTGGTCGTGGACGTCGAGTACGGACTCTCGACGCGGCGCTTCACGGACAAAGCATGCCCGGATACGAAGCGCTACGCCGAAACGGCGCTGCTGAAGAAGCTGCAGCTGACGGCGTGGCTCGTGACCTGCCCCTCGTAGGGAGCCCGCTAAGGCGAGATCTTGAAGATCGTACCTACGCCCGTGCCGCCCTGGGTCGTCGTTCCGTAGAGTGAGCCCCCCTCCAGCACGAGACCGGCGTACGGATAGAGTCCGTCCGAGTTCCCTTTGAAACTGTAAAGGACCGACTCGGCGCCGCCCAAGGCTACTTTGAAAACCGTCCCGGCTCCGTATTTTCCACCTTGGTACGTCGTGCCGTAGAGGCCGCCGTTGTACGCGACCAGGCCCGCGTACTGCGGATGTGCGCCGTCGCTGTTGGCGCGGAAACGATAGAGCACCGTCTCTTTGCCGCCGGGCGTCACGCCGAAGACGACGCCCCAACCGGGATAGACGCCGCCCTGGTAGGTCGTGCCGTAGAGCACGCCCCTCGCGAGCGCCAAACGCGCGAGCGGATACTGCCCGTCGCGCCCGCCTTGGAAATTATACACGACCTTCTCCGCACCGGCGGTCGTGATGCTGAAGACCGTCCCCGCGCCCTTCGTCCCGCCTTGATACGTGGTGCCGTAGAGCAGGCCGTTGGCGACGAGCAAACCGGCGATCGGGTGTGCACCGTCGTTCCCTGCCTTGAACTTGTACAGGACGCTCTCTTTGCCGGTAGCCGGATCCACCTTGAATACAACGCCCCAGCCGGGGTAGATGCCGCCTTGGTAGGTCGTCCCGTAGAGCGCGCCCTTGTACGCGACGAGACGGCAGTAGGGATACTGGCCGTCCGAGCCGCCCTGAAAACTGTAAACGACTCTCTCCTTGCCGGAGGTCGAGATGCTGAAGACCGTACCCGAGCCCTTGGTCCCGCCCTGGTAGGTGGTGCCGTAGAGCGTCGTCCCAACCGCCGTGAGTCCGCCGTAGGGGTGAGCGCCGTCATTGCCGGCTGCGAACTGGTATATGACGCTCTCGGAACCCGACGGCTGTATCTTGTAGACCGTGCCCCAGCCCGACGGGCTGCCTCCGGCCAGCGTCGTGCCGTACAGCGTGCCGGCGAGCGCGGTGAGGCCTGCGTACGGGTTCGCTCCATCGGTGCCGTTCTGGAATGCGTAGATCTGCTTGTAGCCGCTCAGATCCGGCAAGCCGTCCGCCGGCGATCCGAACGGAGCTCCCGGCAAGGCCGGAGCGCCGCCCGCCCGCGCGCACCCGGCCAAGAGCGCGCATAACCCGATCCACGCCATCCAACGCATGCGCGCGTACTGCGACGTGCGCGTTCGACGACTCCTCTTGCCCGCTAGCCCAAGAAGAGCGCCCCGCCGAGCTCGCTCCGCAGGCCCCCTTCCCTTTTCCGCTCCAATGCGATAAAACTGTTATTATGTCGCATTCAGAAGACGAAGGGCTGATCGCCGACCTGACCGGCTACCTCCTAACGGAGCGCAAACGCAGCCCTTTGACCGTCTCGGCCTACGCCCGTGACCTGCGCGAGTTTTGCGCCTTTCTGGCTCGTGCCCGCGATGCCGAGCCGGCCTCGCTGGCCGATCCGTCGCTCAAGACCGTGGAGCCGTCGCAGGTGCGGCGCTACATCGTCAGCCTGTTCGACGAGCGGCACTACGACAGCCGCACCGTCTGCCGCAAGCTTTCGTCCATCCGGGCGCTCTACCGGTTTATGAAGGTGACCGGCGTCCGCGCCGACGACCCGGCCTCGGCGATCCCGGGGCCCTCGGTGGCCAAGCGCAAGCCGGCGCCGCTGAAAGTGGACGAGGTGGCGAAGCTCCTCCGGACGAGCCCGGCGGGCAAGACCCCGGAGCGCTGGGCCCGCGACAACGCGATCATGGAACTGTTCTACGCCAGCGGGCTGCGCCGCGCGGAGCTTGCCGGCATCAAGCTGCGGAACCTGGATCTGGCGGAACGGACGATTACCGTCATCGGAAAGGGGAACAAGGAGCGTACCGTGGTGATTAACCGGACCGCTGCCGCCGCAATTGAGGCATACCTGCGCCTGCGTCCCCGCAGCGCCGATCCATCGCTGTTCCTGGGACGCGGCGGCACGGGCCTCACGCCCAAGCACGTGTGGCGGATATTTAACGATATCTACCGGATGAGCGGCGTCTCCAAACACGCCAGCCCGCACACGCTGCGTCACTCCTTCGCAACGCACTTGGTCGAGAACGGCGTTGACCTGGAGACGGTGCGCGAACTGCTCGGGCACGAGAGTCTCGCGACGACCGGCATCTACCTGCAGTTGGCAATGGGTCACAAACGCCGCGCCTACGACGAAGCGCATCCTCGCGATCGCATGCCGGAACGCTGAGCGCCGCACCGGTCTACGTCGTCGCAGCCCTGGCCGCCGTCTCGGTCGGTTTTCCGATGCGGCGCGTTCCGTACTGGGCCGCGCCGGCATGTGCGGCGCTCGCTCTCACGCTTCTCGGCTACGAGTCCGCGCATGCCGCGCTCGACGCGATCGGGCGTCAGTGGAACGTGCTGCTCTTCATCGCGGGGCTGATGGGTCTATCTGCGGCGGCGCAATGCGGCGGCGTCTACCAATGGATTGCCGACGTGCTCCTGCAGCACGCGCGCGGTTCGTCGCGCCGGCTCTTCGTGCTGCTGTTCGGCGCCGGAGCGCTCGTGACGCTGCTGCTCTCCAACGACGCAGCCGCTATCGGCTTCGCGCCGATCGTCTACCGCAGCATCGGCGCCCGGGCCGGAGGCGATCCGCGACCGTACCTGTTCGCCGGCATCTTCGTCGCGAACGCCGCCTCCTTCGGGCTGCCCTTCTCGAATCCGGCGAACGTCCTCATCCTGCCGCACCCCGATCCCGCAGAGTACCTGCGGCAGTTGGGCGTTGCGCAGATCCTCGCCCTCGCGCTCAATCTGGCGCTTCTGCTCTTCTTCTTCCGCCGCGAACTGCGCGCACGCTGCGAGTTCGCGCCGGCCGCACCGCCCGGGCGGCGATGCCTGCGTACGATCGCCGCGCTCCTCTGCGCGGGTCTGGCCTACGTTGCGGCGCTGTTTGCGGGCTGGCCGCTCGGCCCGGTGGCGGTGGCCGGGGCGGCGGTCGCACTGCTCGCCTCGCGCACCGATCCCAAAGAGGCCGCCGGCGCATTCTCCTGGGGAATCTTCGGACTGCTCGCGGCGCTCTTCGTCCTCATGGACGCGGTTACGCGCGCGGGCCTGGGGACGCTGCTATCGCGCGCTCTCGACGCGGCAGCGGCGCACGGAACGTTCGCGGCGCAGAGCGCCGCCGCGGCCGGAGCCGCCGCACTCTCGAACGTCTTCAACAACCTTCCCATCGCGGTCGCAGCCTCGTATCTGGTCGCGCACGCGTCTTCACAGCGGCTCGCCTACGCGCTGATTGTCGGCGTGGACGTCGGCCCGAACCTGCTCGCAAGCGGATCCCTCGCGACGATCCTGTGGCTGGCGATCCTGCGGCGGTACGGTCTGCGCATGAACCCGTTGGAGTACGCGCGGATCGGCGCGGTGCTCGTCCCTGCGACGCTGGCCGTCTGCGTGCTCTGGCTCGTTACAGCCGGACGGTAACCGTACCCGTGATCTGCAGCGGCTCGGTCACGCCGAGAAAGCCCGTGTTGTTGCCGTTGAACCAGAACGAGTACGGGTACCGGAGCTGCGGCGGCGGCCGCGAGGAGATCGAGTTCGGATAGAAGTTGCCGGACGGGTAGAGAAAGTTCGTCGGAAGCGATCCGTAGACGCAGACCGACGGATTATCCCACGCGTATCCGCGCTGGCCGCAGATATCGAGCACGTTCGTGAAGTTCACGTTGGCCGTCACGCGCGGGCTCACGTCGTACGTCAGCGAGATACCCATTTGCAGCTGCCAAGGCTCTTTGAACGCACCGAGGTTGTCGAAGCCGTTCGTGTACGGGTCGGGCAGGAAGAGCGGAAGGCCGCCGAGGTTGTCGCAGGAGGCGGGATCGGCCGCATTGCCGTGCGCGGCGCGCCACGACGTGGGCGCCTTATAGCACGACGAGGGCAGATAGCCGGGCCACGAGGTGGGCGCGCCGTACGAGGCGCCGGAGGTAAAGTTCCACGAGTTCGTTACGGCAAAGCGCTTGTGCCGGTAGTTGAGGATCATCGCCACGACGTAGGGCACCGCGTAGCCGTTGGCGGCCGCCACCGGGCCGGGGATCACGTCGTAGGTCGTGTACCAGGCACCGTCGGCGAAGACGTTCTGGTACGGCTGGTCGTAGTATGGATTCGTTACGACGCCCTTCTGCTTGCAGTTGTTCGTGCCGGCGCCGGCCGAGCCGTTCGACTCGTATTTATAGCACGGGAAGCCGCCGTGCCCCCTGATGAAGCCGTCGTACTGCTGGATGTACGAGTTCAGCTGGTCTATGACGTTCTGCGAGGTCCCGCTGAAGTTCTGGTACTTGATCTGGCTGTGCGTGTAGGTGAACGCGAGCTGCCCGCTCAGCCCTTCGCGCGAGAAGTCGCCCTTCTGCACGGCCAGTTCCACGCCGCTGCTTTGCTGGTTGCCGACGTTCAGGCCCGATTCCAGCCCGCCTTGCGGGTCTATGTAGAAGTTCTGCAGTTGATCCCGCGTCGCGCGGAAGAACGGGCTCACCTTGAAGCTCCAGTCCGTCCCTTTGAGGTGGTGCTCCCAGGAGAGATCGTAGTTGTACGAGGTATCCGGCCGGATGACGTGGTCGGGCGTGTTGAACCCGTAGCCGTAGAAGTGGGTGCCGAGAAATGCCGGCAGATTTTGATTGATCGTGTTGTATTGGGTCCACGACGAGTTCGGCGGACGCGCGTAGACGCCGAACGAGGCGCGCAGGATGCTATTGGGGTCGAGCGTGTACGTGGCCCCCAGGCGCGGCTGGAAGCGCGCCGTCGTATACCCGCCGCCGCTCGTGTTCACCAGCGGCCCATACGCAGACTGGCCGAGCGGAACCGTCTGGACGCCGTTCACGACCGGACAGGGTCCCACGCCGTTGTTCGTGCGATCTATCGGCTTGCTGTTGTTCACCCCGGGGGCGAAGCAATACTCGGCGTTGTAGGCGTTGAACCAGAACTGCCGCGCCGGGTCGTTCGGGCTCGTATCTCCGAGCATGTAGTCGAAGTCTTCTAGACGCAGGCCGACGTTGACGTTCAGGCGATCGTCCGGACGCCATTGATCGTTGATCGAATAGCCGCTGAACGCGGTGTTCACCTGGTTGAGGTTGCCCTTGAACGACGTATCGGTCACGAGCCAGCGCGGGTTCACGCCGGCCTGACAGGCGGGGAGCTTCGGATTGGAGGAGCAGTTGTAGGTCGGCGGCGGCGACGGGTCGCCGATCGTGCCCGGCGACTGGTCGTAGCAGCCGATCTGCTCGCCGCTCGAAGGGTCGTAGCACTTGCCGTTCGTGCCGACGTAGTTCGTGATGTTCCAATCCGACGAGAAATACGAGACGTCGTAGCGCTGCAGGCTCGAGTACGTGTAGGCGCCGGTGACGCCGAGCAGGTTCTGCGCGCTGAGCTGATTGGTGTAACTCAGATTGAAGCCGTACGTATGGTCCGGTAGAAAGTACGGCAGTTCCCAGCCGTAATAGGGCTGCGCGTCCGAGTTGTAGCCGTTGATGTCCCAGTTGGAATACATCGCGTACCCGTAGACGCGCAGGTAGGACTGCGGATCGAACTGGTGCTGGTACTGCAGCTTCTCGACCGCAACGCCGTTCTGGTTCGGGTCGCGGATATCCGTGGGCAGCAAACCCTGGAAGGCGTGCGGCGGACTCGAAGGATAGAAGTACTTGCTCACCTGCGACTGCTCGAACGGCTGCATCGGTTTGCCGCCGTACTGATACGTATCGTCCCAGGTTAGCGGTCCGTAGAGCGCCTGCACCGTGTTCGCCCCGAAGTCGTTCACCGAACTGAAGTAGTAGTTCAGGTTGTAGCTGGTCACGTACAGCGCTTGAACGTCGTCGCGCAGGCCGTTCCCGTGGTGCGGGATGCCGAAGTGCAGGTTGATGATATTGTCCCTAAGGATCTGATTGGAGAGCGCGAAGCCCAGGCCGCTCGTGAAGAGCACCGGCGACGGAGCGCCCGTATAGACGAACCCGTTCGAGTACTTCGTGCTGGTGCAGGTCGAGATACCGCAGGTGTTCCCCGGCACCGCGCTGGTCGGATAGAAAAACGAGTCCGGGATCCCCGAGCCGTTGTTGTTGTCCACGAACCGGAAGTTCTGGTTGCTGCCTCCCAGCCCGACGTAGTAGCTGAACAGCCGGTCCGGCGTGGAGCCGCCCACTTCGACCGAGGCTTGGTGATAGAAGGCCGGATATCCGACGCCCAGGTTCGCGTCGGCGTAGCCGGGATACGTTCCGGTCTTGACGACCTGATTGACGTAACCGGAGATGCCTTGCGCGTCCGAGCTGGCCGGTACGCCGCCGGTGTAGACCTGCACTTCCTGGCTCCCCAGGCTCGAGAGCATCGTCTGCGGTGCGTTATCGTACGCGCGATTGACCGGAATGCCGTCCATCTCGTAGCCGACTTGGTCTATATCGCCGCCGCGAACGTGCACGGTCTGCCACCAGCCCTGTTCGCCTTGGTCCAGCGAGACGCCGGGGACCGACGCGAGCGCGCCGTACGCGTTGTTCAGGCTCCCCGGACCGCTCAATCCTTGCGCCGCCTTCTGGCCGGCCGCATTGATCGAGTACACGTCGCTGGTCGCTCCGGCTTTGAGCAGGCTGCCCGCAGATTGTGCGGAGACGTGCGCGATCGTGCGCAGGGTCTGATTCATCGCGACCGCCTCGCTCTGCACCTGGTCGGCGACGACGGTCGTGCCCGGCTGCGTGACTGGGTCGTAGCCGCTCTTGCTGAACGAGAGCGTGTACGTATCCGGGACGAGCGTGAGGAATCGGAACGAGCCGCTCGCGTCGGTCGTAGAGGTCGCGCTTTGCGATGGCGACACCGCGCTCACGAGCACGCCGCCGATCGGCGCGTGCGACTGCGCGTCCGTTACGCGTCCGGTAATGCCGCCCGTCGTGCCGGCCACCGCCTGCCAGGGAAGCATGGCGGCGATCAAGACTGCTGCTGGTAGCGACGTCGGCCAACGCATCAGACGAATCTCCTAATCTTACGAGCACGTCCGGCAAATCTTAAGCGAAGGTTATCGCCAAGAGAAAGCGCTTGCCCTCTTACTCGGCCACCCAATCGCGCGTAAGGTAGAGCCAAAATGCGAGGCCGGCGTACTCGCCGTAGCGCGCGAACGCCCGCCGGATCGTCGAGTCGGCGGCGCTCTTCATGCCGCGGAGCCGCCGGTACGTCGGCCGGGTCCAAGAATCGAGCACCAGACGCCGGTGCCGGCCGAGGAGCATCATGACGTGCGCGGCGCCGTACGGACCGATACCCGGAAGGGCGAGCAGTGCTTCCTCGACCTCGTCGTCGCGCAGGCCCGCCCCCGGCAGCAGCCTCTCCGGATCGAGGCGCCCGGCCGCCGTATCGCGCGCGATCGCCTGCACGTACGGACCGCGGTATCCCATCCTCGCCGATTCGGCGAACCAGCGCTCCGGCGCGGCGGCAAGCGCGGCCGGCTCGGGAAAGGCGCCGCCGCCGAGTTCGCAGAGCGCGTTCGTCATGCGGATCGTCGCCGACCACGCACAGTTGGTCGTGCAGATCGTCTTGATCACGTCCTCGAATACCGTCGGAGCGGCCAGAATCCGGCCGGCGCCCGAAGCCGCCCACGCGAGCGTTTCGTCGGAAACGATGCGGGCGTAAAACGCGCTGAGGTCATCTTGCAGGCGGAACATCCGCGCGACGGCGCGCTCGATCTTCTCGCATTCGCCGCGGCGCAGGCTCGATGCGGTACTTCCCACGAGCCTGCCGCGATCGGCGCGCAGCGTGACCTCCACGACCCTACCGCCCAGACGCAGGGCGCGCCGGTACGTAAGGGGCGGCGTCGCGATCGTCGCGGGGGCCAAGCGCGCGCAGCCGTGAGAGTAGACCGTGCGCGCGAAGGATATCGGCTCCCCGCCGGCGCCGCGCAGGGGCAGCGCGAACAGCTCGCTCACGCGGCGCCCGCTAGATGACGTACGAAACGTTTACGGCGACGCCGGCGGCTTGGGCGCGCATGATCACGCCGTAGACGGCGTCGAGCTCCTCTTCGATCGCGGCGATTTGCCCTGCCGTCACCTGGAATCGCGCCGCGTTGACCCAAAGGATGCCGCGGGCGCGCTCGAGCGCACTGCGCAGGCGCTCGGGCGTCGCTTCGAGCACCGGCCAGTCGAGCTCACCTTGCGCCGGGACGACGCGCCAGCCGCGCCCGGAGACGAAGGCTACCTCCTCGGGCCCCAGCGCGTGCGGCACCGCCGCGAGAATTTCCACCGCCTCCTGATCGGCTAGCGAGAGCGGAAGCCCCATCTCGGCCAAGCGCAGAATGTAGCGGAAGAACGAGGAGTTCCCGACCGTATAGCCGCCGGCCGCCGATGCCACGTTCACGTGGACCGGCTCGATCTCGCTCGAATCTCCGCGCGGCGCGCTCACGAAAACGATTACGCCGGGATCAGCGCGAGCTCTTTGACCGCGTCGCGCTCCTGCCGAAGCTCCTCGAGCGTCCGCGCGAACATGACGCGGCCGAACTCGCCGTGCTCGATCCCTTCGACGATCCGCGAGACGCCGTTCTCGGTGCGGGACGGGAATGAAAAGATGAGTCCGGGATCCACGCCGTACTCGCCGGTCGAGCAGCGTCCCACCGAGTAGTATTCGCCGGGCGGCGTGTCGTGCGTCAAATTGTACACGCCGGCGATCGCCGCGTTCGCAGCCGAAGCCGCCGACGAAGCGCCGCGCGTCTTGATCACTTCCGTGCCGCGGTTTTGCACCGCCCCCACGAACGTCTCTTCGAGCCAGCGCGGATCGCCAAGGACCTGTGCCGCAGGCTTGCCGCCGATGGTCGCGTGCTCGAAATCCGGATACTGCGTCGCCGAGTGGTTGCCCCAGATGATCATCCGGGCGACGTCGGTCACGTCCGCGCCGGCGCGTTTGGCGAGTTGCGCGCGGGCGCGCAGCTCGTCGAGCATCGTCATCGCGAAGAACCGGTCCTGCGGTACGCGCGGCGCGTTGTTCATCGCGATCAGGCAGTTCGTGTTGCACGGATTGCCCACCACGAAGACGCGCACGTCGTCCGCCGCGTTATCGTTGATCGCGCGCCCTTGCGCGGTAAAGATCTGACCGTTCACGCGGAGCAGATCCGAGCGCTGCATATCGGCCTTGCGCGGCACCGCTCCGACCAGCACCGCCCAGTTGACGTCTCGCATGGCCTCGTTCACGTCGGAGGTGCAGCGCACGGCCTTGAGCAGGGGAAAGGCGCAATCTTCCAGTTCCATGGCGACGCCGGCCAGGGCGCCCAGCGCCTGCTCCAGTTCGAGCAGCTGGAGCTCGACCTCCGTATCGGGGCCGAACATCTGACCCGACGCGACGCGGAACAGCAAGGCATAGCCGATTTGGCCCGCCGCGCCGGTAACCGCCACCTTGATTCGCCTCTTCACTCATCCTCCATCGTGCGTACTGCGTATTCTATGAACACATTCTTTTCGGCGAGAGAGTCACCGGTCATGCAAGGCGAAAGCAGCCTCCGAGATGATCGATCCCGTCGTGCGGGGATTTAGCGGATCGGACCAGCCCAGCGCGTCAGCCTACGACGCCTGCATTCGGTGCGGCCTCTGCCTGCCGTCGTGCCCGACCTACCTCGAAACCCTCACCGAGACCTCCGGACCTCGCGGACGGATCAGCCTCGTCAAAGCCGTGGGAGAATCGCGCCTCGATCTCCTGAGCCCCGGCTTCGTCCAACAAATGTCGCAATGCCTGGATTGTCGCGCGTGCGAAGCCGCCTGCCCATCGGGCGTCCCGTACGGGCGCCTCCTCGAGAACGCGCGCGCGCAGATCCGCCGCGCGCAGGCGGCGGAGAATCCCGGCGCTTCGAGCGCCGCGCGTGCATGTGCCTATGCACTGCTCGAACGTCCCGCGCTCATGCGCGTCGCGGGCGCCCTCCTGCGCTTCGCGCAGTTCACGCACCTCATCTCGCTCGCCGGTCTCTTCGGCTTGCAGCGCGAGGCGGCGCTCGCGCCGCGTCCCCGCGGTGCGTATTTTTCGCCGCCGCGCCGCCGGCGCGACGCGGAGGACGCGCGCGGCCTCGCCGCCTTGCACGTCGGCTGCATCATGCCGGTTGCGTTCGGCGACGTGCATCGCGCGACGGTACGTATGCTCGTGCGGGCGCGGCTCTCCGTCGTCGCACCCCAGGGCCAAGGCTGCTGCGGCGCCCTCGCGCTGCACGCGGGCGACCCCGAGATCGCGCGCGACCTCGCGAAGCGGAACGTCGCCGCCTTCGAAGCGAGCGGCGCGGACGTCTGCGTGGTCAACGCGGCCGGATGCGGCAGCACGCTCAAAGAGTACGCCGCCTTGCTCGGCGACGATCCGGACTGGGCCGCGCGCGCGCAGCGCTTCGCCTCGCGCGTGCGGGACGTTACGGAGGTGCTCGACGCCGGCGATCTGCCCGAACCGACGCATCGCGTGGATGCGGTCGCGACGTATCAGGAACCCTGCCATCTCGTTCACGCTCAGCGCGTGAGCCGCGCGCCGCGCCGTCTGCTCGCCCGCATTCCCGGGCTGCGCCTGGTCGAAATGAACGAGAGCGCGCTCTGCTGCGGAAGCGCGGGGACCTACAACCTCACCGAGCCCGAGATGGCAGAGCGGCTGCGCCGGCGCAAACTTCGCGCTATCGAGGAGACCGGCGCCTCAATCGTAGCGACGGCGAATCCGGGATGCGACGTCAATCTTAGTGCCGGGCTGCGTGAAGCCGGATCGCACGCGCGCGTGCGCCACGTCGTCGAACTGCTCGACGAAGCCTACGGCGGGGAAGCTACAGAACCGGACTGACCCGTCCGCGATCGGCGCGCGCGTCCTCTTCGCTGTGATAGACGGCAAAAACCGCGCAGAGCCCCGTGATCGAGAGCAGGCGCAGGATCGGGCCGTCGCTCACTACGAGCCGGAACGACCCGCCGTGTTCGGCCGTCCGCCGGTGCGCGCCGATGAGCACGCCCAGGCCGGTCGAATCGAGAAACTCGAGTTCTTTCAAGTCCACGATCGTGAACATCGCTCGCGAGTCTGCCTCGCTCAGCGCGGCGCGTACCGTGGGTGCCGTCTCGATGTCGAGACTGCCGCGCAGGCGGAAGACGAGAGTCCCGCCGCCGTGTTCGGTCTTGAGTTGTATGCCGAGTTCGTCGTGCGCCATAATCGTGCTCTGCCGTTCGCGCCTCCGGCTCGGTTGGCCTGGATATCCGGCGCCCGCTAGCTAAAGCGCGCCGACTCGTCGTCCCAGCGCACCACCGAGCCGGGCTGCAGGTGGACGCCGCCGATCCAGCGGTCGATCGGCCGAAGCGCCAGCCAGTCGCCGTCGCCGGCGACCAGGCGCCGCCCGAGCGCCGTCATCACGAGCGAGTCACCGGCCTCTTCCACCAGCGCCCCTTCGGGGGCGCTCAAGTCCGCGAGGAGCCGCGCGAAGACGCCATCACTCATGAACGCGGCCTCTTCGCGAGCCTGCGCGCGAAAGAACAACTCTTGCGTCGTCGCCGGACCCTGCGCGACGGCTTGCAGCGCCTGACGGGCGGAGCGCGAGAGACCGTCGTGCAGCCCCGGATACTCCTCGCACAGGCGCCGCATCGCCGCTTTGAGGAACGGCAGGCCGATCGCGTCTTCTCCCGCCGCTGCGTACAAATCCGCCGGCGAGGACGACGTGAATCGTTCCCAGGAGCGTCGAGCAGAACGGAAGATTGCCGCCGTAGCCGTACGCCGGCGCGGCATGAGCGGCAAGATCTCGTCAACCGTCATGCTCGCCAAGTACTGATCGCTCTGCACGACGGAGATCCGGCCCGGTTCCAGCTCCATCTCTTCGAGGGTAGTGAGGATCTGCAGCATCTGCAGTTGATCGTAGAGATCGTGCTCGAACCAGAGCACGACCTCGCCGAACTCGCGCGCTTGCCGCACGTGGGCGTCGCGCCGAGCGTAATCGTTGATGAGCCGGATCGGGCTGCCTGCGCCAGCGGCCGCGTGATGCTGGACGCGGATCCGGCTCGTCTCTTCGAGCGAAAGCCCAGCGGGAACGGGCCCGTCGTAGAGAGCGTCGCGCCACGCTATAAGCGTACCGAGGATACCGGCCTTCTTCAGCAGGTAGAGCGCGCCGTCGCCGTTGGTAATATGCAGCGTACGCGTCGTACGGGCCATGCCGCCATGCTTACGGATCGAGTCTCGCCTTTCCGCCGGAGCATGCTCACCCGCCGGCAGATTCATGCGTTGCGCGATGCCACCTACGCGATTCCACCTGAAGGAACGCATAGACCGGGCAATCCTGGGGTGGCTGGATTCGAACCAACGCATGGCGGAGTCAAAGTCCGCTGCCTTACCGCTTGGCTACACCCCATCGCTGGCCCGCAGCGTTCGCGCTAGCGAAACTCCAAACGGCAAGCGAGATTAGGGCCGAAGCGGCACGGCCCCTGTCACGGGTGGGTCGGGCGAAGGGTTAGCGGGTCGCGATCAGACGGCGGGCGCCGACGTAACGCGAAGCCCAGTACGACTCCGAAAGATGGCTGACCATCACGCCGTGGCTGGAGCTGGCGTGGACGAACTCGCCGGCGCCCAGGTAGATCCCGACGTGCGAGACGCCGCCATACGTGTCGAAAAAGACGAGGTCGCCCGGCCGAGGTCCGCCGACGGCCGGCCGCCCGAAATCGTACTGCGCATCGGCCGTCCGAGGCAGGCCCACTCCGAGCATGGCGAACACGTGCTGGACGAAGCCCGAACAGTCGAAGCCCGACGTACTCGTTCCGCCGAAGACGTACGGGACGCCGAGGAAGCGCAGAGCGCTGCGGGTCAGGGCTTGAGCCATGCGGGAGGTTCTGGCCAGGATGCCGCCGGTGAAGCGGTTGATCCCCGCGTGGTGATGGGCCGGGGTCGTAATCACCAGTCGCGAGGTCCACGCTTGGACGTCGGGACTAAGCGCCTGAATCCCCACGGTGGGGGCCGCGCCGGCATAGGTGAGCGCGGGGGCCGGGATGGTCGAGTGCGCCGGGGCCGCAACGGCCGAACCGGCAATCCAAAGGGCAAATGCCCCAACAGCTAACGCAAAACGCAAGAAACCGCTCCTCTTTCGCGACACTTGCGGGGTTAGTTGACGGGTTCGGGCGGGAAAGATTCGCCCTAGGGCCGACCGGCCCACTCACCCCTACCGGGATATCCCCCGCTCGGGACTCTGCTGTCCCGACTCAGTGATCTGGTGCGTGACCCGTGGCGCTTTCGGCATAGCCGGGATGCGCCCTGCCGGGCTCCGCTCCTTAGGTTCCGATTAGGGCTCGATTAACGCAAAGCGCCCGGCCTCCTGCTCGATTAGGGCCGCAACCCGGGCTGCCAGGGCCTCGATCAGGCCCGGGTCGTCCCCCTCGGCCATGACCCGGATCAGCGGCTCGGTGCCGGAAGGGCGGATCAGAAGCCGGCCCTCCGCGCCCAGCGCGGCCTGCGCGGCGGCAATCCCCTCGCGCACGGCCTCGGTCGCGAGAACCCCCGCGTGCGGCGTGCGCACGTTCACCAGAATCTGCGGCGCGTAGACGACCTCGCGCACGAGCTCGTGCAATCCGGTGCCAAGGCGCGCGAGAATGCCGAGCAGCGTCACGGCCGTCATCGGTCCGTCGCCGGTCGTGTTGTGCCGGAAGTCAACGACGTGTCCCGACTGCTCTCCCCCCAGCGCGTACCCGCCTTCGCGCATGCACGTCAGAACGTTACGATCGCCCACGCTCGTGCGCAGCAGAGATATGCCGCGCTCGCGCAAGGCGCGCTCCAACCCGATGTTGCTCATAACCGTGGCAACGATCGTTTCGTGCGGCAGCTCCCCGCGCGAGTGCATGTCGCAGCCGATCGCAAAAAGGACGTGATCGCCGGTGACGACCGCGCCGGTCTCGTCCACGAACAGCACCCGATCGGCATCGCCGTCGAACGCGACGCCGACGGTTCGTCGGGCTCCGGCGGCGACGCGCTCGCGAAGCGCCGCTTGGAGGTCGCGAAGATCGGTCGCACCGCACCTAACGTTGATCGCGGCCCCGTCGTTCTCGCAGTGGATCTCGGTCACGTCCGCGCCGAGTCTGCGCAGCGCGTACGGCGCGATCGAGTAGGCCGCACCGTTGGCACCGTCAACGACGACGCTCGTGCCGGTCAGGTCCGGGCGATTCTCGTAGAGTTCTTCGTAGTACCGGCGCGCGAGATTCTGCGCGACGCGCGCGATCCCGACGCCGGTGCCCGTCGGACGCGGCAGGTCCGCAGACTGCACGAGCTCTTCGACCGCTCGTTCGAACTCGTCGGAGACTTTGAAGCCGTCCGGGCCAAAGATCTTGATGCCGTTGTCGCCGATCGGATTGTGCGAGGCGCTGATGACCAGCCCGGCGGCAGCGCCGATGCGGCGCGTGACGCAGGCGACGGCCGGCGTCGGCACGATGCCCAGCGAGGTGACGTCCTGCCCGACCGACGTGACGCCGGCGACGATCGCCGCCTCCAGCATGCTGCCCGAGAGGCGCGTATCGCGCCCGAGCAGCACCGGATTGCGGCGCTCGCTCTCCGGGAGCAGGCTCGCCGTAGCACGGCCGATCCGAAACGCGAGCTCCGGCGTGAGATCGAGGTTGGCGACGCCGCGCACGCCGTCGGTGCCGAAGAGCGGGCTCACTTCGCGGTGGCGCTTCCGGCGATGGCCGCCAGGCGCACGCGCACGAGGTTCGGCGCGACCGTGAGCCCGGCTACCTCCGCTCCCGAAGCGTCTACGGCGATCGGGCGGAGCATTACGTCCACCTGTTTCGGCGCGTTCGGCAGCGCCACGTCCGCGCGCACCGCGACGACCTGCCCCAGGAGCGACGTGGCGCCGCGTACGGTTGCCGATTCCGGCACGATGGATGCGTTGCTGACGACGATGCCGGCCGGCTGCGTGCCCGTGTAGTGGAGGGCGATCGGAATGGATCGCTCCTCGATCTTCTCGATCGTGAGCGTCTCCGATGCGGGACTCAGACTCTGGACGACGACGTCCGGCGCGACCAGTTCGATCGGGACGTTATAGACGCCGGTTCCTTTGTTGGTCAGATCGATCACCGCTTTGATCTCTTCCGGCTTGATGGCCGGTCCGCTGCGCTTGGCCTCCACCGTCAAGACGGCCTCGTGGTCGGCGAAACGGGCAACGTACCCAACCGGCAGATTCACCGCCGAGATCGGAACGGCCAACTGCTGATCGAACTGCGCGGCCGCTACGACCGGATTGCCGGCAAAGCGAAAGTACGCCCAGCCGACGATCGCCAGAGCGAGCGCCAGCAGTTTGAGCCCGAGGTTTTGGCGGATCGCCTGCACCTACGTCACGCTCGCGGGAGAGGCGTCTCGGCGACGCCGGTTCTCGACCGCAGCCGCGCGCGAATCGTCGAGATGAGATCGGTCGAACGACCGCGCTCTCGGCGCGGCGGCCGCGTAACCGCCAGAAGCATCTTCACCAACCGCTGTTCGTCGTCCACCGGACGCGAGAGCTTTCCTCCGCGAGCGATGGTGATGGCGCCGCTTTGCTCGGAGACGACGATCACGACCGCATCGGTCTGCTCGGAGAGTCCGAGCGCCGCGCGATGGCGCGTTCCCAAGCGCGCTTTCGTCAACGACTGCTCCGCCAGCGGCAGAAAGCAGGCCGCGGCCTCGATGCGTCCTTCGCGGACGATCACCGCGCCGTCGTGCAGCGGCGAGGCCGGCTCGAAGATAGCCAGCAGCAGTTCTTGCGAGATGTCGGCGTGGAGCATCGTGCCGCTCTCGCAGTACTCCTTCAGGCCGCTCTGCTGCTCGATGACGACGAGCGCACCTCGCCGAATGCGCGAAAGCAGCGAGGCGGTGCTCGCCAGCGTCAAGATCGCACGATCTTCCGCCCGTTCGCGGCCCGGCTCGCCGTCGGTGCTTTGCAGACGGAAGAGACCGCCGCGGCCGATCTGTTCGAGCGCGCGGCGCAGTTCCGGCTGAAATACGATCGGAATCGTAACGGCGGCGCCGA
Source organism: Vulcanimicrobiota bacterium (assembly GCA_963794645.1). Classification (GTDB taxonomy): domain Bacteria; phylum Vulcanimicrobiota; class Vulcanimicrobiia; order Vulcanimicrobiales; family Vulcanimicrobiaceae; genus Cybelea. The sequence continues at coordinate 1,029,708 of CAWCEQ010000003.1, read as the reverse complement.
CGACGATCAGCCGCAGGATCGTCCCCAAGAGGTAGAGCCGGAAGAACGTCGCGACGCCGAGGAGCCCGACGAGAACGAGGATGCCGATGAGGATCTGCACCGCGCGCGTCCCGCGGATGAGCAGCAGCACGTAGTAGATGAGAACGCTGGTCGCCAGGACGTCCACGACGTCGGCAATGCCGACATACGCAGTCAGGCCGCTAAGCATCGCAGCCCGGGCCCTCTGCCGCCGCGGCCAAGAGCATTTCGAGGATCCGCTCCGGCCCGATCTCCGGCGCCCCTAAGCCCCGCGCGGCGATCTCGAGCGTTACCTCCGGCGGCAAGGGCGAGAGCAGTTCCGCCCGACGGCCGCCTCCCCAGCGGCGCAGCTCGAGGTCAACGATGCCGAGCACGACCTCGGCTCCCGTACGCGTCGGATCCCACTCGACGATGACTCCCTGGTCGAAGGCACGGCAAGAGAGCACGCCGGTCGGGGCGCCGGCGCCCCGCAGCGCATCCAGGAGCCCCGGCAAGGCTTCCGGCACGGCAGGGTAAACTGCCAACGCAATGACGGGCGTTTCGTACAGCGTTGCACCGCCGGCCGCGCCGATCTGGGCCGCGTCTTGCTCCCGCGGCAACGCGAGCAGCGCGTACGACCGTCCGGCCGCCCGACTCGAACGCCAAACCGCGGTGCCGCCTCGGCTGCGCGCCAGATCTTCCGTCGTCGCGCGCCGCGCGTCGTCTACGATTCCCTCGACGCACAAGGTACGATATATCACGTTCGTTGCATCGTTAGCCGTCTGCGCAGCGCAATCTTGCGAATAGGGGACATATATCGCGCGCTGGTCGTCTCTACCGGCAAAAACTCGGCCTGGATATCCATCGAAGGCGAGAACGAACCCCGCATCGCGCAGCTGCGGCGCATGACCGGAAAGCGCTTTATGCCCGTGCCCGGCGACGTCGCGCAGGTTCGCTTGCTTGAAGACGAACAGGTCGTCGTGGAACGCATCGAGCCGCGGACCAATACGCTTCGGCGCCGCAGCCTCGCCGGGCGGGAGAAAATAATGGCGGCGAACGTGGACCTGCTCGTCACGGTCACCGCGCTCGCCGACCCGCCGCCGCGCTTGCTCACGCTCGATCAGCTGCTCGCATTCGCGGAGATCGAAGGCATCGCCGCCGCGGTCGTTCTTACCAAGCCCGATCTCGCCGGCGCCGGCGCGCGCGACGACCTGCTCGCCCTGTACCGCTCGCTGGGGTATCCGGCCGTCGCGCTCAACCCGAAAACGGGCGAGAACCTCGACGCGCTCCGGGCGATTATTCGCGGGCGGCACGCGATGCTCGCCGGAAACTCGGGCGTCGGCAAGAGCAGTATTTTTCGGGCGCTCGGCGGCGAGGGGGCAGTCGGCGAGCTCTCGCGCCGCGGCATCGGGCGCCAAACGACCTCGACCGCCCGGCTCTACCGCCTCGACGGCGGCTTCCTCATAGATAGTCCCGGCGTCGCCGAGTTCGGCCTGGGGGACGTGGCTCGCGACCGCCTGATCGACGCCTTCCCCGAGATGCGCGAGCCGGCTCGCCGCTGCCGCTTCTCCGACTGCAGCCACTCGCAGGAGCCCGATTGCGCCGTCCTGGCCGGAGTGGCCGACGGCGGGATAGCGCAGAGCCGGTACGAGGGCTATCGCAGAATTCTGCTGGACACTGGCGGGCGGGCCCTGCTATGATACACGCCGTCTTACCAGCCCGCGCCCGAGAGGAAGCATCTTGCCCAATATCAAGGCCGCCGAGAAGTGGGTCCTGCAGTCCGAGAAGCGCGAAGCGCGCAACAAGGGCGCAAAGAGCCGTCTGAAGACGCTCTACAAGCGTGCGGTCGCTTCCGGTGAATCCGGTGATGCACGCAACGTCGAGAGTGCGCTCGACACGGCCGCCGGCAAGGGGATCATCCACGCCAACAAGGCCGCCCGCAAGAAATCGCGCCTGGCCAAAGCCGTGCGCCGCGCCGCCGCCGCCCCGGTGAAGACCGCCCGATCCAAGAGCGCTCGCAAGAAGTAATCGCCCCCTACGGGTCCACGTTGACGGCAAGCCGGGTGCTGCGATCCGCCCGCGCAAGCGGCAGCACGCGCTCCCGTATCGCCGCGCGCAGAGCGGCGGGCTTGCCGGTGAGCAACGCGATGCGATACCGCCACTCCTCGTTGACGCGGGCGACCGGATAGGGGGCGGGCCCCAACACCTCCGCGACCTGCGCCCCTCGCAGCAGCTGCGCGTACCGCTCGGCCGTCTCGAGCGTGCGTTCCCGCTCTCGCCCGAGCACGCCGGCGTAGACGAGCCTGCGCGCCGGCGGAAAGCCGAGCTCCCTGCGATCCGCCAGTTCGCGCTCTGCGAAACCTGCGTAGTCGTGCTGCGCGGCGTACGCAATCGCCGGGTGCTCCGGCTGGTACGTCTGCACGATCGCCTCGCCGCTGCGCGCCCGTCCGCTGCGCCCGCAGACCTGCGCGACCAGGGCGAACGTGCGCTCCGCCCCGCGAAAATCGGGGACGTGCAGACCGATATCCGCGGCAACGACCCCCGCTAACGTCACCGCATCGTAATCGAGGCCCTTAGCGACCATCTGCGTGCCGACGAGCACGTCGCCGCACGCTTCGAACGCCGAGAGGATTCGCGCGTGGTCGCCCACGCGCGTGGTCGTATCGGAGTCCATGCGCAGCACGCGCGCGTCGGGGAAGAGCCGCTGCACCTCGCGCGCCACGCTCTCGGTGCCCACGCCCAACTCGCGGATCGTCTCCATGCCGCAGGCCGGACAGCGAACCGGCAGTGCGGTCTGATAGTCGCAGTAGTGGCAGCGGAGCAGCCCTTCGCCGCGGTGCACGGCCAGGGCGACGCTGCAGCGCGGGCATTGCGGAGACTCTCCGCAGGTGCGGCAGACCAGCGACCCGGCGCTGCCGCGCCGATTGACGAAGAGCAGGCTCTTCTCTCCCAGGCGCAGCCGCTCGCCCAGCGCCTGCACCAAGAGGCTCGAAAAGATGCCGCGATTTCCGCTCTCGAACTCCTTGCGTAGATCCACGATGCGTACGTCCGGCATCGCTTGGCCGCTCGCCCGCGCGCGCAGCTCCAGCAGCGCGATGCGTCCGGCCTTCGCCGCCGCGTAACTCTCCAGCGACGGCGTCGCGCTCCCCAGCACGAGCACGCCGTTCTCGCGGCGCATGCGCTCGTGCGCGACCGCGACCGCGTTGTAGCGCGGAACGGTGTCCTGCTTGTACGACTGATCGTGCGCCTCGTCCACGACCAGGAGTTCGACGCGCGGCAGCGGCGCGAAGACCGCGCTTCGAGCGCCGACGACCACGTCAATCTCCCCGCGAGCGCAGGCTTGCCACGCATCGTAGCGTTCGCGATCCGAGAGGGCCGAGTGGAGCACCGCGACGCGCCGCCCGAAGGCCCCTTCGAAGCGCTGCGCCGCTTGCGGCGTAAGCGAGATCTCCGGAACGAGAACGATCGCGCGCCCTCCGCGCGACAAGACGCGCCGGATGGACTCCACGTAGACGTACGTCTTTCCGCTGCCTGTCACGCCGTACAGCAGGGCCGTTGCGAAGCGACGCGCGTCGAGCGCCCCCGCGATCCAGTCCATCGCCGCACGCTGCTCGCCGGTCGGCGGGGGAATGGCGGCCGCGCGCGGCTCGTCGTCGCCTGCGGCGGACGGACGCACGAGCCGCTCGACTAGAGCGCCTTCGCGCACGGCGCGCGCAATTACGCCGTTGCCGAAGCCGGCCAGCAGCGCCTCCGAACGCGGAACGCCGGGGTGCTCCCGCACGAATGCGACGAGCGCGGCCGCCTTCGGCCCAGCGATGCTGCGATCTGCCGGCTCGAGCACGCGAACGCGAAACTCGCTCGTGCGCGGATCCACAACCTCGCGCCGGCGGACGAGCGAACCGCCCCGAACGAGCGCGCCGGCGTGCCGCAGCAGCGCGCCCCGATCGGCGCTGCGGCGTGCCTCGGGATGACGCAGCAGGCGTTCCAGTGCGAAGCCGTCGGGCAGGTCTTCCCAGATGACGCGCAGCAGCCGCTCCGGCACGGAAGGGTAGCGTGAAGGCGCGGGCCGCTCCCCGGAACGCGCGAACGTATCCCGCACGCGGGGCACGGCATCGGCCAGTACGACGGCGCCGAGCGCTTCGCCGAGCGTGCAAACGTAGTACTCGGCGACGAAGGCCGCCAGGTGCAGCCCGACCTCGTCGAAGGCGCGCGGCACGTCCAGGCGCTCGGCGACCGGCTTGAGGGCGCGGGTCCCTTCGGCTTGCTCGCGCACGGGCGAGACGACGAAGGCGACGACGTCGCGGCTGCCCAGCGCCACCCGAACGACGTCGCCGACCGTCAGTTCGAGATCGCGGGCATCGTAGGTAAGCGGAAGGTCGAAGCGAGGTGAACGAATCGCTGCGAGCACGTCAACGACGCGCACGTAGCCTCGCCGGGGGACGCTGCAGGCGCCGCAACGCTGCGAGGACGCTGCGCGTATCGCACTCGACGCCGTACTCGACGTCGCCTATCGCGCGCGGAAGCACGAAGCGCAGGCGTCCGTCGCGCCGTTTCTTGTCGGCCTGCATGGATGCTAGAATCGCGTCGGGATCGAGGGTCGTCTGGAGCGGTAACCCCAACAGCGCCAGCAGCGCCAGAACGCGCAAATGCTCGCGCTCGTCGAAGGTCCCGCGCTGCTGCGCGAGCAAGCCCGCCGCACGCAAGCCGAGCGAGACCGCCGCGCCGTGCGCGATCGCGTACTCGGACGCGCGCTCGATCGCATGCGCGAACGTGTGGCCCAAGTTGAGGGTCTCGCGCCGCCCCGCCTCGAGCCGGTCGTCCGCAACGGTCATCGTCTTGACCTTGACCGCGGCTGCGACCACGGCCGGCCAGGGCCAGCGACGCATCGGATGCGCGCCGAGCGCCTCGAGCGTCTCGAAAAACTCTCCCCCCTCGATGATCGCCGCTTTTACGATCTCGGCGACGCCCTCGCGCAGACTGCGCTGCGGAAGCGTTCGCAGCGCCGAGACGTCGCAGAACACCGCGGCCGGATCGCGGAAGACCCCGGCCAAGTTCTTGCCGCCGCGCAGGTTCACGCCCGTCTTGCCGCCGATCGCGGCATCCACCATCGCGACGAGCGACGTCGCGACGTGCGCGTACGAGACGCCGCGCATGTACGTCGCGCAGGCAAAGCCGAACGCGTCGCTGGCGACGCCGCCGCCCACGCCGACCACGCACGAAGAACGCTCCACCCCCGCGGCAGCCATGGCGTCGAGCACGCGCTCGATCGTCGCGAGCCGTTTGCGCGACTCTCCCAACGGCACGCCCAGGAGTTTGGGCTTGCCGAGCGCGCCGGCCGCCTTGCGCGCGAGTTCGCGCACCGGTTGCCGCCCGTCGCAGAGCAGGAGCGCGGGCTTGCCGCGATCGCGTGCGAAGGCCGAAAGCTCGGCCCGTAAACCGTCGCCCACGTAGATCGGATATCCGAGATCGTCGTTACGCGAGGTGCTCTCCTCGCCCGTCCACAGGCTCATCGCGGGCCGATCGCGATCTGCCGCCCGCCCAGCCATGCGACGATCTCCTCGACGGCCTTCGCGCAACTCATGCCGTCGGCTTCCAGGATACAGTCCATCGCCGCGTACTGCGGCAGGCGGCGTTCGTACAGCTGCGCGATCGTTTCGAGCGCCGGGTCCGCACCCAAGAGCGGACGCACCTCGCGGCTGCGCCGCAGGCGCGTTTGGATGCGCTGCGGCGACATCTTGACGAACACTCCGTACGCGCGTTCCGCGAGCAGTTTGCGATTTTCCTCGATGCAGAGAGCGCCGCCGCCTAGGGCCACGATGCCGCCGTTCCCGGAAAAGGCCTCGCGCACCGCCCGGCGCTCGTGCGTGCGAAACGCCGCCTCGCCCTCGCGCTCGAAGATGTGCGAGATCGGAACGCCGCGCGCGCGCACCACCAGCTCGTCCGTATCGCTGAAGGCGCAGCCGAGCCTTCGCGCGAGGGCGCGGCCGATCGTCGATTTGCCGCTCGCCATGAAGCCGACGAGTGCGACGTACCGCTTCATTCCCGCGCGAAGAGGCGTGCCGCCGCATCGCGGCTTCGCTGCAGGTTGTCGAGCGTCTCGGCGAGCGAGTCGCCGCCGTACTTCTCCAGCAACGGGCCGGTAAGCGCCAAGCGTACCATCGCCTCGCCGACGATCGCCGCCGCGGGAACGACGCAGACGTCGCTGCGGACGATCGTGGCCGCAGCGCCGGTATGCGCGTGCAGGTTCACCGAGGGCAGCGCCTTGGCCAGCGTCGGAATCGGCTTGACCGCAACCCGCACGACGATCGGCTCGCCGTTGCTCATGCCGCCCTCGATGCCGCCGGCGCGGTTGCTCGCACGGCGGACGCGCTCTCCGTCCAACTCGAAGACGTCGTGCGCGGCCGATCCCGGCGTCGCCGCAACGCTTGCACCCAGGCCGATCTCGACCGCCCGCGCGGTCTGCATTCCCATAAGCGCGCCGGCCAAGATACCGTCGAGACGCTGCGCCGGCTGGCGATTGCTGCCGATCCCGGCCGGCATGCCCTCAACGCGAACGACGTACTCGCCGCCGAGGGTGTCGCCGGCCGCCTTCGCAGCATCTATCGCCGCGATCATCCGGGTGGCCGCCTCCGCATCGGGGCAGCGCACGTCGCTGCTTTCGACCGCGGCCTGATCCCACTGCGTCAGCCCGCTCGCCTGGATGGCGCCGATGCGCGTAACCGCGCTGCGCGTCGTCACGCCGAGCGCGCTCAGGAGCTGGGCGCAGATCGCACCGAGGCAGACGCGCATCGCCGTTTCGCGGGCGCTCGCGCGTTCGAGCACGTTGCGAAGATCGCGTTGGCGATACTTCAGCGCACCGGCATAGTCCGCATGACCCGGCCTCGGGTTCGTCAGCGGTTCCCCGCTCCCGGTCAGCGGATCCATCAGCGCGCGCACGGCCGGCGTTTCGTAGTCGCGGTTGCGAACGATCGCGGCTATCGGCGAGCCCAGCGTCTCTCCCCCGCGAATGCCTGCCAGGAACTCTACGCGGTCGCGTTCGATCTTCATGCGCGCACCGCGACCGTACCCGCCCTGCCGCCGCGCCAGCGTTTCGTCTATCTCTTCCACGTCGAGCGCCAGATGCGCCGGGATGCCGTCGAGGATCCCGACGAGCGCGGGACCGTGCGACTCGCCGGCGGTCAGATAGCGGAACATTCGGCGCTCGTCCTTCGGCGCCGCGCAGGAGCCCTACTGCGCGAAGCGCCTGTGGCGGCTCTTCAATCGTTCGATGGCGCAGCGGTGCAGACGGCTGACGTGCCGGCGCGAAAGCCCCAGCCGCGCCGCCAACTCGGCGGCCGTGACGCCATCCAGGCTGATGGAGCGCACGATCTGCCGTTCCAGAGCGGAGAGGCCGTCGAGTAGTCGCTCGATCGTGAGCCGGTCCAGCACGTCCTCGATGAAGTACGGCGGCACGCGGCAGCCGGCCGCACCGAGCGCCTCGAAGGAGAGCACGCGGCCGCTCGCGCGGTACGCCCGCACCTCGCGCGCTTGCGCCGGGGTTGCGCCGATGAGCGCGATGACGTCGCCTTCCGAGGGCTCGTGCCCGAACAGCGAGAGGAGTTTCTGCTCGCCGGCGGCCCAGCGCCGCTCCAAGTCGCGCGCGCCCCGCGGAGCGCGCATCAGACGTTCGGCGTCGCGCGCGTAGTGCATGAGCTCGCCTACGATGAGAACCCATGCATACGCTTCGAAGGGGGCGCCCGCGGCGCGATCGTAGCGGTCCACCGCTTTGATCAGGCCGATCGCGGCGATCTGCTCCAAGTCGGCCGGGTCCACGCCGCGGCGTACGAAGCGCCGCACGGCACGCCGGCAGAGATGCCAGTTGTTTACGAAGACGCGATCGCGCTCGCCAAGGGCGCACGCCGACGCCGTCTGCGTCCGTTTGCAAGACGTTGCACGGAAGCGAAGATCCACACCCAACCTCAGCTTCTTTTACACCCGCGGACGGCGCCGAAGCGGCGTCCGATGCTACCCCTTATATACCAGCCGGCGCGAAAGCGCAATACGACGCGAACGTCTTTCGAAAGCTCGTCCCGGATGCGCGAAATGCGGGCACTTGTGAAGGAGTTTCGCGCGCTTTGCCGCTACGAGCGCGCATGAAGGTCCCGCGCACGCTCGTACTGCTCGCACTGGGACTGCTTGCGATCGGCGCCGCGCGGGACGTCTCGCGCATGGGAGACGCCCTCCCTTGGCACCAGCTCTACGACTTCGCGGACTTCTACTGCGCGGGCATGGCGGTGAACGCCGGCGCCGATCCCTACCGCTACGAGCCGCTGCACGGCTGCGAACACGCCGTCAATACCGGCCCCGCCTATCGAAACGACCCCGCGCGCATCGTACCGGCCCCGCTGCCGCCCTACGATTTCCCGCCGTTCGCGCTGCTGGCGCGCGCCGGTTTCCCGGCCGCGCGCGTCGTTGACGCGACGGCGATCCTCTTGGCGCTAGCCGGCTGCATCGCTGGCCTGCGAATCCTCGGCGTACCCCTCGACGTAGCCGCTCTGGCGCTGGCGCTCCCGGCCGGCTTCGTGCTGCTTGCGGCCGGCCAGGTGGTCCCGTTCGCGCTGCTCGCGCTGGTCTGGTGCGGCGTCTGCCTGGCCGCAGAACGCAACGGCCCGGCCGGCCTCTTCGCGGCGCTCACGCTCGTCGAACCACATCTGGGCCTGCCGGTCTGCGCTGCGGTGCTGCTCTGGAGTCCGCGCAGCCGTCTCTGGCTTCTCGCGGCGGCCGCGCTCGCGGCGGCAACCGGAATTGCGACGGTCGGTTTTGCCGCCACGCTCGAATACGTGACGCGCGTACTGCCCGCTCAGGCCGCCGCCGAGACGAGCTACGTGTATCAGTTCAGCCTAACGTATCTGCTCGCCACCGCCGGCGTGCCGGCGCGCGTGGCGCTCGCGGCCGGCGATCTCTCGTACGCCCTCCTCGCGGGCTTCGGCGTCTGGCTGGCCGCACGCACGGCCGCCCGCACCGGCCGCCGCGAACTGCTCGCGTTCGTCCCGGCGGTCTGCAGCGTGGTCGCCGGGCCGTACGTGCACATGGTCGACCTGCCGTTTGCCCTGCCGGCGGCCCTCGTGCTGGCAACCCAGCTGCGCGGCCGTCTCAAAGACGTGAGCGCGATCGCGCTGTGCGTGCTCTCCGTTCCGTGGATCGCGGTCTGGATAGCGAAGAAGCTCTTTCTGGCCAGCCTCTTCGTCACCGGTGCGCTGCTCTTTCGGCTCGCGGTCGCACCCCCGCTCTCGGCCGCGACCTTTGCCGCGATTGCGGCCGCGATCTACTGCTTCGAACTCGCACCGCCGGCGGCGTTCGTGGTCACGGCCACGCGCGCGGCGGCGGCGAACGCGCTCGCACAGACGGCCTGGAGCCAGTACGTAGCGCAACTCGGGAAGGGCAGCCTCGCGTGGCTGGCGGTCAAAATACCCGCGTGGGGCGCGCTCGCCGCGCTGCTGGCCGCCTGCGCGGCGGCGCCGCAGGAACGCACTCGATGAGCCGCGCGCGCCTGGCCGTCGGCGCGCTCCTCGCGCTCCTGGCCCTCGCGAGCGCACGCGATCTCGCTCGCCTCGGCAGCGCGTCGCCTTGGAACGACATGGCCGAGTTTGCGGACTTCTACTGCGCCGGTTCCGTTCTCAACGCCGGCGCGAGCCCGTACCTGTACGAACCGCTGCACGCCTGCGAACATCGCGTCGCCGGCACGGGCAGCTTCCGTTCCGGCGTCTTTCGGAGCGATCCCGCGCTCGCGGTGCCCGTTCCTCAGCCCGCCTACGATTTCGCTCCGTTCGCAGGATTGGCGAGGCTGCCGTACGCGCAGGCCCGCGCGCTATACGGCGCGGCAATTCTAGCGGCCGTCGTGCTCTGCGCGCTCGCCCTGTGGGGAACCGGCGTCGCGCTCGACCTCGCGGCTGCCGCTCTCGTTCTCTCGACCGCGTACGCCTCGCTCGAGACCGCGCAGATCGTTCCGTTCGCGCTCCTCGCCTTGGCGCTGTGCGGGTTTGCGCTCGCGCGCGGCCGCGACTGGATCGCAGGGATCGCGGCGGCGTTTGCGCTCGTCGAGCCGACGGCCGGCGTGCCGGTCGTCGCCGCCGTTCTGCTCTTCGTTCCGCGCGCGCGCCTCGCCGCCGTCGCGACCGGCCTTGCGCTGGCCGCGGTTGCCTGGCGCGTCGCCGGACCGGTAACGCTGCGAACGTACGTCACCGCCGTGCTCCCGGCGCACGCGGGCTCCGAACTCACCTTCCCGTTTCAATATAGCCTCACGTACGCGCTGGCGGCGATCGGTGCGTCGCCGATTGCGGCCCGGGCCGCCGGGGCGATCTCGTACGTCGCACTTCTCGCGCTCGGCCTGTGGATCGCGCCGGCGGCCGCGCGCCGGTTCGGCCGGCGCGAACTGCTCGTTTTCGTACCCGCACTCTGCGCGGTGATCGGCGGCCCGTTCCTCCACCAGGAAGAGCTCTGCTTCGCGCTCCCGGCCGCGCTCGTGCTCGCCTCTCACGCGAACGGACGCGCGCGAAACGCCGGCGCCGCGGCGCTCTGTATCCTCGCGATCCCATGGATCGCGCTTTGGGGTCACAAGCAGCTCTTTCTCGCCGCGATCTTCGTCTGCGCGCTGATCCTCGCGCGCCTACGGGTCACGATCCTGCCGGCGGCCTTGACGCTCTGCTCGATCGCCGCGACGCTCTACCTGTTCGAACTCCATCCGCCCCAGTTGCCCGTTCCGCCGGCCGTGCCGGCGAGCGTCTACGCTCCCGGCGACGTCGTGGAACGAGAATGGCGCGATTACACCGCGAGCCGCTCGACGAACGATCCGCTGTGGTTCGCCGTGAAGATTCCGGCTTGGGCGGCGTTGATCGCGCTTCTCACCGTCGCCGCGCGCGGCGGCGCGACGGATCAGCCGGAGAGCGCCGAAGGCAAACGGCTCGCCTCGATCTCGCGCCGCATCTGATACCAGCCGCGGAAGTTCGCATGAAACTCCCGATCCTTGGCCGGCGTCGCCACGTGTTCGAACGGGCTGAGGTGCCGGTCGGCTCGCAGGCGCTCGTAGAGTTCGAGATCCTTCGCGATCGCACGCGTTCCCTCGTGCGTTAGGTACGAGACGCGCGCGCAGCGCGCGGCCGAGACGCGGCGCTGCGTCTCGACGTCCAACGTGCGCTCGTCGTTCTGAAGCAGCGGCGCGTGCCATTGCCCAACTGCCACCTCTATGGGCCGGCTCGATTCGATCGCTTCGCGCATCGCTCGTGCGGCCGCCCGCATCTCCGGCTGAGCGTTTGCCGCGCAGCGCAGTTCGAAGAAGTTCTCCCACTCCGTCGCGCTGACCACGACGGTGTGCCAGAGAAACGGCTCGAGCAGCCGGTTGAGCACCTGTTTGTGCACGCCGAGCTCGAGCAGATGCCGGACTGCCGCGGTCGCCTCGTCGCGCGCCTGCAGCCAGGCGCCACGCGCCAGAGCCGCTTCGTCGTCGTTCAGCACCGCGCCGGCGGACATTCCCGGCTGATTGCGGCCCCATTCCAGCGGCAGCACCGGGTCTCGCTCGGCGCGTTCGATCAGTTTGTGCGTCGGTACGGCGCGAGAGCTCGCGCTGTTCCGCGAGAAGACGCGGTGCGTGTTGAACTCCGCCAAAATGAAACGCGGGAACGTGACCTCGAGCGTCGTCAACCTGACCCCCGCCGGGCTGACGGAGTCCAAGAGGACGCGAGCGCTGTACGCCGTCGGGCTACCCTCGATAGCGAAGGAATGCCGGAACGTCTATGTCGTCCATCGTCACCGGTGCGACGCTGTCGAGTTTGCCGGTGTCGAAGGCGTAGCCGCCCTGCGCGGCGCGATAGCCGCGCCTGGCCCCGAAGCCCGCCGCGAGGACCGTCACGCGCACTTTACCTTGCATCGTCGGATCTATCGAAGCACCGAAAATGATCTGCGCCTCGGAATCCACGGCACGGCTGATCATCTCTGCGGCCTCGTTCACCTCGTACATCGCCATGTCGGGACCGCCGGTGATGTTGAAGATCACGCCGTGCGCGCCCTCGACCGTCGTTTCGAGCAGCGGCGATGCGATCGCCTTCTGCGCTGCGTCGGCGGCGCGATGCTCGCCCGTTCCCTCGCCGATGCCCATCATCGCCGAGCCGGCGTCGGTCATGATCGTCTTGACGTCTGCGAAATCCAAGTTGATCAGGCCCGGCTGCGTGATCAGGCCGCTGATCCCGGCGATGCCCTGACGGAGCACGTCGTCTGCAAACGAGAACGCTTCGTTCAACGGCGTCTTCTTCTCGATGACCTGCAGGATGCGCTCGTTGGGGATCGTGATGAGCGTATCCACCTTCGCTTCGAGTTCGGCGATGCCGTTCTCGGCGATCTGCATGCGCTTGCGTCCCTCGAATGCGAACGGTTTCGTGACGACGGCGATCGTCAGCGCACCGGATTCACGCGCGAGCTCTGCGATGACGGGAGCCGCACCCGTTCCCGTCCCGCCGCCCATGCCGGCGGTGAGGAATACGAGGTCCGCCCCGTCGAGAATCATCGCGAGGTCTTCGCGCGAGGCTTCGGCTGCTTCGCGGCCGAGCGTTGGATTCGCTCCGGCGCCCAGCCCGCGCGTTTGGCTTCCGCCGATGTGCACGCGATTCTCCGTAAGCGATCCGCGCAGCGCCTGCACGTCGGAGTTGACCGCGAAGAAATCTACGCCGGCAAGGCCGGCCGCGACCATGCGATTGACGGCGTTGCAGCCGCCGCCGCCGATGCCCACGACTTTGATCGTCGCCGCGTGCTCGGGCTCGTTAACAGAACGTCGTGCGTCAGCCATTGCCTCGGGTCCCTCCGTAGAAAAAAGATTCAGGTCCATAGATCCGCCAGCCACCGCGAGATGCGGCCGAAGAGCGCTCCGGCGCGCCGCGGGGTGCGCATCGCGTCGTCGCGGTCACCATTGGCGCCAAAGACGACGAGACCTATCGCCGTCGCATATTGCGGCAAGCTCATCGCCTCGGTGAGGCCTCCGATGGCGCCGGGGGCGCCGAGCCGGACCGGCAGGCCGAAGACGTCCTCGGCGATCGGCTCGATATCGGGGAGCTGGGCGCCGCCTCCGGTCAGCACGACTTCGCCCAGGACGAGATCCCGCGGAACGTTCTCCAGGATCTTCGCTCGCGCCATCCTCAGCGTTTCGAGCACGCGCGGGACGACGATCTGGCGCAGTTCGGCGGTCGAGTGCTCCTTGGTCGCCCGGCCGTCCAGCGTGCGCACCGGGAAGCTCTCCTCGCCGTTGCGGTCGCGAACGCCGGCGCCCAGGCGCTTCTTGACTTCCTCGGCCTCGGCCAGCGTCGTCTTCAGCCCGAGCGAGATGTCGCTCGTGAGGACGTTCCCGCCGACGGGTATCGTCGCGGTGTAGATCGCGCTGCCGAGCGAGTAGACGGCGATGTCGGTCGTGCCCCCGCCGATGTCCAGGAGCACGACGCCGACTTGACGCTCCTCGGGCAGGAGCGTCGCGGCCGCACTGGCGAGCGGCTCGAAGACCACGCCGACGGCCTCGAGACCCGCGCGCTGGACGCACTTGAGAACGTTCGTAATGAAGCTCGTGCTGCCGGTGACGATGTGCGTGTCAACCTCGAGCCGGCCGCCGGCCATGCCCACGGGATCGGAGACCCCCTCTTGACCGTCAACCGTGAAGTAGCGCGGGAGGGCGTGGATGATCTGGCGGTCGCTGGGAAGGTTGATGATCTTGCTCGCGTCTATCACCCGGCGCACGTCGCCGGGCGTCACTTCCCGGTCCTCGCCGGAGACGGCGACGACGGCGCGGTTGTTCGTGCTGCGGATGTGGTCGCCGGTGATTCCTACGAAGACCTCGCTCAAGTGAACGCCGGCCATCCGCTCGGCCTTCTCGATGGCGGCCTCGATGGATTTGACCGTCTCCTCGAGATCCACGACCACGCCTTTGCGCAAGCCGAGGGAGGCCGCTTCGCCAACGCCTACGATCTCGAGCCCGCCGGGGCCCTCGACCGCAACGACCGCACAGGTCTTGGTCGTTCCGATGTCGAGGCCGCAGACGGTCTCGTGCTTCATAGGCACGATATATTGTGGTCGGCTTGTCTGATTCCTACTATGTATGCCGAGAGGAATATCAAAAAGAACTCAAAAGAACATTTGCCCAACGAACCTCGTCTCGCGCGAAAGCGCGCAGGCGGGGTTTGCGCTACACACTACTTCTCGTGATGTGAGATCGGGGGGCCCCTGGTGAACCGTACGTTATTGCCGATCGTCTTTTGCTTGGCGTCGCTCTTCCCGCTCGGCGCCGCTGCCGCAGCGGATCCGTCGGCGATTCCGGACGGAACGTATACCGTGACGGTGCAAAAGGTCGTAGACGCCAAACACGTCGAGGTTACCATCAATGGAAGCGACGCGACGCTAACGGCCGGCCGGGCGACCGTAGACTTCTCGAAGGTGCAGCCGAACGATCAGCTCAAGCTTTCACTCATCGGCGGAGCCGTCGTCGTCTACGCGGATCTCACCACGCACTAACGGTACACGACGACCGGCGTCGCGGGCGCGCGCAGATCTATAGCGGCCGCGCGCCGTTCGCCTCGCACGACCTGGGCGAGAATCGGCTGCACGAGCGCGAGCTTCGCGTCCAGATCCGTCTGGCCGCCCAGCAGCACCCGCACGCCGTCGTGCAGCGTCACCTGCAGTCCGCCGTAGCGATCGAACCCTAGCTGGTCCGCTGCGATGCCCTTCGCAACGAGCGCGGCCTGCGTCTTTCTCAGAGCCAGCGCGGGTGCGGCGGAGACGAACGTCCCGGGGTCGAGCGCAATTCCCGGCGGCAAGCGAAAGACCGTCAGCGACGGCGTTCCCTCAAACGGCGCGAGCACTCGCAGGTCGCGATCCGCCAAGACGCTCGCATCGCCGCTCTGCAGAACCGCGAACGGCACGCGCTCGGTGACTGCGATCGAGAGCGATGCCGGAGGCAGCCGGTGCACCGAGGCGGTCTGGACGTACGGAATCGCCTCTATCCGCGAGGCGATCGCGCGCGTGTTCTGCACCCAAATGCTCGTGCCGGGCGATATCGCCGCTCGCGCGAGAATTTCTGCCCGCGAGACGATGCGGTTGCCGCTCACGGCGATCGTTTTCGGCACGAAGCCCGGCCAAGTAGCGGCCAGCGCCGCCCCGACGATCGCGACCGCCGCGACGAGCGCGAACGCCATCCAGAACGGCTTGACGCGCGATGCCAGGCTCTTGCCCCGCCGGCGCGGCGCGCGCTTCACGCGAGCACGTACCGTTCGATCGCTTCGGCGACCCCGTCGCCAGCGAGATCCGCGACGACCGCGTCGGCCGTCGCCAGCAGTTCCGCGGGCGCCGAACCCATCGCGATCCCAAAGCCGGCCGCCGCGAGCAGCGGCGCGTCGTTCCAGGAATCGCCTATCGCCGCGGTTTGCTCGATCGGCACGCCCAAGCGCGCCGCAACCAGGCGAAGCGCCGCGCCTTTGTCCACGCGCGGATCGAGCACTTCGACGAACTCGGGCAGGCTGCGCGTCACGTACGCGCGATCGCCCAGGCGCTGGGCCAGCATCTGCGCGTACCGCTGCGCGTCCCGCGCGTCGGCCACGATCACCGCCTTCGTCGCGTCGCTGTAGGCGAAGGCCTCGCGCAGCGACGCCACCACGACCGGCTGCGTACCCGCAAGGCCGGCGTAGAGGTCGGAGAACCGGTTGCGCGACTCGCAGTAGTACTCGTCGTTCCGGTAGAGCTGCAGGTGCACGCCGTCGGCCTCCGCCGCGCCGATGAGCTCGCGCACGATCTCGTTGCCTAGAGCGACGTGCGAGACGATCTCGTCGGTGCTCGGGTCTATCACCGCGGCTCCCTGGTAGCACACGATCGGCGCCTGCAACTTCAACTCGCGAGCGAAGGGGAGCGTCGCGCGGTACATCCTGCCGGTGACCAAACACCCGGCAACGCCAGCGTCGAGCATGCGTGCGACCGCGGCGCGAACGCCGGGGGAGATCGTAAGATCGCGGCCGACGAGCGTTCCGTCAACGTCGAAGGCGACCAGGCGATAGGGCGAAGGCACGCTCTTACCCGTGGGCGTCGAGCGCGTCTTCGCGCACGGCGCCCGGAGCGAAGATGCGTTCGAGCTCGCCGCGCACGCGCGCGTCGTCCGCGATCGCGCGCGCGACGCGCTGCGAGCGGCCGCTTACGTGCATGACGACCGGGACCGAGCCCGGCCATTCGTCTATCAGGCGCGCGAGGCTGTCTATTTGATCGCGTCGCGTCACCTGTACGTGCCAGCCGCGCGCGCCGGAAGGCGCAGGTGCCGCAGGGGGCGGTACGAAGGGCGTCACCTCGTTCGCAGCGAGCGAAAGCTCGACCCGCGGCTCGTCGCCCGGAGCGGCGCCGGGGCGTTCGCGCAGGCGTACGCGTCCGCGCACGACGAGAATCGCGTCGTTCTCGAAGAGGTGGTGCACTTGTGCGTACACCTTCGAGAAGAGAATCACGTCGCAGGTGCCGGTCGTATCCTCGAGCGTCGCGATGAGAATCTGCTGGCCGGTCTTCGTCATCGTGCGCCGCACGCCGGTTACCGTTCCGGCGACCGTTACCGCCGCATCGTCCTCGACGCTGCGAAGGTCTTTGATCGCGAGCGCCCCGGTGCGCTTGAGCAGCGGCGCGATCTCGGCAAGCGGATGCCCGGAGACGAAGATGCCGAGCGTCTCGCGCTCCCACGCCAGCATCTCCCGCGTGGTCGGCGCCGGCACGCTGGGAAGTTTCGGCGCGAGCGTCGGCGCCACGCTCGCGTCCATGAAGAGCGAGGTTTGACCTCGCTCCGCATCGCGCGTGGCGCGGGCCGCCAGGTCCATCGCCAGATCGAGGGCTGCGAGATTCTGCGCCCGGTTCCCGGGCAGACCGTCGAGCGCGCCGCATTTGGCAAACGCCTCGAAGACCCGGCGGTTCACTTGTTTTGCGTCCACGCGCCGTGCGAGATCGAAGACGTCGAGGAAGCGCCCGCCGTCCGTACGCGCTTCGATGACGTTGCGCACCGCCGCTTCGCCCGCGCCCTTGACGGCGGCCAGGCCGAACCGGATCGCACCGCCCACGACCGCGAAGTCCTCGAGCGATTCGTTGACGTCGGGCGGCAGCACCTCGATGCCGATCTTTTTCGCCTCGTCTATATACTCGACGAGTTTGTCGGTCTTGTCTTTCACCGAGGTCATCAGGGCGCTCAGATACTGCAGCGGATGGTTCGCCTTGAGGTAGGCCGTCTGGTACGCGATCCACCCGTACGCCGCGGCGTGCGACTTGTTGAAGCCGTATCCGGCGAACGGCTCGATGAAATGGAAGATGCGTTCGGCAAGCGCGCGGTCCACGCCCGACGTCGCGATCGCGCCGGTAATAAACTTCTCTTGGTAGATCGGAATCTTCTCCTTCTGCTTCTTCCCCATGACCTTGCGCAGCTCGTCGGCCTCTCCCATCGTGAAGCCGGCGATATCGCGAGCCATCTGCATCGCCTGTTCCTGATAGACCGCGGTGCCGTACGTCTCGGCGAGAATCGGCTCGAGCTTCGGGTGCAGGTAGTGCGGCTTCGCGCGGCCGTGCTTGTTGGCTACGTACTGCGGAATCCAATCCATCGGCCCTGGGCGGTAGAGGGCCACCAGCGCGATGATGTCTTCGAAGCGCGAGGGCTGCAGCTCGGCGCAGACGCGCTTCATGCCTTCCGACTCCAGTTGAAAGACGCCCATCGTCTCGCCGCGCCCGAGCATCTCGAAGGTCCGCGCGTCGTCTATCGGTATCTTCGAAAGATCGAAGTCCGCGTCGACCGTCCGGCGGATCTCGCGCACCGCGTTCTCCATGACGGTGAGGTTGCGCAGGCCGAGAAAGTCCATTTTGAGCAGGCCGATCCGCTCGATCCAGTCCATGTCGTACTGCGTGTTGATGCCGCCTTCGCCGAAGCGCACGAGCGGCGTGTACTCCATGAGTGGACCCGCGGAGATGACGACGCCGGCCGCGTGCGTTCCGGCGTTGCGCGCCAGCCCTTCGATCTCTTTGGCGGTATCCAGGAGCTTGCGTATCTCCGGACGCGTGGCGTAGATGCTCTTCAGTTCGGGGATCTGCTCGAGCGCCTGGGAGATCGTCAGGCCGCCGGGGCCGGAGGGGACGAGCTTGGCGATGCGGTCCACGTCGGGCAGCGGCACGCCCAGCGCGCGGCCGGCATCGCGAATGGCGGCACGCGCGGCCATCGTCCCGAAGGTAACGATCTGCGCGACGCGATCCTTCCCGTATTTTTCCGTCACGTACGCGATGACTTCGTCCCGCCGCTCGACGCAGAAATCGGTATCTATATCCGGCATCGAGATGCGGTCCGGATTGAGAAAGCGCTCGAAGACGAGGTTGAACTGCAGCGGGTCGAGGTCGGTGATGCGCAGGCAGTACGCTACGAGCGAACCGACCGCCGAGCCGCGGCCCGGCCCGACCGGGATCCCGCGATCGCGCGCGTACTTCACGAAATCCCAGACGATGAGAAAGTACGAGGAAAAGCCCATCTTCGTGATGACGCTCAGCTCGTATTCCAGCCGCGATCGCAGGGCGGCGTCGTCTGCGACGCGCCGCTCGCCGTAGCGTTCGAGCAGTCCGCGCTCGCATATCTCGCGCAAGTACTCGTCGTCGCCGCGCGCGGGCGCTCCCTGCTCCTGCGGAACCGGGAACTGCGGGAGATGGAAGATCTTTTCGGGGATCCGGATATCCACGCGCTCCGCGATCTTCGCGGCGTTTTCGTACGCTTCGGGCAGGTCGGCCCAGAGTTCGTTCATCTCTGCGGGCGATTTGAGGTAGAACTGGTCGGAGTAGAACTTCATCCGGTTCGTATCCGAGACGGTCTTTCCGGTCCCGATACAGAGGAGGACGTCGTGCGCCGAGGCGTCCTTCTGTTCGAGGTAGTGCGAATCGTTCGTAGCGACGAGCGGCACGCCGAGTTCTCGCGCGACGCGCACCAAGCCCTCGTTTACGATCTCCTGCTCGGGCATGCCGTGGCGCATCACCTCGATGTAGAAGCGGTCGCCGAAGATCTCGCGGTACGTCTTCGCGTTGCGCAAGGCCCCGGCGTAGTCGTCCTTGAGCAGCGGCGCGGCAACCATCCCGGACATGCACCCGGAGAGCACGATCAGGCCGTCGTTGTGCTTGTCCAGCAGTTCGAGGTCGATGCGCGGCTTGTAGTAGTAACCTTCCAGGAAGCCCTTGGAGACCAGCGCGGTCAGGTTCCGGTAGCCGACGAGGTCGGCGGCGAGCAGCGTGACGTGCGCCTCCTCGCGCGCCGTCCGGTCGAAGCGGCCGCGCGGGGCGAGGTAGGCCTCGCAGCCGACGATCGGCGTGAGCCCGACTTCGCGTGCCGCGTAGTAGAACTCCATCGCGCCGTACATGACGCCGTGATCCGTAAGCGCAAGGGCGGTCGCCCCGCCCTCGGCGGCTCTCCGGCAGAGACGCTCGATGCGGCAGGCGCCGTCCAGGAGCGAGTACTCGGAATGAACGTGTAAGTGGACGAACTGACTCACGCTAGGCGTTCCTGCGAGTACGCACGACGGGCACCTCGTCGTTTACCGTAACCACGCCGGGCGAACCTGTTGCGTCAAAGCGCTGGGGAAAAGTAGTGGTCCGGCCCCCCCTTCCGTAGTAGTCTATGGGGGTGATCAAGCATGACGTGGTCGTCGTCGGCGGCGGCCTCGCCGGCATGCGTGCTGCCGTAGAGGCCGCGCAAGCTGGGGCCGACGTCGCGATCGTTTCAAAAATGCACCCGGTGCGGAGCCACTCCGGGGCGGCGCAGGGCGGGATCAACGCCGCGCTGGGCAACCGCGAGGAGGATTCGCCCGAGGCCCACACCTTCGACACGGTCAAAGGCTCGGATTACCTCGCCGACCAGGACGCCGCCGCGGCGATGTGCGAGGACGCCCCCAAAGAGATCATTTGGCTGGAGCACCGGGGCTGCATCTTCTCGCGCTTGCCCGATGGGCGAATCGCCCAGCGCCCCTTCGGGGGAGCAGGCGTTCCGCGGACCTGCTACTCGGCGGACGTCACGGGCCTCGTGATCCTCCACACGCTCTGGGAGCAGCTCGAGCGCTTCGGCGTCCGGGTCTACGAAGAGTACTTCTGCACCGCCGTTGCCGTCGAGGACGGCCAGGGCGGCGGCGTGATCGCCTACAACATCCGCAACGGCGAAATCTCGCTCATCGCTGCCAAAGCCACCATCTTCGCGACCGGCGGGGCCGGCCGCATGTACCTCAAGACGACCAACGGCTACGCCTCCACTGCCGACGGGATGGGCATCGCTTACAAAGCCGGCATCCCGCTCATGGACATGGAGTTCATGCAGTTCCACCCGACCACGCTTAAAGAGAACGGCGTGCTCATGACCGAGGGCGCGCGCGGCGAGGGTGCTTACCTGCTCAACTCCCTAGGCGAGCGCTTCATGTTCAAGTACGCGCCGAATAAGGGCGAGCTGGCCTCACGCGACGTCGTATCGCGCGCCGAGTGGACCGAGATCCTCGAGGGCCGCGGGGTGGAAGGCTGCGTGCTCCTGGACATGCGCCACCTCGGACGGGAGAAGATTCTCGAACGCCTCCCGCAGATTCGCGA
This sequence comes from Vulcanimicrobiota bacterium, assembly GCA_963794645.1. Lineage (GTDB taxonomy): Bacteria > Vulcanimicrobiota > Vulcanimicrobiia > Vulcanimicrobiales > Vulcanimicrobiaceae > Cybelea. The sequence goes on along the minus strand of CAWCEQ010000003.1, from coordinate 1,009,101 downwards.
GCTGGCGCTGGACGCCACCGGCAAGGACGCGATAGACGAGCCGATCCCGATCACGCCGGGCGCCCACTACACGATGGGCGGCATCGAGACGAACAAGGACGGAGCGACCCGCGTCCCCGGCATCTACGCCGCGGGCGAGTGCGCCTGCGTCAGCGTCCACGGCGCCAACCGCCTGGGCGGCAACTCGCTGCTCGAGACGATCGTCTTCGGCGCCCGCGCGGCCCGGCACGCGATCGGGTATATCAAGGGGATGGGCGACGTCAAGCCGGCCGAACGCACCCTCCAGGCCGAGCGCGACCGCATCGGCGGCATGCTCGCCAGAACGAGCGGAACGCGCGCCCCGCAGCTGCGCCACGCGATGAACCTAACCCTCAGCGAGAACGCCTTCATCTTCCGCGAGGAGGCCGGGCTGGCTAAAGCAGTCGAGGATATGACCCGCGTGCGCAAAGAGTTCGACGCGGGCGTCTACGTGATGGACAAGTCGCCGACGTTCAACACCGACCTCGTCGGTGCGCTCGAAACCGACACGCTCATAGACGCCGGCCTCGCGCTGGCCGCCGGAGCGCTGGCGCGCAAGGAGTCGCGCGGCGCGCAGGCCAGGACCGACTATCCCGATCGCGACGACGCGAACTGGCTCAAGCACACCCTGGCGTGGCGCCAGAGCGACGGAACGCCGAAACTCGACTTTTCGCGCGCCGTCACGATCACGAAGTTCGACCCGCAAGTGCGGGCCTACTAAGGGGAACCGCTGCCATGGCCCAGGTCAAACTCGACATCTACCGCTACGACGAAGCCAGCGGCCAACCGCCGCATCGCGATCGCGTAACCGTGGAAATTCCCGAAACGACGACCGTGCTCGACGCGCTCGAGACGGCCAAGGCGGAGGTGGACGGCTCGATCAGCTTCCGCCGCTCGTGCCGTTCGGCAATCTGCGGATCGTGCTCGATGACGATCAACGGTCAGACCGTGCTCGCCTGCAAGACGCCTTGCAACACCGTCATGGACGACGAAGGCGCCATCAAGGTAGACCCGATGACGAACTTCACGCCGATGAAAGACCTCGTCGTGCACATGGACCCGTTCTGGGACAAGTACCGCCGTCTGCGGCCGTACCTCCAGCCCGCCGACGACGATTCCGCGCACGAGCGCGAGCGGCGCGTTTCGCCGGAAGACATGAAGAAGCTGGTGGATGCCGCCAACTGCGTGATGTGCGCTACCTGCTACTCGCTCTGCCCGGTCATCAGCGTGGATCCCGCCTTCGCGGGGCCGGCGGCGATTGCGTACGCCTACCGCTTCATCGAAGACGTGCGCGACGCCAAGCGGCCGGAACGGCTCGCGCAGATCAACGAAGATTACCTTTGGCTGTGCGCCCACTGCTACGCCTGTTCGGCTTGTCCCAAGCACGTAGACCCGCACGACCGGATCGTAGACGTCAAGCGCGCGTCGGTACAGGATCGCATCATGATGAACGAGCGAGGTCCCCGGCACGCGCTCGTCGTCGGCCGCACGATCAAACAGACCGGCATGCTCGCCGAGACCGAGGTCATCCAGGGCACGATCGGCCGCTTCAACGTGGCCGGGCTCTTGAAGGTCGCGCCGCTGGGGCTGCGCATGGCCGCCCGCGGCAAGATGCCGCCCCCCTTCCTCAAGCCTATTCCGAAGGTTGACGAAGTGCGCACGATTTTCGACACGTTGGAGGTACCGACTCGCTGATGCGCCGCTACGGTTTTTTCCCAGGATGCGTGGCCAAGGAGTCTTGTAAAGAGCTCTTCAACGCCACGATGCTCCTCGCCGAGAAGCTCGAGATCGAACTCGTCGAACTTACCGCCGCCTCGTGCTGCGGCGCTTCGGTCGTCAACGACGTCAACCGGGACGTGGCGCGCGTTCTCAACGCGCGCACGTACGCACAAGCCGAAGCCTTGGGGCTGGACGACGTGATCACGATCTGCTCGACCTGCACGGGGCACATGCGTGCGGCCAACAAGGAAATGCTCGAGAGCGAGGCTCGCATGGATCACGCGAACTCGGTCCTCGCAAAGTTCGGCGCGAAGTACCAAGGCAAGGTCACCGTGCGCCATCTGCTCTGGCTGCTCGTGGACGACATCGGCCTCGATACCCTGCGCTCGATGGTGGTGCGGCCGCTCAACGGCCTCAAGGTCGCGCCCTTCTACGGCTGCCACATCATCCGGCCCGAGAACGTGAACGGCTGGGAGTCGGCGCGCAACCCCCACTCGCTCGAAGACGTCATCGCCGCGATCGGCGGCGAGCCGGTGGACTACGCCGGCAAGACGCGCTGCTGCGGGTTTCACATCCAGCTCGAGAAAGAGAACGTCGCGGCCGACATGGTCGGGCAAAATATGGCGATGGCGAAAGAAAACGGCGCCGAAGCCGTCATCACGCCGTGCCCGCTCTGCCACCTCGCGCTCGACGGTTACCAAGCGGATTCGGCCCCTCGTTGGGGCCGCACGGACTTACCGACTTTCCATCTGCCGCAGCTCGTGGCGTTCGCGCTCGGCGTGCCCGCCGAACGGCTCGGACTCAACAAGCACCTGATAGATCCTCGCCTGGTTCTGGTAGATCGCGAGCTCATCGCCTAGCGCGGCCTGCACCCTAACGAAAGGCACGAACGTGCAACTCGAACCGTATCTCTTCTTCCACGGCCGCTGTGAGGAAGCGCTCACGTTCTACAAGGAGTGCCTGGGCGGCGATTTCCAGCTCAACCGCTTCGAAGGCTTGCCGATGGAATCGGACGCCGGGCCCGACTACAAGAACAAGATCATGCACGCGAGCTTCGTGAGCGGCGACGTGAAGTTCATGGCTTCGGACGGGCGTCCCGGACCGCCGCCAGACGGCAACGACGACGTCGCGCTCTCGCTCGCCACGGCCGACGCCGCCGAAGGTGAGCGCGTCTTCAACGCGCTGGCGCGCGGCGGCGAGATCTCGATGCCGCTCGCACCGACGTTTTGGGGCGGAAGCTTCGGGACGCTTACGGACCGCTTCGGCGTTGCGTGGATGGTAAGCATTCACTAACCGCCGCGAGCATCTGCGCCATCGGCGGCAGATCGCCCGGGTGCCGTCCTCGATACAGCCACAGAATTCTCCCCGACGCGCCGGCGAGCGCGGCGCCGGGCAGCCACGCGGCGTTGCGCAGGCTCGTCGCGGTCCAGTCCTGACGAAAGCCCGCGGCGCGATTGGCCGCGCGGCGTTCGCGCAACTCGCGATCGCTCAAGAGCCGCAGCAGGTTGTAACGCCCCAAGCCCATCGCTTCGTACGTACGTTTCTCCGGATCCGCTAGGCACCGGTTCGCCTCGCCGAATCGCGCGCAGAAGCGCGCTGCTTCGTGCGGCGGCGCCATCACGACGAAGCGCACGGCTACGCCGGCCTTCTCGAACTCCGCTTCGATCTCGCGCAACTGCGCGAGCGGTTCCCCGAAGAACGTTCAGCCGGCGTGGCGGAGCCAGACGAGGAGCGCGGGCAGGGGCGCCCCGAGCGCCGCCACGGCCGCGGGGAGCGAAGAACCTACGGATACCTTCATGCCAACGGGGTATTCGCGACTTGGGCGCGCACTCATACGCCGTGGGGACCCAACGCGACCGCCTCGACGAAGACGTTCGCGCGCTGCGCGCCGGTGCGCGCTCATGGGCGAGTCTTGCCCTCGCCCGCAAGATCGAGTTGCTGGAGGCCTGCCGGGGCGCGACCTGGCGCAGCGCGCGCCGCTGGACCGCCGCGGCAGCCGAAGCGAAAGGGATCGCCGGAACCGCGTACGAGGCCGAAGAGACGCTTAGCGGCCCGTGGGCCGTTCTCTCCACGCTCGACCATCTGCTCCAAACGCTGCGCGAGATCGCGGCGGACGGAGCGCCCCGCATAGACCCGCGCGCCGTGCGTACGCGGCCCGGCGGACAGATCGCGGTGGACGTCTTTCCGGCGAGCGCGCGCGAACGATTTCTCTTCAACGGCGTGCGCGCGCAGGTGTGGATGGAGCCCGGCGTCGCCGCCGCGGGCCTGCAAGAGACCATGGCGCCCTGGTACCGGCTCGACGACCCAGCACCCCGCGTTACGCTCGTCTTGGGCGCGGGCAACATCGCGTCCATCCCGGCGCTCGACGTTCTAAGCAAGCTGGTCGGCGGCGGCAGCGTCTGTCTTCTCAAGATGAATCCGGTGAACGCCTACCTCGCACCGATCTTCGACGAGGTATTCGCCCCGCTCGTCGCGGGCGGCTACCTGCGCGTCGTCTGCGGCGACGCGCAGACCGGCCAGTACCTCTGCGCGCATGCGGGCGTAGACGCTATTCACATCACCGGCAGCAACGCAACGTACGCAGCCGTTGCGCGGGCCAACCCCGGCAAAGCGATCACGAGCGAGCTGGGCTGCGTCACGCCGACCATCGTGGTTCCCGGGCCCTGGAGCGACGCCGACGTTCGCTTTCAAGCCGAGCACATTGCAACGCAAAAACTGCACAACGGCGGCTTCAACTGCATCGGCTTGCAGGTGCTCGTTCTTCCGGCCGGCTGGAAGCGAACGCCGGATCTGCTCGCCGCAATCGAGGACGTTATGCGCTCGGTGCCCGATCGTCCGGCGTACTATCCCGGCGCCGCCGCCCGTTGCGACGCCCTGCTCTCCGAGCATCCGGAGGCGCTACGCTTCGGCCGGCGCGACGGGGGATACGTCCCGCGCGCGGTTCTGCGCCTAGATCCGCAGCGCGCGAGCGATCCCCTGGTCTGCGAGGAGGCTTTCTGCACGCTTTTAGCGGTCGCCACGCTGCCGGGCGATATGCCGGCCTACCTCGACGGTGCGGTCACATTCGCGAACAGCCGGTTGGCCGGCACGCTCGGCGCGAACCTGATCGTCCACCCGCAGACGGCACGCGAACACGCGGCCCAACTTGACGCCGCACTGGCGGAACTGCGTTACGGCTGCATCGGCGTCAACGCCTGGTGCGGCGTCGGGTTCCTGCTCGCTCCGGTTCCCTGGGGCGCCTTCCCCGGCCACACGCGTGAGAAACCGGGCAGCGGCGTCGGATTCGTCCATAATAGCCGGCTCTTCTCGCGCTCCCAGAAGTCCGTCGTCCGCGCACCCTTCGCGCCGTTTCCGCGCTCGCTCTTCGGCGGCGAGGCGACCCTCCTGCCCAAGCCGCCCTGGTTCGTCACCAATCGTCGCCAGCGCGAGATCGCTCGAGCGCTGTGCGACATCGAAGCCTCGAGCTCGCCGCTGCGGCTGGCGCGTATTGCGGCGCTGGCCGCCAGGGGCTGAGATCTACTGCGCGATCGCGTGCGCGTCGCGCAGCATCTGCAGGACGCGATCGCTCGGGAGCGCGTAGACGGTCGCGCCGTTTCGCCCGGTCATCGTCGTCGCCTCGAAGAGCGCATCGTAGATCGCGCCTTGCGTCGCTTCCGCGGTCCCGAGGTACAGTTGGTTCAGCACGTCGTCGTCCTCGAGGATCGGCTGCTTTGGAGCCGCGACCGTGAAGTCTGCCGTGCGTTCGAAGACGCGGGAGGTCGAGAACGCGACGATGAGGTCTCCGCTGCCCACCGAAGACGTCAGCCCGGTGCGCGCCATCCCCATCGCAGCACGCAGCGCAAGCGCGCGCAGTTGGCGGCCGTCGAGCGGCGCGTCGGTCGCAACGACGACGATGATGCTCCCCTCGCCGAGGCGGCCCTTCAGCGCCACGTGCTTCGGAATGACCGCCCGGTACTCGCCGGCTAAGCGCTGCCCGACGGGCACCCCCAAAACGTCCAACTGCCTGCGGCTGCTGCCGGTGTTGTCGTTCACGAGCACGCCGACGCGGAAGCCTCCGGCGTCGGCCGGCAGCACGCGCGATGCCGAACCGATGCCGCCCCGGAAACCGAACGCGTTCATGCCGGTACCCGCGCCGACGCTGCCTCTCGCGAACTGTCCCGGCGCCGCCGAATCGAGCAGGCCCACGACGTCCGCAGGACTGACCGCGCGCGCTTGAATGTCGTTGAGCAAGCCGTCGTCGCACTCGGCGACGACCGGCAACGGTACGTCGTCGCCGCGACCCACGGCCGGGTGATGCTCGATGACCCAGCTAACCACGCCGTCGGCGGCTCGACCTACGTCGAGCGTGTCGGTCAAAACGACGGGCTCCTCGAGGTAGCCCGACTCCTCGATCCAGTGCGTCCCGGTCATTTCGCCGTTGCCGTTGAGCGCGAAGAACGCGGCCGAGACCTTACGATCCCAAGGATCGGAGTTTGGAAGCACCGCCGTCGCGCCGGTACGCACGTCCGTGCCTGCGATTTTTGTCAGATTGGCGACGCGCACGCCCGCAACGTCGGTAATCGCGTCGAGCGGCCCCGAGGCAAGGAGTCCAAAATGAAAGGGCAGAACCGCGAATGCTTGGGCGGTAAGACCCAGCAGGGCGGCGGCAACGCCGCAACAGAAGCGCATCCATCGCATGCGCGTTGCATTGGACTCTGGCCCCCACAAAGCATGCCACGTCAGAGGAGAAGCCGTCATTCTTACCGTTCCGGAGAAACTCAAGGCCGCCAAGAACTGGGAGAACCTCTCTGCCCCCAGACTCATCGAGCACGCCCTATCGCGCGGCGAAGGCGTGTTGGGCGCCGACGGACAGCTCATCGTAGATACGCGCCCGCACACCGGCCGCTCGCCGAAGGATAAGTTCTTCGTCCGAGAGCCGGGCAGCGAGCAGCACATAGACTGGGGCGATACGAACCAGGCGATAGACCCGGCCCGCTTCGACGCGCTCTACGACCGCGTGACCGCCTATCTCTCCGAACGCGACGTCTACAGTTTGGATTGCTACGCCGGCGCGGACGAGCGCTACCGCGTGCCGATCCGCGTATACACGGAACTGGCCTGGCATAACCTCTTCGCGCGCCACCTCTTCATCACGCCGGAGCGCCCGGACCCGGCCTTCGTGCCGGAGTTCACGGTTATCGACGCGGCGCTCTTCGACGCCGATCCCAAGCGCGACGGCACGCGCACGTCTACCTTCGTGCTCGTGAACCTCGCGCGGCGGATCATCCTCATCGGCGGAACGCGCTACGCGGGCGAGATCAAAAAGTCCGTGTTCACGCTCATGAACTACCTGCTGCCGTTACGCGACACGCTGCCGATGCACTGCTCGGCTAACGTCGGGCGCGAGAACGGCGACAGCGCGATCTTCTTCGGCCTCTCCGGAACCGGCAAAACGACGCTTTCCTCGGATTCTCGGCGCCCGCTCGTCGGCGACGACGAACACGGCTGGTCGGCCGACGGCGTCTTCAACTTCGAGGGCGGCTGCTACGCAAAGGTCATCCGCCTCTCCGCCAAAGCCGAGCCCGAGATTTGGGCGGCTACGAACCGTTTTTCGACCGTTCTCGAAAACGTCGTCTACGACGAGGAGACGCGCGCGCTCGACGTAGACTCCGAAGAAAAAACGGAGAACACGCGCTCGGCGTACCCGCTCGAGTTTATTCCGAACATCGTTCCGTCCAGCCGCGCCGGCCACCCCAAGCACATCGTCATGCTTACCGCCGATGCGTTCGGAGTTCTGCCGCCGATCTCCAAGCTCACGCGCGAGCAGGCGATGTACCATTTCCTCTCCGGCTACACGGCGAAAGTCGCCGGTACCGAACGCGGGATCAGCGAACCGCAGGCCACGTTTTCGAACTGCTTCGGCGCGCCGTTCATGGTCCATCACCCCACCGTCTACGCGAAACTGCTCGGGCAGAAAATTGACGAGCACGACGTGCACTGCTGGCTGGTGAACACCGGTTGGACCGGCGGCCCGTACGGCGTCGGTCATCGAATGTCCATCGCTCACACGCGCGCGATGCTCAACGCCGCGATCGAAGGGCGCATCCCCAGCGAGTACGAGGCCGAGCGCTTCTTCGGCTTGCTGATCCCCAAGTCGGTTCCCGACGTTCCCGCCGAGGTTCTCAATCCTCGCAACGCCTGGGCCGACAAAGACGCGTACGACGCGCAGGCGCGAAAGCTCTCGCAGCTCTTCTTCGACAACTTCAAGCGCTTCGAGATGCACGTCGCCGATTCGGTGAATGCGGTGGCGATCAAGCCGCTTGCCAGGTCCTAATCGGGACTTCAGGCGCCGCCGGCCGCCGGAGCGTAAGATCGTGAGCATGAAGTGGAACCCTCTTACGATCGCCGCTCTCGCGGCCGCGCTCGCCGCACCTGTCGCAGCTGCGGCCCAACAGGCCCAGGCGCCGTCGCCCGGCACCCAGCAAGGCCAAGCCCGCACGACTCCCAGCGAGGCAAAGATTACGCACCGCTGGATGAAGCGTCTGGGAAGCCTTAACCTGTCCGGCGACCAGCAGCAGCGAGTCCAATCGCTGATCAACCAGTACTCGCAGGCGCATCCGCAAGGCAGCCCGCGGGATCCCGCGGCCGCACGTGCCCTGCGCCAGCAGATCATGGGCGTGCTCAGCGCCGACCAGCAGAGTCAGTACCGCCAGCAAGTACAGGCGCATCGCCAGCAGCAAGCCGCGCAGCACGGACAAGCGGGCGCACAAACCTACCAAGGGCAGTACCAGCAGCAGTACCAGCAAGCGCCGCCGCAGCAGTACCAGCAGCAAGGCCCCCCGCAGCAGTACCAGCAGCAAGGCCCCCCGCAGCAGTACCAGCAGCAAGGCCCCCCGCAGCAGTACCAGCAGCAAACCGCCCTCCTACGCTCAGCCTCCGGCTCAACCCCCGGCGTAAGACCTCGCAGTTATCGCGCGCCCGCGCGCGAAGTAGCCCGGCGTGGAAACGCTAGCAGTTCTCGTCGGCGGCGGACCTGCGCCCGGCATCAACGGCGTCATCGCATCGGCCGCCATGGAGGCTTCCAAGTGCGGCCTGCGCGCCGTGGGCATTTACGACGGGTATCGCGACCTCGCGGCGGGCCGCTCGCCGCAGACCGTCGAGCTCGACTTCGATCGCGTCTCGCGCATCCATACGAGCGGCGGATCCATCTTGCGCACGTCGCGCACGAATCCGGCGCAGGACGAACGCACGCTCGAGAACTGCGCGAATGCACTCGCGGCGCTGCAAGCCCGCTACCTCGTCTGCATCGGCGGCGACGATACGACGTACGGTGCGGCGAAAATCGCCGAGCGAACGCGAGGGCGCATCGGCATCGCGACCGTGCCCAAGACGATCGATAACGACCTTCCGCTCCCGGAGAACGCGCCGACCTTCGGCTTCGAAACGGCCCGTTCGGTCGGGGCCGAGATCCTCGAAAGCCTCATGGAAGACGCGCGTACGACCGCGAGGTGGTACGTCGTCGTCTGCATGGGCCGTAAGTCCGGCGCCCTCGCCCTGGGCATGTGTAAGGCCGCGGGATCCACGCTCGCCGTACTCCCCGAAGAGTTTCCCGAACGCGCGACCCTCGCTTCCGTCTCCGATACGATCGTCGGCGCAATCGTCAAGCGCCGCGCTCTCGGGCGCGAGCACGGTGTCGCCGTCGTGGCCGAGGGCATCGCCGAACGCATCTGGGAGGATGCCTTCAGTTCGGCCGACGCTCTGGGTCGCGACTCCTTCGGAAACGTACGCCTCGCGGACGTTCCGCTGGGGGTGATCCTGCGCGATGCCGTGCGCCGGCGCCTATCAGAGATCGGCCTCGACTCGGTCGTCCACGCGAAAGACATCGGATACGAGCTGCGCTGTGCCAAGCCCGTCCCGTTCGACGTAGACTACACGCGCACGCTGGGCTACGGCGCAGTTCGCTACCTCGTGGACGGCGGTTCCGGGGCCCTCATCGCGCTCGCGGGCGGCAACGTGCATCCGATGAACCTCGGCGATCTCCTCGATCCGCAGACCGGGCGGATTCGCACGCGCCGGGTGGATCTGCGCACCGAAGCCTACCGCGTCGCGCGCGACTACATGGTCTACCTCGAGCCTGCCGACTTCAGGGACCCCGCGCGTTTGGAAGCTCTGGCCGCGCGCACGAATTTGAGCGCCGCCGAGTTTAGCGCGACCTTCGAGAGCGTCGCGCGCCCCTAGAGGTTCTCGGGCTCGGCGAAGGAAGGGCTCGCCTGTATGGGCGGACCGTTCGGAAGACTCCTCGCCGCGGCGGCGTTGGCCGCCGCGGTCCTGATCCCCGCGCTCGGCGCTCCGGCGCAGGCCGACGACTCCGGCATCGCGCCGGTCGTCCTCCAAGCCGAACGCCTGAACGTCGACGGCAAGTACCGCGAAGCCATCGCGCTGCTCACACCATACCTCCGAGAGCATCCGACCGACGCTCGGGCCCTGGTGGATCGCGGCGACGACTACCAGGAGAGCGGCCAGCATACCCTGGCGATCGCCGACTACACCGCGGCGCTCGCAGTCAACCCGCTCTATGCCTATGCCTACGCATCGCGCTGCGAATCCCGATACGACACCGACGACGACGATGCCGTCGCCGACTGCAATAAAGCGATCGAGCTCGAGCCCAAGCTTGCGTACGCCTATCGCTTGCGAGCCGTCATCGAGGTGAACGCCGGTAACGCTCAGGCCGCCGTTGCCGACGCCACCAAGGCGCTCGAGATCGTCCCGCGAAGCGCGAACGCGCTCTCCACGCGCTGCCACGCATACGTGCTGGAGGAAGCGTACGCACAGGCGCTCGCCGACTGCAACGCGGCGATCTCGATAGATGCGAGCTACGACTATCCGTACTTCTACCGCGGGCGCGTCGAGATCGCGCAGGCGAGTTGGAGCGCCGCGATCGCCGACTTTAAGACGACCCTTCGCCTGGACTCGAACAATCTCAACTCGTACTACTGGCTCGCCGGCGCGGAACTGGGTGCCGCCTCGTACCAGGACGCGCTGGCCGACGCCGATCGCTTTATACAGTCTAATGCCGACGATGCTGACGCCCATCTTCTGCGCGCGACGATCGAGCTCAAACTAGGAAACACCGCCGAGGCGCGCGCGTCCGCTACGACCGCTCTGCGGCATTACCGCATCGTCAACGACGACGCGGGTGCTGCCAAAGCCCAGGCGCTGCTGAACAGTCTCGGGAGCGCTGCGGCGACGCCCGCGCCGTAGCCTAGGCCGGCCCGGCGATGATGCGCCCGGCGTGAGGCAGCTTCTCCACGACCGCGAGATCTATCCCGAGGTTCTCCGCGACGAGACGCGGCGGATTCGATGCCAGCCAACTCGAGAGCGAGATCTCCTGATAGTCCGGGCTGTTGAAGGCGATGAGGATCTTCGTCTCCTCGTTGCCGATCTGCCGGATGTAGTGTCCGAAGCCGCGATCTATGAAGGCGACCTGGCCCGGCCCAAACTCGTCTTGCCGGTACTTTCCGTTGGCACCGAAGATGCCGATCTCGGAGCGTCCGCTCACGTAGTACTGCCATTCGTCGGCGTTCGGATGCCAGTGCAGTTCGCGCAGACCGCCGGGCCGCAAGGTCAGCAGCACGCCCGTAATCGTCGACGAGATGGGGAACTGCTGCTGCGACACGAGCTGCTCCGTCCCGCCGGCGAACGATTGGATCGGCGCCGCGCCGAGGCGAAACTTGTGGCGGAGTTGGCTGGGCTCCAGATTCGGATTCAGCGCTGGGGGCGGATCGGCCGGAGGCACCTCACCCTGCACGATGTAGACTTCCTTCTTCGGCAGCGCGGCCACGACGTCGAGCGGCAGGCTCAGATCCTGTGCGAGCACGGCGGCCGGCGCGCGAGCCATCCAGTCGGTAATGCTGAACGTGCCGAACTCGGAGAAGCGCCCGTCGTCGAAGACGAGCAGAAAGTGACACTCCTCGGGCGCGAGGCCTTGGATCGAATGCCCGTGACCCTTTGGGAAGTACCAAACGTCGCCCGGTCCGAAGTCGGATATTTCAGCATCTCCCGAGGGCGCGATGACGGTTACCCGGCAGCGGCCCGATATGACGTAGGCCCACTCGGCGGCGATCGCGTGCCAGTGCAGCTCGCGAAGCGCGCCCGGCTGCAGGCGCATCGAGACCGCTGCGAAGCTGGTCGAGACGGGGAACTCGTTCACCGTGTGCTGCTTGGCGGATCCCGCGGGGCCGCTCCAGCCGCCCGTCGCGGCCTCCAGATCGAATTTGAAGTTCGGCAGATCGGCCATGAGTCGTACGCTCCTTACGGGAAAAGCCCGCCGCGTATATCGCGGCGGGCTCTTTCAAAAAAATCTGGCACCGTCCTACTTTCGAGGGGCCCTGCGGCCCGACTATCATCGGCGCTGGCGGGCTTAACTGCCGTGTTCGGTATGGGAACGGGTGGGACCCCGCCGCCATGGGCGCCAGAAACCTTGTGGGTTTTCCCAAACGCCGGCTAGACGTTCGGGTCCCAAACTGGATCCCCGTCGCGATGGCGAGCCGGAGCTCGAGCCGATCGCGCCGGGAAACTTGCTAAAGCTGTACAGAGAAGAACTTCCAGCATCACGACGAGCGGTGCGTAGGTTAATCAAAATTTCCGAGCGATTAGTACCGGTCAGCTCCACGTCTTGCGACGCTTCCACCCCCGGCCTATCAACGTGGTGGTCTACCACGACTCTTCACCCTTACGGGATTGAGATCTCATCTTGGAGTCAGTTTCACGCTTATATGCTTTCAGCGTTTATCTGATCCGAACATAGCTACCCGGCTATGCTCCTGGCGGAACAACCGGTTCACCAGAGGTTCGTTCGACCCGGTCCTCTCGTACTAGGGTCCACGCTCCTCAAATCTCCTACGCCCACAGCGGATAGGGACCGAACTGTCTCACGACGTTCTGAACCCAGATCGCGTACCGCTTTAATGGGCGAACAGCCCAACCCTTGGGACCAACTACAGCCCCAGGATGCGACGATCCGACATCGAGGTGCCAAACCTCCCCGTCGATGTGGACTCTTGGGGGAGATAAGCCTGTTATCCCCGGAGTAGCTTTTATCCGATAAGCGACGGCCCTTCCATTCGGAACCGCCGGATCACTTAGCCCTGCTTTCGCATCTGCTCGACCTGTCCGTCTCGCAGTTAAGCTCCCTTATGCCTATGCACTCTATACGAACGGTTTCTGACCGTCCTGAGGGAACCTTTGGGCGCCTCCGTTACTCTTTGGGAGGCGACCGCCCCAGTCAAACTGCCCACCTGACCATGTCCTACCACCAGATAATGGCGGCTAGTTAGAATCCCAAGACTATCAGGGTGGTATCCCAACGTTGCCTCCCCGACAGCTAGCGCCATCGGATCATCGGCTCCCACCTATCCTGTACAGACAATCTCAGAACCCAAGATCAGGATACAGTAAAGCTTCACGGGGTCTTTCCGTCCTGCTGCGGGTAACCAGCATCTTCACTGGTACTGCAATTTCGCCGAGTTCCCCATTGAGACAGTGTCCAAGTCGTTACTCCATTCGTGCAGGTCGGAACTTACCCGACAAGGAATTTCGCTACCTTAGGACGGTTATAGTTACCGCCGCCGTTTACTGGGGCTTCAGTTCGCCGCTTCGCTTGCGCTGACGACTCCCTTTAACCTTCCAGCACCGGGCAGGAGTCAGCCCCTATACGTCTGCTTTCGCATTCGCAGAGACCTGTGTTTTTGTTAAACAGTCGCTTGGACCTATTTTGTGCCGCCTCCCTCAGCTTTCGTGGTAAACACTAGACCAAAGGAGGCACCCCTTCTCCCTAAGTTACGGGGTTAATTTGCCGAGTTCCTTAACAGGGATTCTCTCGTCGCCTTAGCATGCTCTGCCAGTCTACCTGTGTCGGTGTACGGTACGGGCACCTACGATCTACCTAGGGGCTTTTCTTGGCAGCGTGGAGTCGATCACTTCGGCTCCGAAGAGCCTCGCATTCACTTCTCGGCGTTACGTGTTGCGGATTTACCTACAACACCGCCTACCAGCTTAGACGCGCATATCCATCAGCGCGCTGACCTATCCTCCTGCGTCACCCCCTCGGCTCATAGACTTTACCAAACGATGCCCAGCTCCGCGGGTCTTTTTGTCGATCGCGTCGTCGCCCCTCAGTCACGGTCCATAGACCGCTCCTTCGTGGCTCCTAGCGATCGAGCAAAAAATCCCACGCGGGATTGTTGCTAGACACTGTATGGGAAAGTCTAAACGGTCGTCGGTGGTAGCAGAATATGAACTGCTTGTGCATCGCCTACGCTTCTCAGCCTCGGCTTAGCTCCCGACTCACCCTGAGACGATTGACGTTGCTCAGGAAACCTTAGACTTCCGGCGTGCGGGGTTCTCACCCGCATTTATCGCTACTTATACCTGCATTCGCACTTGTGGTTCGTCCACACGTCCTTACGGTCGTGCTTCGGCCTACGCCACAACGCTCCCCTACCGATTATTTTAGTAATCCCAAAGCTTCGGTTCGATGCTTGAGCCCCGTTGGATTTTCGGCGCCCCATCACTCGACTAGTGAGCTATTACGCACTCTTTCAAGGGTGGCTGCTTCTAAGCCAACCTCCTAGTTGTCTGAGCGACGAGACCTCCTTTACCACTGAGCATCGATTAGGGACCTTAGCTGTTGATCTGGGCTGTTTCCCTTTTGACCATGGAGCTTATCCCCCACAGTCTGACTGCTGCGTAGTTCGCCGCGGTATTCGGAGTTTGATGGGGTTCGGTAATCCGGTAAGACCCCTAGCCCTGTCAGTGCTCTACCCCCGCGGGTTAACACGCAACGCTAGTCCTAAAACTATTTCGGGGAGAACCAGCTATCTCCGAGTTCGATTGGCTTTTCACCCCTATCCACAGCTCATCCAATGTTTTTTCAACAACAACAGGTTCGGGCCTCCACGTGAGGTTAATCACGCTTCACCCTGGCCATGGATAGATCACTCGGTTTCGGGTCTACTGCAACGGACGAACGCCCTATTCAGACTCGCTTTCGCTACGGCTCCGGCTCAACACCTTAACCAAGCCCGTTACAAGTAACTCGCAGGTTCATTCTTCAATAGGCACGCGATCAGCCTTGCTTGCGCATGGGCCTTTCACGGTTTGTAGGCATGCGGTTTCATGTTCTATTTCACTCCCCTCCGGGGGTTCTTTTCACCTTTCCCTCACGGTACTAGTACGCTATCGGTTTCCACAGAATATTTAGCCTTGGAAGATGGTCCTCCCGGTTTCAGACAGGGTTTCTCGTGCCCCGCCCTACTCACGGACAGCACCGCGAGATCGAACGCTTTCGTCTACGGGACTTTCACCCTCTATGGTGCGGCTTTCCAGCCGGCTTCTACTAGCTATCGATTTTCTTACTCGCGCCCGGAGATTCGGCTCCGGGACGGCTGCCGTACAACCCCGTTCATGCAACGCCCGAACGCTTGCACATGAACGGTTTAGGCTCTTCCCTGTTCGCTCGCCACTACTAGGGGAATCTCGTTTGATGTCTTTTCCTCCGGCTACTTAGATGTTTCAGTTCACCGGGTCTGCCCACTCGCGACTATTGTATTCATCGCGGTGTCCATGCCCATGACGGCATGGGGGTTGCCCCATTCGGATATCGCCGGATCATAGCTTCTTAGCAGCTCCCCGACGCTTTTCGCAGCTTGGCACGTCCTTCATCGCCTGTGGAACCAAGGTATCCACCTGCATGCCCTTATTAACTTTGACTAACGCAAAATTGCACCGCCCTTCCGGACGCGGACACGGGATGACGCTAAATCATCCTGAGCCCAGTCGAAGGACGGCCGCTCTCATGTCGTGACACATGAAAGTTCTTCTCTATACAGTTTTCAAGGATCGCACGCGGGCGGCGCGCTTGCGTCGTCACGGCGGGCGGACCGTAGTCCACTTCGCCGGCCGGCGTCTTCGCGAGCCATCCGCGATCGGGTACCTCACTCCATCGAATTACCTTCGATGAGGTTCGGTCCCTCAAAGCTGAACAGTGCATCTTCTAGCTCTTGCGAGCCGTTGAAGGACCCCCGTTGAGGGAGCCGCGCAATACGGCCGGCGTCGAATGCCGGCCGTGCCGCCGCCTCCAGCCGTACGATCGAGATGATCGATAGACTCCTTGGCGTGACGGCAATGTCTGTGGTCGACTTAGATGTACGCCGTCGCGATCGCGAAGATCGAGATCCGACGACATGTACTCCTTAGAAAGGAGGTGATCCAGCCGCACCTTCCGATACGGCTACCTTGTTACGACTTCGTCCCCCTTACCTAGCATACCTTAGACGCCTTGCCCCTTGCGGTTGCACGGGCGGCTTCGGGTACACTAAACTCAGGTGACGTGACGGGCGGTGTGTACAAGGCCCGGGAACGTATTCACCGCAGCGTAGCTGATCTACGGTTACTAGCGATTCCGACTTCATGAAGGCGAGTTGCAGCCTTCAATCCGAACTGAGAGAGGGTTTGTGAGATTAGCTTGCCCTCGCGGGTTCGCGACTCGTTGTCCCCCCCATTGTAGCACGTGTGTAGCCCGGGACGTAAGGGCCATGCTGACTTGACGTCATCCCCACCTTCCTCCGGCTTGTCACCGGCGGTCCCGCGTGAGAGATCTTGCGACCAACACACGGCAAGGGTTGCGCTCGTTGCGGGACTTAACCCAACACCTCACGGCACGAGCTGACGACAGCCATGCAGCACCTGTCTCTGCGTCCGGTTGCCCGGAAACCTAGTCTCCTAGGATAGCGCAGGATGTCAAGCCCCGGTAAGGTTCTTCGCGTTGCGTCGAATTAAACCACATGCTCCACCGCTTGTGCGGGCCCCCGTCAATTCCTTTGAGTTTTAACCTTGCGGCCGTACTCCCCAGGCGGGACACTTATTGTGTTAACTGCGGCACAGATGGAGTCGATACCACCTACACCTAGTGTCCATCGTTTACGGCTAGGACTACCGGGGTATCTAATCCCGTTTGCTCCCCTAGCTTTCGCTCCTCAGTGTCAGGTTAGCCCCAGATGATCGCCTTCGCCACTGGTGTTCCTCCCGATATCTACGCATTTCACCGCTACACCGGGAATTCCATCATCCTCTGACTACCTCAAGGTCGGCAGTATCCACACGGGTTCCCGAGTTGAGCCCGGGTCTTTCCTTGCAGACTTGCCAATCCACCTACGAGCGCTTTACGCCCAATAATTCCGGACAACGCTTGCCCCCTACGTCTTACCGCGGCTGCTGGCACGTAGTTAGCCGGGGCTTCCTCCAAGGGTACCGTCAATATCGTCCCCTTCGACAGTGGTTTACGACCCGAAGGCCTTCATCCCACACGCGGCGTCGCTCCGTCAGGCTTTCGCCCATTGCGGAAAATTCCTCACTGCTGCCTCCCGTAGGAGTCTGGACCGTGTCTCAGTTCCAGTGTGGCTGGTCGCTCTCTCAAGCCAGCTACCCATCGAAGTCTTGGTAGGCCATTACCCCACCAACTAACTAATGGGACGCAGTCCCCTCTCCGCGCGGATTGCTCCTTTCATCGCTCAGGGATGCCCCTAAGCGATCGTATGCGGTATTAGCTAACCTTTCGGCTAGTTATCCCCCACGCGAAGGCAGGTTGACCACGTGTTACTCACCCGTCTGCCACTAGGTATTGCTACCTCGTTCGACTTGCATGTGTTAGGCACGCCGCCAGCGTTAGTCCTGAGCCAGGATCAAACTCTCCATAAAAACTATGGAGCCTTGATGATGGCTCTAATTTTACTTGTATATACGAAATCTCGCGACTCAAAAGACATTGCCTTACGACGTTGTCTTACTGCGTCGGAGACCCACAGACTATTTGCGCTGCTGCACTGTTCAGTTTTCAAGGATCGAACCGGACCCCCCGACGCGACTAAAACCGCTCGACCGACCGCTGGGGGCGGCGAGCGCCATATCCACGTTAGGGGTCTTGCCCGATCGGCGTGAGCCGAATCGAGGCACGACGGCTATCATACTGCCGCAGTGTGAGCGTGTCAAGGAAAGTCCGATAGACCTTCCGACGCCCAGGCTGCGAGGCCGACACCCCTATAACGCAGGCGACCGGCAAAAGGTTGCGGGCCGCCCGAGCCGGCGCCTGCGGGCCGGCCCGGAGGCGCCGGCTTTAGACCTTGCGCGAGATCGTCTTGGCCTGCGTGAAAAGCAGCAAGTAGTCGGGGCCGCCGGCCTTGCTGTCCGTCCCCGACATGTTGAACCCGCCGAAGGGATGAACCCCGACCAGCGCGCCGGTGCTTTTGCGGTTGAAGTAGAGGTTCCCGACGAAGAACTCGTCCCGGGCGCGTTCGATTTTGCCTTCGTCGCGGCTGTAGAGCGAGCCCGTCAGTCCGAACTCCGTGCCGTTGGCGATCCGCATCGCGTCGTCGAAGTCCTTCGCCTTAACGACCGCCAGGACGGGCCCGAAGATCTCCTCCTGCTCGATCGTTGCCCCCGGCGCCACGTCGGCGATGACGGTCGGCTCCAGGAAGTAGCCGCTCTGGCCGACTCGGCCCCCGCCGCTCACCAGGCGCCCTTCCTTGCGACCCTTCTCGATGTACGACAGAATGGAGGTCATCGCGGCCTCGTTCACGACCGGCCCCATGAAGTTCGCGGGGTCGGCGGGATCGCCGACGGTGATGGTCGCGACCCTGCGCTGGAGTTTCTCGAGGAACTCGTCGTAGACGCGTTCGTCCACGATCGCGCGCGAACAGGCCGAGCACTTCTGCCCCGAAAAACCGAATGCGGAGAGCGCGACGCCTTCGACCGCAGCATCCACGTCCGCGTCGTCCGCGACGACGATCGCGTCCTTGCCGCCCATCTCGGCGACGACCCGCTTGATCCACTTTTGCCCCGGCTGCGTCTTGGCGGCCAGCTCGTTGATGCGCAAGCCCACTTCCTTCGAGCCGGTAAACGAGATAAAGCGGATCTTCGGATGCGACACGATCAGATCGCCGATCTCGCTGCCCGAGCCCGGAACGAAGTTGACGACGCCCGGCGGCACGCCTACCTCATCCAGCAGGTCTACGAACCAGGCTGCGATGACCGCCGCGTCGCTCGACGGCTTGAGCACGACCGTGTTCCCGCAAACGATCGCCGCGCCGGTCATCCCCATCATGATCGCTCCGGCAAAGTTCCAGGGCGGGATGACCGCACCGACGCCGAGAGGGATGTAGACGAGCTCGTTGCGTTCGCCTTCGAGCGGAACGACCGGCTGCGGCGCGTCCAGACGCAGCGCCTCGCGCGCGTAGAACTCCAGGAAATCGATGGACTCGCAGATGTCGCCGTCGGCCTCGCTCCAGCTCTTTCCGACTTCGTAGACGAGCAGCGCGTCGTACTCGTAGCGCCGCTCGCGCAGCAGCTCCGCCGCCTTGAATAGGTAGGCGGCGCGTTCGGTGAGGCTATGCCGGCTCCACGTTTGGAACGCCGCAGCGGCCGCTTCGATCGCGTCGAGGGCTTGCTGCTTCGAGGCCGAGCTCGTGCTGCCGATCACTTCTTGCGGATTGGCGGGATTGATCGAACGGATCTGCTTCTCGGTCTCGATCTTGCGTCCGCCGATGACCAGCGGATAGGTCCGGCCGAAGCGGGCGCGCACGGCGGCCAACGCCTTCTCCATCGCCGCCCGGTCCGCGGGGTCTTTGAAATCTTTCACGCGCTCGTTCGTAAACGGAGCGATGTTGGGGGTCGTCGTTACCGTCGTCGTCATGCCCTTATAGTACCAGCTTCCGCCCCCGGGGCCTTGCCGCAGAAGCCGCCCCGGGCGGGCCCGGGGGACGCGCGGCGAGAAAGAGCGCCATCGCATGACGCAGCTACGCGCCGTCGCCATCGCGGCGTTCTTTCTGGGCATCGGCCTAGCCGGCGAGCCGCTCTCACCGCAACACGCCCTGTTGGCCGCGGCAATTCTGGCGCTCGTAGCGGTTGCGCTGGAAGCGAGCGCGACCGCCCTCATCGTCTTTCTTGCGGCGGTTGCGGGCGTGCTGGTGACGTGCTACGTGCAGCACGGGGAGATCTATCCGGGCAGCGGCATCGTCGCGCTCGGCTTAGGCGGCCTGGCCGCTTCCTCAACCGGCCGTCCGTGGGCGCCCGCGCTCATCGCCGTGCTCGGCACGGCGGTCGGCACGGCTCTCTTCTTCTTGCTGTAAACCCTGCGATCGCCGGTTACGGCGTCGGCGTCGGACTCGGCGACGACGACGGCGTTATGGAGGGCGTCGGGGTGGGCACCGGCGCCGGACCTACCGTCACCGTCGAACCGAATGCGTCGTGCTTGATCGTCACGTTGCGCCCGCTCGCGCCGCTGCCGAACGTTATCGTCTTCGTGTACTGGCCGTTGCGGTTGGAGCCTTGCTGGCTCGGATTCCAGGTATCGTCGAGCGCGCTGACGATCTCCGCTCGCCGCACGATCGAGATCTCCCCGACGCGCGCGCCGATGAAGACGTTTCCCCCGGTCGAAGCTCCGGCGCCGCCGCCGAAATCCACCGTCCCGCGCGTCGCCGCGAACGTGACGGGCGGGAGCGCATCTTCGAATGCGTACGCTCCGCGCTCGAAAGCTTGCCCCGTTGCGGTGACGTCAACGCTTCCGTCGGTGATGAGGTCCACGACCTTGGCCGAGATCGTGCTGTCCGCGTCCGTATGATTGAGCGTGATGGACGGCGCCAGCGCTCCTGGCGAAGACGACGGCTCCGGCACCGAAAGGCCGCCGATGCCGAAATCGTTTGCATGCACCGCGCAGGAGCTGCAGGTGAACGACCCGCCGGCAACCAGCACGCCGTTGACGTTGCGCGCGGTCGAAACGTTGCCCGCGCCGAACGTGGAATCCGACACGATCGCAGTCCCCAGCACGTCGAACGATGCGTATGCCGCAGACGAACTCGGAAGATGCAGTTTCGACGCGCCCACGTAGACGTCGCTAAGGGTAACGCCCGCACCCGCGGCGATCTCCAGGGTCGCATAGGCAGTGCGCGGCGGCGCGCCGACGACGCGTTCGAACGTCGTGTCTTCGCCGAATCCATCTACGAACGCACCGCTCCTGGCTCCGCCGCCGTAGCCGGAGCCCGAGATCGTTACGGCAGTCGGAACGACGATCGGAAACTGCTCTCCCGCCGCAGCATCGTAATGGCCGGGCGAGAGTTTGATGGTAACGCCGCTCGGCGAGCTCTTGCTCGAACTCAATACCTCCACGGCCTTGGTGAGCGTCTTGAAGGGCTCCGTCGGCGACCCATTTCCGGTCGCATCGCTGCCGCTGCGCGCATCTACGTAGATCGTCGAGAGGGGCTCCGTGGTGGGTACGACCGGGCCGGGCTGCCCCCATCGCGTGCATCCGGCCCCGCCCAGCACCGCTGCGAACGCAACCGCGCCCACCAAGCCGAAATAAAAGCGCGCGAACCACGGATTCCGCATCGCGACGCACTTTTGCCGTAGTGCGCGGCAGAACCTCGGGGAGTCCCGCCGTGCACCCCGGAACAGATGAGGCGATGGTTAGGAATCTCGCGCCGCAGCGCGCCGAGTCAACCGACCTGCCGCCCGTTGCCTCCATCGTGCGCGCGGTGGATTCGGCCGCGGTCGCCTGGAGCGACCCCGCATTCGCGCCGCGCGTCCGCGCCCGCGACGCGGCGATCGTCCGCACCGGATACTCGCTGCCGGTCGTCGAGCACGCCCTCGACGCGCTCTTTTCGACGCTGCGCGCCCCTGCGATCGAGCGGGTTATCGCGGACGAACTCGGTTCGCCCGACGTCCTCGATTCCTTCTCGCCGCGCCAAGGACGCCCGAAGGCGCGCGCTCTCCCGCTCGGGCGCATCTGCATCGTCTCGAGCCGGACCACGCTTGGCGTCGCCGTCGTGCCGGCGGTCTTCGCGCTCTGCGCGAAGTGCGACGTGCTCGTGAAAGACCGCAACGACGGTCTCGTCGCTTCCTTCTTCGCGACGCTGGGCGATACGTGCGCGCCGCTGCGCGAACGCATCGTCGCCAAGGAATGGGATGGCGAGAACGGATTGCGCAGCGAAGGTTCGTTCGATTGCGTCGTCGCCTTCGGCAGCGATGCGACGCTCGAACGCATCGCAGCCGAGCTTCCCGCCAAAACGCGCTTCATCGGCTACGGCACGCGCGCGAGCGCCGGGTACGTTTCGCGGGCCGCGCTTGCCGACGAATCTTCCGCGCGCGAGATCGCAGCCGGCGCCGCGCGGGACCTTCTTCTCTACGACGGAGAGGGCTGTCTCTCGCTCCACGCGCTCTTCGTCGAGCGAGACGGCGCCGTCGCGGTTGCGCGCTTTGCCGAACTGCTCGCGGATGCAATCGCCCGGACGGCCAAGGCGTTCCCGCCCGGGAGGTGCGATGCCGCATCGGCGGCGCGCGTCGCGGCCGCGCGCGACCTCGCGGCATTTCGGGGGACGACGGCCTACTCGGATCCGCAGGCCTCCTACTTGCTCTCCTGCGATCCGCCCGTGGACGAGCCTCCGCTCTTTCTCCCGCGCGCGCTCGGCATGTACGGGGTTGACGGCCCGCAGGACGCGCGCGCGTACCTCCGGCGCCACGGCGTCCGGCTCGAGGCTCTCGCGATTGCCGGGCCGGCGCCCGCGCTGCTCGATGCAGCGCGCGCGATGGGAGTCGCCCGCATCGCGCGCTTCGGTGAGATGCAGCGTCCCGCGCTGGGCGGCTTCCACGGCGGCAGGCCGCGCATCGCCGAGTTCGTGCGCTGGATGAGCGACGAATCGTGACGAACGCGAACGACGCGCTCGGCGCCCGTCTGCGCCGGCGCGAATCGCGCAACGTCACGTTCTTCACGCGCGACTTTCCGGTCTTTTGGGAATCCGCGCGCGGGGCGAAGGTGCGCGACGCGAGCGGAAAAGAGTACCTGGACCTTACCTCGGCGTTCGGCGTCGCGAACGTCGGACACGCCAATCCGCGCGTCGTCACGGCGGCGGCGCGTCAAGCCCGCCGGCTCGTCCACGGAATGGGCGACGTTCACCCTTCCGAAGTGCGCGTGCGTCTGCTCGAGCGCCTCTGCGAGATCGCACCGGCGCCGATCGAGAAAGCATTCTTGGCGACGACCGGCTCCGAGGCCGTCGAGGCCGCGATGAAAACGGCCGTGTTGGCTACGGGAAAATCGCATTTCGCCGCCTATCGCGGCGCGTACCACGGGCTCTCGCTCGGCGCGCTCGCCGTCGGCGGCATCGAGCGTTTCAAAACGCCGTTTTCTGGTGCGCTCGGGCCGCGAGCGCTCCTGCTCGATTATCCCGACGCGGACGTCGTGGACGCGGAGACTGCCGCACGCGCGACGCACGACGTCTTGAAAGCGCGCGACGACATCGCCGCAGTGCTCGTCGAGCCGATCCAAGGACGTGCCGGCTGCATCGTACCCCCCACCGGGTATCTCACCGCCCTGCGCGGGATCTGCGATACCCTCGGCATCCTCATGATCGCCGACGAGATCTACACCGGCTTCGGACGCACCGGCGAATGGCTCGCCGTCAATCGCGAGAACGTCGTCCCGGACCTGCTCTGCATCGGAAAGGCCCTCGGCGGCGGATTTCCGATCAGCGCGGTGCTCGGGAGCGCGCGCGTCATGGACGCGTGGCCCCTCACGCACGGCGAGGCGCTGCACACGTCGACGTACCTAGGACATCCCGTTGCATCCGCCGCGGCGCTGGCTACGCTCGACGAACTGCAGCGTCGCCGCCTCCCCGAACGCGCGGCGCGGCTGGGCGAATCGCTCGGCCGGCGTCTGCGCCGCGTCGCCAAGCACCCTGCCGCGCTCGGCGTTCGCGGCCGCGGTCTGCTCTGGGGCGTACGCATGCGCGATGCGGCCGCGGCCTGGAGCGTCGTCGAGCGCTCGCTGAACGGCGGCGTCATTCTTCTGCAGTCAGGGGTCGCCGGAGACGTTATCACGATCGCACCTCCGCTCGTCATCGCCGCGGGCGACCTGCGCCGCGCGCTGGACGTGCTGGAGGGAGCCGTCGAAGCCGCCGCATAACCGCACCGACGTGAAACGGTATCGCATCGGCGTCGTAGGATCCGGTTTCGGAGCAAAGGCCCACGTGCCCGCGTTACAGGCGCACCCGCGCTTCGAGGTCGTCGCGCTGGCCTCGCCGAGCACCGCCGAGCGCGCGGCGCGCGACGCGAAGGTTCCCGCGGCTTTTCCCTCGTGCGCGGCAATGCTGGCCGGCGCCGAGCTCGACGCGGTCACGGTGGCCTCGCCCCCGTTCGCGCATCGCGAGGACGTTCTCGCCGCGCTGGCAGCCGGCAAGCACGTCGTATGCGAAAAGCCGTTCGCCCTCGACCCGGCGGGAGCCCAGGCAATGGTGGAGGCAGCGGCGGCGGCCGGCACCGCCTGCGGCGTCGCGCACGAGTTTCGCTTCGTTCCCCAGGCGCTCGCCCTGCACGAACTCATTGCCAACGGACACCTCGGGCCGCTGCGCAATCTCGAGATCACCGTGCTGCGCACGCATCTGCGCCGCCACGAACGCCGCCCGCGAAGCTGGTGGTTCGAGCGCGAGCGCGGAGGCGGGCTCGCGGGCGCGCTCATGTCGCATCTCGTGGACCACGCCGACTGGCTCGCCGGGCGCGCGCCCGCGGCATCTGCCGGCATCTTGCGCACCGCTCATGCCGAGCGAGACGACGACCAGGGAGCCTTCCGCTCGAACGTTGACGACGCGGCCTTCGCACTCCTCGATTACGGCGAAGGGTTCGTGGCGCGTCTAGCCGCCGATGCGGCTACCGCCGTAGAGGGCTACACATGCGCGGTCCACGGCGAGCGTCGCACCGCCGTTGCGAGCGGACCGAGCATGACGGAGCTCTCCCTCTATGCCATAGACGCCGAGGTTACCGAAGAACTCCAGTGCAAGCCCTCGCCGTACGCGAAGTACGCGGCGATCAACGCCAACGTGCCGCCCCTGATGGAGCTCTACGACGAGTTCGCCAAAGCAATCGACGGCGATGCGAACGCGCTGCCGACCTTCCAGGACGCCGCCGCGACGCAGCGGGTCCTTGCGACGATCGGTTACGGCTCCTGACCGCTGCAGCGGCGCCAGAGCATTCCCAACGCGAGCGTCGTCGCGCGATCCATGATCGAGCCGCGGCTTCCGTGCAGGCGAACGAGCGAGGCCGCGGCGCGAGTGCCCTCGTCCAGCGCCAGCCATACGGTTCCGACCGGCTTGTCCTCGCTGCCGCCGCCCGGGCCGGCGATACCGGTGGTCGCGAGGGCGATGTCGGCGCCCAAACGCGCTCGAGCGCCTGCGGCCATCTCACGCGCGACCTCTTCGCTCACCGCGCCGCAGCGCTCGAGCGTATCTGCATTGACGCCCAACAGCGCCACCTTCGCGGCGTTTGCGTAGGCGACGACGCCGCCCGCAAAGCAGCGCGAGGCCCCCGGCACCGCGGTGAACGCGCTCGCAATCCGGCCCCCGGTGCAGGACTCCGCGAGGGCGACCAAGCGCCCTTGCCGCTCCAGCAGCGTTAGAATCGCCCCGGCCGGCGTATCCGCGTCCACGCCGTAGATGCAGCCGCCCAGCCGGCTTTCGATCTCGCGTTCCAGCGGTTCGATGAGCCGCTGCGCGTCCTCGGCGCTCGCGGCCTTCGCCATCAGTTTGACGTCCGCGCGATAGCCGTGAGCGAGTACGGCGACCTTCGGGTTTTCGCCGCTCCGAAAGAGATCTTCGATGCGATGGTCTATCTCGGATTCGCCCATGCCGATCGTATGCAAAACGCGCGTGTAGATCGCGTCCCGCACGCGCAAGCGCTCGCGCAGGTACGGCACCAGCAGGTTTGCCAGCATCGGTTTCATCTCGCGCGGAACGCCGGGCATGCAAGCCACGAAGCCGCCCCCGGGCGCGAACGCGACGAATCCCGGAGCCGTTCCGTTCGGATTGCGGAGCACGTAACTGCCCGCCGGCACCTCGGCCTGCTTGACGTTGTTCGGGCGCATCTCTCGTCCGATCGCGGCAAAGAAGGCCTTCATCTGCGCCAGGGCAGGCTCGTCGAGCTCGACCGGCAGACCCAATGCGTCGCAGACCGCCTCTTTCGTCACGTCGTCCACGGTGGGGCCCAGCCCACCGGTGCTCACCACGCCGTCCGAGCGCGCCAGGGCGGACCGGATCGCGGCGGCGATACGCTCGCGATTGTCCCCTACCGCATGCGTCGCGCGCACGTCTATGCCCGCATCGGCCAAAGCGGCGGCGACGAACGCCGTGTTCGTGTCGGTCAGCTGACCGAGCAGTATCTCCGTGCCTACGGCGAGGAGCTCAACCGCCGGCATCGGACTCCTCGAACCATTCCGGATACCGCAGGGATACCTCCACCTCAAAGCCTCGCGCCGCCTCGATCATGGCGGCGCGACGCACGGCGGACTCTTCCGGTTCGGGGTGCTCGGCGCGGACGCGATCGCGGCGCTGCGCGAGCACCTCGACGAAGCGCACGAACTTGGCGTCGAGCACGCGCTTGGAGGGCGCGCTGCAGAGCCTTGGCGACCCGCGGCGCCACGCCGGTAGTCGAGATCGCGACGCGTACGAGACCGGCTTTCGCGATCGCGGCCATGGCGACGAATCCGAAACGAGGCTGATCTATGCAGCAGAGCAGAAAGCGATTGCGGTCGGCGGAGGCGCGCAACCGCGCCGAAAGCGCTTCGTCTTGCGGCGTGGATATAACGAAGAACGCGTCGCGCAGATCCTCTTCACGCAGCCTCGCAGGATCGTAGACGCGCCGGACGTCGGCACCTGCCTCGCGCAGTGCGGCCTCTTTCTCGACGGCTTCGCGATCGTCGGAGGCGCCGATCACCAGGCAGACGCGGCCCTGCAAGTTTAAACTGACCGGATAGAATGGCTTGCGCACGTCGCGTTAGTAATCTACGGGCCGCAAGTAGAACTCGTTGATCGCCGTGTTCGTAAGCATCGCGGTCGTCGGAAGGTGGCGCTTCCAATGCGTCGCCTCGACGCGAGCGCGCACCAGCGCTACGTCGCTTCGATCGAAGCCCTGCTCGACCAGAGCCGCGTCGGAACGGCCCAGCAGCAGTTGGGCGAGGATCGCGTCGGCGCGTTCGTAGCTGATGCCCAGGTCCGCTTCATCGGTCTGATTTGCCTCGAGATCGGCGCTCGGCGCCTTCGAGACGAGCGCATCCGGCACCCCGAGGTAACTCGCCAGCGCCCAGACCTGCGTCTTGAAGAGATCGCCCAAGGGGTTGAGCGGCGGCGTGTCGTCCGCGTGCCAAGTGAAGTACCCGAGCAGCCGTTCCGTCTTATTCCCCGTCCCGATCGGCAGCGCGTCCAGCTTAGCAGACTGATCGAACAACACGACCATCCGCGTCCGCGCCATGACGTTGCCTCGACGCCTAGCGTTCGCGTCCGGCTCCAAACGAAGGTACCCGTCTACGGCATCGCTGATCTCGATGGTCCGGCATTCGATGCCGAGCGCATCCACCACCAGCTGCGCGTCGCTCAGACTCGCCGCCTGCGACGTGCGGTACGGCATGCGGATCGCATAGACGCGCTCCTTTCCCAGCGCCAGGGCGCAGAGGTACGCGGTCACCGCAGAATCTACGCCGCCGGAGAGCCCGACGACCGCCCGCCCGATGCCGCGCCGCACGAGCAGTTCGTCGCGAAGAAACGCCGTCAGCCAGCGCGCGGTAACCGCCGGATCTATCCCCGGCGGTCCGGGTACGCCCGAGCGCGCCTTAACGACCGGCAGCGTCACGGCCGCCTCGCGGCAAGGGCAGCTCTTCGTCGAGCAGCAGATCCGGCAGCACGGCGCGCAGATCCCCGAGCATCGGCAGCATGGCGCGCGCGCGAACGACTTCTTCCAAGTCTACGTCGGCGCGGACGATGCAGGCCTGCGACGGCGGCGCGGCTACGAGCACGTTTCCGCGCGGATCGATCACGCACGACGAGCCGGTCATGCCTTTCCCGCCTTCGAAGCCGGTGAGGCCGGCGTAGAGCACGTACACGCCGTGCTCGATGGCGATCCCGCGCAGCATCTCGCGCCATTGAGCGATGCTCCCTAGTTCGCCTTCGTGCTCGATGCCGCGCCCCGGCGACGCCGACGGAACGATCAGAATGCGTGCGCCCTTGATCGCCGCAATCGCCGGAACGATCGCGTGGCATGCGTCTTCGCAGATCAGCAGCGCGGCGGTCCCGAATCGCGTCTCGAAAACGCCCAAACGGCGCCCGCGCGAGAGAAAGCGCTCTTCGTCGAAGACGCCGTAGGTCGGCAGAAAGAGTTTACGATGCACGTGTACGATGCGTTGGCCCTCGGCCTCGACCTGCACGTACGCGGCGCTGTTGTAAAAGGTGCCCCCGTCGTTTTCGAAAAAGCCGCCCGCAATATCCACCGGCGTCGGCGCGCCCGAACTGCGCCACGCGTGCGCGAGGTCGCGCGCGTACCGTTCCGCGTCGACCGCCACGTCGTAGACCGCTCCTTCCAGGAAGTAGCCCGTCAACGCGCCCTCCGGCAGAACGACCAGGTCCGGCGGATCCCAGGCGAGCTGACCGAAGGCTTCGCGGGCGGCCTCCAGGTTCTCGGCGTAGCGGCCCTTCGCCGGTTTCATCTGCACGATGGCTATACGAGCGCGTTCCACGACCTCAGTCGCCCGCTAGGCTCGTCGCCGTCTCGAGTTGCTCGTCGCCCGGCCGTTTCATGCCGATCTGCGCGGCGCAAATTTCGGCCGGATACGTCCATATCTCGGCTAAGGTCGGATGCAGGTGCGGGATGCGCATGAAATCGTCCACCGTCGCACGGTAGCGCATCGCGACGATCAGCTCGTGAATCAGCTCCGAGCCCGCCGGACCGATTACCGCCGCGCCCAAGATCAGGCCGGTTCTCGGGTCGGCCATCATCTTCACGAAGCCATCCGTCTTGGCCAGACATTGCGCCTTCCCGTGCTCGGCAAAATCGTAGCGGCCGCTGACGTAGGGCGTTCCCTCCCGCTGCAGATCCTTCTCGCTCTTGCCGACGGCCGCTACCTGCGGATCGGTGAAGACCGTATGCGCTCCGACCAAACCGTACTCGGCCTCCTCGCGCGCGTTCAAACAGGCGTTGCGTGCGGCAACCTCGCCTTGGTAGATCGCGACGTGCACGAGCATGTACTCGCCCGTCACGTCGCCGACCGCAAAGACGTTCGGGTTGCTCGTACGCATCGTCGCGTCCACCGCGATTCCGCCGGCCGGATCGTAGGCGACGCCCGCCTTCTCCAGGTCGAGGCCGGCGACGCGCGGCGTGCGCCCGAGTGCGTAGAATATCTCGGCGGCCGCGGTTTCCCGCTCCTGGGCTCCCTCGAGGTACCGCACGACCTTCTCCGGCCCGCGCCGCAGCGCGGAGGCGAGCTGCACGTGCGTCCGCACGTCAATCCCTTCCGCGCGAAAGCACTGCGTGAGCGTCTCGCCGACGTCGTCGTCGGCGGCGGTGAGCAGATGGCCGCTCCGGATGAGAATGGTCGTACGCGCGCCCATACGCGCGAGATACTGGCCCAGCTCGCAGGCGGTATATCCTCCGCCCAGCACGACTACCGACTCGGGAATCGCCTCGAGGTCGAGCACGGCATCGCTGTCGGCGTATCCGGTCTCCTTCAACCCGGGCAAACGGTCCGGTTTCACCTCGCTCCCGGTCGCGACCACGAAAGCGCCGGCTTCGAGCACCGTGTCGTCGCCTACGGCGAGTTCTCGCGGCGAAAGAAACCGAGCTTCGCCCCGATAGAGTGGAAACGCTTCGATCCCCTCGATGCGATAATCGGCAAACTCTTTAACGAGCGCGCGCTTACGCGCTGCAATAAAGGGGACGTCTACGACCGGCGAGCCGGCGTCAATGCCCAGAGCCCGTGCGGTGCGCGCGTCGTGCAGGGCGTCGCTCGAGGCCAGAAGGGCCTTGCTCGGCATACAGCCTCGCAGAATGCAGAGCCCTCCGAGCGGGCCTTCGTCCGCGAGCGCGACGTTGCAGCCGAAATCGCGCGCCGTGCGCGCGGCGGCGTACCCGCCGGAGCCCGCGCCGACGACGACGAGGTCGTGGCGATGGCGCGTTACCAACGAGCGCCTCTAGCGTCCCTGCGGGCGCGCGCCGAGACGGTGGGTCGAATCTATAAAGCGCACCGTTGCGCTGGAGTGCACGAGGATCGAGTGCGTGCGGGCCTGATTCCCGAAAAACCGCACGCCGCGGACGAGGTCGCCGTCGGTGATGCCGGTCGCGCAAAAGACGACGTCGTCGCTCTTTACCAGATCGTCTATCTCCAGAACGCGATCCAGGTCGCCGATGCCCATCTCCAGAGCGCGTCGCGCTTCGTCCTCGTTGCGCGGCTGCAGGCGCCCCATAAAGTTGCCGCCGAGGCACTTGATCGCGGCAGCCGCGAGCACGCCTTCGGGAGCGCCTCCGGTTCCCATCGCGACGTGGATGCCCGTGGATTCGATCGCCGTGGCGATGCACGCATCTACGTCGCCGTCGGAGATAAGACGAATGCGAGCGCCCGCGTCGCGCACCTCCTTTATGAGAGCGGCGTGACGCGGCCTATCCAAGATCACGACGCAGACGTCGTTGACCGGCTTCTCCAATGCGTTGGCGACCGCTTCGAGGTTCTCGCGGACGGGCGCATCTATGTGCACGTACGGCGCCGCCTTACGGCCGACCGCCAGCTTCTTCATGTACGTGTCCGGCGCGCGCAGCAAACCGCCGCGCTCGGAGATCGCCATAACGGCGATCGAGTTAGGCAGCCCGTTGGCGACGAGGTTCGTACCCTCGACCGGGTCAACGGCGATATCAACCTCGACGCCGCCCGCCCCGACCTCCTCGCCGATGTACAGCATCGGTGCTTCGTCGCGTTCGCCTTCGCCGATGACGATGCGGCCGGCGATCTCCATCTCGCCGAGCGCCTCGCGCATCTTCTCGACGGCCGCGCCGTCGGCCGCGTCGCGCTCGCCTCGACCCATCCAGCGCGAAGCCGCCAGCGCGGCGCTCTCGGTCACCTTCACGAAATCGAGCGAGTGAACCGGATGGTCCAGTATCGTTCGCATCATCGAGCGTGGCATCGCCTGGAGCCTACAAGGGAAGCGCCCTATTTCCTGTTAAACACGTTGCGACGTGTCCGCCGGCAGCCAAATCTCGCAGCCCCTGCCTTCGCGCCCCTGGCGCGTCGGCGCATTGCTCCTCGCCGGCTGGCCGGCCGTCTTTGCCGTCGCGCTCGCCGGTGCGACCCTCGGCTTCTTCGCCTGGTATGCGATCGTCGTCCCGCACCACAACGCCGCCGAGAGCCAGCTGGGCCTCACGCTAGCCCCCTTGGCGGGCGCGGCCGCGGCGATTGCCGCATGGATCGGCTACGCGCGCTACTTTTCCGGCAGAGCCCGGATCACGCTGGAGCGATCGCTGCAGTACGACGCACCGACGTACCTGCCGTTCCTGTTGCTGTGGCTCACCTTCATCTCGCCGGCGCAGGCCGCCCACGAAGCGCGTTTATTCCTGCTCGCCGCCGGGCTCTTCTGCATCGGCAAGGTCCTCATCGCGGCGCGCTTCAATCAGACCGTGCGCGAGGTGCTCGTAGACTTCGCGCTGACCCGCGTGGCGATCGTCGTCATCGCCGAGCTCGCGGCGATAATCATCGGCCAGCGAGCCGGCACGCACGTGCAGGAGTCGTCCCACATGCTGCTGGCGGTCTGGGGACGCTGGGACGCCGTACACTACCTCGACGTCGCCACGATCGGCTACCAAGGCACCGACATGGCTTTCTTCCCGCTCTATCCGCTGCTCATTCGCATCGTCGGCGCGCTGGCGGGGAACCATCTCATTGCGGGCCTGCTCATTTCGAGCGCGTCCTTCTTCTTCGGCCTGCTCTATCTGTACAAACTGCTCGAGCACGAGTACGATCGCGCCGTCGCGCGCCGGGCCATCTTTTACGTCTCGATCTTTCCTACGGCGGTTTACTTCACCGCCGTCTACACCGAGTCGCTCTTCTTCATGCTCACCGTGGCCTCGTTTTACTACATGCGCGAGCGCACGTGGTGGGCGGCCGGGATCTTCGGCTTCTTCGCCGCGCTCACGCGCGTCGAGGGCGTGCTGCTCGTCGTACCGTTCGTCATCGAATGGCTCGGGCAGACGGAGCGCGGCGGCGTTCGCGCCCTGCTCGACCTCGCCGCAGGCGTCCTCGTTCCCCTGGGCCTAGGCGTCTACATGGCATACCTGTGGGTCCTGCGCGCCGACCCGCTCTACTTCTCGCACGTGCAGATCCACTGGAACCGCCACTTGGCTCCTCCGTGGGTGAGCCTGGTAAATGCGGTGGAAAAGATCGTCCACGCGAGCGGACCGCTCGTCGTTGCCAATCAGTCGCTGGAAATCGGCTTTACGGTCTTGATGGTCGCCGTGCTGCTGGCCGGTTGGCGCAGTCTGCGCCCGTCGTATATGGCGTACATGGCGCTCTCCATTCTCGTTCCCATGTCCACCTCGAACCTCATGTCCATGCCGCGCTTCGCGCTCGTCCTCTTTCCCATGTTTGCGATCCTGGCACGGTGGGGCGAACGGCCCTGGGTAAACAACGCGATCGTCGCGTTCTCCCTGCCGCTGCTCGGCCTCTTCACCGTGCTCTTCGCGGATTGGTACTGGGTCGCGTAGCGTGGCGGCTCCGGGATTCGTTCGAGATCTAGCCGCTCGCCGAGGCGTCCGTCAGTTCCTCAAGTTCGGCATCGTCGGCGCCTCCGGCACGGTCGTAAACTTTCTGGTAGCGCACGCGCTGGAAAAGAGCACGACGCTCTCCTGGTTCGCCGACTTCGCGATCGGCTTCATGGTCGGCGGCGTCTCGAACTACGTGCTCAACCGCATCTGGACGTTCGGCTCGCAGCGCAATCCGTTCTTGGAAGGCCTGCAGTTCCTTTCCGTCTCCGCCATCGCCCTCATTTTGGGCAAGGGAGTCTTCGAGATCGCAGCGCGCGCCGGCTTCCACCACTTCACGATGACGTGGTTGGCCGCGACGATCGCCGGCATCTTCGTGAACTTTTTCCTCAACAAGTACTGGACGTTCCGCCACCTCAATTGAACGCAACGCGCTGGACGATCTCGCTCTGGGTCGTCGTCGCTCTGGGGCTGCTCCTGCGGCTGCACGGCATCCACGACCCGATCTTGGATCATCCCGGCTGGCGCCAAGGCGACACGGCCGCGATCGCGCGCAACTTCGCGCAGCTTCAGTTCAACGTCATGTATCCCCAGACGTCGTATAACGGGCCGCCGCCGAACTACGTCGAGCTCGAACTGCAGATCGTCCCCTTCCTGGCCGCCGCGCTCTACAAAGCGTTCGGCGTGCACGAGATATTCGGCCGTCTCATTACCCTCGCGTTCAGCCTCGCGACGATCGCGACCGTAGGCTGCTTCGCGCGCTGGCTCTTCGCCGATGCCGCGGCGGGCATCGCGGCCGCCTTTTTCTATGCGGTCTTTCCCGGCAGCGTCTACTACGGGCGCACGTTCATGCCCGATTGCGCGATGGTATTCTTTCTTACCGCCGCGCTGTTCGCCGCCGCTCGAACGCTCGTCGAAACGCGCCGCTTCGGAGCGCGAGACGCGGCTGCACCATCGGCGCTGCTCGCACTGGCCTATCTTGCCAAACCCGTCGCGGTGCTCGCCCTCGTACCGCTCGGCGGCATGCTCTGGGCGCGCGCTCGCGCCGGGCGCTTCCTGGCGCCGCTCGCGGTGACGGCGATGGTCTTGGTTCCTCTGCTCGTCCTCTGGCTCTACGACCGGCGCGTTTCCTCGTACGCGGAGTGGCATTGGGCGAGCGGGATAACGCGCCTGCACGTGCTGCCGGCCCTCCTGGGCTCGCTGCGCTCGCCGGGAGCCTTCGCCGCCAAGCTCGGCCAGTTCCGCGGCGTGCTGGGCATGCTGCGGGAGACGATGCTCGGAGGAGTTTCGTTTTGGCTCGCCGTCGCAGGCTTCGCAGCGCTGCCGTGGGCGAACGCCCGCTCGAAGGCGCTGCTCTGGAGCTGGCTCGCCGGCGGCCTTCTCTATGCGTTCGTCGTCGTCACCGTAGAGCGCGTGGACTACTACCTCTTTCCGCTCCTGCCGCTCTGCGCGCTGGTCATCGGAGCGCTCGTCGCGCGCTTCATCGCGCTCGTCCGCGGGGCCGATGCGGCCCCGGCGGCGCGGTATGCCGTGCTCGCGCTGGTGCCGCTGGCGGCGCTGGCCGCGCTGCTGACCAGCCGCCAGCCGGTGGCCGCCTACTACCGCTATAGTAAAGACGTCTACCGCAGCGCGGCGTTCCTCAATGCGACGCTGCCGCCGAACGCGCTCGTCGTCATCGGCCACTACGGCCCGGAAGTGCAGTACTACATCGGCCGCTTCGGCTGGGAAGAGGACCCAGAGCTTTGGACGCCCTTCGACGAGGAGAGCGCGATTGCCAAAGGGGCGCGCTACTTCGTATCCGTCGAGGACCATCGCCTGCACGCCAACCTGGAGCTCTGTGCGTGGCTGCAGCGTTTTCCCGTGCAGCAGGCGGGGCTGTGGCCGGTCTACGAAACCGACCCCGCGAAGGTGCGGCCGCACGGCCAGGCGTTCTGGAGATCCTTTCGCGCCGCCGAGCGCGCGGGCAACGCCCGCGCCTTCCTGAACGAACGCGGCCTCTGCCGCCGCTAGCGGTTAAAGGATTCGAGCAGCACGCGGAAGGCCTCCGGCTGGACGGCGATGCTGCCGCGGTACGGATAGTCCAGCGCCATGATCAGGAAGATCACTAGTCCGACGAGCAGGCTCAATCCCCCGATCATGAGCTGCTGCATGATCGTCTTCTCGAACCCGAAGAGATACGTGAAGGCGATCGTGACGAAGGCTCCGATGATGAGCACGACCCACATGATCCCGTTGATGCCGACGAAATCCACCGTGAGCCGGGTCTGACGGTCGAGCATTGCGGCGTTCATCGCCGAAAGCATGTCGGCTTGCACGTTCTGCTGACTCGGCGAGGTCACGCTCAGGCTGCGTATCTCGCGGTCTACCGCGTCGAGCAGTCTGTCCGAGAGCGGCGCCCGCTCGCCGCTCCGCATCCTGGCCCACTCGACGTTGGCGACCGAGAGCGCGTACGCACGCAGCAACCGCCGCAGGTCCTTGCGCTGCGGGAATGAGTCCGCATCGCGATAGAGCGTGGAGATCGACGCGGCCTCGTCGTAGCTGCGCGCCTCGGCCTGCTGGAAGCGTTCCCAGACGCCGATCGCGACGAAGGCGAGGAGCACGGCGTAGATGACGCCGATCACCGCGAGGATGAACCCGGCGCGATCCGTATGCGCGGCGCGAACCTCCTCGGAGGTCGCCTTGGCGACGAGGTACCCGATCAATAGGGAGAGACCGACGAAACCGCCGACGATCGCTATCCCGGCGATTATCGTAGGCAAGGACTCGAACCACGCGATCACGTTCGCCTCCATCCGCGTTACGGCAGCGGGAGGAGCGAGGCTCCCCCGAAGTTCGTCGTCTGCGCCGGCTCTTCGGGAACGCCGGAGGTGACGAGCTGCCGATAGACGACGAGGCGATTCGTGTCTTTGGCCAGCTCGAGCTGCATCTCGTAACTCCCTTTGATTGCGGCGGTGAGGTCGTCTGCGTCGAACGTATGCCCGAAGCGGCGCAAGTTGCGCAGCAGCAGCGCGTTGGTGACGTCCAGCCGCTGATACGCGTGCTGGATTTCGACGCCCGCGGCGCGATACGTCGGATAGTTCGAGACGACGATCTCGCGCTTGAGTTTGGCCTGCTCGAGGGTCGCCCGCAGCGCGGTGAGAGCGGCGCTCTGCGGGTCCACGGCGAGGCCGCCGTCTACCGTCTGTAGGGCTTCCTCGAAGTTCCCCGCGTCGTACTGAACGCGCGCTAGTGCTTCGGCAGCCCGCACGAACCCGGTACGAGCCTTGGAGTCCGCGGGGTTCACGCGCAGAGCGAGCCGGTAGGCGAGCGCGGCGTCGCGGGCATTTCCGCGCGCGAGCGCCACATCGCCCTGGTGGACGCGCGTGTTCACGATCCAGCGCTCGACGGGTCCGGCGCAGCCGGCGAGCAGCGCGGCTCCGCAGAGCGCGGCGACGATTTTAGATATGGACGTGAGCTGCAAAACGGGCAACGACCTCGATGACCACGGCCGCGGGATAGAGCAGCGCTTGCGAAAGCAGCGAGCCCAGGATGGCCGTGAGCGATAGATAGAACACCATCGAGCGAACCTCCTGGACGGTGCGCTTGCCGTGGATGGCCTGGTCGGTGATGATCGCCGAGGTGGGGTCCACGAAGAGCGTGAACGCGATGGTTCCCACGCCGTTGACGACTCCCGACAGGCTGATCGCCGTGCGCGCCACCCCGACGTCGAGCACCGAAGCCAGGAACGCCGCCTGCACCCCGATCGCGTAGACGCACATGACGAGCGTGTTGAAAATGAGCAAGCGCTTGGGAAGGCCGCGCCAGTCGAACGTACGCAGTTCGGCCATGCTCGGCAGGTGCTGAGAGCGCACCACGTCGCGCAGGACCGCCGGCGAAAAGAGGCGCGCGAGCGAATGCGGCACCGATCCGCGCGCTTCGAACGAGTGCACGCCCCGGCGGAACAGGTACGTGAACATCGGCAGGAAGAGGGCGAAGGCCGCCATGCCGGCCGATCCGGCCAAGACGATCAGGCGAAGCTGGGTCTCGAAGAGGTGCTGCCACGCCGCGACTGCCGCCGGGTCGCCGCGCAGCGACCCGACCGCGTTCCCGGCCTGATCCGAGAGCGGTCCGACGAAGAACGCCATGAACAGGTTCGCCAGGCGTCCGGTCGTCACGAACAGGTTGAAGAGCGAGATCGAGGTGGCTATCCGTTTGGTCTGCACGCCGGCTAGGCGAGCGGCGTAGGCTCCGATCGTAACACCCTGCACCACGAACGTGATGAGCATCGCGCCCCACAGCTTGCCGGACCAGACGGGCAGAAGCGCGTGCATCGCCGCTAGGGACGCGTCAGGCCGCGTTGGAGCGCAGAGCGACCGCCGATGCGTCCAGCGGACCGATCGCGCAGACGCCCACGTTCTCCTCCGCCAACAGGTCGCGCGCGACCTCGGCAACGTCGCCCGCCGTCACCGCATCTATCCGGCGTTCGATCTCTTCCGGGCTCACGTGGCGCCCGAGCGAGAGCTCGTTGCGTCCCAGGCGAATCATGCGGCTCGAGGTGGACTCGAGCGAGAGCGTAAGATTTCCCTTGACGTGCTCTTTGGCCAACTGCAGTTCGGCCGAGGAAATCGGCATACGCCGTACGCGTTCGAACTGTTCCATAACCAGATCCAAGCAGGACTGGACGTTCTGCGGCGAGGTCCCCGCGTAGACGCCGAACAGTCCCGCGGCGCGGTACGCCGCTTGGAAGGAGTAGACGCTGTAGACGAGCCCGCGCTGCTCGCGAATCTCTTGGAAGAGCCGGCTCGACATACCGCCGCCTAGGACCGTGTCCAGCAGCGAGAGTGCGTAGCGCCGTTCGTCGCGGACGTCTATCCCGCGCGTCCCGAGCACGATGTGCGCCTGCTCGCTGTCCTTCTGCGAAACGCGAACCGCCGGCGTGGTTTCCGGACGCTCCGGCTCGGGAGCCCCACAGGCTCCGGCAAATCCGGCAAATTGTTCGGAGACCTGGCCCACGAAGACCTCGTGGTCCACGTTTCCGGCCGCCGCTACGACGACGCCGTTGGGAGCGTAATGCGCGCGCATGTGCTCTCGCAGATCCTCGGCTCGCACGCCGGAGACGGTCTCGGCGAATCCGATCGTGGGTTCGCCCAAGTTGGAACCGCTCCACATCGTCTGCAGGAAGACGTCGTGGATCAGCTCGTCGGGCGAATCCTCGTACATCTTGATCTCTTCGAGGACGACGTTCTGCTCCTTACCCAACTCCAGCGGATCGAATTGGGAGTGCAGGAACATATCGGCCAGCACGTCTATCGCAAGCGGGACGTGCCGGTCTATGACTTTCGCGTAGTAGCAGGTCGTCTCTTTATCGGTGAACGCGTTGAGATTGCCGCCGACGCCGTCCATCGTCTCGGCGATTCGCCTGGCGCTGCGGCGCTGCGTCCCCTTGAACAGCATGTGCTCGACGAGATGCGAGATCCCCCGCCGCTCCCGCGGCTCGAGCGAGGAGCCCACGTCCGCCCATATCCCCACCGTGGCCGAGCGTACCGCCGGCATCGCTTCCGTTAGGATGCGAAGGCCGTTGGGGAGCGTAGTCTTTGCGTACATTCGCGCTACGCCTCTCTCACGAAGGCGGCGCGCGCCCACTCTTGGTCCCAGTACGCTCCCCCATCGCTTCTGCCCGCGCGCTCGCGCAGCGCTGCGGCGGACTCGCCCGGACGAGCCGTGATGCTGAAGACGGTCTGCGACGTCGGCATTGCGAGGTCGCCGCTCACGACGGCGCCCTTCGAGACGTCTACGGGCACGCTGGCCCACACGTCAACCTCTTCCGCCGCCGGCGCGGCGTCGAACGCCTGCGTGACGACCGATGCGACTTCGTCTAAGAACTCGTCGCGCGTGAGCGGATGGGCGAACTTCACGCCCCAGATACGAACCCCGACCACCAGATGCGCGCCCAACTCGTTGGCCGAAATCTGACTGACTTCGGCGGGAAGGCGCGTTTTGAAGACCGTGTCCCCGATGCGCTCGGCGATGTCGCGGCGATTTCCGGCGGCGCGCGCCGCCGCGTCGAGATCGGCAACGCTGGGCTCGGAGGCGAGCGCCGTCCCGCAGAGCAGGCTCGCGGCGAGCGCCGCCGCGAGCGCCGGTTTAGTACGACTGCGCAAAGTACGCTCGGGCCGTTGCCGGCTCTCCGCAAGCGAGGCAGCGCGCGCCGGCGCCATCGAGCGGACGCAGGACGCGGGTCGTGGCCGTCGTCTCCGCCTTGACTGCGGCTTCGCATTCCGGGCGCTCGCACCACGCAATATCTATCATACCTCGCTTGCCTCTGCACGCTTCCAAGAACTCGCTTCGCGTCGCCGGAGCGATCGTGTGCTCGGCCAGAAACGTCTTGGCTTGCTCGTAGAGCGAAACCTGGATATCGTCGAGCGTTTCGCGCAGGACCTCACGGAGCGAGGCTAGCGGCACGCTGCGACGCTGGTCCGGATCGCCTTTCGAACGATCGCGCCGGGCCAGCACGGCCGTCTGCGCGTCCGCATCGCGAGGCCCGATCTCGATGCGGACCGGCACGCCCCGGAGATCCCATTCGCTGTACTTCCATCCCGGCTGCTGATCGCGGGTATCCACGCGGACGCGGAAGCCGGCATCGCTCAGCTCGCGTCCGACGCGCTCGCAGAGGGCGACCGCGCGATCGTCGTTCGACCGGACGATCGGCACGAGCACCGCTTCGATCGGCGCCATCTTCGGAGGGATTCGTAGACCCCGGTCGTCGCCGTGCACCATGATCAGGCCGCCGAGCATGCGCCACGAAATGCCCCACGAGGTCGTATACACGTGCTTTATCGCGCTATCCGCATCTACGAACGTGATGTCGTAGGCCTTCGCGAAGTTCTGCCCGAGGTCGTGCGACGTTCCGGACTGCAGCGCCTTACCGTCGGGCATCAAAGCCTCGATGGAGAACGTCTCGGCGGCGCCTGGGAATCGTTCGCTCGCGCTCTTACGTCCGCTGTACACGGGTATGGCCGCCACGTTCTCGGCAAAATCGCGATAGAGATCGAGAATCAGCAGCGTTTCTTCGCGTGCCTGCGCGGCCGTTGCGTGCGCGGTGTGCCCTTCTTGCCAGAGGAACTCCATCGTGCGTAAGAACGGTCGAGTCGCCTTCTCCCAGCGCAGAACGTTCGCCCATTGGTTGATGAGGATCGGCAAGTCGCGATACGACTCGATCCACTGCGCGTACATGGTTCCGATGATCGCCTCGGAGGTCGGGCGAATCGCCAGACGCTCCGTGAGCTGCTCGCTGCCGCCTTGCGTCACCCAGGCGACCTCGGGAGCGAAGCCCTCGACGTGCTCGGCCTCCTTTAGCAGCAGTCCCTCGGGAATGAGCAGCGGGAAGTACGCGTTCTCGTGCCCGGTGGCTTTAAAGCGCGAGTCGAGCTGGCGCTGCAGGTTCTCCCACAGCCCGAAACCGTACGGCCGGAGCACGACGCAGCCCCGCACCGGCGAATACGAGACGAGTTCGGCCTTCAGGCAGACCGCCGTGTACCAAGCCGAGAGATCGGCCGCTTTCGGAGGTATTTCCTTGACGGAGCCTTGCACCGCTGCATCGGACATGACCGGCCCCGTTTCGCGCGCGACGGCGCAGCGGCCTCCGTGGAGCGCTCCTGGGGACTTACCCGCCGCGCCGACGAATCGTTCTGCGATGCCGAAAGTTACGCGCGTGTACACCCGCACCGGCGACGACGGAACCACCGGCCTCGTCGGCGGCGGCCGCATCGCGAAGAACGCGCCTCTCATAGACCTGTACGGCACGGTGGACGAGCTTTCCAGCGCGATCGGTCTGGCGCGCGCA
This sequence comes from Vulcanimicrobiota bacterium, assembly GCA_963794645.1. Classification (GTDB taxonomy): domain Bacteria; phylum Vulcanimicrobiota; class Vulcanimicrobiia; order Vulcanimicrobiales; family Vulcanimicrobiaceae; genus Cybelea. The sequence continues at coordinate 968,960 of CAWCEQ010000003.1, read as the reverse complement.
GCGATGCGCTCGCAGGGCGCCGGCAGCGCACGTGCCCGCGGGCTCGATGCGTGGCTGGCCTGGACGCAAGACGCGCTCTTCAATCTCGGCAGCGCGCTGGCAACGCCGCCGGAACATCGCTCGCCCCAGACGCCCTCGATCGGCGAGGCCGACGTCGCTGCATTGGAGCGCGCTATAGACCAAGCCCAGCACGATCTCGCGCCGCTCTCGCAATTCATCCACCCGGGAGGCTCTCTCGCAGGCGCCGGACTGCACCTCGCGCGAACGATCTGCCGCCGAGCCGAGCGCCTCGCCGTCGCGCAGGCAGGCCATCTCGAGAGCCTGTCGCCGAACGCGATCCGCTACCTCAACCGTCTCTCCGATGCACTCTTCGTCTGGGCGCGCTGGATCAACGATGCCGCCGAGGCGCCCGAGCATCGGTGGGATCCCGCGAGCAAACCGCCCCAACCGTAGGTCCGGCTGCGCGGGAGTGCGAACCGACGCCGGAATGTCGTTCTTCTCCCAGCTCTTCGCGACCACCGACGTCGTCAAGTTGCGCGAACTCGGCAGCCGCAAGATCTTGCGGCGAGCGCTCACGGCAAAGGACCTCATCTCGATCGGCCTGGGAACGATGATCGGCGGCGGCATTTTCACGACGATCGGCACTGGCGTGAAAGGGGCGGGCCCGGCGGTGATCGTCTCCTACCTCCTGGCCGGCCTAACCTCGTTCTTTGCGGCGCTCTGCTACGCCGAGCTCGGCGCGATGGTGCCCGTCGCGGGGAGCGCGTACACGTACGCGTATGCGACGATGGGCAAGCTCTTTGCCTGGATCATCGGCTTCGCCCTCATCTTCGAATACGGCATCAGCGCGGCACCGGTCGCCCAGCAGTTCTCGGCCGCAATCCAAGACGTGGCGAAGGACGCAGGATTCGCGCTGCCCGACTGGGCACAGCAGTCGAACCTGCTCATCCACGGACCGTGGTGGCTGCCCGGAAGCTGGGATCTGGCGCACTCGCAGTGCGACGTCGTGGCCGCCCTCTTCGTGATCGGCTTGAGCCTGCTGCTCTCGGTCGGCATTCGCGAATCGGCCACGGCGAACAATATCTTCGTCGTCCTGAAGATATCCGCGTTGATCGTGTTCGTCATCGCCGGGCTCTTCTTGTTCCACGCGGCCAACTTGCACAATTTCAATCCGGTCGGCTGGGGAACGCTCCACCCGTTCGGCGGCTTGGCGGATTACTCGTCCTCGGCCCAGCCCTACGGCATCGTCGCGATCGGCGCCTACGTCTTCTTCAGTTACATCGGCTTCGACACGGCGACGACGACCGCCGAAGAATGCAAGAATCCGCAGTTCGACGTGCCGGTGGGCGTCATGGGAGCGCTCGCGATCGGCACGCTCATCTACTGCGCGACGGCCATCGTGCTCGTCGCGGCGGTGCCGTGGAATCAGGTCCCGATCAAGAATCCCCTCGTCTACGCGCTCGCGCCGCTGCATCTGCCCGCGTTGAACTGGATCATCACGATCGGCGTTCTGGCCGGCACGACGAGCGTTGCGCTCGCCTCGCTCCTGGGGCAATCGCGAATCTTCTACGTGATGGCTCGCGACGGCATGCTGCCGCCCGCGGTGGCGGCCGTGCATCCGCGCTTTAAGACGCCGCTCGTGACCACGCTCATCACCGGCGTGGCCGTCGCCTTTTTGGCGCTCATCATCCCGCTCAACAACCTGCTGAACCTCGTGAACATCGGAACGCTCATCGCGTTCACCGTCGTCTGCAGCGGCGTGCTCTACCTGCGCAAGCGCCGGCCGGAGCTGCCTCGCAGCTTCAAGGTTCCGTTCGTCCCGCTCTTCCCGATCCTGGGGATCGTCATGTCGCTCTTCCTGGCCGTATTCGGCCTATCGCGCGCGACCTGGACGTGGTTTGCGATCGCGCTCGTCTGCGGCCTCGTCTTCTTCTTTGCCTACGGTTTTCGCAAGTCGAATCCGGCCGACGTCGTGCCGGTCGAGGAGCCCGAGGGAATCAGCGAGTTCGCCTGAGGGGCGCGGCTACTGGGCGGCTGCGCCGCCCGGGCTGGGCGCCTGGCCGATCCCCGGCGTGCGTACTTCGATGCGGGCCTGGCGCGGGTCGTAGGTCGTTTGCACGCGCAGCGCGCGAGAGATCGCGTCCAGCGAGATCATCACGCGGCCGCGAATGCGGAACGGCGCGTGCCGCAGGGTCAACGGCATGCCGTCCACGCTCGCATGCGTGTCGCCCACGCGTACGCGTAGCGAGTGCCCGCCGAGCACGACCGTGACGTTGCCTCGTGCGTCGGCCTGCGTCTCCGCGCCCAGCGCATCGGAGATCGAACGCAGGGGGACGTATGCCCTATCGTTTGCGGTGGTAACCGGTGCGACGTCGCTTTCGACTCGCTCGCCGTCCACCAGCATCACGATCGGTCGCGAAAACGCCAGAAGCGCGGCAATAGTCAGCGCCACGCCGGTAACCATCGCGAGCTCGCGCCACCGCGGGGCGGCGTAGAGTTCGCGCGCCCGGCGCATCATGCGACCGGCATCTCGGCCGGCGCGGCGCCGATCTCTCCGGCGTAGGCCGGATACTTTTCCACGATGACTTTCTCGATCTCCAAGCGGAGCATGCCCAGAAGCTCGTCCTCGGGATACGTTCCGACCAGCTCGCCGGCGCGGTAGATCGCGCCCTTCCCTTTGCCGCCCGCTACGCCGACGTCGGCCATCTTCGATTCGCCCGGGCCGTTGACGACGCACCCCATCACCGCCACCTTCACCGGCGCGCTATACGACTTCGCGATCGCTTCGACCGCGCGACCCAGTTCGAGGACCGAGATCTCCGCGCGCCCGCACGAGGGACATGCCGTGATCTCGAAGCCCTTTTCGCGTAAGCCCAGAGACTTGAGGATGCTCCAGCAGACCGGGACTTCTTCGATCGGATCGTCGGCCAGCGAGACGCGAATCGTATCGCCGATGCCCTCCCAGAGGAGTATCCCAAGACCGATCGAGGATTTGATCGTGCCGTCGCGCAGCAGGCCCGCTTCGGTGATCCCCAGGTGCAGGGCGTACGGCGTACCGCGTTCGCGCAGCCTCTTGTCGGCTAAGCGATAGGCTTCGACGGTCGTCGCGACGTCGTGGGCCTTGAGGGATATCGCGATATCGGTGTGGCCGTGCTCTTCGAGCATCTCCACGTGGCGAAGGGCCGAGAGCAGCATTGCTTCGGCGGAATGTCCGAACGCCTTCTCCAAATCGGGCGCCAGCGATCCCATGTTCACGCCGACGCGAATCGGTATCTCCCGCGCCTTCGCGGCCGTTACGACCTCGGCGACCTTCTTTGGATCGCGAATGTTGCCGGGATTGAGCCGCAGTTTTGCGACCCCGGCCTCGATCGCGGCCAACGCCATCTTGTGGTCGAAGTGAATGTCGGCGACGATCGGCACCGGCGAGCGGTACACGATCGCGGGCAGCCCCGCGGCGTCGGGCGGATCTTTGACGGTCACGCGCACGACCTCGCAGCCTTCCATCGCCAGGCCGTAGATCTGCTCGAGCGTCGCGTCCGCGTCGGCCGTATCGGTCGTCGTCATGGACTGCACGACCACCGGATGGTCGCCCCCGATCCAGACGCTCTTCGCGTCGTCTTTCCCGGTCTTGTTCTGCAGGAAAATCGGCTTGCTCTTCCGGCGTAACCGCAACATCTTAGCGCTCTCCCCCGAACACGATCACATCACTCCCTGTCCGGTGACGATCCGCACGATGTCGTGGAACGCGACCACCACGATAAGCGCCATCAGCGCCGCAAAGCCGGCGAGATGGACCATCGCTTCCTTCTCCGGATCTATCGGCTTACCGCGAAGAAGCTCGGCGACGATGAAGGCCGCACGCCCGCCGTCGAGGGCGGGCAGCGGCAGCAAGTTGAAGAGACCCAGCGCGAACGAGATCGTCGCCGCCAGGGCGAAGTACGGTCCCCAGCCCCAGTCCTGCACGGTCGTGGCCATCTGGCCCATGCCGATCGGCCCGGCAACCTGCGGCGCATATTTTGCGAACTGCGTCGCGATGAGGATCACGCCTTGGACCGTCTGACCGGCTATCGAGGAGAACTGTGCCGCGCTCTCCTGCAGGGCCATCCCCAAGCCGATGCGTTCGAAGGCTGGAACCGGAGCGAAGCCGATGCACCCGAAGGACTTGCTTATCGGCGCCGGACACGCAGCGGGCGTGACGAAGACGTCGTGCCGTTCGCCGTTACGCAGGTACGCCAGGTGGAGCCGTTTGCCGAGCGAGCGATGGATCGTATCCACCAGGCCCTTTCCGGTCGAAACCGCGACGCCGTCTATCTCCACGATGCGATCGCCGGGCCGAATCCCGGCGCTTGCGGCCGGGGACGAATCCAGCACCTCTCCGACGATCGGCTGCGCCTTGTCGGTCGGAGCGCCGAACGCGAGCGCCGAAATCAGCAGAATCGCGTAGCAGAGCACGAAGTTCGCGATCGGACCGGCCAGCACGATCGAGAGACGCTGCCAGGGGGACTTCGCCTGAAAGTTGCTCGGGGCGTACTCCCTGCGGGCGCGAAACTCGCGCTGCTGCTCGGCCTCGGACGAGCGAGGGTCCTCGCCCTCCATCGCACAGAAACCGCCGATGGGTAAGATGCGCAGGGCGTAGAGGGTGCCGCTGCGCGGGCTCCTCCAGGCGGCGAGCTTGGGCCCGAAACCGACGGCGAACTCGTTCACGCGGACGCCGTTGCGTCTGGCCACGAGAAAATGCCCGAACTCGTGCAGCACGACGAGAACGGACAGCATCACGATAAACGTGGCGATCTTCCCGATTCCGACGAGGCTCACGGCTGCTAGCATACTCAACGTCGCGACGACCTTTCGATGACACCCACGATTTGGGTCGCGGTCTCCCGAGCTTCCCGGTCGGCCGCCCTCACCCCGCTAAGGGTCGCATCGCCGGCCTGGGTGCGGCCCATCGTCTCCTCGATGACTTCGGCGATCCGCCCAAAAGAGACTCTTCCTCCAACAAACGCATCCACGGCCACTTCGTTTGCGGCCGAGAGCACGGCAGGCAGGGTGCCGCCGCGAGCGAGCGCCTCGTACGCGAGCCGTACGCACGGGAACCGCTCGGGGTCGGGCGACTCGAAATCGTAGCGCAGTGCCGGTTCCGCGGTCTTTCGGCCGAGCGCGTCCAGCACGTCCGTGCCGGCCCGCTCCCCGTCGAGGCGGTCGGGATAGGCCAGCGCGTAGCCGATCGGAACCCGCATATCGGGCGCGGCGAGTTGCGCCTTGACGCTCCCGTCCGAAAAGAGCACGAAGCCGTGCGCGATGGACTGCGTGTGAACGACGATACGAACGCGATCTCCCGAAAACCCAAAGAGCCGGCTCGCTTCGATCACCTCCAGGCCCTTGTTCATCATCGTCGCCGAGTCGATCGTATTCTTTACGCCCATGCGCCAGGTCGGATGCGCGAGCGCCGCCTCCACGCCAGCGTTCTCCATGGCCTCGCGCGAGGTACGCCAGAACGGTCCGCCCGAGGCCGTGAGCACGAGCGCCGCCACGCTCGCGGGGTCCTCGCCGACCAAACATTGGAAGAGCGCGCTGTGCTCGCTGTCCACCGGCAGCAGGCGGGATCCGCTCTTGCGCGCGGCTGCGACGAGCAACTCGCCCGCTGCGACCACCAGTTCCTTGTTCGCCACGGCCACATCGGCGCCGCGGTCGACGGCGGCAAAAACCGCGTCGAACGCGACGGCGCCGTCGGTCGCGGCCAGCACGATGTCCGGTTGGCTCTCGACGGCGACGGCCATCAAACCGGCCGGCCCGTCCTGCGCGGTCGTCGCGATCTTCGGAGCGAATCGTTTGACTTGCTCGGCCAATCGTTCGACGTTGCGTCCGGCCGCCAGGCCCACGACCTCGAAGCGATCGGGGTGGCTCGCGATGACGTCGAGCGCCTGCGTGCCGATCGAGCCGGTCGAGCCAAGTATCGCGACCCGCTTTCGGGTCATACCTGCAGTATCCCGAGCAGGTGCAGGGTCGCGAAGAACGCGACGCCGCCGAACAGGTAGGAATCGAAGCGATCCAGTACGCCGCCGTGGCCCTGGATCATCGCGCCGGCATCCTTCACGCCCGCGTCCCGCTTGAACGCCGACTCGACGAGATCGCCGATCTGCGCCGCGGCGCTCGTCGCTACGCCGAGTACGGCTCCTTGCCACCACGACAGATGCAGTTCCGGAAGACGCGTCGCGGCGATCGCCGCCAGCGTGGCTAAGACGAGCGATCCGACGGAGCCTTCCACCGTCTTATTCGGAGAGATTTTCGTGAGGCGGCGCCGCCCGAAGCTCGCGCCGACGAGCATCCCGAGTATGTCGGTGAGTGCGACGATCACGATCACGTAGAACGTCAGCCACATCCCCACCGACGGTATCTGCCGGATGAAAACGAAGTACGTGAGCAGCTTGCCGATGTAGAGCACGGCCAGCAGCGTGTAGGCGGTACGCGCGAAGTAGCCCTTCTGCTCGCCGTACATCCCGATCGAGAAGGTGACGATCGCGATCCCGGCCAGAAGCACGCCTTCCCACTTGTGCAGCAGGCTGAAGACGGCCATCGCCACGTACGCGCAGACCCCCAACACCGCCACGGGATATTCGAGCGGCTGCCCCTTGATGGCGCACATCGCGCTGAACTCGTAGATGCTCGCCAGGCCGATCGCCAGGAGCAGCGCGTAGAACGCCCACGGGAAGAGCACGCAGAAGAGCCCGATCGCCGCGACGATCAGGCCGACGAGGACTCGCCGCCAGCTCAGGCTCCGCCGAAGCGCCGTTCCCGCTGCGTAAACTCGATCAGTGCTCGTTCGAGGTCATCCTTTGAGAAGTCGGGCCAGTAAACGTCGGTCATGACGAGCTCGGCATAGGCGGCCTGATACAACAGGAAGTTCGAAAGCCTGTGCTCGCCGCCGGGACGAATCAACAGGTCGAGCTCGGGAAGGTCGGCCGTATAGAGGTAGCGTCCGATTGCGGCCTCGTCTACGTCGTCCGGGGCTATCGTACCGCAGGCAACGTCGCGCGCGATCGCTCGCACCGCTCGTTCGAGCTCCGCGTGCGAGCTGTAGTTGACCGCGAGGTTGAGCAAAACGCCGGTATTTCCGGCCGTCTGGGTTTGCAGGTCGGCGAGAGCCGCGCGCGGCGCCTGCGGGAGCGACTCCCATTCGCCGATGACGCGCACGCGCACGTTGTTGCGGCGCAGTTCGACCAGTTCGTTGCGCGCGAAGTAGACGCAGAGTTCGAAGAGGAGCGAAACCTCGCGGGCGTCTCGATTCCAGTTCTCGGTGGAGAACCCGTAGACGGTGAGCACGTCTATGCCGAGATCGCTTGCGGCGCGCGTCACGCGTCGCAGTGCGATCATGCCGCGGCGGTGCCCTTCGATCGCGGGCAAGCCGCGCTCGCGAGCCCAGCGGCGATTGCCGTCCATGATGATCGCAACGTGGCGCGCTCGCCTGCCGATGCCGGACTCGAGGCGCGAACCCGCCGCCAGCGTCACGCTCACGCTTGCGGCCCCGCGGCGCCGTCGCGCGCGGCCGGTTCGTACGACTCGTAGCCGACCGTCAGCTCTTCGGTCGCGTCGCCGAGCGTCTTGCAGCGCAGAACGCGCAGCGTGCCGCAACCGATCCACGCCCCGAAGGGACGCAGCACGTCGATCCGCAAGCGCCGGCCCTGCAGCGCCCGCCGAGCCTCGACCTCCGGCACGAGCACGAGATCCTCGCTCACACCTCCATGATCTCTTTCTCTTTGGCGGCCACCAGCGCGTCGATCTCCTTGACGTACTTGTCGGTGAGTTTCTGCAACGTGTCTTGCATCCGCTTGCCGGCGTCTTCGGTGATCTCGTGCGCTTTGACTTGGCCCCGCAGTTCGTCGTGGGCTTTATGCCGGACGTTCCGTACGGCGATGCGTCCGTCTTCGGCTTTCTTTTTCACGACCTTGGCCAGGTCTTTACGGCGCTCTTCGTTCAGCGGAGGAATGACCAGCCGGATGCTCGAGCCGTCCACGTTGGGCGTCAGCCCGAGATCGCTCTTCTCGATCGCTTTGCGAATATCGCCGACCACGCCCTTGTCCCACGCCGTTATCAGGAGCGTCCGCGAGTCGGGCGTCGAGACGCCCGCTACCTGCTTGAGCGGCGCCGGCTGACCGTAAGCCTCGATCGTGAGACGGTCGAGCAAGGCCGGCGAGGCGCGCCCCGTCCGGATGGACGCGAACTCCCCGCGCGTCGCCTCGACGCATTTGTGCATCCTCGACTCGATCTCTTTGAAGTACTCGTCGGCCATTTGCCTACACGCTCCCCCCTGCGGATGAGACGGCTTCTTTCTTGCCGCCGACGTACGTTCCGATCGCCTCGCCCCAGATCACGCGACGAATGTTCCCCGCAACAGACATATCGAAAACGATGACGGGCAGCGCGTTGTCCATGCAGAGCGCCATGGAGGTCGAGTCCATCACCTCGAGCCCGAGCTGGAGAACGTCCATATACTCGAGGCGTTCGAAGCGCGTGGCGGTCGGGTGTTTCATCGGATCGGCGGAGTAGATGCCGTCTACTTTGGTGGCTTTGAGGATCGCCTCGGCGTTCACTTCGACCGCGCGCAGCGCCGCCGTCGTATCCGTCGTGAAGTACGGGTTCCCGGTTCCCGCCGCAAAGATGACCACGCGGCCTTTTTCGAGGTGCCGGATCGCGCGGCGCCGGATGTACGGCTCGGCGATCTGGTGCATCGCGATGGCCGTCTGCACCCGCGATGCCACGCCCATGCGTTCCAGTGCGTCCTGCAGGGCGAGCGCGTTGATGACGGTCGCGAGCATCCCCATGTAATCGGCGGTCGCCCGGTCCATGCCGGCCTCTTCGTGAACTTTTCCGCGCCAGATGTTTCCCCCGCCCACGACGATCGCCACGGACACGCCCGAGCGGCTCACTTCGGCGATTTGCGCGGCCATCGCGCGGGTCGTATTCACGTCCACGCCGCTTCCGTCGCCGGTGAAGGCCTCTCCCGATATTTTCAGGAGGACGCGCGCGTATCGAGGCCGGTCGCCTTCAGTCACCCAGGGCGTACCGGGCGAATCGGCGGATGCGAATGTTCTCGCCGAGCGCCCCGACCGAACGGTGCACCAGGTCGCCCACGCTGAGCGAATCGTCTTTCACGAACGCCTGGTCGAGAAGGCAGTGCTCCTCGTACCATTTGTTCAGTTTGCCTTCGACGATCTTCTCGGCAACCTCGGCGGGCTTGCCCGGCGGCACCGTGCCGCGGAACTCCTCACGCAGCCGGTCCACGACCTCGGCTGGAACGGCGGCGCGGTCGAGGTATTCCGGCGACATCGCCGCCACGTGCATCGCGACGTCGCGGCAGAGCTCGGCGAACTTCGGGTTGCGCGCGACGAAGTCGGTCTCGCTGTTGATCTCGACCAGCACGCCGATCTTGCCGCCCGAGTGGATGTAACTGCTGACCAGGCCCTCGTCGGCCGCCCGCTCGGCCTTCTTGGCCGCTTGCAAGGCTCCGCGCTCCAGCAGCAGCGCCTTCGCGCGCTCCGGATCGCCGGCCGCATCCACGAGCGCACGACGGCAGTCCATCATCGGAGCGCTCGTCTCTTCGCGCAGCGCCTTGATCTCTTCGGGTTTCGGTTGGTACGAAATCACCGCCCCGCCTCCACCGGCGTCGCGGACGCCTCCGCGGCCGGCTCTTGCGGCGCGGCCTCGTAGACGCCTTCGTCGTACGCGCTCTCGCCCTCGGTCTTACCCTCGATGATCGCGTCGGCAATCTTCCCGACCATTAGACGAACCGCACGAATCGCGTCGTCGTTGCCGGGGATCGGATAGTCGATCTCGTCGGGATCGCAGTTCGTGTCTATGACGGCGATGATCGGAATCTTGAGTTTGCGCGCTTCGAGCACGGCGATGCGCTCTTTCTTCGGATCCACGATGAAGACGGCATCGGGCAGGCGATGCATGTCCTTGATGCCGCCCAGGAAGCGCTCCAGCCGATTCATCTCATCCTGCAGCATCGCGACTTCTTTTTTCGGAAGGCGGTCGAAATCGCCCTGAGCCTTCATGTTTTCCAGCTCGCGAAGGCGAGCGATGCGCTTCTGGATCGTCGAAAAGTTCGTGAGCGTCCCGCCCAGCCAACGCTGATTTATGAAGAAGGTCCCGGCACGCTCGGCCTCTTCGCGGACGACGTCCTGCGCCTGTTTCTTCGTGCCGACGAACAGGATCACGCGGCCGTCGCGAGCGAGCTGCCGGACGATTTCGTAGGTTTCGCGGAGTTTTGCGACGGTGAGGGCGAGATCTATGATGTAGATCCCGTTTCGCTCCTGGAAGATGTACGGTTTCATCTTCGGGTTCCAGCGGCGCGTCTGATGGCCGAAATGGACGCCCGCTTCCAAGAGCTCGCGCATGGTAACGACGGACATACTCTACCCTTCTGGCTCCCGGCCGCCTGCCATCCTAGCGTTGCGGTCCGTCTGCGGAGCCATCGTCACCCCGCCTCCATGCGGGGTGTAGTGTGAGACAACCGCGCGATTATACCACGGGAGCGGCACCCCTCCAAGGGCGCGAGTCTCCGAAAAGCAAGCGAGCGGTGCCCCCTAAGACTTTCGGCGGGAACGCCGAAAGGGCGCGCGACATGCGCTGGCTCGTGACCGGGGGCCTGGGATTCATCGGCTCCCACTTCATTCGTCTCGCGCTCGCGCGCCTGCCCGAGCTGGAGATCGTCAACCTCGACGCGATCACGTACGCCGGAAACCCCGCCAACCTGGCGGACGTGGCGGGCGGCCCTCGGTACCGCTTCCTCAAGGGCGACATCCGCGACCGAGCCGCCGTGCGCGAGGCGCTCTCCGGCGGCGCCGACGCCATCGTGAACTTTGCCGCCGAAACGCACGTGGACCGCTCGATCGCCGATCCCGAGGCCTTTCTGCGAACGGACGTGCTGGGCGCGTTCGTTCTGCTCGAAGCCGCTCGAGAGCTGGCGATTCTTCGGTACCTGCAGGTCTCCACCGACGAGGTCTACGGCGAGGTCCGCGAAGGCGAGTCGCTCGAGAGCGATCCGCTCCGGCCGCGCAGTCCATACGCCGCCAGCAAAGCGGGCGCCGATCTTCAAGCCTTGGCCTACCACGCTACCTACGGCACCCCGGTGCTCGTTACGCGCGGCTGCAATACGTACGGACCGAACCAGTATCCGGAAAAGATCGTACCGCTCTTCGTCACGAACCTGCTCGACGATCTTCCGGTGCCGCTCTACGGCGACGGCGAGCAGATCCGAGACTGGCTCTACGTCGAGGACCACGCGCTCGCGATCCTGCGCGTGCTCGAGAGCGGCCGTATCGGCGAAGTCTATAACGTCGGCGCCGGTTCGCCGCGCACGAACGTCGAACTGACCCGCATGCTCGTTCGAGGCTGCGGCCGCTCGATGCAAACGCACGTCCGGCACGTGACCGACCGCCTCGGCCACGATCGGCGTTACGCCGTCAACGCGGAGAAGATGCACGCGCTGGGATGGAAGCCGCGCGTCGGGCTGGAGGAGGGCATTGCGACGACGATCGACTGGTACCGGCGGAACGAATCGTGGTGGCGCCCGCTGCGCGAGCGGCATGGCTAGGGGCCCGAACGCGCCGATCAAGGGCGTCATCCTGGCGGGCGGCCTGGGCACGCGTCTGCGGCCGCTCACCAAGGTCACGAACAAGCACCTGCTGCCCGTCTACGACAAGCCGATGATCTACTATCCGATCGAAACCCTGTGCGGCGCGGGCATCCGCGAGATCATGCTCGTAACCGGAGGAAACTCGGCCGGCGACTTTCTCCGCCTCCTCGGCAACGGCGCGCAGTTCGGTCTGCGAGACATCTCCTATACCTACCAGGACGGCGAGGGCGGGATTGCGGACGCGCTGCGGCTCTGCGAACATTTCGCGGACGGCGGGCGGATCGTCGTCGTGCTCGGCGACAACCTCATCGGCGGTTCGATCGAGCCGTACGTTCGGCGCTTCGAGCGCCAGCCCCACGGCGCGCGCATCCTCGTAAAGGAAGTGGACGACGCCCAGCGCTTCGGCGTCGCCGAGTTCTCCGGCGAGCGTATCGTCGGCATCGAGGAGAAACCGGCCGCGCCGAAAAGCCGCTTCGCGGTTACCGGCGTCTACATGTACGACGCCCGCGTCTTCGACTTCATCCGGACGCTCGAGCCTTCGGGACGCGGCGAACTGGAGATCACCGACGTGAACAACCGCTACATTCGCGACGGCGACCTCTACTACGACGTTCTGGAGGGCTGGTGGAGCGACGCAGGGACCTTCGGCAGCCTCTTTCGCGCGGGTCAGCTCGTCGCCGCCCAGCGCGCTGCGAACGTCTAAGCGTGCGGAAAGCGGATCGGCAGCAGCGCTAGCGCCACGATCACGAGCACGCCGGCCAGCGCGTTGCGAAACCAGCGCTCGGGAAGTTTCGTCACCAGATGCGATCCGACGAAGACGCCGGGTATCGAGCCGAGCAGCAGGAACCCCGCTATGCCCGGATTCACGTCGCCGATGCGCCAGTGCCCGATGAGGGACGGAACGAGCACGACGATCGCGAAGGCGATGTCGGTCCCGATGAGCCGGCGCAGCGCGAACGCGGGTGCCACGAGCAGCAGGATCGGCAGCGTCAGCGAGCCGGCGCCGATCGAGGTGATGCTCACCGTGAGCCCCACGAAAAAGCCGATCGAGACGAGCGCGACGGTCGGCACGTAGTTCGGGTTTTCGGTGCGGTCCTGGCCCATCGAGCGGTTGAAGACGATGCCCGCGGCCGAGACCAGCAGCGCGGCCGCGACGGCCATCCGCAGGACGTGTTCCAGTTGCGCGATGTCGAGCGTTTTGTGCAGGTGGACGCTCAGCGCGACCCCGATGATGGCTCCCGGCAGGCCGCCGGCAGACAGGCGCCAGAGCACCGGCGGATAGATCGTACCGCGCTGGATGTGGGCGAACATCGCGACCAAACGCGTGCCCAGCGCGAAGAGCAGGTCGGAACCGATCGCGGTGTCCGTTCCCACGCCCAGGAACAGAACGAGCAGCGGCGTCGTGATCGCGCCGGCGCCAACACCGCTATACGCAGTGCAGGCGCCCACGATGAAGCCGACGAGGACGAACGAGAACGCCACGGGCCGCTACGTCCTTAGGTTACGCGGAGGCCGCTTCGCGCGAAGCTTCGATCAGGATGTTGGCGACTTCCGGACGCGAGAACTCCGGCGGGGGCAACTGCCCCGCGCGCAGCATCTCGCGGACGGTCGTCCCGCTCAGCGAGACGTGATTGTGCGAGTCGTGCGGGCAGGTCTTCTTCGATCCCATCGCCTGGCAGCTCAAGCAGTAGAAGCTGTTCTCGAACTTGAGCGGCGTGATGTCCAACTCGGCGGGCGTGAACTCGTCGAAGAGCTTCTGCGCGTCGTAGGTTCCGTAGTAGCTCCCAACGCCGGCGTGATCGCGTCCTACGATGAAGTGCGTGCAGCCGTAGTTCTTGCGGATCATCGCATGGAAGATCGCTTCCTTCGGTCCCGCATAGCGCATCGCGGCGGGCAGGGTGCTGAGGAGGACCCGGTCCGCCGGGTAGTAGTTATCGAGCAGCGCACGATAGCAGCGCATGCGCACGTCTGCGGGGATGTCGTCGCTCTTGGTCTCTCCGACGAGCGGATGCAGGAGCAGACCGTCCACGCTCTCCAGGGCGCACTTCTGTATGTACTCGTGAGCGCGGTGCACCGGGTTGCGGGTCTGAAAGCCTACGATCGTCTTCCAGCCGCGGCGTTCGAACTCGGCGCGCGTCTCCAGCGGCGAGAGGCTATCCGGATCCGGCGCGCCCGGCAGCATCCAAACGGGGCCGCCGACGAGCAGGTCCTTACGCTCGAACAGCGCGGCCACTCCCGGATGATTGCCGTCTTCCGTACGGTAAACGTTCCGCGCTTCGTGCAGTTTGTCGTAATCGAAGACTTCCTCCACGTCCATGACGCCGCGCAGATTGCCGGCGGCGTCGTGGAGCGCAGCGCGCGTCCCCGGGCTCGGCGCCTCGTCGCGGTCCACGGCGAGAACGACGGGTATGCTCCAGGGCAGACCGTTGGCCAGGCGCATCGCCGAGACCACGTTATCGTAGTCCTTGCGCGTCATGAAACCGGTGAGGGGGCTGAAGGCGCCGTTCCCGATGAGCGCGAGATCGTTGAGCTCGCGGCCGGTCAGCGTGATGGCGGGTAGGCCCTTGCTGCCTTCGCGCAGTTCGGCTTCGGCCTGCGCCGATCCGGCGACGCGATTGATGAGTTTGCCTCCGTGCGGGGCGATCATAGCGCCGCCTTCGCTTCCGACTGCAGGTACCCGAGGCTCTCGAGTCCGGCGAGAATTTTCGTCACGCTTTCCTCGACCGTCTCCTGCTCGCTGTCTACGACGATCTCGGGGTTGTCCGGAGCTTCGTACGGATCCGAGACGCCCGTAAAGTGTTTTACTTCGCCGGCGATCGCCTTGGCGTAGAGTCCCTTGACGTCGCGCCGCACGAGCTCGTCGAGCGAGCATCGCACGTACACCTCGACGAAGCGATCGTTACCGATGCGCCGGCGAGCGTCGCTGCGGGCCTGCGCGTACGGCGATATGGCAGCGGTGATGACCGCCGCACCGTGCTTGACGAGCAGGGATGCGACGAACGAAATACGTCCGATATTGATGTCGCGGTCTTCCCGGCTAAAGCCGAGACCCTTGGAGAGATGCGTGCGCACTTCGTCGCCGTCGAGAACTTCTACGCTGCAGCCGCGTGCGGCCAACTCCGGCCCTAACTGTTCGGCGATGGTGCTCTTGCCCGCACCGGAAAGGCCGGTGAGCCAAACGGTGAATCCCTGCTTCAACTGGAGGTCCTTTCAGAGGAGGTTGACTTTAGTCGCCTTTTTTCGCCACCGATTGTACTGCTTCCGTTGCCCGGGGACCTGCAAGCGGTCTCGCCGGGGCCGGCTCGGCACGATCCGGCCGACGGATCTCCTCCAGCACCTCGGAACGGTGCACCTGCACGTCGCGCGGCGCCTCGATACCCAGCTTTACGTGATCGCGATCGATACCGACGACGAGGATCCGGATGTCGCGGCCGATGACGATCGCTTGATTGGCCTTGCGACGCAGCACGAGCATAGATGCCCTCCTTGGCAGGGGCGCTCATTCTCGCGACCAGCCGCCGCGGCCTTCGGAGGGCGCGGTTTGCCGGTTCCGAAAACGGCGCGTGTGGAGGGACGGCCGATGGTCAAAGAGCTCGCATTCATCGCCTACTCGGTGCGCGACGTTCCGCGCGCGAAGGCGTTTTATCAGGATACGGTCGGCTTAGTGCCCGGCGCGTCATTCGGCGACCACTGGGTCGAGTTTGACGTCGGCGCCACGACGTTTGGCATCGGGAACGGCGAATCGCTCGGCTTCGAGCCCGGAGCCTCGAACGGCGCCGCGTTCGAAGTGGACGATCTAGCGGCGATGGCGGAGCGGCTCAAGGCCGCCGGTGCGGAGGTCGGGGAGATTCGCGAGTTTCCGGGCTGTTCGATGTGCTTTGCGCGCGATCCCGAAGGGAATCGCTTCGCATTGCACCAGCGCAAGCCCGCCGCGTAAAAGCGCTTACGGCCGCCGCGTGCTCTGCGCGAACTGAACGGCGTGCAGGCGCGCGTAGGCGCCGCCTTTGGCCAGCAGTTCTTCGTGCGTTCCGACCTCGGCAACGCGTCCGTCCTCGACGTACAGCACTTTGTTCGCACGGCGCACGGTGGAGAGGCGATGCGCGATCATGAGCGTCGTCCGCCCCGGGAGAAGGCGATCGAGCGCCTCTTCGACCATCGCCTCCGAGTGGCTGTCCAGCGCACTGGTGGCTTCGTCGAGAATGAGAATGCGCGGATTGCGCAAGACGGCTCGCGCGATCGCGATGCGTTGACGCTGGCCGCCTGAAAGACGCATGCCGCGCTCGCCGACTTCGGTTGCGTAGCCGTCGGTGAAGTTCCGGACGTACTCCTCCACGTTCGCGTCGCGTGCGGCCTGCCGCACCTCGTCGTCGCTCGCATCGAGCCGCCCGTAGCGAATGTTCTCGAGGATCGTCCCCCGGAAGAGCTGGACGTCCTGCGGCACGATCGCGATCGCCTCGCGCAGGTCTGCCAGACGAACCCCTGCGACGTCCACGCCGTCCAGACGCACGCAGCCTTCCTGCGGCTCGTAGAAGCGCGGAACGAGGTTCACGAACGTCGTCTTTCCGGCGCCCGACGGCCCGACGAGCGCAACCACCTCTCCGGCTTCGATCGTCGCCGTCACGCCGCGCAGCGCCGGCGGTTGCCCCTCCCGGTACCGGAACGTCACGTCTGCGAACTCGATGCGCCCGCGCACCTCGTCCAGACCGACCGCGCCCGGGCGATCGCGCACTTCGACCGGCAGATCGAGCAGTTCGAAGACGCGCCCCGCGCCGACGAGTGCCTTGCTGATATCGCCGAAGAAGGCCGCGACGCGGTTCATCGGATTCATGAGGTTGACCAGCAGGCCCCAGTACATGAAGACTTTGCCGACGTCCAAGCGTCCGACGAGGACCTCGCGCACGCTCATCCACATGATCGCTACGACCGCGGCAACCATGATCGTAGAGACGACCAGCGGCTGGGTTTGAATGAACTGCGTGAGCTTCATGTACGCGCCGAAGAAATCTTCGTTTCGAGTGCGAAAACGCGCGACTTCATACTGCTCGCGGCCAAACGACTTGACCACGCGATGCCCTTGCAGCGTCTCCGAGAGGTTCGCGGTTAAGTCGGCGATGCGCTGCTGCGTCCTCTGCGTTCCGGCCGCGATCAGACGCTGAAAGTTCGAGACGGCGATCGAAACGACCGGGGCGACGAGCACGAGCGAGAGCGTCAAGAGCCAGTCGAGGTAGATCATCGTAACGAAGGACGAGACGAACGTCGCCAGGGCGACCACGAGCTGCGGGACCGAGACGCTCACGGCGTCTATCATGATCTGCAGATCGGTGGCGAACCGGGCGATGAGCTCGCCGGGGCGCCATCGGTCGAACTCCCCGAGCGGGAGGTTCAGCAGGCGGTCGAAGAGCCGGACGCGCAGGCGCGCGACGAGATGCTGGCCGCTCCACGCCGTCAAGTACGTCTGGGCGTAGATCGCGCCGTTCGCGAGCACCAGGGCGATGGACGTCATGCCGAGCGAGAGGTAGAGCGCGCGCAGGTCCGGCGCGTGCCCTTTCGTGGGGACCAGTACTTGGTTGATGATGATTCGAAACGCCAGCGGCGGGACGATCGAGAGCACTCCGGCAAAGATCCCGATGCCCATGGCCAGGGCGATGCGCGGGTAGTACGGTCGTGCCTCGGTCGCGAGGCGCTCCAGAATCGAGCGGCGGCTCATCGGCGGCACGGACTTGCTGGCCTCGGCGCGTGAAACCTCCCCCGGCGCTCTCCGGTACGTGGGGATGCAAGATGCAGGAGGATCGCGAGAAACACATCATGGATTGCTACTTTCACTCGAACGTCCCATCGATCGCCCGGTGCGCGCAGTGCGGAAAGGCCGTTTGCGCGACCTGCCGCGACGAGAGCGGCGGGTGCCCCAGTTGCCGGTTAGCCGCAAAGGTCGAGGCGGCCACCGCCCCGCGGACGCAGATTGGCGGTCAAGTGCCGCCGCGACCGCAAGCAGCAGTGCGCCAGGTCAGCGTGACGGCGCCGCCCGATCCGGTCGAGTCGCGCGCGCTCGTTTCCCTCGGTTACCCGCTGTGGCCGCTGGCGCTCCTATCGCTCCTCGATCGTAAGCAGTCGCGCGAACTGCGGCGACAAGCCTTCAAGGCGATCGGCTTCAACGTCGGCTTCTTCGCCTTCTGGGCCGTCCTCTCGCTCATCGCGCAAGTCCCCTTCCTGGGGTTCTCAGCCTGGGTGCTCGTACCGCTGCTGCTGCCGCTCTTCCTGATCGCCAGCGTCTACTACGGCATCAAGACGTGGAACGGCGAAGACGTCCGCATCCCGGTCGTGAGCAGTTGGCTCGACGACCGCCTGCCTCAGGGCGATGCGAACGCACGGTAGCGATTGAGAAACGCCGTAGCCGCCTGCTCGTGATCCACGACCGCCGGCGGATACGCGTCCTCACCGAATAGGTCCAGGCCGAGCTGCGGCGATGACGACGTGCGCGCGAACCACTCGTCGAGCGGCACGTGCCGCAGTTCGGGCACCCACTCTCGCACGTAGTCGCCCGAGGGGTCGCTGCTGCGCCGCTGACGCTCCGGATTGTAGATGCGCGGGTACTGGGCCATATCCGCGCCTACCCCGGCAATCCACTGCCAGTTGCCGGTAGCCAGCGCCGGATCGTCCTCGATCAGCCAGCGGTCCCAGACCGCGCGCCCCACGCGCCAGTCCACGCCCAGATCGAAACAAAGAAACGATGCCGCCACCGCGCGGACGTGCGGATGCATCCAGCCGGTCGCACGCAGTTGGCGAAGGCCGGCGTCGACGAGCGGATAACCGGTGCGACCCTGACACCACGCGTCGAGCGCCGGATGCGTGCGCTCCCACGTGAACTCGCGCATGCGCTCCTGCAGCGCGCACTCGCTGGTCTCGGGGTGAAACCAGGCTAGCTGGAGGAAGAAATCGCGACGCGCCAGCGCGCGCAGATACGCGCGCAGCGAAGCGCGCTCTTCCGCGATGGAGAACGGATCCGCCAGGCGCTCGCGCACGGCACGGCAGACCGTCCGGGGCGAGATCGTCCCGAACGACAGGTGGGGCGCGAGGCGCGAGGTCGCCTCGGCCGAAGGCACGCGGGCTGCCGAAGCGTATCGCGACGCTCCGTCGCGCAGGAATCGTTCGAGCAGGGTACGCGCCGAGGCTGGATCACACCGATCGTTTGCCTCGTCAGCGCCGAACTCGGCCGGCGCGGGGAGCGGTTCGCTCGAGATCGGCCCCTCGCCGAAGCGCAGCCAGAGCGGCAGCTCGTACGAGGCGACCGGCAGTTCGCGCCACGACTCGAAGTACGGCGCGAACGCTCGATACCCCAAGCCCGCGACGCTTCGGGCGGCGGCGCTCTCTTCGGGCGCGATCGCCGGGGCGTCGTGCACGAGCAGCGCCGCGAGACCACGTTCTTCCAGCGCGGACTGCGCGGCACGATCCGATTGCGCCTCGGCACCATCGTAGGCGACGCTCCACGATACGCCGGCCGCGCCCGTCGCTCGTGCTACCTCCGCTACGACGCGCTCCGCCGGCCCGCGCCGGACGAGCAGCCGGCTTCCTCGCGCGCGTAGCTCCGCATCGAGAGCGCGCACCGCCGCGCAGTAAAACACCGCGCGGCGCGGCGACGCGCGCAGCCGCTCGCCGAGTTTCTCGTCAACGGCGAGCACCGGCAGAACGTCGCCGCGCGCCGCGGCCGCGGCTAAACCGGCGTTGTCTTCGAGGCGGAGGTCACGGGTAAAGCGATGGATGAACGGCCCGCTCGCCATGGCTGGGCCGATTTCGGCCGAGCCGCGGGCATCCTGCCGTCAGCGCGTGCCGACCGTCAGCGTATCGTGGAACTCGCCGCCCACGGCACGGCCGTCTACGCGGCGCGGCAAGAAGCGCGCGTTCATCGCGACCCTGCACGCGGCCTGGCCCAGCGCCGCATTCCCGGAGCCTCGCGTTACGCTGCACGCGACCGCGCGTCCGCTCGCGTCTACGCGTACGCGAAAGCCGGTGGTGCCCGACGCACGCGGCCCGGCCGCGCTCTGCACCGCTGCGGCCAGCGCGGCTTCCCCGCCGAACGGCTGCGGTTCGGCTGCCTCCGCCGGCGCCGAGGCGCCGACCGCGAGCGACTCCGCGCGATGTTCCAAGTGGGTGGCGTTTTGGGTTCCCAGCGCGGCGATAGCGCGGCTCCCGCTCGCCGGCCCGGCGTCGTACGCTGCGACGCTCGGCGCTGCGGGCTTGGGCCCGGGCGCGCGGCCTTGCTCGATCCATAGACCGAAGAGCAGCGCCGCCGCGAGCCCCCCCAGGGCGGCCCACCGCGGAAAACGCCGCGTGCGCGGTTGCCTGACCGTACCCCGCAGATCGGGTTCCCAGCATTCCGTGTCGCGAGCGAGCGCGACCGTTCGCATCGTCCGTTCGATCTCGCGCTCGCCTCCGAAGTCGTCCACGCACCGCGCGCAGCCGGCGAGATGGCGGCGGTAGGCGTCGCGCTCGTTCTCGCGCGCCTCCCCGAGCGCAATCGCGCCGGCCAGGCTCTCCGCCTGAAGACAACTCGTCACGTCACTCATCCATCATCACCTTTCGCAAAACGCGCATCCCGCGGCAGACGCGCTGGCGGACCGCTTCCGCCGTCGTTCCCAGAATCTCCGCGGCCTCGGCCGAGCTGTATCCGGCGTAGCTGGTCAACAGGAGCGCCGCGGATTGATCGGCGGGCAGCCGCCCCAGGGCGGCTTGCAGGTCTACCGAGGCCGCGCTGCGCTCGTCAATGCGCCACTCTCGCACGTCTACGTCGCGGTCGAGCGGCAGCATACGCAGCACGTTCTTGTGGCGCATGAACGATATCGCGCGATTCGTCGCGGCTCGATACAGCCAGCCGCCGGTCAACTCGCGCGTGGGCTCGGCCGCCAGCGTCCGGTAGGCCGAGAAGAACACGTCCTGCGTTAGATCCAACGCGACTTCGGCATCGCCGACCATGCGACGCAGATACCGCGCCAGTTTGACCTGATAAGCGAGCACCAGGCCCTGCGTCCGGGCTTGCGCGGTCGCGGTCGAATCGCCGGCTTGGCATACCCGCTCCATCACGGGATTAGCGCTTCGGCGCGGCCCCGCGTGACGCTATCCTCCGATCTCCGAGAACGCCCGCATCGCCGAGGAGGCTTCCCCCAAGCGCAGATGGTGGCGCTCGGGTTTGACCAGCATGGCGGACCGCAGCAGCGCCGCGATCTGTGGGGTCGTCGCTCCGGCGCGCAGCGCCGCCCGCAGATCCAGGGCCTGATCCCCGAAGAGGCACAGCCGCAGCCGTCCGTCCGCGGTGAGCCGGACGCGATTGCAGCGCTCGCAGAAGTCGTGCGAGAGCGGGCTGATCACGCCGATCGCGCCCGCCGCGCCGGGCAGCGCGAAGTAGCGGGCGGGTCCGTTGCCGGGCGGCCCTGCGACGGGCCGCAGATCGCCGAGGGCGCCGACGCGCTCGAGTATCTCGTCGCTGGAAAGGTACGCGTCGCGCTGCAGATCCAGGTTCTCGTGCACCGGCATAACTTCGATAAAGCGCACGAACACCGGCCGGTCGAGCGTCAGGCGAGCGAAGTCCGCGAGCTCGTCATCATTGCTGCCGCGCATGACCACGCAGTTGAGCTTCACCGGGTGCAGTCCCGCCGCGACGGCGTCGTCCAACCCGCGCAGCACCGCATCCAGACCGGGCCGCCGCGCGATCGCCTCGAATCGGTCCGCACGCAACGTATCGAGCGAGAGGTTCAAACGCCGCAGGCCGGCTGCGATCAGCTCGGGCAGTTGCTCCGAGAGGAGCAGGCCGTTCGTGGAGAGCGCGACGTCCTCGATGCCCGGCACCGCAGCGATCGCGCCGACCAAGCGCGAGAGGTCGCGCCGCAGCAGCGGCTCGCCGCCGGTCAGGCGGATCGTCCGCACGCCCACCGACGCGGCGGCGCGGACGATCTCGGCGATCTCTTCGTAGCTGAGGATCTCCGCGCGACGCAGCCACGCCAGCCCCGTCTCGGGCATGCAGTAGACGCAGCGCAGGTTGCACTTGTCGGTGACGGAGACGCGTAAGTACGTGATCGGGCGCTTGAAGCCGTCCAGGAGCGAGATATTCACGCTACTTCTGCTCGAACAGATCGTCGGATAGGTTCGGGTTCATCGTGTAACCGTCGAGCGTCGAGGTGATGTTGGCCACGTACCCGGGCTCCTGGACGTGCCCGCTCTGGCTCTGCACGACGAGGTAGCCGCCCACGTTTCCATACCGGTCGTTCATTTCGGCGTACCCGCCGTTCTGGTAATTCCAGCGCATGCGCGTGACCGTGGCGCTCTTGTCGTCTACGGTCGCGTCAATCCGCTGCACGTTGCCCTGCTTGCGGGGCACGAGCGTGAAGAGCGCCGTGCGGCCATCGTCCGAAGCGAGCGTGACCGTGTAGACGCTGCGCCACCGCGAGGGGCTCTCGATGTGTGCGTAGAGTTTATCGAACTGCGCCGCGACCAGCGGCACGCCTCCCGTGAATACGACCTTCGTCTTGTCCGGCTGCTTATAGTAGTAGGTTCCGGTCAAATCGGCCGACAGAAACGGAAACGACTCGAGCGCGACGTGCGCGCGCAACTTCGCGGTGAATGCGTGCAGCCCCGAGTTCACCGCGGCCATGCGGCCGAGCAGATCGTCCCCGGGCGCGGGGGACGGCGCCGCGGCGGTGGTCGCCAAGACCGCGAACGCCGCCGCGAGCGGGAAACGCCTTTTCACCTGTTGGAGCCCCTTTCCGTCGCTCGCCGCTCGAACGGCGCCAGTGCCGCCCGAATCTCCGCGCGAACGCCCGTATCCTCTTCGGCGGCGTAGCGGGTGCGCAATGCCGAGAGAGCGCTGGGCGACCCGATTCTCCCCAGCGCCCAGGCGACGTGCCCCCGAACCATCGGATGGGAATCCGTCCGGAGGCTCTGTGCGAGCGCCGGCACCGTCGAGCGATCCAAGGCATTGCCCAGCGCGACCGCCGCGTTGCGCCGAAGCACGGCCGGCCCCCGCCAGCCCATCGCCGATGGGCGATACTTGCGCTTGAATGCCGAACCGCGCAGTCCCAGCAGCTCGACGAGGGCGGGGCTCTCGTCCTGCGCACCGGCCGCGGCGGCCCGGCGCGCGGGCTGTCCGGGCGGGCAGACGACCTGGCAAATATCGCATCCCCAGACCCAATCGCCCACGAGCGCACGCATCCGAAGCGGAATGCCGTCGGGCCGCTGTGTCAGGTCGGAGATGCAGCGCGTCGCATCGATCGTATAGTCTGCCCGCAGCGCCCCGGTCGGACATGCGTCGGCACAGCGTCGGCACGAGCCGCAGTTCTTTCGAAGCGGTTCGTCGGGCGGCAGCGGGAGCGTCGTCAGGATCTCGCCCAAGAACACGTACGAGCCCAGCTCCGGCACGATCGCGAGCGTATGCTTGCCGATCCAGCCGAGTCCGGACGACGCTGCGAAAGCGCGCTCCGCGATCGGCTTGGTGTCGCATGCGACGAGCGTCACTGCCTCGCCTGCGGCGGCGTCGATCGCTGCCGCGACGGCGCGCAAGAGCGAACGCACGCTCCTGTGATAGTCCGGTCGTCTCGCATAACTCGAGATGCGCCCGCGCAGGTACCCCCCGGCCGCCGCCGGCGCGTACGGAACCGCGATGCAGACGACGCTGCGCGCCCCCGGCATAACGGAGGCCGGATCCGCGGAGCGTCGCGCGTATTCGTCGTCGAATCTCCACGTAGCGAAGTCGCCGCGCGCGAACGCCACCGTCATCCGGCCGCGCGACGTTTCGTCCGCGGCGGCCGAGGCGACGCGCACCGCGCCGGCGCCCAGCGCGAATGCTTTGCGCACCGCGATCTCCTTGATCGCGACGGCGTCTGCGACGCAGACGTTCATAACGTCGCGAGCGGTCCGGGCGGGCCGGCCGGAAAGGCGCGATCGAGCTCCTCGATATCGCCGGCGTCCAGCTCCAGCGCGGCGGCGCCCGCGTTCTCCTCGACGTGCGCCACGCGCGCGGCCTTGGGGATTGCAAAGACGTTTTCAAAGCGCGTGAGGAACGCGAGCGTTACCTGCCTGGGCGTAGCCTCGTGCTTTAGCGCTATGCGCTCGAGGGCGCGCATCCCCCCGGGCGAGCGCAAGTAGGCGCCGCGCCCGAAGGGTGTGTACGCGACCACCGCAACGCCGGCACGCTGCGCCGCGGGTATGAGGTCGCTCTCGATGCCCCGCTCGCACAGGTGGTAGAGCACCTGATTGCAGACGAGCGGCACCGCGCGCAGATACGAGGCGGCTTCCAGCATCTCGCCGGTGTCGAAGTTGCTCACCCCGACGAACCGAGTCGCTCCAACTTCGACCAGGTGCTCCATCGCGCGCATCGTCTCGCGCAGCGGATGCTCCCCGGGCCAGTGCAACAGGTAGAGATCGAGGTAGCCGCAGCGCAGACGATCGAGGCTGCGCCGCGCCGCCGCAATCGTGCCCTCGTACGTGGCGTTGGCCGGCAGCACTTTCGTCGTCACGAACAGGTCCTCGCGGACGCAGCCGGCCAAGGCGCTGCCGAGAATCTCCTCAACGCGGCCGGTGCCGTACATTTCCGCCGTGTCGAGGTGCGTCATTCCGAGCTCGATGCCGCGCCGAATCGCCTGCTTCGCCCCGTCGAGGCGCGGCCCGCTCTCGGGCATGTCCCACGTGCCCTGTCCGATCGCGGCGACCTCGACGCCGGAGGTTCCGAATAGTTTCTTACGCATCGTCCTCTCTAAAAAAAGTCGAACTGTTCACGTTGCGCCGCGTACGCGAGCAGGCCGCCGCGTAGGTGCCGAAGCCGCGTGAATCCGGCATCTTGGAGCCGCCGCACTGCCCACAGCGACGCCGCGCCGACCCGGCAGGCGACGACGTAACACGCGGCGCTGTCGAGTTCGTGCAGCCGCGCCTCCAACTGCGAAGCGGGAATCGAGAGCGCCCCGGGCAGCGTGCCGAGCGCCGCTTCGTGCGGCTCGCGCACGTCCAGGAGCACGGCGTCGCGCAGCGACTCGTCGAGTTCCGCGGCCTCGAGCTCCGGAACCGATGCCGTCGGCTGCGGCTCCTCATACTCCGCCGGATCGAGTTCGACGATGCGTCCCGGGCCCGCGCAGATCGCGCACTGCGGATCTCGCTCGAAACGCACCTCACGCACGCGCGCGAGCAAGGCGTCCAGCAGCATCAGACGGCCGGCGAGCGGCTCGCCGATGCCGAGCAGCAGCTTGAGCGCCTCATTGGCCTGCCAGGCGCCGACGAGGCCTGCCAAAACGCCGAGCACGCCCCCTTCGGCGCAGGTCGGCCGGCTCTCCGGCGGCGGTGGATGCGGAAAGAGGCAGCGGTAACACGGACCGCCGGCAGTGGCGAACACGCTGATCTGCCCGTCGAAACGAAAGATCGAGCCGTAGACGTCGGGCTTGGATTCGAGCACGCATGCGTCGTTGATGAGGTACCGTGCGGAAAAGCGATCCGTACAGTCGAGCACGACGTCGTACAGCCGCACGATCTCGCGCGCGTTCCCAGGCTCCAAGCGCAGCACGATGGGATCCGCGACGACGAACGGGTTGATCTCGTGCATCCGTTCGGCCGCCGCCACCGCTTTCGGGCGTCCCACGTCGGCCGTCGAGAATATCGTCTGCCGCTGCAGATTCGTCTCGTCTACGCAATCGTCGTCCGCGACGCCGATGCGGCCGACGCCGGCTGCAGCCAGGTACTGCAGCGCGGGCGATCCCAGGCCGCCCGCGCCGATGACGAGCGCGCGCGAATGCGCGAGGCGCTCCTGCCCGGCCAAGCCGACCTCCGGAATGAGCAGGTGCCGGCTGTAGCGGCGCAGCTCCCGCTTGTTCACCGTTCCGACAGCCACTGCAGCACCGTCGCTCGCGCGTGCTCGGCCGCGTACGTGTGATCGCTCTCGATCGTCTCGAAAGACTTCGGATGCGGCGCGCGGTCGTAGAGTTCGCGCACGCTCGTGGGGCTGACCATGCCGTCGCGGCTTGCCGCTACGTAGAGCGCGGGACGCCCGGCCAACCGGGGCAGCAGCTGCTCGTAGCGCGCGTCAACGCCGGCGACGAGCTCCGGCAGTGCGACGCCGACCACATAGGATGCGCGGAAATCGGTCGCGCCCACGCGCTGCAGTGCCTCGAGCGAGGTCGGACGGCCGTAGCCGGTCGTAATGGCGATCGTTCCGGCGATCTCGTCGTCCAGGGCCGCCGTGAAGATCGCCGTCATGCCGCCCATGCTGTGGCCCATCGTGTAGATCGTTCGCTCGCCCCGCTCCCGTGCGAAGCGCACGGCGCCTCTCATCGCGTCTATGCAGTCCTCGATGCCCGTAAGCTCTCCGCCGCTGGCACCGAGCTTATGCCCGGGAAAATCGAAACTATACACCCCGTAGCCGTGGCTGGAAAGGAACGAACAGAGAAAATCCAGGTTCTGCTTGCTCGAGGAATAGCCGTGACCTGCGACGAGGCAGACGTGGCGCGGACGCCTAGGCTGGTACCAGAGCACCGCAAGCGGATTGCGTTCGGTGCGAATATGAAACAGCTCGACCGTGCTCACTGCGGGTTCTCCCGCCACCGGGAGGCTCCGTCAACGTACGCCTCCTTCTTCCAAATCGGTGCTCGGCGTTTGAGTTCGTCCACGGCGTACGCACATGCGGCGAAGGCCTCCGCCCGATGCGGGGCGGCCGCCGCGACCGCGACCGCCACGTCGCCCACGCTCAACTCGCCGATCCGATGGACGATCGCGATGCGAACGTCGCCGAACCGCTCGCGCGCCTCGCCGGCGATCTCTTCGAACGCCGCCTGCGCGAGCGGCTCGTACGCCTCGTACGAAAGCCCGCTCACCCCCCGCCCGTCATCCCCGCGGCCGCGCACGATACCTACGAACGTGACGAAGCCGCCGTCGCCGTCGCGAAGGATCGCTTCCAGCGTTCGTGCATCCACCGCGTCCCGCGCGATACGAAACACGCCTAGCCTCCGCCGACGGGCGGCAGCAGCGCCAGTTCGTCGCCCTCCGCGAGCATCTCGTCGGACGCCACGAGCTTGCCGTTGCGAGCAAAACGCATCGTGGTCCCTTCGCTTTCCAGGGCCGGACAGGCGCGGACGAGCGCCGCCCACGCTTCGCCGGCACGAGCGCCCGCAGGCAGCTCGAGGGACCGCTCCGCCGCATCGAGCAGTTCGCGCAAGCGCGCGAAAGCCAGCACCTGAACTCGCATGGCCCGGCTTCTTCGACGGGTCAGCCCGCGATTCGTACCGAATCGCTCCAATCGTTTTTCATGAGAGTCCTCGCCGTCGCGCTCCTCACGCTCCTCGCCTGCGCAGCACCCGCTGCCGCCGCCACGTCCCCATGCACGCAGGAAACCCTCACGGTCGAAGGCGCGCCGCTTCAGATCGGCTACTGCGTGAGCGCAGCGCCGCGTTCGGACGGCCAGGACGAAGTGATCGTGCCCGTCAGCGCCCGGTACTCGGCCCCCGGGGGTTCCCTCGAGCGTTCGCTGGAGTTCCATTTCGTGGCAGGCGAAGGCGTCTCGCGCGTCCTGGAGAGCCTCGACCTTACGAAGGTCGGCCTCACCGGCGTCCTCCACCTGACTTTGGCCTACTCGCACGGCCTGGTCCGCGTAGAGGGGGCACTCCTCACGCCGGGAGCGATCACCATCAAATGACGACCGGCCCGGCGAGGGCGCCCCTGCAACCCATCGGCCCCTCGTCCCGCTCTAGGAGCAGTATGCGGCGTCGCTACATCGCCTGGCGCAGTGCCAAGATCCCCGACGGCTGTCGATAGAGGAGAGCGTCCTTCTTTTATGCCTTGTACGGCTACGATTCCAAATCTCACGGCGCGCGAGCAAGCGCACCATCTCTACGAAGCGATACCGCCCGGCCTGTTCCGGGTCAACGATGAAAAAGATCGCATCGCCTGGCGCGTAAGCCCCGAACCCTACGCGATCTCGAAAGAGGAAGCGGCAGCGCTGGAAGTACTCGGCACCGATCTGCTGGCCTTCTACCGAGCGCTCAACAACGCATACAATCGCAGCGCGCGCGGCACCGCGCCGGCCTTCATCGCCGAGTATCTCGATCGCGGCAAGCCCGAGCAGATCGTCAAACTGGCCCGGCAGAACCGATTCAAGCAAGAAATCCCGGGCGTCATACGCCCGGACCTCATCGTTACGGCAGACGGTTTTGCAGCGACGGAGCTGGACAGTATCCCGGGCGGGATGGGTTTCCTCGGTGCCACGACCGAGGCGTACTGCAGCCTCGGCATCGAAAGCATCGGCGGCGCCAACGGCATCCCGGCGGGCTTTGCCGCCATGTTTCGCAACGTGACCCGCGTCGAGTACCCCACCGTCGCGATCGTCGTCTCCGACGAATCCGCCGATTATCGTGCCGAGATGTCTTGGCTCGCCGATGCGATGCGCAGGCTGGGCTTGGCCGACGCCTGGGTTCGCCGCCCGCAGGATATTACGTTCAGCGAGGAGGGTCTCTTTCTCCGTCACGAGGACGGCCGCGAAGCGCGTCTCGATGCGATCTATCGCAACTTCGAACTCTTCGATCTCTTCAACGTGCCCAAGCAAGAGCTCATGCTCTACGCCGCGCGGCACAATCGCGTGAAGATGACGCCGCCTCCCAAGGCGACGATGGAGGAAAAACTCGCCTTCGCGCTGCTGCATCACCACGCGCTCGATACTCTCTGGCGCGACGAGCTCGGGAGCGAACGCTTCTCCCGCCTGCTGCGCGTGCTGCCGCAGACGTGGGTCGTGGATCCGCGTCCGATGCCGCCGCAGGGCGCGATCGTAGGACTGCAAGCCGGGGGACGGCCCGTCTCCGACTTCCGCCAACTCGCCTCGATGCCGAAGAGCGAGCGCGCGTACGTCGTGAAGCCCTCCGGCTTCTCGGAGCTGGCTTGGGGCTCGCGCGGCGTAAAGATCGGCGACGATCTCACGCGCGAAGAGTGGACCGCGACTATAGACAACGCGCTCGATTCATTCGACAAAACGCCCTACGTTCTTCAGCGCTTCCACAAAGGCAAGCGCGTGCGCCAGAGTTATTTCGATCGCGAGCGCGACGAGATCCGGCAGTACGACGGCCGCGTCAGGCTCTGCCCGTACTACTTCGTGACGGGCGAGGATACCGTGGAGTTGGGCGGCGTCCTCGCGACGATCGCACCGGCCGATAAGCGATTGATTCACGGCATGACCGATGCGGTGATGACCTCGTCAATCGTCCAAGCGTGACCGCCGGGCCGCTGCCGGCCGGCGCAACGCCTCGGGTCGTTCTCTGCCGCCACGGCGCAACCGATCACAACCTCGCCGGACGCTTCCTCTCGCGGAGCGATCCGCCGCTGGGCGCGCGCGGACGCGAACAATGTGAAGAGCTCGCTCGAAGGCTGGCGGAGTTTTCCTTCGAGCGCTGCATCTCCAGCCCCATGCTGCGGTGCCTGCAGACGCGCGAGATCGTCGCGCCGGCGACGCCCTTTCGCGTGGACGGTGCGCTGCGCGAGATAGACTTCGGGGCGTGGGAAGGCAAGACGCTCGAGTGGGTCGAGCAGAACGCACCGGACGAACTCGAACGCCGCAGAAACGACCCGGCGCGCTTTCGTCCGCCCGAGGGCGAGAACTTTGTGGACGTTGCCGAGCGCTTAGGGGATCTTGCCGCCGAACTGCAGCGGTCGAGCGGCGTGCTCGTCGTCGCTCATCGCGGGACGCTGGGCGTCCTCGAGCGGCTGCTGCGCGGACTTCCGATAGATTCGCGGGCGGTCACACCGCTCGAACCTGCGGAGTTTCGCCGGCTGGACTAGCGGATTCGCGTGAGAACCGCGCCTTGCGAGGGAACGACGATCGCATCGGGCACCATCGTGCCGGCGTCGTACCAAATCGAGATCGGAATGGGGCCGGCGACCGCGAGCTCCGCGTCGGAAGCCGGGGTGCCGGCCGGGCGGGACTGCGAGCCCGCCGGCGCGGTCGAGACGGCTTGCGCCTGCGCGCTCATCGGCGCGATCCAGGTGACCGACGAGTCCTTCCACGCGGCCAACTGCGCCGGCAACGCGAAAAGACCGGCGAGCAGCATCGGCTCGATCACCACGAAGTGGCGGGTCCCGCCGTCGAGCGCCAACGTGCGCGGGGCGCCGTTTGCCGATGCCAGCACCATCGCCGAGCTAGGCGTCAGCGCGACGCTGACCGACGGATTCTGGCCCGGAGAGCGATAGGTGCCCTCGTAGCGCATCGGCGCGAGGTCGGGCCCGAGCACGAGGGACGCGGTCGCCGAAATGGCCATGCCCGCCAAGGAGGCGGATGAGTTTTCGTCCACGACCGTGTCCGCGGCATCGCGCTTGACGTTCACCGACCATTCCCCGACCGGCTGTCCGCCAAGCGACGCGCTGTAGCGGTAGGCGCCGGGAGGCGGAAAGGACGGGCCCGAGACTGCGGCCGCGAGCACGATCGCCGCCAGCATCACGCACGCACCTCGTGCGGACTGCGCGCGAGCGAACCCAGCGCGTCCAACACCGCATCTATCTCCTCGCACGTATTGTAGCCGTGCGGTGAGACGCGGATACCGCTCGCGCGGTACGTCGTCACGATGCCCCGCCGCTCCAGGGCACGGCCCAGTTCCACGCTATCGAAGGGCGGCATCTCGAAGGTCACGATCCCGGACGAGACGCTCTCGCCGCGCTCGCTGCGCAGCCGCGCACCCAGCTGCGAGAGTCCGGCGCAGAGCCGGTCCGTGAGCGCAAGCACGTGGCCCGCGATCGCCGTTTGACCGCTCTTCTCGAAGAGATCGATCGCGCTCGCAATGGAGAGCGCGCCGAGATAGTTCACCGTTCCACCTTCAAAACGCGCCGCATCCGGCGCGAAGGGCTGTTCGTAGTTATGAAAATCCCACATATCGCGTTGCGAACGCCAGCCGGGCATGGCGAGAAGCAAGCGTTCCATCAAGCCGCTGCGCACGTACAAGAACCCTACGCCGTGCAGACCCAGCATCCATTTACCGGCGCCGGCGTAGAGCGCGTCCACGCCCAGTTCGCCGACGTTTATCGGAAAGAGACCCAGCCCCTGAATGCCGTCCACGCACACGAGCGCGTTCGCTTCGCGTGCGACCGCCGTCAGTCCGGCGACGTCGTGGCGGTACCCGTCGCCGAACGAGACCCACGAAAACGTCACGGCCCGCGTGCGCGCCGACATCTCGGCGCGCAGGCGCGCCGGCGTCAGCCGTCCTTCGCCCGCGGGCAGCAGGCGCACGTTCACGCCTCGCTCGCGCAGCGCCAGCCAGGGTATTACGTTCGCCGGAAACTCGCCCTCGCAGAGCAGTATCTCATCGCCCGAGCGGAAGCCGGCTCCCAACGCCACGATGTTCGCGCCCAAGCTCGTATTCGGCACGAGCGCGATCTCGCGCTGCTGCGCGCCGATGAAGCGCGCGATCTTCTCGCGATACTCGGGAAGGCGCAGCTCGTATGGAAATGTACCCAGCACGCCGGCCTCGGCGTGTTCGCGGACGTACGCTTCGATGGCTGCCGCCGTGCTGCGCGGCAGCACGCCGGCTGAGGCGTGGTTGAGGTAGACGTACCGTTCGCAAACCGCAAACTCGTCTCTGGGCAGCGGGGTCGTCACTCGGCGCCGATCATGTCCTTCGTGTGCCAAGCGATGTTCCCGGCCCGGTCGCCGACTCGCTCGAGGGAGGCCAGAACGAACAAGTAACGCGTGCCCGGCCGAACGATCTCGGGGTCGGCGCGCATCTCCGTCTGCAGTAGTTTGATGCTCCGCTTGTAGAGTTTGTCTACCTCGTCGTCTCGGTCTATGACGGCGCTGGCGAGCTGGGCGTTCCGCTCGGTGTAGGCGCGCATAACGTCCAGGAGCATCCCGTGAGCGACGCTCGCGATGCGATCTATCTCGACCTTCTGCGGACGCATCGGCTGATCGGAGAGTTTGATGGCGTTCTTCGAGATATCTACCGCATAGTCGCCGATGCGCTCCAAGTCGGTCGTGATCTCGAGCATTGCGGCGATCTCGCGAAGCTCGCCGGCGACCGGCTGTTGGCGCCAGATGAGCTCGATGCAGTTGGCCTCGATGCGCCGGCGCAGGTCGTCCACCGCATCGTCGCCCGCCACGACGCGCGCTCCCGCCGACGCGTCGCGATTGTCGAGCGCGTCGACCGCGACGCGGATCGCGTCGCCGACGAGCGCGCCCAGACGCACGACGTCCAAGCGCGTTGCCTCCAGTGCCTCGTGATAGGCCGTCCGAACTGCCACTAGCCGCCTCCCGTTAAAATCCGTCCTAGTATAGGGCAGAGGGCACTTCCCCGCAATGGAACGAAGGAACCTGCCCCTTCATGAAACCATAAGGTTGCCATGCCGTACGAAGATATTCTCGTCGCGATCGAAGAGCCGGTAGCGCTCGTCACGCTCAACCGGCCCCAGGTCCTCAACGCGCTGCGCACTCGCTTGCTCGCAGAGGTTGGCGAAGCGCTTCGCGAACTCGAGGCGGACGCGCGCGTTCGCGTCGTCATCATCACCGGCGCGGGCGAGAAAGCGTTCGCCGCCGGGGCCGACATCTCCGAACTGCGCCAGTTGGCCTCGGCCGCATCCGGCGCAGACCAAGCGCGCAGCGGCCAGGCGCTGACCCGGCAAATCGAACGCCTCTCAAAGCCCGTGATCATGGCAATCAACGGCTTCGCGCTCGGAGGCGGCTGCGAGCTCGCGATGGCGGGAGACGTTCGCATCGCCGCGGAGAACGCGAAGTTCGGCCAGCCGGAGGTCAATCTCGGTTTGATTCCCGGGTACGGCGGAACCGCGCGCCTGACGCGATCCGTCGGCAAGGGCATGTCCACGTATCTCTGTCTGACCGGCGAGATGATAGATGCAGCGCAAGCGCTGCAGTTGGGTCTCGTTCAACTCGTCGTGCCTCAGGCCGAACTGATGGCCCAGGCGCGCCGCGTGGCCGCGACGATCGCATCGAAGGCGCCGCTGGCTGTCACGGCTTGCAAGCGCGCCATCAACTCGGGCGCGCACCTTTCGATTGACGACGCGCTCGAACTCGAAGCGCTCGCGTTCGGTACGCTGGTGGATACCGAAGATATCAAAGAAGGCACGACGGCGTTTCTGGAAAAGCGCAAACCGGTCTGGCAGGCACGCTGACGAGTGCGCGCTACAGGCTCCGGCGAGCGTTCGTCATCGCCGGCTCGATCGCGAGGTTGAGACCCTCCCACTTCGCGCGAACGTAGCCCCGGGCGTCAACCACCACGATCGTCGGAAAGCCCTCGACGCCGAAGTACGGCCGCGCGCTGCTCGTGGGATCCAGGACGACGTTCTCCAACTGGTAACGGCGCGCGAACGCAAGCGCGGCGGCACGCGTTTCGCCGACGTCCACCGCAACGACTCGCACGTCCGGATTCGCTCGCGCCCAGCGCGCGACGAGCGGCATCTCGATCTTGCAAGGCACGCACCACGATGCGAAAAAGTCCAAGAACAGCAGGCGGCCGCGCGCTCCGGCGATGCTGAACGTACCGCCGTCGAGGCGGTTGTAGACCGCGTACGGCGCCGGATGCGCACCGGGCGGGCTCAGGAACCGCGGGGCGACGAGCATCTTCCACAACGCAAACGCGACGACCGCTGCGGCGAGGACGTCCCACGCGCGCGCGCTCGTGAAGAACGGCTTAGCGGCCCCTTTAGTCCACACGCAGGAGCGCGGCGATCCCTTGCCCGCCGCCGATACAGGCCGAGGCGACGCCGTAGCCGCCGCCGCGTTCGCGCAGCTCGCGAAGGGTCGTCAGCGCCAGCCGCGCACCGGAGGCGCCCAGCGGATGGCCCAGGGCGATCGCGCCGCCGTGCGGATTGAAGCGCCCGGTTCCGGCACCGGGCGCGGCGATTTGGCTCTTCATCTCGCGCAGACAGGCGATCACTTGAGGCGCGAAGGCTTCGTTGATCTCCATTACTGCAAGGTCGCTCTCGGCGATGCCCCCGCGCGCCAGCGCACGCGGGATTGCGTGAGCCGGTCCGATGCCCATAATCGCCGGCTCCACGCCGACGACGCTGCCCGCAATCAGTCGTCCCAGCCACGGCACGCCGTCGGCCTTGGCGCGTCCGGCGGTCGTTAAGACGACGGCGGCGGCCCCGTCGGTGATACCGCTCGCGTTGCCGGGCGTTACGACGCCGTCCTTGGCGAAGCGCGCCGGAAGTTTCCCCAGTTTCTCCATGCTCAAGCCCGCGCGCGGGCCTTCGTCGCGCTCTACCTTCACGGTCGTCCCTTTCGGTCCGGGCACGTCTACCGGGGCGATCTCCTCGGCAAAGTAGCCGCTGCTTTGCGCGGCGAGCGCGCGTTCCTGACTGGCGAGCGCGAACTCGTCGCACTCCTCGCGCGAAATCCCATACTGCTTTGCCAGATTCTCCGCGGTTATCGCCATCGGCGTATTCCCGTACGAGTCGGTGAGCGCGGTCCAGAGCGAATCCTCGAACGCCACGTTCTGACCGAGATGGAAACCCTTACGGGCTCCCCGCACGACGTGGGGCGCCTGGCTCATATTCTCCGTCCCGCCGGCCAGAGCGTACGTCGTCGTGCCCAGCGCCAGCGACTGCGCCGCAGAGAGGATTGCCTGCAGCCCGGAGCCGCAGAGCCGATTGACGATGAGCGCTGGCACGCCGACGGGCAGCCCCGCCCGCAGGCCCACGTGACGCGCGAGGTAGATCGCGTCGGCGCTCGTCTGGATCACGTTGCCGAAAACGACGTCGTCGAACCGCTCCTTGGGCACGCCGCTGCGAGCGATGGCCGCCAGCGCGGCCGCGACCGCCAGATCGGTCGCGGTGGACTCCGCCAGCGCCCCTCCGAGGTTTCCGAAGGGCGTTCGCGCGCCCGCAACGATGACGATATCCGTATCTTGTACCGCTTGGCTCATGCCGCCGTATTCCGCGCGAGCGGCATCCGTCCCGGCAGGCGCCGTCGCGCGGGGTCACTAAACGGAGTCTGGTATGCCCATCCACCGCCCCGCGGCGGCCGGCCTCGACGCCCGGTCGCTGCAGCCCGCTACGAAGACCGCTCAGATTCTCGAAGCCTTCGACCGCTTGCCCATCGGGCACGCGCTGGAGATCACCGAGGAGACCGATCCGCGCGCGCTGCGCAACGAGATGACCCAGTTGCGGCCCGGCTACTTTTCGTGGGATGCCCGCAACCTTGGGAGCAATCGCTGGACCGTTCGCCTCGAGCGCATAGACGAGCACGCCGGCGGGGAAGGGTTTCTCGGGCACGTGGCAGCCTTCACCTCGGCGAAGGCCGCGACGCTCAAGGAGCTGGCGGCCCAGATGGGCGAGCGCAGCTACGCTTCGGGTGAGACGATTTTCGACGAAGGCGAGATCTGGCCGTACTTGGGAATCGTCAAGAGCGGCAAGGTGATCTATACGCTCCTCTCGCCCGACGGCAAGACGCATACGATCGGCGAGCGGCTCACCCACGACACTCTCAACGAGAGCGGCACGTTCGACGGCGGCGGCGCGACGACGCGCGCCGAGGCGCTCACGGACGCGACGGTCGTGACGCTACCGAGCGAAGCGGTCATCCACGCGGCGCGCAACGATGCGGAACTCGCGCTCGGGTTCCTCATCGCATCCTCTCAGGCTCGACGCCGCTCGATAGACACGATCGCCGACCTTGCGTTCGCACACGTACTCCAGCGCGTCGCCAAGTTCTTACTCGGTTACGCGCGCACGTCCGTCGGCATGACGCGCGGGCTTCCCGGGGTCGAGAACCTTTCGCAGGCGCAGATTGCCGCCGCGGCGGGCACGGTCCGCGACATGGCGGCCCGGGCGCTGCTGCGTCTGCGCAATGCGGAGGCGGTCGAACTCGATCGGGGACGCGTGAAGGCGATCGACCGCGCGCGCCTCGAAGCCTTCGCGCACAACGTGCCGGCGCCGCCGGTCTAAGAGCAGCTTCTCGCTAGATCCGATAGACGTCCGATGTGGCGTTCGGATCCACGAGCGCCGGATGAACGCGCGGACCGTCGCACATGATGGAGTTACGACCGATCTCCATGCGCATGCGCACGACTTCTCCGCCCATCACGTCGTCCACGCTGCAACCTTCCACTTTGCCCGGCAGGCGAGCCATAACCACGTAACGCCCCGGCTGGAGCGTGATATCGCTGAAGAAACCGTGCCGGTTCGTCCGTAACACCATGATCTGGTTCGGACGGCTTTCGGAGTACGGGGCCCGGTAGTAGTAGATTTGGGCGCCCGCTACCGGCTGCCCGCCGTCGCGGTCTACGACCGTTCCCGAGATGCCTCCGAGTTCGTCCGCCCGCGCGGCCGTTGCGAAGAGTGCGGCCAGAGCGAGCGCGATTGCTGTGTACTTCATTCCTGCCGTATTCCCGGGCGGCAGGGGTTCTACACCGATTCGAGAGCCGCGGTCTCCTCCGGCGCGTTCTGGGAATCGTACGCGGCGCGTTTGCTCTTCGCCGCGGCTTCCGCAAGCGGCTGGTCGGCGGGCGTCCTGGGCCGTTCGAGCACGTCGCGTCCCTTGCGTACCGCTCCGAGCGCGCCCGCGAGGCGCGCTTCCATCTCGCTCAATATCTCGGCTGCGTACCGGTCGGCGCCTTCGCGAATAGTGCGCGCACGCTCCTCGGCTTCGCGCAGAACGACGTCGGCCGTCGTCCGTGCCCGAGCGACGATCTCGTTCTCGTCCACGAGCTCTTCGTGCTTGCTCGCCGCTTCGTCCACGATCGCTTGCGCCTTCTCCTGTGCGACGCGCAGCATCCGCTCGTGGTCTTTTGCGATGACCTTCGCGCGCCCGACTTCCTCGGGCAGCGACGCGCGGATCTTCTCCAGCATCTCGATGAGGCGCTCTTCAGAGAGAATGCGATACCCGGCAGGCAGCCAGGTACCTTCGTGCACGTACGCTTCGAGTTTGTCCAGGACGCGATAGACCGACATTGCTACCTCCGCTGCAAGCTTGTGCGTTTCTCTGCCATGACCCCGAGCACGGGCTCGGGCACGAGGGCGGCGACGTCGCCGCCGAGGAAGAACACCTCTTTGACGAGGCTGGAACTCACGAACGAATACTTCTGATCCGACATCAGAAAGAGCGTGTCCACGTTAGAGAGCGAGCGATTCATCATCGCTGCAGACATCTCGCTCTCGAAATCCGACACGACGCGCAAACCCTTCACGATGACGTCGGCTCGGATCGCCTTCACGTAGTCGGCGAGCAAGCCGCGAAAGTGTTCTACCCGCACGTTGGGCAGGCGCGTGGCGCAGGCCTTCAACATCTGCTCGCGCTCCTCCAGCGAGAACATCGGAGCGCGCTTCTGCGGGTTGACGACCACGGCGACGACGAGCTCGCCGAAGTATCCGGCGGCCCGCTCGATGACGTCGAGATGGCCGTTCGTCGGCGGATCGAAGGAGCCGGGATAGACGGCGCGCGTCGCGCGCCGCTCACCGTCGGTCAAGATTCCGGCGCCAGAAAGGCGAGGGCGACATCGCCGTAGACTTCTTCGCGCTCCGAGCGAAACCCGGGTATATCCGGAAGAATCCGCTTTGCGGCGTGCTCGTAGACGACCACCGCGCCGGGCGCCAAAAGCGAGCGCTCGCGCATGAGCCGGAAGAGTTGCAGCGGCACGGGCTCGGCGTACGGCGGGTCGAGGTAGACGATATCGAACGGACCCTCGAGGCGATAGAGCGCGCGCTCGGCCGGAGCCGCAAAGACCGTGACGACGCCGTCTATGCCGAGGTCTTTCGTCGCCTCTTCGATCGCGTGAGCGACCTCCCGCTGGGCCTCGACGCAGACCACGCTCGCGGCACCGCGCGAAGCCGCCTCGAAGCCGATCGCTCCCGTGCCGGAAAAGAGGTCCAGCACGCGGGCGCCCTCGAGCCGGTGCACGAGGATCGAAAAGAGCGATTCCTTCACGCGGCCGGGCGTCGGCCGCACCTGCGTGCCCTTGGGCGAACGCAGTTTGCGGCTCCCAAGCGAGCCGCCGGTGATGCGCGGCACGGCCGTCAGAACTCCCGCGGCGCCATCGGCTCCAGCGAGCCGCGCAGCCACGTGTCGTCGCCGAGCCACTCGTACCGTATCGTCGAGTACGGGACCGTCCCGTACGAGAGCAGTTGGTCGTGGAAACGGCGCAGCGAGAACGCAGTGCCCTGGCGATCGTGCACGAGTCCGATGAGCGTTTCGATCTGCGTCTTGCCGACGAGGTAGTCTATGGCCTGTCCCGGATCCATCGCGAAGCGGGTGGCTTCGCCCCGCGCCGTCGCGTCGTCTATGCCCGCATTCTGCATGAAGTAGGCGATCGCTTCGGGCAGCGTCCGTTCGCCGGTCTCGAGCGAGACGTCCACGCCGACTCGCGTGGCGCGGTGGCGCATCAGATGGATGACCTGCGCCCGCGCGCCCGGGTTGTCGTCGTACAGGCCGGTCCGCATGAGCATCTCTTCGCCGTAAAACGCCCAGCCTTCCGCAAAGACGCCGTCGCCCTGAACGTGCCGCACGAAGTCCGGGTTGTGGTACGCCTCCGAGAACTGGAGAAAATGGCCGGGAATCCCTTCGTGCCCGAGGAGCGGCAGCACCGACTGGCGCGCCTGCTGCACGAAGAAGCTCTGGTTGCTCGGGCTGAAGTCCGGAACGAAGTAAAAACCCTGCGGGTCGCTCGAGAACATCGGCGGCGGGTTCATGAAGCCGCCCGGGTACGTCGCGGCCAGCGCTTTCGGCACCTCGACGATGTGGAACGGACCGATATACGAGGGGATGTCGAGGATCTGGTGCGAGTCTATGAACGAGCGAATCGTTTGGAGACTCTGCTCGTAGTACGCCAAGAACGCTTCCTTCGTTGCAAACGCCGGGGCCGGCGAGGCCGGCGGCAGCTGCGCGTCGCGCGTGGCCTCCCACGTTTCCAGGGCGCGATCGCGCGCGAGTTCTAAACGGCCGATCGTGGCCACTTCGCGCGCGTCGAACGGCAGCAGGAGCACGCGGCGCAGGTACCACTCGTACTGCGCCTTTCCGACCGAGAAACGCCCGTGAAAACTCGACATGTGCGCGTCCAGCCAGGCGCGATAGGCGTGGAGCGCGTTCAGCGCTTTGGTCTGGGCCTGCGTCAGTTGGGCCCGCTCGTCCGCCGGAACGTCTTTGGCAAGAACGTCCAGCGTCGTCGTGTAGAGCGCGTCGCCGTCGCGTACGTCGTCCGAAGCGATCTGCGCGAACGGTGCGACCGTCTCGGTCAGATTCGCCCGCCCTTGCGCGAGCACGCGCGGGCAGGCGTTCAGTCGCGCGATCGCATCGCGCACGCGGACGTCGTCCGCTGCGTACTCGCGCTTGACGATCGCGAAGATGCCGTTGGCGCACTCGCCTTCGTAGACGCTCGGATTGCGCTGCAGACCGCGCAAAACGACGCGGCTCCACCAGTCGCCTTCGAGATTCGCTCGGACGAGGAGGTAATCCACCCGTTCGTGCGCGGTCGCACCGGCCGGCGGCTGCAGCGCGACGAGCTCGGCCCGAAAGCGCCGCAGCTGCGCCATCTGCGCGGCCTGCGTCTGGGGTGAGAAGTCGGCCAGCAGCGTGTCGTACGTGTGGATTCCGGCGTCCGTCGCCGACGTCGGATTCTCTTTTAGCGACCAGAACGTGTAGCGACGCTCCAGGTCCACGAGTTTATTCTGGTATGCCGACGGGGCCGGAACCGAGGGAGTCTGCGCGGATGCCGTAACGCTGCACAAGCCGGCGGCGAGGATCCACGCAAGAGCGAATGGCCGTAGTCGTCGCGTCATAGCCTGCCTTTCGAGGACGGCAGCAGCTCGAGCAGCTGCTCCAGAGCGGTAATCGTGTGTCCGGGAAGGCGCATATCCGGCGGAAACGTTTTGCGCTCCCAGTTGATCCAGACCGCGCGCATGCCGGCCTCCTGCGCGCCGCCGACGTCGCAATGCGGGTCGTCGCCGACGTACCAGGTATGCTGCGGATGGGTTCCCAGTGCGTCCAGGAGGTAGGCAAATGCCGCCGGCGAGGGCTTGCGCTCGCCTATCTCCGCGCTTACGAGCACGGGTCCTGCAAATCCG
Source organism: Vulcanimicrobiota bacterium (assembly GCA_963794645.1). Taxonomy (GTDB): domain Bacteria; phylum Vulcanimicrobiota; class Vulcanimicrobiia; order Vulcanimicrobiales; family Vulcanimicrobiaceae; genus Cybelea. Next base: position 929,323 of record CAWCEQ010000003.1, on the reverse strand, counting down.
GCCTGCTCGGCCTTGCGCAGCTGCAGCGGATTCCAGCCGTTGCTGAGCACGGCCACGGCGATTCCCCGCTCGCGCAGCTCCGCGATGGTTCGTCTGGCGCCCGGCAGCGGCACGACGAACTCGTCCACCATCTCGACCGCCGTCCGCGTGAAGGCGGCCACGTCCTCGTCGCCGGGCTCCAGGCCGTGGGCAGCCACGAAGCGCCGCACGGCCTCTTCTATCGTAAAGGCCCCGGAGCGCTGCTGCGCGAGCAGTTCGTCAATCGCGTCTATCTCGTCGGCGAGCGTGCCCACAGGGCTCGCTCCGCGTTCCAGGAGCAGGTCGAACAAACGCAGCATGGCGACCCGCTCGAGCCGGTTGTCTATCGCGAGAGTATGATCGAGGTCGAAACCGATCCCGACGAGCGCGCCCATCCCGCGCGCGTTCGACGCCGCGCTCGGCCGGCCCTTAGCGCGGCGCCGGGCCGGTTACGAGCCGCACGAAACCCTGGGGGCGGACGTACTGCGCCAGCGCTTGGCGAACGTCTCCGGCGCTGGCAGCCAGCTCCGCGCGAGCGTCTATCAGGTTCTGATCGAGCGGCAGCCCCTGCGTTGCGTAGTCGAGAAGCTGGCCCGTGACGCCGTCGTAACTGGCCAGGCGCAGCGGTACGCGACCCATCAGCAGCGCCTTGGCGACCAGCAGGCGATCGGGAGCGATCGGTTGCTGCTGCAACTGCGAGAGCACCGCGCGCACTTGCCCCTCCGCGGGCGTTACGTTCTGCGGATCGCAGCCATACGCGATGTCGAAGCTGGCCCGAACGTCGTCGGCTTCGACGCTGCTGCTCACCGAATACGCATAGCCGTGCACTTCCCGCAGGTCGTGCACGAGCAGCGATGAGTAGAACCCGCCGGTCAAAACGGTGTTCGCCAGCTGGAGCAGCGGCCAGGCCGGGTCCGTGCGCCGCAGCGCGAGCGTCTCTACGAGCTGCACCGACGACTGCACGCGTCCGGTTGCCGGAACGCCGACTTGGCTGGGCACGTTCTGCGGAACCGGCGGCGGCTCGACGTTCGGCTTGGGACCGACGGCGCTCCAGGACCCGAAGTAGCGCTCGAAGAGCGTCTTGGCGGCCTCCGGCGTGGTATCGCCGATGACGACGATCGTCGTAAGGTCCGGCCGATACGCGGATGCAAACCACGACCGTACGTCGGCCGGCGTCAGCGCGCCGACGCTCTTGGGCGTTGCGAAACGCTGCGACGGATCGCCCGGCGGATAGAGCGCCTTGGCCAGGGCTACCTCGGAGAGATGGTCCGGCGAACTCATATCGCCGGTCAGTTCGCCGACCAGCTGATCGCGCACGATCGAGAAAGCGCCCGAGTCGAAAGCGGGATGGAGCTCCTCGTCGGCCAGCAGCTGCACGCCTCGCTCGAAGTGCGACGAGAGCACCTCGAGCCCGAACTGCGTGCCCGCGCTCGTCGAAGCGGCGATCGCGTCCAGTTCGCGCTGCAGCGCGAGCCGATCGTACGTCGTCGTGCCGTACGGCAGCAGCGACTCCGTGAGATCCGAGACGCCCTCCTGATTGGGCGGCTCCTGCACGCCGGGATCGTTGCGAATCTCGCCCGCAACGACGACCGTGTGCGTGATCGTCTCAGGCTGAACGATCAAGCGGATGCCGTTCGAGAGGATCGTGTCGGACGGTGCGAGCGTCTGCTGCGGAACCTGCAGCCCATCGAGGACGTGCTGCGCCCAGGAGGGCAGCGGCTGGTGCGTGCTCGGCGGAATCTGGTTGTTCTCTTTGGCCATCTCCGAGCCGGCGGTGGCGGCGCCCGCGCTTTTCGGTACGACGTAGGCCGTGACCACGTGGTCGTCGTTCAGATACGTCCGCAAAACGCGGTTGACGTCGGCCACGGTTACCCGCTCGAACTGGGCGATCGCATCGTCCGGCGACGAAAGGCCTTGCACGGCGACGGCCTGGCTCCACTCGAACGCCAAACCTTCGATCGAGTTTCCGCTAAACTCCAGCTGCGAGATCTCCCGCAGCTTCGCCGCCTCGACGAGGTCCTCGGGCACGCCCGACGTCCGATAGCCTTCGATCACCGAGCGCAGCTCCCGGTCTATACTCTCGGGCGGCTCGGTCACCGGAACGGCTGCGAAGGCGATGCCCATCCCGGCTTTCGGAAACGTCTGCGAGACGAACTGCGCGGCGAGCGCCTTACCGGTGTATGCCAAGCCGCCGAAGCGGCTGCGCTGGCTGGAGAGGACGTCGCCGAGAATCTGTCCGGCCGAATAATCCGGGCTGTCGTACCCCGGAAAGCGATAGCCCAACGCCACGGCGGTGAACGCCTGATCCGAGCGATCGCGATAGAGCGCCGGACGGATCGGCTCGAGCCGTACGGCGGCGCGCTGCGGCAAGCGCGCTGCCGGTACGTCGCCGAAGAGCTCGCGGACCCGCGCGATCGTCGCTTGCGGATCTACGGCCCCGGCGATAATGAAGATCCCATCGTTCGGATGGTACCAGGCGTCGTAGAACTTACGCAGCTGCGCGCTGTCCACGCGATGCGCGAAATCGGAGACCGTCCCGAGCGTGTTGTTGTCGTACGGCGTGCCGCCCAGCAGGCGCCGCTGCATCTTCTGGTAGATCCGGTAAAAAGCATTGCTGTCGTCCTGCCGCACTTCCTGGGTGATCGCTCCGCGCTCGGCGTCCCAGAGTTTCGGAGTCAGCAGGAGACCGGTCGCGCGCGATCGTTCCGCCCGCAGCGCGATCTCGAGATACTGCGAGGGCACGGTGAAATAGTACTGCGTCACCGTGCTCTCCGTATCGGCATCGAAATCGCCGCCCGTAATGCCGATCGCGTCCATCAACTGCGACGACGAAAGCGTGGAACTCCCGCGGAACATCATGTGCTCGGTCGCGTGCGCCAAACCGGGAATCCATTGCTCGTCGGACCCCGCCTCGACGTTCAGCATCGTCGTCACCACCGGCGCGAGTGCGTTGCGCACGACGATTACGCGCAGACCGTTCGAAAGCGTCGCCCGCGCGACGTCCGAAGGAGCGGCGCGGACGGCCGGCGGCAGAGAGAGGACGACGCCGGCGAAGGCGGCACAAAGCGCGATTCGATTGAGCATGGGCGCCGCTATTCGCACCCCCCCGCCGCGAACCCTTACGAGGAGTAGAGCAGGGCGCGCGTGCTGGGCTGCGCTTCCAGGAGCGAGCGCAGACCGGCGTGCTGCGGAAGCGCGAGCTGCGGGTCGCCGGCGACGATACGCTCTGCCGCGGCCTTTGCCGCGCGATACACCTCGACGTCGCGCAGCAGATCGCCGAAGCGCAAGTCGCCCGCGCCGGATTGCAGCGTCCCGGCTAGCTGCCCCGGCCCTCTCAGGCGCAGATCTTCGTCGGCGATGGCGAATCCGTCGGTGGATTTCGTCAGTATCTCCAGGCGCTCGGCGTCGCCGGCGTCGTCCGGATAGACGAGCACGCAGTACGACTTTGCAGCATCCCTGCCGACGCGCCCGCGAAGCTGATGCAGCTGGGCGAGCCCATAGCGCTGCGCGTCCAGCACGATCATGACCGTGGCGTTAGCGACGTCTATGCCGACCTCTACGACCGTCGTCGAGACCAGCACGTCGAGCTCGCCTCGCGCGAAGCGTCCCATGACGTCGTCCTTCTCCCGTTGCGCCAGGCGCCCGTGCAGCAAGCCCAGACGCAGGTCCGGGAACACCTCGGCCCTCAAACGCTCCGCTTCGGCTACGGCGCTCGTGAGCGCGCGCTCGCCCTCTTCGATTGCCGGCGCGACGACGTACGCCTGGTGACCTGCCGCCACTTGCCGGCGAACGAACTCGTACACTCGCTCCAAGCGGCTCGAACGTACGGCGAAGGTTTCGATCGGCGTGCGGCCCGGCGGGAGTTCGTCGAGCACCGAGATATCGAGGTCGGCGTAAACGGACTGTGCGAGCGTGCGCGGAATCGGCGTGGCGGTCATATGCAGCGTGTGCGGAGAGACCCCCTTCGCGCGCAGACGTGCCCGCTGTTCGACGCCGAAGCGGTGCTGTTCGTCAATGATCGCTAGGCCCAGGCGGTCGAAATCCACGCCCTGGGTCAGCAGCGCGTGCGTGCCGACCGCCAGGGCGGCCTCACCGCTTGCGAGCTTTTCCACGGCGGCGCTGCGCGAGCGCGATCCTTGGCTGCCGAACAGCGCCTCCAGCCCCAAGCCGAACGGAAGCAGCAGCGGCGCCAGGCGCGATGCGTGCTGCGACGCGAGCAGCTCCGTCGGCGCCATGAGCGCCGACTGCATGCCGTTGCTCGCGGCCAACAGCACCGCAGCGGCGGCGACGAGCGTCTTGCCGCTGCCGACGTCGCCCTGCAGCAGGCGATTCATCGGTATGTCGCGCTGCATGTCTTCCCAGATTTCGAGAATCGCACGGCGCTGGGCGCCGGTCAGCGCGAAGGGCAGCGAGCCTTCGAGACGCTCGAGGAGATCCGGAGGCACGCGCAGGGCCCGTGCGTCGTGATCGCGCTCGCGCTCGGCCCGGCGCAGCCGCGCCGCCGCCGCGAGCGCGAGAAACTCCGAGAACACGAAGCGGTCCCGCGCCACCTCCGCCTCCTGCGGCGTCTGCGGCGCGTGCGCGGCGCGATAAGCCTCGCGCACGGAAGGGTATCTGCGCGCCGATGCGAGCGTCGGAGGAAGCGGGTCGGACGGAACCTGATCGAGGAGTCGCGCCAAGTTCTTCTTCACCACCGCGGCGATCTTGCGCGAGGCCAGGTCTTTGCTCGCGCGATAGACCGGCACGATCTCGCCCCGATACGCTTCTCCTTCGGCGAGCTGGGCGTATTGCGAGACTGCGACGATCGGCCCGGAGAGCGTCCGCTCGACGCGGCCGCGCACGAACAGACGCATCCCTTCGTGAAAGCGGCCGTAGACGTAGCGATTTCTTCCGATCCACTTCGCCGCGAAGCCGTCGCCGCGGTCGTCCACGAGCTGCACGTCTACGATCTCCAGACCCCGCACGCGCCGCTCCTTGACGCCGACGATGCGGCCAACGGCGTTCTCCTCGCCGCTGCCGCTGCCGAGCAGCGCCGCCGGCGTCGGATGGCGCAGGTCTTCGTATCGGAACGGCAGGTACTCCAGCAGGTCACGCGCCGTCTCGATGCCGAGCTCGCGAAAGAGCGCCTCGCTCTTGGCGCCGACGCCGGCGAGATCGCCGATGCCCGCGCCGGTCGGGTCCTTGGAGCTCACGCGTCCCCTTCGCCGGCGATGCGCGCGAGCTGCGCGAGCGCGTCGCGCAATCGCGGCACGGCAACGCCGTACCGCTCCGCCAGTTCGACGGCGGCGCCGAGAATCGGACCGGTCTCGAGCGGACGGCCTGCCTCGAAATCCTGGAGCATGGAGGTCTTCACGTCGTCCAAACGTGCCGCATACTCGATGCGCGCATCCACGTCGGCCTGCTCGACGACCCCCATCGCCTGGCCTACCGCGAGCGCCTCCAGCATGAGTGCGCGGACCAGCGCCCGCGAACGAGGATCGGCGAGCATCGGTTTGATCGTCTGCCGCTGCAGCACGCTCGCCGCGTTGAGCCCGCAGTTGTTCACGAGCTTGAGCCAGAGCGTGGAACGCAGGTTCGCGTCGGCCTCCGCGGCGAGACCGGCGCCGCGCAGGAGCGCCACGAGCGCCTCGACCCGCTCGCTGCCGCCCCCGTTCGGCTCGCCCAAAACGTACCGAAGTCCGCCGCTCTGGCGGATCGCACCCGGTACGACGATCTGCCCCGAAACGTGCACGACGCCGCCGATCACGCGGTCGTCGCCGAACAGGCCGCCGATCGCGCCGCCCGGATCCACGCTGTGCAGCGGCGGATCGCGGACGAACCAGAACGGCACGCCGTTTTGCAGCGTAACGAGCGTGGCGCGCGTATCCGCGAAGGGCCGCAGTTGCGGGAGCATCCCTGGCCACTGGTGCGATTTAAAGGTGAGGACGAGGATGTCAAAAGAGCCTAGCTCGCGCAGGTCGTCCCCGGCCTGGAGTTCTACGGTGAAGGCTCCGAGGTCGCTCTCGACGCGCAGTCCGTGGCGACGAATGGCTTGCAGGTGAGCGCCGCGGGCGACCACGGCCACGTCGGCGCCGGCTCGCGCCAGAGCGGCGGCCAGAAAGCCGCCGATCGCTCCCGCCCCGACGACCGCTACGCGAATCGCCGACGCTCCCGCCTGGCGATGGAGCGAGGTTTGGAGGCGACGGGCAGATTCGAACTGCCGAATGGGGCTTTTGCAGAGCCCTGCCTTACCACTTGGCTACGTCGCCGCGCTCACGAGCGGGTAGTGGGAATCGAACCCACGCATCAACCTTGGGAAGGTCGCAGGCTGCCATTACATCATACCCGCGCCGAGCGACCCATCCGGTTCTAGCACGCCAGCACCGCGTCCTACAACCCCGATGGGGTCCGTGGGGTTCGGCCGGGCCCAAAATCGGAGTACCGCCTCGCTCACTGCAGCAGGCTGACCGAGCGCGCGAGGACGATCGCGATGGTAACGAGGGAGATGAGCGACTCGAAGAGCATCAGCGCCTTCGCCCACTGGCTCAGCGGCATGACGTCGGCTGGACTGAAGGCGGTCGAGTTCGTGAATGCCAGGTAGAGGTAGTCGAAGAAGCGCGGTTTCCACATTGGGTCTATGCACCGCGTCGTTCTGCCGCTCGAGATCGCCATCTGCATCTGCGGAAATAGAAAGTCCGCGTTGAGTACCTCGGTGGCCGCGCTGGCGTCGGCGCGCGCGTCGGGGCCGGCGCCGTCCAGTTCCCAGAACCAGAGAGCGAAGACGAGGATGTTCGTGATCCAAATCTGCGCGCCGATTTGGAGCAAGCGCGCCGCCGACTGAATCGCCGCTCGCTCCGGATGGAAAAAATGCGAGATGAGCAGCAGTACGGAGACGAGGTTGAAAAAGTTCACGAGCGCGATAAGCGCGATACTCCAGAAGCGCATGCGGCGCGTTTCTCGATGGCGGCGCGGGGCGATGATGTTGAGCGGGATGAGCACGCCGAGAACGATCAGCGGCGCGATCCAGCCGGGACCGATCGTCAGTCGCGGAGGCAGCGTGATGTAGAGGAGCATCGCCGCAACGACGGCGAGCGACGCGTGCCAGCGCGGTTCGTGCGTGGGACGCCCCGAAGCATCTTGCATAGCGAGCATCCGGTTCGCTCGAATCGCCCGCGCAACCCGCTGCGCCGGGCGCCCATTATACGGAATATGACGATAGATTTTCGCGACGGAAAGACGTTTCCGCGCCGAGGGCGCCTAGCGATCGGCGAGGCCCTCTGGCTCCTGCGCGCCTCCGATAAAGGCCGTGCCGCGGCCGCCGGGACGATCCACGATTACATCTACCCTTGCCCGATGGACGCGGGTATGTTCCAGCGCTGGGGCATCACCTCGGAAGAGTTCGATGCAGCGTTGCGATCGAACGAGAGCGACGAATCGCTCTTCGCCTGGTTCAGCGAGCGCGTCCCGCTCGAGAACGTCAGAGCTGCCAATGCCTGGCTCTTGCGCGAACGCCTGGAAAACCTCGAGCGGCAAGATGCCGAAGAGGTCGCTGCGGGGAAGTGAGCCTGATGGGTTCGATGATCGAGTTCACCCGTCCCGACGGCAAGACGGCGCCGGGATACCTCGCGGCGGCAGGGAGCCCGAGCGCACCCGGGATCGTCCTCATCGAGGAATGGTGGGGGCTGGACGACCGTATCAAAGAGACGGCCGACCGGCTCGCCTCCGACGGATTTAGCGTCGTCGCGCCCGACCTCTACCGCGGGCGCAACGCGGCCGACGGCGATGAGGCGAACCATCTCATGCAGGGCCTGGACTTCAACGACGCGGCCACGCAAGACGCCGCCGGCGCGGGCGCTACCTGCGCGGTCGCGGCGCGAAGAAGGTCGGCGTTATGGGCTTCTGCATGGGCGGAGCCCTCGCAATGCTGGCCGCAATGCGCGGCGTCGGCTTCGACGCCGCGAGCGTGTGGTACGGCTATCCGCCCGCCGGAGCCGGCGACCCCGCGGCGATCGCCATTCCGCTCCAGGGGCACTGGGCTACCGGCGACGGCTTCTTCACGATCGAGGGCGTGGAGGCGATCGAACGGGCCCTGCGCGAGGCGGGCGTGGGGCACGAGTTTCACCGCTACGATGCGCAGCACGGCTTCTTCAATACCGGGGAGCCCGGGCAGGGCGGGCTGGGGCACTATCATCCCGAGCACGCGGAGACCGCCTGGGCGCGCACGCTCGAGTTCTTCAACCGGACGCTGCGCTAGAGCGCATGGGCTGCGTGTCGCTCGAGATAGGCGGCGGCACGAAGCAGGCGGCCGGGCTGCTCCTCAAGGAGCCCTATTGCCGTGTTGCAGGCGTTGCAGAGCAGCCCGCGAGCGAGCCCCGTCTCGTGGTCGTGATCGACGTAGAGGTACTGCAGGAAAAGTGCATCATGCCGCCCGTGTTTTGTCCGGGTACAGTCCCGCCACGCCTTCGAGCAGATCGCGCATCGCCCGGCCTGCCGATGTAGCATCACCGTTAGCTTCTCTATCAATAGCCCATATCGCCGCAGCAAATACGATTCGCGCTGGTTACGCCGCCTCGTGGCGCTGCTGCGATAATAGTCGCGACCACGCCGGTTATGGCAGGGCAGGCACCGGCGCGAGCCGCTCTTGAGAACAACCTTTGGGGCGCCGCACTTGCCGCAATCCGCCTGCGTCCTCGCCATGGATATGTTCGTACGCGCCCGCGATGCCAAGGGGGTGGCACGCCGGGGGCCCAGACATCTGCCTGGGCCCCGGCTGCGATGGTGCCAAGGGCGCGAATCGAACGCGCGACACCGCACTTTTCAGGCGCGTGCTCTACCGACTGAGCTACCTTGGCACACTTCCCGAGCGAACCGCACGCCGTCTCGCCCAGGATCGGGAGTGCGGTGCGCTCGGAGAAACGATGGCGACGCTGATGGGGCTCGAACCCACGACCTTCGCCGTGACAGGGCGACGCTCTAACCAACTGAGCTACAGCGCCAAGGACCGGTGCCGCCAACCCGGGAGTGGTGGGCACGGTTGGGATTGAACCAACGACCCCCCGCGTGTGAAGCGGATGCTCTCCCACTGAGCTACGCGCCCGTACCGGTAGCGGCTCCTTGGACAAAATCGCATCTTACCCTACCACCTAACGGGCTGTCCAGACCGGTCCTCTACGACTTATGCAGTCTTGCCGTCGCGCAGGCTGCTTGCGAGCGCGGCCAGCGCGTCGCTGATCGCCTGCGCGCCGTCGGCAACGCGGATACGGATGCCCGTACTTCGTCCGTCTTGGGCCAGGCATGCCAAGCGGCACGCGCGAGAAGCTTCCAAGGCGGCGTCGCGGCGCATCCGGATCTCGCTTTGTAGCCAAAGATCCATGATATGCCTCATTTACTAAAGAGAATGCGTGTGAAAAAAATGAGGCCCCCGTCGATCGCGGAGGCCTTCGGATGGTTCTAGCGCCGGCGACGTCTTACGCCGGCACGCCCCCCGAAGGTCCATAGCACGTCGACCCGACGCCGAACTGCGGCGCGGTGAGGCCGAACTGACGAATCGTATTCAAATCGCGCCTCCTTACAGCGGTCGAGTGAAGAATACGTGCGACTTTAGCACGCTCGTAAAGCTGCTGTCAAATTCAGGCGGTCGCGGCGTGGAAGGTTTTTCTCGACCCCGTTTGAAGATTTTGGCCTTCGCGAGAGAGATCGCGCGGGCGGTTAGCTCAGTGGGAGAGCGCTTCCTTGACACGGAAGAGGTCACATGTTCAATCCATGTACCGCCCACCATTAAAAAGAGGAGCTCGACAACCATGGCTAAGGTTATCGTCATTGCGAAATGCAAGGATCGGGCACAATGGGAAGCGGGCTTCCGCGGTCACGCAGAGTTCTTTAGAACTTCGTACGGCGTTTCAGCCCCCGTTGCGTACGGCACGGGCGAAGACAACTACGTAGGTACCTGCTTTGAGACCGACGATCTGCCGGGGTTCCTAGCTGCTATGGGCTCCGCGGAAACCGCGCAGGCGATGGAAGGCGACGGGCTGGATCGCAATACGGTGCGGGTCCTCGTGCTCGACAAAGAACTCGCCGTCTAGAGCCGCTTTACTCGCTAGAAGTCGTCGTCCGGATCTTGAGTATCGGGCGGCTGGTTTAAAAAGTAGCTCGGCGCAAGCACCGACGGGATCACCTGAAAGGCTCGCGGACCGCGGTGGAAGTCGAAGCAGTCCGCCAGATCGTCGGCGCGCTGGTCGGTCGTTCCGAGCGATCCCAGACCGAACGTCTCTTCCACGAACTTGAGGATGCTCCCAAACTCGTGCTGCGTGTGTGAGATGTAGCCTTTCTTCGCATACGGCGAGATCACGATCATCGGAACGCGGAAGCCGAGTTCGTACGAGTTGTACCGATGAGGCGCCACATGGTCGTACCACCCGCCCCAGTCGTCCCAGACGACGACGATCGTCGTCGAATCCCAATACTTGCTCTGGCCCACCGCGTTGACGACCGAGGCGACCCAGGACGGGCCCGATCCATCCGTCTGGCCGGAGTGATCCGACGCTTTCGACGTCGGCGTCACCCACACGACGCTCGCGAGGTTTCCGTTGGTGATATCCGTGAGGACGCGCGACGGCGGCGAGACGACGTTCGTGTAGTACTCCGTACGTTTGCGGATGTGCGAGATCGCGTCGAACGCATTCCATAGGCCCGGCTGGACCCTCCCGATATAGTAACGCCAACTGAGCGACTGCGCGTCGAGGAGATCTGCCAGCGTGGGCCGGTCCAGACACGGGTATATCTCCTGATTCTCTTGCCCTGCGCTGTCGATCAGCCGGACGAGCGCGCCGGGCGGTGCGTCGCAACCGCCGGTAAACCGCTGCCCTCTCGTCAGAGGATTCTCGGCCGCGCGCAGATCCGATCCTTGGCTCACCGTCGAGGTGCCGCTGATGAGGTACTGGTGTGCCGGAAAGCTTGGGCCCTCGTTGGTCTCGAACATCCGGTCGGCGAACGCGTACTGCTTGGCCATATCGAGGTACGGGCGAATCTCCGAGTGCGGCACCCAACCATACGCGCGGCGCCCACGCAGCGGGCACTTATGGCGGTCCCTCGCACCGCAGTGCGAATGGACGAGATCGAATCCGTTCAACTTCCCTTTGCGAAACTCGACCGCAAACGCACTATGTTCGTGCGAAATATCGTAGGGAGACGCCAGGTGCTCGGGCTCGAGCCGAACGCGGCGGCCGTCGGAGTTCACGCCGTAGCGCACCGTGTCCGCACCCGGCAGGCCGTAAAACAGATTGTCAACCGTGCGATTCTCCTGCACGATGATGACGACGTGACTGACTTTCCCTTGCGACGGTCCGCGCTGCAGCGCGGTCGGGTTTTCCGGCGTTATTCCATTCGTGCTTTGGCCGCAGCCTGCGATGAGAACCGCGCCCGCGAGCGCGACGCACAGCCGTCGCGAAATCCGCAAAAATGTCACGCTATTACTTCGCGGGTGCCGCGCTGTACGCCACGCCGTCTATCTCGCGAAAGCGCGGGATGAAGTGTGAGAGAATCTGCATCGGCACTCCGCCTTTCGGGTACGCCCAGATGCGAATATCCAGCGGCGCTTCGTCGCCGGGCCGTTCGGGATGGCGATCGCATTGCCGAAAATCCAGGATTGCGCCGCCCGCACCCCTTCCTGCTGCAACTCGATCGTATCGATCACCTGGGCGCCTAGCGGGGTGAAGTTCAAGCGGTAGATGACCGGATGAAAACGTTCCTCGAGCGTGATGTGCCGCGTGTCCCACTGGATCTGACCCGGATTGACTATCTGCTGAAGGACCGGATAATCGGTAAAGGTTGCGCTGCCTGCCGGCAACTCTGCGACGGTAACGGTACTGCCGCTGTAGCCGTCTACGTACAGATTTCCGTGGCCGTCGAACCCGCAATAGAGCATGGACTTCATTGCCGGATCCTGATACGTCGTGGGCGGCGCGCCGGGGTGGTCGAAGATCGCTACTTCGTCACCCTTGCATCCCGATATGCACAGCACGACGACGGCTAGACGTCCGGTCTTGATGTCGGCGGCGCACGAGAACGCGGTTCCCTGGACGGTGTAGATTGCGATCGGCGCGGTGCCCGCGTGCGCGTACTCGGTAATCGTCCGAACCCCGGTGAAGTAGACGTTTCCCGACGCGGTCCGCGCACATGCCGAACGAACCGAGCGGCAGATTCCCGACGAGTTTGCCCTGCGGGTACGTGAACACATACGACTCGCGGTCGCCGCCGACGTACAGCAGGTCCCCGGTCACCTTGCTCCGAGCCTCGCGGACCCGGGGTGCTTCAGAGCGAGCGGTCGCTGCCTGCAGAACGGAACCGGTGCCGGGTATGCTCGGGGCTCCCTGTCCGTTTCCGCAGCCTGCCAGCGCCAAGGCAAGCGCGCAGAAAACGGGCGCCCGGCGGACGCGCGCGTTCTTCATTGCTCTATGCTATTCTCGGCGCTCGTGGCGGCCTCTTGCCGGCTACCCCAGCGCCTCCATCTCGGCATCGCTCAGATCCAGGGCCGCGGCCGCGACGTTCTCCTCCAGATGCACCTGCGACGATGTCCCGGGGATCGGCAGCATAACGGGCGAGCGGCGCAGCAGCCAGGCCAACGCAACTTGGTAGACGGTCGCGTCGTGCGACGCCGCTATCGGCGCTAGGCTCTCGATCTCGTGGATATCGCCGGCGTCTATCGGAAAAAACGGAATAAACGCGATCGAATGCGATTCACAGTACGCGAGCACCGGGTCGCTGACCCGATGGCCGACGTTGTAGCTGTTCTGCACCGATACGACGTCTACGATCCGCCGAGCTCGCTCGAGTTGCTCGAGGTCTACGTTCGAGAGGCCGGCAAAGCGGATCTTTCCGGCATCCTGCAGTTCCTTCAGCGCGCCGACCTGCTCCTCGAACGGCACGCCTGGATCTATCGCATGGAGCTGGTACAGGTCGATACAGTCAACGCGCAGCCTCTGTAGGCTGCCCTCGCACGCCGCGATGAGGTGATCTCGGCGCCCGCAGCGCTGCCACTCGCCCGGACCGCTTCTGGTGAGACCGCCCTTCGTAGCGATAACGAGCCCCGCCGGATACGGATGCAGCGCCTGCGCGATCTGCTCTTCGTTTACGTGCGGCCCGTAGGAATCGGCGGTATCTATGAAGTTCACGCCGAGCTGGAGCGCTCGACGCAGCACGCGCAACGCGTTCTCGCGGTCTTGCGGCCAGCCCCAAATTCCCGGGCCGCACAGACGCATACCGCCGTAGCCCATGCGATTGACGCGCAGCGTGTTGCCGAGAAGTACCGTATGGCTCACGCGCGTGGTCTTCTGCAGCGCATAAAAAGGACCGCTCGCCTTACGGCGAGCGGTCCACTTTGACGAACTCTCGACTGAGTCGGAAGTTAGCGGGCGGGCGGCTTCGGCGCGACCGGAGCGGTCGCGGCGTTGACGTTGGCCTCGGCCTGCTTCTGGGTCTCGACGAGCATCTCGGCGATCTTCAGCGTGAAGGCCTTGCGCATCTCGAGAATCTGGCTGGCGAATCCGAACGACATCTCGACAAGCTGCGTCGGGCTCGGCATGTTCTCGAGGGTCGGCATCGTGCCCGGCTTCTCGGCGAACTCCTTGGTGAACTCGCGGAAGCTGGTCATCGCCTGCAGGCTCGCATCCTGGGTCTGCTTGATGGCCTTGAGGCCCTCTTCCTGGAACTTGTTCATGTATTCGTTGACGTTGACGGTCATGGCTGCTTTGAAACTCCTCTCTCTAGCGTGTGCTAAGTTTACCAAGCACGTGCTGTATCTGTCAACACCATCGAGTGGAGTTTCTCCGGGAGCCGCCGAGGAGCGGGTAGGAAAGCGCTTGCCTACTCGCGCCCCACGAAGCTGCGGTAGATCCTGAATGATCGCCTCTTTCTGGTCCACGGTCAGGCGGGGGTCTATCTTCACGGCGTGCTCGACCCCGTGGTGGCTCTCATCGCGGCCGGGCGAGTCGTCGAGCAGCCCGGCCTGTGCGTACATCGTCTCGGCCGAGATCTGTAAGGCGTTGGCAATGTTCTTCAGGACGTCGGCCGAGGGCTTGTACAGACCTCGCTCGACCTGGCTGAGGTACGGATTGGAGATTTTGGCGATATCGGCTAGTTGGCGCATCGAAAGGTTGGCCAACTCCCGCTGGCCGCGGATGAAGTCCCCCAAGCCGCGCCAGGCGCCGCCCGGGCCCTTCTCCTCGTCGCTCATACGGATGCTCCTTCGTTGCGGACGTAGCGTCCCGGCGCCGGCTCGCCGCCCGGAAGACCGTAGGGCTCCCGCAAGGCGCCGCCGTGCCCGGCCGACCACGCCGCCCAGTCTTCCCACCACGAACCGTGGTGCCGGTCCGCGCTCTCGAGCCAGGCCTCGGCGCTCTCGCCGCGCCCGGCCGCGGGCTTCGTGTAGTGCCACGTCTTCTTTCCGCCGGGCGGATTGACGATGCCGGCGATATGCCCGGCGTTGGTCAGGACGTACTTGGCCGGACCGCCGACGTGCTGCGTCGTGAGGTACGTCGCATGCCAGGGAGCGATGTGATCGTTTTCGGCACCCAGCACGTACAGCGGCGAGGTGATTTTTCCGAGGTCGATCGGCGTGCCGCCGATTGAAAAGGCTCCCGGCTTGACGATCGCGTTGTGAAGGTAGCACGCGCGCAAATATTCGGAGTGCATCTCGACCGGCATGTTCGTCGAATCGTTGTTCCACGAGAGGATGTCGAACGCCGGGGGCTGCTTGCCCTTGAACCAGTTGTTGACGACGTAGCTCCAGATCAGGTCGCGCGAACGCATCCAATCGAACGTGCGCGCCATCTCGCTGGCCTGGAGAAAGCCGCGCTCGCGCATGCGCTTCTCCAGCTTGGAGATCGTGTCTTCGTCCGTGAATATGCCCAGGTCGCCGGGAATACTGAAATCTATCAGCGTGTTCGTGACGGTCGCCGACGCAATGCGGTCGTTCTGGCCGAGCGCGGCGAGATGCGCCATCACGATCAACGCGAGGGTTCCACCGAGGCAGAGCGCGGCCAAGTTCACGCGCGGCGCTCCGGTGATTTCCTGTACGGCGTCTAGGGCGGCGATCACGCCGTGCTGCAGATAGTCGCCCATTCGCAGGTGCGACATCGTCTCGTCCGGATTGCGATACGAGATCATGAAGGTCTGGTGGCCGTTCTTCACGGCCCACTCTACGAACGATCTGCCCGGCGCGAGATCCATGATGTAGTATTTGTTGATCCACGGCGGGCTGCATAGGAGCGGGATCTCGTGGACCTGCGGCGTCTGGGGATCGTATGCGATCAGTTCGATGAGATCGTTGCGCATGACGACGCGTCCCGGCGTCGCCGCGAGGTTGACGCCCAACTCGAACCCCGAGCGATCTACCTGGCGCGGATACCCTTCGTTGTTCGTAACGTCGTCGAGGTAGTTCTGCATGCCGCGCAGGAGGCTCAGACCGCCCGTGTCGCCGGCTTCTTTGAGCACCCCAGGGTTGAGCCACGGCACGTTGCTCGGCGCGAACGCATCGCACATAAGCTGCATTGCGAATCGCGCCTTGCGGCGCGTGGCCTCGGGGAGACGCGACGACTCCACCAAGGCGAGGGCGGCGTCGGACCGCACCTGATAATCCTCTACCAGACCGGCCAGCATCGGATTCGAGCGCCATTCCGGTTCGGCAAAGCGTTTGTCGCCGGCGAAGGCCGCAGGCGCGGCCCCGTCGCCGCTCAAACGCCGGAGCATGTTCAGCCCGACGTTCTGCTCGGCCATCGCGAAGCCGGTCATCCAGGTCGTCATGCGCAACGGATCCATCATCACGTCCGCCACGACGGCCCGCAGCGAGTCGCCGAGCGACGCCATGTCGAGTCCCGCGACGTCTATGCCGTAGTTGAGCTCCTCGGGGGCGATCCGTTCGGTCGCGTTCACATGTACCATCCGCCGTTGATCTTATAGACCGCGCCGGTGATGTAGCCGGATTGGTCGTCGAGCAGAAAGCGTACGAGCTGCGCGACCTCCTCGGGCTTGCCGAGCCTGCGCCCGGGCGTCTGCTCGATCGCCGTCTCGATCGCCGAGACCGGCATCGCCTTCGTCATTTCCGTGTCTATGAAGCCCGGCGCAACCGCATTGACGGTGATGCCGCGCTTGGCTACTTCGAGCGCGACGGTCTTCGTCAGACCGATGAGACCGGCTTTAGCCGCGGCGTAGTTGGCCTGCCCGAAGTTGCCGCTCTCGCCCACGACCGAACTCACGTTGACGATCCGGCCGAACCCGCGCTCGACCATCGAGTCCAACACGGCTTTGATCATAAAAAACGGTCCCGAGAGATTCACCCTCAAAACCGCGTCCCATTCCTCTACCGTCATGTTGCGGATCGTGTGATCCCGCGTAATGCCGGCATTGTTGACGAGATAGTCTATGCGTCCGTGCTCGCGAATGACCGCGGCGACCGCCTCCTTGCAGGCGTCGTAGACGGCAACGTTCGTCTCGTAAAAATGCACGCGGTCAGACGCGCCATTGAGCTGGGATCGCAGCGTCCCGGTCCGCTCGCGGTCCTCGGGCAACCCGAAGACGGCCACGGTCGCCCCATCCTGGGCAAGGACTCGGCTGATTGCGCCGCCGATGCCGCGCGAGCCACCAGTTACGATGCCTACGCGTCCGGCGAGAAGTAAACTACTCACGCGCTAGATTTACGAAGCGGGCGGGCCGGGTTCCTTTCCCGGCAGTTACATATCCAGGCCGCCGTTGATCGCGTAGACCGCCCCGGTGATGTAGCTCGACTCGTCGTCGAGCAGGAACGTCACGACGCGAGCCACCTCTTCCGGGCGGCCCAACCGCCGCTGCGGTATCTTCTCCACCACCTTGGCCAACGCAGCGGCCGGGATTGCCGCTACCATCTCGGTCTCGATGAAGCCGGGGGCGACGCAGTTCACGGTGATGCCGCGTTGCGCCATTTCCAGCGCGAGGCTCTTCGTGAAGCCGACCAGTCCCGCTTTCGACGCGGCGTAGTTGGCCTGCCCTACGTTGCCGGTCTCGCCGATGACCGAGCTGATGTTCACGATCCGGCCCGAGCCCCGTTCGATCATATGCTCGAGCACTGCCTTGGTCATCTGGAAAGCGCCGGACAAGTTGACGTTGAGCACCTGCTGCCAGTCTTCGCTGTTCATCTTGCGGACCGTCTTGTCGTGCGTGATGCCGGCATTGTTGATGAGGTAGTCCACGCGCCCGAAGCGGTCCATGACTTCTTTGGCCACGCGGACGCAGTCGTCGTTCACGTCCACCCGTCCTTGATGGATCGAGACGGTAGCGCCCTTTTCACCCATGCGCTGCGCAAACTTCTCCGCGCTCTCTTTGCCGCGGTTGTAACCGGCGGCTACCGACGCGCCGCGCTGGGCGAGCGCCTCCGTGATCGCCGCGCCGATGCCGCGGGTCCCGCCGGTAACCAATGCCACTCGACCTTGAAACACGAAGCGCCTCCTTAAGCGAACTTGCCGGACTGCAAGGCAAGGAAGCTTCCGCCCCGCGACGACCGTTCCTACGCGTTAGCCGAAACGGCCGGTGATGTAATCTTCGGTGCGCCTATCGCTGGGCTTGGTGAAGAGCTTGGCGGTGTCGTCGCACTCGATCAGGCGTCCGATGCCCGTCTCGTCGGCGAGCATGAAGGCGGTGACGTTCGAGACCCGAGCCGCCTGCTGCATGTTGTGCGTAACGGCGACGATCGTGAAGTCCTTGGTGAGCGTAGACATGAGCTCTTCGATCACGGCCGTAGCGATCGGGTCCAGCGACGCCGTCGGCTCGTCCATGAGGAGCACCTCCGGCTCGGCCGCGATGGCGCGCGCGATGCACAAGCGCTGCTGCTGGCCGCCCGAGAGCCGCAGCGGGCTGGACTTGAGCTTATCGCGCACCTCGTCCCAGAGCGCGGCCGCCCGCAGCGCGCGTTCGGCGGCGTCGAGGCGCTCCTTCCCCCTCAAGCCGCGCGGCACGCAGGCGGTCGTATTGTCCAAAATCGAGAGCGTCGGAAACGGGTTGGGCCGCTGAAAGACCATCCCGACTCGGCGGCGGATGGACATCGGGTCCACGCCTCCGGCGTAGATGTCCGAGCCGTCGAGAAGCACGCGCCCCTCGACGCGCGCCTCGAAGCCGACTTCGTGGATCCGGTTCAGGCAGCGCAGCAGCGTCGTCTTGCCGCAGCCGGACGGGCCGATGAGCGCGGTGACCGCTCTGCGGCGGAAGGCGATCGTGACGTTCCCAACCGCCTTGCGGCTGCCGTAGTACGCGCTCAGGTCGTCGGCCGCTAGGAGCTGGCCCTCGAGCGTCGCGGCGGTCATGCGTCGAGCCCCTTGGCTGCGCGGCTCAGCATGTAGCGCGCGCCCAAGCTCAAGATGAGAACCGCCAGAATCAGCAGCAACGCTCCGCCCCAGGCCTGTGCCTGCCAGCTCGGATACGGCGATATCGCATAGGTGAAGACCTGCAGCGCGAGCACCGCCATCGGGTGGTTCGGATTGCTCTCCCAGAACTGCGTTCCGAACGCGGTGAAGAGCAGCGGCGCCGTCTCCCCGGTGACGCGCGCGATCGCCAGGAGCAGCGCCGTCACGATCGCCGGCATCGCCGTCGGCAAGACGATCCCCACGGTCGCGCGGAAGTTCGACATGCCCAGCGCGAGCGCACCCTCGCGCACCGCTTGCGGCACCGAGCGGATCGCCTGCTCCGACGTACGCACGAGCAGGGGCAGCATGAGCATCATGAACGCAAACGACGCGGAGAAACCCGAGAAGTGTTTGAGCGGCGCGACCAGTACCGCGTACGCGAACAGCCCGATTGCGATGCTCGGCACGCCGGAAAGCACGTCGGAAAGGAACCGGAGCGACTCGGGGATGACGCCGCGTCCGAACAGCGCCAGGTAGATGCCGGTGAGCAATCCGATCGGAACGGCCATGAGGGTTGCGATCCCGATGATGATGATCGTGCCCCAGATGCCGTTGCCCACGCCGCCGCCCGGCACGCCGACCGGGTGCGGCAGCTGCGTGAGAAACTCCCAGTTGATCGCACCCACGCCTTTCACGATGACGTAGCCGAGAATGACGAGCAGCGAGGCCGCGGCGATCGCGGCGCAGCAGAGCGCGAGCGCGACCCCGAGCGCTCCGTAGATGCGTCGCCGTCCGAGGCGTGCGTATCTCGGCGAATCCACTACGATCGCTCCGATCCGCGGACGCTCCAAATCATGAGGCGCGCGACGGCATTGACGATCATGCTCACGAAGAACAAGATCAAGCCGAGTTCGATGAGGGCGCTGATGTAAATGCTGGTCGTAGCCTCGGTGAACTCGTTGGCGATGACGCTGGCCAGCGTATAGGACGGCGCGAAGAGCGAAGCCGAGATCTCCGGCCGGTTGCCGATGACCATCGTCACCGCGATCGTCTCGCCCAGGGCGCGCCCCAAGGCCAGCACGCACGCGCCGAAGATCCCGACGCGCGCCGCCGGCAACACGACCTTCGTCGCCGTCTCCCACTTCGTCGTGCCCAACGCCATAGAGGCTTCGCGCAGATCGCGCGGAATCGCCGGCGATGACGTCTCGCGCGATCGCAGTGACCGTTGGAACGATCATGAGCGCGAGGATCATGCCGGCGGTAAGGAGCCCGACGCCGTAAATCGGACCGGAAAAGAGCGGCGTCCAGCCGAGCACTTTCTGCAGCGCCGGCCCGATCGCCGTCCGCACGAAGGGCGCCAGCACGAACAGGCCCCAGAGGCCGTAGACGACGCTGGGAACGGCAGCGAGCAGTTCGATCAGAAACGAGAGCGGTGCGGCCAGCCAGCGCGGCGCGAAGTCGGCCAGAAAGACCGCCCCCATGATGCCGATGAATGCGGCCAAGACGATCGCGATCAGAGAGGTCGCGACCGTCCCGAAGATCATCGGCAGCGCGCCGAACTTACTCGCAACCGGATCCCAGGCGCTGCTGAAGATGAACGCCGGACCGAACTTGACGATGGACGGCCACGAGCCGAGCACGAGCTCGATGCACAAGCCGACGATCAGCAGCGCGAAGAACGCGCTCCCGGCGTAGACGATCGCGGCAAAGCCGCGATCGGCTGCGCTTACGAACCGTACGACGCGCCGAAACTGCGGCTGCGCGTTTTCCATCATCACCTATCGCAAAAGACGGCAGCCCGGTCGTTCGGCTACGCCGAGAGATTAGTGTTGCATCTGTCGGAGGGTCCCTGCCGCCGTAGCCTGCACGTTGGCCGGAAGCGGCACGTAGTCCACGGACTTCGCGTTCGACTGCCCCTGCGCTCCGACGAGCCACATCAGGACGTCGAAGAGCGCCTTGCCGCGCGCGGCGTCCACCGGCTTCTTATACACGACGACCCAGGAGTACCCGGAGATGGGGTACGACTGTGCACCGGAAGCGTCCACGATCGAGAAGTTCGTCGCGCTCACTTCGGGTTTCGAAGCGGCGGCGGCGGCGACGGCCTCCGGCGTGCAGGCGACCCACTTGCCGGCTTTGTTCTGCAGCGTCGCGGCGGTCATGTGGTTCTCGATGACGTAGGCCAGCTCGACGTAGCCGATAGCCCCGGGCGTGCTGCTGATCTGACCGGCAACGCCCTCGTTGCCCTTGGCCCCGACCGAGCTTGGCGCCGGCCACGAAACGCTCTTGCCCGTGCCGACCTTGCTCTTCCACTCTGCCGACACGTGGCTTAGGAAGTCCGTGAAGATGTAGCTGGTGCCCGAGCCGTCCGAGCGGTGCACGACGACGATCGGCATATCGGGCAGGCTGACGCCCGCGTTCAGCTTGGCAATCGCGGGATCGTTCCACTTCTGCACTTTTCCAAGATAGATATCCGCCAGGACCTGACGGGTCAGCTTCACCGTCGCGCTCACGCCGGGCAGATTGTACGCAATCGCCGCGCCGCCCAGCGTCACCGGGACTTGCAGCACGGCCTGGCCGGCCCGCGCGAGTTCCCCGGCGTTCATCGGGACGTCGGTGGCGCCGAAGTCCACGTTCTTCGCGGTGAACTGCTGGATGCCGCCGCCGCTGCCGATCGACTGATAGTTGATGGTAACGTCCGGATTCTTCTGATTGTAGACGTAGAACGCTTTAGAGAAGAACGGAAAGTCAAAGCTCGACCCAGCCCCGGTCAGCTGCGTGGCCGCGGCTGCCGGAATCATCATCGAGGCCGCGACGGTGAGCGCGCAGAGGCTGCGAATGAGCGGTCGTATCACGAAGAGCTCCTTATGTCGGAAGGTAATCTTGGCCGTCGTCTTAGCCGAAGTACGCTTCTAGTTGTAAGACAAGCCGATTAACCCCAGGTTAAGGTCCGGCGGAGGCCTCCCCCGCCGGGAGCGCCGAAGCCGTCGGCATGACCGCCGATCCTCGCACTCGGGACGACCGTCCGACGTTGCCCGAACTGCGCCATACGGCCGCGCACGTCCTGGCCTACGCGGTCGCGGATCTCTTTCCCGACGCCAAGCCGACCATCGGCCCCGCCATCGAGAACGGTTTCTACTACGACTTCGACCGGGCGACGCCGTTCACGCCGGAGGACCTCGAGCGCCTCGAAAACCGCATGGCAGAGATCGTCGCCGCGGACTATCCGATGACCGGCCGCCGGGTCAGTCGCGACGAAGCCGTTGCGGCCTTCCAAGACAACCCGTACAAGGTCGAGATGGCCCGGGAGATACCCGAAGGCGAACCGATCACGCTCTACACGATCGGCAACTTCACCGATCTGTGCCGCGGCGGACACGCCGAATCCACCGGCCGTATCGGCGCGCTCAAACTGACCACCGTCGCCGGAGCGTACTGGCGCGGGGACGAGCACAAGCCGATGCTCCAGCGCATTTACGGCACGGCGTGGTACGACCGCGACGAACTTGCGGCGTACCTGGCCCGCATCGAGGAAGCTCAGCGTCGCGATCATCGCAAACTCGGCGTCGAACTCGATCTCTTCTCGATCGAAGAGGACGCCGGCGGCGGCCTGGTCTTTTGGCATCCGAAAGGCGCCATCGTGCGCGGCATCATCGAAGACTTCATCCGCGAAGGGCTGCGCGAACGCGGCTACCTGCCGGTGGTCACGCCGCACGTCGCCTCCGAGCGCCTGTACG
Source organism: Vulcanimicrobiota bacterium (assembly GCA_963794645.1). Classification (GTDB taxonomy): domain Bacteria; phylum Vulcanimicrobiota; class Vulcanimicrobiia; order Vulcanimicrobiales; family Vulcanimicrobiaceae; genus Cybelea. The sequence goes on along the minus strand of CAWCEQ010000003.1, from coordinate 907,227 downwards.
AGATATCCGGCCATCTCGAAAACTTCGCTTCGAACATGTTCGGGCCGCTCGAGGTCGAGGAGCAGCGTTTCCGCCTCAAGCCGATGAACTGTCCCGGACACATCCTCATCTACAAGAGCCGTCTGCGCAGTTATCGCGATCTGCCGTTGCGCTTCTCCGAGTTCGGTACCGTCTATCGCTTCGAGCGCTCGGGCGTGCTGCACGGATTGACTCGCGTACGCGGCTTCACGCAGGACGACGCGCATCTGTTCTGCATGCCCGACCAACTCCAAGGCGAGTTCGAACGCACGCTCGACGAAGCGCTGCGTTTGATGCGAGCTTTCGGCTTTACCGAGTTTCAGTACGTCCTCTCGACTCGCGCGGCAAACGAACGCTCCGAAACGGATGCGGTCGCCGAGGAAGCGATTCGCAACGCCCTGGCGCGCTACGATCTCGCGTTCGAGGTCGACGAAGGCGGCGGTGCGTTCTACGGCCCCAAGCTGGACGTGAACGTGCGCGACGCGCTGGGCCGGCCCTGGCAGCTCGGAACGGTCCAGGTGGACTTCGTCTTGCCCGCTCGCTTTGGTCTGAAATACCGCGGCTCGGACGGGTCGGACCACCGGCCCGTTATGATTCATCGAGCACTCGCAGGCTCGCTTGAGCGATTCTTCGGCATCCTCGTCGAGCACTACGGCGGCGCCTTCCCAACCTGGCTGGCGCCCGTCCAGGCCGTCGTCGTCCCCATCTCCGAGCACCAGGTCGAGTACTCGCGCGAGGTCGCGGCGCGTCTGGCGGGAGCGGGCTTTCGCGCCGAGGTTGACGAATCGAATGAGAAGCTGGGGTACAAGATCCGGCACTGGAAGACCCAGAAGGTTCCTTACATCTTGGTTGCGGGTAAACAAGAAGTTGCGGACGGCACGGTCAACGTCAATGCGCGCGGCAGCGATACGAAGCGCAACGTTTCCATTGCGTCGTTCGTTGAAGAGTTGAACGCAACGGTTGAGGCGAAACAATAACTAAGATGAGACGCAATGCCCGCGCCGCTTTTGCAGCGCTCGCACTGGTGCTCGCCTCCTGTCAGGGGTCGGGCTTGGATAGCGGCATGGGCGGCATGTCGCCGCCGGTCAGCGAGCCTGGCCCGATGGGCGCGAACGGCGGCGGCATCGGCGGAATGAACGGCGGCCCGAACGGCAACGGGATGGCCGGCCCCAACGTCGGCCTCAACGGCCAGGAGCAGCTCGCTCCCAACCCGGGATCCACGTTGGCCCCCAACGAGGCGCAGTACGGCATCTCGCAGGGACCCAGCGGCATGAAGTGCGCCTTCCCGACGCCGTACAACCAGCAGTATGGCTGCACGCTATCCTTCAACATTCCGACCCCCGGGCCGAACGCATCGCCCGGCGCACCGACGCCCACGCCAACGGCAAGCCCGACGCCCACGCCTATGGCTTCCTCCGACGACGACAGCAGCGACGACAGCGACACGCCGACGCCATCTCCGCCTCCGCTCGGAACGCTGACGATGCTTACCGAGCCGCTGCCCAAAGACGTGCCGGCAATGACGAACCCTGACGTGCGCTTCATGCAGATCACGCCGCTGGTGGCGATTCGCTTACAGAGCAACATGGACTTCACGCTGAGCGGCGGCACCTCCGTGCAGTACACGCTGCCCGCATCGCAGTTCGCCGGGCGCGTCTTCGCGCTCCAGCTCTATAGCGAATCCACGCTGCGGGGCAAGCGGATGGATCAGATCATCGGCAGTTACGGCAAGTGGACCTCACCACAGAGCCAGACGGTGCAGTTCTCGTTCAACGTTCCGAGGATCGCCGTGCGCCGCTCGCAGGTATGGCTGCTCGCCATGTACGGAGCGACGCTGCCGCCGGGCAGCACGCCCACGCCCTCGCCGTCACCCGCAGCCTCGGCCTCGCCCTCAGCCTCACCGTAGACGCGCCGACGCGCGCAAGCCAAAGCGCAGCGCCTGGGCGTACACGTAGAACTGTTCGGCGCGCGTCCGCGCGCCGGCGGGCTTGAGCAGTATTTCCGCTAACCGCGGCGTCTGCGAAAGTTGCGCGAATAGCGGCGCGAACAGACGCGGCTTGCGCTCCAGATATCGCATCAACCGCACGCGGTGCGCGAGGCGTTTCGCGAACCGGTCGCACACGCGCGCGGCGTACGCATCGCCGGCACGCGCCGGATCCGCCCGCGACTGCGAAACGGCCTCGGCGGCGAAACGGCCGCTAGCCGCGGCCTCGTAGATGCCCTCGCCGTTCGTCGCGTCCACGAGCCCCGCAGCAGTACCGCCGACCATCATCGCGCCGTCGGCGAATGCCGGACGCGGCATGCCTCCGTAGAGCAGATGCCCTTCGCGTTTCGTGTGCAGCACGCGCGCGTCGGGGTACAGCCGCCTGCGGACGCGCTGCACGAACGAGTCGAGTTCGGCCTCGAGCGCATCGCCCGCCATCTTCCCCATCACGCCGAGTCCGATGGCAAGATGGTCTCGCTTCGGAAACATCCACGCGACGATCTGCCGCCCGTCGCGCGCCGCGTAGTAGTGCAGTTCGAGCGTCCGATAGGCAACCTGCGCGGCCGGGCGATCCAAGTAGACTCGGTGCTGCAGCGTCGTCACGAGCCCGTCGCGCCACCCCGCCCACGCGAGGCTACCAAAGCGAGGTTCGTCGAGCCGAGCGGTGGCGCCGGTCGCGAAGAATACGTTGCGCGCCCGCACGAAGCGGCGCTCTCCGCGCGGCAGGTCGGCGTACTCGACCACGGCTCCGCGCTCGTCGCGCGCGATGCCGCGAAAGAGCGCGCCGGTGCGAATCTGCGCACCCTCGCGTGCGGCGAGCGCCGCCATCGTACCGTCCAACTCCTCGCGCGTGCTCGTGTGCCCGGCCTCGATGAAGAGTTCGTGCTCGCCGCCCTCGGCATCGAAGAGCGCCAACCGCGGCGTGTCGCAGTGCACGAGCGCGCGCGGGAGATCGAACTCCTCGCAGAAGCCCGGGCGCAGCCCGGCGGCACAGACTCGCTTCTCGCCGACCCGCGCGTCCTTCTCCAGCACGACCGTCGCCACGCCCGAGCGCGCCGCCTCGCGTGCCGCCGTCGCGCCGGCGGGGCCGCAGCCGACGACCAGCAGCTCCGTACTCTCGATCGCTTTCATGCCCGGCGCACCGCTTCGGCGAGATAGGACTTGCGCCCCCGGAGGGAGTAGCCAAGCCGGTCGGCCCGCCTCTGGGCCCTCTTTTCGTTACAAAGGGAGAACCATGACCGCACAGACAGCGATCGTTACCGGCCTCATCGGCGGTGGCCTTGCCGTACTCTACGGGGTCATCCTGACCTTCTGGGTACTGGCGCAGCCCGCCGGAAACGAGCGCATGCGTGAGATTGCCGCCGCCATCCAGGAGGGCGCGATGGCCTTCCTTCAGCGGCAGTACACGACGATCGGCATCGTGGCCGTCGCCCTGGCGATCGTGATTCTCTTCGCCCCGTCGCTGGGCAAGGAGGCCGCGATCGGCTTCCTCATCGGCGCGATCCTCTCGGGCGCCGCCGGGTTCATCGGCATGGTCGTCTCGGTCCGAGCCAACGTACGGACGGCGGAAGCCGCGCGAGGCGGTCTAACGCCGGCTCTGAACGTGGCGTTCCGCGGCGGTTCGGTCACCGGTATGCTCGTCGTCGGCCTCGGCCTGCTGGCCGTCTCCGGCTACTACGCGATTCTGCTGCAGGTCAACGGCGGCGACGCGACCGCCTCCCTCACCGCGATGGTAGGCTTAGCGTTCGGGTGTTCGCTCATCTCGGTCTTCGCCCGTCTGGGCGGCGGCATCTATACGAAGGCCGCCGACGTCGGCGCCGATCTCGTCGGCAAGGTGGAAGCCGGTATCCCGGAAGACGACCCGCGCAACCCGGCGGTCATCGCCGACAACGTCGGAGATAACGTGGGCGACTGCGCCGGCATGGCCGCCGACCTGTTCGAGACGTACTGCGTGACGACGGTCGCGGCGATGCTGCTCGGCAACCTCGTCTTCGGCAGCACGCTTCCCTCCGCGGTCACTTTCCCGCTGCTGCTGGGCGCAATCTCGATCGTTGCCTCGATCATCGGCGTCGTCTTCGTGGGCATCGGCAAGGTGAGCAAAGGCAAGATCATGTCGGCGCTCTACCGCGGCATGATCGTCGCCGGCGTGCTGTCGCTCGTCGGCTTCTACTTTGCCGCGCATCAGGTTTTCGGCGGCGGCGGCGTGCCCGGCGTGAGCGACACGGGGATTTTCATCTGCTCGCTCGTCGGCATCGTTATTACCGGCCTCATCACGTTCATCACCGAATACTACACCGGCACCCAGTTCCCGCCGGTTCAACGGATCGCAAAGGCCTCGCTCACGGGCCACGCCACGAACATGATCGCGGGCTTGGCGGTTTCGATGCAGGCGACGGCGCTGCCGGCGATCGTCATCGTGATCGGCATCCTCGTCAGCTACGGCATCGCTAACGTGTACGGCGTCGCTATCGCCGTCATGGCCATGCTTTCTATGGCGGGAATTATCGTCGCGATAGACTCCTTCGGACCGATCACCGACAACGCAGGCGGCATCGCCGAAATGGCGGACATGCCCGAAGACGTCCGCAACGTCACCGATCCGCTCGACGCCGTCGGCAACACGACGAAGGCCGTCACGAAGGGCTACGCGATCGGCTCGGCCGCGCTTGCCGCGCTGGTGCTCTTCGCCTCCTTCCTGCAAGAGCTCACGCGCCAGAAGTGCCCGGGCGTGCAGACCGGCGCCTGCGTGGACGCGGTGCGCAATCTCTTTGCGGTCGGGAATCCGTTCGTGCTCGCGGGCCTGTTCATCGGCGGCTTGCTGCCTTATCTCTTCGCGTCGCTCTCGATGGAAGCGGTCGGACGCGCCGGCGGCGCGGTCGTCGAAGAGGTTCGCCGTCAGTTCCGCGAGATTCCGGGCATCATGCAGGGGACGGCTCGCCCCGACTACGGCACGACCGTGGACATCGTTACCCGCGCCGCGCTGCGCGAGATGATCGTGCCGGCGCTCATTCCCGTCGGCGTTCCGGTCATCGTCGTGCTGCTCTCGTACTTCGGCATCTTATCCGGCGATACGGGTGCGCAGATGATGGGCGGCATTCTCGTCGGCTCGATCATCACCGGCTTCTTCGTCGCGATTTCGTTCACGTCGGGCGGCGGCGCGTGGGACAACGCCAAGAAGTACATCGAAGACGGCCACTACGGCGGCAAAGGCTCGATCGCGCACCAAGCGGCGGTAACCGGCGACACCGTGGGCGACCCTTATAAAGACACGGCCGGCCCGGCGATCAACCCGATGATCAAGGTGCTCAATATCGTGGCGTTGCTTCTGGTGGCGTTTCTGCGGTAAGCGCTTCGTACTTCCGGAAGATGACCGCGTAGCTCGCCGCGATAAACGCGATAGCGAAGGCGAGCAGCGCGTCGCCGATGGCGCCGGTGAGGCTGCCGCGCTGCGGCACGAGCAAACGGACGGTGTAGCGCAGGCCGAATGCGGCTGCAAAGATCGCGACGGTGATCCAAGAGGATCCGAGATACATGACGCCGCGCCGGTCGGTCGGGCGTACGTCCGTGTGCAGGCCGCGCAGGATGCCGAACGGCACGCCGGCAATCGCGCCCACGGTCAGAGCGATCGCGATAGTCGAACGCGGGCGCGGGGTTGAGGAAGTTATTTGCGTAGATGACCCAAGCGGTCATCCCGCAGAGGACGATCGGCGTAACCCACATTCGGGTCAGCGTAATCCTCTGCGGGCGCACGAGACGTACTGCCAGGATGCCCACCACGAGAACGAGCGGCAGTAACTGCAGCCATTGCGGCGGGGCCTGGCCGGGTTGCGGCGTTACTTGATCTCCACCTTAGCGCCGGCTTCTTCGAGCTTCTTCTTCACTTGCTCGGCTTCGTCTTTGGGGATGCCTTCTTTCACGGCCTTGGGTGCGCTCTCGACGAACGCCTTTGCTTCGGTCAGCCCGAGGCTGGTGAGTTCGCGCACCGCCTTGATGACCTTGATCTTCTCCGGACCGATCTCCGCCAGGATGACGTCGAACTCGGTCTTCTCGGCCTCGGGTGCGGCTGCACCCGGCGCCGCCGCCATCATCGCGACCGGCGCGGCCGCCGAGACGCCGTACTTCTCCTCGAGCTGTTTGACGAGGTCGGCAAGTTCCAGGACGGTGAGTTTGTCTATCTGTTCGATAACTTCGGCTACTGCCATGATGTCTCTACGTTCCCCTTATGCGTGTTATGCTGCGCTTGCTTTTTGCTCTCGAATAGCGTCGAGTACGCGAACCAGGCCGCTCTGATTGCCCGAGAGCACGGTGACGAGCCCGCGCAACGGGCCTGCAAGCGTCCCGACGAGCGTTGCGACGAGTTCCAGTTTGGGTGGAAGCTTTGCCAGCTTCTCTACTTGGGCCGCATCAACGATCTTGCCGTCAATGTACGCGCCCTTGATCCCGACCTTCTTCACGGTGTCGCTGAAGGTCTTGAGCGCTTTCGCCGGTGCGACCGGGTCGGCACCGGCAAAGACGATACCGGTCGGACCGGCCAAGAACGCGTCCAGCTGTTCGGCGAGGTCGCCCGCGGCGATGCGGAAGAGCGTGTTCTTCACAACCGCATACGTGCTGCCGTCCTTGCGGAGCTCGCCGCGGAGCTTGCTGATCTCCTCGACGGTGAGGCCGGCGTAGTCGGTTAGGAAGAGATTCGTGGAGCCGGCGAGTCTCTCGGCGAGCTCGCTTACGGCGGCTTCTTTACGGGCGGTCGGCATTCGATCTGCTTTCCATGGGTACGATGTGATAACGAAAAAGCGCCCCTTTGCGAGGGCGCTTTCGTCAAAGCTTGCGCCGTGCGGCGCTCGCTCGTCTCGTACGCGTCCTCGGTACCCTTCGCTTTCGCTCTATTGAGGCCTTACGGCCGGGCACGGTCTCTGGAGCCGTCGGTTAGCCTAGCACAGGAACGGCTCGAAATGCAAGCGGGGTAGGGCCGGTGGGCCCTACGCCGTCGCCTTGACTCGACCCGGATCTACCTTCACGCCCGGGCCCATCGTGCTCGCAAGCGAGACGCTGCGCAGGTACGTCCCCTTGGCGGCCGAGGGTTTCGCCCGGACGATCGCGTCGAGCAGCGTCTGGACGTTCTCCGCCAACTGCTCCTCGCTAAAGCTCGCCTTGCCCACGATCGTATGGATGATGCCGGTCTTGTCCAAGCGGAACTCGACCTTACCGGCCTTGATGTCTCTTATCGCGGCGCCCACGTTCGGGGTGACGGTGCCCGCTTTGGGGTTGGGCATCTTCTGGGCGAGGATACGGCCCAGCTCTTTGCCGACCGCGGCCATCATATCGGGCGTCGCGACGGCTACGTCGAACTCAGTGAAACCGCCCTTGACCTTGTCTATGAGATCCTGGTCGCCGACGATGTCGGCGCCGGCCTCCTCGGCCGACTTCGCGTTGTCGCCCTTGGCAAAGGCGATGACGCGAACCGTGCGCCCCGTCCCGTGCGGCAGGAGCACCGTCCCGCGGACGTTCTGGTCGCTCTTCTTCGGGTCTACGCCCAGACGAATGTGCGCTTCGACGGTCTCGTTGAACTTCGCGCTAGCGTTCTTTTTCACGATGGCGATCGCTTCGCCGGCCGAAAAGAGGCGCTTGCGCTCGAAGCTCTCGGCGAGCGCTTTGAATCGTTTTCCATGATGCTGCGGCATGTTAGGCCTCTACCTCGACGCCCATCGAACGCGCAGTTCCGGCGATGATCTTTTTGGCCGCGGGCATATCGTTGGCATTGATGTCGGGCATCTTCACCTTGGCGATATCCTCGAGCTGCGACTGCGTCAGCTTGCCGACCTTGTTGCGGTTCGGCTCCTTGCTGCCCGATTCGATCTTCAGAGCCTGCTTGATGAGGAACGAAGCCGGCGGCGTCTTCGTGATGAACGTAAACGTCCGATCTTCAAAAACGGTAATCTCGACCGGAATGATCATGCCCGCCTGCGAGGCAGTACGTTCGTTGTACTGCTTGCAGAAATCCATGATATTCAGGGAGTACGGTCCGAGCGCCGGACCGATCGGCGGGGCCGGCGTCGCCTTGCCCGCGGGGATCTGCAGGCCGATCTTGCCTACGACCTTTTTAGCCATGAATCTCTCCTATTCGAAACGACGTTTCTCCCCCGATTCGATCCGAACGCCGGGGTCTGCGTTCTGCTTAGACCTTTTCCACCTGGAAGAATTCGAGCTCGACCGGCGTTTCCCGGCCGAAGATCGAGATGAGCGCGCGCAGGCGCTCCTTCTCCGGCGCGATTTCGTCTACGACGCCGGTGAAATCGAAGAACGGACCCGACGTAACCTTGACGCGGTCGCCCTTCTTGAAGTCGATCTTCAGCTTGGGCGCTTCGATGCCCATCTGCTTGAGGATCGTCTTCACTTCTTTATCCTGCAGCGGAACCGGTTTTTCACCCGGCCCGGGGCTGCCGACGAAGCCGGTAACGCCCTGCGTGTTGCGCACGACGTACCAGGATTGGTCGTCCATGATCATCTCGACGAGGACGTAGCCCGGAAAGACTTTCTTGGGCGTGATCTTGCGCTTGCCGTCCTTGAACTCGACCTCATCCTCCATCGGGACGAGCACGCGGAAGATCTTGTCCTGCATGCCCATCGAGTGGATGCGGCGTTCGAGGTTCGCCTTGACCTTGTTCTCGTAACCGGAGTACGTGTGGACGACGAACCAGTTGCGGTTGTCCTTCACTTTGGCGGCCGGGCGCGCTTCGCCGGCTTCCTCGATGCGCGGCTCCTCCGCAGCGGCCTCGTCGGCAGCCGGCTCCTCGGCAGCGGCTTCTTCGACGGCCGGCTCTGCGACGGCACTCCCGAAGTCGCCCATCTGCGTATCGTCGAGCGTCTCCTCGCTTACGATTTCGGGGGCGACGTCTTCGGGTTTCTCCAGCTCGTCGCGGTCAATATCGAACATGACGAAACGTCTACGTGACCGGGTGGATCAGGCTGAAGAGCCACCCGAAGAGCTGGTCGAGGACGAAGGTAAAGAGGCCGATCCCGACCACGAGAGCGATCGTGAGGATCGTCGCCGAGATCCACTCCTCGCGGGTGGGCCAGGTGACGCGCCGCAACTCGGCGATGACGCCGCGGACGAAATCGCCGCCTGCCATGCTCTGGGCCGTCTTCTTTTGCTGTTCGTTCACCAAAGGTTCAATTCTGAAAAACTGGCAGGGCGGACAGGACTCGAACCTGCAACAACTGGTTTTGGAGACCAGGACTCTACCAATTGAGCTACCGCCCTATCGCGTCTCCCGGTGGGGCTTGTGAGCGCGGCAGAACCGGCAGTACTTGCTCAGTTCCATCCGGTCGGTCGTCTTCTGCTTGTTTTTCTGCGTGTTGTAGTTGCGGCGCTTGCACACCGTGCACGCCAGCACAACCATCACGCGCGTTTCTTTCTTTGCCATCAGTTACCAAGACATGAATAAAACGGACCTCCGGTCCGTTCCGAGCATTCATGCTAGCACATCGGAGGGTCGCTTCGCAACAGCGCGTACGAGCCTGGCCAAACAAGCAAGCGTACTGTTCCTGCGCCATGAACGCCCCGCCCCGTGGTCGAATCCCTCTGCTCTTCGATCCTCTTCAGCCGAAAGGCCGGTCTTATGGCGCGTTCTACAACCGTCCGCCTGGGCTCCCTCCTCTGCGTTCTCGCCCTGGGCGCCGGCTGCGCTACCCAGCCGGGCAGCCTGCCAGCGAGCCCAGCGGTTCCCCCTGCTTCGGCGGCGAGGCCGGCTCGCCCGGCCGCCTCCTGGACTGCGGAGGGTCTCAAGTCGCAGACGCTCCTCTACGTCTCCAATGCGAACGGCACGGTCAACGTCTATCGGTACTGGCAGCACACGCTGGCCGGCGTCCTCACGGATTTTTCAACTCCCCAGGGGCAGTGTTCCGACCAAGCCGGTCACGTATACATTACCGATTCCGGCCGAAAGAGGGTCTACGAGTACGCGCACGGGGGCAAGAAGCCGATCAACTCTCTGGATACCAGTCCGTACTTGCCGTACGGATGCGCGGTGAGCCCATCTAACGGAGACCTCGCCATCGCGAACGCCGGCAAGGATGAATACACCGCGGGCGAAATCGCCATTTATCCGCACGGCAGCGGTACGCCTACCACCTACGCGGGGCCGTACGACGACCACTTTATCAACTGTGCGTACGACGATCACGGCGATCTCTTCACCAACAGCGAGGAGATTTGGTACTATTCGTATTTTTACAATATCGCTTTTTACTATCTCCCCAAGCACGGCTCGAAGTTAATCGCCGAGGACCTCTCGCAGCCGTATTTTTCGTCCGGCTGGCCGTACGTCTTCGCGATTATGTACGACGGCAAGTATTGGGCCGTAGATTCCGACGGCGAGATATACCTCTACGCAATCAACATAGGACCGCAGTACGAAGGGGATATTACCTTTCCCAGGTCCTCCTATCTCGGGGCGGCGGCGCTCTATCGCAAGACCCTTCAAGGCCGCGCGACGCAGCTCGTCGGTTCTGCATCCAGCCGCAGCGCAAGCGCCGTGGATTTCTGGAAATATCCGACCGGTGGACCCTCCATCGGCACGATCACAAAAGATCTCGACGCTCCCGTCGGGCTGACGATAAGCCTTGGCCAGCATGGGTAGCGCAAAGAGCGCGACGCGCTCGCTTATCTGGCTCGCACTCTTAGCGGCGCCGCTTGCCGCCTGCAACGCGACCGGGCCGCAAACCGGCCCCGGATCCGTCCGCGCTGCGACCTCGCTGGCGCGAGGTTCGGCAGATTTTCGCCCGGACCGGCGCAAGACGTGGATATCCCCGGAAGTCGCACGGGCGAAGACGCCGTTTCTCTTCGTATCCGACGCCGATGCCGGCGACGTTCACATCTACCAGATACCCTCTTTGAAGAAAGTCGCAACGATCACCGGATTCTTTCAGCCGCAGGGCGAGTGCTCCGACACTAAGGGCAACGTTTGGGTTACCGATACCGGCGGGGGAACGGTGTACGAACTCTCGCACTACGGGCGGCTCGTGAACGAAATCCGCGACACGTCCAATCCGGTAGCCTGCGCGTGGGACCCGTCGACGGGGAACCTTGCGGTCATGAACCTCTTTGACAGCGGCAGCGCCGGCGGTGAAGTGCTGGTCTATCCGAACGGTTCGGGAACGCCGGCGGCCTACCAAAACCCCGACCAGTACTCGTATAACTTCGGCGGTTACGACGCTTCGGGCGATCTCTATTTCGACGGGCGGGATGCCGAGGGTGGGTTCATGCTTTCCGAGCTGCCGAAAGGCTCCGCGAGCGCTCATACGGTCGCGCTGACGGGCGGCACCATTTACTTTCCCGGCATGGTTCAATGGACGAAGAAGAACGCACTGATCGTCGGCGACCAGTCCTGCGGCAACGCGTACGCAAGCTGCCTGTACACGGTCAAGCTCTCCAAGGACGGCGCTACGATCGGCTCTCAGATCAATCTTCAGACCGATGCCGGCGGACCGGTCTGCGATCTCGTGCAGGGCGTCGTATTCGGCCGGCGCTTGGCGGGATCGGATTTCGACTTCTGCGGCTCGAGCGCTAACGAAACGTACCTGTGGCCCTATCCCACAGGGGGCAAGCCCGCCAGCCACAACGCGTCCGCCGTCTCGGCCCCAGTCGGCGCGGCGATCAGTCTATGAACGGGACTTCTATGAAACCTCTCACGCTGCTCCTCGCCCTCTCCGCGACCGCTGCGATCGTCGTCGGCTGCGGGCCGTCGGGCCAGCGATCCGGTTCGATCGGCTACCTGCCGCAGACGCGGCACGCAGCCGGCGCTCCGTCTCGTCGTGGTTCGTGGATGCATCCGGACGCAAAGAGCGAGGACTTGCTATACGTATCGAACGGCAACTCGGAAGTGACCGTATACGAATACTGGCGGCACAACCTCGTCGGCGTGCTAACCAGCTTCACCGAGCCCAAGGGAATTTGCGTGGACGGCAAACAAAACGTGTACGTCGCCGACTACGGTGCAGAGCAGATCGTCGAATACGCCCACGGCGGCACCAAAGCGATCGCGAAGTTCGACGACTCCCCCGACACGCCGTACTCGTGCTGGATAGATCCGACGACCGGCAATCTCGCGGTCGCGAATTATGACAGCCGGCAATCGGGCAACATCGCGATCTGGGCGAACGGAATCCGCCAAACGTATAGCGATCCGCAGATAGGAGGCTTTGAGTTCTGCACTTTCGACGCCAACGGCACACTGTTGGCAACCAACGGTTATGCAACGTATCCTTACAATGCCTACTTCGCATGGCTCCCCAAGGGCGGCACCAAGCTCATTGACATCAGCGTTCCCGGACCCGGCGACTACTGGACCTGGGGATACCTCTACGGCTTAGAGTGGGACGGGCGGTACTTCGTCTTGGACGGAGGCCAACGGCTCTTTCGCGAGAGTCTCATCCACGGGCAAGCGTTCTATGCCGGCTACGTAGACATCGGTGAGTCGGATTGGTATGCGAGCGGCCCGCACGGATTCTATACGCCGCCGGGAGCAACCGCGGCGACGCAGATCGCCGGGGGCATGACGTCGGAGGGCTCGCGCGCCCCGCAAGTCGCCTTTTGGAAGTATCCCGCGGGCGGAACCTCTCCCATCACGACGCTCAAGCACGGCCTCGAATCGCCGTTCGGCGTCGCGGTCAGCCTAAAGATCTAAGCCTCGGCCGGCGAGACTGGTGCGCCCGGCCAGAATCGAACTGGCAACCTTGGGCTTAGGAGTCCCCTGCTCTATCCAGTTTGAGCTACGGGCGCACGCTTATCACGAGCCGACTTCGCAAGGATTTGAGGTAGGCCGGCGCCGCGCCCCCTTACGCTCGCTTCGGATCGCTCGAGGCGGTCCCGGAGCGCCCACTAGTCGCTGTCGAGCGGCAAACCTGAAGGGCGCTGGCGCAAGAAGTACGCCTTCGAATATTTCGTCGGAATGTCGGAAAACGCGCGGGGCGGCTGCGTGAAATCGAAGGAGTCTACTATACTGTTGGCGCGCGCGTCGGACGTCCCGAGGGATCCCAGCCCCCAGTTGTCCTCGAGGAACTTCAAAATGCTGCCGTCTTCGTACTGCGTGTGGGAAACGTACCCAGGCTGACTCGAGGACGTCTCGCGCGCGTAGGCTGAGACGATCATCATCGGCACGCGCATTCCCAAGCCTTGACCGTCAAGCTGCGGTGGAGGGACGTGGTCGTACTCCCCGCCCCACTCGTCCCACAGGACGACGATCGCCGTCGAAGGCCAGTACTGACTCTCTCCGATCGCGTTGACGACGCTAGCTACCCACGAAGGACCGGTGTCCGAGTGATTGCCGGGATGGTCCGAGTTGATCGCATCGGGAATGACCCACGAGACCGCCGGTAACTCGCCGTTGTCGATGGTCTGGAAAATGGCGGTCTCCGGGCTGACGATATTGGTCGTCCATTCGGGGCCTTCGCGCACGGCGGCGATCGCGTCGAAGGCATCCCATACGTACGAGTGCGACGTATTCGTGAAGTAGAGCCACGATAGACCGGCAGAATCGAGAAGGTCGCGGATCGTAGCGTACGTGAAGCAAGGGAACGGGCCTTTATCTCGATGGTACTTCCCCTGAGCGTCGATGAACGACGTTACCGTTCCGTTCGGGGCGTTGCACCCCCAGGAAGGAGGCGCCGGGAAGTCTATAACGTTGTCGCCATTGCCGATGGGGGTACCCCCGGCGATCAGATCTTGATGTGCCGTGAAGCTGCTGCTGCTCTGCGTGGAAAACATGTGATCGGCGAGCACGTACTCCTGCGCTATGGCCCAGTACGGCTGGATCTCGCTAGGTTTGACGTACCGGTACGGATAGGTGCCGGCTTTGACGGTTACGCCTTTCTTGAGCGCCCTCTTGACGAGGTTGAATCCGTCCATTTTGCCGCGGTCGTATTCTTTGAGGAATGAATCGTGCTGGTGGCCCAAGCTTTCGGAATCGAGGCCGGCCATCTTGAGCGTGACCGCGGTGTCGCCTCCGGGGCCCTTCATCCATCCCTGAGTCGTTCCGTCGGCTCCCGGAAAAGTAGCGAAGAAGTCGTCGAAGCTACGATTCTCCTGGACGATGATGACGACGTGCTGAATGTAGGCCGAAGAGGCCGGCCCCTGCTTGCCCGCAGCCGCGACGCCCGGCGGCACTCCCATGCCCGACGGCTGCATGCTGCTTTGGCATCCGCTCGGGAAGATCGCCATCGCCAGGACCAGAACCGATATGGCGGAGTTTCGCGTCATAGAGCACCCCAGGCGTAATCATACCACTCTCATCGCAAGCCCGCGAGCGTACAAAAAAGCGCGCGCTCCCGCTCCCGCCATAGAGAAAGGGCGCGCCCCTGCGGGCGCGCCCTTCGTCTTGGTTAGGCTGGTGCCTTACTTGCCGTACGTCGCGACGCCGGCGGGATCCGAGAGAGAGTTGCCCGAGCCCAGGGTCGTAACCCCGCTGCCCGATGGATACTTGTCTACCAGCACGTCCGCGTTCGACGGATCCGCGATGTAGATCAGTTTCTGCTTCTGCGCTCAGCGCGACGTGGAAGGTATCCGAGGCGCCGGTGATCGTCGAGCCGACCGAGTTGTACGGCGGCGGGATGATGTCTACGCCGACGAGCTGGTCGCACGCAACGAGATTGCCGTGCTTGTCTATCTGCAGGCCGCCCGCGAAGCTGAACGTGACGCCGAGCGTCGTGGACGAGCAGCCCGAGAGGCCGCCCGAGAACTCGAGGAGATTGCCCTGGCCGGTGTTCGGGTTGTTGCCCGAGACGAATACGTTGCCGTGCTTGTCAACGACGATGCCTTCGTTGGCGAGGCCCGTGCTGCACGAGGTCATCGGCGTGTTGCTGCCCTGGGCGTATTCGACGACGACGCTCGCGCTGCCGTCGCCGTAATCCGCGACGTAGACGTTGCCGGACTTGTCGGTGGTGACGCCGACCGGGTCTATGAGACCGGACGAGTAGGTAGACGTCAGGGATTCGGCCTTGTTGTACTCGGTCACGTTAATGCCGCCGTAGTTGGCGACGTACAGGTTGCCCTTCTTATCGTACCAGTCGCCGTCGGGGCCGTTCAGCCCGTTGGTGATCGTGGATCCGAGACCGTACTTTCCGTTGAGCACTTCAACCGCGCCGGTACCCCAGTCGGAGACGGCGAGATCCTTGATCGCGGATGCGTTCGGACGCGCCGGATGCTGGCCGAAGCGCAGCTGCGCGAAGAACTTCGGAGCAACGCCGGTCGCTTCGAGCGGCAGACGGTGCGCCTGCGCTTGGGTTGCGCTTCCCGGAATCGCGGACTGCGTTCCGGATAGGCCGCTGCCGGAGCACGCGGCGAGAAGAGCCGTCGTCGAAAGCATCGCGACGGTCACTGCTATTGACTTAGTTCGCAAGTGAGTTCTCCCATTGAAAGAGCGAGAATGCAACGCGCCTCGCTGAAACATCTTGTGCAGACGGCGTGGCATTTAAGGATACGGGGCCATTCGCGCCGTGTACCGCCCTCCCTCCAGGGACATTCGAACGCCTGCTTAGTCTACTTTGCAGCTAGGGGCAGGCCGCGGCGCCCAGGCCCGGCACCGCATCCGTGCGCTCGAGCAAGGGTTCCAGCAAGGTCCGCAGCGCCCGCCCTTCGGCAAGGAACGCATCGTGTCCGTGATCGCTGACGAGCTCGGCGTAGCGTGCGTCGAACCCGCTGGCGGCGAACCGCCGTGCGGCCGCGCGAACGTCGCTCGCGAGAAAGAGCCGGTCCGACGAGATGCCCACGAAAATCACCCTCGGATCGGCCCCGGTCGCCCGTGCGGCGCGCACGTCGAAGGAATCCATCGCATGCGTGAGCGCGACGTAGCTGCTCGCGGTCATGCGCGCCTCGAACCGATCCGCCTGATACTCGAGATAGCCCTCAACGTCGAACCCGGCTTGGCCGCGCCGATCGGGGCGGCGGTCGTGGCGGCGCGCCAGCAGCTCCTCGCTCTTGTACGTCAGCATCGCGATCTTGCGGGCGAGACGCAGACCGCCGCGCGGATCGAGCGCGATCGCGTCGCGCTGCAGCGCGTTGAGCGCGATGCCCATCGCGCTTTGATGATCGTGCGCGCCGACGACGATCGCGCTGCCGACGCGCTGCGGAGCGGCCAGCGCCCACTGCAGCGCGCGCATGCCGCCTAGCGATCCGCCGATAACGACCGCGATCCGTTCGATGCCCAGGAGGTCCAGCGCGCGCATCTCCGCACGAACGATGTCCGCGACGCTCGGTCTCTCGCAGGGCGTGGATCCGTAACAGCTCCCGAGCGCGTTGACGCCCACGATGCAGTGACGCGCGGGATCGAAGAGGCCTGCGGCGCCCGCGATCTGCGGCCACCATTCCACCGCGCGGCTCGATCCGGTAAGCGCATGCTCGACCAGCACCACGTTCGATCCGTCCGGCTCGGGCCGGCCGTAGATCGACACGCGCTGCTCGACCGCCGGCAAGGTGATGCCGCAATCGAGGGCCAGCGCACCGATCGCAAGCGTCTCTTCACGCTTCATGCGTTTGCCAACGCCCGATGCCGGCCGGCAGCTACGCCGTCCTCCCAGAGCGGATACTGCGGTAGCTCGGCTATGCGCGGAAGTGAGCCGAACAACGGTGCTACCTCGAGCACCGGCTCCAGATGTCCGCTGCGTCGGAGCCGAGCCAGGTCGCTGCGCGCCCCGACGGCTCGCAGCAGTTCCACTACGTCGCCGAGCACCGCCGACGCCGTTGCCGCGCCTCCGGCGCCAGGCCCAAGCAGCGTGAGGCGTCCGGCATCTCGAGCTTGTATCTGGACTGCGTTGTCGGCTCCGTTCGCCCGGGCGAACTCGTGATCGCGCGGAACGAGCAGCGGCGCGACCTCCGCGGCTACGGCGCCGCCCGCCCGCCGCGTCGCCGCGACGAGCCGAATGCCAAAACCGAGCATCCGCGCGCGAGCTACATCGCGCTGCGTAACGCCGGCGATTCCCGTCCGGCGGATGCGCGGCGAAATGACGGCCAGCCCGAAGGCCAACTGCGCCACAAGCGCGAGCTTATGTGCGGCATCGCCGCCTTCGACATCGGCGGCGGGGTCCGCCTCAGCGTAGCCCATCTCTTGCGCGCGTGCGAGCGCCTCTTCAAAGCCGGCTCCCTGCTCCATCCACGAAAGAATCGCGGTGCTGGTTCCGTTGAGAACGCCCGCGACGGCTTGGATTTCATCTCCCGCCAGCGCGTCGCCGATCGTCCGTACGACCGGTACGGCGCCTGCCACCGCTGCCTCGAAGCGCAGCGCCGCTCCGCGTTGAGGCCCCCATCGCCTCTAAACGCGGCCGCTGCGTCGCCAGCAGATCCTTGTTGGCGGTGACCACGTGACGCCCGCGATCGAGCGCGCGCTCCACGAGTTCGGCCGCGATGCCCGTGCCGCCCACGAGTTCGACGACCACGTCCACGTGCGGGTCGTCCACGACCGCTCGCGCGTCGCGCGTGAAGAGCGCTCGCTCCAGCGAATCCGGGCGGCGTTTACCCAGATCGCGCACGGCTACCGCGCGCAGTTCGTACTGCACGCCGGCCGCGCGCTCGATGGCGTCGCGGCTGCGGGCGAGACGATCGGCGACGCTAGCCCCGACCGTGCCGCAGCCGAGCACGCCGATCCCGACGGTAAGTTTCAAGCCCAGCCTCCTGTTGCGATGGGAAAGCAAGGAAAGCAACGCCCCTCGCCGAGTGCGGCGAGGGGCGTGCGAAGCATTTGGTTTTTCTCGTTACCGAGCGAGCTTCACGACGACCCCGCCGTATGCATCCGCATACAGCTCATCTGGAACATCCGCACGTCGCCGCTCGGGAACATGGGGGCTACGATAACACGCGCGCACGCGTGCGTCAAGGCTCTCTCGCTAGGGGGCGGATTTTCGCAGGATCTTGCCCGTCTTTACCACTTCAAAGGCCGTGTTCGGCACGCTCTTGAGCTGGTCGAGGTCGTTGTCGTTCCAACAGCCCGACGTGCTGCCGCCCTCGCCCTGGAAGTACCAGTTCGATCCGTTGTCGGCTACGAGCATCCCGTATCGCTTCATGGCGACGGCTACGACGTAGGCCTGACCGGTGATGCCGGAGATGTCGTAAGAAGCCTTCATCCGTATGCGCAGCCCCATCGGCGGTAGCGACGGATCGCGGCTGTTGCTCGCGTAGTGCGTCGCAGGGTGGATGTAGCCTTGCTGGGTTTGTGAGAAGGTCACGCGCAGCGCGTGATCTATCTCGCCCGACTGCACCTCGGCGCACTTCACGAGCGCGGGGAAGATCGGCAGCCCGGCGGCGTCGGCCGAGGTCCAGCCGTTGGGTCGAAGTTTGTTCGTATCGAGCGGAAAGATCGCACCGGAGCCGGCTCGCCAGCGCTTACCGCCGGCTACTTCGTGCGAATCGAACATCTCGTAGAGTTTGCAGGCTCCCTCCTGGAGCACGAGCACGTGGCGGTCGCCGGTGGATTTCTTGCCGCCTTCTATCTGCGCGTTCGCCGGTATCGGATACGGGCCCTTATCGCTCTGCCCCGGATAGAGAAAGAACTTGACCGGCACCGGCGGCTGCGAACTGGGCACGACGTTGAACGGAATCCCGTAATCGGGGTTCTCGCCGAAATCGGGGTGCAGATTGCCCGGCAACGCGTTGATGTAGTTATCCGAGTTCGGGTCGAGCGGATACTGCGAAATATCGGTGTTCCATGGGTTGTCCGACGGAAAGATCTGACAGCCGCCGACGCTGGGGATAGCCGGCGAGACGCGCGCCGCGACCGTTGCTGCCGAGCCTGGCGCTCCCGGCACCGCCGCACCGCCGCTGCAGCCTCCGAGGACGAACGCCGCAAGAGTCAACGTCGTCGCGTGGCGCATATCGGGCCCTCCTACAAAGACCGTCTTCACCGCGCCGTGGCGGAGGCCCCTGTCCGAAGCGCGAAGCCGCACGCGTGGAACGCTACGACCTGCTCGAGGGCCAAGCGCGCGCGTTGCTCGCCGGCGAGAGCGATTTCATCGCCAACGCCGCCAACTTCGCGGCATTCGTCTACCACGAGTTGCCGGAGATCAACTGGGCCGGATTCTACCTCGCGTCCGAATCCGGAGATCTCGTCCTTGGGCCGTTCTGCGGACGGCCGGCCTGCTCGCGTTTGCCCGCCGGCCGCGGCGTCTGCGGAGCGGCCGCACACACAAAGCAGACGCTCGTCGTAGACGACGTGGCGGCGTTCGCCGATCACATCGTCTGCGACGCCGCGTCGCGTTCGGAGATCGTCGTGCCGATCGTAGCCGACGACGGGCGCCTCCTCGGCGTCTTCGATCTCGATAGCCCGGCGCTCGCGCGATTTACCATCGAGGACCGCGCCGGCATCGAAAAACTGGTCGGCGCCTTCAGCGATTCGCTTCGGGCGCCGACAGGTACCGCATCCTAGCGCTAGCCTAGGGCTGCGGCGGGGCCCCCATCGGTCCCATCGGGGGCGTCGGTCCCATCCCGTGCATCATCATGGCGTGCATCATCATCGGCATCATCGGATGCGGTGTGAGAATCGAGAGCGCGAGCGAGCCAGCGTCGTGCGGCATATCCGCCATCCCCATCCGGTCAGGACCCATGCCTGCGCCCATGGACGGGTGATCCGGCATCATGCCCTTCATCTGCGTGCGCAACTGGTCGTGGATCTGCCGGCTCTGAGCCAAAAAGTTCGCATGCGCTTGAGTGATGCTCTGCTGCTCGCCCGTCGAGAGCATGGCGTCTATCCGTTTGGCGGCGGCCTGCGGATCCGGACTGGGCGCGATCGCCAGGTTGCCGATTTCGGCAGCGATCGCCCGGCGATGCGACGGACTCAGGGACGAGAGCACTTGGCGGCGCATCTGCTGGTACAGCTGCTCCTCTTGCTGGGCAGCCTGTACGAGCGCCTGGTGCATCTGCTGGCGCTGATCGGCGGTTGGGGCCGGCGGAGGCGAGCCCGCATCCTGCGCGAGCGCGGAAACCGGGAACGCGAAGAGCGCTAGAGTCAGCGCTAAAATACCTTTGTTCATGCTTCGATTCTACGGCCGCCCACCTCAAGCCATACTGAGAATCGGCACCTTATCCGATGAGATCGCGCCAGCTCGCGGCCCGCACCTCGACGCCGTAGTGCTCGGCGGCCGCCTTGATGTTCGCAAACGCTTGGGCCCGCTCGGCCCGGCTAACTCCCCGCACCTCGGCAAAGCGGGCGATCGCGCTGCGGACGTGCGACGCATCGGTGAGGGGCTCCTTACGCTCGTTCGGAAAGGCAAAGGCGCTGTCGGGCAGTTGCGAGCGCGTGCGGTCCGCCGGGCCGGCCGGGGGTTTCCACGTAACGTCCATCGCGCAAGTGTAGCGCGCGATTGTTATCGGCGCGTTACAGCGCCGCGAGAACCGCCTTGGCCGCGCGCTTTCCGGGGAAACCGCTGACGCAGCCGCCCGGATGGGCGCCCGAACCGCAAAGGTAGAGACCCGGTACGGGGGTGCGCGTCGCAAAGCGTTCTTCGTAGATCTGCCCGGGAAGCAACTCCCCGTGGAAGATGTGGCCGCCGACGAGACCAAAGCGTTCCTCCAAATCCGGCGGCGCGAGCACCTGACGGCGTTCGACGGCATTCGGGACGTTCGGCGCGTAGCGCGAGAGGATGGAGATGATTTTGTCGGCCGCGGCCTCGCGCCGCGCTTCGGACCAGCCGCCGGGCCGATCGTACGGATAGTACTGCGCGAAGACCGAGAGGATGTGCTTGCCCGGCGGCGCCAGCGCCGGGTCGGTCGGCGTTTGCAGAAAACATTCAATGAGCGGCTCGGCGCTCTCGCCTCCCGCACGGGCGTCCGTGTAGGCACGCTGCAGGTACTCAACGTCCGGCGCCACGTGTATCGTGGCGCGATGGTGCGGCTGGAGATCGGTACCGGGCCTGCAGAGAAAGTCCGGCAGTTCGCCCAGCGCGAGGTTGAGTTTGAGCGAAGGACCGACGCTCTTCCAGGCCCGCACGCGGGCGGCGAAAGCCGCCGGGACCGCGCCGGCATCGAGCAGATCCAGAAAGGTCGTGCTCGGGTGCGCGTTCGACGCGACCGCGCGCGCGCGTACGCTGCTGCCGTCGCTGCATTCGATGCCGCAGGCGCGTCCGTCGTCGTCCAGCACGATCTTCGCTACCGCCGCATCGCTGAAAATCTCTGCCCCGAATTCGCGCGCCGCTTGCGCCAGGGCACTAGAAATCGAACCCATACCGCCGCGCACGAACGCCCACGCCCCTTGCACGCCGAGTACGCGCCCGGCCAAATGATGCGCCAGCACGTAGGCCGTGCCGGGATCGCGCGGGCCGAGGTAGGTCCCGATGAGGCCGTCGTTGACCAGCTCCGCTTGGAGAACCGGCGTAACGATGAAGCGCTCGACCAGGTCCGCCGCCGATCCGCGCAGCAGCGCCTGCGTCGGCGCGTCGAATCGCTCGAAGCTTGGCTCGTCGTCGGAGAAACTGTCGAAGAGCGCCCGCCCCAGGCGATCGGTGCATTCGACGTAAGCGCCGTGCCCGGCGACGTCGCGCGGGTCGAACGCGGAGATTTCGCGGGCATTCGCGTCGTGATCGCTGCCGAGCAGCAGCGAGCGCCCGTCCAGCAGCGGCGTGAACGCGTACGGATCCTTGCGGTAGTAGGAGAGCCCATACCGGTGCAGATCCAAATGCTCCACGAGCCACGGGTCGAGGAGGCTGCAGACGTACGAAGCGGTGGAAAGCGTATAGCCCGGCCACACGTCCCGCTCGCTAACGGCGGCGCCGCCGATCGCCGCCCGCCGCTCGAAGACCGCGACCGACTTGCCCGCCTTAGCCAATAGTGCGGCGCAGACGAGACCGTTGTGTCCCGCCCCGACGATGACGGCATCATAGGAGGCTCTACCGGTGTTGCTGATGGCGCCGGAGTTTGCGACACCCCGCGCCGCTTCCCGCATGACCCGCGCCCGGGAGGTCCGGCGGCGCGGTTTGCGCAACCGCGCCGGGCATCGTGGCCGAGACGATCCCCGAGGTTATCTCCTCCGCCTCCCCCGCCGGCTGCCTGGAGGTGATGACCCGCGCGGTCTTCCAAACCGGCGTGAGCTGGAAACAGATCGCCCTGCACTGGGACGCGTACCGCGCTGCATTCTCGCAGTTCGACCCGGACCTCGTGGCGCGCTACGACGACCTCGATGTGGAACGCGCCCTCGCAACGCCCGGCGTCCTAGGCTCGCCGCGTAAAGCACGCGCGACCGTCGCGAACGCGAAAGCCTTATCGCAAGCGTTGCGCGAGCACGGAAGTTTTGCGGGATACGTCAACTCCTTTGCTTCGTACGAGACACTGGCAAAGGATTTCAAGAAGCGCTTCTCCTTCATGGGCGCGATGAACGTCTGGTACGTGCTCTTTCGTACGGGTCAGCCGGTGCCGCCGTTCGAGGAATGGATCGTAACGATCCCCGGCGACCATCCGCGCATGCGAGAGATGGTTGAGCGCGCGCGCCGCGAGGGGCGCTCCCCCGAACTAGGGCGTGGGTGAGGGCCGCGGCGCCGGACGTATCAGGTAGAGGCCTAGCGGCTGCGCGTAGTTCAGTTCCGGTACGGGCTTGCCGGATAGCCCGCGCGCGGAAAGCTCGTCCGCGGTTGCGGCCGAGACGTGACCGCAGGCGATGATGGCGGGAATCACCGTCGGATCTGCTGGCTGCAGGTCGTACCACATCCCGCCCTTCTCCGTATGTGCCGCAATGGTCCATGCCGGAGCCGAAGCGGCGCTGGCAAAGTGGCCGCGCAGCTCTGCCAGCGCCGGCCCGGCCAGGCCGCTCGCCGCGCTCGTGCACGTCGTCGAAGCGCGCACGGCGAACGGATCGGCCGGCGCCGTGGTCGGCAGCTTGTAGAGTCTAAACGTCTCTTGACCGGCCTGCGGCGTCCGCGGAACGACGTACATCCCCACCGCCGGCATAAACGTCAGTTGCGGGACGAAGAATAGGCTGCTCGCCGGCGCGTACAGCTTGCGTCCAGTGACGTCGGCGGTCTGCGCGAGATGCAGCGACATGCAGCCGGCGACGGTCCGAAGCATTCCCGGAACCCTGCCGGTGATGGAGAGCGCGTAGGTCGTACCCATGCCGTGATAGGCGAGCATCACGTCCGAAAGCGACGGCGGTTCGACCGTCGCCGGGTAGCCGGCGGCAGTATGCGCAGCTTCTACCTGTGCCGTAAAGGCTTTCAGTTCGGTCGAGAGCGTCTGGGCCTTGGTTTCGTCGGCGGCGCTGCACGTCTGCGGATTGCCCGTGACGGCGAACGGATCGGGCGGCGGCGTCTGCGGGAGCGGCGCGAAGAGCGCGCGGAATCCCCGGCCGCCCGCGCCGCCTCCCGGCCCCGCGAAGCCTCCCGGACCGCCGGGACCAGCGGGGCCCCCGCCGCCCGCGCCGCGCGGCGCGAACGCCGAGGCGGTGTGCGAACTGGTCGCGCCGGGGCCAAACTTCACCGAGTACGTCGCCGAGTACGTGCGTGGGGTCAACGGTCGTGCGATCGTCGGAATCACGTAGCCGCCGGCCGTCGTATACGGCACGTTGTTTGCCGGTCCGGCGAAGATCCCGCCGTAGACGTTCGTGATGTTGCTGGCCGCAAGCGTAATGGTGCCGCGCGTGAGTTGGGCCGTGACGCCCGCATCGAAGGTGGTATACGGCGGCAGGTTATTCGGGTTGTTCGCGCCCACGTGCTGCGCGTCGGCGAGCCACTCCAAGATCGAGCGCGGCGCCTTGTAGTCCAACACGAAGCCCGCCTTCTGCAGTGGGACGTTGGGAAGCTGCTCGCCGGGAATCGTGATGGACCAAGGGTTGTCGAAGAGGTAGCTGTTCGACGTCGCCTGCGCGCCGGTAAGATTGTAGTACGCCTGGACGACGAGGTCGCCCAACGTCGCGTACCCACTCAATTCGACGCCTTGATAGAGTCTGCGCACCCCCGCGACCGGCGTGGTGAAGTAGAGCTGCTGTGCGAAGAACGGCGTGCTCGGCGGCGTGTTGCAGCCGGCGGGCGAGTTGTAGAGCTGCTGGACTTCCTGGAGGTAGCCCGGCGGAAGCTCGCCCAGACTGTTGATGATCGTGCCGTTGACGTAAACGGGCAGTAAGACGCCGTTCTGCACTTGACGGTAAAGCGTCATCGAGACGTTGCCTCCCGAGAACGCGTGCGTGTAACTCGCGCGGACCGAGGTCGCCGAAGAGTTTTCCGGCTGCTGGCCCGGGGCGCTGCCGAAGACCGCCCGGCCCTCGCAATCGAAACGCAGCGAGGCGGGATCGCTGAGGATCTGCAGGCGCCCTTGGGTAGCGGACGCGCCATTGTAGGCGGCGGAGGCGCTGTATGTGTCGTGCGCGGTCGGGCGCCACGCGGCCGAGAGGCTTGCGATCGAAGAGACGCCGGTCGTGCCCGTTGCCGTGCTCGCACCGGCGGAAGCAGCCAGCGTCAGCTTGTCGCTCGAGTGGATCGTATCGGTACCCTGCAGTACCGAGTAGCTCGTGTGGTCGGAGCCGTTGTAGTAGGGCACCGATTCGGGAACGAGCGGCGTCGTCGAGAACGTCGATGAGGTTCCGTATGCCTGGAACGAGATCGTGTGACGCTCTTTGGCCGGCAGGGTCGCGTTGACGACGTAGCCGCTGGAGCGGATCTGCGAAGAGAACCCGCTCGGCGACGGGGTCGCGTTTACGTAGCGCGCGAGCTGGTTGAGCAGGGAGCTGGAATCCATCGAGTAGAGCGATGCTTGCACCTGCGTCGCACCGATGAGCGCGTTGTCGGTAAGAGAGTAGAGCTGAACGTTGCTTTCGTCCGTGTTATTCGGCCCGTATCCGCATGGCAGCGTCGTTTGCGGATCGCCGTTGTAGCGAAGGCAGACGATGTTCGTGTTGCGGGTGGAGTTCATGAACAGCCCGCTGAGCGAGTTCGAATCGCCGAACTCGTATCGGGTCGAGATCAGATTGCCGGAGACGCTGCTGTCGCCGTCGTGAACGTAGTCGAGGCCGCTCGCGTCGAGATAGAGCGAGCCGTCAATGAGGCTGGGGTAGAGGCGATCGACCGTTTGGACAGCGAGGCCCAGCTTACCCTCCGAGCCGGTTTCGGCTACAGAGTAATTGTAGCGTCCGTAGCTGCCCGTGGCCAACTGCATCTGCGTGACCCAGCTCAGCGTCGGCTGGAGCGTGCTGAAGCCGACCGAGCCGGCAAGGCCGCCGAGCGAGGGACCCATGTGTACCGACGCGCCTTGAAAGAGGTCCGTCGCAAAGCTGCCGAGGTTCCCCGCCGAGCCGGGAGCATTAAGCGGGATACCGTTGAGCGTAAGCTGGGTCTGCGAGGCGTCCTGTCCCTCGAGCGACACGGTCTGCGTCGCGTCCGAGTCCTCGCTGGACGTCGAAACGCTCACGCCGGAAAGCTTGTTGAGCGCGTCCGACAAGTCGCTCGAGAGACGCCGTTGCGGAGAGTTCTGGTCGATGCTGGTAGACGAAATGGTCGCCGACGCCTTGGCCGTGACTTCGCCGATCACTTTTAGTCCGCCGGTCTGAGCTGCCAGCGAGAAGTTGACCGTGACGAGCCGGCCGTCCAGCACTTCGAACGAAGCGGAGGTCAGGCTTTGATAGCCCTCCTTGACGATGCGCGCGCGGTAGATTCCGTCGGGCACGTCCGTGAAAATGACCTTGCCGTTCCTTGCCGTCAACTCCGAGGTGATAATCGGCCCATCGAGCAGAATGCGGGCCAGGCCGATCGGTGCCTTCGTCGCCGCATCCACCACGACGATGTCTATCTCGCCGGTGTCTTGCGCGAGAGCAGTGCACGGGATAAGGAAGGAGAGCATCAGCAACAAGGCGAGCGCTCGTGCAGCGTGACGCGGCATATTGCAGTGGATTATACCTGGAGCGCGCGCGAGCGATCCTTGAGCGACGCTGTGAAGCGGTTAAATTGTGATTGTGACAGCCGTGCCGTGCCCCGGCGCGCTGTCTATCGAGATATCGCCGCCCGCCCGTTCGACGACGCGCTTTGCGATCGCCAGGCCAAGGCCGCTCCCGGTTATCTCTCCGCGTTGATCGCCCCGGTAGAAGCGCTCGAAGGCATGCACCCTTACGGATTCGGGCATGCCGGGCCCCTCGTCGCGCACGGTAATCGTGGAGTGACCGTTGTTACGCGTGGCCCGCAGGTGGATCGGCGCGTCCGGCGCGTACTTGAGCGCGTTTTCGATCACGTTCCACACGGCCTCGGAAAGCTCGCCGCGGTCGGCTTGGATCGTCTCGAGCCCGTCCACGCTGTAATCTATCTGGCGCCGGTCGTCGAGCCGGCGCGCCGCCTCGCACTGCGAGTTCAGTAGATCGGCGAGGTTGATCTCCTCGATGTACGGCGGCGCCTCGGAGTCCAGTCGCGCCAGACGCATGAGCCGATCGATGAGCCCACGCATGTGCTCTTTCTCCAGCGACATCGTCGAGAGAATTTGGCGCGCGATCCTCGGCTCTTCTATCGCGCCCCGGCGAAGCACGTCAATGTACCCGCCGATGACGGTTAGCGGCGTGCGCAGTTCGTGCGATGCGTCGGCCGCGAACTGACGCATGCGCTCTTCGGCCCGGCGGCGGTCCTCGATGGCCGACGCGACGCTCTCGGCGGCGTCGTTAAAGGACGCCGTAAGCGTGGCGACCTCATCGCCTCCGGCCATGACGAATCGCCGTTGGGTGTAGTCGCCGTCGGCGAGGGCCCGCAAGGAGTCGCTCACCTCGTTAATCGGACGGAGCGACTGCTGCGCGAACAGGCGTCCGATCAGCCACGATAAGAATATTGCGGCGACCGCGATCGTAACGACGATACGCCAGTACGGCGTGAGCGAGACGAGAAGCAACGGGAACGAGGGCTCGAAGCCGACGTACCCGCCCTCGACGTAGGTCAGCGAGAGGGGCTCCAGTCGCGTAGGGTCCGGGGGAACCGGCGGATACGGGTTGTGCGAGCTGTAAACGCGCACCGGCCCGTGCGGAGAGCGCACGGTGAGCTCCTGCGGGCCGCGCATGGACATCGGAATGAAATGCTGCATGCCGCCGGCCGCGAGGACGCCGGCGAGCGCCCTCGGTCGCAAGGTCTTGTCGCCGGCGAGATAGCGCCCCTTGAGATCGAACACCGTTACGCGCAGCCCGATGCCGCTGAGTGCATTGACGATCTCCGGAGCCGCCTGCTCGAGCGACATACCCTCGCGGCGATATTGATCCACGAGGATTCGCGCCTCTTCGTGCTTGGCGACCATGACGTCGCCCGAGAAGCGCCAAAGCTCGAACACCAGCGCGATCGACGAAGCCAGGATGACGATCAGCACCGTGACGCCGAGTAGCAGCGCGTAGAGCGCCGAGAGACGCGATGCGAGTTTCACGTGGCGGCGGTCTGGCTACTGCGACAAGCCGTATCCGACCCCGCGCACCGTGCGAATAAACGACCCGGTATCATCGGGCCGGTCGATCTTCGCGCGAAGGTAGGAGATGTAGGTTTCTACGATATTCGGGCCGCCTTCGAAGTCGTGACCCCAGACGATTTCGAGCAGATGGTCCTTGCTGAACACTCGGCGCGGCTCGCGCATGAAGACCTCGAGGAGGTCGAACTCACGCTGAGTAAACTCGAGCGGCTCTTTGCCGCGCCAAGCTTCATGCGTTCCCGGATTGATCGAGATGTCGCGCCAGCGCAGGACGTTCTCCTCGATCAGCTGCGGCCTGCGAAGCTTGGCGTGCAGCCGCGCGATCAGCTCCTCGAAAACGAACGGCTTGACGAGATAGTCGTCGGCGCCGGAACTGAGGGAACGCACCTTGTCCTCCGTACCGCCCTTGGCGGTAAGCATGAGGATCGGCGCCTGGGTGATCTCGCGCAGGCGCGGGAGCAGCGTGACGCCGTCAATCTTCGGCATCATGATATCCAGGACGATGACTTCGGGGTCAAAGGCTTTGACGAGGTCGAGAGCGGCCAGACCGTCGGTGGCGGTGCGCACCTCGTAGCCCTCGCGAGAAAGCCCCAGTTCCAGCATCTCCCGTACCATGCGGTCGTCATCTATGACCGCGACGCGGGCGTTCGGCATTATGTACACTTGTACGCTGCATCGTCCGGTCTCACCCTTGGAGCCTGCTGAATGCCGGCCCTAGGCGGCGCGGAACGGTGCCGTCCAGCGCTCCAGGCGCTGCCCGCTGACGAGGGCGGCCTGGCCGATTGCCTCGAGGGGATGGACGAGAATGCCGATCCCGCGGGCCGTCAAGTCCGCCAGGGTGACCTCGTCCGGCAGCCAGCGCGCGAAGAGGTGCACGTCAGCCGTGCCCACAGCCTTGGCAAGGGCGGCGACCACGTCGCCCAGCGAGCAGTCGCGCTTAGCCAACAGCGGAACTACGACCTGGGATCGGAACTGCTCGACGCTCCAGCCTGCGACAGCCAGAACGATCCGCGATAAATCACCCCCCGGGCCTGATTCGAAGTCGAAGACCGCCGCCTCGACCTCGCGCGCGAGTTGGCGGGTCGTCCGCGCGTGGATCGTAGCATCCGAGATGGATGCCTCCCGCCCCGCCGTCAGGATCGCTCCAGCCCCAATAAAGTACTCGTCCATGCCCCGATATTGGCATGGACGAGTGCCACCTGTGTGGCGCACGCGAGCCGCACGCCACAGCTTTGAAAGGTCGCCTTGCTCGGCGAAGCTAGAACGGATCCGGCGGCGTCACCGCCAGGGCAACGATCAGAGCGATAACGAGACTTAGCATACTGTTCTCCTTTGTGGTCGCATGTGCCGATAGAAACAACAGTGCCCAAATTTCCACTCACGTGGCCGCGTGGACTCCTGGCCGCCTAGATAATGCCTCTCCTTCGAGCAACCTCGATTGCCTGTGATCGACCCCGGCAGTTCAGCTTTCCTATCGCATTGGCGATGTGAACGCGGACAGTGTTGACGCTCCTGGTTGTCTGGTCCGCAATCTCCTTAGGCAGCATGCCCTCAGCCAGCATTCGAAGTACCGCTTGCTCAGAGACGGTCAGTTCGCCGATGCTCCGTGCCGTAGCGGCTCGATCCCTTAGCGTCACGCATACCGCCGTTAGCGTCCGGGACATATCCCGATAACCTATTGAAGACAGCTCTTCGATCCCACGCCGCACCCGGTCAGAGACATCCTCAATGGCGTGACGCAGATCCCATAACTCGTTCGTCGCGATCTCAGTGATAAGGCGGCTAATCTCGTCCGTCCCCTTAAGGCGGCGCAGAATCCGCTCCGCCTGGGTGTGCCGTCCGTTGGCCATCTCGGCGAACGAACACAAGGCCTTGCTCATGGTTAAAGAGCGCTGCGGGAATAGACCTCGGACTTCCAAACGATTAGCGCTGTCGACGACCTCGTTCACCGTTTCAATTGCACTCTCTCTCAGACCTTCCAATGCTAGAAATAGAGCGTACTGCGAGCCGCACGCTACCCTATCGAAGTCGTGATGCATCTGTCGCCAGCACGATGCCATCAAGCGATGCGCCTCACCAAACCTTCCTTCCCAAGCAAGGCGGACGGAACGAAAAAGCCTGACGTACAGAACTGCCGTTTCGTCAGTTGGCATGCTCGTGAGTTGCCGCTCTGCGGCGATGCTTTTCTCTATATCGCCTCTGCGCATATGCGCGCTTAAGAGTTGGAGCAACGCAGTTTGCGCGGAAAAGGCGTCCCCATCTTTGCTCGCCGACTCGGCGGCTAGCTCCGCGTAGGCCAATTGGGCTGCCACATCATCCATCTCGTGTAACGAAAGATTGGAGAGAACCGCGTAGGCACGGCTCGCCAAGCCATACAGGTGATGCTCTGTCGCTAGCTGGCTTGACGCAATCAGCCTCTCAAAGGCCTTGTTCACATCGCCCACGCGCCTGCTGACTATACCGAGGTGGTGGAATATCTTTGCCAAGGTCGCATCCGCATCCACAGCCGGAAGAAGCGCTTCAGCCTGGCGCAACATCGACTCCGCAAGCTCAGATTCACCAGCGATGGCGTGCCTCGCTGCTATAAGGGACAGCGCTTCGGCGCGATACGTGGCGCCTTGGGCGCGGTCTTCAGCAACGGGGGCGAGCAAGTCGCTCACGTCGCTGCCTCTGTTCCCCACCAGGGAGGCGAGGCGCAGACTCGTTATCGCGATCAAATTCCGATCCGATCCAGCTCGGCTTAGAGATCGGCGAAGAAGCGATTCGGCGCGCACGAATCTGCCCGCGATGGCTTGAAGCACTCCTCGGAGCGCCAGTATGGTCGCGTTGTCGCGACGGGTAGTTTCCGGCAAAACCTCGATTGCGCCGGCCACCACGTCGCCCCGGGCTCGCTCCAGCAAGTCAAAGCCATGCAGTTCGAGCAGTCGCACGACGTCGTCGGTCGCGCCGGCCTTTGCGTACGAGGCGATCGCGTGTTCCGCATCGCCGCCGGATTCCAGCGCTCGAGCCGCGCGCTCGTGAACGTCCTGCATTGCGTGTTTGCCGCCAAGTGCGCTCTGGTGGCGCAAGAACTCTCGGAACAGGTCGTGGCACTGGTAAACCCCCGGCGACTCCTCGTAGATGAACGCCGTGCGTGACGCGAGCCGCTCGACCATCGGCAAAGCACGGTCGAAGCCGGCTCGTTCGAGCAGGGGCACGTCCAGGGCCGGAAGCGCGATCGCCACCTCAAGGAGTGCACGTTCGTCCTCATCGAGCTCGGAGTAAACCTGCTCTGCGAGAAAGCGGTAGATCATCTCGCGTGTCAGAGCGGACACGTTGCGCAGATCGGAAGACCGAGTGGACGTACGTAACGCGAAACTCATCGCGGCCGGCCAGCCCTCCGTCAAAGCCAGCAGGTCGCTCAGCTCGTCGTCTCCGAAAGCCAAGCCGAGCGTCACCGCGGTCTCCCGCGCCTCATCCAGTGTAAAGCGCAGCTCGCGCTCGTCGAGGGGCAGGTCGGCGTCACCGTAGGCCAGCCAAGTGCCGACCGGCAGCCCGGCCCTCGATCGCGAAGCGACGATCCAACGAATTCGCCCCTTGGTTCGCTCGATGAGGGCGCTCAGGAAGCGCGCGATCTCGGGGTCGGCGTCGGCGAGGTGCAGATCGTCGATTGCGATCACGCCCTCGAAGTCTTCGAGATGCGCCTGCATCCAGCGCGCCAAGTCGGTGCCGCGCTTCGGCGACGTCGTCGTGCGCTCGTACGCCCCCGCAAGAGACGTTATCGCGTGCGGGGCGCTCTCGTTAAGCGCCTCGGCGAAGCCGCGAAGGAATCCGAGCAGGCTCCCGTGCTCGGGGCGCAGGGCGAAGCGCCGGTACGGATCGCGTAGCCGATCCAGATACTGGCGAAGGACGACCGATTTACCGTACCCTGCCGGCGCGATCAAGAGCGCGACCGGATACGTCGTCAAGCTGCGCAAGCGTTCGAATAAGCGTGGTCTACCGATCGGCGCAGATGCACCGGCTTCGCTTCTCTCAGTGCCGTGAAGCGTGCGGGTCATCGAAGCCAATTCTAAGAGAGCGCTATCGTTGCCTCTTACCAGCTGCCGGAAGCGCCGCCGCCGCCAAAATCGCCTCCACCAGCCGAGAAATCTCCGCCGGAGAACCCGCCGTCGTCGGAAGAACCAGATCCGCCGCCGAATCCGCCGCTGCTCCAGAAGAGCCATTGGCTCATGTCGGCCTTTGCCTTCTTCGGCCCCTCACGCAAGGCGAGATACCCGTAGCGGATGCTGCCGATGATGCGCATTACGATGATGAAAGCTACGAAGAGCATGAAGAGCCCGAAGATTGCGAAAATCACTACCGCAACGGCCGGGCTGAGATTACCCTGGTCGGAGCCTTCCGACGGCGGCGGCGTGACGCCGGCGTACGAAGGAGTGGTCGTCTTGATCATCGCGGCGATGCCGCTGGAAACGGCGCCGTCCACGTCGCCGGCCTTCAGGCGCGGCCTGATATCGTTGCTGATGATGTTTGCCGAGGCAGCGTCGGTCAGAGAGCTTTCGAGGCCGTAGCCGACCTCGATGCGGATCTTATGATCCTGCATGAAGAGAAACAGAATCGCGCCATCGTCGTGGCCGTGCCGCCCTATACGCCATTGGTGCGCGGTATCGCCCGTCCAGTCTTCAAGCGGAACGCCGCCCGTGGTTTGGCCGATGAAGACGACGATCTGGTGCCCGGTGGCCTTCTCGTACGCCTGCAGCTCGTTCTCGATCGTGGTTCGCGCGCCGGCCGAGAGCGCTCCGGCGTTATCCGTGACGTAATGATCCGGCGTGGGCGGTATTTTGAAATCCGCAGCACGCCCCGGCGGCGCCCACGCGCACGCGAGCAATGCGAGGACGGCGATCCGCCTCCAAGTCCTCACGAAACGTGGCCAC
Source organism: Vulcanimicrobiota bacterium (assembly GCA_963794645.1). GTDB lineage: Bacteria > Vulcanimicrobiota > Vulcanimicrobiia > Vulcanimicrobiales > Vulcanimicrobiaceae > Cybelea. The sequence continues at coordinate 874,940 of CAWCEQ010000003.1, read as the reverse complement.
CAGCGGTCGCGGGAAAGTGCTCGTGCAGCGCGGCACCCAGGCGGCCGACGACGTAGGTAATGCCTGGGGCGATCTCACCGCGTGAGAAATACGGCCGGCTCTGCTCCACGACGTCGGCCCAGAAGGCGTCCCCGACGCGCTCGTGCAGCGCACGGTCCCCGACGATAGCGAACCGGCGCGCCCTGGGCGCGACCAAGACGAGAGCGGCATTCCCCCGCGGGTGCCGGCGTAAGCCGAGCTGCTCGAACTCGCGCTTGGCTCGCACCAAGGCGTCGGTACCGCCGTCCGGGATGACGCGCACGGCAATCCGTCCGGTCGTCCCCTCTTCCGCGTTCGCAACGGCGCGTTCGATGGCCTGACGCTCCGGGGGCGTCACGGGCTGAAGTTCACGGTCGGAGGCTTTTCGGCGCCGGGCTGCGATTGGAAGTACGGCTTTTCGTTGAAGCGGCTGCCGAACATCCCGGCGATCATCACGGTCGGGAACGTGTCGCGCTTCGTATTGAAGGCCTGCGCGGCTTCGTTGTACTTTCGCCTTTCGAAAGCGATTCGGTTCTCCGTGCCTTCGAGCTGCGACTGGAGCGTCTGAAAGTTCTCAGTCGCCTTTAACTGCGGGTAGTTCTCGACGACGGCCAGCAGGTGCGAAAGCGCGCTCCCGAGCGAATCCTGCGCGGCTGCGTACTTTGCAAAATCTTGCGGATTGTTGACCGCGTTCTGCACCACCTCGGGCGAGATCTGGCCGACGCTGGCCCGGGCCTTCGCGACCGCCTCATAGGTGCTCGATTCGAAGTTCGCGGCACCCTTGACCGTCGCGACCAAGTTCGGCACCAGGTCCGCGCGTCGCTGGTAGACGTTTTGAACCTGCCCCCACTGCGCGTCCACCGCCTGACCGAGGGTGACGAGCGAGTTGTAGGTACCGGCGATAAATAATCCCACCACGGCCACGAGGCCGATGACGATCAGGGGGACGACGTACGAAGGACGCTGCTGCATAGCGTGAAAGTGCGCCGCAATGCGGCCCACCCCTCCCTCGGCTACCCGCATCAGGCGAGTGCTTCTCGCGGCCGTGCCGATACTCGCGCTGACCGCCGCCGTTCCGCTGGCGAACCGGATCGAGCCGCGCTTTGCCGGTTTTCCCTTCCTATTCTGCTGGATCGTCGGGTGGGTTCTGCTGACACCGGCCTTCGTCTGGATCGTCGGGCGGACGGATCGCCGCTGGTGAGCGCTCCCGCGGTTTCGCTCTCGATCGTCGCGGTCGTCGTTTCCGGCACGATCGCCTTCGCACTGCGCAGCGCGCGCCACGTCGAGATGGACCCACAGGAGTACATCGTGGGGGGCCGCTCGTTCGGCACGGTCTTTCTCTGGGTGCTGCTGGCCGGCGAGATCTACACCACGTTCACGTTCTTGGGCATCGCGGGACTCGCGTACTCGTCGGGGGCACCGGCCCTGTACGCGGTGGCCTACGGCGCGTGCGCCTACGTCCTCGCGTATTTTCTGGCGCCGGCCGTCTGGCGAATTGGTAAGGATTTCAATCTCCTGACCGGAGCCGACTTCTTCGAAACGCGCTACGGCAGCAGAGCGCTGGGCGTGGGAATCGCGATTCTCCATTTTTGCACGATCGTGCCGTACGTCGCGCTCCAACTAAGCGGGCTACAGATCCTTCTGCGCGTGGCCGGATACGAAACCTACGACGCGACGGTATCGGTCTGCATCGCCTTTCTCGTGCTCGCGCTCTTCGTCTTCAGCGCCGGCCTGCGCGGCACCGCGTGGGCGAGCGTCGTCAAAGACGTGCTGGTGTTAGGAGCGGTCGGATTTGCCGGCATCGCAATTCCCTTGCGCTTCTTCGGCTCGTTCGGCGCGTTGTTCGACCGCCTGCTGCGGACGCATCCGCAGATGCTCGCGATCCCGCTTGGAAACGCTCCGCACGGGACCGTCTGGTTCGTCTCGTCCGTCGTCCTCTCGGCCGTCGGCTTCTTCGTGGGGCCGACCTCTTTCAGCGCGATCTACAGCGCGCGAAGCGACGACACACTGCGCCGCAACGCGATGCTCCTTCCCTTCTACCAAGGGCTTCTCGCACTGATGCTCTTTGCGGGGCTTTCGGCTGCGCTGATCGTTCCGGGGTTGAAAGGCACCGAGGTGGATCGGTCCTTCCTGCTGGTCGTCCAGCAGTACTATCCCTCGTGGGCGCTCGGAATTATCTGCGCGGCCGGCGCGCTCGCGGCGCTCGTTCCAGCCTCGGCCCTGCTGCTGGCTGCTGCGAGCGCGATCACGAAGAACGTCGCCGGCGACGCGTTCGGCATCGCTACCAGCGATGCGGCTCGCACGGCCATGACGCGCGTGCTCGTGATCGTCGTAGCCCTGTTGGCACTGGGCGTCTGGCTGGCGGCGCGACGGACCGTGGTAGAGCTGCTCCTGCTGTACTACAACGGCACGGCTCAGTGTTTCCCCGGCGTCGCGGCAGCCTTTCTCTGGCCGCGCGCGAACGCGTGGGGCGTGGGAGCGGGGGTCGCCGCCGGCATCGCCGTGGCGATCCCCTTAGCCGCCGCCAACGTCTCCCCGCTCGGAATAAATCCGGGTCTGGTAGGCCTTGCCGCCAACGTCGCCGTTCTCTTCGTCGTCTCGCTGGCGAGCAAGGCGCCTACAAGTCTTCCGGGTTGATCCCCTTGAGCCGGTCGTACTGCGTCTTCTTCGGTACCGCGTGCGGACTGAGGTTGTCTTCGTAATCGCCCTCGTACTGCACGGTAAGCGGCTCGCGGCTTCTTTCGTAAGCGCTCACCAGGCGGCTCATGCCGTCCCCGTTTCCGCCCATAACCTCTGCCAGCGCCGCGTCGTCTGCGGTCATCGCGTACGGAATCTCGTACTCGTGGCGCGGACGGCCTTCGTCGTCAACGTCCTGTCCTCGGGGGTGGATCTCGACGTTACGGTACCGCGACATGCCCGTTCCCGCGGGAATGAGCTTGCCGATGATGACGTTTTCTTTCAAGCCGAGCAGCGGGTCGTACTTGCCCTTGATGGCAGCGTCGGTCAGCACTCGCGTCGTCTCCTGGAAGCTCGCTGCCGATAGGAACGATTCCGTAGCCAGCGACGCCTTCGTGACGCCGAGCAGCACCGGGTTTGCGGTTGCCTGCTCCGAGCCGGCCGCCTTGATCCGCTCGTTGGCTTCGTGGAACTGCGCGGCCTCGATGAGCTGGCCGGGGAGCAGCTGCGTATCGCCGCCTTCGACGATCTTTACCTTGCGCAACATCGAGCGCACGATGACTTCGATGTGCTTGTCGTTGATGTCTACGCCCTGCGAACGGTAGACTTTCTGCACTTCCTGAACCAAGTAGTTCTGCAGAGCGGTCTCACCTTTGATGCGCAGGATGTCGTGCGGATTGAGCGAGCCTTCGTTGAGCTGATCGCCCGGTTCGACCGTATCGCCTTCGTGCACCATCAGGTGCGTACCGGCCGGGATGTCGTACTCGTGCTCCTCGCCGTGTGCGTCGGTCACGAAGACGATTCGCTTGTTCCGCTCGTCTCCGAATCGCACCGTGCCGGCGACCTCCGTGATCGTCGCTTGCCCCTTGGGCTTACGCGCCTCGAAGATCTCCTCGACGCGCGGCAGGCCGGTGATGATATCCTCGGTCGCGACGCCTCCGGTGTGGAAGGTACGCAGGGTCAGCTGCGTGCCGGGCTCGCCGATGGACTGCGCCGCGATGATGCCGACCGCCGTTCCGATGTCCGCCCGATTGCCGGCCGCGAGATCGCGCCCGTAACAAAGCGAACAGACGCCGTACTTCGACTGGCACGTGAGGACGGAACGAATTTTCACCTCGGCGATGCCCGCCTCGATGAGCGCTTTGGCCTTCTCCTCGTCGATTTCGTCGTTGCGGGCGACGATCGTCGTGGTCGGCCGCTTGGGATCGCTGCGGATCTCGTCGGCCGCGCGCCGCCCGACGATGCGGTCGGCCAGCGGCTCGATGATCTCCTTGCCGGCGCGAATATCGCTCACGACGATGCCGTTGCTCGTGCCGCAGTCCTCCTCACGCACGATGACGTCTTGCGCGACGTCCACTAGACGGCGCGTGAGGTAGCCGGAGTCGGCCGTGCGCAGCGCCGTATCGGCCAGACCCTTTCGGGCGCCGTGCGTGGAGATGAAGTACTCGAGAACCGTCAAGCCTTCCTTAAGCGAAGCCTTGACCGGGATCTCCAAGATGCGGCCCGACGGGTCGGACATGAGCCCGCGCATGCCGCCGAGCTGCTTGACCTGCGCGATCGAACCGCGCGCGCCGGAGGTCGCCATCATGAAGACCGGGTTGAGCGGATTCTGCGCGGCTTGCATGGCGCCGGTGACGTCGTCCGAGGCCTTCGACCAGATGTCGATGGTCTTATTGTACTGCTCGTCCTCCGAGATGAAGCCTTGCTCGTAGAGCCGATGCAGCTCGTCTACCTCGCCTTGCGCGTCGGCCACGATCTCGTACTTCTTCTGCGGAACGACCACGTCGCTGATCGAGACGGTCGTGCCCGAGAGGGTCGCGTAGTGGAACCCGAGATCCTTGACGGCGTCGAGGAAGCGCGCGGTCTCGGCGTTCCCGTAGCGGCGGTAGCAGTCGGTGATCGTCTTTCGGAGATGGCCTTTGTCGATGATGCGATTGACGTATTCGTGATTCCAGCGCTCGGGAAACGCGAGGTTGAAGATCACGCGTCCGACCGTGGTGCGAATGAGCTCGCCCTTCCAGCGAACGTAGACCCACTCCTGAAGCCCGACTTGCTTGGTCTCGTACGCCATTACCGCTTCCTTGGGATCGTAGAAGGTCGGGATGGCGCCGGCCATATCGGCGTTGGGCGCGTTGGCGTTGGCCGGACGTTCGAATCGATCGAAGTCTTCGGTTATCGCCGCCTTAGCCGGACCCGCATATTCGTCGCGCTGGAACGTAAGGTAGTACAGCCCGAGAACCATGTCCTGAGTCGGAATGGAGACCGGGTTGCCGTATGCCGGCAGCAGGATGTTGTTCGAAGAGAGCATCAGGATGCGCGCTTCGGCCTGCGCACCCGCCGAGAGCGGCAGATGGACGGCCATTTGGTCGCCGTCGAAGTCCGCGTTGTACGGGGTGCAGACGAGCGGGTGCAGGTGGATGGCCTTGCCCTCGACGAGGACCGGCTCGAACGCCTGTATGCCCAGACGATGCAGCGTGGGGGCGCGGTTCAGGAGAACGGGGTGCTCCTTGATGACCTCTTCGAGCACGTCCCAAACCTCCGGACGAACGCGCTCCACCATGCGCTTGGCGCTCTTGATGTTGTGCGCGAGACCGCGGTCCACCAGCTTCTTCATCACGAAGGGCTTGAAGAGCTCGAGCGCCATCTCTTTGGGCAAGCCGCATTGGTGCAGCTTGAGCGTCGGACCGACGACGATCACCGAGCGTCCCGAATAGTCCACGCGCTTGCCGAGCAGGTTCTGACGGAAGCGACCCTGCTTTCCCTTGAGGATGTCGGAAAGCGACTTGAGCGGACGATTGTTCGGGCCGGTGACGGGACGGCCGCGGCGGCCGTTGTCAATGAGCGCGTCTACCGCCTCTTGCAGCATTCGCTTTTCGTTCTTGATGATGATCTCGGGAGCGTTGAGCTCCAGCAGGCGCTTGAGGCGGTTGTTGCGGTTGATGACGCGCCGATAGAGATCGTTGAGGTCCGAGGTCGCGAAACGGCCGCCGTCGAGCTGTACCATCGGGCGAAGCTCGGGTGCGATGACCGGGACCGCGGCCAGCACCATCCACTCGGGACGGTTGCCGCTGGCGAGGAAGGCCTCGACGACTTCCAGCCGTTTGATCGCCTTGAGGCGCTTCTGGCCGCTCGTTTCCTTGAACTCCTTACGGAGGTCTTCTTGGATCTTGCGAAGGTTCAGATCGCGCAGGAGCTCGCGGATTGCTTCGGCTCCCATGCCGGCTTTGAAGCGGTTTCCGAACTTATCGCGCGCTTCGCGGTATTTCTGCTCGGAGAGCACCTCGCGTTTGGTGAGGGTCGTATCGCCGGCATCTATGACGACGTAGGCGGCGAAGTAGATGACCTTCTCCAGCTGCCGGGGCGACATATCGAGCAGGATGCCGATACGGCTGGGCACGCCTTTGAGGTACCAGATGTGGCTGACCGGCGTCGCCAACTCGATGTGGCCCATCCGCTCGCGCCGCACTTTCGCGCGGGTGATCTCGACGCCGCAACGGTCGCAAATCATGCCCTTGAAGCGGATTCGCTTGTACTTGCCGCAGTGGCACTCCCAGTCTTTGGTCGGCCCGAAGATCTTCTCGCAGAAGAGACCGTCGCGCTCGGGCTTGAGCGTGCGGTAGTTGATCGTCTCGGGTTTCTTGACCTCGCCGAACGACCAAGCGCGTATTTGCTCGGGCGACGCGAGGCCGATGCGCATTGCGTCGAAGTTGTTGACGTCGATCAGATTCAAAGGACCGGTTTCCTCGAAAAGTGCCCGATTCTTGTCGTCCCGAGCGCAACCCGCAGGGTTGCGGCCGAAGGACGTGGCCGCCGCTTACGCAGGGAGTTCGCTTCTCGCGTCGTCACGCAAGGGCTCCCACCGTTGCCGCTGGCCGGGGCACAGTCTGAGAGTATATCACGGCGCCGCAGGCGGGACAAGGCCAACGCACCCCGGCTGCCGCGGCCCCCGGGAGGCGCGCTCTCGTGCGCGGGCCAACTCAGGCCGCGATGCTTCTGCTCGGGATCGAGACCTCTTGCGACGATACCGCCGCGGCCGTCGTCGCGGACGGGCGCCGCGTGCTCTCGAGCGTCGCGACGAACCAGGACGAGTTCCACGCGCGCTACGGCGGTATCGTGCCCGAGATCGCCAGCCGCCGCCACACCGCACTGCTGTCTGCGGCGGTCGAAGACGCGCTCGACCGCGCGGGCACGACCTTCGCCAACCTCGACGGCATCGCGGTAACCGCCGGGCCCGGCCTCATAGGCAGCCTCGTCGTCGGGGTCGCGGGGGCAAAGGCGCTTGCCTTTGCCCTGGGCAAGCCGCTCTATGCCGTCAACCACCTGCACGGGCACGTCTTCGCGCCCTTCCTCGAGCGGCCCGAGCCGCCGCCCTATCCGTTCTTGACGCTGCTCGTTTCCGGCGGCCACTCCCAGATCGTCGCGGTGCAATCGGCCACGCGGATGCAGGTGCTCGGCCGCACGCACGACGACGCGGCCGGCGAGGCCTTCGACAAGACCGCGCGCCTGCTCGGCATGCCCTACCCCGGCGGCCCGGAACTCGACCGGCTGGCGCGCTCCGGCAACCCGCGCGCGCACGCCTTCCCGCGCCATCGCCCCGCGGGCGATTCGCTCGATCTCTCTTTTTCCGGGCTCAAGACCTCGGTTCGCTACTTCCTCGAATCGTCGGCCGGACGGGGGGCCGCCCCCAAAGACGTTGCCGCATCCTTTCAGGCGGCGGTCGTAGACGTGCTCATGGCCAGGCTCAAGGCGGGATTCGAGCGCGGCACGTACGCTGCCGTCGCGCTCTCGGGCGGGGTCGCTGCCAACTCCGCTCTGCAATCGGCAGTGCGCGGGTGGAGCGAGGGCGCCGGCGTGCGCGCGTTCATCCCGCCGCCGAAGTACTGCACGGACAACGCCGCGATGATCGCAGCGGCCGCCTACTATCAGGGTGAAGCGCACCGCGCCGATCCGCTGACGCTCTGCGCGGACCCGAGCCTACCGTTCTAACCAGCGAAGGCGACGATCTCGTTTGCCTCGCGGTGGTTCGTCCAGAAGCGGGTTCCGTCGAAGGCTAGCGCGCGCGCCGCGAACGGAATGCGCGCAAGATCTTCGACGGCGTGCGATTCGCCGTGCGCGACCTTCGTGAGGAAGTAGTCGTTCGATTCCTCGTCGTCGGTCGTGACGAGGTAGAAGCTGCCGTCCACGTAGCACTGTCCGCAGATCCCGCGCGGTACGTCTATGCGACGGACGACGTTGCCGCTTTCATCTATGCCGAGTATGCACCGATTGTACCACTGGCTTACGTAGAGCCGGACGCCGTCGTACCCGAGCTGCGATCCGGTATCGTCGGGGCAAGCGATCGCCCACTGCGCCTTAAACCCGTGACCCGGCACGAACCGCCGGATGATGCGGTCGTCGTCGTCGCCTTCACCGCAAATCACGCGTAACTCGTCCCCGACGACCGCGATGCCCCACGGTTTGCCCGGCGCTCGATCTTCTTCTATGATGGTCCACTGGAACGGATCGATCGCGTAGATCCGGCTGGTCTCGATCGAACCCATCCAGAGTTTCTCGCCGTCGAAGGCGAGCGACTGCGGTCGCGGCGCGGGAGATGGCAGACGCAAGGCTTCGACGACGTCGTTCATCTAGGAAACCTTGGTCAGGAGGTCTTGCATATCGTTTGCATGCTCCTCTTCTTTTGCCAGCAGATCTTCCATCATCCGGCGCGACGTCGGATCCTTTTCTCCGAGAAAACGGACGATTTCGGAGTAGGACTCTACGGCGATCCGTTCGGCGATGAGATCTTCCTTGATCATCTCGGTAAGGGTGCGACCCGGCTTGTACTCCGAATGGCTGCGTGTCGCCAAGCCCTCCGGGTTGAAGTCGGGGGCTCCGCCAAGCTGCGTGATGCGCTCGGCGATTCGGTCGGCATGGCCTTGCTCGTCGGCTGCGTGCTGCAGAAACTCGGCCGCCACGGCGTCCTTGTTCAGACCCCTCGCCATGAAGTAATGCCGCTTGTAACGCAGGACGCAGACGATCTCGGTGGCCAGCGCCTGATTGAGGACGTCGCAAACTTGCTTGGTGTCGAGCTGATACCCGGCGGTGACGGCGCCTCGATTGATATTGGCTCGCGCACGCCGGCGCAGTTCGGTCACGTCGCTAAGAAACGCTTGCTTTTTCATACCCGCTCCTTATCCGGCGCCGTGGGGGTCTAAACCCTCCCATCCGGCCACGGCTAGGGCGCCGGCGTCGCGGCGGCGCCGCAGAGCGCGGCGCTGCGCATCACGTCCTGCGCCGCCTCGTTCTCGCGCGCGGCCGTTTCGTCCATGGTCCAGTGCAGAGCGTCCACCAGCCTCGTCACGGGATTGTATCCGAGGGTGAGCCCCGGAACCGTGGCGAGGTCTATCTGGTAGGGGTTCGGCGGCAAGCCGGCATAGCCGGGGTTATAGCTGAGAGGATTCGGGGTCGCGGTCGCCAGACCCGAGTTTGCGGTATCGGGCTTGTTGATCGAGCTGATGTACCCTTCGTCGGAGTGCTGAAGGTCGGCCATCTGCTGTGTATCCACGAACCCGCTGATGATGTCCAGCGAGGCGCTCTGCGCGGCGAGCGCTTTGAGCAGTTTCGAGCGAATCTCTTGCAGGCGACGATCGTCCTCCGGATTGCCGGTCGAGTTCGTGAGCTCCGGTGAATCCAGCGTGGTCTGAATCGCGATGATGTTGTTCGCGACCGGACGGATCAGGTTTTCCAGCCCCAGCAGCGCCATGTTCTGCGCCATGTTCGAGGTGCCCGAGCCCGGATCGCCCGCGACGGGACCGTTCTGCCCCGCCCCTCCGCTGTCGGCTCCGTAGAGTGCGGCGGTGTTGTACTGCTTGAACAGTGCGGGGCTCTTCTTGACGGTGACGTCGTTCTGCAGCATCATCCCGATGGCCGGCGCGATGCGCTGGTGGAGCTGCCCGCATAGCGGCCGCGTGAGAACGCGGTAGATCTGCGGAGGCTGCGTTGCGGTAGGCTGCGGCGTTGCCGCGGTCGCCGCGCCGCCGGCGCCGAAAGCGGGAACGATCGCGACCGTTATCGCCGTCACCGCGAAGAGAGCGCGCAACATTCTAGAGATCCCCTTACGCCTAAGACGCCCGGGCGCCTCTGCCTGTGACGCCCTCGCTCGCTCAGATGTACTTGCTTAACCAGTCGAGGATGAGATGCAGGCGCTCGACGCGATGAATCGGCGCCCCGGTCCGCGAGAGATCGTGGTTCTCATCGGGAACGGCTACGTACTCGACCGTGCGGCCGAGTATCTTCAACGACGTGTACTCCTGGAGCGTCTGGTCTATCGGCGCGCGCGTATCCTCCTCTGCATGGAGGATCATCACCGGCGTGTGCACGCCCTCGACGTACGTCAGCGGCGAAAACTTCGCGTAGGCGGTGCTCGCCGGATCCCAAGGCGGCCCCCACGTGTAGTAGCCCCCTCCCAAACCGTTTTTCCCGGCGAAATCGGCGGCCAGATTCTCGCTCTGCAGATTGCTCACCGCGCGCTCGGCGATCGCGGTCTTGTAGCGATCGGTGTGCGCGATCACCCAGAGCGTCGCATACCCGCCGTACGATCCGCCCAGCACGGCCATCCTCGTCGCGTCAACGTCCGGGCGCGCCACGGCGGCATCCATCACCGCCTGCACGTCCGCGAACATGGCTTCTCCGTAGTTGTTCTCGAGCGCCTCCTCGAACGCGTACCCGTGTCCGGTACTGCCTGCCGGGTCGGAAAAGACCACGTTGTAGCCCATGGACGTATAGAGTTGGAATTCGAAGAAGAACGAGTCGCCGAACTGCGTCTCAGGGCCTCCGTGAATGTCGAGCAGCGTCGGGTGCTTGGTCTCGTTCCCGGCTACCGCCGGCATGAACCAGGCCTGCACGGTAAAGCCGGACGGATCCTTGACCGAAAACTCCTGCGGCGTCGAGAGGCTCACCGATGCGAGGTACTCGCCGTTGACGTTCGTCAGCCGCTTGGGCGCGCCGCCCCCAACATCCGCCACGTAGACGTCCGCCGGATGCGTGAAGTCGCTGTACAGGTAGGCGGTGCGGCGCCCGTCGGCGGTGACGCTGCACGACCACGCTTCGCCTTTCGGCGGCGTTACGTCGGTAAACGTTCCGCTCGCTAGATCCAGGCGGCGCAGGTTCGAGTAGCCCGGGCCGTCCACGTTCAGCAGCGCCTCTTCCTTCGAGGGCAGCGGCGCAGCGCAGAATCCCCCGCCCTCCTTCATATCTGCTAACAGCGTGTCGCCCCAGGAGGTGGTGTTCCCCGCAACGACTACGCGTCGCTGCGAGCCGTCGTCGAGTGCCGCGACGAGCGCCGGCGTAGCGGCGGCATCTTTGACGTCGCCGCTGAGAAAGTAGATTTGACGGCCGTCGTTCCCGAAGAACATCCCATAGTTGGCGGGCAGAATCGAGGCCACTTTCTGCATGGGGCCGCCCGCTGCAGGCATCGTGTACACGTCGTTCGGTCCGCTGTCTACCGACTCGTAGCGCAGCGAATCGAAGAGGATCGTCTTGTCGTCGGGCGACCATCCGTCGAAGTTCTCCGAGTACTGTCCCGACGTAAGTGCTACCGGATTCGAGCCATCGGCACGCACCGTCCAGATGTGCTCGTGGTCGCGATACGTGTAGCCCTGGCCGTTCGTCTCGAAGAAGAGCTGATTGATGACGTTGATGTCGCTCTTCTTCTCGTCGTCCTTCGGTGCGAATCCGGCCTTGGCAAAATCTACGTATGCGGCGTGAGGCGGATCGCTCTGCGTCACCGTCAGCGCGATCGTCTTGCCGTCGTGAGAGACGACCGGGGAGGATACGCCGTCCTTCACGTGCGTCAGCTGCGCGACGCCGCCCGTGCCCAGCGTGTACCGGTAGAGTTGCGGCTTCTGCTTGGGCATGGTGCGGACGAATACGAAGCTCCGGCCGTCCGGCATCCAGGCATAGTCTGCGTCGCCGGTGCGCTTGGTCACGTCGTGAGCGAGCGTCCCCGTGGCGACGTCAACCAGTTCTATCGTACGGTCGTACGAGTTCTTGGGCCCGTTCATCCGCGACGCCTCGACGAGAACGTGAGTTCCGTCCGGCGAGATCCCCGCGCCGCTCAGGAACGTAAGCTTGAACAGGTCTTCCGGAGCGACCGGCCGCGCCGAAACGGCCAGCGGCATCGCGATGGCCAGGGCTGCGGTGAGGAAAATCGCGCGAATGGTGGCGTTCATGCCGCGCCAGATTCGCTGGTCCGGGGCGGTGCGCCTCGCGCTCACGTCCCCTTCTCGGCCCCGGCGTAAAAGATCAACTTGAAGATCGCCTGCGGAACCGTGACCAGCGCGTTCGGATTGCCGTAGGCCAGATAGATCTCACTGCGGCGCAGTCGCAGATGGTACGCGATGGACACGTTCGAGCACGTCCCCACGCAGTTGCCGCCGCCGTTGGGTTCCGGCGGCTCTCCGACGACCCGCCTCAGGCCGATGGCGAACGACGAGTTCCGATCTATCTGGTAGCTGTAGCTCAGGCTCTCGAACCACTGGACGTTGGACTGCAGCGGAGCAGGCATCCACTGAGCCGTGTCGTCCAGCGCGAGGGTCAGCGCGCCGTGGTTACCGACGCGTATTGTAGTCGAGCGAAACCACGTGTCGAGCCGTCCCTCACCGTAACGCCCGGTGTTGTACGAAATCGTGGTAGGCGTCGAGGAGGTGCCGTGGTACGGGAACTGACCGGGGTTGTTGGTCTGCAGCCCGCTGTGGTACGTGAACGAAAAGCCCGCGTTCTGCGAGATCGGCGTCAGCACGTCGTCAAAGCGCCAGTAGTTCGATCCCGAGAATAGCTGCAGGTCTAGCGCGCTCTTCGTCAGGAAATCCAGCGAAAGGGAGTTATCGCTCTGCGCGATACCTTGCGTTGGTCCTTGATAGCGGTCCAGAAAACCAGCGACGCCCACGGACTCCACAGAGCTGTGGGGGCTAAAGTCCCAGATCTTTGCACCGTAGAGCGCGTAACCGGCGATGCCGGGATGCGAGACGAATCCGTCTACCGGGTCGTAGTAGTCTCCGACTTTCCGAATAGCACCGAAAAACCCGAACGTCTGATTCGCCCATCCCCCGCCGACGTCGTAGTACTGAGCCTGGCTGCCGTCGGCTACGTTCGTTCCGGCGTCGTTCCCATAGTTGAAGTACGCGCTTACGTGCTGGAGGTCGGAGTACGTGAGGCCGGTCTCCGTCGTATCGTCCCGCAAGCCGGGTTCGTCCACCGCAACGCGTTGGAGACTCGCGCCCCAACGCGTATCCGGCGACGTGTAGTCGCTCGAGAACGCGAAGTCGTTGCGCGAGTCGCCAATCGAATCGAACGTCGCGAACCCGATCGGACCCTGCTTGCCTTCCAGCGCGTATCCTTCCCGCGGCGTCGGGATCGCCGGCGTATACAGCGACTGCACCATCGGGCACGCATCGCAGTTAAAGTTGTTGTAGAAGTTCGCAGCCTGGGTGAAGAACGGCCGGACCTCACTGTAGTAGCGCTGGTAGACGGTCGGTGCGATGGACTGCTGGTCGAGCTCGACGTTCGAATAGTCCGGATGGAACGTCGAGTAGAACGACGCCGTGGGCGTGACGGGAATCGAGAGGTCCGCGCCGACGCGCGAGGTAGATCCGCCGATGCTCTTGCTAGCGGCCTCGCCTAGGGCGTAGAGCGCCGCTCGCGGCTTGGGCCGAGATGCATGCAGACCCTTCGAGCTGCGGCATCGAGATGTTTCCCGCGTGGGCGTAGTCGGCGTTGCCGTACGAATCCGGCTGCATCTGCACGCGGTCGTACGACCAGACCTGCTGCTCTCCGGTCGCGTGCACGTACCGGACGAACTGCGCCCGCCAGGTCCCGCCGTGTGCGTTTCGCAAGACGTCCAGCGGGATTTTCATCGTGACCGTGTAGCCGTCGGCGCGGACGGCCCCGCGCGTCTCCCACTCGGGCGAGTACGCGGTGTTCTCCGACGAGAATTCATAGTGCGTCCCGATCGGCGTCGCGTAGAATTGGTAGAAGTATCCCGAGGTCCCGTTCGGCCAGAGGTCTACCCAGACTTCGTCGTCGTTGCCCTGCCCGACGTCGTTCGTGTGCTGCGCCGCCGCGATCGGCTCGCGCTGCGTCGCATCGAAACGCACGTAGAGCGCCTGCCCGTCCGTCGCGATCCAGGCCTTCGTCGGCTCGCTGGCGGGCTGCGAACGGACCGCGTTCCAGGTAAGATCCGCCGCAGCGCTCCCCGACCACGCCGACGGCGACGCTGCGGGATCGAGCGGAGGATCGCCGATCTTGGGAACGTCAAGCAGAGCGGCGCCGAGCGCGCAGGCCGGTATCCAGGTCAGCAGCGCCGCGAGCAGCGTCAGCACGAGGCGCATCGTCACGGAAGAATCGCGCCTTCCAGATTCGACTTTCCGTACGTGCGCAGGATCGCTGCGCTCACCGCCTCGCACGATCGCGGCTCCCGGCCGTTGCGACAGATTCGCACGCCCCGCAGATCTGCTCCGGCGACGGCGGCGTCGCGAAAATCAGCGCAACTGATGCGCCCGCCGTCCGCATCGGAGGCGCGCGTGCACAGCACAGCATCGCGGAAGACGGCGCCCTGCAGATCGGCCCGGGCAAAGTCCGCCCCTTCGAGGTCGGCACCCGAGAAGTTCGCACCCGCCGCCCGCGTATCGCGCGCATCTACTCCCACGATCGAGGCCCCGCCGAAGTTCGCACGTTCGATCGTAGCCGAACGCAAATCTACTCCGACGAGCGATGCGCGCCGAAAGTCGGCGTCGCTCAGGTCGCTGTGCGCGAAGTCCGACCCGACGTACGATACGCCGGAAAGGTCGGCCTTACGTAAGTCCCGCCCGGCGAACGAGCAGCCGACGCACGACCCGGGCATGCCGGGCGTAAGCCCCATCGTGAGCGCTGCTAGGGCGAGTGCCAAGAGTTCTTTCATGCTTCGTTCCTCGCTTCGGAGTGATGAAAAGGGCGCAGGAAACCAAGCCTCGCTCGCGAGGCTGTAGAATCGGGAGCGTGCGGCGCTAGCGCGCTTGCGGGCGCGCTACGGCGGAGTTCGGCGGGTCGTTAGGTCGGTGCCGATCAGGGTCGTTTTCGAAAGATCCACGTGCGAAAGATCCACGCGGCGAAGATCGCATCCGTTCAGGGTCGCCCCGGTCAGGTTGGCTCCGTCCAGGCGCGCGTCGCTGAAATCCACGCCGACGAGCACGGCACCGCGCAGATTGACGTTGCGCAGGTCGGCTTTCGAGAAGTCGTCGCCGCTGGAGCGAATGCCGCTCAGATCGAGCCCGGCGAGGTCGGCGCCGCTGAAATCGCAGCCCTTGCAGCCGTCCAGTACGTCCTTGAGCTCCGACGAACCCAGGCGCGCCCGTCTGAACTGACATCCGGACATCCACGCCCCTTTGAAATCAGTCCCGGTCAGGTTGGCATCGGAGAAGTCGCAGCCGGTCAGATGGGCGCCCCTGAACGCAGCCCCGCTCAAATTCGCCTTGGCGAAGTCCACGCCGTTGAAGGACGCGTTCGAGAAGTTCGTACCGGAGAGGTTTGCCCGCGAGAAGTCCGCGCCGACGTACGTTGCGCCGCGCAGGTCGCGGCCCGCCCAGTTGACGCCGCTGTAGTCGCAACCGACGCACGACGGACCGTTCGCGGCGATGCGAACCGGCAGGCGCGCCGCTGCGGGCGCCTGGGGAAACGCTCGCGGCGCGAGGGTAGCCTCGGCTGCCATCGCGACGACCGGAAGGGAGACCTTCGCGCGGCCAACGGGCGCACTGGCCGGCTGCGTGGCGGCGGCCGGGCGCGGTTTTGCGAGTGCCGGACGCGGCGTCGCCGGTGCGACGTTCGGCACGGCCGAGAGCGCGGCGACCGGTACGACCGGCGAAACGGCGATCGGCGCGGCTACCGACGGCGCCAAGGCGGCGACGACCAACCCGACCGCAAGCACGGCGGCGACCGCCACCACGGCCGGTGCGGGCGCGAGCGCGGTGCCCGCGTTGCGGCCGGCGCCGAGCAGACGCTCGATACGCAGCGAAATGTGTTTGCGCGTCGAGAAGACGCCGGGCGCCGGAATCGGATCGTGCGGCCACGCGGCCGTTTCCGCCATCTTCGTGAGGCAGAGCGCATAGGTGCGCACGGTTCCGGCGAACGAGAGCACCCAGTCGTCGCAGGCAACTTCGCGCTCGAGGTCGAGCTGCCGGCAGGCAAACTGCACCGCCGGGTTCCAACCCAGGAGCGCTGCGATGACGCGCTGCAGCCCGTTCGTCCAATCGTCTGCGCGCCGCAAGTGCGCGAGCTCGTGCAAGCAGATCTGATCCACTTCTCCCTCGGAGAGCCGCTCGAGGAGCGAGCGCGGGACGAGCACCATCGCATCGAAGAGGCCAACGGCGATCGGCACGTCGGTTTCGTCGCTAACGCAGAGCCGGACGTCGCGCGAGCCTTTGCTGGCGGCGAGCCACTTGGGCATCGCGTCGCGATACTCGACCGGCAGAGGAAGCGCATCGCGTTTGAGCTGTTCGAGACGAGCCAAACCGACTGCCAAGCGCGCGAGCGCGTATCCGGCCAACAAGAACCAGGCGAGGACCACGAACGCTACGAGCGATCCGGGTAAGGTGACGCGCGGACGATCGGGAAAACGCGGTGGCGCGACCGCGGGCTGCGCCTCGACACGTGCGCCCGCCTTCGGTGAAAACCTGGTGGAAGCGACGATGCCCCGCGCGGGGAGAGGCTCTCGTGCGGAGACCGTCGGCGGCGCGGGCGCGCTGAAAAACCAGAGCGTCGTGCCGACGGGCAGCGCGAATGCGGCGATGAGCGTAGCGCTCCAAACCGCGTAGCGCGTCGCTGCATTGAGCCCGGGCCACGCCCGGAGCAACAGCCAAACGCAGAGAACGAGCAACGCGTCTTCCCAGAGCGCGTTGAGAACGGTCGCTGCCAGCGCCGAAGCGGCCGTGACGAATGCTTGCGGGAGCGCGGTCATGCGTTGCCCTCCTCGTACTGTTCGATGAGGCTCTTCAGACGGACGAGCTCTTCGCTGGACGGACGCTCGTTTTCGATCAGGCGCAGGGCCAGCGTACCGGCGTTGTTGTCGAAAAAGCGCGAGAGCAGATGGCCGACGGCTTTTGCGGCGGCATCTTCTCGCGCGACCAGCGGGCGATAGACGTAGGCCCGGCCCGCCTCGACGTGCGCCACATATCCCTTGCGTTCGAGAATTCGCATGGTCGTGAGCACGCTGTTGTAGGCGATCGGCGGTGCCGGCAGCGCCGCGGCGATCTCGGCAACCGTAGCGGCTTGGCGGTCCCACAGCACGTCCATAAGGCGCAGCTCCGCCTCCGTAAGCGTCGCCGTGCGTCTTCTGGCCATCCCATCGCCCTTTCCCGGCCCAAAGGCCGCCAACTCTTAAATCGTTAGTTGAATGGTACACGCCGTATCCGGGCCTGTCAACTAATTATTTAGGATTAGAACGCCGCTCCGCGCGGGCTGCCCGGCGCGCGCTCTGAGGGAAAGCGCGGCATCTCTGCCAATAAGGGAGGGCTACCCCTACGCATCCATCCCTATTTTAGGAGAAGAGATTGCTCTCACAGGCGCGGACTTCGCTCGCATTCCTCGCGGTTGCCTTTCTCGCCGCATGCGGCGGCGGGACCCCGGTTACCAGCGGGACGGCGTCGCCCTCGCCCACCCTTCCGCCGGCGGTCACGAGCCAGTATCCGATCCCGTCGGCCTCGAGCAAACCGCTCGGCATCGCGCTGGGGATTGACGGCAGCATGTGGTTCACCGAGAACGCGAGGAGCAAGATCGGTCAGCTCAATGCCTACGGCAAGATCACCGAAGAGGTGACGCCTTCCAAGAACTCAGGCCCTTCGGGCATCGCGTCCGGATCGGGGCCGAACCTGAACCTCTGGTTTACCGAAACGAACCTCGGGAAGGTCGGCCAGATCACGATCTCCGGACCGCCCTACGCCGAGTACACCTTGCCCGACAAGGCTGCGCGGCCCGTCGGCATCGCCCTGGGCTCCGACGGTAATATGTGGGTCACCGATCCCGGCACCGACTCCGTCTGGCGCATCCGTCAGATCAAGAAAAAGCCGTTCGTTCTCTTCAAGCAGTACCGTCTGGCAACCGGCGCTGCGCCGCTGAACATCACGAACGGACCCGACGGCGCGCTCTGGTTCACCGAACCCGGTACGAACAGCATCGGCAGGCTTTCCGTCAGCGGCGGGCCGCCCTACGAGTACGCCGTGCCGACCGCAAACAGCGACCCGGTCGGCATCGCCACGGGTACCGACAATGCGCTGTGGTTTACCGAGCAGAAAGCCCGGCAGATCGGCCGCATGTCTACGACCGGTACGGTGACGGCCGAGTATCCGATCAAGAACGCGATGACGCCCGACGCGATCCTGCAAGGCGTGGACGGCGACTTCTACTTCACCGACACCGCGCTCAATAAAATCGGACAGTTTCTCTTCAAGACTCACACCGCCGCGTTCTTCCACATTCCGACCGCGAACTCCGAGCCGACGGCGATGGCGCTGGGCACGGACCAGCAGATCTACCTCACGGAGACGGCCGGAAACAAGATCGCGCAGTTCAAGTACTTCACCCCGTAGTCTCGGTCTCGTCTTCCCCCAGTTCCGCCAACAGGCGGACGCCGGAGCTGCCGGCGCCGAGCAGCAGCCGGCGCGAGCCGGCGAACACGATGTAAATTGCCGGCTGGGTCGAGAGCACGCGCACCTCGACGACGCGCATAGCGCGGCCGCGCAGCCGCCCCGGGAGCCCCCGGCGCAGCAGGACTCCCAGCACGTACAGCCCCGCCAAGATTGCCCCGACGATCGCGAGCTTCACGCTATAGAGGGCCCACACGCCGGCGTTCACGATCGTTGCCGCCCCCGCACCTGCAGAGCTGCGTTGGACTCGTCTAGTTCGCGCTCTTCCCGGCACGCCTCGAGCGCCTCCCAGACTGCGTGCCGTCGCTCTTTGAGCCGCTCGAGCACGCGTCGCGCCGTCGCCGCGCTAACGAGTTGGTCGCGCGCCCGTTCGAGCGCGGACCGCGCCTCGTCGAGCCGGCAGCACAGCCGTAGGATCGCCCGATCGAGCGGCGGCAGGTACGCATCGCAGGTGCGCGGGTCTCGCGCGAACGCGGCCCGCGCCGCCCTCAGACGGTCGAGCGCGCTCCAAATCTCATCGCGACGGCAGCGACAGCGCGCGAACTCCAGGCGCCGCCGCTCTTCGGCGTGCGCGCGCTGGTCCAGCAGCGGCTGTAAGGTGAATCGAAAGCGTCCGGGCACATGGAAACAGGTACCCGCGCGCCGGCTCAACGTGCCAGTTGCGTGCGCTCCCGGCCAACCGAGACGAGATCCACCGCCACGCCTGCGAGCGCCGCGACGCGCTCGACGTACGAGCGGGCGGCTGCAGGCAGATCGCCGATGCGCCGGCAACCGGAGATGTCCTCGCTCCAGCCCGGCATCTCCTCGATCTCGAGTTCCAGATCGGGCGCACCGGCGGCGGCGAAGCTCGCGGCAGCGCCTCGCAGGCGATAGCCCGTGACGATGCCGATGCGCTCGAATCCGGTGAGCACGTCGAGCTTCGTTATCGTCACGCTCGTGACGCCGTTGAGCGCCACCGCATAGCGCGCGGCGACCGCGTCGAACCATCCGCAGCGACGCGGACGCCCGGTGACGGTGCCGAACTCGCCGCCTTGGCGACGCAGGCGCTCGCCGAGTTCGTCGTGCAGCTCCGATGGAAGGGGCCCGGCGCCGACGCGCGTGCAGTACGCCTTGAGGACGCCCACCGTTCGGCCGATCGCCGAGGGTCCGATGCCCAAGCCCGTGCACGCACCTCCAGCAATCGTGTGCGAGCTGGTCACGTACGGATAGGTGCCGTACGTAACGTCGAGCAGCGTGCCCTGCGCGCCTTCGAGCAAGACGCGCTTGTGCCGTGCCAAACGTTCGTGCAGGTAGGCGACGCCGTCCACGACGTGCGGTGCGATGCGCTCGCCCTCTGCGAGCGTGCGTTCGACGATCTCGTCCGCCCCGGGCAGCGAAGGATCCGCGGCGGCATCGCGCGCCAAGTTCTCCCGAATCCTCGCGGCCACCGCGGCGGGGTCGGAAAAATCGCACATGCGTATGCCGCTGCGCGCCACGCGGTCTACGTACGCCGGTCCGATACCGCGCCCGGTCGTCCCGATAGCGCCGGCGCCGCGCGCCTTCTCCGCGGCGCGATCGCGCGCGGCGTGATATGGGAGCACCACGTGCGCCCGGTCGGAGATCTTTACGCGCGAGACGTCCACGCCCAGGGCGCTCAGCCGGTCGAGTTCGTCGGCAAGAGTCGCGAGGTTGACGACGGCGCCTCCGCCGACAAAGAGTTCGACGTGCGGGTTCAGCACGCCCGAGGGGACGATGCGCAGCGCGAGCTCCTGCTCGCCCACCACGATCGAATGACCCGCATTGTCGCCGCCGCCGAAGCGCGCGACGACGTCGTACTCGGCTGCGAGCAGGTCGACGATTCGGCCTTTGCCCTCGTCGCCCCACTGCAGCCCGAGGATGATGTCGGCCTTGGAAGGCATCGCGGCTATCTCTTCGCTACTCGCTGCGGAACTCTAGGTCGCTCGTGTCGCCCATCGGAATCTCCGCTTGTCCGCCGAACTGCGTCATGACGAACTCCGAGAAGAGCGCGTTCGGCCAGCCGAAGCTTTGCCTCGTGTACTGGCGCGGGTCGTCGGGATTGAACGACTCGTGCAAGAGGTGATCGCCGGGATCGCTCGCGAGCAATTGCGTGAGAACGTCCTGCTTTTCCACCCCGCTCGTGGCGGTCATACCCTGGACGATCAGCGCCAGCGGCCAGACCCAGTGGTCGGGCGTATGATAGCTTCCGATGCCGCGCGCGACGTGCCCCTGGTAGAACGACGGGTTGTCCTGGGAGAGCAAGAAGCGCCGCGTGTTGTCGTAGTAGCGGTCGCCGGGGGTCGTGTAGCCAAAGTACGGGGCCGCAAGCAGGCTGGGGATATTCGCATCGTCGGTGAGAATCGCGTGGCCTAAGCCGTCCACCTCGTATGCGTAGATGTAGCCGTACTTCGGCACGAGCACGAGGCCGTACGTCTGGATGCCGCGCTGCACCTCGTCGCGCAGCGCCTTGGCTGCTCTGGCCTTCACGAGGTTGTGGTAGACCTTCAGTTCGATCTCGGACATATCGCCGAGTGCGACGACCGCGAACATTTCCGAGGGTATGAGAAAGTTGTAGTAGCAGGCGTCGTCGGAGGGACGAAAGCCGGTCCAAATCATGCCCGTATAGGCGACGGGACGGCCGTGGCCGTCCTCGGGCAACTCCTTGTGCACGTAACGCGAATCGCGCGGATGGTTCTGTTCGCGCTGCATGGTGGCAAGCACGCCGTCGAGCATCGTCGAGAAATCCGCCGTGAAGATGGACGTATCGCCGGTCGTCTTCCAGTAACTCCAGGCCAGAGCCGTGGGGTAGGCCAGCGAGTCGAGCTCGAACTTCTGCTCCCACACGCGATAGTCGATGGTGTACGCGTTCGCGTACGGGTCTATCTGCAGGTACTTGGCCATTCGGGCGATGATCGCGCGCAGCAGGGCGCGCACGTCGGCGTCGTCGCGGGCGAAGTACAGGTAGGGCCGCGCTTGGGCGCTCGCGTCGCGCAGCCACTCGGCCGGAATGTCGCCGGTCTTAATATACGCCGTACCGTCGGGCGCGTACTCGGCGAGGCGGCTGGTATCGAGCAGCGCGGCCCGAAACATTTCCTGCAGCTGCTCGTTTGGATTGCGATAGTCGGCTGCCGCCTGTTCGATCGAGCGCAGTTCCAGGGCCGGGAGCCGCGCCGGCACGACCGCCGCCGCGCAGGCAAGCGCCAACGCGAAGAGGGCCCGCTTGAAAAGGCGGTTCCCCACTAGGCGGGCCAGGTTCCGTGTGCGTGCAGCGCCGGCAATTCCCGATAGCGTCCTAGATAATCCAGGCCATACCCGACCACGAATACGTCGGGGACTTCAAAGCCCCTGTACGCGATTTCGACCGGTGCGATCCTTCGGTGCGGGCGATCGAGCAGCGTGCAGACGGCTAACGAGGCCGGCTCCCTGGCAAGCATCGTCTTCACCACGTACTGCAGCGTCAGGCCGGTGTCTACCGTGTCGTCAACGAGGACCACGTGGCGCCCGCACACCTCGATTGCAACGTCCTTCTCGAGCACGATGCCGTCGCCCTTACCGTACCGGCTCACGGAGACGACGTCGAGTTGGCACGGGATCGTGACCGCACGCAGAAGGTCGGAGAGAAACGGCGCCGCGGCCGAGAGCATCCCGACGAGCAGCGGCACTTTGCCGGCATAGTCCTGCGAGATGGCCGAGCCGATCTCGGCGACGCGGCGGGCTATGGCGTCTGCGTCGAAAAGCGTCTCGCCGATCACGACGCACGCATCGTGGAGCGCGCGAAGACGCGTTCGACGTCGCGACGGGTGAAGAGTTTGACGTTTACGTACGGATGGTGCGAGCGCAAGAGGCGAAGCTTGCGGTTTTTGCGCGTGTTGCGGATCGGCTTGGCGACCGTGACCTCGATGTAGAGATCGTAATCGGGCAAGTAGAAATCGGGCGTGAAGAACTCGACCGGACGGCCTTGCTCGTTCCACACGATTGGAAAACTACGGGGTTCGTACAGCCAGGCTATCCGGTAGAAGTCGAACAGCCGCGCGAGCTCGGCCTCGCTCGCATGTGCAAAGAAAACCCGGGACGTAGCCACGGGCTGTTATCTACGACGCCGGCGTCCCGCTATCCCGCCGGCAAACGCAGAACGAAGCGGGCGCCGCCCAGCGGAGACGACTCGACGCGCGCGTCGCCGCCGGCGCGTCGCGCGATCGCCCTAACGACGGCCAAGCCGATGCCGGCGCCGGCACCGCGAGGCCGTTCGCCACGGACGCCAAGGGCGAATATGCGCTCGCGGTCCCCCGCCGCGACGCCGCCGCCGTCGTCGTCCACGCTCACGCGAACGAACGCCCCTTCGCGAGCGCAGGCGATCGCTACCGCGCCCCCTTCTCGGCCATGCTTCAACGCGTTATCCAGCAGATTGGCAAGGGCGTGAACGCATGCGTCCGCGTCTACGAGAACGCGTGCGACGCGCGGCAGGCGGGCGCTCACGGCCACCTGACGCGCCGCTGCCAGGGGCGCGAGCGCCTCCATCGTCGCGCGAACCTGCTCCGCCAGATCGCACGTCCCTTCGGATTCACCCTCCAGGCCCGGTACCCGGATCCCCTGCAGGGCGTCGATCAGGCGCGAGACCCGCAGCGTTTCGCGGCGCGCGATCTGAAGAAAGCGCCGCTGCGTAGCCGGGTCCAGATCCTCGTCAAGAAGCGTCTCGATGTAGCCGCGTATCGAAGCCAGCGGCGTGCGCAGTTGGTGGCCGACCGTCGCGATCAGGGTGCGCGTACCGGCGACCGCGTCGCCCTCCCGTACGATCAGGGCCGTACGAACTTATAGCCGTAGCCGTGAACCGTACGCAGCAGCGGCGGCAGCTTCCAACGCTCTTCGATCTTCGTCCGGAGCCGGTGCACGTGCACGTCTATCGTTCGCTCGTCGCCGCTGAAGTCGAAGCCCCAGACGCGCTGGAGCAAACGGTCGCGCGAGAGCGCGATGCCGGGATTCCCGGCCAGTTCCATGAGGAGGGCGAACTCGCGAGGCTTGAGCTTTGCATCTATGCCGTCCACCCTCGCCTCGCGCGCGGACTCGTCTACCTCCAGGCGTCCGAATCGCAGCACCGGCCCCGGCTCGGGAACGGGCTTCCCGCTGCGCCGCAGGATCGTCTTGATTCGGACGACGACCTCGCGCGGCGAAAACGGCTTGCAGACGTAATCGTCGGCGCCCAGTTCAAAGCCGAGGATCCGGTCTATCTCATCGGCGCGCCCGGTGAGCATCACGATCGGCACGCTGCGCTGTTCGCGGCGCAGCGCTCGGGTCACGTCGTACCCGTCTACGCCCGGCAGCCCGATATCGAGGACGAGCAGATCCGCCGCGCCGCGCGCGCAGCGCAGAGCGGTTTGGCCGTCGGGGGCGCCGACGACGGTAAAGCCTTCTTGTTGCAGATGGTGAGCGAGGAGGTCGCGGACGGCGCGATCGTCCTCCGCGACGACGATCGTATGGAGCGGCATGAGGGAACGAGTACCCGCCGCCCGCGTCTTTGGGACGCCTACTGCAGATCGTGCAGGTCAATCGCCGCGAGCGGCCCGTGCACTCGAGCGTGTCCGCGCAGCACGCGGTAGATCGTCGCTGCCGGGAAGCCGAGGCGTTCGAGTCTGCGGGCGGCGGACGCGTAGCCGATCGCCGGCGTTCGCGTCAGGAGCTTCTCAAACGCCGTGACGCACCGAGCCCCTTCGTCAGCCTCGAGCGCGGCGACCGCCTCGTGCGCCGCCTCGCCGTCTATGCCTTTGCGGACGAGTTCTCCAACGAGGCGCGCGTCACCGACGGTCGCACGCTTACCCTCGACGTAGAGCCGCGCGTAGAGCCGGTCGTCGAGGAAACCCTCGCTCTTGCAACGCTCGACGGCGGCGCAGATCGCGTCGCCGTCGAAGCCCTTGCGCTCCAGGCGCTGCCATAAGCCGGCCTCGGTCAGGCGCTGCCGGGCCAGCATACCCAGCGCCGCTGCGAACGCCGGCCTATGCGTCATCCGCGGAGCGTCGAGCGGCGGCCGCGGCGGCCGGCGCTTTTCCGTTCGTCGAAGCCGTCTTCGGCAGCGCCTCGCGAATCTTCACCTCGATCTCGGTGGCTAGATCCCCGTGCTCTTCGAGGAAGGCCTTTGCATTCTCGCGTCCCTGGCCGATGCGCTGCTCGCCGTACGTGTACCAGGAGCCGCTCTTGCCGACGATGTTCTGATCGAGTGCGACGTCGAGAATCGAGCCCATCTTCGATATGCCGTGCCCGTACGTAATGTCGAACTCGGCCTGCCGGAACGGCGGGGCGACCTTGTTCTTCACGACCTTTACGCGCGTGCGGGTGCCGACGCTGTCTTGCCCGACCTTGATCGTCTCGAGCTTGCGAACGTCCAGGCGAACAGACGCGTAGAACTTCAGGGCGCGGCCCCCGGAGGTCGTCTCCGGGTTTCCGAACATGACGCCCACCTTCTCACGGAGTTGATTGATGAAGATCATGACCGTCTTGCTACGGGAGATCGCGGCCGTGAGCTTGCGCAGCGCCTGCGACATCAGCCGCGCCTGCAGTCCGACGTGCGCGTCGCCCATATCGCCTTCGAGCTCGGCCCTCGTGACGAGGGCTGCGACGGAGTCAACCACGACGACGTCCACGGCGTTGCTGCGGGTGAGCATCTCGGCGATCTCGAGCGCCTGCTCGCCCGTGTCGGGCTGCGAGACGAGGAGGTTATCGAGATCCACCCCGAGCGCCGCCGCGTAGTTTGGATCGAGGGCGTGCTCGACGTCAACGAATGCCGCCGTGCCGCCGGTCTTCTGCGCCTCGGCGATGGCGTGGAGCGCAAGCGTCGTCTTTCCGCTCGATTCCGGTCCGTAGATCTCGACGATGCGCCCGCGCGGTAACCCGCCGACGCCGAGCGCGAGATCGAGCGCGATCGATCCCGAAGAAACGACCTCGAACGCCATACGTTCTTGGAAGTCGCCCATGCGCATGATCGAGCCTTTGCCGAACTGCCGCTCGATTTGGACTAAGGCGTTCGCTAGGGCGACTTGACGTTCGTCTTCTGTTGCCATGTTTCGTTCCTTTCTAAGATCGCGGCTGCTTGCCGTACTATCACGTTCTCACGCCGGAGTGCCAAGGGGTTGGCATTGAAGGAGCGCGCCGCTCACGGCGCCGCGGCCGCCTCCGCACGTTCATCGAACAGAGCCTCTGTGAACTCCGAGGGGGCGAACGGACGCAGATCGTCGGCCCCCTCGCCGAGCCCGACGAGCTTTATGGGCACCTCGAGCTCGTCAACGATTGCCACCAGCACGCCGCCCTTCGCCGTCGAGTCGAGCTTCGTCATGACGATGCCCGTGAGTTGCGCCGCTTCGTTGAATACCTTCGCCTGCGAGATCGCGTTCTGGCCGGCCGTTCCGTCCACGACCAGGAGCGTCTCTTCGGGCGCTGCACCAAGCTCGCGCTCGACGACGCGCCGCATCTTCTTCAGCTCTTCCATGAGGTTCGTCTTCGTTTGAAGGCGACCGGCAGTGTCCACGAGCACGACGTCGCTGCCGCGGGCTTTCGCTGCCCGAACGCCGTCGAATACCACCGAGGCGGGATCGGCGCCTTCGGCACCGCGGATCAGCGTCGCGCCGCTGCGCTCGGCCCAAATGGCGAGCTGCTCGGCGGCTGCGGCGCGAAAGGTGTCTGCGGCGACGAGCACGACGCGCCGGCCCTCGCGCTGCAGGCGAGCTGCAAGCTTGCCGATCGTCGTCGTCTTTCCGCTGCCGTTGACGCCCACGAACATCAATACCGCCGGCGCTCCGGCTACCTGCAATTCGGCCCCGGGAAGCGTCAGAAAGCGCTCCACGTCTTTCTGGAATCGGGCGACGACCTGGGCCGTCGTGGTCCATGCTTCTTGCCGAGCGACGGTCTGCAATCCCGTGAGAATCTTCTGGGTGGTCGGCACGCCGAAGTCCGCGAGGATCAGCGTCTCTTCGAGTTCGTCCCAGAACTCGGGCGTCAGCGGGCGCCCTGCCCGGCCGAGCCGTTGAACCGCCGCGAAGGCACCGCGCGCCTTTCCCAATGACGACCGCAGCCGCGACAGCCAACTCACGACCAGACTCTATCATGCGAACGTATGTTCGTCAATCGCGGCGCGCAGTATACTACCCGTGAAAGGGGGCACGATGCGCCGGCACGTCTTCGCGGCGACCGTTCTTCTCTCGTTCGCAAGCGCGGGCTGCGGCGAGCGAAGCCTGGCGCCGGCGTCGCCGCCGGGGGGCGCCTCTGCGCTCGTGTCCGAGCATTCGCCCGCGCCCGTCGTCGAACTCGATGCCGGATCGCGCGGACCGGCCGTCGCGGCGACCGCGTACGGCGCGTCGCTCGATACCTGGTACGACTTTCTCGAAGCGTTCGTGAACCCGTCGCTGCGCAAAGCCGGCATCGGCCTCGTACGTTTTCCGGGCGGATCGGAGTCCGACGTCTACCACTGGGAGAACGGCGGCTCGGTCTGCGCGAGCGACGGGTACATCGCGCCGGGTGCGACCTTCGATAACCTCATGCGCCGCGTCGCGCGACCGGTCGGCACGGCCGTCGCGATCACGCTCGACTACGGCAGCAACCGCGCCTGCAACGCGGGGGGCGAGCCGAGCGAGGCCGCGGCGTGGGTCGCACGCGCGAAACAGCGCGGCTACGACGTCGCCTACTGGACCGTCGGAAACGAAGTCTACGGCTCTTGGGAGTACGATCTGCACGCCCGCCCGCACGACCCGGCGACGTACGCGAACGCCGTCCGCACCGGCTTCTATCCGGCCGTGAAGCATGCCGATCCCCAGGCTAAACTCGGCGTGGTCGTGGATTCACCCGCAGACCACGCGTGGAACGACGTCGTGCTGCGCAAAGCACGGCCGTTCGATTTCGTCGAACTGCACTACTACCCGCAGTACGACCAAGACGACGATGCGCGTCTGCTCGGTCCCGACGTAAGCGCGTTCGCGACGGAACTGGTCCAGCTGCGCGCCGAGATGACGGCGGCCGGCCTCTCCAAGAGCATCCCCATCTATCTGGGCGAGTTCAACAATGACGCGGGCACGGAAGGGAAGCAGTCGGTCTCGATCGTCAACGGCCTCTATCTCGGGCAGATGATCGGCACGCTGCTCGACGCCGGCGTTCCGATGGCCACCTGGTGGCTCGCCTACGGCAGCTGCGACGAAGGCGGAGATTACTCGAAACGCCTCTACGGCTGGCAGCACTTCGGGAGCGAGGCGCTCTTCTCGGACGGCCTTCCGAATCCGTACGAAGGCTGTGCGAATACGCCGCACATTCCGGGAGGAACGCCGTTTCCGACGGCGCGCGTAATGGCGCTCTTCGCGGGCCGCGTTCCAGCGGGTTCGAGCGTGCGCACGACGACGGTCGCGCACGCTCTGCGCGGCCGCGTCCGGGCCTACGGCTTCACCGTAAGCGGGGGCTATGAGTTCGCGATCTTCAACGACACGCTCGCGGCGATCGGGATTCGCGCCGCGCTGCGGAACGCCGGCCAGACGAGTTTCGATGCGACGCAGTGGGTCTACGGTAAGGCGCAGTACGACCGCTCGAAGCAGAATCGCTGGGCGGGGCCGCGGCAGAGCTCTCTCGGGCGGGTAACGATGCCGCTTTCGCTCGCGTTGGCCCCGTATAGCGTCACCTTCCTCGAGCTGCGCTAACGGATCGTCCCGATCTGTTCCACGCTCATCGCGCGGACGTTCGGCGGCAACGGCGCAAAACGCACGGGGTCGAGAAAGCCGGGCGCGTTGCCGCCGTACTCGTCCACGGCCCAGAGCAGAAACGCACGTAGCGCGCGGGCCGTGCGCGCGTCCCGCTGTTTGGTCGAGACGACGGCGTACTCGTACCCGGCGAGGGGATACGATCCCGAACCCGGTGCGTAGACGAGAATAAGGCGCTGGTCGGGAGGCGTGCGCGGCCCGAGAACCGCCGCGGCTGCGCCGACGCTCTGGGAAGTCGGCAGCACGAACGCGCCGTCCTGATTGCGCAGGCGCGCCGTGCCCAGGCGCGCTCGAGCTACGGCGGTACGGAGGCTCGCTCCCACGTACGCGATCGAGTAGGGCGCGGCTCGGCAGGCCCGGATCATGGCCGGGTTCTCCTGCGCGCTCGACGCGCCGGGCACGCGAGGCCACGCGATGGACGTACCGGCCCCGGCGCCGTCTTCCCATGCGGGCGATGCGTACGTGAGGTATTGCGTAAAGAGAAAGGTGCTTCCCGATGCGTCGCTTCGATGGATCGGGACGATGGCCCGATGCGGGAGCGCGACGCCGGGGTTCAACGACGCGATCGCCGCGGCGTCCCAGAAGCGGATGCTCCCCGCGTAGATCGCGCCGAGCGCCGGCCCGTCGAGTTTGAGTCCGGCCGCGTTGAGGCCCGGGACGTTGTAGACGACGGCTACCGCGGCGACGGCGAGCGGGACGTTGGCGATCTCCGGTGCGGCCGCCATCTGCTCGTCCGACATGAACGTGTCCGCAGCGCCGATCTCGACCTTTCCGGCCACCGCATCGGCGATGCCGCTCTCGGAGTCGCTCCGGCGCAGCACGAAGCGCACGCCTGGGTTCGCCGCGTGGTACTCGCTCGCCCAGCGCCGAAAGAGCGGATAGAGGAGCGAGGAACCGGACTGGGTCAGCGTCACGGCCGCCGGCGCGCGAGACGGCTCGTCCGCGCCCGCGCCGAGGAGCACGGCCGCGAACAGCGCCGCTGCCGCTCTCTTCATGCGCTCGTGCCGATGGTATCGAGCTTGACGCCCTTCGTCTCGATGCGGAACATCCAGGTGATGGCAGCCCCCGCCAGCGACGTACCGACGAGCAGAACGAGCAGCCGCTGCGTCCCGATTGCCGCGAGCAGGCTCGGAAAGAAGAATGCGCTGAGCACCGCGCCGATCTTGGCGAACGCCGCGGCAAAACCGGCGCCCGTGCCGCGAATCTCGGTTGGGAAAACCTCGCCGGCCAGGAGATACGTTTGGGCGTTCGGCCCAAGGTTCGTCATGAAGTTGAAGAGCATGAAGCCTGAGACGACGAGCGCGATCTCCGCGCGGCCTGTCGCTCCGGCCGAGAGCGAAGCGAGAAACAGGCCGGCGGCGCAGCCGACGAAGCCCACGATCTGGAGTTTGATCCGTCCGACACGGTCGGCCAGCAGCACCGCCGCTGAGATGCCGGCGATGAGCAGCACGTTCACGAGCGCGGCGCCCTTAGCGGCGAGGATATCGTCCAGGACGATATCGCTCGTGCTGCGGATCCGATCCGCGGGGCTGCCGAACGCCGCAGCGAGGATCGTCGGCGTGAAGATGCCGATGCCGTACGTGCCCAGATCTTGCAGAAACCACGGTACGGACGCCAAAATCGTCGCGCGCAGATTGTGCCCGCGCTCGAAAAGCCGCGCGAACGCGTTCCGGCGATTTCGCCCCTCGGCCTCGCAGCCGCGCAGGACGACCGTATGCGGATACTTCGGGCTTCGCTGGAGCAGCCGCTCCACCGCGCGCTCGGCCGGCACGACCTCGCCGCGTGCGAGCAGCCAGTGCGCGCTCTCGGTGACGTAGAAACGCCCGAGCAGCACCGCTACGGCAGGCACGAAAGCGGTCGCATACATGTACCGCCATGCGCCCAGGTGCGGATAGTGCGCGAGCGTCACGAATCCGAGGGCGGTTCCGGCGAGCGCGCCGACGGCCTGAAATGCGAACGCTCCGAGGACGAGACGGCCGCGGTTCTCGCTTGGGATGTTTTCGGAGATGATCATGTGCGCCGTCGGATAATCGCACCCGAGCGCCAGCCCGACGGCAAAGAGCGAAGCGACGAGCTCCGCAGCATTCTGCGCGAGCGTCAGCGTTCCGAGGAAGATCACGAAGATGACCATCTCCGCAACGAACATCCGCTTTCGGCCGAAGCGGTCGGCGAGGCTTCCGAGGCAAACGGCGCCGACCAGGATCCCGAAGAGAGCCGCCGAGCTCACCAGACCGCTCTGCGCGGCGCCGATGCCGAACTCGCGCGAAACGAGCGGCAGCGCGACGCCGGTGATGAAGACGACGAAGCCTTCGAAGAACTTTCCGGCAGCTGCGAGCGAGCAGATGCGCCACTGCATCGCCGTCATCGGCGCGTAGCCGAGTTTCGTTCCGTCGGCCCACGCCGGCAGTTCGTCAATGTACTCCTGAACGGAGTCTCGGCGCGCGCCCTCCATCGCTGCCCTTGCGTTAGCCGTGCGCGCTAGGTCGTTGAGTCGAGGTAGAGCGCGCGGTCGGGCAGATCGAGCGTAAACGTCCGCCCGGCCCAAAAGTCCGTTCCGACGTTGCAGTCGTAGATGAGATTCCCGAACGTGACGGTCGGGTGCGCCAGGGCGGCCTGCGAGTCGCCTTCCAGCGAGATCGAAGCAATTTGCGCGCGCACGCGATCGCCCGACGGCGAGGGCGTGCGGGAGAGGCGCGGATCGCGCACGTCGACCCCGAGCGAGGGGGCCAGCGCGTCGTCTATCGTGATGCCGGAGGTCGCGGTATCTATCTCGCACAGACCGCTCTTCCCGCCGCCGAAGTCGAAACGCGCAAAGAGCCCGAGCGCGATGCCCAGATCGTCCTGCAGAATCAGCGGTATTCGCGCGGCCGTGCGCCTGCGTTCCGGAAACGTCTCCGCGTCCTCGATGACGATCTTGTGGCTGGTAAAATCGAACGTCGTCGCGATGTTGCGGAATGCGGTCGCCGAGATGAGGCCCTCTATGCCGGTGCCGTCCAGGCCGCCCCAAATTCCCACGTGCGGCGCCTCGATCGGAATGCCGCCCATCGAAAACGAGTTCACCGTACCGATCGGCAGATCCACGCGCTCGCCGGTGAGGCGCAGGCTCACGTACTTGCCCTTGACGACCACGTAGCGGCGGCCGACGCTGCTCGAGAGCACGTCAACGCCGGCACCGAGGTCAACGAGCATCGGAACGGCGGCCGCGCCGTCTATCGAACCCTGCACGGCGACGGCGCCGTCGCGCATGGTGAACGGTACGGTGTCCACCGCATCCGCGGCGCGGGGAGCGGCGCAAAGTCCGGCGATCGCCGCCGACACGATCCAGATACGCGCAGAGAGTTTCAGTCTGGCCATCAGCAAGCAACCTCCGACGAACCTTTCGCCTCTCCCTGCCCCGGCGCGCGCCGACGGCCGTTTCGCTCTGGGAGGCGACCAACGCGAGCGCGCAAAAAGAGTCCAACGACGCACCGTTAGGAGGTCATCGTGGTACGATATCGCGCGCTCTGCCTGCTCGCCGCGCTAAGCCTTGCCGCCGGCTGCAGCGGATCCATTACGACGCCGCCGGCACCCCGGTCGCCGCTCTTGCCGCCGAGCGCGATCCAGCACGTCGTGATCCTGCTGCAGGAGAACCGCAGCTTCGACAACATTTTCGCAGGCTTTCCGGGCGCCGATACGGTGATGGAAGGCGACTGCGCGCCGGCCCGCTGGTGCAAGACCGGGAAGGCGCCGCTCAAACCGGTGACCCTCGAGACGACCGGCCGGCTCGGCCTGGGCATAGATATAGACCACAGTCATCACGGCTTTGAAATCGAATACGCCCACGGCAAAATGAACGGCTTCGATAAGATCCGCTTCGGCGAGTCCGGCGGCGGCGCGCTCGCGAAGCTCTACCCGTACGCATACGTCGAACGTTCCGAAAGCAAGCCTTACTGGAACCTCGCCCAGCAATACTCACTGGCCGACCACATGTTCTTCACCGACACGGCCGCGAGTTTCATCGCCCATCAGGAGATCATTGCTGGGACCGTCGCCCTGAGCCCGACAGAATCTCTCACCGACCAGCCCGACGGGCAACCGTGGGGATGCGACGCCCCCACGGGCACGGTAACGGCGGTCATCTACTCCAACGGAAAGGTTAACGAGTTCGGCGGCCCGTTCCCCTGTCTTACGCAGTACGGCACGATGGCGAACCTTCTGGACGCCGCAAATGTATCGTGGAAGTTCTACGTGGCGCCGTTCCAAGGCAAAGACGCCGACTTCTCGGGTGCCGTCTGGAACGGCTTCGACGCCATCAAAGCCGTCCGCTACGGCCCCGATTGGAAAAAGAACATCAGCATGCCGAATACGAACGTCTTCGGCGACGTCAAGAACGGCTCGCTGCCGGCGCTCTCGTGGGTGATGCCCACGCTGGAAGACTCCGACCATCCGGCCAGCGGCTGCAACCACGGGCCGCGCTGGATCACCCAGGTCGTCAACGCGATCGGGCAAAGCAAGTACTGGAACAACACGGCGATCGTGCTCATGTGGGACGACTGGGGGGGCTGGTACGACAACGTTCCGCCTCCGCAGATCAATTACACCAGCCTGGGCATGCGCGTTCCGATGATCGTCATCTCGCCGTGGGCCAAACCCGGCTACGTCTCACACACGCAGTACGATTTCGGCAGCGTCTTGCAGTTCGCCGAGGAGGCCTTCGGTCTGGGCTCGCTGGGCGTGAGCGATGCATCGGCGAACTCGATGGACGATATGTTCGATTTCAGCCAGTCGCCCATCGCATTCCGGGCCGCTCCGCTCCCCCACGTCACGAAGTGCACCGGCGCGCCAAGCGTCGAACAAATCATCCACCACGACGGCGGCGTGCCGCAGTAAGGTTCGGAGCGTATGAAGCGTACCTCTATCGCTGTCTCTGCTTTCGCGCTGGCGGCTTGTCTCGCAGCCGGCGCCGCGCCCGCGACCACGATTCTCTACAGCTTTACGGCGCTGCCCGGGAAATCGGACTCGTGCAAATGGTTCGACGATAATCTCAATGCCGACCGTTCACCGAACGCGCTCGCGCGCCAAACCGATCTGCTGTACAACCGAATCGCGCTGCCGCCGGGCGCGGACGTGACGGTAGAGGGCACGGCGACGACCGCCGCCGGCTCGCCGCTCGTGGATTTCCACTTGGGAGGCAGAGGCGTGTGCACGAGCGCCGAGGCGCTCTACGGGCCGACGCCGGAACCGTCGAGCACTCCGGTCCAACCGTAGGGTTACCGGGGCCGGACTCGCATCGCAAGGCTGATGCGCGCGCCGACGCGGGCGCGCGCCTTCGGAATGCCGTGATCGTAGTGCAGTTGGGTCGCGTAGCTCATTTCGAGGAGACTCCCGTCCTCTAGATCGAGATCGAAGGCACGGCGCGGGCGCGCCTTGCTGCGAATCGTCATCAGTCGGACGGCTCCCAGCGATAGGAGCGCGATCGGGAAGCCTTCCACGATCTCGTAGAGGCGGTCGTTGTGCGGGGCGACGCTGTCGTTGCCGTCGCGATACAGGTTCAGCCCGGCGCTGTTAAAGGGCACGCCGGTGTGCGCGCCCGCCAGACGCGCGGCCTCTGCCACCGGACCGGGCACGGACTCGTCGTCGAGCCGGTAACTCGCCGTGAGGCGAGGCACATCTACGTCTCGGTCGTACATCCGCCGCCGCTGGCTCTCCCAAGGCACGTCGCGGACGAGCGCGTCGAACCAGTCGCGTGCCCGGCCCGCGGGGATGAATCCGGGCATGTAGACGATCCGTCCGCTCGCGTCGTCAACCAGCGTGCGCCGGCCGCCGTCGAGAAACCCGAGCTGGGTCAGGGATACAGGCCGCGCAGTTTCGTCGCCTCCGCCACGCGAGCGACCGCAACGCAGTAGGCGCCCTTGCGCATCGAGACCTTATGCTGCATGGCTTGCTCGTGCGTCTCGCGGAAGGCGCGCGTGACCTTGCGTTTGAGCCGCTCGTTGATCTCGTCTTCTTCCCAGAAGTTGGCCTGCAGGTCTTGCACCCACTCGAAGTACGAGACGGTCACGCCGCCGGCGTTGGCTAAGATATCGGGGAGTACCATAATGCCTCGGTCGAAGAGGATATCGTCCGCGTCCGGCAGCGTAGGACCGTTGGCCGCCTCGGCCACGATCGAGGCACGAACGCGCGGCGCGTTCTCGCGCGTGATGACCTTCTCCAGGGCGGCCGGCACGAGGACGTCGCACTCGAACTCGAGCACCTCGCGGTTGTCGGTTTTCTCACCGCCGCTAAATCCGACGACCGACCCGCTCTCCAATTTGTGAGCGATGAGCGCCTTTACGTCGAGCCCATTCGGATTCGAAACGCCGCCGCGCGAGTCGGAGACGGCGACGACCTTGTAGCCTCTCTGATCCATAAGCTGCGCGCAGTACATTCCCGCGTTGCCGAAGCCTTGCACGGCGACGCTCGCTCCTTCGATCGTCTTGCCGAGCGTTTCCATCGCTTCGTCAACGACGTACATGCAGCCGCGCGCGGTCGCTTTGTCGCGACCCAGCGAACCGCCGATGGCGACGGGTTTACCGGTGACGACGCCCGGTATGGAGTACCCGTGCTGCATCGAGAACGTGTCCATGATCCACGCCATGATCTGCGGCGTCGTGTAGACGTCCGGCGCGGGGATGTCTTTCTCGGGGCCGATGATGATGGATATCTCGGTCGTGAAACGACGCGTGAGGTTCTCGAGCTCCTGCATGGACATGTTCTTGGGATCGCAGATCACGCCGCCTTTGGCGCCGCCGAACGGGATGTTCACGAGCGCGCACTTCCACGTCATCCACATCGCCAGCGCCTTGACCTCGTCGAGCGATACGTCGGGATGGAAGCGTATGCCGCCCTTGCCGGGGCCGCGCGACATGTTGTGCTGCACGCGGTAGCCGGTGAACATCCGAAAACTGCCGTCGTCCATACGAGCGGGAATCGAAACTTCGAGGACGCGCTTGGGCTGGCGCAGGTAGCCGTGGAGCGATTCGTTGAGGCCGATAAGCCGGCCGACTTCGTCGAGCTGGCGCTGCGCCATCTCCCAAACATTGTCGCGCGCCTGAGCGGCGGAGTGGTCTTGAGCCATGCAGAGGCTCTCCTATCGGTTGCGGTCGAGCGATGAAGGGGCCGCGAACGGCGATTCGTTCGCGGCCCCGGAACCTATCTTAGTACGGCTTTCCGTAGATCGAGCGGCGCAGGGCCGGCAGATGAGGATTCTTCCACACCGTACCGTCCTCGAAATCGATCTTCAGCGGAACGCACTCGGCGTAGCTCGTCTGAAGCGGAAAGATGTTCTTGCTGACGCCGAACTTGTGCTTGATCTCGGCGCCCGGCGAGAACGTCCCGACGTCGCGCACTTCGGCGACGAGCTCCCCTCGGACGACGAGCCCGAACTCGATGTTCTTCATGACGACCGACGTGGCGTTCTTGTAGTCTATCGCGAGGGTCGGCTCGCCTTGCACCGGATACGAGTAGTAGTTCATCCCGTACACCGAAGGCCAGCCCCAGTAGGGTCCTACGCCCATCGGATAATACGCGGGCGTGTACGCCGTGGACATGTACGTGTTCTGCTGCGCGTGACAGGTGCTCACCTTAATGGGGTGCGACGTCGCGAGGTGCGCCGGATGCGCCTTTGTGGCGGCCGGCATCATCTGCGGCGCCGAGGTCGCCTGCGCAGAGGCGAACGACGGCATGGCCAGCGCGAGGCCGAGCGCGATCGCGCCGAGCGAAAAGCGGAGCGTGTTCATCGATTACGGGCTCCTTGTAGCGGTTTCGAACAGTTGTTACCGTCGCTCTTCTGCAAGCGAAAGGGCGGCGCCTTGGCACCGCCCTTTTCCCCAAGACCGATTCCGCGGGCCCCTAGTGCGGAGGCCGCCCGCCACCGCCGTGGACGGAACCGCCGTGCGAGTAGCCGCCGCCACCGCCCCCTCCGCGCGAATACCCACCGCCGCCGTACGAGGCGCCGGAACCGCGCGAGGCTCCCGAGTAGGAGCCGCGCGCGTACGACGGATACGACGCGCGTCCGTAGGACGATCCGTACGAGCCGCGCGCATACGACGGGTACGACGAGCGGCCGTAGGACGATCCGGCGTACGAGCCGCGCGCGTACGACGGGTACGACGAGCGGCCGTAAGCCGTCCCCTGCTCTGAGTAGGACCGCGCGGTGACGTTGCCGCGCTGCTCGGCGAAGCGTCCCCACGGTGCTGAAGGCGCGTGACCTTCGGAGGCTACGGCGTTGCCGCGGCCCGGAACCGCTCCGTGAAGACTGCCGCTTCCACGCGATTCGTTAAAGCGCTGCCACGAATCCACGGGCGCGGCCGCCGCGCGGTGCGTTACCGGCGCGCCGGACCGCTCGTTCGTCCCGTGTACTGCCGCCGAGACGTCCTTCTGCTGCTGGGCGAACGACGTACGGCCTGGTAGGGCGCGGTTCGAGGCGAAGCGCGGATCGCTAAACGACTTCGAAAGCGTAACCGGCGCGCTCGGACGCCCTGCGCCGAAGCCGAGATTGTCGTGCGTCGGTGCTATTGGGACGGCGCCGTGAATCGAGCCGGCGCGTCCGATGTTTCGCGACGTTACGGGGACGGTGTGGCCGTGAATCGTTCCGTGCCGGAAGTTTCCGACCGTCGTTCCGCTCGCGCCGCCGTGCCGGTAGTTCCTGTAGATGTTCGTGATGTTCGTCACGTTCACGACGCGCGTGCCGTAGCCGTAGCCGCCCCAGCCGTAACCGCCGTAGTAGCCCGGTGATCCCCAGCCGTAGCCCGTCCACGCCCAGCCCGGATACCAAGGATAGTACGCCTCGGACGGGGCGAGCGGACACCAGCCGATCGAAGGATAGCCGAAGTTGAGCGAAACGCCCCAACCGGCGCCGCCGAAGCCGACTCCGAATCCGAAGAACCCGACGAGCGCGGGCGACCACGCCGGCGCGACGGCGGCGTAGGCGGGCGGATACCATGCCCAGCCGTAACCATTTGCATAGTACCAGCGGCCGTAGTGATACGGCGTCCAGCCCCATGGCTCGTTGCCGACCCAGGTCCAACCGTAGCCGCCGGCCCACGTCCACGATCCGTCGCGATAGGGCGCCCAACCGGAGGGCTCGTTCGGGATCCACGACTGGCCGTAGCCGGGGACGTTTTGCCACTGGCCGTATGCGTCGAGGTTGTCGTACCCGGCAATATCCGGGCTCAGGTTCGAGTCTGCGTGGATCGCGGCGACCATCGTCTGGTCGCGCTGGGCGTTGAAATTGTCGAAGGAGTCGTCGGCAATCTCCGTGCGGTATGCGATGGACGGGGAGGAGGCGGCGCCGCGCGCGACCATCGTCTTGCCGGGTTCGAGCGTGTAGGTCTGCTGCGGCGTGACGACCTCGGCTTGCCCGCGCCGGACCGTGACCCACGTCGAGCCGTCGGCGTAGATCGTCACGCGATAGTCGCCGGCCTCCTGCATGCGAACCGACACCGAAGGCGTGTCTATTTGGAACGGGCCGGCATTACGGAGGAGGCCGACCTCGACCGTTCCGTCGGCCAACTGCATCTGCCGGTCGTTCGGCTCGTTCGTCGTGATCCGGGCCTGGACGCTGCCCGCGAGCCGCACGGCGGTGACGCCGTCGAACTGCACCTCCGCCCGCGAGGTTTGACCGGTAGAAATATAGTCGCCCGGAAGCAGCGGCGCGTTGAGCGCCGCGGCTACCTGCGTGTTTGCATCGCTCTTCTGCACGACGGCCGAACCGTGCAGGACGCTAATGCGGGCTACGGCCGGCCCTTTGCCGGCGGGCGCTTGGGCCGCGTCCTCTTGTGCGGACGCCGGGATGGCCCCGGCGAGGGTCACGCTCAAGAGCGCTACCCCGGATAGCAGGCTAGTGAACCATCTCTTCGTCATCGTTTTGCTCTTCATACCCCTCTGCCTCATTGAACCGCAGTGCCGCGCTCGGGAGCATCGTGATGAGGTTAGGCTACCATTAAGGCCCGATGAGAGGTAGAATGGAAGCCATGAAAGATTCATCCGAAAACCTCTCGCGCCGCGCTTTCATGGCCGGCGCGATCGTCCTCCCCGCGCTGGCAGGCATGGTGCTGGCCGGAACCTCGACGGCGCAGGCCAAGGGAACGCAGGCGGCTTTCAAATATCAGAGCACGCCGAATGGCGGCAAGAAGTGCTCGCAGTGCACGTTCTATATCGCCGGAAGCTCGGCGACGGCCAACGGCACCTGCAAGATCGTGGACGGCAGCATCAGCCCGAACGGCTGGTGCAGCGCCTGGGCCGCGAAGTCGTCGTAAGGGGAGCTAGGCCACTTCGAAGAGCGCGGCGGCTCCCATGCCGCCGCCTACGCACATCGTCACGACGACGTACTTGACGCCGCGGCGCTTGCCCTCGATAAGCGCGTGCATCGTCATGCGCGCGCCCGTCATGCCATAGGGGTGGCCGATCGAGATCGCGCCCCCGTCCACGTTGAAGCGGTCGTTCGGCAGGCCGAGCACGTCGCGGCAGTAGAGCGCCTGCACTGCAAACGCTTCGTTGAGCTCCCACAGCCCGACGTCATCCGCGGAGACGCCCTGCCGCGCCAGCAGTTTCGGGACGGCGTAAACCGGGCCGATGCCCATCTCGCCGGGCTCGCAGCCTGCGACGGCAAAGCCGCGGTAGATGCCGAGCACCGCAAGACCGCGGCGCTGCGCGCTCGCAGCTTCCATGATCGTCACGGCGGCGGCGCCGTCGGAGAGCTGCGATGAGTTGCCCGCCGTGATCGTCGTATCGTTCACACCCGGAACGGCACCGCGCAGCGCCGACAGGCCCTCGAGGGACGTATCCGGACGGTTCCCCTCATCACGACGCAGTTCGACGCGCTCTTCGCGTACGGCGCCGCTCTCGCGCTCTTCCACGAATTTCCACGAGGCGAGCGGCACGATCTCCGCGTCGAAGCGCCCGTCGGCCTGGGCCTGCGCTGTCCGCCGCTGGCTCTGCAGCGCGTACTCGTCCTGGCGTTCCCGCGAGATCCCGTACTTCTTCGCGACGTTGTCGGCCGTATAGAGCATCGGCGTGTAGAGATCCGGAACGTGGCGCAGCAGCCACTCTTCGGTGAAGCCCTGCACGTTCATCTCGTTCTGCACCATGCTGATGGACTCGACCCCGCCGGCCACGATCGCGCCCGCCCCGTCCACGATGACGCGCTTAGCGGCGACGGCGATCGCGTCGAGACCCGAAGCGCAATAGCGGCTGACGGTCTGCCCGGAGACCTCGACCGGACAGCCCGCGCGCAGGGCGGCGGCGCGGCCGATGTTGTTTCCGGTCGCACCTTCGGGCAGACCGCATCCGAGGATCACTTCGTCTATCTCGCGCGGTTCCAAGCCGGCGCGCTCGATCGCATGTTTGACCGCGTGGCCGGCCATCGTCGGGCCCGGAGTTTGATTGAACGCGCCGCGGAAAGCCCGGCCGATCGGCGTGCGGGCGGCCGATACGATGACTGCCTCACGCACGGGCAGCTACCTCGCCGCGCACGTCCGCGATGCGGCCGCCTCGTGCGGCGGCATCAACCAGCAGCGGCGCGGGTTTCCACTGCGGTCCCAACGCCGCTTCGAACTCGCGCAGCTTCGCGCAGACGTTTTGCACGCCCACCTCGTCGGCGTACCACATCGGCCCCCCGTGATGCGGCGGAAATCCGTATCCGTACACGTACGCGATGTCTATGTCCCCGGGGCGCAGCGCCACGCCCTCCTCCAAAAGATACGCGCCGCGGTTTACGAGTGCGAGCAGTAGGCGATCTCGAATCTCCGCGTCGGCGATCTCACGGGGCGCAATGCCGGCCCGGCTCGCCTCCTCCGCGAAGAGGTTCTCGACGATCGGATCGGCGATCGGTTCGCGTCCCTTGCCGACGTTTTTGTCGTAGGCGAAGTAGCCGGCCATCGCTTTCTGGCCCAGACGCTTCATCTCGACCAGGCGCTCGAGCACGTTCGTCCTTCCCAGGGTCTCGCCGCGCGCGCGCTGGATCGCCAAGCCGACGTCTAACCCCGAAAGATCGCTCATCGCGAACGGCCCCATCGGGAATCCGAAGCGCTTCATCACCGAGTCCACCCGGGCCGGCGTGACGCCCTCTTCGGCCAGCGCGACCGCTTCGCGCACGTAATCGAAGACCATTCGATTGCCGATGAAACCGAAGGCGTTCCCCGAGAGCACGGCCTTCTTACCGAGCCGCTTGCCCAGCGCGAACGCCGAGGCAAGGGTTTGCGGCGAGGTCTGGCGTCCGCGCACGATCTCCAGCAGCGGCATGATGTTCGCCGGTACGAAGAAGTGCAGGCCGAGAACGTCGCCGGGGCGATTGGTCCGTGCGGCCAGCGCGTCTATATCGAGCGTGGAAGTGTTCGATGCGAGGAGCGCCCCGGGCTTGACGATGCCGTCCAACTTGGCAAAAACTTCCCCCTTGACGTCCGGATTCTCGAAGACGGCCTCTACCACGACGTCCGCGTCGGAGAGCTCCTGCCAATCGTCGGTGAAGGTGATGGACTGTCCGCGCTTCCAGGCCTCTTCCTGAGTGAGCTTCCCCTTCTGCACCTGATACATGAACATGCCCATGACCGTTTGCCGCGCCTTGTCCACCGCCGCGTCGTTGCTGTCCACGACCGTCACCGGAATCCCAGCCTGCGCGAAGCAGATCGCGATGCCGCTGCCCATCGTCCCGGCGCCGACGACTCCGGCCTTCTCGATCGTCGCTGGGGCGGATGCAGCGACGCCCGGCACTTTGCCCAGCTCGCGCTCGGCAAAGAACACGTGCCGCAACGCGAGCGACGGCTTCGAGCGCGCGAGTTCGCTGAAGAGACGCTCTTCGCGCGCGAGGCCGCGCGCGAACGGCAGCTCGACCGCCGCCTGAACGGCGTCTACGAGTTTGTGGGCTGCAAGGCCGCCGCTGCCTTCCGGCGGCACCATCTTGTGTGCCTGCGCCACCACGAACGGCAGCGCCTGGCGCGGCACGCCGTCGCCGATCGCCGCTTCGTGCGCAGAGACTCGGCGCTTCGCGGGGCGTTCCGCAGTCGGTTGCGCCGTGACGCGCTCGGCCAGCGCGACGCCCCATTCCGCGGCGTCGCCGGGAATGATTTCGTCTATCGCGCCCAGTCCGAGCGCGCGCTCGGCGGGGACCGACGATCCCTTGAGCATGAACTCGAGTGCCGCCCTCGCGCCGGCAAGGCGCGGCAGGCGCTGCGTACCGCCCGCGCCGGGAATCAGGCCGAGCCGAATCTCCGGCAGGCCCAGCTTCGAGCGCGCCGTGGCACCTCGATAGTCGCACACGAGTGCGAGCTCCAAGCCTCCCCCCAGGCAATTGCCGTCAATCGCCGCGACGTACGTCTTAGCGCCGCGTTCGATCGCCGCAATGACGTCGCGCACGCTCTTCGCATCCGGCGGGGGCTCGCCGGCGAAGTCGTTGACGTCCGCGCCGCCGCTGAAGATTCCGTTACTTCCCGATATGACGACGGCGTCCAGCGCCCCGTCGCGCTCGGCCGCCTCGATCGCTTCGAGCAAGCGCTCGGAGTAGGCGAACGAAAGTGCGTTCACCGGAGGATTGTCGAGCGTAATCAAGCGCACCCGGCCGCGGTCTTCCAATCGCACGCTACGCCGTCACCGCCGTTTTACGGTCCAGATCGAACTGCTGGTCGGTCAGGGTCATGACGTCGGCGGATCCGTCCACGATCTGACGCCGATACCACGCGCTTTGCGAGAGCACGTGCGAAGCATAGAATGCGGCCGTGGCGAGCTTCGCCCGGTAGAACTCGGCATCGGCATCGCCTGCGGCAATCTTATCGGCCGCGATTTTCGCAGCCCGCGCCATCTGCCAG
Organism: Vulcanimicrobiota bacterium; assembly: GCA_963794645.1. Taxonomy (GTDB): domain Bacteria; phylum Vulcanimicrobiota; class Vulcanimicrobiia; order Vulcanimicrobiales; family Vulcanimicrobiaceae; genus Cybelea. The sequence continues at coordinate 833,057 of CAWCEQ010000003.1, read as the reverse complement.
CCGCCCGCAACGACGCCCCATAGACGCAGGTACGGCACCGAGCAAGCGAAGGCCGCGTGCAGATCGCCCATCGCGTTCATGCCGATCCACTGCGAGGTTTCGTTCAGCGCCTGTAAGGCACCGCCGAGCGTTTCGCCGATGCGTTTGACGGCGGGGTCCGCGTGGCCGGCGCATTCCTTTGCGACCGCTTCGATCTTCTTTCCCACGCTCGTTGCCGTGGCGCCCATGTCGCGAAGGAGCTTGCGCCCGATCAGGTCCAGCGCCTGAATGCCGGTCGTGCCTTCGTAGATCGTAGCGATGCGAACGTCCCGGTACTGCTGGGCGATGCCCGTCTCTTCCACGTAGCCCATGCCGCCGAAGACTTGCAGCGCGGTCGAACAGAGTTCGACGGCGCTCTCGGTGCACCAGCCCTTCACCACGGGAATCATCAGCTCGACGAAGGCCTTATGCTCTTTGCGCACGCGCTCGTCGGGATGCCGATGTGCGTAGTCGAGGGAGGCGGCCGTCACGTACGCGAGCCCGCGCATCGCCTCGATCGTCGCCTTCTGCAGCATGAGCATGCGGCGCACGTCGGGGTGCTTGATTATTGCTTCGGGAGACTTCGAACCGGGCCGCAGATCTCGTCCTTGAATACGCTCGCGAGCATACTCCAGCGCGCTTTGATAGGCTCGGTCGGCCACGGCGATGCCTTGCACGCCGACCGAGAAGCGGGCGGCATTCATCATGACGAACATGTACTCTAGGCCGCGGTTCGGTTCGCCCACGAGGTAGCCGACGGCGCCTTCACCTTTCTCGCCGTAGTTGAGCGTGCAGGTGGGGTTGCCGTTGATGCCGAGCTTATGCTCGATGCTCGCGCAGACGACGTCGTTGCGTTCGCCGAGACTGCCGTCGTCGTTGACGAGGATCTTCGGCACGATGAAGAGCGAGATTCCCTTGACGCCTTCGGGCGCGTCCGGCAGACGCGCGAGGACGAGGTGGACGATGTTCTCCGCCATATCGTGCTCGCCGAAGGTTATGAAGATCTTCGTGCCGGTTATGCGATAACGATCGCCTTGCGGAACGGCGCGCGCTCGCACCTGCGCCAGATCGGAACCGGCCTGCGGCTCGGTGAGACACATCGTGCCGGTCCATTTCCCGGAGACCAGGTTGGGAATGTAGCGCTGCTTCTGCTCCGCCGAGCCGACCAGTTCGATCGCTTCGATCGCCCCCTGATTGAGGAGCGGCCCGTTGGCGAAGCCGATGTTCGCCGCGTTCCACATCTCGAGCGTCGGCCCGAGCAGTATCTGCGGCAGCCCTTGTCCGCCGTACTCCGGGGGCACCGGCAGCCCGATCCAGCCCGCGTCGGCAAACTTCTCATACGCCTCCTTGAAGCCCGGAGGCGTCGTAACCCGGCCGTCCTCCCACGTGCAGCCGTGCTTGTCGCCGCTCCGATTGAGCGGGTCCAAGACCCCGCTGGCGAATGCGGCGGCCTCCTCGAGGACCGAGTCGAGGATATCGAGGGTCTCTTCGCAGCCCGGAAGCTTCGCAAGGTCCTCGATCCCGGCCAGTTCGCGCAGGGCGAACTGCATGTCGCGCAGCGGCGCTCGGTAGGTGCTCATCTCGACTCCTCTCCTGTACCCGTATGGTAGTCCGCCAGGCGGCCTCGCGGAACTGATAAAAGCATATAATATTAAAAATAATAGTTCAAGGAGGCGCCCCGGCGGTCCCGTAACGGGCCCGGCCGGGCATTAGAAAACGTACAAAACTCAGCGCTCGCTTGCGGGCGGCGGGAACGTCCGCGGTTATTCTACTCGTATCACCATGGCATACCGTTTTTAAAGGAGACTACGCGAAACCGATGATCCTGATGTCACTTCTCCTCGCAGCGCTCAGCTTCAACCCGGCGATGCCCGCGCGCACCACGCCAGCCGAAGGCTACATCCAGGGCGACCTCGTTGACGGACAGACGATCTGCAAGCCGGGCCATATCTGCGCCACCGCCACCACGACGCTGCACGGCTGCTTCGTGAACAACTTCTACACCCCGACGCAGGGAGCTTCGCCGCTCACGATCGACGTCACGCAGACCGGCGGAGCCGGAACGAAAACCTACATCTACTGGATAAACACGTACTACAAGAACATCGGCATCAACGGCAAGGCGCAGGCCAAGTACTACTGCCCCTAAGAGGCTCCTATACCAGCCTGACGCTGCCCGAGGCCAACTCGTAAACCCCGCCGACGAGCCGAACCTTACCCGAGGCGACCCCGGAAGCGAAGACCGGTGGCGCGGCCCGTAGCCGCGCCACCCCGGCCCGAACGTTGGCCTCGATCGCGGCCGAGAGGCCGCCGCGCTTTTCCACCACACTCCTGATGCCCGGCTCGATGAGAGCCTGCAGCGCCGAGAGATGCGAGGGCAGCGGCGCGTTCGATTCGATCGCCGTGTAGACGGCCTTCACCGCACCGCAGCCTTCGTGACCGAGCACCATCACCAGCCGCGTCCCCAGATGCTCGACCGTGTACTCCAGCGATCCGATCACCGCGTCGTCGGGAAAATTCCCGGCGATCCGCGCGACGAATAGATCGCCGATGCCCTGTACGAAGACGAGTTCCGGTATCACGCGCGAATCGCAGCAGCCCAAAACCGCCGCGAAGGGCGCCTGCGTCTCCACGAGAAGCGCACGCTTCTCGGCGAACCGCGTCGTCGTGGGAAAATCGTTTTCGACGAAGCGCTTGTTTCCGGCCATCAAGCGCCCGAGCAGAACGTCGCCGTTGACCGCCGTGGCTGCGGGCGCCGGCGCGGCGCTGCGAACTCCGGACGGTACCGCTAAGCTCGCCGCCGCGATCGAACCTGCTAAAAAGGTCTGGCGTTTCAAACTCTCTCTCCTTTGAGCTACTGGCGAACTTGGAGCGTCGTCGCGGCGCTGCGCCCAAACTGTTCAGGCGCGTCCTGGAGGTACGCCCGGGCGCCCGGCCACGCGAAGGATCCCGGCGTCACCGAACGCACGAGGTAGTGCACGTCGTAGACGCCCGGCCCGAGATGCTGTGCGTAGGCGACGACGCGATCTCGATAGATCTGCTTTGCGTCTATATCCCAACTGTCCGCTTGCGGGACCGCCGCTTTGGACGAGGTCCGGAAACTGCCGTCCACCGCTTCAAAGCCGGCCGGCAGCGGATCGTCCACGACGAGCCTATCTACCGGGTGGTCCACGATCACGCGCAGACCGACGTCGAAAACGGCGCTCGGCGGCACCGCGACCGGGGCGACCGCGCCCAGATCCATCGTGGCCAGCGGCGCGCCGCCGCTCGCCCCCTCGCTGCGCAGCGTGCGGACGACGCGGAACGCCGCCAGTGCGCCTGGAGCGTCCGGCGGAACCGGGTACGTGTAGAGCACGCTATAGTGCAGCGACGGCTGCGCGCCCGAACGCGACAGACTGCGAACGACCACCGCGTCGCCGTGCAAAGAGCTTGCGGCGAGCGTGAAGCTCTGCGAAGAAGCGGTGCTGCCGAAGTGCGCCGAGGCGACGGTCGCGCCGCCGACGCTCGCCTGCGCTGCGGCGGGCGCGAGATGCTCGGTCTGCGCGTATGCGGAGAGAGCCTCCAGGGCCGCACTCGTATCGTCGGCCGTCGGCCAGCCGCAACGGCAGCGCTGCGCGAAGAGCGCGCGTACGGCGCCGTCAACTTGCTGCGGATCGGCTCCGCGCTCGAGCAGGAGCTGCAGCATCTGCGACTGCGCCTGCACTTCCGATCCGAGCCACGCCCAGCGATCGGCGACGTTCGCAACGGCATAGCGTCCGGTCACATAGAGCGTCTGTTCGAGGCGGCCGGCCATCGCCGCGCCTTGGCCGTGCCAACCCGGGGCGCGCAAGAGGTAGCGCGCCAGACGGATCTGCGTCGCACTATCGAACCGGTCCGCTTGCGCCACGATCGAGGAGAGGAAATCCGTCCGCGCAGCCCCCGCACCGCTCAGTGCCCAGAGCGCCTCGAAGCGTAGCTGCGCCTTGCAGAGCGGATCCTTTCCGCACCATTTGAAGCGCCCGGGATTCGCGAGCGACTGCTCGGTGAATGCTGCCGCATGGGCCAGAGCGGCGGCGTCCACGTGCACCCCCTGGGCCCGCGCGAACGTCAGCGCGTCCATCGCCGCAGCGGTCGCGAACGGATCGCTCTCGGATGCGCCGGCGAACGCGGCAAAGCCGCCGTCGCCGCGCTGGTACGAGAGCAGCCTCTGCAGGTTCGCATCGCGCGCGGCGAGAGGATCGAAGGCTAACGACAGCCGGTACGGGGCCTTCAGACGCGCTAGCGCCGAGGCGATCGCGAGCCGCGAAGCCGCGTCGTCCGTCAACGGCACACCGTCGCCCGCCATAACGCGCTCCGAGGCGACGGCGAACTGAGGAACGACCGAGTTCGCGAAGGTGATCTGCAGGTTGCCCCCTGCGCGCAGCGCGATCGGAATCGAGGTCTCGCCGCGCGTCGCTCCACTCTCGATCACGGATTCGGTCGTCGCGAGATCGTTGGCAGCGAAGGGAACGCGAAACGCGTCGCCGTGCGTGCCGAGCGAACTGCGCGCAGAGACGAGCGTCGGCGCGGGCGTCCCGACCATCACCGGGAAACGGAACGCCTGCATCCCGGCCGCGGCCCGTTCGTCCGCCTGCAGCCGGTGCGGATCGCCTTGCGCGAACGCCAGCGCGCCTTCGAGTTCGAGAACGAGATTCAGCGCGCCGGCCGCACCGGTCTGGTTCGCCACCGAGACGCCGAGATCGAATCGGTCGCCCGGCCGGGCGAACTGCGGCAGCAGCGGGTTCGTCGCCAGCGGAAGGTTCGAGAGAAACGTCGCGTCGCCGACGCCGAAGTGCGCGGTATCCGCGCCCAGTGCTACCGCCATTACGCGCCAGGTGGTCAGATCGTCCGGCATCGTGAACGTCGCGCCGGCTTTACCGCCGGCGTCGGTCTCGAGTACGCCGTAGTATGCCAACGGCTGGAAGTTCGCGCGCACGCGCGTGCTCGCGGCGCCCGCCAGATAGCCGCCGCCGTAGCCAAAGCCTTTTTCGAGCGGGGCCGTCTGCGTCGTCAGGGTGACGTTCTCGCGATTGTCCGCGAAGATCGTTGCGATCGGCTGTGCGGCAAAGACCGTCTGTACCAGATCGGGCAGACGGTAGCCGGAGAGCTGCAGGATCGCGTCGTTGACGACCATCGCGACGATCTCGCCGCGAGCCGCCGCGCCGCTCTTCGTGCGCAGCGCGAACGATACGTGCTGTTTCGAGCCCGGCGCCACCTTTGCGTCCTGCGGCGCGATGGCGAGCTGCAGGTATCGCTGCCCCACGTCGACAGTAAACGCCGCCATCCCGGTGCGCGAGAGCGTATCCTCTTTTGGCGGTCTGCCGATCGCACCGCGATGGACGACGACCGCTTGGACGGCGGCGTTCGGCAGCATCTGCGGCGTCACTTTGAAGGTGACGTGCGCCGCACCGCGCACGTCCCGCAGCGTCGTTCGATAGAGCGTGTCTGCGCGGACGACGGATAGATACACGTCGGCACGGTCGTAAGGGGAGGCCACCAAGACGCTCGCCGTATCGCCGACGGCATACTGTTTCTTGTCGAGCTTGACCGCCACCGCGTTCGGATCGGAGAGGCCCCAATCCGACTCGCCGGCCCCGAATGCGAATACCTGCAGATCGCTAGCCGTGGCCGTACCGCTCGTGCCGGCGAAGTTGGCGCGAACCCGGTACGGAGCCGCGTCGGGAGGCGTGAGCTGCGCGGTTACCGGACGCTCTGCCGACACGACGTCGGCGCTCGCGACCGTGTCGTACTTAACCGACTGGTCCGCAGTGTCGCCGCCTTCGACTTCCTGGGAAGCGGAGGTAAACGTAATCTTCTGCAGTTCCAAATGCACCGAGCGTCCCGCAACGGGCGCGCCGGCGGCGTCGGTCACGATGACGCGCACCGGCATCGGGCTGCCGGCCTTGCCGACGGCGTCGCTTGCCAGGCCGATCGTAGCGCTCCCCGGCAGCGCCAGGAACCTCGCAGAATCTGCGACCGAGAGATTCGAAACGTCGGTCGTCTCTACGTCCACGCGGTACGTCATCGGAAACGGCAGGTCGGCGGGTACGCCCACGTCGAGCGAAGCCGCGCCCTTGTCGTCGAGCGGCACGTCCTTCTGGAGCACGTCGGTCGTGAACTCCGGCGTCTGCTCCGGCCAGATCCACTGCGGGCCGAACGAAAAGTCGTCCCATCCCTTCGGCTGTACGGTCGCAAGGTCGCGCGTCACGGTTGCATGTGCGATGCCGCCCTGCAGAGGCGCGCCGAAGAGGTACGACGCGCTCACGCCGGCGTTCACGCTCGATCCCGCTACTGCCGACGTGGCCGCAAGCGTCAGAGCGAGTTTGAAGTTCGGGGGTTTGAACTCTGCGACGCGAAACGAACCGCTCAGGTCGTTGCCGTTCGCGCCCTTGGCGTCTATCGTGTAGTATCCGAGCGGCTGGCGGTTCGAAAACGAGACCGGCATCGAGAAGACGCCGTACGCGTCCGTCTTGACGCTGCCCAGCGGCGTCTCGTTATTGTTCGGATCCACGAGTTTTACGCGATACGGCGCGTTCGCATCCGCTACCACGCCGGCGCCCTTGACGTAGTACGCGATCCCGGTGAGGCGGCCGCGCTCCCCCGGCTGGTACATGTCGCGGTCGGTGAAAACGGTGCCTCGCGAGAGCGGCGCGCCGCTCGTCCATCCGGGATTCACGTCGAAGCGGGAAACGCCGCTCCAGTTCCACGTCGTGACCGTGGCGACGTCTGCGCCTCGCGTCACGGTAAAGCCGAGGTTGGGCGCCTGGCCGGCCTGGGCGTTGGCCGAACAGCGTTCGACGTCCACGCCGCTGAAATCGAGCTCGCCTGCGGCGCCGGTGGTCCCGGAAGCACACTGCGCCGGCGGCAGTTTGTTCTCTTCGTCCACGCGGTAGACGGTTACGGCCGCGCCGGCGACCGGCGCTCCGTCGCTCAACTGCTGGACGAGCACCATGCCGTGCGCCGGGAACCACTGCGCGAAAACGCCGAGATCGGTCAGTTGGGCGACGCCGGTGAGCGAAGGCGTCGAGCCCGGCGAATCCAGCGCCGTGAGAAACCCGTAGGCGAGCGCTCCATACGGCGAGCGCAGCTGCGCGGCGAGCGGTACGCTGACGACGCTCTGAGCGTTGCGCTTAGCGCCGGCCAAGGTTCGAGACGGCCACGCCGAAGGCGCAGGCAGCATCGAGAGCGCGTCGGGCGATCCGAGCATCTTTGCCGCCGGCGCGCTCGCGTACGCCGCGCGATACGCGTTGCCGGGGAGATTGGTCGCGTAGAAGTTCAGCGCGACCGGCGCTCCGGCCGGAATGATGCTGACGCCGCTCGGCGCCCAGGCTCCCGGTGCAAAATCGCTCGTCGTCACCGTCAGCCGTTCGTCGCGGCCCAGGCTCTGGCCAAAGACGTCGCGCACGCTGCCCGCGACCGTCACCGAGTACGTCGCGTTCGGATCCAGCGCGTACGGATCTATCGCGATCGCGTTCGACCCGTCGGGAACGCTGATGAGATCCTTCACCGGCGCGGGGGCGGGCGAGATCGTCACGGCGGAGGCGCTTACGCTCTTGGGGTCGAGCGGGTTGCTGAACGATACGACCGGATCGCCGAGCGCGAATCGCGAGCCCGAGCCCGGGCTTGGTCGCGGCGTCGGTACGATCGTGAGGTCGCCGTACGTTCGAACGGAACCCTCGTACGTATCCGCGCTCGGAAGGTTCCCGTAGGCCGGCTGCACGCCGGGCGCGATTCGCAGCGTGTAGGCGGTGCCGCGGCGCAGCTGCGAGACGGGGCGAAGCGTGTAGACCCAGTCGTTCAGGCTCGGGTCGAAGAGCGCGGCCGAGTCGCTTCCGGGATAGGGCGTCGGCTGCACTTTAAGCGTCGCGGTCATCGCGACGCTGCCGTCGCCCGTGACGAGTTTCGCGAGCGACCCCAGCGAGCTAGGGTCCACCGCGGCGTTGGAAGTGACGTCTATCTCGGGAGTTAGCCCGACCGGCGGCGGGGTCGCCTCGTCGTCGCCGGCGGTGGCACTTGGCAAATCGCTCAGCGCCAGCGGCGTCGTATCGAAGGTCCAGGCGAGATCGTTCGAGAGCGCGTCGCCTGCGAGATCGTGAAGGCCGGCGGCGAGCGTCACGCGCACGCGCGTGCCGATCGGCAGTGCCTGCTCGGCAACGAAGCCGATCATTCGCGGCGTAAGCAGCGTGAAGCGGCCCGCGAGTTTCGGCTCGATGCTCACCCGCGAGAGGACGTCGGCGGCTCCCGTGCTCGCGAGCGCTTCCACCGGCGCGACCGGCTTGGCGAAGATGACGCGGATCTGCGCGAGCCCCTGCGCCGACTTCGTCGGCGAGACGGATGATATCCAGGGCGGCAGCGAGGGCGACGGCAGCGCCGCGATCGGGGCGAGCTTCTGCGCACCCGGCTGGGACGCCGTGCATGACGCGAGTGCCGCGGCGGCGGCGAAGACGGCGAACGAGCGCGTTGGATGCAAGGCTTGCGCGTTTCCGCAATGGAGAGGCGGCTCCCTTGGCTGGAAACCGCCTCGTTTTCCCGCTACGTCTGCTCGTGCAGCCAGGGGTCGTTCGTTACGGCCTCGACCGTCAAGCCGATGGTGACCGTATAGCCTACGAAAAGCACGCCGGCCGGCGTGAGGCGGGCATCTACGATTCCCCAGTCTCGCCGATCCAGCGTAAGCGTGGCCGAGTACCCGACGCGCCATCCGGACCCCTCTGGCACGATGCCCACCACGTCGACCGGAAACGTGACGGGTTTGGTGACATTCTTTATCGTCAGATTGCCGGTCACCGCGAACGCGGTCGGGCCCTTCGGGACGATCGACGTCGAGTGGAATGTCATCGTCGGATACTTGGCGATGTCGAAGTACGTGGGCGAGCGCAGATCCGCGTCGCGAATTCGATTGTCGGTGTCTTCGTGGCTCACGAGCAGCACCGCATCCAGCTTCTGCGGCACGGCGGTTCGGCCGTCGTTGACGATGGTCAACTGCGTGACCGGGATATGTCCCCATACTTTGGAGACGACCATGTGCGAGACGGTGAACTCGGCGCGGCAATGCGCGAGGTCTGCATCCCAAGTTATGGGACCCGTTGCTGCCGCCGTTGCGAGCGGCAACGCGGCAAAAAAAAGAACGATTGCGGTTCGAAACATGATGGACCTTTCATTCGATTTGGATGCTAGGGCGAGCGCCGGCGCCTGCTTCCCCGCAGCACCGGCGCTCGTTGCCGGCCTAGTGCGCTCCGAGGAGTATCTGGTAGCTGAAGTAGATGCTTCGGAACGGTAGACCGAACTGTTCGGTCGAAGATTTGCCGATGTACGGCGCGTACGAGGATTGTGTCGCGTACTGATTGAGCGGCAAAGGCACCCCTTCGCCGATTAGGCCCGCGATCGTCGCCCATTGATTCCAGACGTTGAGAATCGTCCCGGTGATCACGCCGTTCTTCACCGGATAGGCGGCGCTGAAGTCGCTGTAGTTGTACGCGGGCAACGATTTCGTGTTCCCGGCGGAAACGAAGTAGATACCGTAACGCAGGTCAAGCCCGTGGTTGAAGGTATAGTCTGCCGCGAGATTGGCCGTATGGAGCGGCACGCGGGCAAGCTGCGCGAAGGGAATGAGCGCGGTATTGGCTTGAATGAGCTGAGTGTTCGCGCCGAGCAGAACCGTCGAGGTTAATGCGTAGTCGTAATCGACGTAGAAGTTCCGCGTCGCCCGCAGCCGACCGCTGAAGTCCCATCCCTGCGCGCGCATCGTTCCGACGTTGAAGTTTCCATTGACGCCTAGAAGCGACGGGGCGACGGCGACGCCGCATTTCGCTCCGACGGCTTGGACGAACTGCGCGAGCAGTTCCGGCGGAATAAAACTCGTACCGCTTTCGCTGAGCGGGATGACCGTCGAATAGAGTTTGTCGTAGACGTTGGTGTTATAGAACAGAAACTGGCTCGTCGAGTCTCCGTACCAGCGGTGCGTGTACGAAAGTTCCTCGTCGACGCCCTGCTCCGGTTTGAGCAGCGACGACGGAGCCGTTCCGACCGAGTTGAGGCCTTCGCAGGTTATCGGCGCGCCGCCGCCCGCTCCGATCAGATCGTCGTTGGGAACGTATGCGTTATTGAGCATGTCCTGACTTGGTTGCGTGGTCGTGTTTCCGACCGAGAAGCGTACGACGTCGTGAGACGTGGCCCGATCAACCACCGAGAAGCGCGAGTCGAGATACGTCGAGTTCGTGGCGCTGGCGTGTTTCTGCCAAAGGTTGGCGTATCCGGCCAGCGGCGAATTCGGCGAGTGATAGACGTAGCGGGCAAAATATCCCTGCTCCCACGCATACGGAAAGGAGCCGGTACTGGTGACGCCGCTGCCGTGGTTGGAATTCGTCGTGAGAAAGTAGGCGTTGTTCATGTAGGACGTTCCGAGTTCGAAATCGCTGTTCGGCCCCGGGAAGTCGTCGCTGACGAGTAACCCGCTCTCGTTGACCCCCGTGTCGCGCCACGAAGCGTTCGATCCGGGATACGTGTAGAATGGAAGCTGGAACGTGCGGTCCCACGGTTCGTCGTAGAGACTCGTGTAGAAACTCGCCTTGATAATGGAGTTCGGGCCTTTGTTCGTGTAGGTCAGGTCGTTGTCGTAGAGGTGGAACGCACCCCACGACGGACCGGCACCCTGCCAGCCGGTATTGAACGCGGCATACTGCTGCGGCGTTTGGCAGGTAAGGCCGCCGTCCGGCTGACCGTTCGGCCCGAATCCGTTGAGGGCTCCGAGCGCATTGGTCGCGGGGAACGTGCCGTTCGGACACTTAAACGAACTCGGATCGCTGGGATTGTACGACGAGAGCTGCTTCTGACCGCGCGCCAGCGCGGTGTTGTACGGCAGAAAGTCGCCGTCCCCGTTTCCGGTCTTGTTGAACCATCGCGAGCCGCTGTAGTAGGTGTACGTAAGATCGTTGTAATCGTCGAAGTCGTAACGCAGCTTCACGAGGCCGGCGCGCGTACTCGTTCCCGAGTCGTCGGTGTAGACTCCCAGATCGTGAACCGGTCCCGAAAGGACCGACTGATCGAAGGCCGCGCCGGGCTGGTAGAAGTTCGCATTGCGGAAAGGCCCGTCGAGATAGCTGATTCCATAGGCGACCGCGTACCCGAGGCGGCCGGCCGTTCCGGTCGAGCGCAAGCTCGTGGAGAGTTGATTGAAGCTACCGTACCCTTGCGTCAACGCGGCTTGGAACGTCGGTGACGGATCGAGCGTCTGGAAGTTGATCACGCCTCCGATCGCGTCGACTCCGACGAGGTCGCTCGCCGAGCCGTACATGACGGTCGTGTTCTGGAGGCCGTACGTCGGCGATAGCTGGTAGTTATACCCACCCTTGACGCCGTAGCCGATCGGATGGCCGTCGAGCGCAGCCTCCGTCTCGAGCGTACCGATACCACGAATGTTGAGATTGACGTCGTCCGCAAGCGCCGCGGTGTCGCCTGTGATGCCGTTATTCACGCCGGGGAGCGTTCGGAGTGCGTCCGCGACGCGGTTGATACCTTGACGCTCGAGCTCTTCGGTGTTAACCGTCTTGGTAAACGTGCTCGACTGTTGGAGCGAATCGCTCGCGCGAGTGGACGTTACCGCGATGACGCTGAGGTTGCCGTTACCGCGATGCATCGAAAGCGTCACTCTTACGGTAACGCCTCCCACTCCGAAAGACTCCGAGGCGGCCGGCTGATAGTCGTTGCGCTCGAGCGAGAGAGTGTATCGCCCGACCGGAACGCTGTCGAACTTGAACTTTCCGACCGAATCGGTGGTGGTTGTTTGAGTCGTACCGACGATGGTGACGCGAACGCCCGGGATCGCGACGCCGTTGCCGGCGTCGACGACTGCCCCGACGATGCTACCTTGCGGTGCGGTGGGTGGCGGCGGCGTCGAGAGCGATTGCGCCGTCGCGGGTAGCCAGAAGCCGAACGCTGCCGCGAGCGCAATAACCGTGCGCGACGCGCGAGCAAACGAGAAAGTCACGCGAATCTCCTTCGTGTTGAACGATAAAGTGTTGACGGCGGAACGCGTCAACACACGGAGGTCCGCGTTTACAAAGACGTAACGAATGCACCGGCGGACGCCGGTGCGGCGTCGCCATTTGACGCCAAATCCAAAGTGCGGCCGGAACGGCCGGTCGAGCGCAGCCGACGATCGTCTGCAGCACGGCCACGATCGTCTCCCGGTGCCCGACGAGCCACCGCGCGATCGCAAAGACTCCCGCCGCCACGGCGGCGGCGCACACGAGCGTCAGGCCAGCGCCCAGCAGCAGCGAGCCGCCGAACGCATCGCTCAGGCTCGCGACCCGGTCGCCGGCGAGACGAGCGTCGAGCAGTTCCATGGCCGGAACCGCCGCCCAGGCCGCGAGCACGGCTGCCCCGGCGAAGGCGACGCCGCCGCGCTTGGAGAGTGCCGGCTTACGCCGGCGGAAGCGGTCCGCCGCCCCAACCTCGCAGCACAGACGCAAGCCCCGCGAGACGAGCACCACCCCGATAAGCAGAGCAAGCCCCGCGAGAATCTCGCGCGATCCGTGACTTACGTCATCAAAGGTGTCGTGCCGGAGGGCGACGTCGCCGACGACGTCAATCGCAAAGTGCGCGAAAGCGGCCGCAGCCGAAACGGCAGCCACAAAGAGTGCGATCAGCAAACGGGAGACCGCGCGCACGTGGCCGTAGTTCGCTCGCGTATCGGATGAACCTGTTGGGATGAAAAACCTCGCCGTCTTGGTGCCGGCCGTCGCGATTGCGGCCATCGTCGCGCTGTACGCCGCAGGCATTGACGCCAGCCGCCTCGCGCCGCCGGATGCGTCGGTCACCTACACGGACCGCACCGGCGCCGCGCTCGGCACCGTGCTCGGCGGCGGCTCGGCCCGCGTCGTCGACGTGCCCCTGCGCGACGTTTCGCCGTTCTTCGTGCAGGCGATCGTCGCCGCCGAGGACGCGCGCTTCGCTCGGCACGGCGCAGTGGACGTTCTCGCGCTCGCGCGCGCGGCGCGGGACGTCGCCGTGTACGGCGAGCTGCGCAGCGGGGCTTCGACGATCGAGATGCAGTTGGCGCGCTCGATCGCGCCGCAATCCGAGGCGACGTCGGCGCGAGAGGCCCTCGCGCAAAAGTTCGCACAGATCGTGCTCGCGCAGCGGATCGCGATCGCTTCGAGCAAATCCGCCGTGCTCGAAGCCTACGTTAATCGGATTCCGATGGGCGGCAACGTCTACGGAGTCGAGGCTGCCGCGCGCACGTACTTCGGCGAGCCGGCGGCCGACCTCGATCTCGCGCAGGCCTCGCTCTTGGCGGGCATCCCGAACGACCCGGCACGCCTGCAGCCCGGGAACGATTGGCCCGCGCTGCGCGCTCGGCAGCGCTACGTGCTCTCCCGGATGGTCGCTCTGGGAGATATCTCGCCCTCGCAGGCCGATCGCGCGTACGGCGAGACCCTGCGCCCGCGCGCTCACGAGACCGGCATCGCCGGCGCCGCGCACGCGCTCTTCTTCCTTTCCGCCGCGGGCCCGCAGGGCGGACGCGTTCGTACGACGCTCGACGCGGAGCTGCAGCAGTTCGTGGAAGCGCAGACGGAGCAAGTTATCGCGGCGCTCGGACGCTATCACGTGACCGACGGCGCGGCGCTCGTGGTTGACAATCGCACCGGAGAGGTGCTCGCGTACGCGGGCTCGCCCGACTACTTCTCGCAGGAACGCCTGGGACGCAACGACGGCGTGCAGGCGCTGCGCCAAGCCGGATCGGCGCTCAAGCCGTTCACATACGAACTCGCGCTCGAACGCGGAACCATCCGCTCGACCACGATCCTTTCAGACGCGCCGGCCGCGTATGCGATTCCCGGAGGCAGGCTCTACGCGCCGAACGACTACAGCGGCCGTTTCAGCGGCCCAGTGCGCGTGCGCTACGCTCTGGCGAACTCGCTCAACTTGCCTGCGGTCCAGGTGCTGTCGCAGCTCGGCGTGGACAGGCTGCTGGACCGTCTGCACGCGCTCGGCTTCGCGCACCTGAATCGCCCGGCGTCGTTCTACGGGCTCGGCCTCACGCTCGGAAGCGGCGAAGTGAGCCTCTGGGAGCTCGTGCAGGCGTATTCGACGATGGCGCGGCGCGGTGACTTCACACCGCTGCGCCTCGTCGAACGGCCCGGCGCTGCGACGCGCCGAATCGGCGACCCTGCGTACTGGTCGCTCGTCACCGATATGCTGGCCGATCCCTACGCGCGAGCGAAATCCTTCGGCGTCGGCTCGGTGCTGCAGATGCCGTTCCCGGCGGCCGTGAAGACCGGCACCTCTTCCGACTTTCGCGACACGTGGACCGTCGGTTTCACGCATGACTACACGGTCGGCGTATGGGTCGGCAACTTCGACGGCAGTCCGATGCGCGGCGTCTCCGGCGTGACCGGCGCGGGACCGCTCTGGAACCGCATCATGCTGCACCTCTACGAGCGCGCGGACGACCCGCCGCCATTCGACCCGCCGCCCGGGTTCGTCGAAGTGCCCATCTGCGCGACCACGGGCCGCGCACCCGAGGCGAACGTTCCGTGCCCGGCGGTCGTCCGCGAATGGGTTCGCGCCGGTGCGCTCGCCGCGTCCGCACCTACGCGCGAGGTCGCCGGGTTGCGCATCGTTTTTCCACGCGACGGCGACGTCTTTTTCCGCAATCCGGCAACGAACGCGCTGCAGGCTCGCGAACAGCAGATCGCGTTACGAGCCCAGGGCGCAACCGGGCCCGTGCGCTGGAGCGTGGACGGTACGCCGATCCGGCCCGACGCGCAAGGCATCGCCTTCCTGCCGCTCCGGCTGGGTACGTTGACGATCCACGCCGCAGACGCCGTCCGCCGCGCCCGCGTCAGCATACGCATCTTGCCGGCGCCGGGCACCTCGCGCCCGGGGTTCTCGTTTGCAAAACCGTAGTGCCGCCTCGCGGCGCGCTAGTAGGTAAACTGCTGGAGCTGGTTTACGTGCGGGCCGAACGCCCAGCCGGTGCGTTTGCTCGGGTTGATCGCGGGCGCCGGCTCGCCGATGAAGAACGAGAAGCCGGTGATGTTTTCGATATTGTGGCCGCTCTCGTCGTAAACGACGATCGCACTGCCCTGGCTGCCGCTGCAATAGTACTGGTCCGTCACGAGAAAGAGCGCGTTGACGGGATCGTTGGCGATCCCCGAGCCGCTGTTCAGCTGCGAGGCGTTGCCGGTGCAGGGGAGCTGGGCATCCATACCGGTCTGGTCGGCGAGGTGGTAGAACTCGACCTGCGCGTTGAGCTCGGTCGTCGTCGCAGCGATGCCCGTGGTCGAGTCCACCGCAAGCCCGTTGACGTAGCCGGAGCCGTACGGCCCGTTATTTAAGCCGTTGAACTGCGTCGTCTTACCGGTCTTGAGGTCCACGAGGACGTTGATCGGGGCCGAGCCGCCGACTCGCCCGCCGTCGGGCGAGAGGGCGAAGACGCCCTGATTCGTCGTCGTATCCTGCCCGAACTGCGGCACGTTGCCCACGCCGAACGTGTTCGGATCGAGCGTGATGACTTTGCCGAACGTATTCTCTGCGACGTTCGAGACGACGAGGATCGGCTGGTCCTGCTTTTTTAGCTCGATCGCGAAGAGGGCGGTCGTATCGGAGGTTTGATTGGGCCCGGCCGCCTGCACGTCTATATCCGAAACCGGCGGCGTCCACTTCCCGGTGAACTTCCCCGCGGTGACCGGATTCAGAACGTCGTAGAAGCGTTTGGCGTAGATCTTCCCTTTCGGAACGACGTAGCGCGTGACGAGCCCGACGTCGCCGGTGAGGATCGCATCGGCGGAGTAGGAGGTGCCGGCGGGAAGCTTCTTCGGGAACGTCTTTAGAATCGCGCCGGTGTCCTGATCGAAGACCTCGACGTCGCTCGCCGTCGCGAGGATGCCGTCGTTTCCGTTGCGATCCACGTCGAAGCCGAATATCTGGCCTCCGCTCTTGCTCGTTAGCGTCTTGCCCAGTCCGGCACCGTGCGAGCGCGCGCCGTGCTGCTGCATCGCCGCAGCGGAGGGGGGCGCCGAAGCACCGCCGCCGCAACCGGCGAAGACTGCGGCCGCAGCACTCCACAGCATGGAGCGCCGGACCAATCCCAGGGCAGTCATCCTTACGACCTTTCCAAGACTTGGAGATTGTTTGCGTTGTCGTCGTTGAAGTAGAGTTTCGTATTCGAGGCGCTCGTCCCCGTTGCGACGATCCCGAAGAGCGCGCCCGAGGCGCCTTTGTCCACGTTGCGCACGTCCAGCAGCTTGCCTTGCGACGAGATCTCGACGAGGAGGTTCTCTCCGCTTGGGTCGCCCGTGTTCCCGACGACGAGGTTCCCGTTGAAGAGAAGCGTTGCGCTGATCGGCCCGTTCAATGGCCCGCCGGCGTAGACCAGGCGCGCCGAGCCGGCGGAGGGTCCGCTAAAGCTCTTGCCATTTTTGCTCACGACGACCCCACCCGACGGAATCGCGCTCACGTTCGAGAATCCCACGACCGTGTTCGTCGCGCCGTCCACGATGTAGAGCGTGTCGCTGCTCGGGTCGTAGGTCAGGCCGGAGGGGCCGAAGATGCCGCCGGGCTTGCCGTGATTGACGGCGAAACCTTTGGCGATCGTATCGTAGGTGAAACTGGCGCCGAGGTTGATGCGCACGATCGTGCCGTTCGCTGCGTTGCTCTCGTAAAATACCGGGCTGCCCGAAGTCGGCTGCGCGTACACCTGCCCCCACGGACGAGCGAAGGGCTTGCCCTCGATATTTCCCTCGAGCTGACCGCTCGAAGAGACGATCGGATTATCGTCGGCGGAGAATGCCGCCGCCCAGATGTCGTCGCTCGGGCCTAAGGCGAGGGCGTTGCAGCCGCGCAGCTTCCGGCTCGCGGAGACGAGACGCGGCGTCGAACCGGGCTTAGGATGCAGGGCGACGATCGTAAATCCCGTGCCCTGCACGTTGCTCTTGGCGTTGAAGTTGCAGACGACGAGGTCGCCTTGCTGAAAGTCCCCGTTTGTCGAAGGCGCGAGCGTGAGTCCGTAAGGATTGAGCTGTCCGTACTTCGGGTCCACCGTCGAACCGATGACGACTTGCTTTCCGAGCATCTTGAGAATCGAGCCGGAACCGTCGGGCGCGGCTTGCCCTGCCGCGGCCGGCGAGCCGGACTGCATGGGCGGGACGCTGCCTGCGTGCGCGCAGCCGGCCATCGCCGCCGCGGCGGCCGCGAGCAGCACGATCCGTGTGCGCGCCAGTACGTGTGAGCTGAACATGGGACCTCCAAACGTCGATAAGCGGTTTTGGCAACGCTATCAATGGCGCATGAAGATTGTATAAAGCGGCGTCCGCAAAATGTATGAAAGATTTCTGAAACCGCAGCGCCACGGAACGGCAACCGGCGGAAGCGACGATGGCCCGCAATGCACAAGGACGTCATCGTCATCGCTCGCCGGCTCTTTGCAAGCGAGCGGCGACGAACGGCCGAACAGACCGTGCTCGAGACGCTAGCGCGCTTCGGCCGCGGCGCGCTCTCGTACGCGCTGCGCAGCCGCATCCGCGTCGTCTCGCTGCGCACGGGCGAACTCTACAAAGAGGCATCCGCCGCTCTCGCCCGCTTGGGCATAGACGTGGATGCCTGGCCGTCGCCGCCTGCCGGCCTCTTCGTCGTAGAGGAGCGCGCTCTGTACTTGCGCTCGCGCAGCCCGATGACCGTAGCGCATGAGTTCGGCCACGCGCTCGACTGCGCGCTGGGGGGCGGCGTCTATCGCAGCGGCATAGACCCGGAGGTACGCTCGCTATTCGCCGGCGCGCGCCGCTTCGTCACGCCCTATGCGGCGACCGGCGTAGACGAGTACTTCGCCGAAGCGCTGCGCGCGTACGTCGAGGCGAACGATCCTGCATCGCCGTGGCCGCGAGCCACGCGGGCGCGGCTGCGCCGCGGCGATCCGGGAATGTACGAGTTCGTCGAGCGCCTCTTCGCGGTGGATTTTGCCGCGTCTATTTGACGGCGGCAACCTGCGCCGCGCTCACGCCGCCGGCATGGTTATGCCAGGCGCCGCGGAGGTAGGTGATCACTGCAGCGATCTGTTCGTCGCCGAGCACCGCGCCCCAAGCGGGCATGATGCCGCCGTACGCGTGACCGCCGACCGCGACGCTGCCGTTCAAGCCGTCTTTGACGATCGTGATAACCGCGATCGGATCCCCGGTGACGAGCGGGTTACCGGCCAGCGGCGGAAAGGCGCCGGCAAGACCTTTGCCGTCGGGCTGATGGCAGCTCGAGCAGTTCGTGATGTAGATGGCCGCGCCGTCGCTGGCAGAAGCGGGATTGGCCGCCGCCGCGTTCGCGGTGGCCGCGGCGGAGGCTTGGTTCTGCCCTTTGGAACAGCCCGCAAATGCCGCGAGTACCGACAAGACGAGCAGCGAGTGTCTCATGCCGTAGACCTCGGGCGCGAACTCGCCGCCCATACGAGCGAGACGAGCAGAAAGTTTGCGACCAGCGAACTGCCGCCGTACGAGACGAACGGCAGCGTGATGCCGGTGAGCGGAAAGAGGCCGATCACGCCGCCCACGATGATCGCCACCTGAAATCCGAGCGTGGCCCCAAGCCCGCAGGCGAGCAGCTTCGTGTAGAGGTCCGGCTGTTCGAGGCCGACCGCGAAGATTCTGCGGACGAGATCGAGGAAGAGCCCCAGCAGCACGAGCGCCCCGACGACGCCGAACTCCTCCGAGAACGCAGCGTAAATATAATCGGTGGCGACATCCGGGATAAATTCGGGGTGGCCGAGCCGGTATCCGCTGCCGAACGCTCCGCCCGCGGCAAGCGAATAGTACGCCTGCGACGACTGGTAGCCCGCGCCGAGCGGGTCTGAGAACGGATTGCGCCAGACCGCGATGCGGGTCTGCACGTACGGGTAGTGATGGACGGCCCAGAATGCTCCGGCGGCGAAGAGCAGCGCGCCCAAGAAGACGATATCCACCCGTCGCGTCGCCACGAAGAGCAGCGTCGCGAAGGTGGCCAACAGCAGCGTCGCCATGCCGAGGTCGCGCTGGAGCAGAAGGATCGCGATCGAGGCGCCCCAGCCGACGAACAGCGGACCGAGATATTTGAGGTTCGCTCGCAGCGACCACGGCCGCGCACCCGCGATCACGTCGGCCATCTCGGCAAGGTACGCCGCGAGAAAGAGTACGATGAAGAGCTTGATGAGTTCGATCGGCTCGTACTGCACCGGCCCGATGCGGATCCAGAGCCTCGCCCCGTTGATCTGCTCGCCGAAGAACAGGAGTAGAACGAAGAGCACGAGCGAGGCGACGACCCACAGATATTTGTATGCCGCAAAGCGGCGAACGTGCGCGAAGAGCGGCGCGGAAGCGACCGCGAGCGCCAGCGAGACGAGCAGCCAGAGCTGCTGCTTGTGCGCCAGCGCGGGCGAGAGCCTCGCGACCATCGCAAGCCCAACCGCCGCCAAGACGATCGCGAGCGCGGGCAGGATGTCGTCGCGATGGCTTCCGACGGGCTGCCAGATCACCCACAGCAGCGCCAAACCGGACAGCAGTCCAAGCATCCACCACGGGCCCAGCGCGCCCGGCGGAGCGTACGCAAGCACCACGCCGGAGACGGCTAGCGCGGCGAGCATCGGCGCGATGCGCCGCGCGGTCAGCGCGATCAGCGGGCGAACACCAAGGCTGTGGCTAGTCCGATCGCAATCGCCACCCGCAGCGCGCCGAGCAGTCGCCGGCGCGGCGCGGCGTCCGCCACGCTCTCGGCTTCGTCGTCTCGCTCGAACCGAGCGAGAAGCGCGCGCTCTTCGAGGTTCTCTTCGAGCTCGGCGAGCGTGACGCGTCCGGTCCGCGGGACGAGACGCCGGCCCAGAAGCGCGATCACGTCGCCTTCCTCGAGTTCGATGCTCGAAACGGCGGCATCGAGCACGGGCGCAGCGGCGAAGGCTCGGCCGAGCAGCGCAGATCCTTCCCCGAAGGCGTCGTCTACGCAGAGAGCGACGATCGAATCGTTCCGTACCAGGTAGGCAGCGGTCGCACCGGCGTGCATCGTGTAGGCGCGGCCGGCGACCACGAGGACTGCCGTCAGAGAAGACCCCGCCGTCACGTAGTCGTCGTGGCTCGCGGTAGCGCCGTACAGATCGCCGTTGACCCGTTCGAGCAACGCGAGGATCGCCGTCGGCGCAGATTGCGCCCGATCGATCGCGTGCCGAAAACGCGAACTCCGTATGCGTCGCGTGCACTCCGCGCGCAGGCGCGTCAGTACGGCCTGTTCGGTAGGGACGCCGCCGATGCGGCCGAAGCCGCGCGCGACGGCGAGGAGGTGTGCCCTCGGGCCCAGAGGCAGGCTCAAGCAGGATGCGCGGCCGCCGCCAATCGCAAGCGTCACCCTGGGCGTACCTCCGTCACGAGGACTCGCGTCGCGCCGACGTCTATGGCGTCACCCTCCCGAACCTCAACCGCTTCGGTTACCTTATTCCCGTTGAGGAACGTTCCATTTCGGCTCCGCAGATCTTCGACGTAGACGACCCCGTCGCGGCTATCGAAGCGCGCGTGGCGCCGGCTCGCCTCGCCGTCTTTGAGCATCACGTCGGCCGCGCTGGCCCGCCCGACGACGAAGGGCGGGCGACCCTGATAGGAGCGCCGCCGGCCTCGCTCGAGGATCTCGAGGCTCACGACCATCGGGGTCGGCGGACCGATCTCGGCGGCGGGACGCACGCGCGGGCGCGCCGCAAGCAGCGCGGCAAAGCCCAGCGCCGCGGTGACCGCCAGGGTCCCTATCCGCATCTGACGCTCGAAATCCGGGTCGCCGGGCGAGATCATCTCGACTCGAAGCGCATGCGCGTGTTACCGAAGCAGAGTTCGTCCCCGTCGCGCAGCGACCGCCGCTCCGTGCGCGAGCCGTTAACGAAGGTTCCGTTGGTAGACCCCAGATCTCGCACGAACGCCTCACCCGAACGCACGTCTACGACCGCGTGCTCGCGCGATACGCTTGGGTCGGCCAAAAATACGTCGTTGCCTTCGCCGCGCCCGACCCGCGCAACGCCTTCGACCGCATAGAGCCCGTCGGGCGGTACTCCTTCGATCATGCGTAAGCGAAAGCGGGCGCGAGCGCTTGCCGCGCCCGGCAATTCGATTTCGATCGCGCCGAGGGGGATGCTCTCGCGTCTCTCCATCGCGACCCGCACGGCGTCGCCCGCGAACGACATCCCGACGCGCCCCGCGAGATCGGTAAGCAGCTCGGCCCAGGCACGCTCCAAGTATTCGCGATGTTCCTCCAGACGCTCGTAGTCCGTCGGGTTCACGTACACGCAGTACGAACCCGGCGCGCACCGCGTGCCGTCTACGTCGGTGGTGTGTGCCTCCATCGTCGAGACGAGCTTGCGTGCGATCTGCGCCGGCTCCAAATCGCTCGGAAACGTCTTGGCAAACGTGCGCTCGACGAAGACGGCGCACGCGCGTTCGAGTCTCTCGAGAAAACTCACGATCTTCGCTGCACTCGGGCGATAAAGAAGCCGTCGCGTCCGCCGATCCCCGGGGGCACGAGCAGGTCGCCCGCGGAGGTGAGCAACGGCTCGTACGCCGCCGGAATCAGTCCGCGCTCGAAGTTCTCCCGGGCAAGAAACCAATCCATTACTTCCGTCGTTTCGCGCGGGTCGGTCGAACATACCGCATAGACGAGCTCGCCGCCCGGATGGATATGGTGCGCCGTCCGTGCGAGCAGCGCGCGCTGCGTCAAGGCGAGGCGTTCGCCGTCGGTGCCCTGCTTCTTCCACCGCGCTTCGGGATGGCGTCCGACGACGCCCGTGCCCGAACAGGGCGCATCCACGAGCGCCCGGTCGAAGCGTTCCTGCGCCGGCAAAATCGCCCCGGCCGCGTCGCCGCATACGATCGCCGCCGTCGCACCGGCCTCGCTCAACCGGCGCGTCAGCACCTCCACCTTACGCGGATCGGCCTCCAGACACGTGAGAGCACCCTCGCCGCCCAGCCGCCCGAGGATCTGCATCGCCTTGTTGCCGCGCCCGCTGCACACGTCCAGAACGCGCTCGCCCGCCTGCGGAGCGAGCACGTCAACGGGCATCGCCGAACTCTCGGACTGCACCCACCAACGGCCGTTCGCCGCAGGCAAGCCGTTCAAGCTCCCGTCCACGAGCAGCGCTTCGCCGGCAAACTCCGATGGGCGCGTGGCGACGCCCGCTGCGGCGAGCACTTCCGCGACCTCTTCGCGCGTTGCGTTGAGGGAGTCCACCACGATCGCGCCCTGCGCGGGGTCGTTGACGCGCTCGCAGATTTCCCCGACGCGCTCGCCGAACGTTTCGCGCCACTGACGGACGAGCCAGGTAGGCAGCGAGCATTTCGTCGCCAGGTAGTCATCTTCGGTTTCGAACGAATCCCGGCGCGGATCGTTCCTATCCGCGCGCAGGAACGCGCGCAGAACTGCGTTCACGAGGTTTGCCAGGCCGCGATGACTGCATCGTTTCGCGAGGTTAACGAACTCGAACACGGTAGCGTACACGTCGGCGCGCGTGTAGATGAGTTCGTATACCGCCAAACGCAGGATCTCCAGAACCTGCGGCGGCAGCGTCCCGCGCCGGGAACCCACGAAGGGCTCCAAATACCAGTCCAGAGCCCGCCGCATCTTGATCGCGCCGTACGCCAGCTCGGCGGCGAAGGCTCGGTCCCGATCGCCGACGCCGGCCTTGCGGGCACGGTAATCGAAGGATGCCTGCGCGCCGCGTTCGGGCACGCCTGCTGCGGGGAACACGTCGCAGACGACGCGCAGCGCGAGCTCACGCGCGGTCACGCCTGCTCCGTTCGTATGCTTCCCAGGACATCTTCGGACGATTGGGCGCGATGAGTTCGTCTATCGCGAGCGTTCCATCCGGAGCGACGTGCGCCCGCAGCACCTTGACGATCTCTCCGTTGAGGAGCGCGCGTGCGCCCGGCTGCGGCGAAAGGGCGCGCACGAAGGCGGCGATCCGCTCGGGCGCCCAGGACCAGTCAATCGTAAGATCCTCTCGCAGGATCGGGCGCGTGAGGCTCGGATCGCCCTGCTGGGCTACCGCGGCGATCGGACCCTGCGCCGCCGAATCGAGCGCCTCGCCCAGAAGCTGCGCGCCGATCTCCGCCAATCGGTCGTGTAGTTCGCCGTACGTTTCCTCCGGTAGGATCTCCACGCTGCGCGAACGCACGATCGCGCCGGTGTCCATACCGGCATCCATGAGCATGATGCTTACGCCGGTATTTGCCTCGCCGTTGCGCAGCGCGCTCTGAATCGGCGTCGCTCCTCGGTACTTCGGCAACAGCGACGGATGCACGTTCAGAGAACCCAGCCGTGGAACGTCCAGAAGTTCTTGCGGAAGCATCCGGCCGTACGCGGCCAGCACGAAGAGATCGTATCCAGCGCCTCGCATCTCCGCCGCGAAGGCGCGCAGCCGGCGCGGCTCGCTGACGGGCACGCCGAGTCCGAGTGCGGCCGCCTTTACGGCGCTGTGCCGCAGTCGTTGCCCGCGCCCCGCGGGCCGGTCGGGCTGGGTCACCACGCCGGCGAGATCGGTTTTCGCCGCTACGACGCGCAGGCTCGGCACCGCGAAGGAACTGGTGCCGAGAAAGAGCGTCTTCACGCCTGCGCCGCTTCCGGCTCCTCTTCGCTCTCCTCGCCGACCGGGCGCAGGTTCTTCGCGCGGTCGATGTAGAGCGTTCCGTTGAGGTGGTCGATTTCGTGCTGCAGACATTGCGCGAGCAGGCCGTCCCCTTCGATGCGTATCTTACGGCCGTGGCGGTCGAGCCCGCTGACTGCGACGCGTTCGTAGCGGACGATTTCGCCCACCATGCCGGGCACCGAGAGGCACCCTTCGCGCAGTTCGATCTCGTCGGCCGCAAATTCGATTTTCGGGTTTATGACCACCGCCGGCTCGTGCTCGTCGTCGTGAACGTCCATCACGAACAGCCGTTTGGGCACGTTCACTTGCGGCGCGGCCAAACCGACCCCCGGCGCTGCGTACATCGTCTCGAACATATCGTCGATCAGTTGCTGAAAGAGCGGGTCGCCGATCTCTTTCGGGTCGACGCGCCTTGCGACTTTACGCAGCGTTGGGTGCCCGTCTGTGATGATCTCGCGAAGGTATGCCATCCCTGATGGGACGAGCTAGTTTTTGGTAGCGAACGAACTCACCTGCGTATGCGGGGTACAGCCCGTTCCGCCGTCGTTCCACAGCAGCGTGACCGACTGGTTCGGCCCGATGACGTAGCTCGAAGGCAGCGACGACGCATAGTAGACGGCGCCGTTGTAGCTTGGCGTCGCATGCGGTGAGGGAATCTGCGCCTTGTTGATCCCGAACAAGATGGACGTGAAGGTCGAGAACCCGTTCGACTGCACGAGGTAGAAGTTGAAGCTGTTGCTCGGCGGCAGCTGACCCTTGGTCGAAACGTAGATGTTGGCCAAAGCCGGCGGCGCCTTCTTCGTGTTCGGAATCGGGTAAAGGACCTGCAGCTGATTCGGCGGCCCGCCGCAGTTGCCGCCGCCTCCCGAAGACGAGCTTCCGCCGACGGTGCTGCTGTTACAGGCGGCCAGCGTGCCCGCTGCGGCGACGAGCGCGAAGAGGATGCCGATAGACTTTTTCATGATGCGGTAACATACCCTACGCGCCGCGCCGGGCACCTGCCCGGAGCATGGGAATTGGCTTAAAGTATGTAGCTCGACAGGTCGGCGTTCTCCACGACGTCGGCTAGGCGGGCGCGCACGTACTCGCCGTCCACGACGACGGTGCCGGCGCGTTCGGGCGCCTCGAAACTGACGTCTTCGAGTACTCGCTCCAGGACGGTATGCAAGCGGCGGGCCCCGATGTTCTCGGTCTGCTCGTTCACCCGCATGGCGAACGTCGCGATCTGCGCGATTCCGTCCTCGCCGAACTCCAGCGTCACGCCCTCGGTTGCCAGCAGCGCCTTGTACTGCTCCACCAGCGCGTTCTTCGGCTGGGTCAGGATGGTCTTGAAATCCTCCGCAGTCAAGGAGTCGAGCTCGACCCGGATGGGCAGGCGACCCTGCAGTTCCGGGATGAGGTCCGACGGCTTGCTGATGTGGAAGGCGCCCGCGGCGATGAAGAGGATGTGGTCGGTCTTGATCGGGCCGTGCTTGGTGTTAACCGTCGAGCCTTCGACGATTGGAAGAATGTCGCGTTGGACGCCTTCGCGCGAGACGTCGGGTCCGCCGCGCTGATGTCCGCCGCCGGCGACTTTGTCTATCTCATCTATGAAGATGATGCCGTCTTCGCCCGCGCGGCGCAGCGCCTCCCGCTTGACCGCGTCGGTGTCGATGAGCTTGGCGGATTCCTCTTGTTCGAAGATACGCCGCGCTTCGGAGACGGTCACGCGCTTTTTCGACCGCCGTTTCGGCAAGATGCCGCCGAGCATCTCGCCGATGTCGCCGCCCTGCTCGCCGCCGCCGATCACGCCGATCGGGAGGCTCTGGGCTTCTTCCACTTCGATCTCGACCAGCCGCACGTCGTAGAAACCGCGCTCGATCTCACCGCGCGTCTGTTCGCGGACGCTTTGGGTCTGCGCGGAGGCCGCCTGCGATGGAGCCGCCGGCTGCTGCTGCTGCTGCGCCGTAAAGCCCGTACCGAAGATCGAACCGAGCGCCGCGCCGAACGGGCTGCCCGAGCCGTGCGCCGAGGGCGAACGCGTCTCGGGATGAAGCACGTCTATGACGCGCTCGACGGCCTGTCGCGCGGCTGCTTCCCGCACGTCTTCGCGCCGCTCGTCGGTTACCGTGCGGATTGCGGCTTCCACCAGATCGCGCACCATGGACTCCACGTCGCGGCCGACGTAACCGACCTCCGTGTACTTCGTCGCCTCGACCTTTACGAACGGAGCGCCGGTCAAGCCGGCGAGCCGCCGCGCGATCTCCGTCTTGCCCACGCCGGTCGGGCCGATCATCAGGATGTTCTTCGGCGTGATCTCTTCGCGGAGATCCTCGCGAGTGCGGGCCCGGCGGTACCGGTTGCGCAGCGCGATGGCGACCGCTCGTTTCGCCCGGTGCTGGCCGACGATGTACTTATCCAGCGCTTCGACGATCTGGCGCGGCGTCATAGCGGAGGGATCCAGCGTGGGCGCGATCGAGCCGGTCACGGAAGGCTCTCCACCACGACGTCGGCGTTCGTGTAAATGCAGATCTCCGAGGCGATCTCGAGGGCCTTGCGCGCGATCCCAGCCGCGTCCACGTCCGTGTTGCGCAGCAGCGCGGCCGCCGCCGCTTGAGCGTACGGACCGCCGCTTCCGATCGCGGCAATCCCTTCGTCGGGCTCGATGACGTCGCCGCTTCCCGAGAGCACGAACAGGTGCTCGGGACTGCCGACGATCATGAGCGCCTCCAAACGGCGCAGCGCGCGATCCTGCCGCCAATCCTTTGCCAGCTCGACTGCGGCGCGGCGCAGATCCTTGAACTCGCCGTACTTCGCCTCGAACTTCTCGAGCAGCGTGATGCCGTCGGCGGCCGAACCGGCGAAACCCGCCAGCACCTTGCCGCCGGCAATCTTGCGCACTTTGCGGGCCCCGTGTTTGACGATGGTCTTATCCAGCGTCACCTGGCCGTCTCCCGCCATCGCCAGGGCGCCGTCGCGGCGTACCGCGACAATCGTCGTCGATCGAATCTTCATGCTTGCGTCAAGAAGTACCCCGAAGACCTGGAGAGGGTTTCGTTCGCGAACGCAGCCAGCGCTTCCAGGGCGCGCTCGGCCATCCGGCGGCGGCGTTCTTCTTTTCCCAGCTTCGCGCCCCCGAGCGCCGGAAAGGCGCCCCACGTGACGTTGGACGGCTGGAAATCGGGCGTCTGCTCGTTCTGCAGGTGCGCGATCACCGCTCCCAACGCGGTCTCCGGCGGGAACTGCACCGGCGCCAATCCGGCGAGGGATCGAGCCGCATGGATGCCGGCCATCGCGCCGCAGGCGGCCGCCTCGACGTATCCTTCGGCACCGGTGATCTGACCGGCGAAGTAGATCCCATCCCGCGCGCGCAGTGCCAGGTTGCGCGTCAAGCAGCCGCGGAGAATCGAGAAACGTGTTCCGGTGCATCACGCCCAAGCGCAGCCATTCCGCGTTCTGCAAGCCGGGGAGCCGGCCGAAGGCTTCGCGCTGTGCGGGCCAGGTGAGGCGCGTTTGAAAGCCGACGAGATTGTAGGCCGAGCCCTGCGCGTTCTCCTTACGCAGCTGCACGACCGCGTACGGCGCTTGCCCCGTGCGCGGATCGCGCAGGCCGACCGGTTTGAGCGGTCCGAACCGCAGCGTCTCCTCCCCTCGATCGGCCATCTCTTCGACCGGCAGGCAGCCTTCGAAGTAACGCGCCTCCTCGAAGGCCTCCGGCTCGCGCCGCGGCAGGGTCCGCAGATCGCGAACGAGCGCTGCGTACCGCTCTCGATCGAGCGGGATGTTGAGATAGTCCTCGCCCTCGCCCTTGTCGTAGCGCGACTTGGCGTACATCTGCGAGAGGTCCAGCGAATCCGTCGCGACGATCGGCGCGGCCGCATCGAAATAGTGCAGACGGCCGGCGCCCCCGGCAGCACGGACCAGCCCGTCTATCTCGGCAAGAAACTCCTCGCTCGGCAGCGGCCCGCACGCGACGACGACCGGAAGCTCGCTGCCGATCGCGCGCGCCTCTTCTCTTTTCACCGTGATGAGCGGCTCGGCGGCGATCCGCGACTCCACGCCGTTCGAGAATCGTTCCCTGTCTACGGCGAGCGCGCCCCCGGCAGGGACCGCCGCTTCGCGCGCGGCCGCGATGATGACCGAATCGAGGAGCGCGAGCTCTTCCTTTAACAATCCGACCGCGTTGGTGAGCGCCGCGCCGCGCAGCGAGTTGCTGCAAACCAGTTCGGCGAGCCGGCCGCTCGTATGCGCGGGGCCGCTTCGATGCGGACGCATCTCGTAGAGCGTTACCTGCGCGCCGGTTCGAGCGGCCTGCCAGGCGGCCTCGCAGCCGGCCAGCCCGCCTCCGACGACGGTGACCCGGCCGGTCAACCCGGTGCGGCGAGCTCGAGCGCCGCCTCGTCCGCTCCCGGAGAGGGCTGCAGAGAAGAGACGTCGTGCTCGCGATCGGCCGCGCACTGCAGCGCGACGTTACCCCCGCGGCGCGTCTTGGCCACGACGTGCGAGCCGCATACGGGGCATCGCTGCTCGACGACGCGATCCCACGATAGAAAGTCGCACTTCGGATAGTTGGCGCACCCGTAAAAGGTCCGCCCCTTCCGCGACTTGCGCTCGACGACCGAGCCGCCGCAGCGCGGGCAGGCCGCGCCGGTATCCTTGACGATGGGCTTGGTCGTCTTACACTCGGGGTAGCCCGAGCAAGAGATGAAGCGACCGAAGCGGCCGGTCTTGATCACCATCGGACGCGCGCAGTTCGGGCAAACCTCGTCGGTAGGCTCGTCCCGCAATTCCAGGCGCGGCAGCTTCTTCTCCGCCGCTTCCAACTCGCTCTCGAACGGCCCGTAGAAACGCGAGAGCAGCCCGACCCAGTCTTCTCGGCCCTCGGCCACCCGGTCGAGGTCGCCTTCCATGCCGGCGGTGAACGTGAGGTTCACGATCTTCGGGAAGTGCTCTACGAGCAGATCGTTGACGGCGATGCCGATCTCGGTGGGAACGAATCGCCGTTCCGCCTGCGTTGCATAGCCGCGCGCCTGGATCGTTTCGACGATCGCCGAGTACGTCGAGGGGCGTCCGATGCCGTTCTCTTCCAGCGCTTTGACCAGCGCGGCCTCCGTGTAGCGCGGGGGCGGCTCGGTAAAGTGCTGCTTGGCTTCGAGCTTGCGGCACTCGAGCTGGTCGCTTTCGACGAGTTCCGGAAGGCGCACGCGACCCTTGGCGGCGGCGTCGTCCTCCTTGCTCTCCTCGTAGACGCGCGTGAACCCGGCAAAGCGCATGATCGTGCCCGTCGCGCGGAAGCCGTACTCCGCCGCGGCGATATCCACGATCGTTTGGTCGAGCACAGCGGGCGCCATCTGCGAGGCGACGAAGCGCTCCCATATCATCGTGTAGAGGCGCAGTTCGTCGCGCTTGAGGTGTCCGGCCATGCGCTCGGGAGTGCGCGAGAGCGCGGTGGGGCGGATCGCCTCGTGCGCGTCCTGCGCTCCGGCCCGAACGCGGTGCTTCCCGGCGCCGGAGTACTCCTGGCCGTAGGTCTCCACTACGAACTCTCGCGCGGCATCGCGGGCGGCGTCGCTGATTCGCGTCGAGTCGGTGCGCATATACGTGATGAGGCCGACGGTACCCTCACTGCCGCCAAGGTCTATGCCTTCGTAGAGCGCCTGGGCTACCTGCATCGTGCGGCGCACGCGCATGCGCAGCTTTCGGGACGCCTCTTGCTGGAGCGTGGAGGTCGTGAACGGGGCGGGCGCGTTTCGCCGCAGCTCCCGCTTCTTTACCGAACGGACGCCGTAGGCAGCGCCCTCGAGCGCTCCCAATATCTCATCGGACTGCGCTTTGTTGGTTACCTCGAGCTTCTCGCCTCGATGCGAAACGAGCTCCGCGGAGAACGCAAGCTCGGGCGCCCGCTCGCCGGCGAGCAGCGCGGCGATGCTCCAGTACTCCCTGGGAACGAATGCGCCGATCTCGCGCTCCCGGTCCACGATGAGTTTAACCGCGACCGACTGCACGCGTCCCGCCGAGAGACCGCCGCGCACCTTAGCCCACAGCAGCGGCGATATCTTGTAGCCGACGAGGCGGTCGAGTATGCGCCGCGCCTGCTGCGCGTTCACCCGATCCATATCTATGTGATGCGGTTCCCGCAGCGCGGCCAGCGCCGCGTCCTTCGTGATCTCGTGCAGTTCGATCCGCTTGGGGTCCGGCAGTCGCAGAAGCTCGGCAAGGTGCCAGGCGATCGCCTCGCCTTCGCGGTCGGGGTCGGTCGCGAGGTAGACGTCCGTTGCACCCTTGACTGCGGTGCGCAGCTCTTTGATGACGTCGCCCTTACCTTTGATCGTAAGGTACTTCGGCGTGAATCCGTGCTCTACGTCAACCCCGAGGGTGCTCTTCGGCAAATCACGGACGTGACCGACGGATGCCTTCACGGCATAGCGCGCGGGGAGAAACTTCTTGATCGTCCGCGCCTTTGCCGGCGACTCCACGATGATCAGGGGCTTTTTCACGGGGCCTAGTATACCGCCGGGGTCAAGGCCCGGCAAATTTCGCACGTCCTCCGCGCGGACGCGCGCGCCGCGCGCGTCGCGCGAATTTGCATCATTCAATGAAATCCTCTATGATGCGCTCAAACGCGCCTAAGAGCGCTGTCCACAAAATGCTTATCGTCCCCGGGGACGAGGAGGAATGAATGGACTCCGATTCCACGATGAACGGCGGCGCACCGGCGCCGGAAGAGGCGAAGAAGCCGCGCCGCAAGGCACGGCGTCGTAAAGTAGCCGCTGCCGTCGTTGCCAAGAAGGTGGCGAAGGGTCGCAAGAAAGCGGCTCGCAAGACCACCCGCAAAGCCACGCGCAAGGTTCGTAAGGCCACTCGCAAGGTTGCGCGCAAGGTTCGCAAGACTACCCGCAAAGTCGCGCGCAAGGCTAAAAAGGCTACCCGCAAGGGCGCGCGCAAGGCTAAGAAGGCTACCCGCAAGGGCGCACGCAAGGCCAAAAAGGCCGTGCGCCGCAAGACGGTCCGTAAGAAGGCCGCAGCCCGCAAGGGCGCGCGCAAGGTTCGCAAGGCCGTGCGTAAGGTTGCCCGCAAAGCCCGCAAAGCCGTTCGCAAGAAGAAAGGCTAACGAGCGCGGGGCGCTCGGTACGGAACGAGAGCGGCTGCTTCACGCGGCCGCTCTTTTTTTGCGTTCTAGGCTAGGTCCGGAGCCTGACCGCCGTGCTCCTCCACCCAGTGGCACGCGGCAACGTGTCCCGGCGCATACTCCCGCAGCGGCGGCTCTTCGGCCGCGCAGCGATCGAACGCAATCGGACAGCGCGTGTGAAATCGGCAGCCCGAGGGCGGGTTGACGGGCGAGGGAATATCGCCGGTCAGGACGATGCGCTTGCGCCGGCGTTCCAGGGCCGGATCGGGTATCGGGATTGCCGAGAGCAGAGCCTGCGTGTACGGATGGAGCGGATTCTGATAGAGCGCGTTCCTATCCGCCAGCTCGACGATCTTGCCGACGTACATGACCGCAGCGCGGGTCGCGATATGGCGAACCACCGACAGGTCGTGCGCGATGAAGAGGTACGTAAGCTTGAACTTTGCCTGGAGGTCCTCGAGCAGGTTGATCACCTGCGCCTGAATAGAGACGTCCAACGCCGAGACTGGCTCGTCGCAGACGATGAAGGCAGGGTCCACTGCGAGCGCGCGGGCGATGCCGATCCGCTGGCGCTGGCCGCCGGAAAATTCGTGCGGATAGCGGTTGGCGTGGTACGGCTGCAGGCCGACCAGACGGAGCAGCTCCTGCACGCGCTCGTTCACCGCCTTGCCCGAGGCGATGTGGTGGATGCGCAGCGGCTCGGAAACGATGTCGCCGATCGTCATGCGCGGATTCAGCGAGGCGAACGGGTCCTGGAAGATGATTTGCATCGAGCGGCGCAAGCGCCGCAGTTCGCCGCGCTTCATTGCGAGCACGTCCCGCCCTTCGAAGAGCACCTCGCCCTTCGTAGCGGCGACCAAGCGCAGCAGGAGCCTCCCGACGGTCGTTTTACCGGATCCGCTCTCGCCGACGAGGCCGAGCGTCTCGCCCTTCTCGATCGAGAAGCTCACGCCGTCAACGGCCCGCACGTCGGCGACGTGACGCGACATCAGCCCGGCGTGAATCGGGAAGTACTTGAAGAGCTCCTTCGCTTCGACGAGGGCGGTCACGGCAGTGCGCCCGCCGGCACGGTCGGAAGGTCTCTAACGGCCTCCGGCCGCTGATCTCGCGAGCGTTCGTCGTAAAGAAAGCAGCGCGCCGTGTGCCCTTCGCCGAAATCGTAGAGCGGCACCGGCTGCGCGCAGATCGGCATGCGGTAGCTGCAGCGCGGCGCAAAGGCGCATCCCGGCGGGAGGCGGAGCAGATTCGGCGGCTGTCCTTGGATGGGCTCGAGCCGGCGGCGCTCGGCATCGTCCAGGCGCGGCAACGAAGCCAGCAGCCCCTGCGTGTACGGCATGCGCGGCTGAGCGAAGATCTGATCGGCGGTGCCGTACTCGACCATGTTACCGCCGTACATCACGAGCACGTTCTTACAGACCTCGGCCACGACGCCCAGATCGTGCGTGATGAGGATGATGGCCGCCCCCGTCTCCTGCTGGAGCTCGTTCATGAGCTCGAGGACCTGTGCCTGAATGGTTACGTCGAGCGCGGTCGTCGGCTCGTCGGCGATGAGCAGCTGCGGGTTGCACGACAGCGCCATCGCGATCATGACGCGCTGGCGCATGCCGCCTGAAAACTGATGGGGATAGTCGCCCAGGCGCTTTTCGGGAGCCGAGATACGCACCTTGTGGAGCATCTCGACGGCTCGGTCGCGCGCCTCGCGAGCGCCGAGGCCGAGATGGAGGCGGACCGCTTCGGCGATCTGCTCGCCGATGCTCAGCACCGGGTTCAGCGAGGTCATCGGGTCCTGGAAGATCATCGCGATCTTGTAGCCGCGGATCTTTCGCATCTCGGCTTCGCTCTTCGTCAAGAGGTTCTCGCCGAGCAGCTCGACGCCGTCGGCGGTGACGGCGGCGTTACTCGCGAGCAGGCGCATGATCGAGAGCGCGGTGACCGACTTACCCGATCCCGACTCTCCGACGATGCCGAGCGTCTCCCCCGCATCCAGAGCGAAGGAGAGTCCGTTGACGGCCGTTGCGGGGCCGTCTTCGGTTCGAAACGTCGTTCGGAGATTGCGGACCTCGAGAAGTCGCACTAAAGGCTCGTCGCCGCTCTTTAGATGCCCGTGAGCGAGAGCACGAATGCGGTGATGACGAACGTGACCGCCGCGATGCCGGTGAGGCGTTTGAGCTGCTCTTCGGCACCGAGCCGGCCGCGATAGGCCGACTCCACCCGGCCGCCGATCGTGCCGGTGAGCCCTTCTTGCTTGGTGGTTTGTACGGCGAGCAGCGCGATCAAGGCGATCGCCGAGATGATGAAGAGACCGGCGAAGCCGTGCGTCAACCAGCCGAAATGCTGGGCGATCGCGGTCTGCGGAACCGGGCCGGCCGGCACCGGCGGTGCGACCTGCGCGGGGGTTAGGGGCGCCGCGCTGGCCGCGGGGGCGGTCGCAACGCCGAGTAATAGGGAAATCAACGAGATATTCTCTTCCTAAGGAAAGCGTACGATAGCGGCTCCTCAACTACGACCGCCAGGCCCGGCGCGCCTGCTCGGAGCTACTTTTGGAGTATTCGGCAGGCCTCGGACGAAGACGGACGCGTGCCGGAGAGAGAGCCGCTCGCCGACCCGGTCGGTACGGTCGTTCCGCTAAAGAATCGCCGCATCTGGCGCGACCTCGCGCGGATCCTCTCGACCGTCTTCAATCCCGTTCCTCACGGCGCTGGCCCTATTCGTTATCCTGGCCCACGTCAGCGCGCGAGACACGCTGGACTTCTGGCGCCTGCTCTTCCTCTCGACCTTCTTCACCTCGATCGGCCCGATGCTGTACGTTTTCTGGCTCTACGGCACCGACCGCGTCTCCGATCTCGACATGTCGGACCGCCGGGAGCGCGAGATGGTCTTCAGCGCGTTCGTGATCTTCGACCTCTGCGGCGCCGCCGCGCTGTGGATCGCGCACGCCCCCCGCTTGCTCATCGCGGCGATGCTCGGGTACCTCGTCTCGACGCTGGTCGTTCAGTACATCACGCGCTACTGGAAGATCAGCACGCACGCGCTGGGCATCACGGCGCCGCTCGTCGCTCTCACGCTCCTGTACGGCCGCCAACCGCTGCCGTTCCTCGTCTTGATCCCGATGGTTTGCTGGGCGCGCATCTACCTCAAGGCGCACACGGTGATGCAAGTCCTAGCCGGCGCCGCCCTGGGCTTGCTCACGACCGCCTTCTTCTTCTCCGTCTTCCACGTCGGGCTGCTGGCGCATTAAGCGCCCAGCGCGGTCATGATCCGCGTTACGTTCTCCCGAAAGGCCGCTTCGTCACCGCTGGTCAGATACGTCGAGGAACCGGACCCCCGAGCCCGGTCGCCGAGAAGTTCCGCCGCGCGTTCGGCCTGTACGATCGCCGGATCCAACAGCGCGACGCCGCCGAGTTCGGCGGCGAAGTGCGCGGCGAGCACCGGGTAGTGGGTGCAGCCGAAGACGAGCGCCTCGAGGTCGAGCGGCAAGTGCGTGCAGACCTCCGCAACGGCAGCGCGCGCCGCGCGGCCGCCGGCGGCGCCCGCCTCGACGATCGGGACCAAAGCGGGGGCGGGAACCTCCACGACGTCAATCCCGGCGACGCGGCCGCGCAAGGTGCGCCCGTACGATCCGGCGCCCACCGTCGCCGCCGTGGCGACGACGCCGACGCGGCGAAATCCGCCCCGCTCTACCGCCATCGCCGCCGATTCGATGAGATCCAGCACGGGCGCGCGGGTTTCGGGCCAGCCGTACCGTTCGGCGACCGCGCACGAGGTGTTGCAGGCCATGACGATCGCATCCACCCCGCTCTCGTCCAGACGCGCCAGATTCGCGCGCAGCAGATCGAGTAACTCGCGATGGTCCCGATCGCCGTACGGAACGTGCGCCTGATCGGCGAAGAACAGGGTATCTACCGACGGTAGGCGCTCTCGAAGGCGCGCGAGCACCGTCAGGCCGCCGAGCCCGGAATCGAAGAGACCGATCATCCGTTACTGCGCGGGTTGGTTGGGAACCGGATACTGCTGGGCGTAGCTCCCGATGCCGTCGGCAATCTCCTCCGCGACCTTCTGCCGCCATGCCGGCGAGGTGAGCAGCGCGTAGTCGCTCGGATTCGAGAGGAAGGCCGTCTCGACCAGTACCGCCGGCATTCGCGAGTGCAGCGTGACGTACAAGTGGCTCTTGACGATGCCGTCGTCCTTCGTGCCGTCGCCCGCCGTCTTGCTCTCGACCTGGCGCGCCAGCGCGACGTCCTCGGGCTTGGAAACGTAGAGCGTCGTACCGTACGGACCGGCGTTGATGAACGCGTTTACGTGCAGGCTCACGAAGAGTCGAGCGCCGGCGTTGTTGGCCACGTCCACGCGGGCTTGCAGTTCCTGATGGGCCGAGTCGTTCGGAGCGTAGACGTCTACGTCGGTATCGTGGGTCAAGCGCACCTGCCAGCCGCGCGAGACGAGAATATCGCGCAGGCGCTTGGACATGTCGAGCGTGAGATCAGCTTCGTCAACGCCGCCGTGGATCGTGCCGCGGTCGCTCCCGCCGTGCCCCGGATCTATGACGATCAGACGCGGGTTCGTCGGGACGTACGTGCTGCGCGGGCCGAACTTCCACGCCCCGCCGCTAGACCCGCCCGACCAATCCCCGTCGAGCGGCGCCGGCGTAGCCGCCGATGCGGTATCGTCGGAGGTCGAAGCGAGCGCGCCCAGCGTTCCGGTCCCCGTATGCGGCTGGTCGGCGACGTCCTGCGAGCCGATCGCTATGCCTATGCCGGTTGACGAGGGCGCGAGCGCGATGCCTTTGGGGCCGTCGAGCGAGAGCGCCACGCGCACCGTCTGCGGATCGATCTGCCGGATGCGCATCGAGAGCAGCGGCGCCTGTTCCGCTTGATCCGTCGGCGCGCCTTGGAGCGTCGCGTTGTGAACGTCGAGCCAAAAGCGATTGTCGGGGTCGCGCAGCCGATGCCACTCGTACGCGGCGCTCCCATTCACCGCGACGGTCACGATGAGGCCCCCATTCTGCGAGACCTGGACGCTTGCGCCGGTGACGATCGCAGGCCCGTTCGCAGCCGGCACCGGCGTCGGCGATGCGGCGGCCGCCACCGTGCCGCCCGCGCCCGCGGGCGCGGCGAAGGCGAGCGTCACGTCGCGGCCGTTCGCGCGCGGCATCTGCACCGCCGTGCCGGGAACGAGGTTGACGGTAACGTGCGTAACGGGTGCGCGAACCGAGCCGGTCTGAGCGATCTGCAGGCTCTGCACGCCCTGCACGCCGATCTGGCGCGTGCCCGCTAACTGCGTTCCGACGCCGTCGAACGCATACTGCACCGACTGCGGCGTCTCTCGCTCGATGCGTGCCGTAACCGGAATGCCGGCATGCGCGAACACCGTCACTTGACCGCCGTCTTGGCGCACGTCCAGCCCGGCGAGCTGCGGCTGCAGCACGGCGGCGCGGCCGTCTTGGCGCAAGGCCAAGTCGAGCGCGCCCAGGACCTCGTTGAACGGCAGAAACGCTTCATCGGCCCGCTCGTACGGTGCGAATGACGCCTCCAGCGCGATCTGGCCCACGTCGTAGCGGCGATCGCCGATCGCGAAGCTCACGACCTCCGGCACGGCCGTCGTGAGCAGCACGTAGCGTTCGCCCGAGGTCCATGTCAAGATCGCTCCGCTCTCGCGCAAGAGCATCTGGAATCCCGGATCCTCCACGCCGATCGCAACGGCGCCTTGCACCGAGGCCACGTGCGTGAAGCGGATCGTCTGCTTCTGGTAAACGACGTCGAGCGGCGCATCGGCAGCCGCCGGGACCGCGCGCAAGAACGCGCAGAGCGCGAACGCTGCGGCGACGCTACAGGTCGGAGCGGCGAATCGGCTGGTCCAGCTCAAAATTTCCTCCAGGCAGCGTCTCGAGACGCTCTCCGGCGACCGTGACGAGCACCGAGTCGATCCCTCGCACGCCGGTCACCGTGTAGACGAGCCCTTTGAACTCGCCGTTCTCGCCGAACGTTCCGCCGATCTGCCGTTCGACGTCTTTCGAAAGATCTACGGTCGCGGTGGACCCGTTCACGCTCACGTCCAGCACGCGCGTTCCGGCGGGAAAGCGAATGGCGTCAACCCCGTTGGGCGGCCCTGCGACGCCTTCGACCGCGGCGTACAGCACCGTATTGTGGAGATGTTCCGCCGCGCTCTCGCCGCTCTGTCGCGGGCGCAGTGAGACGCTCGTACTCCCCAACGTCTTTCCGTCGAGCTTCGTATAGTAGACGGTCAGCGTATCTCCGCCGGCGGGCGGCCGGCGAGAGAGATAGTACCACGTGCCGGCCGCGACCGCCGCGAGCAGCACGATGAGGACGGGCAGGCGCGTCGTTCTCACGTCTGTGATTCGTTCGCGGGGGCGCGCACAATACCCCCGTCGAAGCCGTGCGTCACGTTGCAATCTCCTGCGATCGAATGGTTCGATGCCGACCGCGCGGCGCGAACTGCGCGCGTTCGAGCACGCGCGGCGCCGCTTCGTCGAGGCGCCCAACGAGGATCGCCTGCACGACGTACGGACGACCGGAAGGCGCCTTCGCTCGCTCTTGGAGGACGGCGCCGGCCTCGCCGCGCCGCCGCATCTGCTCCGGCGCGTCAAGCGCGCGTCCGAGGCGACCGACGCGGCTCGCGATGCGGCCGTAGCGCGACGACTGCTCGAAACGGTCGTTGACGAGAGCGAGCGCGCGAGCGCGCGCACCGTCTTGGAGGTCCTCGAACGCCGGCGGCGGACGGCAACCCGGGCCGCGCGCCGCTACCTCCGCCGTGCGCGCTTCGAGTTATAGCGTGAAGCCACGGCGCATAGACCTTCCGGGCGTCTGGGAGACCGCGGATGCGATGGAGCGAATCGTACGCGCGCGAATGGACGAAGCCCGCGCTCTAGAATCCGCGCTCGTCGCTCGCGACGAACGAGGCCTCCACGACTTCCGCATCGCCTGCAAACGCCTGCGCTATGCGTTCGAGCGGATGGATACCACCCAGACGCGAACCGCGGGCGCCGCCGCAGCGTTCGCGCAGCTGTCTGAGGCGTTGGGCGAAGCGCACGACCGCGACGTTCTACTCGCAATTCTACCGCCGACGATGGGCCGGACGCAACGCCGCCTGCTCTCCGAACGAGCGTCGTACGTGGATCGCGCGTCGGCACTGTGGAAGGACTGCTCTCATCGTTTTCACAGCGCTCTCTAACGCGCTTCGCGCGTCGGACCGATGCGAGGGTGGTATTGAAGAAGCATGACGAACATACGCAGCATCCTTCTCGCCGTCGCACTCGGCGCGACGGCCGTAACTACGGCGCTTCCCGCCGCAGCGCAAGTCTATGGCGGCATCTACGTGCAGACCGGGCCGCCCGCACCGATCGTCGAGAGCGTGCCGTCCGCGCCGGGTCCGGGCTACTACTGGGTCCCAGGCTACTGGCGATGGAACGGCCATCGCTACGTCTGGGAGCGCGGCGCGTACGCCTACCCTCCGTACGCGGGCGCCGTCTGGCGGCCGGGCCACTGGGTGCACGGGCCTTACGGCTGGTACTGGCGCGCGGGGCACTGGGTGAGGTAACTCAGGTCTAACGTGGAACCTCGGCGTCCATGCAGCTTCGACGTACGCTCGGGCTCATGGACGTCGTCCTTTTTTTTGTCGTCGCCGGCTCGAACTTACAGTGGGTCGCAACGGCTGCCGCAGCCGGTCCAAGCTCGCTCCCGGTTTGGATCATCGGCTGCCTGGCGATGTTCGTGCCGCTCGCGATCGCGGTCGTCTTCCTCTCGTCACACCATCCCGACGAAGGCGGGCTATACGTTTGGAGCAAGCGCGCTTTCGGGCCGTTCGCCGGCTTTATCACCGGTTGGAGTTACTGGGCCAGCAATCTGCCGTACTTTCCGGCACTGCTGTATTTCGCGGCGGGGAACGCGCTCTTCGTCGGCGGCACGAACGGAGGCTCGCTCTCGGCCTCGCCGGCTTACTTCATAACCGTCGCGCTGGCCGGTCTGACGCTGGCCACCGTCGTGAACGTGTACGGCCTGGAGATCGGCAAGTGGCTGAATAACGCGGGCGCGATCAGCCGTTGGATCGTGACCCTCGTGCTCGTCGCGCTCGGAGCGATCGCGTGGTGGAAGTTCGGTTCTGCGACGCCGATTACGGCCGTCACGATGCGCCCGAGCGTGCACGTCAAAGACATCATCTTCTGGTCGGTGATCGCGTTTGCGTGGACGGGGCCCGAAGCGATGTCGTTCATGAGCGGCGAGATCAGGCGCCCGCGCCGGACGATTCCCGCGGGCCTGGCGATCGCCGCGCCTGCGATCGCGGTCATCTACATCGCCGGGACGCTCAGCGTGCTCGTGGCCCTGGCGCCGCAGAACGTCAACGCATCGTCCGGAGTGATGCAGGCGATCGGCCACGCCGCCTCGCGCATGGGTTGGAACGCCTTGACGCCGATCGCGGCAATCCTGGTCGCGGTCAGTTGCCTGGGCAGCACCGGCGCGTGGCTCGGGGCCGTCGCTCGAATCCCGTTCGTTGCCGGGATCGATCACTATCTTCCCGACGTCTTCGGCCGCATGCATCCGCGTTGGGGATCGCCGGTCGCCGCGCTCGTCGCGCAAGCAGCGATCGCGGCGGTATTCATCTTCCTGGGGCAAGGCGGGACCAGCGTCAAGGGCGCCTACGACGTGCTGGTAAGCTCCACGGTCGTAATCACGATGGTTCCGTTTCTCTTCCTTTTCGCCTCAGCCATCAAACTCAATGCAGAACCCCAGACCCCCGAGATGGTCCGCATTCCCGGGGGCAAACCTACGGTGATCGCAGCGGCGGCAGTTGGCCTGGCCACCACGGTCGTCGCGATCGTCCTGGCTGGTTTTCCGGCCGACGACGATCCCACGAAGGTGCTCTCCGTCGTGAAAGTCGTCGGGCTTACCGCTTTGATGCTCGCCGGCGGCGTTCTCATCTACGCGTTCGGGCGCCGCCGCGCGCTCGCACGCTCGACGGGCGCTACGCCCGATCCTCGATGACCGAGGCTGCGAGCGCCGCGCGATCCGCGACGAGATAGATCGAGCGGATGCGGTCTTCGAGTATCCCGAAGAGGAATGCGACCCGCACCTGACGCCCCTGCATCCACACCGCTCCCGGCGCGCCGTCTATGAACGCCGGCTGCGCGGCGCGCGCGCGGCCCGAGAACGTGCGAGCCACCTCCCGCGCACCGGAGATGCCGGTTCCCAGGCGATCGCTCTGCCAGTAGGCGGCCCCGCCCATCTCCAGCACCGCCGCGTCCGCACGGAGCGTTGCATCCGGATCGAGCAAGGCGAGCAGGGCCGAAAAGTTCCCGGCGCGCGAGGCCGTAAGAAACGCGCGCACGAGCTCGTCGTGCCTACGCGCGGCGGGACCGCGGCCCTCGGATCTGCCGCGAACGCGTCGGCGCGCGCGGCTTGCGAGTTGCCGCGCAGCCTCCGGAGTGCGTTCGACGATCGGGGCGATCTCTGCAAACGGCACGTCGAACATGTCGTGCAGCACGTAGGCGACCCGCTCGGCCGGCAGGAGCGCGTCGAGCAGGATCGCGAGCGCCGCGCCTACGGAATCGGCGAGAAGGGCTTCTTCTTCCGGGCGTTCGCCCGGAGCGATCCCCGCCACGCCCGCGCGCGGATCCTCCGGCGTTAACTCCTCGCGCCGGCTCTTGCGCCGTCTGAGAACGTCCAGGCATATGCGAGCTACGACCGTGGTGACCCAGCCTTCGAAGTTATCGGGAGCCCCGGCGCCGCACGCGCGGCTGACGCGCAGCCAGCTCTCCTGCAGGGCATCGTCGGCCTCCGCTGCCGATCCGAGCATCCGCAAGGCCATCGGCCGCAAGCGAGGCCGGGCCGCCTCGAAGCGCGAGGCAAGCCGCCGCGGGTCGTCGAGCGAATCACTCCCGGCACCGCCGTCACGTTTCACCGCGCTCGGCCCGTCATAGGGTGGAAGGAGTATGTAACCGTGAAGGACGTCTCACTAATCATCTATCCGGCGGCGGATATGACCGCAGCCAAGAAATTCTTTCGAGAGCTCACCGGTTCGGACCCGTACGTTGACGGAGCCCGCTACGCCGGCTACAAAAGCGGCGATATGGAGATAGGGCTCGTGCCGAACGCCGACAACCGCGAACCGCGCGCGCTCGCCTATTGGAACGTGGGCGATATAGCGGCCACCGTGGACGCCCTCCTTGCGGCAGGCGGCACGGTGGCCCAGGAGATCACCGACGTCGGCTACGGACTGCTGGTAGCCAGCGTGAAAGAACCGAACGGCGCGATCGTCGGATTGCGGCAGATGGCGGCAGACAAGGCTACTTCCACATCTTCTTGAGGATCGGGGCGCTGCACGCGTTGGCCGTGCACTTAACGCCGACGATCGTCTCGATCGTGTGCAGCACGGAGTAGTGGGTCACGTCCTGGTTGTACGAACCAGGTTTGACCATCGGCCCGATCAGCAGGGTGGCGATTTGATTCTTTCCGTTTGCGTCGGGATCGGCTTCGTCCCACGTGAGTATCAGCAGGCCGTCGTTGGCGTTGTCGTAGGCCAGTATCGCGGGCAGGTTGTTCGAGAGCCAGGTGTCGCCGGTCTGCGTGCTGCAGTCGTGCATATCGTCGCATAAGTTCGGCACGACGATCGCGAGCTGCGGAGGCTTCGACGGCCAGCCCGTGTAGACCAGGTTCGACGAGGCGGGTACGTTCGTGAAGTTCACCCATGGGTTGTGCTTGCGCGCGTACTCCCCGGTCCCGCAGCCCGTGTAGCCGTTGTACGGCATGGACTCGGAGTAGCCGTCGAAGGTCTCGTTCGCCGCGAGCATCTCGGCCCCGACGTTCGTCGCCGAGAACGTGTGCGGGCAAGAGTCGTCGGTGACGCCCTGCGTGGAGCCGGAAAAGAGCCCGAGGTAGTTCGGCTGGCTCGGATGGCCGATCGCGTGACTGTTCGTCATGAGGGCCGCCTCCGGGACCAGGGTGCCGTTGATGTACGGTGCGGCGCTGCTTCCGATGATGAGATCGTAATCGCGATTCTCCATGATCACGACGACGACGTTTTTCGCCTTTGGACGAGCGGCGTGCGCCGGGCTCGCCGCGGCGCCCGCGACGGCGGCCATCGGCGCTACCGCGCCAATGTTGCCGCAAGCCGCGAACAGCGTCGCGGTCGCGGCCAGGCATGCCGACGATACGAGCGTTGGCTTCGATGGCAGGTTCATGCTCTCCCTATCCTTTGGTTTTTGAACGTTAGTAGTGCATATGAAGGACTTGCAGATTGGGTCCGAGCTCCGCGGCCGGCCGCGCCCGCGCGGATTCCAAGTACAGGAAGCGCCGGTCGTCCGAATGGACGCCGCCGAACTCCCATTCGGCGACGCGAGCGTCCGGATACTGCGAAGCGGCGATGGCCGCGCGCGCAGTCGCGTCCAATCGTTCGAAACCGACCGTACGCGGATCGAAGGCGCGATAATCTACGATCGCTGCGGTGATGGGCCGGCCGTCGAGCGACTGCAGCCTGACCGGCGTCGGTCCGCTAAGCGCGCCGTCCGGGGTAACGACGTATCGGTCCACGTTCACATGACGGCTTGGCTCCTGCACGTCCACCGAAAGACCGTTCGTGCCGTCGGAGTTCAGCGAGGTGACGCGAAGCGGCTTTCCCGATCGCGACTCGATCGCGTCGAAGGCCAGCAGCACTGCATGCCCGCCCGTTAGGAACGGCGAAATCGGGCCGCCGGCCGGGTTGGGAGCAGACAGATTCGGATCGCCGGCCCCGTAACGCGAGGAGGCGCCCGAAGAACAGGCAGCCGACGCGAACGCGCATGCGATGACGACGATTCTTCCCGCGTGCTGCATGCCGCGTCGTTACGCGCGCGCGCGCCGCCGGCCTGCCGGCGCTGAAGGCGCGGCGCGCAGGCGTGCCGTACACGCGCGAGGGAGGAGCATGGTGCATCGCGCTTTCGGTCCGATACCCTTAATCGTCGGCGTTACCGGGCATCGCGACCTTCCCGGCGACGTGCTGCCGCTCGAGGCGGCGGTTCGTCAAGTGCTCTCCGAGCTCGCGCTGCGGCACGACTCGTCCCGAATCGTACTTCTCTCTT
Source organism: Vulcanimicrobiota bacterium (assembly GCA_963794645.1). Lineage (GTDB taxonomy): Bacteria > Vulcanimicrobiota > Vulcanimicrobiia > Vulcanimicrobiales > Vulcanimicrobiaceae > Cybelea. The sequence goes on along the minus strand of CAWCEQ010000003.1, from coordinate 790,220 downwards.
CGCTGGCCGAAGGAGCCGATCGCCTCGTGGCGCGCATCGCCCTCGAGCTGCAGATCTCGCTGGTCGTGCCGTTGCCCCTCGAGCAGTCCGACTACGAATCCGATTTCGCGACGCCCGAGTCGCTGGCCGAGTTTCGTTCCCTGCTGGCGCGTGCCGACGCTTCGTTCGTCGTACCGGCTCCGCTTGCAGCGTCGTCCGACGGTGACGACCGCGGCGCCCGCTCGCACGCGTACGCCAACTGCGGGGCCTACATCGTTCGCAAGAGCGTCGAACTCATCGCCCTGTGGGATGGGGTATCGGAACCGCGGCGCGGCACCGCCGAAGTCGTCTCCTTTCAACTCGACGGAATCCCGCAGCCCTATGCCGACGCACGCAGCCAAGTGGATCTCTCCTTCAGCGGGCCGGTCAGACACGTTTTCACCCCGCGCGGTTCCGACCTCAGCTCCGCCTCTTGGGAGACGCCTGGAACGGTGACGATCTACCCGCAGACGATCGCGGGCAAAAAGGCTGCCGACGCCTTTTCGAAGGCCACCTTCGACATCGACCGTTTCAACGCAGATGTTGCGGGCGACGACGGCGGCGCCGGCGTCCGCGACCTGGCCGCTGCGGCCGCTAACCGCTATCGGGCTCGCACCGCGCGCGCGCTCGGCACGATCTTCGTACTGGTCTTTCTCTCGGTCGTCGGGTTCAACGCATACGCAAACGTGCCCACCCGCCCGCTCTGGATGCTCTTTGCGTATCTCGGATGCGTGGCTGCCGCGTTCGGAACGTACTACGTGTCGCGGCGCGGCGACTGGCAGAACCGCTACCAGGATTATCGTGCGCTGGCCGAAGTGCTTCGCGTGGCGCACTACTGGAGGATCGCCGGCATCCGCGACTCCGCTGCAGATCGTTTCGTCGAAAATCATCGCGCCGACGTGGACTGGCTGCCCTTTGCAATTCGCAGCGTCACGGAGCCGCTCGACGATCGCGTCCCCGGTCCCGACGGCGGAGCGGGGAGCCTGCGCCTCGTCTACGATGAGTGGCTCGAGCGGCAGTTTCGCTACTTCGCCGAATTTGCCGGCAGGCGCGACCGCTATCGCAGCGTCCTCTCGACGAGGATCGTCACGGTCGCGCTCGTGCTCTCGATCGTCCTCACGGTCGCCATGCGAGCCTTCTCCGCCGTACAGCCGTCCGGCGATCTCGATAGAGTGGCGCTCCCGATCGCGACGCTGCTCGCGCTCGTCGCGGCGCTCGTAAGCAGCTATGCGGAGAAGCGCGGCTGGACCGAGCACGTCCGGCGATACGAGCTGATGGCGACGCTCTTCGGGCGCGCGCGCGACCGAGTCGGCGCGCTGCTCGACCGAGCGCAGAGCGATCCGGCTGCGGCCGATCGAATCCGCGATACGCTGCGCGAGCTCGGAGCCGAAGCGATTCGCGAGAGCGCCGCTTGGCTCAATCTGCATCGCTCCCGCCCGATCAACGTGCCCACCGCATGAGAAGCGGCCGTATCTTCATCTCGTACTCGACGAAGGATGCCTCGGCCGCCGCGGAGCTTTGCACGCACTTGGAGGCCTCGGGGGTACCGTGCTGGATCGCTCCTCGGGACATCACGCCCGGCCGCGACTGGTCGGCAGAGATCCCGCCTGCGGTAGACGCCTGCAGGGCGATGGTTCTCGTCCTCTCTGCCAGCGCGAACGCCTCGCGCCAGATCGCCCACGAAGTACACTTAGCGCATAACGCCGGTGCGACGATCGTCCCGTTTCGCATCGAAGCGGTCAAACCCGAGGGCGCCCTGCGGTATCTGCTCTCGGGGATTCACTACGTAAACGCGTTCGACGAGCGGCGAGGTCAGGCTCTCGGAGAGCTCGCGGCGCTGCTGGCCGACCTCGACGCCGGCGTGCCGGCGCCGGCGCTCCTTCCCCTCTTGGGCGGCGAGTACGAGGCGCCCCGCGCGCGGCGTACGAACCTGCCGCTGCAGCTTACGAGCTTTATCGCCCGCGATGACGAGATCGAACGCTTGACCGCGCAGGCGGCCGACTCGCGGCTGCTCGCTCTCGTCGGAACCGGAGGCGTCGGCAAGACGCGCATCGCGCTCGCGCTCGCGCACGCACTGCAGGAACGATACGAAGGCGGCGTCTGGTTCGTGGATCTTTCTCTCATCGAGGGGAGCGATGCGGTCGCCTCCGCCGCCGCAACGGCGCTTTCGATTCGCCCGGCGCCGGGACAAAGCGCCGCTCAAGCGCTCGCCGAAGGCGTGAGCGATCGCCGCCTGCTCCTGGTCTTCGACGGATGCGACCGCGTGCGCGAAGCCGCGGCAGCGCTCGTTGACGCGCTTCTGCGAGCCTGCCCGCAGGCAGCCGTCGTCGCCACGTCGCGGCAGGCCCTGGGCGTTGCGGGCGAGGTGTCGTTCAACGTCGAGCCGCTCGACTCACCGGGCGCCGTCGCGCTCTTTGCCGAACGCGCGCGCGCCGGCTCACCGGGCTTCGCCGTAACGCCCGCAAACGCCGAGACGATCGCGCGCATCTGCAGCCGCCTGGACGGCATCCCTTTGGCCATCGAGCTGGCCGCTGCAAAGATGCGCGTCCTGGGACCCGCGCAGCTCGAGCAAAAACTCGACGAGCGCTTCCGAATTCTCACTACCTCGGGCCACGGAAGGCTCGCGCGCCAGCAGACGTTGCGCGCGACGATCGATTGGAGCTTCGACCTGCTGGACGAGCGCGAGCGCCGGCTCTTTCGGCGGCTCTCGGTCTTCTCCGGCGGATGCACCCTGCGGGCGGCCTCCGCGGTATGCGGCGAGGGCGAGCCCGACGAGTGGGAGACGCTCGAGTCACTCTCTTCGCTGGTCGAGAAGTCGCTCGTAACGGTCGAGTCGTTCGGCGACGAGCAGCGATACGGAATGCTCAACTCGATACGGGAGTACGCGCTCGAGCGGCTTACCCAGGCCGGCGAGTCCGAGGAGATTGCGGCGCGGCACGCCCGCTTCTACGCCGGCTTCGTGCACGACCTCACCCCGCTCGTGCTCGCGCTCGACGACGTCGAATGGAGCCGGCGATTCGCGCCGGAACTCGACAACGTGCGCGCCGCGATCGAATGGAGCATCTTCGAGGAGCGCGCCCCGGAGATCGGCCGCGAGCTGCTTACCGAGATCGAGTGGCCGGAGCTCGTCACAACGCCGCAGGAGGCGCTTGGGTGGTTCGAGCGTGCCGCCGCGGGATGCGAGCCGAACGGCCTCGTCCAATCGCGTCTGCTGCGCCGGTCCGCGCTGCTCGAGTGGCTGGTCGGACGTCCGCTGGCTCAGCGCGAGCAGAGCGCGCTACGCGCGCTCGACGCGGCACGCGCGACCGGCGATGCAAACGAGATCGCCGGCGCACTGGCGAATCTCGGCGCGTGCTACCGCTGGGCGGCCCGTTTCGAGGATGCGGACCGGGCCTTCGCGCAGGCTTACGAAACGCCCGAGCTGCTCACGCCGATCACGGCGAAGACCGTGCTCAGGCTCTGGGCCGTCACGCATCTCCAGCGCGGCGACGTCGAAGCCGCGCGACGGCGCTTCTCGGAAGTGGCGCGGCTGGAACGTCCCGGAAGCGAGGGGCACGCAAGCGCGCTCGTCAATCTCGGCGAGCTCGAGTTCGCCTGCGGTAACGTCGCAGCGGCGCGCGATGCCGCACGAGCTGCCCGCGAAACGTTCGCGCGCCTGAACTCCGTCTACCTCGTGCCGTCGCTCTCGAATCTGGCTGCGTACGCGCTGGCAGACGACGATCTCGAGGAGGCACGCGATCGGTTGCGCGTCGCTTTGCAGGCGCTCGGCGGAGCCGGCTCCGCCTGGCTCTACAGCGTCTTGGAGAATCACGCGCTGCTCGCCGCCCTGCTGGCAGATCGCGAGCGCGCGGCCGCGCTTGCCGCATTCACCGACGCGCACTACACGGCCAGAGGAGAGGTGCGCCAGTACACCGAGCGCCGCGGTTACGAACGCCTCCGCACGCTCCTGGCGCAAGCGTACGAAGCCGAAGAACTTTCCGTCCGGACGAGCGAAGGCGCCCGCATGACGGCAGAGCAGGCGCTCGCCCTCGCGGCGGCGATACATGCTTCTACCACAAACTAGGCGGTGACGCCGCCGAAAGGATGGACGAACGATGTCCGATGCAAAAGCCGATGCCGCATCCGCACTTTCCGCCCACGGGCAGGCGATAGACGCGCTCCATCAGCGGCTCGCCGCGATGCCGGGAGCGGATAAGGAGCGCCTCGCGCACGCCGTTGCCACGTACAAAGCCGCGCATCAGGCCTTCGTAGACGACGCGCTCATCTGCATCGGCAACTAACGTAGGGGCGCGCTACCCTCGGAGCATCCGTTCGATCGCCTCGCCGATGGGAACGCCTAGTCCCGTGCACGGATTCCAAGTCGCCGCGCTGCGGAAGACGTCGTTGCCGCCCTCGGGCACCGGCGCGAAGATGCCGGCAGCGTTCCCATAGAGCAGCGGCGCGAAGAATCCGATCCGCGCGCCGATGCGCGCGTTGAGCCGCGCGGCGAGCGCAGACCACATCGGCGCGACCGCGCTGGTCCCGCCCAGCGCGAACTTGGTGCCCTCGATGAAGACCGGGTATCCGGGCATCGCCTGTCCGGCGACGTCGGGAACCCCGCGCCCCGCGGTCATCCCATAGGCGGCGGCCGCCGCAGCCGCGCCGCCTTGCCACGGCGGCACGCCCGCGCGTGCGCTAAACCCGCCGCCCGATGACGGCCATCCCATCTCCGCCTGCGCGCCCGAGGCGCCGGCAGCGATCTGCGTCCCTCCGCAGGCGTGCACGAACTCGCCGGCAGCCGGCGCGAGCACGTGCGGCTTGCCGTCGTACTGCAGTTCCGCACCTTTGTCGCCCGACGCACAGAACACGCTCGTTCCGACGAGCGCGGCGGCCGCAAAGAGTTCGTCCAGAATATCCAGCGCGACCGGCGTCCATAAGTACTCGGGATAGCCGAAACTTATGGAAAGCACCGACGGCCGGTACTCGCGGTCGAAGACGGCGGTGCGAACGGCATCGAGCACGCCGCGTTCGTCGTCGGGCGCGGCGTAGATCACGATCTGCGCTCCGGGCGCCAGCGCGCCGACGATCTGCGTGTCGGCCGCACACTCGAGGTCTTTTGCCGTCTCGATCTGGTGGCCGCGTTCGGCGTTATCCACGAGTTTGACGATCGGCGTTTTCGCGCGGACGCCTTGGTCGGCCATGCATTTAGCGAAATCGTCGGGCTTGAACGTGCCGCGCAGTTGCAGGACGGCGACCGTCTCACCCGAGCCGTCGCCGTCGGGGAAGGCATAGCGGCTAGCGGTCTGGGCGGCGGAGACGGGCACGGTCTGCGTCTGGACCGGAAGCGCGCCCACCGAGTGCGAACGCGGCCACTCGTGCAGTCCGAGGGGACCGCGAAGTATTCGAGCGATTTCGGCGGGCGCGTGCAGCGCGTCGGAGCGGTGGCGAAAGCGGCGCTTGCCCGGCGCTTCGTAGATCGCGGCGGTGGCGTCGAACGCGGCGATCAGATTCTCGACCGGGCCGCTCAAGACGACCGAACGCCAGTGCTGGGCGACGACCTTGATGCCGTATCGCGAACAGTAGCGCGCGAGCAGCGCGACGTCGCCATCGTCGGCGGTCGTGCTCGCCTGCAGTTCGGCTCGATCTGCGTACGCGCGCTGCGCGGGTGGCGTCGCACCGAGGGCGCGGGCCCGCGCCGTGTCAAGCTCACCTCCCGCGCGCGGCCGCAGCCAGGCCGTCAGCTGCGCGTCGGCCTGCGAGGCGAGCGGGGCGGCCTTCACGCTGTTCGGCCAGACGACCCGCTGCGTTCCGGGGATCGGAACGCGATCTTCCGTTGCCATGGAGCAGCCCTTCGGCAGACCGGCCGTTGCGCTCCCGGTTGTCACGCCGGCGCCGAGCGGATATTCTAGGCTCTGTGAACGAGGAGTTCTTCGTACGCCGTCTCGAGACGTTCGGCGACATCGTCATCGGGTTTAGTCTAGCGCAGCTCGGCTTTTCCCTCGTCGTCCCCGGGCACGCGGCGGCTCTCGTGGATCATTTTTCGTGGCTGATCGCCTTTTCGTGGACGTTCGCCGTCGTCTGCATGATGTGGGCGCAGCATACGTGGACGTTCCGTTACCTGTTCGTGCCGACGTCCGCCTCGCTGCTGCTGAACTACATGAAGCTCGCGCTCATCGTGCTGCTCGTTTTCGCGATTCAAGTGCTCTTGCGAGCCTTCGAGTCGGGAGCGCCGCGCGACGTCGTCGTCGCGAACGTCCTGTACTGGGGTTGCTTCGCGGCAGTCCTCGCAACCTCGGGAGCGATCCTCGCGATCGGCCTGCGAGTGCGCGGCCCGGAGCTGGCCCCCGAGGTCGCGCGAACGGCGCGCAGACGGGTCGGACGAACCGCTGCCGCCGCGATCTTCATGACGGCCGGTATCGTCGTCGGTGCTCGTGGCGACTCGGCGGCGATGGCGCAGACGATATCGGGGTTCCTGGCGGCCGGCGTCGTCGCCGGCCGGATCGGCGAGCGTTTTTTTTCAAAACAGAAGTAACGCTACCGACCCTCTTCGTAGACCGCCCGGCCGCCGAAGTACGTGGCCAGAATCCGCGTGTCCGCGATTCCATTATCGGGAACGCTCAACCAGTCGCGATCCATCACGACGAAATCGGCATACTTTCCGGCCCGTATCGAGCCCGCGACGCGCTCCTGAAAGTTGGCCCGCGCCGCGCCGATCGTGATCGCAGCCAGCGCTTCGGCCCGCGTCATGCGGTGCAGCGGATACCACCCATCTCGCGTAACCGCGGCGTGAAAGCCCCGCGGCGTATCCACGGGCTCGACGGGCGCGTCGCTCCCGTTCGCGACGAGCGCTCCGCCGTCCAGCAGCCAGCGCCAGGGGTACGCGCGCGGCAGACGCGCCGCTCCGAGGCGCGCGGGCACCCATGCCATATCCGAGACTTGGTGCACCGCCTGAACCGAAGCGACGATGCCCAAACGCCCGAGACGCGCGGCGTCGTCGGGATGAAGCACCTGCGCGTGCTCGATGCGAGGCCGGATCTCGCGTGCGGACGGGCCGTCTCTCAGCGTGCGTTCGTACAGGTCCAGAACGATGCGGTTCGCGCGATCGCCTATCGCATGAATGCAGGGCTGAAACCCGGCGCGCACCGCGCGTGCCGTCACCTTCTCCATGCGCTCGGGCGAGGTTACCAGCAGGCCGTCGTTGCCGGGATCGTCGGCGTACGGCTCGAGCAGCGCGGCGCCGCGCGAACCCAGCGCCCCGTCGGCGAACATCTTGACCGCGCGAATCCATAACCGGCCGTCGCGAGCACCCTCGATCGGACCGCGCGCGAAATGCTCGCGCAGCGGCGCGCCGTCGTAGAGCATGACGTGGTTCCGAATGGAGTACGCGCCGTCGTCCATCGCCGCGGTATGCGCGCGCAGCACCGCATCGCCGGCCCCCGGCTCGGCGACGGCAGTCACGCCCCATCGGTTGCAGAGCGCGATCGCCGCCTTCGTCGCGCTCACGAGCCGCTCGTGCGAGGGCGGCGGCACGCGATCGAGGACGAGCTCCTGCGCCGTATCTATGAAGATGCCGGTGGGGTTTGCACGTTCGTCGCGCAGAATGCGTCCGCCCGGAGGATCCGGAGTGCCCGCGTCCACCCCGGCCGCCGCCATCGCCTGCGCGTTTGCCAAGAGCGCGTGTCCGTCCACGCGCGAGAGGGACGCTGGCCGATCGGGGATCGCTGCGCTCAAGGCTGCGTGCGTCGGGAAACGCGCGCCGGGCCAGAGATTCTGGTCCCAGCCGGCGCCGACGATCCATTCGTCGGGCGAAGCGGCCGCGAACGCCGCCGCGCGCGCCGCCATCTCATGCTCCGATTCCGCGCCTCGCAGATCGGCCTGCACGAGCGCGAGGCCCAAGTTCGTAAGGTGCAGATGCGCGTCAATAAGGCCCGGCAGAATCGTTCGTCCGGCCGCGTCCAGCGTCTGCGTCGCCGGGCCCCGCAGCGCCATCGCGCCTTCGCGCGATCCGACGTACGCGAAGCGTCCGCCGCGCACGGCGAAGGCCTGCGCGCCGGGCGCGCCGCTCTCCGCCGTATGAATGGTTCCGCCGAGGACGATCAGGTCGGCAGGCCCACGTTCGGAGCCGCCCACGCCTACGTCATGTACGTTCGAGGCGGATTCTCCATCGCCAGAATGGGACGGCCTATCCGAAGGTCCGAGACGTTGCTCTTCGTCGTGCCGTCGAGCGCGAAATCGCTGAGGATCCGTCCGAGGACGCAGGCGAACTTGAACGCGTGCCCGGCGCCGACTGCGACGCTGACCTCCGGACGTCCGGGCAGCGTGTCCAGAAGAAAATCGCGGTCCGGGGTGAGCGTGTAGAGGCAGGTCTTCACGAGATGGATCGCGCCTTGCGCCCCCGGCAGGTAACGCTCCACGAACGCCTGCACCCGCGCCGTGATCTCCGGGTCTTCTTCGAAGCCGCGCGTATCCGCATCAACGAGCTTGCCGCCGCAGTCTTGTGTAAGCTTGACCGCCTCGGCCTCGCCGAAGACGGGAAAGCCGTAAAAAGACGGATCGTCCATCCATATCCAGATCGGAAACCGTCCGAACGCGAAGCTCGCGAGGTCGCGCGCCTTGAAATACATCGCCTGTTCTTTCGTCACTTCCAGCGGCAGGCGCAAGCCGAAGTGCGCGAGCGCCTGCGCGGTCCAGGGGCCTGCGGCGACGACGAGCCTTCCCGCCCGGTAGCGCTCGCCGCCGGCCTCGACCACGACCTCGCCGTCCGCGGCATCGATCGCCGTAACGGGCGCGTTCGCGCGCAGCGTCGCGCCGAAGGCGCGGGCGGCTCGCTGGTGCGCCGCAGTAGCGCGCTCGGCCGCAACGATGCCGCCGTCGGGCTGAAAGAGGCCGTGCACGTCGTCGCCGACGTTCCAGACGGGCCAGCGTTTGCGGATCTCCGCGGCGTCGAGCCGCTCGAACGGAACGCCGCACTCGCTCATTGACTGCGCGTAGGGCTCGAGCGGAATCGCACCCTCGCGCGGCCGCACGTCCAGGCCGCCCGTTTTGAATACGACCTGCTCTCCGGCATCGGCCTCGAGCGATTCCCAGGCGGCGTATGCTTCCTGTGCGAGCCGCACGTACGCCGGCGAAAAATACGACAGGCGGATGATTCGCGAGTGGTCGTGGGACTCGCCCCGCGCGTGCCCAAGGTCGAACTGCTCCAAGCCCAGCACGCGCGCGCCGCGTCTGGCCAGCCAGTATGCCGCGCCGCTGCCGATACCGCCCAGGCCCAAGACGATGACGTCGTACTCTCGGTTCACCGCGATCCCTCTCCGAGCGCGACCGCATCTTCACCCAGACGAGAGGCGATGTACCGGCGAATATCGAGGCTCGCGTCCTCCATCGGCGCGTAGTACCCGAAGCGAAACGCCCGCGAGCGCATGCCGTCCTGCACGCTCTCGCAGATGCGCCAATCTTGACGGTTGACGAGGTCCCAAAACGCCGTTGCATCCGCGTGGTCGAACCCCGGCGACGACGTCGCCTCGGGATGGAACAGAAAGTCGCAGACGACCTCGGTCTTCTCCGGTCCTTGCGGCCAGAGCGAGTAGGCGGCTACGTGATCCGCGCAGAGGCTCAGCATGAAGTTAGGGTAGATGAGCTCGCCTTTGTGCCGCACGCGTTCGTCCTCGTTGAGGCCCGGAAACGGCGCGCGAGCGCTCGTGCCGCTCTGCGTAAACGTCCAGGCGCCGTCCCGATGCGGCACCCCGCGCTCCCACTCCAGGTTTGCCCCGCCGTTCTGCTTGAACGCCGGCACGACCCTGCAGAGTTCGGGATGGACGTTCGCGCAGTGGTAGCACTCGTTGTAGTTCTCGAGCAGCACTTTCCAGTTTGCCGCTACCTCGTAGCGGATCGTGTGGACCGTTTGCAGCGCCTCGAGGGGATAGCGGGCCAGCCGCGCCGGAATCGGGCCCAACTGCGCGCCGAGCGTCTGGCCCTCGCGCTCCGCGCGTTCGGGCGAGAGGTGCACGAAGAGAAAGCCGCCCCACTGCGCCAGCCCCACGCGATGCAGGCGGCGAGCCGCGGGCGGCACGTCCGCGGCTTCCACGAACGGCGACGCGAGCAGCTCGCCGTCGAGGGAGTACGCCCACGCGTGGTAAGGGCAACGGATCGCCCCGCGCTGCTCGCCCTCGCCGCAGAGCAGCCTGCTGCCGCGATGGCGGCATAGGTTTAGGTGGGCGCGCAGGCCTTCTTGCGCCCGGATGACGATGACGCTCTCGCCCGCGACTTCCACGACGCGATAGCTCCCAAGGTCCGTGAGACGGTCGGCTCGGCCCACGTAGAACCATTGGTCCCAAAAAATGGCCTCGCACTCGCGCCGATAGTGGGCCGGCCCGCAGTAGGCCGCCTTAGGAAGCGAGCACTCTAGGTGCGGTTGCGTCGCAGTATCGCCCGAAGGTTTCATCGTCAGAATTAACAAAAGCCAAACAAACGCGGCCTCTGCGGCGATTGGAGGCGAACGCGTAGGAACCCTTTGTAACAGAGAAAGGGGACGCTGTGACCCTTCGACGGCCCGGAGACGGTTCGTTCGAGTTCGCAAAGCCGAGCGTCGGCACGGGAGCCAAGACGATCGCATCGTTTTGGTACACTTCGCCGGAAATCTTCGAAGCAGAGCAAGAGCGCATCTTCTCGCGCGAATGGGTCTGCGTCGGACGCGAAGAGACGATCCCGAAATCGGGCGATTTCTTCACCGCCGAGTGCGCGGGCGAGAGCTTGATCGTGACGCGCGACGCGGCCGGCGCGGTGCACGCGTTCTACAATATTTGCCGCCATCGCGGCACCCGCATCTGCGATCAGCCGTCCGGGCGTTTTCACGGTTCGATTCAGTGCCCGTACCATGCTTGGACGTACGGGCTCGACGGCAAGCTGAACGTCGCGCGCAACATGGCCGAAGTGCCCGAGTTCGATCGCAACGACTATCCCCTGCGGGAAGCGGCGGTCGGGCTGTGGGAGGGCTTCATATTCGTCAACCTCCCGGGGGACGGGAATTTCGAGCGCGCCTTCGCCCCGCTCATCGGGCGTTTCGCACAATGGGAGATAGACCGGCTTCGCACGGTGCACAGCATCCGCTACGACTTGGCCTGCAACTGGAAACTCATCGTCCTGAACTATTCCGAGTGCTACCACTGCCCGCTCGTTCACCCGCAGCTCGACCGACTCTCACCCTCTGAGAGCGGGCGCAACGACCTGAGCGAAGGGCCCTTCCTGGGCGGCTACTCCGAACTGCGCACCTCCGGGGGCAGCCTCACGACCACCGGCCATCGGACGCGCCCGCCGGTCGGCAAGGTGAGCGGTGAGAACCTCGACCGCATCTACTACTACGCAATCTTTCCATCTCTGCTTTTGAGCCTCCACGCCGACTACGTGATGGTCCACTATCTCAAGCCCGTCGCCGCCGATCGCACGCAGGTCGTCTGCGCGTGGCTCTTCGACCCGCGCGTGAGCATGCAGCCGGGGTTCGATCCGAGCGACGCGACGGAGTTCTGGGATATCACGAACCGGCAGGATTGGCGCGTCAACGAGCTCACGCAGTTGGGCCTGAAATCCCGCGCCTATTCGCCCGGCCCGTACTCGAACGCGGAGGGGCTTCTCAGCGCCTTCGATCGCCACTACCTGAACGTCATGGGAGCGTAATAAAACGCTCGCGCTGCTACTTGCGGCCGGCGTCGCGCTGCCGCCGCTGCCGGGCCTTGCATGGCGCAACGTCGGGCCCGCGGTCGCCGGCGGGCGCACCTCGGGCGTCGCAGGAACCGACGCGGATCCGAATCTCTACTACTTCGGCGGCGCGGACGGCGGGGTGTGGAAAACCACCAACGGCGGGCTGACCTGGACGAACGCGTGGCCCGACAACGCAGTAGGCGCCGTCGGCGCGCTTGCGATAGACCCGCGGGATCGCCGGACCGTCTGGGCCGGAACCGGCGAGCCGAACCTGCGCAACGACATCTCGTACGGCGACGGCGTCTGGGTGACGCACGACGCGGGCGCTACGTGGCGGAACGTGGGGCTGCCCAACACGTGGGCGATCTCGCGCATCGTCGTGGACCCGGCAGACTCGCAGCGCGTTTGGGTCGCTGCGGTCGGCAATCCATACCGTGACAGTTCGCAGCGCGGCGTCTATCGCACCGACGACGGCGGAAGATCGTGGCAGCGCACGCTCTACCTCGGGCCCTCGAGCGGCGCCTCCGACATCGCGGTCGATCCTCGCAATCCAAGCATCCTCTACGCCGGGATCTGGCAGTTTCGCCGCGTGCCCTGGACGTTCACGAGCGGCGGTCCGCTCGATGGGCTCTTCAAATCCAGCGACGGAGGAAAGACGTGGCGCCGCCTGCGCGGCAACGGGCTGCCCGGCGGAGAGATGGGCCGCATCGGCGTGGCCGTAGCACGCAGCGACCCGCAGCGCGTGTACGCGGTGATACAGTCGAAACAAGGCGTGCTCTGGCGCTCCGACGACGCCGGCGCGCACTGGCGGCTGATGACGAAAGATTCGCTCGTCAATCAGCGCCCGTTCTACATGAGCCGCCTCGAGGTGGATCCATCGGACCGCGACCACGTCTTCTTTTCCTCCGAGGATCTCATCGAGACGCGCGACGGCGGCAAGACGTACGACGACGTGCTCGGCGCAGTTCATCAGGATCACCACGGCCTCTGGATTTCCCGGGACGGCCGGCGCATCATCGAAGCCGACGACGGGGGCGCGCCGATCTCGGTGGACGGGGGCAAGACGTGGGACTGGCGATACAACGTCGTGCTCGCGCAGATTTACCGCGTCGGCTACGACGAAGAGAATCCGTACCACATCTGCGGCGGCATCCAAGACAACGACTCGTACTGCGGTCCCTCGGATTCGCTCAGCCCGCTCGGCATCGAAAATTCCGCCTGGCGGGACGTCGGCAACGATGGCGACGGGTCCTGGGTTTGGCCCCAGCCGGACGATCCGAACTCGATTTGGAACGTCGGCGTCAACGAACTCAACGGCCAGCTCGGCATTTTCGACCTGCGTTCGCGTCAGAACTACGACGTGACGCCCAACGTGACCGATACGAACGGCCGCGCACTGGCGGGATTGCCGTACCGTTCGAACTGGGAGGCCCCGGTCGCGTTCGGACCTCCGCTGGAATCGACGGAAGTTGACGGCGTCCGCGCCCGCGGGCGCTTCATGGTCTACTACGGTGCGAACGCGCTGTGGGCGTCGCTGAATCTCGGAAGGTCTTGGTTTGCATTGAGCGGAGACCTTACCCGCAACGATCCGGCGAAGCAGCAGCTCGCCGGCGGTCCGATCAACACCGACATCTCCGGCGCGGAATTCTACGATACGATCTTCGACGTCGCGCCGTCGGCGCTGGATCCGGCGCGCGTGTGGGTGGGCACCGACGACGGACTCGTGCAGCTGACCACCGACACCGGCGGCCGCTGGAAGAACGTGACCCCGGCGAGCGTTGCACCCTGGGGGCGCGTAGATACGGTTGAGGCGTCGCAGGCCGACCCGCACCGTGCGTACGTCGCGATAGATCGGCACGTGATGGGCGACCCGCGTCCCTACGTCCTCGTCACCGACGACGACGGCGCGACCTGGCGTTCTATCGTGACGGGCCTGCCGCAGGATCAGTACGTGCACGTCGTGCGCGAGGACCCTCGGAATCCAGACGTGCTCTACGCGGGGCTCGAACAGGGCGTCTGGATCTCGCTGGACCGCGGCGAGCATTGGACCACCCTGCGGCTGAACATGCCGCAGGTCGCGGTACACGACATGCGCGTGCAGCCGCAGCGCGACGATCTGCTCGTCGCCACGCACGGGCGAGGATTCTGGATTCTCGACGACGCTTCGGCGCTCGGCGGCCTGCGTGCGGCCGTCGCAGGCGGCGCGCCCGCGCTCCTCTCCATCGCGCGCGCGTACACGTGGTATCGATGGTGGCCGGACGGCTACGGCACGCACCCCGACGAGTGCTGCGTCGCGGCCGGCGCATATGCAGGCGAAGATCCCGCGACGGGTGCCGCGATCACGTACTATCTGCCCTCCTCCACGAAGGCCTGGGTCGAGGTGCGCGACGCCGCAGGCTCGCTCGTTCGCACGTTCGACGCTCCGGGCGGCGCAGGCGTCAACCGGACCGCCTGGGATCTCACCGAGACGCCGCCCGTTCCGTGGCTCTCGGCGCGTCCCTGGAATCGCGGCGGGAGCGGCGCCGTTGCGCTGCCCGGCCGCTACACGCTGGCTCTGCACGCAGGTTCGAGCGTCGTAACCGGTACGCTCGATCTGCAGCCGGATCCGCGGGCGTCCTGGACGTTCGCGCAGTACCAATCCCGCCATCTCTTCCTCACGACGCTCAACGAGATGCTCTCCTGCACGGACATCGCGTTGAACCGCCTGGACGCCCTGGGTAACAAGGCGAGCGCGGGAAGCGTTTATGCTCTATTGACCTCCGGCGCGGTCAACTCCGAGGACGACATGTTCGCACCCGACCGGCTGCGCGAGCGGATCACGATCCTGCAGGGCGTCGTCGCGCTCTCGCAGGGGCCCCCGACGCAGGCGCAGCAATCCGAGTTAAACCAGATCAACGGCCACTTCACCGGCGCAATGGCGGCGTATCGCGCCTTTCTTTCCGAGCGTCGTTTGGCGCCCGATTCCAGTCCGGAGTATTGCACACGATGAGACTTATTGCGGCAGTCCTGGTCGTCTGCATCGCGATCCCGGCGATTGCGAGCGCCGGAACGACCGGCGGCATTCTCGGCGTCGTCACCGACGCGCAGACGTCGGCGCCATTGGCCGGCGTCAAGGTCACCGTCACGAGCCCCTCCCAGACCGCGACCGCGACGACGGATTCGCGCGGCCGCTTTGCGTTCGTTTCGCTCGCGCCGGACGAGTACACGATCTCGCTCGAGAAGAGCGGCTACGCATCCGGCTCGTACCCCGGGGTAGCGGTCTTCGCCGATGCCTCGCAGACGCTCACCCTGACGATGCGCCCGGCATTACGCACGATCGCCAGCGTAAAGTCCACGAGCGGATCGAGCCTCGTGCGCAGCGGCACGACGGCCGACTTGTACTCGGTGAACGCCGCGCAGCAGGAGCGCACGGCGGTACTCGGCGGCGGCGGCGCCCTCAACAGCGCCTACTCGGCGATCGCGTCGGTGCCGGGCGCCTACGTGCCGGCGAATCAGAACGGCTACCTCCAGGCAGTGCACGTCCGCGGCGGCGACTCCTACGAAGTCGGATACGAGTTCGACGGCATCCCGGTCAACCGCGCCTTCGACAACTACCCGTCCGGCTCGCTCTCTTCGCTCGGACAGCTCGAACTCCAGGTCTACACCGGCGCCACGCCCTCGAACGCAGAGGCGCAGGGGCTCGCCGGATTCGTCAATCAGGTCATCAAGACCGGGACGTATCCGGGCTATGCGACGGCCAACGCTATGCTCGGCAGCACGGTTTTCTACCATAGCCTGAACGTCGAGGCCGGCGGCGCGACGCCCGATCGCGAGTTCTCCTACTACGTCGGGATCGGCGGCTACAACCAAGACTACCGCTACGTGGATCAGTTCGGCGGCGCTTCGTTGGCTCCGCAGTTCGGCCAGCTGCTCGGCTCGTGCCCCTCGCCCCAAGCGCTCAAGGCCACGACCCTGCCCTCGTGTTATACGAACGGCGCGCCGAACGTCGGGCCGAGCGGAACGCCCGGCTGGATTCTCGGGCCGTTCGGTTTCGGCTCGATCAACGCCGCGAACGTCGCGACACGCACGTCGGTCGCGAACTTCCACATCGCCGTTCCGCACGCGCACGACGGACTGCGCGACGATATCCAGCTGCTCTACGACAACGACGAGATCTTCACCACGTTCCTGAGCTCGGTCAACGACGAAGGCTACGCGAACTGGATCAACACCGTCGGCACGTTTCCGCCCTACTATCTCGACGCCTATCAGTACAAAGGACCGACCGGCACGTTTCTGCCGAGCAACTACACCTCGCTGGTGAAGCCGTACTTCTATCCTTCGTCGCCGGCGCATCCGTTCGACGGCCCGATCCCAGATCCGTACAACCAGCGCGATCGCGGCTACAACGGCCAAGCGATCGTGAAGCTGCAGTATCAGAAGAACTTCAGTTCGAGCGCCTTCATGCGCGTCTACGGCTACACCTACTATTCCGACTGGATCGAAAACGGCCCGATGATGTCGCTGCAGCCGTACGCGTACTACGACTCGGGCGACTACGAGATCAACAATCACACGCGCGGTGCAAGTCTCTCCTTCACCGATCAGATCAATCCGCAGAACCTGCTCGAGGCCGAGGCCTCCTACACGACCTCGACGGGAGCCCGCATCTATAACGAGCAGATGTTCCAAGGCGGGAACGGTTACGGCAACGCATTCGCCGTGCTCGTGAACGCGAACGCCCCCAACAGCGGCACGTGCTACCATCGGTACGGCGGCAGCTCCCCGTATACGGTGGCCACCACGTGCGGGGACGGCCAGGCCGGCGGCGTCTCGTACGGGCTGCTCCCGACCTTCCTGCACTTGAACAACCCGACCGCACGGTCCAACATCGCCGGCCTCTCCTGCGGCGGCGGCCCCTGCGCGTACTACGTCGTCGAGAACGGCGCCTACGGCCTGAACAACACGGTGACGCCGTACTTCTCGGGGTACTCCCTTACCGACGAGTGGCGCCCCAGCGACCGCCTCTACTTCAACCTAGGCGTGCGCGTGGATAACTACGACTACGTCGGCTCGAATACGAACACCGGCGCGGCGCGCGACTTCTGGTTCAACGCGTTCAACGCCGACACGTGCTTCGATACGCAGACGCTCACGCTCGTGGACCGCAGCGCCCTGGTCGGTTCGGGCGGGTGGAGCACGAACTCGCAGAAGCCTTGTTCGGCGTTCGGCAAGCAGTACGTCGCCGCCAACGTACAGAACTCGCCGGCGAGCTTCGACTACAACGTCCCTCAGCCGCGCTTCGGCGCTACCTACACGGTGAACCCCAACACCGTGCTGCGGGCCAGCTACGGACGATACAACGAGCAGCCCAGCGCCGCGTACGAGCAGTACAACTCGCTCGAACAGAATCTGCCCGATACGCTCGCGCAGTTCTATCCGCTCGGCTTCACCTCGCCGGGGCACGCGGTGGCGCCATCGGTCTCCTACAACAGCGATCTCTCGATCGAGCATCACTTCCAAGGCACCGACATGTCGTTCAAGCTGACGCCGTTCTTGCGCCAGACTCAGGATCAAGTCGAGAACTTCTACATCAACTACGTGACCGGGCTGACCTCCGGCTTGAACGCAGGAAACCAAACCTCTTCGGGCTTTGAGTTCCAGTTCGATAAGGGCGACTTCAGCCGCAACGGATTCGCCGGGCAGCTCTCGTTCGCGTACACGTACGCCACGGTCAAATACAACACGCTCCCAAACGGCACGACCGTGCTCTCGCCGATCAACGCCGGCATTACCGGTTATAACGCCTATACGAAGGCCTGCTCGCCGGGCGGCAACGCTTACGGCAAATCCCAGTACGGACAGCCGATGTGCGGCATCACGAGCGACGGCAAGCCTCCGGCCCCGTGCTACACGAAGGGCGGCAATCCGGATCCGGGCTGCAAAGCCGGCGATATCGCCAATCCGTACTGGCTCTCTCCCGCCTTCTCGCTCTTCGATCCGTCTGCGCCGTACCTGCCGTACTCGATCTTTCCTGGGCCGGTGGGCTCGGGCGTGAACGCGTACAACTTCCCATACGTTGCGACCCTGCTCCTGAATTACAAGCACGATCGCTTCACCGTGACCCCGTCCATGCAGTTCGTGGCTGGGAATCGGTACGGCGCGCCGATCACGACGCCGGGAATAGATCCGGCGGCCGGCTGCGGGGCGCCGCTGCCGGGGAGCACGAAGGGCGATCCGCGCTACCCCTACGGCGCCGCCGGGGGCGGTCCGTTCAACGCCGACCACAGCGGCTGCGCCGCGACGCTGTCGATTCCCGATCCGTATACCGGCCAGTTCGACGCGATCGGAGCCTTCCGCGAGCCGGCGCAGCTGCTCGGGCACCTGCAGATCGGCTACGAACTCTCCTCGCGCGTCAGCCTCTCGGTCACGCTGGCGAACCTGCTGCAAACCTGCTTCGGCGGCCAGCACACGGCGTTTACGTACTATTGGAGCAACCAGACCTGCACGTACACAAATCTCGTCGGCGGTCCGAGCACGCCGCCCGTCGGCAACGCGTACAACCCCGGCGCGAACGTCCAAACCTTTCTCCGCTATCCCTACGAACCGTACTTCGGAACGTACAACGACCAGACGAGCTCCCTCAGCGAGCCGTTCAACGCCTACGTCAGCCTAAAGGTGAAGATTTGACCTACGACGCGATCGTCGTCGGCGGCGGCCATAACGGCCTCGTCACGGCTTGTTACCTCGCCCGCGCCAAATGGCGCGTCCTCGTCCTCGAACGCCGCTACCTCGTCGGCGGCGCCTGCGTCACCGAAGAGGTATTCCCGGGATTCAAAGTCTCGACGGCGGCGTACGTGAACAGCCTGTTCCGCCCGGAGATCATTCGCGATCTCCGCTTGCACGAGTACGGATTCGAGGCGATCGAACGCAACCCGGCCTCGTTCTCGCCGTTTCTCGACGGGCGCTATCTCATGCTCGGAACCGGAACGGGAAAAGACGTCGAAGAGATCGCCAAGTTCAGCAGGCGCGACGCCGAGCGCTATCCGCAGTACGAAGCCATGCTCGAACGGGTCGCCTCCGTCGTCGAGCCGACGCTCACGCAGATCCCGCCCAACCTCATTCACCCCACGCTGAGCCAGCTGCTCGAAGCGGGCAAGATGGGCAAGGCGCTGCAGCGCTTGGGCCCCGCGATGGGCGAGGCGATCGAAGTGCTCACCGGGGCCGCGCGTCCGATTCTCGACCGGTGGTTCGAATCGGAGGAGCTCAAGGGAACGATCGCCACGGATGCGATTATCGGCGCCTTCATGGCGCCCTCGATGCCGGGGACGGCGTACGTGCTCTTCCACCACGTCATGGGCGAGACGAACGGCAAACGCGGCGTCTGGAGCTACGTGCGCGGCGGCATGGGCGGCCTCACGCAGGCGCTCGCCGCGGCGGCGAAAGACCTGGGCGTAGAGATTCGCACCGACGCCGAAGTCGCTAGAATTCTCACCAAGAACGGCCGCGTCACCGGCGTCGCGCTGGCGAACGGCGATGAGTTTCGTGCCAAACGCGTCGCCAGCGGCGTAGACTGCCACCTGACGTTCCAAAAGCTCCTGGACCCGGCCGATCTCCCGCCCGCGTTCAACGATGCGGTCGCGCGCATCTCCTACAGCAGCGCTTCGGCCAAGATCAACGTCGCGCTCGAGCGCCTGCCCAGTTTCACCGCACTGCCCGGGCACGAACCCGGGCCGCAGCACTTCGGTACCGTGCACCTCTGCCCGGATCAGGACTTCATCGAGCGCGGCTACGACGACGCGAAGTACGGCAACTTCTCGCGCGAGCCGGTGGTGGAGTGCACGATGCCTTCGTCGCTCGACGCCACGGTCGCGCCGCCCGGCAAGCACCTCATGTCCATGTTCACCCAGTACGCGCCGTACGAACTCAAAGCCGGCCCCTGGACCGACGCGCTGCGCAACGAGTACGCCGATCGCTGTTTCGATATCGTCGAGCAGTACGCACCGGGATTCAAGGCGTCGGTGATAGACCGGCAAATTCTCACGCCGGTGGATCTCGAATCCACCTTCGGGCTGACGGGCGGGAGCATCTTCCAAGGAGCGATGCCGCTCCACCAGCTCTTCGCCTTCCGCCCCGTCCCCGGATTCGCCGGCTATCGTACGCCGATCGCGGGTCTGTATCTTTGCGGCGCGGCGGCGCATCCGGGCGGCGGGGTCATGGGCGCCTCGGGCTGGAACGCCGCGCGCGTGATGCTGCGCGGAAAGCCCTAAGCGTTAAGAGGGGACCAGCGCCTCGTGCCAGCCGCGCACGTGCCACTCTTCGGCGACGCCATGGATTACGAACGGGTCGCGCGCGGCAAAATCTTCCGCGGCTTCGCGCGTCGTAAAGACGCCCATCGCGCCTTCGCGCGGATCCTCGAAAGGTCCGACCATCAGGAGCGTGCCTGCCGCGAGATACTCCTGCCAGTGGGCCTGATGCGCCGCCGCGTGCAGCGGCGCTTTCTGCGCGACGTCCGGGGAGGCTCGATACGTTAGGACGTACTTCACGTTCTTACGGCACCTTCGTGAAGTCGGCCGGGACGCTGAAGATGGGATCGGCCGGGTCGATCGTGCGGACGTGACCGCGTTCGGTCACGAAGTTCACGTTGTGACCGGCGTTGCTCGTGATCGAGACGGCGTCGTACATCGAGAAGTGGTCGAGCGGCATATACGGACCGCTCTGCGTGATGTTGAAACGCTGATCGGCGCCGGCCGTGGAGAGTTCGCGCATCAAACGCGATGCGCGGGCCATGAGCGCTAGGCCCTGACCGCCGCCTTCGGAGGCCGCCTGATTGAGCACGGCCCCGGCGAAGCGCGAGCATTCCGGAGTCGGATTCGGAAACGTTGCGTAGTACGTCAAGAGATCCGCGGTTTGCGTCTTCGATTCGCCCGATGGCTTCGTCTCGGTGACCGTTACGTGCGAACTGAAGCCGTGCGTCGGTTCGCCGGCGATCTGCATCGGCCCCATGCCCGTATTCGCAACCGTGATCGCAACCTTCGTTCCGTCGTCCTTCGCAGGCGATGCGCCGCCGCCGCTCGAGGACGGCCCGGCCGGTGCGTCCATCGAGACGACGCGGTAGGTCTTCTTCGCCAAGTCGAGCGAGGTGATCGTGCGGGCGGCACAATCCACGATCGTCGCGGTCTGGAACGCGATCTCGTCCGTGCGTTCCTTCGAGCCGGCAACGTAGTGGTGCTGTGCGATGCCGTTCTGCATGAGCTCCGTCATGTTCTGGCCCATCGAGACCGCCTGCTTGAGCCGGCCCATCAGGCCGCCGCCGGTATCGCCTTGAGCCTGCGTCTGCGAAGCGACGTGGAAGTCGCCTTCGAACTCACCGGGATAGATCGCGGCCGTGCCGGAGCCTTCGGCAATCTTCGATACGGAATCCCACGCCCAGCCGCTCTCCGTTGCCGGTGCGGCTGCAGGCGCAACCAGAACCCAAGCGACTGCGAGCGCGGCTATGCGAACGAGACGAGCTTTCAAAACGATCCTCCCAAGGCTGGTGAGTTGTGCCCTCCGCATCATGCCCTGCCCGGCCGCGGCGCGTCAAGCGCTTCGGGCGCGGCTGCCGGCGGCCGCCACGGCGATGGCGCCGACGGCAGCCAGAGCCACGGCGTTCGATACGAGGGTGAAGCGGTCGTTCATCGTCATCGACCCCATCGAGACGCCGCCCAGGGCGTTGCCGATGACGCGCTCCATCAGCGCGCCGGCGAGCATCGCACCGAGCGTGAAGAGCGCGACGAACGTCCACGCGATCCGCGGAGGGAACGATTTGCGGTAGATCGCGATGAGCGGCAAGATGAGCAGATCGCCGTAGATGAACGTCGTGTTCGCCCCGAGCGGAATCCCGGCATTGGCCAGGAAGCGCGCGACGGGAACGTTCCCCATAGAGCACACGAACGTCGCGATGGCGACGAGCAGTCCGACGGCGAGCAGCAGCACGTACCCGACGACCGGAACGCCCCCGACCGCGCGCAGCACGCTCGCCAGCCACTCCGGCGGAATCAGCGCTGCGGCAAAACCGGCGATGAGGTATCCGACCACGAGTTCCGTCCGAAGCATGCGTACGTCGGCGAGCGCCGTCTGCGCGACCTCGGCCCAGGTGCCGCGCCGCGCCAGCGATGCCCACCCGCGCGGCTCGGTCGGCGCGTGATGATGCGCGCACCCCTCGTGCTCGTTCGCCGCGCCCTCGCTCTCCGCGTTCCCGTGGGGCCCCGCGAGATCTTGCGTGCGGAACAGCAGGCTGAATCCCGCGGTAACGACCGCTATGATGATCGCGCCGCCGAAGAACTCCGCGAACGCGAACTTCCAGCCGAGTAGCGACCAAAAGAGAATGAGTATCGCGGCGTTCATGTTCGTGGAGGATATGAGAAAGGCGAAGACCGAGCGCACGTCGGCGCCGTTGCGATAGAAGCCGCGCGCCGCCGCCGCCGCGCCGTACGAACACGCCGACGAGATGATTCCGAAGCCGGCTGCGTAGAGCAGGCCGCGCAGACCGGGGCCGAGGTAGCGGTGCATGGCGGCCGGCGTGAGGGCGACCTGCGCGAGCGCCGAGACGATGAAGCCGAACACCAGCCCGAAGAGGCTGTCCCAGAAAAAGCCCGCAGCCTGCAGCACGCCGGCCGTCAGCCCGTGAAGAATCGCGGCGGTCATTATCCCCCGACGGAGACCGGCGCGTGCCCGAAGAGCGGCGGGATGTAATGCCCGACGAGGTACGAGACGGCGAAGACCCCGCATCCGAAGAGCGCGACCTCCAGACCTTTGGAGATCGGATTGCGCTCGCTCAGCGTGCCCGCGAAGTACCCGACGACGAAGAGGCTCACGAGGGCGAAGAGCAGCGAGACGAGCGTCGAGCCGAGGATCGTCAGCGGGAGCATGAACGCGAGGATCGGCACGAGCGATCCGATCGCGAACGAGCCGCTCATTGCCAGCGGGCCGAGCAGACCCGAATCCTCGGCCTCGCGAGGATCTATGCCGAACTCGTCGCGCACCATCTCGTAGAGGTAAATGTCGGGCAGCTTCACGAGACGGCGCACGATCATCTGCGCCTCCTCTTCCGTGAAGCCTTTGAGCTTGTAGAAGGCGACCTGCTCTTTGAACTCGCCCTGGGGATCCGCGGCCATCTCGCGCTTCTCGAGATCGATCGTCGCCTGCACGACCTCGCGCTCGGATTTACGCCCGACGTACTCGCCCACGCCCATCGAGAGCGACCCGGCGAGGAGTGCCAGAAACCCGCTGATGAAAACAGCCGAGCGGTCTCCCTCGGCGACGCCGACGCCGGTGATTATGCCGAGCGTCGTGAGGATGCCGTCCTGCATCCCGAAGACGACCTCGCGAATACCGCGCCGCTTCTCGAGCGTTCGCCGCTGCTGCGTATCGGGGATGCGCGGACGAGCCTGCGCGAAACCGGGCACGTCGACGGGCACGTCTTGCGCGAACGGGGCCGAACCGGGAGGGCGACTCTGTTCCGCCATGGCGCAGACCTTGCCGCTCCGCTCGGTCAACTCCTATGGCCGATAGGCTACACAGGGCCGGCGTCCAAGTACCGGCAATGGCGAAAGCGCTCACCGCGGCCGCCGTCGCCGGCCTCATCTTTGCGACGATCCTTCCCGCCGCGGCCGACGACTGGCCAACGTTCGGCTTCGATCCGGCGCGCAGCGGCTTCAACAACGCGGAGCGTACGATCACGCGCGCAAACGTGCGCCATCTTCGCGAGCGCTGGCAGATCGCGCTCGGCGCGGTGGCGGATTCGACGCCGATCCTCCTGCAGCACGTGAAGGTCGGCCGCGTCTACCGCGCGATGCTCTTCCAAACGACGAAGAACGGCGTGACCCTGGGCGTAGATGCGGCAAGCGGGCACATCGTTTGGCACTTCGGGCCGAGCGGCCCGAACATCACCGTCTCAACGCCCGTCGCCGACCCGTCGGGCAAGTCCGTCTACGTTCCCGCGGTGGACGGCAAAGTGCACAAGCTCAACGCCTCGAACGGGCACGAGGAGCACGCCCCGGGCTTTCCGGCGCGCATCACGCGCATGGATACGAGCGAGAAGAACGCATCGCCGCTGAATCTTGCAAACGGCTACCTGTATGCGACGACCTCCGGCTACATCGGCGACGCGCCGCCGTACGACGGCCACGTCGTCGCCGTGCGCCTGAGCGACGGGAAGGAGACGGTCTTCAACTCGCTCTGCAGCAAAAAGCATAAACTGCTCGACGGCACGCAGTGCTCGCAGCAGCGGTCGGGCATCTGGGCCAGAGGCGGGGCCGTGGTGGATCCCGACTCCACGATGAACGGCGCGGTCTACGCCGCTACCGGAAACGGCCAGTTCGATGCAAACTCCGGCGGCGACAACTACGGCGACTCGGTTGTGTCGCTCAGCGCAAACGTCACGACGCTGCTGAGCAGCTACACGCCGGCCGACTACCAGCAGCTCGAGAATAACGACACCGACCTCGGCAGCACGTCGCCGGCGCTGCTGCCGCGTCAATCTTCCAGCGCGACGCCGCTCCTGCTCGTGCAAGGCGGTAAAGACGCGATCCTCAAACTGCTCAACCGCTCGCCGCTGCCGGGCGTCGGGAGCGAACTCCAATTGATAGATCTGCCCTCATCCCTCTTCTCCACGCCCGCGGTGTGGACGGACGGCTCGGGCAGCGCGTGGATATTCATGGGCTTTCCGTCGGTCGTTCAAGCCTACCGTCTGCAGCAGACCTCGCAAGGTCTCGGGCTCGTAGGGATTTGGCAATCCAGGGCCGGCCAGACGTCGGGCGAGGGTACCTCGCCGGTCGTTGCCGACGGCGTCGTCTTCGTCGCGTTCGACGATGCGATCGTCGCGCTCAACTCGACCACCGGCAAGGAACTGTGGAGCAGCGCGATGCAGAGCGCCGGCAAGACGATCGGACCCGTGCACTGGGAGAGCCCGATCGTCGTCAACGGCTGGGTCTACTGCTCGGATGAAAACGGCTACCTCACCGGCTACTCGCTATAACCCCCCGTGTCATCCTGAGCCCCGTGTCATCCTGAGCTTGTCGAAGGACGGCGCGCAACCCCCGCGTCATCCAGACCCCCGCGTCATCCAGACCCCCGCGTCATCCTGACCCCCCGTGTCATCCTGAGCTTGTCGAAGGACGGCACGCAACCCCCGTGTCATCCGGAGCGCTGTGTCATCCTGAGCCCTGTGTCATCCTGAGCCCCGTGTCATCCTGAGCTTGTCGAAGGACGGCACGCAACCCCCGCGTCATCCAGACCCCCGCGTCATCCTGAGCCCCGTGTCATCCTGAGCCCGTCGAAGGACGCGCACGCCCTGCCTTGACCCCTGGCGCGTCAGCCCTCCGTGTGTCGTCCTTCGACAAGCTCAGGATGACACAAGCGGGCTCGTCCTTCGACAAGCTCAGGATGACACAGCGGACTCGTCCTTCGACAAGCTCAGGATGACACAAGCGGACTCGTCCTTCGACAAGCTCAGGATGACACAGCGGGCTCGTCCTTCGACAAGCTCAGGATGACACAAGCGGGCTCGTCCTTCGACAAGCTCAGGATGACACCGCGGGCTCGTCCTTCGACAAGCTCAGGATGACACAGCGGGCTCGTCCTTCGACAAGCTCAGTATGACACAAGCGCGCTCGTCCTTCGACAAGCTCAGGATGACACAAGCGGGCTCGTCCTTCGACAAGCTCAGGATGACACAGCGGGCTCGTCCTTCGACAAGCTCAGGATGACACAGCGGACTCGTCCTTCGACAAGGTCAGGATGACACAGCGGGCTCGTCCTTCGACAAGCTCAGGATGACAGGAATGGCGCGATCGCGCGGTCCAGCGTTTTGCGCTCGGGCTCGCTCAGCGGCAGGAGCGGCGGCGCCGAGCGTTCCCACGCGGCATCGCTGCGTCGCTGCGCCGTGAGATAGCGCATCGCCCCGATTAGCGGCACGACGCCGAGCGCGTCGCGCCGGCGCGTCAAAGACGCCCCCTTCTCCGCGTCGCCGCCGTTAAACACCTCGGCGGCCAAGCGCGGCCACAATGCGACGCTCCCAGAGATGCAGCCGGCCGCGCCCGCCGCCTTCGAGGCGAGCAGATCGCCTTCGGAGCCCGGAAATATGGCCAAGTCCGGATACCGCGCCGCGAGCCCGGCTTGCAGGGCGAGATCGTTGGAACTATCCTTCATCCCCGCGATCCGATCCGGGAACTCGCGAAGCAGCCTCGACGTCAGCTCGAGATCGAATGCGATTCCACTCATTCGCGGGAAGTTGTAGAGCAGCACGCTCTTCGCCGGCGCATCGGTTGCCGAGAGCAGCGCGTCGAAGAACGCGACGATACCATCGTGGTCTGCCTGCCGGAAGAAAAACGGCGGCATCACGAGCGCGCACGCGCATCCGCAATCGAACGCAACGCGCGTCAGGCGCACCGCATCGGCGAGCGCCGCCGCTCCCGTACCGGCGATCACGCGCGACATCGGCAAGCCGCCGGAGGCCAGCGCTTCTACGAACGCAGCTCGCAGGCCGGCGCTCAAGGACATCGCTTCGCCGGTCGTTCCGAGCGCCAGCACGCCGTCGCACCCCTCGTTCATGAGGTTGCGGTAGTACGCGATCGCGCGCGGCGCGTCGGGAACGAAACGCTCGTTCAACGGCGTGAGCGCGGCCGACCAGATGCCCTTCATCTGCGCGCGAAAGCCCCTTTCAGAAAGAACGCGAGGTTGGCCGGACGCTCGGCCAGGCGCCGCATGAGGTATGGGAACCAGTAGGCGCCGTACGGCACCGCCAAGCGCACGCGATATCCTCGCTCGACCAGCGATCGGGCAAGCGGTTCGCAGATGCCGTAGAGCATTTGAAACTCGTAGCGCCCGCGGGTGGGCAAGCGCTGCGCGCGCGCCAGCTTCTCGACCGTCGCGACGATCTTCGGGTCGTGCGTCGCGATCGCGGTGAAGCCGTCGTGAGAGAACGCGCTGCGGACTAAGCGCAGGTAGCCCTCGTCAACGTCGGACTTATTCGGGTACGCGATTGCCGGCGGTTCCAAGTACGCGCCCTTGACGATCCGGACGCTCGGCGCGAGCGGCAGCAGGGATTCGAGGTCGCCCGCACTTCGATAGAGGTACGACTGGAGCACGAACCCGACCGAGGCGGTTTGCTCGCGCAGACGGCGATAGATCGCGAGGGTGGGATCGACGTAGCGCGACTGCTCCATATCCATCCGGACGGTATTGCCTTGCTCCCGAGCGCACAGCGCGATGCGCAGCGCGTTCTCGTACGCCAGCTCCGGGTCTATATCCAAGCCGACGTGTGTGAGCTTGAACGCGACGTTCGCATCCAGCCCATCTTGCGCGAACTGCCGCAGCAAACCGCAGTACTGGTCGGTCACCGCGACGGCTTCCGCGCGATCGGCGACGCTCTCCCCGAGCAGGGTCGCCGCGACGGCGAAGCCGCGTGCGTTCACCTCGCGAACGACCGGCAGAAACTCCTCGACGCTCTGCCCGGCGACGAAGCGCCGGGCGCCCAGACGCATACCGTAGCGCGTAACCGCGCGTCGGACGAACGCATTTTCAGATGCGGCAAGGATTGCCGCGCGCAGCGGCCGATCGAGGAGCGTCACTGGCCGTTCTTTCGGTCGCCGTGCGGTAGGAGCCCGCTACGCCGGAGGGAAGCCGCCCGCAATGAACGTGCCGTGGGTGCTCGTGGCCGCGATCCTGGGATCGGCGATGGCGTTTATTGACGGCACCGCGGTCAACGTCTCCCTCCCGGTCGTCTCGCGCGAGCTCCACGCGACGACGGCCCAGACGCAGTGGATCATCGAAGGATACTCGCTCTTTCTCGCGGCGCTCATCTTGCAAGGCGGCGCGCTCGGCGATCTCTACGGACGGCGACTGCTCTTCGGGGCCGGCATCGCGCTGTTCGCCGGTGCGTCGGCTGCCTGCGCGCTCGCGGGATCGGTCGAGACGCTCATCGTCGCACGCTGCGTTCAGGGCATCGGCGGCGCGCTAGCGACGCCCGGCAGCCTGTCGCTGCTCAGTTCCGCCTACTCCGGCGAAGCGCGCGGTCGCGCCATCGGCATTTGGTCCGGCTTCTCCGCGCTCACGGCCGCTGCAGGCCCGGTACTCGGCGGCTGGCTCACCCAGAGCTTCTCGTGGCGGTACGTCTTCGTCATCAACCTCCCAATCGCGGCGGTCGTGCTGCTCGTTCTGGCGCTGCGCGTGCCCGAGAGCCGCGACGCCTCGGCCGACCGGCGCGTAGATATCGCAGGTGCGGCCCTCGCCACCGCCGGCCTCGGCCTGCTCGTCTACGGACTCATCGGCATGAACTCAGGCCGCCTCTCGTGGGGAGCGACCGGGACCGCACTCGCGGGTTTGGCAACCCTGGCCTTCTTCGTCGTCTTCGAGCGCAAGACGCCGGACCCGATGGTGCGCTGCGATCTCTTCTCCTCGCGCGCGTTCAGCGCGGCGAACATCTACACGTTCTTCCTCTACGCGGCGATTGGAGGCAGCCTGTACTTCGTCCCGTTCGTCCTGATCAACGTGCACGGCTACTCGCCTTCGGCCGCGGGCGCGGCGCTGCTCCCATTCATCGCGATTATGGTGGCGGCATCGCGCTGGTCCGGCGGATTGGTCGCGCGCATCGGCCCGCGCACGCCGCTGCTCGTGGGCGGCATCCTGGCGGGCGCGGGCTTTCTGCTCTACGCGCTTCCCGGCAGCGGCGGGTCCTACTGGACGACGTTCTTTCCCGCCGCGACGATGCTCGGTTTCGGCGGCGCGCTCTTCGTCGCGCCGCTGACTACGACGGTCATGAGCTCGGTTCCAGCCGACCACGCCGGCCTCGCGTCGGGCGTCAACAACGCCGTCGCGCGCACGGCCGGCCTCATCGGCATCGCGGTGCTCGGCATCCTCGTGACGATCGCCCCCGAATACCTGACCGGATTTCGTTACGCGATGATCGGCTCGGCGCTGCTCGCCTTCGCGGCTGCCGCGGTCGCGGCGCGAGGCTTCTCCACTTAAGACCGCTGCAGGATGGGCAGCGCGGCCTCCAAGTCGGCGATGAGGTCCGCTGCCGATTCCAGACCGATGCTAAATCGAACGAGGCGATGACCGTACGCCGGGCGCCCGCGATCGGCGGCAATCGTGTATGCGACCGCAAGGCTCGTCGTTCCACCCCAACTGTAGCCGACCTGAAAGAGCTCCAGTGCGTCCACGAACGCGTGCACGGCATCGCGATCGGGTCCCTCCGCCAGGACGATGGAAAAGACGCCCGACGATCCGAGGAAGTCGCGCGCCCAGAGTTCGTGACCTGGGCACGAGGGCAGCGCCGGGTGCAGCACGCGCTCGACCTCGGGACGATTCGCTAGAGCGCGCGCGACCTCGAGCGTCGCAGATTCGATTGCGCGCAGGCGCACCGCAAGCGTCTGCAGGCCGCGCAGGGCCAGACTGCAGTCATCGGGCGAGACGTTCAAGCCCATGAGCTGCCGTGCGATTCCGAGACGTTCGTAGAGGCGTTCCTCGCGCACGGTGATCGAGCCGAGCAGCAGATCGCTGTGCCCGCCCACGTACTTCGTGAGCGCCTGCATCGTCACGTCCACGCCGTGGGCGAACGCGTCGAAGAGCACGCCTGCCGACCAGGTGTTGTCCAGCGCGACGAGCACGCCGCTCCGGTGCGCCGCCGCCGCGATTGCCGGTACGTCCTGCACTTCCATCGTCACCGATCCAGGGCTCTCAACCCAGATCAAGCGGGTCGCAGGCTCGATGAGATCCGCGACGCCAGCGCCGATGCCGGGGTCGTAGACGGTTGAGGTCACGCCGAAGCGCGAGAGAAGCGTCGTCGTGAGGTTCCGGTTGGGCTTATAGACGCTCGCCGGAACGAGCACGTGATCCCCGGCTTGCAGCATCGCGATATCCACCAAGGCGATCGCCGCTTGACCCCCGGGCGCGAGCAGCGTGTGCGTGCCGCCCTCCATCTCGCAGATGCGCGCCGCCAGTTCGAGCGAGGTCGGCGTCCCATACAATCCGTACGTGTATCCGGCGCGCAGCTGGTTCCAGTGATCGTTGACGGCTGCCGCCGATGAGAACAGCGTCGTAGAACCGCGAAAGACCGGCGTCGCCAGCGAACGATAGCCGTCGGGCAACTGCGGGTGCGGATGGATCAAGCGGGTCTCCCAGGACGGTTTCATGGGTGCCGGTGCTTCAGAACGCAGGTCGGCTGGGCCTGCGCCGACGTATTGCCCGAAGATGCAGTGCTATTTCTTGCGGCACGGACTCGCCGGCGATCCGGCGCGATGGCAGGGCCGCGATTTCGACCGGCCGCTCACGGGCGAGGGCTGCGAACGCATGGCGCGCGAGGCAAAGACGATCGCGGCGCTCGACCTCGATCTCGACTGCATCGTCACGAGCCCGCTCGTGCGAGCGCGCCAAACGGCCGAAATCGTCGCAGATCGCCTGAACCTGCGCACGCGGCTCATCGAAGACGAACGTCTCGGACTCGGCTTGAACGTCGCAAGCCTGCTCGACATCCTGCTGGAGCATCCCGACGCCGGCGCGATTCTGCTCGTCGGTCACGAACCGTCGTTGAGCGCGACGGTCGGCCGTCTCGCCGGGGGCGCCGACGTCGAAGTTAAAAAAGGCGCCTTGGCCTGCATCGAGATGAGCGGCGGCCCCGCTCCTCGCGGCAGGCTCACGGCGCTCATCCCCCCAAAGGTACTCGCGCTCTAACCTTTCTTCAAGGAGTTTGCATTGAAGGTTCTCTCACGCATCGCGGCGGCCGGACTGCTTGCCGCTTCGCTGTCGCTCGTGGCCTGCGCCGGTAACGGCGGGAACGCGACGCCGGCCGCTGCAGCGCCGGCACAAGCCGCGCAAGGTCAAGATCCAGCCCCTTCCGTCGCCAACGTCGGCGGCCAGTATGCCGGCACGATGAAGGACAGCGTGCTCGGCAAGGGGCACGCGACCGCTTCGCTCGCGCAGTATCGCAATGCGGCCGGCGGCCCGATCGTATCTGCATACGGCTCGACGACGGTGAGCGCGTCGCTGGCTGCCGTCGCAGGAGCGAACAACGTCGTCTCGGGCACGATCGTCGCATCCACCGCGAGTGCGACCTGCACGCTTAAGTTCGGCGGCGTCTACGATAGCGTCGCATTCCGCTTGAGCGGTTCCTACGTCGGAGTAGGCGGATGCTCGGGTGAATCGGGGACGTTCGATCTCAAACAGAAGTGCTACTACGTCCGCGACGGAGCATCGGTTCGGCCCGATCACGGTCCGGCACCCTGCTAGAGCGCGGACGCGCGCGTCAGCGCTCGAACTTCCGTCCAGGAAGCACCCTCGGCCAGTAGGAGCGCGAGCTCCGACGGGTCCGTTGCGCGGGCCAGTTCCGAGCGAAGCGCATCGTAGACGCGTCGCTCGCCGGGGCCGAGCTGCCAACCGGCGGCGCGCAGGCGTTCTTCTGCGTACCCGAGCAGCCGCGCGGCCTCGCGCGCGTCGCGCTCCGCCGAAACCGCCGCTATCCAGCCGAGCGCGTAGGGCGTAAAGACCGGATGGCTGACCCGGCTCGCGCGCGCGAGCGCCTCCGCAGCGAACGGCCGGGCGCTCGCGCGATCGCCGAGCAGCAGATAGTAGCCCGCGATCGCGTTGGCAAAATGCGTCGTCGAATCGCCTGCCGCGAGCCGGTGCGCCTCCAATAAACGCTCAAGCGCGCCGCGGTAGTCCCCCACGTCCTCTTCCCAGTAGCCCCACCAGGTGAGCGCACGTGCCGTCTCGTCGTCGCGTCCCAGGCTTCGAAAGAGCGCGACGCTCTGCGCGTACGTCTCGCGGACGCGCTCGTCGCCGTCCGCCGCGTAGGCCAGCGCGCATCGCAACAGCGTCCCGGCCAAGAGGCGCCGATCGCCGATCTCGCGTGCGAGTCGCAACGCTTCTTCCGCCGCTTGGCGCGCGTCGGCGGGTCGCGACATGCGGCTGTTGCCCTGCGCGGCTTGCGAGAGCGCGCGCGTGAGGCCGCGCGCGTCGGCCGCGCGCCGGTAGAGATCTGCTGCGGCGGACGCCTCCTCCAGCACCCGCTCTTTCGCGCCCTGGTTGTTGTAGAGCATCGAAAGCCCGTAGCGAAGACGCGCTTCGAGGGAGACGTCGAGCTCGACGCGGGCCTCGCGCACGCGCTCGCCCCAGGCGATCCCCTCGGCGAGCAGCGCCAGGCGCAGGAAGATCGGCGCGGCGCCCGCGGCGATGCGCGCGCCGGTAACCGTATCGTGTCCTCTCTCGATCGTCCACTCCAGCGCGGCGCGCACGTTCGCCAGTTCGCTCTCGCAGCGCGCGAGCCAGTCGGGGGCCGGATCGGTGTCCCACTCCTCGTAGAGCTCCGCGGCGAGCAGCGCGAATGCACCGGCGTGCCGCAGCATCGCGCCCCCGCCCTCGCCGGCCTCCTCGAGTTTTTCTCGCGCGTACTGTCGCACCGGTTCCAGCAGACGGTATCGGCGCCCGACGGCCCCCTCTTCCACTACGACGAGCGACTTGTCTACGAGCGACGCGAGCGTATCGAGAGTCCGCCACTCATCGGCCTCCTCGCGGCCCACGCGCATCGCGGTCTCGAGCGTGCAGCCGCCGGCGAATACCGAGCAGGCGCGCAAGAACGCGCGCTCCTCCTCCGCGAGCAGATCGTAGCTCCAACCTATGAGCGCGCGCATGGTCTGCTGTCGCGACGAGCGATCGCGGCCGCCGGCAAGCAGGCGCAGCTCGAGCCGCTGCGCGAGCGTTTCGAGCGGCATGGTGCGGACGCGCGCGGCGGCCAGTTCGATCGCGAGCGCGATCCCGTCCAGGCGCCGGCAGATATCCTCGACGACGGCCCGATCCGGAGACGCCCGGTACGTCGAGTCGGCCGCTGCGGCGCGGTCGTTGAAGAGCCCGACGGATGCCTGCAGATCGAGCGTTCCCAGACGGTAGACCCACTCGCCCGAAACGTCGAGCGCTTCGCGGCTGGTGGCGAGAACGAGCACGCGCGGACAGGCCGCCACGATCGCGGCCACGACCTGCGCGGCGCCGGCGACGACGTGTTCGCAGTTATCCAGGACGAGCAGCACTTCGCGCTTGGCTAGGTGCGCGAGGAGCGCGTCGAGTGCGTCGAGCGTTCCTTGTTCGGCGCCGACGGCGGCGAGGAGCACGCTGGCCACCAGCGCGCCGTCCGAGATTCCGGCGAGATCCGCGAACCACGCGCCGTCCGCCTCGTCGTCGAGACGATTCGCCGCAACGTGCACCGCTAGGCGCGTCTTGCCGATGCCGCCGGCACCCGCGATCGTGACGATGCGATGCTCGCGCAGCAACCGTTCGACGCGCGCGGCATCCTCGTCGCGGCCGACGAAGCTCGTCATCTCCCGCGGCAGGTTGTTCGGCGGCGCCTCCAGCGCGCGCAGCGCTTTGAACTCCGAGGGCAAGCCCGCCGCGACGGCTTGGTAAACGCGCTCGGGCTCCCGCAGACCGCGCAGCGCCAGCGTTCCGAGATGGCGCAAACCGATGCCGGCGACCGGCGCTGCGGTCACGAGATCGGAGGCAAAGCCGGAGAGGAGAATTTGACCGCCGTGCCCGGCGCTCGTCAGGCGTGCGATGCGATTGACCGCCGGGCCGAAGTAGTCCCCGTCGCGTTCGTCCGTCTCGCCGGCGTCAATGGCCATGCGGACTCGCAGGCCGTCCACCGCTTCGAAGTCCTCGCCCGCGAGTCGCCTCTGAGCGCGCACGGCCGCCTCCAGCGCGTCCCCGGCGCTCGAGAAAGCGGCGCAGAATGCGTCGCCGATCGTCTTGAAAACGTAGCCTCGACGCGCCTCAATCTCGGAACGAAGGATCGCGTCGTGCCTGCGCAACGCCTCGCGCATCGCCTCGCCGTAGGCATCCCAGCGCTGCGTGCTGCCCTCGATATCCGAGAAGAGAAAGACTACCGTACCGGTCGGAACAGCGCCCCGCTCCACGATCGCCTGCCTTCGGCGCGCTGCGCCCGTCGCCTACCCTGCAACCGCCGGGAGCGCGCGCGCGTCTCTGGCGGTATGCATACCGTCACCGAACTCCAGCGCCGTCCTTCTCCCGGCGGACGCCCTCAACCGTTAGCTTTCCTCGCAGGCCGCCTCTGGGTGGGCGCGTGGGAGACCGATACGATCTATGCGATCGACCCGACTAACTGGAAGGTCCTTGAAGAGGTCGCCGCACCGGGCAAGCCGTACGGCATCGCCGCATTCAAAGGAGCGCTCTCCGTCGTCGTCTCGCTCGGCGAAGACGACGACCGCTACATCTGCCGGTTCGTCCCGGGCACCGGCTTCGACGTAGCGAACAAGGTCGCGTGCCCCGATTTCACCGGCTCGCATCTCGCCTCCGACGGCTCGAAACTGTACCTGGGCCAACAGGGGAAGCATCGCATCCTCGTACTCGACGACGACGCCGGCGTGTCGCGCGAGATCCCGATGCAGACGCGCTTTCCGGGGTTCGCCTTCGACGGCTCGGGCGCATCGTACGCGATCACCGCGGACGACGAGTGGGAGAACCTTGCTTTCGCACGCATAGACCTGCAGCAGAACGCGCCCGTGCCCGAACCGATCGCATCGGTGCCGTTCGAAGCGCGCGCGCTTGCGTTCGACGGTAACGCTTGGTGGACGAGCGACCGCGAGATCGGAGAGATCGTCTCCTTCTCCGGCTAAACCGCTAGCGCAGCCTCAACTGCAGCGTCTTCTGCAGCGTCTGGTTCGAGTTCGGATCCTTCACGGTGATGCGCACGCTGATCGCCTGCTGGCCCATCATCTGGCTGAGCGAGACGGCTATCTTGAAGTTGCCGAGTTGGCCCGCGGTGGTCGAGCCTTTGAACTGGCCCGTGAAGGACGGCGTCGCGCCGGCCGTCACCGTGATCTCCCCGTTGGGGACCGTGTTGCCGGATACGACGAACGACGGGCCGACCGGCACGTCGGGCGGCGGCTGCGCGATGGTCAGCTGCAGGGCCGGGCCGCCGCGGACGACCGCAAACGACCACTCCCGCTCGAAGCGCAGTCCCTGGGCGTCGCGGCCGGCGACGCGAACCGTGTGCTGCCCGTAGTCGAGCGGCGCCGGTGGCTTGTACGAGAAGCCGCTCGGCGAGAGTCCGCTGCGCGTCGTGATGTCGGTGCCGTCAATCCAGATACGAACGCTGCCCGGATTGACGCGCTGCGTGAACTCGGCAGCGATGGTCACGAACCGATTGTGCACGCGCTCGCCGGGCGCGGGCTGGTGCGCGCGCAGGCGCACGCCGCTGGAGACCGGATTCGGCGGCGGGGGAGGCAGCGGAGGCGCAGGCGGGCCGCCGCCCCCCACGATCGCTACGTTGCCGGTGTTCGCATCGTAGTTTACTTGAGCGCCCAGCGCTTGGGCGACGAATCGAAGCGGCACGTACGTCGTGCTGCCGACGATGAAAGGCGCAACGTCGAGCGTCTGCGCCTGTCCGCTCACGGTCGCTTGGGCGGAGCCGATCGTGAGCGAGACGGTGGTATTCCCCCTCGTCGCGTTGATCGTACCCGAAGCATAGACCACCGAGGCGCCCAGGCTCTCAAAGATGCCGCGCAGCGGGACGAAGACCCGGCCCGCCTTCTCGATCGGGCCGGGATTGAGTGCGAGCGGGCGGCCGTTCACCGTCACGTTCTGCGCGGCGGCGGGCAAGGCGACGGCGCCGGCCAAAAGGGCGGCCAGCGCGATCGACGCGGCGCGGAACGGCTTTGAGAACATGCAGGTACCTCCGGTTGGGGTCGTTACGTTTTTATGGATGTACCCTCTTCCGAGCCAATCCTGCGCCCGAAGGCTCGCTTGACAGGGCTCTCGACGTCTGCTAGAACCTAAATACATGATTTGCAGTTCATGTATTAACCGTTCGTGACCTCGCCCCTCGTCTGGATCGCTGCCCTCGGGCCGGCCGCTCTCGCGGCCGCCGGCTTCGTACGCGGCAGCGGCCGCACCTGTGCTCGCTTCGCTCTGATCGCTGCCGCCGCGAGCCTCATCGGGGCGCTGGCCGCAGCCGCCGCGGTGGCAAACTACGGCGTGCTGCGCACGCCCACGGCCGGAACGGACGGAATCGGCGGCAGCCTCTACCTGGACGCGCTGAGCGTCGCGGGCCAGGCTCTCTTCTCGTTCGTCGGCTTGGCCGTCATTGCGTTCAGCCGCAACTTCCTCGACGGGGATCCCGGCCAAGCGCGTTTCATGCGCCTGCTCTCCCTCACGACCGCCGCGCTGCTGCTTCTCACGATGTCCGGCAACCTTTTGCAGTTCGCGTTCGCCTGGATCGCGACGAGCCTAGCACTGCACGGGCTTTTGCTCTTCTACCCGAACCGGCGATACGCTGCACTGGCAGCGCGCAAGAAGTTCGTCGCCGGCCGGCTTGGGGATCTCTGCCTGATCGCCGCGCTCGTTCTCACCTTCCGCGCCTTCGGCACGCTCGAATACGCGGCGCTCTTCGAACGGGCGATTCGGCTGCACGGCGGGCTCGCCGTCCCGGCGCCGGCGCAGGCTGCGGCGGTCCTGTTTGCGCTCGCCGCGCTCTTGAAGTCCGCGCAGTTTCCCGCGCACGGGTGGCTGACCGAAGCGATGGAGACCCCGACGCCGGCGCTCGCGCTGCTGCATGCGGGCGTCATCAACGCCGGCGGCTTTTTGCTGCTCCGACTCTCGAGCCTTATTACGCTCTCGCTGCCCTCTCTCGGCCTGCTCGCGCTTGCAGGAGCGGTCACGGCGATCTTCGGTTCGCTCGTGATGCTCGCGCAGACGTCCGTCAAGGCTAAGCTCGCCTACTCGACGATCGCGCAGACCGGCTTCATGCTGCTCGAGTGCGGGTTGGGCGCGTTCGCCGCCGCTCTGCTCCATCTCGCCGCGCACGCGCTCTATCGCACACACGCCTTCCTCTCTAGCGGCAGCGTTGGAGATATCGAGCGCGCTTCCTGGACGCCGAGCCGAGGGCTGAGTCCGGTCTGGCAGTTCGTCGCGGTGGCCGCGGCTGTTGCCGCTGCGCCGCTGCTCGGGAGCCTTTTCGGCGCCGCCCCCGCCGAGGAGCCGGGCGTCTACGCGCTCGGCTCCGTGCTCATGCTCGGCATCGTGCCGCTGCTCACGACCGGAGCCGGCGAACGCCCGAAGGCGTACGTCCTTATCCGTACGCTCCTCGCCGCGCTCGCGGTCGGCGCAACCTACTTCGCGCTTGCGGCCGGGACGCAGCGTCTCTTCGCGGCCTCGCTGCCCGCGGCGCAGGCGCTGCGCGATCCGTTCGCGATCTGGGTCGCGTGCCTAGTCGTCGCTGCGTTCGCGATCGTAACGTTCCTGCAAGGCGTCGTCTCTTCCGAAGGCGTCATGGAGCGCAGGCCCGCGCTGTACGCGGCTCTCTGGAACGGCCTCTACGTCAACACGTTCGTGAATCGGCTTATCTTGCGCTTTTGGCCGCCGCGATCGGCGGCGTCCTCGCAGTCGTGACGATCGCTCGCGCGGCCGTCGAAGCGGCGGCTGTAGAAGCCTGCTCCCGAATCGCACCGTTGTGGCCGCTCAAGCACTTCGTCGCGGTGAATCCCTTTCTCGGGCTGAGCGCGCGCGGATACCATGCCGTCTGCGCTTCGATGCACCGGATCGCCGGCGTCAACATGCTCATGCCGCGCTCGTTCTACCGGCGAGCCGTCGCGGAGGGCGCGATCGGCGAGCACGACCTGCAAGGTGCGCTCTCCGCAGCGCCGGCCGATTGGAACGCCCCGGCGAACGTCGCAGCCTTGCGTTCGGCACTGGCCCAAGACCCCCGCACGCGGACCACGCACGCCGCGCACGTGCCGACCGTCGCGCAGGTTCTCGATTCGCTGGCCGGCGGCGACGCCGTCGAATCGGGCACCGCGTTCATGGTGGACGAAATTTCCAAATGGTGCGCCGCGTACTTCGACGAGGGCCAGTCGGTCTGGCGTCTTCCCGGCCGCGCGATGCCCGCCTATCGCGCCTGGCGTGCCGTCGCGCGCTACGATCGTAATCCCGAGGTCATGGGAATCGGCGACTTTCGCGAACTCATCGCCGGCCTTCCGGAAGAGCCGCTCGATGCGATCGCGGAGGTCGTGCGCCGGCAGGGCGTACCCGATGGAGCGCTCGCGGACTACCTCCATCAAGCCTTGCTCGACATTGCCGGCTGGGCCGGGTACGCTCGCTATCTCGTCTGGAGCGACGCGCTTCGCGGTAGGGCGAACGAGACGCTCGTCCATCTGCTGGCAATTCGCATCTCTTGGGGCTACGCGCTTTTCGCTCAGCGCCGGGATCAAGCGTTTCTGGATGCCTGGCATCGCGCGATGATCGTCGCCGGCCTGCCGCATCGGGACGAGCAGCTCGGCGACGATCCCGACCTGTGCGTGGATATCATCGCGCACGAAGCCTACGAGGCCTCGCGACGGCGCGCGCTCTTCGCGAGCCTCCCTCCGTCGCAGAGCCAGGGGGCGGACGGCGCGCAAACGAGGCCGCCGGCGCAGGCGGTTTTCTGCATAGACGGCCGCTCTGAGATCTACCGCCGGGCGCTGGAGCGCGCGTGGCCGCGTGCCGTGACGCTCGGATTTGGCGGCTTCTTCGGCTTTCCCATCGAGTACGTGCACTTCGGGGATACGCACGGCGACCCGCGCTGTCCGGCGTTGATCGCGCCGTCGCACGTTGTGTGCGAGGGCATCCGGGGCGCTACGCCGGCGCAAACCGCGAGCGCCCGGCATATCGTGCACCTGCGCCGGCGCGTCGCGGCGGCGTGGAACGCATTCACCAGCAGCGCGGTTTCGTCGTTCCTGTTCGTCGAGACGCTCGGCCTGTTCTTCGGAGCAACGATCGCGCGCGAGCTGATCGCGCCCCCCCGTCCGCGCGGCGAAACTCGCCTCGGTCCCACCCTGGAGCCGCAGATCGTTGACGGACGCCGCACCGGTCTGAACACAGACGAGCGCCTTGCGCTGGCCGAGTCCGCGCTGCGCGGCATGTCGCTTACGGCCGGGTTTGCACGGCTGGTGCTCCTGGTCGGCCACGGCAGCACGAGCGCGAACAACCCGTACGCCACATCGTTGAACTGCGGCGCCTGCGGCGACTACTCGGGCGAGGCGAACGCTCGCGTCGCCGCAGACGTATTCAACGATCCCGCCGTTCGCCGGGGGCTGCGCGAGCGGGGCATCCGCATCCCGGACGACACGTGGTTCCTCGGCTGCCGCCACGACACCGCGACGGACGAACTGACGATATTCGACGCCGGCGAAGCGCCGGAGACGCACCGCGACGATATCGCAGCAGCGCTGGAAGCCGTAAGAGGCGCATCCGAGATGGCCCGCCGAGACCGGGCCCCGGCGCTGGGAATCGCCGTCGGCAGAGGTACGGACCGCGCCGTCTTAGCGCGCAGCCGCGATTGGTCGCAGGTTCGGCCGGAATGGGGCTCCGCGGGAAACGCGGCCTTCATCGCCGCCCCACGCGGCCGGACCGCCGGCGCGGACCTGCGCGGACGGGCCTTTCTCCACGAGTACGATTGGCGCAGCGATCGGGATAACGGCACGCTCGAACGGATCATGACCGCCACGGTCGTCGTAGCGACCTGGATCAATCTGCAGTACTACGGCTCGACCGTTGATAACGCGCGCTTGGGGAGCGGGAGCAAAACGATCCACAACGTCGCGGGCATCATCGGCGTGCTCGAAGGCAACGCCGGAGACCTCAAGGCCGGCTTGCCGTGGCAGTCGGTTCACGACGGATCGAGATTCGTGCACGAGCCGGTACGGCTGAGCGTCATCGTCGAGGCGCCGCCGGAGGCGATCGCGCGGGTCGTTGCCGGCAACGAAACGGTGCGCGATCTCGTCGAAAACCGTTGGCTCCACCTGTTCGCAATGGACGACGCGGGAAGAGTTGCGCAGCGCTATGCCGGCGCGGGCACCTGGGCGCCCGCCTAGGCGGGCGGCGCGTTCAGGCGCGTCGCGCCAGGCGCAGGAGATCGCGAACCGTGCGGTGCTCTTCCACCGAGTGACGCAGCGGCGCTTCTGCGTTCACCTGATACCGGTTGCGCCGGCCGATCTTTTCTTTGGCGATGTATCCTCCGGCCTCGAGGTCCGCGAGGATCTGCGCGGCCGCACGTTCGGTGATACCGACCAGCGCGGCCAGATCGCGAACGCGCACGCAAGCGTCTTTGGCGACGGCGACGAGCACGTGGCCGTGATTGCTCAGAAACGTCCAGCCTGACCGGACCTGCATAACATGAGTATTATAACATGTTTACGTCTGCAGAACGCCCTGGACGTTTAACTCGATGCGTACCTCGTCGCTGACCACGACGCCGCCGGTCTCGAGCGCGGCGTTCCAGTTCAGGCCGAAGTCTTTGCGGTTGACGGTGAGGTGCGCCGCGTACGCCGCGCGCTGGCCGCCCCACGGATCGCCGCCGCGCCCTTCAAACGTCCCCTGGAGGACGACTTCTTTCGTTACGCCGTGCATCGTGAGGTTGCCGAAGACTTTGAATGCATCTGCCGTCCCTTCGACCCGCGCGCTCACGAACTCCAGCGTCGGATACTTCTCGACTTCGAAGAAGTCCGCCGACTTGAGGTGGGCGTCGCGCTGGGCCTCTCGCGTATCGATGGAAGCGGCATCAATGCTCGCAGAGATTGCCTGCGGCACGTCGCTGCCGGGAGCCAGCTCGAAGCTCCCCTGGAACGAGGCGAAGTGACCGCGAACCTTGCTGATCATCAGGTGGCGGACGACGAATTCCACGGTCGAGTGGACGGGATCGAGGTTGTAGCGGGCAGTCTCTTGTGAAGTTGCAGTAGTCATGGTACAGTTACAATTACATACTTACTTACTATTCACAAGTACGCACCGAAGAGTTGCTTAGTTACTGTATGGAAACTACCCCTCTGCTCCTCCCGAGCGACGCCGAGGTCTATCAAGGTAACTGCCCGACCCGCGCGATCCTAAACCGGATCGCCGACAAATGGACCACGCTCGTCATCGGAATCTTGGCTCAGGGCCCCAGCCGCCGCTTCAACGAGCTCAAGCGCACGATCGGCGGCATTTCGCAGAAGATGCTCACGCAAACCCTGCGCGAGCTCGAACGCGACGGCCTCGTCAAGCGCACGATCTTCTCGGAGATCCCGCCGCGGGTCGAGTACGAGCTGACGCCGCTAGGGCAGACGCTCTGCGCACCGATCTCCGCCCTGACCCAGTGGGCGCACGATCACAGCGAAGAGGTAAAGCGCGCGCAAGTTCGATTTGACAGCAAGCAAGCGTAAACGGCCGCAGCAGCGGCGAAAGGGCGCCTTTCGTTGAGCCTGCGCACAACGTGCACGTACGAGTGGAGGACTATCGGAATGACCTTTAGATGGTTTGCGATCGCTATTGCGGGAGCCGCACTGGCGCTCGCCGGATGCGGCTCGGGTGCGCCGGTAGCTCAGGAGGCGCCGGGCTCGCTGGGGGCAACCCGGTTCGTCCATCGCGCGAGCGGCTCGGCCAGCCAGGTCATCTCGCACGTCATCGTCATCGTGCAAGAGAATAGAAGCTTTGAAAACTTCTTTGCCGGCTACCCCGGCGCCAATGCGCCGCTCACCGGCTGCGCCTCTCCCACGCCCAAGCCCGGAGCTGCCTCGCGATTCTCGACGCACGCGTATCCGCTGCGCCGCACCTCGGGCTCGGGATGCCCACCCGGTGACACGCAAGTCACCCTCCATCAAGACACGTTCAAGAAAAATCCCGATCTCGAACACACCTGGCATTCCTCGATCGACGATTGGAACGGTGGCCAGATGGACGGCTTCACGCGCTTCGGCGGAAAAGGCGGACCGGACGCATCGTACACGTACATCGCCCACTCCGAGATCGAGCCGTACCTTTCGATGGCCAACCAGTACGTGCTGGCGGACGAGATGTTTCCGACCGAGTTCGGCGGGAGCTTCACGGGGCACCTGACCCTGGTCGCCGGA
The DNA here is from genome assembly GCA_963794645.1 of Vulcanimicrobiota bacterium. Lineage (GTDB taxonomy): Bacteria > Vulcanimicrobiota > Vulcanimicrobiia > Vulcanimicrobiales > Vulcanimicrobiaceae > Cybelea. Next base: position 748,644 of record CAWCEQ010000003.1, on the reverse strand, counting down.
ACGGACGACATCAAGCTTCCCGATCAAGCAGAAGTGGACTTCCCGTCTAAAGCTCCCGACGACTGCGACGCGCCGCCCGGTACGAAAAGCGACTTCCTCACGCCGAACCGGCACGAAAGCTACAAAGGCCCATTCCCTTGCTTCGATCAGTTCAATACGATCGCACAGGTCTTGGACGGAGCCGGCGTGTCGTGGAAGTTCTACGCCACAAAGGTCCTCGACGCGGGAATGTGGGAGCCGTTCGAGGCCATCAAGTACGTGCGATACGGTTCGGACTGGTCCTCGAACATTATCGCTCCGCAAACGCAGGTTCTCTCCGACGCCGGTTCGGGCGCGTTGGCATCGGTGGACTGGGTGACGCCCAGCCGTCTGGACTCGGATCACCCGCAGTATCTCAGCGATAAGGGGCCGTCTTGGGTCGCTTCGGTCGTGAACGCGGTCGGCGAAAGCGCCTATTGGCCGAATACCGCGATCATCGTCGTGTGGGACGATTGGGGGGGCTTCTACGATAACGCAGCGCCGCCGCAGCTCGACTACCGCGGTCTAGGGATTCGCGTTCCTTGCCTGATTATCTCGCCCTATGCCAAACAAGGCTACGTCTCGCACGTCCAGTACGAATTCAGCAGCATCCTTCGATTCATCGAAGAGGTGAACAACATCCCCGCCGGCAGCATCGGCCCCACGTCGGAGGGTTACACCGACGGACGCGCCGCCAGCCTCGACGACGCTTTCGACTTCACCCAGCAGCCGCGAGCGTTCGTCCCGATCGGCTCTAAGTACCCAATGTCGGTTTTCCGCCACGAGCCCCCGTCGAACGACCCGGTCGACACGGAGTAGGGTGACTGGCTTTGGTAACAAAAGCGGCATTTTCGGAACTGGGTTAAAGATTGGTGGAGCTGTCGGGGTACTGCCCCCCGAGTCCAAGAAGCCTAACCGGCGCGTTCTCCAGGCTCAGCCTCGAGTTTGTCTTGATCGTCCGTACGCCTCGAAGCGTGGCTTACCGGACGCTGCAGATCCTTTGTCTTACACGAGCGTCGAATCACGCGCGCGTGCCAGCCCGAGTTGATGACCGGAGGGCAGAGTGGTTCGGGCCGACTCTCTGCATCCGGTGACTAGCCTAGATTAGGCAGCCAGTGCGTATTCGTGATTGGCAGATATTGCCGTTGCGATCGTTTTAGGAGAGCTCGCAACTCCGCCTGCTGACGCCGATCGCGGATCTTCCTGTCGAACCTATTTCAGCCCCGCGACCGTACCCTTTCCAAAGGGCGTCACCAAGTATAACACGGGACGGCAAGCCGGGGATTCGGGCCCCCGGGGAGCGCCGGCTCCCCTGAGGCCCAAGCGGATCGTACTAGACGGCAGCCTCGGTGCTGCCCGACTGGTTCATGAGCGTCGAGACGATCATCATGATGATCGCGCCGTACAGGTCGGCCAGCCACGGGTTGACTCCGCTGGTAGGGTCGTAGAAGTTGACGAAGTGAATCGTGATCGCAAAGAGCAGGTAGTTGATCACGAGCGAGAACAGCCCGTGCGTGATCCAGGTGATCGGGAACGAGATCAGCTTGAGGACCGGGCCGATGAGAGCGTTGACCAGACCGAAAACGATGGCGGCCACGAGGGCTTTCCAGATATTGACGTCGTGATAGAAGCCGGGGACGAACTTCGCGATGAGGTAGAGGACTATCGCGCTTACGAGAAACCTGAGTAGCCAGTTCATGCTTTTGGACCTCCTTCCAACTCTTGCTTTACTTTTGCGGCCAAGGCGGGCGTCATCCCTTTGACGGCCGCGATTTTGTCGAGCCCGGCGCGCTTGATGGCGGCCGTCGAACCGAACGCCTCCAGCAGGCGTTTGCGCCGCACCGGTCCGATGCCCCGGAGCGAATCGAGCGCCGAGCGCGTCATCGCCTTGGCTCGCCGCTGCCGGTGGTAGGTCACGGCGAAGCGATGCGCTTCGTCGCGAATGCGCTGGACGAGGTGCAGGGCCGGTGAGTTCGGCGGCAGCACGATCGGTTCCGACTGGTTAGGCAGATACAGCCACTCGTGCTCCTTCGCCAGGCCCGCGGCGGCCAGGCCCGTCATATCGAGTTCCTCGAGCACCTCGACCACGGCCGCGAGCTGTCCCTTCCCGCCGTCTATGAGCAGCAGGTCGGGCTTCTTGTTGAACTTCTCTTTCCTCGCCAGCTCGCGCTCGAGCGGCGAGTCAACGCGGTCCGTCTCGCGGCGCAGGTATCTCAGCCGGCGGCGCAACGCCTCCTGCATCATCGCGAAGTCGTTCGGACCGCGATCGTATTGAATCTTGAACTTGCGGTACTCGCTCTTCTTCGGCCGCCCCTCGGAAAAGACGACCATGGAGGCGACGGGATTCGTGCCGCCGATGTTCGAGACGTCGTAACATTCGATGCGGTGCGGCGGCTCGGGCAGTTCCAGCGCGTCGGCGAGATCGGTCAGCGAGCGCGCCTGCGCGGTCTCCTGCACCTCCTGATGCGCGAGAAACGCTTTGAGATTCTGCTCGGCATTCTTCTTGACGAGCCGCAGGTAGTCTGCGCGCACGCCGCGCTGCGGCTGGAGGATCCGCACCCGCTGGCCTTTGAGGGCCGAGAGCCAGCTCTCGATCGTCGCGCGCTCGGCCGGTAGCGCCGAGACGAGCAGCTCCTTGGGCACCGCTGCGGCGGCCACTGCCGGCGCTTTCGATCGCCGCTTTTCCGCAACCGGCGCCTGCACGTCGCGCGCGACGCGAGCCAGGGAGAGCGACGGGTCTTCCGGCGCACCGGCCGTGCGCGCGGTGTAGAACTGCTTGAGGAACTCGCCGGTGAGTTCCGCATCGGACTGATCGTGGACGCCGTCCAGGATGAAGTGCTCCTGGCCGATGAGCTTGCCGCCCCGCACGAGAAAGACTTGCATGCAGGCCTGCCCCTGCGCGCGCGCGATCGCGACGAGGTCCATATCGAGCCGGGACCTCCAGACAACCTTCTGCGCCTCGGTGACGCGGCGCACTTGCACGATCCGGTCGCGCAGCCGCGCCGCCGACTCGAAGTTGTACTGCTCCGCCGCCGCGGTCATCTCGTCGCGCAGCCGCGCCAGCAGCGACTCCTGTTTGCCCTCCAAGAAAAGCACGACCTCGTCAATCGTGCGATCGTACTCGTCCTCGCTCTGATACCCGACGCAGGGCGCCAGACAGCGCTTGATGTGGTACTGCAGGCAGGGCCGGCTGCGACGCCCGTCTATCGGCTCGCGACACGTGCGCAGCGGAAAGACCAGGCGCAGGAGGTCTACCAGCTCTCGGAGACCGTGTGCGTTCGTGTACGGACCGAAGTAGCGCGCTCCGTCGTTGCGGATCATCCGCGTGAACACGACGCGGGGAAACGCTTCGTTCGTGACCTTCAAATACGGATAGCGTTTGTCGTCGCGCAGGCGGACGTTGAAGGGCGGCTGGTGGCGCTTGATGAGGTTTGCCTCGAGGATAAGCGCCTCGACTTCGTTCGTCACGACGATCGTACGAACGTCGGCGACCTTCTCGACCATGGCCGCCGTCCGCGGATGCAGCACCGCCCCGTCTTGAAAGTACGAGCGCACGCGACTGCGCAGCGAGACGGCCTTTCCGATGTAGAGGATCTCTCCGGCGCTGCCAATCATCAGATAGACGCCGGGTGCGTCCGGAACGTTCGCGAGGGAGGTCTGCAGCGTCACCGCGTTCGCGAGCGCCCTCGCATTACGAAGTAGATCACCACGATCGCCACGACTGCGAGGCCGAAGATCGCGTACGCGCCGCGATGCAGCAGCGGCATGACCGTGTCCAGATGCGCGCCGAGCGCGTTGCCGAGCAGAACGAGCAGCGTGCAGAATATCGCCGAGCCCAAGAACGTCCAGAGGTAGAAATGCGCCAGATTCATCTCGGCGATGCCCGCCGGAATCGCGACGATGCCGCGCAGAACCGGCAAGAAGCGGCAGACGAAGATCGCAAAGGTGCCGTACCGTTCGAAGAAGCGATGGACGACCGTCAGCCGATCGTGCGTGAAGTGCACGTACTTCCCGTACTTTTCGATGACCGGAATCCCGCCGAAGCGTCCGATGGCGTAGCCGATCGAGCCGCCGGCGAGTTCCCCCGCCACCGAGACGGTAATCGTCAGCCAGAGACTGGGCAGGTGCCCGGTCGCGGTGAGCGCGCCGGCCGCCGGCATGAGCAGCTCGGTGCCGATCGGGACGCCGAGGTTGCCGAGCAGCAACCCTAGGAAGAGCCCGGCGTAGCCGTAGTGATCGACCAGCGAGACGACCGCCTGTTGCAAGTGTTCCACGACCGGGCTCTACTCGACCGCGGGTGCCGTGTTTCGCGTCGTCGCCCGGCGGAGGATATCGGCGGCCGAGCTGCCGCCCTCCGAACGCAGGGCCTCGAACAGGTCGAACGGCGCGATCTCGCGCCGGCCCGCGCGCCGCTGCGCCAGCGCAAAAATACGCCGCACTCGCGGCGTGATGAGGATCCCTTCCCAGAGGCGATCGTCGCCGGTGCCCAGCGTGCGGCGCACCTGGGCGTGGACGTCCGCGACGTCTATCCCGGCGGCATCGAGCGCGGCAAGCGTCTCCGGATCGCGCTCTTCGAGCAAGGCCACCAACAGGTGTTCGGCACCGACGTAGTAGTGACTGTGGTTGCGGCACTCTTGCTCTGCCAGCCGGAGCACGCGCCTCGCTGCTAGGTTAAGGTTCGAGAACAAGCGCTGTAACGGGCCTTCGTTGCAGGTGCGTCCCCGTGCCGGAGACATTTGAGAAGAGGATTTCGGGGCGACACGATTTGAACGTGCGACCTCTTCGTCCCGAACGAAGCGCTCTACCAAGCTGAGCCACGCCCCGAGAGCCATCTGGGTTGCACAAGCCCGAGCCGGCTTCCTTTGCCCCCCGGCGGCCGGCCGGAAACGAGGGGAAAGCGGGGAGTCGTCTGAAGCACTCTCGCTGCAAATGAGGTACCTGATCGTCGGGTGCGGACGCGTCGGCTCCGCGCTTGCCAAGTTGCTGGACGCCGACGGGCACGAAGTGATCGTCGTGGACGAGAACGCCGGCGCTTTTAAGCGTCTGGGACAGAAGTTCAAGGGCCACGTCGTCGTCGGCACCGGCATAGACTACGACGTGCTCAAGCGCGCGGGAGCCTCCGCAGCGGACGGCTTTATCGCGGTCACCAACGGGGACAATCGCAACATCATGGCGGCTCTCATCGCGCAGCGCATGTTTAAGATCAAGCGCATCGTCGCCCGCATCTACGATCCGCCGCGAGGCCAGATGTACCGCGAGCTCGGCGTTCAGACCGTCTGCCCGACGACCGTCGGAGCCAAGCTCATCCGGGACGTCCTCATCGAAGCGCCCTGGGATACCCTGCGAACCTTCGATTTCGGCAAGCTCAGTTCCATATCGGCCACCGCGGGGCCCGAGCACGCGGGCAAACGCATAGATTCCTTCGAACAGCCCGGGCGCGTGCGAATCGCCGCCGTGCGGCGGGGCACGCGCGACGTCATCGTCGCCTCGGGCGAGCTCACGCTCGAGCAAGGCGATGAGATCAACGCGATCGTCGCCCCCGAGGCCATCGGAGAGTTTGCCAAAGTCTTCAGCACCGCCGCGCCTGCCGCGAACGTGCCGGCGTAAGCGATGTTCGTTCTCATCGTCGGCGGCGGCAAGGTCGGGTCGTATCTGACGCGCGGCCTGCTCAACCAGGGCCACGAAGTCGTGGTGGTCGAGAAGGACGAGCGCAAGGCCAAGATGCTCGACCGCCTCGTGGACCGCCACGTAACGGTCGTCGGCGACGGCTGCGACCCGCTCGTCCTCGAGGCCGCCGGCGTCGCCCGGACCGACGTCGTCGTCGCGGACACCGGCGACGACGAAGACAATCTCGTCGTCGTCCTGCTCTCGAAAAAAACCTCAAAGGCGCGCTGCATCGCGCGGGTCAACAATCCCGCCAACAAGCTCATCTTCAGCTCGCTCGATAAAGAGGATCCGGTCATCGTCATCTCTTCCACCGAGCTGATCCTCGACGTGCTCAGCGAGCACGTGAACGCTTCGAAATACCGCTCGATGCTCGAGACGATGCACCTCTTCGGCAAAGGCGACATGCAGCTCGTAAAGTTCGCGGTCCCGCCGGCATCGCCGGTAGAGGGCAAGCGCCTGGCCGAAATAGATTTTCCGCATAACTCGGTCGTCGTCGCTGTAGACCATCCGGATCGCGATTTGGAAATCCCCACCGGGGATACGACCCTGCATGCGGGCGACGCGATGATCGTGCTCGTAAAAAACGGCGCCGCCGAACGGATACGCGCGCTCGTCGGCGCGTAGGCTCCTCCGCTAGATGTAGCCGCGACGCAGAGCGACGACCGCGGCCTGCGTCCGATCCGCCGCCGACAGCTTCGCGAGAATATCGCGGATGTGTCCTTTAACGGTCCCCAGCCCAATGTGGAGGTCCTCGGCGATTTCGACGTTCGCGCGGCCTCCCGAGATCAGGCGCAGAATCTCCGTCTCGCGCGGCGTCAGGGGCGTTTCGCGCGCACCATCGGGTGCGCCCGGCGCAAAGCGCGCCAGCACGACGTGCGCGATCCTCGGATCGAAGTAGGCGCCGCCTTCGGCGGCGATGCGAACCGCCTCGACGATGCGCTCGGGTTCCGCATTCTTCAGGCAGTAGGCATCGGCGCCGGCAGCCAGCGCGGCAACGACCTCCTCCTCGAGGTCTATCATCGTCACGATCACGACGCGCGTGCCCGGCAGTTCGGCGCGCACGCGCTTGGTGAGCTCGATGCCGTCCATCCCGGGCAGCCCGATATCTATCACGGCGACGTCGGGGCGCTCTCGGCGGATCGCTTCCAAGCCGCGCTCGCCGTCCGCCGCCTCCGCGACGACGTCGAAGGGGCCTGCCAGCGCCGTCCGCAGACCCGCGCGCGTGAGCGCGTGATCTTCCACCACCGCGACGCGCGTGCGCGGCGCCGTCATTCGAGCAGCCGCGGCAGCGTCATCGTGAATCTGCTGCCCCGAGGTTCGCAAGGTGCATACGCGACGCTTCCACCATGCTTCTCGGCTATCCGCCGAACGATGTAGAGACCCAAGCCCGTACCGCCGCCGGGCCGCGTGCCGCCGAAACGCTGGAAGAGCCCATCGCGGCGTGCCTCCGGCACGCCGTAGCCGTCGTCCTCGACCTCGATCGCCGCATCGGCACCGCGCTGCTCCGCACGCACCACGACCCGTCCGCCGTGCGGCGTCGCATCGAGCGCGTTGGCGAGCAGGTTCACGACGGCGCGGCGAATCTCGTGAGGATCGCCGGCAACGAGCAGCGAGACAGGGGCCGCGTCCGCCCTCAGTTCCACTCCCTTGAGCGCGGCGATCGGGCGCAGCTCGGCGACCGTCCGGACGACGATCTGGCCGGTATCTATCCGCTCTCGAACGGTCGAGGCCTCGCCGGATTCGTATCGCGCCACGAGCAGGAGCGTCTCGACCATGCGGCGTTCGTCGTCGTTAGCGGCCAGGGTCGTGCGAAGAATCTCGCGGTACGCCTCGGGGAGAGCGCCGTATGCGCCCTCGAGAGCCTGTTTCATCGTGACGTGCGCGGCGCTCAGCGGCGTGCGCAGGTCGTGCGCGAGCGCGTAGACGATGTCCGCGATGACGTCGCCGCGCTCGGAGAGTTCGTCCTTCTGTCGCGCGATCTCCGTGTTGCGGTCGCCGAGTTCTACGAATATCCGGGCCTGATCGAGCGCCATGGCCGCCTGCTCGGCGAAGGCGCGCATCGCTTCGGGCGCATCGGGGGCGAACGCGCCGCCCGCCCGGACCGTCTCCACGAGCACCGACTCGGCGCTCCCGTGGCCGGCGATGGCGACGGCGAGTGCGGCGTCCGCGTCGAGCGCTTCGAGCGTGAGACGGCCGATCGCATCGCCGCGCGTGAGATGGAGCACGTCGCGCCTGCCGGCCGCGCGCTCGACGAGTGAGGCTAGTTCTGCGTCGAGAGCGTGGCGCTCGACGGCCACGTCGGCCGCCCCCTGCGCGTACGAGATGACCAGCGGCAGACCGAACGATCCCTCGCGCACGATCAGGTCGGCGCGGGACGCGCCGACGAGTGCGAGCGATTCACGCGCGACGGCCCGCTGGACGAGCTCGACGTTCAAGGTCGCGCGCACCCGTCCGATCGCTTCGCGCAGACGTTTCTCCAATACGAACTGCCGTTGCCTGCCGGCCGAAAGCCCGGCCTCGCGCGCGTACTCCTGCGTCTTGACGCTCATGTACCCGACCAGCACGAACGACGCGGCCAGGAGCGCGCGATCGCCGACGGCCACGCCGTCCCAATGGCGCCCGGCCTGGATGCCGTTGACGTACCCGGCGATGACGTTTGCGATCTCCGCTACGACGACCAAGTTCGTCGTCAGCCGGCTCTGCAGCGCCACGCTGCTGAGCGCGATCGGAACGTTTAGCAAGATCGCCGCGATGAAGAGTTGCGGCGTGAGCAGATCGAGGATCCAGGCCGCGACGAGCAGCGCGTAACAGAGAAGGGCCACGTACGTTTGCTTTTCGGGGCAGCGGCGGGTGCGCCTTGCCTAGACGCGAAGGCAGCCGCAATGGACCGCTCGACCAGAGCCGAAGAGCTCTTGCGCGAGATCGGGGGCCGCGCGCGGCTCGTCGTCTACGTCGCAAGCGCGCCGGGCTCCGGGAAGACTCGCCGGCTGCTCGAGGATGCCCGGCGGCTGCAGGCCGACGGCAAGCGGGTCACAATCGGCTGGATCGAGACGAAGGGCCGGCCGGATCTCGAGCGGGCGGCGGCCGGGCTGCCTCGTGTCCCACCGCGTCAGGTGCGCATCGGCGAAGGCGTCTTCGAAGATTTCGATCTCGAAGCCGCCGTGCGGGCAAAACCCGACGTCGTTCTGCTCGACGAGCTCGCGCACGACAATCTCGGCGATGCGCCCAACGCCAAGCGCTGGCAGGATGCGCTCGCACTCAAAGCTGCCGGCATCGGCGTCATCGGCGCCTTCAACATCCAGCACCTCGAAACGGTCGCGCCGACCGCAGAAGCCCTCATCGGCTATCCGATCCGCGAGATCGTACCGCTTTCGTTCCTGCAGGCAGCCGACGAGGTCGTGGCGCTGGACGTCTCCGCACGCCTGCTGCGAAGCCGCGTGCGAGCCGGCAAGATCGTTCACGAAAAGGACGTCGAGCGTGCGCTCGAAGGCGTATTCAAAGAGCAGACGCTCTACATGCTTCGCGAGCTGCTCTTGCGAACGGTGGATACGCTCACCCTTCCGGTCGTCCGAGCGGGCCGCACGTCCATGGCGGCGGCGTTCGTTTATCCCAATCCCGATCCCGGTCCGTTCCTGAAACGGACCGCCGCGGTCGCGCACGCGCTCGACCTCGGCTTGGAGGTCGTGCCGACGCCCGGCGTGGACCGCGAGGCTCTCGAAAGCATCGCGAGAGAACTCGGCGGCGAACTGCTGCACGAGTGCTTGGACCCTTCGGGTGCGTCCGGCGACTCGTTGCGCGCTTCGCTGGTCGCGCTGCCGTCGGGAAAGACGGCGGCCAAGCTCGCGAACCGGCCGCTCCCCTACGACCTATTCGTCGTCGCGGCCGGGCAGACGTACCTCGGAGAAAACCCGTCGCGCTCGCCGTACTCGCATACGGCAGGCGACCGGATGCGCGTCGGCTACGGCAGACTCTCCGTCTACCTCGGAGCTGCCGCCGGTGCGGGCAAGACGTACGCGATGCTCGACCGCGCGCACCAGCTCGCCGCCGAAGGAGTTGACGTGGTCGCGGGCTTCGTCGAGACGCACGGCAGGAAGGAGACGGCCGCGCTGCTCGAGGGGCTGGAGACGCTGCCGCCGCGAATCGTGAACGCCGGCGGCATCGCGTATACCGAGTTCGACCGCGATGGGCTCATCGCGCGCAAACCGCAGGTTGCGCTAGTTGACGAACTCGCGCACACGAACGCGCCGGGTTCGATCGCACCGAAACGCTTCCACGACGTCCTCGCGCTGCTGCGTGCGGGAATTGACGTGATCACGACGCTCAACGTTCAGCACCTCGAGGCGCTCGGCGATACGATACTGCATCTGACCGGTACGACCGTACGAGAAACTCTGCCCGACGGCATCCTCGCGCTCGCAGACGAGGTCATTCTCATAGACGTTACGCCCGAGACGCTGCGCCGGCGACTGCGGGATGGGAAGATCTATCCGCCCGAGCGCATAGACGCCGCGCTCGCGAACTTCTTCCGCACGGACAATCTCTTTGCATTGCGCGAACTCGCGCTGCGCGAAGCGCTGCGCGCGCGCCATCGCGAACGCGTCGCCTCGCCGTTCGAACGGATCCTTCTCGCGATCGGCTCGCGTCCGGTAGACGTCTCGATGATCGCTCGAGCCAGCCGGATGGCCGCCCGCCTGGCCGTCGAGTGCGCGGTCGCGCACGTGGTAAACCCGGCCGACGCGCCGGACCGGCAGACGGTCGAACTCCTGCGCGCCGAAGCCCGCAAAACGAACGTTGAGTGGTTCGAGGAAGTCGCCGACAACGCACCGCGCCGCCTCATCGAGCTCGCCCGTTCGCGGCCGGAGACGACGATCGCCGTGGCCGGCACGCTGCGCCGGCCGCGCCTGATGCAGCGCCCTTCCTTCGCACGCCGGCTCCTGGACGAAGGAGCTCGCGAGCTCCTCGTGCTGATGCCGCCGGCTAGTGCTTGAGGCCGTCGAGCGCGAGGTTCAGTTCGAGCACGTTCACGTGCGGCTCGCCGAGAAAGCCGAACGTGCGGCCGACGACGTGCCGGCTGACGAGCGCGACGACCTCCGGCAGATCGAGCTTGCGCGCGGCCGCGACGCGCGGCGCCTGCCAATACGCCCCGGCGGGGCTGATATCCGGATCTATGCCGCTGGCGCTCGAGGTGACCAGGTCGATCGGCGGCGGCCCGCCGGCCGATGGGTTCTCCTTTTCGATCTGCACGATGAGCGCTTTGGTCGCGTCAATGAGTTTCTTCGACGTCGGACCCAGATTCGTTCCGCCGGTCGAGGTAGGGTCGTAGCCTTTTCCGGCAGCCGAAGGCCGGCCGTGAAAGTATTGCGGCTTCGTCCACAACTGGCCGACGATCGCCGAGCCGACGGCCCTGTTCCCGACGACCACGAGCGAGCCGTTAGCCGAGTGGGGCAGGAGCGCTTGCGCGAGCGCCGTCATCGCCAGCGGATAGAGCAGGCCCAGGAGAACGACCGAGACGATCGTCATCCGCAGGGCAACTACGAGATACTTGCTCACAATCGTCTCCTACGTTAGGTGCAGTGCCGAGAGCAGCATGTCTATCAGCTTGATCCCGATGAACGGCACGACGATCCCCCCGACGCCGTAAAGCATGACGTTCTCAAGCAGCACGCGATTTGCGCCTTTGGGTTCGTACCGGACGCCGCGCAGCGCCAGCGGGATCAGCGCCACGATGATGAGCGCGTTGAAGATCACCGCCGAGAGGATGGCGCTCTGTGGCGTCGCTAGGCGCATGACGTTGAGAATAGCCATCGCCGGGTAGGCGACGGCGAACATCGCCGGCAGGATTGCGAAGTATTTTGCTACGTCGTTCGCTATCGAGAAGGTCGTCAACGCGCCGCGCGTCATGAGCAGCTGTTTGCCGATCTCCACGATCTCGATGAGCTTGGTCGGATCGGAGTCGAGGTCCACCATATTCGCCGCTTCTTTGGCCGCCTGCGTGCCGGAGTTCATCGCCACGCCGACGTCCGACTGTGCCAGCGCGGGAGCGTCGTTCGTCCCGTCGCCCGTCATCGCGACGAGCCGCCCGGATGCCTGTTCCCGCTTGATGAGCTCCATCTTCGTTTCGGGCGTCGCTTCGGCCAAGAAGTCGTCTACGCCGGCCTCTTTTGCGATCGTGGCTGCCGTCAGTGCGTTGTCGCCGGTTATCATCACCGTGCGAATCCCCATCGCGCGCAACCGCTCGAAGCGCTGCGTCATGTTCGGCTTGAGAATATCCTTCAGATAGATCACGCCTACGACCAGCGCGTCGCGAGCCAGCAGCAGCGGCGTCCCGCCGCTGCGCGCGATGCGCTCGATCTCGGGCGAAAGGTCGGCCGAAGGCGATCCGCCTTGCTGCGCGATCCACGCCAGCACCGAATCGGGCGCCCCTTTGCGAATTTTCGTACCGTCGGCCAGATCGAGGCCGCTCATGCGCGTGTAGGCGCTGAACGGAACGAACGTCGCGCCTTCCGGCAACGCGCCTTCGCGAGCGCCTTTCTGTTGTGCCAACGCGACGATCGAGCGCCCTTCCGGGGTCTCGTCGGCCAGCGAGGAGAGATAGCCGATGCGAGCCGCATCCTGCGGATCTATCCCCGCGGCGGTGACGATCTCGACCGCTTGGCGATTGCCGAGCGTGATCGTGCCGGTCTTATCGAGGAGCAGCGTATCTACGTCGCCCGCCGCCTCTACCGCGCGTCCGCTCATCGCGAGCACGTTGCGCTGCATAACCCGATCCATACCGGCGATGCCGATCGCCGACAGCAGGCCGCCGATGGTCGTCGGGATCAGGCAGACGAGCAGCGCGATAAGAACGGTGACGCTCGTACGCGTTCCCGCATAGACCGAGTAGGGTGCGAGGGTCGCCACCGCGATCAGAAAGATGATCGTAAGGCCTGCCAGCAAGATCGAGAGAGCGATCTCGTTCGGCGTCTTCTGCCGCTGCGCGCCTTCCACCAACCGGATCATCCGGTCGAGGAAGCTCTCTCCGGGGTTAGCCGTCACCATAACGACGATGCGGTCGGAGAGTACGCGGGTGCCGCCGGTAACCGCGCTGCGGTCTCCGCCGGACTCGCGGATGACCGGCGCGGACTCGCCGGTGATCGCGGACTCGTCCACCGTCGCCGCGCCTTCGAGCACGTCGCCGTCGGCGGCGATCACCTCGCCCGCTTCGACTACGAAGCGACTGCCCCGGCGCAGCGCGGAACTCGTCACGCGTTCCTCCGTGCCGTCGTCGCGCAGCAGACGAGCATACGTATCGGATTTCGTGCGCCGCAGCGCCTCGGCTTGCGCCTTGCCTCGCCCCTCGGCGACCGCCTCGGCAAAGTTCGCGAACAGCACGGTAAACCAGAGCCAGGCCGCAATCGCGAAATCGAAACTCGCCATAGGACCGTGCGCGAACAGGTCGCGTACGAAGAATATCGTCGTCGCCGCCGCGCCGACCTCGACTACGAACATCACCGGATTGCGCGCCTGCCAGCGCGGATCCAGTTTTCCGAACGAGTCGCGGACTGCCCGTCCGAGAATCGCCCGGTCGAACAGCGAACGCGATCTCGGCCGGCGTTCCAAACGGCGTTGCGTAAGCATCCTAGAACGTCCTCCCCTGCAGCATGAGCAGGTGCTCGACGATCGGTCCGAGCGAGTCGGCCGGCAAGAACGTCAGCGCGCCTACGATGACGATCACGCCGATGAGCAGCGCCACGAAGATCGGCGAGTGGGTCGCGAACGTCCCCGGCCCCTCCGGAACCGACGGCTTCCCGGCCAGCGCGCCCGCCAAGGCGAGCGCCGGAATCGCGACCGCGAAGCGCCCGAAGAACATATTGACTCCCGTAAGAAGGTTGTAGAACAAGTTCGGACCCAGGCCGGCGAAGGCGGATCCGTTGTTTGCGTTCGTCGAGGTGAACGCGTAGAGGATCTCCGAAAAGCCGTGCGGGCCGGCGTTGCCGAGCGTCGCCCGACCGGCCGGAAGTACGGCCGCGATTGCGGTCGGCACCAGGCAGAGCACCGGCGTGACGAGCGCCGCCAGGATGGCGAACTGCACTTCGCGCCGTTCTATCTTCTTGCCGAGAAGCTCCGGCGTGCGCCCCACCATGAGACCCGCGATGAAGACGGTGAGGACGACGAAGACGATCATGCCGTACAGGCCGCTGCCGACACCGCCGAAGACGATCTCGCCCAACTGCATGTTTACCAGCGGAACGAGGCCGCCCAGCGGCGTGAACGAGTCGTGCATCGAGTTTACCGCACCGCACGACGTGTCGGTCGTGACCGTCGCAAATAGCGCCGACGCCGCGATACCGAAGCGGCACTCCTTGCCTTCGTAGTTCCCGCCCGCGACGCCCAACTGATGCACGATGGGATTGCCGGCGGACTCGGCCCAATACGAGGCCGTAAATCCCGCTAGGAAGAGAATCGCCATCGCCGCGAAGATCGCCCAGCCTTGGCGCGTGTCTTTGACCATCTTGCCGTACGTGTACGTCAAGCCGGCGCCCAGCACGAAGATAAGGAGCGTCTCCACGAAATTCGTCAGCGGCGTGGGGTTCTCGTTCGGCGACGAGGAGTTTGCGTTGACGAAGCCGCCGCCGTTCGTACCCAACTCCTTGATGACTTCCTGCGAGGCCATCGGGCCGCCGGTGATAGACTGCGCGAAGCCCTCGAGCGACGTCACGTTCTGATAGGCGTGAAAGTTCTGCGGCACGCCCTGCCATACGAGGAAGAGGCCGACCACGACGCAGGCCGGCAGCAATACGTAGAGGCAGCAGCGCGTCAGATCCACCCAGAAGTTTCCCAGCGTGCGCAGATTCGTGCGAACGAGGCCTCGGATGACGGCGATCGCGATCGCTATGCCGGCGGCGGCCGAAACGAAGTTATGCCAGGCGAGCCCTGCCATCTGCGCGAGGTAGCTCATTTGCGTCTCGCCCGAGTAGAACTGCCAGTTCGTATTCGTGGTGAAGCTGACCGCCGTGTTCCAAGCGAGATCGGGCGTCATGTTGTCAACGTGCTGCGGGTTGAGCGGCAGCCACTTTTGCGTTCGCAGCAGCAGGTAGAGATAGGCTAGGCCGACGAGCGAAAACGCCAGCATCGAGAGCGCGTAGGCGTACCACGTCATCTCTTCGTCCTGACGCACGCCGCACAGGCGGTAGACGAGGCGTTCGAGCGGCGCTAGTACGGGGCTGAGAAAGGTACGGTCGCCTTCAAACACGCGCGCCAAGTACGAGCCCACCGGTTTGGTGAGCGCGAGGACGATCGCGAAGAAGGCCAGCGCCTCGATCCATCCGATAACGGTCATCAAAGGTACCTAAAAGCGCTCCGGGCGCAGCATCGCAAAGACGAGGTACCCCAGGGCCGCAAGCGTCAGGATCAAACCGAGCAGATCGTCGAACCCCATCGGCCTATACCCGCTCGCAGCCGGCAACGTACAGTTCGAGCAAAACGAAACAGACGATGGACAACACGACGATTGCGCCTTCGAGTACCATGCCGCGAGCATATCGTGCCGCCGGCCGGCGCGCCATCCGCCGAACGGACTCCTCCGATCGGAGGGGTCCGAACGGACCGGCCGAAAGTCGGTTGCCGCCCCGGAAGAACCCGCTTACAATGAGCGCATGACGATGCGCTCCTTTGCGATCCGCTTCACCTTCATCTGCGCATCCGGCCTTGCAGCGGCGACCGGCGCCGCGCTCGCGCAAGCCGCGCCTTCTCCTTCGCCGTCGCCCACGGCGCCGAGCGACCCGTGCGGCTCGATTCTGTCGATCGTAAACCGGCCGATGGTGACGACCGGCGTCTGCACCGTGCAGCCCGGTCACTTCGACGTCGAGACCGGATACACGAACACGACGACGAGCGGAACCGGGGGCGGCAGCGGCGTCTCCTATCCGCAACCGCTGCTGCGCTTCGGAACGGCGCCGCACTTCGACATCGAGATCGGAGCGCCCAGCTACGAGACGACGTCGGCCGGCACGCCCACGGTCACCGGATCGAGCGACGTCAGCCTCGGTGCAAAGTACGAGCTCGGGTACAACGCAAACGCCTATTGGGGCGTCAACGGCGTCGTCACCCTTCCGACGGGCAGCCGCGCGTTCAGCGCCGGCAACGCCCAATTTACCGGGAACTTCAACGGAGCCTACACGGTGAACTCGGTCGTAGGCTTGGCCGGAACGCTCAGTTTCAACGCATTTTCCGGCCTGAACGCCGGCGGCGTGCCGCAGTCCTACTTCGCGTTCGTTCCCAGCCTGGAGGCCACGGCGACGCTGCCGGGGCCATCCGAATTCTTCGGTGAGTACGCCTACTACAGCTCGGCCGGGCCGAACCTGGGCGGGAAAAGCCTCTTCGATTTCGGCTTCGTCCGGGATTTCGGCAACCACCTGCAGTTCGACGTCGAGTACGGCTTCTCGCCCACGACGATCAACGGGCAGAGGCAGCATTACGTCGGCGCGGGCCTCTCGTTCATGAACTAGGCTCGGGCGCGGGCCGCGCGCCGCACGACCGGAACGAGCGTCAAGCCGCCGGCTGCGAGCGTTGCCAGCGCAACGGCGAAGGTCGCATCCACGATCGCTTCCCGGTAGGGCACCGCGGCCGGAATCGCGAGGGCCAACGCGAGTGAGAGCGCACCCCGCATCCCCGCCGCGCGCACGACCGCTATCCACTCCCGCGGATACGGGCTCGGCAGCAGCAACCCGCTGACGACCACGCGCGCCAACGCCACACCGACGACGCACGCCACCGCGAAAGCCGGCTCGCGCACGAGGCGGTCGACTTCGAACGCAGCACCGACCAAAAAAAACACGAGCACGTTTGCCAGCAGTGCGCCGACGTCCCAAAACCGGTTGACGTCCTCGGCGATTCGCAGCGTGATCCACCTGCGCTCGTAGTATCGCAGCGCGATCCCGCACGCTATCGTGGCGAAGATACCGGATAGGTGCAGGCGATCGGCCGCGAAGTACGCGCCGTAGGCGCAGACGATGGTCGCCGCAATTTTGAAGCCTTGCATCGCCCCTCGCGCGCAGCGCGCGCGCGGCCGCGAGCGCGATCGCCAGGCCGAGGAGCACCCCGCCGGCGGACGCGCCGAGCGTCTCGGCCGCCACGCGGCCGAGGTCCGCAGCGTTTGCCGCTCCCAGGGCGACTGCCGCCAGCACGCCGCGATAGAGCGCCACCGCCGTCGCGTCGTTAAACAGCGACTCGCATTCCACGATCGTCACGAGCGACTTGGGAACCTTCAGTCTTCGGAAGACCGCGACGACGGCGATCGGGTCGGTTGCGCTGAGAACGGCGCCCGCCAGGAGGGCGGGGGCGAAGGGTACGCGCACGACCGCAAGCGCCCCGGCGACGATGAGCGCGGTCAGCAGCACGCCGGGCCCGGCGAGCGTTGCGATCGCCGCCCAGTGGCGCCGCACGGCCTTGTACTCGAGATTCCACGCCGCCTCGAAGAGCAGCGCCGGCAGAAAGACGTAGAGCGTCGCCTGGCCGAACGCGTACTCTAGGCGTCCGGGCTCGAGCAGCCCGAACGCGATGCCGAGAAAGACCGACAGAGCGATCTGCCAGAACTTCACTGTGCGCCGCCCATCAGTGCGTGTGCGTGAAGTTTCCCACCTGGGTACGCTCGCGAATCGCCTCGATCGCCCGGCGCATGCCGAGTGGATCCCGCGGCCTGCCAACGGCCGCGAAATAGAGGGCCGGATCTATGTTGAGCGTGCGCGTCTGCACCATAGCCACCGGCCATGCGCTCAAGAACTCGGTCATCGCGGCGATCTCTTCCGCATCGTCCGTAACGCCCGGATGCGTCAGCAGATTCAGGCTCACTCGCAGTCCGCGCTGCAGCGCCAGGCGAATCGAGTCGAACACGTCGTCTAGGCCGTAGCCTTGCGGCCGGTAGTATGCCGCGTAGGTTCCCGGGCGAAAAGAGTTGAGGCTTACGCGTACCGCCTGCAGGCCCGCATCTATGCAGCGTTCCAGCGCCTTCGGCAGGCTGCCGTTCGTATTCAGGTTGATCGTTCCGTTCGTCCGCCGCGCCCGCATTTGCTCGATCGCGCGGGCGATCGTCGTCGCGCGAAGCAGCGGCTCGCCTTCGCAGCCCTGGCCGAACGAGACGATGCCGTCTTCCACCCGCTCGAGGTGATGGAGGGCGACCGCGGCCAAATCGTCCGCGCTGGTCTCGACGGCAATCCGGCTCTGCGGTGCGGGCACGCCCGTATCGTCCTCCTGCTCGGAGATGCAGCCGGTGCAGCGGGCGTTGCATTTCGGCGAGACCGGGAGCGCCGCTTCGCCGCGCTCGAGAAAGACGTTCTGTGCGGTGAAACAGCCGTACTGGCGCGAGCAGAGCGCGACCTGGGCGAGCACCCGATTCTGCGGCGCGCGGGCGAGGCGCTCGCTCAGCATCGCTTCGAGTTCTCCGGCGGCGAACGAACGCGGCTGCCAAGCGTCGTCTTCATCCGTCTGCATCGCCGCGACGTAGAGTTCGTCGCCGATCGCGCATGCGAACGTGTACCCGAACAGGGGAAGCGTCGGCGCGCCGGATTCTTGGGCGTAGGCCGGGAGGAGCAGGCGCGTGTACCCGGCGGGTAACGCTACCGCGAGCGCCTGCCGCCCGGCGATCGGGCCGATCGTCGTCAGCGGCCGGCGTCCGGGAAGCACCATCTCGATCGTCCCGACGGGGGCAGGGACGAGTTCGTCGAGCAGTGCCGGCCGCACGACGCCTCCGTCTGCAAGCGGTTGGAGCGACTCGTCGTAGTAGATTTCGCCGCCGGCGCCGCAGGACGCGAGCACCGGCGTTTCGTTACGTCGGGACGTCACGGAACGCGCTCACTTCCGTATCGAAGACCCGAACGGCCGGCCCGGTGAGCACCGCGATGCCGCCTTCCCATTCGACGACGAGCCTGCCTCCTGGCACGAAGACGTCAACGGGTGAGACGACGATGCGCTTCTCGATTGCGACCGCGGCGCAGGCAACCGCGCCGGTACCGCAAGCCATCGTTATGCCGGCACCCCGTTCCCAATGACGCACGCGCAGCGCACCGTCGCCGATGAAAGCGGCAACGTGCACGTTCGTGCCGCCGGGAAACGCGGCTTGCAGTTCTGCGGCCATCGCCGGCAGGTTCACGCCGTCCACCTCTGCGCGCAGCGCGACGACGTGCGGATTTCCCAGATCTACGAAGTACGCTTCGCCCACCGCCGGAAGCACCACCCGCGAGATTCTGGGAGAGCCCATCGCTACGCGCACGAGATACTCGGGCTCGCATGCGACGATCTCGGTCCGCACGATCCCGGCTTCGGTCTGAAACGAGATCCGTTCGCCTTCACCGGCTTCGTGCAGCCACCGTGCCGCGCAGCGAATGCCGTTGCCGCACATCTCCGCTTCGCTGCCGTCCGGATTGATCGTCCGCATGCCCGCATCGGCTTCGTTCGAGTTCTCGATGACGATCAGGCCGTCGGCGCCGACTCCGGCGTGGCGATCGCACGCCCAGCGTGCGAACGCAGGCAAATCCATAGCGGCGGCCGCCCGCGCGTCCGTCACGATGAAATCGTTGCGCGCGCCGTGCATCTTCGTAAGGCGCACGCTCGGTACGCGGATTCCGGCGTCATTCATGGGCGTTCTCGCGCTTCGTAGGCCAGCCGAGCTTTTCCCGTACGGCACGCGCTACCTCGCCGGGCGCGAGCCAGTGCGTACCCGGCTCGCCGCGAAACCAGGCGCGTTGGCGGCGCGCGTAGCGCCGCGTCGCGCGCTCGAGCGTCGTACGCAGTTCGCCGTACGTGCTCCAGCCCTGCACGTACGCCAGCGCCTGCGGGTAGCCCAGGGCGCTCGCCGCCACCGCGCCCGCGCCGGTTCGCTCGGCCTCTTCGACTAATCCCGCCTGCAGCATCGCCGTCGTGCGCGCCGCAATGCGCCGATCGATCTCCGTCCAAGGGACGTCGAGGAAGACGGTGAGCCAATCGAAGCCCGCGCTCCCTAACGTAGCGCGCTCGGGCGTCGCCGCTCTCTCTCCCGCTAGCGCTACCTCCAAGGCACGCAGCACCCGATACGTGTCGTGGTCGTGCAGGGCGGCGGCGCGCGCGGGGTCGCGCAGGGCCAGCCACGCGTGGAGAAACTCCGCCGAATGCGTACGCGCTTCGCCGGCGAGCCGCTCGCGCAGTTCCTCGTCGTACGCGGGGGCGAGCGCGACGCCGCCCGTGAGCGCCCGTATGTAGAATCCGGTCCCGCCGGCGACGATCGCGCGCTTTCCCCGCCGCACGATGTCGCCGATCGCGGCTATCGCATCCCGCGCGTAACGTGAGGCCGAGTAACGCTCTTTCGCATCCACGAAGCCGACCAGGTGATGCGGGATCGAGGCGAGCTGCTCCGGCGAAGGCGCCGCGGTCGCGATCGGCATGCCTCGATAGATCTGCCGCGAGTCGGCGCCCACGATTTCGGCATCGAACTCGCGCGCCAAGGCTATCGCCAAATCCGTCTTGCCGCTCGCCGTCGTCCCCGCGAGGATGAGGACGCTAGACACGTTTGAACATGCGCGCGATCTCGTCGGAGCCCAAGCGTACCATCGTCGGCCGCCCGTGCGGACAGTGCATCGGGTTCGCGCACTCGCGCAGGCGCGTCACGAGCGAAGCCATCTCCTGCGGATCGAGCCGCTCGCCGGCGACGGTGACCGAGTGGCAGGCGAGCGAAGCCCAAATCCGCTCCCGCACGTCGCGCTGTTTCGGATCCTCCGACAACTCGTCCAGGAAGGCGGACAGATCGAACGGACGCCCGCGATAACCCGACGGCGTCGAAACGATTCGAAAGGTGCGCTCGCCGAACTCTTCGATCTCCAAGCCGGCTTCGTGCAGTGCCTCGCGCGCGCGGGTAAGAGCGGCACTGCGCGGCGCATCGAGTTCGACCACGTGGGGAACCAGCAGCGGTTCGCCGGGGCGATGCTCGCGCGCGGCCGCGACGATGCTTTCGTACGCGATGCGTTCGTGCGCCGCGTGCTGGTCCACGAGCAGGAGGGCCTCGCCGTCGCTGGCGAGCACGAACGTCCGGTCGAGTTGGCCGAGTACGCGCAGCGCCGGCACGTCGCTCGCCGCGACGGCGCTTCACCGAAGAGCTCTGGGGCGAACGATAGCGCGTGAAATCCGTCATCTGCCGCCGTCGCCGCAGGCATCCCGGTGGTGTGCTCGCGAAAGCGCTCCGCCGCGTGCTCTTGGAGCGTGGTGCTAATCGCCGCTCGCACCGCATCGAAGACTTGGTTCGCGTGGCGCAGCCGCACGTCGCTCTTGGTGGGGTGGACGTTCGGATCCACTTGATCGGGCGGCAGGTCGAGGAAGAGCACGCCGTACGGATGGCGTCCGATCATCGCGAAGGTCGAGTAGCCGCTCGTCCACGCTCCCGCAAGGAGCGTGCTGCGCAAGAGCCGTCCGTTGACGAAGAGCATCTGCAGACGGCGGTCGGGCCGATCGTTTCCCGGCGCGCTGATGAAGCCGCGCAGCCCGCCGCGCAGCGTGCGGCCTCCCTGCGCGTCGAGCGGCAACAGCGCGCCCGCCGCCTCGCGCCCGAAGACCATCGCGAGCCGCTCGCTCTGGCTCTGGGTCTGCGGCATGATCCACACGTCCCGGCCGTCGTGACGCAGTGCGAACGTCACCTGCGGATAGGCCAGCGCGAAGCCGGAAAGCCAAGCGGAGATGCGGCCGAACTCGGTACTTGGCGAACGCAAGTACTCGCGCCTCACCGGCACGTTTTCGAAAAGAGCGACCGCGCGTACGCGCGTGCCGGCCGGTGCCGATGCCGGCTCGATCGGCCCGGCGCTGTCGGCGTGCGCGCGAACGCGCGCGCCCGTCGCCAGGCCCGGCGGGCGCGACACGATCTCCAGACGGGAGACCGCCGCGATCGAAGCGAGCCCTTCGCCGCGAAACCCCAGCGTCGCGATGGACTCCAGGTCGGCCGATGCCGTGAGTTTGCTCGTAGCGTGCCGCCGTACGGCAAGCGCAAGCTCCTCCGGTGAGATGCCGGCGCCGTCGTCTGCTACCTCGATCGCGTCGAGACCGCCGCGCTCGATCTCGACGATGACGCGCGTGGCGCCCGCGTCAACCGCGTTTTCGACGAGTTCTTTGACGATGGATGCGGGTCTGTCTATGATCTCGCCGGCGGCGATTTGGCCGATCGTTACGGCATCCAGTTCGCGAATGATGGGCACGCGCGATGGTTCGCGGCGACCCGACGAGCGTCCCGGTCGCGTGTTTTCGGGGTTGACAAAGGGGAAGGCGGGAGTATCCTAGGTAAGGATTCCTCGTTAGGTGAGGCGTCTGCACGAAGATATGCCGCTGCCCGGAAAGGTCGAGAGACCCCAACGGGTGACCAGATCCCGCCGAATCAAGGCGAAATCTAATGCGGCTGTCCTTCGCGGGCTCGCAATCGTCGAGCCGGAAGGTCTACGTTGTGCAGTGCTAAAGCTCGACACTGAGGAGATCGCACGGGTTGCCGTGCGAAGTCCTCGAACTGTCGGCCGGCGAGGGACGACGGTTTTTTTTATTTCTGTAAGGCATGTGGACTCGTGTTGCTCTCCGTACTGCTGCTCGCCGCTCTCTCAGAGGTTACGTCCGCGGCCGCCACGCCGTCGCCGTCCCCTACGCCGCGCTTTGCGCTCTCGGCTAGCGGTTCGAACGTGTTCGTAGATCAGGCGTCGGGCGGTCCGGGCATTGCGCCGCCGGAGGGCCCGGGATTCGCGCACGGATCCCCGATTTCGCCGATGTCTCCGTACGACTGGTTCACAGGCGCGCCGCTGACGCCGGGCATAGCCGGCGTCGCGCAGTACGAACTTCAAGCTACCTACCATGCCGCCGACGTCGAGGTCGGGATGACCTTCGGGTTCGGCGGCATAACCGGCAGCACGACGAACGCGCTGTACTGGGGCGAGCCGCAGATTCCGAACCTGAACTCGCACGATCTCGCGCGGGTCGTACCGTACGCGATCGTCTTTCCGACGCACGCGGGTCAAGACGACGCCGTTGCCGGCTCGGCAGCCCTGCTCGGCGCCTCGATCGGCGCGCCGGACGGCTCCTGGCTGCTGCGCGGCGGCTACTTCGATCTCAAACAGACCGACCGGTTCGTGTTCGCGCCGCCGGCGCTCACCAGCGCCGTTCCGTCGGCGGGCGTGCAAACGGCCGAAACGCTCGGCCCCGGCATTCCTTCGATTGACGCGTGGACGCCGAGCGCATCGTCCCAGCCGCTTTTGGGCGCCGACGCCTATTGGCACGGCACCGACGTAAGCGCAGAGATCACCGACGCGCTTCTCCCCGCGCTCGCCGGCACCGCCGCGCGGCTGACGATGGGCTCGTTCGTGCTCGATCGCGGGGACGGCGGGCGATTCTCCGTGCAGCTCGCCCACGTCGGGACGACCGGCGATCCGATAGAGACGACGACGTTCTTCGGAACGGACCAGCAGATCCACCCGAGCACGCAAGGGCGGCTCTTTACGAGCACGCTCGCAAATCAGACCCAAACGATCGCGGGCGCACGCGCTTTCTTCCACCCGATGCGCGGCTGGGATGCGCTGCTGGAAGGCGGCCGCGCTTGGTACGATGCCGGGCCGGTCTCGCAGCCGGGGACCTCGCACTTCGGCAACTACGTGCACGTCAGCTTGGCCAAGCATCTCGGCGGCGACATCGCGAGCGCAGAGTACGGACGCTTCGACCCGACCTACGCGACGGTGATACTGCCCTACGGTATTCCCGAGAACATCTGGAGCGTCGCGTGGTCGTGGCCGGGGGTGTGGCTGAAATCAACGTACCAGCTCGTGGACGACAGCGTCTTCGGCACGAACCGGGCCGGCTTTCGGCTCAAGTACGATCATCCGAATAAGGTCGTCGAGGCGCACGTCGCGTACGGCGATTGGCAGCAGCTCGCCCCGGAGACGCAGGCGAACGCTTCGCAAACGGGCTTCGTGGACGGCTTCTTCCTGCTTCAGAAGAACGGTTTCGGCACGATCGGCCGGACCCGCCAGATCGCGCTCTACCTCGCCTGGCACATGCCGCACGACGATCTCGCGGTGGATGCGGTCGAAGATTATCTCAACCGCGCCGCCGATGCAGGCCAAGCCATGGACACCGTGGCGACGCGCGCTCCACAGGCCGTCGCGAGCTGGACGCATCACTTCAGCGCGCGGCTGCTCGCGGTCGGAGGTTACGGCCGCTACGCCACGATCGGGCAATGGGCGATCTCGCCGGTGAACGCAATCTACGGCGTCGCCTTCGTAGGCGCGCAGTTCGCTACCGGGCCCAAGACGGCGGTGCTGCTCGAAGCGCGCAGCTACGCGCTCGGCGGTCTTCCGTCCACACCCTACGGACCTGCGCCGACGATGCACGGCACGACGCTCCTCGCCGACCAGAAGATCGGTCTGTGATGCAGCGCGCCGTCGTTCGCCCGAACGTCTGGCGCTCGGCCATCATGTTTCTCTCGATCGTCGGGCCGGGCATCATCACGGCGAATGCCGACAACGACGTCGGGGGCATTCTCACGTACTCACAAGCCGGGGCGCAGTTCGGCTACTCGCTTCTCTGGCTGCTCGTACCGGTGACGATCGCGCTGGTGGTCGTGCAGGAGATGTGCGCGCGAATGGGCGCGGTGACCGGCAAGGGTCTTGCCGATCTCATCCGCGAGAATTTCGGCGTCAAGGTTACGTTCTGGTGCCTCTTCCTCTTCGTTCTGGGCGACGTCGGAAACACCGCGACCGAGTTTGCGGGCGTCGCATCGTCGGCTCCGATCTTCGGCCTCTATCTGCACGTGCCCAATGCGGAGGCCTTCAAGATCGCGCTCGTGCTGGGCGCCGCCGTTCTCGTCTTTCTCACCGTCACGCGGGGCTCGGCCAAGGTCGTCGAACGCATCTTCTTCGCCTTCTGCTTCGTCTACGTCGCGTACATCGTCAGCGCGTTTGCGGTCCGGCCGGATTGGGGGGAGGTGCTCCGCCAGAGCGTCGTGCCGCACTTCCAGCCGACGAAGGCGTATATCTTGATGGTCATCGCCGTGATCGGCACCACGATCTCTCCGTGGATGCAGTTCTACATCCAAGCCGCCGTCGTAGACAAAGGCGTGCGGCGCGCAGACTACTCCTACTCCCGCCTCGACGTGGTCGCCGGCGGGATCTGGACCGACGTCATCGCGTACTTCATCATCGTCTCCTGCGCGGCCACCATCTTCGTGCACAATCTCCACGCCGCACACCCGGTAGCGGTCCACGACGTCGGCGACGTCGCGGTCGCGCTCGTACCGCTCGCCGGAAAGTTCGCCGCGCTCCTCTTCGCTCTAGGCTTACTGAACGCGGCCGTTTTCACGGCCTCGATCCTGCCGCTCTCTACCGCCTACTACGTCTGCGAAGCGTTCGGCTTCGAACGCGGCGTAGACAATCGCTTCCGCGAGGCGCCCGTCTTCTACTCGTTCTACCTGGCGCTCATCGCGGTCGGCGCCGGCGCCGTGATCTTGCCCGGAGCGCCGCTGCTCTCGATCATCTTCTACTCGCAAGTGCTCAACGGCATGCTGCTTCCGATCGTGCTCGTGCTCATGCTCTTGCTGATCAACGACAAACGGATCATGGGGTCTTGGACGAACGGCGCGTTCTTCAACACGGTTGCCTGGGCGACGGCCATCATCGTCGGTCTGCTTACGGCGGTCTATACCATCTTCGCCGTCTTTCCGTCGCTGGGAGGCTAGGGCCGGTTTGCCTCCCTGCCTCGCCGGGTAAAAATAGGCACATGCACGCTTGCAGCGATTTCGAATCCGGGGTCTACTACGATTTCGACACGGCAGAAGCGCGCGTTCGGCAGCTTCACGATATCGGTTACGGAGACGACGACATCACCGTCATGATGCACGACGCAAACCGGGCGGCCGAGTTCGTCAAGACCGGCGCGGGGCACGCGGCGCAAGGCGCCGTGACCGGAGGCGCGATCGGCGGGGGCTTGGCCGCACTCATAGCGGGCGTCGCGACGGCCGGGGGCGTCGCCGCCATCGCGGGAACCGGCGGCGCTGCCGCTCCGCTGCTCGTCGGTCCGCTGGCGCTCGCTCTAGCGGGAGTCGGCGGCGCCGTCGGCGCGCTGCTCGGCGCGGGTATTCCCCGCGAGAAAGCGGAGGAGTACCAGGAGGCGCTCGAGCGCGGCGCCGTCCTCATCGGGGTCCACGCTCGAGCCGAAAACCGCGACGAGGTGCGGCGCATCCTCGCAGCGTAGCGCCTACGACCCTAAGAACGAGAGCTGACGCTCGGGAGGCGGACGTTTCGGCATGCGCTTGCGCAGTGGAACCTGCGTCTCGATGTCTGCGTTGCCGGAGAGCGCGTCGGCGATCTCCTGCGCGCGCTCCACGACGGGCGTGGGCAGCCCCGCCATTCGCGCGACCTCGATGCCGAACGAACGCGAGGAACTTCCCGGCTGCACTCGATGCGAAAAGACGGGCGCCCCGCCGGCGGCGGTATTCTCGACGGCGGTAATGTGGTAGTTGGCGACCAGCGCCCAGTGCTCGGCCAGCGCGCAGAGTTCGTGAAAATGCGTCGCGAACAGAGCCATCGGCGCCTGTTCTTCCAGCCCGAGGAGAAACTCGCAGATCGCCTGCGCGATCGCCAAGCCGTCGAGCGTCCCCGTGCCCCGGCCTACCTCGTCTATGAGCAGCAGCGACCGGTGCGTGCTGCGCCGCAGGATGTTCGCGGCCTCGGACATCTCGAGATAGAAAGTTGACTGCCCCGACGCGAGATCGTCGCCGGCGCCGATGCGCGTGAAGATGCGATCCACCACGCCGAGCGTCATGCGCGCGGCCGGAACGAACGAGCCGATCTGCGCCATGATGACCAGTAGGCCGGCCTGGCGCAAGTAGGTTGATTTGCCTCCCATGTTCGGCCCGGTCAGAAGAATGAAGCGGTGCTCTCCGGCTTGCAGACGGAGGTCGTTCGGGACGAAGTGCGCGTGCAGAACCGACTCCATCACCGGATGACGCCCCTCTTCGATCGCGATCGTGCTCTCCGGAACGAACGACGGACGGACGTAGCCGCGCTCGGCGGCGCACTGGGCCAGCGAGGCGAGCACGTCTATCTCGGCGATCGCCGCGGCGGCCCGAAGCAGATCGTCGGCACGAGCCGCGACGCGTTCCACGAGCTCGTCGAAGAGCTGCTGCTCGAGCCGCTCCTGGCGCGTCTTGGCCGTCGAGATCGCCAGCTCGAGCTCCCGCAGTTCGGGCGTGACGTAGCGCTCGCCGTTTGCGAGCGTCTGCCGGCGGACGTACTCCGGCGGCACCGAGCCGGTATGACTCTTGGCAATCTCGATGGCGTAGCCGAATGCGCTGGCGTACTTGATCTTCAGCGACTTGATGCCGGTGCGCTCGCGCTCGCTCTGCTCGAGCTCGGAGAGTTTCGAGCGCGCGTCGGTGCGCAATGCCACGCACTCCGCGAGTTCCTCGTGGGCCTCGGGCCTGATCGCGCCCCCTTCGCCGATCGCAGCGGGCGGCTCGTCCACGAGCGTCCGTGCGAGATCCGAGCCTACTTCTTCGAAATCGCCGACTCGTTCGACGTACGGCGCGATCGCCTTGGGTGCGACCTGGCGCAGCGGCCGAACGAGTTCGAGGGTCCGCCGCAGCGAGGCGAGATCGCGGGGCGTCGCCCGGCGGAGGCGCACCTTTTGTGCGATGCGCTCGAGGTCGAACATGCCCTTGAGCAGTTCCCGCAGCGCCTCCCGCGCGGCGTGCTCGCCCGCGAGCGTCTGCACCGCATCTTGACGCGCGCCGATCGCGACGGCATCCACGAGCGGCGCCACGATCCAGCGCCCGAGCGCCCGCGATCCCATCGAGGTCGCGCACCGATCGAGCGTCGCCAAGAGCGTCGCGCGCGCGTTCTGCCCTTGCGCCTTCGTCAGCTCGAGATGCTTGCGCGTCGCCCCGTCGAGCGCGAGAAACTGACGGTTCCGGTACAGCGCCGGCTCGTCCAGCCCGCGCTCGCCTTTCACGACGCCGCTGCGTTTGACGAACCCGCTCAGCGCGTCGAGCGCACGATGGATCGCCAGGGACTCGTCCATCGAGAAGCCTTCGAGCCCGGCGCGCTCGCGCGTTTCGACCAGCCCGAGCGGCGGCGTCGCCAGCCGAGCGCCGATGCTCTCAACCACGCTTGCCACGGCGGCCCGCACTTCCGCCGGCACGTCGGCCACGATCTCCGCCGGAGCGATGCGCGAGAGTTCGCCCGTCAGTTCGTCGAACGCGCCCTCGCCCGCCATCGCGGTCGCGCCGCACTCCCCCGTGGAGAGATCGGCGAACGCAAGCGCGAGCGTCTCGCCCGACGCGGCGATTGCCGCGAGGTAGTTGTTCTGCTTGCCGTCGAGGAGATGCTCTTCGACGAGCGTTCCGGGCGTCACGAGCCGCACGACCTCGCGGCGTACGAGTTTGTTCGGCTGCGGAATCTCGAGCTGCTCGGCCAATGCGACGACGAAGCGCTGCTGCACGAGCCGCGCCAGGTACTGTGCGAGCGCGTGGTGGGGAACGCCCGCCATCGCAACGCGCCGACCCTCGCCCGCCTCTTTGCTCGTCAGCGCGATCTGCAGCGCGCGGGCCGCGACCTCGGCGTCCTCGCCGTACGCTTCGTAGAAATCGCCGACGCGCGAGAGCAGTATCGCTTCAGGATGTTTGGCTTTCATCCCAAAGTACTGCTCGAGCATCGGAGAGTACTTGGCCACCGTTGGAGGACTTATCGCTCCTACGTTCCCAAAGCCTTCGAGATCGCGCGAACGTAGGTTCCTTTCCGATGTCCGGTACCGTTCGGGGGTGCCTGCGCGTTGTCCAGATCCAAATCCCAAATCATGACGCCGCGATAACCGAGGTTTTTCATTTGGGCGCCGTAGCCGGACGCATCGTGCGGCGAGACGACCACGCCGTCGTCCGCCTGCCCGATCATGAGGCCGAGTGCGATCTTATCCTTCGGGAACGTTCCGCCCCCGGGCAACTGGATCGAGGCGAACTGTGAGAGCACGTCGAGCCGGCAGTCGTCGGCGGAACCCTGCCGGTAGCTGCAGTTCGGATCGGTCGTCGGCTTCCAGCCGTATTGGTCGTACGCCATGACGTTGAGGTAGTCTATGGCGCCGGCCGCCTGCTGGACGATCGAGATATCCTCGCCTTGATGCCCGCTGGGCGGCCCGGGGTCGGCGCCGTCTACGAACGCGTCGAAGGTGATGACGGCTTTGGGAAAGGCCGCTCGCACGGCGAGCAGCACGTTCACGAGCTGCTGCGGCCCGTTCCAGGGGATCACTTCGTCGTCGAAATCGAATCCGTCGTAGATGCTCGGATTCGACTGCACGTACGATTGGAGGTTTGCAGCGAACTGCGTCGGGTCGGTGATCTGGAACTGCGAGGTCGCTCCGCCGAACGAGAGCAGCACCTTGCCGCCGTGGGCGTGGATCTTCTTCGCTCCCGGACCGAGCGGATAGTAGTTCTGCGGCGGGGAGATCTGGTTGGAGTCCGCGATGCTGAACGCGACGTCCACGGTCGTGACGCCGCGCGGCACGCTCCCCAGCAGATGGAAGGCGTCCTTAGCGTTCGTGTCCGACCAGGACTCCCAAAATCCGACGAACTCCATCGCGTTCGATCCGTCGGGCGCCGGCCGCGCCGCGCTCGCGCCGGGGAGCGACGAGGGCGCTTGCACCGCGCATCCGGCCAGCAGCACCGCGAGCCAGCACCGCGTGACGGCTCGCACGCTCGGCACGGCCCACATCCTCACGAGACGATGAGGTCCACCAGCGGCCGCGGCACGGGCGTGCCGGGATCGTCGTACCGCGCGGCCCGGCGCAGGATCGTACCGGTGCATCCCCAGACGTGGGCGCTCTCGACGGCTACGTCGAGCCAAGGCGTCAGCGCGTACGGATGCTCCTCCGCCGGCGGCGCCGCGGGATAATCGCCGGGTTTGGTCGCGACGAGCGTCACGTTGTCGAGCGCCTTGGCGGCGAGCCGACCGGCATTCTTCTTCGAATCGCCGACGACGAGTGCTCGCACGACGCTACCCAACTTGCGGTCGTGATGCGCGCGCGTTACCTCGTTCTGCGCGTCGAACAAACGGCGGAAGCGCTCGGCCGCGACGGCGCTTTCCACCTGCTCCCAGCGCGCCGCGGGCGTCCCGCGCCGCGTCGAATAGACGAATACGAACGCGTTTGCGAAGTGTCCCGCGCGCACGTACGAAAGGGTCGCCTCGAAATCCGTCTCGCTCTCACCCGGAAAGCCGACGATGATGTCGGTCGTGATCGCGCAGTTCGGCAGCCGCCGGCGGATGGATTGGAGCGTCGCGTCGAACTGCGCGAACGAATACTTGCGGTTCATCCGGCGCAGCACCGGATCGGCGGCGCTCTGCAGCGGGAGATGGATGCGCGGGTTGAGCGCGGCGATGCCGGCGAGATCGTCCAGAATCTTCTCGGTGAAGTCCTTCGGGTGCGGCGAGATGAACGTGAGCCGCTCCAAGCCCGGCAGCGCCGCGACGTCCTTGCACAGATCGCCGAAGTCTGCCTGCCCGGACGCGTCGCGCCAGGCGTTCACCGTTTGACCGACGAGCATCACCTCTCGCGCGCCCTCGGCGACGCGCCGTGCGGCTTCTTCGAGAATCTCGGCGTGCGGCCGGTGATCGAAACGCCCCCGCACGTGCGGCACGATACAGAAGGTGCAGTAGTAGGAACACCCCCGCTGCACG
Organism: Vulcanimicrobiota bacterium; assembly: GCA_963794645.1. Classification (GTDB taxonomy): domain Bacteria; phylum Vulcanimicrobiota; class Vulcanimicrobiia; order Vulcanimicrobiales; family Vulcanimicrobiaceae; genus Cybelea. Next base: position 718,276 of record CAWCEQ010000003.1, on the reverse strand, counting down.
GTTACGTGCGCCCGCAGGTGTGAGAAGGGGCCGGCGACTGCGTCGGCCGTGCCTCCCAGCGCGAGGCCCAACGGTCCGTCGCGGCGTTCGTCGTACTCCTCTTCGGCCGGCGTCTCGAAACTGGGACGCCAGGCCTCGAGCGCGTCTCCCAGACGCCGGAGCTCGCTCGTGCCGAAAACCTCGTCCACGTGCGGGGCCAGGGCGCGCATCCGATCGCGGTCCTGCTCGGCCAAACATCCCATCACGACCAGCCGCAGCTGCGGGCGCGCGTCCTTGAGCGCCTTGAAATGATTCATCCGCCCGTAAGCGCGGCGTTCGGCGTTATCGCGGACCGTGCAGGTGTTCAGCAGCACGACGCTCGCGGCGTCGGGCGCGGTCGCGACGCTATACCCCGCGGCAAGCGCGCGCCCGGCGACGTACCGAGAGTCGGCCTCATTCATCTGACAGCCAAAGGTTTCAATGTAGATGCTCGGCATGACGGCCTGGCCTGGTTCGCTCGAAAGGGCGCCCGTTCCGTCCGCCGATGGGTTTCGCCAGGCCCCTTTCAGAAGAGAGGCTCGTGCAAGTAACGCCAGCCGCGCTGACCGGCGGACGGCTCCGCCCTGCGCTCGTCGCGGTCGTCGGGCGCCCGAACGTCGGCAAAAGCGCCCTCTTCAACCGGCTGATCGGCCGGCGGCTCGCCATCGTCGAGGACACGCCCGGGGTGACGCGCGATCGCCTGTACGCGCTCTGCGATTGGCGCGGCCGCGTCTTCAGCATCGTAGATACCGCCGGCATAGATCCCGATGCCGACGTCGCCCACGGCCCCGAGCTCGCCGAAGCGACGCGGCGCCAAGCCGAAGCGGCCGCCGACGAATCCGACGTGCTCGTCTTCGTGGTGGACGCGCAGACCGGTCTTCACCCGCTCGACGACGACGTCGCGCAGATCCTGCGGCGCCGTCGGCGCCCGATCGTGCTCGTGGCGAATAAAGCCGAGTCGGCGGACGCGGCCGCGGGAGTCTACGCCGAGTTTTCCCGCTTGGGCTTCGGCGAACCGATCGCCGTCTCGGCGATCCACGGCGAAGGCACCGGCGACCTCTTGGATCGGATCGTCGAGCTGCTTCCGCCGCAGGCCCCCGATGCCGGCACCGACGGCGAACTCGCCTTGGCGGTGATCGGCCGGCCGAACGTCGGCAAAAGCTCGCTCACCAACGCGCTGCTCGGCGAAGAGCGCACGCTCGTCTCCCCGATACCGGGAACGACGCGCGACGCGATCGACGCAGTCTTCCGCTGGCACGATCGCCCCTTCCGCCTGATAGACACGGCGGGCATGCACAAGCGCCCGCAGGCGCACGGCGCCATCGAATACTACGCGGCGCTGCGCTCGCTCAGCGCGATCTCGCGCTGCGACATTGCGATCCTCGTGTTCGACGCGATGACCGGGATCGCAATGCAGGACCGGCGCCTCGCCGGCATCGCCATCGAGGAAGGCAAGGCGCTGCTCATCGTCGGGAATAAGTGGGACCTCGTTCGAGAACAGAGCGGAGACTACAGCCAAGGCGAACTCGCGAACGTCGTGCACGAGCAGCTGCCCTTCGCGGCGTTCGCGCCGATCACGTTCCTCTCGGCCAAGACGCACCGCCGCCTAGGGAGTCTCATGCCGATCGTGGCTCGTCTGGCCGAGAATCTCGACCGGCGCATACCCACCCCGCAGCTCAACGCGATCGTGCGAGACGCGGTGCTGTCGCATCCCCCTTCAGCCGCCGGAGGCCGCCTGCTGCGAATCTACTACGCATCGCAGCCCGGCACGCACCCGCCGGTATTCGTCTTTCACTGCAACGATCCGGATCTCGTGCAGGGCCATTACAAGCGATACCTCGAGAACGTGATTCGCCGCCACGCCGATTACGAGGGCGTCCCGCTCACGCTCAAGTTTCATCCCCGCAGGGAGACGGCGCAGGAGTCGTGAGCGATATCGGCATCTCCGACGGCGTCGCGCGCGCTCTGATGGCAATCGTCGCCGCGATCGTCGCCGGAACGTTTATCGGCGCCTTCCTGATCGGCTCGATCCCCTTCGGATACCTCGTCGGCCGTATCTTCTATCGCACCGACATCCGCGCGCAGGGTTCCGGAAATATCGGCGCGATGAATGCGCTGCGCACGCTGGGCAAAGGCGGCGCCCTCGCCGTGCTGCTGCTCGACGCGCTCAAGGGCTTCGCGCCGACGCTCTGGGCGCTGCTATTTTTCGCCGGACACCTGGACTTCGAAAAGCTGCCGCCGGGCGGGCAGATGATGGCGTCGGGCGTGGCCGTCTGTGCGGTGCTCGGCCACTGCTTCTCGCCGTGGCTGCGCTGGCGCGGCGGAAAGGGCGTCGCGACCTCGTTCGGCGCGATCTACGCCCTTTGCTGGCCGGCAGGTCTGGTCGCGACGGCGGGCTGGTTCGCGGGCGCCGCTCTCACGCGGTACTCCTCGGTCGGTTCGATGCTCGGCAGCGTGCTCGCGCCCGCGGCCATCTGGCTCTTCACGCGCTCGCTGCCCGAAACGGCCTTCGGCGTTTTTGCCGCCGCCGTCGTCCTGTACCAGCACCGCGAGAACATTGCGCGCCTGCGCTCCGGTACGGAAAACCCCATTCGTCTCTCCAAATAGCGAGGGCTTGCCAGTCCTCGCCACGTACTCTGTGAGGCCATGATTTCGTCAAACGATCTACGCAACGGTGTGACTATCGTCGTAGACGGCCAGCTCTGGACCGTCATCGAGTTCCTCCACGTCAAGCCCGGAAAGGGCTCGGCCTTCGTCCGGACGCGCATGAAAAACGTACGGACCGGCACGACGCTGGAGCGGACCTTTCGCGCCGGCGAGAAGCTGGAACGCGCTACGGTGGACAACCGCCAGATGCAGATGCTCTACAACGATGCAGACGGCTACCACTTCATGGATCAAGAGTCGTTCGAAAACGTCACGCTCCAGCGCGACCTTATCGGCGGCCCCGCCGATTTCCTAAAGGACGGGATGGTCGTGGACGTGCAGTTTCACGACGGCACCGCGATCGGCGTAGATCTGCCCGCGCACGTCGAACTGCGCATCGTCGAGACGGATCCCGGCTTCCGGGGCGACACCGCGACCAACACGACCAAGGCGGCCAAGCTCGAAACCGGCGCGAGCGTGCAGGTGCCGCTCTTCGTCGAGAGCGGCGATCTCATTCGGATAGACACGCGCGACCGGCGCTACATCGGCCGCTCGAACTAGGCGCCTAGCGCGGCGAGGTCATATCCGCCGGCACGACGATCCGATCGTACTCATCGCCGCTGACGTGGCCGAGCGAGAGCGCCGCGTCCTTGAGGGTCGTCTTCTCGTGATGCGCTTTCTTGGCGATCTCGGCAGCCTTGTCGTAACCGATGTGCGGCGAAAGCGCGGTAACGACCATCAGCGATTCGTCCAGGTATCGTTTGATTTGCTCTTCGTTCGCACGCAGGCCCTCGATCGCGTGCTCCCGGAACATCGTGCACGCATCGCGCAGGAGCGTCGTCGAATGCAGGAAGTTGTAAATCATGACCGGGTTGAACACGTTCAGCTCGAAGTTCCCCTGCGAGGCGGCGAATCCGATGGCGGTGTCGTTTCCGTAGACTTGCACGCAGACCATCGTCATCGCTTCGGACTGCGTGGGATTCACTTTTCCGGGCATGATCGAACTGCCGGGCTCGTTCTCCGGCAGGATCAGTTCGCCAAGGCCCGCGCGCGGACCCGAGGCCAGCCAGCGGACGTCGTTGGCGATCTTCATCAGGGCCGCAGCGAGCATCTTGAGCGCGCCGGAAGCGAAGACGAAATCGTCGTGCGAGGCCAGCGCCGTGAACTTGTTCGGGTGCGAGCGGAACGGCAGGCCGGTTAGTTCGGCGACCTTCGCCGCCGTGCGCTCGCCGAACTCGGGATGAGCGTTGAGCCCCGTTCCGACGGCGGTGCCGCCGATGGCGAGATCGTAGAGATGCGCCAGCGCTTCGTTGCAGGCCAAGATCGCGCGATCGAGCTGCGTCGCGTACCCCGAAAACTCCTGACCGAGCGTCAGCGGCGTCGCATCCTGCAGGTGCGTGCGGCCCACTTTGACGATATGCGACCAGCCGCGCGCCTTCGATGCGAGGGAATCGCGCAGCGCTTCGACGGCGGGCAGCATGCGGGCCATCCCTTCGGCGCCGGCCATGTGCATCGCCGTCGGAAACGTATCGTTGGACGACTGCGACATGTTCACGTGATCGTTGGGGTGCACGGGTTTCTTCGAGCCCATCTCGCCGCCGGCCAGTTCGATCGCCCGGTTCGAGATCACTTCGTTAACGTTCATGTTCGTCTGCGTGCCCGAGCCGGTCTGCCAGACGCGCAGCGGGAAGTGCGCGTCGAGTTTGCCGGCCACGACCTCGTCTGCAGCGCGGACGATGAGATCGCTCTGCCGTTCGTCGAGCTTACCGAGATCGCGGTTCACGAGCGCGGCCGCCTTCTTGAGCGTCGCCATCGCCCGCACGACCTCGCGCGGCATCACGTCGCGCGGCCAACTGCCCTCGCCGATATCGAAGTGGACGAGCGAGCGCGCGGACTGCGCGCCGTAATATTTGTCGGAGGGCACTTCGATGGTTCCCATCGAGTCGCTCTCCACGCGCGTCTTCGCGCCGTTTGCCGTAGTCGTCATGCGCTCGAAGATTCGCCGCGAGCCTCGTCACTCCGGCTCGAAAGCGGGCGAATCTCCACCACCTCGTAGATCGCCAGCGCGAAGCGGGGATCGAAGCGACGTTTGTTGCAGCGCGGGCAGCTCACGGCCCGACCCGGACGCTTGCGGCGCAGCGCCTCGAAGCCGCAATGCTCGCACCGCAGGATGTAGCGCTTGCTCGACTCCTGGAGGGGCTTCGCGCGGCCGAGCTCGTGGTAGATCGAGGTCATGCCGCACTCGCGCAGCTTTCGTTTGAAGCGCGCCCCGTGGCCCGGATCGCGAAACTTGGCCCAGCACCACGCGTGGATCATCTCGTGCAGGAGGGTCTCGGCCAGCGCCTCCGGATAGCGGCGGAAGTGCTTGGGCGAGAGCTCGATCGTCATCGGCCGAGTGTCGTACGCGATCCTCCCCGCCGAGTTGGAGAAGCGCTCGTTGTAGCGAATGCGGCAGTCGGGCGCCTCGCCGTTGAAATGCTCGTTGTTCAAGCGAGCGAAGAGCAACTGCAGGTCGGCTTCGCCGGGCAGCCCGCGCGCCGCCCGGTCCTCGGCGTCGGGCTTGCGGATACGAAATAACGGACTCAAAGCGGATGAGTTTTTTCGCCGCGCGTCCAACGGACTCATCGTGCCGTCGAATGCCTCCAGCGGGCTGCCCCCTCGCATCTACGTCCCGGTCGCGTCTGCGATCGGCATCCTCTTCCTCTGCGTCATGGCATACCTGGTTGCCGATGGATTCGGGGTCGCCGGCTCGGTCTTCGGCTCGGCCGTAAAACCGGGCGCTGCGGCAGAGCGCGCGGGATCGCAGAACAGCGTCGAAGGCGGACCGCCCGCGCCGGTCGTCGCGGCGCTCAAGACGCTGCGCGCGCGCATCGCCGCGCATCCGAACGACGACGTCGCGCTCACGCAGCTCGCGGACATGTATCTCGCCTCGAATCACTACCAGGAGGCGATCCCGCTCTACCAGCGCGCGCTGGCCGCGAATCCGCGCAACGTGGCCGCGCAAACCGGCCTGGCAGAGGCCCGCGACGCGCTAAGTAAGTGAACCTGTACGTCTCGGCGGATATGGAGGGGACGGCCGGCGTCTCTTCGTGGAAGCAGTGCGATCCGAGCGACGCGCACGAATACCCGATATTCCGCCGGTACATGACGCTCGAGGTACGCGCGGCCATCGAAGGCGCGCGCGAGGCCGGCGTGCGCGACGTCGTAGTGAACGACTCTCACTGGTCCATGCGCAACCTGCTCTTCGACGAGCTTCCCGACGACGACGATCTCACCGTCATCTCCGGCGCGCCGAAGACCTCGAGCATGACGCAGGGCATCCGTCCCGGGATAGACGCGGTCTTCTTCACCGGCTATCACGCGAAGGCCGGGGACGCCGCAACCCTTTCTCACACGACGAGCGAGCTCGTCTACAACGTGACCGTCAACGGGACGCTCTGCAGCGAGGCATTGCTCAACGCGGCGCTGGCGGGCACGTACGGCGTACCGGTCGTGCTCGTTACCGGCGATCGGACGATCGTCGAGGAGACCACGCGCGCGCTGCCGTGGGCGGTCGGCGTCGCCGTGAAGGACGCAGTCGGCTACTCGGCCGTCTCCTCCCTGACGCCGCAGGCGGCGCGCGAAGCGATCCGCGCCGGCGCGCGCGAGGCGATCGGCAACCTGGATCGGGCTCGACCGTTTACCTTCGCACCGCCGTACGAGCTGATCGTCGAAACGCAGTCGGTCGAGCAAGCCGACTTCATCGAGCTCATCCCCGGCTTCACGCGCGCCGGCGGCCGCGCGGCGCGTTTCGTCTCGCCGGAGTACCCGCCGCTTCTGCAAGCCTTCCTCGCAGCGACGCGCATCGCGGCCGCCGCGACCGCGGTCTCGTGATGCGTCTCTACGTCTCCTCCGATATGGAGGGCATCGCCGGCGTCTGCTCCTGGGAACAGGTGGACGCGCGCACGCCGCATCCGGATTACGCGATCTTTCGCCGCTACTACACGCGCGAGGTCGCGGCCGCAATCGAGGGCGCGCGGGCGGGCGGCGCCGGCGAGGTGCTCGTAAACGACTCTCACGGACCTATGCGCAACCTGCTGCTGGACGAACTGCCGGCGGACGTGCGAGTGATCTCGGGCAATCGGAAGCCGTTCTCGATGGTGCAGGATGCCGGCGCGGGCTACGACGGCGCGTTCTTCATCGGCTACCACGGCGGCGCCGGCGACGCCGACGCCGTTCTCTGCCACACCTACTCACCCTCGGTCGTCTACGACGTGCACCTCAACGGCGTGCGCTGCAGCGAGGCCACCCTCAACGCGGGCCTCTTGGGCTACTTCGGCGTTCCGCTGCTCTTGGCAACGGGCGATCGCACGACCGTCGAAGGCATCCAGTCGCAGATGCCCTGGGTGCGCGGCGTCGTCGTAAAAGAATCCATCGGCAACTTCGCGGCGAGTTCGTGCGTCCCGGCCGCCGCGCAGCGCGCGATCCGCCGCGAGGCGCAGGTCGCGGTAAGCGCGGGCGACGCCAAACCCTTCCGTTTCGATCCGCCGATCGCGCTCGACGTCCGGTTCGTCACCGCCGCGCAGGCGCATCTGGTCGCCACCATGCCCGGCTTCACGCGGACCGGCTCGCGCGAGGTCCGCTTCGTTCACGACGAATACCCGGTCGTATTCAAAGCCTTCGTCGCGACCTGGCGCCTGGGCGGCCAGGCCTAGCGCGGGCCGCTAGTTCGAGGCGGCGGCCTTCGGACGGGCTCCCACGGCAATCGCGATCTCGACGACGTCGTCCTCGTCGAGCGAGAGCCCCCGCATCGCGCTTTCGTAGACGTCAATCGCTTCTTGACTCTTGCTCGACGCCGCGCGTTCCTCGCGCAATCGCTTGACTTCGTCGGTCACCCGGTGAGCTAACTCCGCGCTCGGGTCGATGCCCGCGCGCTCGAGTCGCTCTCGATTGCGGTTGAGCGTATCCTCCACGAGCGAGGCGCCGGTGTGCTTGCCGAAAACCCACGACGTGCGCGCGCCGACCAGCTCGGCAGGCACGGCTTCGTACATGCGCCGGTCCACGAGCATCGCTTGCGTGTGAATCCCCGATTCGTGCGCGAAGACCTTCGTACCGACGATCGGCTCGTGCTGCTGCATCGGAATCCCGCTCATGCGCTCCATGAAGCGCGCGAGATCCCGAAGCTTGTCGTATCGGAACCCCGGCAGTTCCAAGCCGTAGAGCACGCGCAGCGCGACCACGTACTCGTGCAGTTTCACGTTGCCGGCCCGTTCGCCGTACCCGTTCGCTGTTACCGAGATCACCTTGAATCCGCAAGACGTCGCCGCGATCGCGTTGATCGTGCCCAGGCCGTAGTCGTTGTGCAGGTGGGCGACCATCGGCAAGCCCTGGGGCATCGCCTGCACGATCCGCGAGCAGTACCAGCGCGTCGCCTCGGGCGTGAGCGTCCCGACCGTGTCGGGCCACGCCGGACGCGTGGCGCCCGCTTCGAGCGAGGCTTTGAAGTATTCGATAAAATAGTCCACGTCGCCGCGGCTGCCGTCTTCCGCGCCGAACTCGATGCGCTCGACGCCGCACTCGCGGGCGTGACGGATCGCGTCGCACTGCAGCCGGACGTTCGCTTCGCGATAAAACGAGAGCGGCAGATCGAGCCAATCGCGTTCGTCGCGGCCCTCGTAGCGCAGGAGCGTCTTGCCGATCTTATACTTGAGGTGGAGGTCGCTGCCGCTGGTGAAGATGAAAAACGTTACTTCGCGCGGCTCGATGCCGGCCTGACGCAGGGTCTCCACCGTAACGTCGATGTCCTTGCGATTGCTGCGGCACATGACGACGATCTCGACGTCGCCCAACTCGCCGCGACGCTTGGCGCCCATCACGAGGGCGAGGGTCGTGCGGTCGCCTTCCGAAGCAGCGGGAAAACCGACGCTCATGACGTGCACGCCCACGGCGGCGAGCGTCTTGGCGATCTCGAGTTTCTGCGCCGGGGTATAGCAGACGCCCGGCATCTGCTCCCCGTCGCGCAGCGTTTCGTCGTAGATCCGGATCTCGGCCGGATCGGGGAACGGCACGCCGCGCGTGAACTCCTTTGGGTCCGCAATGAGCTGCTCGATCGGTTCGCGGAGCATGGGAGGCGCTTCTACGACGGTGGAAGAGGGCCCTATGCAGCAACCGCCGCCGGAGCGCCGCGATCGCCGTACTGGAATAGGCGCGATCCTTGCGGCCGCCGCCGCGTTTCTCCTGAAGTTCAAGTTTCTGTTGCTGGCCGGCGCAAAGCTCTTCGGCGTCAGTTGGACGTTCGTGCTCTCGCTCTGGATCTACGTCCTCATCTTCGGCTGGAAGTTCGCCGTCGTCGTCATGCTGCTGCTCCTCGCGCACGAGCTCGGCCACTACTTCGCGTTTCGCGCCTACGGGCTGCCGGCGCGGCTGCCCGCGTTTCTCCCGCTCTTGGGCGCGTTCACGGCCGGTACGCCTCCCCAGGATTTGGAGCAGGACGCCTACATCGCCCTCGCCGGCCCATTGACCGGGTTAGGCCTGGCCGCAGCGTGCTATGCAATCGGCGACGTCACGCACGAGCGATTCTGGTACGCGTGCGCCGACCTCTCGGCGTTCCTCAACCTCTTCAACATGATTCCGATGCCGCCGTTCGACGGCGGGCGCGTCGTGGCGGCGCTCTGGCCGCCGCTTTGGTTCGGCGGCTTCGCGCTCTTCGTCGCGTTCGCGATCTGGGCGCACTTGCCGCTGCTCTTCGTCGCAATCATCGGCCTGCTCGGCCTTCCGGCAATGATGGCGGCCTGGCGCGGGCACGTTGACCCGCGTGCCGCGCGCATGACGCTCGCCGCTCGCGTTCGCGTGAGCCTCTGGTACCTCGGCACGCTGCTCGGGCTCTTTCTGGTCGTCGCGCACGCACACGCGATCGCCTCGCCCGGCTCGGCGAGCAGCGGGGTGTGGTAGTCCGCGTCCTTCTCGCTATCGCGTTCGCCGCGATAGCGATAGCCGTTATCGCGCTGCGCCCGTCGCCGACGCCGGGGCCCGCGCTGCGCGATTTCGAGGCCTACTGGTCCGCCGGCGCCGCGCACGATAGCGGCGCCGACCCCTACGGAACGGCGATCTGGGACGCGGAGCGGCACGTTCCCGGCGTGGATGCGAGCCGCGAGGAGATTCTGCCGTTCGTCGGCCCACCAGCCGCGCTGCCCCTGTGGGGCCTGCTGGCGCGTCTCCCATACGCGCAAGCGGCGGCCGTCTGGAGCGTGCTTCTAGCGCTCTCCCTTGCGGCGCTGGTCGCCGCAGCCGTGCTGGGTGCGGGCGCGCGCGCGGGCACGGCCTTTCTCGCGGCGCTGGCGCTCGCACTGGGGTGCGGTCCGATTACGAGCGCGCTGGCGCTCGGCCAGATCGTGCTGCCGGCCTTCGCGGGCGCTTGCATCTTCGCGCTGTTGGCGCGATCCAGCCTCGCGCTTGCGATCCCGGCAGCCGCGCTGGCGCTGTTGCAGCCGAACGCCGCGCTCGGGCTGCTCTCGCAGATCGGCCGCCGCCGCGCCGCGGCGGGGCTGGCCGCCGCCGCCGCGCTCGCCTACGCCGCCGGCGCACTGGCCGCGGGATGGGCTTGGCCCGTGGCGTACGCGCACACGCTCGCCGCCCATCTGCACGCAGAGCGCTTCGACGCCATCCAGTTCACCCCGGCATCCATCGCGTTCGGCTTGGGTGCGACGCACGGCGCCGCTGCGGTCGCCGCCTGGATCCTGGCACTAGCCGCCGTTGCAGCCGCCGTGGCGCTCGCACGACGCGCCGGCGACGGCTTCGCGCGCTTCGCCGCGTTTTCCGCACTCTCGCCGTTCGTCGCGACGTTCTTCCACGAACACGACCTTGTCGTGGCGTTCCCGGCGGCAGTATGGACCGCGTTGCACGCGCGGGGAAGTTCGCGCGCCGTCGCGCTCGCCGGAACGCTCCTGATCTGCATTGACTGGCTGGGCTTAGCGCAGCGTCCGACCGGAATCGCGCAGAGCGCCTTCCTCGCGGTCGCGGCGGCCTGCGCGTTCCTCGCACTGGGCGGCACGGGCGATCTTCGCCGGCCGGCGGCGGCAGGTGCCGGCATCGCCCTCACTTTCGCCGGCGCGGCATGGGCCGCGATCGCCCGGCCGATGCCCGTCTGGCCGGATGCGATGCACGGCTACGCAGCGCCCGCCGGCACCGCAATCGCGCAGATCTGGTCGGCCGAACAGGATGCGGCCGGACTCCATGCGGCGGTGCCGCTCTGGGCGATTCTGCGCGCGCTCTCGCTCTTAGGCTGCGCGCTGCTCGCAGCGGTTATATATCGACGTTGCGCATATCGTCGAACGGCGTAAACGCGCCAGGCCGGAATCCGGTGAGCTTCGGATTATACGTGTAGCCGGCATCGAGCACGTACAGCACGATCGTCGGCACGTCCCTCGAGATGATCTGCATCTCTTGCGCGAGCAGTTCGGCCTGCTTGCCCGGATCGTACGTTCCCTTGATCTCCTCCATGAGGTCGTCCAGCTCTTTGTTGCAGTAGCGCGTATCGTTCTGGCCGTTCGGCGGAATCTGGTCGCACTCGTAAAAGTTCGAGAAATCCGGTATCGGCGGATCCTGCCAGGCAAACATCGTCATGTCCCACTTGCCGCCGTAGACGATGCCGCCGTTCTGAAACGGCGCAAAAAACATCGCGGGCGCAAACTTGCGCGTTTGAATCTCGATGCCGACCGCCCGCAGCTGCTCGCGAATCATCTCGACCGTGTCGTCGGCCGTCGAAACGCCGGTGTAGTACGGGAACTGCAGCGATAGCCGCACGCCGTTCTTTACGCGGATGCCGCCGGGGCCGATCTTCCAGCCGGCGGCGTCCAACAGAGCCATCGCCCGTTGGGCGTCGTGCTCGACGAAGGGGACGTTCTTCGGGGCGAAGGGCAGAACCGGCGACACGACGCTGTCCTGCAGAACGCCGTACCCGTGCGCGATCTTCTGCACCATCTCTCGGCGGTCCAGCGCGAGCCGGATGGCCTGGCGCACGCGCACGTCGCTCACGAGCGGCCGCGCGACGTTGAAGTCGAGATGCGAGAAATAAATGCCCGGGCGCACGTCGGTATGCAACTTCGAGATCGTCTTGACCTGGACGATGTACGAGGGCGCAACCTCGGGCCACAGATCCACGTCGCCGGTCTGCAGGAGCGTCAAGAGGGTATCGCGGGACGGTATGAGTTTGTACGTGACGCGCGCTAGCTTCGGCGCGCCGCGGAAATAGTACGGGTTCGCCTCCAAATCCACGCTGTCTGCGCGCTTCCACGCGACGACGCGGAACGGCCCGATCCCCACGGGCTTGGAGTTGTACGGTATGTTGTTGATGTTTGGGTACTGCGCGAGCAGATGCTCGGGCAGCACGCTCGGGTTCGCGCCGGCGCTGCCGAAAAACGTCGGAATATAGGGCGAGTAGGGATGCTTGAGGTGGTAGACGACCGTATATTTATCCGGTTCGTCCACCTTGGCGATCAGGTTCCAGCCGTCCCTGCCGACCTCGTTGTTGGCCGGATTCAGCACGACCTTCGTCGAGAAAACCACGTCGTCGGCGCTAAAGGGGGCACCGTCCGACCAGCGCACGCCTTTGCGCAGGTGCCAAGTGATCGTGTCGCCGTCGGCGCTGATCCCGCCGTTGGCCTGGGTGGGAACGACCGTGACGAGTTCGGGATAGGGACGGTTCTGCTCGTCGTACTTCACGAGATACGCCTGCGTCATCTGGGAGATGTAGCCCAGCGAGGTCTCCGTGAAGAGGTGCGGATTTAGGCTCGCGAGATCGCCGCTGCCGTCGGCGATGCGCAGGTAGTGCGGGGTCGCCGCGGGGCCGCCCTTCGTGCACGAGCACAGCAGCAGGGCCGCGGCGGCGATCGCCGCGAGTCGTGAAATCCTCACCATAACGGGCGATGCTCCTATATCGAGTAGTTCCAGGGATCCCAGAAGGCCGTAATTACCGGCGACGGGTCGAAGCCCTTCAGGTCGCTGTTGTAGACGTACGGGATACGCTGGAAGTAGAGGATGATCGTCGGGACGTCCAACGCAAGCTGCTGCTGAACGACTGCGTAGTCGCGCTTGCGCCGCGCTTGATCTATCGTCTTGAGGGCGTCGTTCATCGCGCCGGTGGCAGCGCGGTTGTCCCAGAACATCGCGTTCTGGCCGTGCGGCGCCAGGTTGTCGCCCGAGTATATCGCGCTATCGTCGGGATCGGCCGCGCCGAGCCAGCCGAAGAGCGCGACGTCGTAGTGGCCGCCCTGGAGAACGCCGTTGCTGGAGTTGTCGAAGAACTGGCTGGTCGGATAGTTCTTGACGTCGGCTTGCGCGCCGACTTCGCGCCACTGGCGCTGCAGCACGGTCTCGTTCGCCTTGCCGTTCGTAGATTCGGTCTGCGTGCTCAGCGTGAACTCCAGCCGCTGGCCGTTCTTCACGCGGACGCCGTCCGGGCCGACCTTCCAGCCGTCGGCATCGAGCAGCGCCTTGGCTTTCGCGGGATCGTACGGGTAGTGCGCGATGTCTTTGGTGACCGCCCACGAGTAGTCCGGCTGCTGGTCGGTGTCGGCCGGTATCGCCGAACCGTGCAGAACCTTTTGGATGATTTCGTCGCGATCGGTCGCATAGGCGAGTGCGCGGCGCACCTGAACGTCGCTCACGATCGGATGGCGCAGGTTGAAATCCGCGTGCGACCAGGCGAACGCGTCCACGCGCACGGCGCGCAGGCCGTTGGCCGGGTCGGCCGCCAGCGCCGAGTATTCGGGCCACTTGAGCCCGCTGCCCAGCGCGAGCATGTCGAGCTCGTGCGTCTGCAGTTCGGTAACGGCCGTGTTCTCGTCGGGAAGGATCTTGTAGACGACCTCTTTGAGCTTCGGCGGCCCGAGGTAGAAGTCGGGGTTGGCGACCATGCGAACGTCCTGGCCGCGGTTCCAGGCTACGACCTTGAACGGGCCGCTGCCTACCGGGAGCGCGTTGTACGGCGCGGTATTGAACGAGCCTTTATCGTCGTTGTACTTCGCGAGCAGATGCTCCGGCAGGATCGGCGCATTGCCGTTCACGCTCCAGAGCTGCTGAAGGAACGGCGCGTAGAGCCGTTTCATATGGACGATCGCGACGTGCGGATCGCGGCAGTCTATGCTGCCGATATCTTTGAAGCCGTCGGTCGTGACGACGTTGTTGTGCGGATTCATTACGACCTGCCACGTAAACTTGAGGTCGTCGCAGGTCACCGGCGGCCCGTCTTGCCACTTGAGGTTCGTCCGCAGCTTGTAGATGAGCGTGAGGCCGTCCTTGCTGACGTCGCCGTTGGCGACGGTGGGAATCTCGCGAAGCGCGTCGGGAACCGGCCGGGCCTTGTCGTCGTAGCGGACCGTCCACGAGAATACGAACATCGCGATGTCGAGCGTCGGCGAGGCCGAGTTGAGCAACGGGTTGAGGTTCTTGGGATCGGAGAACTCCGAGAACCGGAGCACGCCCGGCTGGGTCCAGTGGTTCGCGCCGCCGCCGGCCTCGTTCGAGACCTTCGAGCAGCCCGCAATTCCGGCCAGGGCAACGAGCGCGGCAGCCGCGCGCAGAGATCGGAGCTTCAAGCCGACGTTCCTTCCTCGCCCTCTTCGGCGCGCATCGCTTCGGGGTCTATGCCGCTGCGCTCGCAGAACTCGCGGTACGCATCCGGCATGATCTCGGACGGCTTGATTTCGCTTCTACCGCCCCAAAACACGTTGCTATACGTACAATCTATGCCGGCTTCCCGCAGGTGGCTGTCTATTGCGGCCTTGTGCGCGAGAACCGCCGCCTTCTCCATGCCGTGCGCGACCGCCATGACGTTCACGCCGTGAAACTCGGGGCCGCCTTCGCGCCAGTACGCGTGGGTAATCACGTAATGACGGCCGACCTCGCAGCCGGCATCCATCTCCCTACCGGGCGGCACGGCCCAGTGGAACAGCGCGTTGTAGCGCGTGACGCGCTCGTTGCCGGCGGTCGCCTTCACGTGTTCCAGAAAGGTCGAAAAGCGTCCGATGACCTTGCGTTCTTCGAGCGCGGCCGCGGTCCGCGCGAAGGTGGCCGCATCCACCCCCGCTTCCGCCGCGCGGGCCGCCCAGAGGTCGCGCACGAGCTCCTCGGGAGCGAACTCGCGTTTGAGGGCGCCCAGCACCCTCCATTCGAGCGCGGAGAGTTCGACGACGGCAGCTTCGAGCGGACGGGCCGGCTCGTCCGCGCGCGCGCCCGGCTCCAAGCCCCGACGGCGCACGTGACCCACGCCCAGCGTGAAGAGCATTCGGGCGGGCATCAGACGAAAGCGCTGCGCGCCGATCCGGCCGCGCAAAAACTCCGCATGCTTACGCAGCGAAAAACCCACGGGTACCTTGAGCGTCGTCCATAAACGGTAGGTGCTGCCGGCCGAAACGGCGTCGGTCGTACGGATGACGACGTGCCCCGAGAACGGATCCTCTCGGAAGAGGTAGTCGAAGGCTTCGTCCAGGCGCTCCGGCGGCACTTCCCACGCGCAGAGCGAGCCCGGCGCCAGGCTCGTCGAGATAAGCGTCTGACGCACGCGCCGGATCGTCCCCGCACGCAGCATCGCCGCGATGCGCTCGATGACCGTTTCGACGGGGATGCCCGTGCGGGTCGCGACCTCGCCGAACGGGTCGGTCTGAAAGCCGGAGAGACGGTCTTCCGAAACGGCGAGAATCGCGGCGTTGATCTCGTCCGATACCGTCGCGGGAACGCCGGGTGCCGGCGCCGCGCTCGGACTAGAGCTGGACGTCGCTGACCCCCACCGCATACAGGTAGTTCTGCTGTGCCGTGTAGACGCCGTACAGCGCCGTGATATACGCGGATTGCGCCGTCGTGAGGTTCGCTTCCGCGGTTACCACGTTCAGAATCGTCGTCGCACCGACTTTGTACTGAGCCTGCGTCGCATCCAGCGAGACCTGCGCCGCCGTCAGTTCCGAGCGTGCCTGCACGAGCGAGGCACGGGCCGAGATCAGCGTCGCCAGCGCCGAGCGCACCTGCGCCTCCACGCTGAGCCGCGTGTTGTTCAGGCCGGCGACGGCCTGATCGAGCTGCGAGGCGGCGACGGCGACGTTGTAGTTCGTGACGCCGCGGTCGTAGATCGGAACCGACAGATTCAACCCGATGGATTTATCGTTCGACCAAGCCGTCGGGCCGGGGCACTCGGAGAACGTGTCCGTCGCATAGCAGCCGATGAACGTCCGGCTGACGCCGTATTGGCCCGCCGCCGTCAACAACGGAAATCTGGCCAGTTTCGCAAAGCGCAGGCCCTCCTGGGCCGACTGCATCGTGTAGTCCGCCGCGATGTAATCCGGGCGCATGATCAGCGCGCGCTTCAACGAGACGGCATAGCTGGGGTTCGGCGCCGCCGGCTGCGCGCTCGCCTGTTTCGGCACGACCATCGCGTCCGCATCCAAACCGAGCGTCGTGGCGAACGTCGCCTGCGCGCCGATCGCCGCACCTTGCGCGGTCACGAGGTTCCCGCGCGCTTGCGCCGTCTGGAACTGCGCGGCGGCGATGTCCGAGCGCGCCGCGGCTCCGTTGCGAATCTGCGCCGCGACCGACGCTTCGTTGACTTCGAACTCGTGCACGAGCTGCGCGTCGGCTACGACCGTCGCGTTATCTTCCAGCACGGCGTAGTATGCATTCGCGACGTTCAGCGCCAGGGTCTGCAGGTTGCGCAGCAGCGTTGCGCGGCCCGCGATGTCGGCCTCTTTTGCCGACCGAATTCCGGCGATCGTGCGACCGCCGTCGTAGATCAGCTCGGTGATCTGCAGGTTGGCCGACTCGTTGGAGATCGTACTCGCGCTGTAGACGCCGATCGGCGCTCGCGTAGCCGCCGGAAACGCCGCCGAGGGAGGCGTAGGCGTGGCCGACGTGGTCGAAGCGTTCGTGCCGTGACTGTAACTGTTCCCCATCGATCCGTTGGCGCTCAGACCGGGGTAAACCGCCTGCAGCGACGAGGTGTATTTCGCGTGGATCGCCGCCCACTGCGCGTTCTGGTCGGCAAAGACCGGCGAGAGCGCGACGCCGATCTTGATTGCCTCGGCGAGCGAGATGGACTGCGGGACGCCGCGCTTGGGCGCAAGCTTCGCGACGTCGGGCGCGGGCGTGCCGTAGGCCGGATACGGCAAGGGGGTGCCGCTAATCGTCGGCTGTGGCGCCGGCGAGGGCATCTGGATCGGCGGCAAGCCGGGCTCTTCGATCAGGTTCGGCGATTCCTGTGCGAGCGCGGCGCCGCTCGCGAGGGCACCCAGCGCGAGAGCGGCGAGCAGGCCGCGCGCCGGAAATCGAACGCACTTTCTCATCGGTTAATGTGCCGGGCCGCTCGACGACGGCGCCTGGTTCCCGTTGCTCACCGCGACCGTGCTCCCGTCTTTGAGCGCGTCGGGCCGCGTGGTAACGACCATCGTCCCCGGCACGATCTTCGGACTGCTCACCTGCGAGAGCGTGTCGGTCTGGACGCCGACCGTCACCGGGACCGCCTGGGCCTTGTTGTCGGACCCGACGACGTACACGACGCTTCCGTTTCCGGCCTGCGCGACGGCGCTGCGCGGAACGACGATCGCATCGTTGGCGCGCTGCTTGGTCACCGTTACGGTTACGAGCATGCCTCCCCGCAGAACGTAGCCGGGGTTGTGCAGCTCCAGACGCGCGAGGTACGAGAGCGTTCCGGAGGTGGGCACGGCGTTGACGGTCACGATCGGACCGGAGAACTTCTTCCCCGGCAGCGAGGACGAAGCGAAGCTGACGGTCATGCCCGAGCGCACGTACGCGAGATCTTCGTCCGGAACGTTCACGTTGATCCAGACCTTGTCTATCCGCGCAACCTGCAGAACCGGCTGCGAGGGCGACGCGTACGCGCCGGGGTCTACCAGCCGGTTGGCGATCACCGCGTCGTACGGCGCGTATAGGTACGTCTGCGAGAGCTGCGTCGCAAGGACTTTCGCCTGCGCCGCAGCCGCTGCGGCCTGCGCGATCGAGGATTTCACGTTCTGCGCGCTTACCACGTTGTTCGAAAGTCCGACGACCGCGTTGTTGTACGTCTGCTGCGCCGAGACGTAGTTCGCCTGCGACTGCTGCAGCTGCGTCTCCGAGACGTACCCTTGCTTGTACAGCTGCTTGTTTTGATCGTAGACGAGCTTGGCGTTCTCGAGCGATGCCTTAGCGGTCTGCACGGCGGCGTTGTTGTTCTGCACCTGCACGGGAAGACCGACGACGGAACCTCGAGCGCTGGCGGCGGCCTGCGCGGCCTGAGCCTGCGCCTGCGACAACTGCGCCTGGAGCGTCGAGGGATCGATTGCGGCCAGCAGCTGGCCCTTGTGGACCATGTCTCCGATGTTCACGTCTATGTGCGTGATCGTGCCGGACTGCTGAAAGGCGAGGGTAGACTGGTCGAGCGGAGCGATCTGCCCGTCGAGCACGAGGTAGGTCGCGATGTTCTGGCGGGTTGCCGGCGATGCGTCCACGTTCAACGGGGGCGTGGCCGGGGCGGGTTTGGACCCGCAGCCGCCCAGCGCGCCGGCTCCGAGGGTCGCGGCGAGAAGCATCGGCGCCCAGCGCCGAACGGTGGAAGGGAATACCATCTCTTTCCTGTTCCGGTCCTTCATGGTGAGATATACGGGGTCCGACGGCTTTTGATTCACGGCCGGGTGGAACCTATCGCAAACCTTTGAGACCCTGCATGAGGTGGTCGGTTGCAGGGCGTATCTCCCCGGGGCATGAGCGCGAAGCTCGAGATCGGCCGCTCGTACAGCCTTCAGAGCCGGGTCGAGGAATGGATGACCGCGGAGAAGGCGGGGAATAAGGGCGTTGACGTGCTCTCCACGTCAATGCTCGTGCAATTGGTCGAGAGCGCGGCGATCCACTGCATCGGCCCCAGCCTGGAGGCCGGGCAGGTGACCCTGGGGACGCACGTGGACATCGAGCACCGCAAACCGGTCCCCGTCGGTTTCATCGTGCGCACCGAGGTCGAGGTCGTCATGCTCGACGGGCCTCGCGTCAGCTTCGCCGTTGCGGTATTCGACGAGCAAGAGGCGGTCGCCGAGGGCACGCACGAGCGGTACATCATTGAAAAGGCGAAGTTTCTGGCAAAGCTGCGAGAAAAGCTCGCCTGACCAGGCTCCCACTGCAGGGGAGGCAATCGGCTGTCCCCGAAGATGGCCAAAATGGCCTCGTCTTGAATCCGGTCCCCCTGGGGGGCCCGGCAGACGGGCCTTAGGTCTCATAACCAGCTAGGAGGACACATTGAAGCGACTGAGCACCGGAATCCTGGCCGTGCTGATGGCAGCCGGTCTTGGATTCACCGCGGTCGCAGCCCAGCCCAGCGGGTCGCATGGCAACATTGGAACCAACGCGATCGCGCAGGACCAGGGTGCGCCAGCTGCTCCGCCGGCGGATTTCGGTTCCCCGCCGTCGGGTCAGATCCCGATTCTCTTCAATGACCACCACGTCTACACGAAGCCCGACATCCTGAAGCAGGGTCGTGTGCTCGCCGCGCTCGTGCGCGGAGGCACGATCTTGATTCCGCTTCGCTCGATGTTCGAGCAGATGGGTGGCGCTACCGTCTCCTATGACGGCAGCACCAAGACCGTGACGGTCAGCAAAGCCGGAGCCGAGGTCAAAGTGACCCTCGGTAAGCCGGAAGTAGTCATCAACGGCGAATCGCGTCCGCTGGACGTTCCGCCGATGATGTATCAGGGCGTCGTTCTCGTGCCCGTCCGCGTAATCTCGGAAGGCATGGGAGCGTACGTGCAGTGGCTGCCGGATCGGCGCCTCGTCGTGGTCCGCTACATCGTAGCGACCCCGCCGCCGCCGCCGCCTCCCCCGCCGCCGCCGCCGCCCCCGCCGCCGCCGCCGACGCCGACACCCGGTCCGTACTACGACCACTACGTCGCCGGCGACTACATCATCTCACCGAAGGTCTACAACGAGTTCAGCCCCGGCAACACCAGCAACAACAACAACGGCGGCTTCTCGTACCGGCTCCATGGCGCGTTGGAAATCCCGCTCATGAACATGCCTTGGATGGTCGCGGTTGACTACCGCCAGTGGAACTGGCAGCACAACTGCGGCGGCTCGGACTGCTGGGTGACCGCCATCGGCGGCCTCTTCCAGACGAGCGTACCGGCCTTCAACGGTCAGGATTACGATTTCGACGCACGGCTCGGTATCCGGATCCTGTCCCCGAGAATCTACCTCGCAGGCGCGTACATCTCGCGCCGTACCAACTACGGCTATCCCAATCAGGACGGCGCCGGCGTCGGTCTCGAGAAACTTCCGGATCTCAACCGCGCCTTCTCGTTCTATGGAAACGCCTACTATTTCTTCAACGCCTCGGGTAACTACACGAGCACGTCGGGAATAGTGAACTCGCAGTATCCCAACGGCAGCTGCTCGATCTCCGCACCGTGCAACTACAAAGTTGGGTACGACATCCTCAAGTACGACATCGGAGTCACCTACGCGTTCCAGGGATTCCCGGTCTTCCTCGAAGCCGGCTTCATGGGCGATCGCGGCTACCCGCAGAGTGCGGCGCCGCTGGGCTTCTCCGAAAGCGGTCCCTACGCCGGTATCGGCCTGAAGTTCTAGGCTCGACCGTCGCGTAAGAACGGCGAAAAGCCCCCGGCGCTGCCGGGGGCTTTTCATTTTGGTACGGTTCCGGCTACGGCGTCGGCGAGGCCTCGACACACGGCGGCTCGATGAGCGAGACCGACGGATGACCGGGAGCAGGCGAGGGTGACGGTGAGGGAGAGGGCGTCGCGCTGGGCGTTGGCTCCGGCTTGACGCCGCGCGGCAGCGGCGTCGGGCAGGCTTGCGCGGCCGCAAACCAATGTTCCGTAAATCCACCGGCGAGATTCGCCTTCGTCGTCTTGCCGAAGTACGTATTGGGGTACTTGGTCGTGAGAATCTGCATGAAGCGCCAGGCAGCCTCTTGCTCGGGCTGCGTGTAGACTTTGCGCAGCACGAGGACGCCGAGGAAATACGAGCGGGCCAGCTGCGGATCGCCGGGGTACTTGGCCGCCCAGCGCGCCAACGCCTCATTGGCGAAGTCCAGTTTTGCGATCAAGCGCGAGTCGGTCGTGAACGCGCCGGCGCTGATAAAGGCGTCCTTGTACGTGTTGTCAATGCCGAGATAGCTGAGCTTCATGCGCCCGAAGTACTCATCGCCCGGAGCCGAGTTGTTGAAGTCTTCGCACTTCAGATGCGCCCATTTGCTCTTGGCAGCGCCGCACGGATCCTTTGAATGGGCGGACGGCGAGGGCGAAGGCGCCGGCGCCGCGGCGGCGCCCGAACGGGGGCCCGGTATCGCGCATGCAAGAGCGGCGCTCGCAAGGGCAACGGACAGCGCGGGGAGGCTGCGTGAGAGTTGACTCATTGGAGGGCACCTTTTTCCCGAGGCCGCACCGCCGGCCTTCTTGGGAAGAGCGCGCGCGGGTCGGCGCATTTGCGGCCGCGAAGTCCGCGCGAGGATGAACGGTCCGATCCGCGTGGCGGCCGTGCAGGTGGCCGCTCACGATCGCAGCGGCTTCGTGCGCTCGCTCGATTCGGTGTTGGAGGCGACGCGGCAGGCCGGCTCGCGCGCGCAGTTGGTCGTGTTGCCCGAAGCCACGATCCCCGCATACGTCCTCGGCAGCGAGCCGGTGGACGACGAGGCAATCGAAGCGGCCCTCGAGCGCTTCGCGCAGATCGCCCGCTCGACGGGTGCCGTCGTGGTCGTCGGCGCCGCCGTTCGCGCGAGCGGCGGCCTGCAGAACGCCGCGGTCGTCATAGACGCCGACGGCTCGATCGCAGGTCGAGCCGGCAAGATATTTCTCTGGCATTTCGATCGGCGCTGGTTCGTTCGCGGCGATCGCATCGCTCCGATCCAAACGGCTATCGGCCCGCTGGGCGTGCTCGTCTGCGCGGACGGGCGGCTTCCAACTATCGCGCGCGCGCTCGTTGACGCGGGCGCCCGGGCGCTCGTGATGCCGACCGCCTGGGTAACGAGCGGACGCGATCCTTCGGCCTTGGAGAACGTCCAAGCGGACCTTCTCGCGCGCGTCCGTGCTTACGAAAACGGCGTTCCGTTCGTCGCTGCCAACAAGTGCGGCGCCGAACGAGCGATGGTCGCCTACTGCGGGAAGAGCCAAATCGTGGATCGCCGCGGAGAACCGCTGGCGCTGGCGAGCCAAAGCGTCGCGGAGACCATCTTCGCGCAGGTCGAACTCGGAACGCCGGCGCGCCGCGCACTCCCGCCGCAGCCGCCGCCCCGCGCCTCCGCAGAGAGGCCGCTGCGCTTGGCGATCTCGTTCCATCCGCTGCCGCCGGATATCGACGAGCGCCTCGAAGTGCTCGACGACGCCTTCGCAATCTCGCCCGACGACGACGCGCGTCTCGCCGCACTCGATCGCACGGTCGCGCTGGCCTGCGCCGGAGACGACGTCGTCCTGGATCCCGCCGGCCTCGTCGGCTACCGGCGTGCGAACTACCAGCTGGTCGTGTGGACGACCGATCTGCCCGCGCCGTGGGCCGAGCGGATCGCCCGAGCTCGTGCACTCGAACTGCGTCTGTACGTCGTCGTCTTCGAGCGCAGCGCGGAGCGCGCGTTTGCCGTCGACCCGGACGGGACGGTGCTCGCGGGGACGTTCGGCGCCTATCGCCTCGCGAGCTTTGCGCTCGATCCGCGCAAGACCAAGGAGACGGCCGTGGCGCCAAGCACCGACGTCGGCGACGGCATCGCATGGGTCGCCGCGGTCCTCGGACGGCAAGAGAGGGGCGAACGCTGAAACACACCGTCGAGGCCGCTCCCGGCCGGCGCCCGCTCGTATCGCTCGCGGCCGCCATCTTCGCGGTGCTCGCCGCTCTCGGAACGCTCTTTACGCACCATCGCTCCATCGCCGCGCTCTCGGAGAAGAATCAAGCGATCCTCGTGCAAGGGCGCGCAACCGACACGTACAACGCGTACGAAGCAAAGCAGATACGCTTTAACATCTACCAAGCGCTGCTCACGACGAATCTCGCTCGCGATCCCGCCTCTCGCGCGCGCCTCCAGGCCATCGCCGAGAGAGAGCGCGAATCATCGCCCGCGGTGCTCGACACCGCCAAAGCACTCGCGGAGGAGGCCGTGGGCTACGACGCTCGTGCCGAGGTCACGCTGAAATCCTACGAAACGCTCCTGCTCTCAACTACCTTCTTCGAGATTGCGATCGTCATGGTTTCGATAGCGGCCCTGGCTTCCACCCGAATTCTGCTGCCGGTCGGCGCGGGGCTCGCCGCCGTCGGCATCGTCCTCTTCGCCGTCGGCCTGTTCCAGGGGCGCTAGAGCGCGCGTTGCCGATCCCTCGCCGGATAGGCGCTCTCCTCTGCCTCGTCGTGCTCGTCGCCGCCGCGGCGCGCCCACCGGTGCGGCACCTCGCTTCGGGCAGCATCGCGGCGGCGCGCTGGCCGTATTTCCCGGGCAGCCTGTTCGCGCTGCGGGTGCAAGGCTTTGCACCCCCCTACGGCACCGCTCTGCTCGGACCGGGCCGTCTGCTGCCCGACGGGACCTACGCGGTGCCGCAAAGCCCCACGCCCGCGCAGGCGCTCCTCGTCGCCGGCAATGCCGCCGGCCTTGCAAGCGCCACGCTCCGCATCGCGCCACCCCCGCCGGCAACGCGCGCGCTGGTCGTGGTCGCGGCATACGAGGAAGGCCTGGTCGTTCACGATGCTCGCGATTTCTCTCTGCTCGGCGTGCTCGCAACCGGCGGCGCTCCCAGCGATGCTGCGATAGATGCGAGCGGGCGCATCGCCGTCACCGATACCCAAGGATCCACGCTCACCTTCGCGACGCTTGCGCCCTGGCGCATCGCGCGAGTTCCCGGCGTTCCGCTCGGCGACGAGATCGCGGTGGAGGAGTCGCCGCGAGCGGCATTCGTCACGAACCGGGACGCGGACGGCGGCGCGCTCACGCGCGTCGGCCCCGGAGATACGACGACGCGCGTGGCCACGGGCGAGACCGCCGAAGGGCTTGCGATCGATCGGCGACGCCGGCTCGTCTACGTGGCCAATACGAACGACGGGAGCGTTACCGAGGTGGACGCTCGCACGATGCGCGTAATCCGTCGCTTTCACGCCGTGAATCGCGTCTTTTCGCTCGCCCTTTCACCCGATGGCAATCGTCTTTACGCCGTCTCGAACGAGAGCGCCGGCTCGCCCTTTGCAGCGGCCGGATCGGTCGTCGCCGTCTCGCTGCACGACGGCAGGCCGGACGGCGTGCAACGCAGCGGTCCGCTTGCCTTTCCCTTGGGCATCGCGATC
The DNA here is from genome assembly GCA_963794645.1 of Vulcanimicrobiota bacterium. Taxonomy (GTDB): domain Bacteria; phylum Vulcanimicrobiota; class Vulcanimicrobiia; order Vulcanimicrobiales; family Vulcanimicrobiaceae; genus Cybelea. The sequence continues at coordinate 694,336 of CAWCEQ010000003.1, read as the reverse complement.
GACCCCGCCGGCACGACGCTGTTCGTCACCGACGAATCGCTCGACCGCGTCTACGTTCTCGATGCTCGTACGCTGCGCGCCGAACGCGCGGAGCTGACGACCTGCCGCACGCCGTGGAAGCCTACGCTCGACGCGCCGGGCCGGCGCTTGTACGTGCCGTGCGCGGGCGCGGACGCCGTGGACGTATTCGACCTGCGCACGTTACGGCGCGTTCCGGGCGCGCCTTTCGCCACGGGAGGCTATCCGCTCGCGGTTGCGGTATGGCACCCTCGCAGCACATGAAGTCTCTTATCGCCGCCACGTTCTTCGCGCTCGCACTCTGCGCGCGCGGCGCCGCCGGCGAGCTGCCGGAGCGAATAGATCCTCCGGCACCGTTCCCGCTCATTCTCGAACAGGCGCCCACCTTCGAAGACGTCGCGCCCGGCATAGAGTACGCTTACTACCGCCTGCGCACGCAGGCGGGTCCGCTCGAGGTCCGCGTCGTCTCCATCGCTCCGCATCCCGGCGAAGTGCGCGTCGGCAGCGTGCTGGCCGGCGACGGACTCGATTCGCGCGGCGAGACGGTCGGAGCGATGGCGCACCGAACCGGAGCGGTTGCGGGAATCAACGGCGACTACTTCGACATCGGAAACACGAATCGCCCGGAGAACCTCGTCGTGCGCGAGGGCGCGCTGCTGTCGCTGCCATCCAAGCGATACGCGCTGGCGATCACGCGCGACGGCACGTCGCACATCGCCGAGTTTTCGTTCACCGGCGAGATCGCCGTCGGCGATCGCACGCTGGCGCTCGACGGTCTTAACCAGATGCCGCCGCCGCACGGGGGCGTCTCGCTCCTCACGCCGGCGTACGGGCGCGTGGCGCCGGCCGAGAACGTAACGCTGATCTCGCTCGCACCGATCGAAGGAACGCCGCCGTTCGCACGCTATCGCGTTACCGGCATCGCGGATAACCTCAGCGCCCAGGCTCCCGGTTACTATGCAGCCGTTGGCCTGAGCGACTACGGTCTCATAGACGTGCCCAACGTCAACGACATCGTCAGCGCCTCCGGCGATCTCTCACCCGTCGGTCTGGAATCCATCGAGACCGCGATCGGGGGCGGCCCGCTGATACTCCACGACGGCGAGTGGTTCGAAGATCCCAACGGCCCCAGCGGCGGAGAGTTTGCAAAGCGCATTCCGTGCTCGGGCGCCGCCGTAGCCTCGGGCGGCAGGCTGCTGCTGATCGAGGTGGACGGCCGCCAGCCCGAGGTGAGCGTCGGACTGCGGCGCCCGGAGTTCGCCGCGCTCATGCGCGCGCTCGGCGCCACCGAAGGCATGGCCCTGGACGGAGGCGGCTCCTCCACGCTCGTCGTGCGCCGGATCGGCGATGCGAATGCCGACGTCGCGAACTCGCCGTCGGACCGGATCGAGCGCCCCGTGGGCGATGCGCTCCTCGCATACAGCACGCTGCCGTACGGACCGCCCGTGCGTTACGTAGCCCGTCCCGGCATCGTGCGGGCGCTCGCGGGCGCGCAGGTGCCGCTGCGTTTCGCCGGCGTAGACGCGGCGAATCACGTCACCGCCGCGGCGCAGCCCTCGGCAATCGTCTCGCCCGGGTCGCTCGGCACTATCCAGGGTGGAACGTTCGTCGCGCTGCATCCCGGGAGCGGCCGCATCGTTCTGCGCAGCGGCGCCATCGCAGGCGAGGTGCCGGTCGAAGTCGTCGCAACGCCGGCCCGCGTGCAGATTCTGCCCGACCGTCCGAACGTGGATCGCGGCGGCAGTCTCGCGCTGACGGCGCGCGCGTACGATTCGCGCGGGTACCCCTTAGATCTGCCGCAGACACTCGCCTGGAGCACGGGCGGCGGTTCGATAGACGCACGCGGATTCTACCGCGCCGGGCCGCACGACGCTCGCGTGGATCTTCGGATCGGCGGCGCCGCGGCCAGCGCATTCGTCACCGTCGGTTCGCACGAGGTAGCGTTGCCCTTCGCTCAATCGGCGCACTTCGTCGCGATTCCGAGCGGCGGCCAAGGCGGCCTGATAAAGAATCTCCAGTGCCGCGGCTGCGTCGAGCTGCGCTTCTCCTTCGGGGCCGGCGAACGGGCCGCATATGCGATGTCGGATCTCGCTCTGCCCGCCGGAACGATCGGCATGGCCTTCGAACTGCGCGACGACGGCAGCGCCGCTCGCCTGCGCGTGGCGGTGCGCAATGCCATCAACGAAGACGTGCTGCTCGATGCGACGAAGCTGGGCGAGCCGGGATGGCGCAACGTCACGCTGCGCTTCCCGCCTGGAACCGACGCCGCCCGTCTGGTCGCGATCTACGCGCTGGCCTCCAAAGGCATCGAACTCTCGGAGGGCAGCGTCGTGATCAGGAACGTTCGAGCGGTGGTTGCGGGAGAGTAGGGCGGCCCGCCGCGAGCGTTCCCACTAGTCCGGCGAGCGTCAGGAGCGTGCCGGCTGCGACTGCGACGAGCGCGGGGGACGAAACGGCCTCGACCGCAGGATAGGTTGCGACCGTACCCCGCAAAATCAAGCCGGCGACCGCGGCCGGACGTCCGCCCGCGCTCAGCGCGATCGCGTGCGGCAGCGGCCGGTCGTTCTCATCGTCCACCGCGAAAAGCACCGCCGCCTGCCCAGGAAGCGCGGCGGCTTGCGAGAGCATCGCGGCCTGCTGCGGATCGAGCAGCACGGCCTTCACGATGCGCCGCGCCGCCGGAACGGCGAACGAATCGAACGGAAGGTCCATGCCCGCGATCGTTTGCCGCTGCTGCATGAGCAATGCCGGCGAAAGAAAGACGGCGCCGGTGGGTTGCGTGATCGTCAAACGATTGCCGCGCGCGTCGCGCGCTTCCACGAATACGATCTCGCGGGGTACCGCGCGGAGGATGAAGCTGCCCGCATTGCGAGCCTTCTCGCCGATCGCGATCGGACGATGGAGCGGCCGGTCGAGCGTTACCGCCGCGCCCGTATCTTCGGCGAACGGAAAGGCGAGCGAACCGCCTAGATCGTCCGCGCGCATCCGCTGGCCCGGCGCGCCGACGTACGTTCGCGTGTCGGCGCCGAACAGGCCGCTGGCTACGCCCGCCGCCACGCATATCACCGAACCTGCTGCGATCAACCACACGGCTAGACGGGCGCGCGACGTCTGTAGCGCGGCAAAATGCCGTCGCGCCGCGATTGCCGCGATCGCGACGAGCGCGACGAGCAGCACGTTGTACCAGCCGGCATGATACTCGGCTTTGCCGGGCAGGATCAGCTGCGAGACGACCATAGCGACGGCGACGAGCGCCGGCCCCAGGAACGCGCTCAACGGTTTCGCACGAGCGGCGCCACGGCGGCCTGCATTTGGTCGAAGGTGAGCGCTCCGTCGAATCCGCGCGCGACGACCCCTTGCCGATTCACGATCACGGTGCTCGGAAGCCCGAGCGCCCCGTACAGGCGCCCGTAGCGCTGCGCCGAGTCTATCCAGATCGGAAAGCGGATGCCCAGCGCGAGTGCGAAGGCGGCAGCTCGCGCCGGCGACTCGCCTTCGTTGACGCCCACCACCGTGAGACCGCTCGGATAGCGATCGGCCAGACGCTGCAGGTCCGGCATCTCCGCCCGGCACGGCGGACACCACGATGCCCAGAGATTCATGACGACCACCCTGCCTCGATACGCGGCCAGCGACGCGGGCGCGCCGCGATCGTCGCGCAGCTCGAAGACGGGCGCAGCCTGGCCCGGCAGGCCCTCCGGCCCCGCGGGGGCGCTCGAATTCGAGGCGAAAAATGGCTCGAAAATCGCAATCGCACCGGCCAGCGCCAGCACTCCTACGAGCCACACGAGCGAACGATTCACGCTAGAGGGCATCTCCTGCTTTGCTAGGTTCCGCTCCTTGCGCGGACGAAACGGCGACGGCGTGCCTGCTACGATCCTGGATGGAAGAAGCCTTGCCGCCGACTTGCGCACCGAACTGCGCGCCCGTACGAATGCGCTGCGCGAGTCCGGGATTCATCCCAAACTCGCAATCGTCTTCGTAGGCGAGAACGAATCCAGCCTCGCCTACGTGCGCAATCTCACGGCGACGGGCGCGCGAGTCGGCATTGAGGTGAGCGTGGAGCGGCTCGATGCGAGCGCGAACGCAGCCGAGATCCGCAGGCTGCTCGAGCGCTTGAAACACGATCCCAGCACGCACGGCGTGATGCTCCAGCAGCCGTTGCCGCCGCATCTCTCCATCCGAGAGATCGCCGACGCGATGCCGAAGCATAAAGACGTAGACGGCACCCACCCCACCAATCAAGGGCACCTCGCGTTCGGCAGCGGCACCGAATACGTTCCGGCGACGCCCGCGGCGGTGATGCTCCTTCTCGAACGCAGCCCGCACTGGCCGCTTCGCGGACGGCGCGCGGCGATCGTGGGACGATCGATCGTCGTCGGCGCTCCGGTTGCGATGCTCGTGCTCGCCCAGGACGCGACCGTGACGGTACTGCACAAAGAGTCCGCGAGCCTGCAGCCGTACGTACGCATGGCCGACGTCGTCGTCGTGGCAGCTGGAGCGCCGGGGCTGATCCGCGGCGAAGACATCATGCCGGGCGCGACGGTCGTCGACGTCGGGACGACGCTCGTGAACGGAGTACTCAAGGGAGACGTGGATTTCGAGAGCGCGGTGAAGGTTGCCGGCGCGATCACGCCCGTTCCCGGAGGCGTCGGCCCGGTAACGAACGTGGCCTTGCTCCGAAACGTCGTCAAAGCCGCCGAGAGGGTAGCGTAATGGATGCGGCGAGCTACCTGGACCGCGTGCACCCGCTCCCGGATGCGCTGCTGCTCGAACTCGAGCGCCTCGCGGGCGACGGCGGGATCTCGCGCGAGACGGGGCGACTGCTCTCTACGCTCGTCACCGCGATGCAGGCGAGCCGGATACTCGAAATAGGGACCGGCATCGGATACGCGACGCTTTGGATGGCCAAGGCACAGCCCCGGACGGGCAAGATATGGACGATCGAACCGGACGCGAGCCGCCGCGACGTCGCGCTCTCCTACTTCGCGCGTGCCGGGGAGGACGATGCCATCGAGGTCCTTCATACGCAGGCGCTCGAGCTGCTCGGAACCTTTCCCCACCGGAACCTCGACCTCGTTTTCGTCGCGACCGGCAAATCGTCGTACGGCCGGTACCTCGATATCGTCCTGCCGATGCTCAAACTCTCCGGGCTGGCTATCTTCGCCGATTGCCTCCTCGGCGGTCGCGTGGCCGCCGAGTTGCCGGACGGCGACGAGCCCGACGTGCGCGCGATGCGCGAGTTCATCCCGCGATTTCTCTCCCATCCGGCGCTCGATGCGACGCTGTTGCCGATCGGCGGCGGCACCGCGATCGGCGCACGCCGGCGATGAGCACGTCTTCCGCCTTTCGCCACGCGATGCGGCGGGTGCCGACCGGCGTTACGGTCGTCACGAGCCTGCGCGACGGCGAGCCGCGCGGTATCACGGTGAACTCGTTTGCGAGCCTCTCCGTCGAACCGCCCGCGCTGCTCGTCTGCATCAACCGCGAGGCGCGAAGCTACTTGTATATCGCCACCTCGCGAATCTTCTGCGTGAACGTCTTGGCCGGAGATCAGCGCGAGCTCGCCGAGCATTTCGCCGGCAAGGTGCGCGAAAACCAGTTTGCCGAGATAGACTACGCCGTGGACGCCAGCGGAGCGCCCGTGCTCCCGGGTTGCATCGCTCACTTCGACTGCGAGGTCGCGCAGGAATACGAGGCCGGCTCGCACTCGATCCTCGTCGGCCGCGTCCTCTCGTGCGGCGCGCGCCCGGGTTCGCCGCTGGGATACTTCAACGGCGGCTTTCACGACTTCGGCATTCGGGTGGATTGACGATGCATATCGAGACGTTCCCGGTAGGGCCGCTGGCGTGCAACTGCACGATCGCGGCCGACGAGAAGAGCGGCGAGGCGATCGTCGTGGACGGCGGCGACGGCGTCGAGGAGGTCGCGGCGCGATTGAGGCGCCGGGGCTGGCACGCGCGTCTGCTCGTGCACACGCACGCGCATATAGACCACGTCGGCGACGTCGGACGGCTTCGCGAGTTCACGCGGGGCAAAGCGCTGCTCCATCCGGCGGATCTGCCGCTCTACCAGACGCTCGCGCTGCAAGCGACCTGGGTTGGGGTCGCCGCACCGCCGGTCGTCGCGCTCGACGGCGAACTGCACGACGGAGACGTCCTGCGTGCCGGCGCGCTGCGATTCGACGTCCTGCACACGCCGGGCCACACGCCGGGCAGCGTCTCCTTCGCCCTCCGTGAAGACGGCGCCACGACGCTTCTGACCGGCGACACGCTCTTTGCGGGATCCATCGGCCGCTGGGACCTCGGCGGCACATCGATGGAAGACATCGTGCGCTCGATCCGCACGAAACTGCTCCCGTACGAGGACGCGACGCCGGTCGTTCCCGGGCACGGTCCCGCCACGACGATCGGCGTCGAGCGCCGCACGAATCCGTACCTGCTTGGATGAGGCGCGACCGCCCTCGCGCAGACTCTTTGCCGGCATCGAGCTGGACGACGCCGTGCGCGACGCATGCGTCCGCGCGAGCGAGGCCCTGCGGCGAGCCGGATTTGCGGCCCGTTACGAGGCGCCCGAAAAGCTGCATCTGACGCTGGCCTTTCTCGGAGGCGTCGAAGCCGAACGCGTTGACCGCGTGCGCGAAGCGCTTTCGGCGGCGGCGAGGGCGAGCGCGCGGTTCTCGCTGTGCTTCGACCGTCTCGGCGCCTTCCCGCACGAGCGGCGCCCTCGCATCGTTTACTTGGGCGCGAGCGATCGGGGAGCGCCGTTTCGATCGCTCTGCGCGCGAGTTCGCGCAAGCTTGGAGCCGATGGGGTTCTCCTTCGATGCCGATGCCGTCGCGCACGCGACGATCGCGCGCGTCAAGGCGCCCGCGCAACCCCTTCCGCTCGTTGACGTGCCGCCGGTTGCGTTGCAGGTCGAACGCGTCGCGCTCTTCGAATCGCTCTTCGACCCCGCGCGCAACACCTCGCGCTACGAAACGATCGCCACGGCGGCGTTGGCCGCCGTAGGCTAGCGAAGGTTGATGAGGACCTTCTGGACGGGGACGGGCTCGGGAGGGGCCGCCGGCGCGGCGGCTGGACGCGCCATCGCGGCATAATCGGGGACGGCTCCCGCCGCCACCTTCGAACGGTAATCCGCCAGCGCGACGTGAAGCGCCTCGAGCGCGCGTTCGGGATAATCTTTCTTCTTCTCGGGGTATCCGCCGAGCTGCGCCTCGATCTCCGCGGCCGTAAGCGCACCGGCTTCCGAGACGGTCTTGCCCTTGGCCAAGTCCACGACGAGACTGCAAGTCGCGGTGCCGAAGCCGCATCCGGTGGTGAAGTACGAGATGTCCTCGATCACCGCTCCGGGACCTATCTTCAAAAAGAAGTTGTACATGTCGCCGCAGGAGTCGCTGAAGTACTCGCCGCTCGCCGTCGCGTTCTCCATCGTGCGGAAGCCGCCGCGCTCTTCGACCAATCGCTGAAACTTTGGAAAATCCATACTACCTCGTTAGCGGAGCGGGCCGCAGCTCGAAGCGGCACTCTTTGCCGCCGGCTGCAAGCGATTCTTTCTGGGAGTGCTCGCCGCCGATCGCATCGTCTATCACGTCGTGGATGATTCGGCAGACTTCCGGATGATCTTTGGCCGTGTTTGAATACGGGCAGTTGTGTTCGTGCAGGGCGAAGCCGCCCTCGATCAAGCTGAACTCGGCGACGACGCCGTTCTTACGCAGCATCTGGGTGAGCTGCTCGACCTTCGCCTGCGGGTCGCGAGCGGTCACCTGCAGGCGCGCGCGCTCGACCGCTCGCTTGGAGAGGCCGGCAAAGACGCGCTCGACCGCTTGCGCGCCGAACTGATCGCGCACCTCACGCAGCACCGCGGAGAGCATCTTGTCGTAGGCTTGCGGAAAGAGACGGTCGGCCTCGGGGGTGAGCGAAAATTCGAAGGTCGGTTTGGTCGGACCGCGGCGAACCGAGGTCTCGGCGACCAGGCCATCCCGTTCCAGCACGACCAGCTGCTGGCGGACCGCGTTCGGCGAGACGCCGAACGAGCCGGCCAGGTCCGCAGCCGAGGCCGAGCCCCGACGGCGCAACTCGCTTACGATCTTGCCGCGGGTCGTCTGAAAGAACCGGTCAGCGTGCATCTTCGGCGTTATCCTAGCACGCTGGAGGCAGATAGTAAAGTTTTTCCTTGACTTTCTAAGAGAGGCTCGGCTACGATGAAGCCCATGTCCGAAAAAGGCTTGCGCGTCTCCGGGCTGCGCTGCAGCGTAGCCGGAACCGAAATTCTCAAAGGCATTGACCTGACCGTCGAACCCGGGAGCGTCCACGCCCTGATGGGTCCCAACGGAAGCGGTAAATCCACGCTCGCGTTCTCGCTGACGGGCCACCCCCAGTACGAGGTGGCCGGCAAGGTCTTTCTCGACGGCGAGGATCTGCTGGCGCTCGCGCCCGACAAGCGTGCCCGGGCCGGCCTCTTCCTCTCCTTTCAGTACCCGGCTGCGATTCCGGGCGTGAAGGTCGCGAACTTTCTCCATGCGGCCCGGCAAGCGGTACGCCCGGGCGACCTTGCGCCTGCGAAGTTCCGCGCGCTGCTCCTGGAAAAAATGGATCAGCTCGGCATAGACCCGTCTTTCATGGGACGCTACCTCAACGACGGCTTTTCCGGCGGTGAGAAAAAGCGCTTGGAGATGCTCCAGATGGCGGTGCTCGCGCCCAAGTACGCCGTGCTCGACGAGACCGACTCCGGGCTCGACGTTGACGCGCTCAAAGACGTCGGCGCTTCGATCGGCGCGCTGCGCGCGGGCGAAGAGGGCGCCGAGACTGGCTTCCTCATCATCACCCACTACCCGCGCATCCTGCAGTACGTCGTGCCCGACGTCGTGCACGTCATGATAGACGGACGCATCGTCAAGACCGGCGGCGCCGGCCTAGCTCACGAGATCGAGCGCGAAGGGTACGACAAGATTCGCGAGGAGAGCGCCGCCGTTGCCTAGCGCGGCCCTCGCGCCGTCGGCGCAAGGACTGTACGAGCGTCTCGCATCGCTCGATCCCGCGCTCGGCGGCCTGGAAGAGCGGTCGCGCGCGCTGGAGCGCTTCTTCGCACTCTCCAGCGGCCGCGAGAGACCCGGGCGCTACTGGCGCGTTGACTTCGAATCCATTCTGCCCGAGGCCGCCGCGCTCGCGACGGACGGCGCGCTCGCCGTCACGAGCGGTGGAGACGGCCGCGCGATCGTCTGCGATCTTCGTACGGCGGCGCGCAAGCATCCCGACCTGCTCGCGCGCGCCCTGGGCAAGACGAACGTTTCCTCCACCAAGTTCGGCGCGCTCGCCACGGCCTTCTTACAGGTGGGAACCTTCGTGTACGTGCCGGCCGATCGTGCCGTGGACGAGCCGATCGTCATCGCCTACGACGCGCCCGACGGCGCGGCGGTCTGTCCCTACACGGTCGTGTTCGCCGAGCGCGGCTCGCGCGCGACGATCGTCGAGCGGCTGACCGCGCAACCGCGATCGCTCCTCGTCGCCGCAACGGAGATCGTCCTAGGCGAGAGCGCAAGCATCGAGTACGCCGCGATCCAGACCGCGGACGAAGGCGCGCGCGTGATCTCGAGCCGGTCGGCGCTGCCGGGCCGCGACGCCGGCATCTCACTCTCCTCGGCCGAACTAGGCGGCGCGGTCGCGGCAGGCGATCTGTACGTTCGGTTCGAGCACCCTGGCGCCCAAGCGCGCCTCAGCGCCGTTTTCTTTCCCACCGGCACCCAGCACGTGGACGTCGTCAGCACCGTGGACCACCAGGCCGCGGACGCGAGCTCCGAAACGTTGGTGAAATCGGCGGCCCGCGAGCACGGGCAGGCCCGTTTCCTGGGCAACATCCGGATTGCCCCGCACGCGCAAGGCAGCGATGCGCGCTTGCGCGACGACGCGCTGCTGCTCTCCCCGGATGCGCACGTGGACTCCGTGCCCGCGCTCGAGATCGGAGCGAACGACGTAAAGGCCTATCACGGAGCGACCGTCGGAGCGCTCGACGAGGAGCAGATATTCTACATGCAGAGCCGCGGAATAGAGCGCGACGCGGCCGAGCGAACGATCGCGCTGGGCTTCTTCGAGCCTGCGGTCGAGCACTTTCCCACCAAGACGCTCCGCGACGAGATACGCGCGGCAGTGGCCGCGAAACTGCAATGATGCATTCGGCGCTCTCCGGCGTCGAGCAGGTCGTCGCCGATTTTCCGATCCTCTCGCGGCCGACGTCGCGCGGGAAGCGCCTCGTCTACCTGGACTCGGCCGCCACCTCGCAAAAGCCGCGCGCCGTCATTGACGCGATCGTGACGTACTACGAGCAGTACAACGCCAACGTTCACCGCGGCGTCTACGAGATCGCCGCGCGAGCCACCGACGCCTACGAGAACGCGCGGGTCACGGTCGCTCGTTTCGTGGGGGCGGGCACATCCGAGATCGTCTGGACTCGCAATACGACCGAGGCGATCAACCTCGTGGCATACGCGTGGGGCGACCGGAACCTGCGCGCGGGCGACGCGATTCTGCTCACCGAGCTCGAGCATCATTCGAACCTCGTCCCCTGGCAGCTCCTCGCCGAGCGAACCGGAGCGACGCTGCGCTTCATTCCGGTGGACGGGCGAGGCCTGCACGTGCTCGACGATCTGGACGCGCTCTTGGACGGCTGCAAGATCGTCGCGCTGGGGCACGTCAGCAACACGCTCGGGACGATCGCACCGCTGGATGCGATCGTCCCGCGAGCGCACGCTGCTGGTGCGATCGTCCTCGTGGACGGCGCGCAAGGCGCGCCGCATCTCCGGCTCGACGTGAAGGCGCTCGATGCCGATTTCTACGCGTTCAGCGCGCACAAGATGCTCGGTCCCACCGGCGTCGGCGCGCTCTACGGCAAAGCCTCGCTGCTCGAAGGCATGGGGCCGTTCCTCTCGGGCGGCGACATGATCCGGAACGTCGAGTACGCGCGCACGACCTTCGCCGATCCGCCGAGACGTTTCGAGGCCGGCACCGGAAACATCGCGGACGTCATCGCCTTCGGCACCGCCATCGAGTATCTGGAGGGCTTGGGCATGGACTGGGTTCGCGAGCACGAGCGCGCGCTCACCGCGTACGCGCTCGAGCGTCTCGCGCCGCTGGAGCCGCGCGGCCTCTCGATCTACGGACCGCGCGACCCGGCAGCAATCTCGGGCGTGCTCTCGTTCAACTTCGCCGACGTGCACGCGCACGATCTCGCCTCTATCCTCGACACGGACGGCGTGTGCGTCCGGGCCGGCCACCACTGCACGATGCCGCTCATGCGCAAAATGGGCTGGCCGGCTACGACGCGCGCTTCGTTCTACGTCTACAACACCGAAGCGGACGTAGACGCGCTCTACGCCGGTATCGAAAAGGCCGCGCGCATCTTTTCCGTCTGATGGACGATTTCTACCGCGACTACATTCTCGACCACTATCGCAACCCGCGTAACTTCGGCACGCTCGATCGCGCCGACGCCTGCGCGGAGGACGTCAATCCGCTCTGCGGCGACCAAATTCGGATGGAGCTGCTCGTGAAGGACGGCACCGTCGCCGACGTACGCTTTTCTGGTAAGGGCTGCGCGATCAGTCAGGCCTCCGCTTCGATGCTCACCGAAAGCGTCAAGGGCATGAAACTTTCCGACGTCGCCAAACTCACCAAGGATGCCGTGCTCGAAAACGTCGGCATCGGCATCAGCCCGACTCGCCTGAAATGCGCGACGCTCGGGCTGCGCGTTCTCAAGAGCGCGGCGATCGGCCGCCTCGCGGCCTGGCCCGACGAAGAGTAGGCGCGCGCTACTGGGCGCGGACCGGATAGTGGCTGGTTATCTGCAATCCGCCCGGGCCCGGCTGGAGCACGAATAGCTCGTAGTATTCGCCGGTTGCGGTCTGCACGTCGGCAGAAACCTGGTAACGGCCGCCTCCAAGGCTGCTCGAGCTCACCGACTCGACCCGCGCCGCCGGATCCATGAACGTTTCGTTCGGCGATCCGGAGGCCAGATACGCCGCCGCGCCGGCACGATCGCCGCGCGCGAGCGCGGCCAAGTACGAACGCACGACCGTCGCAGCCGCGCCGCCCGAGGAGCCGGCAGGCGTGGGGGTCGCGGCGGACTCGTGCGCCGGCGCCGGCTTGAGCGGCGCGGCCGTCGGCTTGAGCGGCGCAGCCGTCGGTTTGAGCGGCGTCACGGTGGGTTTCGCGCCGGCACGCGGCGACGGCGACGGCGAAGGCGACGCGGAAGGCGTCGCTTTGACCGAAGGCGCGGGCGACGGCGTCGCGCTGGCCTTCGGTGCGTGCGTGCGCAGCGGCGAGGGTGAGGGCGCAGCGAGCGTCGGCACCGGCGTTACGAGCGGGACGACCGGCGCCGGCTGCGTCGTTGCCGGCCCAGCCTGGCTTTCTTTCGCACCGCCGAAGAAATGTGCGAGCACGCCGCCGAGCAGCAGCCCGGCTAGGATGACGATTAAGACGAACGGGAAGAGCGGCAGTCCTCCCCCGCTCGGCTCGTCATCCGATCGCCGGCGGCGCGGAGGCTCCCTCACGGAGCGTGCGTCAGCCGCTCGGCGAGCGCGTCCCGCAGCGCTGCGGGAAGCGCACCGACCAGATCCGGGCGCTGCTCGACGAACAACGCCGTCGCCTCCTTAAGGAGGTCGGGGTTGGTTCGCACGTATCCCAGGAGCGCGCGCGCTGCTTGCCCGTCCTGCCGCGCGATGCTTTCGAGCGTCGTTCCCGCGCCTTCGGCCGCGTCCTCAGACGACTCGCCGCGCTCGCGAAAAGCCGCGAACACCGCTTCGACGAACGCACCGAACGCGTCGGCGGGCATAGCCGCCAGGTCGCGTTCGTAACAGGCAGCCAAATCCGCCTCGTCCATCTTCGCGAGAAGCTTCTCGACTGCGCCTACCAGCATATCGGCCGGCACGTTCCCGAAGGACATTGGCCGATTCATTTATCCCAAGCGGCAGGCAGCTCCTCGAAACGGCAGAAATTGTGGGTAGATGATCCGCGTGAAGGTTCCGCTCGATCTGCACGCCGTCGCCGCCGCCGGCTCGGGCGCCTTTGCGCTGGCCACGCCGCTGCGCGTTCGCGACCTGCTGGCCTTCGCCGTGCGCGAAGCCCTCGGATCCCGCGCACCGAGCGACAAGTTCTCGCGCAGCATCGCGCGCACGCTTGCCGGCCTGGCGGCAGGCGACTTCACGATAGACGTGAACGGGCGCAACTTCGGCGACGCCGACGCGGTCGTCGTGTGCACCGGCACGGCCGACGTTCGTTTCTACCTTAGGCAGCGCCGCGCGGCGCCCCATCGCCGATAAGCACCTCTCTACAGAAAGGCAACCCACGATCAGAACCGGCGTCGCTCTCATCGCCGCGCTGCTGGCTGCGATAGGGCCGGCGTGCGCGGACGTTTCGTACCAAACCGGCGGAGAAGACGTCTACCGCATGGAGTCCTCGGGCACCGTCTCGCGCGTAAGGTACGACGGCAGCGAACGGCTCTCCGTCGAGCGCACCGGTAAAGAGGTCCGGTTTCGCGCGCACGCCGTTTACACGCGCGACGCGCTCGGCGAGCAAACCTCCGAAGAGGCGCTGTTCGTGCAGGCGCTCCTGCCCGACGGCTCGTTCGAAGACCGCGTCAACCAGGACCCGGACTTTCTCACGATCCTCAATCAACCGTTCGCCGTGCAACTCGATCCGCCCACGTTGCGCGACCTGCGGCTGCTGCACGGGCGCGTGCCTTTCACGGCCGCTTCGCCGCTCGGGTCGGATGCGATGCTGCACGGGTATCTGCGGCCCGGTACGAACGGGCCGGTGAACGGCCATCCGACGGTAGCGGTGCGATTCGAGGCGCAAGGTCCGATGGCCGGACCGTTGCCCGGACACGCCGGCGCCACGATCAGCGGCACCATGCGTTTGGACGGCACCGCGTACTACAGCCTGAACGACGCGCTGCTCTTGGCACTAGACGCGCGACTCACGATCGAGGCGCGTCTGCGCGACCGGCTGCAGAGCGCCGGCACGCCGGTTCGCATCACCTATCGGCGAACCATCCGAGCCGCGACGAACCCCGGGCCCGGCTAGGTTAGAAGGCCCCGACCAGCTCCACTTCCATCGGATGCCGGAACGGATGCTCGCGCAGTTCGGTGAGCGGCGTGAAGGCGAGATGATTCTGATGGCAGTCCACGAGCATCTGGATCCCGCGCTTGACGCAGCCGGTCTCCTCAACGTACTTCGCCAGCTTCTTTTTGAAGTAGCTTTGTGGATCGCAAAGGACTTTTGCGTAGTACGGATCTTCCGTCAGGCCGGCAGGATCCACGCCGTCCTTCGGAACCAGCCACACGAACCACGGATCTTCGCCTTGGCGGTAACCGATCAGCGCGAGCGGCACCGCGCGAGTGGAGTCTAGCTTCGGCACGAAGCTGCACATCGTGTATGCGTCCAGCGAAATCTCCGTCGCCTCGAGGGTCTGCTGCATGTTTCCGCCTTTCAACTCACGTGGTCGGAACAAAAAAACCGCCTCGAATCTTCTACGAACGAAGCGGTCTCGAATCTCTGCCGGCTTGGCCGGGCTGGGGCAAAAGCGCCATGGCGGTGCTTTAGAAACGCCGGGGGAATCCCCTGCGCGCGCTTTTTAGGCGTTCCTCAGGAATTTTTCGGCCGAACGTGAAACCTCGACCCCGGCAGCGGTGGTCGGGGGCAGCGTATGACGGCGCTCTTCGCACCGCTCCTCCAGGGAGCATACGTGCCTTCAGCGACAACCACCGGGCGCAGCGCGGCCCCGCGGCCGGCCAACGCCCAGGCGCCGAGCGTCGAGCGTTTCGAGCGGATCGTTGACGATTACCAGCGCCGGCTTTACGGCTTCGCGCTCCGGATGACCGGCAATCGCGAGGACGCCGAGGAAATCGTCCAAGACGCGTTCGTGCGAGCCTACCGCGCGCTGCTCAAGATGTCGCCCGAACAGCGGGCCGAGCTGCGGCTCCAGCCGTGGCTCTACACGATCACGCTGAACGTCACTCGCAACCGGCTGCGTTCGAAGCGGCCGACCAACGTCGCCCTGGACGCACTCGCCGACCCGGACGCGATCCTGCGCGGCTCGACCGAGGGGCCGCCGCAGCCCGAAGCGATCGTCGAGCAGAACACCGACGTCGCGCTCGTCGAGCAGGCGCTGCTCTCCCTTCCGATGCACCTGCGCGCGGCGGCGACGCTCCGCTTCATCGAAGGGCGCAGCCACCCCGAGATCGCCGAGATCCTCAATCAGCCGATCGGGACGGTAAAGTCCCACGTCCACCGGGCCGTGCGCATCCTGCGCCGCATTCTCGGTCCGCAGATCGGACGCATCAGCCCCGAAGGAGAAGCCCTACATGCGCTGTCGTGACGTCGAGGCGTTGTGGGACGAACTCCGCGGCGAGTGTCAGGCCTCGCTCAAGGAGACCGTCCACACCCATCTTCGCGCGTGCCCATCCTGCCAAGCGATGTACGAACAGTACGAAGGCGTCGCCTACTGTCTCTCGTGCTTGCCGCCGCCCAAGCCTTCGTGCGATCTCGCGAAGAAGGTCGTGGAGCACATCGCGGCCCTCGGGGGCAAGGCGCGAGCGCCGATCGTGCTCTCGGCGGTGACGACGCCGGTCGGCCGGCTGTACGTCGGGCTCGCGCAGAATCGGATCGTGTACATCAGCCTCGACACCGGCGAGCCGCTCGATGCGGTCGTCGAGCGGGCCGCACGCCGGCTGCGGCGCAGGGTGACCAGCGGGGAGACGCCGGCCTGGATCGTGCGCACGCTCGAAGACTTCTTCAGCACCTGGCACTTGGACGACGCGGTCGTGGACATCAGCGGTCTGACCCCGTTCGAACAAGCCGCCCTGCGAGCCGCCGCGCAGATACCGCCCGGAGAGGTGCGTTCCTACGCCTGGGTCGCGACGCAGATCGGCCGCCCTCGCGCCGCGCGTGCCGTCGGCCGAGTCATGGCGCGCAACCCCTTGCCGTTTCTCTTCCCCTGCCACCGCGTCGTGGACTCGAGCGGCCATCTTCACGATTACTACTACGGCGTTGAGATGAAGGCTCGGCTCCTGCGCATGGAGGGCTACCGCGACTAGAAGCCAACCTTAACGAAGGTGGCTAGTTGCGTCCCTGACCTTTCCGTAGAGCGGCTCGATTCGAGCCGCACTCTTTTGGCGCGTCCGCCTGCATGAGCGACCCTCGCATCGCCGCCATCCCGGACGTTCACGGTCACGCGAAAGGCGAGCACCGGCCCTATGCCGAGGAGCGTCCCATCGCCTATTCGGCGCGCATGCTCTTCCTTTGGTTCTACCACGCCTGCCGGCGCACGTCGCCTCGGTTCCTCATGGTCGCCGACCACGCAAACTATCTCACGTTCGAGGACCCCGGCGCCGTAAACACCGTACGCCGTGCGCTCAAACTCGCCCACGCCGGCGACCTGCTCGGCGCGGCCGAGACGGCGGGGGTTGACGTCGTGCACGCGGCGATCGTCTCCGAGGGCCTGCGCCGTGGTATGCGCTTTTCGATCGGCGCGGAGATGGACAACGACCCGCGCGCGCGTCCCGACGCCCAGAACATCGTTGACGCGCTGCGGCCGGACGGAATCATTCGCTCGGTTCATTTCCTGCCGATCTCGCACCCGGAGAGAGGCCCCGACTGGCTCTGGCCCTTCGATAACGAAGAGTTCGCCAATCTTTTCGACGTCGTCGGAACCGAGGCGCTCTGGGAGCTCTACGTGCCCCGCCTCCTTGACGACGTCAGCAAACTGCCGACGCAGATCGTCGGGCACTTCTACGCGCCGGCGACGTTCGGCCATTGGCCCGCTGCGAAGAGACTGGCCGAATACGAAGACCGCCTGCTCGACGTCTGTCACGAACGCGGCCTGGCCGTGGAGATCAACACCCGGTTTCTCTACCGCGACCAGCCGCCCGACCGCGTGAAGAAGTACTTGGAAGCCAACGCCCGGCTCATCCGTAAGGCGAAGGCTCGCGGCGTCGGCATCGCGGTCGGCTCCGGCGCGCACAGTCCGAAGGATCAGGGCAACGCTTTCGATCTTATCCTCGCACTGCTCGACGATGCAAAGATCAACGAACTGGTCTTTCCGGTCGGGGGGCGCCTCGCGCGGGTTGCGCTGCGCGCGACGCAGGAGCATCTCGAAGCGCAGCAGCACGCGCGCCGGCAGCCCGCCGCTCCCGGAAGCAGCATCAGCGGCTACAGCCGCGCCGAGCTCGGTCTGCCCGAGGAGGCCGAAGGCGCGCGTTCGGGTCGCGGGCGCCGCGAGAGCGGGCCGAAGAAACGCGCCGCCGTCTCCGCTCGAACCGCCAAGAAGTCAAGCGCCGCGCCGGCGCCGGGCTCGCGCCGGAGCGCCGAATCGTCGAGTGCTTCTGCCAAAGCGAAGACGTCGCGGGCCGCTAAGCCGGGGCCGCCGCCGCCGAAAAAGGCCCCCAAGCCGGCTGCAAAGCCGCCCGCCAAGAAGGCGGCTGCGCCGCCCGCTCGGGCTGCACGCGAGCAGAAGCCCGCTGCCAAACCCGCCGCCAAACCCGCCGCTAAACCTGCCGCCAAGCCCGCTCCTAAGACCGCCGCGAAGCCCGCTGCAAAAAAGGCCGTCAAGCCCGAGGTGAAAGCGGCCCGCGTTCCCGCAAAGAAAGCGCCGGCTGCAAAGCGCCCCGCGAAAGCACCCGCGCGTCCGGCCGCCGCTAAAAAGACGGCGCAAAAGAAGACGGCAGCGAAGAAGCCTGCAGCAAAGAGTCCGGTGAAGCCGAAACGGGCGCCCGGCGCAACGGCAAAGAAGGTCGTTAAGAAAAAGAAGCCCGCGGCTCGGCGCCGCTAGAAAAAACTACCGACCATAGGGGAACAAGGCATTGGCGGATATTACTCGCCTCCGGAATATCGCATTCGTCGGACCGCATCATGCGGGGAAGACGACGCTCGTCGAAGCGGTTCTCGCTCACACCGGCGCGATCGGTCGCCGCGGATCCATCGCCGACGGCACGACCGTGACCGATCACGAGCCCGAAGACGCAGCCCACCTGCAGTCGACCACCGCCGGGTTCGCCCACGCCGCTGCCGACGGCATCGAGATGACGCTCGTGGACACGCCCGGATTCGTAGATTTCTTTGAGGAGACGCGCCAGGCACTCGCGGGCGTGGATGCGGCAGTCATCGTCGTGGAAGCCGATCCCTCGCGCATCGTCCAGACGCAGGCGATCGTGGACCATCTCGAAGCCGTGAAGATGCCGCACGTCTTCGTCATCAACAAGATGGACCGCCCCGGAGCCGACTTCGCGCAAACCCTCGCGGCACTGCAGGCGGCCTACGGCCGGCACGTCGTGGCCGAACAGCTTGCGATCGGCAACGCCGAGCAGTTTGAAGGGTACGTGGACCTGGCCGAAATGAAGGCGTACCGTTTCGACGGCGGCGCCGAAAAGGAGTGCGCCGTCCCCGACGATCTGCGCGAGCGCGCGGAGCAGCTTCACGGCGAGATGCTCGAGGCGATGGCGGACTTCGACGATCACCTCATGGAGGAGCTGCTGGAGGGAATCGAGCCGCCGCTCGACGAGATCGAGCGCGACCTCTGCGAGGAGTGCTCGCACGATCAGATCATCCCAGTGCTCGTCGCTGCGGGCATCTCCGGCGTCGGCGTCGCCGCGCTCGTCCGCGCGATGGAGAAGTGGTTTCCCTCACCCGCCGCCGCGCCGCACCTGGACGCCGAAGGCCGTCCGATCGAACCCGATCCTGCCGGCCCGATCGTCGCGCGCGTCATCAAAACCTCGATCCATCCGCAGAGCGGCAAGATATCCATCGCGCGCATCCTCTCCGGAACGCTCAAAGCCGACGCGACGCTGGCGAACCTGAGCAAACGCGAGGAAAAGGTGCGTCTCGGCGGACTCTACCGGCTCCAAGGGAAGAAACAAGAACCGCTCTCGGATGCCGGACCCGGCTCGATCGTAGCGCTGGCGCGCCTCGACACCGTTGCGACCGGCGATACGCTGGCCTCGACCGGACACAAGGTGCTGCTGCCGCGCGTTCCGGTTGCAGATCCGGTTTTTGCGGTCGCGATCAAACCGAAAGAGCGCATAGACGAAGCGAAGATCTCGCAAATGCTCGCGCGCATCGTGGACGAAGACCCGGCGCTGCGTCTGGATCGCGCGGAAGTCACGCACGAAATGCTGCTGCTGGGCCGAGGCGAGCAGCACGTCTCGATCGCCGTAGAACGCTTAGCGCGCAAATACAAAGTCGAGGTCGAGACCGCGCCGCCGACGATTCCCTATTTGGAGACGATCACGGCCGGTACGGAGATCCACTCCCGCTACAAGCACCAGACCGGCGGACACGGACAGTTCGGCGACGTCTGGCTGCGCTTCGAACCCCGCGAGCGCGGATCCGGCGTCACCTTCGAAGAGAAGATCGTAGGAGGCGTCGTCCCTCGGCAGTTCATTCCCGCCGTGGAAAAAGGCGTACGCGAAGCGCTCGCCCACGGGGCCAGCGGCTATCCGGTGACCGACCTGCACGTGACGCTCTTCGACGGTCAGTACCACGACGTTGACTCGAGCGAACAGTCGTTCAAGACCGCGGCCAGCATGGGCGTCCGCGAAGCGCTCCCCAAATGCCACCCCGCGCTCCTCGAGCCGGTCTCGCACGTGAGCGTGCTTGTTCCGACAGCGTACACCTCGACGGTCATCCAGCAGCTCACCGGCAAGCGAGGTCAGATCCTCGGCATGAACCCCGCCGACCGGCCCGGCTTCGACGTCGTCGAAGCCTACGTTCCGTCCGTCGAGCTTTCCAGGTACATCACGGAGTTGCGCACGGGCACGCAGGGCTTGGGCACCTACTCCTGGCGGCACGAACGGTACGATCCGGTGCCGGGGGGCCGCGTCGCGCCGAAGGCAGCGGTTTAGCATCCTGGACTCCCGGTTTTTCTCGACCCCTGCGCGTCTGCGCCTCTCGGCGGCGCTCCTGGCCGCAGGCGTAGCGTTCGCCGGGTGCAGCAAGGCCGGCCAGTCGGTCTCGGGTTCGGGACGCCACGCTTGGACGCAGCCCGAGGTGCTGCGCGTCGCGATTCAGAGCGACCTGAAGAATCTCAATCCGCTCTTGAACTCCAACACCACCGACGTCTTCGTGGATCGCCTCATGTTCGAGCCGCTGCTCTCCGCCAACGATAAAGGCGAACCGGTGCCGATGCTCGCGGCGCAGGTCCCGACGCTGCGCGACCGGGGCATCAGTGGCGACGGCCTGACCATCACGTATCGTCTGCGGCGCGACGCGCGGTGGAGCGACGGCGTGGCCGTGACCTCTCGCGACGTGAAATGGTCGTGGCAGGCCATCATGAATCCCAACAACAACGTGGTGTCGCGTCACGGCTACGACGACGTCGCGCGCATAGATACGCCGAACGACTATACGGCCGTCGTGCATCTCAAACGCAAGTTCTCGCCTTTCGTCAACACGTTCTTCGCCGAGAGCGACCAGCCGTATATGATCGCGCCGGCACACGTGCTGGCGAAGTATCCGGACCTCAACCAGGTGCCTTTCAACAGCGCGCCGTCGGTCGGCGATGGACCCTTCACGTTCTCGCAATGGGTGCACGGCGATCGCGTGACGCTCGTTCGAAACGACGGCTTCTTCATGGGGCGTCCGAAGCTCAAGCAGATCGAGGTGAAGGTCGTCGCGGACGAGGACACCTCGGTGAACTTACTGCGGACGCACGCGATAGACTACATGTTCCAGGCCTCGGACCAAACGTACGAGACGCTGCGTTCGGCGCCGGGCGTGAGACTCGTGTGGGTCAACGTGAACGGCTACGAGTACCTGCAGTTCAATCTCGCACGACCCTTGCTGCGGGACCGCCGCGTCCGGCTGGCGCTCGCCTACGCGATAGACAAGCACGCGATCGTGCACACGCTCACGTTCGACACGCAGACCCCGGCCACCGAGGACATTCCCGACTGGATGTGGGCCTTCAATCCCGGCGTACGCTCGTATCCGCACGACCCGATGATGGCGCGCTCGCTCCTGCGCGAGGCCGGCTGGTCTCCGGGGCCGGACGGCATCATGCGCAAGGGCGCCGAGCGCCTCTCGCTCCTGCTGGTGACGAACAACTCGAATGCGACGCGGCGGCGCGAGGCGTTGGAGGTCCAAGCGATGCTCCGCGAAGCGGGCATAGATACGGATATCAAATCCTATCCGGGCGACGTGCTCTACGCTCCGGCAGGCATGGGCGGCATCCTCCAGCTGGGCAGGTTCGACATGACCGCATCCGGCTGGTACGCGGGTATCGATCCCGACGACAGCACGCAGGTGACGTGCGAGAACTTTCCGCCGGGGGGCTACAACTACTCGCGATACTGCAGCCCGGAGATGCAGGCCGACCAGCGCATGGCGCTCGAGCACTACGACCGCGGTACCCGCACGGCCGCCTACTACCGGATACAGGAGCTGCTCGCGCACGATAACCCGGCGCTCTTCCTGTACTGGCGGCGCCAGATGGAGCCGATCAGCGCGGACTTCAAGGGCTTCGACCCGAACCCGGTCGTCGAATCCTGGAACGCTTGGCAATGGACCATCTAGGCTTGCAAGAACTCTCCTGGCTGCGAAAGATCGTCGTCGAGCGCGCCCTCACGCGCGGCGACTACGTCCTTTCCGGCGGCGCGCGCAGCGACTACTACATAGACAAGTTCCGGCTCTTCTCCGACCCGCAGGTCCTGCGCCGCATCGCGCGCCTGTTCGCGCCGATCATCGGGGAGGTGCAGCCGGACCTCATCGCCGGCACCGAGCTGGGCGGCGTGGTGATAGCGACGGCGGTCTCGGCGATGTCGGGCATTCCGATGATCGCCGTGCGCAAGAAACCCAAAGCGTACGGCGCGTTCGCCAACGACTACGTCGAGGGCCCGTACGAAGCCGGCCAGCGAGTGCTCTTGCTAGAGGACGTGATCACGAACGGACGCGAGCTCATGGCCGCCAAGGCACGCCTGGAGGAACTCGGCCTAACCGTCACGCCGTGCGCGGTCATCAGCCGCGGGCTCGCGCCCGTTCGATCGCTCATCGCCTTCCCGCTTCCCAGCGGCAAACCGCACACCGAAAACTAGGCTACGCGACGACCTCCAGACCGTCGTACGCGATCGTTATCGGGCCGCGAAAACGCGTGGCCGCAGCATCCGCAAGCGCCTGGGGATCTACGCCCGAAGCGTAGTGCGTGATCAGCAGACGGCGTACGCCGGCACGTTCTGCCATCTCGCCGGCCTCGATCGCGCTCGAATGCCCGCGCTCCCCTTCCTCCGCGCTCAACCCCAGCGCCGCCTCGCAGAGAAAGACGGAGGCGTGCCGCGCGTGCTCGACGACGGCCTCGCAGGGCGCGGTGTCGGCCGAGTAGACGATGCTCGTGCCGCCGCAGTGCGCGCGTACGGCGAATGCGGGGATGTAGTGGCGCGTTCGGCGGAACGAGAGCGAGAGATCTTCGACCGTCAGCACCTCAGACTCGTCGTACTCTCGCACGTCAAACGTTTCGCCGAAAAAATTCGGGTTATCGGGCGAGAGGACGGCGCCCACGGCAGCGAGCACCGCGCGGCCGCCCGGCGGGAGCCACAGCGGCAACGCGGCCTCGAGCCTCGACGGCCCGTGCTTGCGCCCGTAGCGCAAGGGAACGAGATCGAGAAAATGATCGGCGTGCATGTGCGTGACGACGATCGCATCGAGCTGCTGGAGGTCCGTCACCGTCTGCAGCTTGCCCACCGAGCCGCTGCCGATATCCACGAGCACCGCCGCCTGGCCCGCTCGCAGCAGGTACGAACTGCACGCGCCGCCCGGCCGAGGCATCGCCGGACTCGACCCGATCACGCGCAGCCGAAGGTCGCTCACGGCAGCGACGCGAGAACCTCCTCGGCGTGTTCGTCAACGTTCACCTTCGGCCAGACGCGGAGAATCGTTCCCGACCCGTCTATGAGGAAGGTCGCGCGTGCGATGCCCATGCTCTTCTTGCCGTACATGTTCTTCTCGACGATGACGCCGAACGCGTCGCAGAGCTTCGACTCCGTATCCGCCAGAAGCGTGAACGGAATCGAATACTTCTTTATGAAGCGCTGGTGCGACTCGACCGAATCGCGGCTCACGCCGACGATGCGCGCGCCGCGCTTGACGAACTGCTGGTAGACGTCCCGAAACTGCGACGCCTCGCTCGTGCAGCCCGGCGTGTCGTCTTTTGGATAGAAGTAGAGCACGAGCGGACCGCCCAGCAGGCCGGTCGTCGTCACCTGCTCGCCGCGCTCGTCCAGGAGCGTGATTGCCGGGAGTTTGTCGCCTTCGCGAAGCATCGTCTTGCCCTTTCTAGAAGCAGGCCGCTGTGGCCGACACGCCCCTTTCGCCGCAAGACGAGCGCACCATTGCGGGGGCGCATCCGCTGGCGCGGGCCCTCCTGCGGCGGCTTCTGCGGCAAGGCTGCGTTCGCGTTCTCGACTTCGCCGCCGGCAGCGGACGCAACGGCGCCGCCCTGCGCCGGGCCGGGCTGCAGGTGGTTTCCCTCGACGACGAGCGGGCGGCATCCGCACGGCCCCTGGCCGGGATACCCGGGAGCTTCGCCGCGGCCGTCACGACCCACGGCCTGCTGCACGGCACCCCGCGCGCGATCGAGGCTCGCCTGGATGCGATCGCGGACGCTCTCGAAGACGGCGCGCCGCTCTATGCGACCTTCGGCTCCGCCAAAGATGCCCGCTTCGGCGCGGGACGCCGCCTCGACCGGTGGACGTACGCGCCCGTCGAGGGCGACGAGCGCGGCGTCGCGCACGCGTACTTCGAACGCGAAGGGCTCGTCGCGCTGTTGGAGCGGCGGTTCGTGCTCGAATCGCTCGAGGAACGAAGCGTGGACCGCGTCGCGGGTTCCTGGGCGCATCGCAGCACCCCGCTCGAGAGCGCGGTGCACTGGTTCGCCGTCGCGGCGAAACGGCCGCGGTCAGCCTGACGCGAGCAGACCGCTCACGGGGCTGGAGGCATCGGCGTAGAGGCGCTTCTCCATGCGCCCCGCGAGAAACGCTTGGCGCCCGGCAACGACCGCGTGCTTCATGGCGTCGGCCATGCGCACCGGATCGGCGGCGCGCGCGATGCCGGTATTCATAAGGAGCGCGTCCACGCCCAGTTCCATCGCGATCGCGGCGTCGGAAGCGGTGCCGACGCCTGCGTCCACGATGACGGGAACCTTCGCTCGCTCTTTGATGATGCGGATCGAATACGGATTGCACACGCCTAGACCGCTCCCGATCGGCGCGGCGAGCGGCATCACCGCCGCACAGCCGATCTCCTCGAGCTGCCGGCATGCGATCGGATCGTCGCCGATATACGGCAGAACGACGAATCCGTCTTTGACGAGGCGCTCCGCCGCAGCCAGCGTCTCGCGCGTATCCGGGTAGAGCGTCTGCAGATCGCCGATGACCTCGAGCTTCACGAGGTTCGTTCCGAGGAGCTCGCGCGCCAACTGCGCGGTCAGGACCGCTTCGGCGGCAGTGGCGCATCCTGCGGTATTCGGCAAGATCGTGTAGCGCGCCGCGTCAATGCAGTCGAGCATCGTCCTGCCCGCGGGATCGTCGAGGTTGATGCGGCGGATCGCAACCGTCACCATTGCGGCCCCGCTGGCCTCGTGCGCGGCTTGCATGACCTCGATGGACGGGTACTTGCCGGTTCCGACGATCAAGCGCGAGTGCAGTTCGAAGGGTCCGATTTTCAGGGCGTCGTCCTGCATGGCTATCCGCCCGATACCGCGGTGATGATCTCTACGCGGTCGCCCTCGCACAGGGTCTGATCGTCGTAGTCTGCACTGCGCACGACGCGCTCGTTCCGCGCTACCGCGATGCCGAGGCGGCGCGAACCCAAGAGTTCCAGCAGGGCGCCGAGCGTAAGTCCCTCAGGCAGTTCCCTGGCCATTCCATTGACCGTTGCTATCACGATCGAGTCATTCGGGCTGCAGCCGCCTCTTCCGTGCCGAAGCGAGCGAGGCGGAACGCATCGAGCCCGCGCGGTGCGCCGTTCTCGATCGTTTCGGCGACCAAGCGGGCGGTCGCGGGCGCGAGCAGGATACCGTTGCGAAAATGTCCGGTCGCAAGATAGAAGCCGTCCAGCGCCGTCGGCCCGATGAACGGCCGTCCGTCGGGCGTCCCCGGCCGCAGCCCGGCCCAGCTCTCCGTCACGGTGAAGGCGCCGAGCGACGGCGCCGCCGCGAGGGCCGCGGCGAGCAGGCCGTGCACGCCGGCTGCGGTTACGCGCTCGTCGAATCCCGCACGTTCCATCGTCGCGCCGACCAACAGCCGTCCGTCGCCGCGCGGAACGAGATAGGCGCCCGGCACCCAGGTGGCGCGGCGCAAGAATGCATCCGGCGCGCCGATCGCGAGCATCTGCCCCTTGACCGGTTCCACCGGGGGCCGGCAGAGCGGCGGCACGCCCTCGAGCGCACCGGCCCACGCGCCGCACGCATTCACGACCGCGCCTGCGGCTACGAAACCCAGGCTCGTTCGAACGCCGAGCACGCGACGAGAGTCGCACTCGAGCGCGATCTCGGCCGAACGCGCCATCCTGACGCCGCGCGCCCGGCAGGCCGCCGTCAACGCGCGGCCGAGACGCCGGTTGTCCACCCAGCCTTCGCCGTGCACGACGAGCCCACCGAGAACGCCCGGGCTCAAGGCGGGTTCGGAAGATAAAATTCCTCGCCGGTCGAGGAGATCGCAGGCGACCCCCCGCGCGTGCAGCGCGCGCTCGGTCCCGCGCAGTTCCGTCAGCCGATCCGAATCGAATGCGGCATGTACGATGCCGTCCAGATGCAGGCGGGGGTCCATGCCGCCGGCCGCGCGGACGCGTTCGACGAAAGCCGGATACTGTGCGAGCGAAGACGCGCCGATGCCGAGCATCGCTTCGTCGTCGAGGCGCTCGCTGTGCGGCGCGAGCATGCCGGCTCCCGCCCACGACGCGCCGCGTCCGGCTTCGGCGCGATCGTAGATGCGAACCGACGCCCCGCGTCCTGCCAGTTCGAAGGCGATCGCCAGGCCGATCAGGCCCGCGCCTACGACGACGACGTCGCCGCCGGAAACCTGCATCTGCGGCGCGGGCTACATCCCCGTGTAGACGGGGCCTTCGCCGCCCTGCGGGGGCACCCAGGTGATGATTTGGTACGGATCGGCAATGTCGCAGGTCTTGCAGTGCACGCAGTTCGTGAAATTGATCTGCAGGTGCCCCACGAAACCGGCGGCCGCCGGCTGGAACGCCGGCTCGTAGACGGCGGCCGGGCAGAAGTGTTTGCACGGATTGCCGTATTCGACCGTGCAGCGGTCGCGGCAGATCGCCGTGTCGGCCACCTTCAAATGGCACGGCTGATTCTCTTCGTGCATCGTGCCGCTGCTGTAAACGTCGGTAAGCTTGTCGAACGTGAGGACGTTGTCAATCGGCGCGCGCGGCGACTCCGGCGCGCCCCAGCCCCTCTTCTCCATTCGCGCGTAGCCGGGCTCGCCTTCAAGGCGCTCGATGAATCCGAAGCCCGCGCCCTTGAAGAGCGTCGCCAGGCCCGCGTTGACGAGCCCCGGCAGGAGGCCCCAGCGGAAACCTTGATGGAAGTTGCGAGCCGCGTAGAGCTCCTCGTAAGCCCACGAACGCGCGAACGCCATCTCGTATGCGCCGAGCGCCGCCTTGTCGCAGGCTCGATCCGCTTCGAGCGCGTTCCAAATCGTCTCGGCGGCGAGCATGCCCGACTTCATTCCCAGATGGATTCCCTTGAGGCGCATGCCGTTGAGGAAGCCGCCGCTGTCGCCCACGAGCATCAGCCCGTCGGCGTACAAACGGGGCAGCGCGTAGAGGCCGCCTTCGGGAATCGCCTTGGCGCCGTAACGAATCATCTTGCCGCCTTCGAGCAGAGGCGCAATGGCGGGGTGCAGTTTCATCCGCTGCAGTTCGTTGTGCGGATCGCTCGACGGATCGCGGGAATCCAGACCCGTGACGCAGCCGATGTCTAGGACGTTCTCGCGCATGCCGTAGATGAAACCGCCCCCGAACGTATCGTAATCGAGGGGGTATCCGAGCGTGTGAACGACCGTTCCGGCGGGAAAGCGCGAGTCGGGTAGCTGCCACAGCTCCTTCACCCCGGCCGCGTATACTTGCGGTTCGCAGCCTTCGTCGAGGCCGAGGCGCGAGATGGCCTGCTTTGCGAGCGTGCCGCGCGGTCCTTCGCCCAACACGACCACCCGCGCGAGGATATCCGCGCCGGGCTCGTAGTTCGATTTCGGCGTGCCGTTGTGATCGAGGCCCTTGTCGCCCGTGCGCACGCCGATCACCCGATCCTCGTGCCAGAGCAGTTCCTGACCGGGAAACGCCGGGAACACCTGAACGCCGACTTCCTCGGCGCGTTCGCCCAGCCAGCGGCAAAGCTTCTGCAGCGACGTGACGTACTTGCCGTGATTGTTCAAGGGCGGCGGCGTTATCGGCGCTTTGACCTTCGCCTTGCCCGTGAGAAACCAGAGTTCGTCGCTGACGACCGGCGCCTCGATCGGTGCGTCGGCGCGCCAACTCGGCAATAATTCGTCGAGCGCGCGCGGATCCATCACCGCGCCCGAGATGCCGTGATGACCGATCTCGCCGCCCTTTTCGATGACCAGGATTTCGAGCGCTCGCCCAGCGTCGCGCGCGAGTTGGCCCAAGCGAATCGCACCCGCCAGGCTCGCGGGCCCGGCGCCCACGAACAGGACGTCTACTTCAAGACGATCGCGCTCCGCCATGACGCTACCTTACACGCCTGCGTTGGGGAATCCTCAACTCCGGGGCAGCGAGCGCCGCGCGCACGGCGACGCCGTGGGCTGCGAGCCGCTCTTCCCAAGCGCGGGCCGACGGCGTTTCGAACGTCAAGGCGTGCGCGGCCGCACGGCGGACAATCGCCAGCGAATACGAGAGGGCGCCCAGCCGTGCCGCTTCCGTGCGGTGGTCGGCGACGATCCTTCCGCGCTCTCGCCGGCACGTTGCGGCATCCAAGGGCCCGGCGTCAAATCCGTCGTCGAGCGGCTCGACCGCGAGTCCCGCCTGGTCGAGCGCTTCGAGCACCGCGGCGCCGATCTGCCCGCCGCCGTACTCGTAGCAGTAGAAACCGCCGGCGTCGGCGTCTTCGTGCAAGTCGAGCGAGAGCGCGAAGGTACGGTCGCGGTTGGCGGCAAGGATCGCCTTGGCTTCGGGCGACCGGCCGCCGCCGCCAAAGGTACGGTTGACGTCTATCCCCTCGGCGTTTTCGCGCGTGCCCGCATCGAAGCCGGTCGGGTTCGTGCACGGCCAGATGCGATACGCGAATCGCTCGTCGAGCGCGCCCGCTTCGACGAGGCGCAGCAGCGCCCAGGGCCCGGCCGGTTCGTCGCCGTGGACGCCGGCCGCGAGCGCGACGGCAGGCAGCGTGGAATCGCCGAACTCGACGCACAGGAGCGTGCGCGCGGCGCCCACGCAAGCGATCTCGCGCACGTGAAGTCCATGCGACGCTCGCAGCGCTTTCCAGCGGCGTTCGACGTCGCGGTAGGTCTCGCCGGGCGGCTTCACGCAAGCAACAACCCATGAACGCGCCGATGGGTCGCAGTTTCTGCGGCGACAACAACGCGCCGGTCGCCCCGGAGATCCTGCGCGCGCTCCTCGACGCCAACGCCGGCGACGCGCTCGGCTACGGCGAGGACCCGTGGACGGCCCGGGCGGCCGCGCGCTTTCGCGAGCATTTCGGCGAGCGCGCGGAGGTCTATTTCACCTTCAACGGCACCGGCGCGAACGTGACCGCGCTGGCATCCGTGCTGCGTCCGTGGGAGGCGGTGCTCGCGCCGGCTTCCGCCCACCTGCAAACCGACGAATGCGGCGCGCTCGAACGGTTCGCCGGATCGAAGGTGATCGCTATCCCCACCGGCGACGGCAAGCTGCGCCCGGCCGATCTGGAGCCCTATGCGAATACCCCCGACGAGGTCCATTTCGCACAACCGCGCGTCGTCTCGATCTCGCAGGCGACCGAGTTCGGCGGCCTGTACGAACCGGGCGAACTGCGAGCGCTCTGCGATTTCGCGCACGCGCGGGGACTCTTGGTTCACATTGACGGCGCGCGCTTATCCAATGCGGCCGCGGCGCTCGGAACGAGCCTTCGCGCGATCAGCGCCGATGCCGGAGCGGACGTCCTGAGCCTGGGCGGCACGAAGAACGGCCTGATGTTCGGCGAAGCGATCTGCTTTTTCAATCCGGCGCTGCACGGCGGCGCGGCGCGCTTCGCGCAAAAGCAGACCATGCAGTTGGCCTCCAAGATGCGGTACGTCGCGGCCCAGTTCGACGCGCTGCTCGACGACGGCCGCTGGTCGCGCTACGCCGGCCACGCCAACGCCATGGCCGCCCGTTTGCAGGAGCGGCTCCGAACGGTCGAGGGCGTGCGCGTTACGCGCCCGGTCCGCTGCAACGCCGTGTTCGCGACGCTCGAGCGCGCCGCAATCGAGCGCGTCCGCGAGCGCTACTACTTCTACGTGTTCGACGAAGCGCTGCCCGAGGTGCGCTGGATGACGCATTGGGCGACGACACCGCAGGACGTTGACGAGTTCGCGGACTTCATTGCCGCCTGCATCTCGCCTGCTGCAGGGCAGGCATAGGCGGGGAGAGCGCTGGAGGGCGTGACGTTCCGGCCTCGGGGACGCTCGCTCCGAACGTCCTGTTCTCCGCTCGCTCGACTCGATTTCCGGGAGAGCGAAGCTCGGAAGAACACATCCTGTGTTGCCCGGAAATCGAGACGCCCCTCGGCCGGAACGTCACGCCCTCCAGCGCTCCGCCGGACGATATAAGCGCCCAGCGGCGGCCGAGCTCAGGCAGTCCACTCGAGCATGGCTTTCCACTCCGGTTTGGGAAAGCGCTGCTTGGCTTTGATCGCTTCGGCGTACTTGCGCTTGCCCGCGCGGTTGCCTTTGCCCAACATGAGGCCGCCGACTAAGCGCTCTTCCCAGAAAAAAAGCGCGCGGTACCACTTCTTCTCCCGATCTACTTTGAATGTCGCCTCGAGATCCGGGCGCAGGTCCGTGCCCAGGCCGAACTGGGTGATCGTCTGGCCTTTGAAGAGCATGGACGAGTATTCCGGCACGTCGTGGTACACCTCGCTGCCGCCCATCATGTTGAGCGCGACGACTTTGCCGTGGGCGCCGGCATTGTTCCACGTGCCCATGCGATAGCGTATCTCCAAGATGGGGTCGTAGAACTCGGCGACGTCGCCCGCCGCGTAGATGCCCTTCACGCTGGTTTCCAGATGGTCGTCGCAGAGGATGCCGTTCTTGCTCGTCTCGATTCCGGCCTCGGTACAGAGCTCGGAGTTCATCGTAAGGCCGAAGCCGTACCCGTAACACTGCGCTTCGATCTCTTTACCGCCGGTCGTCCGCACCTTCGTAACGACGCCGTTCGAGCGCACGAATTCGTCAACTTCCTCGCCGTAGTGCATGTGCACGCCCTCGGCCAGCGCCGCCTCGTGCACGAGTTCGCCGGCGGCTTCGTCTATGATTCGATGGAGCGGCCGCGGCCCACGCATGAGCCAGTGCGTCTCCAAACCGCGCGATGCGAACGCCTCTGCGAGTTCGTAGGCGATGAACGACCCGCCGATCGCGACCGCGGCGCGGCTGGCGTCTATCTGTTCCGATATCGCGCGCGTATCGTCGAGGTACTGAAAGGCGAAGAGGTTGGCGGCTCCCTCGGAGCCCGGCTTGCCCGTGGGATTGGGCCGTCCGCCGGTCGCTACGAGCAGCGCGTCGTACGGATACGAGACGCCTTCGGCAACGACCACACGCTCCTGCGGAACGATCTTCTCGACGCGCGCGTTCAAGTGGAGCTCGATGCGATGCTCCTCGTGCCACGCGCGATTGCGGATCATGACCTTCTCTTCGGGGATCTGCCGGCGAAGCATCGGCGGCAGAGAGATGCGGTTGTAGAGCGTATACGGCTCGTCTCCGAAGAGCACGATCTCGCACGACGGATCGTGCTTTCGAAGCTGCTCGGCCGCGGTCGTTCCGGCAAACCCGTTTCCGACGACGACATACTTGCGAACGTCTGAACTGCCCACCAGGCGGGGGTTCGCCGCCGGGAGAACTCGTCTTGCCGATGGACGCGAGATTGGTGCAGCTGCTCACGTCGTTCACCGGCGCGCGCGACCGCTACGCGCTGGCGCGGCTGGAACTGGCGCTGCACGACGAGGGGCGTCCGGCCCTGCCGCCGATCGGGCGCTTTGCCGAGCCGACGGAAAAGGCGCTCCGGGAGGAGTGGCCCCGGATCGAACTGCAACTCGACGACGCGCTGGCGCTGCTGAAGCGGCGCGAGCGCGACCGCCGGCCCTGCCGGGAGACCGAAGAGTTCTACCGCCGGGTCTCCGGCGCGCTACGCGAACTCGACCAGTACGCGCGCGCTATTCGCTGGGTGCTGACGGTGACCCAGAGCCCGCGCTACGATCTCTAGCCGGCCAGGCCGAGTGCCACCATCATCTCGTAGCCAACCTCCAGTGCCCGCTCGTCTATATCGAAGTGCGCGCTGTGCTGGGGATGGCCCCCCGCGCCGGGGCCGCGCGCCCCGACCAGAAAGTACGCGCCGGGCCGCTGCTCCTGCATGAACGACATATCTTCTGACCACATCACGATCTCGTGCGGGTCCACGACGTTTTCCTCGCCGAGCACCTCGCGGCCGACGCGCCGCACCACGGCGTTGGCGCCGGCGTCGTTCACGGTCGGCGGATAGACGAAGCGGTACTCGAAGCGGTACTGCAGACGCATAGCCTCGCACAGGCCCGCGACGATGCGCTCCATCCGCTGCGGAACGGAGGCGCGAACGCCTTCCGAAAAGGCGCGCACGCTGCCCTGCATCTGAGCGCGCTCCGGAATGACGTTGAAGGTCGTGCCGGCGTGCAGCGCTCCGACGGTCACGACGACCGGTTCGCTCGGCGCGATCTCGCGACTAGGGATCGTCTGCAGCAGCGTTACGAGCTGCGCCGCCGCTACGATCGGATCCACCGCAGCGTGCGGCATCGCGCCGTGGCCGCCCGTGCCGGTCAGTTCGATATCGAAGCGATCCGACGAGGCGAAGAACGGGCCGTCCCGCACGCCGATCTTTCCAACGTCCAGCCCGCTGTACAGATGAAGCGCGAAGCAGCGGTCGACGTGCGGATTCTCCAGCGCTCCGTCCTCGATCATCAGCTTGTTCCCGGCATGCCCTTCCTCGCCGGGCTGAAAGCAGAAGACGATCGTGCCGGGAACCTCCGAACGTCTGGCTTCGAGCGCGCAGCGACGCGGCGAGCAAGATCGCCATATGGCCGTCGTGCCCGCAGGCGTGCATGACGCCCGCATTCGTCGAGCGGTACGGCGCATCGCCGAGTTCTTCGATCGGCAAGGCGTCCATATCGGCGCGCAACAGCGTCACCGGCCCGGGCTCGCCCGCCCCGCAGCGTGGCGAGTATTCCGGTCTTGCCGACACCGGTCCGAATCTCGTCGAACGAACGCTCCGCGCAGTTCGCGTTCGATGAACGCGGCGGTCTCGAACTCTTTCAGCGAGAGTTCGGGATGGGCGTGAAAATGCCGGCGATAGGCGACGAGCGTTTCCACTAACGCGCTCCCTGAGCGATCGGGTAGAACCAGAGCTTGGCGTGCGCATAATCGAACAGCAAGTTGAAGTTGCTGAGCGTATCGCGCCCGATCAGACCGTCCATATCGCGCTGCTGCGCGTAAGAAGCCGACGGTACGACGACCTGCACGTTTCCGAAAGCCCAGTCGCCGAGAACGAGGTCGCGCATGGTGAGGTGCGTCACGCCGAAGGGTCTTCCACCGATGGTTACCATTTCTTCTTCGTCGCCCATCCCGCGCGGAATCTTATTCGGAAAGCGGGCAAAGTAGTGCGGGAACAACGTCGAAAGATCGGCCCCGAGGTCCGCGACGAAGTATCCGTCCTGACCGCTGAAGCTCGCCGGCAGCAGCGGTACTCCCGCATCAAGCCGCAGCGCCAGCGGGGACCAGCCGGCCGATGCCGGGTCGGCCGGAGCGGCGCGCAGCAGCGTCACGGTTTTATCCGAGAAGTCTACCTGGAGCGCGCCGCTGCCGAAGAAATCCGCTCCCAGCAATCCGACGACTTTCTGCGCTTCGAGTTGTTCGGAGAATGAAGCGGTCGAGAACGCTACGTTCGTCGCTTTCAACGGGCCGATCGCGAAGTCGGCGGCCCGCGCGTTCGCCATGGTAAAATCGCCGCCGAAACTTTCACGATGAGCGCCCGTAAGCGTCATTCCCAGCTCGCGCGCGATGCTGGGATCTATCAAGAGATCGGACGATCCGGAATCCAGCACGAAGTCGAGGCCGCGTCCCGCGATTGAGACGCGTACGATGATGCCCTGGTCGGTAAAGCGCGCCGGTATCGGCACGGCGTTCTGCGATCCAAGATCGAAGAGCGTGCGCGAAGGCGGGATGGAGAGATCGTACGTGGCCGGAGCCAGACGGTCCACCGAGACGAGCGTGGTGCTCTCGGTAAGGGTCGTGCCGTCCTGCTCGTACCCCACCGTCTGCGCGATCGTTCGCCCGTAGAAACTGCGGTACCCGGAATACTCCCAAACTTGCTTGTGTCCGTCGTAGTCGGTCGTCTCGACGCGCACGGGCAGGTACGTGTTCGCGTCGTAGTAGCGGCGTTCGAGCAGACCCGGCCCGGGCTGCATCTCCACGACGTAGCGCGGCGGACCGTCGCGCTCGATACCCAAGAGCTTCACGTCGCCGTCGTGGCTGACCGCCCGCAGTGCCGATAAGAACGGATCGGCCTGCGCGAAGTATCCGGTCGAGGGAAGGACCATGCCGTTGTAATCCCGATGCCACGACCGGCCTCCGTAGTAGCCCTCCGACCACTCGAAGCCTCCGATCTGAACGCTGGTCCGGAAATCGGAGCCGTGCGTGAGCGTCGTCGTGGTCCACACGTTTCCGGCAGCGTCGGTGGTGCGCGTTATCTGGCGGTAGGCGCCGGCATCGTACGTGCCCAGCGCGCCGCGGCTGCGTTGTAGCAGCTCCTGCGCGGTGATCGAAGCCGGAG
The DNA here is from genome assembly GCA_963794645.1 of Vulcanimicrobiota bacterium. Lineage (GTDB taxonomy): Bacteria > Vulcanimicrobiota > Vulcanimicrobiia > Vulcanimicrobiales > Vulcanimicrobiaceae > Cybelea. Next base: position 660,287 of record CAWCEQ010000003.1, on the reverse strand, counting down.
CGTAGACCGCAGGCGCCGGCGCCGCGTCCGCCACGGCGGCGCACGCCGCAGCGAAAAGCACCACGCACGCAATCGGCATTGCCGCGGAATCTTCGGTAACCTGGCGAGCGGCTCCCCGCGCAGGATTTCCCCCCGAAGCGGACGACTAGGAGCCTCGTGACCATCAAGCCGCAGACGAGCGCGCCGGGAGCGTCGGCCTCCTGGCGGCACGGCCTTTCCGACGAGCAGCTCGTCGCTATGCTGCGAACCATGGTCATGCAGCGCACGCTCGAAAGCCGCGGCTTCCAACTGAACCGTCAAGGCAAGATTCCCTTCGCTTCCGCCAGCGAAGGGCACGAAGCCGTGCAGGCCGGAGCGGCTATGGCCTTCGAGCGGGGCCGCGACATCCTCGTGCCCTACTATCGCGACCTCGGCCTCGATCTCGGCATCGGCCTGACGCCGTACGAGGTGTTGCTCTCGCTCTTCGCGCGCGCCGCGGACCACAGCGCGGGGCGGCAGTTTCCGCACCACTACGCCAGCCGGCGCTTGGGCCTGCACACGATCAGCTCGATCATCGCCGCTCAGCTCCCCCACGCGGTCGGCGCCGCCTACGCGCTGCAGTATCGTAAGGAGGCAGGCAGAGCCGTCCTGACCACGTTCGGCGACGGCGCGACGAGCGAAGGCGAGTGGCACGAATCCCTGAACTTCGCCGCCGTCCACCGGCTGCCGATCGTCTTTCTCTGCGAGAACAACGAGTGGGCGATCTCGACGCCGCTCGCCAAGCAGATGGCGCAGCCCGACGTCCACCTGCGGGCCCAGGGTTACGGCATACCGGGGGTCGCCGTCAACGGGATGGATCCGATCGCGTGCTACGCGGCCGTCAAGGCGGCGCTCGAGCGAGCGCGCTCGAGCGGCGGCCCGACGCTCGTCGAGGCCAAGTGCTACCGCTTTCTCTCTCATACGACCGATGACGACGACCGGACCTACCGCTCGCACGAGGAAGTCGCGGAACGCCGGAAGGACGACCCGGTTCCGCAGTTCGAGCGCCGCCTGATCGAACGCTCGGTCCTGACCGAGGCCGCCGCGGCAGAATTGAAGCGGTCGGTCCTCGAAGAAGTCAACGAGGCGACCGACCGGGCCGAGGCGATGCCGTACCCGGCGGCCGGTACGCTCTACGATAACGTCTACGCGGGCGACTGCTCGCCGTGGACGCAGAGCGAGTAACAGGAAGCGGAGAGAGCCATGACGAGCACGCAGACGAAAACGGGAACGTTCGAACGCGGCGGATTGACCGACGATCAGCTTCGCGCGATCTTCCGCAACATGCTCCTGCAGCGTCAGCTCGACAATCGCGGCTTTCAGCTCAATCGTCAAGGGAAAGTCCCGTTCGCGCTGGGCAGCGAAGGGCACGAGGCCCTGCAGGCCGGCGCCGCGATGGCATTCGTCCGCGGTACCGACGTGCTCGCGCCGTACTATCGCGACCTGGGCCTGTGCCTGGGCATCGGGCTGACGCCCTACGAGATCATGCTCTCTATTTTCGCGCGAGCCGCCGACCACAACGGCGGCCGCCAGTTCCCGAACCACTACTCGTCGAAGGCGGCCGGCCTGCTCTCCTTCTCCTCGATTCTCGCGGCGCACTTGCCGCACGCGGTCGGCGTCGCCTACGCGATGAAGTACCGCGGCGAGAAAGGACGCGCCGTACTCGCCACCTGCGGCGACGGCACGACGAGCGAGGGCGAATGGCACGAGTCAATGAACTTCGCGGCGGTTCACAAGCTGCCGTTCGTCATGCTCGTGGAAAACAACGAATGGGCGATCTCGACGCCGCTGGCAAAGCAGATGGCGCAGCCGGAGATCTGGCGCCGCGCCGCCGGCTACGGCATGCCCGGGCGGCGATTCAACGGCTTCGACCCGATCGAGACGTACGCGGCGGTAAAGGAAGCGCTGGATCGCGCGCGCGGCGGCGGCGGCCCGACGCTCGTCGAGGGAACCTGCTACCGCTACTTGGCCCACTCGACCGACGATAACGATATGACGTATCGTACGCGCGACGAAGTCGAGGGACGCCGTTCGCAAGACCCTGTTCCAGCCTTCGAAAGCCTGCTGGTCGAACAAGGCATCGTCACCGCGGCGGACGTGGCCGCGATGCGCAAAGACGTTCTCCGCGAAACGAACGAAGCCACCGACGCGGCCGAGGCCATGCCCTATCCCCAAGCGGCAGACCTCTACACCCATCTCTACGAAGGAGCCTGGCAGCCGTGGCAGTCGTGAGCAGCAAGAGTTCGACCGTGATGAACAACGTGGAGGCCGTGCGCGCGACGCTCTACGAGGCCATGAAGAACGACGATCGCACGATCATTCTCGGCGAAGACGTCGGAGCACGCGGCAACGTCTTTCTGATCACGAAGGATTTCATCGGGGAGTTCGGCCCCGAGCGCGTCGTGGATACGCCGATTGCCGAAGCATCCATCGTCGGCATCGCCATCGGCATGGCGATGGAGGGGCTGCGACCGATCGCCGAGATACAGTTCGCGGACTTCATCTATCCGTCGTTCAACCAGATCGTGGGCGAGGCCGCGAAGACGCGCTATCGTTCTAACGGGGAGTACTCGTGCCCGCTCGTCATCCGCACTCCCTACGGCGGGGGCGTCCACGGCGCGCTCTCGCATTCGGTCTCGATCGAGGCGCTCTTCTACCACGTGCCCGGTCTGAAGATCGTTGCGCCGGCCTTCCCAGCCGACGTGAAAGGCCTGCTCAACGCCGCGATAGACGATCCAGATCCGGTTCTCTTCCTCGAGCACAAGAAGACGTACCGCCTGATCAAAGGCGAGGTGCCCGACGGCCATTATACGATTCCGATCGGTAAGGCCAACGTGCTCAAGGAAGGCTCGCGTCTCACGGTGGTCTCCTACGGCCTCTACGTTCACTGGGCATTGGAGGCGGCGCAGTCGCTCGAAGCCGATGGGCTCTCAGTCGAAGTCATAGATCTTCGTTCGATACGCCCGATGGACAAGGCAACGATCCTGCGCAGCGTCGAGAAGACGCGTAAACTCTTGATCGTTCACGAGGACAACAAGTTCGGAGGCATCGGCGCGGAGATCAGCGCGATGGTCGCCGAAGAGGCGCTCTTCCATCTCGACGCGCCGATTCGCCGCCTCTGCGGCCCCGACGTACCCGCTATGGGGTACGCCGTGCCGCTCGAGGAAGAGTTCATGTGCACGCCTGCGGAGATGGCCGAGGCGATGCGCGAAATGGTGCTTTTCTGAGGGTGGAGCGATAATGGCTACGACGATTACCATGCCGCAGCTCGGCGAGACGGTGACCGAAGGGACCGTCGCGCAGTGGCTCAAGCGTGTCGGCGACAACGTGGACAAGTACGAAGATTTCGTCGAAGTCTCGACGGACAAAGTCAATGCCGGCGTCCCTTCGCCCGTGACGGGTACGATCCGCGAACTGCTGGTCCGCGAAGGAGAGACCGTCGCAACCGGAACGCCGATCGCCGTCATAGACGAAGCCGGCGCCGCAGCGGCAGCGCCGGCGCGGCGGCCCCGGCCGCAGCGCCCGCAGCCGCAGCGCCGCCGGCAGCACCGGTCGCCGCAGCGCCAGCGCCTTCGTCGAACGGATCGGCCGCGCTGCAGAGCGCCTCGCCGGCCGTGCGCCGATTGGCGCGCGAACATCGCGTAGACGTGCGCTCGCTGCGCGGCAGCGGCGCGAACGGCCGCGTCACGGCCGACGACGTTCTGGCAGCGGCACGCTCCGGCGCGACGCCTCCGCCGGCGAGCGCACCGCCGGCCCCGCCGCCTTCGGGAACGTCAACCTACGCCCAGCCGATCCCGGGTACGACCGTCTCGCTCACGCAGGCGCGGCGCATCATCGCCGAGCGCATGGTCGAGAGCCGCCACACGGCACCGCACGCCTGGTCCATGGTCGAGATTGACGTCACCGACGTCTGGGCGTGGCGCACGCGCGAGAAAGACCGCTTCGAGCGCGAGACCGGCCACAAGCTCACGTTGCTTCCCTTCTTCGTCCGCGCCGTCGTCGAAGCGCTCGCGGTCTTCCCGCTCATGAACGCGCGCTTCGTGCCGGGGGCAGACGCCGGCCCCGCGAGCATCTACGTCAACGGCGAAGTGAACGTCGGCATCGCGATCGGTTTACCGACGAATCTCGTCGTTCCGGTTATCAAGCGGGCCGACCAGCTCTCGATAAAGGGCTTGGCGGTCGCGGCCGGAGAGCTTATCTCCAAGGCGAGAGCCGGCAAACTCGGCGTAGACGATCTCGCCGGCGGCACCTTCACCGTGAACAACAACGGCGCGAACGGCTCGTGGGCCTCGGCGCCGATCATCAACGCGGGGCAAGCGGGGATCGTCACGATGGAAACCGTCGTCAAGAAGGTCGTCGTGCGAGACGACGACTCCCTTGCGATCCGCCGCATGATGAACTCCTGCCTTTCGCTCGATCACCGCGTCGTGGATGGCTACGTGGCCAGCGGCTTCCTCGGCGAGCTCAAGAAACGCTTGGAGGCCATGCGTCCCCAGGGAGAGCTGTAGCCGCGCAGATTCGCAAGCAGTTCCGCTTCGAAGCGGCGCACGTGCTGCCGCACCATCCGGGCAAATGCGCCCGAGCGCACGGCCACTCGTACCGCCTCGAGGTCGCGATCCGCGGCCCGCTGCGTACGCGCGGGCCGGCTCGCGGCATGGTCGAGGATTTCGAGGAGATCGAGCGCATCGTTCGCGACGAGGTGGTGGACGAACTCGATCACCGCAGCCTCAACGACGTCATCGAGAACCCGACCGCCGAGCGCATCGTGCTCTGGATATGGAAACGTTTGGAGAGACCGCTGCGCGGCCTCGACGAAGTGACGCTCTGGGAGACCTCGACGGCGTGCGCCGTCCTGCGCAAGAGCGACGTAGCCCGCAAGTAAGATGCTCGCGCTTTCCGAGATCTTCTACAGCATCCAAGGCGAAGGCGTCTGGACCGGAACGCCTGCCGTCTTCGTGCGACTGGCGGGCTGCAACCTCGCCTGCGATTTCTGCGACACCGACTATTCGGCCAAGCGGTTTGCCCCGATCGAGGATATCGTGCGCGAAGTCGCCTCGATCGGCGGCGACTGCCCGATGGTGGTCGTCACCGGCGGCGAGCCGTTCGCTCAAGCACAGACCGAGGCGCTCATCGCCGCGCTGCGAGCGGCCGGGCGGCGCGTGCACGTCGAATCGAACGGCACGCTCTTCGCGCAGCTTCCCGAAGACGTCTGGCTCTGCGTCTCGCCGAAGGAGCGCGTGGATCCGCGCATGGCGCAGAGGGCCAACGAAGCCAAGCTCGTCGTGGACCGGCGCGTTCCGGAAGAGCATCTCCCGCTCTTCGAAGGCAAATCCCAGATACTGCTGCAGCCCGAAGGGAACGCGCCCGCGAACGTCGCCATCGCGCTCGAGTACGCCAAAGCGCATCCGCAGCGTTTCCGTCTCTCGCTCCAAACGCACAAGTTCATCGGCGCGCCGTGATTCTGCTCGTCGTCGCAGTAGAGAAAGAACTCGCCGGCCTTCCCGCTCGCTCCGGCGTAACGGCGCTCGTCGGAGGCGTCGGGCCGGTCGAGTGCGCCTGCGCCGTCGCCGCCGAACTCTCCAAGCGGCGCTACGCGCTCGTGGTGAGCGCCGGCCTCGCTGGAGCCTTCGAGGGCGCAGCGACGATCGGAGACGGCGTCGTACTCTCCGAGGACGCGATGGAGGTCGGATTGGAAAACGGCGCACCGTTGGCGCTTCCGGATGGCGAGAAAACGATCGAGCGCGCTCGTTCCGACCCCGCGCTCGTCGCCGCACTCGAGCGCCGGGGTTTCGCGGCGCTGCGCGGCATCACGGTCGCGCGCGTCACTTCAACCGGCGAGACGGCGCGGCGTCTCGCCGCGCTCGGCGCGCAGGCCGAAACCATGGAGGGGTTTGCGGCGCTGCGCGCGGCCGAACGTGCGGGAGTCCGGGCCATCGAAGTACGCGGCATCTCCAATCGCGCCGGCGCGCGCGAAACGAGCGGTTGGGACTTTGCCGCCGGCGCGGGGGGCTTGAGCCGCGCGCTCGCGACGCTTTTCACCCTGCCCGAGATCGAGGAGTTCGCACGATGACCCCCTACGAACTGGCCTATTCGCCTTGCCCGAACGATACGTATATCTTTGCCGCGCTTGCGAATGGGCTGCTCGAAGGCTCGCCGGAAGTGCGCGTCCACTTGGCCGATATCGAGGAACTCAACAACGCGGCTGCACGCGCGCAGTATCCCCTGATGAAAGTGAGCTACGGTGCGATCCCGTTCCTGATGGATCGCTACCGGATTCTGCACGCGGGCGGCGCGGTCGGCCGCGGGTGCGGCCCGCTGCTCGTCGCCCGCCCCTCCGGCTCACCCGAACACTTCAGCGAGTTTGCCGGCAAACGCATCGCAATCCCCGGAGAGCGTACGACGGCCTTCATGCTCCTGCAGATCGCGCTGGGCAAACGCCCGAAGATCGTGCAGATGCGCTTCGACCGCATCGTCGAGGCCGTCGCGGCCGGCGAGGTGGATGCAGGGCTGATCATTCACGAATCCCGCTTCACCTACCGCGACGCCGGGCTCATCTCCATCGCCGATCTCGGCGAATGGTGGGAGAACATGACCTCCCTGCCGATCCCGCTTGGCGCCATCGTCGCACGCGACGACGTCGCCGGGACCGACGCGCGCGCGCTCGAGGATGCGATTCGCCGCAGCTTGGCTTTCGCCCAGGCGAACGAAGAGGCGATCATGCCGTACGTTCGCTCGCACGCGGCCGAAATGAGCGACGAGGTCATGCGGGCGCACATCGCGCTCTACGTCAACGAGTTCACCGTCGAGCTGGGCCAGCGCGGACGCGACGCCGTGCACGCGCTGTTCGAGCGCGCGTATGGGTCGGGCGTTCTGCACCGCGAAGTGGAGCCGCGATTCGCATGAAGCGCGCTCGCTTTCTCGCGGCGACCGCTGCGCTCGCCGCCGCGAATGCTGCACGGGCCTTCGCCGAGCGGCCGCCGCCGGCGCGCATAGAGCTGGGAGACGAGGTGTTCCTACGCGAGACGTGGCGCGATCTGCACGGGCGCCGCGTCGGCATCATCACGAATCAGAGCGGCGTCACCTCGCGGCTGGAATCCGTCGTGGACGCGCTGATCGGGCACGGGCACATTGCCGTCACCGCGATCTACGCCCCCGAGCACGGCTTTCGCGGCGACCGCGGCGCCGGCGCCGGCGTCGCATCCTACGTGGACCCCGTCACGCATCTGCCGGTCTACAGCCTCTACGGCGCCTCCAAACACCCCTCCGCCGAGATGCTGGCCGGCGTTGACGTACTGCTCTTCGACATCCAGGACGTCGGCTCGCGCGCGTATACGTACGTTTCGACGATGGCCTACGCGATGCAGGGCGCGAAACTCTACGACAAAGAGTTTTGGGTGCTCGACCGGCCCAATCCGATCGGCGGTTCGACCGAGGGCCCGGTGCTCGAACCGGCATTCGAGTCGTTCATCGGGCTGTATCCGATACCGATGCGCCACGGCATGACGGTGGGCGAACTGGCCACCCTTTACAACGAACGCTTCGGCATCGGCGCCCGGCTGCGCGTCGTGCGCATGAACGGCTGGCGGCGTTCCACGATCTGGCCCGAGACCGGCCTGCAGTGGATCGCGACCTCGCCGAACGTTCCGGATTGGAGAACGGCTTTCGTCTACGTCGGGACGGGCCTGATAGATAACGCGGGCATCAACAACGGCAGCGGCTATACGAAGCCGTTCTTTCTGGCGGGCGCTCGCGGGATAGACGGCGGACGCCTCGCCGCGCGCCTGAACGGCCGCTCGCTGCCGGGCGTCTGGTTCCAGCCGACCGCGTGGACGCCGTACGTCGGCTTCTGGAAAGGCAAGGAACTGACCGGCGTCGAGCTGATCGTCTTCGATCCTCGCCGCTTCGTCGCCATACGCACGGCCGTCGAGATCCTCACGGCCGTGCGCGACCTCTTCCCGCACGCGATCGCGATCCCGGACGCCAAGGCGCTGGACCGCGATTGGGGAACGGATTCGCTCCGGTCGGGTCTGCTGGCCGGCATGAGCCCGGACGAGATTCTCGCGCAGTGGGCTCCCGGGGTCGCCCGTTTCGAAGCGATGCGCAGCCCCTATCTGCTCTATCCCGCTTAGGAGAGTTCATGCAGGAAGTCCGCCCGGTCCCGGCCCCGATCACCCTCGATGCGATCGAAGCCGCTCGGCGGCGCATCGCAGGGACCATCGTGCGCACGCCTCTGCTCAAGTTGGAGACCGCCCGCGCCGGGCCGCCGATCTACGTCAAACTCGAAAACCTGCAGCCGATCAACTCGTTCAAACTGCGCGGCGCGGCGAACGCGGTGGCGATGCTCGATCCGCAGCGGCGCGCCCGCGGCGTCTGGACCATCAGCGCCGGCAACGCCGGTCAAGGCGTCGCCTACGCGGCGCGTGCGGCGGGCGTACCCTGCACCGTCGTAGCGATCGAAACGGCGCCGGAGACGAAGCTCGCGCGCATGAGCGCGCTCGGCGCGCGGGTAGTAAAGGCCTCGTACGATGCCTGCTGGGCTGCGCTCGAGCAGCGCACCTATCCGGGCGTCGAGGGCACGTTCGTGCACCCGTTCGACGACGACGACTTCATCGCCGGAAACGCGACGATGGGGCTGGAGATCCTCGAGGACCTGCCCGATGTAGGAACGGTCGTCGCCGCGATCGGCGGAGGCGGGCTCGTCACCGGGGTTGCGTCGGCGATTCGCGCACACAAGCCCGGCGTGCGCATCTTCGGCGCCGAGCCGGAGACGGCGGCGCCGGTCGCGCTCTCCTTCGAGCGCGGCGCCGCTTCGACGTTCGAGCCGTGGCAGGCAAGCTTCGTTGACGGCGCGGGCGGCAAGAGCGCGTTCCCTCGGATGTGGGAACGCATGCGCCGCGTAGTGGACGGCTCGCTCGTCGCGACGCTCGAGCAAACGCGGCAGGCGATGCGCCTGCTCGCAGAGCGCTCTCGCGTGATCGCCGAGGGCGCGGGCGCGCTCGCGGTGGCGGCCGCACTCGAACGCACCGCCGATACCGAGCCGATCGTCGCGATCGTCTCGGGCGGGAACGTCGAACTCTCCAAGTTCTGCGAGCTAATTCGGTAAACGTGCTGCGCGAACGGCTCGTCGAAGCGATCGGCGAGGACGCGGTCAAGACCAGCGCCGAGGACCTCTCGGTCTATGCGTTCGACGCCTACACCGACGGCCCGTTGCCATCGGCGGTCGTACTGCCGCAGACGACTCGCGACGTGTGCGCCGTCGTACGGATCGCGCGCGAATGCGGCGAGCCGATCGTCGCGCGGGGGGCCGGTACCGGGCTGTGCGGCGGCGCGGTTCCTGCGGCCGGCGGCATCGTCGTCTCGTTCGCGCGGATGAACCGCATCCTCGAGCTGGACGCGGCGAACCGCCGCATACACGTGCAGTCGGGCGCGGTCAACCTCGACGTTTCGCGATACGCCGCATCCAGCGGACTCTTTTACGCGCCCGATCCGTCTTCGCAGCGCACGGCCACGATCGGCGGAAACGTCGCGACAAACGCCGGCGGTCCGCACTGCCTCTCGTACGGGACGACCGTCAACCACGTGCTCGGCCTCGAAGTGGTGGACGACCGCGGCGAGGTCTTCGTGACGAACGTTGACGATGCGGGGTACGACCTCACCGCGGCGCTCGTGGGCAGCGAGGGGACGCTGGGCATCGTGACCGCCGCCTGGCTCCGCCTGCTCGAGATCCCCGAGGCGGTGCGCGTCTGGGTGGTCGCCTTCGACGAGATGGAGGCCGCCTCCGAAGCGGTCTCGGCCATCGTGAGCGCGGGCATCGTACCGACCGCGCTGGAGATGATGGACGCGGTCATAACGCAGGCCGTCGAAGCCGCCTTCCGCGCCGGATATCCGACCGACGCAGCCGCCTGCCTCCTCGTCGAGAGCGCCGGTTTCGAAGACGACATGGACGCCTACGAAAGCGCGATTCATGCGATCGTGCAGACGCACGGCGCCCGTTCGTGGCGCAGCGCGCGCTCGCGGGCCGAACGCGACGTGCTCTGGGCCGGACGCAAAGGCGCGGCCGGTGCGACGGGACGCATCGCCCCAAACTACTACACGCAGGACGTCTGCGTGCCGCGCAGCCGGCTTCCCCAGGCGCTGCGCGCCGTCGGCGCGGCGGCGCGCGAGCATCGCATCGTGGTCGGCAACGTCTTCCACGCCGGCGACGGCAACCTGCATCCGCTGCTCATGTACGACAAGCGCGACCCCAAGCAGATAGCGGCGGTCGTCGAGACTGGGAACGCCATCCTGCAGTCGGCGGTGGACCTAGGCGGCACGATCAGCGGCGAACACGGCATCGGATGGGAAAAGCGAGACGCGATGACGCGCGTCTACTCGACCGCAGACCTCGCAACGATGGCGCGAGTGCGCGACGTCTTCGATCCATCACGCGCGCTCAACCCGGATAAAATCTTTCCGAGCAGCGCGCAGTGCCCGGAGGTACGCCCGGCATGAGCGACGCCGCGCAGCGCGTAGCGCCGAAGAGCGCCGAAGAGGTCTCCGAGCTGCTCGCGCACTGCGACGCCGGCGGTAAGAAAGTCGTCATCGTCGGCGGCAACACGCTCGCGGGCGCGGGGCTGCCGCCCGAGCGCGCGGACGTAACCCTGGTCACGACCGCCTTGCGCGGCATCGTCGCCAACGAGATCGCCGATCTCACGATCGGGGTTCCGGCCGGTACTCCGCTCGCCGACGTGACGTCGCTGCTTGCCGGGCAAGGCCGCTTCATTCCGTTCGACGCGCCGCGCCCAGCCTACGCAACGGTCGGGGGCACGCTCGCCGCAGGCTGGCTAGGGCCTCGCAGGCACCTGCACGGCCGTCCGCGCGACTGCCTTCTCGGCACGACGATCGTCCTGGCCGACGGCACGATCGCGCGCGCCGGCGGCATGGTCGTCAAGAACGTCGCCGGTTACGACATGAGCCGTCTCTACGCCGGCTCCTTCGGCACGCTCGGCGTGCTCGTTCGGGCCAACTTCAAGACGAGCGCGGCGCCCGCGCACTCGCGCCTCTTTCTGGCGCGGCTGCCCGAAGGAACGCGCTCGCGCGCGTGCGCGCAGTTGTCCGCTCTGCAGGTCCGTCCCGCCGCCGCGTTTTGGGTGGAGGGATTCCGCCACGAAATTGACGGCGAGGACGGCCCGGAAGGACGCGTTCTCGTTCTGCTCGAGGGCAGCGATGCTCTGCTCGAGCGCGCTACGCGGGAGCTGCGCTCGGCCCTCGGCCGCGCCGGCGTTCCCGAAACGAACGTACTCGACGCGGGCGCGCGCGAAGGGTTCGAGCGCGTGGTGGATGCGTACGTCGCGTGCCTGGGCCAGCGCTCGGCAACCTACCGCTTCTACCCGCTCGCCTCGCAGGCCGTGGAACGCGCATTGGCTTCGCGCGCGCTAGCCGGCCGGTTCGAGCTGCGCGCCGATTCGATCGTGGATGCGATCAACGGCGACGTCGTGCTACGCGTGCGCGATGCGAGGGTTGCGGGTCTCTCGGCAAAGATCGAGATCTTCGACGACGCGCTGCACGCGATCGAACCGCACGCGCAGGTCGTCGCCATTGCCAACGCCGCCCGCGGCACGCTGCGGGCTTGGGGCGAGCCGCCCCCGGCGATCGAGCGCATGCGGGCCCTCAAGCTGCGTTTCGATCCGAACCGCACCTTGAATCCCGGGCGCTTCGTGGGGGGTCTGTAGGCGCATGAACGTGCTGCTGCTCGGGGCCACCGGCTTCATCGGGCGCCGGCTCGAGCGGGCGCTCCGCGCTCGGGGAGACGACGTGGTCGCCGCCTCGCTGCGCGATCCCGAGGCGGCCGCAGCCGCGGCGGCGCAGTGCGACGCGATCGTGAATCTCGCCGGCGAACCGCTCGCGCAGCACTGGGACGAGAACGTCAAGCTGCGCATCGAGAGCAGCCGGGTCGAGGCGCCGCGGCGCTTCCTCGAGGCGCTCGCGCGCCGCACGTTCCACGCGCGGGCCTACGTAAGCGCCTCCGCGATCGGATACTACGGGACGAGCGAGAGCGCGACGTTCGACGAGACGAGCGCGCCGGGCGACGATTTCCTCGCGCGCGTTTGCATCGGCTGGGAACGCGAGGCGCGGCAGGCGGCCGGCCTAGGCATGCGCGTCGCTATCGTTCGCACGGGCGTCGCGCTCGGCGCCGACGGGGGCGCGCTCGCCAAACTTCTCCCGCCGTTCCGGATGGGGGCGGGCGGAATCGTGGGCAGCGGCCGTCAGTGGTTCTCCTGGGTGCACGCGGACGACGTCGTCGGAGTCTATCTCCTCGCGCTCGATGGGGCCGAGGGACCGCTGAACGCCTGCGCGCCCAACCCGGTTACGAACGCGCAGTTCACGCACGCGCTCGGACGCGCGCTCCATCGGCCGACGCTTCTGCCGGTTCCCACCTTCGCGCTGCGAGCGATGCTCGGCGAGGGCGCCGACATGCTGCTGCAGGGGCAACGGGTCCTGCCGGCGCGCTCGCAGGAACTGGGCTATCGCTTCGCCTTTCCGGAGCTCACCGGCGCGCTAGCGAATCTGCTCTGAACTCCATCGCCTCGAGATACTTCTCCGCGTCCATCGCGGCGCGGCACCCCGCTCCCGCAGCGGTGATCGCCTGGCGATAGCGCGTATCGTTCACGTCGCCGGCGACGAAGACGCCTTCGACGTTCGTATGCACGCCGTCGGGCGAGGCGATGTAGCCGTTCTCGTCGAGATCGAGCGCCGACCGGAAGATGCCGGTGTTCGGCGTGTGCCCGATCGCGACGAAGAGCGCGTCGGTCTCGAGGTCGAACGTGCTGCCGTCGGCGACGTTGTGCAGCCGAAGCCCCGTCACGTGCGTCTCTCCGTATACTTCCTCGACGACGCCGTTCCAGATGAAGTCCATCTTCTCGTTGGCGTGGGCGCGCTCGGCCATGATCTTACTCGCACGCAGCTTGTCCCGGCGGTGCACGATCGTTACCCGCTTGCCGAAGCGCGTCAAGAACAGCGCCTCCTCCACGGCCGAGTCGCCGCCGCCGACGACCGCGATGCGCTTGTCGCGAAAGAAGGCGCCGTCGCAGGTCGCGCAGCTCGAGACGCCGCGTCCGCGCAGGCGCTCTTCGCCCGGTACGCCGAGCCAGCGCGCGCTGGCGCCGGTGGCCGCGATGACCGTGGCGGCCTCGTACTCTTCCTCGAGCGTTCGCACGACGAGCGGGCTCTTCGCGAAGTCCACCGAGGTGACGTCTGCGTTCTCGACGCGCGCCCCGAAACGCTCGGCCTGCTCGCGCAGCCGCATCATGAGATCCGGCCCCATGATGCCCTCGGGGAAGCCCGGGTAGTTCTCGACCTCGGTCGTAAGCATAAGCTGGCCGCCGTAGAGGCCGCCGGCGAGAACGAGCGGACGAAGATTCGCCCGAGCGGCGTAAATAGCGGCGGTCAGGCCCGCCGGACCCGAACCGATGATGATGACGCGTTCCATTGCTGCAGTCGCTTCGACTATGCGCCGTCCCGTCCCGGTTGCAGCGCCGGCGGCGCACTCCGTCGAAGGCCCGCGGCATGAGCGAAACGCGCCTGCCGCTGGAAGACACGTTCGGCGACATCCTCCGAAAAGCGATGCGCGGCACCGGCACGAGCGGCGCCGCCCTGGCCGCGGCGACCGGCATTCCCGAGAACCGGATCGCCGCCTGGCTGAAGGACGACGGCACGGCCGGTGAGGCACAGACGCACGCGCTCGCGGCCGCGCTGGATCTGGATGGCGCGAAGCTGGCCGAGAGCGCCGAGGAGCGCTGGTACCCGCCGCCGATCGAACGCGATGACGTACGCCGCCACGCGCAGCGCCCGCATCCCAGCAACGGATACGTCTTCTTCACGGACGGCGGGCGCGAGGCCGCGCTCGTGGATCCGGCAGGTGCGCCGGAGGCGCTCTTGCGCGTGCTGCGGGAGGGCGGCTACGGCCTGCGCTACATCCTCATCACGCACAAGCACGCCGACCATTGCGACGCCGCGGGCGCGGTCGCGCGCGAGTATCCGCAGGCGCAGATCGTCATGCACGGGCTCGATGCGAGCGCGATCGGCCCGTTAGCCGGCGGCGCGATGCCCGTTCGCGACGGCGAGTCCCTGCCGTTCGCCGGCGGCGACGTGCTCATGCTGCACACGCCCGGCCACACCGATGGATCCTCGTGCTTTCTGTACCGCTCGCGCTCCGGTCCGACGGGAGTGCTCTTTACCGGCGACACGCTCTTCGCGGGCAGCGTGGGCGGCGCGTTCGGAGATGCCAGCACGTACGCCGACATCCTCCGCAGCGTGGACGAAAAAATCTTCTCCTTAGAGGGCGCAACGCTCCTCATGCCCGGCCACGGGCCGCCTACGACGGTCGCGCTGGCCCGAGAGCACAACCCCTTCTTCCGGCGCGGCTAACTGCGCAGCTTGTAGCCGAGCGATACCATCCGCAGGACTACCGCCAAAGCGACGACGGCCAGCAGCGCGACCATCGTGACCGAGAACGCCGGCGAAAGGTAACTCTCGCCGGTGTAGGTGCTGCGGAATGCGTCTATCGTGTAGAAAATCGGGTTGAAGAGCTCGAAGTCCCGCAATGCGGGCGGCAGCATTTTCGCATCGGTGAAGACGCCGCCTACGAAGGTGAGCGGCGTGATCACGAAGGTCGTGAGGATCGCGATGTGATCGAATTTGTCGGCGACCAGCCCGAAGATCAATCCCAGCGCGGAGAACAGCACCGAGACGAGGGCGATCACGAGAACGTAGAGCGCCCAGTCGCGCGGCGCCGTGTGGACCAAAAAGACGCCCAGGAGCGTGATGAGACCCGCGATGAGAAAGGCGCGAGCGAGACTTCCCACGATGTAGCCGGCGACGATCTCGCCCGCGGACATCGGCGCGATGAGCAGCTCCTGAATCGAGTTCATGAAGCGACCCTGGAACAGCGAACTCGAGCACTCGCCGTAGGACGAGTCGATCACCTGGAGCATGATTAGCCCCGGAATGAGGAACTGTGCGTACGAAACGCCCTGCACGACCGGGATCCGGCTGCCTAACGCCAGGCCGAAGACGAAGACGTAGAGCAGCGTCGTAATGATCGGCGGCCAGATCACCTGATTGATGATCTTGAGGCTGCGCACGATCTCTCGTTTGACGAGCGTCCAAAGTCCGAGCGCGTTAATTTCTGGTCAACTCCAAAAAGATGTCCTGCAGCGACGCGCCGTCCAAGAGCAGCTCCTGCGTGGGCTTCTCGGCAACGATGCGGCCCGCCCGGACGATCGCGATGCGCCGGCAGAGTTCTTCGGCTTCCTCCAGGTAATGCGTGGTCAGAAAAATGGTCAGGCCCTCTGCATTGAGGGCGCGCAGCCAGTCCCACAGCTCCAAACGCAGTTCGACGTCAACCCCGGCGGTCGGCTCGTCGAGTATCAGAAGCTTGGGCTCGTGTATGAGCGCGCGAGCGAGCGAAAGCCGGCGTTTTTGGCCGCCCGAAAGCTTCGTGTACTCGAGGTGCGAGTGCGAGGTCAAGCCGAAGCGCGCAAGCAGCGCGTCGGCCCGATCGGCGATATCCTTGCCGCGCAGGCCATAGTATCCGGCCGCGAAGAGCAGCACGTCGCGAATCGAGAGGTATCGGTCGAAGTTGAACTCTTGCGGCGAGAGCCCGATGAGGCGCCGCGCCTGGCGCCACTCGCGGTCTACGTCGTAGCCGAAGATCCGAATGGAGCCGCCGTTCTTACGCGCCAAGCCTACGATCGCGTTGATCGTGGTCGTCTTGCCTGCCCCGTTGGGCCCGAGGAATCCGTAGAAGTCTCCGTCTTCCACGCGCAGCGAGATGCCGTCAACCGCGACGAACGCGCCGTAGCGCTTGACGAGGCCGTCAACTTCTACGGCTGGGCTCGGCCCGCGGGGCGCGGCTAGGGTATCAGGTTCTTTAATCGTTTGTACCGATGGCGGCGAAGCGTGGCGATGAGTTCTGCACTCTCCGGAATCCCGCAATCGGCGAGTTGGGTTGCAACTTTCTTCACGTCGAAGGGCACGCGGCGGTGCTTGACCTGCCAGCCGCCGTCGCGCTCGGTGAAGATCGCGTAGCAAGCGCGGGGGTCGCCGTCCTTGGGGAGGCCGGCCGACGCGACGTTGACGAGCATCCGCCCCTGCCAGACCCGCACGTAGGGCAGGTGCAGGTGCCCGAAGGCGATGGCGGCGGCGCGCTCGTCCCCGATCAGGCGCGCCAGGAGTTCGTGCTCGGCGTCCGGCCAGAGATGCTCCTCGTCGTTGACCGGGTTGGCGTGGACGATGAGCAGTTCGTTGTTTTCCTCTCCGATCCGCAGCGCGAACGGAAGTTCGGATAACCAGGAGACCCAGCGCTCTCCGATCTCACGCCGCGTCCATGCGATCTGCGCGGCATCCTTGGGAGAGAAAGCCTTGGTGCCGCCTTCCTCGTAGAGATATCGTTCCGTATTGCCGCGAACGCAACGCGCACCGACCTCCTCGAGCCGCTGCAAGACCTTCTTCGGTTTTGGGCCGTCCACGCACATGTCGCCCGCGACGACGATTTCGTCGGCGCCGCCCTGACCCCCAAGATCGGCCAAGCAGGCGTCGAGCGCCGCGAGGTTTCCGTGAAGATCCGAAAGGACGGCTATCCGCGTCACGCGCGTTGCGCTCTAGTCGCGCTGCAGCGCGAGTACGAGCATCGCGGGCGTTAGGCCGATCTTTCCGAAATCGTAGAGATCTATCGCCTCGACGGTGACGTGCGCGCGGCGCATCCTCGAGAGCGAGGTGCGGTAGCGCAAGTTGGCCAGGACGTGGCGCTCGCTCAAACACAGGACGCCCGCGGCGTACTCTTCGCCGCGCTCGACCACGACCGTGCGAAACGTGGAAAACGCCTGCGGATCCGTCTTGTCGGCGGCCAAGAGGATCGTATCGTCCGCGAGCACGCCGGCGACGGCGCGCAGGGCCGGCACGCCGTCGGCCAGAGGAACCTCGACGACGCGCAGACCGCGATCGCGCGCGAGCTTGCCGAACTCGGCGCGCCCTAACTCGTTCCCTCGCCGGCCCACGCCGACGAACGCGGTATCTCGGGC
Organism: Vulcanimicrobiota bacterium; assembly: GCA_963794645.1. Classification (GTDB taxonomy): domain Bacteria; phylum Vulcanimicrobiota; class Vulcanimicrobiia; order Vulcanimicrobiales; family Vulcanimicrobiaceae; genus Cybelea. Next base: position 643,209 of record CAWCEQ010000003.1, on the reverse strand, counting down.
CAAGAGCACGTCGTTGCCGTCCAAGAGGCCCGGAGCGGAGATGTGACCGGCAACCGGCACGCCCAATCGTCCGAACTCGGCCGCGAGCAGGTCCGGATCGCCGCGGCGCGTCATCGAGGTTGGGCGCATGAGCACCACGCCGTCGGAGAACGCTACCGCGACGTCGCCGGCCGCGGGCTCGAGCGGGTCGTTTCCGCGCGCCTGCAGTTCGATCGTCTCGACGCCGAACGTTTGCAGCGTCGAACAGAGTATCGCGTGCTGTTCGAGCGCGCGGGTGTAGATCGCACCCGGCTCGCCTGGGAGCGCCTTGCCTTCTTCGATGAAGCGGCTGGGCTTCACGACGACGGCGCTCCGCAGCGAACCGGCGGGCTTACCGGTCAGCGTGGAACCGATACGCAAAGGCGCGTGAGTGCTCATCGCGCCTGGTACGGTTCCGGGACCGGTGCGTCGGTGAAGAATGCGGCCATATCCGATGCGAGCAAGTCGTTCAACGTTAACGGCGGAAGGCCGAATATTTCCTCCTCCGTTTTGACGAGACCCGCGGCACCCAGATTCTGGCTCCCGACGAAGCCGCGACGCGCCAGGGGGGAGACGACGATGGCGTAGCTGCGCAGCGGGTTCACGTGATCGTAGCTTGGCTGCAGGCCGTCGGGCGCGATGAAAATCGCGGTGGAGCTCCAATGCGGCGTGTGCGAAAGGTACTGGACGATCTGGCCGAGCGCACGATCCGCGTCCTGCGCGCCCGCGATGCCGGGACCGGCCGGCAGGCGCACGTACGTAAAGCTCGGCACGGCGTCGGCCTGCACGTAGCGCTGCATGTCGCGGAGGAACTCCGCGGCGCGCGCCGCGTCCCCGATCTTCGGATTCGGGGCCGCGTAGTTGAGGTCTACGTTCCCCTCGAGCGCGGCGAGCGCGGGCACGTTCAAACGATAGAGCCCGGCATCGAAACCCGAGACGCGCAGCAGGGCGCCGTACTCGCGGAACGTTAAGCCGGCGCGCGCGAGCGCGTTAAACAGGTAGCCGGCTCGCCCGTAGTCTTCCGGATCGTCTCCTTCGGCGTTCATCGGAGCGCGCGCCGATCCGGCCGCGGCGACGAAGTCTTGGTAGAGCGTCGCCCCGGCTGCCGTCGAGAACTGCTTGGCGATCCGCGGGTCAACGTCGGAGGCGTAGAAGTTGTCCGCCAGCGCGTACGCCCGCGCCAACGCGTGCAGATTCGGCGTGACCTCCTCGGGGTAGCGCGCGGCGGAGGGATCGCCGTTTCCATGCGGATTGCCGGCGTCGTCCTTCAAATCGCCGAGCATCGCGTCGTATCCTTCGGTGTCCAGAGCGATGTAGACGACGTGGTTTATCGCTTCGCTGCGTCGCTGCGAGCGCAGCGGCGGCACGACCGCGTCGTACGCTCCTCGCGCGGGCATACGATTGTAGCGCAGCGTCGCGAGCGTTGCCTTCACGAGCGAGGTGTGTTTGAGGTCCACGCGCTGCAGAAGCCCCCACCCGTCCACGCCCTTCGCGCATGCGACGTACAGGTATCGCCCGTCCGGGGAGAGCTTTAGCGCGATCGGATACCAGCCCGTCGGAATGAGGCCGTACCGGTAGCGCGTCGGCCGCACCGCATCGAGCACGGCGACCGCGTCGAGACCGGCCAGCGCAACGTAGAGACGCTTGCCGTCGGGGCTGAGCGCCTGGGCGCTGGGCTGCGCGCCGTAGGGTGCACCCGGATAGAGCCGCAGGTCGAGACCGCGCACCACGCGCGGCGTACCGGCGAGCGAGACGACGGCGACGCGATCGACGTTCGAAAGCGCGACGTAGGCAAAACGCCCGGTGCGGTCAACGAGCGTCGCGCCGGGGGCGGCGCCTCCGACGTTCTGCGCCCCGTCGGGCGCGGGATCGAGCGGCACGACCGACGAGGCCCCGTCTTGCGCGGAGAGATCGAATACCGTTAGCGAGGACGACGTGGACGGATCGAACGAGGGCGCGGCGAATCGAGGAGCGCGCGCGGGCGGATCGAGCGGCGAGTACGTCGAGAGACCGCCGCCGCTGGCCACGAGACTGGCGCCCCCGGCCGCGAGGTAGAGCGGAAAGTCGCCGACCGCCATCGTGCGAACGACGCGCCGCGAGCGCAGATCCACCGCCGCAACCGTATTAGCGAGATTGTCCGCCACGTACGCCGTAAGGCCGTCGGGCGAAACGGCGATCTGCGCGGGGAAGGCTTTGCGCGGGACCGGCGCAAGGACGACCGGCGCCTGTGGGGCTAGGTGTCCGTCCGTATCGAGCGTGAAGACCTGGAGCGTTCCTTGCGCGACGTCGGAGGCGAGCACGAGCGTGCCCGAGGCGTTGCCCGGATCGCGGACCGTCGCCACACCCATGAAAAATGCCGCGGCGGGGTCTTGATAGACCGATGCGACGGTCATGCGCCGCGCGTCTACGACGACGAGGCAAGCGCCGCCGAGCAGACCTTGGAGCGCAGGCTGCGAGCCGAGGCTGCCGCCGGCGCCGCCGTTCGAGACGATCGCAAAGCGGCCGTCCGGCGACAGAGCCAGGCCCAGGGGGTTGGTGCCGGCAAAGATGCTCAGACCGGCGGGTGCCGATATGCGTCCGTTGGGTAGAATGGCATCGGTCGGCCGCAGACGGTCCGCCCCGGCGGGCCGGGTCCCGGCAGGCGCCGAGTAGACGATCAGCGGCGCGGGACCGGCCGCACCCAACAGAGCGACGGCAAATGCCGCCGCCAGGAATACTCGTAAGAACACGGGAGGTAGGGCATTAGCATGCCGGGCACGGGTACCCTGCCGGGAAGGCGGAAGCTCTGGCTATGAGCCCCGCGCGCGTTCTCGCCGTCGCCACGGCCGTGCCGCCATATGCCCTAGGTCAAGCCGAGGTCATGCGCCGCATCGAATTGGCGCTCGGGCCTCGCTCCCGCGAGATCGTTCGCTTGCTTCCCACGTTCGGCAATACGGGCATAGACTGCCGCTACTCCAGCGTGCCGATCGAGTGGTACGAAGAACTCCACGACTGGCCGGAGCGCAATCGGGTCTACCTGGATTCGGCATTGGATCTGCTCGAGCAGGCCGCACGCCGGGCGCTCGAGGCCGCGGGCCGCCGAGCGGAGGACGTCGCGGCGCTCGTTACCGTCTCGACGACCGGCATCGCGACGCCGAGCCTGGATGCGCTGCTCGTGGAGCGGATGCGCCTTGCGCCGACGGCCTCTCGCCTGCCGATCTTCGGCTTGGGCTGCGCCGGCGGCGCGATCGGCCTGGCCCGCGCGGCGACGATGGCGCAGGCCCAGCCCGGATCGCTCGTGCTCTTCCTGGTGGTCGAGCTCTGCGCGCTCTGTTTCCGACGCGACGACTTCTCGAAGAGCAACATCGTGGCGACCGCGCTCTTCGGCGATGGAGCGGCCGCGGCGTTGCTCTCCACCGAAGGCGACGGCCCCGCGGTGGTCGCCGCCGGCGAGTACACCTGGCCGCAGACGCTCGACGTGATGGGTTGGGACGTCACGACCGACGGTCTGAAAGCGGTCTTTTCGCGCGACATCCCCGATCTGGTAACCACGCGGCTGCGCGAAGCCGCACGCGCGTTTCTCGAAGGGCGCGGACTGCGTTTGGCCGACGTTGACCGGTTTATCTGTCATCCCGGCGGTGCGAAAGTCATCACCGCGCTCGAGAGCGCCTACGGCCTCGAAGACGGGCGCCTGCAGAGCGAGCGCGACGTCTTACGCGAGTACGGCAACATGTCGGCGGCTACCGTGATGTTCGTGCTGCAGCGCGCGACGAACGGCGCGCCGCCTTGGAAGCGCGCGCTCGTGAGCGCCCTGGGCCCCGGCTTTACGGCCGGGTTCACGCTGCTCGAAGACGACCGAGCCCGCTAAAGAAAGGCGGCCGCGACGAGCATTTTCTGGATCGTTCTAGGGCTCGTCGCGCTCCAGCGCGTCGCAGAACTCCTCTACGCGCGGCGCACTACGGAGCGCTTGCGCGCGCGGGGCGGCATCGAGATCGGCGCGGCGCAGTATCCCTTCTTCATCGCGCTGCACTCGGCGTGGCTGGCCGCCATGCTGTTATTCGTCCCGCGCGACGCCGTGCCGAACTGGTGGCTGCTCGGCCTCTACGCGCTGCTGCAGGGGCTGCGCCTGTGGACGATCGCGTCGCTGGGGCCGTACTGGACGACGCGCGTGATCGCGGTTCCCGGCGAGCCGCTCGTGCGTACGGGGCCGTATCGCTTTCTGCGGCACCCCAACTACGTAGTCGTCTGCGGCGAGATCGCCGTGCTTCCGCTCGCGTTCGGCGCTATATGGATTGCGATCGCGTTCTCCATCCTCAACGCCGCGCTGCTCGCCTGGCGCGTTCGCCTGGAAAACGCCTCCCTGACGGAGCGAGTCGGCTAGAGGTTCTGGGGGATATCGTCGGCTTCGTTCTTGACGAGCGTACGTCGCGCGACCCCGTCTTCGATCGCTGCCGCCGCGACGGCCTTGGCGACGGCGTCTACGACGCGCGTATCGAAGACGCTGGGAATCACGTACTCGGGGCTGCGCTCGGTCTCGCTCACCGTCTCGGCGATTGCGTACGCTGCGGCCAGTTTCATGCGCTCGGTGATTCGTCGCGCGCGCACGTCGAGCGCGCCTCGGAAGATGCCGGGGAACGAGAGCAGGTTGTTCACCTGATTCGGAAAGTCGGAGCGCCCGGTAGCCACGACGGCGGCGACCGGCGCGGCGACGTCCGGCATGATCTCCGGAGTCGGATTGGCCATCGCGAAGACGATCGGATCCCGCGCCATGCGCGCGATGTGCTCGGGACGTAGGATTCCCGGCGCCGAAACGCCGATGAATACGTCCGCGCCTTCGAGCACGTCGTGGAGCAGACCGCGGCGGTTCTCGCGGTTGCAGTGCTCCGCCAGCCAGCGCCAGTGCGGATTCTCATACCGGTCGGTGCGATTCAAGGCACCGCTGCGATCCACCGGAATGACGTCGCGCACGCCGGCCCCCAGCAGCATCTTGATCGTGGCGGTTCCCGCCGCGCCGCTCCCGGAGACGACTACCTGCAGATCGGAGATCGGCTTGTCCACCACGCGGGCGGCGTTGATGAGCGCCGCGAGGATGACCACGGCGGTGCCGTGCTGGTCGTCGTGCATGACGGGAATATCGAGCGCCTCGATCAGGCGGTTTTCCACCTCGAAGCAGCGCGGCGCGCTGATATCCTCGAGGTTGATGCCCCCGAATACCGGCGCGATACGGATCACGGTCTCGACGATCTCGTCCACGTCTTTCGTATCGAGGCAGATCGGAAAGGCATCGATGTCGGCAAACTGCTTGAAGAGCATCGCCTTGCCTTCCATGACCGGAAGCGCGCCTAGCGGGCCGATGTCGCCGAGGCCGAGCACGGCGGTCCCGTCGGTAACGACGGCGACCGTGTTCCGCTTGATCGTGAGTTGAAAGGCTTTGGCGGGATCCGCGGCGATCGCCATGGAGACGCGCGCGACGCCGGGCGTGTAGACGGTGGAAAGATCCTGCCGGCTCTTGATTTGTATCTTCGAGTCTATCCGTATCTTCCCGCCGATGTGCGCCAGGAAGGTGGAGTCGGCGGCAAAGACGACGCGCGCGCCTTCGATCGCCTCGACCGCGCGGCGGACGTCGTTGGCGACTGCCTCCGAGGGCACGCCGATCGTGACGTCGCGAACGACGCGCGCCTTCGCGACGCTGTGCATGTCCACGGCTCCGATGGCCCCGCCCGCGTCGCCGATGCAGTTTGCCAACAGGCCGAAGGCGCCGGGTTCGTTCGGCATCTCGATGCGCAGGACGAGCTGCAGGCTAATTGCCACTTACCGTCATCTCGGCGACGCGGAACGACGGCGAGACGACCGCACCGTCGAAGCGCAGGTCGTTCGCGATTCCGTCAATGCCGGCGAGCATTTCGGCGTACTGTCCGGCGACCGTGAACTCGTCAATGGGATAGGCCAACTCCCCGCCTTCGATATAGAAGCCGCGCGCGCCGCGGCTGTACGTTCCCGACGCGTGCTCCGTCGCGAAGCCGATCGTGTCGAGCACGAGCACCCCGCGCGGGGTGGCAGCGATGAGTTCCTGGAGCGACATCCTGCCCGCTTCGAGATAGAAGTTCGTCGGCCCCACGCCGCCGCCGGTCGAGTTGCCGGTCGTCGCGGCGCCCATCTTACGCGCGTAGTACGTATCGAAGAGGAACGTGCGCAGCATGCCCGCCTCGAAGACGGGGGTGCGCCGCGTGGCTACGCCCTCGCCGTCGAACGGCGCGCTGCCCAGCTGAGCGTGCAGCCGCCCGTCGTCCACGATCGTAACCAGCTCGCTGCCGACGCGATGACCCAGGCTCCCGGTCAGCCAGGAGTTGCCGACCGCGACGTTCGCTCCGGATACCGCGGCGAAGACGTCGTCCACGATCGAGGCGGCCACGTCGCGTTCGAAGATGACCGGTACGCGCATCGTGGGCGGCTTGCGAGCGCCGAACAGGTCCACCGCGCGGCGCACGGCCGTCCCGGCAACCGCTTCGGGCGCCTCGAGCTCGCCGAGGTAGCGCGATGCCGTGCCGTAGTGGGCGATGCGCTTGACCTCGCCGTCCAGCGCTACGGGTCCGGTCGAGCGCCCCACGCGCGTCCACGAGTAGGCTGCGGCGAAACCGCTGGAGTTCGCGATCGCCGTGACCGCGACGGCATCCGTGTAGTGAGAGCCGCTGGAGTTGACGACGCGCGGATCCGCTTGGCGGATCAGGCGTTCGAGCGCGAGCGCATCCTCGACCTTATCGCCGAGGTCGCGCGCGGGGACCTGCGGATCGTGCAGCCCGAGCTGCACGGTTCCGTCGAAGAGCTCGTCGGGCAAGCCCGCGTACTCGTCGGTGGCCACGTACGCCGTCTGCGCGACCGCGCGCGCGGCCGCCTCCCGCATGCCCTCCGGCGAGAAATCGGAGGTCGTGAGCGTCGCCTTGCGACCGTCGCGAAAGACGCGTACGTACAGACTCTTGGCGGTGGAATCCTCGAGCTTGGCGACCGCGTTCTCCCTCGCTTCGGCGTGAAAACGCCGCGCGATCGAGAGCGAGGCCTCGGCGCCGTCGGCACCCTTCTCGCGCGCCACCGCTACCGCTTCGCGCGCCAACTCGATTGCGGCCGCTTCATCCATGCTGCGTGCCGCCCACCGTGATCGAAGATATCTTCACCGTCGGCATACCGACGCCGACCGGAACGTACTGGCCGCCCTTTCCGCAGGTGTAGTGGCGGCGCGCGAGGCGGCTGTCGTTACCCACGGCCACGACCTTCATCATCGCGTCGGGCCCGTTGCCGACGATCGTCGCGTTGCGCACCGGTCCGGCGATCTTTCCGTTCTCGACCAAGTAGCCTTCGCCGACCATAAAGACGAAGTCGCCCTTGCTGATCTCGACCTGCCCGCCGGCGAACGATTTAGCGTAGATCCCTCGGCGCGTGGAGGCGATGATCTCTTCGACCGAGGCCTCGCCGTTGGGCATGTACGTGTTGCACATGCGCGGCTGCGGAGGAAAACGGAACGACTGCCGGCGGCCGCTCCCGGTCGGATGCGTGCCCATCAGCCGCGAGTTCAGCACGTCCTGCATGTATCCGCGAAGCACGCCCTTCTCCACCAGCACCTTGTGCTGCCCGGGCACCCCTTCGTCGTCAACCGTCAGGCTGCCGCGCTCTTCGGGCAGATTGCCGTCGTCGAAGATCGTAACGAGTTCGCTTGCGACGCGTTCGCCGACGCGCCCGCTGTAGAGCGAGGTGCCCCGGCGGTTGAAATCGCTCTCGAGGCCGTGCCCGACCGCCTCGTGAAGCAGCACGCCGCCGCCGCCGGCGCCTACGATCATCTCCATCTCGCCGGCCGGGGCGGGAGAGGCGCTCAGATTAACGGTAGCGATCCGCGCCGCATCGCGGGCGAGCGCCTCGGGCGTTTCGCGCTCGAAGTAGTCTATGGACGTGCGGCCGCCATCGCCGAGGTAGCCTTGACCCCGTTCCTTGTTGTCGCTCGCGACCGCTTGAATGCCCATCGTTACGAGCGGCCGGCAATCGCGCACGAAGCTTCCCTCGCTCGTGGCGATCCAGACCTCTTGGATCTCGTCAATCACTTGGCCGTTCACCGCGATCACGCGCGGGTCGTAGCGGCGAGCCGCGGCGTCCGCGCGATCGAGCAGCGCCGCGTAGCGTGCCGCATCGGCGTGCGCGGTGCGCTTCTCGTCGTAGAAGGGCGCGGCGTGCGAGCGATGCAGCTCGGTGGCGCGCACGGAGCCGTTCGGCGAGGTGCGGGCGATGAGCGAGGCGGCCTGCGCGGCCTGCAGCAGCGCTTCGTCGCTCAAATCGTCCGACGATGCGTAGCCGGCCGACTCGCCGACGATCACGCGTACGCCGACGCCGAGCGTAACGCCGTAGGAAGCGTCGTGCACGCGTCCGTCCTGCAAGCGGAACGAGACGGTGCTGCGCCGCTCGCAGAATACGTCGGCAAAGTCCCCGCCGTGCTGCAGAGCGCGCCCGATCAGGCGGGAGAGGAGCGTTTCGTCGAACATCCTAGAAGGCCGCCAGCCGATCTGCGGCGCGTACGATCGCCGCGTCGGGATTTCCGGGCGAACCATCTATCATGAACGCGAACGCGACGCGCCCGCTATGCATGGTCGTGACGTATCCGGCGAGCGCGCTGACCCCGGAGAGGTGGCCGGTCTTCGCGCGAACGCGGCCCAGTGCCGTCGTGAAATCGTAATCCGTAAGCGTGCCTTGGCGACCGCCCAGCGGGAGGAGCGGGTAGAGCGAGGGTTCGTCGGCGGCCAAGAGCCGCGCGATGGTGATCGCCGCCACGCGGTTGTCGGGCGACAGACCGCTGCCGTCGTACAAACGCAATCCCGGCGTCGGAACGCCGGTACGTTCGAGAAACGCGCGCTCCGCAGCGAGCCCGCCGGTGTCGTCGGACAATCCGGTTACTTCCTCCCCTAACGTGCGCAACAGCTGTTCGGCGTAATGGTTATCCGACACGAAAAGCATATGCGCTATCAACGCTTTCAGCGGCGCCGACCGATGATCCCACAGCACGACGGTATCGAGCGGAGCGGCCGCAACGGCCGGCGGCATCGCCGCCACGATGCCTCGTCGAGCGAGAATTCCCTGCATGAGTAGCGCTACTTCGCGCGCCACGTCCTGCATCGGGGCCCAGAACGTCTGCTCCACGCCGCCTACCACCGCGTGCGTTTCCACCGTATCTTCGTCCACCGAGATCGCGCTCACGGGAGCGGCGTAGTCTTGGCCGTCGTCGTCCGGCGCCCAGTGCGGGTTCAGCCCCGGCCCGCGCAGGGCCGTCGCGTCCACGACGACGCTCCCGCCGATCCGGCGCAGGCCGGCGCGCGCGAGCGTCCCGGCGCCGGCCCGCAGATCGTCGGACTGCAGCGACGGGTCGCCCGAGCCGATGAGCCAGAGGTTGCCCTCGAGCAGGCCGCCGTCGGCGATGCCGTCCCGAGCGGCCAGGATCGTATGGTAGCGGTAGCCCGGCCCGAGCGAGTCCAGCGAACTGGCCGCCACGACGAGCTTCTGCACCGAGGCCGGCACGACGGCGCGGCCCGCGCGCTGGTCGTAAAGGAGCGTACCGTCGCCCGCAACGACGGCGAGACTCCAGCGCGACGCACCCTCCAGTGCCGGCGCGAACGCTTCTCGCAGCTCGCGGTCGAGGCGCCCGCGGTCCGGGGCGGTCCAAGCGGCGACGGGGAGAACCACGGCCGGTGCTGCCGGTTTGAGCGCCGGTAGGATCGGCGCCGGCGCGGGATGCCGGTGCGGACGTATGAGAACGGCGACGAGGATCGCGGCGGCAACGAGAACGGCGAGCGCGTAGGCTCGCCGTCTACGGCCGCGCGAGCGCCTCGATCTTCTCCTGTATCCGGCGCTGCTCTTCACGTAGCTCGTTGATGTCGTCGCGCATGGACGTGACGGCGGCGGGAACCTTCGCGCTCCTTTCGATTCCGAGGGCCGCTTCCGCCGCTTCGCGGCGCAGGCGGCCGTCCACGGCCTGGACGGCAAGACGGCGCAGCGCCGGCACGGTCCGCGGATCTCCGAGCGCTTCCGCTCCCGCCACCGCATCGGCAACGACGAAGTACTCGGCGTCGTCGAGCCGGCGTTCCAACTCCAAGACCGCCTGCGTGCGCGTCTCCTCCACGAGCGAGCCGATGCGCGCGAGCGCGGCGGTCGCGGCGCGGCGCAGGCCACTGCTTCGCTCCGGGCGTCCGGCGTCGAGAATCGGTGCTAGAGCGCGAGCCTGCGCGAGTTCCGCGAGGCCTCGCACGGCACCGCTCTCGACCACGCCGTTCCAAGTACGCTGCGCGAGCGCGCCGCAGAGCGCGTCGAAGGCGCGCGGATCGCCGGTCTTTCCCAGCGACGTGAGGGCCGCCGCGCGAACGAAGTACGACGCGTGGCCAAGTCCCGTCTCTAAAAGCGCGGAAGCGGCCTTCGGATCGCGGAAGTTCCCGAGCGCGGCGGCCGCGGCGCGCGCGACCTTCGGATGCTCGTGCGAGAGCGCGCGAACGAGCACGTCGAGCGCCCACGGCGCACGCGTCGCGCCGATCGCCGCGGCCGTCTCGGCCAATACTCCCCAGAACGCGGGACGCTCGAAGGCCTGCGCGATCGCCTCCCGCGCCGCGAGGCTGCCGTCCTTGGCAAGTTCGCGCGCGGCGCGGATCCGCGCGACGACGCTCGGGTCGCCCTGCAGCGCCGCGACGGCAAAGTCCACGCCGAGACGATAGGTTACCGAACCCAGCACGAAGGCGCCGGGATCGAAACGGAAGAGCTTTGGTTCGAAGTCGAGCGGCACGGAAATCGTCTCGTGAGCGCGGGAGACGCGCGGACGGATGCGCCGTTCGTTCTGCGTGGATGCCTGAGGCGCGAACGCCAGGTCGACATCGAACGCGTACGCCGGATGCTCTGCATCAACGCCCTGACGCTGATCGATCGTGACCGTCGCGACCTTGCGTTTGGGATCCCAAGCCGCGCTCACCTCGAGGTCGGGGTGGCCGCCGCGGAATACCCACTGATCGAAGAACGCACGCAGGTTGCGCCCGGTGGCGTCTTCGATCGCGCGGATGAGATCTATCGTCTCGACCGAGCGCTGCGCGTTACGTTCGACGTACTGCCCGATCGCGCGCCAAAAACGCGCGTCGCCCAGTTCGCCTCGCAGCATGTGCAGCACCGCCCCGCCCTTCTGGTACAGGTGGCGGTCGAATATCTCGATGGGATCGCGGAACGTATTGCAGACGATCGGGCGCCGGTAACGCTCGGCATCCTCGCGCAGGTACGCTTCCACGCAGACGAAGATGTCGTACTCGTACTCCTCGGCCCCGAGGTCGGCTTCGAGCCAGACCGCCTCCATGAACGTCGCGAAGCCCTCGTTCAGCCACGCGTGCGCCCAATCGCGGCAGGTGAGCAGATCGCCGAACCACTGGTGCGCGAGCTCGTGCGAGACGAGCGGATCGCTGGAAAAGTCCAGGTGCGCGGTTTCGTCGTGAAGCGTGCGATCGGTCTGCGTCGTCGCAGAGGTGTTCTCCATCCCGCCGAAGATGAAATCCGAGACCGCGATCTGCGAGTAGCGAGCGTACGGATATGCCGCGCCGAGCCGTTTTTCGAAGCAGTCTATCATTCGCGACGTGTTTGCGAACGCGCGCTCGCCGTCGGCCTCGCGGCCCGGGAGCACGTAGTAGCGTACGGGAACGGCGTTACGCCCCGCATTCGGCAGTTCGACCTCGACGAACGGGCCGGCGGCCATCGTCACGAGGTACGTGCTGTGTGGAACGTCCTGGCGGTAGCGGTAGGTCGTGCGCCCGTTCTCGGTGCGGGAATCCACCAGCGCGCCGTTCCCCAGGGCGAACGTCCCCTCGGGCACGACGATCGTCGTCGAGGTGGTCTGCTTCTCGGTCGGATAATCCACGCAGGGGAACCAGAAGCGCGCGTACCGATCCTGGCTCTGCGTCCAGGCGTGAACCGCCTTCTCCGGAGATGCGGCCGTCGGCTTTATGAAGAACAGCCCGTGCCGGGGTTTGACCACGCGATAGGAGATCGCAAACGTCGCGCGCTCGCCGGGCGCGATCGGCGGATCGAAGAGCACGTCGAGTTTCTCGCCGCGAGCGTCGTATTCCAATGGGTGCGCGCTTTCGCCCGCGTTCGCGAGCTCGACGCTCGAAACGGCCAAATCCACGGCATCGAGCGAGATCCGCTCGACCGGTTCGTCGAGCGCGCGCACGGTGGTCGTGCAGACTCCATCGAGCGTCTCCCGCTCGAAATCCGGCGTCAGGTGGAGATCTATGTGCTCGACGGCAACGCGTCTATCCGGGCCGTACTGCGGGCGCGTGCCCGGCAGCGCGAAAGCGTGTCGTTCGCTCGTATCGTCGGTCATCGTGTGAGCCGTGCTTTACGAGCCTAACGCGCGGTTGTCCTACCTCACTCGCCGGCGGTCTGCAAGCCGCCCGCGACTTCGAGCACGCTGCCGGTGACGAAATCGCGCTCGGGGGCGAGGAAAAATCGCACCGCGTCGGCGACGTCTTCGTAGCTTCCGGCGCGACCGCGCGGATTGGAGGCGGCGACTTCGCGCGCGCCGCGACGGTCGAGCGTCTTGTCGCGAACGTCTCCGGGTGAAACGACGTTGACCGTGATGCCGTAACGCGCCTCTTCGAGCGCGAGAGCGCGCGCGAAAGCCACGAGTGCGCTCTTGGCTGCCTGGTAGAGCGTGAACCCGCGGAACGGCCGCGTCTCGCTCGAACCGGGCATTCCGAAAAAGACGACGCGGCCGAAGTGCCCCTCGCGCATCGCCGGCAGGAGCGCGTGCGCCGCCAAGACCGCGCTGCGCACGTTCCCGTCGAATGCCTCGGCGTACTCCTGCATCGTCGAGCGCTCGAACCGTTTGAGCACGAGCGGCCCGACCGCGTGAACGAGCGTGTCGAAAGGCCCCTCGGTGCGAACGATCGCGTCCAGCGCCCCGCGCACGATATCGGGATCGTCGAGAAAGTCCACTCGGGCGGCGCTCGCTTTGGCGCCGGCGGCCTCGATGGCCGAAATCGTCGCGTCCGGCGGCGTCGTGCGATAGGTGATGCAGATGCGGGCGAAGCCGTCGCGTGCCAGCGCCGGCGCGATGCCGGCGGCCAGGCCCGCGGCGGCGCCCGTCACGAGGGCGCGACGCTCCAACGTGCCGCTACGCGGGTGCGGCCTTCACCGCGGGCGAGAGCTCGGCGGCGACCGCGCGCGCATCGGCTCGCCGCTCGAAGTATCCCATCCACGTTTCGTAGATCATCGGGACGAGGAACAGCGTGAGGATGAGCGAGCTGAGCAGTCCGCCGATGATCACGGTGCCCATCGCCTGCCGCCACTCGCCGCCTTCGGCGAAGCCTAGGGCCAGCGGCAGCATGCCGAAGATCATCGCGCACGTCGTCATGAGAATCGGCCGGAACCGGGTGCTCGCGGCCTGCAGCACGGCGTCGCGCACGCGCATCCCGCGCCGGCAGAGCGTGTTCGAGTAGTCGACGAGCAGAATGCCGTTCTTTGCGACGAGTCCGAAGAGCATGATGATGCCGATCATCGAGATGAGGTTGAGCGACTGCCCGGCGTTGGGCTCTATGCGGTGCATGATCGAGAGCGCGGAGAGCGCACCGATCGCCGCGAGCGGGACGCAGAGCATGACGATCAGCGGTTCGAGGAAGGAACCGTAGAGGATCACCATGAGCATGTACACGAGCATGAACGAGGTCAGCAGGGCGATGCCCATGTTGGCCATCGTCTCCATCATGTACTGCGTATCGCCTTGCGCGGTTAGCTGCACGCCCGAAGGCAGGAAGCCGGGCTTCTTGAGCTCTTTCTCGAGCGGGCCGGTGACCGCACCGAGCGAGTAGCCCGGCAGCGTGCCGCCGTAGACGTCCACTACGCGCTGGCGATTGAGCCGTTTGATCTGCAGCGGCGCCTTCGTCCACTGCAGATCGGCGATGTCGGCCAGCGGGACGAGCGTGCCGTCCTGTGCCCGAACGCGCACGTCCTGCAGCTGATCCACCGTCTTGCGATCCGAGAGCGGGAACTGCACGCGCACGTTCACCAGACCGTTCTCAGCGCGGACGCGCGTTGCGATCGCGCCGTCGATCGCCAGACGCGCCGCATTGGCGGCGTCGGCGGGCGAGATCCCGAGAATCTCGGCCTTCTTCGCGTCTATGTTCACGTTCAAGCGCGGCGCCGCTGCCTCGTTGCTCGTCTGGACGTTGACGCTGCCCGGCGTGTTGCGCAGGAAGGCCGCCACCTTCTCGGCGGCCGGCGAAATCTCGTCCTCGGGCCCGGAGAGCGAGTAGAATATCGAGGCGCCGCTGCCGCCGCCGTCGTCGCCCGCGACTTGGAAGTCGCCACCCGGCACGAGGTAGGCGAGCTTGCGAACTTCGTCTATGATCTTATACGTATCGTGGCGGCGCTCCGGGAGCGTCTGTGCGTTCAGGCGCGCGTAGTTGTCGCCGATCGCGCTGCCCCAGCCCTGCGGCTTGCGGCCGACGGTCGAACTCACCGATTTGATCCCGTCCAGCTTCATGATGCCCGCTTCGAGCTGGCTCACGTACTTGGCGGTCGTCTCGATCGGCGTGCCCGGCGGATACGTCACCGTCATCGCGATCTCGCCCGTCTGCACTTGCGGCACGAAGTCGAAGTCCACCGGGCCCAGGAGCGGCAGCAGAATCGCGAGGACGGCCGGGAGTGCGAACGTAGCCAGCGTGACGGCTAGCCCGCCCGTGCCGGTCGCATAGAACCAGCGCAGGACCACGCGCGGAGCGTTCCTGGCGGTGTCGCCCGCCTGCCTGAGCATCGCGGCGCCTCTCGAATGGCCGTTACGCGAGGGCGTTTGCCGGTAGGCCAGCTTTCTTTCGTGCACGCGGCGGCGCAGCAGAAAGCCGACGCCGTGCCATAAGCCGGTCAGCGCCAGGATCATCACGTTCAGCACGATCGTCGTCATGCCGGCGCCCATCGCGAGGGTCAGCGAGTTGAGCACGAGCACGACGCAGACGAAGACGACGAAGAGTCCGTGTTCGAGCGCGTAGGGGAGCGCCTTCATCCGGTACCAGTTTACGATCCGGTCGTACCGTTGCACGAATAAGTTCAGCAGCAGAACCGCCGCGATCATGATCGGGATAATCTGCCGCAGCTCGGGCAGCGGCCACGGGATGAAAAATGCAACGAGCGCGACGGCACAGAGGGCGAGGTTGACTTTCAAGGTGCCGAGGGCGTCGAGCCACGCGGGCCGCTCGCGGCTGCGGGAGAGGACGCTCCACTTCGCGGCGAGGAGAGGCGTGAGCGTGAAGGAGACGAGGAGCGAGAAGAGCGTCGCGATGACGATTACGGCGCCGAACTCGCGCAGGTACGCCCCGACGATGCCGGGCAGGAACGCGATCGGCAGGAAGACCACGACGTCCACCATCGTGATGGCCACGGCGGCGCCGCCGATCTCGCTGCGGCCGTTAATAGCCGCGTCTATGGGCTCTTCCCCGAGGTCTCGATGGCGCGTGATGTTTTCGAGCACGACGATCGAATCGTCCACCAGGATACCGATGATCAGCGAGAGGCCCATCAGCGACATCGTGTCGAGATGGAAGCCGAACATCTTCATTAGAATGAACGTCGAGAGGATCGAGCTGGGGATCGCGATCATGATGACGATCGCATTACGCCATGCGTGCAGGAAGAGCAGCATGACGAGCATCGTCAGGACGACGCCCTCCATCAGCGACTGCCAAACGCCGTTGAGCGACTTCTGGGTGTAGTCTGCCGGCGCGTCAATTTCGTTGAAGGTCAGTTCCGGGAACTGCGCGGCGATCTGCTTGATGTGCTCGCGCGCGACCTGCGTGGCGGTGATCTCGTCGGACGCGATGTTCCGACCCAGCTCGACGTAGATACGCGGCTGGCCGTTGTAATGCGAGATGGACGTCGGTTCGACGTGGCTGTCGAAGGCGTACGCAACGTCGCCCACCTTCATGTTCTTGTTCGAGCTGCCGGGGATCGTCAGCGGAATGCCGAGGAGGTCGTTGGCGGTGTTGATCTCGGCGTGAACCGAAACGCTCGTCTCCTGCGTGCGCTGGCGCAGGATGCCGCCCGGAAGGTTGGCGTTGTTCGCCGCGACCGCCGCATAGACGTCGGCAAGCGTCGCGTTGGCGCCGATCAGGCGTTCGGGGATCGGCTCCACGTGGAACTCGCGGTCGCTCGCGCCGAAGACGTCTACCGTCTGGACGTTCGGAATCGCCTTGAGGATCGGCTCGAGGCGGTTGTTCACCATATCGGCCAGCTGCGTCGGCGCCAGCGTGGTCGAGCTCACGGCGATGTCGAGCAAGGGCTGCGAGGCGCCGTTCTTGTCCACGCTCGGCGGATCGAGGTCGGCCGGAAGGTATACGCGAGCGGTGTCTACCGCACTCTGCACGTTGATCGCGGCCAGGTCGAGGTTCGTCCCGAGTTTGAACTGGACGATGACCGTCGCGACGCCTTCCTGAGCGGTCGCGCTAAGCTGGTCGAGATTATCTATATTGTTGAGCTGATCTTCGATCGGCTTGACGACCAGCCGCTCCATCTCCTGAGGCGACGCCCCCGGATAGGCCGAGTAGACGACGACGATAGGAAAGTCGGTGCCGGGCGGGTTCGCGCTGCGTCCGATCTGCTTGAAAGCGATCGTGCCGAAGACGGCGAGCGCGATGAATACCATCGCCGTGATCACGGGGCGGCCAATGGCGAAGCGGGTCAACCACACGATGCGAAATCCATTCTGCCCTGGTGTACGCCGGGACGGGGGTCTCTGTTTCAGGCCCCCCCGGCCGCCGAGCCTCTTTCTTCGGAAGCGCGACCCACCCCTGAATCACGCGTCACCCCGCCGTGTCATCCTGAGCTTGTCGAAGGACGCCCGCGCCAGGCGTGCTTATTGTGTCATCCTGAGCTGATTGTGTCATCCTGAGCTTATCGTGTCATCCTGAGCCTGTCGAAGGACGCCCGGCGCCAGGCGTGGCCACACCCCGTCATCCTGAGCTTCTTGTGTCAATCTGAGCTTATTGTGTCATCCTGAGCTTGTCGAAGGACGCCCGCGCCAGGCGTGCTTATTGTGTCATCCTGAGCTTATTGTGTCATCCTGAGCCTGTCGAAGGACGAGCCCGACTAGTCTAGCCAGCGAGCGGTTTCTAGGTCCGCCAGCGCCTCACGACCGACGCGTCCTTCGACGAGCTCACGATGACACGGGGCGTCCTTCGACGGGCTCAGGATGACACGGGGCGTCCTTCGACGAGCTCAGGATGACACGGGGCGTCCTTCGACGGGCTCAGGATGACACGGGGCGTCCTTCGACGGGCTCAGGATGACACGGGGCGTCCTTCGACGAGCTCAGGATGACACGGAGCGTCCTTCGACGGGCTCAGGATGACACGGGGCGTCCTTCGACGGGCTCAGGATGACACGGGGCGTCCTTCGACGAGCTCAGGATGACACGGGGCGTCCTTCGACGAGCCCAGGATGACACGGGGCGTCCTTCGACGGGCTCAGGATGACACGGGGCGTCCTTCGACGGGCTCAGGATGACACGGGGAGCCTCGACATGCTCAGGATGACATGGGGAGGCTCGACGGGGCTGCGCTTATTTGACTGTCTCGTCTATCGTCGCGGGGCCGTTACGGCTCTGCGCGTTCCAGACGTTGATCTGCAGCTGATCGCCCTTCTTGAGAACCCAATAGCTCTCGCCGTAGCCCCCCGTAAAACCGGTTATAACGATCTTCTTATCGCTCCATTTAGACACGTCCAGCGTCACGGTGTCGTCTTGAGAACTGCTTACGTATCCAGCGCTCCAACCCCCCGTCGTATCCAATATCTGGAGATACCCGGAGTCACCGTTGTACGGCTGCATGGTGCCGAAGCCGTTTCCCGAAATCACGATAGTCTGATTTTGCTTAGGCTTAATCTTACTGACCTTTGTGATGCTCGGTTTGGATTGGCGGGCACTCGGATTCTGGGAGCCGCCGGACGGCGGCATGGACCCGAGACTCTGCGAACAGCTCGCTAGAACGATCGCGCCAATGACAAGGGAGAAGTAGCGCACCAAAAGCCCCCTTTCGTGTCGACGACACGGCAGCGCCAAGCCGAAAACCGCCTCTGCGCTCCGCGCAAATTTCCGCAATGCCGGAAGGGTACCTTCGGCAACCGCCGGCTCGTTAGAACTACCGGAAAGGAACGGAGCCCAGGCCAAAGACCTGAGCTCGATCGGAATTTCTGCGCAAGACTGGACTCGAACCAGCACGAGATTGCTCCCGCTAGCCCCTCAAGCTAGTGCGTCTACCAATTCCGCCACTTGCGCACGGGGCTCTCCTAGATTCCCATGCACCCCCCCGAAGGCCTCGCGGGCGGACGGCGGGAGTCAGGGCCGGCCGGGGCGTGCCTCGGCGCGGGGGCGATAGCGCTATCCCGTCTAGCGCATGTTCGGGTCGAGGGCGTCGCGTAGACCGTCGCCGATGTAGTTGATTGCCAGGACCGTGACGAGAATGCACAGACCCGGGAACACGGCGGCCCACCAGGCCGTCTGCAGATTGCTCTGCGCGTTCGCGAGCATGTTGCCCCACGACGCGGTCGGCGGCTGAATGCCCAACCCGAGAAACGAGAGCCCGGACTCCAGGATGATGACGTTGGCGACGTCGAGCGTCGCCTGCACGACGATCGGCGCGACGGCGTTCGGAAGCAGGTGCCGGAAGATGATGCGGCCGTCGTTGTTCCCCAGCGCACGCGCGGCCTCGGCGAACTCGCGCTCGCGCAAGCTCAAGAACGAGGCGCGCACGAGGCGCGCAACCGGCGGCCACGAGAGCGCGCCGATGATAATGACGATGACCCCGAAGTTCAAAGCCGCCTTCGAAGACGTGGCGGCGACGATGGCGGTGAGCACGAGCAAGAGCGGCAACAGCGGAATCGAGAGGAATACGTCGGTCAGACGCATGAGCGCGTAATCCACCCAGCCGCCGTAGTAGCCGGCAATCGCGCCGAGCGTGGCGCCGATGAGCACTTCCATGATCACCGCGAAGAGCCCGACCGTCAGCGAGACGCGCGCGCCGAAGAGCAGGCGTGAGAGGAGATCCCGCCCTACCTCGTCGGTGCCCAGCGTATGGCCGCCGCATTGCGCCTGAGATTGGAAGCACGGCGGCAGGGGCATGCCCTGCCAGTGCACGTTGTCTATCGCGTTCGGGTCGAATGGCGAGAGCTGCTTGGCGAGGGCCGCCGCCAAGACCATGAGCAGCAGCACCACGATGCCTGCAACCGCGAGTTTGTGCCGGCGCAGACGAGTCCAGAAGGTGACCTTGCTGAGATGCAGATCTTCCTCTATGACGGTGTCGCCCGGGAACGGAAGCGTCGGTGCGGACATTGGCGGCGGCTCCTAGTCGTACTTCACGCGTGGATCCAGCCACGCGTAGACGACGTCGGCAAACAGGTTTGAGAATACGACGAGGAAGGCGACCATCAGCAGGTAGCCCATGAGCAAAGCGAGATCGCTCTGGCCGAGCGCGTTGATGAAGAGCCGGCCCATGCCGGGCCATGCGAAGATCGTCTCGGTGAAGATCGCGCCGGCGAGCAGTCCGGGGAGCGAGAGCGCGATCACCGTCACCACCGGGATGAGCGCGTTCTTCAAGCCGTGCTTGAAGAGGATCGTGCGGAACGCGAGCCCCTTCGCCGCCGCCGTGCGCATGTAGTCGGTGCCGAGCACTTCGAGCAGCGACGAACGCATGAAGCGGCTGAAGAGTGCGATCTGCAGCAGCGAAAGCACGATCGCCGGCAGGATGAGATGCTCCAGCCGGTCGCCGAGATCGAAGTTGTCGGTGCTCGATATACCCGCGGAGGGCAACTGGATCTGGTAGCCCCCCGGCAGCGGGATGCCGTGCACCGAGAACGCCAGCTGCATCATGAGCGCGAACCAGAAGACCGGCATGGACTGGCCGAAAAACGCCGCGGTCGTAATGAGGTAATCCAAGAACGTGTAGCGGTAAACCGCCGAGATGATCCCGGCACTAATCCCGACGAGCACCGCGATGAGCAGGGAAGCGCCCATGAGTTCGAGGGTCGCGGGGAAGCGCTCGAGGAGCGCCTGAAAGACGGGCTCGGAGTTGCTCGTCGAGTAACCCATGTCGCCGGTGAGGACGTGGCCGAGCCACTTGAGGTACTGAATCGGGACCGGCTGGTCCATGCCCAGGTTATGCTTTAATCGAGCGATGTCTGCCGGCGTTATGTGCGGGTTCTGCAGGTAGGGCGCAAGCGGTCCCCCCGGCATGTTGTAAAGGATGCCGTAGAGGATGACCGAGATCGCCAGCAGCAGCGGAATGGACTGCAGCGTCCGGCGCACGACGTAAGTGAACAATGGCCCGCGTTATTGGCCTTCGCCCGCGCCCGCCCCTTGGGAGAGCGCCGGCAAACCCAGAACCTTGCGGGCCTGGTCGGGCGTGGCGACGGCCCGGCCCGCCTCTTTGGCGATGCGGGCGATGCGAGCGACGAGCTCTTCGTTACGCGCCAGGCGTCCTCGCTCGTAGAACAGATTGTCCTCCAGCCCCACGCGTACGTGGCCGCCCATCGCGATCGCAGCCAGCGCCATCGGGAGCTGCTGGCGGCCGATACCGGCCACCGACCACGTGCAGCCGTCGGGCAAGTCGTCCACGAGATCGCAGAGGTTCTGAACGGTAGCCTCCAGAGCGCCGGGCACGCCCAGCACGAAATCCACGTGCTGCGGAAAGGTCAGCAGGCGCTCTCGAGCCAGCCGGCGCGCGTTGGCGAGATGGCCCTTGTCGAAAATTTCCAGCTCCGGGCGCACGCCGTACTCGTTCATCTTCTTTAGAATCCCGCGCATGATCGGAAAGCTATTCTCGAAGACGTCGTCGCCGAAGTTCACCGTACCGCAGGTAAGCGTCGCCATCTCCGGGCGAAGCTCGAGCACGCTCGCGCGCTCCTCGGGCGTCATGCCGATCGCGCCGCCGGTGGAAAACTGGACGATGATGTCGCTCTGCGCGCGAATCTCCTCGTAGGCGTGCCGGAAGCGCTCGATCTCGTGCGTGTTCGTGCCGTCGTCGTTGCGGCAGTGCACGTGCAAAATGGAACCGCCCGCTTCGCGCACGGCGCGAGCGGTCTCGCCGAGCAGCTGCGGGGTGTGCGGCAGGTGAGGGGTCTGATCTATGCGGACCTCCGCGCCGACCGGCGCGCAGGTGATGACGAGCGGCTGCATTCGTTGCGGCGTAGTTCGCACTCGGTCCGGCCCGGTCATTGCGAGAGCGCCCGGTACGCGGCATCGACGAACCGGCCGTCCGCGCCCAGAAGTGCGGCCAGGGCGATGGCGTCGCCGCCGGAGAGCTCGTCGGCGCCGACCTCGGCGACCGTATAGTCCATCTCGCCGGCCAGAGCGGCGAGCGCCGAGCGCAGGTCGGCGGCGGGCGGGCGAGCCGCGATCCCGCGCAAACCGCGAACGGCAAAATGGCGCGCTCCCGCGCCGCGTGCGACGCCGCCGAGGTGGGTTGCCAGCAGCCCGCAGGCGCTGCGCTCGCGCAGCCGCTCGAGCAGTGCGATGCAGAGCGCCTTGCCTTCGTGCGGCGTCGTCGTCCGCGCAAACTCGTCCACGAAGATCAACAGCCGCGGGGCATTGCGCTCGAATATCTCCTGCATCCGCACGACTTCCCGCGCGAAGGACGAGAGCAGGCCGCCGAGCTCGGCGTCGCGGCCCATGCCCAGCCACGCTATCTCGTCGAACAGGGCCGTCTGCGCGCTCGCCGCCGGTACCGGAAGCCCGTACGCCGCGCACAGCGCGATGAACCCGCACGTCTGCAGGCAGACGCTCTTGCCGCCCATATTCGGGCCGGTGAGTACGGCGGCATCGTGCAGCGCGACGTCCAGCGGCGTGAACGGGCGCCCATCCGACGCCAACGCGACCGCCAGCGGCAGAAAGCGTCCGCCTTGGAAAGCGAGCCTCGCCTCGGATACGATCTGCGCCGGCACGCACTCGTACGCGCGCGCAAAACGCGCGGCCGCGAGCAGGACGTCGAGCTCGCCGAGCGCCGCCGCAGCCGCGTCGAGCGGCGCGGCGTGCGTCCGCACGAGCGCCGAGAGGTGCTCGCGCACCGCCTCCTCGGCGGCGCCGGCGCGAGCCAGCGCGCTCTCGCGCCGTTCCAGCGCCGCGATGGACTTCTCGCCGAGCTCGAGCGCGCAGAGCAGGTACGTCGCGGCTTCGCGCACGACGCGCACGCCGGCAGGCAGCGCCGCCGGCATATCCGCACGCATCACGATGAACTCGTCCGCGCCGGCGAGGTCGCGTCCGAGCTCTGCGGAGATGCGCTCCGCCTCGCGTCCGCGCGCGGCTTCCAACTCGGCTTGCACCGCGGCGAGCGCTCCGCGCGCTTGCGCGAGCGCCGGATCGAAACCGTCGGCAAGGTAGAAGCCTCGCGGAGCGCGTTTGCCGGGCGCGAGTGCGCGGGCGACTGCGCCGACCGCGTCGCTGCCGATCGGCCCGAAGAGGGCGCCGACTGCGAGCAGCGCGTCCACGCGCTCGATGGCTTCGCAAAAGCGCAGCAGTTCAAGCAGGCTGGGATCGTCGAGCGTCTCCCCGAGAGCCGCCCGGGCCACGCCGCCGGCGATATCCGGCAGCGCAGCGAGCACGCCGCGCACCGCATCGAGGCGTTCGGGGTCGAGCCGCAAGGCGAGCGCCGCAACGCGTTCGGCGCTCTCCTGCGCGTCGGCTTCACGGCCCGGAACGAAGGGGATGCGCCGGGCGAAAAGGCGCTCGCCGTAGGGCGAGACCGGCGCCACCGCAGCCTCGAGCCACTCCGCCCCCAGCGCCGCCGCCGCGGCGGCGTCGAGCATCGCGGTTTTCATGCGGCTCGTTCGCCGGCGTACAAGTCAAACGCGGGCAGGCCCGTGGCCGCGGCGACGTCGCGCACGAACGCGCGCGGCTCGAACGAACGCTCGGGACCGATCGAGGAGACCGTCACCGCGACCGGCCGAAGCGGCCGTAGGCAGCGTAGGTCCAGCCGTTCCAGCGCGCGGCGCGCCGCCTTTCCGCTCAAAGCAATCTGGGTCGGATCGCCGACGACGATCTGCCGCCTCTCGCCCAGTGCGACGAACTCGGCCGCGCGCGATGCGGTGAGCGCGCCTTCGAGTTGAAGCGCCGGCTTGACCGGGTCGTACCGCTCGACGCGAAGCCGTGCGACGAGCGCCGCGACGTCGTCTATCGCTTCCTGCGGTGTGTGGGCTGCGGCTGCGCCGCACGCGATCACGATGACGCCCTGCGAATCGGCGACCGCCGCGATGCGATCCACCGCACCGTCAACGATGACCAGATCGCTCCACTCCCGCAGTTCGGCCACGACCTCTCGCACGCCCGATGCGGTGGCCGGCCCCGCAAGATCGCAAGGCCCCTCTTCCATCGTCCGCGCGTACAGGAGCGGCCCCGAAGCGCCCCGCAGGTGCGAGAGGGCGAGAATCTCGCTGGCCGGCGAGCGCGCCAGCAGCCCGCGAGCCGTCGCGAAAACGGTTCCGGCGCGAGCGAGTATCCGCGGTTTGCGCTGCGCCTGCGCGAGCTCCGCACCTTCGTTGTCGCGGCCGACCGCGGCGAGGGCGGCGCGCACGCCGCGCCGGCATGCCGCCAGGTACGTCGCTCGCAGCGACGTCGTCTTGCCGACGTTGCGGCCCGTCCCAACGAAAAAAACCGTGCGCGCGCCCGCTGCGTTCGCAAGGTCCAACAACTCATCGCCCGCCGTCACGAACCGCTCGCTATCCGAGGCGGAACGCTTTGAGCGCGATGAAGACGGCACCGGTGAGCGCGAGCAGCAGTCCGCCGACAAACGCTGCTCGACGCTCGGCAACGGCGCCGAACAGACCGCCCACCGTGAGCCCGAGCAGCGTGGATGCGACGGAAACGGCCGCGATAATGATGAGCGAGACCGGAAGGGGAACGCCGACGTACAGGATCGAGAAGCCGACTCCGAGCGAATCGAGACTGATCGCCAAAGACGCCACGAAGAGTCCGCCCCCGCGCGTGAGGTCCAGGCGCGCAGGCCCGCCGAACGCGGCCATGCTTTCGCGCATCATGTAGATCCCCATGACCACGAGCGCGACGAAGCCCAAATACCCCGCGGAGGCGCCCACGAGCCGGCCGGCCAGCAAGCCGAGCCCCGCGCCTAGGAGGTTCATGCCGACCTCGGCGCAAGCAAACGCGGTGCCGATGCGCAGTTTGCTCCGCGTAGGGATGCCGCGAATGCCGACGCCCACGCTCACCGCGAAGACGTCGAGCGCGAGCGCGACGGCAATGACGAGGACTTTGACCGCGGCTGCGCCCATGAGAACGCTTTGCTCGCCACCTCCGTAAAGCTTCCTGCATGAAGCACCCCTCGCCGGGGCCGCTCTTCTTTGCCGCGACGGCCGTGCTGCTCGCCCTCCTCATCGCGCCGGTCGCCGCCGTGCTCCTCGCGATGCCGCCCACGCAGGCGCTGGCGGGCTTCGCGCGCGGCGGCGGCGAGGCGCTGCGCGTTTCGCTGCTGGCCTCGGGCGGCGCCACCCTGGCCGCGACGCTGCTCGGCGTGCCGGCCGGCTACTTCCTGGCCCAGCAGACAGCGCGGGTGCGAGCCGGGGCGGTCTTTGCCCTCGCGCTGCCGCTTGCGTTTCCGCCCGTCGCTTCGGGGCTGATGCTCGTCTACGCCCTGGGGACGAACGCGCCGGCGGGAGCCTGGCTGGCCGGGCACGGACTGCCGGTGCCCGATACGCTGCTGGGCGTGGGGGTCGCCGAGTTCTTCGTCTCGGGCTCGTTCGTGGCGATCGCGGCGACGGCCGCCTTCGCGAACCTCGACCCGATCTACGCCGACGCCGCCCGCACGCTGGGCGTCGGCGAGTGGCGCATCTTCACCCGCGTCGCATTGCCCGGCGCTGCCGCGGGCATCGGCGCGGGCATCGCCTTCGCCTGGCTGCGGGCGATCGGCGAGTACGGAGCCACGAGCATCGTCGCCTATCACCCCACCTCGCTGCCGGTCGCCCTGTACGTCGCGCTCTCGGCCTCCGGGGTGCGCGAGGCGCTCGCGCTCTGCTACGGATTCGTCGTCCTGGCGGCCCTCGTGCTCGCCGTTGCCTGGATTTTGCGCCGAGGCGTCGTACAATGACCGCCGGAACCGTGATTCAAAAGAATTTTTACTTTCTTGCCCGACGCTTCATCGCCGGCGAGACTATCGCTTCGGCGATCGAGGCCGTTCGCAGCCTTAACGACCTCGGCATGTCGGCGACGCTCGACTTCCTGGGCGAAGACGTCCTGCAGCGCGAGGCCGCGGTCGCCTCGCGCGACGTCTACTTCGAGATGCTCGATGCGATCGCGAGCAGCGGCGTGGATTCCAACGTCTCGGTGAAGCTCACCGCGATGGGCTTGCGCCTCGACGAAGACTTTGCCGCCGAGAACCTCAAGGCGATCGTCGAACGCGCCGCGCGCAATCCCGATCCGTTCGTGCGGATAGACATGGAGGGCTCGGCGGTGGTGGACGCCACGCTGCGCGTCTTCGATCGCGTCTACGCCGAGCATCGCAACGTCGGCGTCGTGCTGCAGGCCTACCTCAAGCGCACCCCGCGGGACGTGCAGCGAGCGATCGAGCTTCAAGCGCGCGTCCGGCTCTGCAAGGGCGCCTACAACGAGCCGCCCGAGATCGCGATCAAGCAGATGCCGGAGATTCGCACGCGCTATCTAGAACTTGCCGAGTCGCTCTTGACAGAGGGGAACTACCCGGGCATCGCAACCCACGACCGCCGCCTCATCGCGGCCGTCAAACGCTTTATAGACGAACGTGGGATCGCGCGCGACCGCTTCGAGTTCCAAATGCTCTACGGCTGCCGCCCGAGCGTGCAGCGCGAGCTGGTGCAAGAAGGCTATCGCCTGCGCGTCTACGTGCCGTTCGGCACGCACTGGGCGGGCTATTTCTACCGGCGCGTCCTCGAACGGCGCGAGAACGCGCTCTTCGCGCTCTCGTCCGTCTTCTCGCGCTAGCGGCGACTGCAGCGGTGCGGGCGGTGGTGCAGCGCGTCTCACGAGCGATCGTGCGCGTCGGCGAACGCGTGACCGGAGAGATCGGCCCCGGGCTGCTGGCGCTCGCGAGCGTCGGCACCGACGACGACGAACGCGACGCGCGCGGGCTGGCCGAGAAGATCGCCGGCCTGCGGATTTTTCCGGACGGCGAAGGCCTCATGAACCGCTCGGTTATCGAGAGCGGCGGCGCGGTGCTGCTCGTCTCGCAGTTCACGCTGCACGGCGACGCGCGCCGCGGCCGGCGCCCTTCGTTCGTCGGCGCGGCGAAGGAACCAAAGGCGCGCGAACTGTACGAGCGCTGCGGCGCGTTCTTGAAGCAGGCGGGTTTGACGGTTGCGTACGGCGAGTTCGGAGCGCAGATGGACGTCGAACTCGTAAACTGCGGGCCCGTCACGATTCTGCTCGATACGAAGCGCGCTTTCTAGCGTTTTCGGCCTCCGCAGAGCAAGCGGGCGCCGACCAGCCGGCGCCGCCCTCATCCAAAGCTAAGCTCGCCCCCCGAACTTTCCGGGCGCTGCTTGCGTTCATATATCTAGAAAGGGTTCGCCGGCCTTCGTAAGGCGGCGCAAGGATGTAGGTGAAAAAAGAAATGCAGGGGACCTCAGATCAGGGCAAGCGCGCGGGCGGAATGTCCGTCCGTGAGGCGGGCCAAAAAGGCGGGGAAACCGTCAAGAACAAGTACGGTGCCCAGTTCTACGAGGAGATCGGCCGTAAAGGCGGGCTCGCAACGAAACAGGCCCACGGGCATGAGTTTTACGAGCAGATCGGCAAGAAGGGTGGAAAGAAGGGCGGCGAAGCAACTCGCGATCGCTACGGCCCTAACTTCTACGAACGCATCGGACAAAAGGGTGGCCAGAAAGTCAAGCAGCTCATCGAAGAAGGCAAACGCGCCGCGGAAAAGCGCGCCAGCTAAACGCCGCGGGCTCTACCCGAGCCTCGGCCTCTTTTTCGGGCTCCTCGCAGTCGGCGTGGGAACGTCGAGCGCCTATCCGGCGCCGCCGACGCCCACGCCGAAATCGCAGCCCAGCGATACGCCCGTTCCAGCCGGCAACGTCTTGCCGCTTGACTCCACGATCCTCTTCGTTCTCGACGATCCCATCTCGTCGAAGGGCGCCCCCAAAGGCCAGATCGTTCGCGCTCATCTCAAGAGCGATCTCGTCGTAGGCGGACGCACCGTGGCACCCGCCGGAACGCCGGCGCAGATCCGTATCGTAGATACCTCGGCGGCCGATATCGGCGACGTGTACGGCTTCGTGGATATCTTCTTCGAGCCGCTGGCTTTACCCGACGGCCGTTCGCTGCCGCTTCACGCACCGGCCGGACGCCTCGAACCGCACGTCTCCGGCGGACACGAATCCACCGTGGAGGCCGAGGACACGGTCGGCGACATCTTCGTGCCGTACTACGGCTTCTACCAGATATTCCGCAAAGGAAAAAACTTCGTGCTGCCCGCGGGCTCCGATATTCCGGCGCGCACCGAGGCGACGATTACCGCGCAGCCGAACGGATCGATCGCCATCGTCACACCCAGACCGATGCCGCACATGACCGACGTGCCCGCGGCGACGTTTCCGGTCGAGCCGGTCGCGACGCCGATCGGCTCCGACCTCGTTCCGCCGCACTCCAGACCGCTGCAGACGCCCTCGGCCTCGCCGTCTCTCGCGCCCTCGCCGTCTCCGTCGCCGGCGCAGTCACCGCCGGCGCTTCTTTGAAAGGGGTTCCCGTGTTGATTCGCATCGCGTGCGCGCTCGCGCTGGCGGCGCTCTCTGGTTCGGCCGCCTTCGCAGCGACGCCGTCGCCGGCCCCGACGCTTCCGCCGCAGCCGCAAGGCACGGAGGTGGCGTTCGTCCAGAGCATCCAGAAAGACCTCAACGCGCGCTTCCCGACGCCGGCCGATGCCGAACGCGCCGGCTACTTCCGGTACGGCAATGAGGACGAAGACGGGGCGATAAGTTACGCAAACCTGCATTGGCAGAGCAGCGATCCGCAGCATCCCAGTCAGCTGTGGTACGACGTTCGCGGCAATCTGCTCGGCGCCGATTTCTCGGTGCTGCAGAGCAATTCGCCCGCGCCGCCGGTGCTCTGGGGCGTGAACTTCCGGCGTTGGAGCTCGTTCCGCGAACACGTCCACTACATCCTTACGGCTCCCAACGGCACGGAGATCTACGGCGCCACGGGTGCGAAGAAGTTCGCAGCCGCCGGCGGGAACGTGGACGATCCCCAGGCCGCGACGCTCGTCGCCATGGGAATCGTCAAAGACGCCGCACAGGTGAAGCGGGTCTTCCTCTTCCCGTCCATCTGGGATCTGATCGTTTGGATCAAGCCCAATCCGCTTGGCGCCTTTGCCGAGAAGAATCCGCTCGTGGTCCCGAGCGCCGACGCCGCAAAAGATCCGATGTAACGCGCCCCGCGACGGCGGCCGCTACTTCTTAGGCGTGCAGTAGGTCTCGGCGGCGCTGTAGGCGACGTCTACGGCCTTGCCTTCGGACGCGGCGATCACGTCGCGCTGCCCGTCGAAACGCAGGTAGCTCTTCACGTTCTGCATCGCCTCGGGCTCGCTCATCTCTTGCGGATTGAAGCCCCCCAGCGCCGGGTCGGCCCGGGCGATCGGATAGTCGGCCATCGCCTGATACATGCCCTGGAGATCTATGGCGAGCTGCCGCTGCTTGTCGTATGCGGTCTGAAGCTGCTGGGCGGCGTCGTGGACCTGCGCCGCGGCTTGGGGATCGGTGGTGAGGGCCGACCCGGCGCGCAACTGGTTGATGGACTGCTGGATCGCGGCGAGCGAGGAGTTCAACACGGTCTCTTGATGCAGCACCTTCTCCCGAGTCTGGACGAAGCGCTGGGCGAAATCGGGGTGATCGAAGAGCGTGTTGATGCTATCCAGCGAGACGCTGACGGCATCGAGCGTGCGGTCGTTGGCGAGCATCGGAACGAGCGCAGTCGTTAAAGTTCTCGGCCAGCGAGCGGCAGTACGGTGACGAGACGACCGTGACGATCGTCTTGAGCGCCTCGGGCGACGCGGCCGGCGAGGGCGCGACCGGCGGCGAGGGGCTGGGTGACGTTACGGCTACGGCCGCGGCGAGCGCGGCTGCGAACAGGCTATTCGTTCGTCCAGTAATCCTTCAGCGCCTTACCTCGGGAGGGATGGCGCAGTTTGCGAAGCGCCTTCGCTTCGATCTGGCGGATGCGCTCGCGGGTGACGCCGAACTCTTGGCCGACTTCCTCGAGCGTGCGCTGATGGCCGTCCTCGAGACCGAAACGCAAGACGAGCACCTTGCGCTCGCGCTCGGTGAGGTTCTGCAAGACGTCCTGCATCTTCTCTTTGAGCAGCATGACGGATGCGGCCTCGGCCGGCGCGATCGCCTCTTGGTCCTCGATGAAGTCGCCGAGATGCGAATCTTCTTCTTCGCCGATCGGCGTTTCGAGCGAGATCGGCTCTTGTGAGATCTTCATGACCTCGCGCACCTTTTCCGGCGTGAGCGCCATCGCTTCGGCGATCTCCTCGACCGACGGCTCGCGCCCGAGCTCTTGCAGCAGCTGGCGCGAAATCTTAATCAGCCGGTTAATGGTTTCCACCATATGCACCGGGATTCGGATCGTCCGGGCCTGATCGGCGAGCGCGCGGGTGATCGCCTGGCGGATCCACCACGTGGCGTAGGTCGAAAACTTGTAGCCCTTGCGATAGTCGAACTTCTCGACCGCGCGGATCAGACCGAGATTGCCCTCTTGAATGAGATCCAAGAACAGCATGCCGCGTCCGACGTACTTCTTGGCGATCGAGACGACGAGACGCAGGTTCGCCTCGGTGAGCTGGCGCTTAGCTTCCTCACCGCCGTCCACGATCTTCGTATCCGTATTGCCGTTGCGACGAAGCTCGAGTTCGCCGGCCTCGATCCGCATCGCCAGCGACTTCTCCTGTTCCATCGAAAGGAGCGGAACGCGCCCGATCTCCTTGAGGTACATGCGGACGGGATCGTCGAGCGAGAGGCCGTCGGGAATCGTCTGCTCGGCCTCCTCCTCGCGCTCGGAAGCGGCCTTTTCGTCCTTTTGCTCCTCGGCGATCTCGATGCCGGCGGCCGTAATCTCTTCGAAAAACTCCTCGAGCTGCTCGGGGGTGACCTCTTCGAGCACGTCGAGCGTGCTGCTGATCTCCTCGTACGTCAGCGAGCCTTGACTCTTGCCGCGAGCGAGCAGTTTCTTCTTCAGCTCGTCCAGCGTGACCGGGGTTGCCGGCTCGGCCACTTGCGTGCCGCCTTTTTTCCGTGCCATGATTTTCGTTCTCACCTCCCTTCTACGATCGCGGTGCTCCTCACCGCTTGAGTTTTGCCACCAGTTCTTCGAACTCCACGCGGAGTTCCGCCGAGACCCCCTCGCCGCTTGCGAGGTGCACGTCTATCTGATGCGAGAGCTCCCGGTACCGCTGCCGCTCGTCGTCGAGGTGCAGCCTCTCGACCACCCGCTCGAGATGCGCCCGCCGCTCCTCCGAGTCGCCGTACCGTACGGCGGAGCTTCGGTCGCGGTGGCCCAACTCCGTCAAAACGTCGAGACTCTCCCGATCCTCGGCGAAAAGTCCGAAGACGTCGGCCGTCGTCCACGACGTATCGGCTGCTTCTACGATCCGCTCGTAAATCCGCCGGTACGCATCGTTACGGAGCCTGGATGCGTTGATCCGCTCGCGATACTCGACGCTCAACGCCGGTTCTTCGAGCAGAATGCTCACCACTTCCCGTTCGAACGAGAACGGTTCGAGCGACGTTCGCACGTGGCGGCTCGCGCCTGCCGCGACCCCGGATCGGGGCGCGAAGTTTGCGCTGTTGGCAAGGAACCTGCTATTCCGAAGGTCGTCCGCACTGACCTGCAGACGACTCGCGACGTAGACGAGCCAGCGATCCCACTCTTCGCGCGGCACCAAGCCGCGAATGAGCGCTTCGGCTTTCGCCGCGACCTTCGACGGCGCGTCGAAGCCGGCGCGCAGCTGCTCGATTTCCAAGTCGAGCCGGAACTGGATCGCGGGCTTTGCCGCTTCGAGAAGGCTGCGGAACGCCTCCGGACCGCGGCCGCGAACGAAGCTGTCGGGATCTTCGCCGGGCGGCAGCTCGGCGACGCGCACCGAGACGCCGACGTTCTCGATGGCTCTAGACGCGACATCCACCGCTTTGGTTGCAGCCGCGCTGCCGGCCGCGTCTCCGTCGAAGCACAGGAAGACGTAGTCGGCGTACTTGTGCAGTTCGGCCGCCTGCTCGGGCGTGAACGATGTTCCCAGGGCCGCGACGGCATTCTCGAAGCCGGCTTGATGCAGGGCGATGCAGTCCAGGTAGCCCTCGACCACGAGCAGCGTCCGGCTCTCGCGCACCGCTTTGCGCGCGAGGTTGAGGGCGAAGAGATGCCGGCCCTTCGTGTAGACCGGCGTCGTGGAGGTGTTGAGGTACTTGGGCTCCCCCTCGCCGATGGCGCGCCCGCCGAAGGCGATCACCTCACCGGTCGTCGAGTACGTCGGGACCATGAGGCGGTCGCGATAGAAATCGTAGTATCCGCGCTGGCCGAGCTTCACGAGCCCCGCCTTGGCGGCGAGCGCCAGATCCACGCCATTCGTATCGAGTTCGGTCGTCAGGCCGTTCCAGGAATCCGGCGCGTACCCCAGGCCGAAGCGCTCGATCGTCGCGGGCGTGAAGCCGCGCGAGGCGCAGTAGGCGCGCGCACCCGCCCCGCTCTCTGCCGCGAGCATGCGAGCGAAATAGGCCGCGGCGATCCGGTTGGCATCGAAGATCGCCTCGCGCTCGGTGCGCGCCCGCGCGGCGTGCGGGTTCTCCGGCTCCAGTTCGATGCCGGCTTTAGAAGCCAGGAGCCGCACGGCGTCGCCGAACGGCAGGCCGTCGAGATGCTGCACGAACGTGATCGCGTCGCCGCCGACACCACAGCCGAAGCACTTGAAGAAGCCGCGATCCGGATGGACGTGGAACGAGGGCGTCTTCTCGGCATGAAACGGGCACAAGCCGACCAAATCGTTTCCGCGCTTGCGCAGCGGCACGTACTGACCGATCAGCTGCGCGATGTCTACGCGAGAACGAATCTCGCGAAGGGCACCTTGGTCGAACCGCACCGGCCGCTTTTTCGTCGCGGCCGCGTCCTTCTCCGTCGCCGCGCTCGGCAGCGGAACGGCGGCGCCGAGCCGGGAAGCACCCTCGCAGCGGCATGAAGCGCATCTTCGATCCGGTTCACCACTTCATCGAGTTATCCACAGCCGAGGCGCGCCTGCTCGATCTCCCCGCCATGCAACGCCTGCGGCGGCTGCGCCAACTCGGGCTTGCATATCTGGCGTTCCCGTCGGCCGAGCACTCGCGCTTTTCCCACGCGCTCGGCGCGCTCGCGATGGGCACGCGCGCCTTCGACGCGCTCGTCCGTCACGGACGCCGCTTCTTTGCCGACGAGGCCGGCGTAGCGTACCAGCGGCGCCTGCTTCGCGCGGCACTGCTGCTGCACGACGTCGGGCACGGCCCGTTCAGCCACGCCTGCGAGGCCGTTCTCGGCGTTCGGCACGAACTGCGCAGCGTTGAGATCCTCGGCCTTGCCCGACCTGCGCAGGGCGATGGACGCGCTCGAGGTTGACGCGGACGACGTGCTGGGCCTCATCGTCGGCGACCCGCAGAGCCGCTATCCCGCGCTGCGCGAACTCGTGAGCGGACCGAACCTCGACGCGGACCGCATGGATTATCTCCAGCGCGACGCCTACTTCACCGGCGTCGCGACCGGCAGGTACGACGCCGAGCAACTCGTCGCATCGCTGCGTTTGATCGAACGCGCCGGCGGCCCCGCGGTGGGCATAGACCGGCGCGGCGTGGTCGCGCTCGAGTCGTTCGTGATGGCGCGCTACATGATGTTCGCCTCGGTCTACTTCCACCACACGACCCGCATGTTCGAGCACGTCCTGCATCAGGTGCTGCGCGAGATTTGGCCGGATCCGCGAGCGCTGGATTCGGTCGGCGAGTTCCTGAGCTGGGACGACTTCCGCGTGCTCGACACGCTCGACGACGAGCGCAGCGAAGCCGCCGCGGCCCTGCGTAACCGGATTCGCGTCTTCGCCCTCGCCGCCGAGTTCAACGCCGAGCGCGACCTGCGCGCGTTCGAGGCCTGCGAGGCGGCGCTGCGCGACCGCTTCGGCGCCGACCGCATCTGGAGCGACGAGCAGTCGCAGCTCCTGCATCGCCTTCCGTTCGGCGCGGGCGAAGAGCAGACGGTGTGGGTCGAAGGGCCCGCGGGCGTGGTGGACGCGCGCGAAGCCTCCGACCTGATCGGAAAGTTGAGCGGGAAGGCCTACTGGCGCAAACTCTTCGTCAGGCGCGCGGGCGTGGACGTAGCGCAGGCGCGGCGTATCTGCGCCGAGATCGTGCGGGGTTAGCCGCCCCGTCCTACGTCAACGATCCGATCGAAGACTGGGCGGCGGCCAGGCGTGCGATGGGAACCCGGTAGGGCGAGCACGAGACGTACTCCAGGCCGAGCGAGTCGCAGAACGCGACGCTGCTGGGCTCCCCGCCGTGCTCTCCGCAGATCCCGATCTTGAGGCCTTCGCGCGCCGCGCGTCCGGATGCTACGGCCTGGCGCATGAGCTCGCCCACGCCGCGGCGATCGAGGACCTGGAAGGGATCTTCTTTGAGGATTCGCTTCTCGAGATAGATGGGGATGAACGACCCCTCGGCATCGTCGCGGCTATACCCGTAGGTCGTCTGCGTGAGGTCGTTCGTGCCGAACGAGAAGAACTCGGCAAACTCGGCCAACTCGCCCGCGACGATGCAGGCGCGCGGCAGTTCGATCATCGTGCCGATGCGATACGGCACCGCCTGGCCGCTGCCGCGCGATCACCTCGCCGGCGACGCGCGCGACGATCTCGCGCGTGGCCTGCATCTCTTCCTTCGTCCCGACGCCAGGTATCATTACGTCGGGCCGCGCGTTGACGCCCTGCGCGTGCAGTTGGCAGGCCGCTTCGAAGATCGCGCGGACCTGCATCTCGTAGATCTCCGGAAAGACGATGCCGAGGCGGCAGACGCGCAGCCCGAGCATCGGATTCTGCTCGTGCAGCTGCTGCACGCGCCGGAGCAGTGCTTCCTTTTCGCGGAACTCCGGCGAATCGGTGCCTTTGGTGAGGCGCAGTTCGGTCGTTTCGACGAGCAGGCGCTCGAGCGAAGGCAGAAACTCGTGCAGCGGCGGGTCGAGCAGCCGAATCGTCACCGGCAGGCCCTCCATCGCTCGCAGAATGCCGGCGAAATCTTCGCGCTGGAACGGCAGCAGTTTTGCAAGCGCGACGGTTCGCTCTGCGGCGGTCGAAGCCAGGATCATCTCGTGGACGACCGGCAGCCGTTCGGGCGCCATGAACATATGCTCGGTGCGGCACAGACCGATGCCGCCGGCGCCCAGACGGCGCGCGCGCGCGGCATCCTCGGGCGTGTCCGCATTCGCCCAGACGTCCATGCGGCGCAGTTCGTCCGCCCACGAGAGAAACGTCGCCAGCCAATCGGGGAGCTCGGCGGAGGGCCGAATCAGATTCAACTCGCCTAGAAATACCTTGCCGGTCGTGCCGTCAATCGTGATCGTGTCGCCTTCGTGCAGCTCCTTGCCGTCAAAGAACGCGCGCTTGGCGGCCGGCTCGACCGTGAGGGCATCGCATCCGGCGACGCACGGCTTGCCCATGCCGCGAGCGACGACGGCGGCGTGCGAGGTCGCGCCGCCTTTGGCGGTGAGAACGCCCTCCGCGGCGATCATGCCGTGCACGTCGTCGGGATTCGTCTCGGTGCGAACGAGCACGGTTTTGAGCCCGCGCTCCTTCCAGGCGACGGCGTCGTCGGCCGAAAACACGATCTGCCCGGCGGCGGCGCCCGGCGATGCGTTCAGACCCTTGCAGAGAACGTGAGCCGCTTGGCCGGGATCTATACGTGAATGGAAGAGCTGGTCGAGGGACTGCGCGTTCACCATCGCGACCGCACGGCGCTTGTCTATCAGTCCTTCCGAGACGAGGTCGAGCGCGATCTTGACCGCGGCTTCGGCGGTGCGCTTGGCGTTGCGCGTCTGCAGCATGAAGAGTTTGCCGCGTTCGACCGTGAACTCGAGATCCTGCGCGTCGCGATAGTAGCGCTCGAGGCGATCGGCGATCTCGGCGAACTGCTTGTAGATGGAGGGCTGCTGTGCGGCGAGGTCCGAGATCTTCTCCGGCGTGCGAATCCCGGCGACGACGTCCTCGCCCTGCGCGTTCTGCAGATACTCGCCGAAGAGAACGCGCTCGCCCGTGTTCGGGTCTCTCGTGAAGGCGACGCCCGTGCCCGAGTCGTCGCCCATGTTGCCGAAAACCATCTCCATGACGTTGACGGCCGTGCCCCAATCGTCCGGAATCCTATTGAAGCGCCGATAGTCCACCGCGCGCTTGGAGTGCCACGAATCGAAGACC
Organism: Vulcanimicrobiota bacterium; assembly: GCA_963794645.1. Taxonomy (GTDB): domain Bacteria; phylum Vulcanimicrobiota; class Vulcanimicrobiia; order Vulcanimicrobiales; family Vulcanimicrobiaceae; genus Cybelea. Next base: position 607,744 of record CAWCEQ010000003.1, on the reverse strand, counting down.
GCCTCGATCGCGCAGCGAAGCTGCTCGCGGACGTCTTGGGGAAACTCGCGGCCGGCGCGCTCTCGTACGACACCCTTGAACTGCTCGACTAGCTCCTTCCAGGTTTGCGCGCTCACCTGGGCGTCCGTTGCGGCGCCGGTCTTGGTGCGCGCCGCCTCCACAAGCTGCTCGAAATGCTCGCGCTCGACGCCGAGCACCACGCTCGAGAACATCGTGATGAAACGCCGATAGGCATCCCATGCGAAGCGCTCGTTGGAGGTGAGGCGCGCGAGCGTCTCGACCGTGCGATCGTTCAACCCGAGGTTGAGCACCGTATCCATCATGCCGGGCATCGAGACCCGCGCGCCGGAGCGCACCGAGACGAGCAGCGGGTTCTCCAGCGAGCCGAAACTTTTCCCCGTGCGCCGCTCGAGCTCGCGCATCGCATCGTCCACCTGCTGCTCGAGACCGTCGGGGTAGGCGCGTCCGGCGTCGTAGAAGCGTAGACAGGCGTCGGTGGTGATCGTGAAGCCCGAGGGCACCGGCAGCCCGGCCTTCGTCATATCGGCCAGGCCCGCGCCCTTGCCGCCGAGCACGTTTCGCATAGACCCTTGCCCGGTTTCCGGGAGCGAGGCCCCTTCTTCAAAGGAGTAGACGTACTTCGCCCCAGCCTCTATCGCCATCGCCCTGTCTTTACGTCCTCGCTAAAGTCGTTCCCGCAGGAAGCCTTCCAGCAGGTCGGCCGCGACTCGCTCCTGGCGCATCGAGTCGCGCTCGCGCACCGTGACGGTGCCGTCGTCGAGGCTCTCGTAATCCACCGTCACGCAGAAGGGCGTGCCGATCTCGTCCTGCCGGCGATAGAGCTGGCCGATGTTCCCTTCGTCGTACTGCGTGCGATGGTGCGGCCTCAGCGCGGCCTCGATGCCCCGCGCGCGCTCGACCAGTTCCGGCTTGTTGCGCGCCAGGGAGAAGATCGCCGTCTGAACCGGCGCGATGCGCGGGTGAAAGCGGAGCACGACGCGCTCGGTTTCCTTGCCGTTGGGGTCCACGCTGCGCTCGCGCTCGTAGGCGTCCACCAGAAAGGTGAGCGTCGTGCGGTCCATGCCGGCCGAGCTCTCGATGAGCAGCGGCGTGTAATGCCGCTTCGCGGCTTCGTCGAAGAAGCGCAGGTCTTTCCCGGAAAGCTGCATGTGCGCGTCGAGGTCGTAGGTGCCTCGATGCGCGATGGATTCCAGTTCGCCCCATCCCCAAGGGAAGAGATACTCGACGTCGATGCCGGCCTTTGCGTAGTGCGGGCGCTCCTCTTGGGTCAGCTCGTAGAAGCGCAGACGCTCCGGTGCGATGCCGTAGTTCGAATACCACGCTTTGCGCCGCTCCACCCATTCCTGGAAGGCTGGCCATATCGTTGCCGTCGTCCGGAACGAAGTACTCCAGTTCCGCTTGTTCGAACTCGCGCTGGCGAAACGTCAAGTTGCCGGGCGTGATCTCGTTGCGGAACGATTTCCCGATCTGCGCGATACCGAACGGAGGCCGCTTGCGCGCCGTTTGGTAGACGTTCTTGAAGTTGACGAAGATGCCCTGAGCCGTCTCGGGCCGCAGGTACGCCTGGGCCGACGTATCTTCCATCGGGCCCACCCACGTGCGCATCATAAGGTTGAAGTTGCGCGGCTGGGTGAGCGAATCTTTGCTGCCGCAGTCCGGGCACTGCGTACGATCGACGAGGTGATCGGCACGGAAGCGATGCTTGCAGACCTTGCAGTCTACCATCACGTCGTGGAAGGCATCCACGTGCCCCGAAGCTTTCCAGATGGACGGATGCATGATGATGGAGGAGTCGAATCCGACGACGTCGTCGCGCAGTTCGACCGTATCTCGCCACCAGGCGTTCTTGACGTTACGTTTCAGCACCGAGCCGAGCGGCCCGTAATCCCAAAAGCCGCCCAAACCCCCGTAGATCTCGGACGACTGAAAGATAAAACCGCGCCGTTTTGCGAGCGCGGCGATCTCCTCCATGGTTACGCGTGGTGCGGGAGCGGCTTCCATCGTCTCGCTAGATTTATCACCTCGGCGTCAAACCCCCGCCTGCCCGTCACGCGCGTCATCCCGAGCCCCCGTGTCATCCTGAGCCCCGTGTCATCCTGAGCTTGTCGAAGGGCGCGTGTCGAAAGGATGACCCGGCGAACCTCCGAACCAGCGCAGGCCCACACCTTCCAATCATGGCTGAACAATTGCGTATTCGCACCGCGCGACCCGAAGAAGCGGCCGCCCTGACGAGCCTTGCCGTCAGATCGAAACGCGCGTGGGGCTATGACGACGCTTTCATGGAACGCGTAATGCCCGACATGATCGTCCATGCGAGCTATCTAACCGCGGAGCACGGAATAGTCGCCGAAGAGGGCGGCGTTCCCATCGGATATGCCATCGTGAGGGCCGAAGGCGACAGCGCCTATCTGCGCGACCTCTTCGTAGAGCCCGGCCGTTTTCGCAAAGGCGTCGGGAAGGCTCTTTTCGAGGAAGCCGTCCGCTACGCCCGAGCGCGCGGCGCAAAAACACTAACCCTGGACGGCGACCCGAACGCGATCGGCTTTTACGAGCGCATGGGAATGCGCCAAATCGGCAGCGAGCCGTCAATCGTCGGGAACGGACGCACGTTACCCGTTATGGAACTGATCGTCGAAACGCGCGAGGCGCCGCAGTAATGCGGCGCTTCGTTTTTGTTGCGCGCGTCCTTCGACAACCCTTCGACTCGAGCCGCTCCGCGGCTCGGCTCAGGATGACACAGCGTGGGCTTTTGGCTGGGTCTCGGCTTGTAGTTGCCCGCAGGCGGCGGCGATGTCGCGTCCCATGTTCTGGCGTACGGTGACCGGAAGGCCTGCCGCCTCGAGCACGCCGGCAAATTCCCAGATCCGCGCGTCCGCGGTCGCTCGATACGGCGCATCGGGCGTCGAATTGTACGGGATGAGGTTAACGTGATAGAGGCGCGCCGCGCAGCAGTGCCGCGAGCTCGTGCGCGTGCGCGGGCTCGTCGTTGACGCCGGCCAGCATCACGTATTCGAAGAAAACTTTCCGATGGGTTGCCTCGACGTATCGCTCGCAGGCGTCCATGAGTGCGGCAAGCGGGAACTTTCGATTGACCGGCATGATCCGCGAGCGGAGCGCGTCGTTCGGCGCGTGCAGCGAGATGGCCAGGTTCACCTGCAGCCGTTCTTCAGTGAAGCGATCGATCACGTCGGCCAAGCCGACGGTCGAGATCGTGATATGCCGATGGCCCAGGCCGAAGCCGTGCGGGTCGTTCAACAGCGCGACCGCTTCCATCACCGCCTCGTAGTTGTGAAACGGCTCGCCCATGCCCATGAACACGACGTTCGTGATGCGCTTGCCCTCCTCGGCCAGCCGTCTGCGCAAAGAACCACGCCTGGTCGAAGATCTCACCTGCGCTCAGGTTGCGGTTAAAACCAGCCTGACCGGTGGCGCAAAACGCACAAGCGAACGCACAGCCAGCCTGCGACGATATGCACAGCGTCGTTCGCCCGCCGCGGTGCTCCATGAGCACCGCCTCGACCTCTTTGCCGTCGCGCAGACGAAAGAGCCCTTTGGTCGTCTGTTCGTCCTTCGGATCGCTGCACGACGATCGGCTCGATCGCCGAGAACGCGATTCCGCGTTCCCTCGCGGCCGCGCGCAGCTCGGCGGGCCAGGTCGTCACCTCGTCAACGCTGCCGAGCAGCTCCTTATTCGCGGCGCGATAGAGCTGGCGCAAACGGTACGGCTTAAGTTCGAACGTGGCGGCGAAATCCTCAACGCCGGCAAATCCGGCGCGCGTGACGACGTCGCGCAGCCATGCGTCGAGCGGATCTCGGGTCACGCCGGTCATTGTACCACGGAGGCAAGCTCGTCCAACCGCGCTCGCACCGCCTTGAGATCGTTCCAAACCAACCGTTTCACGGCCTCAATCTCGCCGCCGGTCTGACGCAGAACGTAGGCCGGGTGAAACGTCACCATGAGCGGGATCTCGCGCGGCCCCGCGTACCAGCGGCCGCGCATCTTCGTGATGGCGAAATCCGGCCCGAGGAACGATTTCGCCGCGGGCGCGCCCAGGGCGAGAATCACCGCGGGCGCCACGATCTCGATCTGATCGTCCAAGAACGGACGGCAGTTCGCCATCTCGTCGGCATCCGGCGGGCGATTGCGCGGCCCCCTCGGCCCCGGAAGCGTCGGCCGGCACTTCACCGTATTACAGATGTACACGTCCGCGCGCGGCAAGCCGATCGCCGCCAGCATCCGGTCGAGCAGCTGGCCCGCCCGGCCCACGAAGGGCCGGCCGAGCTCGTCTTCGGTCTCGCCGGGGCCCTCCCCGACCACCATCAGCCGCGCGCAAGGGTCGCCTTCGCCGTACACGTTGTTCCGTCGCTGCGAACCGATCGCGCAGCGCCGGCACTGCGCGGCGGCGGCAGCCTCACGCGCGAGGCGCTCCGCTCGCGCAGCACGATCCGCGTCGCTCACGCTCGCCCGGCAGTCAAGGCGATGGCCTCTCCGGAGGCGGTGACTTCGCACGACCCGTCGTCGCCTTCGCTCACCAGAAAGCGCAGGCCGATCACCGCGTCGGCTCCGAGATCTTCGGCCCGGCCTCGCAGCGCGTCGAGCGCTTCGCCGCGCAGCTGCTCGGCGTCGCCGACGAACTCCAGCGCGGCTAAGCCCACGAGCATCCCCAGGCTCCGGAACGTCGCTCGCAGCCGGTTGCGCGGGCGCGACGCCGTGCCCGACACGCTGCCCAAACGCCGGACCGCGCCGCAGCCGTCCAACCGTTCGAAGGTGACGACGTCGTCGCGCGAGATCACGCCGTCAAGCAGGCGCGACGCAAACGCCGGGCGGAAGGAGCGCGCATGCCCGAGGTTTCACCGTCGGTGCTCATCATCCGCCTCGACGCGATCGGCGATGCCCTGGCGCTCGCGCCGCTTTTGGCCTTTCTGCGATCGCGAGAGATTCCGGTAGACGTCGTGCTCCGGCGCGCCAACGCCGGCGTCTTCGCCGCACGAGCCGTTCGCGACGTCAAGGTCGCCGGCTTCGAGCTGCGCTCGAGCTCTAAGGAAAACCTCGAGGCGATAGATGCATTCGGAGCGGGTCTGCGAGCCGGCGGGTACACGCACGTCTTCGTGGCGACCGAGGATCCGGGCGGCTATCGTCTTGCGGGCGCGGTTGGCGCGCCGGTACGCGTAGGATTCGCCGACGCGCGGGGCAAGCCGCTCAAGGCGCTGTGGTCGCGCGCGTTTCTCACCGACACCGTCTATCGCAGCGCCGGACTCGACCCGCGCGCGCCGCACGAATGCGAGGTGCTCTTCTCTTTGGGCGCCTCCCTTGCCGGCGGCGCCGCCCCAACGCGCGACGCGACGCAGCTGCGTCCGCTCGTGCTCGAAGGCGAGGTCGAGCCGCAAGACTACGTCGCGGTGCAGATCACCCAGAAGTGGGAGCGGCTGGGCATTCCGCGCGGCGACGTGATCTCGCTCGTGCGCCGCGCGGTCCAGGTGGCGGAGCTGCATCTCTTGTGCGCTCGCAGCGAAGCTGCGTATGCGAAAACGGTTTCGGACGCGACTGGGCTGGAGATCGAATACTTCGACGAACTCGAACCCTGGAAGAACGCGATCGGCGCGGCCGCGGCGCTCGTCGCGCCGGATTCCGGCGCGATGCATGTGGCCGGCACGATCGGGACGCCGGTCGTCGCGATTTTTCCACCCTCGCGCGAGTACGATCTGCAGGTCGCGCGCTGGGCGCCATGGGCCGCGCCGCATCGCATCGTCTGCGCGCAAGACGACTGGCCCGCACGCGCGTCGGACGCGTTGGCCGCGCTTTTATCCGCCTAGCGGCAGGGGCCGATGCGGCGGTAGAGTTCCACCCCGCCGTCGCTTCGCACGGGGACGTACAGCCCCGACCGCACGAGCGCGCGCGCGGTTCGGCCGTACTCCTCCAGGCGCGCCGATTCTGGGAACTCCCAGTCGAGCAGGACGAAGCACGCGAAGGTAAGTACGCCGGGGTTCTCCGGCAGCAAGCGCGCGTACGGATTACCCAGCGCGAGGTGCGTGTACGCCTCCTCCTGCGTGGCGACGCTGACCCCCGGCGGTAAGGTCCAGATCACGTCGTCGAGCCGCGCGTCGCGCGCTTCGCGCAAGCGCAGGTTCGTTCCGGGATGCAGGGGATCTGCCACGAGGAACTCCACGGCGCACAGCGCGATGCACGCTCCCAGCAAGACGCGCGCGCGATTCGGCGGTAACGCGCGCACGGCGCACGCAAAGGCGAAGAACACGTAGCCGATCCATGCGCCCGCGTAGTGCGTGCCCATCGTAAAGGCCGTAGGCATGCGCGACAACAGCACCTCCGCTAGGGGTGCCGCGGCGATCCACATCGCGCGAGACCGAAACGGCAGAAAGAGCAGCGGGGCAAATGCCAGCAGCAGGAATCCCGCGCGCGCCGCGAGCCCGGCTGCAGCGCCGGGCACGTCCGCGGCGCTCCAGGCGTAGAAGCGTTCCGGCTGCCAAGATCCCCCGCTCCGTGCGGCGGCGTAAGGCTGAATGACCGTAAAGAATGCGACGGCGACCGCGACCGCAAGCACCGCCACGCCGGCGGCAAGCCTGCCGCGCGGCGTTCCGCGGTACGCCCACGCACCCAGTGCGCCGGCGACCGCCAGAAAGACGGCTTGGTCTTCCTTCACGGCCAGCGTGACGACTGCGCCGAAGAGCGCCCAGCCGAGCATCCCTGCGTCGAAGGCGTAGAGCGTCCAAGCCACGGCGGCCGGCGCAAAGCCGTTTTCGTGAAAGTCCCCGAAGACCAGACCCGCGAGGGGCGGATAGAGCAAAACGACGAGCGCCGCCAGCCGCGCCGCGCCGCGGGTCGAGCGCGCGCGCACGATCGCGTACACCGGCGGAGCCGCGAGCGCCCCGGCGATCGCCTGCAGGACGATGAGCGTCAGCGGGCTGTGCGCGAGCACGACCGCGACGCCGACCGGATAGAGTATCGGCGAGAAGTGAAAGGCCCAGTGGCTGCCTTCGATCGGATTGCAGAAGCAGCCGAACGCGCTCGACACCGTCTGAGCGAAGATGCCGAAGTCCACGAGGTTGCGGTGCGCGAGATATTTGAGGGCGCCCAGCGCCGTATATGATCGCGCAGTAGGCTAGGCAGCCGGCCCAGAGCAGTTTATCGCGCACGGCGCTGCTGCAGGTACGGCCAAACGAAGGTGTCGATGCCTCCGTCGAGGACCTCCGAAACGTTGCCGGTCTCGACGCCCGTACGGTGATCCTTGACGAGTTGATACGGCTGCAGAACGTAGGAGCGAATCTGCGAGCCCCACTCGTTGGCTTGCCGCTCGCCGCGCAAGTCGTCGAGTTTCCGATCGCGTTCCTCGGCGGCCTTGGCGACGAGTTTGGCTCGCAGAATATTCATCGCAACCTCGCGGTTCTGCGCTTGCGAGCGCTCCTGCTGCGAGGCGACGATCGTTCCCGTCGGCACGTGGATGACGCGCACGGCGGATTCCGTCTTGTTGACGTACTGACCGCCCGCGCCGCCGGACTTGAACGTCTCGATACGCAGATCGTCCGGTTTGATCTCGATCTCGACGTTCTCGCCGGCCTCGATCTCCGGAATAACGTCAACCGCGGCGAACGACGTGTGGCGCCGATGCGCGGCGTCGAACGGCGAAAGACGTACCAGCCTGTGCACGCCGCGCTCGCTCTCGAGCATGCCGTACGCGTTGCGGCCGCGCACGAAGAACGTGATGGACTTGAGGCCGGCTTCTTCTGCCGGCGATTCGTCCACCAGTTGCGTCGAGAAGCCGGAGGCCTCCGCCCAGCGCAGGTACATGCGCGCGAGCATCTGCGTCCAGTCGGCCGCATCCACGCCTCCGGCGCCCGCGAAGATGCTCACGATCGCGCCGTGCGAATCGAACTCTCCGCTGAAGCTGGCCGCCATCTCGAGTGCGTGTACCGCGTTCTGCGCTTGCTCGATGCTGCGATCGGCCTCGGCCGATGCGGCATCGTCGCCCGCGAAGAGCGAGAGCAGTTCGCTCGCCTCTTGCAGCGCACCGGCGATGCCGTCCACCGTCGCGGCGTGCTCGCGCAGTTCGGCCAGCTCTTTCATCGCGCGCTGAGCGGCCTCGGGATCGTTCCAGAAATCCTGTGCGCGCGAGCGCTCTTCTAGTTCGGCTAGGCGACGGCGCTTGGCAGCGTCGTCAAAGGCGCTCCTTGAGCGCCGCCAGGCGCTCTTGGAGTTTGTTGATAGCCGTTACCTGCGTCTCGCTCATGCTCGTCGTCGCTTCTCTCCGCCGGCGCGCAAACCCCTTGCGCGCGTGCGGGGCCGTCGTGAACGAACGGCAGTTTTTCCAGCCACGATGGAGGTTTACGATGTACGTTCAACCGCTCGAGGGATCGCTCGTTCCAGGCGCGCTCGCCGCGCCTACCGGCGCCGTTGCCGGCGATGCCGGACCCTTTGCCGGCTCCCCGCTCGCGGGCGCCGGCGACAATATCTCGCGTTTCGTTCCGCCATGGCAGAGCGACGCGTCCGACCACACCGTTCGACCAGCTTCCGTTCGGGCCGCCCGGTTCGATGCAAGGCCCGTTCGGCCCGATCATGGGCCTGCTGCAGCAGCTGGTCGGAATGCTACAGTCAATGATGGGCTACGGCAGCGGAGCGCCATACGGCTCGGGCTCCTGTCAACCGTACGGCTTGGGGAATTGCCGCCCCCACGGCGGCGGCGAACGCTACTTCCAGAATGCGAACGGCTCCAGCGAAGGCGATCCTCACCTCTCCTTCAACGGGCGTCACTGGAACAGCATGGCCTCGCAGCCAGATCTGCTCAATTCGAACTCGTTTCCCGGCGGCTTTCGTATCTCGACGCAGGCAACGGCGCCAAACGAAAAAGGCGTCACGTGGAACAAATCGGCCACCGTCGCTCTCGACAACGGCGCGACCACGATCCAGATGAACAAGGACGGCGATCCAACGATTACCCGCGACGGCCGTCCGATTCCGATCGTGCGCGGCCAAACGCTCCAGCTCGGCGATGGCGAATCCGTGACGTATCAGCGCAACGGCTCGCTGCTGGTCTCTGCCGAGAGCGGCGACGGCGGTCGAATCGCAACGACGCTCTCCGCTCAAGGAAATGGCGTAAACGTGGACGTGACCGCGCACGACGTTGACCTGGGAGGCGCGCTGGTCAACGGCGACGAGCGCTGGCCGGTCCCCGCCTCGGGCACGCCCGTGCCGGCCGGCTGGCAATAAGTCGTCCCCACCCTCCAAATGAGAAGAGCGCGCGGCACTCGGCAGCGCGCTCTTCGTTTTTACGGGTGCGGTGCTATTTCTTGACTTCCGGCGAAGACGCGATGCCGGTCGGATTGGATAACCCCGTGATCGTAGAGAACGGCGTGGTTTGGCCCTTCTTGTAGCCAACTACGCTGCCATCTTGGTTCGATTGGAAGAACGAATCCGACTTCGTAACGCCGTCGAGCGTCGGAGCGGAGATTCCGCTCGTAATCTTACCGGCGGGGCTCGTCGAGCCGTATTGGTAATACTCGACGTCCGTGGCGCCAAAGTTCGCTACGAAGATCTCATCCTTCGCTCCGAAGGATATCCCGATCGGTCCGGCCAGGCCGGTGAGCCCAGAGTTGGTAACCGACGACGTTCCGGCTGCAATCTCGAAGACGGCGTTCGTCGTGTCGCAGGCGACCCAGACGTTATCCTTGGCGTCAACGGCGAGGCCGACCGCCTGTCCGTAACTATTGAAGTTTATCGTTTCGAACGGCGAGGTTGCGCCGGCCTTAAAGCCGGTAACCGTATTGTTGTTGATATTCGCCGCGAAGATGTCGCCTTTGGAATCGACGCCGATGCCATACGGCCCGCTTAACCCCGTGCTTAGGGTCGAACTCGGCGTCGTCGTTCCCGGAGCGTATATCGTGATCGTGTTGTTGCCGAGGTTCGCCACGTACAGGTTACCCTTCTTATCCACGGCCAGACCGAAGGGGACGTTGAGACCGGTAGTGATCGAGCCTTCCGGCGACGGGTTCGCCGTCTTAGGATCGAAGAGTTCGACCTCGCCTTTGCCGGCGTCGGAGACGAAGAGCACCTGCGCCTTTTTCTTGGGCCAGAAGCGCGGTGCGTTGTCGGGGTGGGCTACGAGCGGTACGACGATCGGTCCGGCGACCGCGGGACCAGGAAGAATTTCGGGAACCGCTCGCGGCGCTTCCCGGAGCTAGGAAGGACTGGCCGGACGAACCCGAGTTTGCCGAGCAGCCGGCGAGAACGGCAAGCGACGCGGCTGCGACGAGCACCCGGCGCGCGATTGAATCGAACATTCGGTGACCTCCGTAGGCGCAATGGGGAGTGAGGAGCGCCATCGTTCAACGTGCGACGTTTGTCGGGGCCCTGCAACGCGAGCAAGCCGAACGCTCGCTTAGTTACTGTGCCCTCACGCCGGCGCAGGGAAGCGGGTGCCGGCGGATAAGACCCACTCTTTCACCCGCTAGGCACTCTCTAGCTACTCCTTAAGAGGTTGATGCGTATATGTATAGGCTCTCGCGGCTAGCCGGCGCGCTCGCGTGCGTGGCTTCGCTCGCAATGGTGGGCTGTTCTGCAACCGGCCTTGCGCCGTCGACAGGTTCGACTGTCGCGCAGTCGCCCGCTTCCACCGAGTGGATCCAGGGCGGCGTGCTCAATCCCCGTCCCCACTACATGGCGACCGTTTCGCCTGGCACGCCAAGCCAAACCGGACATCCAGCTGTACTATTACAACGGCCCGGTACTCGTCAATCCGACGACGTACTACATCTTCTGGGGCTACAAGACGTACGGCGATCCGGATCACGTCAAGAAGCTGCTGAAGGCATACACGAAGGCCATGGGCGGCAGCGGCCACAACAACATCTACACCCAGTACTACGAAAAAGTCGGTTCGACGACCACGTACATCACCAACCCGAAGAAGCAACTCGCGGGAATCTGGGAAGATGACAAGACGCCGGTTCCGACCCACCCGACCGATTCGCAGATCCAGCAAGAGGCGGCTCCTGGGCGTCGCGCACTTCGGCTACAACGCTAACGCGTCGTACGTCGTAGCGACTCCGACCGGCCACAGTTCCTCGGGCTTTGCTACCTCGTGGTGCGCCTATCATGGCGCCATCTACCAGCAGCGGCAAGCTCGTTTCGTACACGAACCTGCCGTACATGCCGGACGCCGGCGGTAACTGCGGCGCCGACTTCACCTCGCCCCCGTCCGATGAGAGCGCGACCGACGAAGGCGTGACGATCGTCCAGGGTCACGAGTACGGAGAGTCCGTCACCGACCCGAACCCGGGATGCGGCTGGTACAACAACGCCTACGGCGAAATCGGAGACATCTGCGCGTGGCAGAACATCCAGAACGACCCGTTCGGCTCGAAGTCGTACACGATGCAGCCGATGTTCAGCAACAAGGACGGCGGAGGCTCCTGCGTCCAGTCGGACTAAACGGCTAGTAATGCCACGGCGGCGCGGCCGCTAGAGACAACCTCGAACAGAAGGGCCACCCGGCATCGGGGGCCCTTCGCCAAATCTGCCCGTTCGTTTTTAAGGAGAGCGCAGGATGCGATCTGTGCCTAGTATCGCGCGGATGCTGTTCGCTGCCGCCGCGGTCCCCGCGTTCGCGGCGTGCAGCGGGCTCGCCGGCTCGACACCGCCGGCTGCCAACACTTCCGGGGCGCAGACGATGCTGCAAGGCGTGCGGCGCGACTCCTCTGGCGGAAAGATCAAGCACGTGGTTATCATCGTTCAGGAGAATCGCAGCTTCAACAACCTCTTCATGGGCGTGCCGGGCGCGACGACGCAGAAGTACGGATACGACACTAACGGCAACAAGATCGTCTTACAGCCGGTCGGGCTGGAGACCACTTGGGATATCGAGCACGATTCGTACGGCTACCTCGCAGCCTGCAACGGCACGGGCAGCTTCCCCGGTACCGACTGCCAGATGAACGGATTCGACAAGCAGTATTGGGGATGTCAGAACAAGTGCCCCAACAAGAATCCGCCGTACAGCTACGTCCCGAGATCCGAGACGGCACCGTACTTCCAAATGGCGAAGTACTACACGCTGGCCGATCAGATGTTCGCATCGAACTTCGACGCCAGCAGTTTCGTCTCGCACCAGTACATCATCGCCGGGCAGGCCAACTCGGCGGTGAACTATCCGCACGGCCAATGGGGATGCGACGGCGGTTCGGGGGATCTCGTCAGCGAAGTCAGCCAGCATCGCCTCGTAAACGGCTACGAAGTCACTTGCTTCGACAACACGACGCTGGGCGACGAACTGGACACCGCGAAGCTGCCTTGGGCTTTCTACACGGCCGCGCTCGACGGCGATGGAAACCTCTGGAGCGCCTACCAAGCCATCAAACATATCCGTTACGGCCCGGACTGGAGCAAAGACATCATCACGCCGCAGACCAACTTCTTCAAAGACGTCCAGAAGGGCAAGCTGCGGACCGTGAGCTGGATCACGCCGACCTGCGAAAACTCCGACCACGCCGGCTGCGGCTCGAACAAAGGGCCGTCCTGGGTCACGTCGCTCGTGAACGCCGTCGGCAAATCGAAGTACTGGAAGGACACCGCGATCGTGGTCTTCTGGGACGACTACGGCGGCTGGTACGATCCCGTCGGTCCGGCGCTGGTAGACTACGACGGACTGGGTATGCGCATTCCGATGCTCGTGATTTCGGCTTACTCGAAGAAAGGCTACGTGTCGCACGTGCCCTACGAGCACGGAAGCATCCTGCGCTTCGTTGAGGACGAGTTCGGCCTGCCGCGCCTTTCCGCCAGCGACTCGCGAGCGAACTCGATCGCGACGGATTGCTTCGACTTTTCCCAGTCTCCGCGAAAGTTCCAGAAGATCAAGGCGCCGCTCGACGAGAACTACTTCCTGCATCAGCCGCTCGATCGCCGCCCACCGGACAACTCGTAGCGAGAAAACGAGAAGGCGGGCCTCGAGCCCGCCTTCTTCACGTTACCGGCCGTTTATTGCTTACATCTTTACGTGGGCGATGGTAATCATCGTCTTGGCGCCCGACGTCGTAATCGTCAAGGACGTCTGAGCCGAGCCCGGATCGCCGAGGGTGAAGACCGCGCTCTGGATCGGGGCGGTGACGTGCGATTTCTCCGAACCCGCCGGCATGTGCTGCTGGTACCACGCGTAGACCTTGTCGAACGAATCGTCGGTCGTCATGACGGAACCCGACGCGGCTTGACCCATGTTCGAGCTGCTGCCCGAGGCCTGCGTCACGGCTCCCGGATAGGTTGGGACTTCGCCCGCCGCTGCCGTCGTGGCCGTCGCGGCCGCGCCGCCGGCATCGGACGTCGCAGCCGCGCTGCCTGCATCGGAGGTCGCGCTCGCCGACGTGCTCCCCGCCGATGAGTTGGACGATTGTTTGCTCGAGCACGCGGTGACGGCGAGCAACGTCGCGATGACGACGAGCGATGTGCCGAGAATGCGCATGAAAATCTCCTCTTGACTAGTGCGGCGGCGCCCCGTGGACATGCCAACGAGCGCCTGCCCGGTATGCTTCACGACTATACCAGCAAGGCCTCGAACTTGGCAAATGCGTCTATCGCATCCACCGCCTCGGCGCCGAGCGTTACTTCGCGACCTCTACGAGGTGGTTGTTGTCAATCACGTACGTCCATGCATCGTCTGAGACGTGGATTGACCCCGAATACGGCGTGCTCAACTCGAGCACCAATCCAAAGAACAAGCCGATGGACCCCGCCATCAGCGCCGTCATCGCCATCTGCTGAACCGCGTTCTTCATTCCAAAGAGGAAGACGAATCCCATCGCCATGATCGCGCCCAAGACGAGCGCTTCGAGCAGGCCGGTAGGCAGACGGTCTCGCGACTGAACGATTCGCAGCCGGCGCGAATCGCCGATGTTGCGCAGATTCTGCACCAGTTCCGACCGGATCGCGCTATTCCGCAGCATGACGGACGGATTCGAAATCTTGGGCGCGGGGGCAAAGAGCGCTATATCTATCGCGTGGTTGAGCAAGCGCGGAGCGCGGGGGTCGCTGCGCTCGCCGCCGGAGGGCGGGAGTTCGACACCGTCCACGACGACCGCATAGCGCGCGATCTCTCGCAGCAGCAAGGCGCGCTTTGGCTGCTCCCATCGAGCGGCGAAGCCGAAGGCATCGGCCACGTAACCCGCCTCCATGTTCGTCGTCTCCTGCGCGGCTGCGAACGCCGTCCACACGGTACCGACGAGAAACCCCAGCACGACCGAGTACAGCACCCCGACGACCGCTACGAGATAGCCCGCGACGTCGTGCTGTTCCATCAGCTTCTCGGGAGGAACGAATCGTCGAAAGAGCAGATGCGCGCCGAGCGCGATGAGCGCGAAAGCCGCCGCGTAGGCGGGCAACGCCGCGAGGACCGGCAGCTTCAACAGCATCAGATCGGCAGACCGTCAGATCGAAAGCGAGAACGCCGTGCCGTCGCCGCTGGGCTGCGAAAGCCCGGCCTCGCTACTGGTTCCGAAGAGCCTTCGGTTCGAGAGGTACAAGCCGGCGGCCGGATTCCCGCCGTCCGAGCCGCCCTGGAATAGATGAAGACGCACTTCGCCGCCGGCCTTCGCAATCTCGTAGACCGTGCCGTTGCCGTGGCCGCTCGCGCCTCCGGAACCGCCGAAGTAGGTAGTGCCATAGAGCGCACCTTTGACCCAGACGAGATTGCCGAACGGCGACGCACCGTCGCTGCCGCCCTTGAAGCGATAGAGCACGCTCTCCTTCCCCTTGAGCGTGACGGCGAAGACCGTCCCGTTGCTCTGGCTCGCCGTGCCGCCGTAGACCGTCGTCCCGTAGAGACTGCCGCCTGCGTATACGAGCGTTGTGGACGGCGTCAAACCATCCGAACCGCCTTTAAAGCTGTAGAGCACCGTCTCTTTGCCCGCGGACGTCAAACTGTACACCGTGCCGCCGGCATGCGCGCCGCCGCCGGCGGTCGTGCCGTAAAACGTACCGCCAACGGCGATGAGGCCGCCGAGCGGCGACGCTCCGTCGGCGCCGCCTTTGAAACTGTAGAGAACGCTCTCTTTGCCGGAGCGCGAAACGGTAAAGACCGTTCCGAACGTATTGGCGCCGCCTCCGTAGGTCGTGCCGTAAAAGAGGCCGTTATAGAACAAGAGCGTCGAGTACGGATTCTCGCCGTCGGGTTTTCCGGCGAAGCGATGCACCACGCGTTCGCCGCCGGTAACGAGTTCGAAGACCGTGCCGTAGTTTTGCTTCGATCCTCCGCCGCGCGTCGTGCCGTACAACCTGCCGTTGACCGCCGTGAGGCCGGCCTGCGGGTCCGCGCCGTCTATGCCGCCGGCGAAGTCGTACACCACGTGCTCCGAGCCGCTCGAAGCGATCGCGAAGACCGTTCCGCAGCCGGTCGAGCCGCACGTGCCGCTGCCGCCCTGCGACGTCGTCCCGTAGAGCGTACGGTTCAGTTTGGTAACGCTGGAAACGGGCACCGCGCCGTCCGGGCTTCCCGCGAACGCGTATAGGCTCGAGAACGTGCTCCCGGCCGGCGGGCGGCTCTGAGCACCTGCGACGTTCGGCGCGACCGGCAGCGACGTCGTCGCGCGCGAACAG
The DNA here is from genome assembly GCA_963794645.1 of Vulcanimicrobiota bacterium. Lineage (GTDB taxonomy): Bacteria > Vulcanimicrobiota > Vulcanimicrobiia > Vulcanimicrobiales > Vulcanimicrobiaceae > Cybelea. The sequence continues at coordinate 592,134 of CAWCEQ010000003.1, read as the reverse complement.
CCGGCGATGAGAAGAGCCGATACGGCGACGATGGCATTACGCATAACGGTGCTCCAATAGCCCCCCGCCCGCCGCCTCTCCTCTTGCCTCGCCGAGCCCATCCGGTCTCTGCACCCGAGCCCGGGGAACGGCCACCCGGCTCGCCGGAGGCTGGATCAAGCGGTAACGGCGCCTGCGCGGGCGAAGTATATGCAGTCTTTTAGTAAGGAGATACGATCGTGAAAAACCTCGCACTTCTTTGGGCCGCGCTCTTTGCGTTCAGCGCGCAGACGCCGGCCGCTCAGACGGCCGCGCCGCACGCCGTTCGACAGCTGGTCTACGAGTTCGGCTACAATACGAAGGTGGCCAAGTCCGGTAACGGTACCGGAACGACGACGATTACGATTTACGCCCCGGCCGCCGACGGCAGCGTCGAGATCACCGGCCAGGACTTCTGGTGGAACACGGTGCGCCCGCGCGCCATCAACAGTTGTAAGCTCTCGCCGTCCGGCAGCGTATCGTGCTCGGCGATGCCGTACGCCATCTCGCCGATCCAGCTCACCATTTTCCCGCTCCTCGCGCGCGGCTTCTTCAAGGGCGTAACGACGGCCGGCTCGACGAAGAACAATAACTACAAGGTCGCCGCGGCGATCCTGCCCGGCAACAGCAGTTACGCGGGACAGCTCGTCACGTGGGACTGCGCCTACGCGCTGCACGGGAAGGGGCCGATCGCGAACGCCGCGCCGATGGTCCTCGTTCAGACGACCGGCACGCTCACGCAGGAAGGCGGCCGCTACTTCAAGATGAACTCGAAGCAGCGCATCGCATACGACCCGGTGGCAAAGATTCCGGTCATCGTCAGCGACACGCGGACCCACTATCCGCAGCACAACGTCTACAACAACGACGATATCGAACTAAAACTAACGAAGGACTCCGCGCAGCACTAACAGTCGGGGTCGCTGCTCTTGAGCGGCGGCGGGTGAGGGAACGGCTTGCTCGCGACGCGAGCGAAGCGCGCGGCCGTTCCGTTCTCCTCGCGATCCCGGGCGATCTGATCCTTCTGCCCCGCAAGCGTTCCCGCCAGTTTGCCCAGACCCGCACTCAGAGCGTCGTTCTGCGTTGCCCACCGCGCCTTGGGGATGAACGGAATACCCGGATAGATCGCTTGCATATCCGGCGTCGCCTGGTTGAGTGACTGCGTCTGAACGATCGTACGCACGAGCGCATCTACGTTGCCGAACGCATAGCCGTTGATGTCGGGCCCGGCGAGCGTAAAGAAGGCGTCCTGTGCGCGATAGAGCTCGAATCCCGGGCTGCCGATGCTCCCCATCGCTTTCGTATCGAGCAGCAAGGCGAAGAGCCGGCCCTGATACTGCGCCTGGTAGAACCAGTAGACCGATTCGTCCCGATAGCCCAAGTCGTACAGTCGAATTGCAGCCACGTACAACTGCACGAACGTCAGCCTGCGCCAGTGGCGTTTCATGTCGAATATCGTGTTGATGAAACGCTCGCCGCCGGCTGCCAGGCCGGCGCTGTAGGTTCCGGCCTTAACGACCGGCCCGGATGAATTGTAGTACGGCGTCACGTACGCGTCTATCCGGCCCGGATCGTCCGCAAGCGCAGGCGCCGATGCGGATAGGCTCCAGATGGCTGCCAAACCGAGCATAAAGCGCTTCGTCACTCTCTCCAGCCTCCTTCCCCGATACTACCACGTGGAGTAGAATGCGATATGAGTTTGGGGCCCATTACCTTTGCTGCGATCGCGGCGTCGGGGATCGCCGCCGCGACCCAGATTCCGCAGGGCACCTACCGCTACGTCATGAGCGCGGGCGGCAGTGCGATCGGCAGCAGCACGATCGTCGTCGAACGCGGCGGCGGAACGGTGAGCATCGGCGAAAGCGCCACCATGGGCGGCACGAGCCTGATCTCGCACCGCTCGCTCGACGCGACGACCTTCGCGACCCTCGCGTACCAGGCGGACGCACGCGGCAAACACCTCGTCGCATCCTTCGAAGGGAACTCCGCCACGCTCGCGCAGGGGAGCGCATCGGCGAGCATCACCGCCGCGCCCGGCGCGCCGTTCTTCGTCAACGACAACATGGTCGCCGGCTTCGCCCAAATTCCCGCCACGCTCGAGGTCACCGGCGCCAAGCAGCTCACGCTGGCGTGCGTCTGCGCCGGATTCGTCTCGGTCGCGGCAAACGTGCTGCAAGGCATGGCTCCCACTCGTCCGGCCGGCGTCCCCGCGGACGACGACGTCGTGACGATCTCGATGGAAGGCACCGCCGCGAGCCTTTGGTTCGATCCGAAGACAGCCGTGCTGGACCGGCTCGATCTTCCATCCCAGCAGTTCACGATCGTTCGGGAGTCGTACGCTCCGGCGGTCATCGCGTTGCCGCGCCCGGCGGAGCCGACCCCGCTGCCGCTGCCGGCCGCGCACTATCGCTCTAGCGAGGTGAGCGTGACCGCCGATGACGGCGTGGCGCTGGCCGCAACGCTTACGATGCCCGGCGGCGCCACGGGCTCCGTTCCCGCCTTCGTCTTCATCCACGGCAGCGGCTGCCTCGACCGCGACGAGACGATCGGGCCGAACAAGGTATTCGCACAATTGGCCAATCGTCTATCGAACGACGGCTATGCGGTACTGCGCTACGACAAGCGCTCGTGCGGGAAAAGCGGCGGCACCTTCGCGACGCGCGACCGCCTCGTCGCCGACGCGCTCGATGCAGTTGCCTACCTGCGGCAGCGGCCGGGAGTAGATCCGAAGAGCATCTACGTGCTCGGTCACAGCGAAGGCGGCGAGCTCGCGCCGAGCGTCGCAATCGCCGATGGGCACCTGGCCGGCATCGTTCTGCTGGCGCCGCCCGCGATTCCGCTGGAGCAGATACTCATGCAGCAGGCGCTGCGCCTAGCACCCCCGAGCGATCGCGCGACGATCGCGCAGAAAGAGCAAGAACAGCTCGACGCCATCGCGGATGGGAAAAAGACCGGCGCCGGCAATGCTTGGCTCCGGAGTTCCTTCGGCATAGATCCCGCCGCGCTCGTAGCGAAGGTTCCGTGCCCGATCCTCATCGTCCAAGGCGGCGGCGACGTTCAGGTGCTCGCAGCGGACACGCCTCGGCTCGTTTCGGCGGCGCGTGCGGCCGATCGCGCGGTCACGCTCGCAATGCTCGATCGCGACGACCATCTCTTCATCAGACTCAAGCCCGGTGAGAACTCGACGACCGCCGAGTACTACGTCCCCGCGTACCTCGATCCCGCGCTTTTCGGCGCTATCGAGGAGTGGCTTGCGAGCCTGCACGGGACGGCCGTCGAGCCTAGCAGGGGCCCCCTTCGACCTGAGACCAAGGGTTCTAACCCGGGGCGACAAAAGTAGGGGGTACACTCGGCTAGGCGCACCCTAGCCTCACTTGGAGAATGAGGTTGATGCGTTCTTTACATTGCAATTCCCGATTCGCCGGAGCCCTGGCCTTAGTGGCAGCGCTCGCCATCGCCGGCTGTGCCGGTACCGGCAGCGTTACGCCTTCTTCTGGCGCCGTTGACGTCTCGCAAGCGCACGGCGGCCTTTCCTTCGATAGCGGGTGGGTCCAAAAGGACGGCGTGATCTACCACACGCCGCACTACATGCGCACGTTCGGCGCCGCTACCCCGCGGGCCAAGCACGACATCCTGCTCTCGTACGGCAACGGTCCCGTCCTCGTCACGCCGACGGCCTACGTGGTCTTCTGGGGTTACACGAAGTACGGCGATAAGAATAACGTCAAAGCGCTGGAAGAGAGCTACCTCGCAGCGATGGGCGGCAGCGGCCACAACAACATCTACACGCAGTACTACGAAGTCTCGGGCGGCAATAACGTGTACATCACGAACCCGTCGTCGCAGTACGCCGGGGCGTGGGAAGACGACACGGATTCGGTTCCCTCGCGTCCGACGGACGCGCAAGTAGCCGCCGAAGCGGTCAGAGCCGTTTCGCACTTCGGCTACAACGCGAATGCGTCGTACATCGTCGCGACGCCGCACGGGCGCAGCACGTCCGGCTTCAAGACGCAGTGGTGCGCCTACCACGGCGCCACGACCAGCGGCGGCCACCTGATCTCCTACACGAATCTGCCGTACATGCCGGACGCCGGCGCCAACTGCGGCGCCAACATCATCACCCCGCCGTCCGACGAGACCGGAGCGGACGAAGGCGTGACGATCGTCGGGGGCCACGAGTACGGCGAGTCGGTGACCGATCCGAATCCGCCGACGGGTTGGTACAACAACAGCCAAGGCGAGATCGGCGACATCTGCGCCTGGCAGAACATCCAGAACGATCCGTTCGGCTCGTCCTCGTACACCTCGCAGCCGATGTTCAGCAACGCAACGCAGTCGTGCGTTCAGTCCCGGTAAGCGAACCGAGCGACTCACATCGCATGGGACCGTCGGATTCCGGCGGTCCCTTTCTTACGGCCTCATGTACATGCTCGCTCGCGCCGTAAGCTACTCCTGCGTTCTGGTGATAGCCGCGGCTTCGCTGTGTGCCCGGCAAGTCTCGGCGCGTCCAAGCGATTTCGCTCAGCACGCCTGCTCGTACGATAATCTGCCCGCCTACTGCGGGACCCTGCGCGTCCCGGAGGATCGATCCAAGGCCGACGGCCGGACGATCGTCTTGCACTTCGTACGCGTGCCGCCAAAGCATCGGAGCCAAGCGCCGCCTATCGTATGGTTCGACGGCGGCCCCGGTGCGAGCGTGATCGCCGACTTCAGCGATGGAGGCATCCAAGGCTATCCGTTATCGGCGGCGCTCCACGAAACCAACGAAATACTGTTTCTCGACCAACGTGGAACGGGGCTGTCGCACGAGCTGCAATGCCCGATGTACCCGCAGGTGAGCGACGCGTTTGCCGAGATATTTCCAGCAGATTCGGTACGCCGATGCCGCGCGCGTCTGGCAAGGACCAGCGATTTGAACGCCTACGGAACCGATGCGGCGGCGGACGACCTCGATGCGGTCAGGCGGCATCTCGGATACGGCAAGGTCGTAGCGGTCGGGGGCTCGTACGGCACGACGGCGGCGCTGGTATATATGCGCCGGTATCCCGATACCGTCCGGAGCGCTCTCCTGATCGGCGTCGCCCCGACGTTCTTCAAGATTCCGCTGCCGCAGCTGCAAGCGGGGCAGCGCGCTCTCGACGATCTCGAACGGTCGTGCGCGGACGATGCCGTTTGCCACGCGCATTTTCCAAAGTTCGCGACGGAGTTTTTGCGCCTCCTCGAAGAAAGTACCAAGGGCATTCCCGTGAACTACCGCGACGTACGTACGGGGCAGCGCGTACGCGTCGCGCTGATGCGACCGGTGTTTGCCGACACCGTGCGCCTGTTGCTGTACTCGCCTGCCAGCGCCGTTTTTATTCCCCTCCTCGTCCACGAGGCGGCTACCGGGAACACGACGCCCCTCGCCAGGGCGATCGCCGCGTACGCGCAAGCCTTTTTCGGCGGCACCGCCGGCCAGCAGGCCATGGGCGACAACTTCAGCGTGAACTGCCGGGAGGGCGTCGCCTTCATCACGCCGGCGGAAGCCGCGCGCGAATCGGCGGATACGTTCATGGCCGGCAGCATCTTAGAAGCGCGCCAGGCATCCTGCGCGATTTGGAACGTACGGCCGGCCGACGCGGCCTTCATCCAGCCCGTGCGTTCGTCCGTTCCCGTGCTGATGATCTCCGGAGCCGACGACCCCGCGACCGACCCGCGCTACGCCACCCGCCAGCTCGCGTACCTCTCACGCGGCCGCCAGATCGTCGTTCCGAACGGCGGCCACGTCAATGACGACCCTTGTCTGGAGCGGTTGGAGACGCGCTTCGTGCAGACGTCTTCCACAACAGGGCTCGACGCGACGTGCGTCAAGCGCTTCTCGCGGCCGCCTTTCGCAACGTCGTTGACTGCGATTCCGACGTGGATGCGGTAAGACCCGCGCGCGTGCTAGAGCGTGCTCGTTGCCGTGCCCCACGTTTGGGTCGCGATTTTCCAGCGTCCGGCCGAACGGCGCAGAGTAACCGTCAGAAGACCGGTTTCCAGGCCCGTCTTGCCTTTTAGCCCAATCGAGATCTTGAGCGGCACCACGACGTACGCGGCGTCGCCGGCGACTGCGTAGTGCTCGATCGTCTGGGCGGTCGCGACGACGCTGGTCGCGTGCATGCTCGCGCTCTCCTTCTGCACGCCGGTCCACCACTGCGTGCCGGCCGTGCTGCCCTTCCACTCGTAGGGCGCGAACTCGTCCACGACGACCGCATCCGAGGTGTAGTAGGCGTCGAGACCCGCGATTTTGTTCGCGTTCGTTGCGGCGAGCATGGCGTTTATCGGAGCCATGACCTCGGCAGGCCGGGCTCGCGGCCGACGCGACCGCGGGCATGGCCAGCAGCGCGGCTAAAAATAGTACGTATGGTTTCATGCTCGCCCGCTTTCTCTATATGAGGCGGCCGTACTTCCGTGTGGAGCGGTCGCGAGGAAGTAATCGGCGAGAACCCAGGCCGCCGCGGCTATCGCGAACGTTTCGGCGGTCTCCGAGCCGACGAAGTGACTGCCCGGGTTCGCGGCGAGGGCCGGAAACCACACGAGCGCTCCAAAGAGCACCAGCATTGCCGTGAGGAGGCGCGAGGCCTCCAAAGCCCACAGGCCCGACAGAATCGCCAGGGCGGCCAGCACGAAGGCGATCGTCGTGGCTATCGCCCAGAACGTCTGGTCGGGTGGAATCCATTTGGGAACGAGCGTCGCCGTCGCGTGCAAGTAGAACGCCTGCTCGAGCGCAAACGAAAGCACGCTCACCCCGAAGCACGCGCGACCGATCGCACCTAGCCGCGCGTTCCACGGCGCGCCGGCCGGGGCCACGCCTGCGTAGGCGACGAGCGCTCCCGAAAAGATCGCAAACTGCTCGAAGAAGTTTCCCCAGCTATCGTAGACGAGCGGAGCGCGAACGATTCCCGGCAGATAGAATGCCGCAAAGCCCAAGAAGAGTGCGGCTAGAACGATCGCTCCCAAGCGCGCCGTGCGGCGCCACAGCATCGCGAAGCCGCCTCCAATCGCGGCCGCGGCGACCAGGTACGTCACTGCGTCGCGGTACGGCGCGTTCCCGAGGGCCGCAAGCGGCGGCCACGTATGGGCGTTGTGCCAATACAGCGTGAGCGCACCGTAGACGACGGCTACCATGCCGTACAGACGGCGCCCGAAATCGCGTATCATTCGATCTGGCCTCCGTGAGCGAAAACCACCCTCGAGCGTGTAGCGCCTGCGCCGCCGCGCCTGTGACGGCGCCGGGGGATAGGGCCTTGGCGAATCATCGTCCAAATCGCCGGCCAACATGCCGAAGAATGACGCGATCGTCGGAGTCTCCGATCACGGCGGATGGGCGGTGCTGGTGACGGTCGCAAGCGACGCGTCCCTGCTCGACCGCCGCCGCGCCGAGCTCGTGGCCGACGACCTGCCGGCGATTCCGCATCACACGAACGCACAGACGCTTCCCATGAATGAGGCGGTCGCGCTCGTGGAGCGCGTGCGCGCCTCGGCCGAGCTGCATGCCCGGCGCGCGCTGGACGACCTCGCGCTAGCGCTCCCGGGGCGCATCGCCGGCATCGCGCTACGCAGGTGCCCCGAGTTGCCTCCCACGATTGCCGAGCGGATCGCCGATTACCGGGCCCGCAACGTCGCCGACTGGGTAATGTACCGGCAAGCCTTAGCCGGCGCCGCGCAGGCACGGGGCTGGGCCGTCTACTGGTACGACGCGAAGAATGCTTTCGATATCGCGCGGGAGGCGCTGGGCATCGAAGATCTCGATGCCCATTTTGCCCGCTTGAGAAAGTCCATCGGCGCGCCGTGGAGCCAGGATCACAAGCTCGCGATGGCCGGCGCGATCGCGGCCGCGCGCGCTAGGGACTGACGACCGCTCCGACCGGGTTGACCAGCGACGTCGTGTAGTTGTACCCGGAGGGTCCGCCGGCTGGGAATTTATACACGCCCGTAAGAGCCAAGCACCGCTCGGGATTGATCACCTCGTGCTGCGTCGAGATTATTTTTACGAGGAAGAACTGGAGAATATTGCCGCACGTGCCGGTGAGGACGGTCGGCGAGTTGGGCGTGTTGAGTATCGAGTATCCGTTGGTTTTGATGTGGTAGATAGTGGAACCCGCCGAATCGCCCACTGCGATGTACGGCACGTTCCACGGCGGATGCTGCACGCCGCCCGGCGCCGCCGGCGCGCCGCCAGGTCCGGTGATCGCAATCGGCGTTATGGTTCCACTGTTCGTCATCTTTCCGAACTGGAAACCGCCGCTCGACGTGGTTCCGTCCAGGTAGAGCGCGCCGAGGTAGTAGCCGAGGTAGTTGACCGTCCAAAACGCAGCCGTGTTCGAGTAGACGAAGTTCGGCGAGGTCGCATGGTTCAAGTACACCGATACGCTTCCCGGCGGTCCACTCGTCGTTGCGACGTTGGCAACCGCTACGGTATATACCGGCGTCGTCTTCACCGCGCACGCGACCGGGAGTTGGCCCGGATCGCTCAGCACCGACAGCGGCGTAGCGCTTCCGTGCGCGTACTCTACGATCGTGCTGGTTCCGGCATCGGTAACGTACACGTTGTTGGCGGGATCCTTACACTCACCGCCCGGCAGCGAAAAACCGCTCAGGGTCTGATAGAGCGCGCCGGCCGGGTAGTTGAACACCTGGACTTGGCCGGTTCCCGCATCGGAGATGTACAGGAGCGGACCGACGGGGGCCGGCTTGGAAGCGGTGCGGTGCGCGAGGGCGCTCGCCGCGGGCGCGCTGGGAGGGCCGCTCTGAATGCCTCCGCAGCCGGCCAGCAGCGCAAACGCCGCGACGCTCGAGAGGGATGCGAAGATGGGAGGGAGCTTCATGGTGCCGCTCGCTTTCTCGTGGCGGTGGCCACGAATGACGGAACTCTCCATACAAGCGCCCGGTGGCTTAATCCTGGCGGCTCGCGAAGGCCTCTTTCGGGCGCCTTTAGACTTTTTTCACCACGGCGCCCTACGCTCTGCGCATTGCACTCTCGCCCCTAAGGAGAAAGCGCCTATGCGTTTTTTGCAACGAACTCTGGCGAGCGCCGCCGTCATGGCTCTCGCCTGTGCGGGCGGGGCCGCCGCGAGCGGCTTCGACGGTAACGGCTCGACGATGTTCGAACCCGCATCGCGCAGCTACAGCGGCGCGTGGCCGGTAACGGTGAGCCGCTCGCAGCGCAGCAACGGCACCTACTGCCTCACGCTCACGCAAAACGGCAGCGACGGAGGCTCGGCCTCGCTCGTGGTCAGCGGCAAGAAGTACCCGTACGGCTCGTTCCTCGTCGTAGACGGCATTCTCATGGCGACGATCATCGAACCGCTCTACGGCCAGAACGGCGCCTTGACGTTCGTTGCTGCGGCCAAGCGCGGCAACATCGGACGAGGCCTTTTCGAGAATATCGAAGGCGGGTCGAACTTCGACGCCGGCGCTCTCTCCTTCGGCGCTAAGGGAGGCTGCTGAGATCACGCGTAACGAAAAGCACCGGCCCGTCTATACGGCCGGTGCTTCTCGTCGGACGCTTCGTCGCCGATGCGACGCTCCGGTTATCTCTCGGCCGCCACCGTGCCGAGCGGCTCGTCGAAGTTCCCGGTGAAGACCGCGACCGGCGAACCGCCGGCCGGGTACTTGAAGACCTCGCCGTTGTCGTTGCCCGCGTCGCCGCAGTAGACGACGTCCGTCGCGATCCACGTCTGCGCGCAGTCGCTCGAACCAGAGAACGAGACGGTGCCCTTGAGCGTGGCTTTGGTTCCCTTGACGGTGTACTGATAGAGATTGTTCGCGAGCTGATCGAAGACGGTCAGGTACGTGCCGTCCCACTGAACCGAGCCGGGGAACTCGACCGTATTGCTCGTCGTAATCGTGACGGGCTTGCTGCTCCCGGCCGGAAGCTCTACCAGTGCGAAGTTATACGCGTTGGTGAATCCGTCAAAGAAGAGGTTGCCGTTGGCGTCGTAGCCGTCGAAGTACTCTCTGGCCAGAGGGGTCGGAATAAAGGTGCCCGTACCGCTCGCGCCTTTGAAGATAACCACGTCGCCCGTAGACGGACCGTCCAAGATCCCGACCGCGAGATCGCCGCTCGTATCCATGGCGCAACTCGACGGCATGCTGCCGTCGGAGATCGAGAGCGTCTTGATCGGCTTATCGGGAACCTTGTACTCGGTGATCTGGTTGTAGGCCGCTACGATCCAGAACGTCTTCTTTCCGTAGCCGTACAGAACGTTCGTGCACCCCTGGCCGCCGACGTTATTGATCGTTCCGATCTGCTTGACGCTCTTCGGATAGTCGAAGATGCTGGCGTACGTGCCGTAGAAGTTGATAGTGTATTCGTAAAACTTCGCCTTCTTCTTCATCGCCCGCCGATCGAACGCGGCCATCGGGTTCTGGGGAAGCCCGGTCAGATTCGGACGCGCGGCGGTCACGAGCCTGCCGTTCACGGAGGCGGTTCGGCCTACGTACGCGCCGCTCTGCGCAACGTTCGACGGAGCTCCCGTCGAGCCGCCGGAGCACGCCGAGCCGATCGCAAGTGCGACGAGAGCGGCGGCGTATTTCAACACACGAGCATTCATAACGTTACTCCCTTACAAGTAGAAACGATCGCAAAGTATCTTCTCGACCGGGAACGCGCCGCCGGTAAGGAAGCACGCAGGGTCGCACTGGGCGAAGCTCCGGCTGCTTCTTTATCGGGCCCGCTGCCGGCAACCTTGCGATGCCGGAGATCCTCACGCTTGGTTTACCAACCAAACAAGCCCCGAGCGAATGCGGCCGCTCGGCGAAGCCTTCGGGAGGCTACAAGCCCAAACGTTCGAACCCAACGCTGTCACCACTGTATCGGGAGCGAGGCTTTAAGAATGCCGACTTTCAACCATCGCCTGCTTGTGCTCGTCGCGGGGACCCTTTTGGGCGTTTCGGCGTGCGGCGGCAACGCTGCCGTTCCGGCCGGAGCAGATGGTTCCGCGCTCGGCGCCGGATCCATAATCGTGCCGAGCGACAACACCTCGATTCTGAAAAAGCTTACGAAAGACGTCGAGATCGGCTCGACGGTCGACCCCGCCAACGGCGACATGGGGCCGCGCGCGCTCTCGGTGGTGCGTTCGACCTTCGGGCTTAAGAAAGGGCAGCTGCTCGTCTGCAACTTCGAAGACTCGAGCGGCGCTGCCGGCAAAGGCACGACGATTGACGTACTCGATCCCAAGCCGCATTCCAATCCCGCGACCTTTACCCGGAACGCGGCTATCCAAGGATGCGACGGCAACGCGGTCACCGAGAACAATCAAGTCTACGGCACCGGTATGCTCAGCGGTTTGGCCTCGCAGTTCGACCAAAACGGTACGCTCAAGGCGAGTTACAGCACGCATATGGTGGCTCCGTTCGCCGATGCAGACGCGTACTGCGGCGAACCCTACGCGCCCGAAGACATCTACGTTTCGGATTCAAAGACCGGCGCCGTCATCAAGATCTCATTCATCGCAGTCAGAGGCGGCAAGCCAAAAATAACCGAGGTCATAAGCGGTTTCGGCGTCAACAAGAGCTCCGGCTGGAGCGCGTTGGGGCCGTCGGGAATACAGTATAACAGCACGAGAACCGGCAGCCTCTGCAACGATACGCTCTATATCGTGGACGGCGCCGACAACACGGTCGTCTCCGTTTCGAACGCCAGCAATCTGCTTGCGAAAGACGAGATCGTCGTGCTGCCGGGCGGCAAGAAGTTCAAGTGCCTTAATCCGAAGGACACGTGCGCGAAGCTCGTCTACAGCGGTTCTCCGCTCGACGCACCGGTGGCGTCGGCCCTTCTGCCGAACGGGAACCTCATCGTCGCGAACACCAAAGGCGGAAACGTGCTCGTGGAGCTGACGCCCGCAGGCAAGGTGCTAGCGACGAAGACGCTGGATACGAGCAAGACGGCGCACGTCTTCGGACTGGTTGCGACCGGAACGAGCGATAGCGATACGGTGCTGTTCTATACCGATACCGGTACGAACACGCTGCACGAACTCGAACAGTAAGGCGCGTACCGGCTAGAGGTCCGGGAGCACGAGCACTTTGCCGTGCACCCCGGACTCCAACGCGCGGTACGCGTCGGCCGCCCGATCGAGGGCGAATCGGCCGGCGACTTCGCTGATGACGGCCGGCCGTTCCGCAGCGAGGGCAAGGGCCTCCGAGACGAGGGACGGGATCTCGCGAACGCCTTCGACCCAGCGCATCCCGTTGTACTTCGTCACGAAGAGCGAACCGGCAAACAAGTCGTGCAGATTGACGGTGCCCGGCGGGCCGGAGAGTTCGCCGTAGTTGATCAGGCAGCCCCGCGGCGCGAGCAGCGTAAGGCTCGTCGCATACGTCGCTGCGCCGATGGGATCGAACACGGCGGCAGCGCCGCGGCCGCCGGTGAATGCGCGCACGGATTCCGTGACGTCGTCAACGGTGCGGTTAACGACGTGAGCGGCGCCCGCCGCGCGGACCTCCTCCATGCGCTGCGCGCTTGCGATGCCGATGACGCGCACGTCTTGATTGGCCAGAATGGCGACGAGCATGCGACCCACCGCGCCGGCGGCTCCCCACACGACAGCCTCGCGACCCCGCAGAGGCCAGACGCGCGCGAGCCCGGCCGCGGTGAGGCCGGCGACCGGCAGGCGCGCTCCCTCTTCGAAACCGAGCGCCTGCGGAAGCGGCACGAGCATGGAAGCGGGTGCGGTGAGGAACGTCGCACACGATCCGATGGCCGCCGCCCAGCAGACGCGAGTCCCCACCGGAATCGAAACGTCCGCTCCGGTCGCAACGACGACCCCGGCGCCTTCTCCGCCGAGCGGATACGGGAACGGCAGTTTGACCGCGTACGAGCCGGAACGAATCAACGTCTCGGCATGATTGAGGCCGGTCGCTTCAACGCGAACCAACGCCTCGCCGGCGCCCGGCGGGGGCAGTTCCTCGATGCCGATCTCGATCACCTCGGGACCGCCCGCGCGGAGCGCGCGCGCGACGCGCCGCTGCGTACCTTCATTCATCACGAGTCACTCCTCACGAGTCATCTATCATTCCGCCGCCGGCGGGGCCGTTGCCTTGCTCGGAGAAGGACCGGCACCAGATGGAGGATTGCATGCATGCTGGTCGTTCTTTCATTGCTCGGCACGCTGTTGGCCGCGACGGCTACGGGGAGCGAGGCGCTCACCGGAAAGATGGCGATCTATAACGACTTGCTCGGCCCTCGGTGGTCGTGCTCGGTCGGGAAGGCTTCCTATTTCGTTGCGTACGCCGTAACGCCGGGGAATACGCTGCACGGTCAGTTGTACTCGCAAGAAGGGACGGAAGACTCGTACTTCGGCTACGACGCGAAACGCAAGATTTACTGGACCGCCAACGCCGACTCCACCGGCGCGACCGAATCGCAGAGGTCTCCCGACGGCGTGACGTTCGTCGGAACTCTCAACGACGGCACGACTACGTCGAAAGCGACGAACGCCTTCACGATCGACGGCCCCAAGAGATGGGTGGTTCGAGCTCGCGGTACCGCGGGCGGGCACCCGTACGACGTAACGGCTACCTGCCTGCGAAGCTGAGATGGGAAAGTCCGAGGCCCCCGAATACTAGCGCATGGAAGCACCAAGTGTACGCGCCTACCTCCTCGGCAGTGGCATCGCGTGCGCGGTACTCGCCGGGTGCGGCGGTTCGCAGCCGCCGGTTGGTCCATCTGCCGAGACGGCGAGCGCTCGCCGAGCGGACGCCGCCCACTTTCTTTACGAGGCCTCCAACGCTTCGGGCGGAGTTTCGGCCTACGCCATCTATCGCGTTCACGGCGGCCTAAAGAAGGTGAAAGGATCGCCGTTTGCAGCGGGCTCTTGGCCGGATGGCGTGGCGATCGACCCAACCGCCGCCTACGTGTATGTGGACAATGAAGCCTCCAACAATGTCTCCGCCTACGCGGTCAATTCGACGACCGGCGCGTTGACGCAGATCCAGGGCTCGCCGTTCAAGGCCGGCTCGAGTCCGCGAGACGTGGCGATAGACCCGACGGGCAAGTACGTGTACGTACCCAACCAGTATTCGAACGACATATCGGCCTATGCCGTCAACGCAGAGACCGGCGTTCTAACGGCGATCAAAGGTTCGCCGTTCGCAGCAGGTACCGACCCGTGGCGAGTAGCGATAGATCCGGCCGGCAAGTTTGCCTACGCGAGCAACATGAGCTCGAATTCTATTTCTGTGTACTCCATCAACGCGCGTAGCGGCGCCCTCACGGAAGTTACAGGCTCGCCGTTTGCAACCGGTTCGCAGCCCTCCGGAATGGCCTTCACCCCAACGGGCGCTTACGCGTACGTAGCAAACTCCGGGGACGGTACCGTTTCCGCCTTCGCGGTCAATGCGAGCACCGGGGCCTTGGCGCAGATCGCCGGTTCGCCGTTCGCCGCCGGCAGCGGGCCGTGGAGAGTCGCGATCGATCCGACGGGCAGCTTCGCTTACGTACCGAACTTCGACTCCAACAACGTTTCGGCGTACGCGATCGGCGCGAGCAGCGGCGCGTTGACGCAGATCCAAGGCTCGCCCTATCAGACCGGCAAGGGGCCGGCCGGAATCGCAATAGACCCCACCGGCGTATCGCTCTACGTTGCCAACTTTCATTCCAACAGCGTTTCCGCCTACGCCGTCAATGCGAGCAGCGGCTCCCTGACGCCGCTGCCGCGTGCTCCGTTTCGGGCGGGCAAAAGCCCGACCGACATGGCGATACGATAGCGGCGCCCTCAGTAATTCGCCTTGCAGGGTTTGGGCGAGGGTTTTGCCGTGGGTAACGCGGTTGGAATAGGCCCGATCGTGAGCTCTATCTCGGTAGGCGCGCTGTTGCCGTAGGCGCTGGCCTGGTTATCGGCGTCGTCGAAAGCGAAGGCGTAGGTCGCGTGGTGCAGCGAGTTGTCGTGCAGAATACACGCGTATTGGTTGTCGATCTCGCCGCTCGGATAGAACTTGCTCGTGTTCGTGACCGGATGGTTGGCCTTCATCGCTACCCCGCGATTGAGTTCCTGAAGCAGGATCTTATCGAGCAGATACGGGCAGGTGCCCGCCGCGTACCCCGAACCGGGGTTGTCTTCGAATACGTACTGCGTCGAGTAGAGGCCGGCGGCGAAATCGTAGGTGGCCGAACCGTTTGAGAAGGTGAAGGTACCGCCGGCGGAGCCGGCGATCCAAGAGCCGGGACAGTACGGGCCTTTGTAGGCCGTTTGATACGTGATGTCGTTCTTGCCGTTCCCGTAGTAGGAGAGAACCTCGTTCAGATAGCCGCCTTGATAGTACTTCGTATCGTTGAAGACGTCGGGGAAGCCGGAGTAGTGCGAGGGGTTGATGACGCGCGGAACGGCCGGAGAAAACTTGGGGACCGTCGTGACGAGTTTGTCGTAGGGCGCGTCGCCGGCGAACTGTGCGAGCATCTTCGGGTAGTCGGAGAAATCCTCGCCCACTTTCGTCCACGGCGAACTTTTCGACGTCGGCAAGACTTCCAGATTGAGCGGAAGGCCGAGCATGTCCACGCGCGTGATATCTACGAAGACGCCCGGGTCGTCGTTCGAGAGCTCGACGAAGTCCCACGGCACGTTGTAACCGGGGCCGCCGGCGGTCCAGCCGGTCGGTTGGATGAAGCCGCCGTTCGACGTGCCGGCGAGATCGAGCGTATCGTTCAGGGCGATCCAGAGACGGCCGCCCGGGAGAATCGGGACGATCAGTTTGGCGCCCTTTCCCGATTTGCCGACGCTTCCCGGAAAGCAGCTCGAGAGCGGTAAATCCGTCGCCGATTCGCCGGCGCCGAAGACGTTCATGTTTCCGCCGGCGTCGAGATACTCGAACTCGGTCTGATCCTGCGGATCGGTCGCGGTGAAGAGAAAGTTGAGATCGCCGTTGGGCAGGCCGGAGTTGTTGATGACGGCCAGCGGAACGCCGTAGCCGGTGTATGGGCTCGGGCAAGTCTTCGGCCGTGCCGCGCGCGCCTGGCGCCGGGCGGCGCCGGCGTCGGCGCCGGGCAGCGGCGACGACGTCCTGCTCGAGCAGGCCGCTGCCAGAGCCGCGGCAGCGACGAGCAGCGCGGCGAGATGCGGACGGCGCGGCATCGGCATCGCGGGTGCTTCCGAAGCCATGCCGCACGTTCCCCTCGTCTGGCAGCCCTGCGGCTAGGTGAGCGCCTGCCGAGCGCGAAGGCTAGCCGCCGGAAAAGGAGGTGCCTATGCGTACGACCGTCGCCCTTCTCTGCGCGCTCGCGCTGATCTGCCCCGTCTCGGCCGCAGCCGATTCGGCAGACGCGCAAGCGCAAGCGCTTTTGGCAAAACATAAAGCGTACGTCGGCTGGCAGTTCGGCGACGGCACCTTCCGCACGATGCGCATCACCGGCGCGGTAACCGACGACAAGGGCAAGCAGGACACCGCCTTCGCGTTCCTCTACGACGGACTGCTCTTCCACAACACCTACACCGATCTCAAGCGCGGCGGCTCCAAAGAGTACGTCGGTTTCACCGGCAATCTGTTCTGGCAAACGAATGCAAACGGTTTTACCGTTCCCATTTACGGCGACTACGCGAAGTTTCTGGCGTCGGAGACGGTGCTCATCAACGAAGGGACGACGGAGCTGCCCGGTACCTATCGCGGAACGAAAACGGTGGACGGCAAGGCTGCCGGCGTCGTGCGCGTAGCGCTGACCAACGGCGATACCATAGATCTATACGTGGACCCGGATACCGGCGCGTACGTCCAAGCAACGATAGATCCCGACGGGGCGTACGAGACGACCTTCCACATACGCTCGTATCAGGACGTCGTCCCCGGGAAAAAGATGATGGCGACGTACACCGAGGACGACGATTCCTCCGTGCACGCGTTCACGAAGTTCGAACCGAACCTCGCCGTTGCCAACGACGACCTGCATCCGCCGCCGCAGGTAGCCTCCTGGACCTTCGGTGACGGCTCACCCTTCCCGTTCACGATGACCCACACGCGCATGGCCGTGGACGCGACGGTCAACGGCGTGAAAGGCAAGTTCATCCTCGATACGGGCGCGGACGGGATCTACTTGGACGACCGCTTCGCCTCGCGCGCCAACCTTCCGTCGGTGGCCAGCGACAGCGCTTACATGATATACGGCGAAGTGAAGACCCGCCTGCGCAAGGCGCAAACGATCGCTATCGGCAACGCGACCCTGCACGACGCGTTGGTCTACTCCCAAGACTTCGGCAACGGGGAGGACGGGGACGTACGAAGCGAGGGCTACGACGGGCTCCTCGGATACGACGTTTTCGCAGGCACCGTCGTTCGGTTGAACGTCTACGGCTCCACGATGGCTATCCTCGATCCCAATACCGATCTCTCGGGCGAGAAAGGGCTAGCCGTTACCGTAGACCTCTCCCAGGGATCGCCGATCGTTCCGATGACGCTCAACAAGAGCATACCCGTGAGCGCGATGCTCGACACGGGCAGCCCCGGCCTGATCTTCTTCGGGCCAGATCTGATGAAGAAATACCACTTCGCCACGTTCAACGGCTGCGCGAACATAGACACGCTCGCGATCGGGCCCATCGTCTACACCGACGAATCGGCTTGCCAATACGGCTTGTCCGCCGCCTACATGCTCTTAGGCTTCGATTTTCTCCGGCACTTCGACTTCGTCTTCGACTACCCGCACGGCCGCATGTTCATGACGCCCAACCAGAACAAGAACTAACGGACGGCCGCACATGCCTTACAGTGAACGCCCCCGGTATCGATCCGCAGGCGCTCTACGAGCACGGACGCGCCTAGCCGCCTCTCCGCCGGCCTAGCGTAGCGGCGTTTTGGATTCAAAGCTTTTGGGGTTGTGCGAACCCGGTCGCTATAGGATAATGACGCCCTATGGGACTTAAAGAGTATAAGCCGGGAAGCGCCTTCAACGGCGTGATCGGCCGGACGTTTGACGAATCCTCACCGGCGTGGCCCGAACCACGCCGGGCTAAGGAGGGCGCGCCAAACGTGCTCTTCATCGTGCAGGACGACACCGGATTCGGCCAGATGGGCTGTTACGGCAGTCCCATCAAGACGCCGAACATTGATGCGCTCGCAAAGAACGGCTTGCTGTTCAACAACATGCACACCACGGCGCTATGCTCGCCTTCGCGTTCGTGCATTCTTACCGGGCGCAACCATCATTCCAATGCGATGGCCTGCATCACGGAAGGCTCCGAGGGCTTCCCCGGAAGCAACGGTAATATCCCGTTCGAAAACGGGATGCTCTCCGAAATGCTCTTGAACCACGGCTACAATACGTACGCCATCGGCAAGTGGCACCTGACGCCGGCGGATCAGGTCTCGGCAGCGGGCCCGTACGATAGGTGGCCGCTCGGCCGCGGCTTCGAGCGTTATTACGGATTTCTCGGCGGCGATACGCACCAGTACTATCCCGACCTCGTGTACGATAACCATTCGGTCGAGCCGCCCAAGACCCCCGAAGAGGGCTACCACCTCACCCTTGACCTCGTGGATAAGGCAATAGCCTTCATCGCCGATTCGAAGCAGGTCGCTCCCAGCAAGCCGTTCTTCATGTACTTCTGCCCGGGCGCGATGCACGCGCCGCATCACGTGCCCAAGGAATGGGCGGACCAGTACAAAGGTGCGTTCGACGACGGCTGGGATGCCTACCGCGAAAAGGTATTCGCCCGCCAAAAAGAGCTGGGGATAGTACCGCAAGACGCCGAGCTCTCGCGTCACGATCCCGACGTACAGGACTGGAACTCGGTCTCGGCCGACGAGAGGACGCTTTATGCGCGAATGATGGAAGTATTCGCGGGGTTCCTCACGCATACGGATCATCAGTACGGCCGGCTTTTCGATTTTCTCAAGTCCATTGGGGAGTTCGACAATACGCTGATCATGTTCATCAGCGACAACGGAGCCAGTGCGGAAGGCGGCCCGCACGGCTCGATCAACGAGAGCCTCTTCTTCAACAACGTGCCCGAGACGGCCGAAGCCGGCCTGAAGATGATAGACGAGCTGGGTGGGCCGAAAACGTTCAATCACTATCCATGGGGCTGGACCTTCGCCGGCAATACCCCATTTCGCCGCTGGAAGCGCGAGACGTATCGTGGCGGCATCAGCGACCCGTTCATCGTGCACTGGCCCGAGGGGATCAAGACGAAAGGCGAGGTGCGGGCGCAGTACGCCCACGCGATAGATATGGTGCCGACGATACTGGAAGCGTTGGACATCGAGCCGCCGGAATCCATCGCCGGCGTGGCGCAGTCGCCGATCCAAGGCGTCAGCTTCGCGCACGCGCTCGACGATCGGGACGCACCCAGCAAACATCACACGCAGTACTTCGAGATGTTCGGGCATCGTTCGCTCTATCACGACGGCTGGCGCGCGGTTTGCCCTTGGCCGGGCACTTCGTTCGAGGAGTCGGGCTTGCAGTTCGGCGCCCCGATAGACGCCGCAAAGCTCACCGACCTCGATGCGACCGCATGGGAGCTCTACGATATCGAGAACGATCCGGCCGAGAATCACAACGTAGCGGCGCAGCATCGCGACAAGCTGATCGAGATGGTCGGCCGCTGGTACGTGGAGGCGGGCAAGTACGGCGTCCTGCCGATCGACAGCCGCGGTACGCTCCGATTCGCGGACGAACGTCCAGAGATTTCGGCAGGATCGCACGCGGTATACGTACTATCCCGGCACGCAGACGGTGCCGCCGAACTCATCTCCTAAAGTGTTGAATCGGATGCACTCGTTCGAGGCGGACGTGGAGATCCCGGCAGGCGGCGCCGAGGGCGTCTTACTTTCGGCAGGCGGCGTTGACGGCGGCTTTACCTTCTTCGTCAAGGATGGGAAGCTGCAGTACGACTACAACTACCTGACGCTTCAACGCTTTCACGTAGAGTCGTCGCGTCCCGTTCCCGAAGGAAGGCACAAGCTCCGCTTTGAGTTTGAGCCTACCGGAAAGCCCGACATTGCACACGGCAAAGGCTCTCCCGGCAAGGCCCAGCTCTACGTGGATGGCGAGCTCGTCGGTCAGGAAAACCTTCCGGTGACGATTCCGCTGGCGCTCAGCCTTTCGGGCGGATTCCAATGTGGATCGGACCCCGGCTCGCCCGTGACCGATGCGTATGCGGGTCCCTTCCCGTTCAGCGGCACGCTGCATAGCGTAGTCGTTGACGTCGGCGGCGAACGTGATCAAGGATGACGAGGCCGCAATGAAACGGCTGCTAGCCCGCCAATAACGGCCGCGAATCAGCGCATTCCGGTCAGAATAGCTTAGGAGGTTGCGATGAATTGGAAACCGGCCGTCGTTATAGCGCTAACGCTGCTTACCGCGTGCAGCTCGCAGCAATCGCGTAGCCAGAGCTCGGCGGCGCCTAACCAGGCAACGCCGGCGAACGCGGTCGCGGTCTCGCCGGCGGCCGCCGCGTCCTCTTATGCTGCCGGCAGTATTGACGGGCAGGTTCTGGGTGCGGGTTTGCCGATCGCAAAATCAACGGTGACGCTATGGGCCGCTACGTCCGGCTCGCCCAAGCAGTTAGCGCAGTCGCAGACCGGCAACGACGGCACGTTTACGATGAGCTTTGGCGCGGGCAGCGGGATTCTCTATCTCGTGGCGGCCGGCGGGGAACCGGCGGCGGCTAAGGTCGCCGGCAACAATCCCGCTATCGCCCTTATCTCGGTTTTGGGTGCGCAACCTCCGGCGCATGCCGTCGTCAACGAGCTCACGACGGTGGGATCGGTATGGCCCATGAATCAGTTCATTACCGGCACCGCGATTCAAGGTTACCCGCTTGGACTGCACATCGCGGCCGGGAACGTGCCGAACTTCGTGGATCTTCAGACCGGTGGATGGGGCGGTGCGATTCAAGATTCGTTAAACGGCCCGCAGACGCCGACGATGGCGAACTTCGCGACGTTGGCCGACGCGCTATCGGGCTGCGTCGCTCGCGTAACGACCGATGCCTGCCCTGTGCTCTTCTCCGCCTCAACATCGCCTGTCTCCGGCGCGCCCAGCAACACGCTCGCAGCGGCCGAGTCCATCGCGCGCTACCCATGGTATAAACCGCAACGCGTCTTCGCGCTGCTCGATCGTTTCTATCCGATCCCCCAAGGAAAGAATCTGCGGCCGGTACCGTTTATGCCGTATCTTAGCTGGGAGCCCAGCGCCTGGGTGCTGCCGCTGCGGTTCGACGGCGGCGGCTACCGCGCAGGCGGTAAGGCGATGTTCGACAGTCGGGGCAACCTGTGGGTCCCCGACAACTTCTCCATCGGTTGGCAGGGCCAGGATTCGCTGTGGGAGGGGCACGCGACGAAGTTCGCCCCCGACGGCCGGCCGCTTTCGCCGATCACTACCGGCTTCACCGGCGGCGGCATGGAGGGTGGAACGTTCGGCGCTGCGATTGACGCTCACGACAATGCGTGGTTTACGAACTACGGCAGCCGATCCGTCACCGTCTTTAACAAGGACGGCAAGCCGCTGACGCCCCCAGAGGGCATCACGTTCGGCGGCAGGCTCGGCCTGATGCAAGGCATCATCGTTACGCCTTCGGGCGACGTTTGGATGTTAGGCATTTCGAAGAACCAGCTCGTCTACTTCCCGAAAGGGGATCTTACAAAGGGCCGGATCGTTTGTGAGGGCACGAAAGTGGAACCGTGCAAGTCATTCCGGGCGCCCTTCCATTTAGGCATCGATCAGCAAGATAGGATTTGGGTTTCGAATAGCGGCGTGGATCACGTCACTCGCTTTCCCGCTAGCGATCCCACCAAGGTCGAGAACTTCAAGACGGGCATCAACAACAGCGGGCTTGCCATAGATAGCCGCGGCGACGTCTGGGTCACCAACCGATTCGGAACCGGCTTACTCGGCATGGCTCATCTCGTGGACATGGGCATACGCCTTAAGCTCGAAGGCGTTGCGCCGGCATCCGACTACCTCACCTCCACGATGTCGAAGCAGCGCGGAGGAAGCCATGGCGGCAGCGTTACGCTTCTGCGACCCGACGGCACACCATTTCCAGGCTCTCCGTTCAAAGGCGGTGGTCTGCCCGGGCCCTGGGCCGCTGCGGTTGACGGCAACGACAACGTCTGGATCTCCAACTTCGCGATGCCGAGCAGCCCCATCGTGGAACTCTGCGGCGTTCGCACGGAGAACTGCCCGCCGGGGATGAAGACCGGCGATCAAATCTCGCCGCCCGGCGGCTACGTCGGCGGAGGTTTGCAGATGCAGACCGATATTGACGTAGATCCCGCCGGAAACGTTTGGGCGATGAACAACTGGCAGGATATTGACAGCTGCATCGGCACGCCCCCGGAAGCGCTCTCAACGCGATGCGGCGGCCAAGGCGTCGTGGTGTTCTACGGTATGGCCAAACCCGTTCGGGCGCCGCAGATCGGCCCCGCGCAAGCCCCCTAGGAAAAGCGCTTCGCATCGCCGAGTTCGCGACGGCTTGCCCTAGCGAGAGCACAGCGCAAGGGGACGCGATCGGGAGTTCCGAGCACGCAACCGGCGACAGTTAGTAATGTTTAAAATCGGCGAAAAGCGGAAAGCACTACCCATGCCCATCGAGGAGGCTAGCAAGCCCCGTATGGCTCAGCCGCCTTGGAGGAATTAGTGACCGAGTCGGTTCCAACGCGGCTGGCGCAGGGCACGTCGCTCGGCGCCGATTTTCGCGCGCTGGGCGACGCTATGCCGCAGCTGGTTTGGACGGCCCGTCCCGATGGCGCGCTTGAATACCTGAACCGGCGCTGGATCGAATACACGGGCCTTACCCTCGAGCTGCTTAGCGAGAGGGGGAGCGACGTCGGCGTCGTGCACCCCGACGACCTCGGGGAGACGTGGACGCGCTGGAAGGCCGCGTTGGCGACAGCGACGCCTTACGAGATGGAGTATCGCCTTCGCTGCGCCGCCGACGAGAGCTACCGCTGGTTCCTCAGCCGCGCCATGCCGGTCTTCGATGACGACGGCTCGGTGATCCGCTGGATCGGCACGGCCACCGACATTGACGAACAGCGGCGCGCGCGGGACGGCCTGGCATTCATCGTCCAGGCGAGCCATATTTTTTCGTCCGCGCCCGACGTCGACACCATCTGCCGCGTTCTTGCCGACCTCACGATCGGGCATTTCGCCGATTGGTGCTTCGTCGCGCTATCGAACGACGGGCAGATCCGCACGGCGGCAATGGCCCATAAAGACCGAGAGCTCGTGCGTTACCTCGAGCAGTTTCGAGGCCGCTATCCCACTCGACCGGACGATCCCATCGCGCGCGTGATTGCCGAGAACGCGCCGATGCTCGTCGAACGGGTCTTTCCCGAGCAGATCGCGGACGCTGCGCGCGACGACCAGCACCTCGAGCTCCTCAAGCTCTTGCGAATGCACTCGGTGATGCTCGTGCCGCTGGCTACGCCGGCCGGCAACGTGCACGGCGCGATCGCGCTGGTTGCCGCCGAATCCGGCCGGACTTTCAACAAGGTTGATATTGACGTCGCTCGATCGGTTTGCGAGCGAGCCGCCATTGCAATCGAGAACGCGGAGACCCTGGCGACGGAGAGACTGACGTCGCAGCGCCTTCGCTTCACCGGACGAGCGAACGAGGTGCTCCTCGAAACGGCCGACTTCTGGCAGGCCATGCGGCACATCGCCGAGATCATCGCGAGCGACGTTGCCGACGGCTGCACCGTCATGCGCGTCGCCGGACATACGGCGCGTGTCGAAATCGCCGTGGCGCGCGAACCTGCCGTCAATGCGAATGTGAAACGACTGGAAGGAAAGCGTCCGCTGCGGCCCGATGGGGAACGCACTTTCGTCGCACGGCTGGAATCCTCCAGCAGATCGCAAGGTCTGCCTCTTCTGCCAAACGACGCCTGGCCGCATCTACAGAAGGAGTTCGCAGCCCTCAATCCCGAGTCCGCCGTGGTATTTCCGTTACGTTCGGGCGAGACCACGCACGGAGCGTTGATTGCAACCTATTCACAACGCCCGTATCGGGAAGAGCTGGATCTCCCGCTGCTAGAAGAGGTTGCCGCCCGAGCCTCGATCGTCGCGGGCCAAGCCGAGATCCTCGAGCGGGAGCGTCGCATTGCGACGACGCTGCAGCAGGCCTCGCTGCCGTCGCTGATTCCGCAACCCGCGGGAATGCATCTCGATGCCGTCTACTCTCCGGCGAGCGACGAGGCCGAAGTCGGCGGCGACTGGTACGATGCGATCGAACTCGACGATGGTTCCGTCGTCGTAAGCGTCGGCGATGTAACCGGTCGCGGCATTCAGGCGGCAGCGATCATGAGCAAAGTGCGCCACGCCATGGGCATGGCGCCGCGTCACGAGCCCGACCCCAGGAAGATCCTCGATTCTGCCGAGTGGTTTCTGCGCAAGCGCTACCCCGACGCGATCGTCACCGCGTTCGTGGGGATCGTCAGCGCGGATCGTAAGACGCTGCGTTTTGCCAACGCGGGGCATCCGTTCCCGCTTTTGCGTCGCGCGTCGGGCGAGCTTCTGGAGCTCGCGGCGACGGGGCTGCCGCTGGGATTACGACATCTTGCGTCGGAGGAGGGGACTCGCCAGGTAGAACTGTGCGAAGGGGATCTTCTTACGCTCTATACCGACGGGCTGACCGAGTGGAACCACGATTGGGAGGACGGCCAGCGCTGCTTGGAAAGCATCCTACGAACGCGCGCGATCGTGGCTTCGACGGCGGCGGCGCATCTCATCGCGAAGCACTGCTTGCCGGACAAACCACGCGACGACGTCGCGATCTTGACGGTCTCGGTTGGCACCGCCCCGAGCTGGTCGTTCGCCGTGGAGGATCCGCGGGCGGCGGCAGACGCGCGCCAGACGTTCGTAGACTTCCTACGTTCGCGTCTGGACGACGAGCAACGCATCTTACGGGGAGAGCTGATCTTCGGCGAACTGCTCGGAAACGTCGTTCGCTATGCTCCGGGCCCAGTGGAGATACATCTCTACGACGATGCCGATGGGGGAATGCGCCTACACGTTATTGACTCGGGCCCCGTCTTCGATGTCTCGAATAGGTTGCCGAACGACTCGTTTAGCGAGTTGGGGCGCGGGTTGTTCATCGTGCAGCACATCGGCAGGCGCCTAACGGTCGAGCGCGTTCCGAACGGCGGAAATCACACGAGCATAGACTTCTAGTCTCGCCCGCGCTAGATAAAGCCTGGAAGGAACTGAGTTTTACCGTTGGACTGGACGCATTCGCCGTAGATGACGACGCCTCTAAAGGCGCGCGCTACGGCGTCGAGCGCCGCATCAATCGTGATATTCTGCATGACTGCCGGAAGATGCGGCGCGCCTTCTACGGGCGCGCCAACGAGGTGATCTATGACGTACGGGCCCAAACCGAAAGGTAGGCTATGCGCCTTCGCATACAGGTCCGCCGTGAAGGCGATCTCGTCAACCGCAGACAGAGTAGTGTACTGCTGCCTGGGATCCAGCGTTAAAGATGGCAGTCGCGTCTGCAATACCGTGCCTGAGACGCTTCCTATCGTAATCCTCAGCATTCCGGACCGGTCTTGCACGACGGTGGCGTTCGGGTCATCGCGAAAGATCTGTCGGACCGCATCCATCCCCGTGGCGCCTTGGGCCGGCGGCTGGAGCCACACCGAAGGGAAGCGCAGCTGCTCGACGAGACTTGAAGGATCTTTCGTGATGCATTCGCCGGCATAATAGATGCGAGCGATTCGTCAGGTGTATGCCAGCGCCGGCCACAGGTACTCTAAGACCGAGCGCATGTGCCCGACGGGTGAAGGGTTCTTGCCCGAGGGGCGATACCACGTGGCGTCGGCAAGCCGACCGTTGCCCGAACCATCGAAATGGACCTCGACCAGTGAGTTCGCGCCTGGTTCGGTGGAGCCGTCCAAACGAGCGATCGGTAAAGATCTGTACGCGCCGCAAGGATCGGCATACTCGCCAGCCGTGCTGCCGTAGCGGCGATGGATCGCGCTAGAACATCTCTCGTTCCCGCAGGAGCCTCCCGAACTCACGCCGCTGGAAAGGCGCGATGGGAGACGGCCTCGTGATAATTAGTTGGCAATAAGCGCCACGAGTCGCATTTCTCTGTTTACGGAGACGATCGGGTGCTAAGAAGTCTCATGCTCGTCACCGCAATCATTTCCGGTTTCGGAACGCAGGCTGCATAAGCTGCGCCGACCAGCGGAGAGCAGCCGGCGCTCACGGTAATCGATATTGCGCTCGAACCGGACGCAACGATGATTCAACACGCTTCGGCTCTCAACGCGCGGCTGCGCCGGGATTTTGCGAAAGGATACGCGCTAGACGCGACGCATCGGCCGCACGTAACCCTGCTGCAACGATACGTGCGCACGGCGGACCTGCCGAAGATTTACGCGGCGATCCAGAAGATCAGGGCGCACTACGATATGGCCGCCTGGAAGTTCGAGGCGTTTAAGATTGACCATGCGGTCTGGAGCGGTCTAGCCCTTACGGTCATCCTGGCCAAGCCTCCGCAGAGCGTCCTAGATGCCCAGCAGCATCTCATAGAGGCGATCGCGCCCTATACGGTGCAGACCGGAACGGCGGCTGCGTTCGCGACCACACCTACGGAGCCGGAGATCAACGCGTCTACTATTGCATACGTCGCGACGTTCGTTCCGAAGGCTACCGGGAAGAACTAGAGCGCTCTTCGGTACGATGCCTTGTCGGGCTTGGCGCGCTGCGCGGCGTCTCTATGCATCGCTAGCGACGGCCCAAGGCCGTCCAGTCTCTGACCCATGCTCTCCGTTGCAGGTGCGACACTGCTGCTTCCGGCGCTGCACGCCGCCAGGAGCGACGCGCCTAAACATGTTGCGAGGATAAGATTCAGCCGCCTCATTTATAGTCTCCTTTGCCGGATACGAGCGACTCAAAGCAGCAATTGGGGGCCTCAGGATGCCGAACATGGTACCTCGGTCGCAGGCTTATTCCCGCTCGCGCCCATCGCACCGGTGAAATCGTATACGTGCGCGAGAGAGATACATGCCGACGGGTTGTCCGGTCCGGAGCGAGGCATCTGGAGACCTGGCCGCATCGTTGCTCGGGTGGGACTGAGCCCAGCCGGGCCGAAACGTAGCGGGGTGCCGTGGCGTTCACGGACGAGGAGCAAGGCAGATGAGGACTCGGATTTTCAGTCGCCACGCGCTAACCAGCTGCACGGCGGCTGCACTGCTCGCGGGCTGCGGCGCACCGCAGCCGCCGATCGGTACGCCGGGGGCGATGCCGCAAGCCTCGGCGATTGCGCCGGCTCGCACACTCGTGCATCGCACCCTGCCCGCGCCGTCCCTCAAAGTGCTGCATAGCTTTGACGGCGATCCCGACGGAGAGGCCCCGGGAGGCGACTTGAACACCCTGTACGGCGTTCACGACACGTTGTATGGCACGACGTTTTATGGCGGCACGCACAGGGTCGGAACCGTGTACAGTGTGAGCCTGGACGGCAAGGAGAATGTGCTGCACAGCTTTGGCGGCGGCTCCGACGGAATCTACCCCCTCTCCGGTTTGCTCCAGCTGTACGATACCGATGATGAGACGCTGTACGGCACGACTCGCGAAGGCGGCACGTCGGACAAAGGGACCGTGTACAGCATCCGCGCGGACGGCACCGAGAGGGTGCTGCATAGCTTTGGCGGCGGGTCCGACGGAGCGAAGCCCATTGGGGCCTTGACCGACGAGTACGGTACGCTGTACGGCACCACAGCCGAAGGCGGCACGTCGGACAAAGGGACCGTGTTCAGCATCGGCCTGGACGGCAAGGAAAAGGTGCTGCACAGCTTTGGCAGCGGCTCCGACGGAGCGAGGCCCTTGGCGGGCTTGACCGGATACAACACGCTCTACGGCACAACCGTCGAAGGCGGCACGTCGAACAAAGGAACCGTGTTCAGCATTGCGAGAGACGGGACGGAGAAGGTGCTGTACAGTTTTCAAGGCGGCTCCGATGGAGCGCACCCCGAGGCGGGCTTAACCCTCGGGTACGGCAAGTTCTTCGGCACGACCGGCAGAGGAGGTACCTCGGACAAAGGAACCGTGTACAGCGTCCACACGGACGGCAGCGAGAAAGTGCTGCACAGCTTTGGCGGCGGCTCCGACGGAGATGGCCCCTACACGGGGTTGATCGACGTCAACGGCACGCTGTACGGCACGACCTTTCTTGGCGGCAGTGAAAGCTGCTTCCGATTCGGTTGCGGAACCGTGTACAGCATCAGCACGGACGGCAAGGAGAAGGTATTGTACGCCTTTGACGACTACGATGGAGCGAAGCCCGAAGGGAGCCTACTCGACCATAACGGCAAGCTGTACGGCACGACTTCCATGGGCGGCAAGTATGACCGGGGAACCGTATACGAGTTGACGCCGTAGCTCGCGGATTCGCTACGGACCTCGCCGCGCCCGCCGCGCATGTATTTGGCCATGCAGGACACGATCGCGGGGCTGGATCTCGCCGAGCGAGCTGAACTTGAGCTCGCGTTCGAAAATGCGATCGGCAAAAGAACGGCTCAGGGCGGTAGCGGCTTCACCTTTGCAGCTGCCATGGTCAGCTCAGACCCTGATCTAGTGTTTGTACTCGGCTCCTTCGGTGCAACGGAGGCGTTCACGCGTAACAACCTCCTTTCTTCGTTCGACGGCGTAACGAGAGCGGCGACGGCCCACTACGACCGCAAACGGTGTCTCATAATCGTAGACCGCGATGGTGAGAGCTACGGGGTCGGGCTCAGCGAAATCACGTCGCCACCGACGCAAGACGAGCGGGAAGCGGGTCAGAACGTCTTTGGCTGGCTGAAGTTTTTTGGCAAAGAAGCTCGCGTGCGACCTGAGGCGCCCTTGCGCTGAAGCTCTGCAGGTTTTGGCCCAAAGAAGTTGCGGCCGCGACGGGATTATCGCGCGCGGCCTGCTCGCGCCTCCGGGCCGGCGCGAGGGTGCCGCATGCGCGGCATTAGGACGGTTGCTCGTGCTTGCCGAGGGTGGGAAAGGCGCCCGATGTCGAACGACCTTCGCCACCAGCCCTTATGTACCAATTAAGAAAAGAGAGGCTATGACAAGCAAGTCGCAGGGCGAGAGCGGCAACGAAATAACCTCGGTGGACCGTACTGTGCTGCCCATTCCAGCGCCTCAGTATCCGCCAAGCACCGAGCTCGACGCGCACAACGCAAAAGCCCCACCGCGATTCGAGGTAAAGGCACCCAAGAATGCGCCCAACGTGGTAGTCATCCTTCTCGATAACATGGGCTTTGGCGATATGTCGACCTTCGGAGGGCCAATCCAGATGCCGACGCTGGACCGGCTGGCCAAGACCGGGCTGCGTTACAACAATCTCAAGGTCCCGCCGTTATGTTCGCCCGCGCGCGTAGCACTGCTAACGGGCCGCAATAGCCATAGCGCAAACTTCGGAGTGATCTCGGAAATCGCCACCGGCTTTCCAGGTTATACCGCGATGCGTCCCGACAGCATCACGATGTTACCCCAGATCTTGCGGCTCAACGGCTATAACACGGCCATGTTCGGAAAGTGTCACGAGCTGGGGCCTTGGGAAGCGAGCGATGTGGGACCCTTCGATCGATGGCCGGTGCATAGCGGATTTGAGAGGTTCTACGGCTTCATGTCCGGCGAAGCCGACCTTTTTCATCCGGTCATTTACGACAATATGACCCGGTTGGATATGCACCCGGACGCCGATTACTACGGCAGTACTGACATCACCGACAAGGCTATCCTCTGGCTGCGTTCGCAGCGTTCGCTGGCCCCTGACAAGCCGTTCTTCGTGTACTATGCGGCAATCGGTACCCATGGCCCCTTCCAAGTGCCCGATGCCTGGCGCGATCGGTACAAGGGTAAATTCGATCGGGGCTGGGACCAGATTCGCAAAGAGACATTGGCTAGGCAGATCGAGTTGGGGGTCGTGCCGCCAGGCACCGATCTAGCGCCGAAGCCGCCGGGAATCCAGGAATGGGACGAGCTGACGGCCGATGAGAAAAAAGTTTTCGCAAGATATATGGAGATCTACGCAGCCTTTGCCGAGGTGACCGACTACGAAGTCGGGCGCTTCCTCGACGAGATTGAAGCCTTGGGCGAAATGGACAACACGCTAATCTTCTATATCACCGGTGACAATGGTTCCGTTTTCCAAGGTGGTCTCAACGGCGCGTTCAACGAGCTGTCCGTTTTCAACGGGCTACCGGAGCCCCTGGACATTGCGCTGAAAAACTTCGACGAGATCGGCGGCCCAAAATCGCATATTCTTTATAACAACGGCTGGGCTTTTGCCGGTGCGACGCCATTTGGGTGGGGGCATCAGGTGGCCTCGTACGGCGGCGTCTGCCAATCCATGGTAGTCCACTGGCCGAAAGGCATCACAGAAAAGGGTGGCCTGCGCACGCAATGGATGCACATGATTGATATTGCGCCGACGGTCTTGGAAGCGGTGGGTGTGGCTGAACCCGCCCTCGCCTATGGCGTCCAACAGAAACCCCTGGAAGGCGTGAGCGTGCTAGACACCTTGAATGATCCCGATGCACAGTCGCGCCACACCACGCAATACTTCGAAATGGCAGGTAACCGAGGCATTTACCAGGACGGCTGGTTCGCTACCACGGTGCATCGCCCACCGTGGGAGCCCAAGGCACGGGCTACGTTTGAGAACGACAAGTGGGAGCTCTACAACGTAGAAGAAGATTTCAGTTGCGCGCATGACCTTGCCGTGAAGTATCCCGACAAGCTTGAGAAGCTCAAGGGAGTCTTTTTAGAAGAGGCGATCAAGTACAATGTGCTCCCGCTAGACGATCGCGCCTGGGAGCGCTTCAACGCCGCTCTGGCGGGGCGCCCCGATTTGATGGAAGGTCGTAGCGAGATCACAGTGTACGAGGGGATGAAAGGTATTCCCGAAAACGGCTTCATCAACATCAAGAACCGCTCTTTCGTAGTCAGCGCCGATATAGAGGTTCCGAAGGCCGGCGCGGAGGGGGTAATCATCGCCCAAGGCGGAGACATGGGCGGATGGAGTCTCTACGTCAAAGATGGCGCACCTCGGTTTGCCTGGAACTATCTCGGCCGGGCGACGTACAAGATCGCCGGAACCGATTGTCTTCCGGCGGGGCGGATCGCACTCCGCTTCGAGTTCGCTTATGACGGTGGTATGGGCGCTGGAGGCAACGGCGCGATTTTTGTCAACGATAGAGAGATTGGCGAAGGGCGGATCGAGCATACGCAGCCGTTCGCTTTTGGCGCAGAAACGACCGATGTAGGCGAGAACCTCTATACGTGCGTCAGCGACGACTACAAAGCTGGCAATAACAGATTCACCGGCAAAATTCACAAGGTGACCGTCCAGGTCGGGAAGTCCAATCTCAGTGAGGAGGCTCAGAGGGCGCTTGCAGAGTTGCGTATGAAGAAAGCGCTCTTCGTCTAGACGAGATCTTGACCTGGGGTGGCAACACGGCTCAGGTTGAAGCTGTGAAAAAGTCGCTTCACCGAGGCGCAGATGGTCGCCATCCTCAAGGAGCTCGACGCCGGCACGGCCGCGACGGAGCTTGCGCGCCGACACGACCTGCATGCCAACACCATCCGGCAATGGCGCGATAAGTACGCCTGGAAACGGCGCCGGGCATTTGACCCTCTTCCGGCGGCGAGAGAGTGGCCCCTCATCCGTGTCCTCGCAACTACCCCCTACCCGCCCTTGCAAGTCCGCGCGGGCGTCCTGGTCGCCGATGGCTTCGGCATTACCCTGCGCGTGCTCTACGGCAAGCTGCAGGGTGGAAGACGGCATCGGGCCGCACCGCCGCTCGATCGCGCTCGACCGAGCCGGTTCCGGCCTGGAACGCCTCGTATTGCTCGGCAAGACGGGCACGCTGAGCTTAGAGAGCTTGGCGTGGATCCGCGCGGTCGGCGCGGGGCTCATTCACCTGAGCGGCGACGGCGACGTGCTCACGCACTCCGTGCCGTACGGCTACGACGGGCACCCGATCCGCCGCGCCCAGGCCATGGCGATCGCCACCGGCTTGGACGTGGAGCTCGCGCGCGACCTCATCGCGCGGAAGATGGCGGGCCAGCGGGCGAACCTCGCACGGCTGCGCGTGGCCGATCTGCGCTCGTTCGACGCGATGCGCGAGGCGTTGGACCGCGCCGATTCGATCGCCGACGTGCGCTTGTGCGAGGCGAAGGCGGCGGCGATCTACTGGAATGCGTGGTCGAACGTGCCGATTCGCCTGCGAGGCCGCGATCTGGCGAAAGTACCCGCGCGCTGGGCGCGCTACGATGCGCGCTCGTCCGTGCTGACCGGCGCGCCACGCGCGGCGACGAATCCCGTAAATGCGTTGCTCAACTTCACGTATTCGCTGCTTGAAACCGAATCGCGCCTCGCACTGCTCGGCGCCGGCCTCGATCCGACGCTTGGCGTGCTTCACGCCGATCAGCGAAATCGCGATTCGTTCGCGCTCGATGCGATGGAGCCGATTCGCCCGGCGGTAGACGCATTCGTGCTCGATTTGCTCGAAGAGCGCGTGCTCACCGCGCGAGACTTCGCCGAACTTCCCAACGGCGTGTGCCGCGTGCGTGCCCCGCTGACGCACGAACTCGCACTCACGCTGCCGCAATGGCGCCTGCTCCTGGCGCCGATCGTCGCGGACCTCGCAAAGCGGTTTCGCGCGGCACTCCTGGATCGGGGAACGGCGACCGTAGGAACGCGCGCGGCAGTCCCTCGGGAGACGCGCGAACTTCCCCGCGCGGTTCCCGGGACGACCGAAAGTCCACGCACGAAAAGCAGTCGCCGCCGCGGATCCACGGTGCCGGTTCCCGCGTCGGTCCCGTCCCCGTTGCGCGAGACGCCGCGGAAAGTACCGCAGGCGCGCCCGTACGCGAGCAAGGCGTGGAGCGCGCCGCGCCCGGAAGCGCTGGCACTAGTTCCCGCCGCGTGCGCGACGTGCGGCGGGCCAGTCCTCAAGCGTCGGCGCCGGTACTGCGAGGCGTGCCTGCCGCAAGTGCGCCGGGAGCGCGGAGTGCGCGCGATCGCCGTGGCGCGCAAGGCGCTGGCAGCGCAGACCGCTCGCGGGCGCCGATCCGCGAAGGCGCGCAGGCTGAGCGCAAGCGCGCCGAGCGCCGTCTCCGAGGCGCACCGGCGCAATCGCGAGCTGGGCGCGCGAGCACCCAGGCGCCGAGCGCGACGAGGCGTGGTTCGAGCGCGAGATCGCGCCGAAGCTCGACGGCTTTTCGCTTAGCGAGATCGCCAAGGCCACGGGCTTATCGCTCGCGGCCTGCTCGCGCATCCGGGCCGGTACGAGGGTGCCGCATCCCAGGCACTGGGAAGGCTTGCTCGGGCTGGTTGAGGCTGGGAACTGAGCCGCCGCGCCGAACGTCTCTAGCCGCCGATCCGTTCATGCAGCGAGGAGCAAGCTCAGTGAAGTGTCTAAAACCTAGCCGCTACGCGCTAACCAGTTGCGTGGCCGCGGCATTGCTCGCGGGCTGCGGCGGATCGCAGCCACTGATCGCCGCCATGCCGATGGGCACTGCAACTGGCGGCCACGCGCCACACGGCATGTCACTGAAACCGGGATCATCGGGAGGGACCCTATCTATGCCGCCGTTAACTTCTCAGGATCGCAGCAAGGCGGTGTTCTCATTCTATCTTATCCGACCGGTACGCTAGAGGGCACAATCACCGGTTTGAAGATACCCGGCGGTCTGTGCTCAGACGAAAATGGTAACGTTTTCGTCACCGACTTCAAGGCAGCGGATATCGTCGAATATGCACACGGCGGCGCGAGCCCAGTCAATACGTTGTATTTCCCTGGCTATTACCTGATTGGTTGCTCGGTTGATCCGACGACGGGGAATCTCGCCGCCAGTGGCTATGACGACCACGGGCATGGCGCGGTCGCTGTTTATGCAAATGCACAAGGCAGCCCGACCGTATACGCATCTCCGACCAATACTCTTTATTGCACCTACGATGGTCAAGGTAACCTTTTTGTTGATGGTAATGACAGCGGAGTAGAGCTTGCGGAACTTCCGAAAGGCGGCGACACGTTCGAAAACATCACCTTGAACAAGCCGATAAGATATGCTGGGAGCCTGCAATGGGATGGTACGTACCTCGCGCTTGCGGCCCCACAAGGCGCAGGTCGCCAGCAGGGCCCGACCCCGATCTACCAAGTCCAGGTGTCGGGTACGACAGGAACGGTAGTCAGCACCACGTGGCTCGTCAGCGGTAGCTTGGCCGAAACTCAGGGGTTGACGACCAATATTGGATACAAAGCGGCACGATTGTTGGAGCAGACGGCAAGGGCGGTAAAATTGGACTTTGGCGTTACCCCCGTGGTGGCAAACCTTTTCACCGTATCAGACAAGGCACCAATGGCTATGGCCTAACCGTTTCCGTCGCACCATCCGAGCGCTTGAGTCGCAGATAAGGGCTGAGGAAATGATGCGCCTGTCAGGATTCGACCGCTATATGCTAACGGGCTGCTTGGCTATGGTAATGCTTGTAGGCTGCGGCGGATCGCAGCCGCCGATCGGCGCGCCGGGAGCGGCGCAAAGCCTGGCGATCGCAACCGTGCTGCCGGGCAGCCAGTGGTTCACCCAAACTACCTGACCTTCTATTCGAAGCACGCGCTTCAAGTTTTTGGCGCGAGAGACAGGATACTATGGCCGCTTCACCATCTCCGATTCGCCGTGCGAGTACATTGCGAGCGTGAGCCCGAAGTCGGCCAAAGGCCCGAGAGCGACGTTCAAGGTGACACCAATCGAATCGCCGTCAGGAGGCGTATGTGAGGTAACCGTTGCGGACGCTCAGAAGCGCTCGGCGACGGTCACTGTGGATAACCCGGGGTATTAGCCCGACATGATGCCGCAGCCATCACGATGCTAGGAGCAGGTAGATGAGGACGCAGGACACCGGCCGATAAACGCTATGCGTTTGCATGGCCTCGGCACTGCTCGCGGGTTGCGGCGGATTGCAGCCGCCGGTCGGCGCGTCGGGCGCGCCGACCAAAACCGCGCGAGATGAACCGACGGTCCTGATATGTTCGAGCCTAGCCGATTTCCAATACTCG
Organism: Vulcanimicrobiota bacterium; assembly: GCA_963794645.1. Classification (GTDB taxonomy): domain Bacteria; phylum Vulcanimicrobiota; class Vulcanimicrobiia; order Vulcanimicrobiales; family Vulcanimicrobiaceae; genus Cybelea. The sequence goes on along the minus strand of CAWCEQ010000003.1, from coordinate 557,094 downwards.
CGCTGCTGTCGCCGCTCTGGCGGCGGCCGCGATGGTGGTCGGGTGTAGCAAGAAGGAGCCGATTTCTGTAGGCGCAACGTATACCGTCGTCCTCAATGGGGAACCGCGAACTCCTGTTTCGCCGATCGAGCAGCCTTTCAACACGAAGAGGCGCTCGAGCAATCGGCGCCGGAGCGCGTAATCGTCTTTGAACGGCGCAACGCGACCTGGATAAGACCCGGTACAAGGGTGAAGCTCCTCGAAAAGTCCCGGGACGGTGAACAACTGAAGCTCGAATTTCTGCCAACCCGGATAGTTGCTACACTGCAAACGACGGTGCAGGGCCGGGAGGTGGACTGTTCGCCACGTGTCCCAGCGTAGGCGGCTTTTATTGGAGCGTTCCCGCCATGACCTGTGAGAGCAAAGGTACCTAGCCCTAAAAAGGGCTCAAGGTTGGGGCGCCGCGGCGCGCACGGAAGGAGGAGCAAGTCATCATGAGGACTCGGAACCTAGGTCCCGTCACGCTTACTAGTTGCATCGCTGCGGCATTACTCGCGGGCTGCGGCGGATCGCAGCCGCCGATCGGCGCTCCGGGCGCGATGCCGCAAACCTCGGCGATCGCGACGCACGCCAGAAGTGGCAAGTCTTGGATGTTGCCAGAAGCCAAGAGTGAGGACCTGCTTTACGTTTCCACGTTTTACGGTGTCTACGTGTTCAAATCTCCTTCTGGCTCGCTGGTTGGTAATCTAGATGTGCCAGGTCCAGGAGGCCTCTGCTCCAATCGAGCCGGGAACATCTTTGTCACCGCACCTGGCGATTATGAAGCCTTTGAATACGCGCATGGCGGAGCGTCGCCCATTGCGGCTTTTTCCGACAACTACATTGATTTTAACCCTGTGGATTGTTCCGCTGACCCACGACGGGCAATGTAGCCTTTGCGAGCCTTGACAGCACAAACGTCGTTGTCTTCAAGAAAGCACGAGGAGCTCCGCACGTCTACTCCGACCCTTACGCAATCTTGTTTTATTGCGCCTACGACGGCAACGGTAATCTTTATATTGACCTGGTTAAGCATGGCAAACGTGTTTACATTGGGCGACTAAAGAAGGGCTCCGGGAGCTTCGAGAATATCTCGCTCGTGGTCCCCTTCAGTATCCCGGTGGTATCCAGTGGGATGGAAAATATGTCGCTATCGACGATCTGCGGACGAGCGTGATTTATCGCGTCCGATTCTCGGGTTCGACAGGCACCGTCGTTGGAACCACGCAGCTTAATGGTGTGACCGGAGACCTCTACCAGTTTTGGTTGCAGGGCACACGCTTATCGGCCCCGATGGCAGCGCGGTTAATGTTTGGAAATATCCAACCGGGGGCTCACCCGTTCAAGCGATTGAGGGCCTCACGCTGCCCGTGGGCGTTACGGTCAGCCTCGCACCTCATCGCCAATCACGAAGGAGCAAGTAATCCAAGCCCAACCTCTTAGCCGCTTAGTTCTTGCGATTAGCGTAGCAGCCGCGCTCGCGGGCTGCGGCGGATCGCAGCCGCCGATGACCGATCGGCGTGTAAATGCCTAGAAACGTCGTCGTTGTCTGCATGTCCGTCATGGCTCTGATTGCGGTGGCGCCGGCGGATCAGGACCCACAAGCTATAGCTGCGCAACAAGTGGCTATGGCTGCTATTGCAAAAATTAATGCGAACGACGCAGTGGGCTTTGCTGCACTGCTCACCGACGATCCAACCATTATCGATGAAACGCCGCCCTTTCAATGGACCGGGTCGAGCGCAGCCGCCGAATGGTTAAGCGACTCAAATGCGTTCGCCTCAATAGATGGCGTTCACACCTTTTCGCAATCAGGGACGGATCTACTTGGGATCGCAAACGACAAAGCGCGGTTCAACGCACCTTACCGCGAAAGCTTATCGAAAATCGGGGAAATGGGGCGGGGTCAATGGACATTCATTCTACATCGTATTGGCGGTTGTTGGAAGATCCAAGAAGCTATCTGGACGCCATCGATTTGATCCATCAGCGGCAGCCGCTGCTTCCAGTCTGCGGCGGGTCGCAGCCGCCGATCGGCGCACCGGGCGCGACGCCGATCTCGGTCGCCGCGCGCGGCGAGTTCGCCGCGCCCTAAGAGCGGCGCTATCCATGCTGGAACATTTGAGCGTGGTGTCTGACGAGCTTAGGCGACGCGCGCACATCATAAACGACGAAGCGCTCTGGCCAAAGTCGGTCGTAATCGAAGTGCTCCGTGAAATCGCCGCGGCTGATCGAGTGATTCTTGGATTCGATATAGTTTCGATGTCTCTGCTTAAGGGCTGGCGACCGTCAGTTTATGGGACGAGCGCCTACGATTCCGAACTTGACCTAAAGTGCCGCTGGGAAGAATGCGTCCAGGCCTCATTGACGCTAGCATTGAGAGATGTTAAACGCACGAAGGAGCTCTCGGAACTAGGACCGCCACGCGACGAGGACGACGACGTGTGGTATTCGATCGTAAGCATTAGTCGTGGGGAACAGGCTAAAATACGCCATGAGCAGCGGGAGGCTGCCGACGGTCGGATCGCACGCGGCATCATAACGCCAAAGCGAGATGGCCCCTCATGAGCTCACGCTGCTGAGCCGGCGAGGCCGCATCGCGCCGGCCGCCTTGGTGCGACGCTGCATCGTCGATGCATATGCATCCGACGGCGGCGCAACAAAGCCTTATACTATATAGCTTTTTCGATGCATGGCAGGTTTTGCAAATGTGGATGCAAAGATGCGCGAGGCGCGGCGCTAAACCGCGGGATTCAAAATACCCTTATTTTATAGGCTTTTTCGCGCGGCGCGTGGATCGGCGCGCCAGGGAGGGGGAGGGCGTTTGGGGGTGCTTCCTCTATGCCCGTTACGCTGCGGTGCCGTGGCAGCGCTTGAACTTCTTGCCGCTTCCGCAGGGGCAGAGTTCGTTGCGGCCGACCTTCGGCTGGTCGCGATGGATCGGTTTGGCCGGCTCTTCGTCGTCCTTGTTGGTGTGAAACTGTTGCGGGCGTCGATCGGTGCCCGGCATGGGCCCGAGCAACTGCTCGACCTGCTGCGCAGGCACGCGGCCGGCGGCGAGCGGCTGCGGCACGAGTTCGCCCGTGGGAATCTGCTCGAACTGCGGGCCTGAAGGCATCATCTGCGGCGGCGGCGGGCCTTGCTCGATGACCACGCGGAAGACGCCCTTGATCGCTTCGTCGGCGATGTTGTTCTTGAGCGACTCGAAGATTTCGAAGGCTTCCTTTTCGTACTCTACGCGCGGGTCTTTCTGTCCGTAGCCGCGTAGCCCGATGCCGGTTTTGAGGTGGTCCATCACGTACAGATGGTCCACCCATTGCCGGTCTATGATCGGCAGCAGCAGGTAGCGCTGCTCGACGACCCGCAAAATCTCCGGCGTTACCTCGCGCTCCTTAGCCTCGTAAGCCTCCTGCGCTTTCTCGAGCAGAAGGCGACGAATCTCTTCGCGATCCTTACCGGTGATGTCCGCAACGCTCACGGAGCGCTTGATCGGAAACACGAGTTCGAGCGCGCTGAGCATCTCTTCGAGATCCCACTCGCTCGGGTGGGCGTTCTCCGGCGCGTTCTCTTCGACGGCTTCGTTGACTTTTGCCGCGAGCGTCTGCGTCATGAACGTGCGCGAGTCGAAGGTTCCTTCCAAGATCGCGCGGCGGTCGCCGTAAATCACGGTCCGCTGCTTGTTCATCACGTCGTCGTATTCGAGAACGTGCTTGCGAATCTCGTAGTTGTGATTCTCGACCTTGCCCTGCGCGCGCTGGATAGACTTGGTCACCAGGCCCGACTCGATCGGCTGCTCGTCGGTAAAGCCGACGCGCTCCATGATCGAGGTCATCCGCTCGCCGCCGAACAGACGCATGACTTCGTCTTCCAGCGATACGTAAAAGCGCGTGGAGCCGGGGTCGCCTTGGCGACCCGCCCGGCCGCGGAGCTGGTTGTCAATCCGGCGCGACTCGTGGCGCTCGGTGCCGATGATGTGCAGGCCGCCGTTGCGGGCGACGCCTTCGCCGAGCTTGATGTCGGTGCCGCGGCCCGCCATATTCGTGGCGATCGTCACCTGGCTTTCCTGGCCGGCGTCCTTGATGATCTCGGCTTCCTGCTCGTGGTACTTTGCGTTGAGCACGTTGCACTCGACGCCCTTGCGCCGCAGCATCGCTGCGAGCAGCTCGCTCTTCTCGATCGAGCGCGTGCCCACGAGCACCGGCCGTCCCTTCTGATGCTCTGTGATGATCTCGTCAACGACGCACTCGAATTTCGCCTTCTCCGATTTATAAACGATGTCGGTGTTGTCTTTACGCACCATCGGCATGTTCGTAGGAACGACGACCACGTCGAGCCCGTAGATGTCGCGGAACTCGCGCTCCTCGGTCTTGGCGGTACCGGTCATGCCGGCGAGATGTTCGTAGAGGCGGAAAAGATTCTGGAAGGTGATCGTCGCGAGCGTCTGGTCCTCGCCGCGTACCTTGATCCCTTCTTTGGCTTCGATGGCCTGATGGATGCCGTCGGAGTAACGCCGGCCGTGCATGAGGCGCCCGGTGAACTCGTCTACGATGATGACTTCGCCATCCTTGACGATGTACTGCTGGTCGCGATGGAACAGGTTCCAGGCCTTGAGCGCTGCGTTGAGCTGGTGCGTCAGCTCGATGTTCCGCTGCTCGTAGAGGTTCTGAATGCCGAGCATCTTCTCGACCTTGGCCACGCCGGCTTCCGTAATCGGCACCGCGTGCGCCTTCTCGTCCACCGTATAGTCTTCGCCCTTCTTCATCCGCGGGACGATCTGCGCGAACTTATCGTACAGCTCTCCCGACTCTTGGGAAGGGCCGCTGATGATCAGCGGCGTGCGCGCTTCGTCCACGAGGATCGAGTCCACTTCGTCCACGAGCGCGAAGTAGAGCTCGCGCTGCACGAGATCTTCCACCTGCCACGCCATGTTGTCGCGCAGGTAGTCGAAGCCGACTTCGTTGTTCGTTACGTACGTGACGTCGCAGTTATACGCATCTCGGCGCTGGGCCGAGTCGAGCCCGTGCTGAATGATTCCGACGCGCAAGCCCAAGAACTCGTAGATCGGGCTCATCCACTCGGCGTCGCGGCGAGCGAGGTAATCGTTGACGGTCACCACGTGGACGCCGCGCCCTTCGAGCGCACGCGCGTAGACCGGGCAGCGTCGCGACGAGCGTCTTGCCTTCGCCGGTCTTCATCTCGGCGATGCGCCCTTCGAAGAGCACCTGGCCGCCCATGATCTGGACGTCGAAATGACGCATCCCGACGGTTCGTTTGCCGGCCTCGCGCACGACCGCGAAGGTCTCGGGCAGCATCGCGTCCAGCGACTCGCCCTCTTCCAAACGGCGTTTGAACTCGGCCGTCTTGGCCTGCAGGTCGGCGTCGGAAAGAGCGGAGAGCTGCGCTTCGAGGTCGTTAACCGCTTTGGCGGTACGGCGCAGACGCTGAACGTCTCGCTCGTTGCCGTCTATGAGCGTTTTTAAAAAAGACATACCGGGACTCTACGGAACGATGCCTAGTCCGGTCACCGTTCCGGGCGATTTGTAATTGGAAGTCGGCGGGACGTTTCCATTGGAGCCGGCGGCGAAGATGTAGATGATGCCACCGCCGGTGCTCGTCTGATCGGCGACGTACATGGTCCCCGCAGAGTCCACCTTCACGTCCGTCGGAGCGATGAGCTGCGTGCTGCAGCCTTGGATCTTGCGCAGCGGCTTGCCGTAGACCACGCCTTTGCTGTACGGCGGGAATACCAGGATGGCCGGCGCGTTGGCCGATCCGCAGGCCGCATTCCGCTTGCCTTGATCGGCGATGTAGATGTCGCCGCTCTTGTCGAGCGCGACTCCGTACGGCGTGATGACGTCGTTCCGCGGCCCGAGGGTGAACTTCGGGTAGACGTTATACGGGGTCGGCGTCGGGGACGGCGTCGGCGTCGGGCTGGGCGAACCGGTCGGCGTGGGGGTCGGCTTGGGCGTCGGCGTCGGCTTGGGCGTCGGCGTCGGCTTGGGCGTCGGCGACGGGGTCGGAATCACGAAGCCGGCCACCGAGCGGCCCTGAATGTTCGCCACGTACAGACGCCCCTCGGGGTCGAGGGCTACGCCGCCGGGCACCTTAAGGTTCGGCTTGGGACCTGCCAGTTCTTGATACGGGACGACCGCGCCCGCGGTGAAGAGCAGGATGCGGCTGGCGTAGTGGACCGTCGGGTCCACGTCGGCGATGACCATTAGTTCGGGAATCGGGCTCGGGCTAGCAGAGCTGGACGCCATCGCCAGCACCATCGGGCTGGCCGTGGCCTTGGGCGTAAACGCGATGCCACGGGGTCGCCCGGCGAGCGCGTTCGAAACCAGCGGGACCACGTCGCCGGTGGCCTGGGAAGCGAACTCGATCAGGAGCGCATTCCCGGTGCTCGGGTTGTAATTGGTCACCCAGAGCTGCCCGCGCCGGTCGAACGTGAGGTACTGCGGGCCGTTAAGCGTCGTGGTGGGGCCGCCTATGTTGTAGGTAGGGCCGCCGCCGGTCTTCGTCCCGTTCGTATAAATGCTGATCGCGTTCTGGTTGCTGTTCGACGCGTACAGGGTCTTGGAAGGGAAGTTCGGCCCGACGTTTTGACCGGTGGTCATCCCCAGGTTGCTGCACGCGACGATAGCGGCAGTCAGCATCAAGGCCAGAAAGCCTGTGGAAATTCTAGAGAGCATCTTGCACCCGCTGGGTTCCCGCAGCGCCCGGAGTTTCCTGGCCGTGCACCGGATGAGTAAGGAACCATGCGCCGGCTGCGAGCAGGGCGACGGCCAGCACCGCGACGATCAGGCGGCGCAGGCGCCGCCGGTTGTAGGCCGGGCGGCTCGACTCGGTATCTATGATCTGGCGCGGCATGACGCAGGCTTAGACCGCGCGCCGGAGGGGATGGTTGATCTCGTCGGTCTGGACCAGTTTGAGCATCTGGCCGACCGTAACGAAGCGATACCCGGCTCGCTTGAAGCGCTCCACCACGAACGGCAGGGCCTCGATGGTCGCCAGCTTCCCGCTATGGAGCAGCACGATCTCCGGCGCGGTCGCGTGGGCCACTAAGTGGCGTTCCAACTGCTCGACGGTGACCGTGCGCCAGTCGCCGCCGTCATCGGTCCAGAGCACGACGTCGTAGCCGAGCGCCTGCGCTACGGCCAGGGTCGCCTCGGTGTAGCGGCCGTGCGGAGGGCGCATGTAGCGGCGGACGGCCGGATCGTGGCTCAGATCCCAGAGCACGTCTCGCCCCTCGAGAATCTCTTTGCGAACCTGGCCGTCGTCTTCCTTATCGAGATCGGGATGCGAGTACGTGTGGTCGGCGATCTCGTTCCCTTCTTCTTCGATGCGGCGCGTTAGCTCGGGCCATTGCTGCGCGTCGTGACCGATCAGGAAAAACGTCGCGGGAACTTGGAGATCGCGCAGCACGTCGAGGAGCATCGGCGTGTAGATCGGATAGGGGCCGTCGTCGAACGTCAGCGCGATCAGACGCGGCCGTGCCGAGCGGTCGTCCGTCGGCAGTTCGTGCGACACGCGATAGATGCGCGCGACGACGTCCCCCGAGAACTCCATGTGCACGTTCGTCTCCGGCGTCACTAAGGCCGGCTCGATGTTGCTGCGATGCATGAAGGCCCGCCATCCCAAGAAGCCGGCGAAGACGAGCGCGATTGCAAGTATGGTCTTCATGGTTCTCGACACGCGCTACGTATGAAGCGGCGCGGCCGGCGCCTTGGCCAGATCCGTCCCCACGATGACGGTCACGTCGCTCTTCGGCGAGGGGCCGGCCGCCGGCGTGCCGCTCGGCGCCGGATCGGGTACGACAGCAAGTTCGTGCAGCGTCGGCGGCATCGCGGCACGAACGCGCGCTCCGGCGTACGTCACGGTCGTATGCTCGTGGATCTCCGTCGTGGCGTAATCGGAGCGGTCTGCGTCGCCGACCGTCCCGACTGAAAATCCGGCTCGGCGCAGATCGTCGGCAATGCGGTGCGCCGCACCCGGCAAGCCGCTGCCGTTCTCGACGTCCACGCGAATGGTCGACGGCGGAATCGCGGCCAGCGCGATCGCGTCGGGCGAAGGTGGGGCCGAGGGCTGAGGAACGAGCATCTTCGCGACCAGGCGCGCGCGCTCGGCCGTATCGGGAACGAGAGAGTCGCCGTAGCCCGGCAAATCTATATCGTCCGTGTACGGCACCTGCGCGTTTGCAATGTCAGTCTCCGATATGCCTTGGTAGTAGGATGCAAGCGCGAGCAGCTCCGAGTTCGTAAAGTCGGTCTGCACGTAGCGCTGGAAGACGGAGAGCAGTTGGGGCAGGTGCAGGAGCGTGTTCACGCGATCGCCCTTCACCTTGGCGGCCATCGCACGCAGCACTTGCTGTTGGCGCATGATGCGGCACGGATCGCTGCACCAGTCGTGCCGAAATCGCATGTACGCGACGGCCTGCTCGCCGCTTAGGTGCTGGAGCCCTTCCTTCAAATGGATGTGCAGGTGCCCCCACGTGTCGTCGTAATCGAGCGTCTGCCCCGTGCAGCCGGTCTTGTAGCGCAAGCAGTCAGAGGTCTTCACGACGACTTCCACGCCGCCGATCGCGGAAATGAACTCTTTCGTCGCGTCAATGCGCAGGATGACGTACTTGTCGAAGCCCGGTATGCCGAGCCACTTCGCGATGACCTGCTTGGCTTCGTTCACGCCGCCGTCGGACTGGGCCTGATTGATCTTCGCCTGGGTGCCGTTGGGCATCGTCGCGATCATGTCGCGCGGGATGGAGAGCTGGTAGATGCGCCGGTTCGTGAAATCGAGGTTCACGGCCCAGATCACGTCGCTGCGGGAGTTGGTCGAATACTCCTGATCGCTGGGCGTGTAGTCGTAGTCCAAACCTTCGACGAGCACGAGCAGATTCGGTTTTCCGAAAACTTGCGCGGGAGAAGGCACGAAGATCTGCGTGAATTGCGTCACGGGATTCTTGTGCGCGAGTTTAACGTAGAGCGCGAGACCAACCCCGGTCCCCGCGACGAGCAGCAGCACGATGAGGGCGACGCGCCGCCAGAGCGCACCGCGTACGGGTTCTCTCTCGTCGGGAGGAGCGAGATGCTTACTCACGCGTGAACGGGCTCCTCGACCAGTGCGTGCCCGTAGTAGTCGAACGCGCCGGCGCTATCGAGCCGGACTTGCACGAACTCGCCGGCAACGGCCGGCCCGGTGAAATAGATGCCGCCATCAACGCCCGGCGCTTCACCCTCCGAGCGTCCGAACCATGCCCGGCCCTCGCCCACCGCCTGCCGTACGTCTGCGCGGAGGCGCCGGCGTTCCTCCACGAGCACGCGCACGCTCGTTCCCAGCCGCTTCTCACGCGCGCGCTGCGATGCCGCACGCTGCGCTTCGCGCAGACGGATCAAACGCTTGCGCCGTTCGCGCGTCCCAACGCGGTCCCCAAGGTCCGCGGCGGGCGTTCCTTCTTCCGCACTGTATTCGAAGAAGCCGACGCGATCGAGCCCCGCACGCCCGATCCACTCCTCTAAGTAGGCGACGTGCTCGTCGCGCTCGCCGGGAAATCCCACGATGAAGGTCGAGCGCATGGTGATGCCCGGAACGCGCGCGCGGAACTCCTCGAGAATCTCCAGGTACCGCTCGCCGTTGCTCGGGCGGCGCATGGCGCGCAGCACGTCGGGATGCGCGTGCTGCAGCGGCATGTCCATGTACTTACAGACTTTCGGCAGCCGCGCGATCGCCGAAACGAGTTCGTCGTCCACGGTCGCCGGATACAGGTAGAGCAGGCGGATCCACTCGAGCCCCTCGATCTCGTGCAGCCGCTCGAGCAGTTCGGCCAAGCCGCCGCGCCGGATGCCCCGGTCGCGCCCCCACATCGAGGTGTCCTGCGCGATGAGGATCAGTTCTTTCGCACCGCCCGCCACGAGCGCGCGCGCCTCCGCCAGAATCGCCTCGGGGCCGCGGCTGCGAAACGTGCCGCGCAGCGCCGGAATGATGCAGAACGTGCACGGATGATCGCAGCCTTCGGCGATCTTCAGATAGGCGGTCGCGCGCGGCGTCGTGATCAAGCGCGGAAGAAAATCGTGCTCCGGCTCTTCGTCCCGCTGCAGGCGCACCGCGGGGCGGCCGGCCTCAACGTCTTCGAGCAGCTCCACGATTCCGGCGTAGGCGCCCGTGCCGACGATTCCGTCTATCTCCGGAATGAGGCTCTGCAGCTGCCGGCCGTAGCGCTGGGCCAGGCAGCCGGCGACGATGAGCTGCTGCCCCTCCCGCTTTTGCGACGCGTGCTCGAGGATCGTCTCGGTTGACTCGGCTTTCGCCGGATCTATGAAAGCGCACGTATTGATGACGACCGTATCGGCGCGTGCGGCGTCGGCCTCGAGCTGCCAGCCGGCCGCGCCGAGCTTTGCGATCATCACCTCGGTGTCAACGAGATTCTTGGCGCACCCGAGACTGACGAAAGAGACGGAACGCAATCGAAACCCTAACGGAAGTTGACGAACTGCAGCGGCACTTCGAAGGCCATGGCCCGCAGCGAGGTGATGACCTTCTGCAGGTCGTCTTTGTTTTTGCCGGAGACGCGCACTTGCTCGTCTTGATACTGGGCGCTCACCTTGAGGCCGAGCGCCTTGATGTGCGCGAGCAGCGGGCGGCTGAGATCCTTGGAGATGCCGCTGCGGAGCGTAAGGACCTGACGGACCGTGCTGCCGGCGGCCGGTTCCACCGGGCCGAACTGGAACGTCTTCAAATCAACGCCGCGTTTGACGGCTTTGCCCTGCAGGATGTCCACCACGTTCTTCATCTTGAGCTCGTCGTCGGAGATCAGCGTGATCTTCTTGCCGTCGGACTCGATGCTCGTCTTGCTATGTTTGAAGTCGAAGCGGTTTTCGATCTCTTTGCGCGCCTGGTTCAGCGCGTTGTCGAGCTCCTGGGCATCCACGCGCGACACGACGTCGAACGACGATTCACTCGCCAACCTTCGGGTACTCCTCTCACAGGTTGAAGCTGCGCTCGACGACGTCACCCGACGTACCGAGCTTGCCTACGTCCTTTCCGTCTACGTAGATCTCCACGCCGCCGGCGTTCCCCAGACGCACCGAAGCGTTCTTACCGCGAAACGTCTGCGAGGTTCCGGCCGGAAAGGTACCCTCCATGCTAACATCGCCGTCAACGGTGAGCCGCAGCCAGGTCGGCGAGACCACGAGCAGGGCTATCGTGCGATCGCCCGGCGCGGGCGGCACCGCCGCAGCGGCCGGCGAGCCGGCGGCGCCCGGCGAGGCCGAGGCTCCGGGTGAGGCCTGGGCTCCGGGCGAGGCAGAGGCGACCGGCGTGGCCGCAGGGGGGCTGGATGCGGCGACCCGTTCGGCCCCGCGGCGCAGCGTCAGTTCGTTATAGACGACGAAGGCCACCAGCAGCACCGCCACCACCCCGGTCACCCAAATCGCCAGGCCCCCCCAGCGGGAGCGCCCGCCCTCGCGGACGCTTTCCCGCGCGGCGTAGTTCGAGGGAGCCCCGCCGGCCGGCTGGGTGCTGTTAAAGGCTTCGATCGCCTCTTCGGGATCTATCCCCAGGTAGCGCGCGTACGTGCGGATGAAGCCGCGGATGTAGACCGCGGCGCCGATCGTGCTCCAGGTCTCGTCTTCGATGGCCGATAGGTAGACCGAGCGGATTCGGATCTGCTCTGCGGCCTCCGATAGCGAGATGCCGCGCTCCTCACGCGCGAGGCGAAAGCGCTCTCCAAGCCCTGGCATTGGACTTTGAGTTAGCCCCGCCCTAGTGTTATCCTGTCCGCAGTCATATGGCGAAGCAACGCGTAATCGCGGCGATGAGCGGGGGCGTGGACTCCGCCGTCGCGGCCGGCCTCCTGCTCGAAGCGGGCTACGGCGTGGTCGGCATCACGATGAAGATGTACGCTCCCTCCAAGCCCGCACACGCGAAGAGCTGCTGCGGCGCCGACGATTTCGACGACGCTCGCCGCAGCGCCGCCGCGCTGGGGATTCCGCATTACGTGCTCGATTTTCAGGAGGCCTTCGCGCGGAACGTCGTGGAGCGCTTTGCGGACGACTACGAGCGGGGCCGCACGCCGAACCCCTGCGTTTCGTGCAATAACTTCGTCAAACTCGGGACCTTGCTGGCATACGCCGATCGCCTCGACGCGCGATACGTCGCGACCGGTCACTACGCGCGCGTTACCCATTCGCCCGACGGCGTGCATCTCTTCCGCAACGCCCACGCCAAAGATCAGGCGTACGCGCTCGCGCAGCTCGCGCCCGCGCAGCTCGACCGTCTCCTTCTTCCGCTCGGCGAACTCGACAAGGCGGCCACGCGCGAACACGCGCGGCGCCTAGGCCTACCGGTGCACGACAAAGCCGAATCGCAAGACGTCTGCTTCGTAGAGGGCGGCGACTACCGCGACGTGCTCGCCAAGCTGCGTCCCGCCGTCAATCGCAGCGGCCCGGTCCGCAGCGAGCGAGGCGAAACCGTCGGCGAGCACGCGGGCATCGCGAACTACACCGTCGGCCAGCGCGCGCTCGTCCCTGCAGGCAACGACGGCGCCCGCTACGTTACGCGCATAGACGCCGCGACGAACACGATCGTCGTCGGCCGGGAAGACGAACTCTTCTCCAGCGAACTGCAGGCCGACGAAATCAACCTCATCCGCCCCGAGCGCTTCGCCGCCGGGCGGACGAAGGTGCGCGCGATGATACGCTATCGCAGCGCTCCGGCCGAGGCCGAAGCTACCGTCGAGGGCGCCAGGCTCCGACTTCGCTTCGATGCGCCCCAGCGCGCGATCGCCCCGGGTCAGCTCGTCGCGCTGCTGGATCCCGCGACCGACGAAGTGCTGGGTGGCGCTACGATCCTGTGAGCACCTTTCGTCCTTCGTCCTTCGACAGGCTCAGGATGACACAACTTCCTCAGCGCCTGCGCGAAGCGCAGTCCTGAGCGAGGCGCGCAGCGCCGAGTCGAAGGGTCAGGATGACACAACTTCCTCAGCGCCTGCGCGAAGCGCAGTCCTGAGCGAGGCGCGCAGCGCCGTCGAGGGTCAGGATGACACAACGAGTTCTTGGCCGGGGCGGAGGTTCCAGTATGTGTCGCGGACGAGCGGTTTGAAGCCGGCGTCGAGGATGACGTTCTCGAGATCGCGGCGCGTCGCTTCGTTCGTGCTGCCGGCGTCGTGGACGACCTGCTCCTCGATGATCGTGCCGCCCATGTCGTCACAGCCGTAGAAGAGCGCGAGTTGGCCCATCTTCAGGCCCGGCGTGAGCCAGGAGGCCTGCAGGTGCGGGAAGTTGTCGAGGTAGAGACGCGAGATCGCGAGCACGCGCAGATACTCCAGGCCCGTCGCTTCCTTACCGCGCAGGGGCGTCTTGAACGGCACGTAGTACCACGGAATGAACGCGGTGAAGCCGCCCGTTTCGTCTTGCAGCGCCCGCAGGACGTCGAGATGCTCGATGCGCTCGGCGTCGGTCTCGATCGAGCCGAACATCATCGTCGCGGTCGTCGGCATCCCCAGCAGCTGTGCCTCGCGCATCACGCCCAGCCACTCTTCCGGCTTGACTTTCCGCGCCGAGATGCGCTTGCGCACTCGCTCGACGAGAATCTCCGCGCCGGCACCGGGCAGCGACTTCATGCCGGCCGCCTTCAGGCGCACGAGCACGTCGCGGATGCTCATCTCCTCTACGTAGGCTAAGCCCACGACTTCCGAAACGGAGAGCGAGTGGACGTCGGCCTGCGGATACTCGCGCCTCACGCGGTCGAAGAGCGTCTCGAACCACTCGAGCCGCAACTCCGGATTGACGCCGCCCTGAATCATGATCTGCGTCGCGCCTTGGTCCACGGCGTGCTTGACGCGCCCCAGCACCTCGTCGTGCGACATCGTATAGCCTTCCGCGTGCTGCTCGGGGCGGAAGAACGCGCAGAACGTGCAGTGGACGTTGCAGACGTTCGTATAGTTGACCGTCGTGTCTATGACGTACGTGACGACGTCGCTCGGATGCAGCGCCATGCGGCGGGCGTGCGCGGCCGCGCCCAGGGCGTGCAGGTCGGCCTCCCGGTACAGGCGCAGCCCTTCGTCGAAGCTCAAACGCCCGCCCGCGGCGGCGCGTTCGAGCAGTTCAGCGTGCGACGGCACCGAGCGCCTCCGTCAACGGTTCGGGAACTGCGGGAATGGCGCCGATCTCGACCAGCTCGCGGCAGTAGGCCGCCAAGCCGTTGCGGGCGGCGGCGTGGAACTGGAAGTTGAGCTTGCCGTAGTACATCTCGTAGAAGCCCGCCGGCCGCGCGATCGTGCGCTGCGCCAGCGCGACGACCTCATCAGCGTGCGAGCGCGACCAGGTGTAGGCATCGGTGAGCGCGTGCATGCAGGCGTGGACGGCATCGGGATCGCGCTCGTACGCGTCCCGCCGCGCGGCCCAGACGGCAAAGACCGTCTGCTGATGCGTCCACTCGTGCCAGAGCTTGCCGAGGTCGTACACGCGCTCGGCCGGGAATCGCTCGATGGCATCTATCGCCGCGTCGCCGATGAGCAGGGCCGGTTCGCCTGCAATCGCGCGCTCGAGCGGCTTGGGCTCGTTTTCGTAGACCGGCCGCACGCCGTAGCGCCGCTCCAGAATGACGCGCAGCAGGTTACGGCCGCTCGCCGACTCCTCGGTAACGCCGATGGCTGCGCCGTCCAGCAGCGACGGCGGCGTCGCGGAAACCAGGACGACCGAAACTACCTCGTCGCGCGCACCGATGCACAGATCGGAGAGCAGCACGAGTTCGGAGGCATTCGAGGCCCACGTGAACGCGCTGATCGGGCTGAGATCGAGCTCGCCCCCGAGCAGCTTGGCGTTCAGGCGCGCCGGGACGTCGGCCGTAAGCAGGCCCGGATACGCGATCGCTCCCAAGTCGAACGCGGCGTAGATCGGCAGATCGTTCGTGTATTTGATGCGGCCGCAGCGCAATGCGGGGCGGCTCACGGTGCGACCGCCTGGCTCAAGGCGGCGGCGGGTTCGGGCTTCCAGTCCCAAGCGAACTCTTCGTAGGTCGAGTTGCGGCGCACGGGCACGTAGCCGACCTCTTCGATCAGCCGGCGGAACTCGCGATCGTCAACGTATTGACCCGACTGCGTGCCGGCCGAGTGATAGATCATCTCCTCGTCGGTCGAACCGTGCGTGCCGTCCATGTCGTCGGCGCCGAACTGCAGCGCTACTTGGCAGACTTTCAGCCCCTGAATCATCCAGTAGGCCTTCACGTGGTCGAAGTTGTGCAGCATCAGGCGCGCGACCGCAAACGTGCGGATGTCGTCCAGGCCCGTCGTCCAGCCGCAGTAGGAAAGCTCGTTGCCGTCGGGATGAAACGCCAGCGGTATGAAGGCGTTGAATCCCGGCGAGCGCTCCTGCGATTGGCGCAGGCGGATCATGTGATCGAGCCGGTCTTCCAGCGACTCGATGTGGCCGTAGAGCATCGTCGCGTTGCTCGCGACGCCCTGGCGATGCAGTTCCTCGTGGATCGCGACCCAGTTCTCGGCCGAAACCTTGTTCGGGCAGATCTTCGAGCGCGTGCCCTCGGCGAATATTTCCGCCGCGCCGCCGTTCACGTTGTCGAGCCCGGCCTCTTTGAGCGCGGACACGATCTCCGGAAACGAAAGGCGGTGCCGCTTGGCCATGTACTCGATCTCGGCGGCGGTGAAGAGCGAGAGCTGCACGTGCGGCAGCTCGGCTTTGAAACGGCGCATCAAGGGCAGCCAGTAGTCCAGCGAGAGCTGGCGTGGATCGTGGCCCCCGACGATATGGATCTGATTGAAGTTCGTGCCGGTCTCCACGGCTTTTGCGAAGACCTGGTCGGCCGTCATCCGGAAGACGCGCTCGCTCTCCTTGAACTCGTCGGCCGCGAACGAGCAGAACGTGCAGCCCGCATAGCAGACGTTCGTCGAGTTGATGTAGCGGTTGAGAACGTAGTAGACGTTCTTGCCGCTCTTGCGCTCCTTCTGCGCGCGCGCCATCCGCCCGAGGCTGTGGAGATCCCAGGTGCGGTAGAGCGCGAGGCCGTCGTCCATCGAGAGCGCGACGCCGGCATCGAGCTTGCGCTCGATTTCCACGAGGCGAGAGTCTGCATGGGGCATGGCGGCGCTATTCGACGGGTACGAGCGCCCATCCGGCAGAGACGAGCGCGACCGCCAGAAGCGCTCCGCCGGCGAGGTCGGTGAGGTAGTGCGCGCCCAGCGCCAGGCGCGACCAGCACACGGCGAACGCCAGGACGACGAGCAGGGACGCCCCTACCCTTTTTGTCGCAGCGGGAAGATTCGAGAGCGAGAGCATGAGCGCCCAGAGCGCGTAGAAGCCCGTCACGATCGCCGCGTGCGAGCTCGGGTACGAGAACGCACCCTCGTGCTTGACGACCCAGTCGAGCCGGCGCGGACGTGCGAAGAGATGCTGAAAGAGATCGGCTCCGCGCCAGCACAGCAGCAGGATGACGACGCTGAAGACGATGCGCGCGCGCCAGGCCGGAAAGCGCCACGCCAGCACGAGCAAGAGGGCGGCCAGCGGCGCGAGGACGAGCGGATAGCAGCTCCAGGTGAGCCACCACGCCACTAGCGTCGAGTGGTCGAGCAGGGAGCGCTCCCAGAGAAGCAAGGAAGGCGGCTCGCCGTAACGAGTCGCCCAGAGCCCGAGCGCCGCGAAGAGCGCGGCGGCGACGACGGCAAGGATCGCCGCAGCGATGCGTTTCGAAGCGACTGCGCTCATTGACCCTCCGCGAAGAGATTCTGCTGCCCGCCGCCAAGGCGCGGGGCCATCAGTTCGAGATCGGCCAAACCGACGAGGATCTTACGAGGCTTCGTGCCTTCGTGCTGGCCGACGACCTTGAAATCTTCGAGCTGCTTCATGACGCGCACCGCGCGCGGGTGGCCGATCGAGAACTGCGACTGCAGCGCCGCAGTGGACGCGTAGTTGCTTTCGATGATGAACTTGGCCGCATCGTAGCAGAGCGGATCTACGTCGCGTCGCGCCGCGTCGTCGTCGCCGAGCGGCGTGACCTCGACGTCGAGCAGATTGTCCGGCCGCGCCTGGCGCCGCCAGAAGTCCACCAGACGCCCGACCTCGGATGAGGTGATGAACGCGCCTTGCGCGCGGATCGGCTTGGGCGCGTCTATCGGCAGGTACAGCATGTCGCCGCGGCCGAGCAGCCGCTCCGCGCCGTTCATATCGAGGATGACGCGCGAATCGGTCTGCGAGCTGACGGCGAAGGCGATGCGCGAGGGGACGTTGGCCTTGATGAGCCCGGTGATGACGTCCACCGACGGGCGCTGGGTCGCCACCACCAGGTGAATGCCGGTTGCCCGCGCGAGCTGCGCCAGACGCATGATCGTCGTTTCCACTTTGGCCGGGGCCACGAGCATGAGGTCGGCAAGCTCGTCTATGACGATCACGACGTACGGCAAGTTTTCGTGCGGGTACTTGGCGTTGTACTCTTCGATCTTGCGAACGCCGGCCTTTGCGAAGCGTTCGTAGCGCGAGTCCATCTCCTTGGTCATTTCAAAGAGCGCGCCGGCGGCCAGGCGCGGATCGGTGATCGGCTCCTTGATCAAATGCGGGATCCCGCTGAAGACCGCCAACTCCACGCGCTTGGGGTCTATCATGAGCATCTGCACCTGATCGGGCGTCGCGCTCACGAGCAGCGACGCTACGATCGTGTTCAGGCAGACCGATTTACCCGCACCGGTCGCGCCCGCCACGAGCAGATGCGGCATCTTGGAGAGATCGCCGAAGACCGGACGCCCGGTAATGTCCTTGCCCAGCGCCATCCACAGCGGCGGAACCTGCCCGCGATTGGGAAGCGCGTCCAAGATTTCTCGAATCGCCACGACCGAGACGGTGAGATTCGGCACCTCGATACCGACGGCGGATTTTCCGGGAATCGGCGCTTCGATTCTCACGTTCGTGGCAGCCAGCGCGAGCGCGATGTCGTCGGCGAGCGAGGCGATCTTCGAGATCTTCACGCCGCGCTCGGGCCGCAGTTCGTAGCGGGTGATCGAGGGACCGCGCTCGATGTGCACGACCTTCGCACCGACGCCGAAGCTCGCCAGCGTATCCTCGAGAATGTGCGCCCGGTTCGAATCGTCCACGACTTGATTCGGCGGCGGGTCGAAGAGCGAGAGATCCGGCAGGCGATAGGCGCGCGCACCGCCGGCGTCGCCGGCGGGCTCGTACTCTCCGGCGACCTCAGCCGTCGGCGGGTCTTCTTCTACGGTTTTTTCTCGCGGCGCGGGCCGCGGGACGAACGGCAACGGCAGCAGCGGGGCGGGCGATGAAGGCGACGCCTGCGGCATCGGTTCCGGCACGATCGGCGCGGGCGGCGGCTGCGGTATTGCGAAGGCTTCGCGCAGCGAGTCGTGCCCCGGGGGTATCTCGACGCGCATTTTGGGCATCGAGGGCATCGGCGGCGGGCGCAGTCCGCCGAAGAAAACGATCACGCGGCCGATCAGTTGCTTCAAGCTCGCGTTGGTGAGCCAGAGGGTCAGCGAGAGCGCGGCGAGCACGAGCAGTATCCACGCGCCTGGGACTCCCACGAGCGAGCGCAACGCCAGCCACATATCCGCACCGACGATGCCGCCTCGCGCGGGGCCGCCCGCGCCGAACATCGCGGCCGCGAGTAAAAAGTAGGCCAGCGCACTGGTTCCCCACGTCGCGATGATGCGGGGCACGTTCACTTCGAGAAAGACGATCGCGCCCAGAATCGCGACGAGCACCGGGAAAAGCGGCGCCGTGGCTCCAAAGAGTCGGCGCAGTCCTTCGGCGGTCCAGCCGCCGATGCTGCCGGCATGGTGCGGAACCGCGAGAGCGATGCCGCAGAGCACGGCCAGTGCGATCGCGGCGATCCCCACGATTTCGAGGTTGAGCCGCGCCCTCGCATTCGCCCGACGGCGGTTGCGTGCCATGGACGCTACCTCTTCTTCGCAACACCGGGAGTTCATTTTGGCCACGCCGACGCTCGTCGTCCTCGAGGGCGATCAGACCGGACAAGAGTTGCTGCTCGAAGCGCTCCGCGTGCTCGACGCATCGGTCATCGGTCTGGAGCTGCGTTTCGAACGCTACGATCTTTCCTTAGAACGGCGCCGCGCTACCGCGAACGGCATCGTGCTCGAAGCGGCGGAAGCGCTCAAGCGGCACCGGCTCGGCATCAAGGCGGCGACGGTAACGCCGGAGGCCCACGGCGACGTCGGATCGCCCAACCGCATCCTCCGCGAGGCGGTGGACGGCAAGGTCATCGTCCGCACCGGCCGCAAACTGCCGCGCGTGCGCCCGGTCGCGGGGATTCACGCGCCGATCTCCGTGGTGCGCATGGCCGTCGGCGACGCCTACGGCGCCAAGGAGTGGCGCGAAGGCGAAGGCATGGCCGAGGCCGCGTATCGCACGGAACGGATCGGGCGCGACGTTTGCCGGTACGTTGCCGAATACGCGTTCGTGCACGCGGGTAAGACCGGCGGCACGGTCTTCGGCGGCCCCAAGTATACCGTCAGCCCGGTCTACGAAGGCATGCTCAAAGAAGAGATGGACGCCGCCGCTCGCCGCCACCCGCAGGTTCCATACGATCCGCAGCTCATTGACGCCACGTACGCGCTGCTGCTCTCCAACGCCGGCGACAATCCGCTCGTCATTCCATCGCTCAATCGCGACGGCGACTGTCTTTCCGATCTCGTCATGCAGCTGTTCGGCTCGATCGCGGGAGCGGAGTCACTGCTCCTGGCCTTCGACGACCACCTCGCACCCTCGGTCGTGATGGCCGAAGCGCCGCACGGCACCGCGCCGCGCCTGCAGGGCAAGAACGTCGCGAACCCGCTCGCGATGATCCTGGCGGCCGCCGCCGTTCTCTCCTACGCCGGTTCGCCTGCCGCTACTCGCGCCTCGCAAGCCGTGTACGACGCCGCGCTCGGCGCGCTGAACGAAGGCATCGCAACCGCCGATCTCGGCGGCCACGCCACCACCACCGAATTCACCGAAGCTGTAATCGACCGCACCCGCATCGCCCTGTCATCCTGAGCCTGTCGAAGGACCGTACCCCGTGTCATCCTGAGCCCGTCGAAGGACCGTCACCCCGTGTCATCCTGAGCCTGTCGAAGGACCGTCACCCCGTGTCATCCTGAGCCTGTCGAAGGACCGCCGCCCCGTGTCATCCTGAGCCTGTCGAAGGACCGTCACCCCGTGTCATCCTGAGCCTGTCGAAGGACCGGCGCCCCGTGTCATCCTGAGCCTGTCGAAGGACCGCCGCCCCGTGTCATCCTGAGCCTGTCGAAGGACGGGCGGAGTGATTCCTGGCCAGCTCCGAGATCTTCGCCCAGTCGTTTTCGATCAGTGCGCGCTTCTTTGCGCGAGACCAGCCCTTCAGCTGCTTTTCCCACGCGATCGCGTCCTCTACTTCGCGGAAGTCCGAGCAGTGCACGAGGACGACGGGGCGACGAGTGAACGTGTAGCAGCCGCGGTCGGTGCCGAGATCGTGCTCGGCCAGGCGCCCTTCGATTCTGCTGGTGATGCCGACATAGAACGAACCATCGGCGCATAGCAGCATGTATACCCAGTAGGTTTTCATCCTGCTCTTCTGCGTTGGTGCAGCCTCGCGGCAAGGCGCGTTCCGCCGAGCCGTCCTTCGACGGGCTCAGGATGACACGGGGTGACGGTCCTTCGACGGGCTCAGGATGACACGGGGGAGCAGTCCTTCGACGGGCTCAGGATGACACGGGGGGAGCGCGCCGTCCTTCGACGGGCTCAGGATGACACGGGGGAGCAGTCCTTCGACGGGCTCAGGATGACACTGTCAGACTTCCATTACTACGGGGATGACTACTGGGCGGCGTTTGGTGCGTTGGTGGACCGAGCGCGAGAGGGCGCTGCGGATGTGTTCCTTCATCGCGTTTACGTCGCGAATCGCGTCAACCGATAGTCCCTCAATCATCGCGCGCAGTTCGGCGCGCAGCTCGTCGAGCACGCCGTCGGCTTCGGGCAGGTAGAACACGCCGCGCGAGATGAGATCGGGGCCGGCGATCACGCGCGCCTCTTCGCCGTCTATCGCGACGACGACCATGATGATTCCGTCGTTGGAGAGGGCCTTGCGGTCGCGCAGGACGGCTTCGCCGATGTCGCCGATGCCCGAGCCGTCTACGAATACGTGGCCTCCGTACGTCTTGCCGACTTTGTCGCCGTATTCGTGCGTGAACTCGAGCACGTCGCCGTTGTCGGCGAGGAAGACGTTCTCGGGCTCGACGCCCGTCTGCACGGCCAGTTTTCCGTGCGCGGCGAGCATCCGGTACTCGCCGTGCACCGGTACGAAGAACTCGGGCCGCACGAGGTTGAGCATCAGCAGCAGCTCCTCTTGCGAGGCGTGCCCGGAGACGTGCGAGCGTCCGTCGGTGCCGTGCACGACGGTCGCGCCGAGCTTGCAGAGGTTATTGATCGTCTTGTGGACGCTCTTCTCGTTTCCGGGAATCGGCGTCGCGCTGATGACGACGGTATCTCCCGGCACGATGCGGAACTGCTTGTGATCGCGCACCGACATGCGCGCCAGGCCGCTCATCGGCTCGCCTTGCGATCCGGTCGTCATCACGACGATGCGCTCGGGCGGGTACTCGTCCACGTTTTCGATCTTGACGACCGTATCCGGCGGGATCGAGAGATGCCCCAGTTCGCCGGCAAAGTGCACGACGTTGCGCATCGAGCGGCCCAGGAACGCGACCTTGCGGCCGAAGCGCACGGCGTGGTCCACCGTCTGCTGGATGCGCGGCACGTTCGAGGCGAACGATGCCACCACGATGCGCCCCTTCGCGTGCGAGAAAATTGACGTGAATGCTTCGCCCACGATGCGCTCGGAGAGCGTGTGGCCCGGACGCTCGGCGTTCGTCGAATCCGAGAGCATGCAGAGCACGCCCTCGTCGCCCACGCGGGCGATCCGCGCGAAGTCGGCCGGCTTGCCGTCTATCGGCGTCTGGTCGAACTTGAAGTCGCCGGTATGGAAGACCGTGCCGACCGGCGTGCGGATCGCCAGCGAGCACGCCCCCGCGACCGAATGGTTGATGTGGATGAACTCGGCTTCGATCGAACCGTAGCGCACGCGTCCGCCGGGCTGCACCTGCACGAAATCGCCCTCGGCGATGTGCTGATGATCGCGCGACTTGGCCTTGACGAGCGCCAGCGTAAGCGGCGTGCCGACGATCGGCGTGCCCGGAAACTCGCGCGCGAAGTACGGTATGCCGCCGATATGATCTTCGTGTCCGTGCGTGACCAGCAGCGCCCGCAGCTTGTGCGCCCGTTCGCGGACGTACGTAAAGTCGTTGATGACGATGTCCACCCCGAACATCTCGTCGTCGGGGAACATTAGCCCGCAATCCACGATCACGAGGTCCTCGTTCGTTTCGATCGCGGTCATGTTGCGGCCGATCTCGCCGCAGCCGCCCAGCGGGACGACGCGGACGTACGCCTGCGACGGCGGCCCGGGGACGGTCAAAGCGTCAGAACTCACAAGGCCTGCTTTTGGCCCTTCACTCTTGCTCACCCGCGCCGAACGCGTGATTTGTAGCGCGGAGGTTACCGAAATGAGACTTTTCACGCTGTTCGCGCTGCTGCTCGCCCCCGCTCCGTCCGCCTCGCCGGCGGACCGCCAGGCCTCGCCCGCGCCGGCCGCCGCCCCGCTCTCGCCCGACGAACTGTTCTCCCGTCGCGCGCTGCGGCGCGCCCGCCTGCTTATCGAGATGCGCCTGTTGGAGTACCGCTCCGATCGCTTGGAATGCGTGCGCCGGGCCATCCTCAGCCAACTGCCGCCCGACCTGCGCCCGGTCGAGCCGCCGACGATTCGCCAAGCCGAGAATCCGGGCGCCACCACGTGTGACTTTTTTTCGTTACGTGAGTAGAGGACTCCAAGATGAAAAATCGCGTCATACCTACGCTCATCGTCGGACTCGCGGGCGCCGTTATCGGCAGCTTCCTCATGATGCTCTACGCGAGCAGCCATTTCGGGGGCTCGACGGGGCCCGACCGCACGCCTCCGGCCGCGGCGGCCGTGCCGCTCAGCGGCGTCAGCGATCAGGACCGCATCGTCAGCGCTGTCAAGCGAACGAAGTCTTCGGTCGTGGCCATCACCGAACAGGTCAACGGCCAGGAGGTCGTCCCGGCCGATCCGTTCTTCCAGCAGTTTTTCGGGGGGCAAGGCCCCGGCATCGTCCAGCCTTATAAGGGCGAGGCTTCCGGGTCGGGCTTCGTGGTGGACGCCGACGGCGACATCGTCACGAACTCCCACGTGCTCCGCCCGCCCTCCGGCGGGAAGGTCACGCAGCTCACGGTCGTGTTTGCCAACGGCGACCGCGTACCGGCGCACGTCGTGGCCTACAACATCGCCGCCGACGTCGGCCTCATCAAGGTAGACCACTACTCGAAGCTGCCGCCTCCGCTGGAGCTGGCCGATTCGAACAAGCTCGAACAGGGCCAGTGGGCGATCGCCATCGGCGAGCCGCTCCAACTCCAGCAGACCGTGACGGTCGGCGTGGTCTCCGCTTTCAACCGCTCCGAGCCGATTCCGACCGAGAGCGGGGGCGAGATAGACTTCAAAGGCCTGCTCCAGACCTCCGCGCCGATCAACCCCGGCAACTCCGGCGGCCCGCTCATCGACATTGACGGCCAGGTCATCGGCATGAACCAGTCCACCGTCAAATCGGCCTACGCGCAGGGTATCGGCTTTGCGATCCCCTCCAACACGGTCAAGAGCGTCGTAGCCTCGCTCGAGAAGAACCCGGGCGTGCACCAGGGCACCGACACCGGCTTCCTGGGCATCTACATGGCCAACCTGACCGCCGGCGTCAAAAACCAGATCGGCTACAACGGCAGCGGCGGCGTAGCCGTACAGCAAGTCTTCGGAGGCTCCCCGGCCGACCAGGCAGGCATCCAGCCGGGCGACGTCATCCTGCAGGCCGACGGCCGCGACGTCGGCAGCGTCAAGGACCTCCACGACTACATCGCCTCGAAGAAGCCCGGCGATACCATCCGCTTGAACGTCTGGTCCGGGGGCGTCAAGAAGTTCGTCGCCATCAAGCTCGGCGAGACGCCGGCCGAAGAGCCCCTCTCGGTCCAGCAACAGCAACAGCAGCCACAACAGCAGCCGGAACAACAGGGGCCGTAAAGGCCCCTCCTGCAACCGCGCCGCCGCGCGGGGTGTCATGAGTCTTGCGAAACAACTTCTACCGCTCCTCGTGTATGATGGAGCGGTAGATTAGTCTGCATCGTCCGTAAGCGGCAAGGCGCCGCCGGCGATCGTCCCTCGGCCACCCGCCGGAACCCGCGCATAGCACACCTCGGTGCGCGGCTTCCTCGTCGGCCCGACGGCGATCTGACGGCATAGCTGGTCCAGGGCGAGCCGGCATACACACACGACACGAGGTAACTAATTTTATGGCTAAAACGGTCGGTATCGACCTCGGCACGACCAACTCCGTCGTCGCCGTCATGGAGGGCTCGCAGCCCGTCGTCATCCCTAACGCCGAAGGCTCGCGTACGACGCCTTCGGTCGTCGCGTTCACGAAAACCGGCGAGCGTCTCGTGGGACAACTCGCCAAGCGCCAAGCGATCACCAACCCCGATCGCACGATCAGTTCGATCAAGCGCCACATGGGCGAGGGCGACTACGCCGTCAAGATAGACGGCAAGGATTACACTCCGCAAGAGATCTCTGCGATGATCTTGCAAAAGCTCGTGAACGACGCGAGCAACTATTTGGGCGAACGGGTGACCAAAGCGGTCATCACCGTGCCCGCCTACTTCAACGACTCGCAGCGTCAGGCAACCAAGGACGCCGGCAAAATCGCCGGCCTCGAAGTGCTGCGCATCATCAACGAGCCCACCGCTGCAGCGCTGGCATACGGACTCGATAAGAAAGGCAACGAGACGATCCTGGTTTGGGATCTCGGCGGCGGCACGTTCGACGTCTCGATCCTAGAAGTCGGCGACGGCGTCTTCGAGGTGAAGGCCACCAACGGCGACACGCGCCTGGGCGGCGACGATTACGATCAGCGCGTCGTCGAATGGCTCGTGGACCAGTTCCGCCGCGACCAGGGCATAGACCTGAGCAAAGACAAGCAGGCGATGCAGCGTCTGACGGAAGCCGCCGAAAAGGCGAAGATCGAGCTCTCTTCGGTCGTCCACACGAACATCAACCTGCCGTTCATCACCGCCGATCAAGAGGGTCCAAAGCACCTCGAGTGCACGCTCACGCGTGCGAAGTTCGAAGAGCTGACGGGCGATCTCACCGATCGCTGCGTCGGACCCTTCAAGAACGCGATCGCGGACGCCAAGCTGGACGTTTCGAAGATTGACGAAGTCATCATGGTCGGCGGCGCGACGCGCATGCCGGTCATTCAGGAACTCGTACGCAAGCTCACCGGCAAGGAACCAAACCTCACCGTCAACCCCGACGAAGTCGTCGCGGTCGGTGCGGCGATTCAGGGCGGCGTTCTCGCCGGCGAAGTGCGCGACGTCGTTCTGCTCGACGTCACCCCGCTGTCGCTGGGCCTGGAAACGCTGGGCGGCGTGATGACGAAGCTCATCGAGCGCAACACGACGATCCCGACCAAGAAGTCGCAGATCTTCACTACCGCCGAAGACGGCCAGACCTCGGTGGACATCCACGTGCTGCAGGGCGAGCGCCAGATGGCGCCCGACAACAAAACGCTGGGGCGGTTCCGTCTGGAAGGCATTCCGGCAGCCCCGCGCGGCGTGCCGCAGGTTGAGGTCACCTTCAACATAGACGCGAACGGCATCGTCAACGTCAGCGCTAAGGACCTCGGCACCGGCAAAGAGCAGGCGATCACGATCACCGCTTCGACCAACCTCTCGAAGGACGAAGTCGAGCGAATGGTTCGGGATGCCGAGGCGCAGGCCGCCGAAGACCAGAGCAGGCGCGACGAGGCCGAGGTGCGCAACAATGCGTCGAGCCTCATCTACTCGACCGAGAAGTCTCTCAAAGAAGTCGGCGAGAAGCTCGACGCGAGCGCGCGCGCCGAAGTCGAACAGGCGCTCGGCGAACTCAAGCGCGTCAGCGAAAACGGCACGGTCGCCGAGATCAAGCCGGCGATAGACGCGCTGCAGCAGGCCAGCTACAAGATGGCCGAACTGCTCTACAAGGCGTCGGCGCCGCAAGGCGAACAATCGGCCGACGGATCCGGCACATCCAACGGCGCCTCGGCGGGCGCTGCCGAGGACGTCATTGACGCCGAGTTCAAAGATGTCTGAGCAACAGGCGCCCTTCGAAACCGAAGCGGGCGAGGCCGTCGTGGAGGATACCTCCACGGCGGTCGAGCCTTCGCTCGAGGAGTCGCTCGCCGCAGCCAACGCGCGAGCCGACGAGAACTACAGCAAGTACCTGCTCGCGGTGGCCGACTACGACAACTACAGGAAGCGCGTGCAGCGCGATCTCGACGCGATGGTCGCGTCGCGCCGCCGCATGCTGCTCGAGCGTTTCCTGCCCGTGCTCGATAACCTCGAGCGCGCGCTGGAATCCAACGCAGAGGGCGACAAACTGCGCGGCGGCATCGAACAGACCTTGCGCGGCTTCGAAGCCGTGCTCGGCATCGAGGGTGTCAAAAGCATTGACGTCAAGGGCAAACCGTTCGATCCTCGCGTCGCCGAAGCGATCGGGACCTCGGATGCCGAAGGCGTTCCCGAAGATACCGTTCTCGAGGTCACCGAAAAGGGCTACAGCCTCGGCGAGGAGCTTCTGCGTCCGGCAAAGGTCATCGTAGCCAAACGCGCCGACGGGTGATCTTTGACGGATGATCTTTAAGGATTACTACTCGGTTCTGGGCGTTCCCAAGACCGCGGCCGAAAAAGACATCAAGTCCGCGTATAGGAAGCTCGCGCGCAAATGGCACCCCGACGCGAATCCGAACAACCCGAAGGAGGCCGAGGAGAAGTTCAAAGAGATCTCCGAGGCCTACGAAGTTCTGGGCGATCCGGAAAAGCGCAAGAAGTACGACGTACTCGGGCCTAACTGGCAGCAGGCGGCGCAGCAGGCCGAGCAGCAGCGCCGCTATCGTGCCGGCGCCGGCGGCGAAGAGTTCGATTTCGACACCGAAGGCGGTCCGAGCGGCTTCTCGGACTTCTTCGACATGTTCTTCTCCGGCATCGGCCGGCGCCAAACGCGAAGCCAGAACATGGCGCGGCGCGGACAGGATCTCGAAACGACGATCGAACTGGACCTGCGCGATGCGTACGCGGGCGGTGCGAAGGCCGTCTCGCTGCAGATCGAAGACGTCTGCGCGTACTGCCACGGTGGCGGTACGGAAGGCGGGCGGCTCTGCTCGCACTGTCACGGCACCGGGCATACGCTCGTGGCTAAGCGATTCGAGGTCACGATTCCAAAAGGCATCGGCGAAGGGCAGCGCATTCGCTTGGCCGGCCAAGGCGGCGCGGGGCTGAGCGGCGGCCCGAGCGGCGATCTCTACCTCGTCGTTTCGCTGCACGACGATCCGACGTACAAGCGCAAAGGCGAGGATCTCTACGTAGATCTGCCGGTGAGCATCTACTCACTGCTCCTCGGGGGCGACGTGGACGTACCGACCCTCAGCGGCCAGGTCGCCATGAAGATCCCGGCCGGCACGCAGAACAACCGGCTGCTCCGGCTCTCGGGGCGCGGCATGCCGAAGGTCAAGGGCGGCGGCGCGGGCGATCAGTACGTGCGGCTCATCGGCCAACTTCCGACGAATCTCTCCGACGAAGAGAAAAAGCTCTTCGGCGAGCTCGCCGCGCTGCGAAACGGAAAGACCTGACGCCCGCGGCAACCGTCCGCCGCGCGAGGTGGTCTTGCCAGGCACCCACGCTTACTTTCCACCGCAAGGAGAGGCACCCATGATCAAAGAGATCGCGTTCACCGCATACCCGGCCAAAGACGTGGCCGGGCTGCGCAAGTGGTACGAAGATACGCTCGGCTTGAAGTTCAACGGCGCGTACGAAGAAGACGGCGTCGAACAGTACAACGAAGCAAATATCGGGAACGGTTACTTCAGCCTAATGACGCATAAGTGGATCGAGCGCGAGCCCGGCAGCGCTTCGGGGATCGTATTCGAAGTGGACGACATAGACGGCGTCGTCGCCTCGCTTCGTTCGAAGGGCGCCGAGGTCGGCGATCCGTACGAGACTCCCGTCTGCAAGATCGCCTCGCTCAACGATCCCGAAGGCAACAAGGTCTCGCTCCATCAAATTACCGTCCCGCACTAGGCCGGGGGCTTCGGCAAAGCAGGCATGATGGCCGGACACGGGCTGATGTGGTCGAACATCTATCAGCCCGATAAACCGACGGTTCGCAAGCGCGTGGACTGGAAGCGCTTGGGCGCGCTGTTCGCTCCCTATTGGCGAGAGCAGACGCTGGTTCTGACGTGCATCGTCGTGGTGGCGGCGCTCGGCCTCGTGCCCGGCTTCGTTACGGCGCACATCATCGATGCCGTTATTCCCAATCGCAACCTCGGCGAGCTGGCGCGCGACGTCGGGATCATCCTCGGAACCGCCCTCGCGACCTCCGGCGTCGGCGTTCTGCAAGGGTACTTGAACTCGGTGGTAGGCGAGGGAATCATGCGGGACATCCGCACGAACCTCGTCGCGCACCTGCACCGCATGCCGCTGAACTTCTTCACCGGCACGAAGACCGGCGAGATCATGAACCGCGTCAGCAACGACGTGGACAACGTGGACAACGTCGTGACCGGCACGCTCACCTCGATCGTCACGAACTTCGTGCTCATCCTCACGACGCTCGTGGCTATGTTCGTCTGGAACTGGCGCTTGGCGCTGCTCTCGATCGTCATCGTGCCGCTGATGGTCTTTCCGCTCGGTCCGGTGGGCCGCCGGATGTATCAGATTCGCAAGAAGACCCGCGAGAAACGCGACGAGATCGAATCCATCACGCAAGAGACGCTCTCGATTTCGGGCATCACGCTGATCAAGTCGTTCGCGCGCGAAGCCTACGAGCGCGCACGCTTCTACACCGCCGGCACGCGCTTGATGGACTTGGAAGTGGACCTCGCGATGGTCGGACGCTGGTTCCTGGCCTCGGTCGGCGCGATGGTGGTGGTCGGCCCGGCGCTGGTCTGGTTCGGGGGCGGCTGGATGGCGATATCGGCCGGGCTGAAGGTCGGCGTCATCGTCGCGTTCGTTTCGTTCATACAGAGCCGGCTCTACGGCCCGGCGGCCTCGCTGGCCGGGATTCAGATCCAAATCGTCAGCGCGCTCGCCGTATTCGAACGCATCTTCGACTACCTCGACATGACGCCGGAGGAGTACGATCCGCCCGGCGCGATCGCGCTGCCGTCCGTGCGGGGCGACATCGCGTTCGCGAACGTCGTCTTCTCCTACGACGG
This sequence comes from Vulcanimicrobiota bacterium, assembly GCA_963794645.1. Lineage (GTDB taxonomy): Bacteria > Vulcanimicrobiota > Vulcanimicrobiia > Vulcanimicrobiales > Vulcanimicrobiaceae > Cybelea. Next base: position 527,732 of record CAWCEQ010000003.1, on the reverse strand, counting down.
CTCGCGCGATATTCTGAACGGCATCTCTTTTCACGTGCGCCCCGGCGAAGTCGCGGCCTTCGTCGGCCCCTCTGGCGCCGGCAAGACCACGATCACGCAGCTCGTCCCGCGCTTTTACGATCCGCAAAGCGGCCAAGTGCTGGTGGACGGGCGCGACGTCAAAACCGTGACGCTCGACTCGCTGCGGCGCGACATCGGCATCGTGACGCAGGAGACGTACCTATTCCACGACACCGTCGCGAACAATCTGCGCTACGGGAAACCCGACGCCACCGATGCCGAGCTCGAAGCGGCCGCGCGCGCGGCGAACATCGCCGACTTCATCGCCTCCCTGCCGGCCGGCTACGATACGCTCGTCGGCGAGCGAGGTCACAAACTCTCGGGCGGCGAGCGTCAGCGCCTGGCGATCGCGCGGGTGCTCCTCAAAGACCCGCGCATTCTCATTCTGGACGAAGCGACCAGCTCGCTCGACTACGAGAACGAGGCCGCGATCCAAAAGGCGCTCGACGTCGTCATGCGCGAGCGCACGAGCCTGGTCATCGCGCACCGGCTCTCTACCATACTCAAGGCGGACGTCATCTTTACCGTGGACGAAGGCCGAATCGTCGAATCCGGACGGCACGCGGCGCTGTTGGCGCGCGGCGGGCTGTACTCGCGGCTCTATCGCACGCAGTTTGCGGGCATGTCCGCGTAAAGCGAAGCGATCTGCGGCGCCGCGCCCCCTCCTTCGACAAGCTCAGGATGACACGGGTCCTTCGACAAGCTCAGGATGACACGGGTCCTTCGACAAGCTCAGGATGACACGGGTGGGGGCGCGGCGCCGTTGGGTTTACTTCCCGGCTTGGATGCCGGCTTGGACTTCGGTGATCGCCTGATTGACGAGCTTGATCGCGTTCGCGCGGTGGCCGCCCTTATCGGCTTCGGATGCGTTCAGTTCGGTGAGCGCCGACTGCAGATCGGTCAGCGCGGTATCCATGTGGCTCTGAGCGGCCAGCGTGACGCCGGCGCCGACGAACGCGAAAAAGATAGCAAATGCAAGGGCGAGCGCGCCCTGGCGCAATTTCGTAGGTGACATTAGCAGCTCCTCAACTGGAAAGGTAGGTATGCGCCTGCCTTCTCGGTCGAGCAAGCGTGCCCTCCGGCCGCGACGAATGGAACTACTGACCGGCTTGTATGCCGAGATTGACCTCGTTGATCGCGTCCTTGACGTAGTTGATGGCGTTCACGCGATGTCCGTTCTTATTGGCTTCGGCTTGATTCAGCTCGGACAGCGCCGACTCCAGGTACGAGCGCGCGTTTACCATATGCGTCTGCACGGCTAACGCGACGCCGGCGCCGGCGAAGGCGCAGAACAAGCCGAAAGCCAGGACGAGCGCGGCCGCGCGCAAGGTGGTGCGTTTCACAGATATCCTCCTATACGGTGATGACCATTGGTTCGACGGGGACGTGGAGCTTCGGCTCCGTCGCAGCCTGAATTTCCTCGACGCTGACCCCCGGGGCGAGTTCGCGCAGGACGAGGCCTTCGGGGCCGACGTCCATCGTGCCCAGATCCGTGATGATCCGTTGGACGACGCGCTTGCCGGTGAGCGGGAGCGAACACGTGCGCACGATTTTGTGCGCGTTGCCCTTCGCGACGTGCTCCATCATCACGATGACTCGTTTGGCGCCGTGAACGAGGTCCATCGCGCCGCCCATCCCTTTTACCATCTTCCCGGGGATCATCCAGTTGGCGAGATCGCCGAACTCCGAGACCTGCATCGCGCCCAAAACGGCGAGATCTATGTGACCGCCGCGAATCATGCCGAACGAGAGCGACGAATCGAAAAACGAAGCCCCCGGCAGTACCGTCACCGTCTCCTTGCCGGCGTTGATGAGGTCGCCGTCCACCGCGTCCTCGTACGGGTACGGCCCCATTCCGAGGATGCCGTTCTCGCTCTGCAGCGTTACCGTCACGTCCGAAGCAACGTAGTTGGGCACCAGCGTCGGCAGGCCGATGCCGAGATTGACGTACTGGCCGTCGCGCAGTTCCTGCGCGACGCGGGCCGCGAGCTGATTTCTAGTAAGCGCCATTATTGTGTCATCCTGCCTGTGTCAACCTGAGCCTGTGTCATCCTGAGCTTGTGTCATCCTGAGCTTGTGTCATCCTGAGCCTGTCGAAGGGCGCGTCGTGATGCGCTCGATGCGTTTCCCCTGCGGCCCCACGTGGACGATGCGCTGGACGAAGATTCCCGGCAGGTGCACGTCCTCCGGCGCGATCGCGCCGGGCTCCACCAGCTCCTCGACCTCCGCGATCGTGATTTTTCCGGCCATCGCGCAGAGCGGATTGAAGTTCCGCGTCGCCTTGTCGAAGCGCAGATTGCCGGCACGGTCGCCGACGGAGGCGCGAACGAGGGCGTATTCGCAAACGATGCCCGCCTCGAGCACGTACTCGCGGCCGTCGAAGACGCGCGTCTCCTTCTTCGGCGAGCCGATCGCCACGCTGCCGTCCGGGTTGTAGCGCCAGGGCAACCCGCCCTCGGCGACCAGCGTCCCGTCGCCCGCGGGCGTGTAGAACGCCGGGATGCCGCAGCCGCCCGCGCGCAGCCTCTCCGCCAGCGTCCCCTGCGGAACGAGCTCGACCTCGAGTTCGCCGCTGAGGTACTGGCGCTCGAACTCCTTGTTCTCTCCGACGTAGGAACCGGTCGTTCGCCGGATCCGCTTGTGGTCGAGCAAGACTCCCAGCCCCCAGCCGTCAACGCCGCAGTTGTTCGACACGGTCACGAGGTCCGTGGCGCCCTGCTCGAAGAGCGCCTCGATGAGGTTGTGCGGGAGCCCGCTCAGGCCGAAGCCGCCGACCGCGAGCGACGTGCCGCTGGGAATGTCCGCGACCGCCTCCGCGCACGAAGCGTAGACCTTTTCCATGCCGCCCTAATGCGCCGACGGAACGCGCCCTGCCTCCGTGGAAGGTAAGGGCGCTATGACTTCGGCAGTGAACCAAATTCCCACCGACGACGAAGAGGCGATGATCCTCTCGGCGGTTCGCGAGCTGGTCGCCGAGAAGGTCGCGCCTCGCGCGGCCGAGATTGATGCGACGGCCGAGTTCCCGTGGGACGTCAAGAATCTGTTCGCCGAGAACGACCTGTTGGGCATACCGATCCCGTCGGAATACGGGGGCCTGGGCGGCACGTTCGTCACCTACGTTAAGGTCGTCGAGGAGATCGCCAAGGCGTGCGCCTCGAGCGCGCTCATCGTTGCGGTCCAAGAGTTGGGCATGCTGCCGATCATGATCGGCGGCAACGACGAACAGAAGCGCCGATTCCTTCCGAAGATCGCTTCCGGCGAGCACTTGGCGGCATACGCGCTCACCGAGGTCTCCAGCGGCTCGGACGCGCTGGGTTCGATGCGAACGCGCGCGGAGAAGCGCGGCGATACGTACGTGCTGAACGGCCAGAAGATCTGGATCACGAACGGCAGCGTCGCCGACGTCGTCTGCGTCTTCGCCGTGACCGATCCTCAGGCGGGGTCGCGCGGTGTGAGCGCCTTCGTCGTGGAGAAGGGAGCGCCCGGGTTCTCCGTCGGCAAGGTCGAGAAGAAAATGGGGATCCGCGGATCGCCGACGGTCGAACTCATCTTCAGCGACTGCGAGGTGCCGGCCGCGAATCGTCTGGGCGAGGAAGGCGAAGGCTTCAAGATCGCGATGAAGGTGCTCGACAAGTCGCGGCCCGGCATCGCGGCCCAAGCGCTGGGCATCGCGGCCGGCGCGCTCGAGTACGCGACCAACTACGCAAAGGAACGCGTCGCGTTCGGCAAACCGATCGGACAGCATCAAGGCATCGGTTTCATGCTGGCGGATATGAAGACCGAGGTCGAGTCCGCGCGTTTGGTCCTGTACGAAGCCGCGCGGCGCTGTGACGAGGGCGCGGCCGACGTCACCCTGTGGGCGGCGATGGCGAAGTTGAAATGCGGCGACGTCGCGATGTCGGTGACGACCGATGCGGTGCAGGTGCTGGGCGGTTTCGGCTACTCGGCGGAGTACCCGGTCGAGCGGATGATGCGCGATGCGAAGATCACCCAGATCTACGAGGGCACGCAGCAGATTCAGCGGCTGGTCATCGCTCGCAATCTGGTCGGGCGTAGGTAGTAGTAGATGAAAGTCGCGCAGTCTGCTGGCCCTCCTTACGATCCTGGCGAGCGGCTGCGAGCAACAGGGCGTCGCGCGGGTCGCTCCCGCCGGCGCCCCTTTCGCACCCGCCTCGCGGTTCTTGAAGTTTACCTCCTCGAAGATCAGCCACGTCGTGATCGTCTACCAGGAGAACCGCACGCCCGACAACCTCTTCCAGGGCCTGCCGCACGCAGATACGCGCCCGTACGGACTGAACTCCGAGGGCAAACAGGTGAATCTGCGGCCGGTCCCGCTGACGGCGCCGTACGATCTCGACCACGAGCATCGCGGCTTCGTCATCGAGTACGACAACGGCGCGATGAACGGCTTCAACATCGAGAAGTCCTCGACGTGCACGGGGAAGCCCGGCTGCCCCAAACCGTACCTCGCCGCATACGGATACGTTCCGCACAGCGAAGTGAAGCCGTACTTCGATATGGCCGAGCAATACGTGTTCGGCGACCGCATGTTCCAGACGAACCAAGGCCCGAGTTTTCCCGCGCACCAGTACATCCTGAGCGGCACGAGTTCGATCTCGCAGGGTTCGACGACGCTGGCTTCGGAGAATCCGTTCACGGCCCAGCAGAAGTTCACGGGCGGCTGCGATTCGCCCAAAGGCTCGCTCGTCGTCCTCATTGACGGCAACGGACAGGAGAGCCAAGAGGCATATCCGTGCTTCGACCGGCCCTCGCTGACGGATCTCGTGGACGCCAAGGGCTTGACGTGGCACTATTACCAATCTCATCTGGGGCCCGGACTGTGGAACGGCCCCGACGCGATCGCCCACGTGCGAAGCAGTTCCGAGTACGCGACCGACGTCGTCGCGCCGCCCTCGCAGGTGCTCGCGGACATCGCCGCGGGAACGCTCGCCAACGTCGTCTGGGTCACGCCCACCGCGAAGGCTTCCGATCATGCGAACATCACGGACGGCAGCGGGCCTTCCTGGGTCGCCTCGGTCGTCAACGCCATCGGCGAGAGCCAGTACTGGCAGAACACCGCCATCATCATTACCTGGGACGATTGGGGCGGCTGGGCCGACCACGTGACGCCGCCCATCTACAATCCGTACGAACTCGGCATGCGCGTGCCCCTGGTCGTCGTCTCGCCCTATGCGAAGAAAGGCTACGTCTCGCACGTCCAGCACGAGTTCGGGAGCATCCTGAAGTTCACGGAGGAGACGTTCGGATTGGGTTCGCTCGGCACCACCGACGTACGAGCCGACGATCTCTCCGATTGCTTCGACTTCTCGCAGAAGCCGCGCAAGTTCAAAAAGATCGCCGCGCCGCTGGGCGCGGCCTACTTTCTGCGCCAGCCCATCTCGATGGAGAGCCCCGACGACCAGTAGTAGCAAGCCCGGCGCGCCCGATCCGATGGATCCCAGGTTCACCGGAGCGAACCCGATCGTCGCCGCCGCTACTCGCCTGCGCGATCGCCGCCGTTTAGAGGAAGCCGCGGCCGGCGCGGGCGGAGCGCTCGCTCATCCCGAGGACGCGGAATCGTCGCTGCGGCGCTTCGCGAAGCTCCTGAGCGACGGATGCACGCGCGTGAATGCGGTCTTCGGCGCACGAAACGGCATAAAGGTCGTCTCGCTCGAGCGCCCGCTGCGGCTGCGGGTGCGGCGCGGGGAGAGCCGGGTCGCGCTGGACCTCGACGAGATTCACCAACTCGTGCGCGTGACCGGGCTCGATCTCGACGGCGAGTATCAGTTCGATCCCAGCGCCCCGGTACCGGCGCTCATCAACCTCTCGAAGATTTCGACCGAACCGGACTACGGCGTGCGCCTGACGCCGTCTTCGCTGTTAGAGCAAGTTTCAAAATAGCCGGCGTCGGGCAGAGCTGCGCGAGCGGGCAGCGCGGGCACTGCGGCGTCGGCGCCTTGCAGACTTGCCGGCCGTGAAGGATCAACCAGTGCGTCGCGTCGCCCCACTTTTCCGGAGGAACGAGCGCGGTGAGGTCGTCCTCGACTTGGCGCGGATTCGTGCCGAGCGTCAGACCCAGGCGATGCGAGACGCGGAAGACGTGCGTATCCACCGCTAGGGCGGCTTCGTGAAAGACCGCCGCCATCACGACGCTGGCAGTCTTGCGCCCCACGCCGGCGAGCGACTCGAGGTTCTCGCGTTCGCGCGGCACGCTCCCGCCGAAGCGCTCCACGATGTCCCGCGCGCAGGCGATGACGTTCTTCGCCTTCATCCGGAAGAAGCCGCACGATTTGACGATGTTCTCGACGTCGGTCTGCCGGGCTCGCGCGAGTTTCTCCGGCGTGGGATACTTGGCAAAGAGCGCGGGCGTCGTCGCGTTCACCCGAGCGTCCGTGCACTGCGCCGAGAGAATCACCGCGATCAGCAGTTGAAACTCGTTTTCGTACTCGAGCGCCGTAACCGGATGCGGATAGAGCCGCTCCAGAATGCCGAGCTGCGTCAGCGCGACTTTCTTAGGGACCTTCTTCTTGGGGAACGGTATGGCGGGCACGCGAGGTCATTCGCGCAAGCCGACGCGCTCTCCGTCGTGCGCGACCAGGCCTTCGGCATCGAGCGCCTCGAGGAGCGCGCGCATCTCCTCCAGGCTGCGGCCCGCGATGGAATCCGCGATCGAGCGATGCAGGTCGAGCAACGATATGCGCTCCCCGGGCGGCAGGTCGCGCAGGCGGTCCACGATGCGGCCGCGCGCGTATCGCGTCGTCCGCTCGAACGGCAGCGCGCTCTGCGGCCCACTCCTTTTCGAATGCTGGCGGCGGCGGCGTTCGAGCAGCGCGGAATCTATCGGCGCGGCCGCGCAGCCCACTGCGAGGGGACAGACCCCGCAGGCCGGCGCGCGGGCCGTGCAGATCGTGGACCCGAGATCCATCAGCGCCGAGTTCCATTCGTACGCGCGTCCGGCCGGCAGCAGCGCGCGGGCGCGCTCGTCGAGTTCGCGGGCGCTCGCCGCCGGCGGATGTTCGATGCCGTAAAAGTAGCGATGCAGGATACGCCTGACGTTCGTATCCACGGGCGCATCGTCCAGGCCGAAAGCGAAGGCGCGGATCGCGGCCGCCGTGTAGGCCCCCACGCCCGGCAGCGCCAGCAGCTCTTCACGCTGCGTGGGCATGCGACCGCCGTAACGTTCGACGACCGTTTCGGCGATACGCCGCAGGCGGACCGCTCGGGAGTTGTACCCCAGCCCCTTCCATTGGCGCAGCACGTCGGCCGGCGACGCGCCGGCCAGCGCCTCGAAATCGGGGAAGCGCTCGACGAACGCGACGAACTTGGGTACGACGCGGTCCACTTGGGTCTGCTGCAGCATGAACTCGGAAACGAGCGTGCGATACGGGTCGCGAGCGGTGCGCCACGGCAGCAGCGAACGGCCCGCACGCCGGTACCATTCGAGCAGGCGACGCACAGGCGTCCCTTTAATCCCGTTACTCCCGCGCATGGACGCCCCCACTTCGAGAGCCTGCGAGGGGAACGCTTCCCATCGAAAGGAGCAGGGTTTTGGCAGAGTACCAGGTTGACGCGGCGGTGATCGGCGCCGGCCCGGGCGGATACCACGTGGCAATCCGGCTCGGACAGCTCGGCAAGAAAGTCGTCTGCATAGATCGCGACGAGGTCGGCGGCGTCTGCCTGAACTGGGGATGCATTCCGACCAAGGCGCTGCTTCACGTCGGCGAGGTGATCCGTCACATGGATCACGCGGGAGCGATCGGCCTCAAGGTTCCCAAAGTGGAGATAGATCGCGCCGGCGTCGCCAAGTTCAAGAACGACGTCGTCAGCGCGAACGTCGGAGGCGTCAAGACGCTCTTCAAGGCCAACGGCGTCGAGTTCATCAAAGGCGAGGCCTCCTTCAAATCGGCGACGGAACTCGCCGTCAAACGCGGGAACGAGACCGACAAGATCGTCGCGACGAACATAATCGTTGCGACCGGCTCGGCTCCGATTGACGTCAAAGCGTGGCCGCGCGACGGCGAGGTGATCGTCAACTCCGACGACGCGGTCCAGCTCTCGCGCATCCCGAAAAACCTGCTCGTAGTCGGCGGCGGCGTGATCGGGCTGGAGTTCGCGACCGTGTACAAACGGTTGGGCGCCGAAGTGCTGGTCGTGGAGATGATGCCGCAGATCCTCACCGGCACCGACGCCGAGATCGGCAAAACCCTCGGCCGCATCCTCAAGAAGCAAGGCGTCGAGATCATGCTGAACACGAAGGTGCTCTCGATCGAGCGTCAGGGCAAGAACGCAAAGGCAACGTTCAACGGCGAAGGCACCTCCGGAAAAGACGAAACCCGCACCTTCGACATGGTGCTCGTGGCCGTCGGGCGCCGTCCGGTGACCGACTCGCTTCATCCTGAGGCGGCGGGCCTCACGCTCGACGATAAGGGCTTTATCGCGGTTGACGCACAGCAGCGAACGAAGGTCCCGAACGTATTCGCAATCGGCGACGTCACCGGAGCGCCGTTACTGGCACACCGGGCGATGAAGCAAGGCGTCGTCGCCGCCGAAGTCATCGGCGGAGACCGCGCCGCGGCGTTCGATCCCGTCGCCGTACCGAACTGCGTCTACACCGATCCGGAGGTTGCGACCGTCGGGCTCTCGGAGGAGGAGGCGAAGGCCGCCGGACACGAGGTGCGCATCGGCAAGTTTCCGCTGGCGGCGAGCGGCCGCGCACGCACGATGAACGAGATCGACGGCCTCATCAAGCTCGTGGGCGATGCGAAGAGCGATCTGCTGCTCGGCATGCACATCGTGGCGCCGCAAGCCGAATCGCTCATCGGCGAAGGCGTCATCGCGCTCGAGATGGGCGCGACGCTCGAAGATATCGGGCTCTCGGTTCACCCCCATCCGACCCTCACCGAAGGCATCATGGACGCCGCCGAGGCCGCGCACGGCAAAGCGATTCACATCGTAAATGCCAAAAAGGCGCCCGCCAAGGTTTGACCGCGCGAGCGCGACTATTAGACCTGGGCCGCAAACCGTACGGAGACGTGCTGGCGCTGCAGCGTTCGCTGCACGAAGCCGTGCGGGAGGGCCGGGCGCCGGATACCTGGATCGTCGTCGAGCATTACCCCGTGATCACGCTCGGACGGCAGGCCAAACGGGAGAACGTCCTGCTCTCGGATGAGGAGCTGCGCGCTCGAGGCGTCGAGATCGTCGCCGTCGAGCGCGGGGGCGACGTCACGTACCACGGTCCCGGCCAACTCGTCGTCTATCCGATCCGCACGATGGAGCGTTTTCGCGAGGTCGTGCCGCTCGTTCGATCGCTCGAGGGCGCGGTCATCGCTGCCTGCGCACGTTTCGGCGTAGCGAGCGAGCGCTGGGCCGCCCATGCCGGCGTCTGGGTAGGCGCGAACCAGATCTGCGCCATTGGGCTCGCGGTGCAACGCATGGTTTCGCTGCACGGTCTTGCTTTCAACGTGTCCACCGATCTCTCGTACGATCGCCTGATCAACCCGTGCGGCCTGCTCGACCGCGGCGTCACCTCGCTCGCGCGCGAGACCGCACGTGAACGTCCCGATGGATGAAGCCAAGCACGTGCTGCTGGAAGAGCTGGCGCGCGAGTTCGCGCTGGAGTTTTACGAAGACCGCCCGCAAAGAGTAGCGGTGTAGGATGGCGATAAAAATCCTTCGACAAGCTCAGGATGACACAAGCGTCCTTCGACACGCTCAGGATGACACGGCGGTTGCGGAAGCCGCCTTGGTTGCGGGTCTCCTTGCCGATCGGCGAGGAGTACCAGCGCGTCAAGCACGCGGTTGAGGGCCTCGGTCTGCACACGGTCTGTAAGGAAGCCGCCTGCCCGAACGTCGCCGAGTGCTGGGGCGCGGGCACGGCGACGATCATGATCCTCGGCGAAACCTGCACGCGCGGCTGCCGCTTCTGTAACGTCAAGACGGGCAACCCGCGGGGAGAGGTGGATTGGCTCGAACCGGTGCGCGTGGCCCAAGCCGTGCGCGAGCTGGGCTGGAAGTACCTCGTGATCACGGCGGTGGACCGCGACGACCTCGCCGACGGCGGCGCGCTCATCTTCGCGAACACGGTCCGGGAGATTCACGCGCGCGTCCCCGGCGCTCGCGTCGAGATCCTCACCGGAGACTACCGCGGCGATCTGAATGCGGTGGATATCGTCGTAGATGCCAAGCCCGACGTCTTCGCTCACAACCTCGAGACCGTGCGGCGCTTGACGCCGCGTGTGCGCGACAAGCGCGCCGGGTACGACCAGTCTTTGAGCGTCCTGGCCCACGTCAAGGGGCGCCGGCCAGACGCCTACACCAAGACCTCGATCATGCTGGGCCTGGGCGAGCGCGAGGACGAGGTCGAAGCCGCGATGGACGATGCGCGGCGCGCCGGAGTGGACATCTTCACGATGGGCCAGTACCTGCGGCCGACGCGCAAGCATCTGCCGGTGACCGAGTTCGTCTCCCCCGAGACGTTCGAACGGCTCGGCCGGCTCGCCAAGAGCAAGGGCTTCCATCAGGTCGTCTCCAGCCCGCTCTCGCGCAGCTCGTACCACGCCGAACAGGCCTTTACATAGGCCCCGCCTGGCTGAAACCACCGGTACCCTGCCTCGGTTGGTACTCCTAACGTGACGAAGGCCTTCCTTAACAGACCCGTCCTGGCGGCGGTTTGCTCGCTCATTATTCTCATCGCCGGGCTCGTCGTGATGCCCGCGATGGCGGTCTCGCAGTACCCGCAAATCGCCCCCCCGGTGGTGACGGTCACCGCGACCTATACCGGCGCGAGCCCGCAGGCGGTCGAAGCCCAGGTGACCACGCCGCTCGAGCAGGCGGTCAACACGGTCCAAGGGCTGCGATACCTCAGCTCGACGAGCGGGCAAGGGGTCTCGACGATCACCTGCACCTTCAACCTCGGCGTCAATCTCGATATCGCGGCGGCCGACGTGCAGAACGCGGTGCAGTCCTCGCTGGGCCTGCTGCCGGCGACGGTCCAGCAGCTCGGCATCAATGTCTCCAAGAACTCCGGCGCCTTCGTCATGGGCATCGCGCTGACGTCGGACAATAAGAGCCTGGATACGCTCACCCTGAGCAACTACGCGCAGCTGAGCATCGTCAACAATCTCACGCGCGTCCCGGGCGTCTCGCAGGTTATCATCTTCGGCCAGCGCCAGTACGCGATGCGGATCTGGATCAACCCGGTGAAACTGGCGCAGGAGGGCCTAGACGCGAGCGACGTGGTCTCGGCGCTTCAGGAGCAGAACGCCGCGGTTGCGGCGGGCAGCATCGGCGCTCCGCCGGCGCCGAAGAACCAGCCGTACACGTACACCGTCAACGCCCTCACGCAGCTCTCCGACCCCTCGCAGTTCGCCAACATCATCCTGCGCGCCAACCCGAACGGCGGCTACGTGCGGCTTGGCGACGTCGCCCGCATCGAGCTGGGGGCTCAGAGCTACACCACCGATCTGCGTTTCGACGGCCAGAGCAAAGTCGTCGGCTTGGGCGTCCTGCAGTATCCCGACGCCAATGCGATTGACGTCTCCAAACGCGTGATCGCCGAGATGCGCACGCTCGCGCCCGAGTTTCCGACGGGCATGCACTGGGCCGTCGCGTTCGACGTAACCAACTACGTCAACGAATCCATCAAGGAAGTCGTACTGACGCTCATTCTCTCGATCTTCTTGGTCATCGTCGTCATCTTCGTCTTCTTACAGCATCCAAAATCCACGCTCATTCCGGCGGCGACGATCCCGGTCTCGCTAATCGGCACGTTTTTCATCATGCAGCTCTTCGGCTTCACGATCAACACGGTCACGCTCTTCGGGCTGACCCTGGCCACCGGGCTGGTCGTTGACGACGCGATCGTGGTCATCGAGAACATCGCGCGCCACATGGAGATGAACAAGGGCAAGCAGAGCGGGGTCGCCAGCGCCGCCGAAGCGATGCGGGAGATTCAGAGCGCCATCGTGGCCTCTTCTCTCGTGCTGCTGGCCGTTTTCGTCCCCGTCGGCTTCCTGCCGGGAACGACCGGCCAAATCTACAAGCAGTTCGCGCTCACGATCGCAGCCTCGATCACGATCTCGCTCTTCATGGCGCTCACGCTGGCGCCGGTGCTCTCCGCCCGGCTGCTCACCGGCGAGTACGAGTCGAAGCTGGCCTTCTTCCGCGCCTTCAACGCAGGCTTCAAGCGCTTCCGCGACTGGTACGGACGCGCGCTGCCGAACATGTTCCGCCGGCGCTGGGCCGTTCTCGCCGGCTTCGGCGCGGCGCTGCTCGTCACGGTGCTGCTCGCGTCGAAGACGCCGCAAGGCTTCCTCCCCGACGAGGATCTCGGCTACTTCATCGCGCTCGTCCAGGCCCCGGAAGGCACCTCGCTCGAGAGCGAGCAGGCGATCTCGAAGAAGGCCGAAGCGATCATTCGCGCGCAGCCGGAGGTGCTGCACCTCTTCGACGTCGGAGGCTTCAGCTTCAACGGCTCCGCGCCGAACCGCGGCATCATGTTCGCGCTGCTCACGCCGTGGGGCGAGCGTAAATCGCCGTTCTGGTGCCAGTTCGTCTTTCTCTTCGCGCATCCGGACGCGTGCACGTCTCACAACGCGTTCGCCGTGGAGCAGCGCCTGAACTACGCCTTCTTCAAGAACATCCCCGAAGCGCAAATCTTCGCCTTCAATCCTCCGGCGATCAACGGCGTCGGCAACTTCGGCGGCTTCCAGTTCGAGTTGGAAGACCGCGGAAACGTCGGACTGGACAACCTCATGAAGACGGCGTACGCCATCATGGGAGCGGCCGCGCAGAACCCGCAGCTCCAGAACGTCTTCACTCAGTTCCGGATAAACTCACCCCAGATCGAGTCGAACATAGACCGCAGCAAGGCCAAATCCATCGGCGTCTCGCTTCAGGACGTCTTCACCACGATGGAAGTAGATCTCGGCTCGCTGTACGTCAACAACTTCACGTATCTCAACCGCTCCTGGCAAGTAGACGTGCAGGCCGACGCGCCGTACCGCAACAGCGTCTCGTCGCTCGGGAGTCTGTACGTCCACTCCAACGCGGCGCCCGGCACGTCCGTCGTGCCGACGACGATCGCCACGGCCGCCCCGGGCAGCGCGACCAGTTCGACGACCTCCAACGGCGCCGTCATGACGCCGCTCTCTTCGCTCATGACCATCCGTCAGGTGCTGGGGCCGCCGATCATCGGTCACTACAACCTCTACCGCAACATCGAACTGAGCGGCAGCAACGCGCCCGGCGTGAGCACCGGCACCGCGCTGAACGCGATGGCGCAGATAGCGGCGAAGGTGATGCCCAAAGGGGTGAGCTTCGAATGGACCGGCCTGCAGCTGGATCAAATCGCTGCCGGTCCCCTCACGATCGAAATATTCGTCCTGGCTCTCGTCTTCGTTTTCTTCGTGCTGTCGGCGCAGTACGAGAGTTACATAGACCCGCTGATCGTGCTCCTCGCCGTCCCGACGGCGCTGCTGGGCGCGCTGCTCTTTATAAACTTGCGCCACTTCCCGATTCCGCTGCTCTTCGATCCGACGCTCTCGCAGGACGTCTACGCGCAGGTGGGCTACGTCATGCTCATCGGCCTAGCGAGCAAGAGTGCAATTTTGATCGTCGAGTTCGCCAACCAGCAGCTGCGCGCGGGCGCGACGGTCGTGCAAGCGGCGATCCGGGCCGCGCAGACGCGGCTGCGTCCGATTCTCATGACTTCGATCGCCTTCGTGATCGCGGTCGTGCCGCTCGTCTTCGCGTCGGGTGCCGGCGAAGCGGCGCGGCATTCGCTCGGTACCGTCGTATTCGGCGGTATGCTCATGTCAACGTTCCTGAATCTCGGCATCACGCCGGTGCTCTACGTCGTCATCAAGACGATGGAGCTGCGCGGCGAACGCTATGCCGGTAACGGAAAAGTCGGCCACGACGTCGGCGAAGAGCCGCCCGTGCCGCTCGGCGTGTAGAGGGAACTCACCGGCGTTGGGGCAACTCCGCAAAACAGCGCCCGCTCGTAAAAGTAACCAGTATCAACGGCGCAGTTTCGGAGAGTTGCACGCATGCTCGGATCCCTCGCTCGTCGTTCCGCCGCGGCCACCGCGTTCGCGATAGCCGTCTCTTCGCTGCCGGTGCTCGCCGACAACGGTACCGGCGACGTCCTCCAAAATCAGATTCTTCCCGGCGCCAACAACGCGATCAAGAGCGCGATGAGTCAGCCAAAGCCCGGCAAGGTCGCGCAAGCCCCGCCGGTGAGCCAGCAACCCGTCGGCCCGCAGATCGGGCTGCCGACCGGCTTCACCTATCAGGCCGACCTGTCGAGCGCGTATCCCTACGGCAACATCGGCAACTACGGCAAAGGCTGGCTGATGGGCGGCGGCGATCTCTCCTTCGCGTACGGATTCAACTCGACGACGCGCTTCGTCGCGAGCATGTACCAGCTGCAGCACTGGCCGCAAGGCTTCAACACCGGGACCGCACCGGTCTACCTGCAAGGCTTCCGCAATCCCGTCGGCTGCGCGGACCTCAGCGGCGGCAACGCGTGCGGACCGGGCGCCGGCCGAAACATCAACGTCGCGACGAAAGACACCTTCAACGTCTTGATGCTGGAGAAGCTCTTCCTCATCAAGTCCGACAAGCTTCCCGGCCCGGGCGAGATCCCGATCGTCATATCCCCGGTCTACGTCGCCCGCAGCGGCCTCATCGGTTTCGCACCGAACCACAACGACGTCGTTCCCTTCACGTACGATCTGCCGGACGGCCCGGTTGAAAACATTCCGGTTCGCACCGCTCAATACTACTCGGTCGCGATCACGCTGCCGTTCCTTAAGACGCCCAAGATGTTCGGGACGTTCACGGTCGCGCCGCAGTGGCTCGTCCATACGGCGGGCGCGAACTCCGGCAACTCGATGCAGGTGGGGCAAGTGCTCTACCTCGAGTACACGCCTCTCAAGAACACGACGCTCTTCTTCGAGCCGCAGAGCGCGCGCGATTACCTGCCGACCGATCCCTACCCCGAGCATTTGATCGCGTACTTTCTGGGCGTCTCGCAGCGCGTGACCAAGTACGCCTTCGTGCAGCTCGTGCTCAACAGCGGCGCGCCGACGAATCTCGGGGCAGACGGGGTCGCCGGCATCAAGTGCCTCACCGTGCAGCAAGCGATAAACAACGCCTGCGGCCTGGCGATCGGCGGCCTAAAGGCGACCCAACTCCAACTTCAGTTCGGCATCGGATCGCCGAGCGTATTCCCGTTGTAAACGCAGAGGCAAGACAGGCATGAACGGCTTAACGGTTCGCAAGGCACTCGCGCTCGCCGCGCTTTTCTCCCTCGCCGCATGCGGAGGCGGAGGCGGCGCCGGCGGGATCGTTCCCGCGTCGCAAGGCGCTCGCGCGCAGCGCGACCCGATTCTAACGCGCATCGTCGGCTTGGGCGACAGCCTGACCGCCGGGTACCAATCGCAAGGCTTCCTAGGGGCGACCGGTGTCAAGAACCCGCTCTACCCGGGCGAGCAAGTTCCGCCGAGTCAGGAGAACGGCTGGTGGACGCTGCTCGACGAACAGGCGTCGGGCAAGCCGCTCGACGAGGCCGTCGCGCAGGAGTACGATCCGTCGGTAAGCCCGTTGCCGCTCATCAAAGGCCCGGGC
This sequence comes from Vulcanimicrobiota bacterium, assembly GCA_963794645.1. Lineage (GTDB taxonomy): Bacteria > Vulcanimicrobiota > Vulcanimicrobiia > Vulcanimicrobiales > Vulcanimicrobiaceae > Cybelea. Next base: position 512,042 of record CAWCEQ010000003.1, on the reverse strand, counting down.
CTCAACAATCAAATCGTGCCCTGGAACAATCCATTCTTCCCGTTCGGACTGCTCAAAAACGGCGACGTCTGCACCGACAATAACGGCTTCAATCAGGATGCGTACCGGTTCGGCACCTGGCCGCGCGTGCGCATGAACTCAAAATCTACGACGATTCGCAACCTCGGCATTCCCGGCATCACCATGCACGAAGCCAACACGATGACGCAGCCGCAGACGAACACCTGTAAAGCGCTGCCCGGCATTCCCGGACTGCTGAACATGGTCGTCGCCGACGAGAGCGGCGTCTACTGGCCCGTGCTGGGCAACTTCGCGCACCTCGAGCCGAAACTTACGATGGTGAACGCGGCGGCCTCGCTTCATCCGACGCTTGCCACCGTCTGGCTCGGCGCCAACGACGTTCTCAAGTACATGGGCAGCGGCGGACGCTTCCACGGCGGCGACAACTCTGCCGCACAGGCGGCGGACGATCTGCGCGGCACGATCGACGCGATGAAACAGGCCGGCGCGAAAGTCGTCGCGGCCAACCTGCCGAACGTGCTCGAAACCGGGTACTTCCAGCGGGTCACGATCGCGCCGAACCAAAAGGCGTGCGCGATTCGCACGTATCTCTCGTGCCTCTTCAGTTTTGCAGGCGTGCCGAACTCGGTAATCGTCTACATGGCCAAGAAGTACGGGCTAGCGACGCCCGGCGGCTGCGTCCCCGCGTCGGTGGACAAACCGTGCGGCTACGTGACGCTGGCCGGAGCGATCGAGATCATTCAATACTTCGGCTTTTCGGGGCAGATCCCCGATCTCGACTGCGCGAACCCGGCGCCGCACTGCAAGGCCGTGCCCGGCAGCGGACTGGGCGGCAACTACATCACGCCCGAGTTCGCCGCAAAGGTGCAGTCGCTCAACGATGCGATCAACCAGGGCATTGACGATGCCGCCTCGCAAACCCGCACGCCGCTGGTGGACGTGCAGGCGATCTTCCACGGCATCGCGAGCGGAAACCCGAACAATCCGTACTTCCGCGCGGCGGCATCGATCAACCCGGGGGTATGCTGCACGCTGGGATACCTGTACGGCATGCTCAGCTTCGACGGTTTGCATCCCTCGAACACCGGCTACGCTCTCATCGCGTACGATTTCATCGCGACGATCAACAAAGCGTACGGCACCCACATTCCGGAGGTAGACGTCACCGCCGCTTACAACGGCTCGCGCTGCTCCAATCCGAAATACTGCTTCCCGGATCCCTACGCACCGCCGAACGACATCCAGTAGAGACGGCGCGCTGCAGGGGAAGCGGACCGTCCCCGAAGGCGTCGCCGTGCTGAAGTGGCTTCGCGAACTCGGCGAGACGGTCGTCACCTTCGACCGCAGCGGGATCGAGCCCGGGTACGTAGCGCGCTGCACGCTCGGCGTCGCGATACCGCTAACCGCGGGCGTCCTGCTCGGGCATCCGGCGTACGGCGTATCTGCGGCGATCGGTGCGTTCATCACCGGCTTCACCTCGCAGCAAGGCGTCTACCGAACGCGCTTGGGCGCGGTGCTGGCTGCGGCCCTGGGAATGGCGATCGCGAGCTTCTTCGCCTCACTGGCAGCGGGCTCGACGCCGGGCATCGTTGCGGCTACGGCGCTCGCCGCCTATGCCGCGGCTACGATCGGACAGCTCGGTTCCATCGAGGCCACCGTTTCGCTCAACTCGTTCGTAGCGTTCGTGCTCTTCTCCAGCCAGCCGCTGTCGCCGGCGTCTGCGCTGCTGCAGTCGCTGCTCGTCCTCTCCGGCGGCGTGCTGCAGGCGCTGCTCCTGCTGCTCTCTTGGCCCTCGGCGCGATTGGGCGTCGAGCGCTCCGCATTTGCCGAGGTCTACGGCAACTTGGCCGAGTACGCGCGCTCGATCGCGCAGGGCGCGCCGGTGCTGCCGCCGATCACACCGTTTGCGACCGTCCGCCAAGTGCTCGCGGACCCTCAGCCGTTCGCCCGGTCCGGCGAGATGGCGCGGCTGCGCAGGCTTCTGGAAGATACCGAAGCGATTCGAAAACGGCTCGCGAGCATCTCCGGCTCCGATTCGCTTGAGGTACGCCAGGTCGCAGGGGCTGCCGCACAGCAACTCGAGGCCATCGCCGGCTCGCTCGCCGGCGGAGGCGGCCATTCGCTTGAAGCGCTGCCGGCGAGCGAGGGGCTGCGCCTGGCCGGCGGCGCCGATCTTGCGATCCACTCTGCGCGATGCTGCGCAGGCCGCCGCGATGCTCTCGCGGGGACGCCTGCCCCGCTCGTACTTTCTCTCGACGCCCAGACCCGGGCCTTACGCCGAAAGGCGCATAGACTGGCTCGCGCGCGAGAGCATTCGCTTCGGGATCGTGCTGGCGATCGCGATGGTGCTGGGCCGGCATTTCGAGGCCGACCGCGGCTACTGGATACCGCTGACGACCGCGATCGTGCTGCGCCCCGACTTCCATACGACCTTCGTCCGCGGCGCCGCCCGCATCGCCGGCACGCTTGCCGGCGCGGTTATCGCAACGCTCGGGCTGGCGATCGTGCGCGGACATGCAGACCTGCAGGTCGCGGGAACGATCGCCGCAGCCGCGGCGGCCTACCTCGCATTCAGACCGAACTACGCCCTGTTCACGGTTGCGATCACCTCCTTCGTGGCGATGGTGCTCTCGCTGCGCGGGCTGCCCGGAACGACGACGCTGGAGATCCGCGTCCTCGACACGCTCGCCGGGGGCGCGCTTGCAATGGCGGGCTACATCGCGCTGCCGAGTTGGGAGCGCAAGCGAACGCGCCCGCTCCTCGCCGACCTCATCGAAGCCCAAGCCGCCTTAGCCGACGCGATCCTGCGCGCGTACGAAGATCCTTCGCCGCAAGCGCGGGCTGCGATCGAGGCTGCGCGCACCGCGGTCTGGCAAATTCGCACGGCCGTCGAAGAGTCGGTGGATCGCACCCGCCACGAGCCGCGCCGCCCGCATACCATCGGCGCCGGCCGCGCGCTGCGCATTCTCGCGGCGACGCAGCGCTTCGCGCTGGCCAGCCTCGCACTGGAGACCGGTCTGGATACCCTCTCGTCGCCGCACGGAGCGCCGGCGCTGCGCGAATTCGCGGACGCGCTGCAGGCGCGCACGAACGAGCTCACGCAGGCGCTGCGCGAATCGCGGCGCGCCGGACGCGCGGATCGGCTCGCCGCCGCGTTCTCACGGCTCGAAGCCGAAATGCCCAAAGACGATGCCGAGCGCAGATTCGTGCTGGAACGGCTGCGCGGCTATCGGGAAGCGGTGGCGCGATTAGCGCGCCTCATGCCGTCCGCGTGAAGTACATCCCCACGGCCGTCGTGACGACGGCCTGAACGAGCAGGTACGTCGCCACCGTCGCGATGATCTGCGGATTGTCGAAGTTCGCGGTTGCGATGAGCGCGCATAGGCCGACGTTGCGAAGCGCCGTCCCGATCGCGAGCACGCGCCGGCTCTCTCTTGCCGCTCCGCCCATCGCCCAACCGACCCCGAGCGAGAGCGTCACGAGGCAGAGCGTGGCCCACAAGGCATGGGAGCCGTAAACTGTGGCGACGTCGCGCACGATCTCCGGAGAGATCAGGGCCAGCAGCGCTACGGCGGCGGCGAAGAAGAGCAGCTCGAGCGGGCGCACGAGGCGCATCGCGAATGCCGGCGCTTTGGCCGTTACGAGGACGCCCGCGCAAAGCGGCAGGATTTGGAAGATCAGCAAGGTTGCGGCGAACCTTCCCAGCGGAACGTGGGCCTGCGCTCCGGGCGGCAGGACGAGCGCTGCGGTGATCGGCACCGTGACGATCGAGACGAGTGGAAGCAGCAGCGCGAGCGCGACGGCCAACCCCAGGCTGCCGCCGCGCTTGCGCACCGACGAGAGGACGAACGGCACGCCCGGCGCGATCGCCATGAGCAGAAATCCGGTAGCGATCGCTTCGGGCAGTGCAAAGAGACGGGCCAGCAGCACGCCCAGGAGCGGCACAACGAGCACGTTGGCGGCAAGCGCCCGCGCGATCAGCCGGCCGTTCTTGAATATCGCTCGCAAGCGCTCGCGGATCTACCTGCAGGCCGGCTCCGAACGTCAGGGAGACGAGCATTACGACGGCTACGAGTTTGGCAATGCCCACCGCGTGCGCTCCCAGCTACTTTGCGTCTTGGATGAGCTGCTGGACGTCCACGCCGCGCTTGATCGGCCAGAGCAGGCTCCAGACCAAGCGAAGATTCGTTTGCGGCGAGGCCGACGGGCGCGTCACGTACGTGTAGTAGAGGAGCGAGAGCGACATGAGCTGACCGTCATCTTTGAAGGTTCGAGCGACGCCGCCCCCGAGCGGCACGGCCCACTTGTTCTGCGCCGCCGTCCAGTTCGCGGTGAGGATCGGAGCCGAGGAAATCGCCCAGCCGCCTTTGATATTGTAGTTCACGAACGGCTGCACCAGAAAGGAACTGACGCCGGCACGGCTCGACGGCCCGGCATAGGACCATAGCTGAGTTACGAGCGCGCCGAGGACCCACGGCCCCGGCATCACGAGCGCGACCGCGTCTGGGCCGGCCGACCACTTGCCGGACCCCAGCGCTCCCGGCGAGGCCGACGGAAACTGGAAGATCGGGCCAACGCCCCAGATGAGCGCGCCGGGCTTGGTCTTGGGCGCGAAGTAGAGCTGCTCTTGGACGTCGCTGATGCCGAACGTCGAAGGGCAGCCGTACGACGAGACGCAGACCGGCGGCGGTTGATTCGAGGGCTGGTTGAGGATCGGCACGATCGTGCGGGCGATGAGCGTGAGGTTTTTGCTCAGCATGACCGGCACGACCGGCTGCACGTTCAGGTTGTATTGAAAGCGCGTGTACGGGCCGAATCCGTAGTTGAAGTTGTTCTGAAACGGCAGCACGCTGATGTTGCCGACGGGGTTCTGCGAGATCTTGATGATCGCCAGATTCACGGCCTGTTGCTGTGCGGGCGTCAGCGAAGTTACCTCCATGGCGGCGGCGCCGGGCGCCGGTGAGGCCGCCGGAGAAGGCGTCGGCGCTGCGGTTTGCGCAATCGCTCCGAGCGGCAGCACGCAGGCTAACGCCAGCGCAGCGAACGCCGAGCCGCATCTAGGCGTAGATTCCGCGGAGCCTCGAGGCTTTGACGACGCGGTCTATTGCCAGCGTGTAGGCAGCGGTTCGCAGCGCCGCACCTCGCGACGTCGCGATCGCTCGAACCTGATGCAGGTTGGTGAGCAGGAAGTCCTCGAGCTTCTCGTTGACCTCGGCCTCTTTCCAGAAGTAGCCCATGCGGTCTTGCGCCCACTCGAAGTACGAGACGGTCACGCCGCCGGCGTTGGCCATGATATCGGGGATGATGACGACGCCCTTCTCGCGCAGGATGCGATCCGCTTCCGGCGTCGTGGGACCGTTCGCGCCCTCGACGATGAGCTTCGCGCGCACCTTCGGGGCCGTCTCCGCGGTGAAGACCTTCTCCAGCGCGGCCGGCACGAGGACGTCGCACTCGCTGGCCAGCAGTTCGGCGTTCGTCACCTTCTCGCCGCCCTTGTACCCTTCGAGCGTGCCGAACTTTGCGGTGTGCTCCATCGCGGCGGCGACGTGGATGCCGTCTTCGTTGTAGTACGCTCCGGTGACGTCGGAGATGGCGATGATCTTGCAGCCGCGTTCTTCAAAGAGTTTGGCCGCATAGCGGCCTACGTTGCCGAAGCCTTGAATCGCGATGGTCGCTTGGTCCGGGCGCAGGCCCATCTCGGCCATCTCGTCGAGCGCACAGATGGTCACGCCGCGACCGGTCGCTTCGACGCGCCCGCGCGAACCGCCGATCTCCAGCGGCTTGCCGGTCACGACGCCGGGCACGTTCTGGCGAACGTGCATCGAGTACGTGTCCATGAACCAGGCCATGACCTGCGGCGTCGTATTGACGTCGGGCGCCGGAACGTCTTTGTCGGGTCCCACGACCTCGACCAGCTCGGCGGCATAACGCCGCGTGATGCGTTCGAGCTCGTTGGCCGAGAGCGTCGCCGGATCGCAGGTGACGCCGCCTTTGCCGCCGCCGAACGGCAGGTCCACGACCGCGCACTTCCACGTCATCCAGAACGCGAGCGCGGTTACCTCGTCGAGCGTCACGCCCGGATGGTAGCGGATGCCGCCTTTGGCGGGACCGCGCGCGAAGCTGTACTGAACGCGGTAGCCGGTGTAGACTTCAAACTCGCCGGAATCGCGCTGGAACGGAATCGAGAAGATGATCTGACGCGTCGGATGCGTGAGAATCCGGCGCATGCCGGTATCGAGTTCGAGAAGATCGGCCGCCTCGTTGAAATATGCGATCGCGTCGCCGAAGACGGAGACGTCGCGAACCGAGGCTTCGCGCAGGGCTGAGGTCATACGGGGGATTTGCGCGTGCTGCTCCGCGGCCCCTTGGCCGCTCCGGCAGAAAGCAGCTTTACACGTTGAACCGGAAGTTGACGACGTCGCCCTCCTGCATGACGTACTCGCGGCCTTCGCTGCGGACGCGGCCGGCCGCTCGCAGGGCCTCCATCGTGCGCAGCTCGACGTAGTCGTCGTACGAGACGATCTCGGCCCGAATGAAGCCGCGCTCGATATCGCCGTGAATGGTCCCGGCGGCTTGCGGCGCCTTGGTGCCGCGCCGAATCGGCCAGGCGCGGGCCTCTTTCTCCCCGGCGGTCAGGAACGTCATCAGCCCGAGCAGGTCGTAGGCAGCCGCCGCCAGCTCGTCCAGGCCGCTGCGCACCATGCCAAGCTCGGCGCGGAACTCCTCGGCCTCGGCCTCCGAGAGGCCCGCCAGCTCGGCCTCGACCTTCCCGCAGAGCACCACCGCCCGTCCTTGCTCGGCACGGGCGATCGCGCGCACGTCCTCTACGTGCGCGGCCCCCTCGGCGAGCTGCGCCTCGTCTACGTTGGCCACGTAGAGCACGGGTTTGGCGGTGAGCAGAAAGGCAGTCGGCCGCGACCGCCGCCTCGAGAGAACCGGGCGCGAACGTGCGCGCAGGCGTGCCCTCCTCGAGCGCGGCCGTCAGACGCTCGGCTGCATCGTAGTGCTCTCGCATCTTGGGATTGGCGCGAATCTCTCGCTCGAGCTTGGGCAGACGCTTACGCATCGTCGCAAGGTCCGCCAGGGCCAGTTCGATCCCGACGATCTCGGCGTCCCGCCTCGGGTCGGGGGCGCCCTCTACGTGCGTCACGTCCGTATCCGTGAAGCACCGCAGCACCATCGCGATCGCGTCGGTTTCGCGTATGTGGCTCAGGAAGGCGTTGCCCAGCCCTTCGCCCGCGCTGGCGCCGCGCACCAGGCCCGCGATATCCACGAAGCGGACGGTGGCCGGGACGATGCGCTGCGCCGACACCACGCTCTGCAGGACGGCCAAGCGCGGATCCGGCACGGCGACCTCGCCGACGTTCGGGTCTATCGTGGCAAACGGGTAGTTGGCCGCGAGGGCCTGGGCCGAGCGGGTCAGGGCGTTGAAGATCGTGGACTTCCCGACGTTGGGCAAGCCGACGATTCCGCACGAAAGTGGCATGGACGGCCCTCTCGTTCGGGCGTTCGTGCGGCCCGCCCTCCGCGACGGCGGCTGCCGGACCAACGGCGGCAAGACAATTCGCCGGACGTGTCGGATACGATAGCATGCGGCAAATGAAGGTCGACAAGCTCGGGATCGACCTTTTGACTCACGATCCGGTCGTCATACTCAAGGACATGGACGGCACGCACTACCTGCCGATACTCATCGGCCCGTTCGAAGCGACGGCGATCGCGCTTGCGCTCGAAGGCGCGCCGGTTCCCCGGCCGCTCTCGCACGACCTCATGCGCAGCATCCTCGATACCCTCAGCGCCAATCTGGAGCAAGTCGTCATCCACGACATCAAAGACTCCACCTTCTTCGCCAAACTCATCGTCCGCACGAACGGCGAGCTCGCGGAGATTGACGCTCGGCCCTCCGACGGCATCGCCCTGGCCCTGCGCGTGCCCGCGCCGATCTTCGTCTCCGACAAAATCGTGCTCGAAGAGTCCAGCAACGAAAAGAAGCCGGCGAACGACGCGGACGTGGCGCGCTTCAAGAAGTTCCTCGACGATCTCAAGCCCTCGGATTTCAACCGCTAACCCCCTTCGCGTCCTTCGACAGGCTCAGGATGACAGGGCGGATAAACAGGGAGCCCCATGACGGATGAATTGCGCGCCGATATCGGCGTATTCGGCGGTTCCGGTTTCTATTCGCTCGTCGAGAACGCGACCGAAGTCTGGGTAGAGACGCCGTACGGCCCCCCGAGCGACAAGGTCGCGATCGGCGAGATGGCCGGGCGCCGGGTCGCCTTTCTTCCGAGGCACGGCAAGGACCATCGCTTCCCGCCGCAGGCGATCAACTACCGGGCGAATCTCTACGCGATGAAACAGCTCGGCGTGAAGTGGATCGTCGGACCGACGGCCTGCGGTTCGCTCGACCGGCGCGTCAAGCCCGGCTCGATGGTCGTCTGCGACCAATTGGTGGACCGCACCAGCGGGCGCAAGGATACGTTCTACGACGGTCCGATCACCACGCACGTGAGCTTCGCAGACCCCTACTGCCCCACGTTGCGGCCGATCGCGATAGACGCGCTCAAGGCGCTGGGAATCGAGACGCACGAACGCGGAACGGTGGTCGTGATCCAGGGGCCGCGCTTCTCGACGCGCTCGGAGTCGAAGTGGTTCCAGAGCCAGGGCTGGGAGGTCATCAACATGACGCAGTACCCGGAGGCCTACTTGGCCCGCGAACTGGAGATGTGCTATGCGAACATCTCGCTCATCACCGACTACGACGTCGGGATCGAGGGCATGGCGCCGGTCTCGCACCACGAGGTCATCGAAGTCTTCAATCGCAACAACGAGCGCGTGAAGTCCGCGATCGGCACGATCCTCAAGAACGTTCCCCTCGAGAGCGACTGCTCGTGCCGGCACGCGCTCGAAGGGGCCCGTTTTTAATCTCGGTGCGCCGGATGCGCGTGGACCTAGCGATGTACGCGCGAGCGATTCCGCTGCTCGCGCGCAATCCCACGGTACTCGTGATGCCGCTCCTTGCGGCGGTCGTCGAACTGCTGATGGACCAGATAACGCCCTTCTTCACCGACGCGCTGGGCGGCGCTGGGGCCTCGCTCTTTCAGATCGTCGTGCAGCTCGTCTACGGCTTCTGCTTCGGCGTTGCCGTGATCGGCGCGAGCAACGTCTGGCGCGGCCGTCATGCGACGTTCGACGAAGCCTGGGAGGAAGGTCGCCAGAAAGCCGGCAGCATCCTCATCGCGACGGTTGGGTTCTACTTCCTGATCTTCGCTGCGGGGTATCTGGGCTCGCTTCTCGGTAACGGCATCGTCCAGATCGTCCTGCAGCTCGTCGTCGCTTTCTTCCTCATCTACACGATCCCGGCCGCGGCGATCGGCGGATTCCCCGGGAATCTCGCAATCGGCGCATCGTTCCGCGCGGTGCAGGCCAGTTATCTCGGGACCGCCGTGCTCTCCATCGTTTTCGTGCTGCTGTGGATCGTGCTGCCGGGAGCCGTGCTCGACCGATTCGCCATGAGCCTGGGCCTCATCGGCTACCAATTAGCCACGGCTGCGGTCAAGGCGATCGTTCTGGGCTACTTGGCGTTTCCGTTCGCCAAACAGTACGACGACGTCGCCTTTACGGCACGTTCGTAAGCGCCATCCGCGCGAGATCGGCGACGAAGCGCGGAGCCACGTTCGTTCGCGCCACGCGCGCGGCCTCGTCCAGCCGCCCGAGCAAGGTAACGGCCTCGTGCGGCGTCAACGGCGGCAACGCGCGCAAACGCTCGGCGCTCTCCCCGCCGACCAGCGCGACGCCGTCGCAATTGCCGGCTACGATCCAGTCGCGCACGAGCGTCTTCACCATCTCGATGCCCTCGGCCACCGACTCGCGCGTGGCCCACGAATCCTGCGGCATCTTCCCCTCGACGCTCTCGTAGAACCACCGCACGACTTGCGAGCGCAGCGACTCTTCGTCGCCGTCGTCGGCCGGCATCTGCAACGACGGGCCCGAGAAGCGAATCTCGACCAGGCGAGAGCGGATCGTCGGGAGGATGCGCCCGGGCATCGCGGTCGTGAGGATCATCACGACGCCGCGAGGCGGCTCTTCTAGAAACTTCAACAGCGCGTTGGCGGCGTGATGCGTCGCGAAATCCACGTCGGCCAGCAGCAGCACGCGCATCCCGCCGCTGTACGACTGCATCGAGAGATGGCGCACGAGATCCCTGGCCGAGAGATCCTCACCGTCGTGAAAGCCGGCGGGCGCGTCGCGGTCGCCGATCTTGAGCACGCCTTCGTGTTCGATGAAATCCGGGTGATGGGCGTTTTGTGCGAACAGCCGGCACGACGAACAGGTGCCGTCGTAGCCGAGCACGCCGCTCTTGGCGCCTTGGCAGAGCAGCGACTGGGCGAGCCTGCGGGCGAACGTGCGTTTGCCGATGCCCGACGGGCCCGCGAACAGGTAACCGTGCGCGAGACCCTCGGGCGCGAGCGCCCCGAAGTAGCGCTTGGGTCCCTGCGCGTTGGGAACGTCGAAGGTGATCCCGTTCAACGCGCCCGATCGCCGCGCCGCGAGCGAAACTCGTCCATCGCCAGCGCCGCGAGCTGCTCGGGCGCGAGCGTGCCGTCGAGCACGCGATGACGCGGTCCGGCGGCGAGTTCGAGGAAGCCTTGCCTGACCCGTTCGTGAAAGGCGTCGTCTTCTCGCTCGATGCGATCGGTGTCTCCCGACCGCTCCCGAAGCCGCGCGCGCGCCACCGCGAGCGGCACGTCGAGAACGAGCACGAAGTCCGGCTGCACGCCCTCCGAAGCGATCTCGCAGAGCGTGCGCAGCACTTCCCGGCCCAGGCGGCGTCCGTGGCCTTGGTAGGCCAGCGTCGAGTCGGTAAAGCGATCGCAGAGAACGATCCGACCCGCGGCCAGCGCCGGCCGAATGACGTCTTCGACGTGCTGCGCGCGTGCGGCGCTCACCAGCATGCTTTCGGTGAGCGGCGATATGGGCAAGTCGCGGCGCAGAAAAATCGAGCGGACGGCGTCGCCGGCCGGCGTCCCGCCGGGCTCGCGCGTGGTCAGCACGTCCAGGCCGTCCGCTCGCAGGCGCTCGGCCAACGCGGCTACGAGCGTGCTCTTACCGCTGCCCTCAATACCTTCAATGGCGACGAACATACTACGCCCGGATTGCGCCGGGCGGCCGCTTACACCTCCGCCGTCTTGTAGATTCGAACGCGGCGATTGGGTTCCAGACCGGTGCTGCGGGATTGCAGGCGGTAGCGCTCGGCGAGCTGGTGCTGCATGCGCCGAACGTACGAGGTCTGCGGTGAGAGCTCGGTGGCCTGGCTGGTCAGAAGCACCTGATAGATCGCCTCCTCCGCTTCGCGCAAAGCGATCTCCTCGTGGTCGATCGAGCCGAGGTTGAAGACGTCGCGCAGCGCCGTCTGGATCTGCGTGGTCGTATTCGTCTTGATCGAGTAGATCGGCACGTTGTCGGAGGCGATCTGCTTGAGTTTGGGCTGTTCCTTACGTTCGAGCGTCTTGAGCGTGAGGACGACGTCGGCATCGTCCCAGTTCCTGGCGATGGACGCGTTTACGCGCAAGTTTTGTATCGCGCGCTCGATCTTATTGCGCGAGACGCCGTACGGAAAGATCGAGCAGGGGGCGGTCGCGCTCGTCGGGTTCGCGCTCCTGATCGTACTGATCGGCCAGGCGCGGCATGGATTCCGTGTCGGCCTCCTGCACGACCGTGACCTCGCCGCTGGGCTGGCGCTGGCGAATCTCGGGCTGCGGCTGATAGCCGCGCAGCAGCGCGTCTATGACCTCGGCGACGCTCTTGTGAATCGCCAGGCGGTCGCGTTCCTGAATCTCCACGACGACGTCGAAGGTCGGGGGCGCCTTGCGTTCGAGGACCGTCTTGCGGGTTCCGCGCCGGCGCGCTTCTTCGTCGGAGAGCGTCACCGCACTCACGCCGCCGACCAGGTCGGAGAGGGTCGGGTTCATCAGGAGGTTTTCGAGCGTCTGGCCGTGCGCCGTACCGATGAGCGTGACGCCGCGTTCGGCGATCGTTCGCGCTGCCGCCGCCTCGGCCTCGGTGCCGATCTCGTCAATGACGATGACCTCGGGCATGTGGTTCTCGACCGCTTCGATCATGACGGCGTGTTGAAGCGCCGGGTCCGCCACCTGCATCCGGCGGGAGAGACCGATGCCTGGGTGCGGGATGTCGCTGTCGCCGGCGATCTCGTTCGACGTGTCCACGATGACCACGCGCTTGCGCTCTTCGGAGAGCACGCGCGCGCACTCGCGCAGCATCGTCGTCTTGCCGACGCCCGGACGGCCGAGCAAACAGATGGATTTACCGCTGCGCAGGACGTCGAGCAGGATGTCTATCGTGCCGTAGACCGCGCGGCCCATGCGGCAGGTGAGGCCGACGATCTTCCCGGTGCGGTTGCGTATCGCGCTGATGCGATGCAGCGTCTGCTCGATGCCGGCGCGGTTGTCCGCACCGAACGGCGAGATGCGCGAGCACACGTGCGCGATATCTTCGTGCGTCACCGGCGCGTCCGCGAGATACGTGAAATCGTGCTCGAACCGCGCTTCGGGCGGACGCCCGAGATCGAGAACGACCTCTATGATCTCTTCGAGATTGGGGAGACGAACGAGCGCTTGCCGGATCGGCAGTGGGAAGATGTCGAGGAGTTGGGAGAGTTCCCAACTGGGGGAGTCCGAGTGAGCCCTAACCGCCAATACTGATCCTCACTTCCCCTTCACACTTCTTCGACCGTCCTTCGACCGTCCTTCGACCGTCCTTCGACAGGCTCAGGATGACATTGCTCAGGATGACATTGCTCAGGATGACATTGCTCAGGACGACATTGCTCAGGATGACATTGCTCGGGATGACACGGTGAGTGGATCGGTGCTCGTAACGCGTTATCCGAGGGCGCCGTTCACTCCTTCACCACGCGGATGACGCGCAGATCGTCGTCGTACGGTCCCTGGATGCGAACGCCCGCCTTAAGCTCGAGGCGCAGATACTCGATGATCTCGCTAGTTAACTCCTCGCCCGGCGCGATGACGGGTATGCCGGGCGGATACGGGGTGAGCGTCTCGGCGCAGATCCGGCCGGCCGACTCGCGGAACTTCACGAGCTCGGTGTCGGCTAGGAAGGCTTGCCGGGGGAGCATGCGCATCGGCGGAATCGGCGGCAGCGCGAAGTTGCCGCGCCGCAGACGGCGCTCGAGAATTCCGGACGGCGCGTACATGTCGAGCGGCCGGTCGTCGCGCGCCATCTCCTCGAAGGCGCCGACGAACCGGTCCGCGGCTTCGCCATCGGTCCCGATCGTGAAGAGCGCGACCACGTTGAACAGGTCGGCGAGTTCGACCTGTATGTTGTAGCGGCGGCGCAGCAGTTCCGAGGCTTCGTAGCCGGTGTAGCCCAAGTCTTTGACCGTTACCGTTATCTTCGTGGGGTCGAAGCCGAAGACGCCCTTGCGCCCCACCATCTCGCTGCCGAAACACCGCACGCCGGCGATCGCATTCAGGCGCGCGCGCGTCTCCTCCGCCAGCGCGATCGTCCGGGTGAGCAGCGCCCGGCCCTCGGTCGCCATCTGCTTGCGAGCCACGTCGAGCGAAGCGACCATCGGCAAGTTCGGCGAGGTCGAGAGGAACATCTTGAGCACGGCCTTGAGCCGGTCCACCCTGACCCGATCGCCGATCTGATGGAGCATCGCGCACTGCGAGAATGCCGAGAGCATCTTGTGCGTCGAGTTGATGCAGAGATCGGCGCCGGCTGCCGTGGCCGAGAGCGGAAGGGCCGGATGGAAATGGAAGTGCGGCCCCCAGGCTTCGTCTACGAGCAGCGGGAGGCCGGCATCGTGAACGATGCGGACGATTGAGGCAAGATCGGCGGCGACGCCGTAGTACGTCGGCGAGACGAGGTAGACGGCGGCGAGGTCCGGGTGCTCCACGAGCGTACGAGCGACCGTCTCGGGCGTCACGCAGTGGTCCATGCGCAGCGCCTCGTCCACCTCCGGCTGCATGTACACCGGCTCGGCGCCGCTCATCACCAGGCCGCCGAGCATGGACTTGTGCGAGTTCCGCGGCACGGCGATCTTCTCGCCGGGATTCACGGCGGTCATCATCATGCACTGATTGCCGCTCGTCGAGCCGTTGATGAGAAAGAAGGTCCGGTCGGCGCCGTATGCGGCGGCCGCCAGCTCCTGTGCCTCCTTGATGGATTCGGTCGGCTGGAGCAGGTCGTCTATGCCCGGCATGGGCGTGAGATCTATGGCGCAGATGTTGTCGCCGACGAACTCGCGGAACGAGAGATCCATGCCGCGGCCTTGGATGTGGCCGGGCGTGTGGAACGGCAAGACGCCCGCGTCAACGTAGTCGAGCAGTGCTTGAAAGTACGGCGTCCGGTTCTGGTCGAGCGGCTCGGGCACGGTCCGAGAAATGCCGCCTATCTGCCGCTTTCCCTTCCTGCGGCCGTCACTCCACCAGGCGCGCGAACTCCGACGCGATTTCGCTGCGCGTGAAGCCGCGATGCAGCAGCGCCTGCACGAACTTCTCGATACCCTCGCGCAGCGAACGGCTGCGTCCACGCGGGTCGCTGCGCGGCAGTTCCCCAGACACGTACGTCCCGCGCCGACCGTCGCCGACGAGCCAGCCTTCCGCCTGCAGATCGGCGTACGCGCGCGCGACCGTATTGGGCGCGATGCCGAGGTCGCCCGCCAGTTGGCGGACGGTCGGCAGCGTGGCCCGCGGCGGCAGATCGCCCCGCTCGATCGCACCGCGGAGCTGTTCCTTGATCTGGACGTACGGCGGCGTATCCAGGGCTGCGTTGACGACGAGGTACGAGCCCGCCGTCATGCGATGACGAGCCGCTTACCGAACGGCATGAAGCTCGCCGCCAGCGCGACCGCGAACGCCGCGCACACGATCGCCGTCAGCACGCCGTAGAGGTGAAAGCCGGCGACTTGGCGCGCGCCGAGCATCACCAGGACCGCCGGCGGGGCGCAGGCCAGCGCCGCCACGCCGGTCGCGCGGATGAGCCGCACGCGTTCGTCCACGGCGTACGCGATTTGCGGATCGCTCCCGACGAGCAGCGCCGGCGCGCCGGCGATCCGCCAGGCGATCGTGAAGAGGAGCCCGACCGAGATCGCGACGGCGAGCGCGGCGACCCGATACGGCGGATAGAGCGCGAAGCCGAGAGTGGCCGCAAAGCACAGCGCCATGGCCAGCACGACGATCGGCGGGAGTGCGTCGAGCGGAGAGCGGCGCACGAGCGGCGCGACGCGGAGTTCCGTCGCGCGTCTGACCTGAAGGTAGGCCGCCAGGATCGCAAGCGCGAGCGCGAGCGAGGCCGCGGCGTACGGCACGGCAAACGGGACCGCCGGCACGAACTCCAGCGCCGCCATCGCGAAGTAGAAGACGGCGACGTAGCGCATGAGTGCCGAGGTGTCGCCCTCGAGCTCGCTGCGGGCGCGCAGGGTCTCCCGGACTTGCTCGCCAGCCTGGGGCGAAAGCGCCCGGCAGGCCCGCCGGAAGTAAAAACCCACGCCTACGAAGCAGCACGGCCGCACCAACTGGGCCAGGCCGATGGCGGCGATCATGAAGGCGGTCGAGGTGCGGATGAGGTGGTCTACGTGGACGGCTTCTGCGTTCATTGTACCAACACCCTAATACAAAGCCTCGATTGTGTCAAGGGATTGATACAAACCGTCCTTCGTCCTTCGACAGGCTCAGGATGACATGGCTCAGGATGACACGCGTCCTGACAGGCTCAGTAGACATGGCTCAGGATGACACGGGGCCTTCGTCCTTCGTCCTTCGACAGGCTCAGGATGACATGGCTCAGGATGACATGGCTCAGGATGACATGGCTCAGGATGACATGGGGGTCAGGCCTCGATGCGCTCCTCGATCGAGACGTTGTAGAGGAAGAGAAACTTGCCCCACTCGTCGGGCAGGGTGTTCCGCTTGATCTGAATCCAGGGAATGTACTTGGGCTGGCGCGGCTTGCGCAGCATGGTCATGTTCGCCTCTTGCGGCGTCCGGTTGTTCTTGCGGTTGTTGCAGCGCATGCAGGCGCAGACGAGGTTCTCCCACGTGGACTCGCCGCCGCGGCTCTTCGGGACGACGTGGTCCACCGTCATCAGCCGTTCGCCGCGCGTGCCGCAGTACTGGCAGAGATGATCGTCGCGGATCAGCACGTTCTTCTTCGTCAGCGCGACCCTCTGCATCGGACGGCGGATGTAGTAGAGCATCCGGATGATCGAGGGCATGCGCATCGCGTAGGTGGGCGAGGCCAGCATGCGTTCGCGCCCGTGCAGCATCTCCGCTTTGCCGGCGAAGATCAGCTTCACCGCCCGCTGAAAGCTCGTAACGTTCAGCGCCTCGTAGGTGAAGTTGAGCACGAGCACCTCGCTCACGATCCTTACGCGCCTCGCATCCGCACGAAAGTCAGACGCGTCTCGGTGAGCATTTGCGCGATCGCAAGCCGCTGTTCGGGCTGCAGGCGCTCTTTGACGCGTTCGAAGGCCGCGGTGGCGACGTCTATCGCGACCTCGGCCGATGGATGGTCCGGACTTCGGCCGTCCTCGTCGGTGAGGTACGCGTGCGCGGCGAGCGCCAGCGTCGCGATCACTTCGCTGAGCAGCGGCTCGATGGGCGGAATTTGCCCTTGAAAGCCTCCCTGAACGTCAGACGAGGCAGCCTCGTTCGGCATCTTGAGCCAAAGTTACGCCGCGGTCGAAGCCTTCCCTTGCGACGAGAGCATCTCGAGAAAGTAGCGGTGCACGCGCGGATCGGCGGTGAGCTCGGGGTGAAACGAGGTTGCCAGCACGCTTCCTTCACGCACCATAACGCCGCGGCCGTCGCGCGTGGCCAGCAGCTGCACGTTCGGACCGCAGCGCTCGATCCACGGGGCCCGGATGAAGACGGCGGGAAACGGCTCGCCTCCGACCGCGGGGATCGAGAGCGCGACTTCGGCCGACTCGTTCTGACGCCCGAACGCGTTGCGGCGGACGGTGACGTCTATCAGGTCGAGCGTGGGCTGCGGCGTCCCGGCGACGTCGTGCGCGGCCACGATCATCCCCATGCAGGTTCCCCAGAGCGGCATCCCCGCGCGAACGCGCCGGACGATCGGCTCGGCCAAGCCTGCGCGTTCGATCAGTTTCATGACGGTCGTGGACTCGCCGCCCGGAATCACGAGGGCGTCCACGGCTTCGAGGTCCGCGGCCTTCTTTACGAGCGTCGTGCGGGCTCCGACCCGCTCGAACGCCGCGACGTGCTCGACGACGTCGCCCTGAAGGGCGAGTACGCCGACGTTAGTTGCCACGCGACGCGAGCAGCTGCGATTCGTCGAGCGCGCGCACGTCCAGCCCCGGCATCGCCTCGGAAACGCCGAGCGAACGGCAGGCCTCGAGCACGACCGCCGCGTCCTCGTAGTGCGTCGTCGCATCCACGATCGCTCGCGCGAAGCGCTTGGGGTCCTTCGACTTGAATATCCCGCTGCCGACGAAGATGCCTTCGGCGCCGAGCTGCATCATGAGGGCGGCATCGGCGGGCGTGGAGACGCCGCCGGCGCAAAACAGCACGACGGGCAGGCGCCCCTGAGCGGCCACCTGCGAAACGAGTTCGAGCGGTGCGCCCAGATCGCGGGCGCGAGCGACGAGTTCCTCTTTCGGTGCGACGCTCAGGTCGCGAATCGCGTCGCCGATCGCGCGCATGTGGCGCACCGCCTCGACGATGTTGCCGCTGCCCGCTTCGCCTTTGCTGCGGATCATCGCGGCGCCCTCGGCGATGCGGCGCAGCGCCTCGCCCAGGTTGCGCGCGCCGCAGACGAACGGCGTCGTGAAGGCGTGTTTGTCCACGTGGTACGCGTCGTCGGCCGGCGTGAGCACCTCGGACTCGTCTATGTAGTCCACGCCGAGCTGCGCGAGCACTTGCGCTTCGGCGAAGTGTCCGATGCGGACTTTGGCCATGACGGGAATCGTCACGGCGTCCATGATGCTGCGGATCAGCTCGACCGAGCTCATGCGGGCGACGCCGCCGGCGGCCCGGATGTCGGCCGGAATCCGTTCCAGCGCCATAACCGCGACCGCGCCCGCCTCCTGGGCGATCGCCGCGTGTTCGGCGGTGACGACGTCCATGATGACGCCGCCCTTGAGCATCTGCGCGAGGCCGCGCTTGACCGTTACCGTTCCCGTGTTTTCCATCTCTCTATCATATCAGGGCGGGCCGAGCGGCGTCAGGCGGGGAGGAAGCGGACGGTTGCTCTGCCGGGGATTGCTCGCCTGAGGGCGCTTGGGCCGACGGCGTCGCGGTGGGCAAGGGCTGCTGGCGCCAGATCGGGATGTTCGGATTCGGCGTCGGCGTCGGCGGTACGGTCGGCGCGGGGGTCGGCGTCGCCAGCGGGGTGGGCAGCGGCTGGGGCGGGACGCGCGGATCGGGGAAGCCCGGGTCGCCCGCGGCGGTGAGCGCCTGCGAGCGCTTCCAGTCGGGACCGTACGGGCCGTTGGTAGCGTCCGGCTCGGGGGTGACGACCCCCGTCGCAGACTGCAGGGTGCGATCGGTCGCCTGGCCGATGACGCGGTCGCCCATCCGCTCGCCAATCGCCACCGCGAGGATCAGAACGGCCGCGCCCACTGCGAGGAGGATCGTTGGGAGCCGGTTATTCGGATGCACGCAGCGCCTATTATACGCGCGCCGGCACGGGAACGACGTCGAGTTTTGCCGCGTGTGCCCGGCGGTCGCTCGGGCGGCCGATCAAATGCACTTCGCGCAGGTCCCCGGGCGCCATCTCGACGCGCGTCGTATGCCCGCGAAACTCGACCAGCACGTTGCGCGCACGATCGAGATGATTCCCCAGAAAGATGCGCACGGCGCCGGCGTCGTCTTCGAAGGCGACGGCGCCGACTTCGACGGGCGAGATCATCGCTTCGTCGCTAACGTCGCGGCCTGCGTAGATGCAAGCGAACGGCTCCTCCGCCGAGAGTTCGGGCATATCGCCGTAGATCGTATTGCTGCGCAGATCCACGACGTACGTGCAGCGGCGCCCGCCCCAGTGCACCCGCGCAGCGGCCACCCACTGCCAGTCTTTCGGCCGCAGCGGCGCAAGATGCGGCCTGCCGCTGGTACGGTACCCGTCGAGACCGCCGACCGTTTCGGCAACGGCCCATAGGTACTTTGCGCCGGTCCACGGGGAGAGATACATGCCCCGATTGCCGAGCGAGCCTCCGTCGAACCATTCGGCGAACTCGCCGGGCACCGTGTTGCGCGGGCTCCCGCCCTCCATCGCGGCGTAGGTCGCCCGAAGAAAGTTCACCGCTTCGTCGGTCATGCCGTTGCGGGCGAGCGCGACCGCACACCACAGCGTGAGATCCGGCCACACGCCGCCGAGCAGGCCGAAGCCGTACGACGGAAAGTACCACGCGTCCGCGGTCGAGATCGTGCGCAGGCCCACCGGCGTGACGAAGTCGGCCTCCTGCAGACGCTCGAGGATCGCGCGGCGGCGCGGCGCGTCGGCGATTTCGAAAAGCACCGGAAAGACTTCGTCGGCCGTGAAGTTGTCCTGGTAGTTGCCGTCTTGATCGTAGTTGAGCACGAACGCCCCGGTGTCGTCGTTGTACAGAAACTCCATCATCGCCGCGCGCATCTGCTGAGCCTGCGCACCGTACTTCTGCCAGTGATCGCGATCGCCGACCACGGCGCAGAGCATCGCGGCCGCCTCGAGGGCATAGACGCACTCCGCGTTGATCTCGGTGACCGCACCGTCGAGCGTGTAGTACGGGATGATGTTGCGCCAAGACGAGATTCCGTACATGTCCACGCCTTTGGCGCGGCACGAGACGAGACCGTGGTCGTCGCGCTGGGAGAGCATGTAGTCGGTGAGTTTGATCACGAGATCTATGCGGCTGCGGACCCATTCGTCGTCGAGCGTCGCGTTGTAGTGGTGGAGCATCGCGATCAGGTGGAGGGGCGTATCGTCGTTGATGTTGAGATCGTAGTCGGTTTTGTAGCCGCTCACGCCGCGCACGTACTCGACCATGAGCCCGCTCTCGTTGACCGCACGGTTGAAGACTTCCAAAGCGTCGCGGCTGAACTCGGGCCAGAAGTAGTCGAAACCGTGCACGAACCACGAGGTGTCGCGCGAGACGAGGATGTCCGAAGGCGGAGAGTTCGTCGAGCCCCAGCCGATCGGGTACTCCTTGACGATGCGCAGCATATTCGCTTTCGCCCAGGCGACGCCGCGGCTGATCTCCGGGGACGGCGTGAGAAAGCGCGCGTCGGCCAAACGTTCTCCGAAGTAGCCTTGGGTATCGTGCAGGGCGCGCCGGTCGTCGAGCAGCGCCTCGAGCACCGGACGGCAGCGCTCCGCCTCGCCTTTATGATAGACGACGGCCAGACGCAGCGATTCGCGCGCGCCCGGCGCCACGGCGACGTCGTATTCGAAGGCGCCGAAGATCCGCCGGCTCACGAGTTCGGCCTGCCGCGGCGTCACGGCGTCCAGGCTTGCGGCGGGGTCGCGCACGAGGCTTCCGCGGCGCATCGCATCGAGCAGCAGCTTTTCGCGAAGCGCGAGCTCCACGGCAACCGGTTTTCGCGAGCCGCCCCACCAGCGCTTCGCGCCCGTCTCGAGATTCTGCGAACAGATGAAGCGCCCGTCGTCCCACGCGCGCACCTCGTGCTCGGGCTCGCCGTAGAAGCGCTGCCCGACGAGCATCGCCCACGGGAAGAGCGCGACCTGCGCAGTTTCGGCGCCGGGGTTGTAGAGCGTGACGTCTATGACGAAGGCGACCGCGCGATCGAACGCCGGGCCGTGCGGAACGTAGAACGCTTCGGTAACGTGCACGCGATGCTCGAGCGTGAACTCGGAGATCTGCGCGTACGGAAGGAGCGTGAGATCGCGCTCGATCTGATGCGGGAAGAACGTGCGCGCCTGCGGGCCGCTCAGGCGGTACGCGATGTGATGCGTGCCGAAAATGATCTGGTCGGTGTCGGCGTCCCACAAGCCGCGGACGCCCCCTTTTGCGGTAGACTGCGCGTACGCTTTGAAATTGCCGAGCAACAGACCGTACGGCGTCTGCGATTCGTGCAGGACGT
The DNA here is from genome assembly GCA_963794645.1 of Vulcanimicrobiota bacterium. Lineage (GTDB taxonomy): Bacteria > Vulcanimicrobiota > Vulcanimicrobiia > Vulcanimicrobiales > Vulcanimicrobiaceae > Cybelea. The sequence goes on along the minus strand of CAWCEQ010000003.1, from coordinate 490,944 downwards.
AGGCACAATACTCGTTCCTCTGTGCATCGTAGCTCGAGCCCATCGCTGAAGCGTACTGTGCGTCGCGCGGCGCACAGGCGCCTCCCCGAGCAACGGCAAACTCGCTGCTCGATGGCCGACCTCATCTTGCGAGCTCCGGCAAAGATCAATCTCACGCTCGAGGTGCTCGCGCGCCGCGACGACGGGTATCACGGCGTGCGCAGCGTCATGGTGCCGCTCGAACTGGCCGACGAGATGCGGATCTCGCCGAATCCGGAGTTCCTCTTCACCTGCGACCGAAGCGAGTTGCAGGACGAGAGCAACCTCGCGGTCACCGCGCTGCGTGCGCTGGGCGCGCTGCCCCCGATCCGGATGGATTTGCGCAAGCGCATCCCCGTGCAGGCGGGCCTGGGCGGAGGCTCGAGCGACGCAGCCGCCGTGCTCCGCGCCGGCATGGACGGGGCCTTCGGGGCGCTGCCCGGGCAGGATTGGCTCGCAACGGCCCGCTCGCTCGGCTCCGACGTGCCCTTTTTCCTGGCCGGAACCGGCGCGCTGGTGGAGGGAACGGGCGAGCGCGTCACCCCGGTCGGAGCGCTGCCGGCCTGGTTCGTGGTGGTGGTCAAGCCGCCCGTCGCGGTTTCCACGGCGCAGGCATACCAGGCGCTCGATGCCGCGCCGCGGCCGCAGCGGCCGCGCGGTGCGAGCGTCTCGCTGGCGGCGGTGGAGGCGCTGCAACGGGCCGACTTCACGCGCGTCGAGTCGCTCCTGCAGAACGACTTTCACGAGATCGCGGCCGGCTTGCCGGAGATCCGCACGGCGCTCGATGCACTGGCCGGCGCCGGCGCGACGAACGCGCTGCTCGCGGGTTCGGGTTCGTGCGTCTTCACGCTCGCCCCCGATCGCGAGCGCGCCGAAGCGATCGCACGGCGGCTCGATCTGCATGCGTCGTACGAGCGCTGGGTGAGCGGCTTCGCGCCGACGCCGGACTGGCGCGCCTGATGGATGCGGTCGTCCTCGCCGGAGGGCCCTGCGACGAGGTTGCGCGCCTGCAGCCCGGCGCGCCGAACAAGGCCTTCGTCGCGATCGCGGGGATCACGCTAGCCGGCCGCGTGCTCGCCGCACTGCGATCCTCGACTTCGATCCGGCGGATCGCCGTCGTCGCGCCCCCGAGCGCGCACTCGCACCCGGATCTGGCAGCCGCAGACGAACTGCGCCCCGACGGCGTGCGCATCGGCGACAGCCTGCGCAGCGGACTTGCCGGCTTCCCGCCGGACGAGGCCGTTCTGGTCGTCGCCTCGGATCTGCCGGTGCTCACCGGCGAATCAGTTGACGACTTCGTCCGAGGCGTAGGCGAGCGCGATGCCGACGCGATCTACGGCTGCGTCGAGAAGAGCGCGCACTTGGCTGCCTTCCCGGAGATTCCGCACACCTGGGCGCGAATGCGCGACGGAACGTTCTGCGGCGGAGGCATCGTCGCGCTGCGACCGCGCGTGCTGCCGCAGCTCGAACGCTTCATCGAGCGGCTGGGGGCCGCGCGCAAAGATCCGCTCAAACTCGCCTCGATCTTCGGCTGGGATTTCCTCGTGCGCTTCGCGATCGGCCGCCTCTCTATCGCGCAGGCGGAGGCGCGCGCCACGCGCATTCTCGACGCGCCGGTGCGGGCGCTCGTTTCTGCCTATCCCGAGACCGCGGTCAACGTGGACCGCGCCGGCGACGTCGCGCTCGCGCGCGCGCTCGTCAGCCCGGGGAGCGCCAGCGCTTGAACAGCTCGTTCGCGATGCCGAACTGATCGAGGGCCTTACCGACCGTGTGGGCGACGATGTCGTCCACGCTTTGCGGGTTCGCGTACATCGCCGGCACGGGCGGCAAGATGACGGCCCCTACTTCGGCGAGCTGGGCGAGTGCGCGGAGGTGGCCGAGATGCAGCGGGGTCTCGCGCACGACCAGCACGAGCCGGCGCTTCTCCTTTAGGCACACGTCCGCGGCGCGCGCGAGCAGATTCGAGTTGATCGAGTAGGCGATCGCCGCGGCGCTCTTCATCGAGCACGGTATGACGAGCATGCCGTCGGTCAGGAACGATCCGCTGGAGATTGCGGCGGCGAGATCGTCGTCGCGGTGCACGACGTTGGCTAGGGCTTCGAAGTCCTCGGCGGTCATCTCCGTCTCGAGTTCGATCGTGCGGCGGGCCGCCGCAGTGAGCACGAGGTGCGTCTCGACCCCGCCGAGCGCGCGCAGCGCTTGCAGCACCATGTAGCCGTAGGCGCTGCCGCTCGCCCCGGTGATGCCGATGATGATGCGCCGCATCGGGAGGCGGTTATACGTTGGCTGCAGGGGCGCCTGGTGGAAGCTGTAACTTCCGCTGCGGTGGTGCCCGATGCCGTACGAGAAGTCTCCTTCATCGGCGACGCCGTCCGGTGGCGACGGAGCGGCGCCGAGGCACTTCTGCTGCGCCTCATCCGCTCGCCGCATTCGGGCGTCTCACACGACGTCGGCGCGGCCTACGCGACCGTTGCGTCGCGCACCGAAGCGCTCTTGGATGCGATCGACCGCGGACGCCTGGCCCTTCCGGCGGCCGAGCGCGACAGCGTGCTGCGCTTTGCCGAGCGGGCCCGGCGCGTCCGCTCGCTCCCGGAGGATCTGGACGACGAGAGTCTCGCATCGGCAATCGGCGACATCTTCGAACTCCCCGCCAGCGATCCGGCCCGCGGCGCGTCGGGCGACCACGCCTGCGATACGGATATCGAACTGCTCGAAGCGCCGCCGCCGCAACCGCGAAGCGGCGTTCCCGGCTGGCCGCGCCACTTCAGCGCCTCGGCGCTCAACGCGTATGCCGAGTGCCGGCGCAAATGGTTCTACCGTTACGCGTGCGCGGCCGTCGAAGATCCCGGATCGTCGGCATCGGCCTACGGCACCGCCTTCCACCTCGCGCTCGAAGACTTTCACGGCGAGTTCCCGCGCCCGCGTGCGGAGCGGCAGGCGGAGATGCGCTCGCGCATCCGCCAGTACGTGACCTGGGCGTTCGAGCGCAACCGCAGCGGCTTCCAGACGCCGGTCGAGTTCGAACTGCAGGTACGCCGCGCCCAGCGAACGGCCCAGCGATACGTGGATTGGCTTCTCGTTCAAGAGCGGGAGTCGCCCTTCGAGGTGCTCGGCCGCGAAGTGCCGGTGCAGTTGGATCTCGATCGGCACGCCTTCGTCGGATTCATTGACCGCATAGACCGGGACGAGCGCAGCGGGGGCGTCGGCGTGGTGGACTACAAAACCGGCAACATCGCCGGCACGGCGGCGGAGTACCGCGAGAAGGTACGGCTGCTGCGAGAGTTTCAGCTTCCCTTCTACTATTGGGCGCGCACCGATGCCGGCGATCGCGTCGTGCGCCTCGTGCTCATTCCCCTCAAGGATGCGCGCACCGACGTGCGGCCGATCGTGCTCGACGTCGAGCCGCGCGCGCCGGCCTCGTCGCGCCGCGGAGGCGAGACGCGCGGAAAGATCGGCATTGACGAACTCGAGAACGCGCGGGCCCGGATGATCGAACTGAGCGGCGAACTCTCGTCGGGGACGCTCCATACGTTCGAGACGGCTACCGACCCAGCGGCCTGCACGTACTGCGCGTACGCCCTGGCCTGCGCGCACCGCCCGCCCGCTCAACCGCAGCGCTTCGGCAGTTGATCGCCCTCGATCTCTCCGAAAAGCAGCGCGCCGCCGTCGAAGGCCCCTTCGACGGCTGCTTCGCGATCGCCGGAAAGTCAGGGACCGGCAAGACGACGGCGCTGGAGGCGCGCATGGCCCGCGCGCGATCTCGCGATCCCGAGGCCAAACCGCTCGTCTGCACGCAGGCGGATTCGCTGGCGCGCTACGCCGCCGCACTCCTGGCCTCGGCCGGACGCGTGATTACGCTCGTGGACGACGCCGACGCGGCCGCGACGCTCGCGCTCGCGTGCGAGCCGCTCTTCGCTCTGGAATGGGAAGAGTTCGGGCTGGGCCGGCTCGATCCCGAAGTGCCCGGCGCTTCGCACGCCCGAGCGTTTCGCCAGCGCGGCTTTTCGCCTCATCCGCCGGCTGCGCGACGGGGACGTCGGGCCGCAGACGCTGCTCGCGGATTCGCTAGCGGCGGCGACCGAGTTTTATGCAAATCCTCCGAACCTCGCGGATCCGCGCCTGCTCGCGGGCACGAAGAACGACTACCACGATTCGCTGGCTGCCAAGGGCGAAGAGCTCACGCGCCAGTACCGGCGCGAGGTGGACTTGGCGAAGATCCTCGCCCGGATATACGAGCGGTATATCGCACTGGTTCTTTCGACGGGCCGCATGACCGGACGCGATGCCGTTCTGGCGGCGCGCGACGCGCTGATGGAGGATCCCGCGCTCGCCGCCCGGCTGCGCGCGCGCCATCGTTTCGCATTCGTTGACGACGCCGAGCGGCTGACCGCGGGGGAGCTGCACTTGCTGCGCGCGCTCTTCGGCGAGGGCCTCGCGGGCGTGACGCTCTGCGGCGATCCGTCGCCGGCGATCTTCACCGATCGCATGACGCGGCCCGACGCGACCTTCGCCGCCGCCGGCGCGCGCGTCGAACTGCTCGAACGGCTGCGCCCCGCTCCGCAGATCGAACGCCACCGCGCGAAGACGCTCGAGGATGAAGCGGCGACCGTCGCCGAGCGCGTGCGCGGATGGCTCGACGAAGGCACGCCGCCCGAGCGCATCGCCGTGCTCTTCAGATCGGTGCGCAGCGTCGAGCCGTTCGAGACCGCGCTGCTCGAGCGCGGCGTGACCTGCACGGTCTTCGGCGATGCGAACGTCTTCGCCGACCGGCGCGCGCTCGACGCGCTCGCGCTCTTATGGAACGTCTACGATCCCTTCCGGCACGATTGGATGCTGCGCACGCTCTCCAACCCTGCCCTCGGCCTATCCGATGCCTCGCTGACGATTCTCTGCAGCGAACCGCCGAATCCGCAGCGCCCGCTCTTCGCGCTCGACGAGGAGAGCGCGCCGACGGCGCGCCCGAGCCGTTGGGATCCCAAGCGCGACCTGCGCCTGGGATGGAACGTCATCCGCGGCGAGCACGACGACGCGCTCGATCCGCAGGCGGCCTCCCGCATCTCGCACTGGCGCTCGCTGCGCGCCGGATGGGTGGAGGCGATGCATTCGCAATCCTTCGAGGCCTTCGCGCGCCGCGTTTGGCGCGAAGGGCTGGCTCGCGACGGCGAGCCCGGCTCGAGCAGGGCGCGCGCGCAGCAGATCGCGCTGCGACGCCTTCTCGCGCGGCTCACCGAGTTTCTCGCGCGCAATCCCGGCGCCGGCATCGGCGACGTGCTCGAGTACGCCGAGCGCCGCAGCGCAAGCGAGTTGGAAAGCACGGCCGTCCTTCGACAAGCTCAGGATGACACGGTCCTTCGACAGGCTCAGGATGACACAGTTCGACAAGCTCAGGATGACACAACGGGGAGGGTCGTGGCGATTGCCACCATCGAGGCGGCGTACGGCCGGGAGTTCGACCGCGTCGTGATCGCAGGCGCACGCGCGGGGACCTTCCCCGTCTGGTACGCACCCGACGCCTTCCTCTACAGCCCGCGCTTGGGGATGATTCCGAAGGAGAACGTAGGCGACGCGCGCGCATCGCGCACCGCAAAGTTCAGCTACTATACCTACCGAGTAAAAGCGCGCGAGAACTACGTCCTGCGCGAGCGACGCGCGTTTGGGTACGCGCTCGCTCGAGCGCGGGAACGTGCGCTCGTCACCGCCTGGGGGACGCCGACCAGCGGCCGGACCGCGCCCGAGTTTCTCGAGGAGTGCGCCGCCCCGTGATGCGACTGCGCGAGATCCCTCCCGAGCGTTACGCTCGAGAAGTGCTTCCGCTGACCGCTTCCCTTTGGGCCGGCCGAAGAACGTTCGAACAGTACGCCGCGCAGACGCTGGAGATCGCGCGCGGCAAATACGGCCGCCGCCACTACCGAACGCTCGGCCTGTACGACGGGCCGCACCTGGTCGCTTCGTGCAAACGCTACGAGCGCACCGTTCGCGACGGTTCGCGCAGGCTTCGAGCGATCGGATTCGGCGCCGTCTATACCTTGCCCGAATACCGGGGGCGCGGGTACGCGAGCGTCATGCTGGCAACCGAGCTCGACGCGGCGCGGCGCGACGGCTGCGCGCTCGGCTTCCTCTTCTCGGATATACGCCCGCAGTTCTACGCCACGCTGGGCTTTCGCGAGCTTGCCTCCCGCTCGCTAACGCTCGCCGCGGACACGCTTCCCTCGCGCCGTCTCGCGCTCGCACCCGCGGGCGAGGAGCACTGGCGCGCGATACGGCACTGCTTCGAGTTGGGCGAACGTGCCCGCAGCACGGGTTTCGCGCGCACGCCGACGGTTTGGGACTGGGTTGCGATGCGCGCGCGCCACGGCTCGGAGCATAGCGAAGGGCACCCCGTCAACCTCGTGCTGCGGCGCAGCCGAGGCGTCTGCGCGTACGTCTTCGGCGTCCGCGTTCCCGAACGCGACACGTACGTCGTGGACGAGTTCGGCTTTGCCGACGGCGCCGCGGCCGAGACGATACCGGCGCTGCTGCGCGCTGCGGCCGGCGACCTGCGCCGCGTGACCGGATGGCTGCCGCCCGGCGGAGCGCGCGAACTGCTGCCCAAGGGCGTCACGCGCAAGCGCAAGTCGAGCATCTTTATGATCGCGCCGCTGCTCCCGGAAGGGAGCCGGCTGCTCGAAGCGATCTCGCATCCGTCCGCAGCGGACTTCTGCTGGGCGACGGACCATATGTGAGAACCGACTGCACGCTCGTGACCTGCGAGCAAATTCCCTCGCTCGATCCGGACGATCGTTTGCTGGCGGACGACTTGCGCGAGCGCGGCTTGACCGTCGCGGTCGCAACCTGGACGGATCCTTGCGTGGATTGGAGCGCGAGCCGTTCGTGCGTGCTGCGTTCTACGTGGGACTACCACGTTCGCTACGACGAGTTCCTCGCATGGATAGATCGCGTCCAGACGCAGACGCGCTTGATCAACTCCGCGACCCTGCTGAGATGGAACGCGCACAAGCGCTACCTGCGCGACCTCGAGAACGCGGGCGTACCGGTAGTGCCGACGTTCTGGCTGCGCGCCGGCGAACGCGCCGCTCTCGACGAGATCTGCGACGCGCGCGGCTGGGAGAGCGCCGTCATCAAGCCGGCCCGCGGCGCCGCCGCCCACGACGTTCTGCGCGTCGCGCGTGACAAATCCGGCTTGGCGCGCGGCCAAGCGCACGTGGATCGGCTGCTGCAGAGCGACGACGTCCTCGTGCAAGCGTACCTGCCCTCCGTAGAGACGCTGGGCGAACGCGCGCTCGTCTTCGTGGACGGCCGCGCCACGCACGCGGTCGTCAAGAAGCCCTTCGACACGCTACTCGCGGTGAACGCCGATCCGTCCACGCTCGCCCAGCCGACGCCCGAGGAGCGGGCGGCTGCGGCGCTAGCGCTCGCCGCCATGCCCGCGACGAGCTTGTACGCGCGCATAGACCTGCTGCACGACGCGCAGGGGCGTCCCGTCGTGAGCGAGCTGGAGGTCATCGAACCCACCCTCTACTTCGGCGTCTTCCCGAAGGCGAGCAGGGCGCTGGCCGACGCGATCGCGCGCGAGCTGTCCTAGCGACGGCCCCAGCTTTCAGAGATTTTTCACCCTCTCGCGAGAGACTCGTCACGCTCCAGTCTTCTCAGGAGGTAGCCGTGCTTTCAACCCGTCTGCGTGCGCTCGCGCTTTCCACATTCGCCCTCATGGTCTCGGCCTGCGGTGGCGGAACGGCAAGCGCACCGGCGGGGTACGTTCCTCCGGTGGCAATCGGGGCTCCGTCCGCCGCGGTCCGGCGCGGGCTGCCGCGCGACGTAGTCTACGTCTCCGACTATCTGAACGACGACGTCCTCGCCTTCCCTGCGAGCACGCATGCGAAGAACCCCGCGCCGCTGCTGACGATCGCCTTGGGAACGCACCCGAACGGGCTGTGGGTGGATCGCGACGGCATCCTGTACGTCGCGGCCTACAGTTCGGTGCTGGAGTTCAAACCGGGCCTGACGACGCCGTTTCGCACGATCACGGACGGCGTGACCGGCGCGGAGGGCGTCACCGTCGACAAACACGGCACGCTCTACGTGGTCAACCATGCCGGCGCAGCCGTTACCGTCGTCGAGTATCGGCACGGCGACAGTGCGCCCTCGCAGACGCTCACGTTGACCGAGCCGGATTCGCTCTTCGGCTTCCCAGGCGGCGCGACGTTCGACGCTGCCGGCAATCTCTACGTCGCTACGCTCTTCTACCCCGAGACGAACGGCCACGTCTTCCGCTTCGCGCCCGGCGCGACGACCAGGACGGATCTCGGCTTGGCGGAGGTCGGCAGTCAAGACGGGCTCGCGTTCGACGCGCGCGGAAACTTCTACGTGGGAAATTTCGGGCCCGTCGCGGTCTATCGCCCGGGCGCGACGCAGCCTTTCGAAACGATCGGTCGGTCAAGCGCCTATGCCTCGTTCTTCGCCGTCACCGCGAAAGGCTTCGTCTACGCGCCGTACGCAGCCGGCGTGGCGTCGAAATCGGCGCTCCTCGAATACTCGCCCGGCGGCAAGCAGGTTGACTCAATCGGGGGCACGTACGTGTCGGGCCCGACCGGCGTTGCGTTGCGTTCGTCCGCGTTCTAGAAAGGATCCCGATGCCCGCTCCCGTCGTCCATTTCGAAATCATCGGCAAAGACCCGCGCGCGCTCGGCGCGTTCTACGCCTCCGCGTTCGGCTGGGATGTAGATACCGATCATCCGGTGTCCGGCGCTGGCGGCGCCGAATACCTGATGGTGCGTCCCGACGGCGAGCAGCCGCCCAAGGCCGGCATCAACGGCGGCTTCGGCGCTGCGATGGAAGGCTACGGCGGTCACGTCACGTTCTACGTGTGGGTTCCCAGCGTGAGCGAAGCGCTCGACAAGGTCGAATCGCTCGGTGGTTCGCGCGTGATGGGGCCCGAGCAAACCGGCGGGCCGGTCATCGGGCTCTTCGCCGATCCGCAAGGCAACGTGATCGGTTTGGTCGAGGGCGAAGCGTAGCCGCCGGCTAGTCCTTCGGCGAGTCGGCGAGGTTCGTCGAGAGGGCCGTCTGAAAATCGGCTTCGACGAACGCCTTGATGTCTGCAAGCAGCGACCCCAGCGTCGCCGACGCAATGCGGCGCCCGACCACGAGATCGAAGACCGCTCCGGCAACGCCCAGGGGCGGCTTGTACTCACCTTCGAGCGCCAGTACTGACCTGCCGTCGCCGCCTTCGCAGCGCAGCGTTCCCTTGAAACTCGGGACCGTGCGATCCTCGGGGTCCCAGGAGAGCTCGAGCACGCCCGGCGTACCGGGCTCGGCCACGAGGTCGTGGCGCACGCTCACGGTGTGGCGGGCCTGCGAGCTGCCCGGCAAACTGAGGTTGGAGAGATCCACGCGCAGCGAGATCGTGCCGGGGGCAACGTCGCGCCTGCGAACCGTGAAGAAGCGCAGCGCGTGCTGCATGACGTAATGCGTCGGGCACTCCACCTCTACCGACTCCTTGATGCTGCTCATCGCTACCGTCCCTTCCGGCCGTAGGCATTGCGCCCGGCGAGCCTATCGTAACGCGTTTTAGCGTAGCGCCCGCATCGGCAGAGCGTATCCAGAACTTGGGAAGCCGCGCGAGAATTTGGAGGAGTCTCCAAACGCCTCCGCTCAAGGAGCGCGGATGCGCAAAATACTCCTCCCTGCCGCGCTTGGGGCGGCCCTGCTCGCACCGTTCCTTCCCGCCGCGGCCCCGGCGGCCGACTCCGGCGTCATGGCCGTGATCAACCGCTCCATCAGCGCCTTCAACACCGGTAACGAGAAGGCGTGGGACGCGACGTGCACCTCACCGGCCGCCATCATTGACGATTTCCCGCCGCACAGTTGGCAAGGCCCCGACGCATGTGCCCGCTGGTGGACCGCCTACGGAGCCGACGCGAAGAAGAACGGCAACACGGAAGGCGTCGTGACGCTCGGCACGCCGCGGCTGGTTTCGGTTACCGGCGATCGCGCCTACGCGGTCTTTCCGGCCACGTTCGCATACAAGCAGCACGGCAAGCAGGTGACGCAGACCGGCGCGGTCTTTACCTTCGCGCTACAGAAGAGCGCCGCAGGATGGCTCATCACGAGCTGGTCGTGGGCGGACGGTCGCCCGTGACCCGCATCGTCGTTGCTATCCTCGCCGCAATTTGCTTGGCTGCGCCGGCTGCGGCGGCTCCATCCGATGCGGATCTGCGGGCCTCGCTCCAGCGCGATATCAACCAGTACCTGGCCACGCGTTCTGCGGCCGAGCACATCTCGGCGATTTCGCTGAGCGTCAGCCTGCACGGGCAGCCCGAGACCATCAACCTGACCGCGGGCAGCACGCGCTACGGCGGCGGCGGAGCGGCGGTGACGCCCGAGACGATCTGGCAGATCGGCAGCAACACGAAGGCGTTTACCGCCGCGACGATTCTGCAGTTGGAGGCCGAAGGGAAACTGACGATAGACCAAACCGTGGGACGCTGGCTGCCGCAGTATCCGGCCTGGAAGCACGTTACGATCCGGCATCTGCTCGACATGACCAGCGGCATTCCGGGCTACGATCTGGTTCCCGCGATGCTCGCCGCGTACGCGAAGAATCCCAAACGCGACTTTACGCTGCCCGAGCTCATCGCGTACGTGGACCCGACGCACAATCCCAAGGCGCCGCCGCCGACGACCGGCTATGCCTACTCGAACACGAACTACCTCCTCGCCGAAATGATCGTCGAGCGCGCGAGCGGCCACTCGTATTCGGACGAGATCGAGAAGCGCTTCCTGCGATCGGATCTGGGCTTGACCGACACGTACTACGCGGGAAATCAGTACCCCAGCGACGTGCTCGCCCGGATGCCGGCGGGCTACTTCTTCAGCCGCGATCCCGACAACGCGGCGCTCGCGCCGCTGCTCGGTGCGGACGTGCACGAGGACAGCCTATCCTGGATGCACGCGGCAGGCGCGATCGCCTCGACCCCGCAGGACCTCACGCGCTGGGCCCGCGCACTCTATAGCGGCCCGATGCTCGCACCCAAGCAGCGCGCCGAGCTCTTTAGCATCGTCTCGACGAAGACCGGTAAGCCGATCGCCAAGACGAGCCTGGAGGATCCGCGCGGTTTCGGCTTGGGCGTCGCACAGCTGACCATGCCGCATATGGGAACGGTGTGGTTCTACGAAGGTGAGACGTTGGGTTTCCGCATGCTCCACGTCTACTTTCCCAAGCAGGACGCGGTCATCGCATTCGGCCTGAACAGCCAGCCCGATGCCAAAGAGGATCAGTCGGGCAAGCTCGCCGCGACGCTCTACGCGACGCTACACGCCGCCGGCCGGCTGTAGCGGGCCGGCCGGCGAGAAGCAGCACGGGAATAGCGTCATTCTTTCAGACGAGGGTGAAGAAAGCATGAAGCACCCTAGGAAGAGGCTCTAGGAGCGAAGAGGCTCGTCTGGAGCGGATCGCCCTCGGAGAGCGAGGCGACCCGCGTGCCCAGCAGCCGCACCGGCGCGCCCTGGAGTTCCGCGCGGCGAAGGCAGTGCGCGGCGGCGCGAAAAATGCTCCGCGCTTCGCGCGTCGGTTCGGCCAGGTGCGTCTGGCGGCCCACGATCGAGCGGTCGGCGCGCTTGATCTTCACGCCCACCGTCTGTGCGAGAATGCGGTGGCGCTCGAGCGATTCGGCCAACTCGATTGCCTGCGCTCGCAGGACTTCTAGGAGACGGCGTTCGTCACGAACGTCGTGCTCGAAGGTCTCTTCCGTCGAGATCGATTTCGTTTCGCGCTCGGGCTCGACGCTGCGCTCGTCTATCCCGCGCGCGAGATCGCGAACCTCCCGCCACCACGAGCCGAAGAGCGTTCGCAACGGCTCCTCTTCGAGCACTGCCAGTTCGCCGATCGTCGCGATGCCGTAGAGTTCCAAGCGCGCCTGCGTCTTGGGCCCGATGCCCCACAGCCGCGCGACCGGCATCGGCGCGAGAAAGGCGGCCTCTTCGCCGGGGAGCACCAGCGCCAAGCCGTCGGGCTTGCACGAGTCCGAGGCGATCTTCGCGATCATCTTTCCCGTTGCCACACCTGCGCTCACCGTCAGACGCGTCGCCGCATAGACGTCGGCGCGGATCTGCGCCGTCAGCGTTTTCGCCTGCGCGGGCGTGCGCGGCCCCAGTTCGACGAAGGCTTCGTCCAGCGAGAGGCCTTCGACGCGCCGGCCTTCCCGCCGAAACGTCTCGAAGATCTCGCGCGAGACGGCGCGGTACTTCTCCATCTCCGGCGGCACGACGACGAGTTGGGGGCAGGCCTCCAGCGCCTTGTAGAGCGGCATCGCCGATCGCACGCCGAACGGCCGAGCCTCGTAGGAGGCGGTCAGCACGACGGCCCGGCGACTACGGCCCGCGATCGCCAACGGCTTGCCGCGCAGCGACGGATCGTCGCGCACCGCGACGCTGGCGTAGAAGGCGTCTACGTCGAAGTGCGCGATGAAGCTCGCGGCGTTCTCAGTCGTGACCGTGCCGCACGCGCCGGCGACGCCGCTGCGCCTTTTCCTGGTTCCCGCAGGTCTGCATGCTGCACCACGCGCGCGAGCCGTTCTTCGTTCGGTCGTAATAGGCGTAGCGGCACGTCGCCTTGCGGCACGCGCGCAGGCGCGGCCACGTTCCCGTAACGACTGCCTCGAAAACGATCGCGAGCACTGCGGCGATCGCCCGATCCGCGCCGGCGCCCTCGGGGCGCAACCCGATGCCGCGGGGGGCGTCAACGCTCACGCTAAGGCGCGCGGTGGCCGCATACTGCCGCAGCCCCTGCCATGCGGCCGCGACCTCCCCCTCGCCGTTGTTGGCAAAGAGCAGGTCCCGCAGGCCCTCGCGAAAGGCGCGGACCGTCGCTAGGGCCTGGTCGTCGGCTACTACCGGCAGGCCGTGGCGCCGCGACCAGGCCGTGGCGCGATCGAGGCTCTCCAGCTGGTCAGGGCCGCTCGGCAGGCTCAGGGTGTTGACGAAAAGCCGGACGATCTCTAGGGCGCCCGGCGCCTCTTCGCCCGCGGCTAGCACGGACCGGAAACCCGCTTAGTCACCGCTAAAATCTGTTGACAAGTTACTGTCACCTCTATATAATGATTGCAGGTTACTACTCAAGTCAAGAGGTTGAGGATAAAATGTTTCGCGATCCAATCCGTTCCACACCCATGGTCTCCGACGTCGGCGACGTCGAGCTGCGCACGCGGATCCAGCGAGCCGACACGGCGCTCTTCCGGGAGCCGGCCCTGCGCCTGCCCCACCTGCGGATTTCGTAATCCTTCGACAGGCCCAGAGATGCAGCGACGCCTTAGCTGCTATCGCCAGGATCGTCTGCATGTTGCGGACGTCGTCCTCGTCTTCGCCGGGGGTTTCCAGTATAGCCGTTTTATCGCGCAGCTCCGGATGAGCGAGCAGCGCGCGGAAACCCTCGAAGCCGATCTTCCCTTCCCCGATGTGCCAGTGCCGGTCGCGCGCGGCCCCAAGCGCGACCTGCGTATCGTTGAAGTGGAACATGAGTATCCGGTCGAGCCCGATCTCTCGCTCCGCCTGCTCGACGAACCGGTCAACGCCCTCTTTCGTATCTATCTCATAGCCGGAGGCCCACGCGTGCGCGGTGTCCAGACAGATGCCGAGCTGCGGATGCGGTACCGCGCGCACGAACGCGCCGAGCTCCTCGAGCGTGCCGCCGGCTAGGTTGCCGGCGCCGGCCGAGTTTTCCAGCACGAGGTAGACGCCCGGTTCGATGCCCTGGAGCGCTCGTTCCAGAGCGCGGCAGACGTCGCGAAAGGCCTCTGCCCGGTCGCGCGTGCCGTACGATCCCAGATGCGTATTCACCAGACGCATGCCGCCGCGCGCCGCCGCCGCGAGATCGTGTTCGATCAGCCGCAGCGAACCGTGGGATATCTTCGGATCCGCGCTGGCGAGATTGATGAGGTACGGCGTATGGATCGCGCACGGGTCTATGCCGGCCGCGCGGCGCAGCGCGGCAAAGGCTTCGAGCGCAGGCACGTCTATCGGCGCGGTGCGATACGTGCGCGGATTGGCGGAGAATATCTGCATCGCGGTGCAGCCGGCGGCCTTTGCATGCTCGACCGCTTTGCCGTAACCGCCCGCAACGCCGACGTGCAGGCCGATACGCATTATTTGCCGCGCAGGTCCAGCTCGAGCGGCTGGCCGGGATCCAGTTCCAGGTCGGGCAGATCCTCGAGGGATCGCAAGCCGAACGATTCGAGGAAGAACGGCGTCGTGCGATACTGCATCGGGCGACCGACGACGTCTTTGCGGCCCGCTTCGGCGATGAGCGCGCGGTCGAGGAGCGTGCTCACGACGCTGTCGGAGTTGACGCCGCGAATGGATTCGATCTCGCTGCGCGTGACGGGCTGCAGGTGCGCGACGATCGCGAGCGCCTCGAGCGCCGGAGTCGAGAGCGAAGTCTTGGGCGGCAGCAGGTAGGCCTCGACGGCCTCGCGCGCGAGCGGCGCGGTAGCGAAGCGATAGCCGCCGGCGACTTCGCGTACGACGATGCCTCGATCGGCGTAGTCGCTCTCGATGCGTTGGATGACCGCGGCGATCTCGCGCTCCTGCGCGTTCAGCAGTTTGGCCAGGCGGGCGATCGAGAGGGCCTCGCTCGCGACGAAGAGCAGCGCCTCTACGGGGCGTTGGAGCTGCGCGACCGCTTCTTCGAGCGCGGCGGCCTCGGCGGCGGGCAGTTCTTCGGTATGGAGCGTCACGCGGCTGCATTCCTCGGGAGCAGGCGGATATCATCGAACGGGGCGGCCTGGTCGAAGGTGATGCGGCGCCGGCGGATCAGCTCCAAGATCGCGAGGAACGTAACGACGATGACCTCGCGCGTCATGCCGAGTTCCGCGCAGATTCCCGAGAACGCTCACCTCGCCCGATTCCTTGATGCGCCGTACGATGTAGTCCATCGAAGCCAGCAGCGAGACGCGCTCGCCGGCGATCGAGCGTTTCTCCGGACGTGCCTGAGCGAGCATCGCCAGGAAGGCGCGCTTGAGCTTCTGCGGGTCTATCTCGTAGCGCTGCACGATCTCGCCCGCCGGATCGCCGGACTCGCGATAGAAAAAGGCGCTCGGCCTCGCCCTGGCGATCGCGCAGCCCTTCGCCGAGCTCGCGATACTTCGAGTAGGCGATGAGGCGGCGGCGCAGCCGTTCTTCGACCTCTTCGGGCGACTCGGCCGTTTCGTCAACGAACTCTTGGGGGATCGGCGGCAGCAACGCTCGCGACTTCAGGAAGAGCAGCGTAGCGGCGATGACGAGATACTCGGCGGCGATCTCGACGTCGAGCGTCTCCATCATGCGGATGTACGCGAGGTACTGTTCGGCGACCATCGCCAGAGGTACGGTCGCGACGTCGAGCTGCTGCTCTTTAATCAGCCCGAGCAAGAGGTCGAGCGGACCGTCGAACGCCTCGAGCCGGACGTGGAACGTGGAGCTGGTCAGGACGACAGAAGCGGGGCGCGATCGGCGAGTTCGAGCGCTGCCGCAGGTTCGCCGAATGCGTCCGGATTGGCGGTCATGAACTCGAGCGCGAGGTCAACCAGGCGCTTTTCGTTGACGTACTTGAGCGTCTTGCGAGCCTGGGCCACGTCGAACCAGCGCGCGTCGTCCACCTCGTGGTCGTGATTAGCCGGGTCGCCCGAGAGGTAGCGCATGAGGAAGAACGTCACCGTCTTACGGTGCTTGGCCTTGCCGACGTAGAACCAGTACGCGATCTCGTTGAGCCGGGTGATGATCTCGCCCCAGCAGCCGGTCTCTTCGCGGACTTCGCGCAGCGCCGCTTGCTCGGTGGATTCGCGGGCCTCGACATGCCCCTTCGGCAGCGTCCAAATGCGCGGCGGTTCGCCACGCCCGATCAAAAGGGCGTCGTAGGTCGAACCGCGGCGACGCAGGAGCAACCCGCCCGCCGACACCTCGTACTTGATCCGCATGACGATCACACCTGTAGGGGACGTGGAAGGGGCCCGACTCGAGCCCCCGATTACTACTGATTATAACGTCCCGGCCCAAGAAGACCCTGCCGGAAGGGTCACCTCTTTTGCGACCCGCCCGGCTCCGCTCGGGTACTGGCCGTTGAGGGCATAGGCGGCCGGGAGGCTAGACGGCGCCCGCATGGATGCTGGGGCGCGCCTCCGGCTCCCGGCGGGAAACGGATGTGACGCCGGCCGTTTTTGGGCGGGACGACCGCAGGATTTGCGAAGCGGCCAGCTCGGCCATGACGCGCAGTTCCGGCACCGCGGTAGCCTCGAAACGCGAGCCGCGCACCGGAGGCCCGACGATCCACAGTCCTTGGACGGGTTGACCCTCCGTATCCACGGCCGCGAGGTCGGGGGTCGTGCGGAGGCCGAGCTCGCCGGGACCTGCGCTCAGCGTGCCGTCCGCGAGCAGTTCTCCCAGCATTGGGTCGCTCGCCATCGCACGCGTACCGCTCAGGCCGGAGCAGTTGACGATCCAATCGGGGCGCAGCTCTATCGCGCCGCCCTCGCGCAGTGCGATCCGAACGTTGCCGTTCTTAAAATCTGCGACGTTGCCGGCGTAGGTGAAGTACCCGCGCGAGCGCTCGTAGTCGAGGCGAATCGCTTCGATCTGCGCGGGCGTGCGGTGACGGTGACGCTCCCAGCGCGCGCGAAGGTGCCGCTCGAAGCGACGCTGCTCGGCCGCGGGCAGGCGGCGCCAGAGATCCTCGGCATTCGGCCTAAGCGCATCTATGACGCAGCGCCAGTCGAGTCCGCGCGCGGCGGCCCGTTCGAGGTGCAGACGGAACGAACGCAGGGCCGTCAAGGCGCTGCTCGTATCGATCGGCGGGACGACTTCGTAGGCGCCGCCGCCGGCATGCACTTCCGGGAAGCGCCCTCGTCGCGAAACGACGTGCACGGAGCCGCGGTGACCGCACGCTCGCAGCGCGACCAGCACGTCGAGCGCGGTCAGGCCCGAGCCGATGACGAGAACGTGGCCTCCCACCGAGCGATAGTCGAACCGCCACGGATCGCCGACGTAGCCCCTGTGCCGCACCAACGCCGGCGGAAGGAAATCTCCGCGAGGCCGCAGGTTTCCGGTCGCAAGAACGACGCTGCGCGCGCGCAGCTCCATTCCCGCCGCGCTCTCGACCGTAAAGCCGCCGCCCGGCGAACGACGCACGCGCCGCACGCGGTCCGCGACGCGCGTAAAGCCCGGCAGGTCGAACGTGCGGCGTGCGATTTCGGCGAGGTAGTCGCCGTACAGACGGCGCGAGACGAAATCGTCGGCGCCGGCGCGCGTTCCCAGCCAGCGCACGAAATGTTCCGGATCGTCCGGATACAGACTCATGATCTTGGCGCGCGTGTTGAGCAGCAGCTCGGGATGCGGGGTCCCATACGCCGCACCCCGAGCTAGCTCCGCCGGTTCGAAGAGATGCAGGGAGAGCGCGGCTTGCGCCTGGCGCGCAACCTGCGCCGCTACGGCGCAGCCGCTGAAGCCTCCCCCGATAACCGCGACGTCGGTCTCGATCATCGCGCCTGCGCGGGCCAGAAGATTGGGATGATCTCGTCGTACGTACCGACCGCGCGTTCGCAGCGGCGCGCGGCTTCGTCGTAGATGAGAAACTCGCTCAGCGGCGCGGAATACACGTGCAGCGAGACCGAGGGACGCGCCGAGGTCGCGCTGACTCGATGCAGATCGAAACGGCCCTGGCGCACCTCAAGACCGCCCGCTTCGAGCGTCCGGCTGCCGCCGCGCTCGACTTCGGCGTAGCCGGGCCGGCGGGCGTCGTCTACGCGAACGTAATCGTCAATCTCGACGCGGCCTCCGAGAACCACCATCCAGCAGTGCTGGCCGCCGTGATCGTGGATCGCCGAGGAGACGCCAGGCGCCCAGTTCAGCAAGAGCACCTCGAAGCGCTCGTCGCGATAGACGCAGGTCCTCGTGTAGCCGCCGGGCCGCGACAGTAAGGCCCGCTCGCCGGTCCACAGTAGAGAGGCCTGCGCCAAGAGTGCGGCCATCTCGGCCTCGCCCCGCTCCAGGGGCGGCCGCAGGCGCAGGTCCTCAACGAGCTGTCTCAGCACGGATTCTACCTCGCGAAGGCATGATGACTAGAGTTATAAACCTTAGTCACCTTTCTTGAAGTCGCTAGAGGTTCCTGCTGCGCTTCGTCCTTCGTCCTTCGACGGGCTCAGGATGACACGGGGGTCGTCCTTCGACGGGCTCAGGATGACACGGGGGTCGTCCTTCGACGGGCTCAGGATGACACGGGGTCGTCCTTCGACGGGCTCAGGATGACACGGGGGTCGTCCTTCGACGGGCTCAGGATGACACGGGGTCGTCCTTCGACGGGCTCAAGGATGACAGGGTGGGGGACCAGCGCAGGTCGGGGTGGCGGGCGGCGCGGGTCTCGTCCACGCGTCCCACGACCGTCGTCGCCGGTGCGTCGAACAGTTTCTGCGGATCGGTCTTAGCCGTCTCGACGATCTCTCGCAGCACCTCGACGAAGCCGTCGAGCGTCTCTTTCGATTCGGTCTCCGTCGGCTCGATCATCAGACACTCGGGAACGATGAGCGGGAAGTACACCGTCGGCGCCATGTAGCCGTAATCCAGCAGCGCCTTGGCGATGTCGAGCGCGCGAACGCCGTGTTCCTTCTTCAACTGCTGGGCCGACGCGACGAACTCGTGGCGGCAGATCTCCGGGTACGGCGTCTCGAGAAACTCGGCCACCTTCACGCGCAGGTAGTTTGCGTTGAGCACCGCCAACTGCGAGACCGCCTTGAGCCCCTCAGCGCCGTTCGCGTACAAGTAGGCCAAGGCGCGCACCGCGTGCGCGAAGTTCGACCAGAACGAGCGCATCGGGCCGATTGACTTTGGCCGGTCGAAATCGAGGCGATACGTTTGGCCGTCGAACGCGACCATCGGGGTTGGCAGGTACTCGACCAGATGCGGCGCGACGCCGAGCGGACCGTGGCCTGCTCCGCCGCCTCCGTGCGGAATGGTGAACGTCTTATGTGTGTTCAGATGCATGAGGTCGAAGCCCATGTCGCCCGGGCGGGTATAGCCCATGATCGCGTTCGCGTTGGCGCCGTCGTAGTACATGAGGCCGCCGGCTTCGTGCACGACCGCGGCAATCTCCGCGATTTCGTTCTCGAACAGGCCCAGCGTGTTGGGATTGGTCATCATGCAGACTGCGGTCTGCGGTCCGACGATCTTGCGAACTTCCTCGACGCTCACGCGGCCGCGCCGGTCGCTAGGCAGCGAGACGACGTCGAGCCCGCACATCGCAGCGGAGGCCGGATTGGTGCCGTGCGCCGTGTCGGGAACGATCACGCTGCGCCGCTCCAGTTCCCCGCGGTCGCGGAAGTATTTCTTGGCGATGAGGAGCGCGGCCAGTTCCGCGTGCGCGCCGGCCGAGGGGTTGAGCGAGAACGCCGCCATGCCGAAGAGCGAACTGAGACTGCGCTCGAGCTCGTACATCACCTCCAGCGCCCCTTGGGCGAACTCGTCGGGCGTGAACGGATGGAGCTCGGCGAACTCGGCGCGCATGGCCAGCGCGTCGTTGACGCGAGGGTTGTACTTCATCGTGCACGACCCGAGCGGATAAAAGCCCAGATCAATGCCGAACGTTCGCTGCGAAAGCCTCGTATAGTGGCGGACGACGTCGAGTTCGCTGTTGTCGGGCAGCGGGAGATCGTCGCGGACGATCGCGGCCGGGCAGGTACCGTTGGAGCGGTTGACCCTCCTCGACGTAGCGGTTCGCCCGGCCTTCCTGACCGAGTTCGAAGATCAAGGGTTCAGACGACGGCCGGTGCACGAAGGACCTCCTGGAGTGAGTCGGCGAGCGCGCGAATGTCGGCGGTCGTCGTGAGTTCCGTTGCGGTCATGAGGATGCAGTTCGCCAGTTCCGGATAGAAGCGGCCCACGTCCACGCCTCCGAGGATGCCGCGCTCCGCGAGCGCGGCGAGCACGCCGGCTGCCGGCCGCCCGACGTCGGCGACGAACTCGTTGAAGAACGGCGCGGCGTGCTTGAGCGTCACGCCGGGCACGTTGGCGACGGCGCTGGCCAGTTCTCTGGAACGCGCCAAGTTCAGTGATGCGACGTCGCGCAGACCGGTCTTCCCCATCAGCGCGAGATAGATCGTCGCGATGAGCGCGCAGTGCGCCTGATTCGTGCAGATATTCGAGGTCGCGCGCTCGCGGCGGATATGCTGCTCGCGCGCCTGCAGCGTCAAGACGTATGCGGTGCGCCCCGCGCCGTCAACGGTCTTGCCGACCAGCCGCCCGGGAATGCGCCGCATGTGCTCTTTCGTCGTAGCGATGAAGCCCGCGTACGGGCCGCCGTAGGCCACCGCAACGCCGAAGCTCTGCGCCTCGCCCACGACGATCTGTGCGCCCCAAGACGCGGGAGTCGCGAGCGCGGCCAACGAGAGCGCCTCGGCGACGACGGCGATCGGCACCGTTCCGCTCTGCCGCGCCGCGGCCTGGGCTTGGGGCGAGAGCGCGTCCACGTTGCCGAAGAAGTTCGGCGATTGGATCGCGACCGCGGCGTACTCGCCGCTGCCGAGCGCCTGGGCCAGCGCCTCCATATCGGTCGTGCCGCCGGCGGTCAGCGGCGCTTCGACTACTTCGACGTCGAGCCCGTCGCAGTAGGTCCGCAGAACCGCGCGATAGTTGGGATGCACGCCGCGCGAGACGAGTACCTTTTGCCGCTCGGTCGCGCCCAGCGCCACGATCGCGCCCTCCGCGAGCGCGGTCGCGCCATCGTAGACCGACGCATTTGCGATCTCCATCCCGGTCAGCAGGCAGATGTAACTCTGCCACTCGTAAATCGCCTGGAGGTACCCTTGCGAGACCTCGGCTTGGTAGGGCGTGTACGCGGTAAGAAACTCGCCGCGCATCGCGAGTGCGGCGATCGCAGGCGGTGCGTAGTGCCGGTACGCGCCCGCACCGAGGAACGAGCGAAAGCGCGCGCCGGGATTCTTCTGCGCGAAGCGATCGAAGCGCCGTTGTATCTGATACTCGGGTAACGCGGGGACGACGTCGAGTTCGGCCTTGAGCGCTACGGCGTCGGGAACGCGTAGCAAATCGTCGAGCGAACCTGCGCCGACGGCGGCGAGCATCTGCTCGATGTCGTGCTTGGTATGGGGAGCGTACACGGGCTGGCTTCTTGGCGGAATCCGCTGCGCGAACCTCCGTGCGGCGGCGGTCTGGCGCTACGTTCCGTAGCGGCGCTGGCGCGCGGAAAAGTCGTCGAGTGCGGCTTTGAAGAGCGCTTCGTCGAAGTCGGGCCAGTAAGCGGGCGTCGCCCAGAACTCGGCGTACGCCGATTGGAAGAGCAGGAAGTTCGAGAGCCGCAGTTCGCCTCCGGTGCGCACGATGAGGTCCGGATCGGGCAGGCCGGCGGTGTACAGGCGGCCGGCGATCGCGCCCTCGTCTATCGAGGCGGCGTCGCGAACGCCTGCGCGCACCTCGGCCAGAAGCGAGCGCACCGCGTCCCCGATCTCCCGGCGACCGCCGTAGTCTATGGCCAAGTTGAGAAGAATCCCGCCGTTGCCGGCCGTCCGTTCGACGAGGCCTTCGAGCGCGATGCGCGTCGGCGCGGGGAGACGGTCGGATCGCCCGCACAGGCGAACGCGCACGTTCTCGTTGGCAAGTTTGCGCAGTTCGCCCCGCGCGGCCAGCGCGCACAAGCGCATGATGAGGCCGACTTCCACCGCCGGACGCTCCCAGTTCTCTTCCGAGAACGCGTAGGCAGTCACGACGCTCACGCCGGCGGCCTGCGCCGCGCGCACGATGCGGCGCAGCGCGGTGACGCCGCGCCGGTACCCGCACGCGATCGGCAAGCCATGACGCTCGGCCCATCGGCGGTTTCCGTCCATGACGAAGGCGATGTGTTTTGGCGTCACGTCGTTGCCAACTTGGCCGGAGCGCCCTGCTGCGAACGCTCGTGCACGTCGCGAACGACGGCTTCGAGTTCGTCCACGTAGGCCAGGAAACGCTGGCGTCCGCGTTTGGTGATGCGGTAGACCGTCTGCGGGCGGCCGGGGCCGCGCCGCTTCACGTTCGTCACGATGCCGAGGTCCGCCAGCGCGTGCACGTGGCGGTTCAAGTTGCCGTCGGTGAGATCGCACGCCGCCTGTAACTCGGTGAAACTCAAGCCGTCGGGATGCGCGATCAGACAGGTGCAGATCGCCAACCGCCCGCGCTCGTGGAAAATCCGTTCGAGCCCGGGGTAGGAGAACGGGGCTTCGCGCGACTCGTTCATGCCGGCCGCTCCCGCCAGATAAGCGCACCGATCGCGATCTGGCCGATGCCGAACCCTAGCGGCATCACCCACCATGCCGGCGCGATCGCCCGCAGCGGCGATACCAAGAAGAGCGCCGCCAGCGCGGTAAACCCGAGCGTGACGGCGAGGGTCGTTTGGGGTATCGCGTTGCGCGAGGCAAACAAGCCGACGGCGTAAAATGCGAACCACGTTCCGGGCAGCAGTTCGTACGCGCCGCGATCCACGAGCGCGACGGTCAGGAGGCCGCCGAGCACGACGCTCGGCGCGATCGAGCGCGCCGCCGAGCGAAAACGGCTGGCCGCGCCGGGCTCGCGGTGGTTCCATAGCCACGCAGCGACGGCGCCGTAGTTCAGCACTAGAGCGGCGGCCAAGCAACTCATCCAGATGAGAACGTAGCGATTGAAGTCGTCCTGCGATTGCGGCAGGGGCGCGATTCGCCACTGCGCCAAACCGGCGGCGAGGGCGACGATACCGCTGACGAACGCAGCCGGTGCCGAGTACCCTTCGAATCGCTGAATGCCGACCAGCCGGTCGCGTACCTCTTGGAGATCCGATATCGCCTGCCGTAGCTCCATCCCACCGCCTTTGGGTCGCAAAGTTACCTACTTTGTATCACAGAGCATCTTGCGGCGCAAGGAACCGAGCCATTTCCTGCGCGCAGGCGCGTTCGACCTGATCCTTCGAAGCGGCCAGACGCTCGCGGACCCGCTCGCGATCGACCCGCGTGCGATTCTGGCCGAGCTTGGCTTTGGCGTAGAGCTCCTCTACGTACATCTCGAACGCGACGATGCCGCGCAGCTGACCGTCGCGATAGGCGGGGTCCAGACGCTGCGGATCCCAGCCGGCGGCACCCTTCGGTCCGCTCGGCCAGCAGGCGCACCGCCTCCCACGCGTCGCACTCCCGCAGCCGCCCGCAGAGAGAGTGCGGCGACGTAGTTCCAGGTCGGCACCGTTTCGTACGGCCGCTCGTACCAGGATGCCGAAACGTAGGCGTGCGGCCCTTGAACGACGATCGTCGCCGGCTCCCCCTCGAGAATGGAATCCGCGTGGGGATTGGCGCGGGCAACGTGCCCGACGACGCGCAGCTTACCGTCCTGCAGGCTCGCGACCACGGGCAGCTGCGTGACGCGCGGATACGCAGCCCCCGCCGTCACGAGCGATCCAAACGGATTGCGGGATATCAACTCCATCACCCAAGCGCGATCGTTCACTTCGAACTGCGGCGGCAAATACATGATGGCGCTTGCATTCGGCCCCACGGGACGGTACGCTTTTATGCGGTGAGGACGGCATTTCTTTAACGCTGCACGTGCAGGGTCGGCCGCGTTCGCCGCGAGCGCGCTGCTGAGCGCCTGCGGCGGCCCGGCGTCGCTTCGCACGGCCGCCCGCACCGTTTGCCGCAGACGGGCGTGCGAAAGCGACGAGCCCGATCCGGCACGTCGTGCTGATCGTGCAGGAAAATCGCACCTTCAACGACTTCTTCGCAACGTATCCGGGGGCGGACGGCACGACGACCGGCCGCATCGCAAAGATCTCCAACCCGCGCTGCCACGTCGGCGCAAGCGGCACGATCGCGCTCGCGAAGGTCCCGCTCGTGACGTCGCACGACCTCGACCATCGCTACGTCGGCTACCGCACCGCGCGCGACGGCGGCAAGATGGACGCGTTCGATAAAATTCCTACGTACAGCGGCAATCCCGAGTGCTTGCTGCCGTACGTCTACACCGACCCGGCGCAGATACGGCCCTACTGGGACATGGCCGAGCAGTACGCGCTGGCCGAGCATATGTTCCCCACGCACGGCTCCTCGAGCTTCGTCGCGCATCAGGATCTCATCCGCGGCAGCACGGATATCGGCGGGGGCGTCAGCCTGATAGACTTCCCGACGGGCGAACCCTGGGGATGCGATGCCAAGGCCGGCACGGTGACGTCGCTCATCACGAGCGACTCGAAGTACCTGCTCGATCAAGGGCCCTTCCCGTGCACGAGCGCGTTCCCGTCGTCGGGCGTCGCGTTACCGGACGCTGCGCGATCTACTCGACCGGCGCGGCATCTCTTGGAAGTACTACGCGCCGCCGTTCGATACGAACTTCGGCAAACTTCTCACGGCGTTCGACGTCATCGCTCCGGTTCGTTACGGAACCGAATGGAACCAGAACGTCGTCACGCCGCAGACGAAGATCTTCCACGACGTCTCGGCGGGAACGCTCCCGGCCGTTTCGTGGGTCATTCCGGACGAGCCCGAATCCGACCATCCGGGCGAGAGCGTCGATCGCGGGCCCGCCTGGGTGGCGAGCATCGTCAACGCGTCGGCGAGAGCCCGTACTGGGACTCGACGGCGATCGTCGTGCTCTGGGACGACTGGGGCGGGCTGTACGACAACGTGAACCCTCCGCAGCTGGGCTACGGCGGCTTGGGCTTCCGCGTGCCGGCGATCGTCATCTCGCCGTACGCGAAAGCCGGATACATCTCAAAGACGAACTACGAGTTCGGCAGCATCCTGCGATACATCGAAGAGAACTTCGGCCTGGGATCGCTGGGCACGAGCGACAAACGCGCCCACAGCATCGGGGACTGCTTCGATTACTCGCAGGCGCCGATCGCCTTCACGCCGATCCCGTCGCAGTACTCCAAAGAGTTTTTCCTCCGCGAAAGGCCCTCGTACCGGGCGAACGACACCGACTACTAAGACTGCTGCGCGATAGCGTCGTAATCGGCGGCGCCGAGAAGGTTTTGCGTCTCGCCCGGATCGGAGAGCCGGACCTTCATCAGCCAGCCCGAGCCGT
This sequence comes from Vulcanimicrobiota bacterium, assembly GCA_963794645.1. Taxonomy (GTDB): domain Bacteria; phylum Vulcanimicrobiota; class Vulcanimicrobiia; order Vulcanimicrobiales; family Vulcanimicrobiaceae; genus Cybelea. The sequence continues at coordinate 465,879 of CAWCEQ010000003.1, read as the reverse complement.
AGGGATCGCGATTGACCGAGGCCGGATCGCCTTCCAGCCCGGCGTTGACCTCGACCACCTCGCCCGACATCGGCGTGAAGAGATCGGAGACGGCCTTGACCGATTCGATGACGCCGACGTTCGAGAACTGCCGGATAGCGCTGCCGACCTTCGGCAACTCGACGTAGACGATGTCGCCGAGCGAACTTTGCGCGTAGTCGGTAACGCCGATCGTCGCGACGTCGCCGTCTACCTTCACCCACTCGTGCTCTTTGCTGTATAGGAGATCCTCGGGCTGGGCCACGTGCTTGCGCTTCCTCTCTTTTTTCGTTACTTGGCTCGTTTGTAGAACGGCAATGGGACGACCGTCGCGTCGTGCATCGTACCGCGAATCTCCACCTGCAGGCGCGATCCGGGTTCGGTCGCCTCTTTGGCCAGCAGCGCCGCCGCGATGTTCTTATTTCCGACGGACGGAGCCAGCGAGCCGCTGCGAATCTCGCCGGCGGCGCGTCCGCCGAACGATACCCTATACCCTTCGCGCGCCGGCGCCCGGCCGTCCATCACGATCCCGGCGATACGCGGGAAATCGTCGCGTTCGATCTGGCGCTCGAGCGCGTCCTTGCCCAGGAATGCCGGCTTCGCGCGCTTGATCGCCCAAGTGAGGCCCGCCTGAACCGGCGTGATCTCCTCGGTAAGCTCGTGGCCGTAGAGCGGCATTCCGGCCTCCAGCCGCAGCACGTCCCGCGAGCCTAGGCCGCAGGGTTCTAACCCCTCCGATGCATGATCTTCCAGCAGCGCGTTCCAGATCTGCGGCGCGTGCTCGCCCGCGACGAAGAGTTCGAAGCCGTCTTCTCCCGTATAGCCCGTGCGCGCGATCACGGCGGGCACGCCGCAGACGCTGCCTTCCGCGCAAAAATAGTAGCGCAGCCCGGCGAGGTCAACGTCTACGTGCGGCTGCAGCATCTCGACCGATCGCGGGCCCTGAATCGCCACGAGCGCGTCAACGCCGTGCCGGTTCTCGAGGCTCACGCCCGACGCGGGCAGATTCGCCTTGAGATGCTCCCACATCTTATCCGCGTTACCGGCGTTGACGACGAGCAGCCAGCGCCCCTCGAGCCGGTAGAAAATCGTATCGTCGTGCGCGCCGCCCGACTCGCTGCAGAAAATATTGTAGCGCGCCTGCATCGGCTTCATGGTCGCGACGGCGTTCGTGGTCAGCGTGTCCGCCCAGTCCGCCACACCGTCGCCGGAGAGTACGAACTGGGCCATGTGGGAGAGATCGAAGAGGCCGGCGCGCCGGCGCACGGCATCGTGCTCCCGCAGGATGGACGAATACTGAACCGGCATTTCGAAGCCCGCGAAGGGGACCATGCGGCCCCCCGCGGCGAGGTGAACGTCGTGTAATGCCGTGCGCTTCACTGGTGTTTTGGCTTCTCTTCCGGATAGCTGTTCAAGAAATTGAGCGTAGCGTGGGCGACGATCTTCTCGCCGCTTCGCACGTAGACTTCGCCGTAGACGACCCGGCGCCCGGATTTGAGCACCCGCGCCTCCGCAACGAGATCGTGCGGCGGCCGCGCCGGCGCCACGAAGTTGCACTGGAGCGCCACCGTCGTCGTCTCCTGCTCCCGGCCGTAGATCGAGGCGAGCGCGACGTAGAAGACCGTATCGCACAGGCTGACGATCGCGCCGCCGTGTACGGCGCCGGTCGAGTTCGTGACTTCGGGCCTGAACGGCATCCGCATCACCGCTTTGCCGCGTTCGACGCTGACGAGTTGGAGGTCGAGCAGTTTGACGAAGTTGCCGCGCTCCTTCTCCCAGGCGTGCGGCGCGTGCGAGTAGTCCATCTCCATGGCGGCGTCCTCCAAGGCTAGAACGTCTCTCCGCCGGCGGCGAGCATGCGGCGAAGGTAGAGCGGCAAGGAAAAGATCCGGCGATGCGTCACGGCGTCGTAAAAGAAACTCTCGCCGCGCAAACGCGCGCAGTAGGCCTCGATAACCGACGGATCGAGCGCGGACAAATCGAGGCGATCGCTGCAGGCCAGGAACGCCCAGTCCGTATCGAACGCCGGCACGTGCGTGAAGAACGAGACGACGTGCTCGTAGCGCCCGCGCAGCGTCCGGGCCATCTTGCAGTGCAGGGCGGCGTTGTGCGGCGCGGCGGTGCTCGCCTGGAGCACGTATACGCCGCCGTCGGCCAGGCGCGACTTGATGAGCGAAAAAACGGCGTCGTTGAAGAGCGGATTGCTGGGCGAATCGGCCAGCGGCTCGGTGAGGTCCGAGATGATCGTGCCGTAACGCATCGTCGTATCCCGCAGGTGCGCCAGCGCGTCGCCGACGACGACGTTCGCGCGAGGGTCGCCGAACGCGCCGTCCGACCACTCGCTCAGGTGCGTCTTGGCGAGCTCCACTACGAGGCCGTCTATGTCCACCATCGTGCAGCGGCGCACGTCCGGAGCACGCAGCACCTCGCGCAGCGTCGCGCCCTCGCCCCCGCCGAGGACGAGCACCTCGCTGCGGTCCGTTGCCGCCGCCAGCGCCGGATGGACGAGCGACTCGTGGTAGATGCGCTCGTCGAGCTGCGAACTCTGCGTATCGCCGTCGAGGATCAGCATCTTGCCGAAGACGGGAGATCGCACGACGGCGACCTGCTGGAACTCCGAGCGCCCGGTAAAGAGCGTCTCGTCTATGGCGTGGTGGTGCTGCTCGGTGGGCGCGAACTCTTCGACGTACCACTGCCAGTGCTGCGTCTTGGGCATGACCGACCGTAGATTGGCCGGAGAAAAGCAGAACCCCGCCGAGCGGCGGGGTTCCGGCTAGCCTTTCGGCCTACGACGACCCTAGAAGCAGTTCACGCCGAAGTAGAGCGGCGTCTGAGGGGGCAGATCGAAGCCGTGCGGGACGGTGTACTGGCTGATCGTGACCGTGTTCCCGCTCACCTTGGCCTGCGTGGGCAGCGACTCCCAGAGGAACGATCCCTTCGCTCCCTGCACGAGCACCGCAGCGCCGCACGACTTGCCGGGCAGACCCTTCGAATCGGTGATCACGTACTGCAGAATCGGCTTGCCCTGTTCGGCGATCGGCTTGATCGTCTGTTTGCTCTCGTTGATGGCGACGGCGTAGACGAACGTCTTACCGCGCGCCTTGTAGAGCGGGAAGCTCTTGCCGCCGTACTTTTCGATGTCGCCGCTGCCGGTCGCGTCTACCGCGTAGAGCGTCGCCGAGCTCGTTGACGTTGTTCTTGCCGATCGAACCTTTGATCGTAATGCTCTGGTACTGCTGCAGGCTGAACGGCGCACCGGCGGGCTTGAGCGTGAACTTCGCGCAGGCCCCTTTGAATATCCACGCAAACTGCGGCGGGCTGGTAGCGCAGGTGGTGACGCCCGGCTCGATCTGCGACGCGAGCAAGCCGCCGCTCGAAACGGCGCTCGATGCGGACGCGGACGACGGGACCATCGGCTGCTGCGCGGCGCAAGCCGACAGCGCGATCGCCGCGGCCGTTACGACCAGGCCGGCGTGGAGCGTAGATAGACGCATGTGAATTCTTTTCGAACCTCGTTGGAGAAAAGCAGTGCCTTGTTTCACCGTAACAATTGGACGGCAGGCGCGATGCGCCTGCCGAAATTGCTCGTACTAAAGGTGATTATTGCTGATGATGTAGGTTACGGGACGCCGCTTACGCGGTTCGCACGCGAGGATCGTCGTTGCGGCTGAGCACGTGCGTGAACTCGCCGTCGCTCTTCTCAATTCCGCGCTTGAACTCGGTAGCCAGCACGCTCTTGGCTCGCAGCACCTTCGCCGCGTACTCGCAAGCGAGCCAGGGGTCGGTGTGGTCGCCGCACGTGTAAAAATCCATCGCCGCATAGCCCTTCTCAGGCCAGGTATGGATGGAGAGATGCGATTCGGCCAAGATGACCGTACCCGAGACGCCCTGGGGTTCGAACCGATGAAACGCGCTCTCCATGACGGTCGCGCGGGCGGCCTTCGCCGCCGCGATCATCATGCCGGCAATGCCGTCAATATCGGATAGCGTCGCGGGGTGACAACCGGAAAGCTCGCACACGATGTGCCTGCCGAGTGCCTTCAATTTTTTACAGGTCTCCTTGACCCTTGAGGAATCCCACCTCCGGACTGCGTCGGCTGGCGGCTGCAATGCAGCCCCGTCCCCCGACCTATCGGCGAGCTCTTGCCGGCGCTTTTGCGGTGCGCGAGCGACTTGCCGCGATGGCGCGAAAGGGCGCGCCTCCCCTACCGTGGCCCCCTTCCAGAAGGAGGACCGGCGCCCATCATACCCCCTGCATCCCCTGCTGTAAAGGGCTTCTCCCCAGCGCCTTCCACAGGATAAACAAGCTCTCACTTCATTATCTTGACTATATCGGTCTACGGGGGGTACGCTCTGAGGGTAATGGCCGTCAAAATCGAAGCCCCAGCCGTCTCCCCCTCGGAGCTCATCGAGGAGTACCGCCACGGGTTCCACGACTCGGAGAGCAACTACGTCTTTAAGTCCGATAAGGGCCTGACGCGGGAGATCGTCGAGCGGATCAGCTCGATGAAGGACGAGCCGGCCTGGATGCACGACTTCCGCTTGAAAGCCTACGAGATCTTTACGAGCAAGCCCATGCCCTCTTGGGGCGATACGGCCCTGCTCGGCGAGATAGACTTCGGCGACATCCACTACTTCGTGAAGTCCACCGACCAGACCGAGCGCTCCTGGGACGACGTGCCCGAAGATATCAAGCGCACGTTCGACCGCCTCGGGATCCCCGAGGCCGAGCGCAAGTTCCTCGCAGGCGTCTCCGCGCAGTACGAATCCGAGGTCGTCTACCATAGTACGAGCAAGGCGCTCGACGACCAGGGCGTGCTCTTCTGCGATATGGACACGGCGGTCAAGAAGTACCCCGAGATCGTTCAGAAATACTTCGCGACGGTGATCCCGCCGGGCGACAACAAGTTCGCCGCGCTCAACTCCGCGGTGTGGTCCGGGGGATCGTTCATCTACGTGCCGCCCGGCGTCGAGGTCGCGATGCCGCTGCAAGCCTACTTCCGCATCAATGCCGAGAACATGGGCCAGTTCGAGCGCACGCTCATCATCGCCGACAAGGGTTCGAAGGTGCACTACATCGAGGGTTGCACGGCACCGAAGTTCTCGACCTCGTCGCTGCACTCGGCGGTCGTCGAACTGATTGCCGAAGAGGGCGCTTCGATACGCTACACGACGATCCAGAACTGGTACCGCAACATCTTCAACTTGGTGACCAAGCGCGCGATCGCGCGCAAGAACGCCACGATCGAGTGGGTTGACGGCAACATCGGGTCGCGCCTGACCATGAAGTACCCGGCCATCTACCTGATGGGCGAGGGCGCCCGCGGCGAAGTTCTCTCGATGGCGTTCGCCGGCGAAGGCCAGCACCAAGACGCCGGCGCGAAGGTCATCCACGCGGCACCGCACACGACCTCGGTCGTCACGAACAAGAGCGTGAGCGCGCACGGCGGCAAGACCACGTACCGCGGCCTGGTAGAAGTCCACGCGGGCGCGGTCGGCGCGAAGACGCGAGTCCGCTGCGACGCGCTGATCATGGACGAGGAATCGTCGAGCGATACGAAGCCGACGATGAAGATCCACGAGCAGCGTTCGACCGTCGAACACGAAGCCAGCGTCAGCAAGATCGGCGAAGAGCAGCTCTTCTACGCGATGTCGCGCGGCCTCTCGGAGGCCGACGCCGTCGCGATGATCGTCAACGGCTTCTTCGACTTCTTCGTCAAGGAATTACCGATGGAGTACGCGGTCGAACTCAACCGGCTCGTCAAGATGGAAATGGAAGGCGCCGTAGGCTAGCGACGTGTGCCGCAACATCAAGACCCTCTACAATTTCGCGCCGCCTGCGACCGACGACGAGGTTCGCGCTTCGGCGGTTCAGTTCGTTCGCAAGCTCAGCGGCTTCACGCATCCGTCGAAAGCGAACGAAGCCGCGTTCGAGCGCGCGGTCGAGAGCGTGACCCGGATCGCGCGCGCATTTGATAGACTCGCTCGTTACGAACGCGCCGCCGCGCGATCGCGCGGTAGAGATCGCTAAGGCCAAAGAGCGTTCCAAGCTGCGCTTTTCGCAGCCGGCATAACGCCTCGAATCCCCGCATTTTGGCGGGATTCCGAGCGATGCGACTTTTCCGACAGGGGGCAAGCGCTAGGTAGGGAAACCTCACGGTTACTAATTGGAGCTCCTCTCCGGAGGGTTTTCGCGTTGAAACTACTCCTCTCAATCACCGCATGTGCGCTCGCCTTGAGCGTCACCGCTTGCAACGGGACACCGACGTCGTCTTTTGTGAGCAACCCAAGCGGCAGCGCCCGGCACGTCAAACGCGCCGCCGGCAGCACGCCGATCCAGCACATCGTCCTCATCATCCAAGAGAATCGGACCCTCAACAACCTTTTCGCCACGTTCCCAGGAGCGAACGGAACGACCGTCGGCGAGCGCCGCGTCACGAAGAGCGGCCACACGAAACAAGTCTCGGTTGACCTCGCCGAGACGCACCTGTACGTAAAGAAAGATCTCAACCATTCGTACTCGGGCTGGCTGACGGGCTGGGACCAAGGCGCGATGGATAACTTCAACAACATCAGGTTCTCGAGCGGTCAGACGGAAGGCACCTATCCGTATCAGTACGTCAATCCGAGCGATGTCACGCCGTATTGGACGATGGCACAGGAATACGGCTTGGCGGCCGCCATGTTCACGACGCAAGGCAGCGCGAGTTTCCCAGCCCATCAAGACCTGATCCGCGGCGGCACCGCGATAGACTCGAGCGCGAGCCTGATAGATAACATGGCGTACACCGGCGGCGCGTGGGGATGCGATTCGCCTTCGGGAACTCGCACGACGCTGATCACGACCGGCCTTAAAGTCAAACACGACGGCGGGCCGTTCCCCTGCACGTCCGACTTCCCGTCCTCGGGCAGCAGCTACAAGACCTTGCGCGACCTGCTCGACGGCGCCTCGCTCTCTTGGAAGTATTACGCGCCGGAGATCGGCGGCGACGGCGGGATCTGGAGTGCGTTCGACGTCATCGCGCCGGTGCGCTACGGCCCCGAATGGGGCACGAACGTCTCCTGGCCGCAGACGAACATCTTCAACGACATTTCGAACGGCCAACTGGCGAATATGTCGTGGGTGATTCCGGACGGTGCGGATTCGGATCATCCGGGCGACGCGTCGGACACCGGCCCCTCTTGGGTCGCTCAAGTCGTCAACGCGGTGGGCAACAGCCAGTATTGGGACTCGACTGCGATCGTCGTCGTCTGGGACGACTGGGGCGGCTTCTACGACAACGTTCCGCCGCCGGCGCCGCGCGACGACCAGGGCGGCCCCGGATTTCGCGTACCGATGCTCGCCATCTCCCCGTACGTTCCGGCCGGGGAGATTTCAAACACCACCTACGAGTTCGGCAGCATCGTGCGCTACATCGAAGATACGTTCGGCCTTGGACGGCTCGGGACGACCGACGGAACCACGACGAGCATCGCCGACATGTTCGACTACAACCAGTCGCCCCGCGCTTTCCAGACCATCGGCTCGAAGTACTCGCGTGCGTACTTCCTCCACCGTAAGCCTACGCGGCGTCCGGTGGATACCGAGTAAGGACGCCGCTTAGTCCATATCCTTCGCCGCCGCGCTGGGCGTTACGTTCGGATTGTGTTCGGCGAAGGCGCCCAGCGGATTCGGAACGAGCCATACCTGCAGATCCCAGATGGCCGGAAACGAAAAGACGAAGGCGACGTCGGAGGCGCTCTTGGGCGCTGGGATCCCCAGTTTGCCGTAGCGCTTGAGCTTGCCGATCGCTACGATATCGGCAGCGGTGGGATTGTCTACCGAGCCGCCGACCTTCGCTATCGTTTTGTCGCCGACGCCGCCGAACTTCAGTCCCGACGCGCTCTTGATCGCGAAATGCACGTGCGCCGGCGAGAAATCCAGCCAACGCGACGGTGCTACGCCCCAGAGAGAGGGTTTCGACGGCGACTTGCTCTGCAGCACCGAGAAGTCTGCTCCGATGAGACGCCCTTTGACGTCGTACCAGAGTTGGCTCGGGTGCGTCTGGTCGCTCTGCCACTGGCTCGTGTTGACCCAGCTGATGGCGCCGGTCTGATCCTCGCCCGTGTAGCGGAAGTACCCGGCGGCCGCAGCCTGCGAGGTGGTGCCGAAGCGGCTCTGGAGATCCGACGTTACGGATGCAACGAACTGCTTCTCGGCAGCCGATTCGGCCGGCGCGGCGGTCGGCGCCGGTGCCGGCGTTGCGGCGCTTGCGGCCAGGGTCGTAGAAAGAGTGATGAGGACGGCGGCTAGGCCGCGCTGTACGAATAGTTTCATAGCAGCGCGCTTCCCGGCGGTTCCGCCGCCGTCCTCTCGAGCGCGCTCCTAGTTCATCACTAGGAAGCACGGCGCGCTCAGCGTCGTCTTCGAGCCCTTGATGGTGCGCAGCGGCGTCGCGTTGCCGTTGGCATTGCTTGCGAACTCTTCGATCGCATTACCCGAGAAATCGGCCGCCCAGATGTGGTTGCTGGAATCGGCGAGCACGCCGGTGGGGTACTCCAAACCGGTGATCTTCGCGACCGGCGCGACGTTGCCAGAAGCACCCTTGGCAAAGACGAGTATGCCGGCGCCTTCGTCCGCGACGAGCAGACGGCCGTTGGAGTCGAACGCGAGCGCGAACGGCTTGATCAGACCGGTGTTGCTGCCGCCGATCGTCGCCACCGGCGAGACGTTGCCGTTTGCGTTCTTGGCGTACGCGGTGATCGCGTCGGTGTAGATGTTCGCGGCGTAGATCTGGCCTTGGGAATTCATCGCCATTCCGGTCGGACCCGAAAGCTGCGTGTTGCTGCCGCCGATAACGGCAACCGGCTTCGCGTTGCCGCTGGCACCCGGGCCGAATACTACGAGCGTGTTGCTGCTGTAGCTGCTGACCCAGAGGTTGCCGGACGGGTCTACGTACATGCCTTCCGTCGGGCCGAGCTGCGTGTTCGATCCCGAGATGATGGTCTTCGGCGCGACGTTACCGTTGGCGCCCTTTGCGAAGACGGCGACTGCCGTGCCGCCGTCGTTGGCGGTGTAGATGTTTCCCTTGGAGTCCATCGCGAGTGAGTCGGGCGAGTCGAGCGTCGTCTGCGACCCCGAGATTGCCACGGCCGGCGCGACGTTGCCGGACGCCTTAACGCTGAAGCCCAGGATGCCGGCGCCGTCGCGATTGGCGGTGAACACCTCGATCGGCTTGCGGTGGTGGTGATGATCCGGCTGGGCGGTCTGCGGCGCGGATGCGGAGCGATAGGCCGGCACCGAGGTCATCTGCGGCGTGTAGGCCGCGCCGCCGGGCGTCTGCCCGGCGCAGGCGCTCAGACCCGCGACCAGGGCCAAAGCCGGCAACGGGCGGAGCGAGGCGGTGAATGCGTTCATGGTAGGGTGGATCTCCTATGGTTTTACAGTAGCGTGTCCCCATCGTAGCCGGGCGAGCGCACGGAAACGCACGGGGCCGGGAGCGGGCCTCGCCGTGCGAGAAAGCGGTCTTGAAAATGGCCACGGTTAGCGCGCCCGGGCACCTCGACGTTCGCCTGTTCGGCCATCTGGAGGTAGCCGTGGACGGCGTGCCCGTTCGCCTGGCGACCCCCCGTAAGACCCTGCAGGTGCTGGCCTACCTTTTGCTGCACCGCGGCGGCGCCGTCTCTCGCGAGTACCTGGCCTTTTTGCTCTACCCCGACGACGAGGAGGCCGCCGCGCGCGCCAAACTACGCGCGACGCTCAGCGAGCTTCCGAAGATCTTGCCGCGGCCCGCGGAGCGGTACGTCGTGATGGACGGCGACAAGATTTCCTGGAATCCGCAGGCCGTGCTCAGGCTCGACGTGGACGCCTTCGCCGCGGCTTCGGCGGATCGCCGCCGCGCGGCCGAAGCGATCGAACTGTACCGCGGCGACCTTCTGCCCGAGATCTACGACGAGTGGCTCGACACCATTCGCGAGCGCTACCGCAACGCGTATATGCGCTGCTTGAGCGAGCGCATCTCGCAGGCACGCCGCAACGCCGACCTCGGGCTGGCCATCGAGACGGCCCGCAAGGTGCTGGCGATAGACCCATGGCGCGAGGACGTGGTGCGGCGCGTCATCGCGATGCGCTACGACAGCGGCGACCGCGCCGGAGCGTTGCGCGAATACGCTGCCTTCGCTGCGCGTCTTCTCGACGAGATGGGCGTCCGCCCGATGGCCGAGACGGCGGCGGTCGCCGAACGCATCTCCCGCGACGAAGCGCCGCAGGACGACGCACCCGAAGACGAACGCCCGCTCGACGCCGGCGGCTCGGCAATGCTTCCTTTCGTCGGCCGCCGGGACGAGATGGAACGTCTGCTCGAAATCTGGAGCCGTACGGCGGGCGGCCACGGCGCCTGCGCGTTCGTCGGCGGCGAAGCCGGCATCGGCAAGTCGCGCTTGGTCCTGGAGTTTGCCCGCGCGGTCGAAGACCGCGGCGGACGCGTGCTCGCCGGAACGACCGGCGCGCCCGGAAGCCGTTCCATACGAAAGCATCGTCGAGGCCATGCGTTCGGCGCTTCCGCTGGTAGCCTCGCTCAAACCGAGCATCGCGCTGGCCTGCGTCGCAACGCTGCTGCCCGAACTGCACGCGCGGGTCGCCCTTCCGGACGTCCCGCGGCTCGAGGGCGAAAGCGAACGCATCCGGCTCTTCGAGTCCGTCTTCCGCTCGCTGGCATCGCTGGCCGCGCCGCGTCCGCTGCTGCTGGTTTTGGAAGATCTGCACTGGGCGCAGACCGCCACGCTCGAACTGCTCGCGTACCTGCTGCGTCGCATCAGCGGCTTGCCGCTCATGATCGTCGTCACGTATCGCGAGGAAGAGACGGCGTATCTCAAATCGCTTCACCGGCTGCGCCGCGAGGCGCGCGCGACCGCTGGAGCGCAAAGCCTGTGGCTGAGCCGGCTATCGGTGGGCGATCTGGAAGAACTGCGCGCCGCGCTCCCCGACGCGCGCGAGAGATCGGCCGAGTCGCTCGCCGCGGCTTCGCAAGGCAATCCGCTCTTCCTCGCCCAGATCGTCGCGGACGCCGGGGACGGCGCCGGCGCGACGACGCCCGCATCGCTGCAGGAGGCCGTCATGCGGCGCGTGGAGCGGCTCTCGGAGCGAGCGCGCACCGCGGCCGAAATCGCTGCCTGCATCGGAGATCGTTTTTCGCGCGACACCCTGCGCGAAGCCAGTGCTTGGGACGATGCCGAGCTGAGCGAGGCGCTCGACGAACTCTTCGATCGCCGTATCGTATGCGAAGCGGGCGGACGCGGCTTCCTCGAATACGCCTTTACGCACAATCTCGTGCACGACCTGATCGAGGGCAGCATACCGCCCAAAGACGCGGCGATTCGCCGGCGCCGAATCGCCCGAGTGCTCGAGGAACTCTACCCCGAACGCTTCTCGGAACTTTCCGCAGCGCTGGCCGCTCACTACGACTGTGCCGGCGACGCCGCAAACGCGGCGCGCTGCTATCTGGAGGCGGTACGCCGCTCGATCGCGATCGGCGCGCTTCACGAGGCGCGGGCGCTATGCGAACGCGCGCTGCAGCTCGACCTCGACGCTCGGCGGCGCGTGGAACTGCTGCTCGAGAAGGTCACGATCGAGTCTCGTCACGGCACGAGCGCCTCCCGCGGCGCCGCGCTGCTCTTGCTCGAGCGCGCCGACCGCGAGCTCGGCGATCCCGAATTTCACCGTGAAACGCTCTTGCAGCGCATCGAGTTCGCCGCGCTCGTGACGGATCTCCAATCGCAGGACTCGGCCGTGCGCGAGCTTGCGGAGAGCCTGCCCGAAGGAGATACGGCGTGGCGCGCGGCGGCGCATTTGGCGCGGGCGAAGCTGGACCTCACGCACGGCGAGCTCGTACAAGCGGTCGCCAACGGCGAAGCGGCGCTGGCCGGCAGCCGCGCGGCCGACGACGAAGCCGGCGCCGCGCGAGCGCTCTGCTTTCTCGCCAAGCTCGAAGGATTCCGCGGGAATCTCACCACCGCGGGGGCGCTTTTGGACGAAGCCGCGCAGGTCGCCATGCGCGCCGCCGACCCTGCGCTGGAACTCTTGGCCGTCGGCAGCGCGTGGGTCGTATCGTATCAGCGTCGCGACATGGAGCGCTGCAGATCGCTCGCCGGCCGATGCGTGGAGCTGGCCGTCAAACTCGGCGACCGCCCCGCCGAAGCCCAGGCCCTCGGCCGACTCGGTATCGCGATGGTGGCATCTGAAGCGCTCATCGCGGAAGCGCGCCAAAAGTTTGCCGAAGCCGCGCGAGCGCACGCCGACAACGGGGATAAGATCGGAGCTGCGGCGCAGTTCATGAATCAAGCCGTGCTCGAGGCGAAGATCGGTTTCTTCGATCGCGCGATCCAAGCGACGGACCAGGCCATCGAACTCTTCTCGCGCGCGGGCGACGAACGCGGACGACTAGGCGGACTCTCCAACCGGATCTACATCAGCGCGTGTCTGCTCGACGCGCCGGCGGCGCGTAAGGCCGCCGATGAGGGGCTCAGCGACGCGCGGCGACAAGGCTTCGGATTGCTGGAAGCTTCCATGCTGGAGAACCTAGCGATGGCCGAAGGTGCGGTCGGGAACTATCGGCGCGCGATCGAGCTCGCGGACGAGTCGTTCGGCGTGCGCTCGCGCTCGGAGTCTCTCGTCTGGTCGAGCGCGACGCTGGCCGCAAGCGCGATCTGGCACGCGAACGCCGGGGACCTCCCGGCCGCACTCGACGCGGTCGCGCGCCTGCTTGCCGACGACGACGCGATCGTGCGCGGCGCCGATTGGCCGACGTACTGCTACTGGGCAGCCGCACAGGTGCTGCACCTCGCCGGAAAGTCTCGTGAAGCCGCGCGGCAACTCGAACGGGCGAAGGCGATTCTTCAGCGCGGTGCGGACGCTCTCGAACGAGAGGATCGCGAACGCTACCTCGCGCTCCCCTTCAACGTGGACATCCTCAACGCAGCCCAGTCGGGCGTCTGGCCCGATCCGCCCCGCTAAGGTACGAACTCGAAGAGCGTGCCCTGATTCGACGCGCCGCCGGCGACGGTCGTGCCGTAGAACTCACCGTTCGCACCCGGTGTAAGCCCGTAGTACGGATACGCGCCGTCGTCGCCGCCGGCGAACGCATGCAGCACGCGTTCCTTCCCGTTTGCCGGATTCAGACTAAAAATGGTTCCGCACCCGCACGAGCCTCCGCCTGCGGACGTCGTTCCGTAGAGCGTGCCGGATTTGCCGATCGTCAGCGTGCTCGTCGGCGAGCTCCCGTCGCTGCCGCCCTTGAAACTGTACAGCACGCGCTCGCCGTATCCGCGCCGTCCTTTCGGGACGAGTTCGTAGACGGCGCCCTGCCCGGCGCGGCCGCCGTAGTAGGTCGTTCCGTAGAGCCGGCCGGATGGGCCGGCGATTAAGCCGCCGTACGGCGAGGCCGCGTCCGGGCTCCCCTTAAAGGCGTAGAGCGTCTTGAGTTTCCAGCGATTTCCGGAACGCGAAAGCCTAAATGCGGTTCCCGCGCCGTTCGCGCCGCCGATTTCGGTGACGCCATAGAAGTCGCCGCCATGGTAGAGCAGCGCGCCCAGCGAGCCGACTCCGCCGTCGCTGCCGCCGGTGAAGGCATGCAGGACGAGTTCGCGGTTCTGTTTGCCCGATACGATCTCGTAGATCACGCCTTCGTATCCGGCGCCGCCGTCGGGAGTCGTCCCGAACGCGTTTCCGTGCGAGTCGAACGCGACCGCTCCGCCGGGGCCGAACCCATCCTGGCCGCCGGTAAAGTTGTGGAGCACGCTCTCTCCGGAACTCGTCAAAGCGAAGACGACGCCGCAGCCGTCGCCGGCGCACGTGCCGCCCGAACCGCCTGCGACGGTCGTGCCGACGAGCTGCCCGTGCGCGTCGAAGGCGACGCCGCCATACGGATTCTTTCCGTCGGAGAGACACGTGAAATCGTGCAGGACGCTCTCGCGCCAGCGAGAGCCGGTCTGCGGCGCCAGTTCGAAGACGGTGCCGCAGGCGAAGGCGCCGCCCACCACGGTCGTTCCGTACAGATTGCCCTTCGCATCCACGAGCACCGCGCCGGCCGCATCGCCGCCGTCGTTCCCGCCGGTGAACGCATACAAAACCTGCTCGGCGCCGCTTCCGAGACGTTCGCTCGCACGCGCGAGCGGCGGAACGCCGATCCCCGCCTGCGGTGCGCCGCAGCCGGCGAGCATCGCAGCCGTGCAGAGGAGGAGGGCCAGCGAGCGCGCGTTCATCGCCGCGCCTGCCCGACGTAACGAAACTGTCCGGGAGCCCACGCACACATGCTGCCGTCGTTCATCACGAACGACTCGAAGCCGTCTACCTCGGGATTGAAGTCGGCGTTGAGGCCCTTGGTCGCGGGCCAGTTCACCGCCGGCTCGCCGCGGGCCGCGGCTCGGGCCTTCGAGTTGGAGAACTGCGGAGATTTCGTCAGCGCGTTCAGCGCGGCGGCGAGCCTCTTTGCATCGTCCATCGGCAGTAGGCTTCGCCCGCGGGGAAGAAAAATCCGGCGTGACGCCCCGAGAAGACCTCACGCAGGACGAGTTCGAACGCGTCGTCGAGGAGGCCCTCGATTCGCTCCCCGAACGCTTTGCCGCCCTCGTCGAAAACGTCGTCGTCGCCGTGGAAGACGAACCGAACTCCGAGGACCTCGAGAGCCTCCGGGACCCGGGCGACGACTCCGAGCTGCTGGGAATCTACCGTGGCGTGCCGCTGACGGCGCGGACGCACGACGCCCCGCTGCTGCCCGACGAGATCGCCATCTTCCGCGGCCCGATCAACCGTGCGACGCGGACGCGGGCGGAGGCGGTGCACGAGGTCCGCGAGACCGTCATTCACGAGTTGGGTCACTACTTCGGGCTGCTCGACGAGGAGATGCCGCACTGATCGGCCTGCGGCGCCTCCTCCGGCTCGGGTAGCGGCTCGACCCGCTCGACGGCTCGCGCGAGCGAGTCGAGCGCCAGCATCGCGGACGTGATCAGCACCATCGAAGCAACTGCCCCGGCGCGCGGAGGCGAAAGACCATGCATGCATCGTAGCGGCTCAACCGTACGCAAACGTACGACGCCGTAGGAGGACCCAGCTTAGGCCCCGGCATAGTGGCGAGCATGAACTCAAGCGCTGCATCTCGCGCGGCAGCGTTGCCGCTCGCCTTGGCCCTTGCAAGCTGTTCGCTGCGGGCGGCGTCGCCGTTGCCGTACATGCAGAGCGACACCGCGATGCAGGCGCTCTCTCGAACCGGAGCGAGCAAGATCACGCACGTGATCTACATCGTCCAGGAGAACCGCAGTTTCGACAATCTCTTCCAAGGCTATCCCGGCGCCGACACGGTCTCCAAAGGAAAAGACTCCAAAGGGAACACGATCCAGCTCCAGCCGGTCGGCTTGGCGGCGTTCTACGTGATCGATCACTCGGCCACCGCGATGTTTGCCGCGTGCAACGGCACGGGGAAGCTACCGGGTACCGACTGCCGGATGGACGGCTTCGACAACGAGCTCGCGTACGGGTATCCGCGCAGCCTAACGCATCCCGAGTACGTGTACGTCCCGCACGACGAGTCGCGGCCGTACTTCGACATGGCGCACCAGTGGGTGCTGGCGGACAAGATGTTCCAATCGCAGCTCGACGAGAGTTTCGTCGCGCACCAGTACGTCATCGCCGCGCAGGCGCAGAGCAGCGTAGATCTGCCCGACGGCGACTGGGGCTGCGGAGGCGGCAAGTTCGATACGGTGGACACGATCACGAAGGACCGCAACCAGTACGGGCCCTCCCAGCAGGCCTGCTTCGACTATCAAACGCTCGGCGACGAACTCGACAACGCGCATCTCTCGTGGCGCTTCTATGCGAGCACGTACGGCAGCCGGGACAGCGGCGCGGGTGCGGTCTGGTCGAGCTATCAGGCCGTCAAACACATCTACGACGGCCCGGATTGGAAGAAAGACGTCATATCGCCGAACTGGAAGTTCATCACCGACGTGCGCGCCGGAAAACTCGCGAACTTCACCTGGATCACGCCGATCTGCAGCGACTCGGATCACGTGAACTGCCCCGGCGGCCACGGCCCGTCGTGGGTCGCGGCGCTGGTGAACACCGTTGGGGAGAGCAAGTTCTGGGATTCGACGGCTATCTTCGTGCAGTGGGACGACTGGGGCGGTCTCTACGACCACGTCCCGCCTCCCTATAAAGGCGCGGACAGCCTCGGCTTCCGCGTGCCGCTGCTGGTCATCTCGCCGTACGCAAAGCACGGCTTCGTCTCGCACGTGCAGTACGAAACGGCGAGCGTTCTACGCTTCGCCGAGGATCTCTGGGGCCTCCCGCAGCTTGCCGACGCCGATAAGCGTGCGACCTCGCCCGCCGCGGACTGCTTCGATTTCTCGCAAAAGGCCCGAGCGTTCGTTCACATCAAGGCGCCGCTGCCGCCCAAGTATTTCATGCGCCAGCAACAGGATTACTTCGCGCCCGACTACGAGTAGGCGCGTCTACCGGCTAATGACGGCACCGAGCGGGGCGTAAAGTCCCGCGATGGTCTTCACCGGAGCGCCGCCGGCGGGATAGTTCCATATGCCGGCATCGGCCGCGCCGGCATCGGGACCGATCAGCTTGCTGCCGTCAATCCAGAACTGAAAGATCTGCGTCGCTCCCGAGAGCTGCGTCGAGCCTCGTTCCGTTCCGCTGGTTCCGCTAATCGAGAACTGATAGATCGTGCTCGTGGACTGGTCGCCCACGGCGACGTACGTGCCGTCCCATTCGACGCCGCCGGCGCTTGCGATGCTCCGATCGAGCGTGATGTCGGTCAGCTTCGAGCCGCCCTTAGGCAGTTCCGCGAATGCAAACGCGCTTGCGCTGGTGAGTCCATCCAAGAACAGGTTGCCGGATCCGTCGTAGCTGCATAGAAGCATGTCGGCCATAACGGCATCGGCGTAGTGATGCTTGGGCCGTCCCTTCGCTCGATCGTAGATGACGACGTCGCCTTGGCCGCTTCCGTTTAATGGGAAGTTCGTTACCGCCAGGTTTCCGCTCTTGGGGTCCACCGAACATCCGACCGGAAAGAAGCCCGGATCTTTGAGTTTTGCGATCGGCGTCTTTCCGCCGTGCGCGTACTCGACGATATCGCTGTCGCCGGTATTCGCGACGAACACGTCGCCGGAGGCATCCACGCACTCTCCGCCCGGGACGCTGAAATCCTGGAGCGTCATCACGAGCTTTCCTTTCGGATACGAGTAGACGTAGACGTCGCTCGTCAACGTATCCGAAATGTAGAGCAGCGCGCCGCCCTTCGGTGCAGGCTTCCCGGACTGACCGGCGGCAGGCAGAAGGCCGTTCGACGCCGGGAACTGCGCACCGCAGCCTGCTAGGAATGCGACGGCCGCGCAAAGGCAGAGCGGAATGCGGACGAAGTTCAGACGGTTCATCCGAACAGCCTAAATCATCTCGGCCGATTTGGGAAGGGCGCTCGCTTGGTCGGGGAGACACGGGAAGCGAGGGCGAAAGGCGGCCCGATGAGCAGGCACCGCGTCGCTAAGGTCTCCGAAATACTCCCCGGCACGACGCTGCGCGTCGTCGTGGATTCGACCGAAATACTCCTTTGCAATGCCGGAGGGACGATCTACGCGATCGAGGACGTCTGCACGCACGACGGCGCGCCGCTCGACCAAGGGGAGCTGGAGGGCGAATGCGTCGTCTGCCCCCGGCACGGCGCCACGTTCGACGTGCGAACGGGCGAAGCGCTCACGCTTCCGGCGGTATTTCCGCTCATGACCTTCCCCGTGGACGTTGCGGGCGACGACGTCTTCGTAGATGCCTGAGTAGCGGTGAAACTCGCGCTGCGCCTGGCGGGCCTCCTGGCGGCGGTTCTGGCGATCGGCGCGGCGCTCTTCGCCATCTACGTCGGCGCGGGGATGCGAGCCCACGCGCAGTACGGCGGCGCGATATCCGGCCTTAGCCTGACGTCGCCGGTGACGGTGCTGCGCGACGATCGCGGCGTTCCCCACATCGTCGCGTCCAACGCACACGATCTCTTCTTCGCCCAAGGCTACGTGGAGGGCGCCGATCGCCTCTTTCAGATGGATCTTCTGCGCCGCTTCGTACTCGGAGAGTTGGCCGAGGTTTTCGGAGCGGCGGCGCTGGAAAGCGATCGTACCGAGCGAGCCGTGCCCGTCGCCGCGATCGTCCGCGCCCAATGGCTGCAAATGGACGCCGGCGAGCGCGCCGCGCTGACGGCCTTCAGCGACGGCGTCAACGCCGCGATCGCACGGGAACCGCTGCCGGTCGAGTTTCGTTTGCTGGCCTATCGCCCCAAAACGTGGAGCCCGACCGACTCCCTCGCCGTCGCCATGGCGACGGTGCTCGATCTCACCGACGATTGGGACGCGATCGCGCCGCGCGACGAGGCGATGCGCAAGGGCGGTACGGCGCTTCTGAACGCGCGCTTTCCACTCACCGATCCCTGCTACGACGCGCCCGTGACGATGGGCCTCGCGGGGATGGCGCCGGGCCCGCGCTGCAAACGCCGGTTCTCCAAACTCGTCGCGGCACTGGGGGACCTGCGCGCGCCGATCGGCAGCAACGAATGGGCCGCCGGAGCCGCGCACGGCGCGGGCGGGCGCGCGCTGCTCGCCAACGATCCGCACCTTGGCCTGCGGATTCCCGGCGTGTGGTATCTGGTGGATCTGCGCGCGCCGGGATTTCACGCAGCCGGCGCGACCTTCCCCGGCGCACCGGGCGTCGTGCTCGGTCACAACGAGCGCATCGCATGGGCTGCGACGAACGGCACCGTCACCTCGCTCTCGGTCTACGATCCGCCCGCGAGGCTCGATCCGCGCTGGTGGCAGACCGAACGCTTTCACGTGCGTTTTCACGCCGATGAGAGCGCGCGCTACTATCGCACGCCCGCACTGTTCGGCGTCACGACGCAGCGCGGACGCTTCCTGCTGGTGCGCTGGGATGCGTACGAGCACCCCGTCTCGCCGGCCGCGACGTTCGTCGCGCTCGATCGAGCCGGCTCCATCGAGGCGGCGACGGCCGCGCTCGCGCGATACCCGGGACCGACGCAGAACTTTGCCCTCGCCGACGTGCGCGGACGCGCCGCGTACGTGTTGGCAGGCGCAATCCCAAACGATCCGGTGCGCGCGCGCTGGATTCATCCGGCCGCCGATCTGCGCGACGCCTACCCGGACGTGCCGTTCGCGAAGCTCCCCAAGGTAGCGCCCTCGAGAGACGCGATCGTTTGGACCGCCAACAACCGCATGTACGGACCAACCTATCCGCTCGTGCTCGGCCCGCAGTTCGCGGCGCCCTACCGCGCCTACCGCATCGCAGAACTCCTGCGCGCGCGCAAGGTATACGACGTCGCCTATTTCGCGCAGATGCAGATGGACGCGCTCTCCCTGCCCGAACTCGAACTCGCGCGCGACCTCGCGCCGGCGGTGCGCTCCGACGATCCGGCGCTGGCTCAGGCACTCGCACAATGGGACGGAAGAATGTCCGCCGACTCTACCACCGCTACGGTCGTCGCGCACCTGCGCATGGCGCTCACCCGGCGGCACAACGGACGCATGCCCTCGCTGCTGGCGACGCCGCAGAGCGCGGCGCGCGCACTGCGCGGCATTCCCATGCCTTCGCCGGCGCCCTGGGGAGTGGCGGGCGCCGTCACCGTGCTGCACGCGTTCGCTTCGCTAGGCATCCCGTTCCTCAACGGAACGACGCTGCCCGGCTTGGGCGATGCGTATACGATTCACGTGCAGGACGGCAACCACACGCAGAGCTTCCACGCCGTCTGGGAAGCCGGCAACTGGGATGAGGGCGGGATCACGC
The DNA here is from genome assembly GCA_963794645.1 of Vulcanimicrobiota bacterium. Taxonomy (GTDB): domain Bacteria; phylum Vulcanimicrobiota; class Vulcanimicrobiia; order Vulcanimicrobiales; family Vulcanimicrobiaceae; genus Cybelea. The sequence goes on along the minus strand of CAWCEQ010000003.1, from coordinate 446,045 downwards.
TGCCGCAGGGCGAGTCGGGCCAACCAGGCTCCGGCCACTACACGGACGAGGCCGACGCATGGAACGCCGGGCGGATTTGGCCGCTGCCGTTCTCGGACTCCGCCGTGGCCCGCACGGCCGTCGTGCAGGAGCGGCTGTTGCCCTAAGCGCTCGCTACTGCGTGTCCACCGGGGCGTGCGAGGGCGGTTCTCGGAGGAAGGTTTTCATCGCATATTTCGACTTGATCGGGACGAACGGACGAGGGCTCTGATTGAAGTCGAATGCGTTGTCGAGCGAGGTGGCGCGACCGTCGGTGTAGCCGCTCGAAACCGGCCCGATGTTCGGAAGACTGAAGGTCTCCTCGATAAACCGCAGGACGCTGCCGTACTCGTACTGCGTGTGATCCACGTACTTCTTCTTCGCGTACGGCGAGATGACGATGCACGGAACTCGGATGCCCAGGCCGCGATAGTCCAACTGGGGCGGCGGCGCATCGTCGTACCAGCCGCCCCAGTCGTCCCACAATACGACGATCGCCGTCGAGTCCCAGTACGGACTCTCGCCGATCGCATTGACGACCGACGCGACCCACGACGGTCCGCGATCGCTCTTGGACTCCGGATGGTCGGAGTCCTGAACGCTCGGCGAGACCCAACTGACCGAGGCGAGCTGATCGTTGCCCGGGTCGCTCAAGACGGTCGTCTGCGGCGCGATGATGTGCGAATCCCAATCGGAGCCGTAGCGAACGTACTTGATCGCCTCGAACGGCTCCCACATGCCCGCGCCGACGAGTTCGGTCGCGTAGTACTTCCACGACACGCTCGCCGCGTCGAGCACCTGCGCGATGGTCGAGAACTGATTGAAGCAGGGGAACGGGCCTTTGGACGCGTGCTCCACGCGATCGGGGGTCAAGTACGAACTCTTGGTTCCCGGAGCCGCGTCGCAGTCGTCGGGGGGCAGCGTCGGCACGTCTACTTCGGCTTTGCGTTTCGACAAGTCGTCGGTGCCGGCGACGAGCGTCAGGTGTCCGGTGAAACTTCCGCCGAACTCCGTTGGGAACATTGCATCTGCGAGCACGTACTGCTTGGCCATATCCCAGTACGGTTTGACGAGCGAGCGCTTCACGTAGACGTATCCCGCGGTCGGATCCGACGGCGTGCCGAACTGATTGAAGCCGTCCATTTTGCCGTTGTCCCAGCTGCCGATCGAAGATTTCCACGAATGCTCGAGATCGGGACCATCGAACGAGATCGGCTTGAGCGGGACCTTCTGACTGCCGGCATAGCCGCTCATCGGGGCGTCGGCGCCCGGATATCCGGCGAAGAAGTTCTCGAAGCTGCGGTTCTCCTGGATGATGACGACTATGTGTGAGATTTTACCGCTCGCCGTGCCGTGCGAGATGCGGCTCGCCGGCGCCGGAGGATTTACGCCGGCTGCGCCCGCGGTCGAAGCGCTCGAAGAGCAGCCCGCGAATGCGAGCAAAGCGAGCGCGGCGAAAAGGGGCAGCGGCCGTACCGTCATCGTGTGGGCTGTTCCCCTCGGCGGCGCCGGCCACCTCGGAGGTGCCGTGTAGTGGAAGTGATCTGCGTTGCCGCTCGATGCCGACTACGAACGTCTGCACGATCTGCTCGTCGCGTACGAAGCGGCGCTGCCCGAAATTCTGCGCCACGGCAGCGTCCCCGCCGTGACCGCACTGCGCCGCGCCTACGGCGCGCCTAATGCCGCATTTTTGGCGATAACCGAGGACGCGGCGGCCGGCTGCGTGGCGGCGGTACCGGTGGACGCGCGCACGGTGCAGCTGCTCCGGCTATTCGTTCGCGAAGAATGCCGCGGACTCGGCGCCGCGAAGGCGCTCGTCGCCGCGGTATTCGCGTTCGCGCGGCAAGGAGGCTACCGCCGGGTCGTACTCGACACCGATCGCGACCGGCTGCCGGCAGCCTACGCACTCTACCGTTCGTTCGGCTTCGCGGAGTGCGCGCCGTTCGCAACGAGCCATAGCAGTTCGGCGACGTTCATGGACGCGAACGTCTAGCTTACTCTTCCTTCGCGCCCAGCAACAGCGTGTAGTCTATCGCCACGCGCAGGGCGACGATCGCCGCCAGTTGCCCGAGTTCTACCCACGAGGGCGAAACGGCCGTTCGGATGATATCGCTAGCGATGAGGATCTCCAGCGCCAGCACGAGCCATTCACTCAAGCGCCGCCGGATCGGCACCAAGTTTGCGCCGAGGCCGGGTTTCCCGATCGAGAGGGCTGCACGCCAGGTCGCCTGCAGCGCAGCCCCAATTACGATGACCGCGGAGATCGTCTCGACGAGCGTAGCACCGCGAAGCACCCACAACCGCACGAGCGACTCTACCATACGGAGTTCATCACGGGGTTCATCCGATTACGGGATCATCCCGCACTCGGACATCTTGTTCGCGAGGCGATCGCCGCGGCAATGGCAATTACGAGCCCAATGGAAGCGTTCTTCATCGGTTGTGACTCCTCGTTAGCGTTTCAATGAGCGGGCGTCCCCGGGCACTTCCTCCAGCACCGGTGAAAGAGCCTGCACGGCATTGGAGGAAAGCCGAGCGCGACCGCGCAGAACCCGGCACATGGCGCAGCGCAGCGGACCGGCGATGAGACAGGCTCCAGCCTCGTCGCGAATCGGGGCCGCACTCGTCATCCTCGCCATCGTCGCCATCGAGCGTCTGCTGCCGGACCGCTACCGCCTCGGACCGGGGTGGGCTCCGGAAGTCGGCGCGGCCGTCATGATCGTGCCGATGATCGCGGCGTGGATCGCAAAAGGCGCTGCCTTCTGGCGAACCGTCGAGCGCATCTGCATGTTCGCTGCCACCGGCGCAGCGCTGGTGCTCAACACCGCGAACTTGCTCGTCGTCGTCTACAACCTCGTGACCAACTCCAAGACGATGGACCCCACCACGCTCTTCGTGACGTCCATCGCGATCTGGGGCGGCAACATGTTCGTCTTCACGCTCATCTACTGGCTGATAGACCGCGGCGGCCCAGACGCGCGGGCCCGCGGCGGCGCCGGCTACGTTGACTTCGATTTTCCGGCGTTGGAGAACCCGGATAGAGTGCCGCCGGGCTGGCATCCCGGCATCGTGGACTACCTGTTCCTCGGTTTCACGACCTCGACCGCGTTCAGCCCCACCGAGGCGATGCCGCTCTCGGCGCGCGCGAAAATACTGGTTATGATTCAGAGCAGCGTCTCGCTCGTGACGATCGCGGTCGTCGCCGCCCGCACCATCAACATCCTGCAGTAGGAACCGCGCACCCGCGCACTCCCCCAAGCGGGTAAACCGGCGCTAGGCGGCAAAGGGCGCCGGAACAGCCGGCTTCCCATCGCATCGAAACGGAGGGATATCCTATGAGCGCCGCGCCCATCGCCGTCAACGTCGGCAACACCGGATTCATGCTGCTCTGTGCGAGCCTGGTCATGCTGATGACGCCGGGGCTCGCCTTCTTCTACGGCGGTTTGGTTCAACGCAAGAACGTGCTGACGATCATGATGCAGAGCTTCATGTCGCTGGGCTGGACGACCGTACTCTGGTTCGCCTTCGGCTACTCCGAGAGCTTCGGCCCCGATTGGCACGGCATCATCGGCAATCCGGCGACCTACGCCTTCTTGAACGGGGTGACGCTGCACACGATGTTCACCGGCAACGACGCCGGCATTCCGCTCGTCGTGCACATCGCGTATCAGATGATGTTCGCGATCATCACCCCCGCGCTCATCACCGGCGCGTTCGCCAACCGGGTCACGTTCAAGGCGTACTTTTGGTTCCTGACCTTCTGGCTGATCTTCGTCTACTTCCCGTTCGTCCACATGCTCTGGAGCCCGGACGGAATGTTGGCAAAGTGGGGCGTGCTGGATTTCGCGGGCGGCATCGTCGTCCACGCGTCGGCAGGCTTTGCTGCGCTGGCATCGGTGCTCTACGTCGGGCGGCGCCACGTGATGGAAAACAAACCGCACAACGTTCCGCTCATCGCGCTGGGCACCGGCCTGCTCTGGTTCGGCTGGTACGGCTTCAATGCGGGCTCCGAACTGCGCGTTGATGCCGTGACGGCTTCGGCGTTCTTGAATACCGACGTCGCCGCATCGTTTGCCGCGATCGCGTGGCTTCTCGTCGAGTGGTCGCGTGGACGCCAGCCGAAGTTCGTCGGCCTGCTCACCGGCGCCGTCGCGGGCCTTGCGACGATCACGCCGGCGGCCGGATACGTCTCGCCGACGACGGCGGTCGTCATCGGCCTGGCGGCAGGCCTCGTCTGTTACGCCGCGGTCGCGCTGAAGAACCGGCTAGGCTGGGACGATGCGCTCGACGTGTGGGGCGTCCACGGCGTGGGCGGCTTCCTGGGCATCGTGCTGCTCGGCGTCTTCGCGTCCACGCTCTGGAATCCGAACGGGGCCGACGGGCTGCTGCGCGGCAACCCGGCGTTCCTCGGCAAGCAGTTCGCGGCGGCGGCGCTCTGCAGTGCCTGGGCCTTCGTCTTTACCTACGCTGCGCTCGCGCTCATCAACCTCGTGACGCCGGTGAAAGTGGACGAGGCCGCAGAAGAGCGCGGCCTCGACATCGAGCTGCATGGCGAGGAGGCATACCCGCTCGGCGTCTGACGTGCCGGCCGAGCGGGCGTTACCGGCTAGCCGTTACTGCAAACGGGCGGGGTTGCCGCGGGCTCGTGCGCGGCCACGTGGACCTTCGTCTTCTGGCCCTTGGAGAGCACCTCGATGCTCTGCGGGATCGGCAGCGGGAAGGCCGGGCTCACGACCGTGCAGGTGTAGTTGTTCGTCGGCTTCGTGCAGGGCGACGACGGCCCCATCTGCTCGACGTAGAACTCGCGCGGGGAGTGCAGGGAGATGGGCGTCGAACGGATCCGCGCCGCGTAGCAGGACTGCGGCAGCGTCACCGAGGCGTGGATCATGAAGTTCGAATGCCCGGCGCCGGCGGTGATGTTCGTTGCGGTTGCCGGCGTCCACGCCGGCGAGGCTGCCAAAGATACGGACGGGGCGACGGCGAGCGCCGCCGCGATAACGCCCGAGAGCATGAAAGAACGCATAATAAGGCCTCCTACTCGTAGCGGGAAATGGTTCGGGGTCTCTTTCGCGCGGCGCGTTAGCCTCCCTCGGCGGCCCAAAAAGCGAAACACAATCAATCCCTCGCCGGTACCACCGGGGAGAACCCGCCCGAAGAAAGGCTCCTTCCATGCATTACAAGATCGCAGGCGCGCTGCTCTGTGCGGCCATCGCCCTTCCTCTGGCGGCCGGCGCCGCCGCCATTCCCGACGACGCCCAGAAGGCGATCGCCGCCGCGTACCAGATCAACTGCACCGCCGCGCTGACCCCGACCGATGCCAACATGGCGGCGGCCTCCGCCGTGCTCGCACCCGACTTCGTTCAGGTGGACTTCAAAGGCAAGCAGACGCAGCGCGATGCGTTCATCGCCGAGCAAAAGCAGCAGATGAAGCAGCTGCATCTCACGACCTGCACGAACACGGTGGACTCCACGACCCTCTCCGACGCGACCACGGTCGTCGCCGTCGTTTCGGCGAAAGTCGCCGGGCAGATTCAGGCTCCCGACGGCAACCACGATATTGACGTGAACCAAAGCGCCCAGGACACCTGGAAGCTCGAGAACGGGACCTGGCTGATGACCCAGAGCAAGGACGTCAGCGCCCTGGTAAAGATTGACGGCAAGGTCGTCCAGGACGAAGGCAACTAGCGCGATGGGTTGGAGACTCGCCCTGCTCGCGGCCTGCGCGCTCTCGCTGGCCGCGCCGCTCGCCGCACGCGCGGACGACGCGCCGATCGCACAAATGCGCTGGCGCGCGCTCGGGCCTGCGCTGCCGGAAGGCCGCGCGACCGCGGTCGCGGGCAGCAACACGAACTCGCTGCTGTACTATGCCGGCACCGCCGACGGCGGCGTCTGGAAGAGCACCGACGGCGGCACGTCGTGGCAGAACGTCTCCGACCTCATCCACCTCGGCTCCGTAGGAACCATCGCCGTTAATCCCGCAAACGACGCCGACGTCTGGGTCGGCGCGGGCGAAACCAATCCGCGCAACGACGTCATTCCGGAGCGCGGGCTCTACCATTCGACCGACGGGGGCCGCTCTTGGCACGCCGTCGCGTTCGCAAACGCACCCGGCATCTCGCGCATCCTCCTGGACCCCAGCGACCCCAAACACATCGTCGTCGGCGTGCTGGGCGACGTGTTCGCGCCGAGCAGCGAGCGCGGCGTCTACGTCTCCTTCGACGGCGGCGCGAGCTTCAGCAAGACGCTCTACCTCTCCGAACAATCCGGCGCGAGCGATATGGCGATGGATCCGAAGGATCCGAGCGTCCTCTACGCCGGGATGTGGCACGTGCTGCGCCGCCCGTGGGCGCTCGAGAGCGGCGGAACCGGGGACGACGGGCTCTATCGCTCCCGCGACGGCGGTCGAACGTGGACCCAAGTGAGCGGCAACGGCTTTCCATCCGCGCCGATCGGGCGCATCGGCTTGGCCATTGCTCCCACGCAGCCGAACCGCATCTACGCGCTCGTCGAGTCGGCCAACGGCGTTCTCTGGCGTTCCGACGACTCCGGCGTCACGTGGAAGCTCGTCAGCAGCGACTCGCTGGCAAACCAGCGCCCCTTCTACTTCTCGCATCTGCGCGTATCGCCCACCGACCCCTCAACCGTCTACGCGCTGAGCATGCTGCTTTCAATCTCGTACAACGCCGGCGAGAAGTTCAACCTCTCGGCGTTCGGCGTGCACCCCGACCTGCACGACATGTGGATTGCTTCCGACGGCAACCGAATGGCGCTAGCCGGCGACGGCGGAATCGCGATCTCGACGAACGGCGGCTCGATCTGGGCGAATGCGCGCAACTTCGCGATCGCCCAAGTCTACCGCGTCGGGCTATCGAACACGACGCCCTACCTCGTCTGCGGCGGCTTGCAGGATAACAACGCCTACTGCGCCCCCTCGTTCACCGGCAGCCTCGACGGAATCACCAACCGCGACTGGTTCAAGGTAACCGAAGGCGACGGCGAGTGGGCCGTTCCCGACCCGACGAACTCGCGCTTGATTTGGGCGGATTCGCAGAACGGCGAGATCGTCGTGTACGACCGCATATCGCACGAATCCACGAACGTGCGGCCGTACCGCGCGCGCGCCCAGGAAGATTTCGTCCTGGCAAAAGCGCGCTACCGATTCAACTGGCAGTCGCCGATTGCCTTTGCTGCCTACGACCCGCGGATCGCCTTCATCGGAGCCAACGTGCTCTTCCAGACGAGCGACGGCGGCAAGCACTGGAAAGCGATCAGCCCCGACCTCACGCGCAACGACAAGTCAAAACAGCAAGTTTCCAAGAATTCGGTGACGCACGACGAGTCGGGCGCCGAAAACTACGGCACGATTCTCGACATCGAAACCTCGGCACGCCGGCACGGCGAGATCTGGACCGGGTCCGACGACGGACTCGTCTATCTCACGCAAGACGGAGGGGCCCACTGGCGCAACGTGACGCCGCCGGGCCTTCCCGTAGACAGCGCCGTCGAAACGGTTGCGCCCTCGACCTTGCGAGAGGGCTCGGCGTACGTCTCGGCCGACCGCCACGCCATGGGCGACGACGCCGCATATATCTACGTCACGCACGACTACGGTGCGCACTGGCAGAAGATTACGAACGGCATCCCGGCCGGCGAGTACGTGCGCGCGGTGCGTCCCGACATCGCCAACTCGAACATCGTCTATGCCGGCACGAATCGCGGCGTTCGGATCTCGTGCGACGGCGGCGCGAACTGGCAGAGTTTTCAGAACAATCTGCCCGCCGTCGAAGTGCGCGACATTCGCCTCCAGCCGCAGTTCGACGACCTCGTCGTCGCGACGCACGGACGCGCCATCTGGGTGATGGACGACATCCGCCCGGTCCAGCAGTCCGCCTGCACGAGCCCCTCCTCGCCGCTCGTGATCGGCCCGCGCCCCGCGATCGACCTCACGAACTACCGCGACAGCGAGGGCAACTACACCGACTTCACCGGGCAGCAGCCCGGCGCGAACCTTCTGGGCAACGGCGGCGCCGTTGCGACGCTGTACTACTGGCTCCCGCAACAGGCCAAGAAGCGGCCGACGATTGACGTGTACGACCTGCACGGACACTTGCTGCGTCACATCGAGGGCGAGCACGACGTCTTCACCGGCGAGGAAGGCACGTCGTACTGGCTGAGCCGAGGCGAAGGCAAGAACGGGTTCGATTACGACTTCACGATCGACGGGCCGGCCCGCTACGAAAGCGCCCCCTTCTTCTTCCGCGGCCCGGACTCGGGGCCGGCGCTGCCGCCCGGCCGGTACGTCATGCTCTTTCACCTCGACGGCAAGACGTATCGCTTCCCGCTCGTCAAGCTTGCCGATCCGCTCTCGAGCACGACGCCGCAGGAGTACCAGGCGCAGTTCGAACAGCAAAAGCGCGTCTACAACCTTCTCGGGCGGGTGGACGTGATGCTCAACGCCCTGCACGACGTGCGAGTGACCCTCGTCTCCGATAAAGCCGCGCTCAAACCCGGCGACACGGCAGAGGCAGCGAAGATCCAGTCTGCTATTGACGGCATAGACGCCTTCGTCGCGACACTGACGTCGTCGCCGCAGAGCTTCGAGGACTTCGTTCAGAAGCCGGGGCAACTGCGCGAGGACGTCCTCGGCCTCATGAACGACGAGCCGCTCGCACAGGCTAGCGTCGAGCTGTACGCGCGCCTCGAGCGCGATTACGCCGGGCGCAGACAGGCCTACGACGCGTGGCTTGCATCGCTTAGCGGCGTGAACGCGACGCTCAAAGCGGCGGGTCAGAAACCCGTAACGGTGCCGCCGGGAGCACCGTAGATCGCGAGCCGACGGCCGGACTTGAACCGGCGACCCTATTATTTACGAACAATTTACGCGACGGCTAATGCCTAGTAGGCGCAATCTTGTTCTCTTTATTGAGGACAACTTTGGGGGATAAACATCTTCCCCTCATGCGGCCTCCGACTGACGGCTCCGCCCCCGTACCGGCGGCTGTTAAGCATTTGACACACCAGCAGGTAAGCGGTGCGCTGTAATCGCCGTGACAGAGTTATGTGATGCGGCTTCGTTTGCTCGCGATTATTCGTTATAGCTTTTGGGCGCGCTCGCTCCGCACTTCGCTTTCGCAGTCTCGGGAATGGCCGCTATCGCAGCGAGAGACTGCGAGGCAGCTATGCATTGCGCGATCGGCGCCGTGCTCCGCAACTGCGAGGCTAAGCCAAGCCTCTAGCGCGATGCGGCCTCGCGGGTAGGGTGAGCCGTGCGCCTGTCTTTGTAGCAATGGCCATTTATGGGGTCAACGCGAAGACCGTTCCGTCGCCGTGCGCGCCACCGAACTCTGTCGTGCCGTAGAGCGTGCCCTTAACGTCGATCAATCCCGCATAAGGCGAACGGCCATCGGAACCGCTGCTGCCGAAGCTGTGCAGCACTCGCTCTTTGCCCGTCGTCGTTACGCTAAAGATCGTTCCACCCCCGTGTGCGCCGCCCTCACGAGTCGTACCGTAAAGTGTGCTTTTCACGCCGATCAAGCTCGCTGTTGGATCTCCGCCATCGGAGCCGCGGAAGCTGTGGAGCACTTTTTCCGTGCCACCTGGCGTGATGTTAAAGACCGTGCCATCGCCATTCGCGCCGCCTGTGCTCGTCGTGCCGTAAAGCGTCCCATTTACCTCTATCAGGCCGGCGACCGGGGCCGCGCCGTCGGTGCCACCGAAGTAGTGCAACACTTTCAGGCTGCCGTGTAGGGTGATGCTAAAGATCGCTCCAAATCGGTTCCTGCCGCCGCCCTTTGTCGTGCCGTAGAGCGTGCCGTCTGCGTCGATTAGGCTGCCTAGCGGAGCATTAGCATGGCGTTTTCCGGGACCGAAGCTGTACAATAACCCCTCCATGCCACCCGGCGTTATGCTAAAGACCGTTCCGCAGCGGATGTTGTACTGGTATGGGGCGCAGTAACTCGCGCCGCCTCCGCTCGTCGTGCCATACAACGTGCCCTTCACCTTAATGAGCCCGGCCAAGGGGTATTCGCCGTCGCCTGCTTGGCCGAAGTCGTGCAGCACTTTCTCCGTGCCGCTTGTTGTGATGCTGAAGACCGTTCCGCAACTGAAAGGCTGCGAGCGGTAGCCGCACGTATGCGAACCCCCGTACACCGTTGTGCCGTAGAGCGTGCCCCCGACGTCGAGGAGACTGGCGTAGGGGACGCTGCCGTCGGGGGCCGTGCCGAACCTGTACAGCACGTTCTCCGCGCCGCCCGTCGCAAGGCTAAAGACGGTGCCGCAACCGTTGTAAGGCGAATAGGGATAGTAGGCGCAAGAATTTGAACCGCCTCCCGCCGTCGTGCCATAGAGCGTGCCGCGCATATCGATCAGGCCTGCGGTGGGGTAACTTCCATCGGGGGCTGCGCCAAAGCTGTACAGGACTTTGTAGTTTGGCTTGTTCGCCGGTGTCGAGACTAGAGAGGTTTGCGGCATCGCGCCCGGCGCACCGATCGGCGGCTGCGATCCGCCGCACCCTGCGAGCATTGTTGCAGCTAGACAGCTGCATACCGCGTAGCGGCCACGACTGAAGCTCTTCATCAATCCTCCCTAGCGGTTGGGCGCGACGCTGACGGTGATACCAAGCGCAACGTACTTGCCGTACCGATGGTGCCTTTTTGCAATTGAGATGACCGTAGCGGGTAATACACGCGCGCCGCGGCCGCGTACTGGCGGTCTTGGACGCGCTCGTACGCCACGCGGTATAGATTGAGTCCGATCGGCGCTACTACCGCTGGGTAGCAAAGCGTCTGCGACGGCACCACGTTCTGCCAAGCGACCAAAATCGCGTTGCCCCGCAGCACGTGTGCTAGGAGTATGGGCGTCATCGCACCGATCATTTTTGTAACCTCCACATTCACATTACCTCTTGCGGCATCGCGCCCGTCGCCCCGATTGGGCCGTTACGGGGTCAAGGCAAAGATGGTGCCGTCGCGTCGCGCGCCGCCTCCGGAGGTCGTTCCGTATAAGGTGCCGTTCACGTTTATCAAGCCCCCGGCGGGGTTGGCTCCGTCGGAGCCGCCGGCGAAGCTATGAAGGATTGTTTCTACGCCGGAGGTGCTGATACTGTAAATGGTTCCGAAGTGGTGTGCGCCGCCATAAAGAGTCGTCCCGTACAGCGTGCCTTTCACGTTTATCACTCCCGCATTGGGGTAGTCGCCGTCCGGGGTGTAGCTGAAACTATGCAATACTTTCTCCACGCCGGCGGTGCTAACGCGGTAAGCGGTTCCGTCGCCGGCCGCGCCGCCCTCAATAGTCGTACCATACAGCCTGCCGTTTACACTGATCAAACCCGCATACGGGCCTACTCCCTCGGCAAAAGTAGTGAAAACATACACCACTTTTTCCTCACCCGATGTGCTGATGCGATAGACAGTTCCGCAGCCATATACCAGGCATCCCGAGCCGCCTTCGGCGGTGGTGCCGTACAACGTGCCGTTCATGTTGATCAGGCCGGCAACGGGATCGTATCCGTCGGAGGAACCGCTGGGGAAGCTATGGAGCACCTTCTCTGAGCCGTTTGTGCCGAGACGGAAAACGGTTCCGTGAAAGTCTGCTCCACCGTCGAAGGTCGTGCCGTACAACGTGCCCCTTACGTTGAGCAAGCTCGCTTCGGGATTTCCTCCGTCGGAGAGGCCGGTGAAGGAATGAAGTACTTTTTCCTTGCCATTTGTGCTCACGGCATAAGCGGTTCCGCAGCCATAGGGCGAACATCTCGAAACGCCTCCGCCACGTACCGTAGTGCCGTACAGAATTCCATTGACGTTGATCAAACCCGAGCCTGGATTCGCCCCATCTGAACTGCCCGCGAAGCTGTGCACTACTTTCTCCGCGCCTGCGGTGCTGATACGGTAAACGGTTCCATCGTTAGCCGAGCCCCCGCTGGCCGTGGTGCCGTAGAGGGCGCCGTTCACCTCGATCAAGCCCCCGTAGGGATAGGCTCCATCCGAACCGTCGAAATGATGCAACGTCTGGTAGGAGTTCGCAGGCGAGGTGCCATTAGCGGCGGTCCTGGTAGGGGCGACCGCCGAACCCAACGGGATTGCGTTCGACGACTGCGATCCGCCGCAGCCCGCGAGGAATGCCGCTGCTATGCAACCGGTGAACGCGTGCCGTCCGAAGCGTGAAATGGTCATAGTGCCCCCTACCTTCCCATGGGCTGAACGATCCTACGGCTAGTTAAGTTCGGCCAGGAGGGTGCCCTTACATTGCGGCGAGCGAGGCCCGACCCCGCAGCGGTCGGGCGCGCGAGGACGCAATGACCGGCGCTGCAGTATGGCCTCGCGATTCGCGAGCGGTAGGTGCGAGAGCCGTCGCGAGTTATTAGGTGTCCTCCTCCGATATGAAGAAGACTTCCTTGTCACTTGGGGAGTAGAACTCGACGGCCTGATCATAACAACGGAGGCCGTGTTTGCTCAGCACATGATTCCAAATGTGAGAAATTTGCAAAGACGGTATTCGCTGTTCTGCCACTTCTTTGCTTTCAAACGGAACGGCAATCTTTAGCACGCTTCGTCCCGGAACAATCGCGATGACCTTATAGCCGTGCGGCAGTCGAAGATCAACTTCATCCGCCTCGGATCTTCGGGCCTCGTCTGTAGTCGTAGCGACACAATCGGCACTCAGCGGGTGTGGTAGAGCGGTCGATCGCAGCATAAGCATGAGCGCCACAACTAAATAAACATGTGCACGGCGCAGTTCAGGCCGCATCGCTACACACGCGCGTTTGCGCCACGGCCCCCGGCGCGCCGATCGGCGGCTGCGATCCGTCGCATCCCTGCCAGCAAGGGTACGTGTCTGCGCTTCCCCCTCCAGCCGCAACGACAGCCGCCACTACGAACGAAATCACTGTTAGACTGTCCTGTAGCTCGCCACTAATTCGACGGCGACACCATTTTTGCCAGCGCCGCGGCAAACTTGTGGCGATTCAAATACGGGTCGGGAGCATTCAGCGGTAGCTGCGCGTCTTTTGCCGCGTAGAGGTCGTATAACTGCTTAAATTCCGTACCACCGTACCCACCGTCTGTGAGCGCAAGTAGAAAGGCAGGTGCAATCGCGGTCTGTAGGTCCGCACCTTTTAGACCGGAGTTAAACCAAACAACCATCGCTTTGACACCGCCCTGCTGTTCTTGAATGCCGACATAATGCCACTGTCGATCGTATGCGGGCATTTCACTTGAAGCCTTTAGAGAAACCACGACTGGGATTGTGCTGTCGTTCGGCTTCAACGCTGTATGTAACGCCGTGAGCAACTGAGTGATGTCCGCGCTCGTGATCGTGACGCCTTCAATCTGAGTCCCGTCAGCGCGAGCGGAAATCGGTTGGGTTAGTATCAGCAAAATTGTTATCGCGAGGGAAAGACGCGCAGCCAAGCCTCTCACAACGTTGTTCCTCCACCACGACCGCGAGGGGCGCGGCCGCATCCTTCGAGATTCCCCTGGCCACCGGACAGGGCCTGTCCACCTACACTCACATAAGGGCGCCGGCAGGGTCGATGGCTCGAACCCCGCTGCCGGTCTGACCAGCCTGAATGGCACGCTATACGGCACGACCGATGAGGGCGGCGCGAAGGGCTTCGGCTACCGTTTATTCGTTGTCGGGATTTTAGTTCGCTCGCCCCTCCTAAAACAGCGAGCCGAGAGCATCGCGTTGATCGCGCTAAACAACCGGCTTCGCGTTCCATCCGGCAGGCATCGGGCATCGCGTCCCGCTCCCTGGCGTCGGAAAGGCGCGTTCGCCCCGCACGGAAACTCGGCCCACGGGGCAAAGATCATCTGGTACGTCGCCGCCGCTCCGGTGGCAGCAGACCAGACACTCCCAACGATCGTTAACTCCTCAGGCTCGTCGCCTGTACGGATTGACGTCTGCGCGGCGCAGTTGCGCGATCATCAGGGCGCCGCTAGCGTCATACCCGTTGTTGCGCAGGCGAATCGTAACTACTATTTAGACACAGCGGTTGACTTCACGAACATTGGCACTCAAACTATTAACGCCGTTCGCTTCGTTTTTGAAGTGCAGGACACGTTCGGTGAGGTCACCGAGACGGTTGGCCTCGATTAGACTGGCACGTTTTCGCCCGGCGTCGCCATCCACGCCCGAAAGAACCTCGCCGGCGCCTACGGGTTCGAAAGCCAGCGCAATACGTCGTCAACGCCTACGCGCGTCCTCTGTCGCGCTCAAGATGCACGCTTCGCTGACGGCCGTGTATGGCGGGAGGGAGACACCACATCCGTGCCCGCGGCGCCGGGGCTGATTTATCCGACGCCGCATCCGACAGTGTCGCCTTTGCTCACGCCATGCTCTGCTTGGCGGATCGCAGGCGGCGCGAGGCCGCCCGACCGGGAAAAGCATGACTCACCCTACATCTTCAAAACGACAACCGGCGGTTTACCTAGCCGCAGCAACATCGTGCCAGCCGAAACTTCAAGCCGGTATGCAAGGAGGCCAGCATAGAAGGGGCGACCCCGCACTCGCTGCGGCATACGTGCGCCACCCACGCGATCGCCTCGGGGGTGAATCCACTGGTCACCGCCAGGCGGCTTGGGCATGCGTCTACGCGAATGACGCTCGACCGCTACTCGCGCCTACTGCCAGGCCAGCAACGCGAGGCCGCTTCGCAGATCGAGAGTCACCTTGGCCTCGATAACGCGACATAAGGCGTAACTTAGGGCGTAATCGACCGATCACCGGCGCCAAAGTGCGCCCGAACGGCCATCAAAAAAGCCCGACGCCGTCCGGCCCAAGAGCCATGGAGCCGACGGCCGGACTCGAACCGGCGACCTATTGTTTACGAAACAATTGCTCTACCAACTGAGCTACGTCGGCGCGCTGGGCGGGAACGGGCGCTCCCGCGGCGGGCGCTCTTCCACGGCGCCCCCTCCGACCCTGCCTAGCCGGGGGTCTCGGCGTCGTGGAAGGTCCCCCGCTTGGCCCGCTCGTCCAACTCGAGGTCCTCGAGAAAATAGTAGACGATCTTGCGGTCGTCAAACCCGACCTTCGCGAGCTGCCGGCCGCCCATCTCCACGACTTCGTGGACGTGCCCGGTCTTGCCGGCGTAGGCGTAGTTGACGGCCGTGTAGCCGGGATCGCCGGGCTTGGGGCGCGGCGTCGCTTTGACGCCGCGCAGCGGCGTCTTGTGCCTGTGCATGCCTGCGAGGTTCGACGGCCCGCACTGCGAAGCATCGCTCGATGATCATCGAGTATCGAGGCAAGCGACCCAAAATAGATCCCTCGGCCTTCATCGCCCCCACCGCCGTGCTGATCGGCGACGTCGAGGTCGGGCCCGAATCGAGCATTTGGTTCGGCACGGTGATCCGCGCCGACAACGGGCCGATCCGCATCGGCGCGCGCACCTCCGTGCAGGACAACGCGGTCGTTCACGTGAGCGAAGGCGGGCGCACGACGATCGGCGACGACGTCACCGTCGGGCATGCCGCGGTGATGGAAGATTGCACGATCGAGCGCAAGGCGCTCATCGGCAGCAACGCGACGCTGCTCAACGGCTGCTCGATCGGCGAAGGCACGCTCGTCGCGGCAGGCAGCGTCGTCGGCGAGCGCGCATCCATCCCGGCGCACGTGCTCGCGGCCGGCGCGCCGGCGACGGTGAAGAAAGCGATCGAGGGCGAAGCGGCGCAGTGGATCGAGATATCCGCGGGCGAGTACGTCAAACTCTCGCGCATGTACCTCGCGCAGAGCATCGGCGCGGTCGAGACGCAGAGCGTCAAGATCTAGCCGTTAGGACGGGCGAAAGGCCGACCAGATCAGCAGCACGTTGAGCGCGAGGATTGCCAGGCCCGCGCCGACGGCCAGCGCCGAGACCCAGGGCGCGTTTACCATCGCGCCCATTCGTTTGCGGCTCGCCGTGAAGATCACGAGCGCGATGACCGGGACCGGCAGCACGAAACTCAGCACGACCTGACTGATGACGAGCGTCTGCGTCACGTCCCACCCGAGCGCGGCCACGACGACGGCGGGCAGCATCGTCACGACCCGGCGCACCCAGAGCGGCACGGCGAAGCCGACGAAACTCTGCATCACGACTTGGCCCGCCATCGTGCCGACAACGGAACTGGAGATGCCCGACGCGAGCAGGGCGATGAGAAAGACCACCGCGGCCAGGTTTCCCAAGAGCGGCGTGAGCGTGCGATACGCGGTCGTGATGTCGGCGACGGCGGCATTTCCGGAGACGTTGAAGACCGCCGCCGCCATGAACATCATCGAGACGTTCACGAGGCCTGCGATCGTCAGCGCGACGATCGTATCTACGTAGGCAAAGCGCACGATCGGACCTACGTCCTTCTCGTGCTGCGGTACGATGCGGTCTTGCGTGAGCGCCGAGTGCAGGTAGATCGCGTGCGGCATGACGGTCGCACCGACGATGCCGACGGCGAGCAGCACGCTCGTTGGACCGCCAAGCCACGGTACGACGGAATGGTAGAGCACCTGATGCCAGTCCGGCCTGGCCAACAGCGTCTCGACGACGTAACAGACCGCGATGACGCCGACGAACGAACCGATCAGCACCTCCATCGCGCGAAAGCCCAAGCGATGCAGGGCCAGGATCGCGTACGTTACGACGCCCGTGACGATCGCGCCGATCAGCATCGGAATGTGAAAGAGCAGGTAGAGCGCGACGATAGCACCGAGAAACTCCGCCAGGTCCGTCGCCATCGCGCCGATTTCACTCACCACCCACATCGCCAGCGCGACCGGCTTGGGCGTCGCCTCGCGCGAGAGTTCGGCCAGGTTCCTGCCGGTGGCGATACCGAGCTTGGCCGACAGCGCCTGAAACAGCATGGCCATGAGGTTGGCGAGCACGACCACCCAGAGCAAACGGTAGCCGAAGCGCGCGCCGCCTTGGATGTTGGTCGCGAAGTTTCCCGGATCCATGTATGCGACCGACGCCACGAACGCGGGGCCGGCGAACGGGAGCAGCGCGCGCAGGCCGCGACGATTGCCGGCGAGCGCGTCCCGCGCGGCTGCCACGACGCGCGGACTGCCCGCGCCCAGACCGTAACTAGGTTGCAACGCGCACCATCGCCGCGTGGCGGCGTGCGAGCGCGACCGAGTGCCGGCCGCGGCGGACGGTTAGGCTCCGCTCGTCCTTCGCTTCGACACGAAGCGCACTGCCGGGCAGCACGCCTGCGGCGGCCAGCGCCGCCACGGCATCGCCGTCGCGATCGTCCAGGCTCACCACGCGCGCTCGACTGCCGACCGGCACGTCGGCAAGGCTGGGCAACGCGCGGTCTTCGGGAGCGTCATCGTAGGGAATCGGATGGCCGTGCGGGTCGAACTGCGGGCGACGCAGCAGAGCAGCAATCCGCTCGGCGATATCGTCGGAGATGGCGTGCTCCATCCGCTCGGCCTCGGCGTGCACGCGCTCGATCGGCACGCCCAGCGTGCCATGGAGGAAGGTTTCGAGCAGGCGGTGGCGCCGCACGATTGCCACCGCGAGCCTGCGGCCGCGACGCGAGAGCCGCAACGGCTCGCTGGCCGCTTCGGCGGCGGCGAGCAAACCGTCGGCTTCGAGCAGACGCTTCGCCTTGCTCACCGAGACCCGGCTGACCCCGAGATAGCGTGCCAGCGCTGCCGCGCGCACCGGTCCGCTCGATCCGAGCTGGTAGATGGCCTTAACGTAGTCCTCGCGCGCTCGAGCCGGCGACCGGTCCGCGCCGACCGTCAGCAATGCGGGTTCTTTCGCGCTACCCATACCCGGCGCTAACCATGGTTAACGCTTACGCGCCTGGCCGGGCTATCCTTTCCGGCGCCTTTAGGGGCTAGCGAAGTGCGATTCGTCGCCGTAGGGGAGAAAGAGCGTATACTCGCGCTGGAAGCGGAGTTTTACCGCGCCGGTCGGCCCGTTGCGGTGCTTGGCGATGATGAACTCGGTGAGGTCCGGCTCGGGAGTCTCGGCGTTGTAGTAGCCTTCGCGGTAGAGAAAGGCGACGACGTCGGCTTCCTGCTCGAGGCTGCCGCTATCGCGCAGGTCGGCCAGCATCGGGCGTTTCTCGCTGCGCATCTCGACGCCGCGGTTGAGCTGCGCGAGCGCGATGACCGGCACGCCGAGATCTTTTGCCGTTATCTTCAGCGATCGGCAGATCTCGGAAAGCTCTTCGTTCCGGTTGACGTTGCGGGCCAGCACGCCCGGACGAACGAGCTGGAGGTAGTCTATGAAGATCGCCGACAAGCCCACGGTAGACTTGAGCCGGCGGCAACGGCTGCGCACGTCGCTGATCGTGAGCGCGCCCATATCGTCGAGGTAGAGCGGCAGATCGTTCAGAGCACCCATCGCGCGCGAGATATCTTCCCATTGGTGCGCCTTGATGTTGCCGCGGCGCATGTCGTTCATCGAGATGCGCGCTTCGGAGCAGATGAGACGCTGGATGAGTTCGCTGTTCGACATCTCGAGCGAGAAGAACGCGACCGGCGCGCCGGCCTCGCGAGCCGCCGCGACCGCCATGTTCAGCGCAAACGAGGTCTTGCCCATGCCCGGCCTGCCTGCGACGATGACGAAGTTGCCCGGCTGGAAGCCGGTCGTCATCGCGTCAATGTCGTGGAAGCCGGCCGTCAGGCCCGTGCGATCGCCGCGCATGTGGAATAGCCGGTCTATCTGATCGAAGGCGTCCTTCATCAGACGGCTGACGGGCATGAACTCCGTCACGCCGCGGCGTTCGCCGATCTTGTAGACCAGCTGTTCGGAGCGATCCAGCGCCTCGGGGACGTCCTCTTCGCCTTCGTAGCCGAGCTGCGTGATCGAGGTGCCCGCGTGGATGAGCGAGCGCAGGACGGACTTCTCGCGGACGATCGTCGCGTAGTAGCGCGCCGAGGCCGCCGTCTGCACCGTATCCATGAGCGTGCTGACGTACGAGAGCCCGCCGACCCGGTCGAGCAGTCCGCGGCGGCGCAGCTCTTCCGAGACGGTGATCTTGTCGAGCGGTTCGCCGCGTTCGTAGAGTTCGACGATGACCGCGAAGATCGTCTCGTGCACGTGCGCGTAGAAGTCGCCCGGCTGCACGATCTCTCCGACCGCAGCGAACATCTCGCGGTCCACGAGCACCGAGCCGATGAGCGCCATCTCCGCCTCGAGATTGTGCGGCGGAATGCGATCTATCGGCGAAGGTAACGGTTGCAGGCTCATAGAGGTCGAGCGGCTGTCCTGCGGCACGCCGGTGAACGCCTTGTGGGCCGGCTGTTCATATATCCAGATTCTTGCGGATGGCTGTGCCACACGTCGTGGCACTAAGGGCGGCTAGCGCCGCGATCGCGCGACTCGGCGAGGCGCCGGCAGCTCGCGAAGAATCTGCTCGACGCTGGAGACCGCTTCGACCTCGATCCCGGAGAGCGGCGCATTCACCTCGCGCACGTTCTCTTTGGGCAGCAGCACGCGCCGCATGCCGGCTTGACGCGCGGCGTAGAGCTTCTCGACGATCCCGCCGACCGCGCGAACTTTGCCTTGGATCGAAAGCTCGCCTGTAATCGCGACGTCCTGGGGCAGCGGCGTCTTGGTGATCGCCGAGTAGAGTGCGAGGAAGATCGCAAGGCCGGCCGAGGGGCCGTCTATGTTGCCGCCCCCGACCACGTTGATGTGCAGGTCGTAGCCGGCTGCATCTATGCCGGCGAGCGCGCGCAGCACGCTCGTCGCGTTGAATACCGAATCCTTGGCCATCGAGCCCGCGGTGTCGTTGAAGCGAACCGTGCCTTTGCCGGGCTGCGATGCGGGGAAGGCGACCGCCTCGATCTCGATGATGCTGCCCAGATGCTGGTGCACGCCGAGCCCGAAGCTCTTGCCGATCTCGCGCCGGGCACGCCCTTTCACGAGCGTGTGGCGCACCAGGCGGCCGGCCTGCACGACCGCGCGTACGTCGTCTTCGGTGATCGAGACCGCCTTCGCGCGCTCGCCTTGCTTGCGCGGTTTCGTGCGGTAGAGCGCCTGACCGTAGGCATCGGCGACGATCTGCACCGCCTTGCGTCCCTCGATCGTATAGGAGGCGATGAGCCGCGCGACGGCGCGCACGGCCCGCGCGCCCAGCCGTTTGATCGCGGCCTGCACGATCTCGAAGACCTGCTGCTGGGTGAGCGGCGAAAAGAATATCTCCGCGCAGCGCGAGCGGATCGCCGGATCCACGTCCTCGGGTTCGCGCGTCGTCGCGCCGATGAGGATGAAGTCCGCCGGCGCGCCCTCCCGGAAGAGCCGCTTGACGTACTCGGGCACGTTCGGTGCGTTCTCGTCGTAGTACGACGACTCGAACGTGACGCGTTTGTCCTCGAGCACCTTGAGCAGGCGCAACTGCAGCGCCGGATCCATCTCGCCGATCTCGTCAATGAAGAGCACGCCGCCGTGCGCGCGCGTCACCAGCCCGAGCTTGGGCTCGGGAACGCCCGCGTCGGCAAGTTCGCGCCGGCTGCCTTGGTAGATCGGGTCGTGGACGCTGCCGAGCAGCGGGTCCACCGTCTCGCGCGGGTCCCAGCGCATCGTCGTGCCGCTCGCCTCGACGAAGGGCGCGTCCTTGGCGAACGGCGTGTGCGGCCGCTGCTTGGCCACCTCGAGCGCCAGACGCGCGACGGTGGTCTTGCCGACGCCGGGCGGACCGTACAAGATCGCGTGCTGCGGATACGGCGAGCTGATCTTGGAAAGCAGCGCCCGGATCGCCGCCTCTTGCCCGACGACCTCGCGCAGGCTCTGCGGACGCAGCTGCTGGAGCGCGGAGACCGAGAGTTTTCGCCTGGAGAGGGCCGAGAGCTCTTCGAGCTTGGCCTGCGAGGAAGGCGTCTCGGGCCCGCCGCTCTCGCGCAGCGCCTCGAGCTTGAGATCCTTGACGTACTCTTGGTGGCGCTCGGTCATCTTCTCGTTCACGCGCCGCTCGATCGAGTCTTCCGCTCGCCGCTGGGCGATGACGTCGGCCAGCACTTCCTCGATCTCAGCCAGAGCCTTGCGCTGCTGCGCGCGGGTGGTCGCGCGTTCGAGCGTCGGGTCTTCGAGCACGAGGCGCTGGAGCGCGCAGAGCCTATCCGAGAGGTTCTGCGATCGCATCATCTTGAGCGCGTTGACCTTGCCGGCTCGAAGGACGAGCTTATCGGCTCCGAGCACGGAGGCGAGCATCTCGTAGAGTGCGCCGACGTACCGTTTGAGTTCTTCCTCTACCCCGTACTTGCGCCGGAAGCGCGCGTTGTGGACTTGCTGCACGTTGGAGCGAGCGCTCCTTACGCCGATACCACGTCCACGGTGGCTTTGGCGACGACGTTTTTGTGCAGCCGTATCTCGACGGGGTAGGAGCCGAGTGCTTTGATCTGATTGCGCAGCTCGATCTTGTGACGGTCCACGTCTATCGCGAGCGCGCCGGCGATTGCCGACGCGACGTCGGCGTTCGTCACGGCGCCGAAGAGCTTGCCGTTGCCGCCTGCCTTAGCCTTGATGGCGAGCTTGGCCGACTCGATGCGAGCCGCAAGCTCCTTGGCTTCGGCCAGTTCGAGCGCGCGTTTGCGCTCGACCGCCTTGTGCTGGGCGTCCAACTGCGCGAGGGCACCCTTGTCGGCCTCGCCGGCCAGTTTGCGCGGCAGCAGGTAGTTGCGGGCGTAGCCGTCGGCGACGTCTACGACGTCGCCCCGCTTGCCCAGAGCCTTGACGTCGCTGAAGAGAACCAGTTTCACGCTACTCCGAACCGAAGGGGAGAAAGGCAATGAGGCGGGCCCGCTTGACGGCTACCGTCAGCATCCGCTGGTGCTTGGCGCAGTTGCCGGAGATCCGGCGCGGGACGATCTTGCCCCGCTCGGAGACGTACTTCTTGAGCCGGCCGACGTCGCGGTAGCTGACCGCGATGGCCCGATCGGCACAGAAGGAACAGGGCTTGCGCTTCGGGCGCCGGTCTTTGACGGCGCGTTTGACCTTGACCTTGGTTGCCATGAGGTGTCCTTTCGACTAGGTGGGTTTCGGCTGCGACCGGCCCAGGAGGCCCGGCGAAGCCCTAGCCAGGTGGCGCCGATTTCCTCGTGCCACCACCGGCCCCGAGATAAGGCTCGGGACGCGGATTTCTGAACGTATGTTCGGTCGGGCCGGCCGAGGGTCCTTCGGGGGTACCGGATGACGCTCGGGCCCGAATAGTGTATAGTGGTTGGGTTACCCAGGTTTCGAAGCCCGCAAGGTTCCAAGCTGAGCGAGTCGGATCCGGAGAACACCACTACTACAGAGACACAGAGATACTAGGAGATTCGCTCGTTCATGTACACAGATGAAATGCTTACTTGCGTGGATTGCGGACAGCAGTTCGCCTTCACGTCCGGAGAACAAGAATTCTTCGCGATGAAGGGTTTTACCAACAAGCCGTCCCGCTGCATGGATTGCCGTGCGGCGCGTAAGGCCGGTCGTTCGCCCAACGGCGGCGGCCGCAGTGGAAGCCCGCGCGAGATGTTCAAAGCAACCTGCAGCCAGTGCGGCGGCGTCGCGGAAGTTCCGTTCCAGCCGCGCGGCGACAAGCCGGTTTATTGCCGGGATTGTTTCGCAACCCGTTCGTCGTACCGCTAACAGCAGTTCGGCGTTCCTAAGACAAGAGTCTGCCTTCGGGCAGGCTCTTTTCATAGGAGACGCCCCCCACGCCAACGTATCGGAGTGCCCATGAGTCAAGACGCGTCGAGACGCGCCACCGGAATCGGTCTAATCGTAATCCATCTTCTCGCCCTGGCAGCGTTCGTACCGGCGCTCTTCCGCCTCTCCGATCTCGTCGTGCTCGCGGTCCTCGCGTACGCAACCGGCGTGCTTGGCGTAACGCTCTGCTACCATCGCATTCTCACGCATCGCAGCCTGCGAGTGCCCAAGCCCCTCGAATACTTTCTGGCGGTCTGCGGCACGCTCGCGCTGCAAGGCGATCCGATTCGCTGGGTCGCAGTGCACCGAAAGCACCACGCGTTTTCCGACGTCGAAGGCGACCCGCACGGAATCCAGTTCGGTTTTCGGTGGGCGCACATGGATTGGCTCTACCGTCACAACGTCGCGATGCCGACCGAAGACGAGATCAAGCGCTACGCCCCGGACCTCTACGCCGATCCGTTCTACCGGGCCCTCTCGTACCTCGCGCTTCCCTTGCAGATCGCGCTCGCGATCGCGCTCTTTGCGTTGGGAGGCCTGCCGTGGGTCGTCTGGGGCATCTTCGTGCGGCTGGTCGTGAACTACCACTTCACCTGGCTGGTCAACAGCGCCGCGCATACGTTCGGTTACCGGACCTACAAGACGACCGACCATTCGACGAACTGCTGGTGGGTCGCCGTCGTCTCCGCCGGCGAAGGCTGGCACAACAACCATCACGCCTTCCCGTTCTCGGCCCGGCACGGGCTCGAGTGGTTCGAACTGGACGTCACCTGGTGGCACGTCAAGCTGCTCGAGTTCGCGCGCCTCGCGGACCACGTCCGGATCCCCAGCGAGCTCATGCGCCGGAAGCTCGCTCTCTCGCGCCCGCCCCTAGTGGTGCGCCGCACCGCTGGAGGTGAGGCGGCCAACCTCTAGGAAGAGATATCCGCTCACACGAGGAGAACCGACGCATGACCGACGCCCGCTTGCACTGGGAGCGCCCAGATTTCCAAGAACACCCGCTCGGCGCGGAAGTAACCGCTTACTTCAGCGCGCCGATTCGCGACCCCAAACTCTAAGCTCCCGCAAGACGACGGCTCAGTTCGATCTCGTCGCGCGCCTGCGCGCGGTCGGCGAGCAGCGCTATCACGACAAGCACCCGTTTCACCGGCAACTCGTCGCGGGTACGCTCGAGCGCGAGCAAGTCCAGGCGTGGGTCGCTAACCGCTACTACTACCAGAAGCAGATCCCGGTGAAGGACGCAGCGATCCTCGCGAACCTTCCCACGCCCGCACACCGGCGCGTTTGGATCGAGCGCATCTACGACCACGATGGAACCGGCAACGGCGTGGACGGCGGCACCGCCTCCTGGCTCGCGCTCGCACGGGCGGTAGGCCTGGACGAAGACGAGGTGCGCTCCGAACGCCCCGTCGCGCCGGGTACGCGCTTTGCAGCCGACGCCTACGTGACGTTCGCTCGAACGAAGCCCTGGATCGAGGCGGTAGCCTCGTCGTTGACCGAGATGTTCGGGCCGCCGGTCATGGAGCGCCGCGTCGCCGCGATCGTCGAGAACTACCCCTGGATCGAGCGCTCGGGCCTGGCCTACTTCGACGCGCGCATTCCGCTGGCGCGCCGCGACGCCGATCAGGCGCTCGCGTGGGTCCTCGAGGAGGCGCGCACGCCCGAGATCGCCGATCGCTGCGTGGCGGCGCTGGCCTTCAAGTGCGAAGTGCTCTGGTCCATCCTCGACGCCACTGCCCTGGCCTGCGGCGTATTCCGGTGACGAGCGAGGCGCCGGTCTTCGGCAAGGGCGTGCGGCTGCGGCGCGGACCCGACGGCAGCCCGCTGCTGCTCGTCCCCGAAGGCGCGCTCGCGCTCAACGAGAGCGCGGCCGCCGCGCTGGAACTCGTGGACGGGCAACGCACGGCCGGCGAGATCGCCGCGCTGCTGGCCGAGCGTTTCGCCGTGACGCCCGAGCAGGCCGGCGATGACGTCGCCGCGCTCTTCGCGCGCTTGCGCGAGCGGAGGTTTCTCCGTTTGAACCAGGCGATGGCGGTGCTCTGCGAGCTGACGTACCGCTGCAACCTGCAGTGCCCGTACTGCTACAACCCGCTCGACCTGCAGGCATACCGGGACGAGCTCACGACCGAGCAGTGGATCGCCACGCTCGAACAGGCTGCGGCTCTGGGGATCGTGCAGGCGCATCTTTCCGGGGGCGAGCCGACCTTGCGGCGCGATCTTGCCGAGATCACCGGCGCCGCGTCGCGACTGGGACTCTACACGAATCTCATCACGCAGGGGACGTTCCTCACGGACGAAACCCTCGACGCGCTGCTGGCAAACGGCCTGGATCACGTGCAGATCAGCATCCAGGCACCCGATGCCGATACCGCCGACCGCATCGCCGGCGCGCAGGTGCACGAGCGCAAACTCGACGTGCTGCGACGCGTGGGCGAACGCGACGTCGCGCTCACGCTCAACTGCGTCCTGCATCGCTTCAACCACGACGCGATCGGCGAGGCGATCGCGCTGGCCGAGCGGATGCACATCGCGCGGCTGGAGTTAGCGAACGTGCAGTTCTACGGATGGGCCTATCGCAACCGCACCGCGCTCATGCCCACGCGCGAGCAGGTGCTGCGCGGCGAAGAGATCGTCGAAGCCGCGCGCGAGCGCCTGCGCGGCACGATGGAGATCGTCTACGTGCTGCCCGACTACTACGCCGAGTTTCCCAAGGCGTGCATGAACGGCTGGGGACGCACCTTCCTCACGGTGACGCCGAACGGCTACGTGCTGCCGTGCCCCGCGGCCTCGGCGATTCGCACGCTGCACTTCGACAACGTGCGCGAACGCGAACTGGGCGAGATCTGGCGGACATCCGAAGCCTTCGAGCGCTATCGCGGAACCGCGTGGATGCCCGAGCCGTGCCGCTCCTGCGACCGGCGCGAAGTGGATTGGGGCGGATGCCGCTGCCAGGCCTACCTGCTTGCGGGTGACGCGGGCGCGACCGACCCGGTCTGCTCGCGCAGCGGCGACCACGCGGTCGTCACCGCTCTGCGCGCGTGATCGTTCGCGTGCTGGGGTCGGCCGCCGGCGGCGGCGTGCCGCAGTGGAACTGTGCCTGTGCGAATTGCCGCGCCGCCCGAGAGGGCCGCGCGCCGCGGCGCTCGCAATCGGGCTTGGCCGTAAGCGCCGACGGAGAACGCTGGCTGCTCCTGAACTGCTCGCCCGACGTCGCCGCGCAGATCGAAGCTTTCGAGCCGCTGCAGCCGCGCGAGACGCGCGGCACGCCGATCGCCGGCATGCTCCTGACCGACGCGAACGTGGACCATATCGGCGGCCTGGCCGTACTTCGCCAGAGCGGCGCCCACCGCTTCGCAGTCCGCTCGAGCGCGGTGGTGCGCGAGATCGCCTGCGCGCAGACCGCCTTCGCGCCATTTGCGCTTGCCGCCGCACCGCTGGATTGACGTGCAACCGGGGCAGGCTGTGCGAGCCCGCCTGGCCCGGCGATCCGGCCGGGAGCACGCTCGACGTCCGCGCTTTCGCGGTGCCCGGAACGACGCCGGGCTACGACGGCAGGCGTGAAGTCGAAGGCGCCGTCCTCGCCTACGAAATCTCCGAGCCGGGCGCCGCGGCGACGCTGCTCTACGCGCCGGTCTTTGCCGAGATAGACGAGGCGCTGCGCGGGCGCGATCGCCGCCGCGACGATCGCCGTTCTGGACGGCACGTTCTACAGCGACGACGAACTGCCGGCGCAGAATCTCATGCCGAAGACGGCTCGATCGCTCGGGCATCTTCCCGCCGGCGGGGAGGGCGGAACGCTCGCGCGGCTAGGCCGCTGCGGCGCCCGCGTCGTCTTCACGCACGTCAACAACTCCAATCCGATGCTCGACGCGAGTTCCGCCCCCTACGCCCGCATGCGCGAGGCGGGGGCGGAACTCGCGTACGACGGTATGGAGCTCGTGCTCTAAACGCCTAGAACAGGCTCCAGAGGTACTGGTTGTAGACCTCGTGGTGGTACTGCACTTCCTGCGCCTTCACGAACGTGCCGAGCAGACGCGGACAGCGGTCCGCACTGGCCTGCTTGAGATCGGCGTACCGGTCTCTCACCTCGGCGCCCAGGAGTTTGGCCGTCCACTCCGACGCCGCGGAACGCCGCAAGTGCGTCGTAGATGTTGTCGGGCAGGTAGCGATCGGCTTGACGTAAGTTCTTCATGCTGCTCGCGCTGGCTTCCAGACCCGTCTTGAAGACGGCGAGCATCACCATGTACGGGTTCGCATCGGGTGCGACCGAACGAACCTCGGTGCGCATGCTGCGCTCGTTGCCGATCGGAACGCGCACCATCGAGCCGCGGTCCACCGCCGAGGCCTTGATCTGGTTGGGCGCCTCGAAGTGCGGGTCGAGCCGGCGGTACGAGTTCACGCTGGCGTTGAGCATCAGGCAGATGTCGCTTGCGTGCGTGAGAATCCGGTCCACGAACTTCCAGCCGAAGCCGCTGAGCTTCTCCTGTCCCTTGGGATCCCAGAACAGATTCTTGCCGTTCTTGCTGACGGAGACGTTCGTATGCATGCCGCTGCCGTTCACGCCGACGACCGGCTTGGGGAGGAAACTCGCGGTCATGCCCAGTTTCGTGGCGACCTGGCGGCAGATGAGTTTGTAGAGCTGAATCTGATCGGCGGCCGCGACGACCTCGCCGTAGTTGTAGTTGATTTCGAACTGCGAGGGCGCGACCTCGGGATGGTCCTTCTCGTTCTGGAAGCCCATCGCGCGCTGCACTTCCGCGACCGTGTCTATGAACTCGCGCAGCGGATCGCCCGGCAGCGAGTGGTAGTAGCCGCCCGTATTGACGTACTCGAAGGCACCGGTCTCGTGGTAGCGGCGCTCGGCGTCGAGACCTTTGAAGAGGAAGCCCTCGATCTCGTTGGCCGCGTTGAGCGCGTAGCCTTCCTTTGCGTAGCAGTCGTTGGCGAACTTCTTGAGCGCGCCGCGCACGTCGCCCGCGAACGGCTTGCCTTCGCGGTCGAGGACGTCGCCGAAGACGAGCACTTTGCCGGCCCCGAAGATGTCGGCCGGGCCCCAGTAGAACGCGCTCCAGTCCAGCGCAAGGCGCAGGTCGCTCTCGCGCTGCGCCGTGAACCCGCGAATCGAGGAGCCGTCGAAGGTCAGGTTGTCGTGGGAGCGCAGCAAGAACTTCTTGTCGTAGTCGAGCATGTGCAGGCGCCCTTCGAGATCGCTGAAGAGCACCGTCACGGCCTTGATCCGCGGCTCGTCCGCGAGGTAGCGCAGCCGGTCTTCCTGGAGCGCCCGCATCGGGACTCGCTCCTGACGCTGCGCCTTGGCCCGCAGGTTCAGGTCTTCGAGCTCGGAGTAGGTAAGCATCAGGTAATCGCGCAGGTCGGCACTCGTGGGCTGGGCGGTCGTCTCTCGCATCTCGGTCGTCCTCCTCATCGTCGCGCGCTGTTAGCCCGACCGTTACACAACGCGATGGGGCCGCCTTTGGACAAACGGTAAAACCTGCGGGGAAGCCGGGCGAGGAGTTCGAGGCCCCTCGGCCAAGCAGGCTGCAAAGTAAGAGATGCGGCCGTTCGATTTCGTCATCGCCTTTCTCGCGTCCATCTACGCGCTGGCCTTGACGCACCTGTTGCTCGCGATCGCTCACATGACCCGCCATCGCCGGCAGGTGCGGCTGGACTTCGTGCATACGGCGTGGATGCTCAACGCGCTGCTCCTGCTCTTTGCCAACTGGATCAGCCTGTGGGATTTCCATAAACTCGAGAGCCTCACGCTGCTAGCGATCATGTCGGCGCTCTTCTACGGCATCAACCAGTGCCTCGTCTGCGCGCTGGTGGCGCCGCGCCTCGACGGCGAGGACGGCTTCGACATGCGCGTGTTTCAGAAAGAGCATGGGCGCACGTACATCGGCGCCTTGCGGCTCTCGTTCGGTGCCGCTGAACATCCTCGCGGCCTCCGATATGAACGCACCTGGTGGCGTTCTATCTGCCGCGGTGCTCGCCATCCGCGCTGTGGAGTCCTGGACCTCGCCGCGCACCGGTCATTCAGACGGAGCGGCTCACTTTGCGGGCGCATCGCCTCGAGGATTATGCAGCGTGCTGCGCCATGTGGGCGGATCCGAACGTCGTCCGCCACATCGGCGGCGCACCGTCGTCTCCCCAGCAGACCTGGATGCGCGTGCTGAACTACGCCGGGCATTGGAGCCTGATGGGCTTCGGCTACTGGCTCATAGAGGAGACGAAGACCGGACGCTTCGCCGGCGAGGCCGGGTTCGCCGACTTCAAACGCGGGCTGCACCCTTCGCTCGAGGGCGTTCCCGAGATCGGCTGGGCCCTGGCGAGCGAGATGCACGGCCGAGGTTTCGCAACCGAAGCCGTTCGCGCAGCCGTCGCCTGGAGCGACCGCCACTGCGATTGGCCGCGCACCGCCTGCGTCGTCAACGCCGAGAACCTCGCCTCGTTACACGTCGCGCGTAAATGCGGCTACACGCAGTACGACGAGCTGGAGCACAACGGTAGCCGGCTCGTTCTCTTCGAACGGGCGGGGCGGCTTGATTTGGGGCTCGGTCATCGCTAAGCTTGCTCAGCGCTCGCTGTCTTTGCTTGGCTGCCCGGAGCACGAGGACTTCGCTCCTGCGGAAGCTTTCGTTGGATGCAGTGGCCTCCCCTTCGGCTCTTTACACATCGGATCGCGTGACTTGTGATTAATCGTCTACTGGAGTTTTGTCCAGCTTCTCATGCAAGAAGTAATCTCGCTTCTACACATCCTCGAAATCGTTCTCGGCCACATTAGTACTTGAAAAAGTCCGCCATATCTGCGCGAACGTCACTAGTACCAAGCGAACTTCTCATGCAAGAAGTTTTAATCATCGCTTCTTACTAGTTACAAATGGTCGAAATGTTCGTGGCGGCATTAAGTAGTTGAAAAAGTCCGCCATATTATCTGCGCGAACGTCAGTAGTACCAAGCGAACCTAATCCAAAGTTTTGCTCGATATACTTTAGGAAGCTTCCAAACTCATGTGGAACAGTTGAAACGTAACCCTGTGGCGTGTATGCAGAGACAACGATTAGTGGCACCCTAAAACCAGTTTCATTCGCATTATAGATAACCGGTGGAACGTGGTCGAACCACGCGCCCCAATCATCCCACGTAATAAAGATTGCCGTATTGTTCCAATACTTAGATTCTCCAACCGCGTTAACAATGCTCGCGACCCAGGCAGGACCCGTTCCTTTATTATCCTCTGGATGATCGGAATCTGCTTTAGACGGAGTTACAAAAGAAACATTTGCAAGATTTCCTTTTGCAATATCAGTTAGCACTCTAGAACTGGGGTGCTTTACCCATTGTGAAAAGTACGGACTATTATAAAGATGCTGAATAGCGCCCGGCGCATACTTTAATCCAGGCCCACGAGTTTGCTGATAGTACCGCCATGTAAGAGAAGGAGAACCAGCCATGACTAAATCAAAGATGGTTTGCCTCTCAAAACATGGGTATACCTCCGGTCCTAGATTTCCCGTGTTAATATCAATCGTTTCTTCCGTACTACTTGGAGAAGAATCACAACCGCCATTTTTAGTAACGCTTTGATTGCCTGGATTATTATCAGCTACGTAATTGCTTCCGGTTGAAATAGTTGACGTTCCACTAATAATGTACTGATGCGCTGGAAACGTAGGACCCTGATTAGACTGGTGCATATTGTTTCCAAATGCGTATGCTTCACCGATATCGTAGTACGGTTGCACTTGATTCTGTGGAACATATGCGTACGCAGTTGCGTTTACACAAGAACCGTCGCAGCCTACTTGATTCCAACTGTCCATTTTCCCGTTGTCATACTGTAAAAGAAAATCTTCGTGCTCGTGATTCAAGTCGTATTTAGCAGTTAGGCTAACTGCTTGCAGATTAACTTTCTTACCATTTCGATCAATACCCCATGACTGAGTATTAGCTCCTGGCCTAAAAGAATTGAAACAAGTTATCTACTGTGCGGTTTTCTTGCACAATAACGATAACGTGTGTAATCGGGCTATCTACGCTACCCGGCCGTGCGCGCACTTCCCTTTGTTGCGGCATATTGGGATTAGAAATGCCGCTACTGCAAGCAGCTAACAATAATGTCAAACTTACAGCAACTAAACGATTAACCATGATGCCTGCCTCCCAAAGAGCGCGGTGCGGCCGCTTTCGAAGTAGTCTAACTGGCCGTCGCGCACTTAGCGGCAGCCTTGAATCGGTCAGGGATACCGGTTCCTTCAACTCAGTCAGCTAGAACGGGATCTCGTCTTCGAGTTCGTCGAACTTTTCGCCGCCGGCGGGAGCCGCTGCCGGAGCGCTCGCGCGGCCGCCGTTGAAGCCGCCTTCGCCGCCGCGTCCGTCGTCGCGGCGTGAGGTGAGCATCTGCATGTTGTCTATGACGACCTCGGTGGCTTTGCGCTTGTTGCCTTCTTTGTCGTCGTAACTGCGGATCACCAGACGCCCCTCGACCAGGCAGCTCGAACCCTGCTTCAGGTACGTGTTGCAGGTCTCGCCGAGCCGGTCCCACGCGACGATGTCCACGAACGTCGTCTCTTCTTTATTTCGCGGATTGTTTACGGCCAGCGTGAACTTCGTGACGCCCTTGCCGGATTGCGTATACCGGATCTCGGGGTCGCGCGTCAGATTGCCGACCAGGATGATGCGATTGTAAGAACCTGCCATCGCGTTACTCTCTTTCGCCGTATGCGTTCACGGGGACGACGCTATCGCCTCGGGGTGTCAACTGTGTGGCACAGATGTTGCCGATGTGCCGCAGCCCTTAAAGCTGGGGAACGGGCGGCGGCGGCGCCGCTGCGGCCAGGGCCGCCATATGCGTGAGCATCTTGGCATCCAGCCGAATGACGAGGGCCCTCAGCACGTCCTCGTGCAGCTTGAGCTGGCGTTCGAGCTCCTTCGACAGCGCGGCGTCGCTGCGGAACTGCATCACGACGTACGTGCCCTCACGGGCGTCTTTGATCTCGTAGGCCAGGCGCTTCTTGCCTAGCCGCTCGACGGCGACCACCTCGCCCCCGAGATTCTTCACGATCTCGGCGATGGCGTTGGCGCGCTCCTCGGTCTCGCTCTCCTCGAGCGCCGGACGCAGAATGTACGCAATTTCGTAATCGGTCATACTCTCCCCATACTGTGGACACCCTCGCGGGCGGCCCACCTCAATAGCGGTGGGCAGTTGGTCGGCCGGTCTTGTTCGTAAGAACCCCCATTGCCGCCTTCAAAAAGCCGGCACGAGCCTGCTTGCAGGAGCCGGCGGCCGGGCTTCGCGCCCCGCCTTGGGGCGCCGTGGGTTGCCTAGAATAGCCTTACCGTTCGAGCTCGCCGATCGTGTTGGCGCTTGCGTCGGTGAAGTACAGAACCGTATTGTTGTCGTTGCTGCCCTTAGCCACGATGCCGGTGACGCCCGGGCTGTTGCCGCTGTCCACGGCCTTGGTGGCGAGCATTTTGCCGGCCGAGGAGATCTCGACGAGATTGTTGTCACCGCCGTTGGCCACGACGACGTTGCCGTTGGGCAAGATGGCCGCGGCCACCGGGGCGTTCAGCGGCGAGCCGGAGTAGACGAGCGAGCCGCACGTGGTCTGCGGGTGCAGGCACCTGAACGTTTTGCCGCCTTTTTGCACGACGATCTCGTCCTTCTCGAGCAAATTGGTGGCGTGCGTGAAGGCGACCAGCGTATCGTCCACACCGTCAACGATGTAGAGCAGATCCTTCTTCGCATCGTACGCGAAGCCGGCCGCACCGAGGTAACTCCAGCCGCTCTTGCCGTTCGTATCGAAGCCCTTAGCAACTTCCAACAGTTTGCCCGTGCCGTAGCTGCCAAGACTCAGCGAGAGGATATGCCCGGAGCAATCCGTTGTGAATATGTACTCGGGCGTGTACAGATCGCTCGACGGCGGGGCGGCGTCGCCGTTGCCGCAGATCCCGCCTGTGAACGGTCCGTACGTCTTCTGCTGCTTGCCGGTCTGATTGAAATCCACGAGCTTCGTGCCGTTCATGCCGCCGGCATACTCCTGGTTACCGCTCGTGATTGCGTCGGCGTCGCACCCCTTGATGAGCCCGCTCTGCACGAACGTCCCCGGCGACGAACTCGCGGCGCCGTTGATGACGTCTACGGAGGTGCCGTTGCCGGCCTTCCCCGAGGAGTCTTCGAAGTCGCAGTACAGCAATTGGCCCTTCTTCAAGCCGTAGGTCGTCTTCACGATCGTGAGGGAACGCGGCCCTTTGTCCCCGTTCGTCGGATCTACGGCGGAGCCGATCGTGATCTGCTTGGTGAGCTTGTTCAGAATAGACGTGTTATCGTCGGGCGCGGCCTGCGCCCCGATCGCCCGCGCCGCCGGCGTTCCCGCCGACCGTTCTGCGGAACTGCGGCGTTGCCGCCGCAAGCGGAGGTTGCAAGAAGCGCCACGATCGTCAGCGGCGCTACGCGGATGCTGAGAAGCGGCATTTGAAAACCTCCGTTCACAATGGTTCGATAAAAAAGGGCGGCGGCGCTCGCCACCGCCCTTAGCGCTTTCGCGCGATCTCTTAGGGTTCGAGTTCCTGAACGTTGCTGCCGTTCACGTCGCTGAAGAAGATGCGCGTGTTGTTGTCGTTCGTACCGGTCGCGACGAGTCCGTAGATCCCTTGCGTCTTGCTCGTGTCCACGACTTCCGTATCGAGAACCGTTCCGGTAGGCGTCAGCTCGACGAGCGTGTTGCCGCCCGCCGTGTTGGCGACGACGAGGTTGCCGTTCGGGAGAATCGCGGCAGCCTCCGGAGCGTTGAGCGGCGAACCGGAGAGGACGAGCGAACCGCAGGTCGTCTGGGCGTGCAGACACTTAAAGGTCTTGCCGCCCTTCTCGACGACGATCTCGTCCTTTTCGAGTAGGTTGCTCGCGTGCGAGAAGGCGACGACCGTGTTATCCACGCCGTCGGTGATGTACAGCACGTCCTTCTTGGGGTAGTACGCAAAGCCGGCGGCGTCGAGTTCGCTCCAGCCCTTCTTGCCGTTTACGTCGAAGCCTTTGGCGACCTCGATAAGCTTCTTCTGGCCGTAGTTCCCCAGGCCGATGCTGAAGATGTGTCCGGTGCTGTCGGAGGTGAAGACGTCCTCCGGCGTGTACAGGCCCGGCGGCTTTGCGTCGCCGTTCGCAAACGGCGCGGTGATCGGGCCGATGACCTTGCCCACCTTGCCGGCCTGATTGATCGGGACGAGGCCGGTGCCGCCGGCGCCGATCGCGTACGTCTGATTGCCCGTTGTGATCGCGTTGCCGTCGCAGCCTTTCATAAGGCTCGTTTGCGCGAACGTCTTAGGCGCCGAGCCGGGCTTGGGCGCGAGCACCTCTATCGTGGTGCCGTTACCGGCGGTTCCCGACGAGTCCTCGTAGTTGCAGACGAGCAGATCGCCCTTCTTAAGACCGTAGTTCGCGCTGGCGACGACGAGCGAGTGCGGAGCCATGTCGCCGTTCTTCGGATCCACCGTAGATCCGATAACGACGTCCTTCGTCAACTTTTTGAGGATAGACGTGTTGTCGTCGGGCGTGATGCCCGAGCCGGAAGCCTGTAGCCCTGCGTTTCCGGCGGTGACGGCGTTCGACGGAACCGCGCCGTTGCCGCCGCAGGCGGAGGTTGCAAGGAGCGCCGTCATAGTCAGCAGCGCAACGCGGGTATTGGAAAGCGACATTAAAAACCTCGGTTAACAACGGAGTTGCTTGTGTGACACATTCTTCGCAGCGGTTCTTGCTCACCCTGCAAGAGCGAGCGGGCGACGGCGATTTTTGCTCAAAAAATCCGGATAAAGAAAACCATGGTCATCACGAGCCCGATCGTAACGACCAGCGCGCGGGAGATCCGCTGCGGAACTCGCCGGAAGAAGCGAGCGCCGCAGTAGCCGCCCAACAGAGCGATCGCCGCGAGCGGTACGGCGAAACGCCAATCTACGATGCGCGCGATCACGAACGGAACGAGCGCGACGCCGTTGATCGCAACGGCGAGAACGTTCTTCACCGCGTTCTGCGCGTTGAAGGTCGGTAATCCCGAAAACGAGAGCACGGCGAGCATCAGGATGCCCATCCCCGCGCCGAAATAGCCGCCGTACACGGCGATGAAGAACTGCACGGCGACTTGCCAAGGGCGCGTGCCGGACGTGCGCGCGAGGCGTTCGCTTTAGCAAGGGACTCGCCGCGAATACGATCGTCGCGAAGAGCAGCAGCCACGGAACGATCCTGATGAAGAGCGCTTGCGGCGTCACGAGCAGCAGCAAGGCTCCCGCGATCGAACCGAGCGCGCTCGCGGCGATCGCGGGAGCCAGGAGCGCGCGATGCGCCGCGATCTCTTCGCGATATCCGCGCGCGCTGCCGATCGTGCCGACCCACATCGCCGCGTTGTTCGTCGCGTTAGCCGAGATGGCCGGGATGCCGGCGAAAACGAGCGCCGGAAACGAGAGGAAGCTGCCACCGCCCGCCACGCTGTTCATCGCTCCGGCTGCAAAGGCGGCGATGCCGGGCAGCACGATCTGTGCGGTCGTCACGCTCCCTAGAGCGCGGTGCGTTCGCGTTTGGTTACGCGATAGACGCGGCGAACGTCTTTGAGCTTCTCGATCCGCACGAGCAGCTTGTGCAGGTGGTCGAGATCGCGAATCTGGACGGTGAGGCTCGCGACGGCAACCCCGTCCTTGCGCACGCGCGCGTTCACGGAGTTGACTTGCGTCTTCAGCTCGGCGAAGACGCCCATGATGTCTTGCAGCAGGGCCGACCGATCGCCCGCCTCGACTTCGATATCCACCCCATGGGTCAGGCCGGCTCCGGTCAGCCACTGGGCTTGCAGAATGCGCTCGGGCGTGGCGTTCATGAAGGCGACGTTCGGGCAGTCCGCGCGGTGGACGCTCACGCCGCGGCCGATCGTCACGTAACCGATGATCGGGTCGCCCGGTACCGGCGAGCAGCACTTCGAGAGGCGGACGAGCACGTCGTCCACGCCGGCGATGCGAACGCCGCTGGAGCGGCGCACGCTCTTTCGCAGCGGCGGCTTACGCCCGATCTTCGTGAAGTCTACGACGTTGTCGTGTTTGGTCTCGTCGCGCATGCGGTTTGCAACCGACTGCGCCGAGGCATCGCCGAATCCGATCGCGGCGAAGAGGTCGGTGGGCGTCGAATAGTTCAGACGCCCGGCGATTCGCTCGATGAGTTCGCCGCGGGCGAGATCGGTCCGCAGGCCGGCGCGCGCCAGCTCCTGCTCGAGCGCCTCCTGGCCGGCGAGGACGTTCTCCTCGCGCCGCTCCTTACGGAACCACTGCTTGATTTTGTGCTTCGCGCTGGAGGTCTTGACGATCGAGAGCCAGTCGAGCGAGGGACGTCCGCTGGACTTGTTGACGAGGATCTCGCAGATGTCGCCGTTCTGCGCCTGGTAGTCGAGCGGCACGATCCGGCCGTTGACCTTCGCGCCGACGCAGTGGTTTCCGACGTCGGTATGCACCTGGTAGGCAAAGTCGAGCGGCGTGCCGCCGGCCGGAATCGAGTAGACGTCGCCGCGCGGTGAAAAGACGAAGACCTGCGTATCGAAAAGGTCGAGCTTGAGATTCTCCATGAACACGCGCGAGTCGCGCATGTCCTTCTGCCATTCGAGCAGGGCGCGCAGCCAGGAAAGCTTGTTCTCGAACTGGTCCGCCTTGCCGCCTTCTTTGTAGCGCCAGTGCGCCGCGATCCCGTACTCGCCGGTGCGGTGCATCTCCCAGGTGCGGATCTGAATCTCCAGCGGCTCGCCGCTCGGGCCGACGACCGTCGTATGGAGCGACTGGTACATGTTCGGCTTGGGCATCGCGATGTAGTCTTTGAAGCGGCCGGGCAGCGGCGTCCACATCGCGTGGACGGCGCCCAGGGCGGCGTAGCAGTCCTTGAGGCTGTCCACGATGATGCGAATCGCCGTGAGATCGTAGATCGTCGAGAACTCGCGGCCCTTCCTGATCTTGGAGTAGATCGAGTAGAAGTGCTTCGGGCGCCCCTGAATCTCGGCGTTGATATGCAGGTCGCCGAACTCGGCGCGCAGGCTGGCGATGGACTTCTCGACGTCGGCCTCTCGCTGGCGGCGCGTCTTGGCTACTAACTCGACGATGTCTTGGAAGGCGGCCGGGTCGAGGTAGCGCAGGCACTCGTCCTCGATCTCCCACTTGATCTTCCAGATGCCCAGCCGGTGCGCGATCGGAGCGTAGATGTCGAGCGTCTCGCGCGCGATCGCCTGCTGCTTGCTCGCAGGCAGACTCGCCAGCGTGCGCATGTTGTGCAGGCGGTCGGCCAGCTTGATGATGATGACGCGAATGTCCTTAGCCATCGCGAGGAACATCTTGCGCAGGTTCTCGACCTGTGCGTCTTCCTTCGACTGGTACGGGATCCGCGTGAGTTTCGTGACGCCTTCGACCAGCCGCGCAACCTCGTCGCCGAACTGCGCGGCGACCTCTTCGCTCGTGACCGACGTATCCTCGACGACGTCGTGCAGCAGCGCGGCGGCGATCGTCTCGTGGTCCATCTCGAGCTCGGCCAGAATGCCGGCGACCGCGAGGGGGTGCTCGATGTACGACTCGCCCGAGGCGCGGCGCTGGCCTTGGTGGGCGGCGTCGGCAACCTCGTAGACGCGCATGAGCCAGGCCGCATCGGCTGCGGGATCGTACTGGCGGACGCGCTCGATGAGCTCGGCGATCGTCATGGTATCCGCCTAGTATAGCAACCCCCGCGAGCTTTCGCTCGGCAAAAGCCCGGATTGACGGCTTTTTTAGGCGGGAGAGGGGCTGGGCGCGGGCGTCACCGTCTCGAAATCGAGGCGGTTTTTGAAGAAAATGGTGGCGATCTTGCCCTCCGGGTCGAGCGCGAGCCAGAGGTAGACGTTCCCCTCGACGCAGCGCATCTGGAAGATGTAGCCGTGGCTGCCTGGCGGAAAATCCGGGTTGATCCAGGGCCCGATGAAGACCATGTCGCTCAGCGCCCCGAGCTGCCCGAGCGCCTTCGACGTGTCGGCGATCTTATCGTCCGTGAGTTGCGGCAGCACTTTTGCTGCGTACAGGCTCTTGTTGATCGTCGCGGCCTGCCAGGCCACGAACTGCTGGCGCGCGATCTTCGTTACGGCGGGGTCGGCGACCGGAGGCGCCGTCGGCGAAGGCGTCGGCGCCGGCTGCGTCCGTGCAAAACCCGGCGCTGCGGTGAGCAGCACCGCGCAGATCGCGGCCGCGACGGCCGGCGGGAAAACCCGCTGCAGCATCGGCGTTAGTACGTAACGAATGCGACGACGTCCGCGCCGGGCAGCGCTTGGCGACCGTTCAGGTCGGCCAGTTCGACGAGAAACGCGAATGCCTCGACCCGGGCGCCCAGCCGCTCCAATAACCGGCCCGTCGCGGCCGCCGTGCCGCCCGTCGCAAGCAAATCGTCAACGACGAGTACCCGCTCGCCCGGCACGAGCGCATCGGAGTGAATCTCCAGCGAGTTCGTACCGTACTCCAGCGCATACTCCTCGCTCAGTTTGTGATGCGGAAGCTTGCCGGGTTTACGCACCGGGATGAAGCCGGCGCCGATCGCGTAGGCGAGCGGCGCGCCGAAAATGTAGCCGCGCGCTTCGATACCGACGACGTGGTCTATACCGCGCCCCGAAAAGCGCTCCACGAAGAGATCGACTGCCGCGCGGAAGCCCTGCTTGTCTTTGAGCACGGGCGTGATGTCGCGAAACAGAATCCCGGGAATCGGGAAGTCGGGAATCGCTCGAATTAATGGTTCGATGGTCACGGGGAAGGTGGGTTTTAGCCGGAGTCCGCCATGGCCTGCCAGTCGGCCTTCTCGACGCCCGGCATCGCCAGCAGCCCCGCGGCGAGGCGTTCGATCGCCCGATCGTCGGGGCGCGCCGAGTAAATCTGGGCGCGCAGCTCGATTGAGTCGCCGTCGGTGTAACGGCGCCCGAGCGACTGCAGGCTCAGCGGCGAGTCGCTGACCGCTCGCACGATTGCTTCGCCGACGGCCGGCTCGCCGCCGCTCGCGCATCGGACGACGACCGTGTAGACCGTCTCGCGCCGCTGACGCTTGGCCGCGCGGACGTCTATTACGTCGGCGAGCGGCTGCAGACACAGATTGAAGAACACGATGGCCGCGGCTCCCGCTAGCGCTTGCGGAAAGAGGCCGAAGCCCGCGAGCGCGCCGACGGCGGCGGTAGCC
Organism: Vulcanimicrobiota bacterium; assembly: GCA_963794645.1. Classification (GTDB taxonomy): domain Bacteria; phylum Vulcanimicrobiota; class Vulcanimicrobiia; order Vulcanimicrobiales; family Vulcanimicrobiaceae; genus Cybelea. Next base: position 407,223 of record CAWCEQ010000003.1, on the reverse strand, counting down.
CAGATCGTCGCGGCCGTGTTGAGGCCGGTAACGCTCATGCCGGTGCGCAGGATGACGCCGCCCGCGATGAAGCCGACCCCGGTGACGACGCCCGCGACGATGCGCGTCGTATCGCCCGCCGCGATCGTCGTGTCGAGCAGCGCGAAGAGCGCCGCGCCGATGGCGACCAAGCCGCTCGTGTGGATTCCGGCCGAACGCTGGCGCCACTGGCGCTCGAACCCGATCGCACCGCCCAGCACCGCGCCCGCGCTCAAGCGCGAGAGAAACTCGAGCGCGGTAACGTCGGGCGGCTTGAGCACGGACGCTACGGGGCCGGGTTTTCGGAGGTGATCGTCAGCGTCTGTTGGTTCACACTGTAGTTGCCGGCCGCGACCAAACCGTTCGGACGCGCGCAGATCACGCTGTTGTTCGGGCCGTAGATGACCACCAGACCCGACGGGCCGCAGGGCACCTGCGTCAGATTGTAGCTCTGCAGCAGTTTTGCACCCGGGCTCTCCGGCGCGGCCTGGTACGACGTGTACGTCACGCTGTTGGCCGCAACGATCGAGCCGTAGATGGCCGCCGAGGTCGCACCGATCGCAAAGGCGCCCCAAAATCCGCCGCCCCAGTAGTACGGCGCCGGATACCAGGCGTAGCCGCCGTTCCAGCCCCACGCGCCGTGATAGACCGGATTGTTCACGGTATAACCGTGGTAGGCGTATCCGTTGTTGACGTACGTGTTCGAGTGGTACGTCTGCCCCCAGGCGTTCGTGGCCGTTCCAGAGCCGCTGTACGTGTGGTTGTACGTGTTGCCCGAGCCCGAGGTGTTGTACGAACCGTACGGGTTGCTGCCGCTGCCCTGGTGGTTGTAGTTGCCGCTGTTGTAGTTGCCGTTCGTGCTGCTGCTGTGGCTGCCGTAGCCGTTCGAGCCGCTGCTGCTGTGATAGTAGTTGCCGTTGCTCGACGCGCCGCCGCTGCTCGTGCGATTGTAGTTGCCGTTGCTCGCGTTGGTGGTCCGGCTGTAGCCGTTGCCGGTATTTGTGGCCGTCGTCGTGCGGTCCGTGCCGGCCGGACCGGTGCTCGAGTGGGAGTACGTACCGTCGTTATGCATGTCGAATCCGCCTCCGCCCGACGGGCGCGAAAATCCGCCCCCGCCGCGGCCGGCCTGCGCGGCCAGCGGAACGAGCGCAAGGGCTAGGATGACGGCGGTAATGCGCGTCAGCATCATTTCTGTACCTCGTCTACGACGCCGTTCAGCGTGACGTACGTTCCGTTCGCAGTCTTGAATACGAGCGAGACGCCGCGTGGCGGAAGCTGCATCGAGGATTGGGGGAGGGGCTGTACGGCGCCGGTCGGATTGAACCAGACCGTGCCGGATTTCAGGCGGATGTGCGTCTTCTCACCGTTTTGAAAAAGCGTCGCGTCGTACGGGAGACAGACGAGCAGTTCTTGCTGTTTCGTGCAGGCCGCTTTGCCGAGCACGATCGTTCCCCGTCCGTCGCTGGATGTAAACCACATTTCCGCGTCGCGGATGGCGATACGAACGTCGGCGTACCTCTTAACGGTACCGTCGCGCTGAGTGATTTGTGCGGTCCCCGTCGCGGCGGCGGGAAGCGCGGGCAGAACGAGCGCCGCGGCAAGCGCCGCGCACGCAAGCTCGCGCCCGTGAGGAGAGCGATGGCGTGTAGGAAGCATGGCGACCGCTTATCCGGAGCCCCTGAAGGAACCTGTCGGCGGACCGCGCCAAGAGGGCCTTGTGAGCGTCTCGCCGCAGGTCCGCGTGCAGTCCGCCAAAGTTCCCGGCTTCCACCTGCTGGCCAAACCGACCGGAGCGACCTGCAACCTCGATTGTTCGTACTGCTTCTTCCTCTCCAAAGAGATGCTCTACCCGGGCAGCCGCTTTCGCATGGCCGACGAGCTGCTCGAAGCGTACGTCCGGCAGTTACTCGAGTCGCATAGCGTCCCCGACGTCTACATCGCCTGGCAGGGCGGCGAACCGACGCTCATGGGGCTGCCCTTCTTCGAGCGCTCCATCGAGTACGCGGAAAAGTACCGCAAGCCCGGCCAGACGATCCACCACACGATCCAAACGAACGCGACGACGCTCGACGACGACTGGGCGAAGTTCTTCGAGAAGCACGACTTCCTGGTGGGCATCAGCATAGACGGCCCGCGCGAGATGCACGACGCCTACCGCGTAGATAAAGGCGGCGCGCCGACGTTCGACAAGGTCATGCGCGGCCTTGCCGCACTTGCGGGAACGCGGCGTGGAGTACAACGTGCTGACGACGCTCCATCGAGCGAACGCGGACCACCCGGTCAGAGGTCTACCGCTTCCTGCGCGATGAGTGTGCGGCTCGGTACATGCAGTTCATCCCGATCATCGAGCGCTTCACCGAGGAGGCCCAGGAGTGGACGAGCTGGCGCGACCGCCCGCTCTACACGCAGACGGGCTCGAACGTCACGAATCGCTCCGTCACCGCCAAGCAGTTCGGGGAGTTCTACGTCGGCGTCTTCGAGGAGTGGGTGCGGCGCGACGTCGGCGAGGTCTTCGTGCAGATGTTCGACACGACGTTGGAAAATTGGTACGCGGGGCAGAGCTCGCTCTGCATCCATCGCCAGACCTGCGGCAATTCGCTAGCGATGGAGCACAACGGCGACGTCTACTCCTGCGATCACTTCGTCGAGCCGCGATTCAAACTCGGCAACATTGCGGAGAAGCCGCTCGTAGATCTCGTCAACTCCGCCCAGCAGCGCTGGTTCGGAGAGTACAAAAGCGCGTCGCTGCCCAAATACTGCCGCGACTGCGACGTGCGCTTTGCCTGCCACGGCGGCTGCCCGAAGGACCGCTTCATCGAGACGCCGGACGGCGAACCTGGCCTCAACTACCTATGCGAGGGTTACAAGACCTTCTTCCACCACGTCGCCAAGCCGATGGGCCGTGATGGTCTCACTGCTGGACCAAGACCGCGCCCCATCTGAGATCGTGAATATCTAGAGCCCGCCATAGTCGGATAGCGGCCTCGTCGCAGTAGGCCTCCTGACTTCATCCGTTAGGAGGCCCTTTTCATGGAAAACGTCAACGCCGTTCCCTCGCGCCGCGCCCTCGAGTTCGGGATCTACCGCGACGGCGACAACAACCTCGACGCCATTCAGGAGACGACGCTCTCGCAGGCGCTGGAGACGAGCCGGGCCGACGCTCGCATCGAGTTCACCGTGCAGGATACGACCGGTTTACGCGTCCGCGGCGACTCGATAAACGAAGGGCCCGTGCATACCGAGCAGTACGTCATCTCGGACGGCGACGTTTCCGGCGCGCACGCCGAGCCGGCGCACGATATGAGCGATCCGCGGAATCTCGCCGCGTTCGTCGCGCGCACCCTCGACAACGCGCAGGCCGCAGGCGCCAAACAGACGTGGATAGACCTCGTGGATCACGGCGGAGGCGACGGCGGCGGCTTGGAGACGCGCGACGGCAAGGTCATGCGCATGCCCGATATCGCCGCAGCGATCGCGGCGGGAGTGGCCATGCACGCGAGCGCGCACCCGGAGGACGCCGGACGCGGCGTGGACGGCGTCGTCGCCAACCAATGCCTCATGGATACGATGGGTTTCGCAGACGCGCTCTCGCACGCCGGCGTGAAGTACCTCGCCGCCAGCCCAGAGACGATGCTCGCGCCGGGCGTTCCCAGCAACGTCGCGCATGCGATCGCCTCGCATGAATCGAGCCCGCCGGCCATGGCGCGCTCGGTCGTCAACGACGTCATGCGCACGCGCTACGGCGACGGCTTCGAGCGGTTCGGGCCGGCCGCGGCATTCGACGTGCTCGATCTCGATCCGGCGAAGATCGGCCGCGCCGAGTCCGCGATCAAGCGGCTCAACGACGACGCCGCAGCCAGCGCGGCGAACCCTGACCGGCGAGCCGCCATCCGCGAGGACGCGCGCAAGGATGACGGCATGGCGCGTCTACCGGACGGCGGAGAGAAACTGCCCTGGCGCGCGGATCGCCCGGCGATCGCCTTCTACGACACACTTGCCGGTGACGAACGCTTGGACGCAACGGTACGTGAAGACGCGAAGACGGCCGCCGATGCCGTCGGCGATCTCGTGCTCGCTCACCGCGAGAGCGGCGACTTCGAACCGTTCGGCGGCGAAGACTACGACAATGCAGCCGGCCCGACCGTCCATCTGCCGACCGATCGCAAACAGATAGACCCCTGGGCCCGCGCGGGCGTCAGCGAGACCGACAACGAGTTCTACAAGAACGTGGACGAGGATGAGATGACGCGGGTGCTTACTTAGCCGGCGCGAGGCTCACCGTTACGCCGAACAATTGCCGGCCGCCGAAACCCTCGATGCGTTTGAGGTACGGGCCACCCGCCGGGTATTTCCAGAATCCAACGTTCGACTTCACCCCATTGCCCGTTCCGAAGGGCACGATTACCCGGTCGCCTTCGAGCCAGAACAAGGCTTGGCCACTGTTAACCACGCCGCCGAGAAGGCTTCTGCCAACGACGGTACCGGACGAACCGTTGATTTCAAATCGATAGATTGCGTCACCGTTCTCAGTCCCCACCGCCACGTACTTTCCATCCCACAGCACGGCACCGGGATACTGAAACTGCCGACTTAAGGTTATGTTTGTGAAGGTTCCGCTGCCGTTTGGCAGTTCAGCAAATACGACTGCACCTTTCGCATTGACCCCATCAACATACAGGTCGCCTTTGTTATCATACCCGCAGGCATAGTACAGGGTAAAGTTCGCATCGTCATACAATTTAGGCGTGCCGCGAGCCTTCTTGTATAAGGCCACGTTTCCATGGACGCTGTAAAGGCCCGGATAATTCGTAACCGCAAGGTTTCCGGTTATTGGATCGACGGCGCAGTCAAGAGGAAAAAATCCGTAGTCGCCTATGGTCGTAAAGGGTCTTGCGCCTCCATGCCGGTACTCATCTACGTAACCCTCAGCGTTCGTGATGAAAATATTTCCGGATTTGTCTACGCACTCGCCGTCGGCGCCGTTGAAGCCCGTCAAGGTTCCAACCAACGTCCCAGAAGGATACGAGAAAACGTAGACGTTGTTGCCGCCGTCGGAGACGTAGAGAAGGTCGCTGTTCTTCGCTTCCGGCGTCATCCACGACTGCCCGTGGTCTGCCTCGTGCGCGATCTCGCGGTTTTGCGGCGCGCCGACCGGGAGTTGCGATCCGCCGCAGCTCGCGAGCAGTGCCGCGGCCAAGCAACCGGCGAATGTGGCACCTAGACTCGGAGTCTTCATCTGTTTGCTCCTGTATCGGCGGGAACTTTACCGGATGGCAAGCGGTCTCGTTTGACGAACGCCCAGTAATTGCCCCCAACGCCGCTGTTCGGCTGCTAATAGTCATCAAACTTGCGACTGCCGATGCCAAAAACAATGTTGCTTTCACTTCGGCGAAGCCAGAGCCCGGTTATTTGATTTGCGGAATTGACGGAAACGATCCACGTCAGAATCTCATTAGGGTAGCGGACACGGAAATACGTCGAAGTTGCGTCTGCCGTAAGACGCTTCTCGAATGCAAACATAGACCGCGGTGGGCCGAGTGCACTTACAAAGGCTGCGCCTTTTGCGAGAAACGCAGGACTTACGTTAAGGTCCAGCGGCGCCGCCAGCTCGGATCGATCGAGAGTGCCGCGAGCAACGGCCTCGAGAATACCGCGAGCCTGTTCAACCGAAGCGTCATCCAAGACCATTGGTTGCGGTTCCGGAAACAGCGGCATTCTCGCATTCGAGGTTGGATTCTGCGCGTTGGCAGCAGCGCTTGGAAGAAGGCACAATGCAGCTAGAGCAACGATGGAGAGGGAAATAAAGAGGCGGCGCCGCATGTCTAAGCCCTCAAATACGCGTGACCTTGTTGCCATTATGCAACCCCAGGACACCATTCGCAAGATCGCTCGCCGAGGCCGCGCAAAAATGATGCCCCTGGTTGTCCGTTAAGACGCGTCGATTCAGGCCGAGGGGCTCGCCCCCCCTGCCTCCGGGCCTAGGGGGGCCCGGGTTCGCTGCGCACTCGGACCGTCGCGACCGGGCCGCAAGACACGCGGAGATTGTGATACGCCGGGTCGGAACGGCTCGCTATGGGCATGGACTAGCCACTGCGGGATTGTTCGCGATCTCTACGCTGACGATATCCCCGGAAGGATCGGCCGCCGGATACAGTGCGGTGTACGTGTTATCGAAAGGCTCAGTCATGCAAAGCGTGGGCGAAACGAACTGCGGGTCTATCGGTCCACCGAAGCCCATCGAATCGTAGAACAGCCATTGGCCCGAACCGCTCGCCTGAGTCACAAAAGCATTGAAGGTCCATAGGTTGGACGGACTTGCCGTCGGGGACGGCGATGGAGATGGATTGTAGTTGAAGATTGTCCGCTTCGCGATCATCGAGAACTCCGTCCCCGTCCCATTGGTATTGAGGTTGTACGAAAATGTCTGCGGTGTGGTGCCAAGGGGCAACCATCGTGGCGGGATATGCGGGTTGGAGTTGTGCGCGAGGTAGACGACCTCCGCAGACGACGCGCCGCCATTGCCGAGAGCAATCAAATTGAACGAGTAGCCGGCCCAGTTAGTTTGGGAGGTATCGGTGGATGGCGTGACCCGGCTGCCGGTCGTGTTAAGAACGAACATGTATTGATACTTGCCGAAATTGAACGGTCCGCTAGCATTAAAGAAAAAGGCTATATATCCAGGAGGGGCGCCGCCGGCTCCCAATCCTGGCGGATTTGGGGTAACCTGACGGCCGCACGCCACGAACAGCGTCGCCGCGGCGAGGACTAGCGTAAAAAGATGCCGTCGCTTTAGGGCCATCGAGCCTCCTAGCTCGCCTAACGATACAATCACGTTCTGGGCGTATCCTTAGCGGGTCTGGAGCCCTATGAAATAGCCGGAGCTCGCGAGCGGCGAGGCTGCCGCGGCGCCCACTTTCGCGAATAAAGGAAGCGGCCGCCCGGACGTGCTACCGAGAGGATGTGGCTTCGCGCCACCGTTCCTTGAAAGGACTATTATGAAGCATTTCGTTTTATCGGCGCTAGGCTGTGCGCTTTTGGCAATTGGGCTTTCCGCCGCTCCGGTCGTGTCGGTCGCCCAGATGGCGCCGGCGGCAGCGCCCACGCCGGTTCCGGTACCGCACCCTGACTTTTCCTCCATGACCTTCCTACTTGGCTCGTGGACGTGCACGCAGCCGCTGCGCGGCAAGACGCGTACGGAGACCGACGTCTACACGATGAGCCCCGACAGTATGTGGATGATTGATTCGGCTACCGCTCCGCCATTCGATCAGTATCGCACCGTCGCGCAGAACAGCATGACGAACACGACGTACGATCCCACGATCAAGCAGTGGGTATCGGTTTACTACGACACCCTCGGCGGATACGCGCTCGAGTCCACGCCGGGTTGGCAAGGTAACGTCGCGTCGTGGAGCGGCAAAGGACTGGACGGCGGAACCTTCTCCGACGTCATCACCAAGGTGAGCGATACCGAAACTAGCGACGTCAACACCATGACCGATCCGAAAGGTCAGGCTACGACCGTCACCATCACCTGTAAGAAGAGCGCGAGCTAGCTATTAACGCAGGCGGTCTACGCCGGAAGGGTAGATCGGACGATTGAGGATGCGTTCGAGCGAATCGGCGGGCGCGGTGAGCGCCAGATCGCAGAAACGCGCGAACGCCTCCCTGGTCGCCTCGCCTTCGGCGTAGCGCTCGTTGCGCTCCATGTCCACGCGGCCGCTCGCCGGTAGAAACCGGATGCAGCGGCCGTCGTCGTCTTCGCTCACTTCTACAAGCTGCGCATCTGAGAAGATGCGCAATGCCGCCGCGATCGTCCGGTCTTGCACTTTGTCCAGATCGAGCGTCGCGGCGATCTCCGTGTTCCCGCCGCGCAGCGCGCCTTCGTGCGCCATTCCCTTCATGCCGCGATAGATCTCGCGCAGCGTGGCCAGCGGCGGTGCGTCTACGTCTATGAGGAACTCGTTGAGCGAGCGATCCTTCTCGCCGAAGAGCAGATGAATCCGGGCCGGCGCGCCGTCGCGTCCGGCCCGCCCCGCCTGCTGGTTGAACTCGCCGAAATCGAAGTTCAGATGGTAGAGCACGACGTGGCGCACGTCGGGCAGATCTATTCCTTCGCCGAAGGCCGAGGTCGCGATCACGATGCGCAGGCCGCCCTCGCGGAAGAGGCGCTCGGTCTCCAAGCGCTCGGGGCCGGGCATCTTGCCGTGATAGAACATCACCTCGTCGCCGAACTCGCGGCGCAGGCGCTGGGCGACGCGCGTCACCTCCGCCCGAGAATAGCAGTAGACGATGCCCTTCTCCGGACGCTCGGGATTCGCACCGAAGACCTCTACGAGGTATGCGATCTTGTCGCGAACGCCGCGGGCGTCCGTCACGTGCAGGTTTTCGCGCACGGTCGGATCCACGACCCACGCCTCGATGCGCAGCTCCTCGACGATGCGCGCGAAGGCTTCGTCGCCGGCCGTCGCGGTGAGCGCGAGCACCTGCGGGTTCCCCAGCGCGGCGATGGTCGCGGGAAGGCGCGCGTAGGCGGGGCGATGGCGCGATTCGTGCAGGTGATGCGCCTCGTCCACGACGACGAACGAGGGCAGGCTGCGCCCGCGCAGCGCGTCGCGGTGGAAGTCTAGGAACTCGGGCGTCGCGAGCACGACGTCCCACGCACCCTCGCGCAGGGCCTCGAAGAGTTCCTCGCGCTCGCGGTTGTCTATCGAACCGTTGGCGCGAAAGATGCGTAGGCCCAGCGGATCGAGCGTACGCAGCAACGCCTCGTACTGGTCGTTGGCCAGCGCGCGCAGCGGATAGACGACGACCGTCTTGCCGGCGCCCGAGAAGGCCCGCAGCGCCGCCGTATACTGAAAGCAGAACGATTTCCCGCGGCCGGTTCCGAGCACGGCCAGCGTGTTCTTCCCCGCCTCGACCCGCTCGATCACGGCGCGTTGCGCCGCGTGCGGCTGCGAGGCGCCGATGAGCGCGGCCCGTACGCGTTCGGCCGCCAGCCCGAGATCGCCGGCGCCGTCGTGCCAGGCGCCGCGACGCGCGTCGTAGCGGCGCTCGCGCTGCGCGAGCGTCTCGGCCGCATCGCGCTCGAGGTAGACGTTCACCCCGCGATGGGTGGCCTCTCCTGAAGCCTTCGAAGAGCCCCCGGTGAGCGAGGCGATGCGCGCGCGGTACCGCGCGCCGCCGTCCATCGCCGGCGCGACGTGCGCGGCCAAATGCCGGTTGAGAAACCCGAGCTGAAGGTTGCCGTAGAAGACGGCGATCGCGTTGGCGTCGTGCGGGTTCTCCGGCTCGCGCCGCAACTCGAGAGCGACTCCCGGGCTCAGCCCCGCAATGACGTCTTGGCGTCCCTCAAACGAGACGCCGGCGAGTTTGGTGTGAAAGTGCGCGGCGTCGCCGATCGTCGAGTAGCGGTCGCGCAGGTAGCTTTCGGCCTGCGCGAACGTGCGCTCGACGAACGCGGCGGCCACCGGCGCGAGCGCGGCGGTCGCCGGCGGCGAATGCGCGTCGTTCAGTGCCGCCAGCGCGGCCTCGAAGGCCCGCTCGGACGGTGTCGGCGGCGGGAGGCCTTTAGGGCTCTTTGTGCTCCTCGGGGCGTTCTTCGGCGGCTTCTGCGGGAGCTTCTTCGCCGGGCGCTTCGAACTGTTCGAGGTTGAGAACGATCTCTTCGTGACCTTGCTCCATCGCTTGATCGTGCAATCCGGTCTGCTGCGCGTCGAGCGGATCTATCCCTTCCTCGTGCTCGGCGAACGGCTCTTGCAGTGCGACCCCGCCTTCGGCCTCCGCGCGCTTCTTACGATAGCGCTGCGGCGGGGCGCCCGCGACGGGGCGGCCGCCCTTTGCCTTCTGGCGGCGCTCCCGGCGTGCCGCCACGATATCGTCGCGTGCCGCGGCGCTGCGCGCCGACGACCCGGCCGCCTCGGCGCGCGGACGCACCGGCCCGGTGCGCTGCTGGGCGAGCTCGGCCTGACGGCGTTTCGCCGCCGCCTCCATCTGGCGTTTGCGGAAGACGAGCACGAGCGGCGCCGAGTAGAAGATCGAGTGGTAGCCGCCCGAGCAGATGCCGACGAGCAGGGCAAAGGCAAAGTTCTTCAGGCTCGCGCCGCCGAGCGCGAGGAGTGCCACGAGGGTAATGACGACCGTTGCGAGCGTGTTGAACGAGCGCGTCATCGTCTGCTTGATGGACTCGTTCACGATAACGTCGTACGGCTGACCCGCCATGAGCTTCGTATTCTCTCGAATTCGATCGAGAATTACGATCGTGTCCATGACCGAGTAGCCGATGACCGTCAGCACGGCGGCGAGGAAGGCGTCGTCGGCGCGCCGGTCGGCCAGCGCGTAGATGCCGATCATCATCGCGGCGTCGCGAACGAGCGCGATGACCGTTACGAGACCGAAGATGTAGTTCCAGCCGAAGCGGAACGCGATGTAGAGGAACTGGATGCCGAGCGCGATCACGAGCGCCCAGAGCGCCCTGGTGAGATATTCGCGGCCGAGCGACGGCCCGACGGCGGTGATCTGCGAGGCCGCCCGGTCAACCGGCGCGACCGTGTTCAGCGCGTTCCAGAGCGGCGCCGAATCGTTGGCAAACGCGGTCTGCGTCTGAATGACGAAGCCTTTGCCGTCGCTGCCGGCGGTGGTCACCGACTCTTCGCTCAAGCCCAGTCCGCTGAGCGAGGCCTTCACCTTATCGGCGGTCGTGGGTTGGGTGAACTGCACGGCGATATCCGTGCCGCCGGTGAACGAGAGGCCCTAGACGCAGCATACGGCTGGGCTGGAAGCCTTGCTCCGCCTTGGAAGCCGTGCCAGAATCATCGAGCCGATGCCGAGCGCGATGACGATGTACGAGATGGCGGAGACGATGCTTGAACCATCCGACGATGTTCCAGTTTAAGCGGCGAAACAGCATCGGCTACGCTCCCGCCTTGGCAAAGATGCCGACGTCGTCGCTCTTGACCCCGTAGAGTTCGGGCGAGGTGAGCACGTTGTTGTCCACGAGCGTATCCACGAAGAACCGGGTGATGAAGACGGCGGTCACGAGCGAGACGACCGTGCCCCAGAAGAGCGTGAACGCAAAGCCCTTCACCGTACCGGTGCCGAGCATGTAGAGCACGCCCGCGCCGACGATCGTCGTGAAGTGGCTGTCGAAGACGGCCGAGAAGGCGCGCTGGAAGCCGACGCGCACGGAGGCGCGCATGGACTTGCCGTTCCACAGTTCTTCTTTTATGCGTTCGAAGATGAGGACGTTCGCGTCAACCGCCATACCGATCGAGAGCACGAAGCCCGCGATGCCGGGCAGCGTGAGCGTCGCGTGGGAGAGCGCGAGGATCGCCATCATCACGAGCACGTAGATCGCCAATGCGACGTCCGCGAGGAAGCCCGGCAGGCGGTAGACCGCGATCATGAAGATGAGCACGAGCCCGAGGCCAAGCATCGCCGCCCGCATAGACTGCACCAAATCCAGCTTGCCCAGCGTCGGCCCGATCGTCTCTTTCTCGACGATCTTCACGCTGACGGGCAGCGCGCCGGCGTTGAGCTCGTTGGCCAGCGTGATCGTATCTTCTTGGGTAAAATTGCCGGTGATCTGACCGCTGTCGTAGATCGGGCTCTGAATGATCGGCGCCGAGAGGTAGTGCCCGTCCAGGAAGATGCCCAGCGGTTTCTGGAGATTTGCCGTCGTGAGCTTGCCGAACCGAGCCGGGTCCTTCGTCTGGAAGGTGATGTCCGGGCGGCCGGCTTGGTCGAAGCTCGCTTGCGCGCCTTTGAGATCCTTACCGGAGTAAACGACCGGACCGCTCAGGGCGTACACCTTCGCAAGGTAGGCCTGCGCTTCGGCCTTCGTCTTTGGCCGGCAGATTCGGCGCGCTCAGGAGCGTGTTCGCCTGATCGGCCTTCTGCATGACGTCGAACGGCACGATCTTGTACTCGAGAACGGCGACCTGCTTGAGCACTTTCTCCGCCTGGTCGGGATCCTTGACGGCGGGCAGCTCCACGAGGATGCGGTCAACGCCGACGTTGCTGATGGAAGGCTCGGCAACGCCCAAACCGTTGATACGGCGGTCTATGACCTCGCGCGTCTGCGCCTGCACCTGCGACGTAATCGTCGGCACCTCCGCCGTCGGATAGAGCTGCAGCAGGAGGCGCGCGCCGCCCTGCAGGTCGAGCCCGAGGTGAATCGTCTTCATAGATTCGCCGCACGCGATGGCCGCCCAAACGCGAAACCGGACCACGACGACCGCGATGATGACCAGCGCCTTGAACGGCGCCTTAAGATTTTTCCAGTTCATTGGGTGTCCGAATTGGCCAAAGTGCGAGCAAACGGCCCACGCGAGAGCGGCGCCGAGCCGGTTGAGGTTAGCCTTCCAGCGTCGCCGGGCCTGCCGTGGGCGCCCACAGGCGCCGCCCGGTTGCGAGCAGCGCGATGGCAGCGGCCAGCGTGACGGCGGTCCACCCCGCGCCCTCCGCCGGCCGCCCGTAGAGGAACGCCCCGGCCGCGAAAAGGGTTCCGTAGACGCAGGCCAGTCCGAGGACCCAGCCCAGCAGCGCGAGCGGCAGGGAATCCGGCGAGGCGGGCAGGCCGCTCTTCCGGCGGATTCTCGCCCAGCCCGGACCGGCCGGCCGTACCCGTTCGTAGAAGGCGGCCAGCACCGCTTCGTCCGCCGGCGGCGTGAGGAAGGTCACGCAGATCCAGACGAGCGTCGTGACGCCGATCGTGACGAGCAGCGAATCGGTCGCGCTCACGGCGTGGCCCATCTTGCCGGCGATGAAGAATCCGATCGCGACCACGAACGACGCCAGCATCGCGCTGACCTCCGTCCAGGCGTTGATGCGCCACCAGAACCAGCGCAGCAGGTAGATGAGCCCCGTGCCGGCGCCGATCGAGAGCAGGAGCGTGAACGCCTCTTTCGCGTTGTCGAGGAAGAGGGTGAACACGACGCCCAGCCCCATGAGCAGCACCGTCACCAAACGGCCGGCAAAGACGAGTTCGCGCTGCGAGGACTGCGGACGGATGAAACGCTGGTAGAGATCGTGGACGAGGTACGAGGTTCCCCAGTTCAGGTGCGTCTCGATCGTTGAACGGTACGCCGCGAAGATGCCGGCGACCATGAAGCCGGCGAAACCGGCCGGCAGAAAGACGAGCATCGCGGGATAGGCGGTATCGTTGCCGATCAGCCCGGGCGCCAGCGCGGGAAAGCGCGTCTGGATATCGTGCAGCGACGGAAAGACGATCGTCGAGGCAAGCGCCACGAGGATCCACGGCCAGGGCCGCAGTGCGTAGTGCAGCGCTTGGAACACGAACGTGCCGAAGAGCGCGTCGGATTCGGTTCGCGCCGCGAGCATGCGCTGCGCGACGTAACTGCCGCCGCCGGGTTCGGCGCCCGGGTACCAGACCGACCACCACAAGACGGTGAGCGGAATGACGAAGACCGCGAGCGCCCCTTTCCAGTCTTTGAAATCGGGCAGAATCGAGAGGCTTGCCGGATGGTGTGCGGCGATCTGCGCGACCAGGCCGTGCAGGCCGCCCACGCCGGGCGCGTGCAGCGCGAAGTATGCGGCGGCGAACGCGGAGGTCATCGTGATGCAGAACTGGATCGTGTCGGTGACCATCACGCCCCACAGCCCGGCGGTCGCCGCGAAGACGATCGGCACGACGACGCAGATCGCCAGCGTCTCCCAGCGCTGCCAGCCGAAGAGCACCCCGGCGATCTTCTCGAGCGCGAGGTTGACGGTCGCGATGATCCAGCAGTTGAAGAACAGGCCGAGGTAGATTGCGCGAAACCCGCGCACGAAGGATGCGGCCCGTCCGGCGTAACGCAGTTCGTAGAACTCTAGGTCCGTCAGCACGTTCGAGCGCCGCCAGAGCCGCGCGTAGAAAAAGACCGTCGCCATACCGGTCAGGAGAAACGACCACCAGAGCCAGTTCTCGGAGACGCCGCCGTCGCGCACGAGGTTGGTCACCAGGTTCGGCGTGTCGGTCGAGAAGGTCGTCGCGACCAGCGAGATGCCGATGAGCCACCACGGCGCCTGACGGCCGGCGGCAAAAAACTCGGTGATGTTCCGGCCGGCGCGGCGCGCCAGCACGATCGCCGGAATGAAGCTCACGCCGAGCGAGAGCACGACGATGACCCAGTCCAGCGCCGTCAGGTGCATGGAGTCAGCGCGTTCGGTTGCCCGCCGCCGAGCACCTCGGCCGGGTGCAGCGCCACCTCACCCGGCAGTTCGCCGTACGCGTACACCGCAACGCGAATGCCGAACCGCAGCAAGAACTCGGCCAGAGCGGGCCGCGTGAGCGCCGTGCAGACGACCGCCGCGCGGTCGCGCGGCGTGCGTGCGGCGTACGCCTCGATCCGCTCGCGCAGCATGACGACAGCGGATGGATCGCAGGGCTCCGCCTCGCCGCGCCCCCACAGCGCGTTCAACTGCGCTTCGAAGTCCGGATCGAGGATCGCCGCGTCGAGCCGCACGACGCCCCTGCGGCGCAAGAGGTCGGGAACGATCGCTCGTCGCGCCGCCTGCGCGAGCTCGGCAGGATCCTGCGTTCCCGCCTCCAGCATGGCTTCGAGCACCAGGATCGGATCGCGCGGCCACGCGCTTTCGCGCAGCAGGAGCGTGAAGGCGCGGTGGAGCGTTCCGATCGGCAGGCGATCGCCGCCGATCTCCTTCACCACCGCCGGTACGCTCGCGCGCAGGTGTTCGAGCAGCGTCGCCAGTTCTTGCCGTCCGACGAGATCGGCGGCGTGCGTTCGCGCGACCTCCGCCAAGTGCGATCCGAGCACGGAGATCGGATCGAAGACGAGCGCGCCGCGTTCGAGCGCGGCGTCGCGCAAGGCCGGCTCGATCCACGCCGCGGGAAGTCCGTAGACCGGTTCGCGCTCGATCTGCGCGTCCAAACGCGCGAGGACGGCTTCGTCGGCGACGGCGAGCAGGCGCCGCAGGTCCAGACGTCCGGTGCCCGCGAGACGGTCGCGCACGCGGATGGCGTAGGTGCCCGGATCGCGCGCGAGGTCGTCGCGCAGGCGCACGCCGGGCAGCACGACGCCGATATCGGAGGCCAGAGCGCGGCGCACCTCGCCGATGCGGTCGAGCAACGCATCGCAGAGCGGCGGCGCCAGCAGCAGCGCGACGTCGGCCCCCACGTCTATCGCGACGGCATCCACGCCGAGTAGCGCCAACGCGAGCTCGGGGCGTCGCATCGCGTTGCGTTTGCTCGCCTCGTGCGCCTCCCTCGCCTCGTCCTCGCGCCGCATGCGGCCGCGCTGCGCGCCGTGCGCGGCGGCGAACGCGCTCGCGCCGAGAACCAGGAAGAGCGGACGCGGGAGCGCCGGCACGAGGGCGAGCGCGAGCAGCAGCCCGCCGGCGCCGCGCAGAACGTCGGGCCGCGCGAAGAGCTGCGCCGCGAGGTCCGCGCCGAGCGCGCCCTCCGAGGCGACGCGCGTCACCATCATTCCCATCGCGGTCGAAATGAGAAATGCCGGCAGCGTGGTCACGAGCGCATTCCCGATCGAGAGCAGGGCGAACGTGTCGAGCGCGTCCAGCGGCGAGAGCCCGTGGTAGGCGATGCCGACAACCACCCCGCCGGTCAAGTTGAGCGCGACGATCACGAGCGCCGCAACCGCGTCGCCCTTGACGAACTTTCCGGCGCCGTCCATCGCGCCGTAGAAGTCGGCCTCCCGCTGTACCGCCTCACGCTTGCGACGGGCGCCCTCGGCGTCCAAGGCGCCGGCATGCACGTCGGCATCTATCGCCATCTGCTTGCCGGGCATCGCGTCGAGCGTGAAGCGCGCCGCAACCTCGGCGACGCGCTGCGATCCGCTCGCGATGACGACGAACTGAATCGTCACGAGAATCGCAAAGACGATCAAACCGACGACGAGGTTGCCGCCGACGACGAACGCGCCGAAGGCCGGGATGATCGAACCGACCGCGCCGGGCGTGGCCCCGTGCGTGAGGATTAGGCGCGTGGCCGAGACGTCGAGCGAAAGCCGGAAGAGCGTCGCGACGAGAAGCGCCGGGGCGAATGCCGAGAACTCGAGCGGATCCTCGACCGTCACCGAGAGCAGCAGCACGAGCGCCGAGCCGAAGACGTTCACGCCCAGAAAAATGTCGAGCAGCCAGGGCGGCAGCGGCACGATGAGAATCGCCACGACGGCGAGCAGCAGCGCGGCAAAGGCGTAGACGGCCGGACGGGGCGACTTCAGCTTTCGGCCTCCCGGCGCGAGAGTGCGACCACGATCGCTGCGACCGCGACGTAGTGCGCGGGCGGGATCGGCGCATCGCTGCGCCCGTCGCGGAAGAGCGCGCGGGCCAGCGCGGCCTGCTCGACGATCGGAATGCGGTGCACGCGAGCGAGCTCGCGCACGCGGGCCGCCGCGTCGCCGGCGGCCCGCACCAGCACCTGCGGCACGTCCACCGAGGGCGGATCGTACTTGAGCGCGACCGCGACGTGCGTCGGATTCGTAACGACGAACGAGGCCTCTTTCACCCGTTCGATGGCGCCGCGCAGCAGCGCGCGGTGCAGCGCCCGGCGGCGTCCGCGCGCGACCGCGTCGCCTTCTTCTTCTTTTGCCTCCCGCTTTCGGTCGTCCAAACTCATACGGAGTTTGCGCAGCCACGCGGCGCGCGCCGCTCCGTACTCGGCAAGCGCGAAGAACGAACCCACCGCGACCGCCGCGAACGCGACCTCCTGCGAGGCCTTCCAGGCTGCGGCTGCGATGCCGGCTAGTTGGGTCGAGCGCACCATCGCAGCGGCGCACCAGGCGATTGCCGGCGCCATCGCGCCGCCGGCGAGAACGAACGCGAGCGACGCGCGCGCCGAGTGCGCCGCCGTATCGCTCGACAGGATGCGTCGAAGGCCGCCGAACGGGTCGAGCCGCTCGGCCTTTGCCGTGACCGGAGCGAGCACGAGCCCTCCGCTCTGCGCGAGCGCGGCGGCCGTGCCCGCCAGCGCCGCCGATGCCGCGGGCAGCAAGGCGGCGAGAACGACGAGCGTCGCCGCGCGTGCGGGCGAGTCGCCGGCCAGCGCGAGCGCGAGCGCATTGCGTGCAAACGACCCGATCGCCGGCGCGAGCATCACGACGGCAACCCCGGCCGCCGCGAACGAGAGATTCGCGGCGACCTCCGCCGAGCGTGCCACGTTCCCTTCGCGCCTGGCCTTGGCGACGCGCCGCGGCGTCGCTTCGAACGGCTTCTCCGACTCGCTCACGGGCCGCCGGGCAATGCGAGCATCGGGCCCGCCAGGCTCTGTGCGTAGAGCGGCACCGCCAGCGCGGCCGCTACGAGCGCGGCTGCAAATGCGAGCGGAAAGGCGAGCGTGAAACTCCCGAATCGCGGCACGGCGCGCGAGAGCGCGCCCAGCGCGATCTGCACGACGAACGCCAGCCCGACGCTCGGCGCCGCCACCTGCAGCGCGACGGCGAAGAACGACGATGCGAAGCCGCCGGCGAACGTCGCCCATCCCGCCGCGTGCGGGACGCTCCCCACGGGCAAACGCGAGAAACTCGCCGCAAACCCCAGGAGCACCGGCCGGTACGCGCCGGTGAGAAAGAACGCCCCGGTGAACGCGAGCGACCACAGACGCCCGAAGCCGCTCGGCGCGACCAGCTGCAGGCTGGGCGCGATCGCCTTGACGCCGACGTAGTCGTCAACCACCCGTCCCCCCGCATAGGCGGCGTCGTAGACGAGCGATGCAGCCATGCCGAAGGCCGCGCCCACGGCAAACTCACCGGCAACCGCAACCGCGAACGCCGCACCGTCGTACGCAGCTGCGGCGTGCGGGGCGCCCGCGCCGGCGAGCGCGGCGGCAAAAAGCAGCGCGACGCCGCCGCGCACGACCGCCGGCACGCTCGGATGCGAGAACCCAGGCGCGCGAAAGACGAATCCGGCGCAGCGCGCCAGCACGAGCAGCGAGGCTACCACCCCGTCGTCAGCGCGGGAATCGTCGCGAGCGCACGATCGAAGAGATCCGCGAGCAGGCGCATCGCCGTCGGCCCAAACAGCGCGACGAGCGTGCCGACGGCCAAGATCTTCGGAAGCAGGGTGAGGGTTTGTTCCTGAACCTGCGTCGCCGCTTGAACGACCGCAACGGCGGTGCCGACGAGCGCCGCGAGCGCCAGCATCGGCAGGGCGATCGCCGCCGTGGTCGCGAGCGCGTCGCGCAGCAATCCGTCGAAGGCCTCCACTACCCCAGACGCTAGCGCGGAGGGGTTGCCGCGCCGTTACCGCCGGGTTGCGCCGGCCGTTAGAAGGTTGGGCGCCAGGCGCTGGCCGCGACGATCGCCGAGACGATCGCGCGCGTGGCCGGCGAACGATTGAGCGTGTAGAAGTGCACGCCCGGCACGCCGCCCTGCAGCAGGCCGAGGACCTGCATCGAAGCGTACGCGACGCCGAGATCCTCGACGGCCTTGGCGTCGCCCTTACGGCCTTCCATCTCTACGCGCAGTTTCGGCGGGATCGTCGCACCGCAGATCGCGACGAAACGCTCGATCTGCCCGAAGTTCGTGATCGGCATGAGGCCCGGCAGAATCGGCGCGGTGACCCCCACGGCGCGAGCGCGCTTTGCGAACTCGAAGAAGCGTTGGTTGTCGAAGAACAGCTGCGAGACGAAGAACTCCGCGCCCACACTCTGTTTGAGAAGCAGGTACTCCAGATCTTCCCGTGCGTCGCGCGCCTGCGGATGTTTCTCCGGATAGCACGCCGCGCCGATGCAGAAGCCGTAGGATCGCCTGAGTACCGCGATGAGGTCGCTTGCGTGCGCGAATCCGTCGGGAGCCACCTCGAAGTCCGTACCGGCCGGCGGGTCGCCGCGCAGCGCGAGCACGTTCTCGATGCCGGCGCGCGCGAGATCGTCGAAGAGAGCCCGCAGCTCCGCGCGGCTCGCGCCCACGCAGGTGACGTGCGCGACGACCGTGAGCCCGATCTGCTGCTGGATCTCCTTGGCTAGCGCGACCGTGCGGGCCCGGCTGGAGCCGCCCGCGCCGTACGTGATCGAAACGAAGGCGGGGCGCAGCGGCTGCAGCGCCTCGATCGTCTCGAAGAGCCGGCGCGAACCGTCGTCGTCCTTTGGCGGAAAGAACTCGAACGAGAAGAACGGCCGCTGTGTCGCGAGCGCTTCGCTGATGCGCATGGCGGCTAGTCCTTATCGAAAGCTCGTCGCAACGCCTCCGCAGAGAAGCCCCCAGCCGTCCACCATCACGAAAAGAAGCAGCTTGACCGGAAGCGAGACGACGGGAGGGCTCAGCATCATCATGCCCAGGCCCATGAGCATCGCCGCCACGGCCAAGTCTATCGCGACGAAGGGGAGGTAGAGCGCGAAGCCGATCGCAAAGGCGCTGCGCAGCTCGCCGACGACGAAGGCCGGCACGACGACCGTCATCGGCGCGCGGTCTTGCGGTTCGGGCCCGCGCCGCGCGACGCGCTCGAAGAGCGCGAGATCGGCCGCGCGCGTCTGGCGCAGCATGAACGCACGCAGCGGAACGCTCGCGCGCGCGATGGCCTGCGAGGGGCTCAAATGCCCGCGCGCATACGGGTCGAGCGCGTCGCGTGAGATCCGCTGGGCCGTCGGCGCCATCACGACGAGCGTGAGAACGAGCGCGAGCGCCGTCAGGACGGCGTTGGGCGGCACGGCCGAAGCGCCGATCGCCGAGCGCACGAGGGAAAGCACGACCACGATGCGCACGAACGACGTGCAGGTAACGACGGCGAGCGGAACGAGCGAGACGGCCGTCAGCGTCGCCAGAACGTTCAGCGGCACGCCCGCCTGACGGCTCGCGGCGTTCAGGAGCGTCTCAGCGGCCGGCATCGGGTTCCAACAGATCGGTGAGGTGGAGCGCGAAGCGATCGGCGACCGCGACGATCTCGCCGCGCGCGATCGCCCGGCCGTTCACGAGCAAATCCACCGGCGCGTCCGCCGCGCGGTCGAGCTCGACGATCGAACCGGGGCCGAGTTTGAGAATTTCCGCTATCCGCAAGCGGCAGCTTCCGATCTCGACGGTCAGGCGCAGCGGCACGCGCATCAGCAGGCCCGCATTTTCGGCATCGAACGGCACGGCGTCGGCGGACACCGGCTAGGCTCGTTCTTCCGCGGCGCCGGCGACGAACGCATAGCGTCCGCCGCGCACGCCGCAGATACCGCGCGCGAGGCGGACACCGGCGCCGCGCAGGCTGCAGCGCTCGAGATTTCGCAAGCGTATCGGCAGGGACGAGCCGGCGGCCAGACGCGCGACCGCCCTGGCCTCGATGCTGCCCGCATCGAGGCACGCGACGGCGGGCACCTCGACGTTCGAGAGCGCGCCGATCTCCAGCGAACCGCGCGGCTCTGGTTTTGGATCCGCAGAGAGCGCGACGCCGATGCGGAGCGCGACCGGCTCCTCCACCTGCAGTTCGAAAAACGTCACGAAGCCGTCCACGCAGGCGAGCGGCTCGACGGCGTTCGTCTCGCGCGCTCCGCACACGGCGGCGAGGTTCGCAGCCAGCGCCTGCGCCGTGCGCTGCAGCACCTCGCGTTCGAGCGGCGAAAGCGCTCGCTGCCCCCGCCCTTCCTGCGCTTCGCCGAAAAGCGCGCAGACGAGCGCGTCGGCATCGCGGCGGCGCAGCACGAGCGCCGCGTCGGCAACGCTGCCGCGCACGCGGTAGAGCGCGGCGTCGCCGGCGATAATCGGCCACGCCTGCGGCAGCGGGATCGCGGGATCGAAGAAGCGCAGCACGACCGGCGCGCCGAGCAGCGAGGCGAGCGTTTCGCGCACGCCGGATGCGACGACGCAGACGGCCGAGACCGGCAGCGACGAGCGCGTTTCGAAGCGGGCACGCCGCAGGCGATTCGCTCCGGCGCCGGGTCGAGCGAACGCGAGCACCTTCACTTGAGCAGATCCATCGCGGTCTTTCCGAGCCGGCCGCGAGCCGTCTGCGCCGCCTGCATCGCCTCGAACGCGACGTAGGCTTCCTTCAAGCGCGCCAAACTCTCGTCGAGATCCACGCGGCTGCGCTCGCGCTGCATCGGAAGCACGCGCGCAAAGCGCCCTTCGCCGGGAGAACCGACCTCCGCGACGACGCCCGCGGGAGCGGCGCCCGCATCGTCGTCGCGTCCGTCCAGCCGCGTTCCGGCCGGAAAGCGCGCAACGAGCAGCCTCCCGACGACGATCCGCCGCGACTCGCGTTCACCCGTCCGCGGATCGGTTGCCGTTCGGCGGTACGCGAGCGTTCCGTCGGCGCCGATGCGCGCGTCGGCGATCCGGCCGAGCGCCGCGTCAACGGCGTCGGCCCGCAGTTCTCCGCATTCGCCGGACGGCATCGTGCCCAACACCGGCCTGCCGCTGCCGTCAACGAGGCGCCCGTCGCGGATAGCGAAGGCGCCGTCGCGAGTGTATCTGGTTTCGCCGCGAGCGCCGGTCGTAAGGAAGTAGGTGCCCTCGGGCGCGCTGACGGAGAGCGGGTCGAGCGTGAATGCGGACGAGGCAGCCGGCGTCGCGACGTCGTCGTGCTCCGGCACGGCCCCCGGAACGAAAGCGCGCCGCACGTCGGCGGCGCGCTCGGCGATGCGGTCGAGCGCCGCGCCCAGCGGCGCATCTAGAAACATTCGCGCGCGCCCTTCGTCTGGAGATCCACCACGACGCCGCGGGCGCTCAGCGCCAGGCGCACCTGCGCGAGCGCGCGCGCGACCACGGCGCGCAGCTCCGGCCGGCAGATCGCGAGAATCGCAACGCGATCACCCCGGTCTTGAAAGACCACGTGCACGCGGGCCCGGCCGCTCTCGACCGAAAAGGTCACGCGCGAGAGCGCCGCGCGCGCGCCGACGAGCGCACCGGCGATCCGGCGCGCGAGCGTCGCGCTGGCGTCGCTCGCGAGCGTTCGCTCCGGGTCGAGCGCGAACGGCTGCGGACCGCGCGGGGTCGCGCTCCCGGGCGGCGTTGCGTAACGTTCGCCGAGCGGTACGCGCAGAGAGCGCGCATTGCGCGACGAGGCGGGCATCTGCGCGGCGGCACCCAGGCGTGCCGGCGCGGGCGGCGCGGCGGCCGGGCTTTCTCCCGCATAACCCAGCGCACGGTACCAGGCCAACGGAAGTTCGCGCCGGTCTATCGCGGCCAGCGGCGCGGCGAGAACGCTAATCTCCAACTCCTGCGTCATCATACGAGCATGGTGACGCGCCGCTATGAGCCGCCATTCATCGCTACGTTGCCGAGTTGAGAACGCTCGAACGTACCGGCAAGTTCGAGCAGTTCGCGCAACGTCTCCCTGCAATCCGCGCGGCCGCTTTGACAGAGAAACGCTTCGAGCCGCGCTTCTATCGCGATCGCCGCGCGCGATACGCCATCCGTCGGCTCGATCCCGAGCGCACGCGCGTCTTCCATACGTTCGAGCAGTGCGAGCGCACGGCGCATCTGCGATGCGGCGCGGCGGTGCTCTTCTGCTGCGACGAGATCCATCGTCCGGCTGCTGCTGCGCGGAACGTCTACGGCGGGGAAGCGCCCGGCCTGTGCGCGAGCGGACGAAAGCTCGATGTGGCCGTCCAAGAGCGAGCGCGCCGCTTCGCTCACGGGATCGCGCTCGTCGCCGTCGGAGAGCACGGTCGCGACGAGCGTGACCGATCCGCAGCGCAGCGCGCCGGCACACTCGACGTATCGTGCGAGCGTTGCGAAGACGCTGGGCGGGTAGCCGCCGCGGCCGACGCTCTCGCCCGCCGCGACCGCGATCTCGCGCGCTGCCGCCGCCACGCGCGCCAGGCTGTCGAGCACGAAGAGCACGTGCAGGCCGCGATCGCAGAGCGCCCGAGCCTGCGCGATCGCGACGGCGGCGGCTGCAATGCGTTCGCTCGCGGGGCGGTCGCTCGTGGCGCAGACGATCGTCGTGCGTTCGTCGAGGCGCGCGATCCAGCGCTGCGCCTCACGTCCGCGCTCGCCCGCCAAGCCGACGATCACCGCGTCGGCGGCACAGCCGTCTACGATGCTCTCCACCAGCGTGCTCTTCCCGGCACCCGGAGGTCCGAAGATTCCCACGCGCGCTCCGCGGCCGAAGGTCAGCAACGCGTCGAGAACGCGCACGCCGCTCCAGAGCGGGCGTTCGATCGGCTCGCGTTCGTTCGGGCGCGGCGCGCGCAGCGCGAGCGCGACCGTACGCCCGAGCAGAGGAGGCCCGCCGTCGAGCGGCGCGCCGAAGGCGTCAATCGCGCGCCCCAGCGCGCAAGTCCCCAGGAACAGCCTGCGCCGCTCTAGCGCAGGCATCGTTCGACTGCACCCTCCAGGCGCGCGGCCACGCGCAGGTCTATCGTTCCGCTGCGCAGATCCATCTCGACGTCGCCGCGCCGCAAGCCGTCGTCGGCGACGACCGGCAGGCCGAGAACGCAGAGCGCCTCGACCTGCGCCGGATGTGCGCGAATCGTGAGAACCGTGCTTCGTCCGGCGCGTTCCAGGGCGGCCGACGCGATCGCGACGACGTCGCTCTCCCGCAACGCAAGCTCGCGCGCGAGCACCTCGTTTGCGATCTCGCGCAGGAGCTGCGCGAGCGAAGCATCGAGCGCGTCGGCAAGACCGGCGCGAAAGCGGCGCGCCGCGCGCAGCGTCTCTTCCAGTTCTTCGGGCATCCGCGCCGGCGGCGCCGGCTCGGGGGCCGACGCCGGCTCGCGGGGCGCTTGGCGCGCCCGCAGATGGCGCACGAGCGAGACGAACTCCTCAGGCATGCCGGCCCAGCACGGCGCTCGCGTCGTCTACGAGGGTCGAGTGCGGGCGCTGCATGCGCCGGACGATGGCCTCGCGCTCGTGCGGCGGGTAGAGATCGAGAACGGCGGTCGCGGTCGCCGCCGGAAGCGCGCTGATGATCGCGGCCGCGGCGTGCGGCGGCTCTTGGGCGAGCAGCGTGCGCAGCCGCGCCGGCGCCAGGCCCTCCGCGGCCGAAGCCGTCCGCTCGAACTGCGCGCGCGCTGCCAAACTCTCGGCCAGCAGCGCGATCGGCGGCAACGCGAGGCGAACGCAGAGCACGAGTGCGGCCGCATACGCGATCGGGGGCACGAACGCGGTGAACGCGCCGTAGAGCGCCCACCAGCGGCTCCTGTGCGCCGGCGTTTTGCGCGGAAAGGGTACGGCTTCGACGCGCAGGGAGTCGCCGCGGCCGGGATCGTAGCCGACCGCGGCAGCCGCCAGCGCGCGCACTTTCTCGACGTCTATGCTGCGGTGTGCATCCACGAAAAGCGCGGTCGAGACGCGATCGAGCGTGCCGGTCGCCGGCTCCGCCTGCGCGACGTGCTCTGCGTGGACGCGGACGATCGTCGCCGCCTCACCGAAGGCAGCATCGAGCGCCGTCTGCAGACTGCGTTGCAAGTCGCTCCCATCCTCACGCGCGAGCGTCTCGCCGAGCGAGACGCCGCGGTCGTCGAGAACCGCCACGTGGGACGGGTCGAGCTGCGGGACGCTGGCCGCTACGAACGATTGGATGCCGGCAACGGTATCGCGAGAGAGCGCGGCGCCGGGAAGCAGGCGAAGGCGCACGCTCGCGCTGGCGGCACGCGGCGCTTCGCCGGCAAACTCCGGCGGCTTTCCCGCGGCGACGATCACGCGCGCGTCGTCCACGCCGGCGATCCCGCGTAAGCCTGCTTCGATATCGCCGGCGAGACCTGCGAGCGTTTGCGCGTCTACGACCGCTTGCGGCGCGAGAACGCCGACGTTGGCCAGCGCCTCGCCGCTGCTCGAGAGGTGCGCGTGCGGAACGCCCGCGAGCGAGAGACGCAGCAGCAAGTCGTTGCGGCGGCCGGCGGCGACGATGACGTTATCGGCGGCCGGCGCGAACGGAACGTTCCAGCCGGCCAGACGCTCCTCCACCTCCGCGAGCTGCTCGGGATGCAGCGGCGCCGGAAAGAGCGCGAGCGTGGCCGGATGCGCGAGCATCACCGCGATGACCGACGAAACCAGCACCGCGAGCGCGCCCGCGCCGAGCGTCGTCCGCAGCGCTCTCGAAAGCGCGTTCCATCGCGCGAGCGCGCCGGCAAGAGCGCGCATCTATCACACTTGCATGTTCAAGACGGATTGTACGGCTTGCACCAGCCGCTGCGCGGCCGCGGCGGCGACCGAAAGCGCAACGTCGGCCCGCGCGCGCTCGTACGCGGCTTCCTGCAGCGTGCCGGTTCCCGCGGCGAAGCGATCCTCGGCCTCGCTCGCGCCCTCGAGCGTGCCGGCGAGTGCGTCCAGCGCGCGACCGAAGTCGCCGGAACTGCCGCTGCCGGGAACCGGAGCGACGTCGGGGAGAAGCGGCTCGACCCTCACAGACGCTCCAGGTCTATCGTCTTTTCGGCGAGCGTCTTGCCGACGTCGAAGATAGAGGCATCCGATTCGTACGCCCGCGAGGCGTTCATCACGGCGATCATCTCCGTGAGCACGTCCACGTTCGTGCCGCGCTCGGTTTTGGTGCCGGAAAACGCGACGCGCACTTCGCCGGCCGACTTCACGAGACGGAACTGCGGCACCATGCGCGCGTACGAACCGTTCGGCCCGGCAGCCTCGGCGGCGGCGACGTTACGGCCGGCCACGTCGAGCGCCGCGCGCTGGGCGTCCATCGCGCCCGCGGCGGCGTCGAGCAGATCGAAGGTCATTTTGCCACCGCCTTTATCTCGGCGAACCTGGCGCGCTGCGCTGCGAGGAGGGCTTCGGTGAAAAGCGCGGCGCGGGCCGTCTGCGCCATCGCGGCATCGGCCGAGCGCCCCGCGCGACGGCCCGCATTTGCCTGCGCGATCGCCGTCTGCGCGTCGAGGAGACGGCTGCGCGCCGACGCGAGCGCCGGCTGCAACGAGGAACCTACATCGAACATGACCGCATCCTATCCGGCCTCCATCGCCGCGGTGCGTACCGCACGTGGATGCGATGTGACCTAAAGGCCCGGTGAGGACCACGTTGGAAACGGCTGACGAACGGGTAAGAATCCTGTGAGACCGCTGCGACGGAGCTCCGAGGGCGTTAACAGGGCACTCGGTTGCGGTATACTCGTTGGTGCATGAAGGAGGACAACGTGCGCATTCTAAGATCGCTTCCCGCACTCATAACGGCACTGTCAATATTGATACTTGCCGCCCCGGCGCCGGCGTTGGCGCAATTTACCGTCGGCATCGGCTTCACCGTGGGCGCACCGCCCCCGCCGCTGCCCTATTACACCCAACCGCCGTGTCCGTATCCGAACTACCAGTGGACGCCGGGCTATTGGGCCTGGGGACAGGCCGGCTACTATTGGGTCCCCGGCACGTGGGTGGCACCGCCCGCCGTCGGTCTCTACTGGACTCCAGGCTACTGGGGCTACGGTAGCGGCGGATACGGCTGGAACGGAGGCTACTGGGGCACCTCGGTCGGATTCTACGGCGGCGTAAACTACGGCTACGGTTATTCCGGCTCGGGCTTCTACGGCGGCTCCTGGAACGGAGGCAACTTCGGCTACAACACGGCCGTCACGAACGTCAACCGGACCGTCATCCACAATACGTACATCAACAAGACGGTCATCAACAAAAACGTCTGCAATAATTGCAAGAACGTCAGCTACAACGGCGGCCACGGCGGAATATCTGCACGGCCGACGCAGGCGCAAATCAACGCGCGCCACAGCGGCAGAGCGCCGACCACCGCACAAAGGGATCAGGCGCGCTACGCGGGCCAGGATCGCAACCTGTACGCCAACGTCAACAAAGGCAAACCACCGGTAACGGCATCAGAGAAGCCGTTCAACGCGAAGAACCCGCCGCCGAAGTCGGCGCCGGTCACCGCGGCCGACAAGCAGTCGGCGCAGAAGCTCGTCAAGAACAACGGCAAACCCGCGAACGAAAACAACCAGGCGATGAAGCCGACCAACAAGATGCCGACGACGCAGAACAAGCCGCCGACGACGTCTAAGGAAAACAAAGCGCCTACAACGACGACGCAACATAAGCCGCCGGCGAACACCATGCAGAGCAAACCGGCGACGACCACGCAGCACAAGCCGCCGACGACCATGCAAGGCAAGCCCCCGCAGGGCGGCAACAAGCCTCCGCAGGGCGGCAACGGCGGCAAGCCTCCACAGGGCGGCAACGGCGGCAAGCCTCCGCAGGGTGGCGGCGGCAAGCCTCCGCAGGGCAACGGCGGCGGCAAGCCGGACAATAGCGGCGGAAAACCGCCGCACCACAAGATCGGCTAACGCACGCAGCGTTCTTGAAAAAAAGCAGGGACCCGAGCTTCGGGCCCCTGCTTCGTTATCGGGCTATCGGCAGGCCCTGGGCGTCCAAAGGAACGCCGAGCATCAGGCGCGTGACCTCGTCGTAGTTCGCGATGCCGGCGGCGATGCGATTGCTTTTTAGGTACGCATTGTACGTCCGCCACGACCAGTTCGCCAAGATGACGTTGATATGCGTCGCGTCGCGCTTGCGCAGCGCCGCGAAATCTTGCCACACGAGCGGCGAGAACGTGCGATGCGGATAGTGCTTCTTCTGCGGCAGGTAGAGAAACAGTTCGAGCCAGCCCGCATACCGCACCGCCGGATCGGGCGAACGCAGGCAGGTGACGATGGCGAGATAGTTGGCTTCGTCTTCGCGAGCGTAGGCCGCTTCGTGGCTCCACTCGTGCGCGAGATCGAAGGGCCGCTCGAACCAGAGCAGATCCGATGCGAGCGCGACGTTCAGCGTGAACGGATTGACGAAACCGCTCGTTCCGGTCGCCTTCATGAACGGATCCGCGACCGTCGGCTTAGGCGCGCCCGAGACGGGCTCCCAGGCATCCCCTCCGCGCTGCACCGCCGGCAGCCACGCTTGGTGAAGAGCCTCGCGGTCGAGCGGAAGCTGCGCGCGAGCGTGCGCCGGTGCGGCGAGCGCGTTCATCTGCGCGATGGCCCGGTCGCGCAGCGCCGCGGCCGAGGCGGGCGTGACTCGCTGCGGTTCGAAGAGCACGCGCGCCTCGATCGGCGCGCGCGCGTAGTTCCAGCCCCAACTCACTTCGAACCAGCAGGCGTACAATCCGAGGACGGCCGCGATCGAGAGCAGCAGGCTCCCGGCCCCGGACCAGCGCAGGGGCTTGCTGCGAAAGAAGCGCACGCAGAGCCAGACGATCGCCGCGGCGCCGGCCAGGGCCGCAACGTCGCCCAACGACCAGGGCAGCGGGTTGGAGATCGCGACGGCCAGATGTTCCCAGTGCGGGTAGCCGCCGTTTACGTAGGCGCGCTCGATCCAGGCGGCATGCGGCTGCCACGCCAGGGCGAGAACGCCCAGCGCGATGACGACCAGCCGAATAGGCGTTAGCGCTTGCTGTATTGGAAACGTTTGCGAGCGCGCTTGCGCCCGTATTTCTTCGATTCCTTCTCGCGCGGGTCGCGCGTGAGGAATCCATTCCGGCGCAGCGGCTCTTTGAGCGTCTCGTCGAGCGCGAGCAGCGCACGGGCGATCCCGTGACGCACGGCGCCGGCCTGACCGGTAACGCCGCCGCCCTCGGCCTTCACCGACACGTCGAAGCGCGAGAGGCTCTGCGTGGCATCCAACGGCTGGCGCACGATCTGCAGCAGCTGGGGACGCGGGAAGTACTCGTCTACCGGTTTGCCGTTCACCGTGATGACGCCCTGACCGAGGGTGAGCTTGACGCGCGCGACGGCGCGCTTGCGGCGCCCGGTCGCTTGAATAACATCGCTAACGTCTTGCTGCAAAAATACTCCTAACGGTCTAGGTTAACGGCTGCGGCTTCTGCGCGTCGTGCGGGTGCTCCGCGCCGGCGTACACCGCCAGCCTGCGAAGCTGCACGTCGCGCATGCGATTGGTCGGAAGCATGCCGCGCACGGCCTTCTCGATCAGGCGTTCCGGATGCTTGGCCGCGAGCTCTTTGGCCGTCTGCACGCGCAGGCCACCGGGAAAGTTGCTGTGACGATAGTACAGCTTCTGATCCCACTTCTTCCCGCCCAGCTCGACCTTCTCGGCGTTGAGCACGACGACGTGGTCGCCGTCATCCGTATGCGGCGTCCAGGTCGGCTTGTGTTTGCCGGAAAGGGCACGGGCGATACGCACCGCGAGGGTCCCCAGGCGCTGACCGGCGGCGTCTACGACGTACCAGTCGTGCCGGGTCTCTTCCGCCTTCTGCTGATAGGTGCGCACAACCAACGTATCCTACGGGAAAGCGGGGGTCCCGTCAAGCGGCGCTCCCGTAGCCGGAGGCTCGGAAAAGGAGTCGTAGCCGTCCTCGTAGCGCACCCCGGCCAGGTACAGGCCGCAGGCCGGAGCGGTGAGCCCGGCCGCCTCCCTGGCCCGAGCGGCCAGGATGCGGGAGAGGTCCTCGGGAGGCCGCCTCCCGGCGCCGCACTCCGCGAGGGTCCCGACGATCGTCCGGACCATCCGATGGAGGAAGGCGTTGGCCGCGATCTCGACCCGCACGAGGCCGCCCCGCCGCTCGACGGTCAGGCGCCGGACCTCCCGCACGGTCGAGACGGCCCCTCCCGGCGCCGGCTGCGGCAACGACGCGCAGAACGAGCGGAAATCGTGCTCGCCCACCAGCATCGCGGCCGCCGCCGCCATCGCGCCGAGGTCGAGCGGCGAACGCACCTGCCAAGCGTACCGGGCCAGCAGCGCGCTGGGGGCGGCGCCGTCGAGCACCGCGTAGACGTACGTACGCTCCCGGGCCGAAAAGCGGGCCGAGAAGCCGGCCGGCACGGGCTCGCTCCGGCGAATCCGCAGATCCTCGGGCAACAGGGCGTTGAGCGCGAGGGGCAGGCGCTCCCAAGGAAAGTCCCGATCGCTCCCGAGCGAGACGACCTGGCCGGTTGCGTGGACGCCGGCATCCGTCCGGCCGGCGCCCGTCACCTTGACCGGCTCGCGCAGCAGGCGCGAGAGCGCGGCTTCGAGCGTCCCGGCGACGGTGCGCGCGGCCGGCTGCCACTGAAAGCCGGAGAACGCCGTGCCGTCGTACTCGACCGTCAGGCGCAGCGTCGCCCGATGCTCCCCGTCGTGCACGCGGGGGCTACTTCGGCGGGGTCGAGAGATCGGCGTGGCGCAGCTCGCTCCTGGCGACCGCGAAATCGCGCCGGAAGAGCGGGTCTCCCATCATATAGGCCACCGCCAGCGTGCCGGCGGTCCAGCCCGAGGCAACGTCGGTCGGATAGTGCAGGCCCAAGAGAATGCGGTTCTCGGCGAAGAGGCGCGCCTGCGTGAAGATCGCGTCGCGCTTATCCGGCAGCAGTTGGGCGAGCACGATCGCCGACGCCGCGGCGAAAGCGGCGTGACCGCTGGGATACGAGCCGCGCTTTCGGGAGGCGCCGCTCGGGCGCGGCCTGGCCCAGTAGGCCTTGGCCAGATCTACGAGCTGCGCGACGTCGGAGCCGATCCGATCGAAGAAACGCGCCGTCTGCGGCAGCCGCTCGGGCGTGAAGCCCGGCCCGACGGAACGCGCGTAGACGAAGACCGTGCGTTTGCCCTCTTCCTGCGCGTAGAGAAGCTGGCGAGGACTGCGCGCCGCCACCGCCGCGGCAACCTGCTCCTGGTCCGCCCGCTGCTCGGACGAGTCCAGGTCGGGCGGCGGCGGCAGTAAGACGGTAAGATCCACACGGTGCGGATCGAGGTAGTAAAAGCGCGTATCCGCGCCCAACGCCGGGAGCGCCAGGAGCAGCGCGACGAGGAAGAGGGCGGCTCGGACCGGGCGCACGTCTATCCGTGCTGGCGCTGCAGCGGGAAGAGCAGCACGTCGCGGATGGAGCGCTGGTTCGTGAGCAGCATGATGAGGCGATCCATTCCGATGCCGATGCCGGCCGTCGGCGGCATTCCGTACTCGAGCGCGCGCACGTAGTCCCAATCGGGTTCGGGGATCTCTTCGTCGCCCGAACTGCGCTCGACGATCTGCGCCTCGAAGCGCGCGCGCTGATCGTCGGGATCGTTGAGCTCGGTAAAGGCGTTCGATATCTCCATCTTGGCGCAGAAGAGTTCGTACCGATCCACGAGTTCCGGATCGGTCGCGCGGCGCTTGGCCAGCGGCGAGATGACGACCGGATAGCCGGTGACGAACGTCGGCGCGTTCAGATGCGGCTCGACGATCCGTTCGAAGATTTTGTCGAGCGCGTGGCCGTGCGTGGGCGATTCGGGCAGGCCGAGCTCGCGCAGCAGCGCCTGCGCTCCGGACGGATCGAGAAGGCGTTCGCGGGCGTACGCCGCGCCGCCGTACGCCGTCATCGCCTCGAGGTACTCGATGCGCTTGAAGGGACGTTCGAACGAGATCGTCTCCTCGCCGTAGGGCAGTTCCGTGCCGCCTTCGGTCGCGACGGAGACGAGATGCGCGATCAGCGCTTCGTTGAACTCCATCATATCGTTAACGTCCCAGTAGGCGGCGTAGAGCTCGAGCATCGTGAACTCGGGATTGTGCGTGGTATCTATGCCTTCGTTGCGGAAGATGCGCCCGATCTCGTAGACGCGCTCCATGCCGGCGACGATCAGGCGCTTGAGGTTCAGTTCGGTGGCGATGCGCAATTGCATGAGCTGGTCGAGCCCGTTGCAATGCGTCACGAACGGACGCGCGGAGGCGCCGCCCGCAACGTGGAGCAGCGTCGGCGTCTCCACCTCGTAGAATCCGCGATCGTCTATGAAGCGCCGCGCCTGCGCGATCAGCCGGCTGCGCATCACGAGCACGTCGCGAGCCTCCGGGTTCACGATGAAATCCACGTAGCGCTGGCGGTAGCGCTTCTCGATATCCTGCAGGCCGTGCCACTTGTCGGGCAGCGGCATGAGCGCCTTGCCGATTGCGGCAAACGAGGTCACGTGCAGCGTGATCTCGCCCATCTTCGAGCGGAAGACGTAGCCTCGCACGGCGACGAGGTCCCCGCGCTCCAGATCGCCCCAGTCGGCAAAGCCCGCCGGGCCGACCTCTTCCTTGCGGACGTATAACTGAATGCGCCCGGTGCGATCGGCGAGATCGGCAAAGACGGTCTTGCCCATCGTGCGCTTGGAGAGCAGGCGGCCGGCCAGGCTCCAGGCCTCGGCCTCCGCGGCGGCTCCCGGGGCCAGAAAGCCGTAGCGCGCGAGCAGTTCGTCCGCGGTGGCGTCCACGTCGCAGCGGGTCTGCGCGAACGGGTCGCTCCCCCGGGAACGCAAGGCGGCCAGATTTTCACGTCTGGCCGCCACGAGCGCCGTCTCGGTCTTTCCGAGTTCGTCCAAAACGAGCTCCTTTAAGAGGCCTTCTTCGCAGCTTTCTTGGGCGCGCTGCTCTTGATGGATTCTATCTTATACTTCACCAAGCCGCGCGGCGTGGCGACGTCCACCGTCGCGCCCTTCTTGTGGCCCATCAGCGCGCTTCCCAGCGGGGACTCGTTGGAGATGCGATGGTTCGAGGGGTCCGCCTCGGCCGAGCCGACGATCGAGAACTCGTAGTTGTCGTTGTTCTTCAGATCCTTGACTTTGACCACCGCCCCGAGGTGCACCTCATCGGCGACGTACTCCGATTCGTCAATGATGCGCGCGTTGCGAATCATCGTCTCGAGCTTGAGGATTCGGCCCTCGATGAAGGCTTGCTCTTGCTTGGCATCCTCGTACTCGGCGTTTTCGCTGAGATCGCCGTACTCTTTTGCCTGGCGGATGCGGTCGTTCACCTCACGCCGGTGGACGCTCTTGAGCTCGTCGAGCTCCGTCTCCAGCTTTGTCAGACCCTCGGCGGTGAGGACGATCTCTTTTTCGTTCAACCTTATAGACCTCGGATAGAGGAAGATGGCGTTCCTCGGAACGCTGGCGCGGTACGTTCTCAGCGGGCCGCTCGAAGGCCTCCTGAGCCGCGGCCGCATCTCTTTGGGGCGCCTAGCGAGGCGCCTAGGCCATCTGCACGACGCGCGGCTTGAGGCGCAGCTCCCGCAGGAGGCGCTCGTAGTCGTCAGGCACGACCTCGCTCCAGCGCTTGCCCAGCAGTGCGAGCAGCGCCGCTTCGAGCACGTTCGTACCGAACGAGCGGCCGGCGATCTCGGGCGTCGTCGTCACGAGCGTCGCGACGCCGCGCTCGCGCAGTTCCTCGACGTTCGCCTGCGTGACCGTGTTCGTCAGGACGATCTTGCCGTCGAGCCGGTCGGGCATGAACTGGCGCATGAAGTGGAAGTCGCCGGCGATGACGTCGGCGTCGCGGTAGTACTGCGGGTACTTGGGCTCGGGCGGCTTCTCTTGTTTCTTGCCGGTCGGGTAGAAGAACTGGAACGGAAGCTTGCACGCGTCGGGCAGATACTTCTGCGCCAAGTCCTCGAACTCGGCCAAGCTGCGCACCGGCATGTCCTTGTCGAGCGCGAAGATGAAATCGCCGAAGAGCACGTCTGCGCCGGCGTCTACGAACGCCTGCGCCATGCCGAATCGGTCGAGCGCGCTGACCATCAGCACCGGTTTGCCGCGCAGGTCAATTTTCAGCTCGTCCTGCATGAACGCGACCGCTTGACGCTCGAGCGTATTCTTCAAACCGCTGCCGTCTACGATCGGCGTGCGCGTCGCCGCTTCGAGCAGGCGCAATCCGTCGCGCAGCGCGTAGCGGTGGCGCCCGGCGTAGAGGTAGACGTCAATTCCGCCCAGGCCGATGGCGTCAACCGTGCCGTCGAGTTCGCGCACCATCGCGATCGCGGCGTCGAGCTTGCCGTCGGTGCCGACCCGCGAGATGTCGAACTCCTCGCCCAAGAAGGTCGCGCGAGCGCTGTGATCGCGGCTGCTCGAGCCCAGCGAGACCGAAACGATCCGTTTCATACCTTCACCTTGCTAGTGTCATCCTCTGAGCTTGTCGAAGGAGGGCAGCCTCGCGCGTCCGCGCGATCGTCTCGGGCGTCACCGCGGCGTCGAACGCGCGCATGCCGCCGAGCGAGAAGCCGCAGCGCGCCGCCATCGCTTCGATCTCCACGACCTTCTGCAGGTCGATGCCGCGGCCGAGCGTGAACGGCTCGAAACGGCCTTCGAGCGCCAGTACCATCGTCTCGCTCATGCAGGCCAGCGCCGTACGCGGCGGCAGGTTCAAATCGAAATCGGTTCCGGGCTCGCGCACGCGCTCGAAGCGCGGATTCCCCGGCACGAGCATGTTGCCGCCCTCGGTCACGAGCACGTCCGGGCGTTCGCGCGCGACGCGCCGGCTGACGTCGTGCGGAAGCGAGAGCTCGCAGACGATCGCGCCTGTCTGCAGATCTTCGGGCTCGACGATATCTTTGGTCGAACTGGTCGCGGTGAGGACGAGCTGCGCCTGCCGGACCGCCGGCGAGATCTCGGTTGCGATCTCGCTCGCGCACGGAAGTTCGGGCGCCACGCGCTCGTGGAACGCGCGCAGGCGCGTCTCGTTTCGCGCGACGAGAACGATCCGCCCTACCTTCGGCGCGATCAGCCGTACGCACGCGCTGCCGATGGATCCGGTCGCCCCGATGACGACCGCGGTCGCACCGGCCGGATCCACGCCCATCTCGGCGGCGCCGCGGAAGAGGCTGGCAACGCCGGCCGAGATCGTCAGCGAGTTTCCGGTCGTCACCGGTATCGGCGAGCGTTCGTTGACGGTGATGCCCGCATCGCCCACGACGCCGGTGAAGGCGCCCAGACCCGCGACCTGCGCGCCCAGCCCGGCGCCGATCTCGATTGCGCGAACGATGCGCGCGTAGACTTCCTCGCGCGGCAACTCCACCATCTGCTCGGGCAGCAGCGGCGCCGCCACGAACCAGCCTTCGGCTTCGCGCCCGTCCGGCGTGCGCACGCCGGTGACGTGCACCGCGGCGTACGACGGCATCCACTCCATGATCTTGCGCAGGATCGGCTCGCCCTTGCCCTTGGCTCCGGGTTCGTAGCGCTCGATATCCTGCAGCGAAAGCGGATGGATGACGAAACAGAAGCGGTTCACGATCTTTCGGCCTCCCGCTTGAGACCGGCAAGCATCATCTCGCCGTTCTCGCGCACCTTCTTCTGCAGGGTCGGGCCGATGAGTTCGGCCAGCGTCGGCACGCCGAAATCGTACTCGATGCCCAGAACGACGTGCGTCGCACCGTCGCGATGGTCGAACGTCCACGCGCCCTCGAACGTGTCTAGGTCGCCCTCGACGAGCTTGTACTCGATGCGCAGCGCCTCGTCGTCGAAGCGATCTTCTTCCGTCCATTCGATCGGCGCCTCTTCGACGAGCGTCTTCCAGCGCGTGAGGATGCGATCGGGCCGGCGCTCGAGGACCGTCACCGTCTCGACGTCCGGCATAAACTGGGGAAAGCGCTCCTGCTCCTTGGCCAGCTCGTAGACGACCCGTGCCGGAGCGTTGATCGCGATCGTGCACTCGACATACGGCATGCTCGATCTACAGCCGGCCGAGCTCGCTGCCGGCGCGCGCAACGCTCGCGCGCAGAACCTCGAGCGCGCGCTGCACCTCGCCGGCGCTGACGACCAGCGGCGGCTCGAGCCGGATCACGCGCTGCGCGTTGAGCGTCCAGGCAGCGGTGATGCCGCCCTTGAGCATGTCGGAGATGATCCAGCCGCCGTAGCCTTCGGCGGTGAGCTCGACGCCGACGAGCAAACCCAGTCCGCGCACTTCGCGCACGACGCCGGGGTACTCGGCCGCGATCGCGCGCGCGCCCTCGAGCAGCTGCGCGCCGCGAACGCGCGCGTTTTCGGCCAAGCCTTCCTCTTCGAGCACGTCCATGGCCGCGAGCGCGGCCGCGCAGGCGATCTCGCTGCCTCCGAAGGTCGAGGTGTGGAGCAGCGGCGCGTGGCCGAAGGCGCGCGCCCACGGCTGCGGGCGCGCGATGAAGGCCCCCACGGGAACGACCCCGCCCGAGAGCCCTTTGGCCAGCGTCATCACGTCGGGCACGACGCCGTCGCGCTCGCACGCGAAGCGGTATCCGCAGCGGCCCAGACCCGTCTGCACTTCGTCGGCGATGAAGAGCGCGCCGGTTGCATCGCACGCCTCCCGCACCGCGCGCAAATACCCCTGCGGCGGCACGTTGATTCCGCCTTCCCCTTGCACCGGCTCGACGACGAACGCGGCCGCGTCCTGCAGCGATTCGAGCAGCTCGCTCTCATCGCCGTAGGCGATCGTGTGCGAGTCGGCCAGGAGCGGGCGAAACGGTCCTTGATACGCCTCGCGGCCGCTGACCGAGAGCGCGCCGAGCGTCTTGCCGTGGTAGGCATCTATCGTGCTGACGATCTTCGCGCGATGCGTCGCCGCGCGCGCGAGTTTGATCGCGCCTTCGATCGCCTCGGTTCCGCTGTTGCACCAGAACGAGATCCGCAGGTCGCCCGGCGCGAGCTCCGCGAGCCGGCGAGACGCGCGGCCGAGCAGCACGTTGAACATCGTCTTGCTCGAGAGCGGCATCGTATCGAGCTGCGCGCGCACCGCTTCGACGACGCGCGGGTGCCGGTGGCCGAGCGTGAAGACGCCGTAGCCGCCGGCGAAGTCGAGATACGCCTTACCGTTTTGGTCCCAGATCGTGCAGCCTTCCGCGCGCACTTCGACCGGCGAGCCGGAGAGCTTCATGACGCGCGCCAGCGGCGGATTCACGAACTCGCGGTAGTTCTCGTAGACCTCGGCAGCCAGTTCCTGCGGGGAGAGTTCGGTCACGATTACGCGGCCGCCGGGCGCTCGAGCGCGGCGATCGTCTCTTCGATGACGCCGACGGCATCGCCGGCGCGATCGAGGTGCATGATCCGCTCGCGCAGTCTGGCCGCACCGGGAATGCCCTTGAGATAGAGCGCTACGTGCTTGCGCATCTGCGGCACCGCGCGCGCCTCGCCCAGGTCGTCGAGCATCGCCCGGTAGTGCACGAGCGCGAAGCGCAGGCGCTCCGCCGGCGGCGGCTGCGGACGCATCGGGCGACCTTCGATGAGATCGGCGATCTGCGAGATGAGCCACGGGTTGCCGAGCGTGGCGCGCCCGAGCATGATCGCGTCCACGCCGCTGGACTGCATGCGCCCCACCGCGAGCTCCGCGTCGTCGAGATCGCCGTTGCCGATGACGGGCACGCCCACGCTTCGCTTGAGCCGCGCGATGTGCTCCCAGTTCGCTTCGCCGGTATAAAACTGTTTGGCCGTGCGCGCGTGCAGCGCGATTGCCTGCACGCCGGCCGCCTCCGCACGCTTGGCGACGTCGAGATAGGCCAGCTCGTCCTGCGTCCAGCCCAGGCGCATCTTCACGGTCACCGGGCAGTCCACAGCGGCAACGACCGCCCGCATGATCGCTTCGCAGCGATCCGGATCGCGCAGACAGGCCGATCCGCCGTTCGTCTTCGTGACCTTCGGCGCGGGGCAGCCGAAGTTGATGTCCACGATGTCGGCGCCGCACTCGCGCACGAGCGTCGCGGCACGCGCCATCACTTGCGGATCGTCGCCCCAGAGCTGCGTCGAGACCGGCTTCTCCAGACCGTGCTGGTCTATCATCTCCATCGTCCGCCGGCTTCCGTACGCCAGCGCATTCGACGAGACGAACTCGGTCACGGTCAGACCAAGCCCGAAGGGACGGTAGAGCGCCCGCATGGTGCGATTCGTCACGCCGGACATCGGCGCGAGTATGACCGGCGGCCAAATCGCGATGCGGCCGATTTTCAGCGGGACGAACCCCATGCGGGTATGGTTATACGGCTGCGGAGCCCGCGCCTCGGTGGAAGAGGGCCAGCCCGAGCAGACTCAGGTGCGGATCTACCGCATCCACGACCTTCGTCTGCCTGGCCACGACCTCGGCGAGACCGCCGGTAGCGACCACCTTCGCCTGGACGCCCATCTCGGCGCGTATCCGGGAGACGATCGCCTCGGTTTGTCCGGTGAATCCGTAGACGATGCCGCTGCGCAGCGCGTCGCTCGTGTTGCGGCCGATCGCGTGCTCGGGCGCCTCCAGCGCGATCTGGGGCAGCTTGGCGGTTCTCCCGATCAGCGCGTCCACCGAGATCGCGATGCCCGGCGCGATCGCGACGCCCAGATATTCGCCCGCCTCGGAGACGGCCGCAAAGGCCGTCGCGGTGCCGAAACTCACGACGATGAGCGGCGCGCCGTAGCGTTCGCGTCCGCCGATCGCCGCGGCGACGAGATCCGCGCCGACTTCGGAGGGCGTCTGCGTGCGAATCGCCATGAGCGTTTGCCGATCCGCATGCAAGAAGCATGGCTTCACGCCGAAGAAGCGCTCGCACGACGATTCCAGCACGAGATCGAGTTTCGGGACGACGCTGGCAACCGCGATCGCGTCTATCGCGTCGGGCGCGAGCGAACTGGTCGCGAAGAGTTGGGTGAAGAATACGCCGTACTCGTCGGCCGTGCGCCGCAGTTCGGTGGTGACGCGCCAGGTGTAGCGCAACTCGCCGGTCTCCGCGAAGCAGCCGAGTTTCGTCTCCGTGTTTCCGACGTCAATGGTCAGGAGCATTGCATGCGTTCCTCTATCGCATCGAGCAGGCGTGCCGCGAGCGCAGCCTTATCCGCGGTGCCGAGATCGCGGCGTCCGTCCGCGCCCCACAGCAGCGCGAGCGTGTTCTGCCCGGTGCCGAAGCCGCGCTCGCCCGAAACGTCGTTGACCGCGATCGCATCGAGACGTTTTTCGCGCAGTTTCTTGCGCGCGCGCGCCTCGATATCGCCGGTTTCGGCCGCAAAGCCCACGAGGAAGGTCGAGCCCTTGCGTTCGCCCAGCGCGGCCAAAACGTCGGGATTGGGGAGCAGTGCTTCGACCGGTGCGCCTTCGTCCTTCTTGCGTTTGGAAGGCTCGTACCGCGCCGGGCGCCAGTCGGCGACGGCGGCGGTCGCGATCGTCAGATCGGCGCCCACGGCGTGCGCCAGCGCGGCGTCGTAGAGCTCCGCCGCGGTGCTCACGCGCACGGTGCGCACGCCGGCCGGCGGTTCGAGCAGGGTTGGGCCGAGCAAGAGCGTCACGTCCGCGCCGCGTAGCGACGCCTCGCGCGCGAGCTCGATGCCGGTCGCGCCGGTGGAGGCGTTACTGAGGAATCGCACCGGATCGTACGGCTCGCGCGTGGGGCCGGCGGTGATCGCGACGCGCTTGCCGCGCAGCGAGTCGCGCCGCGCGGCGGCGCGCTCGAGCGCTTCGATCAGACGTTCCTCGCCGGCCAGCCGACCGATGCCGCTCTCGCGCTCGGCGAGAAATCCGCGTTCGGGTTCGACGATCTCGTATCCGCGCGCGCGGAGCGTCGCAAGATTTGCCTGCGTCGCCGGATCCTCGTACATCGCATCGTTCATGGCGGGTGCGAGAATGCGCGGAATTCGCGCCGCCAGCAGGGCGGTCGTGAGCAGATCGTCGGCGATGCCGGCGGCAAGTTTGGCGATGAGGTTCGCGGTCGCGGGAGCGACGAGCGCGACGTCGGCCTCGCGCACGAGGCGCACGTGCGGAATGCGCTCGGGCATATCCCAGAGCGAGGTATAGACCGGGCGCGCCGTAAGCGACGAAAAGGTCAAGGCCGTAATGAAGCGCTCGGCCTCCGCGGTGAGCACGACGTCCACGCTCGCACCGCGCTGCACGAGCGCGCTCGTCAGCGACGCCGCCTTGTAAGCGGCGATGCCGCCGCTCACGCCCAGAAAGACCTTCAACGCTTCACCCAGAGGTTGTCTATCAGACGCGTCTTGCCGAAACGCGCTGCGCCGACGACGAACGCGCCCGCGCGCAGGCGTTCGAGCGGCTCGAAGGTCCGCGCGTCAACCACGTCGAGGTAGTCGAGTTTCGCGGCGGGGTCGAGCGCGGCCGCACCGATCGCCAGCGCCGCAGCCTTGCGCCGGCCGCGCTCGAGCGCTTCGCGCGTCGCGCGCAGAGCGCGGTAGAGCGAAGGCGCGCGCGAGCGCCAGGCCGCGTCGAGGTAGCGATTGCGGCTGGACATCGCCAAGCCGTCGGGCTCGCGCACGGTCGGCACGATGCAGACCTCGACCGGATAGGCCAGATCGGCGATCATGCGGCGCAGAACGGCGGTCTGCTGGGCGTCTTTCTGCCCGAGGAAGAGCGCGTCGGGGCGCACGAGGTTCAGGAGTTTGGCGACGACGGTCGTGACGCCGCGAAAATGCTGGGGACGAATCGCGCCTTCGAAGACCGTTCCGAGCGGCCCGACGTTCACCGAGGTCGCGAAACCGGCACCGTACATCGCCGCTTCATCGGGAGCGAGCAGCACGTCTACGCCGGCGCTCGCCAGCAGGCGCCGGTCGGCGCGAAGATCGCGCGGATACGCGGCGAGATCTTCGTTCGGTCCGAACTGCAGCGGATTGACGAAGACGGAGGCCGCGACTGCGGCGCAGCGGCGCCGCGCGGCGCGCACGAGCGCGAGGTGCCCTTCGTGCAAGGCTCCCATCGTCGGTACGAAGCCGAGCGGCCTCGGCAGCGCCGCGCAG
The DNA here is from genome assembly GCA_963794645.1 of Vulcanimicrobiota bacterium. Lineage (GTDB taxonomy): Bacteria > Vulcanimicrobiota > Vulcanimicrobiia > Vulcanimicrobiales > Vulcanimicrobiaceae > Cybelea. The sequence continues at coordinate 366,974 of CAWCEQ010000003.1, read as the reverse complement.
AGCGCGCGCGCCCGCGCGAGGGTTTTCGCACTTTCCATTTGCGGTCGGGCTACGAACGCGTTACCCGCAGAACCGTGCGTCCGACGACGAACGGCGCTCCTACCGGGAGCGGCACGTCGCCCACGACCGGCTGACCATCCAGACGCGTGCCGTTGCGGCTGCGCAAGTCCTGCAGACGGATCGAGCCGCCTTCGATTGCGAGCCGCGCATGCTGCCGGGAGACGTAGCGATCGAGCCCGAGACAGGCCTCGGCCAAGTTGTCGTCGCGCCCGATGGTAATCTCGCGCTCAAAGTTCCAGGTCTTTCCGTCCAGCGGGCCGCTGAGGACTTCGAGCAGGTACATGGCCGTCTCGCCCCTTCTCTAGGCGCGCTAGCCCCCTCCTGGTCTGCGCGCGCCGACCGCGCGCGCGGCGAAGAGCGCGCCGAGGTAGGCGTGCGCCGCGCTCGCACCGCCTTGCACGTACACCTCGAACGGCTCGCGCAGCGGCGCGTCGCAGGAGAGCTCGAGCGTGCCTCCGGCGACGAACGCGCCGGACGACATGACGACCGGGTCGGCGTAGCCGGGCACCGGGCCCGGTTCCGGGCGAAAGCGCGCGTTCACGGGCATGGCGGCCTGCAAGCCGGCGGCAAAGCGCATCAGGAGCCCGGAGGATCCGAACCGTACGGCCTGCACGATATCCGCCCGCCGCGTGCCCGGTAAGGGATCCACCTCGTAGCCGAGCCCTTCGAAGAGCGCCGCGAGAAAGTCCATCCCGCGCAGGCACTGCTCGACGATCAGCGGCGCGAGGAACAGCCCTTGCACGAGCGTGCGGCCCAGGCCCAGCGACGGCCCGAGCGCAGCGCCGAGCCCCGGTGCGTAGAGACGTGCGGCGACGCGCTCGACCAGATCGGCCCGGCCGGCAACGTACCCGCCCGCGGGCGCGAGCGAGCCGCCGAGATTCTTGATGAGCGAGCCCATCACGAGATCGGCTCCGGCCTGCGTTGGTTCGCGCTCTTCGACCAGTTCGCCGTAGCAGTTGTCCACGAGCACCGGCGTGCCGGGCGCGGCGCGGCGAACGGCATCGCAGGCGCGCTCGCATTCGTCCACGCTCAGCGCGCGGCGCGGCGCGTAGCCGCGCGAGCGCTGGATGAATACCGCGGCGCAGGGGCGCGCACGCAGCGCCGCTTCGATCGCCGGCAGGTCGAAGCCGCCGTCTCCGCTCAGCGCGACCTCGTCGTAGAGCATTCCGCCGGCGGCGAGCGAGTGCGGCGCATCGCAGATCGCGCTGCGCAGCGTATCGTACGGGGCCCCGCTGACGCTCAGCAATCTGCCACCCGGCGGAACGCAGGCCGATATCGCGGCTACGATCGCGTGCGTGCCGCTCACGATCGAGACGCGAGCCAGCGCGCGCTCCGCGCCGAGCACGCGCGCGAGCAGCGATTCGTAGCGCGCGCGCGCCGGATCGTCGTAGCCGTAGCCGGTCGTGCCGGCCAGATCGCTCTCTGCGATCCCTTCGTCCAGAAACGCTTGCAGTACCGTCGCGGCGACCGTCCGCTGCGCGTCGTAGGCGCGCGGTGCGACGCGCTCGTACGCGGCCAGCGCGGCCTCGCGCACCTCGCCTTCGATGCCGAAGCGACTGCAGAGTAGGTCAATCATCGGCCACGTGCCTTTCGTATGCGCGCACGAACGGATAGTAGATTGCCGTCGCGATCAACACGTTGATCGCCGCCAGCGCGACGGCGCGCAGATCCTGCGTGGCCAGATACGTCGAGACGAACGTCGGCACCGACGAGGGCACGTAGAACGCGGCGCGCGAGACGAGGCCGAGCACGACCGCCAGGTACGTCACCGTCGCGAGAACGAGCGGCGCACCGACGAACGGAACGATCAGGTGCGGATTGAAGACGACCGGCGCGGCGAAGAGCAGCGGCTCGTTCAGATTGAAGAGCGCGGGCACGATCGTCACGCGCCCGACGCGGCGCAGACGCGGGACGCGCGAGATCGCCAGCAGCAGCGCCAGCGGCAGCGTCGCACCGGCGCCGCCCGGGAAGACGAAGAGAAAGAGCGAGACGACGACGACGTACGGCAGCGGTTCGTGCGCGGTGAACGCGTGCGTGTTCTGCATCTGCATCGTCAAATAGACGGGCGTGACGACCGCAGCGAGCACCGCGGGCCCGTGCACCCCGGCCGTCCAGAGCAGCGTCTCGATCGCCACGATCGCGACGAGCGCGAGATAACTGTCGCCCAGATGCGCGATCGGCGCCATCGCCGCCGTGATGAGCGCGGCGACCGAGACGTGCGCCGCGAAGAGCCCGCCGAACGTGCCGACCGCCAACGCCGCGCCGCCCCACTGCGCGATGCGCTGCGGCGCGCCGGCGCGCCGCAGCAGCGCGACGAACGCGGCGATCGCGCCGCCGACGAGAATCGCGACGAAGAGGCCCGAGGCGCCGACCGACCGCAGGTACTCGATCGCGCCCAAACCGCGCGGGCTCGGAAGCGAGAACGCGAACGCAGCGACGCTGCCGATGAGCAGGGGCGCGGCGCGATAGCCGGTCTCGCGAGCCAAGCGCAGCGGCAGGACGACCGCGAGCGTGGCCGCCATCACGCCGAAGGCGGGCAGCAGAGCCAGTGCCAGGCGCAGGCCTAGGGAAGGCGGGGCCGGCGCGTGCGAAGCGAGTTGAAAGGCGAGGATGGCGACGAAGGCCGCCGCCAAGCCGATGAAGCTCCAGGGCAACGCATCGCGCACGGCGACCACGAACGGAAACTCGCCGAGGCGGCGCATGAGCGGCACGACGCGCAGTTCGAACCACGCGAAGGCCGGATTCTCTTTTTTAGAGGCGGCGGACCACGGCTTCGACGCGCCCGACGATCTCGACATCGCTCGCGTAGATTGGCGCCATCGCGCGATTCTCCGGCTGGAGGCGTATCCGGCCCGCTTCGCGGTAGAAGCGCTTCACCGTCGCCTCGCCGTCGAGCATGGCGACCACGATCTCGCCGTTCTCGGCCGAGCGCTGAGGCCGGACGAGGATGAGGTCGCCGTCGAGAATCGCGGCCTCCACCATCGAGTCGCCTGCGACGCGCAGCATGAACGCATCCGAGGCACGCGGCACGAAGGCCGCGGGAAGCACGAACTCCCCTTCGCGGTCCTCTTGGGCGGTGATCGGCGTACCGGCGGCCACGCGGCCGAGCACCGGCACGACCATCGTATCGGGTATGGAGGGCGGCGGAGCCCGAGCGCATCGCCCGGGGCTTGGTCGCATCGCGCTCGATCAACCCGCGCTTCTCTAAGGCCTTGAGGTGCGCGTGAATCGTCGAAGACGAGGAGAGGCCTACGCGCGAGCCGATCTCTCGGACCGAGGGCGGGTACCCGTGCTCGGCGGTGAAGGCCCGAATGACCTCCAGGATCAGCTGCTGGCGTTCCGTCGCCGGCTTCTCGACCATCTCTTTTTGCATCGTCCCTCCGAACCAAGGTGCCAAGCGTGTGGCACCGGCGGCCGGTACAACCCTACCACACTCGCGAACGAAAGGCAAACATACGTTCGCAATACCTTGACAACGCTGGGCGGCCCCATGCTAAAATGTAGTGGACGAACAGGCGTTTGGCACTAAATATGGGAGATGGAGACGGTGGGTAGGCGCAAACGATTCACGCTCATGCCGGCAATAGCCTTAGCGGCACTCAGCCTCATGGTGGCCCTGCCGGCGCTCTCGAGCATGCGCCTCTACGCGGCGACGGCGCAGCGCTACGCTACGGTGACGGTCCATCCCGGCGACACCCTCTGGGCGATCGCCGCGGCCCACGCCGGCGACAGCGCCGACGTCCAGGAGATCGTAGACCGCATTACTGAGGCGAACCACCTGCGGGGTGGGGAGATCCAGCCAGGCGAGCATTTGAGAATCCCCGAGTAGATTTCGCTCCTTCCTTGGGTGGTACGAGCGCCGTTCCGCAGCTAGCGAACGGCGCTCGTATTTTTTAGCCCTTCGCCCTTCGCCCTTCGCCCTTCGACTGCAGCGCCTATGGCGCTGCGCTCAGGATGACACAGTGAGAGTGATGGTGTGGGCTTGGTGTTCTTCTAGGAACGCCAGGCCGTCGGCCATCCAGGAGTCGAGCCCGTCGGAGTGGCGGGCGACCTCACGGACGACGTGCAGCCGGTCCTTAAGCCACTGGAGCTGAGTACGGGTCGTGGTTAGGAAGATCGCTTTCTCGCAATCCTCGCACCAATAGCCGGAGCGCGCTATGGCTTGGCCGGCGTAGACGAGGCCAGCGCCAGCGTCGTCTGATAGGTGGTCTTCGAGGTCCCGGTCGTGCCGTTTTCGGACCGCTGCTGGACGTACTCGTCTATCGCGGTCGGCAGCGACCGCCCGTAGTCGTAGGTGATCTTCGTCTCGATCTCGAGCGTCGTCTGGCCGCCGTTCGTCGGTTTGGACGTGCGCGTCTCGCCGATCTGCATGATGCCGCCGTTGTTCGAGTTGATCGTATAATCCGCCGTTACCGTCTCGCCCGATCCCGGCTGCGAGGTCTGCCAATGCTTCTTCGCATCGAGCTGATTGGGATCCACGAAGTTTGGGCCCAAGAAGCGCAGCAGCGTGTACTCTTCGGTGTAGACGGTCTTGTTCGGATCGCAGATCACGCGGGTGTTGCCGTAGGTCACGCACGTCGCCTCCGGCGCCCGCCGCGTGTTTTCGCCCTGTTCGCTGATGTTGACGATCAGGCCGCCGTCGGGCTGTTTGCCCATAACTTGAACGGTCATCGTGCCCTTGTCGTTGAGGGTTCCGCCGTAGTGACTCATGCCGTTGCCGCCCCCCGAGACGACGTCCTGGCTGACGCCTTGCGTCGCCCCGGAATCGCGCGCGGAGATATCCTGGGTAGCGCTATACGTAAAGTTGTACACGAGCTGCGTCGCCGGCGCGTCCGCTCGTGCTAGGCTCGGCACGAGCAAGAGCGCGGTGCAGGTAAACGTGGCCAGTCTGCTCTGCATGAGTTCTCTCCTTACCTCCGGGAGGCCGCGGTCTTACTTTCCACATTCCGCCAGGGCGGCCGTAAGCGTCGAACCCGCGGCGTTTTCGCGCGTCTGCGTCTCGCCTTGAAGCCACCCCAGGCCGTTGACGACGCTCGTCAGGGGATTGTATCCCACGGCTAGACCCGGAACGGCGGTGACGTCGAAGACGTACGGGTTCTGGGTGATGCCGGGGGTGTTCGGATCCTGCCAGGGATTGGGCGTAGACTGAATCGGTTTCGTGCGCTCTTCGGTTTGGTTGTTGGCGTCTATGTACTCTTGGCCCGCATGCTGGATCTCGCCCATTTGCTGGGTCTGCACGAAGCCGTTGATGATGTCGAGCGAGGCGCTCTGGAACGCGATCGTTTCGAGAAGCTGCTTCTTGATCTGCGCCAGCGTCGCGTCGTCGGCCGGATTGCCGGTCGGCTCGAGGAGCTTCGCATCGTCGAGGAGCGTCTGCGCCGAGATGAGGTTACGTGCGATCGGTATGACCAGATACGACATCCGCTGAAGGGCCATGCTCGTCTCGGGCGTCGAGTTGTAGATCGAGTCGTTGTTCGACGGGACGACGCGCCCGTTCGAGTCGTTCGTTTGCGACGAGGTAAGCGTCCCGCGCATGTACATCTTGAAGAGCGGCGGGCTCTTGGCGATCTGCTGGTCGTTCTGGAGAATCATCGCGACGGCCGGGCGTATCTTTTCGTGCAGGCGCGCGCACATCGCCGTCGTTACGACGTGGTAGATCTGCGGCGGCGGAGTGCCCGAAGGCGAGGGCGCACCGTCCGAACGGGCTGCTAGTGGAAGGAAGCCGGCGGCCGTCAGCACGCACGCCGACAGCAGAAACGCTCTCTGCATCGCGATTTGTATTTTTCGCCTTTCGCGGCGCCGCGCCTCTGCCCGGCAAAATGCAGAAGCGGGACCCCGAAGGGTCCCGCTTTGCTTTGCTACGTTAGCGCGTAGGAGATCTGGTTAGATCTTGATCTGCGCGTTGAAGTAGACGTTGATCGGGGGCGGCGCTCCGCCGATTGCCCCGTTGTTGCCCGAGCTGGGGAGATAGCTCTGCGTGAACGGCGTCCGGGCCCCGTTGGCCTTGTAGTCGCCGATCCCGGTACCGTTGTAGAAGTTACTCGGGTACAGGGTGCTGTTGAGCGATCCGCCGGCCGGACCGTATCCGCAGATCACGTTGCTCGGAGGATTGGCCGTCGTCCACGGTTCCGTGGTACCGCCGAAGCACGCGTGGAACAGGTTCGCACCCAGAATCGAGAGCTTGATCTTGGAACTCAGGTCGTACGTGACCTGGAGGTTGCCAATGATCTGGCTCGGGTTCTGTACGTTCCCGAACAGGTAGCTGCCCGTCTGCGGGTTGGGGACGTAGAGGTAGCTGAAGGTGCCCAGGCCCGGTGCGGTGGTCGTCAGGTAGTTACACTGCAGCGGGTTGGTCTTCGGCGACACCTTCGTGATGCCGGTCGTAGCCGAGTTCGACGTGCAGGTCCGCGGGTCGAGACCCTCGGTGTCCAGCGGGCTTCCATAGAAGCCGCCGGTCTGCCAGGCGAAGCTCGGGGTGATCGCCAGCTTGTCGTGACGCCAGTTCAGGAGCAGCGACGCGACGTTCGGCGAGATGTACGTGCTTACGGCACCGTTGAGGTTCGGCGCGATCGCCGTCGAGTACGGGTTGTACCAGCCGTTGGGATCGATCATCCCTTGCGACGGCCGGTTGTAGTACGGGTTCAGAATCGTGTCGTACCCGCTGGAAACCTTTCCGTTGGGCGTTGAACACGAGACCGGCGAACCGGCCTGGTAGCAGGGGCTGCCGCCGCCCGCTTTCGTGAGCCCGTTGTACTGTGCGATCGCCTGATTCAGGGACGTGATCGTGTTCGTCACGGTACCGCCGCTGCTCAGGCCGACGTTCTGGAACTGAACCTTCGAGTTGGTGTACGTGTAGCTCAACTGGCCGGAGAATCCGTTCCGGCTGAAGTCGCCCTTGTTGAACTGGAACTCGACGCCGTAGTCCCGGTTCACGCCGACCGGTATCTGCGTGACGAAGCCGGAACCGATGAACGTCTGCTGTTGCCAGTCGGAGACCCACGTGTAGAAGGGCGTGAGCTTCATGCTCATGTCCGTCCCACGGAAGTGCTGCTCGTACGAGAGGTCATACTGGTCCGACGAGATGCCCGGAATCGGATGGAAGGGCGAGTAGAAGCCCAGGTTCATCGTGTTGTTCCATACCGACCGGTCGTCGCCGGCGAGGCTGAGGTACTGGACCGATGCCGAGATCGGCGGCTGTACGAAGCGCCCAGCCGAGAAACGCCAGACGACGTCGGGCGACTGGGAGAACGTAGCCGAGACTCGCGGCTGCCAGTAGTTGAGGTTGTATCCGCTCGGCGAGCTCGCCGTGAAGTTCGGCGCGGCTACGCCGTCCTGCGTCGTGCCGTTCGGGTGAACCCAGCCGGTCTTGATGCCGGTCGGGTGCAGCTGCGCGGCAGCCTTGTTACAGTCGCCGACCACGTACTGGGCGGCCGCCGGCGGCGGCTGACCCGGTGAGAGAGCCGAGGTGAGCACCTGGTTCGTTGACGCCTGCACGCACGTGTAGTTTGCCGTGAGATAGGCGTAGAACGCGTTCGAGACGCCGCCCGAGTCGGGCAGGCCGTAGTTGAAGTTATCGTACCGGACCGCCGCGTTGATCATGAACTTGTCGCTCGGACGCCACTGGTCCGAGATGGACGCGTTCGTGAACTTCGGTGAGACGGCGTTGTACGAACCGTTGGCGTTGCCGTTCCAGAGGCTGTCCCAGGTCGCGCCCGCCCGTGCGGCCGCCGAACCCGCTGGGGCATATCCGGTCCCAGGCTGGCCCGTCGGTGCGCCGGAGGTTGCGCTGGTGCGCCACGTCGGCGCGACCGAACCACCGTTACCGGAGTTTGCATTCGGGTCCCAATACGAACCCGTCAAGCACGGCTCCGGCGTGCCGTGGGTCGGATCGAAGCACACGTAGCCGTTGTCGGAACCCTTCCCCCCGGTCCTGGCCATGTAGCCGATGGGAGAGACGGAGCCGTACGCGCTTGAGTTGTTGAAGCGGATGACGCTTGCGGTCGAGTAGTTGCCGTCCACGCTCAGGAGGTTCTGGTCGTTGATCTGGTCCTGGAAGTCGAGCGCGGCGCCCGACGTGTGCGTGATGAGCTGATACTGCGCCGCGAGCGCGGAGGGAACCGCCGTGCCGCCGGCGGCATACGTCGGATCGTTTTGGAGCCAATCCGAGTAGAAGGTGTATCCGTACGCGCGCAGATAGGCCGCTTGGCTCAGCGCATACGTATACTGGATCTTCGTGATGCCGGTGTCGTTACGGTTGCTGTTGAGCGAGTTGTCGTTCAGCGGCAACGGGCCGTTGAACGCGTGGGCCGGCGTATCCGGCGCCATGTACACGCCCGGCGACTGGTACTGCGTCGCGCCGGTCGCGTAGTTGTGGCTTCCGATCGGCGAACCGAACGGCTTGTTGTAGGCGACGCCGTCGGCGTAACCGAGGTAGGTGGGTCCGCAACCGACGTACGAGCTTGCCGCGTTGCAGAGCAGCGGCGGGAAGCCGGCCGGCGTGCCGTTGACCAGCGCTTGAATCTGGCCGGCGGGGCCGATCGGACTCGAGCAGCCGTTGACCGTCAGGCCAGGGGCGAGCCCCTCTGGACCACAGTTCGGCGCGTGGTAGTACGTGTTGTAGAGCGAGTAGATGAACTGGCTGTTGCCGGGGCCGTAGTCGGTCGGACTTTGATAGAAGTAGTTATTCAAAGCCGAACCGCTCCAAAGCACTTGAATGTCGTCGCGGAGACCGTTGTGCTTGGGAATGCCTACGTGCATGTTGATCACGCTCTCGCGATCCGTGATCTGCGACGGGGCTCCGGAGACGCCGCTGTAGTACTGCCAGCAGCCCTGCGCCGGATAGGTGAACTTCGCACCGACCAGCGGGCAGATGGGCTTGACGCCTTGGCACGTGCTGCTGAGGCACGTGAAGCCGACGCCGAGGACCTGGTTGCTGCCGAAGCCGTACCCGATGGCGTTGCCGCTCGTGTTGCCGGAGAAGATGCCTCCGGGCGTCATGTAGCCGGCGCCGTTCGAGTTGTCGAGGACGCGGTAGTCCTGGTTGTAGCCGCTCAGGCCGACGTAGTAGCTGAAGGTACGGTCGGGCGTTGACCCGCCGACTTCAACCTGAGCCTGATGGTAGTACTGCGGCGAGCCGATGCCGAGATTCGCGGTTGCGTATCCCGGGTACGTGCCCGTCTTGATGACCTGGTTGATGAAGCCTGCCGTGCCGGAGGTCGCGACGCCGGCGGGGCCGCCGCCGGTATATACCTGCAGCTCTTGCAAGCCGAGGCTCGACTCCGTCGAGGAGTTGTAGTTGTCGAATGCACGGTTGACGGGAATACCGTCGTACTCGTACCCGGTGTAGTACGAGTTCTGACCGCGTACGTACGCGGCGTTGTAATCCCAGCCGAGGCCGCCCAGCGAGGTCTGGACGCCGGGGACCGACGCCATCGCCGAGTAGGCGTTGTTCAGGTTGCCGCCGCCGCCGAGTGCCTGTGCGGCAGCCGCCTGCGTGGCATTGACGCTATAGAGATCGCCGCCCACGCCGGATTTCACCAGCGAAGAGCCGGCGGAAGACGTGACGCGTGCGATCGTCTGGAGCGTCTTGTTCATCGCAAGCGCGACCTGATCGGTCTGGTCTGCGAAGACCGTGTTGCCCGGATAGGCGATCGGTTGATATCCCTCTTTTGTGAGGTTAACCGTGTAGGTGTCCGGAGAGAGCGAGAGGATGATAAAGCGTCCTCCCGAGTCCGTCGTTGCGGTACGAGAACCCGAGGGTGCGACTGCCTGCACTTGCACGCCGGCAATCGGTGCACCACTCTGGTCCTTCACGATACCCGCCATGTTTCCAGTGACGCCTGCCAGTGCCCATGTTCCCTGGAACAGGAATGCCACAAGTAACGAAGCGGCCGTGACCGCACGACGGAGGGTTCGTGGTGAACTCATAGTTCGTTAACCCTCTATCGTTGATGAGTTGTCAAAGCGCGAGCCGCACCGCGAACGCCCCGGCCGAGCGGCCGGGAGAATTGCGCGGAGTGACCCACGGCCCAAGGATTTCCTCAGGAATGGGTCGGTTCCTTTAGGGAGCCTTAAGGGAAGGCGGACGCCGACGGGGAGCCTTCCCGGGGGTACGGGAAGGCCGAATTCAGACCCGGGCCGCGAGCCGCTCGAGGAGCAGGGCGGGGATCTCGGAGGGGCGTTCGGCGACCGGGACGCCGGCCTCCCGGAAGGCCGAAACCTTGCTCTGGGGGGTGCCGAAGTTGCCCGAGATGATCGCTCCGGCATGCCCGAGCGATTTGCCCGGCGGGGCGTTGCGGCCGCCGATGAAGGCGACGACCGGCAGCTCGGGCAGGTGCTGGGCCACGAAGGCGGCGGCGTCCTCCTCGTCGGAGCCGCCGATCTCCCCGCAGATGACGATCGCCTCCGTCTGGGGATCGTTCTTGAACTCCCGCAGGCATTCGACAAACGTCGTACCGATGATCGGATCGCCGCCGACGCCGACGCAGGTGGACTGGCCTAGCCCAGCGCGGGTCAAGAGGTCTACCACCTCATACGTCAGGGTGCCCGAGCGGGAGACCACGCCGACGCTGCCCTCCTTGAACACGTGGCCGGGCATGATCCCGACCAGCGCCTTTCCCGGCGAGATCAGCCCGGGGCAGTTCGGACCGATGATCCGCATGCCCGGCGTCGTGCCGACCACTTTGAGCGTGTCGTGGACCGGCACGCCCTCGGTGATGCAGACGGCCAGGGCGATCCCAGCCTCGAAAGCCTCGTAGAGCGCGTCGGCCGCGAACGGAGGCGGCACGAAGATGCAGGTGTGGGTGGCGCCGGTCGCCTCGACCGCCTCCTTGACGGTGTCGAAGACCGGAAGCCCCTGGGCGGTCTTCTGCCCGCCCTTGCCCGGGGTCACGCCGCCGACGAGGTTGGTCCCGTATGCCGCCATGCGCCCGGTATGGTACGAGCCCTCGGCCCCGGTGATGCCCTGGACGATCACCTTGCTGTTCTTGTCCAAGAAAATAGACATCGTGCCTTATCCCTTTGCGTCCGCCAAGCGCACGGCTTCGCGCGCGCCTTCGTCCATCGTCTCGACCGGCGTCATGCCGGCCTCGGCGAGGATGCGGCGCCCTTCTTCTTCGTTCGTGCCGGTCAAGCGAATGACCAGCGGAATCTTTCGCGACGCGGTCGTCGCGATCGCGTCCACGACGCCGCGCGCCACCTCATCGCCGCGCGTGATGCCGCCGAAGATGTTGACGAAGAGCACGCGCGCGCCGGTGTTGTTCACGACGAGCTCGTAGCAGTTGCGCACGCGCTCGGCGTTGGCGCCGCCGCCGACGTCGAGAAAGTTCGCGATCTTGCCGCCGGCATTGTCCACGGCATCCATCGTCGCCATCGCAAGGCCCGCGCCGTTGGCCATGGTACCGACCGTTCCCGGAAAACGGCGGAAGTTACGGATGCCTACGCCGGCGCGCACCGCGAGCGTCTCGTCTTCGTCCAGCGGCAGCGCCTGCTGCCACTGCGCGAACTCGGGATTGCGAAAGAGCGCGTCGTCGTCGAGTTCTACCTTCGCATCCGATGCGATCACGCGCCCGTCGGCCGTCAGCGCGAGCGGATTGATCTCGACGAGTTTGGCGCCGTAGCGAAAGAACAGATCGTAGAGCGCGCCGGCGATCGCGGGAAACGCCTTGCGGTATCCGGGATCCAGCTGGGCCCGGAACGCGAGCTCGCGCCCGACGAACGGCGAGTAGCCGATCGCTGTGTCAACGTAAAACTTGACGATGGACTCGGGATGCTGATGCGCCACGTCTTCAATATCCATGCCGCCGAAGGCGCTCACGATAAAGACGGGCTTGCGCTCCGCGCGGTCTATCGCGATGGCGCAGTACGCCTCCTTGACGATATCCAGCTTCTCTTCGACGAGCAGCGAGTTGATCGGCTCGCCTTGCGGATTCTGGCGGTTGGGCGGCATCGGCGTCGCTAGGATCTCGCGCGCGACCTCGCGCCCGGCCGCGCCGCCGGCCGCCATCTTGATCTTGCCGGCCTTGCCGCGGCCGCCCATGAGCACCTGCGCCTTGACGACCCACTCGCCCGTCTCTTCTTCGAGAAACTCCGCTACCGCATCGGGCGTGAGCGCGTGGCGGCCGCGGGGCACGGGGATCCCCGAGCGCCTAAACAGCTCCTTGCCCTGGTACTCCATGAGATTCATAGCCGCGCTGGGGTTCGCTCAGCATCGAGCCCTCACCCTTGCTATTTCTGTCGCAGAGCCGAACGGGGCGCTAGTCCAGCCTTCCGAGCAGGGAGCGAGCGATGATGACCTGCTGGATCTCCGACGTCCCTTCGTAGATTTCGGTGATCTTCGCATCGCGATAGTGGCGCTCGACGGGGAACTCGGTCGTATAGCCGTAGCCGCCGTGTATCTGCAGCGCTTCCGCAGCGTGTTTGCGCGCGGCCGTTGAGGCAAACAGTTTGGCCTGGCTTGCGGCGACCGCGTACGGAAGGCCGGCATCGGCCAGCGAGGCCGCGCGGTACGCCAGCGCGCGGGCCGCTTCGAGATCGGTAGCCATCTGCGCGATCTTGAACGAGACGCCTTCGAACGCGCCGATCGGCTTTCCGAATGCGACGCGCTCCTTGGCGAATGCGACCGACTCTTCCAGACAAGCGGCGAGAATGCCGATCGCCTGCGCGGCGATGCCGATGCGTCCGGCGGTAAGCGCAGACATCGCGCCGCCGAAACCGGCGCCCTCTTCGCCGAGCAGCGCCTCTTCGCCGACGGCGACGCCGTCGAAGGCGATATCGCACGTGTTGCTCGTGCGAATGCCGAGTTTCTCGGTGACGCGCTCGACGGTCATCCCCGGCAGGTTCGTCTCCACGAGAAAGGCGCTCACGCCTTTGGCGCCCGCACCGCCGGTTCGAAACATTCCCATCACGACGCCCGCATAGCTGCCGCTCGTGCACCACTGCTTGCGTCCGTTCAGCACGTAGCCGCCGGGCGTACGCGCCGCTGCGGCACGGATGTTCGCGGCGTCGGAGCCCGCGTCCGATTCGGTCAGCGCGAAACCGGCGATGACGTCGCCGCACGCCAAGTCGCGCAGCCAGCGTTCCTTCATGGCGCTGCCGGCGAGTTTGGCGACCGCCGAGCAGATCATCGAATGCACCGAGACCGTGACGGCGGTTCCCGCATCTACGCGCGCGAGCTCTTCGATCGCGGCCGCATACGCGACGTACCCCGTGTCGCTGCCGCCGTAGCCTTCAGGTACGAGCATCCCCATGAGGCCCGCGTCGCTCAGCGTGCCGAAGACCTCGCGCGGAAAGACGTGCTCGCGATCCCAGCGTTCGATATGCGGCGCGATCTCGCGCCGCGCGATCTCGGCCGCCAGCGCGGCCACCGCGCGCTGGTCGTCCGTCAGTGAGAACTGCAGGGCGCGCTACACTTCTACGAGGAGGGCGTCGCCTTGGCCGCCGCCCGAGCAGATCGCCGCAATGCCCAGGCCCCCGCCGCGCTTGCGCAACTGGTTGATCAGCGTGCCGACGATGCGCGTTCCCGAAGCGCCGATCGGATGCCCCATCGCGACCGCGCCGCCGAACTTGTTCACGTCGTCGTCGCGCAGCCCGAGGCGGCGTGCCGAGGTAATCGCCACCGCCGAGAACGCTTCGTTAATCTCCCAGACGGCGATATCCGCGACGCTCAGGCCCACGCGATCGAGCAGCTTACGTGCGGCCATCGCGGGGGTGAGGCAGATGTACGGCGAGTCCCACGCGACCGCGGCGTGATCCACGATCGTGGCCAGCGGCTCCAAGCCGTGCTCGGCCGCCCACTGCGCGTCGGCGAGAACCGTCGCGGCCGCGCCGTCGTTCACGCCGGGAGCGTTGGCGGCGGTCACCGTTCCGCCGCGCTCGAGCGGGCGCAGTTTGGCCATCGCCTCGACGCTCGCATCGGCGCGCACCGCTTCGTCGCGATCCACCACCGTATGCGGATGTTCGCCGGTAAGGAACGGCGCGTACGCCTCGTACTCGAGCGTAAACTCGCTCGAGGGCTCGTGCTCCCACACCGACGGGCCGCCGCCGGCCGCAATCGGCACGCGCACGCCGCCTTGACGGGGCAGCGATTTGACGACGATCTTGTCCTTAGCCTTGGCCGCCACCGCCACCGGTACGATCTCGTCGGCGAAGTGACCGGCTGCGTGCGCCGCCGCGGCCCGGCTGTGGCTGGCGTACGCGAAGGCATCCTGCTCCTCGCGCGTCAGGCCGAACTCGCCCGCGACCTTGCTGCCTTGCGTCGCCATCGTCATCGGAAAGTACTGATCCCACAGACCGTCGTAGATCATCGCGTCAACGAGCGCTCCGTCGCCGAAGCGATAGCCCCAGCGGGCGTCGCGCAGCAGGTAGGGCGCGTTCGACATGGATTCCATGCCGCCGGCCGCCACGACCGCGTTCGCGCCGGCGTTGATCGAGCGCATCGCATTGACGATCGCGATCATGCCCGACGCGCAGACTTTGTTGATCGTGTCGGCGGTCACCGTCTTGGCCAGGCCCGCTTTGAAGAGCACCTGTCGCGCGGGGTTCTGCCCGACGCCGGCCTGGAGCACTTCGCCGAAGCTGACGTGCTGGACGTCCGAGGGATCTATCTTCGCGCGCTCGATGGCGGCGGTCAGCGCCGCGGCGCCTAGCGTCGTGGCGGTGAGCGGCGCGAGCGCGCCCCCGAGTTTTCCGAAAGGCGTGCGTGCCGTCGCAAGCACGACGGCTTTTGAAGTGTGTTTCATGACGCTATAGTCTCTTCGCTCGGGACCAGTTCCGCCCTGCGCTACTGCTGGTCGGGCGGCCTCCCCGAGGCCCGCGCCGAGAGGAAGTAGGAGCGCGAATAGGGCGCCGGGATGGGGACGAAGCGCGTGGGCTTTTGCTTGAAGTCGAAGGCGTCGGAGATGCTTGCGGCGCGCACGTCCGTGTAGCCGGTCCCGCGCCCGAGCGATTGGAGCGCGGGCAGGGAGAGCGCTTCCTCCACGAACTTGAGGACGCTGCCGAACTCGTACTGCGTGTGCGAGACGTACCCGTGCTTGGCGTACGGCGAGATGACGATGCAGGGAACCCGGATGCCGAGCCCGCGAAAATCGAGCTGCGGCGGCGGCACGCTGTCGAACCAGCCGCCCCAATCGTCCCAGAGCACGACGATTGCGCTGGAGTCCCAGTCCGGGCCCTCGCCGACCGCGTTGACGACGCTCGCGACCCACGACGGACCGGTGTCGCTGCCTTCGCCGGCGTGATCGGAATCGGCCGCATCGGGGATGACCCACGAGAGCGCCGGTAAGGTACCGGCCGCGGCGTCCCTAAGAACGGTGTTCGCGGGCGAAACGACGTTGCGATCCCAGTCCGGTCCTTGACGCACGTTCTGAATCGCGTCGAACTCCGACCAGACCTTGCCGGCGATGCCCCCTCCGGTAACGGAAGGGGCGTAGTACGCCCACGAGACGCCCGCGGCGTCGAGAAGGTCCGCCATCGTCGCGAACTGGGTGAGGCACGGGAACGGACCTCCGCCCCACACTTCCCCGCGGTTACCGTACAGCACGGAGGTCTTCGTTCCGCCCGGCGCATCGCAGCCCCATGGTTTGGCAAGCGGCACGTCCACTTCGGCCAAGCCGCTGCGCAGGTTCGTCGTTCCGGCGATCAAGTCCAGATGCGCGGTGAAGCTGCCGCCGAACATCGTCGGAAACATCTCGTCCGCGAGCACGTAGCGCCGCGCCATCGTCCAGTAAGGCTCGACGTACCGCCGCGAGACGTACTGGTAGGCGTACCGGCCGGCGCGCTTCCCCGGGCCGAGCGGATTGAGATCGAAACCGTTCATACGGCCCTTGTCCCAATCGTGAATCGCATCCAGCCAGACGTGCGAGATATCCGGGCCGAGCAGCCCGGCTGGTTTGAGCGCGACCTTCGTGCCGTCGTGCAGGTATCCGTACGACGCCGAGCGCGCGTTCGGAAATCCGTGGAACAAATTATCGAAGCTACCGATTCTCCTGCACGATGACGACGACGTGCTTGATGTACTTGCGCGCGGCCGGAGGCGAGGTCGGCGGCGGCGAGCCGCCTCCCGGCGGCGCGACCGGCACGCCGGACGTACCGCCGCCTCCGCCGGAGCATCCGGCGGCCAGCAGCAATGCGATCGAAAGCGCGCGGCGCATCGTTAGTGCCTCACCACGACCGGGCAGCTCTCGCATTCGAACTGAATCGTCGAGTGCGAGATCCCGAAGCGCGCCTGCAGGCAGGCGTCTATCGCGCGCATCACCTCGGCCGCTTCGCTCAAGCGACGGTCGTCGAGGAGAACGTGCGCCGAGAGCGCGTGCGAACCGCTGGCGATGGACCAGACGTGGAGATCGTGCACGCCGGTGACGCCGGCGATCCCTTCGAGCCGGCGCTCGACCTCGGCGCAGTCCAGGCCCGGCGGCACGCTTTCGAGGAGCACGGAGGTCGCATCGCGCATCACGCGCCCGACGCCGACGACGATGATCGCGGCGACGAAGAGCGAGAGCGCCGGATCTATCCAAGCGCGGTGCGTCAAGGCGATCGCGACGCCGCCGATCACCACCGCGACTGCGCCCAGCGCATCGCCGAGCACGTGAAAGAGCGCCGCGCGCACGTTCAGATCGTGACCGCCGTCGCGCGAGAGCAGGAACCCGACGCCGGCGTTGACCGCCAGACCGGCAAAAGCGATGCCGGTCATCAGGCCCGCGTGCGGTTCGACCGGCGCGGAGAAGCGCCGCACCGCGGCATAGACGATGATCACCGTCGCGACGAGCAGGAGCGTGCCGTTCGCCAGCGCGCCGAGCACCTCGATCCGGCCGTAGCCGAAGGTCCGGCGCAGATCGGCGGGACGCTGCGCGCCGATCGCCGCGATCAGCGCGAGCGCGAGCGCGAAGACGTCCATGCAGACGTGCGCCGCATCGCTCGTCAGCGCCAAACTGTGCGAGGCGAATCCGCCCCAGAACTCGAGCAGCGCGACTGCCGCCGTTGCCGCTAAGGCGAAGAGCAGCCGCGCTCGCACCGCAATCGTGTCCGTTAGGACCGCAGGGCCCGCACTGCGAGCAGCGCGAGCATGATCCCGAAGACCGCGAACGTGTGGCGCTCGGCCGTCGCGACGACGGCGCCGTTCCAGGTTCCCTGGCCGTCGGGCATCGGCTCGCTCTGCGGGAGCAGGCGCGGCACGCGCTCGCAGTAGCGGTCGAACGCTTCTCCGAAACGCTCGCGCAGAAACGCCTCCTCGTGCGGCACGATTACCGAGTAGACCGCCAGCATCGCGGCCAGCGATCCCAGGACGAGCGCGCCCCGCGCGCCGGCGGCGTTGCCGCCGGTGAACGCGACGGCGAAGCCGGCCGCGGTGATGAAGTTGCCGAGGTAGAGCGGATTGCGGACGTAGCCGTACGGCCCGGCCGAGACGAGCATCGGCGCGGCCACGCTATCGTGGCGCGTCGTCACGCCCGAGTAGCCGACCGCCCAGCAGCGCAAGAGTTCGCCCGCGACCGCGATCGGAAGGCCCAGCGCGATGCCGAGCGCGTTCGGCTTGCCGAACGCGACGAGCGCCGCAGCCGGCAAGGCGAGCAGAAGGCCGCGGTTTTTGAAGACGAAAGCGCGCAAACGCCGCGCGTCTGAATCGGCCACGAGTCGCCTTTATGCCGTCTCCGAGCGATTTCCCGCGCCCGCGCGCCGCCGAGCGTCGTCGTAGAGATCCCGCAGCGAGCGAGCCAGCGGAACCTGCGCCGTCCAGCCGGTCGCCGCGCGCAGCTTCTCAGCTCTGCCGACCGAGAGCGGCGTCTCGACGCTGCGCAGGCGGGCGGGATCCTCGACGATCTCCACCGGAACGCGCGCGATCGTAACGAGCTCGCGCAATACGTCGCGAATCCGCACGGCTTTGCCGCTGCAGACGTTGTAGATCTCGCCGCACGCTCCGCGGCGCGCCAGCGCGACGTAGGCTGCGACGACGTCGCGCACGTCCAGAAAATCGCGGGCTGCGTCGAGCCGGCCCACCGACATCCTCGCGGGAGCGCCGGCCGCGATGCGCGCGAGCTGGCCGGCAAAGGAGGCGACGGCGAAGCGCTCGGACTGTCCCGGGCCGATATGGTTGAACGCGCGCGCGACGACGACGTCCAAGCCGTAGCCGCGCGCTTCGCCGAGGAGGATCGCTTCCGCGGCGGCTTTGCTGGCACCGTACGGATTCGACGGCCGCGGATCGAGCGTTTCTCCCAGCGGATAGTCTGCGGCGTCGCGCGATCCGTACACCTCGGCGGAACTTGCAAAGACCAGACGCGGCGGCGCGGCGCAGCCGCGGATCGCCTGCGCGAGACGAGCCGTACCCATCGCATTGGTCTCGTAGGTTTCGAGCGGCGTTTTCATCGCGTCGGGGACGAACGTCTGCGCCGCCAAGTGGAAGACGACGTCCGGCCGGAACGCCGCCAGCGCCGCCTGCAGCGTCCGCTCGTCGGAAAGATCCACGCTCGCGTATCGCTCGTCGGACTCGTGGGGACCGCAGCAGCCGTAGACCTCGGCGCCTTCGCGGCGCAGCGCGTCGAGCAGATGTCCCCCGACGAAACCGGTCGCGCCGGTGACCAGCGCTCTCACGCGATGGCTCCGCTTAGGCCCGAGCGCGCTCGGAGAGACGGCGCAGATCCGCCTCCACCATCATCGCGACGAGCTCTTCGAAGCCGACCTGCGGCTTCCAGCCGAGTTCGCGCCGTGCTTTGCCGGCGTCGCCGACGAGCACGTCTACCTCCGCGGGACGTACGAACGCGGGATCCACGACAACGTACGGTTCGTACGAACCCAAGCCCGCCGCCTCGAAGGCGACGCGCACGAAATCGCGCACGCTGTGCGCGCGTCCGGTCGCGACGACGTAATCGTCGGCGCGTTCCTGCTGGAGCATGAGCCACATCGCCTGAACGAAATCTCCGGCAAAGCCCCAGTCGCGCTGCGCTTCGAGATTTCCCAAGCGCAGCTCGGCCGCCAACCCGAGCTTGATGCGCGCGGCACCGTCGGTGATCTTGCGGGTGACGAACTCCTTCCCGCGCCGGGGACTCTCGTGGTTGAAGAGCATGCCGCTGCAGGCGTACAACCCGTACGACTCGCGGTAGTTGACGCAGATCCAGTGCCCGTATACTTTTGCCACGCCGTACGGGCTGCGCGGATAGAACGGCGTCGTCTCGGTCTGCGGCGACTCCACCACCTTGCCGAACATCTCGGAACTGGAGGCTTGGTAGAAGCGAATCGCGGTATCCGCGTGGCGGATCGCTTCGAGAACGCGCGTCACGCCCAGCGCGGTAAACTCGCCGGTCAGCACGGGCTGCGCCCAGGAAGCGGGCACGAACGACTGCGCCGCGAGGTTGTAGATCTCGTCGGGACGGACGTCGCGCACGATGGACGTTATCGAGCTCTGATCGAGCAGATCGCCCGAGACGATCTCGACGTCGTCCACGATGTGCTCGATGCGCTCGTGCACCTGCGTGCTCGTGCGCCGCGTCATGCCGACGACGCGATAGCCCTTCTCCAGCAGCAGTTCGGCGAGGTACGAACCGTCCTGGCCGGTGATCCCGGTGATGAGCGCGGTCTTTCCCACGCGCCCTACCCGCGAGCCGCCGCGCGCAGGCGCTCGTCCAGACTGCGCGCGATGAACGTCGCCACGTCGCCGGGCAGCGTGCCGCGTCCGAAGCCGGCGTCGTAGCCCAACTCGCCCGCGAGCCGGTTCGTGACGCGCGGGCCGCCGCAGATCAGCACCACCGCGTCGCGCAGCCCTTGCGCCTCGAGCAGTTCGCTCAGCGCGGTGAAGTTCTTCACGTCGCTGCCCTTTTGCGTGACGGCCTGCGAGGCGAGCAGCGCATCTATCTTCTTCTCCTGCGCGAAGCGCACCAGCTCTTCGACGGCGACCTGGCTGCCGAGATTGTACGTCTCGAACGCGTGGTAGCGCTCCAGGCCGTAGTCGCCTTTGTAGCCCTTCATATTCAGGATCGCATCTATGCCGACCGTGTGCGCGTCGGTTCCGATGCAGGCGCCGGCCACACGTATCTTCCGGCCGATCCGCTCGGCGACGTACGCGTCCACCTCTTCCATGGACATCGCGTGCGAGCGCGCCGAGGGCGTTTTGATCGCACCGGCGTCTATCGAATGCGTGGTGCTGCCGTAGACGACGAAGAACGAGAAGCCGTCGGCGATGCGGCGGCCGTCCACCACCTGTGCGTCGCGCAGGCCCATCTTGCCGGCCAACTGCCGGGCGGCTTCGTCGGCGGCTTCGCTCCATTCCAGCGGCAGGGTGAACGAGAGCTGCACCTTGCCGTCGTCCTGCGTGTCCCCGTAGGGCTTGACCAGATGCGTCACAACGCGGCCTCGCGCGGGCAGAGCGCCTCTTCGAACGGATTGTAGTACCCCGGCGCGCGCTCGAAGACGCCGTCGAAGCCGCGCCCGCCTTCGGGCGAGCGCGAAACGTCGGCGAAGACGGCCTGCTCGATCGAGCGCATGAGGCCGAGATCCGCGACGCGCTGCAGGAGGCTCTCGCACTCGGCCAGGACCGCGTGCGCGCGGCGCTCGATCCGGCCGCCGGGACGGAACGAAATCTCTTCGCCGAGGTGCCGCGCGGCGCTCATGACGTAGCGCGCGTTCTCGAGCGAGAGGGCCCGATCGCCGAGAAACGGCGTGTGAATCGCTTCGGTCGGCATACCGCAGAGATGGATCGTCTGCGCCGTCGTCACCGAAGTCAGATTGAACATCGCGTCTATGAGATGGCCTTTAAAGATGTCGCCGGTCTTGTGCTTGGTGGGCGGCATGTACTTCAGCGGCGCATCCGGGAAGATCTCTCGGGCCAGCGCGGCCTGCGCGATTTGATAGAGCAGGCTGTCCTCCAAGTCCGGATCTATCTCGTAGGCGTCGCCCAACCCGATCTGCGCGTCGGGCAGGCCGGCCCGGTGCGCGAACTCTTCGTTGATGAACTGCGAGGCCAAGACCGCCGGCGCTTGGCTGACCGCGTCGGCAGTCGTCAGGTAGTTGTCCTCACCGGTGTTGATGACGATCCCCGAGAACGCATTGATCGTCCGGCTGAAGTGCTGGTCCACGAACGTCCGCTGCATGTTGATGTCGCGGAACAGGATGCCGTACATCGAATCGTTGAGCAGCATGTCGAGACGCTCGATCGCGGCCGTAGCCGCGATCTCGGGCATGCACAGACCGCTGGCGTAGTTCGTGAGCATCACGTAACGCCCGAGCTTCTCGGAGACCTCGTCGAGCGCGGCGCGCATGATGCGGAAGTTCGCCTGCGTCGCGTACGTGCCGCCGAACCCCTCGGTCGTCGGCCCGAACGGAACGAAGTCGAGCAGCGACTGCCCGGTGGAACGTATCACGGCGATGATCTGCGCGCCCGCTTGCGCTGCGGCCACGGCGGCGGCGCGGTCTTCGTAGATGTTGCCGCTGGCGACGATCACGTAGAGCAGCGGCGGCGGCTGCTGCGGCAGCCGTTCGAGCATCGCGCTGCGTTCCGCGCGACGCGCGGCGATGCGAGCCAGACCGGCCTCCACCGGTTCGCGCAGAGCGCCGCGGGCCGCAGCCTCGGGCGCACCCGCGAACTCATCGAGCGCGTACCGGCCGACCGCGATCGCTTCTCCCAGCGCGGCCGGCTCGATGCCGGTCTCGGCCAGCGCCCGCCCGAAGGCCAGGGCGACCCCGCCGCCGCGCCGCTCCACCGGCATGGCGTCTACGATCGCGTTGGGCACCGGCACGTCGTCCGCGGTGACGCCGTCAACGCCGAGCAGCCGCAGCACGGCGCGCTCGACCGAGACGGTCGAATGCGCGGCGATAAACGCCTCCACCGGCGCGACGATGCCCGCGGCCAGCTCCCGGCAGCGATGGACGCTCGAACGATCTATCCGCAAGTCCATAGTGCGCTCTATCTTACTCCGAGCCGCAAATAGGCGGCAATTCCGTCGCGCCACGACGGCATCGGCACGCCGAGCGCGCGCAGCTTGCCGTTATCGAGCGCCGAAAAACGCGGGCGCACGGCCGGAGCCTTCCAGTCCGCGGCGGCGATCGGCTCGACCTCGGCGTCCGGCGCGACGGCGGCGAGCACCTCCCGCGCGAAATCGAACCAGCTCACGGCGCCGCCGTTGACCGCGTGGTAGAGACCGTAGGCCTCCGTCTGCAGGAGCGATCGCAGTGCGTCGGCGAGATCCCCCGCGAACGTCGGCGAGGCGACGACGTCGGAAACGACCCGCACCGGCGCCCCGGCGCGAGCCTGCGCGGCGATCCGCTCCACGAAGTCCGGACGGCCCTTGCCGGCGGCCGCGCCGTAGACGCCGCACGTGCGTACGACGAAAGAACGGCCGCGCACGCGCTCGACCAAGTACTCGCCCGCGAGCTTCGAGGTGCCGTAGGCGGAGAGCGGATGCGGCGCGTCGCTTTCTGCGTACGGCTCCGGCGACGCTCCGTCGAAGACGTAGTCCGTGCCGATCGTTACGAAGACCGCGTTCGCATCGCGCGCGATGCGAGCGGCTTCGCCGACCGCGACGGCGTTGACTTGAAAGGCTCGAGCGGTCTCGCGTTCGCAGCGGTCAACGTCGTGGAATGCGGCCGCGTTCACGATCGCGTCGGGGCGAAACCGGGCGACGGCATCCGCCAGCAGATCGCTGCGTTCGATCGCGAGCTCGGCGTGCGCGGGCGCGGCGATTTCGCAGTCGCTCCAGCGCGCGCGAACGGCGCTGCCGAGGCGGCCGGCCCCGCCCAGCAAGAGGACGCGCATCAGACCGTGGACCGGCGGTTCGTCGAGTGGCGCTGAGCGAGCAGGGAGATCGCGACCGCCACCGTCGCAACGGCGTTGCCGGCGACCATCACGTTCACCACCGCGGCGAGCGTCGGATGTATCGCGACGATGGCTGCGAGCGTGCCGAGCGTGGAGATCAGCAGCGGTACCGTGAACGCGAGGCGATGCGTCGCGATCCCGTAGTAGGTGAGGGCGTTGGTCAGCGCGAGCATCACCATCGCCACGCCGTAGGTGACCAGCAGCGGCGAGGCCGCGTCGAACGCACGCCCGACCAACGCGTGCAGCACGACGATGCCGAAGAAGCGGAACAGAAAGAGCCCGGCGGCGGCGATCACCGCGAACATGACCAGGCTCGTCGCGAGCACCTCGCGCGTCTGCGCGCCGCGGGCGTGCCGGTCGGCGGCCTGCGGCAGCAGCACGGTCGGCACGAAGCCCACCATATACAGCAATATCTTTCCGCCGAGCGACGCGGCCGCGTAGAGACCGGCATCCTGCGGATTGAAGTAGTGCTTGACCAGCACGACGTCGGCCGAGCCCATCAGGGCCATCGCGATCGTCGCGGCGGCCGCGCCCGCACCGGCATTAAGAATGCGGCGCCAATCGTACCGGACGCCCTGCGGCTGCGACGACGCGTAGCGTGCTCGAATGCGCAGAAAGAGGTAGAGCAGCGCGCAGAGCGATCCGAAGACGAACCCGGCGATGCCGCCGAACAGATGCAGCCCGAGCGCCACGAGGACGACGATGCCGACCACTTTCGCCAGGCCCTCCGTCACGTTCGAAACGGCGTAGCCGGGAAAATCCTGCGTGCCTTGCGCGATCGCGCGCAGCGCGCTGACGAAGAGGGTCGCCGCCGCGATGAGCCCGACGAACGGAACCGACCAGGCCGGAACGTGCAGAAAGTGCGAGAACCAAACGGCCCCCGCGGCCGCGACGGCGAGGTAGATCAGGCCGAGCTTGGCAAAGCCGCCGGCCACTCCGTCGGTCAGTCCGCGCAGGTGGCGGTCGTCGTGGAGGGCTCGAAACTCGGCCGCCAGCTGAGCGACCACGGGTGCGACGAAAGCGGCAGGCAGCGCGGCGATCGCCGCTGCGTTGATCAACGCATAGAGCTCGCCGTAGGTAGCGACGCCTAATTTGCGGCTCGCGACCGCATGCGCGATGAAACCGCAGAGATTCAGCAGCATGCTGGCGGCAAAGACGAGGATGCTCTGCTTGAGCATCGCGCTCTCCCGCAGGCGTTCGAGTCCGCGCCGGAGCGTAAACGCGCCCGGTGGACTCACGCTGCCGTTCATAGAAGGTTCGTTCTCATGGAGCGCGAGCAATTACCTCTCGGCGGCGCGATGCTCTTGCGGCCGCGTATCTACTCCGACGAACGAGGCCTCTTCCGGGAGTTCTACTCCGCCGAGCGATACCGCGAGATCGGCATTGTAGACGAATTCGTCCAGGACAACCTCTCGATTTCCGGGCGCGGCGTCCTTCGCGGACTGCACGGCGACGCGCGTATGTCCAAACTCGCCGGAACGATCCGCGGCAGCGTCTTCGACGTTATCGTAGACCTGCGCCCCGCAAGCCCCACGTACCGCCGGTGGTACGGAACGACCCTGCGCGCCGGCGAGGGCACGCAAATCTACGTGCCGCGCGGTTTCCTGCACGGATTCCTGGCCCTCGAAGACGAGACGATCTTCGGCTACAAGCAGAGCGCGGCGTACGATCCGGCCCACGAGTTTGCGGTAGCCTGGAACGATCCGGAGATCGGGATCGAATGGCCGCTCGGTTCCCTCCCGCCGATCCTCTCGCCCCGCGACGCGGCGGCCCCGCTCCTGGCTTCGCTGCCCAAGCCGTAACAAACCCGGCCGACCCGAGGTAAGAACCGCCAGAGAAACCGAATCGAAAGCGGATGGCATTCCGTGATCAGAGCGACGAAGCTCTGGTGCGTCGGGTGCGCTCCGGAGAAAGGGAGGTCTTCGGCGTGCTCGTCGATCGTTACAAACGCGGCATAGCGAACTTCATCGGTGCGACCGTGCGCAATCCGTCGGAGACGGCCGATCTCTCGCAGGAGACGTTCCTGCGGGCCTACGCGCACTTGGGAACCTTCAACCCGCAGCTCGGGAAGTTCTCGACCTGGATCTATCAGATCGCGCGCAACGTCGTCCGCACGCACCTTTCCAAGTCGCTGCGCGGGCCGCAGATGCAGGAGCTCTCGCCGGAACGCGGCCTGGAGAGCTCGCTGCCCGATACCTCGCGCGATGCCGACCCCGCCGGAGGCGTCCTGCGCGAAGAGGCCGAGCGCGAACTTCGCGCGGCCCTGGCCGAACTGCCCGAGCGCACGCGGACGGTCTTGGCTCTGCGCTATTTCGACAATATGGAGTACCAAACGATCGCAAGCACGCTCGGGCTCTCGCTCGGCAACGTGAAGACGCTCATCCATCGCGGCAAGATCGCGCTGACAAAGAAGATGCGCGAGCGCGAGGCTCGGGCCGCGGACGGGATCGCGCAGAGCGCCGGCAAGAGAGGTCCGCATGCGCTGCTCCTCGTGTGAGCCGCGGCTCGATGCGTTCATCGAGGGGACCCTGCGCGCCGATCGTGCGCGCGCGGTGGCCACGCACCTGGCCGGATGCGCGCACTGCTCGGCTTTCCTGAGCGAACTGCGCGTGATTGACGCCTTGCTCGCGACCGCCCGCCCGCCCGGGCGCGTCGGAGCCGATTTTACCGCTGCGGTCGTTTCGGCGACGCCGGCCATGCCGCCGCTCGCCCCGCGCCGCGTTCCGATCTGGGCGCCGGTCCTGGCGTATCTGGCCGTCGCCTGGTTCGCCGGCGCGCTCGCCGCGCTGCGCTGGCACGCCCTGGGCGCGCCGTTCTACGCTCTCGAAGGCTGGGCCGGACGCGCCGCAGCAGCGCTGAGCGCCGCGTTCCGCGCGCTCGCCCCGGCGACGCCGATCGCGGCCGCCGCCGTCGGCGGCATCCTGCTGGCCGACCTTCTCCTGCTATGCGCGGTGCTGTACGCCTATCGCCGGCTGCGCCCGCTTCTCTCCGTCTATCTCGCGCGAGGGCCCAGAACGTGACGATCGCCCGCAGAACGATCTTTGCCGCAATCCTGGCCGGACTGGCCGTGCTCGTCGCGGCGCCGGCGCTGGCCGATACGCAAGTGGTGGACCACGGCGGCACGTACTTCGGATCGGTCGTCGTGGAACCGGGACAAGTCGTGGACGGCGATCTCACGGTGATCTTCGGGGACGCGACGATTGCCGGCGTCGTCGAAGGCGACGTCAACGTCGTCGGCGGCACGTACGAGGCGCGCCCCGGCGCGGTCGTCACCGGGCGCGTGAATCAGGTCGGCGGCGACGTGACCCAAGCCGTGGTACCCTGGGCTCCCAGCGACTCGGTCTACGGCCCGTTCGTACCCGATCACCGCCTGCTCTGGCGCCTCTCTTGGAATCTCCTCGCGCTGCTCGTCTTCCTCATTTTCCCGCGCCGGACGCGTATGGTGCTGGACCGGCTCGAACGCCACCCGGGGCTCTCAGCGGCGGCCGGCGTGATCGGCTCGATCGCGATCGTCCCGCTCGCGGTGCTGCTCGCGATTACGATCCTGCTCATCCCGCTCATCTTCATCGAGATGATCTTCGTGCTGGCCAGCGTCTTCCTCGGCACCGCGGCCCTCTCTCTGCTGGTCGGGCGCAGGCTTTGCGAACTGGTGAGCCCTTCCACCACCCCATCGCCGCTCGTCGCGCTGCTCGTCGGCAGCGCGCTCATTACCGCCGCCGAGCTGGTTCCGGTCGTCGGTACGCTCGTGCTCGTCTTCGTCGGGCTCATCGGCCTGGGCGCGACGATCCTCTCCTTTGCCGCCGACTCGTTCTCCGCGCCGGCCCCCGCCGGGCCCGCCGCACCCCAGCGCGCCCCGATTAGCGGACCTCCAATGGCCGCCGGCTAAGAAGCCGGCATGCCGGCCGTTTCGCGAGCCGCGAAGTTCGCGGAGCGCACCCGTCACCTGCGAGCATCAACCATTCGCGAGATGCTCAAAGTCACGCAGCAGCCCGACGTCATTTCGTTCGGCGGCGGCCTTCCCGCGCCGGAACTCTTCCCCACGGCGGCGATCGCCGAGGCTACGCGCGTCGTCATGGAGCGCTACGGCGCGGCTGCCCTGCAGTACAGCGTCACCGAGGGCATTCCGGAGATGCGCGGCTGGGTCGCACGCCGGCTGAACCGCCGCTTCGGAACGGCGCTCGAAGCGGAGAGCGTCACGATCGTCAACGGCTCGCAGCAGGGTCTCGATCTCGTCGGCAAAGTCTTCCTCGATCCGGGCGACCACGTCGTACTCGAAGACCCCTCGTACCTCGGAGCGATCCAGGCCTTCGATGCGTATCAAGCCCGCTACCTCACGGTGGAGACCGACGACGACGGGCTCGTCCCCGAGTCGCTCGAACGGCTGCTCGAACGCGCCGAACCCTTCCCGAAGTTCCTCTACCTCGTAGCGAACTTTGCGAACCCGACGGGGCGGACGCTGACGGCGGCGCGCCGCCGCGCGGTCGTCGCGGTCTGCGAGCGCTTCGATCTGCCGATCGTCGAAGACGATCCGTACGGCGAACTGCGCTTCGAAGGCGAGGATCTCCAGCCGCTCGTCTCGCACGAAACCTCGGCGCCGGTCATCTACTTGGGCACCGGCAGCAAGATCATGGCACCCGGCATGCGCGTCGCGTGGCTCGTCATCGAAGACGAGGAGATACGCGAGAAGGTCGTGCTGGCCAAGCAGGGCGCCGACCTGCATAGCGGCACCTTCGCGCAGTACGTCTTCCACGAGTACGCGAGCGATCAGGAGGTCTTCGACGCACACGTGCGCCGGATTGCCGAAACGTACGCGAGCCGGCGAACCGTGATGGCCGACGCCCTCGCGCAGTGGCTGCCCTCCGGCGCGCGCTGCACGCACCCGGCCGGCGGCATGTTCCTCTGGGTGACGCTGCCCGGCGTGGACACGACCGAACTGCTGCGCATCTCGGCCGAGTCGAAAGTCGTCTTCGTCCCGGGCGTAAACTTCTATCCGGGAAGAGACGTGCACGACGGCATGCGGCTGAACTTTTCCAATGCCTCAGAGAAGAATATTCGCCTTGGCGTCGAACGGCTCGGTCACGCCATTCGGGCATACCAGCGATAGAGGAGTTCCAACGCGTGGCAGAACGTTTGGTCGTCGGCATTTATCCGCATTCCGATCCGAAAGCGATCGAAAGCGCGTTGTCGGCGCAGCAGGTTGATTTGAGCAAGGTCAAAGTCGTCACGTCGAACGTCGTGGGTACGGCAACGTCGCCGCTGACCTTCTTATCCGTCGCCTCCGACATGGAGTCGAACTCGCTTTCCGACGACATGACCCGAGGTCTCGGGATCATGGGCGACGCGGGCGGCACGAACGTTCCGGGTCTCCCCGGGAGGCAGGAATCCCTCGAATCGTTCAGCAGCGGCTCCGAGGCGCCGCACTATCTCGACGGCTACGACATTCCCGACGACGAGATCGACAACTTCGACGAAGCCGTTGCAGACGGCCGCGCCGTCGTTCTCTATCCCGCGCCCGCCGACGAGCAGTCCGTCGCCGACGCATTCAAAGCGGCTGGATTGCTGAACGTCCGGGCCTACTAGCGCCGCGTTGCGGTTCGTGAAAACCCTGCTCTTTGCAGGCGCAGCGCTGGCCTTGGGCGCGTGTTCCTCGGCAACCCACTACGACTACACGAATTTGCCGAACGGATACCACTGGCGCGCGGTCTACGCACCGGCGACCAATGCAGTGGTTTTCTACGGACGCGATCCGCTCACCGGCGATACCGTCTACGTCGGGCCGGACAGCCGCTTCTTCATCTTCCGCCATCCCGGCTCGATTCAGCAGCGAGACCTGACCCTGCACTGGATGCCGCACGATGCGAGGTGACCGCCTGCGCGTCATGATCACCGCCGGCGGGACGGTGACCGCGCAATCGCTCGTAAAGGCCCTGCGTGAAGACGGCAGGGCCTCGTTCATCGCGGTGGGCGATATGAATCCGCTCAACGCAACGCGCGCTTTCGTAGACGCGCTTCGTGGCGCTGCCGGCCGCCGGCGAACCGGATTTTGCGCAGCGCTGCTTGGAGGCCGTGCGGCGCCTGGAGATCGGCCTGCTGGTTCCGCTCATCGTCGAGAGCGAGTTTCTCCCGCTCGACGACGCGCGCGAGCGCTTCGAGGCGCTGGGATGCCGGCTGCTCGTCCCGCCGCGAGAGATCTTTCTGCGGACCGGCGACAAACTGGACTTCGCCAATTTCCTCGAGGAGATCGGCGTGCCGGGCCCGCGCACGCAAGCCTACGATCCGGCGATGGAGATCGAGCGCTTTCCCGTCTACCTCAAGCCGCGCCGCGGCTCGGGCTCGATCGGAACCTCGCGCATCGAGAGCGCGCACTCGCTGCACGAGACCGCCCGCGGACGCAGCGGCCTGATCGTGCAGGAGGCCGTTGAGGGCGCCGAGTTTACGGTGGACGCGTTCGCAGCGGCGCCCGGGCGCGTCGTCGCCGCCGTGCCGCGCGAACGCATCGCGATCAAAGCCGGCGTCTCGGTCAAGGGTCGCACGTACCGGCATCCCGAGATCGAGGCGATCGTGCGCAACGTCGTCGAGAAGACCGGCCTATCGGGACCCGCAAACGTTCAAGGCATGCTCCGCGCCGACGGCAGTTTTTCGATCATCGAGATGAACCCCCGATTCTCGGGGACGCTCGCGCTCACGACCGCGGCGGGCATCAACTTCGCATCGCTGACGATAGACGCACTCGAAGGCAAGCCGATCCCGGACCTGCTGGGCACGCACGAGGACGGGCTGACGATGATGCGCTACTGGAGCGAAGTCTTCGAAGACTCTGCAGGCAACGTCCGCCTCGGCACCCCGCTGCAAAAACGCTAGACAGGCTCTCTAGCGATCCCCAGGTGTCATCCTGAGCCCGTCTGTGTCATCCTGAGCTTGTCTGTGTCATCCTGAGCTTGTCGAAGGACGCACCACCGTGTCATCCTGAGCTTGTCGAAGGACGCACCCCCGTGTCATCCTGAGCTTGTCGAAGGACGCACCCCCGTGTCATCCTGAGCTTGTCGAAGGACGCACCACCGTGTCATCCTGAGCTTGTCGAAGGACGCACGCACCGTGTCATCCTGAGCTTGTCGAAGGACGCACCACCGTGTCATCCTGAGCTTGTCGAAGGACCGCACCACCGTGTCATCCTGAGCTTGTCGAAGGACGCACCACTGTGTCATCCTGAGCTTGTCGAAGGACGCACCACCGTGTCATCCTGAGCGCGCGGCGCAGCCGCGCAGTCGAAGGACCGTGTCAACCTCAGCGCGGGGCGCAGCCGCGCGGTCGGCGGTCCTTCGACAGGATCAGGATGACACCGGGGTTGTTTGCTCGTCCTTCGACAGGCTCAGGATGACACCGGGGTTGTTTGCTCGTCCTTCGACAGGCTCAGGATGACAGGTGTTGCTCGTCCTTCGACAGGCTCAGGATGACACCGGGGGTTTGCTCGTCCTTCGACAGGCTCAGGATGACACAGACGGGCTCAGGATGACACAGACGGGCTCAGGATGACACGGGGGCGGCGGGGGCTAGTAGCTCATCGTCGTCCAGCGCTGGGGATGCTCGAGCAGCCACTCCCACTCGCGGCGTAAGCCTTCGCGCAGCGTCACTTGAGGCTCGATTCCGAGCACGCGCGCGACTTTCGCGGTGGAGAGCTGCATGACGGCCAGCTCCGAAGGCAGACGCAGACGCCCTTCGACCAGCGAAGAACGCTCGCCGGGGCGCACGTCCTCGTGTACTGGCTCCAGACCCGACCCCGTTATCTCGCAAGCGAGCGCCGCGAGCTGCGCGACGGAGGTCGCGATCCCGGTGCCGCCGTTGAACGACTGCGCGCCCGGGACGTCGCCGTCCATGCAGGCGCGGTGGACGCGCACGACGTCCTCGACGTAGACGAAATCGCGGAGTTGCTCGCCCTCGCCGAAGATTACCGGCGCCTTGCCTTCGGAGAGCCGCTTCAGAAAGATCGTGAGCACCCGGCCGTACCACTCGCGCGGACCGTAGGTGATGCCGTAGCGCAGCGAGTGCACCGGAAAGCCGTAGTCGTTGGAAAAGATCCGCGCGTACTTTTCGGCCGCGAGTTTGCTGGCGCCGTACGACCAGTTGGGATCGTGCGGGGAGGCATCCTCGTCGCTGGGCGGATTCACGGCCTGGCCGTAGATGCACGCCGACGAGGCGCTGACGACGCGCCCGACGCCGGCCGCGCGCGCGGCCTCGAGCACGTTGATCGTGCCGACCAGGTTCGTCCGCATATCGTCTAGCGGATCTTCCAAACATTTGGTGATCTCTAACTGCGCGGCCTGATGCGAGATCGCGTCTTTACCGGCTGCGGCTGCGCCCAGCGCCGACGCGTCGAGAATATCTCCCTCGACGATCTCGACGTCGCCGGCGTAGGGCGCCAGATTCTCGCGCAGCCCGCTCGAAAAGTTGTCGAAGACGGTCACGCGGTGGCCGCACTCCAGCAGGTCGGCCACGACGTGCGATCCGACGAACCCCGCGCCGCCGGTAACGAGCACCGATTTAGACACTACGTCCGCTCTCCTCGAAGACGCCTTCCGGCGAGCGACCACGCGTACGGCAACGCGCGCCGCCAGAACTCCACGCCCAGTGCAAAGTTGATGACCGGATGGTACAGCCACGTCGCGCGCCGGTCGCGGATCAATCCGACGATCGCAGCTACGCACGGACCGACGATCGAGACCGAATAGAACGGCCACAGGTACGCGCGCACCTTGCGCGCCTGCGTCCACGCCTGCGCCCGTTCCCAGACCGGCATATCTCGATTTTCGAGCCGCTCGGCGATGCGCGGCCCGAACTTTTTCGCGAAGTTTCGCAGCCCCTCGACCGTGTGGTGCTCGATGCGCGCGCCCGGTACGTACGCCACGTCCAAGCCCGGCGCGCAGGATATCTACGATCGGCATGACGTCGTCTTCTTCCCAGCCCGTCCGGCGCGGCGCGTCCGCACGAACGGTCACGCCCTGCGCGATCGCCAGGAGCGGCGGATTGTCGAGCGGGAAATCGTAGACGACGTACGACGGCGTGCGACGCTTGACGCGGTAGGTGCGGCCGAAGGTCGCGGGCGTCGCCGCTCCGGCGTAGAGAAAGTGATTGAACGGGTCGGTAAAGTCGTTGATGTAGCGCGTCGCGAGATTGTCTTCCGGCGTGCTCACGACCCGCGGAACGGCCGCGCAGACGGACTTCTCGGAGAACGGCTCGACGATGCGGCGGATGAAATCCTTCGTGTTGAGAACGTTGTCCGCCGCGATGATGCAGAGCAGCTCGCCGGTGGCGGCGGCGTAGCCGAGCAGATGCCCCGGCTCGGCCAAGCGACGGGGATTATCCACGACGACGCAGCCTGCAGAGCGCGCGTACTCCTGCGTGCCGTCTTCCGAGAGCCCGTCTACGACGACGATCTCGACGAGTTCGCTCGGGTAGTCTTGTGCGCGAATGCTCTCGATCACCGGCGGCAAGCGGCGAATCTCGTTGAGCACCGCGATGATGAAGGAGACTTTCACGCGACCGGAACCTTCGCTCCGTCGAGCTCCGCGGAGCGCAGGGCGGACTCGATGACGCGCACGACGTCCGTACCGAAGGGACCGTCGCAGCGCGTCGCACCGTCGCCGCGGATCGCGCTCGCGAAATCGTTCACGAGCTTACCCAGCGCTTCTCGGTTGTCCACCAGCGGCACGTGGAGATCGCCCAGGCGATAGGAGACCATCTGCTGCTGCAGCGTGGTGCTCGAGGGATCGAGGACGACGCCTTTGTCGTAGATGTAGATCTTCTCGGTCGGCTCGACGTCGTCCCAAACGGCCATCTTCAGGCTGCCGGCGATCGTCGTGCGGCGCACTTTCACCGGCGAGAGCCAGCTCAGGTGCACGTGCGCGAGCGTGCCGCCGTCGTACCACATCGTCAGGAAGGCCACGTCCGGAGTCTTGGCGTGCACGCACGATCCGAGCTGCAGGGCGACGGCCGAAGGCGTCTCGCCCAGCACGTAGTTGAGGATCGAAACGTCGTGCGGCGCGAGATCCCAGACGACGTTGCTCTCCTGGAAGAGCCCGAGGTTCGCTCGAACGGAGTCTACGTAGTAGATCTTACCCAACTCGCCGCTTTCGCGCAGGGCGCGCAGTTTCTCGACCGAGCCCGTGTACAAGAACGTGTGGTCGGTCATGAGGACGACGCCGGCGCGGCTCGCGCGCTCGCAGAGATCTACGGCATCGCTCGAACGCTCGGCCAGCGGCTTCTCGACGAGCACGTGTTTGCCGGCGGCGATCGCCTGCATCGCGAGCTCGTGGTGCGTGCGCGGCGGCGTCGCCAGCGCGACGGCGTC
Source organism: Vulcanimicrobiota bacterium (assembly GCA_963794645.1). Classification (GTDB taxonomy): domain Bacteria; phylum Vulcanimicrobiota; class Vulcanimicrobiia; order Vulcanimicrobiales; family Vulcanimicrobiaceae; genus Cybelea. Next base: position 333,777 of record CAWCEQ010000003.1, on the reverse strand, counting down.
CACCGCCGGGTCGGCTAGAACGCCGGCGATATCGGCGCATCCGGCAATCGAAGGATAGAGGCGCAGCAGGCGGGCGCGCCTAGCGTCGTCGCGCTCCACGACGTAACGCACGGTCCACGCGTCGGATGCGTGAAAGTTGCGGACGAGGTTCGGGCCCCAATACCCCGCACCGACGACGGCCACTCCTAGCGGCGAACGATCCATGGCGATGCCGTGCGCGGGTGCTAGGCCTCGACCAGCTTGACGCTCGCGAGGGCGTCCACAACCCGATCGATTTGCTCGCTCGTCAGTTCCGGAAACATCGGAAGGGAGAGAACGCGTTTCGCGGCGGCCTCGGCGCGCTCGAACGATCCCGGCCCCAGAGCGAGATCGGCGTACGCCGGCTGTAAGTGAATCGGAATCGGGTAGTGGATGCCGGTCGCGATGCCCCGCTCGTTCAGAACTGACTGCACGTGCGCGCGATTCTCGACTTCCACGACGTACAGATGGTAGACGTGCCCTTCTTCCTCCACGCCCGCGGGCGGCGGGGCGATGCCGATCTGCGAGAGCGCGGCGTCGTACGCCTTGGCGTGCCTGCGGCGCGCGGCGTTCCATTCGTCGAGATGTCGCCAGCTTCACGTCGAGCACGGCCGCCTGGAGGGTATCGAGCCGGCAGTTACCGCCTTTAACGAGGTGCTCGTACTTCTTGGCCTGGCCGAAGTCGCGCAGCAGCCGCAGCGAGTCGCGCAGGGACGCATCGTTCGTGACGATCGCGCCCGCATCTCCGTACGCACCGAGATTCTTGCCGGGATAGAAGCTAAACGCCGCAACGTGGCCGAAGGCGCCGACGCGCCGGCCGTTCCAGCGCGCGCCGTGCGCCTGCGCGGCATCTTCGACGACGAACAGATCGTGACGGCGCGCGAACTCCAAGATCGGATCCATCGGCACCGCGCGTCCGTACAGGTGCACCGGCATGATCGCCTTCGTCTGCGGCGTCAGTGCGGATTCCAGCAGCGAGGCGTCCATCGCGTACGATGCGTCGCAATCCACGAGCACGGGACGCGCGCCGACGGCCGAAACGGCGATCGCCGACGCGATGTACGTGTTGGCGGGCACGATCACGTCGTCGCCGGGGCCGACGCCGAGCGCGACGAGTGCGAGCTCGAGCGCGGCGGTGCCGGATTCGACGCCGACGCAATGTTCCGCGCCGACGTACTCGGCGAAATGCGCCTCGAACGCAGCCACGTCGGGCCCGAGTACGAAGCTGGCGTTCTCCATGACCGCCATCATGCGAGGGACGACCTCTTCGCGCAACGCTCGAAATTGCGCCTTTAAATCGACGAAAGGAACGTTCGCAGTCATGGTCACGGGGCGCGTTTCGTCGGCTCGCGTACGAGCGCCTTCAGGAGCCACAGCAAGCAGACGATGCCGCATATCTCGGCAATCGCTTGCACGAGGGCGGTTCTCTCGATGAGAAGGACCGTTCCCAACGAGGCTCCCGCGAGCTCCCAGCCGTTGGCGAGCGCGCCGGCACGCACGTGCGGCAGCGCTCGCCACGCGTCCACCGCAACCCATGCGGGATCGTATCGTACGTTAAGACGCAATAAGGATGCGGGACGTTCGCCAGCGTCCACGACGTAGAGCCATGGCGTCAATTCGGTAAACCTCAGAGACCGCGCGTTCGGCCGAATCGCGGGCGCGCCGGGGGGCGGCGAGGCCGACTGCGCGACCAGCTCGCAGAGGCCGGCGCACTCGACGGCTGCGACGTTTGACGGGATCGCTATCCAGCGAAAATCACCGCGGCCGGCGTAGAGTTCGCGCTCGCCTGCGTAGAGCGCGCCGCGCACGTAGACGAGCAGCCACGTTCCGCCGCGTACCGCAATCGGAACGCGCGAAAGCGTGAACGCGCCGCCGAGGCTCTGCGCGAGCTGGGGGATACGCGCGAAGACGAGCCGCGCGTCTATCCACGCCGCCCGAGGGTCGAGCGAAACGTCTTGCGCGACGACGGGCCGCACCGCGTTCGCGACGTAGCCGAAAAATACGTCGCACGGATCGAGCGAGTCTGCGAACGCAACGATCGCATACGCATCGCAGGCCGAGACGAGCGGCGCCGCGCCGGCGAGCCTATGCGTCTCCGAATCGCCCGCGGTTCGCGCGGCGGGTTCTGCGAGCGATCGCGCCGCCAGACCGATGCCGCCGTTCGAGCGAGAGACTAGATACGGCCGCGCGACGACCTCGCCGACGCCGAGCGCGCGCAGGGCAACGTCGTCTCCATCGCGTTCGTATCGTGCGAGCGCCATATCCACCGGGTACGCGGGCAGATACGAGTTCAACGCCGCGACGTGCCCGGGATACACGCGAACGTCCGGATCGGCGCCGTCGCCGCCGCCCGCGCGAAGCCCGAGCGGCTGAAAGGCCGGCAGCAGTGCGACGCGCTCGTACGGCGCCGCGGCGACTGCCGGGTGCGGATACGCCGATGCCCCGATCCATAGGTCGCTGGGAGGACGCGCGATCCACGCCAGCAGCAAGGTCGCGCCCGCGCAGAGCGCGACGTATCCCAACGTGCGCCAGGCGATCGTCAGCCGCGCAGGCGAGCAGCGTCAGCAGGGCCGCGTACACGCCGGCCAAATCGTAGAGTTCGCGAAAGACGCCGCTCTCGGGAACGCTGCGCACGATCCAGTCGTACGCAGCGGCAAGCGGTCCGTTCGCGCCGAGCATCGCGACGTAGAGCGCGAGCGCGCAGAGCGCGGCCCCGACGGCGAGTCTCGAACGGCGCCGTGCGATCAGGCCGGCGAGCGCGAGGCCCAGCAGAATCCAGACCGCAAGGATTGCAGCGACGCCCAGACGGTCCGAATAGCCGGCGAAGTAGCCGCCCAATCCGACGAGATCCAACGGCGGCAGCGACTGATTTCTTTGCCACGCCAGCGTGTACGGGATCGCGAGCAGCGAGCCGCGGTCGGCGATCAGACCGGCGATTGACGGCAGGGCGAAGAGCGCGCCCGCACCTACCGGCAGCCAGATGCGCGTAACGAGGGCGAAGACGACGAGCACCGGCATTGCGAGCACGAAGAACTGCAGCTGGAGCGCGACGAGCGCGAGCCAGAGCGCGACGCGCACGGGGCGCGCCGCGCTTCCGCGAGCCAGCTCCGCGAGCATGCCGATGACTCCGGCATACGCCAGGACCATGATCAAGTGGCCGGCAACGACCTCGCTGTACACCCATGGATTGAAGAGCGCGAAGAGCCCGATACCGATCGCGGCCGGATATCCGGCGACGGCAGGGGCGGCGACGGAGGCAACGGCGCGCATGCAGGCATAGCCCGTTGCAAACGCGGCGACCGCCAGAGCGGGCAGCGGCCCGAGGATCCACATGGCCAGCGCCAGCGGCAACGCGACGAGGTACGTGGTCGGATGCGAGTTCGGAACGCCGAAGCCGACCTGGACCCAGCCGTCGGCGGATTCGCTCAGAAACGACGGGATTGCCGTCCGGTCTATCGGCCAGCTCCAATCGTGCCGGAGCGTCGGAATGCCCTTTGCCGCTACGAACGCGGCGAAGACGGCGGCAGCCGCGACCGCGGCAGCCTGGCCGCCGCGCGAGATCACGCCGCGCGCGAGCGCCACACCTGCCTAACGATGAGGACGACGGCGACGGCCACGGCGTAGTAGCCGACGGTGAGCGAACGGTCTGCGTACTCGCCAGGCAAGACGGCCGTCAACGCGAGCGCGAACATCGCGACCGCTACCGCGATACGAATTCCGTCGGTGAGCGGTTCGCCCGTCAAATACTGCAGCGCGATCTTCGGCACGCGAAGCGGCTTGGCGGCGCCGTTGCGGATCGCTACGGCATATCCAACGATCCAGAGACACCCGAGGATTCCGGCTATCTGAGTGAACGGCGAGTCGGTAAGCGCGGCGCCGACGATCGTCAGCGCGGCCACGCCTTCGGCAAACCGCAAAACGTCCCTCGGCGTGCGCAGCGCAATTGCGGCGCCCGCGGGAGCGCCGATGCGCCATTTCGCAGCGAGCGCCACCGCGCCGAATACGGCCGCCATGTACCCGACGGTCGCAAATCGCTCCGACTGCTCGCCGGGGAGAACGATTGCGAAGAGCATGGCGAGGCCGGCCGCCGCGCCCGCGTAGGTGGCGGCGGCCGAATAGACCGAACCGCTCGCCGGCGTCGCGAGCATCCCCGTCACGCGCGTCACGGCGGCTTGCAACCGTGGATGCGCCGAGTAGAGCAGCGACGCGGCGACCGTCACCACGCCGATGACGGCGAGCGCGTAGCCGATCTTCGCATACCGCTCGCTTTCCTGCGGGGCGAGCACCGCCGCCGCCGCGAGCGCGACCGCGCAGACGACGACGGCGTAGCGTCTGGTCGCAGCCACCGCGCCGCCGCTCGCGAGCAGCGCCGCCGTGCGCCTGACCGTCCCCGCGCGAACGAGCGCGACGACGCCGAGCAAACCGAAGCACGCTGCCAGCGCGATGGCCTCGTAGACGGGGTCGAAGACGAACGATGCACCGAACCCGGCGAGCGCGATGATGCCGACCACGAATTTGAAGATCGCGGGGAAAGGACGCTCCGGATCTTCCGAGCGCGACGGCGGTTCGACGTCGGGCAAGAATCGGCGCGCGGCAATCGCGAGCGCGCCGAAGATCGCTGCGAGGTAGGCGGTGGTTGCGAAGCGCTCGGCATCGGCACCGGAGAGCAGCGCCGCGATCGCGAGCGAGAGGACCGCGGTTGCGACGGCGTACCCCGTTGCGCGGCCGAGCAGAATCCGCGCGTGCGCGCGAATCAAGGGCTGTGCTTGCGGGTCGGCCAGAGGCCCGGCATCCAGGCCAAGACGACCAGCAGTATCAGGCTGACGAGCGAGATGAGCGCGGCCACCACGTAGGAGAGCTGATCGGCGAAGCGCAGCTCGATCGTCGCGGTCGCATCGCTGACCGGCGGGACGATCCAGCCGTTCACGAGCCCATCCACGACGACGTGCTTGAGGGGCATGCCGTCGAGCATCGCCTGCCACTTCGGATGGTACGCCTCTCCGAAGACGAGCAAGAACGGATCCGGCGAAGCGTGCACCGTCACGTCCATCGAGGTCGGCGAGCGCCGATCCCACTGCAGGGGATAGTGCGTCGTCTTCGGGAGCGTAACGGGCACGACCGTAAGCAGGCCGAGTTTGACCTCGCGATCGGCGCTGGCCACGAGATGGCGTCCGGCCGTGAGGTAGACCGGTTCGGAGAGCACCGGTTTCCTATCTATCGTGATCGGCGGCGCGTCGAGGGACTGCGGCCGGCGCATCTCGCGCGCCGGCATCGCATGCAGGTTGTAGAACACGCTCGAAAGCGTTGCGCGGCCGTCGCGCGCCAGGAACCAGATCCCGACGACGCGTTGGGATTGGTCTACCCAGTCGTTCGGAAACGCGTGGAGGAAGTTGATGTCGAAGCTGCCGTCGGTGTTCACCGGAAAGAGCCGGTAGTCTACCCGGCCTTGGCGCTCGATCGCGGCTGCGATCCAGCGCACGCCCCCCGAGCCCGCTACCGTGCCCATGATATCGGGGTCGCCCGCGAGATCGCCGGGCGGCGGAGCGATGCTCAGGCCGTTGAACGCACCGTCGGCCTCCGGCGCGCGCGCGGCGGGTCCCAGCCCGGCCGTGCGCGTGAACGTCAGATCGGGAGCGACCGCCGCGGAGATAACCTCGGTGCCGAGATCCCCGCGCTCGCCGCTCACCGGGTGGAACGTAAAGACGACGTCATTCCAGCCCGGATGCAGGCTCACGGTGAAGCCGGCGGGCACCGGCGAAGGCCCGGCGAGCTGGTAGATCGTGTCGTAGGCGGTGGAATCGGCCGCCGGCCCGTCGAGCGCGACCGTGCGCTGCTTTGCCCCATCCACGCTTACGTCCACGTAGCGCGAGACCTGGAGCCGGCTGACGTGCAGGTCGGCGCGCGCGACCACGTCGTCGCGACCGGGAACGAAGACGCGCACGTGCGCGTTGCGCGCGAACAGGAACCACGGCATCGAGTCGCCGCGCTGCCAGCGATAGGTCGAAGCATCGCCGCCGTACCACGTGTCCGGCATCATGACGGCCTGCGTGCCGAGGACGCCGTCGCCGAAGACGTACGGGAGCGTTGAGGAGAGATCGGTCGGAAAGGCACCGGCGAACGACGCGTGGCGTAACGCCGGCGCCTTCTCCAGTCCGTCAGGACCCGAGGAGCCGACGGCGCCGGCGCGCACGACGTACTCGCCGGCGCGGTCGAGTTTGATGCTCGCCTTCGGTGCGTAGACGAGCGTCGAACTCGAAAGATTGCGCGGCAGGCTTCGCGCAAGCGCCCCGATGCGCGCTTGCCAGGCATCGAGATCGTCTACGCTCACGAGCGCGACGACCAAATCCGAATCGGGATAGCCGTCCGAGACGACGTGCGCGCCCGGCTCGAGCTCGAGCGTGCCGTACTGCGTCCAGGCGCCGCCGGTCGTCTGCGGCGAGAAGTATTTCCCGTCAACCTGCAGATTCTGCGGCGCGTCGCGATCGAAGAGCAGCGACTGCTCCATCGCGAAGACTGCGTACTCGCCGCCGCTCGTAACGGTAAAAGGCGTCGTCCATCCCACGTCCGCGGAGGGCGGATGAATCCGAATCCCGCCGTGCTGCAGCGCCTGATTCACGGCGAGATCGCGCACCTGGTCGGGCGAGTCCGGAAGGATCGGTGAGAGCGGCGCCAGCGAGTTCGTAAAATCGTCGGCCGAGCGGCTCGGCGGATCGAACTCGGCGACGCCGTGCGCCATCGCGTGCACGTCGCCCAAATATGCGTCGGTGAAGGTCGGCAGCGTGTTCACCACCGGGTGCGCGACGCCGTAGACCAGCGGAAGCGCTCCCGACAGGTGATAGACGTGCAGCGGGCCGTCGGAGCGGACCGGCGTGGCGCCGAGCACGCGATGCAGCAGGTCGTGCGTGAGCGTCGTCGTGTTGAAGCGCGCCTCTCCGGGCGAGCTGAAGTCTATCGTCGGAATGAAATCGTCGCGTTGCAGAATCGTATCCACGCCCAGGACGCGATACATGTCGGCGGCAAAGGGCAGGCCCTCGCGCGTCGCACGGTAACCGCGGCGCACCCAGCGATCCGTTCCCTCCGACGGCTCGCTGCCGAGCAGACCGTAGATCATGGGGCGGTCTACGAACGAATCTTCGACGTAAAACTCCGGCGAGCCCCAATCGAACTGTTCGAGGAACTGGGTCGGAAAGAGCGCGACGCGGTGACGCTGATCGTCTCCGACGAGCGCCTTCTCGCGATACTCCCACGCCGGGATCACCGGGCCCGGGTAGTTCATCTTGTGGATGAGGACGGGAACGAACGCGAAGACCGGCACCGCCACGAGCAGCGCGGTGAGCGCCGGAGCGATCCAGGCTCGGCCCTCCCGCTCTCTAGGCTCGAGGTTCTCTACCTGGTCGCCCACCCACGCAACGAGCGCGAAGGCGGCCAGCGCGTAGAGGGCGCTGATGCCGAACTCGACGCCGGCGACCCACTTATAGGAAAAGCGGAACATCTGAAAGCCGGGGAAGTTCCGGTAGAACGCGTCGTAGATCGGCGTGGTCACCGCATCGCCGAGCGCGTCGTGGTAGTAGCCGACGACGAGGGGCACCGAGACGATCGTCACGATCAAAAAGAAGAGCGTCGCCGGGCGCTGGTTGATGCGGAACGCGATGCCGCCCAGCGCGACGATCGGGACGAACCACAGCAGCGCGCCGAAGAATCCGTGGGCGTAGGGCGCGGCCCACGGGAAGTACGCCTTGCCGTCAAAGGAGACGAACGTCGCCCAGTGCCCCAGCCCGCGCAGCACGTTGTCGAACGAGGTCGCCGCATTGTGCATCGAAGGCGCCTCGCTGAGGACGCCGTTGAGCCAAACGCCGCGGAAGTAGTCCACGATCGGGACGAGCCAGTACAGATTGATCGCGACCGACGCTATCGCGGCGGCGGCCAGGAATGGAGCGGCCCGCCTGGCCGCGGCCAGCGGCTTGGGATCGAACAGGATCGTGACGACGACGAAGATCGCCATCACGATGACGTTGATCGCGAGCAGCGGCGGATTGATTCCGCCGCCGATGACGACGAGCAGAGCTACTGCGAGCGTCCCGCGCCAGAGGTTCATCTCGCCGCGCATCGTGCGCGCCGTCACGCCGATGAGCGCGGGCAGCGTCGCGTAGGTCAGCAGCCAGACGATCTGCGCCTGTGAGTTGAGCGCCACGTACATATTGAAGAGGTAGGCGCAGGAGCCCGCGACGCGCGCGGCCTCGTTCAGCCACGGCGTGACGCTTCGCAGACAGTAGTGCATCGAAAAGAGACAGCCGAGGTAGACGAGGAAGACCGCGATGCGCTGGGCCAGCTCCTGCGGGATCCCCAGGAACTGGGCGATCCCATAGGCCCACGCATACGGCGTTTCGTACGGGAACCAGAATCCGGTATGCGCGCCCAGATACAGCGACGGGTTCCACGCGTGAAAGAGCGTGGTTAGGAACTTGAGCGGATCGATGTGGAGCGAGGCTTGGCCGTCGTTGAGCTGCACGCCGGCGCCGTAGCCGGTCGTAACGAGCAGCGCGAGCAGCACGAACAGGGCCGGCACCGCGGCCTTGCGCAACGCATCGCTGCGCGTCCAGGCCAGCGAGTCCGCGCCCAGACCCTTGGTCCAGCGCGCCCCCGCGGTCGGCTCGGCCGCCTGCTCCTTCACGAATACGCCTTTCCGTACAGTCTAAATGGGCCCTCCAGAGAAACGTGTTGGGCTACGTCGTTCGTTCCGAACAGATCCTCGGTCTTGCCGAGCACCACGTCGAAGTCCACGTCGCGCAGGATACAGCGGTAATCCAGATTCAACACGCACTCAAACCCCTTCGAACCTTCGTCGTGGCAGGCCGGACACGACGAGGGCCTATACCCGATGGCCGGCCCGATTGGAAGCCCGCGCACCTCGCTCGTCATGCCGAACAACGCGAGCGTCTTAACGCCGAGGCCCGAAGCCAAATGGCTGAATCCGGCGTCGTTCCCGACGAACACCTCGCACTGCGCCAACGCTCGCGCCGCCGGTGCGATCGGCTCTCGAATGATGCTGATTCCCGCGACGCCGCGAAAGTCTTTCTCTGCGTTGGCGGCCTCCCGGTCTTCGTGCGGACCGATAAAGAAGCGCACCTGCCGGCCGCGCTCGGCGTGCGCTCGCACCAACGCAACGAAGCGGTCGTACGGCCAGCGCTTCGATTCGTTACCTTTATATGCCATCGAGCCGGGGTGTACGCCCAGCAGACCCGGTATCCGCGGGCTGCGCCACGCATCCGGCAGCCAGTACGATACGTCGTCGGGAGCGCTCGCCGCACCGAGCGCGCGCGCCAGCCGCAGGTTTTCGGCGAGCCGATGGCCTCCGCGCAGCGGTACGAGGGTAACTCGACCGGTGCGCGCGACCGCGTCGACCAGACCTCCGTATGCGTGCGAGGCGAGCCGGCGGGCGCCCGCGCCGCGGGCGATCGCCATATACTGCCAGCGCGTCGCCGGAAACGGGACGACGCACAGATCGTAGCGGTTGCGCCGCACGCGCAGCGTCGCGCGCGCGACGTCGGCGATGCGGGGACGCAGCGGCAGCTCGTAGATGTCGCGAACGGCGCCGAGCGCGCGGGCGTATTCGCTCACGGGCTCGTGCATCGTCATCGCGTCTATCGTCCAGGAGTCGCGGTGCAGGCCCCGCAGAATCGGGCTCGTGGCCAGGGCGTCGCCAAGCCCTGGCAGCAACAGTACCAGAGCGGTCCTAGGGGCCAAGCGCGGTTACTCTCCTATTGCGACCGGTACGGTAACTTCGTGGGAGCCGGCGAAGCGATCGCTTCGCACCGGCACGCGCTCCAAACGGTCGTAGTAGCGCAAGATGCGCATTCGGTAGAAGATCGCCAGCGTATCGAGGAAGACGTTCCAAACGGCCGGCAGGCGGACGCGGCTGCTGACGCGCCGGAAGTTTACGGTCACCGGCGCCTCGGCGATGCGGTAACCGAAGTGATGCACGTTCGCGAGCAGTTCGACGTCGAAGGCGAAACGTTTCACGAGAATCCGCGGCAGGACCCGGTCGAGCGCCTCGCGCTTGAACAGCTTGATACCGGTCTGCGTGTCGCGGACGGGCAATCCGAACATCGCGCGCACGAGCATGTAGTAGCAAAAACTGTAGATGCGCCGCACGAACGGGTACTCGACGTTCGACTCGGGGTGGAACTTCGAGCCCACGACCGCGTCGGCTCCGCGCTCGTCCATGATCGCAAAGAATCGCTCGAGCTGCTCGGGGTGAAGATCCATATCGGCATCGAGAAACGCGATGCGGTCTCCCTTGGCATACGCGGCGCCGCAGATCAGCGCGTTGCCCTTGCCCTCGTTCGTGTTGCAGCGCACGACGCGCACGTGATCCGGCCACGCGCGCAGCGCGTTTATGGCGGCGACGTGCGTGCCGTCCATGCTTCCGTCGTCGATGACGACGATCTCGAAATCTATGCCCAGCGCCTGCATCGTCTCGACCGTTTCGCACACGTTCTCGGCGATTGAGACGGCCTCGTTATAGGCGGGCATCAGGATTGAGAGCATGGCTGTGACTGGTTGGCTTTCCCCAGATACCGAGCCTGCCCGGGAAAGATGACTCTGGTTAACCCGGATGGGCCCCTAAATTCGGGCCTACGCGATGGGCGCTTCCCGGTTTTCGGGCGGGCTGACGAGGTTGCGCTCGAACTTGGCGACGATCGTCCGCCAGGCCAGATCGAGCTCTTCGACCCCCAGCATGCGAGCGACCGCAACGAAGGCCAGACCGCCGATCGCGATCTGACCGAATAGGAACCACGCCCGCGAGGCGAGCGTCGCCTCGGGCGTTACGCCCAGCGCGGCGATCCAATTGAGGGTCGCCAACATCGCAAGTGAACTGAGCACGACTTTTCCCGCCGAGAGCAGCAGCGCACCCCAGTCAATGCCTGCAACCAAGCGAGCCGTGAGAACGAGCAGCAGAATCGCTTGGACCGTCTGACTCGTGGAGTTTGCGAGCAACAGCCCGCGCGCACCGAGCGAGGGCAGCCATACGAGCGAGAGGAGGACGTTGAGCAGAACGGTCACCACCGAGATCGCGACGGGCCACATCGTCTCCTTGCAGGCAAAGCAGCAGCGCGTCAGGACGATGTTGGCCGCCAGCGCCACGAGGCCGATCGCGGCGTACGGCAGGAGCGAAGCCGTGAGGTCCGTCGCGCCTGCTTGGAACGTGCCGCGTTCGAAGAGGGCCTGCACCATCGGGCGCGCCAGCACGATCAGGGCGCAGGCCGACGGAATCGTGATGAAGTTCACCAGACGCAGGCCGGTGACGACGCTCCGCGCGACGCCGCGGCGATTATCGCGCGCGAACTGCGCCGCCAGCAGCGGGAAGATGACCGTGGCGATCGCCGCTGCGAAGATCTGCTGGGGGAAGTTGACGAGTTTCGTCGCGTAGTTCATGCCGGCGATGTAGCCGGGCGCCAGCGTCGAGGCGAAAAAGCGATCGAAGAACAGCGCGAGCTGGCCGGCCGCCGAGCCGACGATGATCGGACCCAGCAAGAGCCAGATCTTCTTGAGCCCCGGATGGTGCAGGTCTATGATCGGACGATACTTGCCGATGGAGACGAACGAGGGGAGCTGTACGAGCATCTGCGCGATCAGGCCCAGCGTCGTGCCCAGAACCAGCGCGTAGATGCCCATGCTGTGGTTGCGCGTCACGACTACCGCGATCGTCACCACGTTTACGGCCACGCCGACGAGCGCGGCCGACCGGAAACGCTGATAGGCATTGAGCATGGCCGAGAGCACGCCGCTCAGACTGACCGCTACGATGCTCGGCATGAGCCACTGCGTCATCCGGATGGCGACGCCCATCTGCGGAGCCGGAAAGCCGTGCGCGATGAGCGGCACGTACCAGCGCGCGGTGAAGAAACCCAGGATCGCGCAGCTCGTCACGACGATGGCCAGAATGTTGAGCGTCGTGCTGGCCAGCGTCCAGGCTTCCTCCTCGTTCTTGTGGGCGAGGTACTCGGAGAAGGTCGGCACGAGCGCGCTCACCAGGGCGCCGTTGAAGACGCCGAAGAGGATCGTCGGAATCGTCGCGGCCGCCAGAAACGTATCCATCTCCCAGCGGGTGCCGTAGTACTTGGCGTTGACGACCTCGCGCATGAAGCCCAAGAGCGTGGACGCGAAGGTGGCGCCGATGACGAAGAGCGTCGAGCCTGCGATCGAGATGCGGCGCTTGGGACGGCGCGGCGGCGAGACTACGCGAAGGTGCGGTTTAATGCGCGCCGTCCCTGCGCAGAACTGCCGGTATCGTCTTCGCGACGACGACGAGGTCGCCCAAAGGCGTCCAGCTATCCACGTAGCGGTTGTCGAGTTCCATCCAGTGTTCGAACGAGACGTCGCTGCGGCCGTTGATCTGCCACAGACAAGTCACGCCCTGCGGCACGCTCAGGCGGCGCAAAGCGAAGGCGTCGTAGTGCTCGACCTCGCTCGGCAGCGCCGGCCTCGGACCGACCAGCGACATGTCGCCGACGATGACGTTCACGAGGTTCGGCAGTTCGTCAATGCTGCTGCGCCGCAGGAAATGGCCGAGCGGATGCAGCCGCGGGTCGTTGCGTATCTTGAAGACGGGGCCGTCCACCTCGTTGAGATGCATGACGCTATCGCGCATCGCGTGGGCGCCGGCGACCATCGTGCGCAGTTTGAACATCTTGAAGCGCCGCCCGTTCATTCCGACGCGCTCTTGGGCGAAAAACGGCGTGCCGCCGGTGACGAAGAGTATCGCGATCGCGGCCAGCGCGACGATCGGCGCGGCGAGGATCAGCAGAACGCAGCCGAGCGCGAGATCCGTCGCACGTTTGAGCGCCGGCCACCACTGCGGAACCTCGCGCTCGACCGGAACACGCACCGCCGCTTGCACGCGCGTTACCCCAGCAGCGCCCGTTTGACCGTGCGCCCGACCACGTCGAGGCCCTCCAAGTCGCCCAGCGCCGCACCGGCCCCGGAACCAAAGTGCAGAAACGGGACGTACTCTCGGGTGTGGTCCGAGCCGGGCGCCGTCGGATCGCATCCGTGGTCGGCAGTGAAGACGACCTCGTCGCCGGGGCGCAGCCGCGCTTCGAGCGCCGGTATCAGCGCGTCGAGCTCCTCCAGCGCGCGTGCGTACCCGCGAGCGTCGCGGCGATGTCCGTACTTCGAATCGAAATCGTTGAGATTCGTGAAGATGAACCCTCGTTCGACGTTTTCTAGCAACCCGAACGTTCGCTCCATCGCGTCGCGATTGTCGGCGACGCGAACCGACGAAGAGACGGAGCGACCGCAGTAGATGTCGCAAATCTTCCCGACCGCGTGCACGTCGACACGCGCTGCGGCGAGCTCGTCGAGCAGGTTCGGTGGCGGCTCGATTGCATAGTCCCGGCGATTCGGCGTCCGGTAAAAAGACCCCGGTTCGCCGGCAAACGGGCGGGCGATGACTCGATTGACGCCGTGGGGCGGGAGCAGCATCTCGCGGGCGCGGCGACTCCAGTCGTAGAGGGTCTCGAGCGGCACCACGCCCTCGTGGGCAGCAATCTGGAAGACCGAGTCGGCCGACGTGTACAGGATGGGCCGCCCGCCGGCCAGATGCTCGGGTCCCAGTTCTTCGATGATCTCGGTCCCCGAAGCGGTCCGGTTTCCCAGGGGCGGTTTGCCGGCGATCTCGGTGAACGCCGCGACGACCTCGGGCGGAAAGCCGTGCGGATACGTGGGAAACGGCACCGAGGTGAGGATCCCGGCCATCTCCCAGTGGCCCGTGATCGTATCCTTGCCGCGGCTGCGCTCCCGCAGGCGCCCGACCCGAGCCGTGGGGCTGACGGCCGGGCTCACGCCCGGGATCGCATCGAGCAAGCCGAGCCCGAGGCGCTCGAAGTTCGGCAGATGCAGCGCGCCGACGGCGCGCGCGACGTTGCCGATCGTATCGGCGCCGGGTGCGTCGTCGTAGGCGCCTGCGTCGGGCAACGCACCGATGCCGCCGGAGTCAATCACGATCGTTACGACGCGCTTCATTGGGTTGGCTTCGGCTTCTGCCCGCCGAAGGACACGCCTTCCCGGCAGCCGGCCGCCGATAGGAGAGGGCGAGCGCCATCGAAAAGGGTCGCGGGCGTGGCACGAATCGCTTTGTCGGCGACGATCGCTCTACTAACGCTCGTCACGGCAGGGCTCGCGGCTCCAGCGGCGGCATCGGAGCCGGCCCCGGCCGCATCGGCCTCCGCCGCGCCCGCGCCCGCTGCATCGGCCGCTCCGGCCACGACGGCGGCGCCAACCACCCGCACCCGCGCCGCATCCGACCGGGCCGCCCCCGACGACGCTCCTCTACCTCAAGGCGACGCGCCTGGACTTTTACTACAACCGTTTCCTCATCGAGGGCGACGGCAACGTGCGGCTGCGCACGAGCGACGGTTTTACCGTCACCGGCGATGCGTTCTCGATGGACCTCAAACTCAATCGGTTCGTCGTCGCCGGTCACGTGACGCTCAGCGATGCCAGCGGTAAGGTCAGCGGCGCCGCGCTCGCCGACTTCTTGGATTTCCGGCGCATCTACTTCGTGCCCGTCACCTCCGAGCCCGATCGCTGGACGTTCCTCGACGGCGACCTCGTGCATCCGGTCAAGGGCCGGCAGATGCCCGGCGACACGTTCTACTTCCCGATCGTCAACGATCACCCGAGCATCACCGCGAACGCTGCCGTGATCGGCACGAAGAGTTACGTGCGCTTCATCAACGCGCACACGTACTTCCTCAATGCGGGCGTGCCGCTGGGATCCTACGTCGTCAACTTCTCCTCGAATCCGTACTTCGCGCAGAACTCGCTCTCGGGCGCGAGCGTGGACCTCACCTGGAATCTCGCGGGGAACACGAACACGCTGACCGCGCTCCACCTGCGCTACGATCCGACGTACAAGACGTACCTTTCGGTCGAGCAGCACTTCGTGGGCGATCACGAGTACGCGATTATGTCGGTCAATCCGGCGACGCGAGCGGAGAAGTGGTGGAATCTCGCGCTCTACGAAAAGCTCGGCAGCCGGTTTCAGATCCAAAGCTTCTCGCAGCTCTACACCCAGCAGTTTTGGCTGCAGGAGCCCTCGGCGGCCCAGCAGACCACCTGGCTGAGCGCGACCTACGCCTTCCCGCATTCGTACGTTCAGGCGACCTCGCAGCTGACCAACTACAACGTGCTCGGGCCGGGGTCGCTCGAAGTGGCCAAGCCGATCGGCGGCAACCTCTCGCATCCCTCGCAGGTGCAGATCACCGCCACGAGCTTCCAGAACAGGATCGCCGACCTGCCGCTCTACGAACAAATCTACGAAGGGTACGGATTCAATCACGACTCGGTCGGGCCGCTGCAGTACCTGCAGGGCTTCCCCGGAACCGGAACGCCGCCGCTCGCGGTTCCCGGTCTCCAAGCCTACGGCGCGCCCTGTGCGACGCAGTACGTGACGAAGCCGCCGACGACGTACTACTGCCCGGTCTACACGACGATCTGGAACACGGTGTTCGGCTTCAATCTCTTTACGCCGTCCATCAAAATGAACAACCCGATGAATCCCTACCAGACCGTCTACTTCAACGCGAGCTTCAACAAGCAGTACCAGTGGAACTCGCTTCCGCACTGGATCAGCACGACGTCCACCAACTTCAGCATCAACCGCCAGTTCAGCCGCTCGATCAACGCTTTCGTCGGCTATCAGATTCTCAACGTCGGCGACCACTACATCAACGGCGGCTACCTGCCGTGCCAGCCGGCCAACACGTTCTACTGTCCGTTGAGCTTCACGTCGTTCCGCGGCGTCTCCACGCAGCGAACGACGAGCCTGGCGATCAACGACGTGCCCAATCCGGAGTTCAACTTCTCGCTCCTCGTGCGCCACCACGTTGACTTTCCGATTCCGGTGCCGGGCGTCTTCTCGCTGCCGCCGAACAACATCATCGGCCAGCCGCTCTACACCTCGTTCCTCGGCCAGCCGCCCTACGACGCGACCGCGACGTTGCGCGTGCAGATCCTCGCGCACGCGCTCTTGAGCGTTTCGCGCACCCTCTACTTCTACGCCAACCCCTACCGGACGCAGTTCTGGAATCAGAACTTCATCGTTCAGGTGCTCCCGATATGAACCGCGTAGCGCTCGCGCTCGCGGCGGCGTGTCTGGCGGTGGCCCTGCTGGCCGCGAGCGGGTCGGTGGTCGTTTCGGGGCAGTTGCTGGCGTATCAGGACGGCTACGTCTTCTTCACCACCGGCGACGGCTTTCACGTCGCGCCGAACGTGGTGCTGCGCGATGCCAAGACCGGCGGCCCGACCCTCCTGCAGCCGGCCCCGCGCATTTGGGCGCGCGCGACCTTCGACGCTTCGGGCACGGTAACGCAGCTCGACCTCTCGCGCTTTCCGCTGCCGCCGGAGGGCAGCTTCGACGACGTCGCGCGCTTCGCCGTCGCGCTCTCGCCGCAGGTGCCCAATCCCGATCTTCTGCGCGCCGTCGAGACCCCGGCGCCGGGCGAGAGCGAGACGCCCGTGCAGCACTTCTCCGGCAAACCGGTGCTCGTCACGTTCATCGTGCAGGTGCCGCCCTACACGCCGTTCACCGCGAATATCTACATGGCGACCGACGCGAGCGGATGGAACGCACAGGCGATACCGATGGACCGCGTGGACGCGCTGCACTACCAGATCACGCGCCGCCTCAACTCGGGCACGATCTTCCACTACCTGTACGACCAGGGCTCGATGCAGTCCGAGGAGATCGCCCAGAACGGGCTCGCGCGCGTTCCGCGCTCGGTCATCGTGACGGACGCGGACGTGCGGGTCGTGCGCGACACCGTCTTCGGCTGGCAGAACGCCGTGCCCGGCGGCGGAAGCCAGGCGCAGCCGCAGATCATGCCGACGCCCTACAATCCGGCTCCGTTCCCGAACCTGCCCACGAGCGTTCCGCCGCCGCAGCCGCCCCCCGGAAGGCCCCCGGCCGCAGATCGCTCGCGCTAGCGCACGGTCAGCGGAATCGTACGTTCGACGGTGTCGCCGCGCGCGTTGTGCGCGAGCACGTGCATCGCGTAGCTGCCGTTCATGAACCACGGAAGCGGCGCGACCGTGTACGCGATCGTGAAGCGTCCGACCCCGACCTTCGAGAGGCTCAGCGCGTATCCGCCGATGCGCGCTTCGACGCTGGCGACGTTCGAACTCGTGACGACGCTGCCGAAGACGCGGTCGCCCGGATGGACTGTCGTCTCGCTGATCGTAACCGAGAGGATCTCCGGCGCGGCATCGGGCGCCAGGCGCGGGACCTTCGCGGGAAGCGGGGTCGGCGTCTGGGGCGGGAGCGTGCTCGCCGAAGCGGCCGGTGACGGCGAAGGCGTGGCCGTGGGCGTCGGACTGGGGGTGGGGGTTGGGCCCGTGACCTGTGGAGTCGGGCGCGGCTGGGGCGTCTGCGCGGGCGCGCGCGAGGCGCGCGCGGCAGGCGATGCGCTGGCCGCAGCCGCCGGGGACTGCGCGGGCGCCGACGAGCCGCCGCGGCTGCAGGCCGCGAGCGCGAGCGGCCAGGCCGCGATCCAGAGGGCGGTACGGACCTTACACATCAGCGCTAGCTTCTTTGGGGGCCGGCCATTCCGCTGCGGCAAGCGCGCGGGCGTACGGCGTTGAAACGGATGCGTGCATGACTCGCTCGGCCCGTTCCTTTCTCAGCGTGGTCGTTCCGCTTTTCAACGAAGGCGCCAACGTCGGGCCGCTGCTCGAACGGGTCGTGGCCGCAGTCGAGGCGCTTCCGGAGGCTCCGCCGTACGAGATCGTCCTCGTCAACGACGGGAGCACGGACGGCACCGCGGCGGCGATTCGCGCCGAGATGCAACGGCGGCGGCACGTGGTGCTCGTGAACCTGTCGCGCAACTTCGGCCACCAGCTCGCCGCGACCGCGGGCATCGAACTGGCTACCGGCGATGCGATCGTGCTGATGGACGGCGACCTGCAGGATCCGCCCGAACTCATCGGCGCGTTTTGGGCGAAGTGGCGCGAAGGCTACGACGTGATTTACGCGGTCCGCCGTACGCGCAAGGGCGAGAGCGCGTTCAAGCTCTTCACGGCGCGAGCGTTCTACCGCATCATCAAGCGCCTGACCAAGGTTGCGATACCGGTCGACACGGGCGATTTCAGGCTGATGAGCCGGCGCGTCGTCGAGGCGCTGCGCCGCTCGCCCGAACGCCATCGCTTCCTGCGCGGCATGGTGAGCTGGGTCGGATTCAATCAGACCTCGGTCGAGTACGACCGAGACGTGCGTAACGCCGGGGAGACGAAGTATCCGCTTCCGACGATGCTGCGCTTTGCGATGGACGGCATCACCTCGTTCTCGGACATCCCGCTGCGCTTCGCGTCGTACCTGGGCTTCACCGTGAGCGCGGTCGCCTTCGTCTACGCGCTCGTGGTCATCGCGTTCAAACTCTTCAGCCTCAAGCCGCCGGCGTATACGCCCGGCTGGGCCTCGACGATCGTCGCGGTGCTCTTCCTCGGCGGCGTGCAGCTCATGAGCCTAGGCATTCTCGGCGAATACCTGGGACGCGTCTACGACGAGGTGAAGGGGCGGCCGCTCTACCTCATCAGCGACATCGAGCGCTCTTGACCTATCACTCGGTCGTAGATCGCTTCTCGTTTCCCGTACCGCTCGATCCGCTCTCGGCGGTTCTTTTTACCGCGCTCTTTCTGGGCGTCGCATACCTCACCGCGCGGCGGCCGGCGTACGGGCTGTGCGCGCTGGTTCTCGCGATACCGCTCGCCTACTCGCACGACGTGCTGCGCACGACCGTGACCGCGCCCAAAGCCGCGCTGCTGGGCGTCGCTCTCGGCCTGACCGCCTACCGCGGATGCGCGCAGGCGCTGCGCCGGCCTCCCGCGCGGCTGCTGCTCTGGGCCCTGGGCATCTACGCGCTCGCGACCGCGCTCTCGATCGTCGGATCTTCTCACTGCAGCGCGACGACGCGCGAAACGCTCAAAGCGGTGGAATACGGCGTGCTCTTCGTCGTTGCGTACCTGTGCTACGCGCTGGATCCCGACGACGCGGCGATCATGCGCGCCGCGGGCGTCGCCACGATCCTGGTAGCACTCTCCGCGCTCGCACAAGAACTCGTCGGCGCGCCGTCGGGGCTCTTTATCGGACCGGCGATCGTACCTCGCATCGCAGGGCTGCTCGAAGGTCCCAATCAACTCGCCGCGTACTTCGACGTCGCCATCGCGATGCTGGGCGCATGGGCGCTCGCCGGGCGCAGCGCGCTGCTCGGAGCGGCACTCGGCCTAGCGGTCTGCGCTGACGTGTTGACGTTCTCGCGAGCGGGGCTGTTCGGACTGCTCGTAGTCGCCGGGACGATCGTCGCGGCCGGCGGCAAGCCGGCGTTGCGTGCGCTGCGCCCGGGACTCGTCGGCTTGATCGCGGGGCTGGCCGGCGCAGCCGGCTGGGCGATCTACGCGCACACGCCGGGCGTGATGCGCGTGTCGTTCGAGCCGAGCGTCTACGCCGGCGGCGTCGGCAACCGCCGCGAACTGTGGAGCGCCGCGTGGCGCATGTGGCTCTCGCATCCGATCTTCGGCGTGGGCGCGGGGAACTTCGAACTGCTGCTGCCGCGTTACGGCGTCTACGGCGTGCGCACGCACGCAAATAGCTGGTACCTGCAGTCGCTCGCCGAGGGTGGCATCGTGCTCTTCGCCGCGACGATCGCGCTCGTGGGCACGGTTCTGACGACGCTCTCTCGCGGCTTCTCGCTCGCGCGCCTGCGCGCGGCCTCGCCGTGGGTCGTGGCGGCGCTCGCGGCGAGCCTCGCGCTCGCGCTGCACCAAACCGTGGACTACCTCGTCTTCTACACGAAGGTCGGCGACGCGTGGTGGCTGCTCGTGGGAATCGGTGCAGCGGCGCTGCGCTCCGACGCGTGAGGACGCGGCTCGAACCGCTCGCAATCCCGACGGCCTTCATCGCGTTCGCGCTCGCCGCGCGGCTGCTCCTCGCGCACGCGCCGCCACGCCTAGCCGTTGACCTCGCGCAGCCGCTCGCCGTCGCAACGAACTGGGGCGCATACGGCGCCGCGCTGCTCGCGCTGTCGATCGCCTGCCTGGCAACGGCGGGAGTTGCATACGCGCGCGCGACCGCCGCGCAGCCGGCCCGCACGGTGCTGCTCTGCGCGCTTGCGCTCGCCGGCGCGTTTGCCGCGCCCGTGCTCTTCTCCAGCGACGTATACGCGTATGCGGCCTACGGCGAACTCGCGCGCATCGGAGCGAATGCGTACGCGCCCGCTCCGCACCTGCCGGGCAACGCGCTGCTCGCAGCCGCCGCGTGGCAGTGGAGCGACGCACTCCCGGTCTGCGTCTACGGGCCGGCGTTCGTGCTCGCGGCGCGGACGATCGTCGAGCTCTTCGCACCGCTCGGGGCGCTGGGGCAACTCGACGCGCTGCGCGCGCTCGCGGCGGGATCGCTTCTGCTCTGCATCCCGCTTGCATACGCGGCGTTCCCCGGCGATGCGCGCGCGCGGATGCGCGCGGCCGCTACCGTCGGCTTGAATCCGGCGGCGATCTGGTGCGCCGCCGAAGGACATAACGACGCCCTCGCGCTTGCCGTCGTGCTGGCGGGATTCGCACTCGTGCGGCGCGGCCTGGTTTCGAGCGGAGCGGCGATCGCCGCGCTCTCGGCGCTCGTGAAACTGCCCGGAGCCGCCGCGGCGCTCGCGTTCGCGGCGGTGCACCCGCGCGCGCGGCCGGGAGCGGCCGCCGGCTTCGCCCTGGCGACCGCGCTCTCGCTGCCGCTCGCCGCCGCCCTCTTCCACGGCGTGGCGGCGCACGGAACGTACGCGCCGCAAGCCTCGTTTCAAGCGATCGTCTACGCGATCGCACTCCTCGCGCTGGGCTCCACGGGGCCGGCGGCCGCCGCCGCGCCGAGCGCGGCGGTGCTGGCGGCCGCGGTCGTAGCCGCGGGCGCCATCGCTCGGATCCGCCGCGGTGAGAACGACGGCTGGGTGCGACTGGGACTAGCCGCATGGCTGCTCGTCCCCAATCCGCAGCCGTGGTACGGCGTGTGGCTCGTCGCGCTCGCCGCGCTCGCTCCGGCGACTCGCGCCGCGACGGTCGCGCTTCTGCTCTCGTTCACGTCGCTGCTGCGTTACGGACCCGACGCGGTCGCAGTGCCGGTCGGGCCGCTCGCCGTCGCCGCGCTCGGCATCGCGGCGACGTTTCCCCTCGCCGGACTCTGCTATAATGAGCGGCCGTAAATGAGCGACGCAATCCTCTCCTGGCTCACCGCCTCCAGCCGGTCGTGGCAAGCCGCGGTCGAACGGCTGCGCGCGCTTTCCGCGCTGCCCGGGCGCAAGCCGGGCGTCTGCGCGCTGCACGAGACGATCGCCGCCGCGCGTCCCGCCCTGCTGGCTGCACTGCATCGCGATCTGCCCGCAACGACGCTGGTCGTCACGCCTACGCCCGACGCGGCCGAGCGCGCTTTCGCCGACCTCCTCTACTACTTCGGCGAGGCCCGGGCGCGCGAGATCGCGCTGCTGCGTTCCCGCGACGACGCCGCGGGCGCGCTCGAGAGCCCGTCGGAGCGCAGCGCGCGCGTCACGCTGCTCGAGGACCTCGCCCGCGGCGAGCGGCGCATCGTGCTGGCGCCGATCGCCGCGGTGCGGCAGTACGTCATGCCGCGCTCGCGCTTCGAGGCGATGCGCCTGATGCTGCGCGCGGGCGAAGAAGCGGGCTGGGAACGCCTGCAAGAGCAACTCTTCGAGCTCGGCTACGCTCGCTGCGACGTCGTGAGCGCCGTCGGCGAATACGCCGTGCGCGGCGGCATCGTGGATCTCTTCGCCGCAGGCGCCGACGCGCCGGCGCGCGTCGAGTTCGTAGGCGATACGATCGAGTCCATTCGCTCGTTCGAGATCGAATCGCAGCGCAGCCGCGAAGCGATCGAGCGGATCGAGGTCTCGCCCTGGGACGACGCCGGCGAAGCGGGCTCGACCATCTTCGACTACCTCCCGGAAAGGGCGCTCGTCGTGCTGGACGACCCGGCTACGACCGCGGCCGTAGCCAGAGCGCAGGACGAAGAGCGCGACCGCGAGCGCCACACGCTCCTCACGGAGGACGCGGAGTTAGTCGAGCCGCCCGCGCCGCGCGCATCGCTCGCCGACGTCGGGGCATCCGCGGCGGCCTTCGCGACGCTCGTCTTTCCCGGCGGGATCGAAGACGCCGGCCCCGCCTGGACTGCCGGCACGCTCGAATCGTTCGTCTTCGAATGCCGCCCGGTCGAGCATTTCGACCGCCGGATCGAACTCTTCAGCGCCGCGATGCGCGAATGGGCCGGCCAAGGCGAACGCGTCTTCATCGTGAGCGCGGCGGTCTCGCGCACGGTAGATCTCCTGCGAGCCGCGGGCGTTCAGATCGGGACCGACGCCGGCGTCACCGTGGATCACGGCTCGATAGACGCGGGCTTTCGCATCCCCGCGCGGCGCATGCGCGTCTTGGGCGACCGCGAGATCTTCGGCGCGCCGCCCAAACGCGTCAAGATGCGCGCGGTCAAAGAAGGGGTGCCCGTCACGCTGGCCGATTTGCGCGTCGGCGACTACGTGGTGCACGCGGTGCACGGCATCGGACAGTATCTGGGCCTGCGCGCCGAGAGGATCCTGGGTGCGACGCAGGACTACCTCGATCTCAAGTACGCCGGCAGCGACCGGATGCTCGTGCCCGTCACGCAGATGCATCAGATCGCGAAGTACTCCGCGGCCGAGGGGCAGCTGCCGCGCCTCTCCAAGATGGGCGGCGCGGATTGGGCGCGCACGAAGGCGCGCGTCTCCGAGTCGTTGGCAAAAGTAGCGGATCACCTCGTGGCGCTGTACGCGCAGCGGGAGATCGCGCCGGGCTATGCGTTCGGACCGGATACGGCGTGGCAAGCCGAGATGGAAGAGGCCTTCCCGTACGAGCCGACGCCGGATCAGCGCAAAGCCATCGAGGCCGCCAAGAGCGATATGGAAGCGGCGCGGCCGATGGACCGCCTCGTCTGCGGCGACGTCGGCTACGGCAAGACCGAGGTTGCCATGCGCGCCGCCTTCAAAGCGATCGCGGACAAAAAGCAGGTCGCCGTGCTCGTGCCCACCACCTTGCTGGCCGATCAGCACTATCGGAACTTCAGCGCGCGCTTCGGCGCCTTTCCGGTACGCGTCGAGGAGCTCTCGCGCTTCGTTCCCAAGGCCGAACAGCGACGCATCCTGCACGATCTCGCCGAGGGCCGCGTGGACGTGGTGATCGGGACGCATCGGCTGCTGCAGAAGGACGTCGTCTTTCGCGATCTCGGGCTCATCGTCATAGACGAGGAGCAGCGCTTCGGCGTCATGCACAAGGAGCGCCTCAAAGAATACCGGGCCAGCGTGGACGTGCTCACGCTCTCGGCTACGCCGATTCCGCGCACGCTTCACATGTCGCTGCTGGGCGTGCGCGATCTCTCGCTCATCCAGACCGCGCCGAAGAACCGCATGTCCATCAAAACGCTCGTCGTTCCCGCCAGCGACGCGCTCGTGCAGCGGGCGATCGGCGCCGAGCTGGATCGCGGCGGCCAAGTCTACTACCTGCACAACCGGGTCGAGTCCATCCACGCGGTACGCAACGCGCTCGAACGGCTCGTGCCGAACGCGCGGATCGGCGTCGGGCACGGGCAGATGAGCGATGCCGAACTGGAGCCGGTCATGCAGCGCTTCATAGACGGCGAGTTGGACGTGCTCGTCGCGACGACGATCATCGAGAACGGCATAGACATTCCCAACGTGAACACGATGATCGTGAACGACGCCGATCGGTTCGGGCTCGCACAGCTCTACCAGTTACGAGGCCGGGTCGGGCGCTCGAATCACCAGGCCTACTGCTACCTGCTCTACCAGGGCCACAAGCAGCTCACCGAAGAGGCGAAGGCGCGCCTGGAAGCGATCCGCGAGTTCGCGCACCTGGGTTCGGGGCTGCAGATCGCCATGCGCGACTTGGAGATCCGCGGCGCCGGCAACTTGCTCGGCTCCGCGCAGTCGGGTTTCATCGCATCGGTCGGCTTCGACACGTACTGCGAACTCTTGGCCGAAGCGATCGCACAGCGGCGCGGCGAGCCGGCGTCGCTGGAGGAGCGGCGCGAGGCCGTCATAGACGTGAAGATCAACGCGTTCATCCCGAACGACTACATCTCGCAGGTCTCGCAGAAGATCGCCGTCTACCAGCAGCTCGCCAAGGCCCGCACGGAGGAGGAGGTGGCCGAGATCGCCGCGGGCGTGCGCGACCGCTTCGGCGCCTTCCCCGAGCCGCTCCACAACCTCATCGAGCTCACCAAGCTGCGCGCCGTCGCGCTGGCCAAGGCGGTGACCCGGGTAGTGGTAGACGACCACCGGCTGACGCTGGGCGTCGGGTCGGGCTTCGCCTTGGACCCGGCCGCCGTCCCCAAGTTCCAATCCCTCACGAAGAACCGCTTTCGATTCGCCGAGGGGCGCATTCTGGTGGACCTGCCCTCGCGCAGCGGCCAAGCCGCGGCGGGCTGGATGCCGCTGCTGCGGAGCCTGCTCGAAGCAATCTAGCGCTCTGCCCCCGGGGCCAACGGCTGGAAAAAACAAGGACCTACAGGGGAGTCGGGTGAATTATCGGCCGGTCACGCGGGGCTGCGGCCCCGTTTACTACCTACTGAAATTTCCTACGGAGCTATGATGTCGAAAGCCCCTAAAATCAGCGTGGGCCTTGCCGCCCTTCTTCTCGGTATGTCGCTCGCGGCGTGCTCCGGCGGCGGCTCGGTCGCGACGGTGAACGGCCAGCCGATCAGCAGAGCCTCCCTCGATCAGCGCCTCGAAGGCAGCCCGATGGCGCGCAGCGTGCTGCAGCAGATGGTGCAGGACGCACTCCTCCAGCAGTATGCCAAGAGCAACAACATCACGGTCACGGACGCCGAGGTCGAAGCGCGCGAGAACCAGCTCAAGGCGAACTTCCCGAGCGGCTCCTGGGACGAGATGCTCAAGGCGCGCGGCTTGACGGAAGCCGACGTCCGCTCCGCCCTCCAGGAACAGCTCATTCTGGACAAGGCGCTCTCAAAAGACGTTACCGTCACGCCCGCCGCGGTCAAAGCGTACTTCGATAAGAACCACGCGACGTTCGATAAGCCCGAGCAGGTGACGGCGCGTCACATCCTCGTGCCGACGCTCGCGCAGGCGAACGTGATCGAGGCGCAGCTCAAGACCGATCCCAACAGCTTCGCGGCGCTCGCGGAGAAGTATTCGACGGATCCGGGCAGCAAAGCGAAGGGCGGCGATCTCGGTTCGTTCCGCCGCGGTCAGATGGTGCCGGCATTCGACAAGGTGGCCTTCTCGGCGCCGGTCGGATCTATCAGCCCGCCGGTGAAATCGCCGTTCGGCTACCACATCATCCAGGTCGAGTCGCGCACGCCCGGTCAGAAAGCGACGCTCGAAAGCGCGACGCCGCAGATCACCGACACGCTCCGCCAGCAGCAGGAGTCCCCGCTCATCCAGCCGTTCCTCCAGGGGCTCCAGCAAAAGGCGACGATCGTGGTGAACGATCCGGCCTACGCAGGCATGTTCGCGACGCCGCCGCCGGCGACGTCGAGCGCGCCCGCGGCCTCTCCGTCAACGGCGCCGACGAAGTAGCGCCGGGCCGCAGCCGTCACGGGGAACGCGCCGCGCGCCCCGAACCACGGCTACGTGCTGGTTCGCATCGCAGGTTTGGGCCCGGGCACACCCGGGCTCCTGACCATCGGCACGCTCGATGCGTTACGTGAAATCGGACGGGCGGTCACGCTTCTGGCGCCGCCCGACCTCACTTCGTACCTAGGACGCAACGGCATCACCCTCGTCGGCGGAATGGTGGACGACCCCGCCTTATTCGTACGCGGCAGCGGCGAGGAGATCGCGCGTTTCGTCGAGCGGCTCGCCGCCGGCGAGCGCGACGATATCGGCGTCGGCGTTCTCGGCAATCCGCTCTCGGATTTCCCCGGCCTGCCGCTTCTGCTGCGCTCGTTGGAAGCGCTGGGAATCTCGACCGAGATATTGCCCGGCGTACCCAGAGCGACGCTCTCGGCGGCCATCACGATGCCGCTCGTGCCGCTCCCCGCGCAATCCACGCATCACTCTTGGGACGATCTCGTGGAGATCATGGCGCGGCTGCGCAGCGGCTGTCCGTGGGACCGCGAGCAGACGCACCGCACGCTCGTGCCGTACCTCATCGAGGAGACGTACGAAGTGGTCGAAGCGATCGAGGGCGGCCAGATAGACGATCTCTGCGAGGAACTCGGCGACCTGCTCCTCCAGATCGTCTTTCACGCGCAGGTCGCAACCGAGGTCGGCAAGTTCAGCATCGCGGACGTGGTGGACGCGCTCGCGAACAAGATGGTGCGGCGCCACCCGCACGTCTTCGGCGACGCCGTGATCGAAGACGTAGACGCGCAGTGGCGGAACTGGGAGCGCCTGAAGGCGCTCGAGCGGACCGGCCGGCAGCGCAAGAGCCGGCTCGACGGAATTCCCAGACACTTGGGCGCGCTCCAGCGCGGCCAGCGGATGCAGGAAAAGGCCGCGCGCGTCGGTTTCGATTGGCCGGGCGTGGCCGGCATTCTCGACAAGCTCACCGAGGAACTGACGGAGCTGGCGCAGGCGCGCCGGCTCGCACAAGACGATCCGCACGTGCGCGAGGAGCTCGGCGACGTCTTCTTCACGCTCGTGAACCTCGCGCGCGCCTTGGGCATAGACGCCGAAACCGCGATGCGCGAGGCGAACGAAAAGTTCTATACGCGCTTTTCCTTTATGGAAGAACGCGCGCGCTCGGCCGGGAAGCATCTCTCCGACCTCACGCTGGACGAACTCGAGGAACTATGGCAACTGGCGAAGGCTTAACCTGCACCCTGCGCCTGCGGATGGGGACGCACGACGCGCACTACGGCGGCAACCTCGTTGACGGCGCGCGCATGCTCGCGCTCTTCGGCGACGTCGCGACCGAACTGCTGGTCCGGCTCGACGGCGACGAAGGACTCTTCGCCGCCTACGACAGCGTGACGTTCCTCGCGCCGGTCTTCGCAGGCGACTTCATCGAGGCCGAGGGTCGAATCGTGAAGGTCGGCCACGCCTCGCGGCGCATGGAGTTCGAGGCGCGCAAGTACGTCGCGGCGCGGCCGGAGATCGGCGAGAGCGCAGCCGATCTGCTCGATCCGCCGGTCGTCGTCTGCCGCGCGAGCGGCACCTGCGTTACCCCCAAAGGCAAGAAGCGCAGGTAGCGCATCACGCCAGGCGCTGGTGCGTCTTCTTCTTCCAGACGAACTCGTAGTAGCAGAACTGCAGGACGAGCGCCGCGCAGAACGCGATCGGGTAGCCCAGCCAGATGCCGTTGAGGCCGATGCGATGCATCAGGAAGAACGCGACCGGCACCTCGACGCCCCAGATAGCGAAGATGCCGTTGATCGTCGGCCAAAAGACCGTGCCGCTGCCGCGCATGAGGCCGCTGAGCACGGCCGAGTTGCCGAAGATCGCATAGCCCCAGAGCGTGATCATCAGCAGGCGATGCGCGATGTCCAGAGTGGAGACGTCGGTGATGAACCAGCCCAGGATGTTCCAGGCAAAGAGGTAGCACGCGCCGATCACGACGGCGCCGACCGCGTAGTTCAGGCCGACCGCGGAGCGCACGACGCTGCCGAGTTTATCTTCGCGGCGCGCCCCGATGCATTGCGCGCCGAAGATCGAGGCCGCGATGCCGATGGACATCGCCGGGAACTGCACGTAGCCAACGACTTGATTGACCGCTCCGTACGCCGCCGTGGCTCTCGATCCGAAGTGATTGACGAACGAGATGACGGCGATCTCGGCGAGCGAGACCATCATCACCTGGATGCCGGTCGGGACGCCGATGCGGACGACGGCGCCGAGTATCTTCCAATCTATCGCCATGTCCGCAATCGTCTCGCGGTCGAACTTGAGCGGATGATTGCGCCGTTCCAGGTAGATGACGAGCCAGATGAAGGCCGCGAGGTTCGCGATGACGGCGGCGACCGCCGCGCTCACCACGCCCAGTTTCGGAAGCCCGAAGACCCCGAGGATGAAGAGCGGCGTGATGGCGATTGCGAGAACGCTCGAGACGATGAGCGCGTAGAACGGCGTCGTAGAATCGCCGGTGCCGCGAAGGATCGTCGCGTAGACGAAGTAGACGAAGAATACCGGCATCGTCGCGAAAATCACCCGCGCGTACGCGTCGGCCTGCGCGATGATATCCGGCGGCGTCGCCAGCCAGCCGAGCACGGTCGCCGAGCCGAACGATCCCAGCAGCGCCACGATGATGCCGAGGTAGAGCGCCGCTCCGAGCACGGTTCCGGCGATCTTCTTTACCCGGTGGTAGTCCTGCGCGCCGAAGGCCTGGCCGACGAGCACCGTGCTGCCGCTCGAAACGCCGAACACGAACGAAAAGAGCAGAAAGACGATCGGGAAGACCGCCGAGACCGCGCCGAGCGCCTGCGTCGAGATGAGGCGCCCGATCCAGATGCTCGCCATCGTCTGCGATGCGGACTGCAGCGCGTTGCTGAGAATCAAGGGCACGAGAAAGACGAGGAGGATCTGCCACATGGGCTTGCCCTCCTCGAAGATGTTGACTCCGCGGTGTGCTCGTTGCGCCTGGGCCATCGGCTACTCTTGCGCTAAAACGGCGTAAATCTCTTTGCGCGTGCGATCGAGCAGTTCGCGAATCTTCGCCAGCGTCTGCGGCGCGCTCGAGGGCCCGAGCTGCGAGACGGCCTGCACTAACCGGGCGAGCGCGTCGCGCAGATCCACGCGGGGGTCGTCCTCACGCTCGCTCTCGTCGTCGCCGTCTTCGCCGGCGAAGAGGCTGCCGAGATCGCCGGCGTGCTCTTCGAGCAGGCGGCGCCCTTTCTCGGTGATCTCGTACGTGCGCCGATCGCCCTCGTCGCGCCCGGCGATGAGGCCGGCCGCCTCGAGCCCGGCCAGCAGCGGATAGACCGATCCGGCGCCGCCGCCGCCCCACCCACGCTCGCGAACGGCGCGAATGAGGTCGTAGCCGTGGCGGGGCAGCTCGGCCAGGAGCTTGAGCAGCAGCAGCTTGAGAATGCCTCGGCGCAGGCGCCTCGCGCCCCCGCGCATCCTGCGGCGGCCCCACGCCGCACCCCAACCGCCGCGCGCATCGTGCCAGAACTCCATACCCACCTCACTCCTCCAAAATGTTGTATCGCTACAGTATTCGATATATCGAGATACAGTCAAGAGCGAGTAGTCAAGAACCATGCAGGCGGCGGGGGCGCGGCGAACTACCCCCCGTGTGCGCCTCGATAAGTTCATGAAGGTCTCCCGGCTGGCAAAGCGCCGGAGCGAAGCCCACGAGGCGCTCGAACACGGGCGCATCACCAAGGACGGCAAGGCGCTCAAGCCCGGCTATCAGGTAAAGCCGGGCGACTGCCTCGTGATCCACTACGCTACCAAGTTCGTGACCGTGCGGGTCCGCGACGTCCCGCTGCGCATGACGCCCGCCGTGACGCCGGGCGACCTCTACGAGATCCTCGATTCCCGCAAGGACGAGACGGCCTGGCCGTGATCTCCGCCGATACGAAGGACGCGCTGGCCCGCGACGTTCCCGCCGAGAGCCATTGCAGGCAGGCGCTGCTGGCGGCCCTGGCGTTCTACGGCGGCGCGCACGCTCGCGGCGAGTTCGTCACGCATCGCAACGCCGTCGCGCGGCTGTTCTGGTCGCTGCTGGACGAACGCAAGGCGCATCCGATCGAGACGCGCGCGCCGACGCGATTGCAGCACCTGCCCACCTTCGCGATCGCGCTGCCGGACCGATTGAAAGAGACGCCGCCCAAACCGGCGCGCAAGTGCGATCGCCTGATGGAGGTGCGCGCCGCATTCCTCGCCGGCGGATCGCTCGCCGCCGGCGCGCACGGGTACCACCTCGAGTTCGTCGCGCGCGACGACGACGCGGCCGCGCGCCTGCAGTGGATGCTGCAGAGCACCGGCACGCTGCCGAAGAGCGCGCGGCGCAAAGGGCGCGCCGTCCTCTACTTCAAGGATTTCGACACCATCGCCGAAGTGCTCGCGCGCCTGGGCGCCTTCGCTACCGTGCTGCGCCTGGAGGACGTCCGCGCCTTACGCGAGACGAAGAACCGCATCCACCGGCTGGTCAACACCGAGGCGGCGAATCTGGAGCGCACGGCCGCCGCCGCAGCCGAACAGCGCCGCACGATCGAGTACCTCGACGGCGCCTACGGCATCGCCCGGCTCTCACCGGCGCTGAGGGAAGTGGCCGAGCTACGATTGTCGCACCCAGACGAATCGCTGGCGGAGCTCGGGCGCCGCTGTAATCCGCCGATCGCCAAGCCGACGGTCAGCGGCCGCCTCGCGGCGCTCGCCAAGCTGGCCGGCCGCCTCCGAGGCGTGCAGGGGAGGGTGAAAGCGGTCCGGTAAACGCGGCTCATGCGCATCGGAATCAACGGCTTCGGCCGAATCGGCCGTAACTTCACCAAGGCGATCGTCGAACGGCATCCCGAGATCGAAATCGCCGCGGTCAACGACCTCATAGACGCGCGTGAGTGCGCGCACCTCTTCAAGTACGACAGCAACTACGGGACGTACGCCGGCAGCGTCTCCGCGGGAGACGCGACGATCGAGATAGACGGACGGCAGATCAAGGTCTGCGCCGAGCGCGATCCCGCCAAGCTGCCGTGGAAAGCGATGGGCGTGGACGTCGTCGTCGAGTCCACCGGTCTCTTCACCGACGCCGCCAAGGCGCGCGCCCACATTGACGGCGGCGGCGCCAAGAAAGTGATCATCTCGGCGCCGGCCAAAGGCGAAGACATCACGATCGTGCTGGGCGTCAACGACTCGCACTACGACGCCGGTAAGCACAACGTCATCTCGAACGCCTCCTGCACCACGAACTGTCTGGCGACGGCTGTCAAGCCGGTCGTGGACGAACTGGGCTGGGTAAAGGGCTTCATGACGACGATCCATTCGTACACGAACGATCAGAACGTCCTGGACGGCCCGCACAAGGATCTGCGCCGCGCGCGCAATGCGGCGACGAATATCGTGCCGACCTCGACCGGCGCCGCCAAGGCGCTCTACCTCACGATCCCCCAGGTCGAGGGCACCTTCGACGGATTTGCCCTGCGGGTGCCGACGCCGACGGTCTCGATGATCTACCTGGTCGCGCAAACGAAAAAAGCGACGACGAAGGAGGAGCTCAACGCGGTGCTGCGGCGCGCCGCCGAAGGACCGCTCTCGAAGTACGTCGCCTACACCGAGGAAGAGCTCGTCTCGAGCGACTTCAAGAAGAGCCCGTTCAGTTCGATCGTGGATTCCAGGCTCAACAATGCCAACGGCGACCTCGTTCAGATCGCCGCCTGGTACGACAACGAGTGGGGCTACTCGTGCCGCCTCGCGGAACTGACCGCGATGGTTCTCGGCTCGCTGCCGCGCAGCTAGGCGAAAGCGCCGCGTGGCCTTTCGCCGGCTAGCCGACTTGGACGTGCGCGGCAAGCGCGTCCTTTTGCGCGAGGATCTGAACGTGCCGCTGCGAGCCGTCCTTCGACAAGCTCAGGATGACACGGTCCTTCGACGAGCTCAGGATGACACGGCATCAACCATTACCTTAGAGCCTGCGCGAAGCGCAGTCCTGAGCGAGGCGCGAAGCGCCGAGTCGAAGGGTCAGGATGACACGGGGGTGGAGGTCGCCGATTATTCGCGGGTGGATGCGGCGATTCCGACGCTGCGCATGCTGCACGAGCGCGGCGCGCGCACGATCGTCCTTTCGCATTTGGGGCGCCCCGACGGCGTCGCGAACCCTCGCCTCTCGCTGCGCCCGGTAGCGGAGGCGATCGCGCAGCGCTTGGGCATGCCGGTCGCCTTCGCGCCGGACTCCATCGGCGAAGCGGCCGCTTCGGCCGTGGCGGCGATGCACGACGGCGACGTGCTCGTGCTCGAGAACGTCCGCTTCCACCCCGAGGAAGAGCGCAACGACCCCGCCTTCGCCGCGGCGCTCGCGCGTCTGGGCGATCTGTACGTGAACGACGCATTCGGCACGGCGCACCGCGCGCACGCCTCGACCGAAGGCATCGCGCATCTGCTCCCCAACGCCGCCGGCCCGCTGATGGAGAGCGAACTGACCGCGCTCTCGCGCCTCGTCTCGAACCCGGCCAAGCCGTTCGTCTGCGCGATCGGCGGCGCGAAGATCAAAGACAAGATCGGCGTCTTCGAGCACCTGACCGCGCTGGTAGACGCGTTCTGCGTCGGCGGCGGCATGGCCAACACGCTGCTCGCCGCGTCGGGCGTCGCGGTCGGCACGTCGCTGCGCGACGACGATCTCGAGCCCGCGCGGCGCATATTGAACGCCGTCAAGCAGCGCGGCGTCGCGCTGGAGCTGCCCAGCGATGCGATCGTCGCGCCCGCGTTCGACGCCGACGCGCAGGCGCACGCAGTGCCGATCGCCGAGGTCGGTAACGAGATGATTCTCGACATCGGGCCTGCGACCGCCGCGCGTTACGCGAAGCGAATCGAGGCCGCGAAGACGGTCGTCTTCAACGGACCGATGGGCGTCTACGAGAAGCCCGCGTATCAAGAAGGGACGCGCGTCGTGGGCGAAGCGATCGCGCGCGCGACCGCGGCCGGTGCGCTGACCGTCGTGGGCGGCGGCGACGCCGCAGCCGCCGCGCACCTGCTGGGCTTTGCCGATCGCACGACGCACGTTTCGACCGGCGGCGGCGCGACGCTGGAGTTTCTGGAAGGCAAAGTTCTTCCCGGAGTAGCCGCACTTGAGCGCTGACCCGATCCGCACGATCGTCGCGGGCAACTGGAAGATGAACAAAACGGCTGCGGAGACGACGGCATTCTTCGAGGCGTTCCTGCCGCGCGTGCCGGAACTGCCGCCGCAGGTCGAGATCGTCGTCGCGCCGCCCTTTACCGCGCTTGCGCGGGCCTCGCGCCTGCTGCGCGAGACGCGGGTGCACCTGGGCGCGCAAACGATGCACTGGGAGCTGCGCGGCGCCTTCACCGGCGAGATTAGCGCGCCGATGCTGCGCGAGTTCGACGTGACGCACGTGATCCTCGGCCACTCCGAACGCCGCGAGTTCTGCGCCGAAGCCGACTTCACGGTGAACCTGAAGGTGAAGACCGCGCTGGCCGAAGGCTTGACGCCGATCGTCGCCGTGGGCGAGACGCTGCTCGAACGCGACGCCGGCATCACCGACGAACGCGTGGTCTCGCAGATCCGCGCGGCCTTTAACGGCGTTTCCTCCGACGAACTCGCGCGCGTCGCCGTCGCGTACGAACCGATCTGGGCGATCGGCAGCGGCCGGTCGTGCGATCCCGAGGAGGCGGGCCGCGTGTGCGGCACGATCCGCGCCGCACTGCCCGGCCTCGCGCGCACGCCGATACTCTATGGCGGGAGCATGAACGCCGAGAATGCAAGCGCGTACGTCGCGCAGAGGGATATCAACGGGGGGCTCGTCGGCGGCGCGTCGCTCGACCCGGCGACCTTCGCGGCGCTCGTCGCCAATGCCGGAGGATCCCGCCTCTGACCGGCGCGCGGTACCGCCCGGTCGTTCTGGCCGTGCTCGACGGCTGGGGCTGCCGCGACGCAACGCACGGCAACGCGATCGCCGCGGCCGAGATTCCCTACTGGCGAACGCTTTTCGATCACTACCCGTGGACGACGCTGGCCGCGTCCGGCGAGCAGGTCGGCCTGCCGAAGGGCGTCATGGGCAACAGCGAGGTCGGCCACATGAACTTAGGCAGCGGCCGCGTCGTACCGCAGGGCGTCACGCTCATAGACGAAGCGGTAGCGACCGGCGAGTTCGCCAAGAACGAGACGCTCCATCGCGCGATCGAGCACGTCCGGCGCACCGGCGGAACGCTGCACCTCATGGGCCTGCTCTCGGACGGGCAGGTGCACAGCTCGATGGTCCACCTCTTCGCGCTCGTAGATGCGGCCGTCGCGGCCGGCGTGCCGCTGGCGATCCACTGCTTCCTCGACGGGCGCGATACGCCGCCGCGCTCCGCGCACGCGTACGTCGCGCAACTCGAAGAACGGCTCGCCGCCTGCGGGCGCTCGGGCGCGATCGCGAGCGTCACCGGACGCTTCTACGCGATGGATCGCGACCGGCGATGGGAGCGCACGCAGCTCGCCTACGACCTGCTCGCGCGCGGGACGGCCGAGCACCACGCTCGCGACGCGCGCTCCGCCGTTGACGCCGCCTACGCGCGGGACGAGAGCGACGAGTTCGTGCTGCCGACGATCGTGGGCGAGGCCCGCAGCATCGAAGACGGCGATGCGTTCGTCTTCTTCAACTTCCGGCCCGACCGGGCGCGCCAGATCACGACCGCCTTCAACGCGGGAACGACCCTGTACTTCGACGACGGTTTTGGCGTTTTCGCTTCGAAGCGCTATGCCGACCCGTTCTTTGCGACGATGACGAAGTACGACGAGAGCTACACGAATCCGGTGCTCTTCGGGCCGCGTCCGCAGTACGACACCTTCGGCGAGATCGTCGCGGGCGAAGGCCTGCGCCAACTGCGTTTGGCCGAGACCGAGAAGTACGCGCACGTCACGTACTTCTTTAACGGCGGCCGCGAGGAGCCGTTCGAAGGCGAGGACCGCAAGCTGGTCCCCTCCGACCGCTCCGTTCCCACCTACGATCTCGCCCCGGAGATGCGGGCGGGGGAGATCACCGACGCCGCGATCGCGGCGATCGGGGGCGGCCAGTACGACGCGATCGTCATGAACTACGCCAACGCCGATATGCTCGGCCACACCGGCAACTTCCAAGCGACCGTGAGCGGCGTGGAGACGGTAGATGCCTGCATCCGCCGGCTGGTGCAGGCGACGCTGCATGCCGGCGGTCTGCTCGCGATCACCGCCGACCACGGGAACGCCGAGGAAGAGATTGACGAGAACGGCGGAGCGATCACCGCACACACGACCAACCCCGTCCCCTTTATCCTCGTCGCCGAAGGTCTGCACGGACACCTTGCAAGCGGCGGCAAGCTCGGTGACGTCGCACCCACGCTCCTCTCGCTCATGGGGCTGCCGATTCCCGAGCGTATGACCGGCAAGAACCTGTACACTTGAAGAAAGTTCATAAAAGTCACAGGCTCGCCTAAACCGCCTACCAGCATCGTATGACAAAGTGTGAGAAAGCTTCCGAAGAGAGGGTTTCTCATGCGACACCCCACCAACGACGTTACCGACGTCCTCGTAGCTGCAGAAGGTCTCGTCTACTTCGTCTTCCTCGGCGCGGCGACGGTCGCGATCGTCCTCGCCGCGCATCTGCCGTGACGCCGGCCGGCTTTAGAAGTCGGTGCGGTAACAGCCGCTCGGGTCTATCCGCACGCGCCGGTCTCCGACGAGAATCGAGCGGAGCCGGTGATCCCAAAACGTCAATACCCGAACGACGACGGGCTGCAGGCCCGCGATAAGCGCTCTCGCCCGCTGCGATACGGCGACGGCGTCGCGAACCCAGCGCGGGTGATCGCGCGGCAGCAGCGTCGTCTCGAGATCGCCTCGCCCGACCGGCGGCACGATCGGCTCGGACGAGAGCGTCGCGGCCGCCGCGGTGAGACCGGGCCCGCTCTCCTCCAGCTCAATACGTCGCAGCGTCAACCTGTCGCCGCAGTTTCGCCAGTGCGCTCAAGTGCAGCTGCGAAGCGCGCTGCGGCGAGATCGCCAGACGGCGTCCGAGGCTGCGCAGCGAACTTCCGCCGAAGTAGTGCAGCAGCACGATCTCGCGCTGACGCGCGGGCAGTCCGGCAACCTCGCGCGCCAAGCGCGCGCGTTCCGACCGCCGCTCGACGATCTGCGCGGGATCGCCGCTCCAATCGCCCGAGAGCGCCTCGCCGCGCGGCAGCGGGGCGTCGAGCGAGAGCGGCTGGCCGCAATGGGCGGCGGCGAGCGCCCGCCGGTAGCCGGGGCAGCGCCGTTCCATCTCGTCCGCACCCGGCAATTCCCCGCGCTCCACCGCGAGCGCATACCGTTCCAGCTCTCCCTGCCGCACGGCGCGGCGCGCCCGCTCCGATACCGGGTCCATGCGCCGCACGCCGTTGAGCATCGCGCCGGCGATGATGCGCCGCGCGTACTCTTCCAGACGCGGGCCGCGCGTCGGGTCGTAGGAATCCACCGCCCGAATGAGACCGACGCAGCCATCGCCGACGAGATCGTCGGCGTCGAGATTGGGCACGAGCCGCTTGAGCCGCCGCGCCGTCCGCTTGACCAGCGGCAGCAACTCGCGAACGCGCTCCTCGCGCTCGAGGCTCTCGCTCACGAGCGCCCGCGCAGCGCCGCCGCGACCAGGGCGCTAAAACCGCTGCGATCGTTTGCGGCGATCTCGCGCGCGAGCAGATCGAGTTCGTAGTCGCCGATCCCTTCGAGCCCGGAGATCATCGGTCGCAGCACCGGCACGAGCAGCATCGCTTCGAGCGCGCGGCCGACGGCGAGAGCCCCGGCGCTATCCACGCTGCAGGTCATTTGCGGGACGTTCGCGAGGCCCACGATCCATATCAGGATGCTATTCGTCCATTGTTGCCGGGACGTCGTCGGGGCAGTGCGGCGCCGTTACAAGGCGCTACGCCACCGCTTGCAAAATGCGTCGAGGATGCGCAACGCCGAGTGCTAATCCGAGAAAGGTAACGTGCATGGCAAAGCTCGTGTTCGGGATGAACCAGTCCTTGGACGGCTACGTCGACCACCTTGAAATGCGGCCGAGCCCGGCGCTCTTCCGTCACTTCATCGAACAGGTGCGCGGCTTAACGGGCAGCGTGTACGGCCGGCGCATGTACGAAGTCATGCGCTATTGGGACGAAGACCGTCCCGAGTGGGACCCGGAAGAGCTCGACTTCGCGACGGCATGGCGGCGCCAACCCAAGTGGGTCGTGTCGCGCTCGTTGAAGCTGGTCGGCCCCAACGCCACCCTCGTCGGGGATGACGTCGAAGCGGCGATACGTCGGCTCAAGGCGCAGCTCGGCGGGGAGATCGAAGTTGGCGGACCGGACCTTGCGAGAAGCCTGACCGACCTCGGTCTCATTGATGAGTATCGACTCTATCTCCGCCCCATCGTGCTCGGTCGCGGCAAGCCATTCTTCGCCGGCCCCCGACCGCCGCTCCGGCTTGTGAACAGCGATGTAATCAGCGAGGACGCGATCAGGTTAACGTACGTTCCCGCTTAACGGGTCGCGCCATTAAAGGACTAACGTTGCCGACCCGCTGGGAATCGCCGGAATAATCCTGCGGCGACTCGAATCGGAGGAGCCAT
Source organism: Vulcanimicrobiota bacterium (assembly GCA_963794645.1). GTDB lineage: Bacteria > Vulcanimicrobiota > Vulcanimicrobiia > Vulcanimicrobiales > Vulcanimicrobiaceae > Cybelea. Next base: position 296,492 of record CAWCEQ010000003.1, on the reverse strand, counting down.
TATGGAGGGTCCTCACTTCAATCAATCCAGCCTTAAAGATGCTGGTATGCGAACCGCTCGCTGCTCGTGCGGAAAAGTAGAAATCGCAGTTTTTGGGTCTCCTATTACCAGCGTCGTCTGCTATTGCGACTCTTGCCAAGAGGGCTCCAGGCAGATTGAGGCATTGACTGACGCTCGTCCAATACTCGGTCCAGACGGTGGAACCGCCTATATTCTTTATCGCAAAGATCGCATAAAATACTCAAAGGGTGCCGAGCTGCTAAAGGGTTATAAGATCGAGGAGATGTCGACAACAAGCCGAGTCGTGGCTAGCTGCTGCAGTGCGCCGATGGTAATGCGCTTTGACGATGCAAAGCACTGGGTACCCGTGTATCGAGCGCGCTTTCAGGGCGACGTGCCTCCTTTGCAGTGGCGTATTTGTACCAAATTTAAACCCGCTGACGCCGCGGTCCCGGCGGATATTCCGAGTTCCGCAATGTACCCCGCCGGATTCATGTGGAAGCTCCTGACCTCAAAACTCTCAATGCTGTTTGGCAAATAGGCGCACCCATCGCCTCGCGTTTGCGGCTTGTCTTAGCAGTAACTGCCGCTCGTATCGCGTCCCTCACCCGCGCTGTAAGTTGTTGGCGATGCGCAGCATCTCGTCGGCTGCCTGTACGCCCTTCGCGTTAGCTTCGTAGGCGCGCTGGGCGGCCAGAATCTGCATCATCGCGTCTATGACCGTCACGTTCGACTCTTCGAGCATGCCGAAACGCAGCTGCGGGCCGCCGTTCGAACCCGCGGCGATCTCACGCGGCCGCCCGGATTGCGGCGTGGCTTCGAAGAGCGCGCCGCCGAGCGAACGCAGGCGCTCGGGAGCCGGGAAGAGCGCGAGGCGAACGTGCGCGAGGACGCGCGCGCCGGAGGCGAAGGTCGCGCGAACGGCGCCGTCGCCCGCGACCGTCACGCCGATCGCGTCGGGCGGGATGCGAACGCCTTCGAGGCGCAGATCCTGCGAGTTGCGCAGCGTCCCGTCGGCCGCGCGCGCAAACGATCCGTCGCGCGTGTAGCGACGGCGCCCTTGACCGTCCACGACCGTGAAGAAGCCCGGCCCGTCTATCGCGAGGTCGAAGGGACCGGCGCTGCGAGCGAGTTTGCCTTGCGCGAAGACGACGCGCGGACCGAGCGCGACGGTGCCCAAGCCGCTCTCGCCGGGCGCGACGAGTTGGGCGAAGGTTTGCGCAGAGCCTTTGAACCCGACGACGCCGGCGTTGGCGAGGTTGTCGGCGATCGTGTCGAGATTCTTCTGCTGGGCCGCCATGCCGCTGGCGGCGGCGAAAAGCGCGCGATCCACGGCGCTACTTGACCCGCCCGGTTTCGGCAGACTTCTGCCGCGTCGCATCTATCGCCGCGACGATCTTCTGCGCGCTCTCGAACGCACGCTCGGCGGCGAGCACGCGCACCATCTCGCCGATCGCGTCCACGCCGGCGCTTTCGAGAAAGCCGCTCTGCACGCGCGCGTTGGGCGGCAACGGGATCGCGCCGACGACGCGGCCCGCGTTCCAGACGCGGCCGAAGCGATCGAGGGTCGCGCCTTCGGGGAAGCGCAGCGCGCCGGCGCGACCGATCAGCGTGCGGCCGGCGGGATCGCGCAGCGTGCCGTCGCCGGCGCGCACGAAAGCGCCCGCACGCGTCGAGGCGATGCGGCCGGACGCGTCGCGTACGCGGAACGAGCCCTCGCCGACGATCGCGAGATCGAGGTCGCGCCCGGTCTCGCGCAGCGCGCCGCGTTCGCCCGACGGACGGCGCGCGATCGCGACGCCGAGCGCGCTCAAAAAGCCGCGCGCGGCGACCGGACGATACCCGTCGGTCGAGAGATTGGCGAGGTTTTCCGTAGCGATTTCCAAGCGCGTGCGAGCGGCGATCATGGCGCTGGCGGCCCAGGCGATTCCGTCCATGGCAGCATGCTAGGCGGAGACCGTGAACGACGCGTGTCCGGCCGCTGAACGGGGCCGAATGCGCCGCGCGACTTCCCGGTAACGCTAGAGCCTGGCGAGCACCTCGGCTGCGAAGGCATCGGTGGATAGCGCGGACTGCGCGCCTCGCGCAAGATCGGCCGTGCGCAAACCGTCCTCGTAGCAGCGTTCTACCGCGCGCTCGATACGCGCAGCCGATTCCGCGTCGTCCAGGCTATGACGCAGCAGCATTGCGGCGGAGAGAATGCGACGCCGTCGGGTTCGCTACGTTCTTGCCGGCGATATCCGGGGCGGTGCCGGCGATCGGTTCGTATAGTCCGAACTGCCGGCCGGGCGTAGAGCCTGTCCCGAGCCCAGTCGAGGGACGCGTGCCCAGACTCGCGCTAGGCAGCGTGCCGATCGAACCGGTGAGGATCGCCGCTTCGTCGGAGAGGATGTCGCCGAACATGTTCTCGGTGACGATGACGTCGAAGTCGCCCGGGCGCCGGACGAGCTGCATCGCTGCGTTGTCCACGAGCAGGTGCGTCAGCGCGACGTCCGGATACTCGCGCGCGACGCGCTCGACGACGCGACGCCAGAGCCGCGAGGTCTCCAAGATATTCTGCTTGTCCACGGAGGTGAGCTGCTTGCGGCGCGAGCGTGCGAGATCGAAGGCGACGCGCGCGATGCGTTCGATCTCGGGCGCGCGGTAGTACATCGTGTCCACCGCCTCTTCCACGCCGTCTACGACGCGCTGCTCTTTCGGCGTGCCGAAGTAGATGCCGCCGGTCAGCTCGCGCACGACGACGAGATCCAGTCCGCGCACGAGCTCGGGCCGCAGGGACGACGCATCCTCCAGACCGGCGAAGACGCGGACCGGCCGCAGGTTCGCATAGAGTTCGAAATCGCGCCGCAGCAGGAAGAGCGCGTATTCCGGGCGCTCGGCGAGCGGCTTGCCTTCGTATGCGGGCAGTCCGACGCTGCCGAAGAGTATCGCGGCGCTGCTCTCGCAGAGCGCGCGCGTTGCATCCGGGAGCGCGGGCAGGCCTTGCTCGAGAGCGGCGCCGCCGACCGGCGCTTCGATGCATTCGATATCGGGGCGCACCGCACGCAGCACCGCGGCGCCCGCGCGCGTTATCTCGGGGCCGACGCCGTCGCCCGGCAGCAGCGCGACCTTCGTCATGTGCGGCGCCTTAGTAGACGGTGATGCGGGTCGTGTCGTCCTTGGGCGGCTCTTTGGGCGGCGGCTCCTTCTTCGCCGCCGGCTTGGCCGCGGCGCCTGCCGCCGGCTCGCCGTTGGTCGGGCCGCCGTCGGCGCGCTCGAGCAGCGCCAGGTGCGTCATCAAGAGGCTGCGCAGCTCGCTGCGCGCCTTCTCGGAGGAGTCGAGCGCGCGCTGATGCTCGCGACGAACCTCGGAGATGCGGTCGTTGTAGCCGGCAATCTCTTTCTCGCCGGCCATGCGCGCCTGCTCGCGGATAAGATCGGCCTCTTTGTGCGCCGAGGCCTTGACCTCGTCCGCGGTGCGCTGCGCCAGCACGAGCGTGTTCTGCAGCGACTCTTCCATCGCTTTGAAGTGGCTGATGCGCTCCTTGAGATCGGCGATCTCGGCTTCGAGCGCGGTGCGGTGCTGCGCGTCGTCCTCGAGCGTCTCGATGATCTCGTCGAGGAATTGGTCTACGTCGCCGCGGTCGTAGCCCTGTAGCGCTTTCTTGAAGGTCTTGTGCTGTATGTCGACCGGTGTGATCTTCTCCATCTTACGTCCTGTTCGTCATGAAATCGAAGGTCCCGTCGGCCGCCATCGAATCGCGCAGCCCGGCCGCGCTCACGGTCACTCCGGCGGGAACGACCAGGTAGATGGACTCGGCGAGCTTTTGGATCTTGCCGTCTATCGTGTAGGCGACGCCCGAGGTGAAATCAACGACGCGCTGGAGCAGCGTGCGGTCGGCGTTCTGCAGGTTGACGATAACGACTTGGCGGTTCCGCAGCGCGTCCGCGATCTCGACGACGTCCTGGTAGCCGCGCGGCGAGAAGACGCTCACTTGCGGGCTGCCGCGGCGGCCTGCATTGGAAAAAGGAACGACCCGGCCGCTCGGCGCGGCGTCGTCTTCGTAGAGCTCCGCTTCGTCGTCGTTTATCGAGAAGAACGAACCGATTTTGCTGAACATGCTCACACTTTGCCTCCCGTTCGGCGGCCGAAGACGGCCTCCCCGATCCGCAGCATCGTCGAGCCCGCCCGCACTGCCTCGCGCCAATCGCCCGACATGCCGATTGAGAGCGTACTTCCACCCACGCGTGCCAACGTCATGGCGGCGAGCGCGAAAGCGCTGCAAATCGCCTCGCGGTCCTCCGTGCGCGGCCCGATGGCCATGACGCCTTCCAGGCGCAGGCCGGGCGCCGCCCGCAGGGCGCCGGCGAGCCGCTCGGCCTCTTCCGGCGGACAGCCGAAACGCTCGACCGGCGAGACGTTCAGCTGCAGCAGCACGGCAAGCTCCTTTCCCAAGGCCGCCGCGGCCCGCGAAAGGGCCAGGCCCGCTTCGACGCGGTCCACGCTCTGCACCACGTCGAAGGTCTCGACGATGGCCTTCGCTTTATTCGTCTGGACGTGGCCGACGAAGTGCTTGCGGACCGGCGGGAGGAGCGCGAGCTTAGGCCGCGCCTCCTGCAGGTAGTTCTCGCCGACGTCGGTGAGGCCGGCGCGGATCGCGCGGGCGATCGTCTCGGCCGTCTGGCCCTTTCCGATGCCGACCAGCGTGACCGTCTCGGGATCGCGCCCGCAGCGCTCCAGCTCCTCGGCGATCTCGGCGCGCAGCCTGCGGTAGCGTTCCTCGACGTCGCCGGCGGTCAAGAGCGCGCGGAGATCGTGCCCGCATCGGTGCGAGGCCCGGGCCGCGTCGCGCAGTAGACGATGCCGATCAGGCCGACGGCGATCATCGGCAGCGCGTAGAGCTGGCCGCCGGTGATCCCGAAGAGCGTGAAATCGGCCTGGCGCCAGAGCTCGGCGAGGCTGCGCGTGATGCCGTACAGCGTGAACCAGGTCCACGCGACGACGCCGTCTTTCGGCTTCATCCGATAAACGATCAGCAGTATCGGCAGGGTGAGGATGTCGAGAATCGCTTCGTACAGCTGCGAAGGATGGCGATAGACGGGGATGCCGTCCACGAGCGGCGCGGAGGGGAAGATCATGCACCACGGGCGGTCCGGGCGGCAGACGTCGCCCCAGAGCTCGTCGTTGATGAAGTTGACCAGACGCACGAGCGTGATGCCGACCGGCAGCATCATCACGATCTCGTCGCCCATGACGATGTATTTCAAGCCCGGATGCTTGCGCACGAAGAGCCCGAGCGCGACGAGCACGCCGACGAGCCCGCCGTGGAAGGCCATGCCGCCGTTCCAGACGGCGATGATGTTGATGGGATTGGAAGTGTAAAAAGACGCGTCGTGCTTGCTTATGATGTCGTTGATGACGAAGAACGTGCGGCCGCCGACGAGCACGCCGACCAGCGCGTAGAAGAGAAAATCCTGAATCTGCGCTTTCGTCAGACCGAGCCGGCGCAAACCGGCCGGTCGGCTCATCCATAGGTAGACGCAGAGAAACGCCACGAGGTACGCGATGCCGTACCAGTGGATTTTCAGCGGCCCTAGGGAGATCGCGACCGGGTTGACGTTCGGGTAAGTGAACCAATGCTGCATGCGGTTTTGGAACCTCTACAGATCGGGCGTCTCGAGCGCCGAACGGCTAGACGCACCAGGAGAAGGCGAGGGAACCTAATGAAGGACGGGCTGTGCCCGAGCATTCGCACATCTCAGCCGGCATCGCCTTCCTCGCAGGCCTCGTTTCCTTCGTATCGCCGTGCGTCCTCCCGCTCGTGCCGGCCTACCTCTCGCTGCTCACGGGCGAGAGCCTGGAGGATCTCAAAGCGGAAGCGAGCGCGCCGGCACGAATGCAGACGATGTTCCATGCCATTGCTTTTGTCGCAGGCTTCAGCCTCGTGTTCGTCGCGCTCGGGGCGGGAGCCAGCGAGATCGGCGGCGCGCTCGATGCGAACCGCACCCTCATCGCGCAGATCGGCGGGGTACTCGTCGTCGTCCTGGGCCTGCAGATGATGGGGATGCTCCAGATTCCCTGGCTCATGATGGACAAGCGCGCGCACCTGACCCGGAACCGGCGCACGATCTGGACCTCGGCCCTGGTCGGCATCGCCTTCGCGGCCGGGTGGTCGCCCTGCATCGGGCCGATCCTCGCCGGGATACTCGCGATCGCCTCGCAAGAGCAAGGCTGGCAGGGCGCGTACCTGCTTTCGTTCTACTCTCTGGGGCTCGCGGTTCCGTTTCTCTTGGTCGCGCTGGCGGTCGGTTCGATACTCCCGCTGCTCGACCGGATAAAACCGGCGCTCCCGGCGATCGAGTTCGCCTCCGGAGCCTTCCTCGTAGCGGTCGGTCTCGTTCTGGTCAACAACGCATTTCTCAACGTCGCAGGATGGTTCTATCAGTTTGTCCCGCAACCAAACATCTAACTTAGCGAACACGCTCCTCGTCGCAGCGGTAGCGATTCTCGTCCTCTGGGCCGACCAGGTCTCCAAACACCTGGTCGTCACGTCGTTCATGCCCGGCGAGAGCCGCTTCGTGATCCCGCACTTCCTGAAGTGGACGTACGAGCGGAACTTCCACGGCGCGTTCGGCCTCTTCGGCAACAGCCCGGTGATGCTGATCGGCATGGCGATCGTGGTGCTCGTGCTCTTCTGGTTCAGCTTCCGCGACGCAGCCGCGAAGTCGCTCGTCGTGCGCATCGCGTTCGGCATGATCGTGGGCGGCGCGATCGGCAACATCGTGGACCGGCTGCACTACGGCTACGTGATAGACTTCATAGACTTCTACCGCATCTGGCCGAACATTTTCAACGTCGGCGACTCTTGCATCACCGTCGGCGTCGGGCTGCTCTTGATCTCAAGCCTTGTTACACGTCGTAACCGCTGACCAGACGGGCAAGCGCGCCGACGTTTTCCTGGCGGCACTGACGGGTTCGCCGCGCTCGCGAGTGGCGGGCAGTTTCAAGCGCGGCGACGTGACGATCAACGGCATGGCCGCCAAACCCAGCCGCCTGATCGAGGCCGGCGACGTCATCTCCTACGAGATCGAGCCGGCGCGCGAACTGCGCGCGCTGCCCGAGGATATCGCGCTCGACATCGTCTACGAAGACGACGACCTGCTCGTCGTGAACAAACCGGCCGGCATGGTGACGCATCCGGCGCACGGCGCCGTGCGCGGCACGCTCGTCAACGCGCTGATGGCGCACGTCGGCTCGGGCCTGCCGGGCGAGGAGATCCGCGCCGGGCTCGTGCACCGGCTCGACCGCGACACCTCCGGCCTGCTCGTCGTAGCCAAGCGCGACGAGAGCCTCAAAGCGCTCGCCGGCGCGATGAAGGCGCGCCGCATCGCGCGCGAATACCTGGGCCTGGTCTGCGGCGTGCCCGAGCACGCGCAGGGCAAGATCGAGGGCGCGATCGGACGCGATCCGCGCAACCGCCTGCGCTTCGCAATCACCCCGGACGGCAAGCCGGCGATCACGCACTACGAGATCCGCGAACGCTTCCCCAAACACGCCGAACTACGGTTCCGCCTGGAGACCGGGCGGACGCACCAAATCCGCGTGCATCTCGCCGCGGCCGGATATCCGGTGCTCAACGATCCGCTCTACGGGAAAAAAGAGGCACGCTTCGAGATGCCCGGCCAAGCGCTGCACGCCTGGCGTCTGGCGTTTCGGCATCCGAGCACCGGCGAGGAGATGGCCTTCGAGCTCGAGCCACCGCCCGCGTACATTGATGCCGTGCGTCTGTTGCGTCCTTCGACAAGCTCAGGATGACACAGACGGCTCAGGATGACACAGACGGCTCAGGATGACACAGAAGGGTCAGGATGACACGAGGGTAGTGTTTGAGGTTGTTGCGCGGGATGGGGCGGCTCGGCGGGGGAGGCTTCGTCTCGCGCACGGCGTCGTCGAGACGCCTTCGTTCATGCCCGTCGGAACGGCCGCTACCGTCAAAGGGCTGACCCCGTTCGAACTGCGCGAGGCGCACACGCAGATCGTACTGGCGAACACCTACCACCTCTGGCTGCGCCCGGGTCTGGAATGCATCGAAGCCGCGGGCGGCCTGCACCGCTTCATGGCGTGGGACGGTCCGATCCTCACCGATTCGGGCGGCTTTCAAGTCTTCAGCCTCGAGAGCCGGCGGCGCGTTGACGACGACGGCGTCACGTTTCGCTCGCACCTCGACGGCAGCGAGCACCGCTTCACGCCCGAGAACGTCGTCGCGTTTCAAGAAGCGATCGGCAGCGACGTCGCGATGGTGCTCGACGTCTGCGTGAAACTGCCCGCATCGCCGGAAGAACTGGAAGCGGCCGTGCGCCTGACGACGCTCTGGGCCCGGCGCTCCGCCGCCGCGCGCGCGAGCGAGACCACCGCGCTCTTCGGCATCGTGCAAGGCGGCCTGGACGAAGCGCTGCGCGAGCGCAGCGCGCGCGAACTGGTGGCGCTGGACTTTCCGGGTACGCGATCGGCGGACTCTCGGTCGGCGAGACGCGCGCGCAGACTCTACGCGACCGCGCGCAGCACGGCCGCGCTGCTCCCGCCGGCCAAACCGCGCTACCTCATGGGCGTGGGCACCGTCGCGGATCTCATCGCCGCGGTGGACTGCGGCGTGGACCTCTTCGACTGCGTCTACCCGACGCGCTGCGGACGCAACGGCCGGGCGATGACGCGCGAGGGCGAGTTCAACCTGCTCAACGCCGCCTTCGCGCGCGACTTCTCACCGGTGGACCCGCGATGCGACTGCGCGACCTGCACCACGTACACGCGCGCGTATCTGGCCCATCTCTTCCGCGCCAAAGAGATGCTGGGGCCGCGCCTGCTCTCCTATCACAACGTCTATGCTCAACGCACTCATGGGCGAAGCGCGCACCGCGATCGACGCCGGCTCTTGGCCGACGTTCGCGCAGAGCGCCTAGGCGCGTCCGGGCTCGCCGGCGCCGCCGGAGCGGCCGTCGCGTTCCGCGAGCAGCCGGCCGAGTTGCATTCGCGAGCGCAGCTTCAACTTAGACAGCGCGGCCGAGACGTGCTTCTCGACCGTGCGTGCGCTGATTAACAGAATCCGGCCGATCTCGTCGTTCGTGCACCCGGAGGCGACAAGTCTGCCAACCTCGCGCTCGCGCGGCGAGAGGACGCCGGCGCCGTCCACCGCGCCTTGTTCCATCCTTCGCACGTCGCGGACCGCGCCGAGCGCGCGGTACGCGTCCAAGGCGCACTTCAACTCGCCCGCGAGTTCGTACGCGCGCGCCTCCAACCAAGGCCAGCCGATGGCTTCGAAACCGGCGGCGGCCGCGAGTGCGCGCTCCCGGACGTCGCACGCTATCGCACCGCGGCGGCCCGCAAAAGCGTCGAACAAGCCGAGCACGGCCGCGTTAACGCGGTCGTGCGGGCGGGACGCGCCGTCCGCCAACAGCCGGCGCATCGCGACGACGTCGGCGTGCGCGCCGAACTGCGCGGCCGCCAGGAACGCGAACGCGAAGCGATGCGGCCCCGGCAGCACGCGCGCGATGCGGCGGATCCACGCCGCTGCCTCGTCGGTCGCGCCGTTCACGCCGAGCGCCCACGCGTACGGCCCGCCGACGAGCCCGATCGCCAACTTCATGCCGCGCTCGAGCCCGTAGCGCAGGAACGACTCGGTGTCCTCCCGACGCAGGCGCGCGTCGTCGCCCGAACAGATGCCGAGCGCGTACTGCGCCAGCTTCCTGTGCACGAGAACGGCATAGTTCTCCATCCCCGCCGCATCCACGGCCTCGAGCAACTCCGCCGCCGCCGAAAAATCGCCGCGCAACGTATGCTCGAAGGCGGATGCCGCGCGCGCGAGGTAGCGAAACTCATCCTGCGGCACGATCGCATGCGATAGGGCGGCGTCGAATTGCTCGCGGGCCGCGCGCACCTCGCCCAGTCCGACCGCGTCGAGCGCGATCTGGCAGTGCACGATGTAGTCTATGCGATCGTCCGGCGGCAGCGCCGCCGCGGACGCCAGTGCGCTCTCTGCGTGATGCCGCCACCCGGGGACGTCGCCTCGCATCGCCGCAATCTTGAAACTCGCCATGTGCGCGAAGGCTGCCGTCTCGCTCTCCGCCTGCGGTTCGATACCCTCCACCAAGCTCAAGGCAAAATCGAAGTCGAGGGCCGCGACACACTCGTAAGCGGCGTGAGCGCGCAGTTTGTCGAGTTCGGCGCGCGGAAGCTTTTCTTCCAGCGATGCGAGCGCCCGGCGGTAGATGTCGATCGCTCCCGCGGTGTCGCCGGAATTGTACAGTAAACCCGTGAGCGCCGAGGTGTTCCGCCTGAAGCCGGCATAATCGCCGGCTTCCCAGTAGAGATCGCGCGCGCGCCGCAGCCGGGATATCCCCGACTTGAAGCGCCCGAGCGAGGCCAGCGCCACGCCGATCTTTTGCTCGAGCGCGGCGGCCGCAGCCCCCGCGGTCCGCACCGCCAGCGCCCGTGAGTTCTCTCAGCGAAGAAGGGGTTGCCGCGGCTGCGCCGCACGATGTCGGCCACCGTCGCGGCGTCGAGCGCTTCGTGCGGCGCTGCGGCCGCTTGGAGCAAGGCGTGCACGGCCGAGAATTTCGAGCGGCGCGAGGGATAGTTGCGTGACCGACCGCCGCGCCAGCAGTTTTGCCAACTCGCTCTGCCGATGCCGGTCCGCCGCCAGATCGTCAACCCGGTACGTAAGCGCGACGAGGATGCGCCGGCTCGCAAGGTGCTCGGCGATGATGGAGAGCACGCGTAGCGTCGAGCTGTCGGCCCAATGCACGTCTTCGAGCAGCAGCACGACCGTGCCGCGCTGCGCGTAGCGCTCGAAGGCCGCGTCAATGGAAGAGAGCAGCCAGCCCGCCGGCTCGGCCGTCCGGCCTTCCGCTTCGCGTTCGAACGTCAGGCGATCGACCAGCGAGCGAACCGCTGCGTCGCGCGGCTTGGGCACGGTGCGGTGCAGTTTGTGCAACAGGTCGACGCGAGCCGAAGCGGCGTGCCGCTCACGTACGCTGGCCGGCCCGATTCGTTCGTGCCGTTCCGGGCGCCGCGGCCCGCCGCCGTTACCCCTCGTCTACGGCCCGCAACGGGGAAATGGACGCCGTCGGTCTTCGTCTCGGACTACGGTCCGAGCGAGGGGAACTCGGGAGCCGTCTACCAGTTCCAGCCTCAAATAAACGGCGCGCTCATGGCTACGATCACCGACGTCGTCAACCCGCAGGGCATGGACGCCGACAAGAAGGGCAACCTCTACGTGGCGAGCACGGGCAACTCGCAAGTCAACGTCTACACCCCGAACACGTACACGGCGGCGTACGTGCTCGCCGATCCTAGCGAGTTCCCCGTGGACGTTGCCGTCTGTCCCAACGGAACGGTGTGGGTCTCGAACATCTACGACACGTTGTACGGCCAAGGCAACATCCTAAGCTACGCGCACGGTTCGACGACCGCGGGCGGGAGCGTTCCCGACCCGAACATCTTCAGCGGACGCTTCGTCACCTGCGACAAGAAGAACAAACTCTGGTACTCGTACCTCGACTACGAAGGCTACGTGCACATCGCCACCTACGACGGCAAGAAAATCGTGGACTCCGGCGCGCACAATATCCCGTACTCCGGCGGCATCCGCATCCACGGCTCGACCATCGCCATCATGGATCAGTACCTCGGCATCGAATTCTTCAAAGCGTCCTGCCTGATCAAGAAGGCGTGCGCGCCGTATCGGACGATCGGCGGTTTCGGCGACCCGATCGGCCTCTCGTACGACCGCCCGGGGCAAAACATCTGGGTGGGTGACGCCGGGTCGCACCTGGGCCTGGATGTCCAGGTCGCGACAGGCTATCAGGAGGGTTCGATCGGGCAGGGGCTGCTCGTGTACCCCGTAGATACGTTCGTCTTCCCGGCCGGCAACCCGTAGCGGGCAGACCGCGGGGGCGGAAGGGCGCTGGTCCTCGTCCCGCTAGGCTAGCGCGCGCACGACGGTCGCGCATTCGGCGCAGATCGCGGGATGATCGGGGTCGGTGCCCAGTTCGCGATACTTCCAGCAGCGCACGCACTTCTCGCCCTGCGCGGGCGAGAGATCGAATGCGACCACGTCGCTGCCGTCTTCGTTGCCGGGATCTTCTTCCAGCGCGAGCTGCGAGACCACCAGCGCCTCGCGCAACCCCTCGCCCAGCGCGCTGAGCCGGCGATAGAACTCCGGCTTGACGACCAAGCGCAGGCGCGCCTCGAAATCGCGCGGGCTCTCGCTGGCCGCGACGCGCGCACGCAGGGCGCGCAGCTCTTGCCAGAGCGCGAGATCCTCGCCGAAGGAGGCTGCGTGATTGCGGCCGACGTTGAACGAGGTGTCGAAGACGCTCTGCGCGTCGCCGCGCAGCGGCGCCGGCAGAAACTGCCACGCCTCCTCGGCCGTAAACGAGAGCACCGGCGCGAGCGCGACGAGGAACCGCCCGAGAATATGCAGCAGCGCCGACTGCGCGCTGCGTCGGCGCGGGTCGCTCGCGGCGCGCGAGTAGAGCGGATCCTTGAGCGCGTCGAAGTAGAGGCCGGACATCGCGCTCTCGAACTCGACGATCCGCAGGTAGGCATCGTGCACCTCGCGCGCGTCGTACGCCTCCTTCACCTGCGCCACGAACGCGTCGGCGACGTTACAGGCCAAGCGGTCCAGCGGCTCCATCGCCTCGCGCGCGACGAGGCCGCCCTCCTCAAGGCCGGCGAGGTTCGAGAGCATGAAGCGCACGCGATTGCGCAGGTTGCGATAGACGCGGCCGACCTGCTCGACGACGTTGGGCCCGAAGCGGACGTCGTCAACCGGCTCGACGGAGATCGCCCACAGGCGCAGGACGTCGGCGCCCCAGCGATCCATCGCATCGCGCGCGTCTATCCCGGTGCCGCGCGACTTAGACATCGGACGCCCCTCTTCGTCGTTCACCCAACCGTTCTTCATGACGCGCCGGTACGGCGCGCGACCTTTGATTGCGACGCTCGTGACGAGCGAACTGCGGAACCAGCCGCGATACTGATCGCCGCCTTCGAGCACGAGATCGCTCGGCCAGGGCATACCGTCGCGGCCGAGGACCGCCAGATGCGTCACGCCCGACTCGAACCAGATGTCTACGATGTTCTTCTCTTTCTCGAAACTGACGCCGTCGCAGCGCGGGCAGGCGAAGCCGGCGGGAAGATAGACCTCGACCGGATCGCTCCACCACGAGCTCGCACCCGCCTCGCCGAAGCGCTTGGCGGCGAGCCGCGCCACTTGCGGATCGAGCAGGGACTCGCCGCAGCCGAGGCAGACGAGGGCCGGGATCGGCGTCCCCCAGGTGCGCTGACGCGAGAGACACCACTCGGGATGCGTCTCGATCATCTGGCGCTGGCGCGAGCGCCCCCAGGCCGGCGTGTACTCCACGCCTTCGATCGCGTCCATCGTGCGCGCGCGCAGCAGGTTCTGATCCATCGCGATGAACCACTGCGAGGTCGCGCGGAAGATCACCGGGTTGTGGCAGCGCCAGCAGTGGGGATACGAGTGTTCGTACTCGGCCGCGCTCCAGAGCGCGCCGCTCGCGCGCAGATCTTCGACGATTTGCGCGTTTGCTTTGAAGATGTGCTGACCGGCGTACGGGCCGGCATCGAGCGTGAAGCGCCCGGCGGCATCTACCGGGTTGAGAATCGGCAAGCCGTACTTCACGCCGGTGTCGAAGTCGTCGGCGCCATGGCCCGGCGCGGTGTGCACGGCGCCGGTGCCGGTCTCCAAATCCACGTAGTTCGCGAGCACGATCGCCGAGTCGCGGTCCAGGAACGGGTGGCGCACGGCCAGATCGTCGAGCGCGTCGCCGCGAGCGCTCGCCAGCAGCGTCGCTTCGGCGAAACGTTCGCCCAGCGCGGCCTGCGCGAGCGCCTCGGCGACGATCAGCAGTTCGCCGCCGACGCGGTACAGGCCGTAGGAAGCGTCGGGACGCAGCGCGATCGCGACGTTCGCCGGCAGCGTCCACGGCGTCGTGGTCCAAATGAGAAACGAAACGGCAGTGTCACCCTGAGCTTGTCGAAGGGTGGCCGGACCCGAACGCTTGCAGGAGCTTCTCCCGCTGCGCGGCGTTCGCGGTGAAACGCACGTAGATCGAGGGCGAGCGCTTCATCTCGTACTCGATCTCGGCTTCGGCCAGCGCCGTCTCGTCGTGAACGCACCAGAGCGTGGAGCGCAAGCCTTTGTAGATCTGCTGGCGCTCGGCCAAATCGGCGATCGCGTTGACGATCGTCGCTTCGAACTGCGGGTCTATCGTGCGGTACGGCGTGTCGAAGAAACCGAAGTTGCCCATGCGCACGCGATCGCGGCGCTGGCGGTCGAGCCAGTAGAGCGCGCGCTCTTTGCAGCGCTCGCGCAGTTCGAGCGGATCTATCGAGTGGAAATCCTTGATACCTAGATGCTTGAGCGTTTCGTACTCGATCGGCAAGCCGTGCATATCCCAGCCGGGGACGAACTTGGCGTACTTGCCGTCGAGCAGGGCGATTTTCACGAAGACGTCCTTGAGGACCATGTTCAGAAAATGCCCCATGTGCAACTCGCCGTTCGCGTACGGCGGCCCGTCGTGCAGTATCCAAGCGCCATTGGGCGCGTTGCGCTCCAAGCGCCGCTCGTACGAGCGGTGCTCGCGCCACCAGGCGACGCGCTCCGGCTCGCGCTTGGGCAGCTCGGCCTTCATCGGAAAGTCGGTCTTGGGCAAATTCAAGGTCGAGCGATAATCCACGTCCGTCACTTACGATCCCATGAGTTCGCCGAAGGCGTCGAAGTTGCGCTCGGCCGCGGCGCGCGCGATTGCGGCCTGGGCCCGCAGCAGCGCCTCGAGGGGCTCGCGCTCGGCGACCAGGCGATCCACGAGCGCGTCCACGCCCGCATCGTCCAAACGCGGCGCGCCCGCCGACCAGAGCGGATCGAGCGGATAGGCCAGCTCCTCGCAGAGCGCGCTCACCTTCGGATCGTATGCGAGCGCCAGGAACGGCACCGCGCAGCCGGCCGCCAGGATGAGCGCGTGCAGCCGCATCCCGACGACGAACCGCGCCCCGCGCAGGATCGCCGCGGCGTGCGCGGGCGCGCACTCCGGCAAGAGCACCGGGCTCGACGCGCAGGCGCGGATGACGTCGGTCGAGACGGCCGCATCCGCGGCGCCGGCCAGCGGCAGGAACGCGGCGCGTACGCCGTGCCGCTGCGCCAAGCGGTCCACCGCACGGGCGACGACGGCGATCGCGTCGCGGCTGCCTGGGACTTTGCGCACGCTCACGACGGCGTAGGCGCCGCTCTCGGGCCCCAGGCCTTCCGCGCGCAGATCCACGTCCTCGGCCGGTTCGAACAGGAAGACCGGGTCGGCCGTGCGTTCCACCGCGGTCGCAGGCAAGATCGCACCGAGCAGCGCGCGCGAGCGTTCGTCGCGCACGGTCGCGCGATCCACGCCCTTACAGAAACGTCCGACCACCAGGCGCCCCCAAAGATCGAGCGGGCCGATGGACTGCGCGAAGATCATCGTCTTGCGCTTCGCTCGGACCGCCTCGCGCAGAACCCCCGCATAGTAGAGCAGGCTGCGCAGGCTCGTCGCGTTTTGCAGCAGTCCGCCGCCGCCGGAGAGCACGACGTCGGCGCGGCGAATTGCGGCGCGAATGGCCGGCCAATCCCAACGCGGCGTCGCCTCGACGCCGTAGGCCGCGGCGGTTGCCTGCGGCGTCGCGCTGAGCACGTCGAGCTCGAGCGGACCGAAGCGACGGCGCAGACGTTCGACGATCACCGCGAGCAGCGCCTCGTCGCCGAAATTTCCGAACCCGTAGTAACCGGAGAGGAGCACCCGCACTTATCACCCCGATGCTGCGGGCACGCGGCGATAGAGCCAGATCGCGACCGCGCCGAGGACCGCGCCGACGACGAGGCCGTTGACGATGCGCAGCAGCGAGATCTCCACCGGCGTGTGCAGGTGCGAGAAGGTGTCTACGACGTCGCCCACGCCCACCCCGATGCCCAGCGCGAGCAGCCACCCGACCGCGCGGCGGTGGCGCGCGATCAGCGCGGGCACGAGCATCATGCACGGAACGCCGATGAGAAACTCCTTGAAGCGCGGGCGAACGCTCAGCACGTGCGTGAGCGTGTGGCGCAGCGCCAGTTCGAACTGCGACGGGCTCACGTCGCTCTCGTTGCCGCTGCGCACGAGCATGAGCGCGCCGGCGGCCACGACCGCGATGCCGGCGAGCAGTTGGTACGTGAGCACCGGCGAGAGCCAGACGTCCTGCGCGCGCTGCGTTCCCGAGCCGAAGCGCTTGTCGAAGACGTAGAGCAGCAGCGCGAGCAGCGGCGGGAGTGCGAGCACGAGCCGCACCCCGCGAAAACGCTCGATTTCCTCCATCGCCAGGGGAAAGCTCATCAGTCCGACGACGACGAGCGCGCCGAGCAAAGCGACGCCGGTCGCGACGAGCGCCCAGCCGATGCTGCGCAGAAGCTGCGAGCCGATCCGGGGCGCCGGGGTCTCGTTCCAAGCGGGAATGAGGCTCAGCAGCGCGGCGACCGCGAAGAGCAGGGCTCCAACGAGCGCGATGGCGGATCGGGCGAACGCATCGTGATGGGTCAGGACGCCCGCGACGTAGAGCAGCACGGTGAGCGCGTAGGCCGCGATCGCCAGATTGCGGCGATACCAGCCGAAGGCTTCGAGCAGGAGCACGAAGATCGAGGGCACGGCCAGCGCCACGAGCCCGACGAGGATCCGGTTGTTCCCACGGTAGGCGGGGATCGGCGTCGCGCGGCCCAGACGCATCCCGGCGCCGCGCAGTTCGCTCGCGATCTCCTTGACGACCTCGACGTTCGTCGCTTCGATCGAAAGGTCGCCGTCCTGATGGAGCCACGGGCGCAGGTAGATCACGCGCACGTTACGCTCGCGCGCGCCCAGCACGTACCGCGCGACCGCTTCGTCTATCTTGATCTTGTCGAGTTCGGTCTTGGCGATCGCCTGCACGCGCACCGTGCGCCCAGGCACGAGTTTGGCCAGTGCGTCGTTGCCCTTCTGCACTTGGCTCGGATCGTACGTTTCGATCGAGCCGAAGTTGAAGCCGTGCCTCTCGATCGCGGCCGCCGTATCGGCGAGATGATCGGGGTAGCCGAGCACCGCGTTGCTGAGCCCGGAGAAAATAACCGTAGAAATCTTCGGATCCTGCCGCACGAGGCCGTCGAAGATCGCGTCTATCTGCGCCGCGCCGAAACGCTCGTCGTTCTGCAGGCGCGGCACGGCGAGCAGGCCGAGCCGGTGGGCCAAAGCGAGCTGATCGGCCGGAATGCCGAACGCGAGGCTATTGAAGTAGTCTATCTGCGTGCGCACTTCGATCAGCCACGGGCGCGAGGCGCGCAGCACGCGGACGCTGCGCGGGCTGAAGTGCAAGGCCAGCTGCGAGCGGTAGCGCAGGTACGTGGCCGGATCGAAGACGATCAGGTAGACCGCTCCGGCGTCTATCCGCTTGGAGCGGACGAGCGCGGCCAGCGTCGGGTCCGCGACCGGGGCCAGAGCCGCCCCATTGAGCAGCGCCGCGCCGGTGGTCACGTAGGCCCGGCCGTCGTTGCCGATGTTCGCGCCGAGCTCCTCGCTAAGGGCGAGCGAGGTGAGCCCGGCGCGCCGCAGCGCTATGAGGAAGGCGGCCGGGTTGTAGTCGTACGATCGTGCCAGCGCCGAGAAGTCGGTGAAGTCCATCGCCAGCTCGACCCGCCGGGTCTGCGACTCGACGCGGACTCTAAAGGCGGCCACGGCCAGACCGGCGATGAGTGCAACGACCAAGATGGCGGCCGCGTAGCGCGTCCGCGGTGTAAAAAACGTCACGAGGGCGTTGTAGTTCGACCGACGCGCCGGTTTCTCTCCCCGGCGTTGGGAATCACAAGGGGGCTCGCCAAAAGGCGAGCCCCCTTGCCGTCGCGTACGCGCGGGTCCCTTTTTGTCGGGTCGCGCATACCGGGTGTGGGCGACGTTTTTCGGCTCATCGCACGCGCTCGCGGCCCACGCATCGAGCACTGCGGACTCCGTGGCTTCAACCGCCGCGGGCCATCCCCTCTAAGCGCGCCACTCCGGCTGCCGGCGCTCGAGAAAGGCGGCGATGCCTTCGTGCGCGTCGGGTTCGAGCGCGTTGGCGGTCATGATCTCTTTCGTGTATTCGTAGGCGGCCGCTTGATCCAGATCTTGCTGTGCGTAGAACGCTTCCTTGCCGATCGCGACGACGCGAGCGCTCGAGGCCGCGATCTTTTCGGCGAGCGCCATCGCTTCGCCGTGCAGGCGCTCGGGCTCGACGACGCGGTTGACCAGCCCCCATGCGAGCGCGGTCTGCGCGTCAATGGATTCCCCGGTGAGCAGCATCTCCATCGCGCGCTTGCGCCCGATCGCCCGGGTGAGCGCGACCATCGGCGTGCTGCAGAACAGACCGATCCGCACCCCCGGCGTCGCGAAGGTCGCTTCGGTCGAAGCCACCGCGAGATCGCAGGCGGCGACCAGTTGGCACCCCGCCGCGGTTGCGACGGTCGCGACTTCGGCGATGATCGGCTGCGGGATCGCCGTCATGCGCGCCATCAGCGCGATGCACGCCTCGAAGATCTCGCGGTAGGCGGCAACGTCGCGATCCACGAGTTCGCGCAGGTCGTGCCCGGCGCAGAACGCGGGCCCCTCGCCGCGCAGCACGATCGCGCGGGCGGTCGCGTCCGCGGCGATCGCCGCGAAGGCGGCATCGAGCTCGCGCATCGTGGCCAGGGAGAGGGCGTTGCGCTTGCGCGGATTGGTCAACGTAACGATCGCCACGGCACCTTCGCGCTCGACGGTGAGGGCGGCCGGCTGGACCTCGCTCTTCATCATAGGGCCAAGCTGCTTCGAGGCCGTCCGGCGCACTCCATGCACCCGGCCGCAAGCGTACGGGGCGGCCGCACTCTGACCGCCCCTACCTCTACTCAACGCCGGAAAGGTGAAAAAACTCTCGGAGCGGGCCGGGCAGGGTTTTCCAAGGCGCGGCCGGTACCGCCCAGGGCGCATCAAGGTTCGGAACGACGCGAGAGGAGGGTTCGTGACGCCACTGATTTTTTCGAAGTTCGGCATCTGGACGTTCACGACGGTTGACTACATCTCGCTGATCGCCGCCACGACGAACGCCTTCAACGGTGCGCTGCTGGCGCGCCGCCCGGACCACTACAAGCACTTCACGTTCATGGGCGTCATCATTCTGGCCTACGCGGGCGGCATCGGCGGCGGCATCGTTCGCGATCTGCTCGTCAACAAGATTCCGGCCCCGCTCGAGAACCCGTGGTACCTCATCCTCTGCTCCGTCGCGGCGGCCCTCGCGCTGCTTATAGATTACGGCGTGGCCGTGCGATTCAAGGACGGCTTGTTCCAATTCATGACCGCGTTCTCGCTGCCGTGGTACGCGATCGTCGGCACGCAGGCGGCGCTCTCCGCGCACTTGGGCTACATCGCGGCCGTGATCATCGGCATCATCGCGACGACCGCCGGGCGGTGGCTCATAGACACGGCGTGCTTAGTGGTTCCCAAACAGCTCGTGCGCGGGGAGTTCTTCGTGACGGCGGCGGCGCTGACCGGAACCGCGTACGTCGTCTGCAATCAAGCATTCGGGATGGACGTCGTTCCGGCAACCGCGATCGCGTTCTTCGTCGGATTCGGATTCCGCTTGACCTCGCAGGCGCTGGGCTGGGAAGAGTGGGAACCGTGGGAGCCGGAGGGCTTGAACGCAGGCGAGAAGGAGCGCGACCGGCTGGGCGAAGGCTTGGCCGCCGAGTTCCACCATGAGTAGCGGCCGAGGGGACGATCCGGATCGAAGGCGGCGTCTTCCGTATGGGCTCGGACCGCTTCTATCCCGAGGAAGCCCCCGTGCACGAGGTGCGCGTCGCCGCCTTTGGGATCGCGCCGCACACCGTGACGAACGATGAGTTCGCGAAGTTCGTTCGGCAGACCGGATACGTGACGGTGGCCGAACGTCCGCTCGATCCGGCCGAGTATCCGGGCGCACCCCCCGAAAACCTCGTTCCCGGATCGCTCGTTTTCCACATGACGGAAGGGCCGGTCAACTTCAACGACTACTCGCAGTGGTGGTCGTGGGTCCCGGGCACGTGCTGGAAGCATCCGAACGGCCCGGGCAGTTCGGTCGAGTCAAAACCCGATCATCCGGTCGTGCACGTCGCCTACGAAGACGCGGAGTCGTACGCGAGTTGGGCCGGGATGCGGCTGCCGACCGAGGCCGAGTGGGAGTACGCCGCGCGCGGCGGGCTCGACGGAAAAAACTTCGTGTGGGGCGACGACATGCCAGCGCCCGGCACGGCCGCGAACACCTGGCAGGGCAACTTCCCGTGGAAGAGCACCGCGCGCCACGGCCCCGGCACGATGCCGGTCGGCCGGTTTGCGCCGAACGGCTACGGCCTCTACGACATGGCCGGCAACGTGTGGGAGTGGACCAGCGATTGGTACGTACGCGACCGCGACGAGATCACCGCGCCGTGCTGCTCTCCGCAGGCACGCGACCTCAGTTACGACCCCGCGCAGCCGCAGTTTCGCATTCCGCGCAAGGTTCTCAAAGGCGGATCGTTCCTCTGCTCGCCGGAGTACTGCCTGCGCTTTCGCCCGGCCGCGCGCTCGCCGCAGATGATAGATACCGGCATGTCGCACATCGGCTTTCGCTGCGCGCGCGACGAGACGTAAAAGAGGGCCGAGCGACGCCCGACCCTCCTTCCGTTTGGCCGTTCTTTCGGCTAGGTCGCGGGAGTCAGCGAGATCCCGATGATGAACGTGTAGGTCTTACCCGTGCACGTGCTGGCCGAGAATCCGATGCAATAGTAGTCGTTCCACTTCACTGCCGTCGGTTGTTTCGGGTTCTTGCCCTTGTAGTCAATGTACTGATACGTCGGGTTACCCGGATCCGGCGAGAAGTAGGTCTTGAATTTCTTGTCTAACTTGCCATTCTTCGCCTTCGTTATGTACGCCGCGTTGTAGAGTTGATAGCCGCTGCCGGCCGACGTCTCTACGTAGGGGCCGGAGTTGCCCGGCGTAACGACGATGCAGAACACGTAGATGCTCGTATTGCAGGCGGGGCCCGTAAGCATCTTGACGCCCGGCATCAGGCGAGTGGTCAGTCCGGGGATGTGAGATCCGCCCGCTACGAAGGCTTGGGCCCCCGTTGACGGCATAGCCGCCGACGAACCCGTACCGCTGGAACACGCTGAGAGAGTTAGGCCCAAGGCGAGCGCGGCGCCCGCACAGAGGAGGCTTAAACGCACGTTGGAGCTCCTTCCAATAGCTAGTTCTGAAGAAAAACTAGTCCTTCGGGAATATGTCCACGCTAAAGAGCGAGTGCATGCTACGAAGAATGCGCGCCCCCGCTTGCCTTTCCTCCCGATTTTTCAGGTGCCCGTAAGGTTCGAGTTGAAAAGGGACGGTCGGGCTGCGGCCCAAGAGGAACGCATGTGTGGACGCCGGCTAATCTAGCGCTCGATCTGCTGCTCGGGATTGGGCTGGGCATCGTCGGCGGCATGCTCGGGATCACCGGCGGCGTCGTCGCCGTGCCGCTTCTGGCCATGCTCGGATTCGGCCAACAGTTGGCACAGGGCACGAGCCTGGTCATGCAGCTGCCCATCGGCATTATCGCGCTCTGGCACTACGCACGCCGAAACCGGCTCGGCGCCGGCATCGTCGCGGCGACGGCTGCCGGCTCGGCTGCCGCCACGTGGATCGGCGCGCGCCTGGCCGTGCACCTGCCGGAAGAACCGATGCGCAGAGGCTTTGCAATCTTTCTCGCCGTTCTGGCGACCTTCACGCTGTGCAGCCTCTTCTGGCAGCCTGCGCCTAGCCGCAGAGTGCGCCTGCGCTACGTGCCGCTGCTCGGAGCGGGCGGCGGCTTCTCGTCGGGGCTTTTCGGCGTCGGGGGAGCCACGTTTACGATCCCGTTGTTCGCGCTGTTCTGCGGATTCACGCAAACGCAGGCGCAGGGGATGGGGCTTGCGGTCGTGCTGCCGGCGATCGCGATCGCGATTCCGACCTACGCGATCGCAGGCTTTGCGGATTGGCGCACGGGCTTGGCTTTGGGGCTGGGAGCGGTCTGCACGGTGAGCCTGGGCGTGGCGCTCGCGCACCGCCTGCCGCAGCGCCCCTTGCGCGCCGCGCTCGGCCTCGTCTTGTACGCCGGCGCGCTCGGCCTTTGGCTGCGTCGCTAGCCCGGCGCCGCCGTCAGCGCGGGGGCGGCCAGTAGGCGATGCCGGTCGGATAGTTCGCCTTGCTCCAGCCCTCGTTAATCGTTCCGATCACGCTGCCGGCCGGATAACTGAGGACTTCCACCTGCTGGAAGTTCGAGACGAACAACTCGGAGCGATCGCTGTTGAAGGCCTCCCAGGCGGCGCCGCCCGGTACCGCGATCTGCTGCACGAGCTTGCCGGTCGCCTCGGCGTACACTTCGATCGTGCCGCTTCCGTCGAGCGCCAGCAGATCGTCGCTGCCGTCTTCGAGAATGGCCCACGGCTCGGAGTAGCTCACGCCGAGGTTGACCGCCTTGCCGCGCGCGTGCTTGAACTCCGCGATATTTCCCGCACTGGAGTTGGTCTGATACGAGATGTAGATCGTGTTCGTGTTCGCGTGAAGGGTGATGCCGTCAACCTGGAAGTTGTGCAGATGCAGCACGCGCGAAGGCTGGCTTGCCGAAGGCGGATAGACCGAGACCGATCCCGGCGAGAAACTGACGCGCGGCGCGATGTTCGCCACGTACATCGTGCCGTCCGCGCCGACGGCGATATCGTAGGGCGCCCACTTTCCCGGAACGATGTAGCGCGAGTAAACGGTGGAGCCTTTCGGATACACCTTAATGTCGCCGACCGCCGGGCCTTCGGTGGCGACGCCCAGGTCGGCAACGTACAGGTTGCCGGCGGCATCGGTCGTCATGCCTTCGGGCGAGTTGTCGTCCTCGATTTGGCCGACGAGCGAGTACTGCGATCCGTGCAGCGAGATGATATCTATGACGCCGCCGTACGACGGGCTGCCGGTGGGGTCCCCGACGTAGAGCAGCGCCTTCGCTTTCTTTGCCTCGGGTGAGATCCAGCTACCGGTGTGGCGCGCGAGCGACGTCGACGCAGGAGGCATCGCGGCCGGGCCGGTGGGCCCGCTCTCGCCGGCGCATCCGCTTGCGAGCACGGCGAGGACCGCCGCGGCGGCCAGGTTCGTTCGCTGCCAAATCATCGCATGCACTCCTCGCTGATAGCCTAGTCGGATGCCGCTTCGGCGGTTACGCGCATCGAGCCTATTGCGCGAAACATTCGCTGCCGATCGCGGATCGGCAGCCAACCCCAGATCAGCTCGTCCATCGGCAGCCACATGATCACCCAGCCGGCGATGATGAGCGTCTCGCTTGCCAGCGTACGCGCCGCCTCCGGCAGAAACGTCGCCTGCTGCACGCCCGTGCTCAAGAGCAGACTCACGGCAAAGAACCCGAGGCTCCACGCGAGCAGGATGCCGGCTCGGCGTCGCCAGACGGCCAACCGCATCCGCGCGTCCGCGATTTCGTGCGCGCAGTAGCGCGCGAGCGCGCGTTCGATCTGCATCTGCGTTTGCGCGGAGACTTCGCTCGCGGGCAGCAGCACGCGCAGCCGCGCCCCTTCGAGCTTCGAAGGAACGTCGGGCAAGCGCGCGATCTGCGCGACGCTCCAGAACGAACCCGCCTCGTCGTGCAGCGGATCGAACGAGCGCTCCGCGAAGAGATCGCTCAAGGCACGCGGGCGGATCGTAAACTCCACGGTTCGGCCTCGTTTCGGCGCTTCTGCGGGTGGGGCCCGTTGCACGCGGCGGCGAACGGAGGGACTACCGCGGGCTGTCGAGTCCGGGAGCAGTTTGGAAGCCGGAGGCCACGAGTTAGTCGTATTCCGTGTCGCAGCCGGCGATCTGACCGCCTTTCGCAACCGTCGCGACGACGCTCAAAGCGACATCGTCCTTAAAGAGAACGCGATAGGTGTAGATCGTCGCTCCGCCATCTGCACCTTGCCGGCCTTTGTATATCCATCGCAGCGGAGGCGACCGGCTCAGAAGCCGCTCGTAGTGCCCGTGCATGAACCCGAGGACGCGTGCAGTCAGGATTTTGTTGAATGACGTGGTGAGCACCGACCGGTCAATCGTGCCTTCATGGAGTTGCAGCCACACTTTTGAGATCCGCGCGGTTATCATCGGGTCTTCGCCTGCATCTGCGGTATTGCGGTTGCTCGCAAAGGCTGGGTCAAACTGCGCGACGATGTTTTTAGCAACCGCGTCGGGTGAGGCGTTTCCATTGTTCGCCAGAACGATGATGCTCAGCCCGAGCGTCGGAAAGACGTCGTTGATCGCGGTAAACCCGAGCATGCCGCCGTCGTGTGAGATCACTTTGAGGCCGTCAACGGTGTCTATGCTCCAGCCGAACCCGTAGTCGGTGGGCTTGCCGGCGACGACGGCGGGAGTCGTGGCCAGCGCTACGTCGTCGGCCGAGACGATTTTATCGGAGAAGAATGCCTGGTCCCAGTTGGCCATATCGCCGGCCGTGGATATGATGGAGCCCGCGCCGCCCGACCAGCCGTAACCGATCTGGCCTGCCTTCCTGAGCGTCGCCTCGTTCGTCACCTCGTACCCGGCCGCCATGTTCGGCACGACGTTCTCGTCCTTAAGGAACGCGCTGTGCGTCATGTGCGCCGGCACGAAGATGTTCCGCGCGATGTAGTCGCCGTACGAGAGCTTAGAGACGCGGGCGACGATCGCTCCAAGCAGCAGATAGTTGGTGTTGCTGTACTCCTGCTGCGTCCCGGGTTTGAAATGCAGCGGCATGCCTTTGATTAGGGCGAGCGACTCTTCGAGGCTGCCGGTGCTGCTCGAGATGAGTTTGACGGCGTTCGGCGGATCGTTGATATGATCGGGGATGCCGCTCGTCATCGTCAGGAGTTGCTCGATCGTGACGTCCTTGCCGGGAGCGTATTCGGGCACGTACTGCGCCAAGCGGTCCGTGAGCTGCAGTTTTCCCTGTTCCTTTAACTGCAGGATCGCGGCCGCGGTGAATTGCTTGGTTATCGAACCGATTTCGAAGATCGTATCGGAGCCGACCGGCTTTTGCGTCGCGACGTTCTGGACGCCGTATCCTCGATCGAGCACGGTCCGGCCGTCGCGGACGATGCCGATCTGCATGCCGGGAATGGATTGGACCGTCAGGGCGGACGTGGCGACGCCGGTCGAGATCGCTGCGATGTTCGAGGCGCCCGACGGCTCGGGCATCGCCGGCGGCGCCGGCGTGACGGCTAGAAGCGTAGCGAGCGCCGCCAGCGTCAGAGCGCGCCGCGCCGGGTGCGGTGCGTCGGTCGCTATTCCCGTTGCTTTCGTCACGGTTCGCCCTTCGACAAGCTCAGGATGACACGGATCGCGTGTTCGCCTCCCACTCGTCCTTCGACAAGCTCGGGATGGACCGACCCGGTCTCGGGGACCCTACGCTACGATTAGCCGGTTGCATTGGTTTGCGAACAACCTGCTTGGAGACGAGCGCGTGCGCGCCAAGCCGCCGGGATACGGGAGGGGAGCCGCTTGCCTGCGGGCGAAGGAACCCTTATGTCTCGCCTACTTTGTTTGGCCTTGGCACTCGGTATTGCAGGCTGTGCCCAACAAGGAACGCTCTTAGCCCCAACGGGCTCGCAACCGCCGTTGCCGAACGCTGGATTTCTCAGGGATAAACCAGACCAAGACGTAGTCGCCAACGTCCACTACACGAACGATACGCCTGTCGCGTCCGAATTTACGGTGTACTGGTCGTATCGATCTATTCCGTTCATCTGGCACGAGGAAACGCACTATTGCGTTCATGCCGGCGGTCAGTTCGACACAGGGGTCATCTACAGACACATCAGAGAGGGGCCCCAAATACGGTTCGTTGCGTCAGCGCGGCGCGATTGCCACACGTGGAACTTCCATCACGACATCGAACTAACGTTTCGCGAAATGGACTTCAAGCGACCCGAGGAAAACCTGCACGTATCGTACCGGCAGCCAAATAAGTTCGAGTTGTGCGCAAAGGGAGCCGGAAATAAGGAAGTTTGTCTAACCGAGTCGCACGGCCGCTAGGCAAGCCGGCGGAAGCCGCGCAGAGCGCCCGTTAGGGATTGCATCGGAGTTTCTCTTCAACCGGAAAGATCTGACGGCCGCAGAGGACCGCGCCGGATCCCTGAACGGGCTTGACGTAAGCCGCAATCGTGGCTCGTTCCGGATCGTGAGTATATTGTATCTTCTCGAAGGCTAACACTCGAACCAGCGGCTTCTGGCGGCGCGGATCGCAGTTGTCCACGAGAACTTTAACGAGAGCCTGCCCGTCGGAAAATTGGAACCCGATATCCGACGTCCAGTCGCTATTGGGAAATATACACTGCTGCTCGGCCAGGAAGAAATGCGGGAGGAATGGGTAGGACCATTTTGTCTCTACCGTTATTTTCTCGTCCCATTCGTTACGGAAGTGAATCTTCACGTAGGCAGCATTAATATCTGGGCGAGCACTCGTCGATCCCAGGGGCCGGCTTCCGCCGGCCGGCAGTATTGCGGACGGGTTGGTTACTGGTGCGCCAGAACAAGCGGTCAACAAAGCCGCCGCAGCACACAGACTTGCAATGGGAAGAAAACCGATCGGCCTTCTCACGAATAGTGCCCTCTCTCGCTTAACGTGATCCGTTGTTCCGGTAAACCGGCATCCATGTAACCGTCCTTTCGAGCGGCTACCTGGCGATTCCGGCTCGTTTCCAAAGCTCTGGATGACACGGTTTGTCCTTCGACAAGCTCAGGATGACACGGTTTGTCCTTCGACCGCCCTTCGACAGGCTCAGGATGACACGGTTTGTCCTTCGACCGTCCTTCGACAGGCTCAGGATGACACGGTTCGTCCTTCGACAAGCTCAGGATGACATTGCTCAGGATGACACGTTGTGACGGTGCGCACGCGAGAAAAATGGGCGATGACGGGCTCGAACCGCCGACATCCTCCTTGTAAGGGAGGCGCTCTCCCAGCTGAGCTAATCGCCCACGTGCGACGCTAGGACTTCGTCGTCGCGATCTTCTTCTGCAGCAACGCGATCGCCGCGCGGAGCTGCGCGTCTTTGTCTATCTGGCCGAAGCGCGCGTCGCGATTCTCGTCAACGAGCACGTCGGGATCTATCCCGCGCAGGTTGATGTCGTGATTGTTCGGCGTGAGATAGTGAGCGGTCGTGACCTTGATCGCGGCGCCGTCGGGCAGCGGCGTGAGCGTCTGCATCACACCTTTGCCGAACGTCTTCGTTCCGACCAGCTGGCCGATGCCGTCGTCCTGCAGCGCACCGGCGGTGATCTCCGAGGCCGAGGCCGTGTACTGGTTCACGAGCACCGTCACCGGCATGGCGATGGACGGGTTGGGATCGGCGTCAATCGTCTCCGGCTTCTGTCCGCGCTCCTCGACCGTGACGATCGCCTTGTTCGCGATGAAGCGCGAACTGATGTCGAGCGCGGAGTTCACGTAGCCGCCGCCGTCGTTGCGCAGATCGAGGATGAGCGCCTTGGCGCCCTGCGTGTTTAGCCGAGCCACCGCCGTGTCGAACTCTGCCGGCGTGGCGCGGCCGAAGGCGATGACCCACACGTACCCGATATCGCCCGGGAGCATCTTGTAGACGACCGTCGGCGGCTGCACGTCTTCGCGGGTGATGGAAACCTTCGCCGTCTGAACGGGCGACGAACCGCGCATCACCGTGACGTTCACCACCGTGCCGGGCTTCCCGCGCAGATGCGCACTCACCGCCTCGACGCCGAGCCCCTTCGTAGAGACGCCGTCCACGAGCGTGACGACGTCGCCGACCTGCAGGCCGGCGCGTTCGGCCGGCGTCGAAGGCACGACGTACGTTACGCGCACGCGCTGCGTCGTGGGATCGGGCTCGATGATGACGCCGATGCCGCCGATCTTCTCGGGATCCAGCGACGTGTTGAACGCCTTGAACTCGGCCGGCGTAAAGAACTGCGTGTAGCGGTCGTTGACGGCCTTGGCCATCGCAACGATCGCGGCGTACGCGAAATCGGCCGGCGGCGCGCCTGACGCATGCGCCGCGTCGGCGATCGCTTCGCCGAGCGCGGCCACGGTCGCATCGCGATCGGGCTGCACGCTCAGTTGCGGCGCAGCGATCGTCACGCCGCGCTTCTTTGCGGCGCTCACCAGCGCGGCGCTCGCGGCCGAGAGCAGTACCTGCGGGTCCACCGGGTTGTAGTACGTCGTCGTCAGCAGGCGATAGCTTTCGGAGACGTCGCCCGAGAGTTGGTAGGGCAGCGCGAGCTGCGCCGGCACGGCGGCCGCGCAGAGCGCGAATAGCCCGCAAAGAGATCCCGCGCGTACGAGCGCGCCGAGTTTGCGAATCATGACGCTTTCCTTTCTACGTCTATCCACGAAACGCATAGCAAGCGCGCCTTGTTTCATCCGGAGGCTTGGGCGCGCCCGAGCCGGTCGGCGATGGCGAGCCCCAGGCCCCGCTCCTCGAACGGCTCGGCGTAGATCCGCTCCAGGCCCAGGGCGTCGAGCTCGTGCAGCGCGTCGAAGAGTCGCGCCGCCGCCTCGCGCAGGTCGCCGGAAGGCGAGAGCACTCGGACCGCGGCGTACCCGGCCGGCGCCTCGCTCAGCGCCAGCGCGCCGGCGCGAGCACGGTCTTCGGGGGGCACGGCGGCGAGATCGGCGACACGCAGCGGGGTGCGCGGAGCGTAATGCTGCGCGAGCTGGCCGGGTGCCGTGGGGAGCTCGTCCTTCGACGGGCCGTCCTTCGACAGGCTCAGGATGACATGGTTCGACGGGCGGTCCTTCGACAGGCTCAGGATGACATGGTTCGACGGGCGGTCCTTCGACGGGCTCAGGATGACACGGGGGGAGTCCGCGATGACACTGATGACACTTTGGATCTCTTCTAGGGGGATGGCGCCGGGGCGGAGGAGCGTGGGCGGGTCCAAGGAGACGATCGTGGACTCGATCCCCCGGTCGGAGGGGCCGGCGTCGAGAATGATGTCCGCGGCATCTCCGAGCGAGCGGGCGACGTGCTCGGCTCGCGTCGGGCTGAGCCCGCCGAACGGATTGGCGCTCGGGGCGGCAATCGGCGCCCCCACGGCCTCGATGAGGGCGCGCGCCACGGGGTGCGAGGGCATCCGCACGGCCACGGTCTCGAGGCCGGCGGTCACGAGGGAGGGCACCGCCGGGCGTTTGGGCAGGACGAGCGTGAGCGGGCCAGGCCAGAAACGCTCCGCCAGCAGGGCCGCGGCCGGGGGCAGCTCCGCGACCACTTGGTCGAGCATCTCCCGGTCCAGCACGTGGACGATCAGGGGGTTGAACGAGGGACGGCGCTTAGCCTCGAAGACCCGGGCGACGGCGCGAACGTCCCACACGATCGCCCCCAGGCCGTAGACGCTCTCGGTCGGAAAGGCGACGATGCCGCCCGCCTTCAGGCACGCGGCCGCGCGGGCGACGTTCTCGGGAGTGGCCGGGAGCAGGGGCACGTCTTCCTCTTGTACGGGCGCCGCGGGGAACCCGGCAAACCGGCCGCTTGAAAGGGATGACCCCCACCCTCGTACGATTAGGTATCTAAGGATGCGACGTCGGCGCGGCTCTCCCAGGCCCTGGATTCTCTTTGCGCTCGCGGCGCTTCTCGCGGGGTGCGGCGGAGGGTCGTCCTCTCCCGCGCCGAGCGGTCCGTTTCTGCCGCCCCCTCCGGCCAAGGCGGGGAAGTACTTCACGCACATCGTGATCCTCGTGCAGGAGAACCGGACGTTCGATAACCTCTTCGCGACCTACCCCGGCGCCGACGGCACGCGCGTGGGAAA
The DNA here is from genome assembly GCA_963794645.1 of Vulcanimicrobiota bacterium. GTDB lineage: Bacteria > Vulcanimicrobiota > Vulcanimicrobiia > Vulcanimicrobiales > Vulcanimicrobiaceae > Cybelea. The sequence continues at coordinate 266,654 of CAWCEQ010000003.1, read as the reverse complement.
AACGCACAACGGGACGATGCTCCTGCGCAAAGCCAATCTCGAGAGCCCGATCTCGCCGAACAACGGCTACCGCTACTGGCTCGAAGATTATAACGGCGGGCGCATGAACCACTTCGACCTCGTTTCGATCGGGCGCACGCCGGGCACGTACGTCTACCAGTACGTCAACCCCGCTCAGATCCGTCCGTACTGGGATCTGGCCAAGCAGTACGTGCTCTCCGATCACACGTTCCAGACGCAGGGCAGCGGCAGTTTCACCGCCCACCAAGATCTCATTCGCGGCGGAACCGAGCTCAACTCGAACCAGAGCATCATAGATTTTCCGACCGGGAAACCGTGGGGCTGCGACGCGCCGCCGGGAACCGTCACTTCGCTGATCACGAACGGCAATCAGTACCTCGGCTCGCAAGGCCCCTTCCCGTGCCTGCACTACTCCACCCTGCGCGATCTGCTCGACGCGCAAGGAATCTCGTGGCGCTACTACGCCCCGGCCGTCGGTCAGAGTTTCGGCGGAAATCTTTGGAATGCGTTCGACGCGATCGCCGCCGTGCGCAACGGACCGGAGTGGTCGTCGAACCAGGCCTCACCGGAGACGAAAGTCTTCACCGACATCTCGCGCGACTCGCTGCCGGCCGTCTCGTGGGTGATTCCCGATTACGGCAACTCCGATCATCCCGGCGACGGCTCCGACAGCGGACCGTCGTGGGTCGCGCAAGTCGTCAATGCGATCGGCCAGAGCCCCGCGTGGCAGACGACCGCAATCGTCGTCGTGTGGGACGACTGGGGCGGCTGGTACGATCACGTCGCACCGCCGGGAGCGCGTCACTACGGCGGCCTCGGATTCCGCGTTCCGATGATCGTCATCGCGCCGTACGCGAAAGCCGGCTACATCTCTCACAACCCGTACCAGTTCGGAAGCATCGTGCGCTTCGTCGAAGACAACTGGGGCCTGGGGCGCCTGGGCACCACCGATACGACCTCGCCGGACTTCGTCGGAGACTTCTTCGACTTTAGTCAGTCGCCGCGTTCGTACGTGCCGATTACCTCGCAGTATTCGCGGGAATACTTCCTCCACGCACGTCCGTCAAACCATCCGGTTGACGACGAGTAGACGACGATAAAAGATAACCGTGATTATACCGATGAAAGTTAACAAATATTACTTGGATGGAAGCGTGGCGCCCGCAGCGAAACGCAATCATCGTTCATCATGCGTACGTTAGAGAATCAATCAGATCCGGCACGTAAGGCCGTCGCCGCAGGGACGATCGCGGCGGCGCCGCGCGCGCTCGCGGTGCCGGTCGTGCTCGCGGATTTCGAAGTCATCCCCGTCACGCCCGAACGCTCGCAAGACGAACTCAAAGTAATCCAGGCGCACTTCATGACGATCGCGCAGTGCGCGGCCCGCGGCATCACCGATCCCGCCGAGCGCGAACGCGTCGGCGCGAAGATGCTCGAGCGCATGGCGCGCTACGGCGCCTCGTCGGAGCACATCTCGCAGCGCCAGGTGAGCGTGCTGACGTCGCGCTTCGTCACGGACGATCCGGAGAGTCCTTTCGAAAACGTCCGGCGCTACGGCGGCCTGCGCAATCCTACCGGCGAGACGCTCGACGAACGCATGAATCTCTTCGAAGAGATCGCGATTGACGTTTTCGGCCGCGTCTATCCCGACGCCGCCGCGGCCCCGCCCGACGAGATCGTGCACGTGAGCTGCTCGGGCTACGTCTCGCCCAGCCCCGTTCAGAGTTTCCTCTCGCAGCGAGGCTGGCTGCAGACCGGCGTCACGCACTCGTACCACATGGGCTGCTACGGCGCGTTCCCCGCGATACGCACCGCGCTCGGCCTGGTCGGCTCGTCGTACGTCTCGCTGCCGCGGCCCAAGCAGCGCGTAGACGTCGTGCACACCGAGTTTCTCTCGCTTCACTTCGATCTGCTCGGGGAGGCGGCCGACAACTTCGTCACCTCGACGCTCTTCGCGGACGGCTTCATCAAGTACACGGCCTACCCGGAGCGCGAGTTCGGCAAGACGCAGCGGCGCGGCTTGAAGATCCTCGCGCTGGAAGAACGCATTCTGCCCGACTCGCTGCCCGAGATGACGCTGCGGCCGGGCCCGCTGCAGTTCGACATGTCGCTCTCCAAGCGCGTGCCCTTCCTCATCCGCGATTCGATCGCGGGCTTCGTCGAATCCATCTGCGGGCAAGTCGGGCTGGATTTCGCGAGCGAAAAGGACACGATGGTCTTCGCGATCCACCCGGGCGGCCCGGCGATCCTCAACCAGATCCGTTCCCGCCTGCGGATAGACGAATCGCAAATCGCCCTCGCCCGCAAGGTGCTGTACGAACACGGGAACATGGCCTCGGCGACCGCGCCGCACATCTGGCAGCACATCGTGGAATCTCCCGACATCCCGGTCGGCTCGAAGGTACTGAGCATGGCTTTCGGCCCGGGCCTGACGGTAATAGGCGCTCTCTTCGAGAAAGTATAGTCTCCTATGTCATCTACCGATACGACGACGCCTCCGCCGCCGCCGCAGAAGTTCTCGGTGCCCGGCGCCTTCTATTGGAGCGTGCGTGGCGTGAACGCCGCCGCTCCGCTCTTCGTTTCGCTCGGCAACCTGGAATCGCGGATGCTCTCGGGACGCATCTCCACGATGAAGGTAGACCGGCCGGTCTACATCTGCGGCCTGCCGCGTGCCGGCACGACGATCACGCTCCAAATGCTCAGCGAGCATCCGGACGTCGCGACGCACAAGTACGCCGACTTCCTCATGCCGTATATGCCTTGGATCTGGAACCAGGTCTTTCCGCGCATCCCGGTGGACGCGATGCGCAAGCCGGTGCCGCGCATCCACCGCGACCGCATCCAGGTGACGCGCGACAGCGCCGAGATGGGCGAAGAAATCCTCTGGGAGCACTTCTTCCCGTTCATCCACGACGAGGCGAACTACAGCGTCCTCGATAAGACGACCAGCAACCCCGCCTTCGAGCGCTTCTATACCGAACATCTGCTCAAACTCGCGCTCGTGCGCGGGCGCTCGCGCTACGTGAGCAAGGCGATCATGTGCGTCGTCCGGATGCAGTACCTGCGCAAGATGTTTCCGGATGCGCGCTTTCTGCTCTACATCCGCAACCCGCTCGATCACATCGCCTCGATCCTCAAGCAGGATCGCATCTGGGCCGAGATCGAGAAGGACGACCCGCGGCAGATCGAGATCATCGAACTCACCGGCCACCACGAGTTCGGCCCGAACCAGGTGATGGCGAACGTCGGCCGCCCCGAGGAACTGCGCGAGATTCGCACGCTCTTCAACTCCGGGCGCACGGTCGAATCGCGCGCGCGGTACTGGGCGTACGTCTACGGCTTCGTCGCCGGCCAGCTTCAGGCCGATCCGGAACTTGCGCGCAGCGTGCTGCTCGTTCGCTACGAAGACCTCTGCACCGACTCGGGCACGACGATAGACCGCATCCTCGCGCACACGGAGCTGGCTCCCGAACCGTTCGCGGCGACGCGCGCCGCGTACCTCGAGAAGCTCTCCTTCCCCGACTACTACAAGCCCACGTTCGGGCAGGCCGACCTCGACAACATCGTCGCGGCGACCGCGGAAGTCGGCACGTACTTCGGCTACGACGTCAAGGCGATCGCCGCCAAAGCGGCGGAGGCGGCCAAGGCCGCATCGTGACCCTTCGTACCTGGGCGACGCTTCTGCTCGCCGGCTGCGCGATCGCAGCCTGTGCGGGCGGAGGCGTACCCGGCACCGGGTCGGGCGCGCTGCCGCCGGCTCCGGGCGGATCGAAGAAGAGCGGCACGATCCAGCACCTCATCATCGTCATCCAAGAGAACCGCAGCTTCGATAACCTCTTCGCGACGTTCCCGAACGCCGACGGCACCAAGACCGGCAAGGCCGCCGCGATGCCGCCGTCGCTCCAGAAGAGCTGCCCCTCTCCCGTCCCGCAAGCGACTTCGATTCCGCTTACGAAGACGACGCTCGTCGGCGCGGGCTTTCCGAACAACTTCGGCGAGGGCAACGATCTCAACCACGTGTGGAACGGCTACCAGACCGATTACGACGGCGGCAACATGGACGGGTTCGATCTTACCGGATTCGGCCCCGACGGTTCGGGCACGCCCGCGTGCACGTATCCGTACCAGTACGTAGATCCGAATCAGATCAAGCCGTACTGGAACATGGCCAAGCAGTACGTGCTGGCCGACCACATGTTCCAGACGCAAGGCAGCGGCACGTTCACCGCGCATCAGGATCTCATCGCGGGCGGAACGATGGTAGACTCCACCGACAGCATCATTGACAACCCGACCTGGTTCCCGTGGGGCTGCGACTCGCTGCAGAGCACGGTGACGTCGCTGCTCACCACCTCCGGCAAGTACCTGCAGGATCAGGGTCCGCGTCCGTGCTTGACGTACTCGACGATGCGCGACCTGCTCGACGCGGGCGGCGTCTCCTGGAAATACTACGCCGTCGCCGTGCAGAAGCCGGGCGGTAAAGATCACGGCGATACGCCCGGCATCTGGAGCGCCTTCGATGCGATCAAGGCCGTGCGTTACAGCAACGAGTGGGGCAAGAACGTCACGAAGAGCGACACGCTCATCTTCAAAGACATCACCAACGGCACGCTCCCGGCGGTCTCCTGGATCACGCCGGACGCGCAGAACTCCGACCATCCGCAAGAACGCATCAAAGGCAAGCTCATGGATACCGGGCCGTCGTGGGTGGCCTCGATCGTCAATGCGGTCGGCAAGAGCCAGTACTGGAACTCGAGCGCCGTGATCGTGCTGTGGGACGATTGGGGCGGCTTCTACGACCACGAGTCACCCGCGTTCCTCGACAATATGGGAGGCCTGGGCTTCCGCGTGCCGATGATCGTCATCTCGCCGTACGTCAGCGCGCACGTCGAGCACACGCAGTACGAGTTCGGCAGCATTCTCAAGTTCATCGAGGAGAACTGGGGCCTGGGTTCGCTTGGCACGACCGACGCGCGCGCGACGAGCATCGGCAACATTTTCAACCTCAAGGCTAAGCCGCGGCCGTTCCAGCCGCTGACGGCCAAGTATCCGCTCTCGTTCTTCCTCCACCAGAAACCCTCGGGCATCCCGCCCGACTCGCTGTAGTCCGGCCGTGCCCGCGTACCATCGCGCGGCAAAACGCGCGTTCGGGCTCCTGATTCTGCTGGCCGGTGCGGCGGCGTGCGCCGGTTCGCACGGCGCGGCGCCGGCGCTGCCGTACGCGCAGCCGCAGTCCGGCGGCGCGAAGAGCAAGATCGCGCACGTCGTGATCGTCATCCAGGAGAACCGCAGCTTCGATAACTTCTTCGCAACCTTCCCCGGCGCCGACGGCACGCGCACCGGCAAGGCGGCGGCGATGCCCCCCTCGATCGCGAGCGCCTGCAAGAAGCCCGTCACCAAGGCGACCTCGATCCCGCTGCAGGAAGTCTCGCTCGTCGGCGACGGCTCGGATATCAACCACGATCACGCGGCGTTCACGACCTCGCTGGATCAAGGCGCGATGGACGGCTTCGATCTGAACTTCTTCGGCGGCGGCGGCGGCGGGCCGCCGACCTGCACGTACGCATACCAGTACGTCAATCCGAGCGAGATCCAGCCGTACTGGGAAATCGCCAAGCAGTACGTGCTGGCCGATCACACCTTTCAGACGCAAGGCAGCGGGAGTTTCACCGCGCACCAAGACCTCATCGCCGGCGGCACGGACATCTCGGCCAACGAGGCGCTCATAGATACGCCGACCTTCTTCCCCTGGGGCTGCGATGCGAATCCGCCCGTGCGCACGGCGATCATCAAGAAGAGCGACGGAAAAGTCTACCGATACGGCGGCCCGTTCCCGTGCCTATCGTACGCGACGATGCGCGACCTGCTCGACGCCAAGAGCGTCTCGTGGAAGTTCTACGCCATGCCGGTCCAAAAAGAGAGCGGCTGCTACCACGGCAACACCGCCGGCATCTGGAGCGCCTTCGATGCGATCAAAGCGGTGCGGCACAGCCCGGAGTGGCGCACGAACGTTTCGCGAGGCAATCTCGTTTTCTTCAAGGACGTCGCGAACGGCAGGCTGCCGGCGGTCTCGTGGATCACGCCGGACAGCCTGAACTCCGACCATCCGGGCGTAACCAAGCACGGCCCCTGCCAGAACGGCGGCAAGCCGGGAGACACCGGCCCGTCGTGGGTCGCCTCGCTCGTCAATGCGATCGGCGAAAGCCCCTACTGGAAATCCACGGCGATCGTCGTCGTCTGGGACGACTGGGGCGGCTTCTACGATCACGTGGTGCCGCCGCATCCGCGCGACTGGGAGGGCGGCCCGGGCTTCCGCGTTCCGATGCTCGTCGTCTCGCCGTACGTCAAGCCGCACGTCGAGCACACAGTCTACTCGTTCGGCAGCATCTTGAAGTTCGTCGAGGAGACCTGGGGACTCGGGTCGCTCGGAACCAGCGACTCGACCTCGACGAGCATCGGCAACGCCTTCGACTTCTCCATGCAGCCGCGCGCCTTCAAAAAGATTCCGGCGAAGTATTCGCGCGCGTACTTCCTCCAGCAACCTCCGTCGGGCGCGCCGCCCGACACGCAATGAAACGGAGCACCACGTGAACACTCGAGCGTCCCTCCTTGGAATCTCTGCAGCCGTCGCATTCGCCACGGCCGGCTGCGGCGGCGCCGGATCGGTCTCGACGACGCCGGCGATCCCGATGCAGCCGAGCACGTCGTCGTCGCCGTCGCCGATCAAGCACGTGATCGTCATGGTACAGGAGAACCGGACGTTCAATAACCTCTTCGCCCAGTTTCCCGGCGCCGTCGGCACGACCACCGGGCTGCAGCGCGTGAACGGCAAGACCGTTACCTACAATCTCAACGAAGTGAACCTGCTCGACAAGACGAACCTGCGCCACACGTACCCGGCCTACCACACCGCCTATCGCGCCGGCCACATGGACGCGTTCAACCTCATCATCGCTCAGGCCACCGGCAAGAAAGAGGGCAACGCGCCGTACCAGTACGTCAACCCGAATCAAATCGCACCCTACTGGGATATGGCCGAGCAGTACGCGCTGGCCGATCACATGTTTGCCACGCAAGGCAGCGGCAGTTACACGGCGCATCAGGATCTCATTCGCGGCGCGACCAACATCAGCTCGACCCAGAGCGTGATAGACGATCCGACCGGAATGCCGTGGGGGTGCCCGGCCGCCAGCGGCACCGTCACCTCGATCATCACGACGAACCTGAAGTACGAACCGAACAAAGGCCCGTTCCCGTGCTTTACGTACGAGACGCTGCAAGTGCCGCTCGACGCCGCGGGCGTGTCGTGGAAATACTACACGCCGGCTTGGCAAGGCAACACCGGCGGGATTTGGAACGCGTTCCTCTCGATCTCGACCGTCTACGGCAACTCGGGCGAGTGGAGCGCGCACATCTCGCAGCCGGAGACGAACGTCTTGAGCGACATCTCCGGCGGCACGCTGCCCGCGATGTCGTGGGTGATTCCGGACGGCGTCAACTCCGACCACCCCGCGTACTCCTCGGATACCGGACCGTCGTGGGTAGCCAGCGTCGTCAATGCGGTCGGGCAGAGCCAGTATTGGAACTCGACCGCGATCGTCATCGTGTGGGACGACTGGGGCGGCTTCTACGATCCGGTCAAGCCGCCCAAACTCGACAAGCAAGGCGGCCCGGGTTTCCGCGTACCGATGATCGTGATCTCGCCGTACGTGCGGCTCAACAGTTCGAGCCAGCCGGGATACGTCTCGAAGACCGTCTACGAGTACGGCAGCATCCTGCGCTTCGTCGAGGACACGTTCGGGCTCGCGCGCCTCGGGACGACCGACGCCACGAGCAAGAGCATCGGCGACGTCTTCAACTTCAGCCAGCCGCCGCGCAAGTTCTCGACGATTCCCTCGTCCTACTCGCGCTCGTACTTCCTCCACCAGAAACCCTCGGGCTTGCCGCCCGATACGGAATAGAACGGAGAATCTCGTGAAGCTCGCCGAACTGCCGCGCATCCTGGCCGTCGCCGCGATCCTCGCCGCGAGCGCCTGCGGCGGCAGCGCACCGTTCGGGCAGAACGGCTCGGCGCTGCCGGCGGGGCGGCCGAACGCGTCGGTGCCGATCAAGCACGTCGTGATCGTCGTGCAGGAGAACCGCAGCTTCGACGACCTCTTCGCGCACTTCCCCGGCGCCAACGGCGCCACGCGCGGCAAGCGCAAGGTGAAGCAGGGCAGCGGCTACGTGGACAAGTGGACGCCGCTCAAGGCGCACTCGCTCGTGATGCCGACCGATATCCAGCACTGCCACAAAGCCTTTGTCACGGCGTACGACGGCGGCGCGATGGACGGCTTCAACCTCGTGGACAAAGGCGTCTGCCCGACCGGCAGCGGCCCGGTCGGCACGCTCGCGTACCAGTACGTGAAACAGTCGGAGATCCAGCCGTACTGGGACATCGCATCGCAGTGGGTGCTCGCCGACGCGATGTTTCAAACGCAAGGCAGCGGCTCGTTCACCGCACATCAAGATCTCATCCGCGGCGACACGGCGATAGATTCCGACCACAGCCTGATAGACAACCCCACCGGCATGCCGTGGGGCTGCGACGCTTCGCCGAACACCGTCACCTCGCTCATCACCGCGCAGGGGCAGGTGCAGAAGAACGCCGGGCCCTTCCCGTGCACGAACAAGTTCCCGGGATCGGGCGCCTCGTACACGACGCTGCGCGACCTGCTCGACGCGCAGGGCGTGAGCTGGAAGTACTACTCGCCGTGCTTCTCGGCGCGCAAGTGCAGCGGCAGCGGCGGCTGCACCGACTGTGCGGGCGGCCTGCTCAACGCCTTCGACGTGATCGCCGCCGTGCGCTACGGCTCGGAGTGGGCTTCGAACGTCTCGATCCCCGAGACGAACATCTTCAACGACATCTCCGGCGGCACGCTCCCGGCCGTCTCGTGGGTGATCCCCGAAGACGCCAACTCCGATCATCCCGGCGACGGCAAGGTGGATAACGGACCGGCGTGGGTCGCGAGCGTGGTCAATGCCGTCGGCGAGAGTTCGTACTGGAACTCGACGGTGGTGATCGTCGTCTGGGACGATTGGGGCGGCTTCTACGACAACGCCGCGCCGCAGCAGTTCAGCGACCTCGAAGGGGGCCTAGGCTTCCGGGTGCCGGCGCTGATCGTCTCGGCCTACGACAAGGGCGGCTCCAAAGGCGGCTACGTCTCGCACACGCAGTACGAGTTCGGAAGCATCCTCAAGTACGCAGAGCAGACCTTCGGCCTGGGTTCGCTCGGGACGACCGACACGCGCGCGAACAGCATCTCGGACGTCTTCAATTACAATCAGCAGCCGCGCGCGTTCACGCCGATCGCTTCGGCGCTCGGGCCGCGCTGGTTCCAAACGCACCGCGAACCGACCTCACTCGGCGATCCCCAGTAACGTTCCTCGCCCCGTGTCGTCCAACGTGTCATCCAACGTGTCATCCTGAGCTTGTCGAAGGACACCCCCGTGTCGTCCAAACGTGTCATCCTGAGCCTTGTCGAAGGACGAGCCCGTGTCGTCCAACGTGTCATCCTGAGCTTGTCCTTCGACTGCGGCGCTTCGCGCCGCGCTCAGGATGACACGGGGCGGCCTGAGCGTTACTGGGCGTCGGGGATTCGGGGGTCGGAGGGCTGGTGCAGGAAGAACTGCGGGCCCTGGGGCGCGGCGATTGGGACGAAGGCCCGCGGCTTTTGCGTGAAGTCGAAGCAGTCGGCGGCGGGCGAGACCGCGCGCGCGTCCGCATCCGAGAGCTGGGCTAGGCCGAAGAGATCTTCGGCGAAACGCAAGACGCTTGCCGTCTCGTACCGCACGTGCGATATGTAGCCGCGTTTGGCGTAGGGCGAAATCACGAGCAGCGGTACGCGGAAGCCGTTGCCGTCGAAGCCTACGTACGGCGGCGGCACGCGATCGTAGAGACCGCCCCAGTCGTCCCACTGCACGAAGATCGCGGTCGTGTTCCAAAACGGGCTCTCGCCCACGGCGTTGACGACGCTCGCTACCCAGGAAGGCCCGAAGCCGCCTCCGCAGGCTGGGTGATCGGAGTTCACGCAGGTCGGCGTCACCCAAGTGAAGGCCGCAAGCTTTCCGGCGGCGACGTCGGTGAGGAAGCGCTTCTGCGGCACGATCACGTCTTTGTGCCAATCGGGCCCGTAGAAGATGTGACGCACTGCCTGATAGGCCGACCAGAAGCCGCTGGTCGGGTGATCGTAGCGGCTCGTGTAGAAACGCCAGGGAAGGCCGGCGGCGTCGAGCTCGTCGCCGAGCGTTTGGTAATCGAAGCACGGCCGCTGTGCGTAGCCGTACGTGCGCTGCGCCGTCAAGGTCGCGACTTCGTCTTGCGCGCCGCCGGCGCAGCCCCAGAGCAGGCCGGGAACGTTCACGCTCGACTGCGCTTGCGCCGCGATCACGTACTGATGCGCGACGAAACTCTCGTCGAGCTGCGAGGCGAACATGCGGTCGGCGAGCACCCATTCGTGCGCCATCGCAAAGTACGGTTTCGTCTCGTCGTGCGGCACGTAGACGAACTGCCCGTTCGGCGGGCCGTCGTAAAGACGCTCGCGATCGAAGCCGGTCATCCGGCAGTGCGTGCCGGGCAGCGTGCCCGTGCCGTTACAGGCGGCGAACATCGCCTCGGCCGAGTGGTCTATCTCGTACGACGCGCTCAAGCGCACCGGCTGCAGCACGACCGTCTGGCCGAGCGAGTTCGTCGCGCTCTTGACCGTATCGGCGCCGGGATAGCCGTAGAACAGGTTGTTGAACGAACGGTTCTCCTGCACGACGTAGACGACGTGCTCGATTCTGCCCATGCCCGCCGGCGGAAGCAGCGGCGGCGCTGCAGCGCCGTGCGTGCATCCGGCGGGCACGACGAGCGCCGCCGCCATGCACGCTGCCGCCATCTTCACAAAGGAGCGTTTCGCGGCGCAGGTAAGAGAGACCCATGAAGCCGGCGCTATCGCTTGCCCTCGCTTGCCTACTCACCGCCTGCTCGGCGAGCGGCGCTTCGACCGGCGCGCCCGCGCTTGCGGGCGTACCGCAAAGCCGGCACGGTACGTCGCCGAACCCGATTCAGCACGTCGTCTTCATCATCCAAGAGAACCGCTCGTTCAACAATCTCTTTCTCGGCTTTCCCGGCGCGGCGACGCAGAACTACGGCTACGATACGAACGGCAACAAAATTTCGCTTCAGCCGGTGCACTTGGCTACGGGCTGGGACATAGACCACTCCTCGACGTCGTTCTTCGAAGATTGCGACGGCACGGGATCGCTGCCCGGCACCGACTGCAAGGTTGACGGGTGGAACAACGAAATGGCGGGGCTCGGCGCTCCGAAGAACTTTGCCTACGAGTACGTCGTGCGCGGCGACATCCGTCCGTACTGGGATATGGCCAAGCAGTACGTACTCGCCGACGATGCGTTTGCGTCGAATCTCGACGGCAGCTTCGTGGCGCACCAGTACGCGGTCGCAGCCTATTCGAGCCGCGCGGTAGACGGGCCCGACTCTGCCTGGGGCTGCGAGGGCGGGAAGGCCGACACGATCCCGCGCTTGACCGCGCAGCGCACGATGGGCTCGCGCATTCCCGTCTGCTTCAACAATCCGACGATCGCAAAGGAAGCCGACGCGGCATACGTGAGCTGGCGCTTCTATGCGGGCACCGTGAACGGCGACGGCGGCATTTGGTCGGCGTATCAAGCCGACAAACCGATCTACCGCGGGCCGGATTGGAAGGCGGACGTCATCAACCCGCCCTCGCAGTTCCTCACCGACGTCGCCGCCGGAACGCTGGCGAACGTCACCTGGGTCACCCCGACGAACGAGACCTCCGACCATCCCGGCCTCAATGCATCGCAAGGGCCGGCCTGGGTAGCCAGCGTGGTGAACGCCGTCGGCGAGAGCAAGTTCTGGGATTCCACCGCGATCTTCGTGCTCTGGGACGATTGGGGCGGCTGGTTCGATCCGGTGCCGCCGGTCTTCGAAGACTACGACGGCCTGGGGTTCCGCGTGCCGATGATCGTCATCTCCCCCTACGCCAAACGCGGCTACGTGACGCACGTGCAGTACGAGACGGCCAGCGTCGTGCGCTACATCGAGGACACGTTCGGCCTGGGACGCTTGGCTGCCGCCGATGCCCGCGCGGCGGACCCCACCGGCGACGCGCTCGACTACGGCCAGAAGCCGCGCGCGTTCAAGCCGATCGCCGGCGCCAAACCGGCCTGGTACTGGGCCCGCGCCGATCACCGTGCGAGCAAGCAAGGCAAGCCGGCCGGAATGCTGGGCGACGACTGAGCGCAGGTGCGCGGGCTAGCCGGACCTAAGTCACACCTCCCCAGACCTCATTCGCACGTACCACGTAAGGAGCTTCTGTGAACGGAACTATAAAGTTCGCGGCACCGCTGGTAGCGGTGCTCGCGATGGCCGCCTGTAATGCAGGCGGCTCTTCGAGCATGCCGGGCACCGGCCAGTCCGTTGCCCCGCAAGCACAGCGCATCCCCGACTGGCAAGCCAAAGGCACCGCGAAGGCGGCTTGCGGCACGCCGCACTACCCGGACGTCGCACAGTGTCTCGCGCTGATCCAGTCGAAGGACGGCATCAGCCCGGCCGTCGCCGGATGGGCGCCGACCGATATCGAGACGCGTTACAACCTGCCGATCACCAAGGGCTCGGGACAGATCGTCGCCATCGTTGACGCGTACGACAACCCGAACGTCGCCAGCGATCTCGCCGCCTACCGCACCAACTACGGTCTCGGAACGGCGAACTTCACCAAGTACAACCAGAACGGCCAGACGAGCAACTATCCCAGCGGTTCGACCGGCTGGGGCGTCGAGATCGACCTCGACGTCGAGATGGTTTCGGCTGCGTGCCCGCTCTGCACGATCTACTTGATCGAGGCGAACGGCGCCGACTCGAACGACCTGCAGACGGCTGAAGTCGAAGCGGTCAAACTCGGCGCGCACATCGTCAGCAACAGCTGGATCTGCTACGGTTCGGTCAGCTGCGTGAGCGGCTCCGACTTCGACACCGCCGGCGTCATGTATCTCGCGGCCTCGGGCGACAGCGGCTACAACCAGAACGGTGCTCCCGAAGCACTGGCCAGCGTGGTATCCGTCGGCGGAACCGTGCTGCAAAAGAGCGGCTCGAACTATACTGAGATGGCATGGAACAGCGGCGGCGCAGGTTGCGCGACCGGCGTGACCAAGCCCTCGTGGCAGAAGGACAAGAGCTGCAGCTACCGCACCGACTCGGACACGGCGGCAGTCGCCTCAGGCGTAGCCGAGTACGACACGTACGGCGAGCACGGCTGGTTCGAAGTCGGCGGCACGAGCGTTGCCTCCCCGATCATCGGCGGCGTCTTCGGCCTGGCGGGTAACGCCAGCAGCTTCAACGCGGCTCAGCAACTCTACACCCTGTCCAAGAAGAAGCACAAGAAGTACTTCCACGACATCACCAGCGGCAGCGACGGTTCCTGCGGCGGCAGCTACCTCTGCACCGGCGTCAAGGGCTACGACGGCCCGACCGGCTGGGGAACGCCCAACGGTATCAGCGCCTTCTAATCCCCGCGCATAGGCGCATAAATCGAGGCGGGCGCGCGAGCGCCCGCCTCTTTTTTATTCGTAGTCGGGGATGCGGTAGTCGTTGCGCTGCTGCAGAAAAAAGCGCGCGTCTTTCGGGGCCTTGATGCGCACGAAGACGCGCGGTTCGCGCGAGAAGTCGAAGCAGTCGTAGGCCGGCGAGACGGCGCGCGCGTCGGCGGCCGCGAGCTGCCCCAGGCCGAAGAGATCTTCGGCGAAGCGCAGGACGCTCGCCGTCTCGTACTGCACGTGCGAGACGTAGTTTTGCTTTGCGTACGGGGAGATGACGAGCAGCGGCACGCGGAAGCCCAGACCGTCGTAATCCTTATACGGCGGTGCGACCGGATCGTACAGGCCGCCCCAATCGTCCCACTGGACGAAGATCGCGGTCGAGTCCCAGAACTTGCTCTTGCCGACGGCATTGACGAGTGCGGCGACCCACGACGGACCGTACCCGCCGCCGCAGTTCACGTGATCGGAATCGTCGCAGACCGGCGTGATCCAGGTGAAGTTTGCCAGTTCCCCGCTAGCGACGTCGCGCAGGAAGCGCTTCTGCGGCGTGATCACGTTGGCCCAATCCGGACCCTCGTAGATGTGCTTGACCGCCTGATAGCTCGACCAGACCGCGCCGAAGCCGCTCGAGGGCGTGTTGTACTCGCTGGAATAGAAGCGCCAGGAGAGGCCGGCGCCGTCGAGTTCGTCTCCGAGCGTCTGGTAGTCGAAACAGGGCAACTGTTGGGCGCCGATCGTGCGGCGGTGCGTGATCGTGAAAATGTAGTCGCTCGGCCCGGGTTCGCAGCCCCACGGCCCGTACGGCAGGTTCACGCTCGCCTGCGCCTGCGCCGCGATCACGTACTGGTGCGCGACGAAACTCTCGTCAATCTGCGACTGAAACATCCGATCGGCGAGCACCCACTCGTGCGCCATGTCGAAGTACGGCTTGGAATCGCTATGCGGAACGTAGACGTACTGCGGATACGTGACGCCGGGCGGGCCGCCGTTGAACCACTCGCCGTCGAAGCCGTTCATGCGGCAGTGCGTGCCGGGGAGTCTGCCGGTGCCGTTGCACGCGGCGAACATCGCGGCGGAGGAATGGTCTATCACGTACTGATAGGCCAGCCCGACCGGTTTGAGCGGGATCGTCTGGCCCTTGGAATCCTTGCCGGAGGAGACCGTGTAGGCGCCCGGATACCCGTAGAACAGGTTATTGAACGAGCGGTTCTCCTGCACGATGTAGACCACGTGCCGGATTCGCCCGGCCCCGGTCCGCGGCTGGACGAGCCCCGCCGGCGGCGGGGAGGCGGCAGCGCACGCGTGCAGCGCGAGGAGCGCCGCGAGCGCCGGCGCTCGCAGAGAGGGCCGAGCCGCACTCATCCCGCCTGCTATACGGCGGCCCCGGGGGAACTCCCCGGCCCCCGGCTACGTTCTTCCAACAGGTAAGCCAAACAACCGGACCTAACTACAAACCTCCCCTTTACCTTATTAGAAACACCAGAAGGAGCTTTTCTGTGAACGGACCCGCGAAACTAGTAGCGCCGCTCGTCGCGGCACTCGCGCTGGCCGCATGTAACGGCGGCTCGGCCGGCGTGCCGGCAGCAGCCGGCGGCGGAGCGGCCGGAGCGACCGGACTCTCGACCGCGCAAGACGTCTTCAGCCGCATGGAGCGCAGCGCGCACGCCGCTCGGGCGTGTCCGGGCGATCGCATGCACGGCATGATGCAGTGCGACGCACTGATCGAATCCTCGGGCATGACCCACGACGTCCCCGGCTGGTCGGCGGCGAGCCTCGAAGCCGCGTACAATCTGCCGATCACCAAAGGCAGCGGACAGATCGTCGCAGTCGTAGATGCCTACGACAACCCGAACGTGACCACCGATCTCGCGGAGTACCGCAGCGGCAACAGCCTGCCGACGGGCACGTTCTACAAGTACAACCAGACCGGCCAGCAGAGCAACTACCCGACGGGCAACAAAGGCTGGGGCGTCGAGATCGACCTCGACGTTGACATGGTCTCGGCGGCCTGCCCGCAGTGCACCATCATCCTCGTCGAAGCCAACGACAACAGCACGAAGAACCTGTACGCAGCCGAAGTCGAAGCGGTGAAACTCGGCGCGCACGTCGTCACCAACAGCTGGGGCGGCGGCGGCGGCGGCTCCTCGAAGGGCAGCTTCGACACCCACGGCGTGCAGTATCTGGCCAGCTCCGGCGACGGCGGCTACGGCATGCAGGATCCGGCCGACTTCGTGACCGTCAACGCGATCGGCGGCACGATTCTCTCTTACGCCAGCAACAAGTACACCGAGTACGTGTGGCCGAGCAGCGGCGGCGGATGCTCCGTCGTCGGCAAACCGAAGTGGCAGAAGGACCCGGGCTGCACGAAGCGCACGGGTAATGAAGTCTCGGCGGTCGCGCAAGGCGTCTCCGAGTACGACACGTACGGCTACGGCGGCTGGATCGTCATCGGCGGCACGAGCGTCTCCTCGCCGTTCATCGCAGGCGTATTCGGCCTGGCCGGCAACGCCTCGAAGTTCAAGGGACCCAGCTCGTTCTGGACGATGAAAAACGCCAAGCGCGCTAAGTCGCTCCACGCGATCACGAGCGGCAACGACCACTGCCCCTCGAGCCTCTCGGGCAGCTACCTCTGCACCGCGGGCACCGGCCAGTTCGGCACGTACGCCGGCCCGACCGGTTGGGGAACCCCGAACGGCATCGGCGCCTTCTAAAACGGGCCTCGACCCGCACGTGAATGCCAAAGAGGAGGCGGCGCCGTTGCGCCGCCTCCTCGCGCTTTTCGCCCTCGCGGCGGCGACCGCTGCAGTCGCCGCATGTTCGCCCGCGCCGAACGCCGCGAATCTCCCCGACGCGCCGAACGCGCGCCGGCAGCGTACGTCGTCAAACCCGATCCAGCACGTCGTCTTCGTCATTCAAGAGAACCGCTCGTTCAACAACCTCTTCCTCGGCTATCCCGGCGCGACGACGCAGAACTACGGCTACGATACGCACGGCAACAAGATTCCGCTCCAGCCGATCGGCCTGGCAACCGGCTGGGATATAGACCATTCCGCACAAGGCTTCTTCAATGCGTGCGACGGCGCCGGATCGCTGCCCGGCACCGACTGCCGCATGGACGGCTGGAACACCGAGCAGACGACGCTGCACGCGCCGGCGAACGCGCAGTACGCCTACGTGCCGCGCGGGCAAATTCGCCCGTACTGGGATATGGCGCGGCAGTACGTGCTCGCCGACAACGCGTTCCAATCGAATCTCGACGGCAGCTTCGTCGCACATCAGTACGCGATTGCGGCCTCTGCAAGCAGCACGGTGGATACGCCGCTGGGCGAATGGGGCTGCTCGGGCGGCAAACGCGACACGGTGCCGCGCTTGACTGCCCAGCGCGCGATCGGCTCGCGCATCCCGGCCTGCTTCGACTATGCGAGCATCGCGAGCGAGGCCGATGCGGCGGGCGTATCGTGGCGTTCCTATGCGGGCAGCGTGGACGGCGACGGCGGCCTCTGGTCGGCCTATCAGGCCTTGCGGCCGGTCTACCGCGGCGCGGACTGGAAGGCCGACGTGATCAGCCCGCCCTCGCAGTTCCTCACCGACGTCGCCGGCGGCACGCTCGCGAACGTCACCTGGATCACGCCGACGTACGGCACCTCTGATCACGGCGGCATGGAGGCCGGCGGCGGGCCGGCCTGGGTGGCCAGCGTGGTGAACGCCGTCGGCGAGAGCAAGTTCTGGGACTCCACCGCCATCTTCGTGCTCTGGGACGACTGGGGCGGCTGGTTCGATCCGGTGCCGCCGGTCTTCGAAGACTACGACGGCCTGGGATTCCGCGTGCCGATGATCGTCATCTCGCCCTACGCCAAACGCGGCTACGTGACGCACGTGCAGTACGAGACGGCCAGCGTCGTGCGCTACATCGAGGACACGTTCGGGCTGGGGCGCTTGGCCGCCGCCGATGCCCGCGCTGCGGACCCCACCGGCGACGCGCTCGACTACGGCCAGAAGCCGCGCGCGTTCAAGCCGATCCCCGGCTCCAAACCGGCCCGGTACTGGGCGCGCGCCGGCCGCGGCGCGGGCGCGCGAAAGCCCGCCGCAATCCTCGGCGACGACTAAAGGCCCGCCCCCTTCGCCGGGCGAGGCAAGCAGCAAAGGACCCGCTCGCTTAGGAACCCTCTAACCGTCAAGCAAACGACGGTGAAAAAAGTGTGGTTGGGCATGCAGGAAAAGTCACCGTTGGGCCGCACCTATTCGGTCGCGACGCCCGCACGCGGGAGCCGCTGGGGTCCCTAGAGGCGGCCGACGGAATCGTCGACCTCCCCGGTTGTTCAAGCCAGAGTTCTCCTTGGAATCCTGGCGTTAATGAAACTCACTTTTCATAAGACTGGAGCAAGTTCTCAATGAAAGCATGGAGTTTTGCACGCTACGGTTTCGGCATCGCCGCAGCCGCAGCACTGCTCGCCGGCTGCAGCGCAGCCGGAACTCAGTCGTCGGCACTTGGTGGGTCGGCGATCCCGAGCGCGCAGCGCGTTCACGTTGACGCGCACCAGCTCGCGAAGGCCTTCCAGATGACGAATCCTCGTCACGCGCTGCCGCCGGTGCAGCACCTCTACGGCGGTAAGTCGTGGATGAGCCACGTGCGCCCGGGCGACACGCTCGCGTACGCGTCGGACGTCGAGTACGGCACCGTTGACGTCGTTGACCTCAACACCTCGGCCCTGGTCGGCCAGGCCACCGGTTTCCTGTACCCCTACGGCTCGTGCAGCGACTCGAGCGGCAACGTTTACGTTACCGACTTCGACAGCGGCTACGCGACCGAACTCGCGGCCGGCACGACCACCGCGATCGCCACGTTCCCGACCGCTGCCTACACGATCGGCTGCTCGGTGAGCAAGAGCGGTGACGTTGCGTTCACCAACTTCTACGCGCTCGGACCGAGCTACTCGATCGAGCCCGGCAGCATTGACATCTACCCGCACGGCGGCGGCTCGCCGACGATGGTAACCGGCCCCGCGGCCATGTGGCCGGCCGGCTACGACAAGAAGGGCAACCTCTTCGTCGAAGGCAATTACACCGGTTCCTGCACCTCGCCGTGCGTCGCCGAACTCAAGGCGGGCGGCAACTCGTTCTCGCCTGCTCTACCTTCAACAAGACCATCGGCTTCCCGGGCCCGACGCAGCTGCTCGACAAGAAGATCGGCTTCTCGGACCAGGATGCAGGCGGGCCCTCGAGCTTCGTCGGCGGCTTCTACCCGTCGAAGGTTAAGGGATCGTCGGCGAAGTCCGGCAAGGCGATCGTCTTCGCAGGCGGCGCCTGCGACAGCGGCACCTACCAGGGCTTCTCCGGCAGCATCGGCGTCGTCTCGGCGCACGAAGACGGCCTCCAGGACAAGAAGGTCAAGGGCTTCGTCTCCGGCAACGACGACTGCTTCCCGAGCCCGATCGACACGTACGGTGCGCATGGTGGCGCCCCGACGTCGGAGCTCGCGGGTGGTTCGTTCGGTCTCCCGTACGACTACTACTACGCTCTGACCATCACGAACTAGTCTTAACCGAGACTAGCAAAAAAGAGCGGGCCCGCTTCGGCGGGCCCGCTTCTTCTTTTGCGTCCGGCGGAGACTACTTGCCGCTGCTGACCGAGGCGCCGTACGGTTCGACCGGCCCGTTTGCAAACGTGACGAGAACGCCGCCGCCGGCCGGGTAGACCCAGTCGGAGACGTCGGCGCTGTTGCCGACGCAGTAGAGATTGCCGCCCGCAACTGTCTTGCCGAGCGTCTTGTTCACCGGCGTGTTCTTCGAGCCGACGACGAAGGGTACGACGATGTCGGTCTCTGTGTTGAAGCACGTGTCGGTGAGGAGCGTCTCGCCCTTCTCGGTCATCGAAGATCCCGAGATCGTCGTCTGATAGATTCCGGTATCCAGATAGCCGCCGGCCTCTTGATCGGTCAGCGCGATCTCTTTGCCGTCCCAAACCGGCGAGCCCGGATAGATGAGCGGCACGTTGAAGCTGACCGGCACGAGCGCGCTGCCGCCGCTGGGCAGTTCGCAGACGGGGCTCGGAGTTTGGGCGCCGGCGCTCTCGACGAAGAGATTGCCGCTGCGGTCGTAGGCGGGGCCCCAGATGTAGTAGCAGTTCTCGCTCGTGTACGTTTTCGCGTTGCTGCCGCCGTGCGCGAAGACCTCGACGTTGCCTGCGTCGGAGCCGCCATTCTGATAGTAGTCGCCGACCGCGACGTCGCCGGCTTTATCTATGGCGCAGCCGAGCGGGTTACCGGTCACCGAGAATGTCTTGAGCACCTTCGTGCCGCCGTGCGCGTACTCCACGACGCTCGCGCCGCCGAAGTTCGTTATGAAGACGTCGCCCTTGGCGTCAACGCACTGGCCGTACGGCTCGTCGAAGCCGGTGAGCTTGCCGACCGACGCACCCGTCTTGTAGTTATAGACGTAGACGTCGTTCGTATCCCAATCGGAGACGTAGAGCAACTGCGTTCGCTTCTTGGCTTGCGGGTCAATCCAAGATTTCGAACGATCGGTATGCACGGCGTGGGGTACGTAGTGCGCCATGGACATCGCCGCAATTCGGGATGCCGAGAGCGGCGTGACGCCGGGCTCTCGGACGAGGCCGCCGCCCGAGCAGCCGGTGAACAGCAGAGCCAACGGGAGGGTGACGGCCGAGGCTCGGCTGGCAAAAATCGCTGTTTTCAGCATGGAACCTCCTCCATTTCTTCGTGGAGCGGTTCGCCGAGCGCACCCTCCTTTCCGGCTACTCGTCGTCTACGGGACGCCCCGACGGCCGCTGGTGCAGGAAGAACGCTTTGGAGTAGACGGACGGGATGATCGTGAACGGCCGCGGCTGCTGCTTGAAGTCGAAGCAGTCAACGATGCTGTTGGCACGCACGTCGGTCGTGCCCAGCGAGCCGAGATTCCAGATGCCTTCGACGAACTTGAGCACGCTGCCGAACTCGTACTGCGTGTGCGAGACGTAGCCGCCGCTAGGGCTGCCCTGCACCGCGTACGGCGAGATGACGAGCATCGGGACGCGGAATCCCAGACCCCCCAGATCGTCTATGAACGGCGGCGGCACGTGATCGTAAAAGCCGCCCCAATCGTCCCAGAGCACGACGATTGCCGTCGAAGACCAGTACTGGCTCTGGCCGATCGCGTTAACGACGCTGGCCACCCACGACGGCCCGGTATCCAAACCGGCGCCGGGGTGATCGGAGTTCTGCCGATCCGGCACGATCCACACGACGCTGGCCAGCGTGCCGTTTGAAATATCGTTGAAGATGTTCGTCTCGGGGCTGGAGATATTGGTAGTCCACTCCGAGCCCTCGCGCACGGCTTGGATTGCGTCGAAGCCGTTCCACTCCGCGCCGCCGCCGCTCTGAACCGCAGGCGCGTAGTACTTCCAACTGACGCCCCGCGCGTCGAGCAAATCGCGCATCGTCTCGTAGGCCATACACGGGAAGGGACCCTTGTGATAGTGGTACGTCAGCTTCGAACCGACCGGCTGAACGTATGAAGTCGTCGTGCCGTTCGGCGCGTCGCATCCCCACGGGCCGTGAGACGGAAAGTCTACCAGACTGTCCACCTGGCTCTGATTGAAGATGGTAGCGCCGGCGATGAGATCCTGATGGGCCGTGAAGCTCCCGCTGCCCTGGGTCTGGAACATATGATCGCCGAGCACGTACTGCTGGGCCATGCTCCAGTAGGGCGCGACCTGCTTGGGTTTCACGTACTGGTACGGGATAATGCCCGCCTTATGGCCGCAGGAGCCGCTGCCGCCCTCCAGATTGAAGCCGTCCATCTTTCCATGGTCGTAATCGCGCAGGTACCCCTGACGCGAGTGCCCGAGATCGCAGGGCTCCTGGAGGTTCGTCTTGACCAACGGAACCGTCTTACCGGTGGAGGTGCGCCCGGTCGTCGTGCCGTCGGCTCCCGGAAACGTCGCGAAGAGATCGTCGAACGAACGGTTCTCCTGGATGACGATCACGACGTGCTGGATGAGATTGGAACTGCCGCCTACCCCCCGTACGCCGGCGTAGGAAGCGGGCTGCCGTGCGGGCGCGGCAAAGCCGGCGCCCGGCCCTTGCGAGCAGGCGCTCGCGGCCAGCGCGGCAATCAGCGCCCCGGCGGCGCTGCGTACGTTGTTCCAGCGGTCTGCGCTCACGCTCTCCTCCCGCCCCCGCAGTTACAGATCGTCGTCAATCGGAACGTTCGAGGGCTTGCGGTGCAAGAAGTAGGTCTCCGACAGCGACGACGGTATCGCCACGAACGCGCGCGGCCCCCGCGAGTAATCGAAGCAATCCGCGATGCTCGCCGCCCGTTGGTCGCTCGTTCCCAGCGAGCCAAGGCTCCAGTTATCTTCGACGTACTTCAGAATGCTTCCGAACTCATATTGCGTGGGCGAGATATAGCCCTTCTTTGCATAGGCGGAGACGATCAGCGCCGGCACGCGGAATCCCAGGCCGCCGTAGCCGAGCTGCGGCGGATTTGCGCCGTCGTAGAGCCCGCCCCAATCGTCCCACACAATGATGACCGCGGTTGACTTCCAGTACGCACTCTTCCCGACCGCGTTCACGACGCTCGCGATCCATTGCGGGCCGTCGTCGGCCCCTTCGCCGGGATGATCGGAGTCGGCGCCGTCGGGAACGAGCCAGGAGACGCTCTGCAGCGCGCCGCCGGAGAGGTCGTTAAAAATGTTCGTCTGCGGCCTGGAGATGTGGCCGTCGGTCCATTCGGGTCCGCGGCGCACCGCCTCGATCGCATCGAACGCGCTAAAGAGCCTGCCGTTGACGTCGCAGCAGGGCTTGGGCGCGTAGTAGCGCCACGAAACGCCTGCCGCATCGAGCAAATCGCGCATGGTGGCGTACTGCAGGCACGGGAACGGCCCGGCTCCGGGTTTGAACGTATCGTTTTTCGTAATGAGCGAGGTGCGCGTACCCTTCGGCGCGTCGCATCCCCAGTAGCACTTCGTGCCCGAACACGAGGGCAAGTTCACGAGCGCCTCGTTCGGGCGGATCTTCGTACCGCCCGCGATGAGATCCTGATGGGCGGTGAAACTGCTGCTCCCTTGCGTCGTGAACATGTGCTCGGCGAGCACGTACTGCTTGGCGATATCCCAGTACGGAGCGATCTGCGCGGGATCGGTGTACTGGTACGGGTACGTGCACTCGGGCTGCCCGTTACCGAAGTGCACGTTGTCGAAACCGTTCATGGCGCCGGCGTTGCGCGCCGCACGATAGCCTTGGTAGGTGTGCGTGAGATCGTGCGAGGTCACGAGGCTCGATTTGGCCAGCGCGATCGTCTGCGTTTGGGCGATGCCGCATGCGGAGCTTTTGACGATCGTGCCGGTCGTCGTTCCGTCGGCGCCCGGATACGTGGCGAAGAAGTCGTTGAAGGTGCGGTTCTCCTGCACGACGATGACGACGTGCTGGATCGGGCTGACCGACGTACGCGGTACCCGCGAGCCGGAGGCCGCCGGCGGAACTGCCGGGCTTTGCGCCGGGCCGCCCGCGCAGGCGGCGAGGCCGGCCGCCAACGCCAACGCGCAGGCTCGCAACACGATCACCGGCCTATCCCTCGGCGATGCTGGTCACGGCCTCCACGAGCGAATCCTTTCCTTTCGTCGCGGTATGCAGCGCCATGCGCGCGTAGTCGAGCACTTCGGGGAAACGGCGCGCGTAACCGGATAGGAATCGCCACGAGAGGACGTGCTTGGGCGAGAGGTACTCCGCTTCGTAGAGCAGGAGCAGGTTAGCGATAACGAAGTGGCGCATCGCGCTGCCGCGCCGCACGTAGACGCGCCAGCGCTTGGAGATGTCCACGTTCGTGAAGACCGTGTTGCGCAGCGAACCGGAGAGCACGGCGGCGCTGACCGTGACCTTGCTATCGTAGTCGGCGGGCAACTCGGGGCTGCGTTCGATCCTCGCCTTGCCGAAGTCTACGGTCCAGTACTCGGTCTGCGGCTTGTCTATTGGAAAGACCCAGCGCACTTTCGTAAGCGGGCGCAGGAGCGCGGTGGCGGCGAAAACCTTCTCGAAGTAGTTTGCAAAATCTTCGAATGCGACGATCTTGGACTCTTCCGAGCGGTACGTCTTCTGCAGGCGTTCGTCTACCTCGAGGGCGCGCTGCTGCGACCACGCGACCGGGTCGCTCACGACGTTATCCGTGCAGTCGAAGCCGGACTGGGACGACCACGTGCTGCCGACCGGCATGAGCACGATCTGCGTGCCGGGTACGCGAGAGGCGTTCTTCTGGAAGTAGTCCTGCATGTCGAGCGCGGAGACGAGGAAGCGGTTTTCGTCGATCACCTCTTTGTGCAGGTGGCAGACGCCGCTGGCCAGCGGGATGGCGTAGCGCGGACGCAGCTGCTGCGCCGCGGCGACGAAGGCTTCCATGTACGTTTTCGCATCCACCGGCAGGCGATCGGCCGGATCCTCGAACGAGTAGCGCGTCGGATACGACCAGGCCGGCGAATGGCTGCGCAGCATGAAGTCCGGCCTGGGATAGCGCTGTCGGAGGGTGCGCCAGGTAGAGGGCAGCGGCTTGGCATCGTTGAGATCAACCAGCACGGCGCCGTCGGCCTCGACGACCGCGACGCTGTCGTCCTGGAAACTCACCTGATAACTCGTCAGCGAGAAGTCGTCGCCGAGCGGCATCTTCTGCCCGTGAACCATCTCGACGATGTGCTTGAAGCCGATCTGCTCGAGCTGGTGCTTGAGGCCGGAGACGGGGAACTGCGGCACCATCACCGTCGTGCGCTCGAGATCGAACTTCTTGAGCGTCTTGGGATCGAAGTGATCGAAGTGCCAGTGCGTGATGTAGACGTAGTCGGCCTTGAAGATGTCGTCGGCGTAGATCGGCGTGGGGCAGTGCCACCACGCGGACCAATACGCCGGCTCGTTAAGCCACGGATCTACGACGAGACGCTTGCCGCCCGCGCGGATATCGAGGCACGCGTGACTGACGATGCGGAACTCCATGTTTATTGCGTATCCACCGGTTTATAAGAAGGAGGCTGACGTTCGAAGTAGGCGCGGGAGTAGGACGCGGGTATCGGCGTGAACGGACGCGGCGACTGGTTGAAATCGAAGCTGTCGCCGATGCTCGTCGCACGCGCGTCGGTCGTGCCCAAACTGCCGAGCGCGAACGTCTCCTCGACGAACTTTAAAATGCTGCCGAACTCGTACTGCGTATGAGAGACGTACGAACCGGACGTGGTCGGCGGCGTGTACGCGGAGATCACGAGCGCCGGCACGCGGAATCCCAGGCCGCCCCATTTGTCCAAGAACGGCGGCGGCTCGTGGTCGTAAAAGCCGCCCCAATCGTCCCAGACGACGACGATCGCCGTCGAGTCCCAGTACGAGCTCTCGCCGACCGCGTTGACGATGCTCGCGACCCACGAAGGCCCCGTCTTCGAGCCCGAGCCGGGGTGGTCGGAGTTCTGCTCGTCGGGAACGACCCACGACACGTTGGCGAGCGTGCCGTTCGAAATATCGGAGAATATCTGCTTTTCTTTGCTCACGTTGGTCGCCCACTCCGGCCCCTCGCGCACGGCTTGGATGGCGTCGAACGCGCTCCAGATCGCACCGGTGCTGCCGGGCTCGGGCGGCGAGTAGTAGTGCCACGACAGGGAGCTCCCGTCGAGCAAATCGCGCAGCGTCGCATACTGAAGGCACGGGAACGGGCCCTTGCGGTAGCGGTATTCGAGCTTGGCCTTGGCCACCAGCAACGAGGTCACGGTGCCCGCGGGCGCGTCGCATCCCCACGGTTTACCCGACGGGAAGTCAACCAGGCTCTGCGTCTGCGTTTGATTGAGGATCGTACCGCCGGCGATGAGATCCTGATGGGCGGTAAAACTGCCGCTGCCCTGCGTCTGGAACATGTGATCGGCCAGCACGAACTGCTGGGCTATGTCCCAGTACGGCGCGATCTGCGTCGGATTGACGTACTGGTACGGACGCGTTCCGGCTTGGCCGGGACACTTCTTGCTCCCGCCCTCCAGGTTGAAGCCATCCATCTTGCCGCCGTCGTAGTCTTTCAAAAATCCGGCGTACGAGTGACCGAAATCGCAAGGATAGGCAAGATTGACCGGCTTGAGCGGGACTTGGGTGCCGTCTTTGAGCGTGCCGAACGTCGTTCCGTCCGCGCCGGGAAAGGTCGCGAAGAGGTCGTCGAAGGTGCGGTTCTCCTGAATGACGATGACCACGTGCGAGATCGGCGTCGAGGCGGTCGAACGCCGGGCGACGCGCCCGGCCGGTGCGGCCTGCCGGGGAAGGCTCTGTGGATTGCCGCCCGCACAGGATACCGCCGCGAGCGCAGCGGCGATCGGGAACGCGCAGCGCGCGCGTATGAGAAGGTTGCTCGTCTGCATGCGTTAGAAGTCCGTATCTATCGGCAAGTACGATGGCTTGCGCCGGATGAAGTACTCTTTGGAGAGCGAGGACGGTATCGCAGAGAACGCCCGCGGCGACTGCGAGTAGTCGAAGCAGTCGATCAGGCTGTTCGCGCGCTGGTCGCTCGTGCCGAGGCTGCCGAGCTTCCAGTTCTGCTCGATGTACTTCAGGATGCTGCCAAACTCGTACTGGGTCGTCGAGATGTAGCCGCCTTGGCTGCCCGACCCGATCTTCGCATATGGCGAGATGACGATGGCCGGAACCCGGAAGCCCAAGCCCCCAAAACCTACCTGCTGCGGGGCGAGGTTGTCGTATAGGCCGCCCCAGTCGTCCCAGACGACGATAATCGCGGTCGAGTTCCAGTACTGGCTCTGACCGATCGCGTTGACGACGCTGGCAATCCACTCCGGGCCCGTATCCTTGCTTTCACCGGGATGGTCGGAGTCGGGCTCGTCGGGTATCACCCAGGAGACGTTCTGGAGCTTGCCGCCGGAGATGTCGCTGAATACGTTCGTCTGCGGCGTCGAGATGTGGCCGTCGGTCCACTCCGAGCCGTAGCGCACGGCCTTGATCGCGTCGTAGGCGCTCATCAGTTTTCCGAACTGCTGGCTCGTAGGCGGCACGTAGTAGCGCCACGAAACGCCGCCGGCATCCATGAGGTCGCGCATGGTCGCGTAGGTGAAGCACGGGAGCGGGCCTTTGTTCACGTACGGCTTCCAGATGCCGTTCTGCGTGATAAGCGTCGTCCTCGTCGTCTTTACCGTGTCGCAGCCCCAGTAGCACTTCGGACCGTTGCAGGATGGATCGTTCGTCACCGCCTGGGGCGGCGAGTTGTATATCTGCGTGCCGCCGGCAATGAGGTCTTGGTGCGCGACGAAACTGCTGCTGCCTTGCGTCGTGAACATGTGCTCGGCCAGCACGTACTGCTGGGCCATATCCCAGTACGGCGCGATCTGCGCCGGGATTCGTGTACTGGTACGGAAACGTGCACTCCGGCGCCTTCGAACTATTGAGCACCTTGTCGAACGCGTCCATCTTGCCTTTGTCATACGCCGTTTCGTAACCGCCGATGTTGTGCGCGAGGTCGTGCGCGACCACGAGCGTGCTCTCCTTGAGCGCGATGGTCCCGGTCTTGGAGATGCCGCAGTTCGCATCTTTGACGACCTTGCCGGTCGTCGTTCCGTCGGCGCCGGGAAAAGTCGCGAAGAAGTTGTTGAACGTCCGGTTTTCCTGCACGAGGATCACGACGTGCGCGATCGGGCTGGGCACCGAGGAACTGGGCCCGCGCGCGCCGGCCCCTGCGTACGGCGCCACCGAGGACGAACTACCGCCGCAGCCGGCGGATGCGCAAGCCGCGGCCGCCAGAAGAAAAAGGACGCCGGTCCGAACGCGCATCGCAACCTCTCCGGTAACAACTAGGGTGTGCGTGGCTCTTCTGCCGCGCCCCCTGCCGGGCCCTGCGCTACGCGTGCTCCCGCAGCGAGATGGCGCCGGTGGTCGTCTCGAGCCGGATCGTGGCGCTTCCGGAACCGATTAGGCCGCTTGCTTTTGAGCCGACCAAGTGCTCGCGGCTTTCCGCCACTGCGGGTACGTTGCTGGAGAACGCGCCGACGGTGCTGGCGGCCTCCACGCTTGCGCTGCTCCCTTCCTTAATCGAGAGGGAGACGGCCCCGGTGGTCGCCCGCAGATCGATCGTGCGCGAGCCCGCGACCCGGCCCGCATCGGCCTCAATAATCCCGGCCTGCGTCCGAACCGTGATGTCGCCGCTCACGCCGCGCACCTCGACGGCGCCGGCAACGTTCGAAACCTGGACCGAGGCGCCCGCCGGCACGCCGATCCGGTATCGCACCCCTCCGCGGTGCGCGCCGCCGGAATAGGTCGTCTCGATGAAGACGCCCTCGCCGGCAACTTGCACGCCGATGCGCGTTCGCTTCAAATCGTTTTCGTCGTATCCGTACTTCGTGGCGGCGATCTCGACCGCGGAACCCGGCGTGCCTTCTACGCGCACTTCGCCGGCGATGTTGTCAACGTGCACGACGGGCGCGGGCCCCGCGCGAACCGTCTCGCGCACGTCCTGATGGACGCGATCTTCCATTACGCCCGAGCACGCGACCAGCGAAAGCGCCGCCGCCGCGGCACCGGCGAGCAAGGCCGTACGAGCGCATCGGTTCATACGCGCGCTTTCTCCGCCGGGAAATCCAGCGCCCGCACGACGACGCCGGGCAGCAAGCGCGCGAAATCCTCGCGCAAGCAGAGGTGCATGCCGGGGGTCGTCGCCGTTCCGGCGCCGGCGGCCGTCCCGAGGCGAAGCCCTTCGTCCAATCCGAGGCCCTGCTGCAACGCGCTCGCGAGCCCCGCTACCATCGAATCGCCCGACCCGACCGTGCTGCGCGCCGCGACGGCGGGCGGCACGGCTTTCCACGCGCAGCGTTCGTCCATGCCGACGGCGCCTTGCGCGCCTTGCGAGATGACCACGCGCTCGGCGCCGAGCGCGCGCAGCTCGAGCGCGGCGGCCAGCGCATCGGCATCGCCGCCGATCGTGCGCCCCAGCACCTCGCCGGCCTCTTCGACGTTCGGCTTGATCAACGAAGGGCGCGCCGATAGGGCCCGCGCCAGCGCCCGGCCGGATGTATCCACAACCGTGAGGACGCCCCGAGCGCGCAGGGCGGTTACGATCTCATAGTAGGTCGCCTCGCGCAGGCCCGGCGGCAGGCTCCCGCCGAGCACGACGACGTCGCCGCGCTGCGCGCATTCGAGCCGCGCGAGCAGCGCGGCGAGGCGCCCCGCTTCCACGTACGCGCCGGGCAGGTACAGGCGCGTGCGCCGGGAGCGGGCGCGTTCGTAGAGCATGACGTTCAGCCGCGTCATCTCTTCGACGTCGTCGAATGCGTGCGGGACGCCCTCGAGATCCAGCCGCGCGCGGATCATCTCGCCCGTGACGCCGCCGACGAAACCGAGCGCGAGCGTATTGCGGCCCAGCCGGCGAAGCACGCGACTTGCGTTGATGCCTTTGCCGCCGGCATCGAGCGAGGTGAGCTCGCAGCGATTCACCTCACCCAGCGCGAACCGTTCGGTCGCAACGGCTTCGTCTATGGCGGGGTTTAGGGTGACCGTCAAGATCGGACGAGCGACCATGCGCCCCAGGGTACGGGGCCCCTGAGAATTACTGGCGAAGGCCGATTCGTCATATCTTCCAGCTTCGGCCATAGGGTGACGCCATGCGGCCTCACGAGGACTTCATCGCCCGCTGCCGGGCACTGTCGCCGATGCGGATGGCGGTCGTGTATCCCGAAGATCGGCTCGCGCTCGAAAGCGCGCTTTCCGCTGGGCGGATGGGTTTGATCGTGCCGCTGCTCGTCGGAGACGGCGAGGGCCTGCGCCGGCTCGCGGCCGCCGAGGGGCTCGACCTAACCGGCGCCGAGATCGTTGACGTGCCGGAGCCCGGGGCCGCCGCCGCTCGCGGCGTCGAACTCGCCCGCGACGGCGCCGCGCACGCCTTGATGAAAGGCAGCCTCCACTCCGACGCCTTCCTGCACGCGATCGCCGCGCCCGGCTCGGGACTTCATACGCACCGGCGCCTGACGCACGCGTACGTCATGGAACTCGACACGTATCCCCAACCGCTGCTCATCTCGGATGCGGTCGTCAACATCGCTCCCGATCTCGACGACAAACGCGAGATCGTGCAGAACGCCATTGACCTCGCGCACGCGCTGGGAATCGAGGAGGTTCGCGTCGCGCTGCTCTCCGCGATAGAGACGGTGAACCCGCGCGTCGCCTCGACGATTGATGCAGCCGCACTCTGCAAAATGACCGATCGCGGACAGATCTCCGGTGCGCTCGTTGACGGCCCGCTCGCGCTCGACGACGCGGTCAGCGCCGACGCCGCGAGGGAGAAAGGCATCGTCTCGGCGGTGGCCGGACGAGCGAACGTCCTGATCGTCCCGGACTTCGAGTCCGGTAACATGCTCGCGAAGGCTCTGATCCTGCTCGCACGCGCCAGCGCTGCGGGCGTCGTGCTCGGCGCGAGCGTGCCGATCGCCTTCACGAGCCGCGCCGACAGCATCGCCACGCACGTCGCATCCATCGCCATCGCCCGCCTGCTCTGCGCTAACGTGTCATCGTGAGCTCCCGCTGGGTTGCATGCCGGCCTTCGACAGGCTCAGGATGACACAAGCGGGCTCAGGATGACACGGGGGGCGGGCGCGCTCTTACTTAGCGGCGGCGGCGGCGCTGAAAGGTCCGGCGCCGCGCCTGCGGCGCCAGCGTCGGCACTCGATTGGCTTCCGGCTCCATGAAGCCGTGCTCGGTGCGGTCCAGCGACGTACCGATCGCGCCCTCGATGCGGGCGAACGAGCCCGCCTCCTCGCGCGAAACGAAGGTGATCGCGTCGCCGGTCTTTTGAGCGCGGCCGGTGCGCCCGATGCGATGGATGTAATCGGCGGGCTCGTTGGGGACGTCGTAGTTTATGACGTGCCCGAGATCTTGGATATCTATGCCTCGCGAGGCGACGTCGGTGGCGACCAAGACCCGGTAGTGCCCTTTCTTGAAGGCTTCCAGCGCGCGCGTGCGCTGCCCTTGCGAACGATCGCCGTGAATGCGCCCAACCTCGACATTATTGCGCGTCAGCGCACCGGCGACGCGCTCCGCCCGCGACTTGGTGCGCGTAAAGACCAGCGCGTTGAAGACGCGGCCGTCCTTTTTGAGCAGGTCAACGAGGAGATCCGTCTTCTTGTGCGGCTCCACTTCGTACACCCACTGGGTTACGGTTGCTACCGGCTTCACGGGTGCGAGATTGATGCGCACGGGATCGCGGAGAAACTCGCGTGCGAGCGCAACCACTTCGCTGCCGAGCGTCGCCGAGAAGCACAGCGTTTGGCGGCCGGCCGGGAGTTTGGCGGCTATTCGCTTTACGGACGGTAAGAACCCCATGTCGAGCATGCGGTCCGCTTCGTCGAGCACGAGAATCGCCACGTTGTCGAGACGAACCTCGCCCTGCTGCATTAGATCCATGAGGCGTCCGGGCGTTGCGACGATCACGTCGGTGCCGCGGCGCATGGCGTTGATCTGCGGTTTCATCGGCACGCCTCCGTAAATCGGCGTGATGCGCAGCTTCGTGTGCTTTGCCAGCTCCCGGAGGTGCTGCGCGATTTGCTGAGCCAGCTCGCGAGTCGGCGTCAGGACCAGCGCGACGCTGCGGTCGGCTTTTCGCTCGAGCAGTTTTTGGAGCAGCGGAATGCCGAAGGCCGCGGTTTTGCCGCTGCCGGTCGGAGCGCTCGCAAAGACGTCGTGCCCGGCCAGGGCAACGGGAATCGCCGATCGCTGGATCGGCGTGGCCTGCGTATAGTTAAAGTCGTCAATGCCGCGACGAATGGCAGCATCTAAGGGGATTTCTGAAAATATTGAAATTTTAAGCCTATCTTTCGGTGGGCGCTACTTATCGACCACTCGAAAAATGGCGCTTGGGTGTTTGTCCTCCTACACCCGCCCGGAGCACGAAGGGTTGCGCTCGGCGGCATCCCCAGCGTCTTTTCGTTCGAAGCCGGCCTTTTCGGGCGCTCCGCCCGACGGCGGACCCGAAGGCTACAGCTCCAGGGTGCGGGCCTCGGCAACCTCGTAGACGCGAATGTTCGGCGGGGCCTCAAGCAGCTGCATGAACTGGCTGATAAACTCCTGAAAATGCGCCGTTTGAAAATGCAGATCGAGAGCCGCCTGGTCGGACCACTCCTCGAAAAAGAGATATTCGTCCCCGCCCTGGAGCCGCTCGTGAACGTCGTAGGAAATGCAGCCCGCTTCAGCCTTCGAAGGCGGCACCACGGCGGCGATGACGCGCACAATATCGTCTCTACGATCGGGCTTTCCAATGCACTTGGCCGCAAGAACCAGCATAGTCGCTCCTTATGAACGTTAGAGAAGAGGGCCAGGGCGCTCTGATTGGTGGATGGGACGGCGGAGTCCTAGCCGAACGTAATCGGCGTGCGATTCGTATGGTTGTTTGCCGCTCTCGCCGTACTCGGGAGCGCCGCCACCGCGAACGGGGCCGATCCGGTAAAGCCGACGACGGCCGCAGTTACCGCGTATGGGCAAGGCCAGGCGTACGAACGGCTTTTCGAAGACATCGACCTTTCGCCGCCCACGTGCGCGATCGTCCTGGAACGCGCGCAGTGCGCTAGCGACCTGCAGCTCATCAGCAGCATGCGAGGGCAGGATCCGACGGATGCGCAGGTACGGAAGTGGTTTGCTACGGGCGACGTTGCCCTGCGAGTCGAGAACTGGAATGGGATGTACCTGCCCGATGAATCTTGGGCCGACAACCCGACTTTTGCTTGGTGGTTTACCGCGGGCGTGGTATCCATCGCTGCCAGCCTCCCACGTGGAGGGCCGCTTAACGAATACCTCGGGCACTATGCCGGCGACCTAACGAAACACGCATCGGCGGCGCCGGACAACTCTTCGAAGTGGGTCCCCAGCGGCAGCGACCCGGTCGCCGGCTTGGCGCCGGTGCAGAGCGCCCTTCAAGAAATTTTCCCGGTCACGCCGTATCCGCTGCCTTCATTTTCCGACGGAGCGGCCGCGTATGCCCAGTTGGGCGTTTACCTCAGCACGCTGCAAGAACTCGTCGACAACCCGCCGGCCCTCGCGCGGCCCGCGAGCCGAGTCTTCGCCGCCGCGACGCTCGCGCGATTGCAAACGCTTCACTCCAAGTTTGCGGATGGATTGACGACCGCGCCGTTACAGAGCGCAGTCAACCAGCCGATACTGCTCGACCAAGAGTGGCTCGACACGACGTGGCGCAAACCTTTGACCCACGCGATCAACATGAAGTGGCCCGAGAAGCCGCGCATGACGTTTCTCATGGGAATGCTCATCGCTCAAGTTGCATATAATGCCGCAGCGCTCAAGGATCAAAATTCAGACTCAGGCTTCCGCGGAGCCCTGGCGACGATTCCGCCCTGGGAGGGAATGAGCGCGAAGACGCGTGCCGACATCGCCGCGCTGCAGAGCATTCCGTACGCGTCCAAAGGCGGTAAGTGGGCAGACATCAACGCCGCAGCGACCGCCGCCGTTCTCGACATCGTCAACGAGGCCGTCGCGGGGGCGCCGTAGCGCGGCGCAGAACATTCCCTCTCCGTGAACCGCTCACGGAAGCAGGGAGCAACGCAAGTGAACGTACGTACTCGCTACGCGCTCGGCATCGGTCTCTCAGTTGTAGCTGTAGGGCTTGCAGGCTGCGGCGGATCGCCGGCGGGCACGCCTGCCCAGGGGATTGCCGGCCGCTCGGCTGCGCGCGGCGCCGGATTCGGGACCGTCTACATCATCAGCGCTTCGGGACAGGAGAGCGTGCTGCACAGCTTCGCCGGGGGCACGGCGGACGGCGCCAATCCGTACGCCGGTCTCCTTAACGTCAACGGCACGCTCTACGGCACCACGCAAAACGGCGGTGCCTATAACGGCGGCACGGTTTTTTCGATCACGCCCTCGGGGACCGAAACGCTGCTCCATAGCTTCGGCGGCTCGGGCGACGGCACGGATCCGATGGCGGGCCTCATCAACGTGAACGGCACGCTCTACGGCACCACGCACAACGGCGGGACTGTAAACTCGGCTTGCCCGAACGGCTGCGGCATCGTTTTCGCGATTATAACCTCGGGCACGGAGACCGTCGTTCACAGATTCACCGGTTCTCCCGGCGACGGCGCGCACCCGGCTTCCGAGCTGCTCAACGTCAATGGCACGCTCTACGGCACCACGCTAGCCGGCGGTCCCAGCTCCTGCCGCCCGGACAGCAACGGGTGCGGCACGGTATTCGCGATCGCGGGATCGGGCGCGGAAAGCATCCTCTTCAGTTTCGGCTCGCTGCACAAAGACTGTTGTCCCTTTGCGGGCCTGACCGACGTCAACGGCACGCTCTATGGAACCACCCTATTCCACTTGGGGAAAGTCTTCGACGTTACCACGACGGGCACCGAACATCCGCTCCATAAATTCAAAGGCTACCCCAACGACGGCGCGCAGCCGTACGCCGGCCTCATCAACGTCGGCGGCACGCTTTACGGCACCACGGAAAGCGGCGGCGCGAGCAAAGCCGGGACCGTTTTCGCGATTACGGCCTCGGGTGCCGAAACCAACCTCTACTCGTTTCCCGGCGGCGCGCAGGGCGAACACCCGTATGCGCGCCTACTCAGCGCCGGCGGCACGCTCTACGGCACCACCAGCAAGGGAGGCACGGCGGGCGACGGCGCGGTCTTCGCGATCACGACGTCGGGTGCGCCCAGCGTGATTTACAGCTTTAAAGGCGCTCCCTACGATGGCGCAAATCCCTATGCCGGCCTCGTCAACGTTAAGGGAACGCTGTACGGCACCACGGAGTACGGCGGCGCAAACTAAGTCGGGCTGTGATGACAGTTTCGTTGCGTGCTCGTCCTTCGACAGGCTCAGGATGACATTTCCTTCGACAGCCCTTCGACTGCGCGCCTCCGGCGCGCGCTCAGGATGACATTTCCTTCGACAGCCCTTCGACTGCGCGCCTCCGGCGCGCGCTCAGGATGACATTGCTCAGGATGACACGGGGGTTTAGACGTGGAGGACGGCGGCGCCTCGGAGTTCGTCGTGTTTGAGCATCTGCAAGGCACGGTTGGCTTCGCCTAGTTCCATGCCGACGGTGTACGTGCGAATCGGAATCTCGCCGGCCAGCGCGAGAAACTCCCTGCCGTCCGCGCGCGTGTTCGCGGTGACGCTGCGCACCTCGCGCTCGTAAAAGAGATCGCGTTCGTAATCGAGCGTCGGAATGGTCGTAAGGTAGATCCCCGCAATCGCGAGGATGCCCCCGCGATCGAGCGACTGCATGATCGAGGGAATGAGGCTCCCGGACGGCGCGAACAGGATCGCCGCATCGAGCGGCTCGGGCGCGGGATCCGTGGCTTCGCCGATCCAATCGGCACCGAGCTCTTCGGCCAGATCGCGATGAACGCCGCCGCGGCTCATCACGAGAACGCGGCAGTTCCAGTGTTTGAGCACTTGAAGCGCGAGGTGCGCGGAACCGCCGAAACCGTACAAGCCGACGGTCGCGCCCGGCACGATCCCGGCCCGCTTGATCGCACGATAGCCGATGATTCCGGCGCAGAGCAGCGGCGCCGCATGCTCGTCGTCAACGCTATCGGGAATTTCGTAGGCAAAGTCTTCGCGAACGAGCGCGTACTCGGCGTAGCCGCCGTCGGCATCCCAGCCGGTAAAGCGTGCGTTCGGGCAGAGATTCTCGCGTCCGCGACGGCAGAAGGCGCACGTGCCGCACGTCTCGCGCAGCCACGCAATCCCGACGCGCGCACCCAGGGCAAAGCGCTCGCTTGCAGGTCCTCGTTCCTCGACGGTGCCGACGATTTCGTGCCCGGGCACGATCCACGCAGTTTTCGGCGCGAGATCGCCCTCGACGACGTGCAGGTCGGTGCGGCAGACGCCGCACGTGCGGACGCGCACCAAAATCTCTCCGGCGCCGGGAACCGGCCGCGGCTTCTCCACCCAGCGCAACGGTGCGCTTTCGACCTGTGCCGGCTTCTCCAGGGCCATCGTACGCATGAAAATCTCTCCTCACGCTCTAGGCTACGCTGGGTCCGGGAAGGCATCACGAAGTAGGCTCACCGGTTCTTCCCAATTCGGGTATACCATCAGCCTATGGCACCGCAGGTTCAGATCACCTACCACGGCACCAACCCTTCGGAAGCACTCAACAGCCTCATTCACGAGGAGGTCGAGAAGCTCGCCAAGTTCTTCGACGGCGTCATTGGCTGCCGCGTGCTCGTCGAGCACGAGCACCAGCGCAGCGGCTCGCCCTTTCACGTAGGCATCACGATCGCAGTGCCGGGAACCGAGCTGGCGGCCGGAGTTCCCACGAGCGAGGAACTTGACGCGACGCACAAAGACCCTGCCCGTACCGTTCGCGATGCGTTCCGCCGCGCCAAACGGCGCCTGCGGGACTACGCCGGGCGCAAGGCTCCCCAGCACGTGCGACCAAGCGTGGAGTGAGCCTCTACCGCGACCGCGCCGACGCAGGCCGCCGGCTCGCCGCCGGGTTGACCGAGTACGCGCGCGGACGCGAGCCGATCGTTTTGGCGCTCCCCCGCGGCGGCGTTCCCGTCGGCTACGAGGTGGCCAAAGCGCTCGGCGTGCCGCTGGACGTATATATCGTTCGCAAGCTCGGCGTGCCAGGCCGCGAGGAACTCGCGATGGGGGCCGTCGCCTCCGACGGCAGTTACGTCGTTGACGAAGCGACGGTAGCCGCTTCGGGCGTCACGCGCGCACAGTTCCAAACGACGCTTGCCCGCGAACTCGCGGAGGTGCGCCGGCGCGAGACAGCCTACCGCGGCAAACGGCCCGAGCCGAGTCTGCCGGGCAAGAACATCATCCTCGTAGACGACGGGCTGGCGACGGGCGCGTCCATCTACTCGGCGATCGCCGCGCTGCGGCAGCGCGGCCCCGCGGAGATCGCGGTCGCGGTACCGGTCGCGCCGGCGCACGCCTGTCGAACGCTCGAACGCTACGCGGATCGCGTCTTCTGCCCGCACCAGCCCGAGGATTTCGGCGCGGTCGGCTACTATTATGAAAACTTCGCGCAGGTCGGCGACGACGAAGTCCGACGCCTGCTCGAACGAGCCCAAGAGAGCGCTAGCGTTTCCTAACGGGAGAGATGCCGATGCCCGCCGACCACGTGACCACCCGCGATGGCGTAAAGATCTTCTACAAAGACTGGGGCACCGGAACGCCGATCGTCTTCAGCCACGGCTGGCCGCTTTCCGCGGACGATTGGGACGCGCAGATGATGTTCTTCCTCAGTCACGGGTATCGCGTGATCGCGCACGACCGGCGCGGACACGGGAGATCTTCACAGGTGGCCGACGGCCACGACATGGATCACTACGCGGACGATCTGGCCGCGCTCACCCAGCAACTCGACCTGCGCGACGCGGTGCACATCGGCCACTCGACCGGCGGCGGGGAGGTGGTTCGCTATCTCGCGCGTCACGGCGAAGCCCGGGCTTGCGCCGCGGTTCTCATCAGCGCGGTGCCGCCGCTCATGCTCCAGACGCCGGCGAACCCGGGCGGTCTGCCGAAATCGGTCTTTGACGATTTTCAGACGCAGACCGCAAACAATCGCGCGCAGTTCTACCTCGACATAGCCTCGGGTCCGTTTTACGGTTACAACCGGCCCGGTGCGCAGCCGGCGCAGGGCGTCATCCGGAACTGGTGGCGGCAAGGCATGATGGGCGGCGCTAAGGCGCACTACGACGGCATCGTCGCCTTCTCACAGACCGATTTCACCGACGATCTCAAGAAGCTCACCGTACCCGTCCTCGTGATGCACGGCGACGACGACCAGATCGTCCCGTACGCGGACTCCGCCCCGCTAACGCACAAACTGCTGCGGAACGCCCAACTAAAAACGTATGCGGGTTATCCGCACGGCATGCCGACGACGAACGCGGAGACGATCAACGCCGACATCTTGGCGTTCATACAGACGGTCTAAACGGAATCCTCCTGCGGCCGCAACGGCCGGGTGATCCGCGGATCGAGTGCCAGCACGATCTTACCGCGCGCTTTGCGCCGTGCAAGTTCGGTGTACGCCTCGTGCAGCATTGCGAACGGATAGATCGCGGTAAGCGGCATCACGATCTCGCCCCAGGCGATGAGATTCGCAACCGACGCGAGGGTATCTCGTGACGCGGCCGCCGCCGATCCGTCGGTCTTCGCTCCATATTTCTGCGCGGCCGCGAAATCAATGATCGTGTTGACGCGCGCGGGCGGTACGCCCAGCGCAGCCGCGAGGTCGAGGTAGCCGCCGCCGAACAGGTCTACGAACGCATCGAGGCCGTCGGGCGCTGCGGCGCGCAGCCGCTCTTCGAGCCCGTCGCCGTACGCAATAGGCTCGACGCCGATGGAACGCAGGAACTGCGCGTTGCCGTCGCCGGCGATGCCGAGCACGCGAGCGCCCGCGCGCGTCGCGAGCTGCGACGCGAGCGAGCCGACGCCTCCGGCTGCGCCGCTCACGGCAACGACGTCGCCCGCTTTCAGGGCGACCGCCCGCACCGCCCCGACGGCGGTAGACGCAGCGACGAATAGGCTGCCCGCGCGGAACCAGTCGAGCGAGGGCGGTTTGTGAATTACCTGCGATGCGGGGACCGCGACGAACTCGGCCTGCGCCGAACGCTGCTCCGACCAGCCGAGCACTTCGTCGCCGACCGCGAACTCGGAAACGCCCGAGCCAACCGAATCCACGCGCCCGGAAAAATCGGCGCCTTGCCCGAAGGGAAACGCCTTCGGATAGATATCCTTGAGATAGCCCTCGCGAATCGAAATCTCACCCGGGTTCGTACCCGAGGCGACGACGGCTACGACCGCCTCGCCCGCTTGCGCCTCGGGCTTTTCGGCATCGACGATTTTGAGCTGATCCACTCCGCCATACGCGGAGAGTTGTACGATTTTCGGCATGGAGCCCACAACACTCGGGGCGTTAGCCGGGATGCGCGCGCGCCGTCCAATAGGAACCGTCCGACCAGCGAGCCGCCGGCACCATGAAGATCGTTTCCGGCTCCGGCATCGCGTGATGCGAGGTATCGAAGATTACCGGCGATCCCGGTAAGTCCGCGCCCCAACTCGAACCGCCGTTCGCCCCGTCGGCTTTGGGAGCGTACAACATGAGATGCGGAAGCCACGGCCCGACGCCGTCGCCCAAGTCGCCTCGCTTCGAGAGCATGTACGCCATGGAGCCCGCTTCGGGCGCCGGCATCTGTTTATCGGCGACCTGCGCCGTGATACGCGCGAGCATCTCAGATTTGCTCAAGCCTTCGAGGACCAGCGCGGTTCGGCTCATGGTGTAGAGGAGAACGGTTCGCGAGGCCGCCGGATTGTAGCAGATCGGCCCCCGCATGTGCCAGTTCCAGAACTCGGCAGAATCGAACGGCGACATCCACGCGCGTTCTACCAAACAGGTAAAGCCGTTCGTGCCTTTTGCCACGGTCTCGTAGCCGCGCGGGCCCAGCACGAGTACGGTCGCGTGCTGCGATATTGCCGGTGGCGCGGCGCTTCGGGCCAGCGAGATCTCGGCTTGACGGTCGCTCGTGAGGTATCGCTCGAGCGGAGCCATGCGTTCGTAAGGGGCCGGCGACCCCACGGCGACGGGAACGAGAGCCGCAATGAGCCCCAGGAGCGCAGCAATCGGCACGATATCGCCATAACAACCGAAGGTACGCGTCTGTGACGGCGCGGGGGGTCTATCCCTTGGGAGCGTGAAGAGCCCATGATGAGCGCGCTCCTGAACGTGGGTGTCGAGCGTCTAGCGCTCCTCCTGGGCGTCTCTCTCTTCTTCGGGTTCGCCTTCGAGGAGTTCTACGCGGACGAACTGCCCTCACGCCCCGGCGGCGTGCGAACGTTCCCGCTGCTCGCGCTCGCCGGCGGCGGACTCTACCTGCTCGACTCGCGCTACGCCCTGGCCTTCGTTGCCGGGCTGCTCGTCATTGGCTCCTGGATCTACGCGTACGTGCGCGCGCAGACGAAGGACGACGCCGAGAAGGTGGAGGGGCTCTTCGTCGTTCCGGCCTGCAATCTGCTGGCCTACACGTTCGGGGCGATCGCGCTCACGCAGCCGCTCTGGCTCTGCGTCGGCGTCGCGGTCGCTGCGGTGCTTCTGCTCGGCGGCCGGCGCAAGCTGCACGACTGGGCGGCGCAGGTGCCCAACGCCGAAGTCGTCACCGCCGGGCAGTTTCTGCTGCTCGTCGGCGTCGTCTTACCGCTGCTCTACGGACGCCCTGCGATTCCGTACACGGACATCACGCCGTTCGGCGTGTGGCTAGCAGTCGTCGCAGTCTCGACGATCTCGTACGCAAGTTATCTGCTGCAGCGCTACATCTTCCCGGGCCGCGGAACGCTGCTCATGTCCGTCTTGGGCGGGCTCTACTCGTCAACGGCGACGACGGTCGTCCTTTCGCGCCGGGCGCGCGACGAAGGCATGAGCGGCGAACTGCAAGCGGGCATCGTAGCGGCTACGGCCGTCATGTACCTGCGCATCCTCGTCGTCTGCGCCCTCTTCAACCTCTCCCTCGCACGCGCGCTGCTGCTCCCGCTGGTCGGACTCTCGGCCGTAGCCGCGATCTTGGCCGCCGTGCGCTCGCGCTCGAGCCGCACCTCCACGCACGCCAGCGGCGCGGTCAACCCGCTGCAGTTGGGAGCGGCATTCGTCTTCGCATTGCTGTTCGTCGGCATCTCGATGGCCACGACGTTCGTGCAGCACGCGCTCGGCCGGGCCGGCGTCTTCGCGCTCGCGAGCGTCGTCGGCGTGACCGACATAGATCCGTTCGTGCTCGGCCTGGCGCAGGCCGGTGCCGCGCAGATCGGCTTGGCGACGGCGGCGAGCGCGATCGTCATCGCGACGTCGTCGAACAACTTGCTGAAGGCGGCGTATGCAATCGCGTTCTCGCGACGCCGCGAGAGCCTGCTCCCCGCGGGGCTGCTAGCGCTGCTGGCCGTTCTCGGGGTCGGTGCGGCCGCGCTACTCCTGCGCTGACGGGACGGCCTGCGGCTCGCGCACGACCATCACGGGAACCGGCGCCTTCTTCAAGACGATCTCGGCGACGCTGCCCATAAGCAAGTGACCGAAACCGGTGCGTCCGTGCGTGCCCATCACGATGAGATCGGCGCCGAACTGCTTGGCAAAATCCAAAATTTCGTACGCCGCGACCCCGCTGCGCGTTTCGCCGACCGCGGCGAGCGACAGCGCGCGCACGCGATCCACCGCATCCGAGACGAGTTTACGCGCCTCCCGCTTCGGCATCGCGGATCACGATATCCACCGCCGGGCTGGGCGGCGTGGTCCCGACGATCAGGATCGGGTCTACGACCGAGCATATCCCTACTTCCGCGCGCTCTACTTTGGCAAGCTCGATTGCGATCTCGAACGCTCGCTTCGCGCATTCCGAGCCGTCCAGGGCGACGGCGATTTTCCCGAACATGGCGCCAGCCTAGCGCAGAGTCGGGAAGCACTCGTGAATTTTGAGAACGGGGGCCTTCCCAAGCGATTCATCGTACCGTAACCCTCTGGGGGTACGCTTTCGACGTGAATCGTCCGACGCTCGCGGCCGCCGCCGCTCTCTCGCTTCTCCTGCAGGCCGCCGCGTGTTCGAGCGGATCGCCGGATTTGGTGACCGCTCCGGTCACCCGCGACGCGATCTCGCAGACCGTGACCGCGACCGGCACGCTCGCCGCCCAAGATACGGTGCTGGTCGGCTCGCAGGTCTCGGGCACGATCGCAACCCTCTACGTGGATTACAACAGCCGGGTGCACCGGGGCGAGGTGCTGGCCAGGCTCGACCCGAGCCTCTTCCAGGCCGCGCTCGATCAAGCCGAAGCGACCCTCGGGCAACTGACGGCCCAAGGCGCGGCATCGGTCTCGAACTACGCCGGATCGCTCGACGCAAGTTCGGCAGCGACCAAGACCGCGCAGTCGCAGCGGCAACTCATCGCTGCGGCCGACGAGGACGTCCTTAAGACGCGCAGCGCGCTCGACCTCGCGCTCGTCACGCTGCGGCGCGACAGCGCGCTGCTGCGCGAGGGATACGTGGCGCAGAACGTCGTGGACGCCGACGTCACGAGCGTCGCGGCCGCGCACGACGCCCTCGTCGCCTCGCAGACGGCCGCAAAGACCTCGCGCCTGACGAGCGCCGCAGGAACGTACTCGGCCGGCAGTTCGGCAGCGCAAGCCGCCGCCGCGGGGGCCTCGGCGCGCGCCGGCGGCGCCGCCGTGCTGGCCGCGCAAGCCGCGGTGCGCCAAGCGCAGATCAACCTCGACCACGCAACGATCACCTCGCCGGTAGACGGTACGGTCATCCAGCGAAACGTCTCGGTCGGGCAGACCGTCGCCGCCGCGCTGCAGGCGCCGACGCTCTTCTCGATCGCCAAGGACCTCGGACGGATGGAACTGGACATCGCCGTCGGCGAACCCGACGTCGGCGCGGTGCGTGCGGGGCAGCCGGTGACGTTCTCGGTGCTCGCCTATCCCGGACGCACGTTCACCACGCGCGTGAGCGAGGTGCGCCAAAATCCGACGATCGTCAACAACGTCACGACGTACGACACCGTCGCGTACCCGAGCAATCGCGACGGCGCGCTGCGTCCCGGAATGACGGCGAACGCACAGATCTTCGTTGCGACCTACCGCAACGCGCTCGTCGTACCGCTGGCCGCCCTGCAGTGGAGCCCGAGCGCGGCCGCGCTGAAACGCTATCGCGTCGTCGCGCCGCCCGCGTCAAACGAAGGCGTTCGGACCACACGTTCGGCCTGGGGAGCGACGAAAAGTTCGGGTGCGTTCGCGGTGACGGTGGGCGGACGCAGCCGCTGCTACGTGCTCGAAGGCCGCACGCTGCGCGGCGTGAGCCTCACCGTGCTCGCCGTTGACGGCACGCAGGTAGGAGTCGCCGCGGTTGCGGGTTCGCTGGGCACCGCCGATCGCGTCGTCGTAGACGAAGGTTCGCCCGGCAGCCCCGCGCCGGCCGGCTCGCCGTGACGGCGACGGTCGAGACGCGCGATCTGAGCCGGCTCTTCTCCGTCGGCAAGACGCTCTTCGCGGCGATAGACCGCATCACGTTTTCGCTCGCGCCGGGAGAGTTTACCGCGATCATGGGACCGTCGGGCTCGGGCAAGTCCACGTTCATGAACGTCGTCGGGTGCCTCGACCGCGCGACCTCGGGCACCTACCTGCTCGACGGCATTGACGTCGCCACGCTCGATGCAGACCACCTCGCCGACCTGCGCCGGCACAAACTCGGCTTCGTCTTTCAGCAGTACAACCTCTTGGCACGCACGACGGCCATCGAGAACGTCGAACTGCCGATGATGTACTCGTCGATCGGCGCCGGCGAGCGCCGCGAGCGCGCCCGAGCCGCGCTGCTGGACGTCGGGCTCGACGAGCAGCATCACCATTCCAACCCGAACGAACTCTCCGGAGGGCAGCAGCAGCGCGTCGCGATCGCGCGGGCGCTCGTCAACAATCCGAACCTCATTCTCGCCGACGAGCCGACCGGCGCGCTCGATTCCAAAACGTCCGCGGAGATCATGCGCCTCTTCCTAACGCTCAATCGCGACCGGAACATGACGATTCTCATGGTCACGCACGAACTCGACGTCGCACGCTACTCCCGGCGGATCGTTTCGTTCCTGGACGGACGCGTCGTCAGCGACGAGCCGGTCGTGCAAGGCGCCGCGGCGAGCGCACCGTGAACCTCCAAATCGCCATCGCAATCGCTTTCCGCGCACTGCTGCGCA
Organism: Vulcanimicrobiota bacterium; assembly: GCA_963794645.1. Classification (GTDB taxonomy): domain Bacteria; phylum Vulcanimicrobiota; class Vulcanimicrobiia; order Vulcanimicrobiales; family Vulcanimicrobiaceae; genus Cybelea. Next base: position 223,333 of record CAWCEQ010000003.1, on the reverse strand, counting down.
ACCGCCAGCGCTCGCTGCTCACCGTGCTCGGGATCATCATCGGCGTGGCGGCGGTGATCGTGACCGTCGCGATCGGCGCCGGCGCGCGCAGCAACATCGAGGCGACGATCGCGGGCCTGGGGAGCAACCTCGTGATCGTGCTCCCCGGCAGCACGACGATGGGCGGCGTGAACGCGGGCGTCGGCGCGGCCTCGACGCTGACCGTGCGCGACGGGCTGGCAATCGCGCAGCAGGTGCGGCACGCAGCCGCCGTCACGCCGATCGTGACGCTGCGCACCCAGGTTATCTCTCCGTACAGCAACTGGCAGACGAGCGTCGCAGGCGTTTCGCCGGCTTGGGCGTTCGTGCGCGACTGGCCGATGCGGTCGGGCACGTTCTTCGACGACACCGACGTCGCGACCAGCGCGAAGGTCGCCGTCATAGGCACGACCGTCGAGCGCGAGCTTTTTCCCGGCAGCACGGGCGCCGTCGGGCAGATGATCGAGATAAACAACGTGCCGTTTCGCGTGCTGGGCGTACTGGTCTCGCGCGGCCACAGCGTCATGGGCACCGATCAGGACGACGTCATCGTGATACCGTACACGTCGTTGATGCAACGCCTCTCGACGTCGGCGAACGGCCCGGACGTCGTGGGAGCGCTGGCGGTCTCGATAGACGCCCAGCAGAACGTCGCACGAACGGTCGGCGACATAACGGCGCTCCTGCGCATGCGCCACCGCATCTATCCCCCGCAGACGGACGACTTTCAAGTTCGCAACCTCTCCGACATCGCCCAGGCGGCATCGGCCGCGGGGCTCACCCTGCAGATCCTGCTGGCCTCGATCGCGACCGTCTCGCTCGTCGTGGGCGGCATCGGCATCATGAACATCATGCTCGTCTCGGTTACGGAGCGCACGCGCGAGATCGGCCTGCGGATGGCCGTCGGCGCGCGAGCCGGCTCGATTCTCCTGCAGTTTCTCGTCGAGGCGGTCGTGCTCTCGATGATCGGCGGCGCGATCGGCATCGTTCTGGGTGTGGCGATCTCCGCGCTGGCGGCGCGGGTCGGGCACTTCCCCTTCACCGTATCGTTGACGTCCATCGCGCTCTCGCTGATCTTTTCGGGCGCGATCGGCGTCGGCTTCGGCTTCTATCCCGCGCGCACGGCAGCCCACCTCGATCCGATCGCGGCGCTGCACGCCGAATGAACGAGATTCTCTGCCTCGACGCGGGATCGTCGTCGCTCAAGTACGCAGCCTATCGCCAAGGCGGTACGAGCGAGAACCTCGTCTGCCGCGCGAGCGGCGAGGCGCCGGCGGGCGCGGACGCGGATGCGGCGCTGCGTGCGGTTCTCGAGCGCGCGGGCGATTCGTTCGCCGCCGTCGGCCACCGCCTCGTCTTCGGCGGTACGACCTACGAGCAGCCGGTGCGGGCGGATGCAGACGTGCTCGCGGAGATCGAGCGCCTGGTCGAGGTCGAGCCGCTGCACCTGCGCGCCGAACTCGATCTGGTCTACGCGGCGCAGCGGCGCTTACCCGACGCCGCGCAGATTCTCTGCTTCGACACGGCCTTTCACCGCCGCATGCCGGCAATCGCCAAGCGGCTGCCTCTGCCGCGCGAAACGGATCCACTGCTCGAACGCTACGGCTTTCACGGGCTCTCCTACGAGTACATCGCCTCGCAGCTCGACCGCGCGAGCGGGAGAACGATCGCGGCGCATCTGGGATCCGGCGCCAGCCTCTGTGCGATGCGCGACGGCGTTCCGGTAGATACGACCATGGGCTTTAGCGCGCTCGGCGGCCTGATGATGGCGACGCGGCCGGGCGATCTCGATCCCGGCGTCTTCCTGCGACTGCTCGCCGACGGGTACGCTGCCGCGGAACTGACCGATCTCTTCTACCGCAAGAGCGGGCTGGTGGCGCTGGGCGGCAGCGCCGACATGAAGGCGCTGCTCGAGCGCTACGACAGCGACGACGGCGCGCGAGAAGCGGTAGACCTCTTCAACTACCAGTTGGCCAAACAGATGGGCGCGATGGTCGCGGTGCTCGGCGGGCTGGACACGCTCGTCTTTACCGGCGGCATCGGCGAACACGCACCGGCAATCCGCACGGCGGCCTGCCGGCGCTTAGCCTACCTCGGCGTGCGTCTGGAGATCGCGGCAAACGCGCGCGGAGACCGCGTCGTATCCGAGCGCTCGAGCACGGTACGCGTGCTCGTGATCCCCGCGAACGAAAACCTCGTTATCGCCCGTCACGTTGCCGAGATGTTGGAGCGTCCTTCGACAGGCTCAGGATGACATTTCCTTCGACAAGCTCAGGATGACACGTAAGCTCAGGATGACATACGGTGCTCAGGATGACACACGGGGAGCTCAGGATGACACGTTTCGGCAGGGGACTACCATTACGGGGAAGGCGGCGCGGCGTACGACGCCTTCTGCGACGCTGCCCATGAGCGCGCGTGCGACGCCGCTGCGGCCGTGGCTTCCGATCACGATGAACGCCGGCGCCATCTCCGCGGCGATGCGCTCGATTTCTTGAACCGGTTCGCCTTCCGCGCACACCGACGAGGCGGTAACGTCGCTAGAGACGCGCGCTAGAGCGTCCTTGAGCGTCTGCGCGCTCTCCTCTTGCACGACCTCGAAACTGCTCTCGATGAGCTGGGCCTCTCCGCCGCTCATCGTGGCTACCTGCGTGAGGTTGACGACGTTGCAGACGACGATCTCTGCCGCGAGCGTCTTGGCGAAAGCGACCGCCGTATCGAGCGCGTGTAAGGAACACTCCGAGCCGTCTACCGGAACGAGAATCTTCACTTCGGAAACTCCGTCGAATCGCCGTGACGGTGGTCGAAGATCGCATGGCGGTCGTGGGTATCGCTATCCAGTCTCGGCTTGAGATGCAGCGGCTTATCTACGAGCAGCGTGACCTCGCCGATGTGATAGGCGGTCGGATGCAGGTGCAACGAAGCGAACTCCAGACGCGTCGCACCGCTGTCTTCGAAGAGCTCGGTCGCCTTGCGCACGAGATCGGCGAGCATATGCTCGAAGCTGCGCTCGTCCGGAAAGCGCGCGTCTTCCCGCAGACGCTGCACGATCGCCATCGCTTCGGCCGCGTCGTGCGGCGCCGGGGCCTCGCAGCGCCCGCTGCCGACCTCGAATACCAGATGTGCGGTGGCGCCCGCACGTTCGATCGTCAGATGCCCGATGCGGCCGCCGTGCGCCGCCGCCGCAACGTCGGCTCCGCCGACCTGCGGCGATGCGATGCCGTGGCGCGCGAGCAGTATCTCGATATCTTGTTTCGTTGCGTTCATCTTCGCTCTCTTAGGACGCCGCGGGGAAGTCGCACGGATCCCGCAGCAGCAGCACCGGCACGTTCGACCGGCGCGTCACCTCTTCGGCAACGCTTCCCAGAACCAGCCTGCGCAGGCCCGTCTTTCCGTGCGTCGCCATGATGATGAGGTCGGCGCGCGTCTGGGAGGCGAGTTGGAGGATGGCCCCGGCCGGTTCGCCCTGCAAGGCGCGGCACGAGATCTCGACGCCGTGGCTGCGGGCGACGGAGTGCGCGTGATCGAGGACCGTGGCTTCAGGCCGTCCGTCGGCCCCGCTTTCGGGCACGTGGCAGGCGAGGATCTCGGTACCGAGCATCCGCCCGAAATCGCAGGCGTACGCCAGCGCGTGCGCGGACGCGGACGAGCCGTCAACCGGAACGAGAATCACCGAACGGCGTCCGGCAGGAGCCGGGCGATGCGGGCTTCTTCGCGGACCGTCACGACCGGAACCGGAGCGCTGCGCAGCACGCCTTCTGCGACGCTGCCCATGAAGAGCCGCTTGAGCCCCGAACGGCCGTGCGTTCCGATCACGATCGCGTCCGCGCCGACTTCGTGCGCGTAGGCGACGATCTCGTGCACGGGTTCGCCTTCGAGCGCGCGGCCGATCGCAGCGATGCCGGCGTCGGTCGCTTTGGCTACGGCCGCGTCCACGACGCGCGTCGCCTGCTCCTTCATCTCGACCAAGGCTTCGTCAATGACCGCGTGCGGGACGGTCGAACCCGCCGCCGGGTACGGTTCGGCGACCGCGCAGATGGCCAGCCGGCCGCCCTCCGCTTTTGAGAGGGAGAGGGCCAGATCGAGCGCGTGCGTCGCGCAGGCAGAGCCGTCGAGGGCTACCACAAGATTGCTAAACATAGGCTCAGCCTACCGCCGGCCCGGGAATTCTTCGTGAAGCGCACCTGCGAAACTTCACGAAACGTTCTCGGGCGCCGTCCTTCGACAGGCTCAGGATGACATAAGCTCAGGATGACACGTGGGGGGGTCCTTCGACGGCTCAGGATGACACGCGTGGGGCTAGGAGGCGCGGCGGAGTTTGTAGCCGATGCCGTAGACGGTGACGACGTACGACGGGTTGCGGCTGTCGGGCTCGATCTTCTTGCGCAGGTTGTTGATGTGGCGGTCGAGCGTACGCTCGTAGATATTGCCTGCGTCCTGCATGCGGTCGAGCATCTGGGCGCGGGTGAAGACTTCTCCCGGGGCGCCGGCCAGGATGCCGAGGATGCGGAACTCGGTCGCCGTGAGGTTGGCCAGGCGGCCATCTACGCGCACCTCGTGCGAGACCATGTCCATCTCGATCGGGCCGACGCGGATCACTTTGTTTGCCGCGCCGCCGGGCGGAGCGAGCTCGTCTATGCGCCGCAGCAGCGCTCGCACGCGAGCCAGCAACTCTCGCGGGGAGAACGGCTTGGTCACGTAGTCGTCCGCGCCCAGCTCCAGGCCGACGATGCGGTCCGATTCCTCGGCGCGCGCGGTGAGCATGATGGAAGGGATTCGCGCCCCGCGCACCGTGGCTTCGCGCAGCACGTCGAAGCCGGTGCCGTCGGGAAGCGCGATGTCGAGTATCATGAGGTCCGGCTTGGCGGCGCGCACGCTCGCGAGCGCGTCGCTCACGCTCGAGCAGAGCGTCGTCTCAAAACCATCGCTGCGCAGGTACTCGTCGAGGACCTTTGCGATCTCCGGCTCGTCCTCGAGAACCAGCACGCGCCTGCGATCCACGAACGCTACCAGGTTCGCATTCCGGGTGCGAGGTACCCGGGATGACGGAGCAGTTCGCCGAGCGGTCCGGCGTACGCCAGCACCGCGAGCACGAGCGCCAGAACGCCCCAGCGATAGAGCTTTTGCAGAGCCGGGGGCGTCGGCAGCGCGCCGTCGGCCGCCACCGCGAACGTCGCGTCCATGGACTCGGTCTTCTCGTTGTGCCAGAGCGTGCCGACCGCGACGGCTACGAACGTGAGAATGCTCAGGAAGAGCAAGAGTCCGCCGCCGGCCGCGAGCAGCATGTACGGCTGCCAGGTGTTCGCCACGCCCGCGCCCATGTAGCCGACCTCTGCGGTGCGCCGCGGCGCGCCGAGCAGACCGGCATAGTGCATCGAGAGCGACATCACGAGCATGCCGACGAACCAGAGCCGCGTCTGCGCGAGCGCCCACTCCGGCTTCCAGAGTTTACGCCCGGTCAGCCGCGGAATGAGCCAGTACGCCGCGCCCAGGAACGTGAGCGCGACCGGGCCGCCGACCGTCACGTGGAAGTGACCGACGATCCAGATCGTATTGTGCACGACCGTGTCCATGCTGTACGACGCGTTCACCAAACCGCCGAAGCCGCCGAGGATGAAAAGGATCATGCCCAGCGCCGCGCCGCTGAAGGTCGGATCGCTCCAGGGCAGCGAGGTGACGGTGCCGATGAAGCCGCGCTTGCCCTGTTTGATCGCGTAGAGCTCGAACGAGGCGAAGATCGCGAAGGCGGTGATGAACGAGGGAATCGCGACGCCGTACGTCATCACCGTGTGCAGCATCTTCCAGACCGACGAGATGCCCGGCTCCATGAACTCGTGATGGATGCCGACCGGCGTCGAGAGGAGGATGAGCATGATGAAGGTGAGCCGGGTCAGCGCGTCGCTGAAGACGTTGCCGCCGTAGCGCGTCGGGATGATGTTGTACCAAATGATGTAGGCGCCCATGATCCAGAAGTAGACCAGCGGGTGCCCGAAGTACCAGAAGAACATCCTCGTCAGCATGACGTTGACGCCAGGAGTCCAGCCGAACGCCCACGGTATCAGAATGCCCATCTCGGCGACGACGCCCAGCGTCGCAACGATCCACATCACGAACGTCGCCGCGGCGCAAAAGACCGCCAGCGGCACCGGCGTCCCCGGATTGTTCTTGCGGAAGTAGTTTACGTTCGCGAAGACCTCGAAGGCGACGACCCACGTGCCCAGCACGAGCAGGGTCGCGCCGACGTAGAACCACGGGCTGGCTTTGAGCGGCGCGTAGAACGTGTACAAGACGGTCGCGTCGCCTTTGACGATCGTCACCGCAGCCATCGCCGTGCCCAGGAGCATGAGCCACCATCCGAACCAGCCCATCGCCAGCGAGCGCGCCCGCGGGATGAGCCGGTACGTAACGAAGAGCGAAAGCCCGGTGATGAAGAACGTGGTGAAGACGAGCGCCATGAGGACGCCGTGCATCGTTAGGATGCGGTAGTAGTCGAACCAAGACGGCGCGCCGAACGCGCCCGTTCGCGCGAAGCCTTGGAAGACCCCGAAAATCGCACCGAGGGCGATCGCGGCGGTCGCGGTGTAGACGTGCGCGATGACGACGCGGTTCTCGCTGCGTACTTGAGCGTCGGCCCTCATGCTAGCGCACCTCTATCTTTGCAAACATGTCTTGATGATCGATCCCGCAGTACTCGTGGCAGATCAGCAGATACTCTCCGGGCTTGGTGAAGATATGCGTCTCCTCGTTCACCCAGCCGGGAACGGCCATCATGTTGATGTCCGTATCGGGAATAAAGAAGCCGTGGACGACGTCGGCACTCGTAACGTAGAACGTCACCTTGGCTCCCAGCGGTATCGTCAGGCGAGAGGGCTTGAACTCGAAGACTTGCGCGACGTAGTACGCCTCGTAGGAGCCGTCGGCCGATTTGCGCAGGCCCGGCTTGTCGAAGGGCGGCGTCTGCGAGACCTTCGTCGGATCCACTTGCTGCATGCCCGTCGGGGGATTTATGTTGTCGGCGAATGCGGCGAAACCGATCATGCCTAGAAACACGATCAGCATTCCTACGCCGAAGGTCAGCCACCAGCGCTCGTAACGGTGCACCTGCATCCTACCAGCGCCCCCGCATGAGCAGGTACATCAAAAACCAGAGCACGGCGAACGACGCGCCCATCACAAAAACGAAACGCAGCGTTCCGATAAGCGGTGCTTCATCGGTCTTCACGAGTTTTTCAACCTCTCTCTTTCGCGTGTTCGTCGCGCGCGTAACGCGCTTCCATCTCGCCGCCGATGCGTTCGAGGAGCGCCGCGGCCGTCGCGGCGGCGATCTTCCCTCCTAGCGCCAGGTCGAAGGCGGCGCCGAGCGCACCGCCCGGCGGTTCGTACGATCCGTTCAGTTCGAGCTGTGAGGATGCGTACGTCTCGTCGGCGCGCACGGTCAGTTCGCCGTCAAAGTGGGGGTAGGGCCCGGATTTGGGCTCCCAATGAATTCGCCAGGGCCGATCGAACGCCATCGGGTCCACCGCGGCGGCGTAGGTGACCAACACCTCTTTACGGAGTTCGCCGCCCGGTACGGCCAGGGTGAGTGCGAGCGGGCCGGCCTGGCCGGAGGCGGCCGCCGGGCCGACGCTATCCGCGAGGAAGCGCTGGGCTAGGTGGTAGGGACAGGCGACGATGCGACGTTCGAGCAGCTCCGACATGCGGCAATCGTAACGGCCGCATGCGAAAAACTGTCGAACGCGAGGTTCACAAGTCCTTCACAAGCTCGAATCACGGCTTCTTCATCTTATAGCCGACGCCGTAGACGGTCACCACGTACTCGGGGTTGCGCGGGTCTTTCTCGATCTTCTTGCGCAGATTGTTGATGTGGCGGTCGAGCGTACGCTCGTAGATCTCGCCGTCGTCGCCGAGCCGATCGAGCAGATGCGAGCGCGTGAAGACCTCGCCGGGATTCTCGGCCAAGAGCTTGAGGATCTTGAACTCCGTCGCGGTAAGGGTCGTGGCAACTCCGCTCATCCGCACCTCGTGGAAGTTGTGATCTATCTCGAGATCCCCGACGCGGGTCCGGCGCCCCGGCTTGTCGGCCGCGGCGCGCGCCGCTTCTTCTCCGGTGCGCCGCAGGAGCGAGCGCACGCGGGCCACGACTTCGCGCGGGGAAAAGGGCTTGGTCACGTAGTCGTCCGCGCCGAGCTCGAGCCCGACGATACGGTCGGCTTCCTCGCTGCGGGCGCTGAGCAGAATCGTCGGGACGCGCGCGGACTGCAAAGAAACGTTGCGGAGCAGATCGAGGCCGCTGCCATCGGGGAGCGTGATGTCGAGCAGCAGAACGTCGGGCGAGGATCCTGCCAGCGCCTCGCGCGCGTCGCCGAGCGTCCCGCAGATCCGGACGGCCATTCCCTCGCGCTCCAGGTACGCCTTGAGCACCTCGGCGATCTGCGGCTCGTCCTCCACGACGACGATCTGTTTGCGTTCCACTAGGTGCGATCGCCCGCGAGCAGGTCGCGCGCGCGACGCAACGCATCGGCGACCGCCTCCAAGCGTGGAGGCGTCGCCTCTACAAGGCCGTCGAGCATGCCTTCGACGTTCGCCAGAGCGATGCCGAGCAGATTGCCGATCTCGTGCCGAACCTCGCCTGATTGCCGCATTCGATTTCCTAGCGGTTATCCTCGATGCGGGACGGTTTGCCCTATCGAGATGGGGGCCCGAACCGCGGCGGCGAACCTGCACGGCATGGACGAGGCGATCTTCTCCCTCGGGGATCTCGCCGGCAGCCGCTTTCCGCTGCTCGAGTACGCGCCGGATGCGGCGGTCATCGTCGGCGAGGACGGCCTCATCCGGCTCGTCAACGCGCAGACGGAACGTCTGTTCGGCTACTACCGCGAAGAGCTGCTCGGCCGCAGCGTCGAGATGCTCGTTCCGCCCCGCTTTCGAGGCAAACACGTGGCGGACCGCACCGGCTACTACGCCGACCCGCGCGTGCGGCCGATGGGCCAGGGCATGGAACTCTTCGGCCTGCGCAAAGACGGCACGGAGTTCCCGGTAGAGATCAGTTTGAGCCCCGTCGAGACGAAGGACGGCAGGTTCATCGCGAGCGCCATCCGCGACGTCACCGAACAGCACGCCTTCGAACGGCAATTGCGGACGCTCAACACGCAACTCGAGAGCGCGAGCCGCGCGAAAGACACATTCCTGGCCACGATGAGCCACGAACTGCGCACTCCGCTCAACGCGATCCTCGGCTTTACCGGCACGCTGCTCATGAAGATCCCCGGGCCCTTGACGCCCGAACAGGAGCGACAGCTCGAGATCGTGCGGTCGAGCGCGCGACACCTCCTTCTGCTCATCAACGACGTGCTCGATCTGGCAAAGATCGAATCGGGAAAACGGGAGTTCGCCCTAGAGCAGGTAGCGCCGGGCGAGGTCGTAGAGGAGGTCGCCGCCTCGCTGCGCCCGCTCTTTGCCGAGAAAGGCCTCGACTTGCAGGTCGCCGTGGGCCAAGACGTTCCCGCGATCGCCACCGACCGGCGCGCGCTCCATCAGATTCTCCTCAACCTCACGAGCAACGCGCTCAAGTACACCGACGCCGGCTCGGTGCTGATCGAAGTTCGGTGCGCGATCTGGCGCGATCGGCCGGCCGTTGAAGTACGCGTCGCCGATACCGGAATCGGCATCAAGAGCGAGGATCTGCACCGGCTCTTCCAGGCCTTCGAGCAGTTGGACACGACGAACACGCGGCGCCCCGGCACCGGCCTCGGGCTCTACCTTTCGCTGGGCCTGGCGCTGCGCTTGGGCGGCGATTTGAAGGCCGCGAGCAAGCACGGGCGCGGCAGCACCTTCACGCTCGTCTTGCCGGTCTCGCCGGAAACGGCGTAGATGACTCCGGCGCGCGTGCTCATCGTAGAAGACGACGCAAACACGCGGCTGCTCGTCACGACGCTCCTTCGTCACGCGGGGCACGATACAGTCGAGGCCGCCGACGGCGTCGAGGGGCTGGCGCGCGCGCGCGAAGCGCGGCCGGACCTGATCATCTTCGACCTCTCGATGCCCGGTATGAGCGGCATGGAGTTCGTTCGCGCGCTGCGGGCCGACCCCGACCTGCGCGATATCAACCTGGCGCTCTACACCGCGACGCCGATGAATCCGGCGCTGCGCGACTTCATGGAGATCTACCGCGTTGCCGATGCGATCCCCAAGCCGTCGGAACCGGAGGAGTTCCTGCAGACGGTGGCGGTTGCGCTGGCTCGCGCAAAATAAGAAGAACACGAGAAAGCCGACGTTCCTTCTCGCTTCACATCCGGCTGGTATGCTCGCGGCATGTCGCGCCTGCACGACAAAACATCCGTGGACTTCTCCATAGCCGAGGCGCAGTCTCGGCTCGAGGCGTTTCTGGAATCGCTGCAAGGCCAAGACGGCGTCGCGCGGATGCGTCTGCGCGTTCCCATCACCGGCATGCCGGACTCCTTCGGGATTGCCTTAGCTCGCGAGGTGCGCATCGAAGCGCGGCGCGGGCTCGACGAACTGCGGCGAGAGGTGACCGAAATCGTCTGGCAGCCCGAAGGCACGACCGTCCTCCCGCGTTTCGAGGGAACGCTCTTCGTCACGCACGACGGCTCGCCGAACCGCTCCGATATCGAACTCGCCGGTGAGTACACGCCGCCCTTCGGCGCCGCGGGTCAAGTCTTCGACGCGGCGATCGGCCAGCAGATCGCGCGCACGACCGCGCGCGAGTTTCTGCTCGACCTCAAACGCGCGATAGAGCGTCCTTCGACCGTCCTTCGACAAGCTCAGGATGACACACCTTAGCGCCTGCGCGAAGCGCAGTCCTGAGCGAGGCGCGCAGCGCCGAGTCGAAGGGTCAGGATGACACAACCTCCTAGCGCCTGCGCGAAGCGCAGTCCTGAGCGAGGCGCGCAGCGCCGAGTCGAAGGGTCAGGATGACACAACTTCCTTAGCGCCTGCGCGAAGCGCAGTCCTGAGCGAGGCGCGCAGCGCCGAGTCGAAGGGTCAGGATGACACAACTTAGCGCCTGCGCGAAGCGCAGTCCTGAGCGAGGCGCGCAGCGCCGAGTCGAAGGGTCAGGATGACACATGGGGATGACACGTGACTTTAGGGAGCTAGGAAGAGGTGTTCGGCTTTTCCGCTGCAGTTGGAGGGGCCGCCTAGACAGTCGAGCGAGAGTAACGGTTTGGCGTTGGAGTGCTGCATCGGCAGGCCGTAGGAATCAAGCCGTCCGGTGCCGGTATCGAGCGTGTAGAAGCGCTGGCGCGGGGGATCGGCCACGAGCGCACCGACGATCGTGTTCGCGTGCTGATCCGGAAAGAGTCCCTTGACCGGATCGAGCGGCTGCGAGAACTGCCCGAGCACGTTCACCGGCGGTGAGGGCGGCGAGCCGGGCGAAGGCGAGCGCAGCGCGCCGTAGTACTGCCCGAGCAGCAAGGCCGGCTGCGAGGGATCCTGCGGCAGGTACTGGCTGGGGTCCACGACGTCGGCCTGCACGAGATTGATCCCCAGCGAACCCGGCGGCTTTGCGTACGGGAAACTCAGTTTGAACAGCCGCGAGCGTTGCGAGGCGCTGGCGTAGACGTACAGCGCCGCGTTCACGTCGAAGCGTGCCTGCACGAGCGTCGTGTACCCGGCCGTCTTGGAACCGGGCGCACCGAAGACGATCGAGAGCGCGGCAACGCTCTGCTTGGAGAGCGGCGTGCGCAGTTCGGTGATCTCCGCGCCAAGATTATTGAGCAGCCAGAGGTTGTCGTTCGGATCGTACTCCATATCCACCAGATCCGCGCCCGAAAGCCCGATCTCGGTGATCGCCGGCGTGAGCTTGACGATCAAACTGGCATGCGAAGGCTCGAACGAGACGATCGGCGGATGGAAGATGCGCAGGCTCTTGGGGCTGGCCACGGCCACGTCGCCGTACGGGCCCACGGCAATCGCCGGCGGCAGGGCGAGCCCCGGCCACTCGGTCAGCGTGCGGCGCGGCTTGGACGAACTCGTCAGCGGCAGCGCATACTGATAGAGCGTGCCGTTGTGGTCCACGTAGAGCAGATTCGCCGGCGGCGTCGCCGTCGGCAGGGGCGGATTGGAGATTCCCTCGGGCGTCGGACCGCTTGCGCCGTTGCAGCCGGAGATGGCTACGCCGAGTCCTGCGGCGAGCATGAGGCAGACGAACAAGGCCGAGCGTTTCATTTGTCGAGGCTCCCGAAGACCGGGCCGATTGCGGTACCCGGTTTCACATCCAAGAGAAAGAGCGAAAAGCGCGCCGCCGCATCGAACGGCAGAGCGTTGGCCGTATCGAAGGCGTTCACTTGTGCCGGCGTGAGCGTGCCGTGCGTAATCGGCGTCGTTCCGGTACCGACGTAGCCGCCGAAGTTCGTTACGCTGCCGCCGAGCGAGACGGTGACGACGTTTCCGAGCCGCGCGCTGCCGAGCCTCTTGAAGTTCGAGCCGCTCGAAGCATCGAAGCTGCCGAAATCGGCCGAAGGCATCGCCGGCGAGGCTTCGTAGAGCGAGAGCTGCGCGCCCGAGGCGTTCTTCGGTTCGGCGAAGGTCAAGACGTTGTAGTTCGGATACGTGCCGACCACGACGAGCGTGTAGCGGCCGCCGGGCGAGAGCGAGGCCGATTTGAGCGGGCCGACCGCATAGCCAAGCGTGTCCCGCGCGACCAGCGACTGCACGCCGGCCGGTTCGGGCACGAACGAGGTGGCCGAGCCGTAGACGAAGTTGTACGTCACGGTGGCGCCGCCGACTTGCAGGTAGGCAAGACCGATATCGGTCGGATACCCGTTGATCAGCGTTTCGAGCGAGGGAGCGCCGTCCACGAAGCGCACCTGCGCCGAGTTCGAGGTCGAAGGCAGCGACGACGAAGACGACGACGAGGTCGAACTGCACGCGGCCAGCGCGAGCAGTGCGGCGATCGCTGGGAGTGCGGTCCGGCGAACGAGAGAGATCACGGGCGCTCCATCTGGTGAGAAAGAGGTACGCGCGCCGCATCGCTGCGGCGCGCGTACTTCATTGGACCTGAGGTTACTGGAGGCAAGCCGGCTGGCTTCCGCCGTTGCCGTTGAGGGCGTTGAGGATTGCCGTGTGGACCGAGTTGGCGAGCGGTGCGTACTCGAGCTTGTTGACGATCTTGCTCGCTTGGGTGGATACCATGAACTTGATCAGCGTCTGCTTGTCCGAGACGTGCACGCCGTTGTTCTGGCCGTAGAAGAGCATGTAGCTGATGCCGACGATCGGGTACGTCTTGGCCGGCGGGCTGATGAAGTTACTCGGGTCAATGTACAGGATGCACCACGGGGCGCTCGTACCGAGCGGCACTTCGTCGCTGCCCTCGCCGTAGGTGATGTTCGCGCTCGTTACCTTCTTGAGCGCATTCTTGACGGCGAGCGCGTTCTTCGGGCTGACGAAAATCGCGCCTTTGGCATTCTGGCCGTTCTGCAGGTAGGCTTGGCCGACCGCCGGGTTCGCCGATTTCGCGTACGCGCCCTCGACGTAACCGGTGCCGTACGGCGTCGCCTGGATCGCCGCGAGGACGCCCGGGTTGCCGCTCTCACCGATGAAGTTGGGGTTCGGGAAGTTGGTGGAGCCCGGTCCCGGCCAGACGCTGTTCACGCCGTACGTCCAGGCCGCGCTGCGGCTCGGCGAGCCGTAAGGCGGCGCGTTGTACGGAGCGCCGAACGTCACGTTGCACGCGGTGTTCAGGTGGTTGGTGAACTGGTAGCTCGTTCCGCTGCTATCGGAGCGGAAGTAGAACGTGATCGGCTGCGAGACGCCGCCGGTCAGCGAGTTGCCGCCGTTGTCGGCGGTGATCGCCGGGTCGTTCCAGTCGCTGACGACGCCGTTCGAGATGGCGCAGTACGTCCAGGTAGAGAACTTGACGGCCTTGACGTCCATATCCTTAGGACGGTATCCGAAGACGATCGGTCCGCCGATGGTCGGGAACTCGAAGGGCTCGCCCCACTGGACGCTGCCCTGCTCGCGGCCGGCCTTGTAGTTCGTGTAGTCGCTCGAGGTCATCGCGACGTCGCTGCCGGCGAAGTCGAGGGGATCCTGACGGCCACCGAATCCGGTCGGCGTGGCGCCGAGCGGCGCGCACGGGCCGGTGGGCGGGAAACCGGAATCCGAGTAGTTCTCGAAGGCCTTCCGGCCGTCGCCGCTGCCGGTCAGACAGTAGTAGATCGTGCCGACGGTCGGCGCCTTGTAGAAGAGCGAGGCCGATCCCGGCGGTTGCTGTGCCTGGTTGTAGTAGCCGACGGGCTGGTTTGCCTGATTGTACGCGTAGGCCGGGAAGGTCGCGCCGCCCGCGTGGAGATCCTGCGGACCGTTGTCGTTACGGTGCATGCGGCCGTGCGAAGCCGCCGGTGCGTTCGGCAACGCAGCAACGCCGGCGCCGCCGGTGCTGCTGTTGCACGCGCTGAGCATCAGCCCCGGAAGGGCCGTTAATGCCAGCGCAACGAGAGTCTTCTTCATATGGAGTGTCCTCTGATGGCGTTTAGTGCAGTGAACGGGTGGACTCTGGTGAACTCCCCGGCCGCGCCTTGGCCCGACCGGAAACTGATGAGACGACGAGCGCAATCGGCTCGTTCAGGCCGGTTGACGAACCGGCAATGCGCAGCGTCGCCTTCACGTTGCCGCGTCCGCCGGCCGGATAGGCCGCGATCGCGTCGTTGAAGTCGTCCGCAACGAAGAGTGAGGTGCCGTACACGACGATCGCCGGGAAGTACGGCGGGCGCGGATCGCGCGTGGATTCGCAGAGCGGCGTCTGCGCGAGAATACCTTCGAGCACGAGGATGCGAAGCGGCGGATTGTCCGTCGTTCCGCCGTCGGCGCCGGCTGCGAAGACGTTCGCGCGCGCTTGGCACTGCGCCGAACTGCTGCTGCCGCTCGGCACCGAGTTACCGACGAACGGCTCGCCGCCGTCGTCGAGCGCGACGAGCGTCGTGAAGCCGGGCTCCAACTGCGTCGTGCCATCCCACGGAACCGTGCGCGAGGGCGTCGAGCTGGGATTGCCGCTCTCGGCGGCCGGATTCACGAACAGGCCGGGGCTGGGCCCGAGCGTCGTGTGCAGCTCGCCGTTGACGTAGAAGTTCCCCGACGCATCAATCGCCAGGCCCGTCGGGCCGGCATACGCGATCGTCGGCACAGAGAAGTTCCAGCCTGCGATCGGCGTGGCCGGACCGCTGCTCCCGGGTGCGTACGTGAGCATGGCATCGCCGGTGTTCCCGTCTACGCTTGTCGCACCGTACGTCACGAGGTCGCCGGAGGGATCGAAGCTCATGAAGAGCGGGAAGAGCGTCGTCTTCGTCGTCTTGTCGGCGACGAGCACCGCGCTGGGCTGATCGCCCCCGCTCGCGCCGGGTGCGTAGATCGCAACCTCGTTCTTCGGATCCGGCGCGCCCGTCGAGGGCTCGAAGCCGAGCGTCGTATCGAAGTAGCCGACGTACAGGTTGTTCGAGGAATCCACCGCGATGCTGCGCGCGTACAGTTTCGCATCGAGTTGCAGCGTGCGCAAAGGCGTCGCGTTGCCGCTCGCCTTGCCGTCGTACTCGGTGATGGTCGCGCCCTTGCCGTCGTTGGCACCCAGGTTGAGCGCGTAGATCGTGCCCACCGGCGGCGGCGGCTGTTTGCCGCGCAGGGTGAAGGCCGCATGCGCGCTGGGAGAACTCGGGCCGCTCACGCTCCCCTGCACCGTCACCGACGAGGCCGATGTGCTCCCATCGTACTTCAAGGTGATGCCGGAGGTCGGTTTGCTGATCGGTAATCTGCGAGCCCGCCGTGCCCGGCGCGTGCAGCACGAAGGCGCCGCCCGTATCGCCTTGCACGGTCAGCGCGATCGGCGCGGCAAAATCGCTCGGGCCCACGATCTGCGCGCCGGAGGCGTCGTAAGCGTTCAGGCTCACCGCAGAGGTCACTGGCTGACCCCGCGTTTGCTCTCCTTCGGCGAGAGCGCGAGCTTGAGCGAGGCGATGATCCCCGCCAGCGAAAGCGAGAGCTCGTTGCTGATCGGCACGTTTCCGCCGCCCGAACCGATCGTCGCGCTCACCGTGCCTACCGAGAGCACGTCGCCGGTCGCATTGGTGGCGTCGTAGGTCGTCACCGCAAAGACGTCGTCGCCGGGCGAACCCGACGCCGTGGCGGTGCAGACGCGACCGCTGCCTTGCGCCTTGCAATCGTGCGACTTCGGCGCGGTGTTGATCACGGTCGCGTTCACGCCGCTCACGCCCTGGCCGTCAACCGACGAGAGTTGAATCACCACCGAAGCGGTGTTCTGCGAAACGTAGTTCGGGCGCGCGCGACGTTTGCTCGCACCCGGCACGCTGATGACGACTTTGACGCTCACGAGCTTCGTCGGCGGACCGCCGGGATCGCCGGGATTGCCTAGCACCGAACCCTGCGGCGTGCCCGGGCCGCCGCCGCATGCGGACGCAAGCGCAACGGCAAGAACGGCTGCGAGCATGCGAGGCGCGCGGCGTAGCGCCGAAGGAGTCGTCACCGATGCGGCCCGTTCGGATACTGGCCGTTGAGAATATCGGAGGTGCTGACGTCGGCCTGGCCGTTCGTGCCGCGGATACGGGGCAACTGGCCGGTATTGTTGGGGTAGGAGGCTTCGTAGGCCGGGTAGTCCATTGCCGCGGCGTAGACTTGGTAACTGCCGTTGGGGCAGATGGAGGGGGTCTTCTGGCCGCTGCTCGTGAGCGGGCCGAGCTGGTCGGGCAGCACGAGCGCCTGCGCACCCGGCTTGGCGGCAACGATCGTGTAGAAGCTATCGTTGGTGTGGCTCTGCACGCACAGCCCCGTACCGCTGCCGCCGATGGCGCGCACGATCGCCATCGCTTCGGTCGCGCCGGTGGGCACGGTCAGGTGCACGGTGCCCCCGCCCTTGCCGTCCGCAGCGAAGGTGGGCGTGGAGAAGACCGGCAGGGCGCTCAGATCGTGCAGCTGCGAGGTTGCGGCGAGCACGCCCGGTGCGGGGGTGGGCGTACCGTTGGGATTCGGGCTAGGGGTTGGATTTTGCGGGGTCGTGTAGGCCGGCGGGACTGCCGCATAGAGATGGTAGGCGCCGAGCACCGGCTGCACGGCGAAATCGGTAAAGCCCAGCGAGTAGCCTTCCCAGCCGAGCGCTACGACCGAGGGCCCTTCCGCCGGAAAGGCCGGCGGGCCGCCGTAGAAGAGCTCTTCGTTATCGCCGTAGATCGGCAGGTTGAAGGCTTGGAAGAGCGGCGTGATGCCGTTGGGCGGCCCCGAGTCGGCGTTGCACGGGCACAGCCCGTACCCGAACGCGCCGGTGCTGCTCTGCTTCTGCCCGCGCGGCGGCCCGGTCCACAGCGACTGGTTGAGCGTGCCCCAGGTGATGTGATTCGTGCCCAAGTCCGCACCGGCGGACTGCACTTCGTTGCCGGTCTGCGTCGAGACGAGCACGTCGAACTTCGATGGGCCGATGACCTGCGGCTGGCTGTAGAGCACGCCGGAGAGCCCATCGGATTGGCGCAGCGTCTCGACGACGTTCAAGCCGTAGGCGACGTTCTGCCCGCCGTTTGAGGCGATGGTGGCAACGCCCACGGCAAACTGCAGTTTGCTCGTGGCGGCCGGATCGTACGAGGTCACCGGCGGCTCGGAGGCGCCGCCGTTCCCACAGGCTACGAGCGAAGCAACGGCGAGCAGGGCAACGGCCGCAAAGAGCGCGGCGTTCGTGCGTGCGATCATATGGACACCTGATAGTAGAGGCGGAACGAGATCGGCGGCTCGTTCGGGTAGGTCAGGTACGGCGACGAGGAGTGCGCCGAAACGTCGGGCGGCGCGTACGGCGCCGCCGTGTACGTGCACGGCGAGTTGCCGCTCTGCAGCCCCGTGGTCACCGGGATGCCGTAACAGCCGTTGACGATCGGTACGTTGTAGAGCTGGTTGAACAGGTTCTGCACGTACAGGCCGAAGACGGATTTGGCCGTGCCTTTGGTGGGCGGACTATATTCCACGGTGAGGTCGGCATCAATGCGCGGGGTCGTGAGCAGACCGCCGGCCAGGCCCGGCTCGTGAATGCCGCGCGTCGCGGCGATGTTCGGCGCGGTGCAGCTGCCCGGATCGAGCGGGTCAATATAGCCGGGGGTCTGCGAGTAGATGGTCGAGAGGCTGCTGCTGGGCACGATCACCGGTTTGCCCGCGCAGTAGACGGCCGTGTAGTACCCCGCGCCGTACGGATAGCCCGCGTTGATGCCCAGCACCGGATTGATCCGCCAACCGTGCGCGTTGCGCCAGTTAAAGGCCGCGTTGAGCTGAAAGGGCGAGAGATCCGGCGAGCGATAGGTCATCCCCAGCGCCAGCGCGGCGGGCTGCAGGAACGCTCCGGGCGGCTCGTTGCCGAACTGGCTGATGTACGTGGCGCCGATCTGCATCGAGAGCCCCAGCGAAAGTTCTTTCGTGTAGAGCGCCTCGACGCCGGTGGCCTTTTGAATGCCTAAGTTGGAGTACTGCACGTCGCCGTAGATCGGCGAGCCGGTCTGGTAGTTAAAGCCGATGATCTGCGCCGTCTGCTCGATCACGTTGTACCCGCGCCGGTAGAACGGCGTGAGCTTCATCGCCGAACCGTCGCGGAACTCATGGGCCCAGGAGAGGTCAATGTTCGTGAAAGTCGCGCCCACTAGCGGCGCCTCGAGCGTCGAACTGCCGAAGCGGTAGTCGCGCGTGAGCCAGTAGAGCTGATCGGCGTAACTGCCGCAGGTCTGATTGGCCCGCGGCCCGCAGTACTGCGCCGCCCGCCCGGTCGTGTTGTCGTAGGACGGAATGCCCGCAAAGCTCTGATACGGAATCCGGCTCACGTCCGCGCCCAAGAGGCTGGGCAGCGGCATGGAGAGCGTGTGACCGAAGCCGATCCGCACGGTATCGCTGCGGTCGGGGGTCCAGCTCTGATCGAAGTGCGGCTCGTACAGCCGCTGGTGCTCCACCGCCGGAATCGAGGCGGGCGCACCGGCCTGCTGGGGAATCTGGAAGTTGTAGCCGTCTAAGACGCAGGCCCAGTTCCGTCTTGTAGCGCGGCGACATGTCAATGCTGTCCTGCAGGTAGGCACCGTACTGCTGCTGGGCTACGGTCGCTACGTCTTGCTCGAACGGAAAGCGGACGCCGCCGGGAAAGTACGAGCTCAAGTAGCCGCAGCCCGACGAGAGGCGAATCTGCCGGCAGAACGAGGGCGAGAAGAAATCCTGTTCCAGCCCCGACTGCGTCGCCGGGTTCGTATTGGGAATGAGCCCTTGATACGTGTACGGCAGCGGCAGCGGCTGATTGGGATGCGTGATCGAGTACGTTACGATGTAGGCCGGCACGGTGAAGGCCGTGTAGGACGTGAAATCGTAGCGCGTGCCGTAGGGCACGACGTAGTCGTAGATCGCGCCGTACTTGAAGAGGTTCTTCGAGCCCACTTCCGTGGCGATGTCGAACTGCGCGGCCGTGCGCGTGCCGCCGTAGGGCGTGGCGAAGATGCCCTGCGCGGGCATGTCCTGCGACTGCTGGATGAACGTACGGAAGTAGCGCGCGGTCAACTCCGACGTGCTGCCGAGGTTCGCGCCGTACTCCACCTTGTAGGCCAGAAACGGGCTCTTGAGCTGGTCGGCCTGGGAGACGAACGCGTACGTATTGGGCTGACCCGGGAAAGAGCGGGATGAGCGAGGAGCAGGCGTACTGCTGCTGCGGCGCTGTTGATCGGGCCGTTGGGGCCCTGCACCGGATACGGCGCGCACTGCCCGGCGTTCGTGCCGCCGGAGATGTACGGCAGGTACTTGTACCCGCCGTAGTCCAGCGTCTGGGTGATGTTCTGATCTTGAATGAAGAACTGCAGCCGCTGGCCGTTGTTCTTGCCGAACCGGTAGATGAGGTTGTCTACAAAGTCGTTCGATGCCAGAAACGAGGGTGCGTAGTAGACCAGGTTCGGGTCGATCGTGCTGCCCAGGCTGGCGGCATTGGTGCCCAGCGTTCCCAGCGTGTTGGCCGCCGTGCCGGGGATGCCGTACTGGTAGGCCCGGCGCAGGTTGATGAAGCCCGCGTAGTTGGAGAGCGTTTGGCTCGGATTGGCCCAGCCCCACTCCAGCCCCACCTGGTGCAGGTACGGAAAGAGCAGCGACTCGATATCTACGTGCACGTCCTCGGGGTACGTGCCGTGCTTGGCGGTAAAGAGCACCAGGCCCGTGCCGGTATCGCCGTGCGTTGCGTCCCCGGCGCCGGGGATGAGCTGCACGCTCCCGACGCCGTTGAGCAGACCGAAGTTGGAGATGTTCTGCAGCGAGTTCTGCAGGTTGGCCGCCGGGGTCGTGTAGTCTATCCCCTCGAACTCGTACGCCGCCTCGAAGGCGAACCCGCCGCGGATCGAGACGGTCCCGGACTTATCGATCGTGACGCTGGGAATGCTGCGCAGCAGCTGGTTCTCGTTCGTGTTGAACTGCTTGCCCATCACCGTCTCCATCTGCGCGCCGGTGACCGTGTACGTATCTATGGTCATCCCGCGCTGAAACGCGCTGCCCGAAGAACGAGCGTGCGTGGAGGCGATTACCTTGAGCGTCTTGGAGAGCGGCACGTTCACGCTCTGCTGCGAGCCGTTGAGCACCACGACCACGCTCGAGTACGGCGCGTACCCGGCAAAGGTGAACGAGAGCGAGTAGTTGTCGGGCAGCACGCTCAAGAAGCGGTACCGGCCCTGTGCGTCGGTCGTCGTTTTGTACGTGGCGCTGGGAGACTTGGCCACCACCGCTACGCCGGAGATGGGTGCGTGCGTCTTCTCGTCGGTGACCGTACCGGAGACGATGCCGGCAGTCTCCGCCAAAGCCGTAATCTGCATGCCGAGCGCGAGCGCGAGCGCGCACGCCAAACCAAGAACGAAGGCCCGTATCTCAATGCGAACGAGGGTTCCGAGCAAATCCTACTCCCAGCAGCAACTAGGAGGCACCCCAACAGCCGGCGCTTCCCTAATGGAAATGCTAAAAGATATGCTTGCTCGCCGCATCCTGGAAATCTGAAAGCGCGTTAACACTTTGGCGGCTTTGATTATTGAAGGCTAAGAAATCTTATCCGCACGTTAATGTTCGGCGTTCTGCGACTCGGCGATCTGCCAGCGCGAGCGCAGGCCCAGCCGCCCGAGAATCGAGCTGACGTGCCGCTCTACCGTATGCTCGCTGATCTGCAGGGCCAGCGCGACTTCGCGATTACGCGCGCCGCGGCGGATGAGCTGAGCGACCTGCTGTTCCCGCCCGGTCAGCGCCGAGGCGCTGGGGCGCCGGCGGCGCCGGCGCTCCGAATCGCCTTCCTGACGCACCAACTGGAGCATCGCTTCGTTCGTCCAGCGCCGCAGGCCCATCGCGTTGAACGACCGCGCGGCATCCCCGGCATCGTCAATCCAACTCGCGTCGTCTCCGCTGCGGAACGCCAAGTACGCTCGAGCCAGCAGGTAGTGGCTGCGCAGATACGGGCGGTCGGGCGCGGGCACCGCGCGCAGCGCATCCACCGCGTAGGCGGCCAAATCGAGATCCGCGCAGCGCGCGCCGAGCGAGAACAGCGCGGGCGCGTCGGCCGCGCTCCCGACCCAGAGGAGCGCGCGGCGCAACGCGAGCGCCGCCGAAGGCTCGAGCGGCGGAGTCGCTCCCGCAAAGACGGCAACGCCGACGGCAGCGCTCGCAGCCGAGCGCGGATCCGAGCCGCGCAGCGCCACCTGCAGCATATCGGAGGCGCGCAGGCTCTCCGGTTCGTCGCCGCGTTCGCCCGCGAGCGCTGCCGCGGTGCCGGCAAAGAGCGCGAGATCTTCGATCGGCAAAGGCGCGCGGGCGCCGGCCACGAGCGCCGCGGCGGTTTCCGGATCGCCGGCATCGTACGCGAGCGCCGCCGCAGCGGCCCCGGCGCGCAGGTGCCAGCGCTCGAGCCCGTTCGCCCCGGCGACCTGCATCGCGTCGGAGAGGCTCGCTCGTGCGAGCACGACGTCGCCGAAGAGCAGCGCGTGGTGCGCCAACCGCTCGAGTGCCGCAACCGCCAGGTGCGCGCGGCCTTCGGCCAAAGCGCGCTCGCGCTGCGTCGCGCAGGGCACCGTAGACGCCGTCGGATTCGCCGGTCCACGCGAGAACGGCCGCGACGGCAAAACGGTCGTACGCGTTCGAGCCCACCGCGAGATACGCAGCGGCGCCCGGCTCGTCGCGGCAGTCCAGGAGCTGTTCGTTTGCGGTGGCGGCCAGCGCGCGATCGTCTCCCGCCAGCGCGGCAACCGCTGCCTGCATGCGCCCCGGCGCAGGGGCCGAGCAACGCCGCCGCCTCGGAGAAGCGGCACTGCGCGATCGCGACCTCGACCGGATCGTGCGATGAGGGCAGCATACGCCCTCATGCTAGCAACGGTTTCTTAAGCCGCTATTTACAAACGGTTAATACGACCGTGCGCGAGCGCCACGCGTCAGGGCAGGACGCGGAAGATCCGATCGATTGGCGCCGTCGGGATCGCCGGTGAAACCCTGGAGCGATGCGTACGCGCGACGAGAGCGCGGCGCGTGGCTTACTTCTTGCCGGGGCTGACGCTCAGGCTCGTGCTGACGCTCGTGCTGGTGCTCGGGCTGGTGGATACCGGCGTGCAGACCACGCGGCCGATCACGACCTCGCAACTTTGCTGCGTGAGCCGATCTATGCGCCAGAACCTCCCGTTGGCCTCGATATACTGGTACCGAAAGAAGAACTGGAAGACGCAAAGCGCGGCAATCGCCAGGGCGATATAGACCAAATACCGGCGCCTGACGCGCTTGCGGCCGGGCACGAGGCCTCCGCCGACGCCCGGGAGGGCCCGCGCGTTCTGGAAGGCAGTAAAACGGTCCCCAGGAGTCTCCATTCAGAATGCTCCGTTATGGATGGACGACTTGAAGGCAGTGATTTTTATTGCATAAGGGGCTGGGGTCTTACCTCCCTGGACCCGGGGAAAAGGCGCCGCCGGGCGGCTTGACGGGACGCCTGCTTGCAAGGACGCCGCCGTCCGCAACGGGAATGCGCGACCCCGCGCACAGTCCCGGTCCTCACTCTGCTGCTCCCTTTATAGGCTTGGAGGTTCTACGCGTGCTTCGCTTTCGTCATCTATCGGCCTACGCCGCGATCGCGGCCCTGGCGGCCGCCGGGCTGGCCGGATGTTCCGGCGCCCATTCCATGGTCCCCTCCGGCGTTGCGCAAGCCGCCGGCTTTCTCAAATCGAAGGTCAACTTCTCGCATCCTAGCGCCCGGGTCCAGCCGCTCTCGAATCAGCCGCCGACCGGCATGCAGATGGCATTTCTCATGACCGACGGCACCGTGCTCACGCAGAGCTACGCGGGCAACACCTGGTACAAGTACACGCCCGACAACACCGGAAGCTATGCGAACGGCACCTGGACGCAAGTTGCATCGCTGCAGTCCGGTTACGATCCCTCGGCCTTCTCGTCCGCCGTTCAGGCCGACGGACGCCTCGTCATCAGCGGCGGCGAGTACAACTCGCCGGGCAACTACGATCTCCAGCTCGTCAATCTCGGCGCGGTCTACGATCCGGTCGCCAACACGTGGACGAAACTGGGCCATCCGAAGAACTGGAAGTGGATCGGCGATTCGCCCGAGTCGGTGCTTGCCAACGGTTCGTGGCTGCTCGGCGACAAGCTTCACAACTGGGACGCCGAGCTGAACTACAAGACGCTCAAGTGGACGACGGTCTCGAGCAAGGGCAAGTCGGATTGGAACGCCGAGGAAGGCTTCGTGCTTCTCCCCAACGGCAACGTGCTCACCGAAGACGTGCAGAACGCACCGAACTCGGAGATGTACAATCCTTCGACGCACTCGTGGAAGACCGCGGGCTCGACGATCGTTGACCTGCATTCGCCCTCGCCCTTCAAGACGTGCCTGAAATACGGACCCAAGACGAAGGACTGCTACCTGCCGCCGGGCGAGATCGGCCCGGCGATGCTGCGCCCCGACGGAACCGTCTTCGCAACCGGCTCGGGCTCGGGCGGCAGCGGCTACGGCGTCGGCCACACCGCGATCTACAACTCGGGTTCGGGAACCTGGACGCAAGGCCCCGACTTCCCGAACGGCGACAACGCCGGCGACTCGTGGGCGATTCTGCTGCCCAGCGGCAACGTGCTCGTCTTCGGCGTCAGCGGCGAAATGTACGAGTTCAACGGATCCACCTGGAGCCAAGACGGCGGAGCCGCGGGTCCGCCGCTGCTGCTCCCGACCGGACAGGTCATGATGCTCGGCTACTCGAGCGTCGTGCTCTTCACCCCGAAGGGCAGCCCGCAAGCCTCGTGGGCGCCGACGATCAGTTCGGTGCCGTCAACCCTGACGCGCGGAACGACCTACCAGATCAGCGGGACGCAGTTCAACGGCCTCTCGCAAGCCGACGCGTTCGGCGATGAGTACCAGAACGCGACGAACTACCCGCTCGTACGCATCACCAACACCTCGACCGGGCACGTCTTCTACGCCCGCACGCACGACCACAGCTCGATGGGCGTTGCGACCGGCACGACGACCGTCTCGACGAACTTCGACGTACCCTCCGGTATGGAGACCGGCGCGAGCACGATCGTCGTCGTCGCCAACGGCATCGCGTCCAAGTCCGTGAAGGTGACCGTACAGTAAGGGGAGCGCTCGCCGCGAACCTCTAGAGAGAGAGCCGGCATCGGACGATGCCGGCTCTCTCGTTTTTTACAGCTTGACCTGCAGCGAGAAGTAGAAGTTCAGCGCCAGCGGGTAGTTGCCCGAGGACGAATCGCCGTACGAGGGCGCGAAACTCTGCGCGAAGTACGGATTCTCCGCGACGCCGTTGGCGGCCTTATCGTTCGGACTCGAGCCGTTGTAGTAGTGTCCCCCGTTGTAGAACGTGTTCGAGACGTAGCCGCAGATCGCGCCGTTGGGCGGATAGGCTCGCGACCACGGCTGGCTCGATCCGCCGAAGCATTGGTTGACGAGATTCGTCACCGCAACGTGCCCGGAGACGCGCGGCGTGAAATCGTACGACGCCTGCGCTCCGAGATTGAACTGCCACGGCTGACGGAACTGGCCGAACGTGTCGAACGAACCGGTCTGCGGATTGGGGATGTAGAGCGTCCCCGGGCTCGTGCCGTCGCTCGTGAGAGCCTGTCCGCACGAGGTGTAATCGGGAGCGAGCGGATTGACGCCCTTGATGCCCAGGCTCCCCTGATTGACCGTGCAGGCGCGCGGGTCCAAGCCTTGCACGTCGGCGGGCGTGCCGTACGTCGTGCCTTCTTGGAGCGAGAGCGCGGGCGTGATGGCCAGCTTATTGTGCCGGTAGTTCAGCACGAGCGCGAACGTGTTGGGCGAGATGTACGGAAAGTCCAGGCCCGGCGCATACCAGCCGTTCACGCCGAGCAGCGGCTCGGGCGTCATCGAGTAGTACGGGTTGAGGATCGAGTTGGATGGACAGGACGGAGCCGGCGTCCCCTTGGCATTCGGCTTGTAGCAAGGCGCGCCGCCGCCGGCCTTCGTGAGCGCGTTGAACTGCTGGATATCCTGATTGTACTGATCCACCGGGCCGATCGTGCTGTTGGGATAGTTGCTCCACTGCTCGGCCGCGTTCGTGTACGTGTAGGAGAGCACGCCGGAAAACCCGTTTCGGCTGAAGTCGCCCTTCGTAATCTGCAGTTCGACGCCGTCAACGCGTTCGGTTCCGGCGTTGAACGAGGGCGAGACGCCCAGGCTGGGCAGATTGACCGATTCGTAGAGCTGATTGGTCGCCCACCGGTAGAACGGCGTCAGTTTCATCGCGACGTCGGTGCCTTTGAACTGATGCTCGAACGAGAAGTCGTAGTTGTTGGAGTACTGCGGCTGGGCTTCGTGCAGCGGCGAGCTGAAGCCGAAGGGTATGAAGCCGAGCAGGGTGGAGGCGAGGTTCGGCTGCAGCGTATCGTACTGAATCTCGTAGTTCTGCGGCTGCTGGGCGTATCGCCCCGCCGAGAAGCGCAGGACCGTATTCGGGCTCACCGTGTACGTTGACGAGATGCGCGGCTCGCCGTAGCCGACGCTGTAGGACGATGGGTAGGTATTCGTAAGCAGGATGCCGTCGGTTCCGTCCGGATGCACCGTTCGGATCGGCTTGCCGAGCGAACGGTCTACCGGACAGTTGAACGCGACGAACGGCGTGAAGTAGTAGATGCTCTGCGGCGGCTGCGGCACGAAGATAGGCTGGCGGGTCACCGGATTGACGCAGAACTCGCGCTGCGCGGCCGCAAACCAGAAGTTCGTCCCCGGGTTGTTCGTGTTCGCGAGATCGTACGTGTCGTTCTCGAAGCGCACGCTCGCGTTGACGTTCCAGCGATCGCTGGGACGCCACTGATCGTTCAGAGAGGCGGCGGAGATGCGCGGCTGGACGGCGTTGACGTCGGCGCTGTTGCCCAGGTACGTCAGCGACATCGCCGCTCCGGCCTGGCAGGCGGGGGAACTGGAGGAGAGTTCGCCGTCGGCGCAGGG
The DNA here is from genome assembly GCA_963794645.1 of Vulcanimicrobiota bacterium. Taxonomy (GTDB): domain Bacteria; phylum Vulcanimicrobiota; class Vulcanimicrobiia; order Vulcanimicrobiales; family Vulcanimicrobiaceae; genus Cybelea. The sequence continues at coordinate 196,860 of CAWCEQ010000003.1, read as the reverse complement.
GTCTTGCCCGAGAAATCCGCCGTAGGGCGAACGGAACTGCCCTTGCGAGACGTATTTGTTGCACGGCGCGGGATCGCCGACGCGGTACTTCGCGCTGTTGTACGTCGCGAAGCACTCCGACCCGTTCGTGAAGTTGCTGACCTGCTGGCCGCCCGTGTTGTCGTAGTTGTGGTTGTAGTAGCGAAGCGTGTTGGAGGTGAGATAGGAAACCATGCCGGTGAGGAGCTGCGTGTTCGTGAACTGATCGGCGAACTGCAGCTCGACGCCGCTCGTGTGCGAATCCACCTCGTACTGATAGCTCGTCACGCCGAGGGTGACGTTGTTTCCCCAGCCGTTCGCGGTCGCGCGGTTCGTGTTGGAGTAGAACGTGTAGCCGAAGAGGCGCAGGTAGGCGGTCGAGCCGAGATTCTTCTGGTACTGGAGCTTGGTGATGCTGGCAGTATCCCAGCGGCCGTCACGATAGTTGGCCGGGATCTGCGAGGTCTCCTGATAGCCCTGCGCGTTGACCGGGCACGCATTGGGCACCCCGGTCACGTTCGCGCAGCGATCCGTGGGCGAACCCGGGTACATGTACGCGATCGGCGCGAGCGAGGCCGAACCCAGCCAACGCGCCGAGCTGGGATACGTGTAGAAATCCGGCCAGTTGTTCGTATTGCCGGCGTAAAAATCCGGATGCGCGTTCTGCAGGCCGGAGTTGTTGATCCCGAAGCCCAGGCCGGCCGCATCGCTCAGGCTCGAGTAGTCCTGCTGAAAGTTCGCCGAGGACATGTAGAGCAGTTGGACGTCGTCGCGGCCGCCGTCGTTGTGGTGGGCGATGCCGACGTGGACGTTGGCGACGACGTCGCGGCCGGCGAGCGTGGCCGGCTGGCCGTAGTTCGAAGGGTACGAGCCGAAGCAGCCGGGATCGTTCGTGAGTTTGCCGTTGTTGTACGCCGGATTGTCGTACGTGAAGTTGTACGTGCACGTCGGGTACTCGGCCGGATAGTAGGGCAGGAACGTCGTGACGTGCGCCGGCCAGTAGCCGTACGGAATCGTGTCGGTGAGCGATCCGCCGTTGAACTGATCGAAGTACCGGAAATCTTGATTCGTGCCGCTGATGCCGACGTAGTACGAGAACATGCGGTCGGGCGTGGCGCCGCCGGCCTCGATGCGCGCGTCGTGATAGAAAACGGGCGTCCCCAGCGCGAGGCCCCCGGTGGCGTAGCCGGGGTACGTACCGGTCTTGATGACCTGATTCACGAAGCCGCCCAGGCCCGTCGCGTTCGCATCGGCCTCGCCGCCGCCGGTATAGATCTGCAGCTCCTGCTGGCCGAGCGTGCTCTCCGCGTTGCCGGGATAGTTGTCGAACGATCGGTTCACCGGCACGCCGTCGTACTCAAAGCCGATCTGATCGTAGTAGCCGCCGCGAATGTAGACGGTCTGATTCACGCCGACCTGATTGGGCGGCACGTACGCGCCCGGCATCGAGGCGATCGCCGAGTACGCGTTGTTCAGTCCGCCGCCGCCGCCGAGCGTCGCCGCCGCGGCCGTCAGGGCCGGATTCACCGAATAGACGTCGGTGCCGGTGCCGGGCCGCACGGGGCTGAGCGAGGAGCGCGACGAGACGCGCGCGATCTCCTTGAGGCTCTTCTGCAGTTGGATGGGGATCGTTTGGCTCTGATCGGCAAAGACCGAGATGCCGGCAACGGAGACCGTATCGTATCCCGCGCGCGCCGCCGAGATCGTGTACGTATCGGGCGCGAGCGAGAGGAACGTATAGCGTCCGGCGGCATCGGTCGTCACGCGGGCGATCTGCGAGGGACTCGTTACCGAAACGGCGACGTCCGGGACCGGCGCGTGCGTCGTCGCGTCCAAGACGGTTCCGGTGAGCGAGCCGGTCGTACCGGCCAGAGCGGCGCCGGGGCGCAGCGAGAGAACGAATAACGCGGCCAGAGCGGCCGCGGATGCACGAGAGAGCAGCGTACCCTTCATGCCTGTAGCGTGTTGCGCTCGCTCGCGCGCGGTTCCTTGCTAGAAGTACGGACTTCTGCTGTAGGGCGGCGTCCGTGAGCCGTCCACGACGACGCGGTAGCGCTCGCCCTGCCCGCGCTTCGTGTAGAGATTCAGCCGATCGCCGGGGCGATCGAGGTGCAGCACCTCGACCGTCGCGCGCAGCGGCTTGCCGGGCACCAGACGCTCGACCGCGACGAGCCGCACGAGATATGCGCCGCGCGTCCGGTAGCCCGAGCCCGCGTATTCGACCAGGCGCGCCAGGCCGCCGCGGTCCACGAGGAGCGAACTGCGTTCGTCCACGGCCAGGCCGTACATCGTGCCCGTCGGCAGGTTACCGTCGTGCTCGATTCTTGCCAGGAAGGCGACGAGGCGGCCGAAGCGATCGCGCCGGGCGAAATGCGTGTCGGTGATGACGTTCGCCAGCGGCGGCCACGCGAGGAAGCCGGTCGTGAAGCTGATCTCGGGCTCGAACGGGTTCGCGAGGGCGTTGGTCGTGCGCACCTCGTAGGAGTCGTCGTTGGGATGGAGGCGATCGGCGGCGACCGAGTCGTAGACGACCGCCCCCTGCACGGCTAGGCCGGCGCTCGTGCCGCCGACGACTCCGCCGCGCGCCCAGATGCGCCGCACCGCGGCGACGAGCGCGCCGCCCTTCCAGGGCACGTAGTTCGCCTGATCGCCGCCCGCGAAGAAGACCGCGTCCGCGCCGTCTATCTCGGGCGCGAGCGCGTCTACCTGCGCCTGCGTCGCGCAGTGCGGGATGCCGATCGTTCGGACCGAGGCGAACGGCCCGAGGGCCTGGATGTAGGGCGTGTAGTCGTCCTCGTCTTCGTAGGCCTGCAGGACGACGACGTTGCCGAAGGGTCCGCGCTTGCCGCCCGAGAGCGTCGCGTGCATCCATCGGAAGGTCGCGTCTATATCCGTGCCGCCTCCGCTGAGCACCAGGCCGGGGCCCTGGAGTTTGCCCGCCGTTTTGGCGTAGCGCCCGGCGCGCGCGAAAAGCCGGGGCACGCACGGCCGCCAGGAGGCGACGTTCCAGAACGCGCCGCCCGCGCCGGCGGTCGTCTGGTTCTGCAGGTCCTCATCGAACGCGTTCACCTGCGTGCGCTGGTAGATGAGCGCGATCGGCAGCTCGCGGTAGAGCAGCGCCTGCAACGCGCTATAGGTGCGGGTGCGCGCTGCCGGATCGTACGTCGAGAGCCCCTGCGCGAGCAGGGCGTCTATCCGCGGGTCGCAGATGCGCGACTTGTTGTAGCCGCCCGGCGGAACGTTCTTGCAGGCGAACTGATCGGTGGTATCCGGGTCGTCGCCGTTTTCGAACGAGTAGAGCGCCATCTGGAACTTGCCGCCGTAGACGGGTCCGCCTTCGGAGACCGGCGCCACGAACTGGGTGATCGCGTACTGTTTGAGCGTCACCCGCACGCCGATCGCGCGCTCGTACTGCACGATGTTGAGCGCCACGACGGCGTCGGCAGGTGTAGCCGCCTGAATGATCAGGAGGAGATCCAGCGGGATGCCGTTGCGCCGGCGCACGCCGTCGGGGCCAGCGCGCCATCCGGCGGCATCGAGCAGACGCTTTGCATCGGCGACGTCGTAGGGGATATCGGGATAGACCTTCGGATCGAAGGCCCAGAGAAAGAGCCCCGCTCCCGCGCCGGCGCTCTGCAGCGCCCCCTTGTAGGCTTTGGCGATGAGGTGCGGGATATCTATCGCCTCGGCCAGCGCGTGGCGCACGCGCGGATCGGACGTGAGCGGATCGCGCGTGTTGAAGATGATCGCCCCGACCGCATTCTGCAGCGTGCTCGTGACCACAACGCCGGGCATCTGCACGAGTGCGGGGTACTGCGCGTAGTCCTGCGCGTCGAAGTAACCCTGCACTTCCTTCGTGCGCAGCATGTTCATCGCGGTTTGCGGGTCGGCGACGAAGCGCACGGTGATGCTGGGAATTCCCGGAGCGCCGCGCCAGTAGTACGGGTTGGCGCGCATCTCGACGCGATCGCCGGGAACCCACTGCGTGACGAGATACGGGCCCGAACCGAACGGCGCGCGATTGAACGGTGCGCTGTTGAAATCGGCGAGGTTCGCCAGCGCGTGCCTAGGCAGGATTGGAAAGCCCTGCGGCGCGCCGACGACGACGATCACCGGCGGAAAGATGCGCCGCAAATGCAGGACGAGCGTCGTCGCGTTCGGCGCGTCGGCGCGAACGACGTCGTCGTAGGCAAAGCGGCTCTGCACGTTGTTGCGCGGGTTGTTTATCGCCTGAATGGACCAGGCGCAGTCGGCCGCGGTGAGCGGGGTTCCATCGGCGAAGCGCACGCCGCGCCGGATGTGATAGGTGATCGTCTTGCCGTCGGCGCTGATCCCGCCGTTGGCGCGGGTCGGAACGGCGGTCGCGAGATCGCCGACGAGCCTGCCTTGGTCGTCGAACTTCACGAGGTACGAGAAGAGCAGCATGGACCATTCCGTGGAGGAGGTGCCGTTCTCCAGCGCCGGATTGAGCGAACGCGGCTCCCACTGCTGGGCGATCGTGAGCGTGCGATCTCCCCGGACGGCGGCGCCGCCGTGCGAGCATCCCGCAATCGCCGCGCAGAGCAGCAGCGCGAGCGCGCGCGCGAGCCATCACGGCAGGACTCCCGGCAGCGCGCGGATCTCGCCGACGAGCCGCCCGCGCTTGTTCTTGATCGGACGGCGCTCGAACCGGACGAGCTCTTCGCGCCGCTGCGGCGTCATCACGCCGAGCGCGCCGAGCGCTTCGATTGCGGCCGGGGGCCGCGCGCGCTCGTTGCCGTCTATCACCTTGATGACCAGACCGACGCCTTCGTCGAGGAGCGCGGCGGCGAAGACGCCCTCCGCGCCGCCCTTGCAGACGAGCGCGCCGCCGAACGCGCGAATCGTGGACGCATCGAAGACGCCGGTTCCCGACATGTACTCCGGGTAGGCGATCATCGCGTCGCGAACCGTGCGCAGTGCGGCCGCGACGTCTTCGGAGAGTCCTTCGAGGTTCGCCAGACGGCGGTACGAGAGCGCGGCGCGCCGCAGCGTCGTCGCGTAGACCGGGATGCCGCAGCCGTCCACGCCGATGGAGAGGTCTTCGTAGCGTTCGTCCGAGAGCTGCGCGCAGAGACGCAGGATGCGCTCCTGCGCCGGATTCGACGGCTCCATGTACGTCGCCGGATCGGCGCCGATCGCCAAGCAGAGCGCGAGGATGCCGGCGTGCTTGCCCGAGCAGTTGTTCGTAATCGCCTCGCCCGCGCTCGGCGTCTCGGGGCCGCACTGCAGGGCGCTCTCCGGCAAGCCGATCTTGCCGAGAATCGAACGGACCGCCTCGATATGGAAGGGTTCGCCTTCGTGCGAGGCGGCCATGACGGCGATCTCGCGCTGCTCGAGCCCGAATCGCTCGGCGACGCCGGCGAGCAGAGCGGTCGCGGCGATGAACGGCTTGGCCGAAGAACGCAGATAGATCGGAACGTCCACCGTGCCGAACTCCAGAACGGCCGCGCCGCTCGCATCCACCGCACAGCCGGCAACGTCGTGCACCGATTCGATTAGGTCGCCGCGCAGCACCGCGACCAGCGGAATCCCGCCGATAAGTTCCACGAGCGTTACAGCGACAGGTAGTGCTGCTGCACCCAGGTTGCCCACGCATTGGCGGGCGTTCCGGTATAATCGGAGATGAGGACGGCGCACGTTTTGCTTCCGCCCCACGTGTCCCACGTCCAGGCTTCGTAGCCGACGCCGTGCGCGTCGGCCCAGTTCATGAACGTCGAGACGTACGTCGAGCCGCAATCCGAGCCGTCGTACGTCTCTCCTGTCTCGCCGAAGATCAGCGGTGCGACCTTCGTAATCGGCCGCATGCTCGAGTCGAAGCACGCGACGTCGTCGCAGAGGTTCTTGCCGTAGACGTGCGCTTCGGCAACGAGCTGCTTTTTCGGATCCTTCGGCCGCGATTGCAGCCACGTCGAGCCGTTATACTTCGATCCGTTGATCTTGCCGCAGGCGTTGGCGTAGTTGATGCACGGTATCGAGATGACGCCCGTATAGCCGGCGGACCGCATGCGATTGACCGCCTGCTGCATCGCCGCCGTGAGATAGTACTGATTCGACGGGCCGTAGGTGGCCTGGTTGTCGCAGCCCTTCTTCATGAAGCAGTTCCAGCCGACGGTGGTCTCGCCCCAGGGCGCCAAGATGACGTTCGGGTCGCTCTTGAAGACGGTCGCCATGCTCGTCCACATATCGGGCGAGTGGTCTTCGTCGGGAGCTGCGGGCTGATAGGTCGCTTGATACGACCCCGGAGCGCCCCACATGAGCGATATCTCCGCGTACATGCCGTACTGATGCAGAAGGTTCACGTACGAGACGATCGCGTTCTGATAGTTCGTGCCGGCGTACTGCGGATCCACGCCGTTGATATTCAGCCAGCAGTCTTCGTTCAACGGCACGCGCACCACGTTCACGTTCCACGTTCCGATCGCCGCGACGGACGCGGCGTCGCTCGGACCGTCGAAGATCCCCCAGCCTTGTATGCACGCGTACTCGGTGCCGGAGCGGTTCACGCCGTGCAGGTGCACGGTGTTCCCGCCGCCGTCCACGAGCCGGTTGCCGGAAACGCGCAGGCCGGTGAGCGTCGCGCGATGCGCCGCGGGTGCGCCGAGCGAGGCGCCGCCGGGGATCGCCCCGGCGGTGCGGCCGGCCGAGCACGCAGCCGGCAGAACGAGAGCGATCGCGACGACGGTGTAACGCAACGGCTGCATCCGTTCAGCTACCGTACGCGTCGGGGAGTCTCCTGTGCGCCTCCAGAATGCAGCGGCATGACGGCAAAGTACCGGTACGGCGAGATGACGTGGCCGCAAGTCAAGCAGGCGGCAGCGCGGCCGTGCGTCGCGATCGTTCCGATCGCCACGCTCGAAGATCACGGAAAGCATCTGCCGATAGATACCGACCTGCTCCTCTGCGCGAGCGTCTGCGAGGCGGCGGCAGCGCGCGCCGCCGGGCGCGCGGTGCTCGTACCGCCGATCAATCACGGCTACAGCCCGCATCACATGGATTTCCCCGGCGCGCTGACGATCGGCGCGCACACGCTCATAGATTACGGCTTGGACGTCTGCAGGAGCCTGGCGCACCACGGCTTCTCGCGCATCCTCATCGTGAACGGCCACGGAAGCAACACCCCGTTCGCAGAGATCATCGCGCGGCTGTGCGTGGTGGAGACCGGCGCGCTCGCGGCCGCCGTAAACTACTGGGCCGCGCCGGGCGTGCGCGAGGCGGCCGAGGCGCTGCGCGAGTCCGACGCCGTCGGCGGAATGAATCACGCGTGCGAATTCGAGACCTCGCTCTACCTGGCGCTGCGTCCGGATCTGGTCGAGATGGAGCACGCGGTTCGCGAGATCGGGCACCGCCCGACGAAGAACTACTGGACCGATCTCGTCGCGGGCGACGGACCGCTGGCGATGATGGAGTACTGGAGCCAACTGAGCGAGAGCGGCGTGATGGGCGACCCGACGAAGGCGACCGCTGAAAAGGGACGCCGGCTGCTGGATGCCGCCGCAAAAGGCATCGTCGAGCTGGTTGACGAGATGCTCGCGCGCGAGAGCCCGCCGCGCAAGGACCATCACTAGGTGCGCTACTTCGACGAAGCGCAGGTTCGCGCGTTGCTGCGATGGGAGCCGCTCATCGCCGCGATGGAGCGCGCGCTGGCCGCATACTCATCGGGCGAGGTGGTGCAGCCGGTGCGCACGATCCTCACCGTAGAGGAAGGGCGGCGCTACTTCGGCCTGATGCCGGCCGTGACGCACGACGTGATGGGCGTCAAAGCGGTGAGCTTCTATCCCGCCAACGAAGGCACGGCCATCCCGACGCACGACGCAACCATCCTGCTCTTTCGCACGAGCACCGGAGAGCCGCTCGCGGCGATGGACGGGCGTTTGATCACCGAGATGCGCACCGCCGCCGTCTCGGCGGCGATCAGCAAGTACCTGATGCCGCCGCAGAGCCGGGTGCTGGCGCTGCTCGGCAGCGGCGTGCAAGCGCGCTCGCACCTGGAGGCGCTATCCTGCGTTCACGCGTTCGAGGAGGTGCGCGTCTGGAGCCGCTCGGCCGAACACGCGCAGGCGTTCGCACGCGAGCACGGCGCGACCGCGATGGATGCGCGGGCGGCCGTGACCGGCGCCGACGTCGTCGTCGTGGCGACCAGCGCGCAGGAGCCCGTACTCGAAGGCGCGTGGCTCAAGCCGGGCGCGCACGTGAACGCGGTCGGCGCGAACCGGCCGAACTGGCGCGAACTCGACGACGCGGCGATGAGCAACCGGCTCTACGTAGATTCGCGCGAGGCGGCGCTCAAGGAATCGGGCGACGTCGTGCTCTCCGGAGCAACGATCTACGCCGAGATCGGCGAGGTGTTCGCGGGCAAAGCGAAAGCCGACCCCTCGGAGACGACGATCTTCAAATCGCTAGGCATGGCGGTGGAAGACGTCGCGTCGGCCAGGCTCGTCTACGAGGCGGCGGTCTCAGGCACCGCATAGCGTCCCCACGCTACGGTGCCACAGATGCCGGTCCGGCCAACCGCCGCTTCGTCCTTCGACGGGCTCAGGATGACACGTTAGGAGCTGCCACGCTGTCCTTCGACGGGCTCAGGATGACACGTTAGGAGCTGCCACGCTGTCCTTCGACGGGCTCAGGATGACACGAATTCAGAATGACACGGGGTTAGCGGGGGCCGTTTTGTTGGAGCAGTTGGCCGAGCGTGGTTTCGATTTCGGCGCGGTCTGCCGTCTGCGTGAGCGGCGAGGTGATCGTCGGCAGTTCGCTCGGTTTTTCGTTGCCGATCATCGTGCGCAGCAGCCCCAGCGGCGTCGTCGGATAGCCTGCCACCGTTCGGAACAGCAAGTCGGCCCAAAACGCGTTCGCCCAGCCGAACTGGGGGCGCGTGAACTGCGAGGGATCGTTCGGGTTCACCGACTCGTGCATGAGACCGTTGAGCGTGTCGCTCTCGTCCAGCATGACGATCGCGTTTTCGATATCCGTGGTTTTTGTGGTCGAGAGGGCGGCGCCGATCATTCCGAGCGGCCAGACCCAGCCTTTGGGCGTGTGGGGGCTGCCTAACCCCGTCGCGTACTTGCCCGTGAAGTAGTACGGATCGTCGAAGCTGAGAGTGAAGCTGCGCGTGTTCAGATAGACGGGGTCGTCGGTCGCGCACCAGCCGTACCACGGCAGCGCGGTGAGGTTCGGAATATTCGCATCGTCCATCATGTTGTCGTGACCGTAGCCGTCGGTCTCGTAGACGTAGATCCAGCCGCCATGGCGCGGGCTGTACGCGCGGCCGTACTTCTCGATGCCGTCCTGTACCTGGGAGGCGAGCGTCGTAGCCTGATTTGCGAGCGCGTCGTCGCTGAAGGCCTCGCGCGCGAACGCCGCGAGCAGGCGCATCGCGACGACCGCCATCGCGTTCTGCGGGATGTTGAAGCGGTAGGTTACCGGATCGTCTGACGGGCGGAACGCGCCCCAAATCATGCCGGTGTTCGGGTTGTACGCATCGTGCGTCGGGACGCTCTGCGGCCACGAATAATGGCTGCAGCCCGCATGGCGCTGCTCGCACTGCAGCGTCGCGACGATCGTCTGCATCGTCTGATGCAGCGCCGGCGTGAAGATACTGCGATCGTGCGTGTTTGCGTAGTAGACGAAGACGAGCAGCACCGGCCAGGCCAGCGAATCTATCTCCCACTTGTCTTCCCAGACGTGGTAGTCCGCGCTGAAGGCTTCGGCTTGCGGGTTCACGAGTATGTTCTTCGCGGCGCGCGCGATGACGCCGGCGAAGGTCTTCTTCAACTCGGGGTATCTCGCGGTAAAGCGGATGTACGGGATCGTCTGGGCCGAGGAATCGCGCAGCCACATGGCCGGAATGTCGCCGGTCTGCACGTACGTCGTGCCGTCGCTCTCGGGGAAGAAGTCCGCGAAGAGCTGCTGGAAGAGCGTCGCGGTCTGCACGGGATGGATCTGCGAGTTGACCGGGATCTCGAGCGTCTGCGCCGGAGCCGGATAGGGAGGCCACGCCGCACAAATCATGGCGAGCACGAACGCAAGCGCAGCGCGCCGGGACGCTCTCATCATGGAACGCGGCCTTCGCCCCTGGTGCTCGCTTGTCATGCTTCCTTCTTCCTTCGACAGCCCTTCGACTGCGCGCCTCCGGCGCGCGCTCAGGATGACACCGCGTGACGCAACGTGAAGATACGCCGCATGTGGAGACGAGCGTTGTGGGCGTGCGCGGCCGTCGCGACGATAGCGTCGTGCGGCGGATCGCAGAGCCCGTATGCGGCGCCGAAGACGAGCGCAGGCGTTGCGACGGGCCGCGATGCCGGCGGCTTTCAAACCGAACGGCTCTGGGGCGACGTGAAAGACACCCGCTGGGAGCCGGTCGTCGCGGCCGATCGCTCGTCCTCGTGGGTCTACCAGATGACGACCGATCAGCGTCCGGATTACCTGCTCTTCCGAGCCTCGAACGACGGCGGACGCACCTGGCAGCCCTCGCGCCATATCTGCCGGCACGGCACGCGCGTTCCGTTCCAGTACGATCCGCAGGTTGCCGTAGACGGCAGCGGCACCGTAGACGTCGTCTGCCTCAACGGCTTCCGCCCCGGGATCACGTTCACGCAATCGCACGACCACGGGCAAACCTGGAGTTACCCGGCGCATCTCGACGGCAAGCTCCGCTACGGCGACAAGCCGATTCTCGACGTCTCGGCGTCGGGGCGAGACCTGTACGTCGCTTTCAACTCCTATTACGGTTTCTACGTCAGCGCATCGCACGACGGCGGCACGACTTGGCAGGCGCCGGTGCGCGCGACGACCAGACGCTTGTGGTACTACCCGTACGACGGTACGGTGGCGCCGGACGGGTCCGTATGGTTCGCCGTTGACGGCGAAAGCGGGAAGAATCAAACCGGCGGCGGCCGCTACGGGCTCGTGCGTTCCACCGACGGCGGCGCGACGTGGAGCGTCGTTTCATTCGGACGCACGCACGAAGGCGCGCCCTGCACCCAACACAACTGCTATCCCGATTTCTACACCGCGCAGGATGCGATCGCCGTGGATTCGAGCGGAACGTACGTCTACGTCTACGCAGCGAACGACCACAAGCAAGGTCCGAACTCGCTCTACGCTCGCACGTCGAACGACGGCATCGCCTGGAGCGCGCCCGTCACGCTCGATGCCGCCGGCAACAGCACGAGCCCGGCGATCGCGGCCGGGCCGAGCCCGGGCGATTTCCGCCTCGTGTGGCAGAACGGCGGCGCGAGCGGCGGCTGGAACACCTGGTACGCCCGCAGCACCGACGGCGGCGCAACCTGGACTACGCCCTTGCGCCTATCGAATCGCGGCGGCGGCGCGCCGTATAAGCATGCCGGCGGCTATGACTTCCCGTTCGGGGATTACCTCGGGCTCTCGGTAGACGCGCAGGGCTGCAACGACGTCGTCTGGGGTGAAGGCTCGGCGATCTACTACCCGGGCGGCACGTGGTGGACGCGCGGCCCCGGGTGTAAGTAGCGCCTTTCCTCCTTCGTCCTTCGTCCTTCGACAGGCTCAGGATGACATTGGCTCAGGATGACACGGGGTGGGACGCGAGAGGGTTTTTTGTGCGGGGGGCGCGATTTAGCGGCATGATGCGCTTCCTTGCCGCCGCCCTTAGCCTCTCGTTCCTCGCCGCGCCGCTTCAGACGCTTGCAGCCGGTGCCCAGACGCCCTCGCAGCAGCTCATGAGCCAGCTCCACTGGCGAAGCATCGGTCCGTTCATCGGCGGCCGATCCGTCGCCGTCACGGGCGTTTCGAACGACCAAAATCTCTTCTATATGGGAGGCGTCCAGGCCGGCGTCTGGCGGAGCACCGACTACGGGCAAAACTGGGAGAACATCACCGACGGCAAGATTCCCGGCATCGCCAACCCGATCGGCGCGCTCGCGGTCGCTCCTTCGAACTCGAAGGTCATCTACGCGGGAACCGGCGAGGCCGATATTCGCGGCGACTTCGACACCGGCGACGGCGTATACAAGACGACGGACGCCGGCAAGACTTGGTCGTATGCCGGCCTGCGCGACACGCACATGACGACCAAGCTCATCGTGGATCCGCGCAACCCGAACGTCGTCTACGCCTCCTCGATGGGGCACGTCTTCAAGGCGAACGCCGAGCGCGGTATCTTCAAGACGACCGACGGCGGCGCGTCGTGGAAGAAGGTGCTCTTCGTTGACGCGAACACCGGCGGCGTCGACCTCGCGATCGACTCGCACGATCCGAACGTCCTGTACGCCGCGATGTGGCAGGCCCAGCGCGTTCCGTGGAAACTGACCAGCGGCGGCCCGGGCAGCGGACTCTACAAGACGACGGACGCCGGAGCGCATTGGAAGAAGATTTCGAGCAATCCCGGCTACGCGACCGGCACGCTCGGCAAGATCGGCGTCGCGGTCGCGGCCAGCAACCCGCGGATCGTCTACTCGATCGTGCAGTCGCACGAAGGCGGCGTCTTCCGTTCCAACGATGCCGGTGCGACTTGGACGCGCGTGAATGCCGAGATGAAACTGCGCCAGCGCGCCTTCTACTACATGGCGCTCACCGTGGACCCGACCAACCCGCAGGTGCTCTACGCGCCGCAGGTGGACGGCGTCTACCATTCGACGGACGGCGGTAAGACCTGGAGCGCGCTGGAACCGCCGCACGGCGACAACCACATCGTCTGGGTAAACCCGAAGAACCCGAAGATTCTGCTCGTCGGCAACGACGGCGGCGGCACGGTCTCGGTTGACGGCGGTCAAAACTTCAGCACCGAGCACAATCAGCCGACCGGCCAGTTCTATCACGTCGCGCTGGACGGCCAGTTTCCGTTCCACGTCTTCGGCGCCTCGCAGGACGAGGGCGCGTACGAAGGCCCGAGCGCAACGGCATCGGGCGCCATTGACGAAAACGAGTGGCGCAACGTCGCGCTCGGCGAGAGCACGTTCGTCGCGCCGGATCCGGACGATCCGCTCGTGACGTACGGCAGCGGTTACTATAGTTCGTTCGTGCAGCTCAATCGCGTCACGGGACAAGCGAAGAACGTGAGCCCGTGGCCGCGCTACATGGCCGGCTCGCCTTCGGGCAAAACGCTCTACCGCTTCGGATGGACGCATCCGATCTTCTTCTCGCCGGCCGATCCGAAGGAGCTGCTGGTCGCCGCGCAGGTCGTTTTCTCGAGCATGGACCGCGGGCAGACATGGAAGATTCTCAGCCCCGACCTGACGCGCAACGATCCGAGCACCGAGGGCGACAGCGGCGGCCCGGTAGATTTCGATCAAACCGGCGCCGAGACGTTTCCCGATATCGCCTCGCTCGCCGTTTCGCCGCTCGATGCCGGCGTCATCTGGGCGGGCTCGGCCGACGGGCTCGTGCACGTGACGACCGATCACGGCGCGACGTGGAACAGCGTTACGCCGCCCGCGCTCCCGCAATGGGCGCAGATCAGTTCGATCGAGCCTTCGCATACTGCCAAGGGAAGCGCGTACCTGACCGCCTCGCGCTTCATGTGGGACGACTACCACCCGTACGTCTACACGACCAACGATTACGGCGCGCACTGGACGCAGATGAGCAACGGCATCCCCGACAACCAGTACGTCTTCGCCGTGCGCCAGGACCCGCGCGAACCGCGCCTGCTCTTTGCCGGCACGCGCAGCACGGTCTACGTGAGCCTCGACGCCGGCGGGTCGTGGCAGCCTCTCACGCTGAACCTCCCCGGCGTACAAGTGCGCGATCTCGCGATCGACGCGCGCGAGGGCGAACTCGTCGCCGCGACGCACGGCCGCGCGTTCTGGATTCTCGACAACCTGGCGCTGCTCGAGCAGCTGGCGCGGCAGAGCTCGTACTCGGTCGCTGCGGCGCAGCTCTTCACGCCGGAGACCGCGTGGCTCACGCAGTCGTACGGGAGCGGCAACCCCTTCGGCGGCGGAGACACCGGCGAAAATCCGCAGTACGGCGCCACCGTCTTCTTCAACCTGCCGCCGGGCTACAACGGCAAGACGCCGGCGACGCTGTCCTTCCTCGACGCAAGCGGCGCGACCGTGCGCAGCTTCACGCTCCATCTCAAGGCGAAGAAGGAGGCGCCGATGGATCTCGAGGCGCTCTTCAGTCTCGACGCCGCTTCGCAGCGCGCGCACGATCTGCAGGACCTCACCGCAGTCAAAGCCGGCTCGAACTCTTTTCTCTGGGATATGAAGTATGCGCCAGCCTACGACTTCCCGGGATTCCATCTCGTGCCGACCGACGATTGGCAGGATAGCGCCGACGGCGCGACCGTTCTGCCTGGTACGTACACGGCCGTGCTGCAGTACGGCGACGCGAAACTCAGCGCGCCGGTCACGGTGAAGCTGGACCCGCGCGTGCATCCAGCGGCGGGTGACCTGGAAGCCCGGCTCGCGCTCGAGCAGCAGATCGTCTCGACGATCGACTCGCTCGACCGCCAGATCGGCGCGGCGCTGGCCGCGCGAGCGAAGATGCCGGCTGCGCAGCGAGCCGCGGTAGATGCCGCGATCGCCGACCTCGTACAGCTCGACATCCACTCCAGCGAAGCCGACGTCCTGCACGAAACGAAACTGCGCGCGCAGCTCGCGTTCCTGCTCAACTCGCTCGAAGGCGCCTACGCCAAGCCGACCGCAGCCGAGAACGCGGCGTACGACGACCTCAAGAGCCTCGTAACGCAGGGAGAAGCGAAACTCAAGGCGGCGGTTGGGCCGTAGATGACCGACGCCTCCGAAGAGAGGGTGATCGCTCGTGACGATACGGCGATCACCCACGACATGGACCGGACGACGAGCCTTGCGTACGATCGTACGTGGCTCGCCTACGAACGGACGATGCAGGCCTGGACGCGCACGGCCATGTCGCTCATCACCTTCGGCTTCACGGTCTACAAGCTCGTTGACGTCGTCACCCCGGAGTCGGGGCGAAGACACCTAGCGGGCCCGCATCAGTTCGGGATCGCGCTCGTCTGCATCGGCTTCTTGGCACTGGGCATGGCCACGCTGGAATACCGTCAGAGCATTAACGTGCTGCGCAAGGAGTACGGAAAGTCGCCGCGTTCGCAGTCGGTTGTCTTTGCCGGAGTCATCGCGCTGCTCGGCGTCTTCGCGATCGCGAGCATGCTCTTCCAGCGCTAAAAGCCTACTGCACGGCGCCCGAGGCGTCGAAGACGATCTGATCCCAACGCCAGAGCTCCTGGAAGAAATCGCGCGCCGCATCGAGGTCGCCGCGATCGCCGGCGATCTGCCCGATCGTCCGCGTGCCGTCAATCGCTGCCAAGAGCGATTCCCGGCGTGCATCTATCGGCAGGTAGAGATCGGTATACGTGTGATTGCGGTTGATGAGCACCGCCGCCGCTCCGGGAGGGAGGTTTTCGCGCACGGCGATCGTGTCGGGCAGGCGCACCGGCACGTAGCGCAGCCAGGCTTCTCCATCGAAATCCGGTAGCGCGCTGGGGCCGCGACGATCGGCTCGGTAGGCGACGAGCGCGTGGCGCAGCATCGTGCCGCGGAAAAGTTCGATCGCGGCGTAACGGTTTTCGGGCGCGAGCGCGGCGAGCCCGGCGTGGTGCGGTGCCGAGCGCAGCGCGCCGCACCACGGAAGGTACGGCGCCTGCCGCACCCAGCGCCCGAAGAGCAGGCCGGCGTCGCGCAGCAAACCCATCAGTTGCGGCACCGAGTACGCGCGATCGTTCGGATGGAGCAACGCGTCGGCGAGGCCCGCGACGCTCGCGAAATCGGGCGAGTTGCGCAGGAGCGGCGCGATCGGATGGTCGGGCGGAAGCGCCTTCAGCGTCGCGGCCAGTTCGCGCACGTCGCGTTCCGTGCGCCCGATGCCAAGACGCCGGCAGTACTCCTGCAGCATGTAGATGCCGGCGCGACCGTAGGGCGCGTAGACCATCAGGTGCATCGCGCCGCCGGGGGCGAGCACGCCTTGCAGGGCGCGCAGCCCTGCGCCGGGATCGGCCAGATGATGCAGGACGCCGGTGCATACCACCTGCTCGAACGGTTGGCCGAGCTCGCCCGCGCGTTCGAGCGCGAGGTGGTGGAGGTCGAGATTATCGAGTGTATGTTTGCGTTTGAGTTCTCGCGCGTGCGCGACGCTCGCGGCGCTTGCGTCTATGCCGACGACGTGCGCGCGAGGCCAGCGAATTGCATAATGCGCGGCCTGCATCGTGCCGCAGCCTGCGACGAGGATGCTCCGATCGTCGCGGTACGGTTCGTTCGGCCAAAAGAGATGTGCGTCGGCGCGCCGGCGCGGCTCGTCCCAGATTTTCCGGTACGCTTGGAGATCGTCCGACGGGGGCGGGTACGGATGGGCTTCGTAAAACGCGCTTACCTGCGCCGTCACGTCGGAGCCCGTGCCCTCCATACCGTGCCGTTCGACACGGTATGGAGTGCTTCTTCGTGTGCCGTCCTTCGACAGCCCTTCGACTGCGGCGCTTCGCGCCGCGCTCAGGATGACAGGGGGTTCGTCCTAGCCGTGGGGGGTGTTTACTTGCTCCATGACTGAGTCGAGATTGAACGATGCGGGTTTCTGGCGAGGCGGGAACTTCTTGAAGTCCTCGATCTGTCCCGCGATCACCGCCTGCATCATGTACATCTGGGGCACGTGATCCACCATCCAGTCGAAGTAGGTGTTCGAGTTGAAGTCCGCCCGCTCGAATGGATCGCGGCGTAAGCTCATGATATGCGGCACGCGGAGTTTGACGAATGGTTCTGCCCACTGTTCCATGGTATTAGCGCGCTGTACCGAAAGGTTGAACTTCCAGTCGCCGACGCGTACGGCGATAATGTCGCCGTCATCGCTGAAGTAGACGATGGCGTTGCGCGGACTTTCCTTGGCCTCGCCGCTGAAGTAGGGTATCTGGTTGTAGCCATCCAGGTGGACGTTGTACTTCTCGCCTCCGACGGTGCATCCGTCGAGCAACTGCTGCGTGACGTCCGGATTGCCCGCGGCGGCCAGCAAGGTCGGGAACATGTCGATGTGCGAGACGATGCCGTTGTAGACCGAACCCGGCTTGATGACGCCCGGCCAACGCATGAAGCACGGGACGCGCCAGCCGCCTTCCCAGTTGGAATCCTTCTGTCCGCGGAAGGGCGTGTTCGCGCCGTCGGGCCAGGTGTCGTTCTCCGGGCCGTTGTCGGTCGAGTACATGACGATCGTGTTGTCGGCAATTCCCAACTCATCGAGCTTATCGAGCATCATCCCGATCTGCTCGTCGTGCACGACCATCCGGTCGCTGTACGGGTCCTGGCCGCTCTTGCCGAGATTCTTTTCGGCGACGTGCGTGCGGAAGTGCATCGCCGTCGAGTTGTACCACAGGAAGAACGGCTTGTCGGCTTTCGCCTGCTCTTCCATCCACGCGAGCGCGCCGCTCGTGATTTCCTCGTCTACCGTTTCCATGCGCTTCTTCGTGAGCGGGCCGGTATCCACGATGGTCTGCTTGCCGACTTTGCCCCAGCGCGGGTCAACGGTCGCGTCGTCGGTATCGGTCGCCTTGCAATGGAGCACGCCGCGCGGTCCGAACGTCGCCTTGAACCTCGGATCCTTCGGATAGTCGGGCAGCTCGGGCTCCTCTTCGGCGTTCAGGTGATACAGGTTGCCGAAGAACTCATCGAAACCGTGTACGGTCGGGAGAAACTCGTTGCGGTCTCCGAGGTGGTTCTTGCCGAACTGGCCGGTGGCGTAGCCGAGAGGCTTGAGCAGCTCGGCGATCGTCGGATCTTCCTTCTGGAGACCGACGGTTGCGCCGGGCATGCCGACCTTCGTGAGACCCGTGCGGATCGGGTTCTGCCCCGTAATGAAGCATGCGCGGCCCGCGGTACAGCTCTGCTGCGAATAGTAGTCGGTAAAGAGGCCGCCCTCGTTGGCGACGCGGTCAATGTTCGGGGTGCGGTACCCCATCATGCCGTTGCTGAACTTGCTGATATTCCAAATGCCGATATCGTCACCCCATAGGATGAGGATGTTCGGTTTCTTTGCGGACATACGGGGCTCTCCTAACTGTGCTGTGTGGGAGCCCGAAGCATACTGCCTTTACTCATGCAACCCCTGCAGGGGTGCGGCGCAGCTCAGCAGCCGAGCGGCCGCTATGCGCCGCGAACCGACGGGGCCGTGCGGCTCCAATAGACGCGTGGGATCAGGCTGACGACGAACCTGGATCAGAAAGTACGTCAGCACCGTCGGGACCGACCAGCGTATCGGGGAACGTCGCCGTCGCGATGACGGTGCAGGTGCCGATGTTTCGCAGTGCGGTGGCTATACTGAGCGTGCGCCGATACTCCGGCTGCGGGCCGCCCAAGATCCAGCCGGTCGCGATCGAAAGCAGGACGAGAACGAGGATCGCCCACATGCCGCGCGATCCATAAACGGCCCCCACCGCCGTAAATAACTTCGGGCCGATGCAGCGCGAACAGCGCGACGACGGCCGCCGCGAACACGATCGTGAGCGGCCGCGCGAAGCTTTGCCGCAAGCGCCGGGGCGCGCTCCGCGATCAAGTAACCAACGATCAACGGCACGAGCTGAAACGCGACGAGCGAAACGATGAGATTCACGAACGGCACGTGCACGGCGACGTCTATGCGAACGCTCAAGGCCGCCATGATCGGAATCGTGACGATCGAAAGTGCCGGCATGATGAACGCGAGCGCTGCGGCAAACCCGAGGCTGCCGCCGGGCTTTCGCCCCGCCGCGCGCACCAGGAACGGTACGCCGGGCGCCACGGCCATCATCAAGAACCCGATCGCGACGTACTCGCTAAGAGCGAACAGCCGCGCCAGGAGCACCGCGAAGAGCGGCACGATGACGAAGTTTGCCAAGAGTGCGCGGCCGATCAGGCCGCGATTCCCGAGCGCCTCGCGCAGGTGGGCGGGATCTATCTCCGTGCCGGCCTGGAGCATCAGCGCGACGAGCATGACCAGTGCGACAAGTTTTTCCGGACTCATGCTGCGGCGAGGTTTTCACCTCCGCGCCGCCGGCGGCCTGCGCTAAGTCCCTTGAAAGCAACGGCCCCGCCGAAGCGAGGCCGTTGCGATTCTGAATCCGGGAACGGAGCAGGTGCTTACGCGCCGGCCGCGTGCGCGGCTGCGGCCTTTTGGATCTGCTCCTTAACCGCTTCCAGGTTGAACGAGGCGCCCTTCTGCATGGGCGGGAACTCGATCGCCGTTTCGGCGAGTTTCCCAACCACCTGCTGCACGAGAACGAAGCGCCAGAACTGGTACGAAACACGAAGAAGTGGTAGTAGTTGAGCGAGCCGCTCATGCCGGTCCGCTCGAACGGATCGAGCCGGAGGTTCGTTAGAATCGGCCAGTCAACTTTCACCGTGCCGCCGAGCCATCCGCTGGGCTGATCCACGAAGCGGTACTTGTAATCGTTGACGCGTACGGCGCCGAGCGTGCCTTCGGCAAAGTAGAAGATCTCGTGCCGGTTCGACGGGCCCTTTCCGGTGATGAGGTCCAACTGATTGTAGCCGTCGAGGTGCACCTTGTACGTGCGGTCGCCGAGCTGCTTGCCGGCTTTGAGCTCGTCGGCGATGTTGGGGTTGCCCGCGGCGGCAACGAACGTCGGGAACCAATCCATGCCCGAGAAAATTCCGTTCTCGACTTTGCCGGCGGGGACTTTGCCCGGCCAGCGCACGATGCAGGGAGAGCGGAAACCGCCTTCGAGGACGGTTCCTTTTCCGCCGGCGAAAGGCGTTTGGCCGCCGTCGGGCCAGGTGAAGTTCTCCGTACCGTTGTCGGTGGTGAACATGACGATCGTGTTGTCGTCGAGACCGTCGTCTTTGAGCTTCTGCAAGACGGCGCCGACGATGTCGTCGAGCTGCGCCATTCCGGCTTCCGACTCGGACCAGCCGTTTTCCGGCGTGCGCATGCTCTGATACTTCTCCGAGAGATGCGTCACGACGTGCATGCGCGTCGGGTTGAGCCAAAGGAAGAACGGCTTATTACCGGCTTTCGCCTTGTCTATGAAGTTCATCGCGTGCTCGAGGATCTCGTCGTCTACGGTTTCCATGCGCTTGGGATACAGCTCGCCGGCGTCTTCGATCTTCTGCTTGCCGACTTTGCCCCAGCGCGGATCTACCGTCGCGTCGTCGGTGTCGGTCGCCCAGCAGTGCAGCATGTTGCGCGGACCGATTTTGTCTTTGAGCGCCTGCGGATAGTTCGGATGCGCCGGATCCTCCATCGCGTCGAGATGATACAGGTACCCGAAGAACTCGTCGAAGCCGTGCAGGGTGGGCAAGTACTGGTTCAAATCGCCGAGGTGGTTCTTGCCGAACTGACCCGTGGCGTAGCCCATCGCTTTGAGCGCGGTCGCGATCGTCGGCGCTTCGTCGGGCATGCCGACTTTCGCGCCGGCTTGGCCGACGGTCGTCAAGCCGGTGCGGATCGGAAGTTCGCCGGTGATGAAGTTCGCGCGACCGGCGGTGCAGCTCGCCTCCGCATAGTAGTCCGTAAATCGCATACCTTCCGCGGCAAGCCGGTCCAGATTCGGCGTCCGGCTGGCCATGATTCCCTGGTGGTACGCGCCGATGTTAAACCAACCGATATCGTCGGCCATAATCGCGACGATGTTCGGCGCACCTTGAGCGGGCATTAGTGGGGTCCTCTCTGACGGGCAAGGTGAAAGATAGTGGAGCCTGCGGATTACGCGCGAGTGGGTGGCTCGTCCTTCGACGGGCTCAGGATGACATCGTCCTTCGACAAGCTCAGGGTGACACACGCATCGTCCTTCGTCCTTCGACGGGCTCAGGATGACACGTTAGAGTTAAGTTAGCCTGAGGGGTTTGACCAGCCTCCGGGGGGAGCGACGCGTGCGTTCACCTCGGCCTCCGGGCCCCAGGTGCCCGGCGCGTATGGGTAGACGGGTGTCTGCGCCTTAATCATCGGATCCACGATACGCCAGGCTTCTTCGACGTAGTCTTGGCGCGCGAAGAGCGACGGATCGCCGGCCATCGCATCGGCGAGCAGACGCTGGTACGCGTTTTCCTCGTCGTCTGCGCTCGGGTGGCGGCTGACGGTGAGCTCGGCGGCGACGGCATGCGTATCGCTCTCCGGCGACATCGTAGTTAGACCGATCGAGAGCGCGATATCCGGCGCGAGTTCGACCCGCACCGAGTTCGACACGACCGGGTCAATCTGAAAGATGCGGGGCGGCTTGCGCAGGCGCACGAGATACTCAAGGCCCGTCACCGGCAGATTCTTTCCGGCGCGGATGTAGAACGGCACGCCCTTCCAGCGCCAGGAGTTGATCCATAGGCGCACGGCGGCGAAGGTCTCGGTAGTCGAATTCGGCTTGACGCCCGGCTCGTTAAGGTAGCCCTCGAACTGTCCGCGCACCACGTCGCTCGCTTCGATCGGCGGTATCGCCTCGAGCACCTTCACCTTCTCGTTGCGGACCGGTTCGCTATCGGTGCGCGCGGGCGGGTCCATCGCGAGGTTCGAGAGCACCTGAAAGAGATGGTTTTGGATCACGTCGCGGATCGCGCCGGTTGCGTCGTAAAACACGCCGCGCCCCTGCACGCCGAAGTTCTCGGCCATCGTGATCTGCACGCTCTCGACGTACTCCCTGCTCCAGAACGACTCCAGCAGCGGGTTGGAAAATCGGAAGAAGAGCATGTTGTGCACTGGGCGCTTGCCGAGATAGTGATCTATGCGGAAGATCGAAGACTCGGGGAAGATCGAGTGCAGAACGCGGTTGAGTTCTTGCGCTGAGGCCAGATCGTGGCCGAACGGCTTCTCGACGATCACGCGCGCGTTCTTCGCGCAGCCGGACGACCCCAGGCGCTCCACGACCGTCTCGAAGAGCACGGGCGGAATCGCGAGGTAGTGCGCCGGGTTCTTCGCTCCGTCGAGCTGTTTAAAGAGTTCTGCGAACGTGCTCTCATCGGCGTAGTCGCCGTCCACGTAGCGCATCAGCGAGGTGAGTTTGTCGAAGGCGGCCGGATCGAGCCCGCCGCACGCGGTGACGCTCTCTTTCGCTCGCTCTTTGAGCTGGTCGAGGTTCCAGCCGGCTTTCGCGACGCCGATGACGGGCACGTTCAGCGTGCCGGCCTTCACCATCGCCTGGAGCGCGGGGAAGATTTTCTTGTACGCTAAATCGCCGGTCGCTCCGAAAAAGACCAGCGCGTCGGAACGGACCGCGCATCTACTTCTGCTCCAGATGGCCGCCGAACTCGAAGCGCATCGCCGAGAGCGCCTTGTCCGCGAACTCCGCATCGCCGCGCGAGCTGAAGCGCTCGTAGAGGGCTGCCGTGAGCACGGGTGCGGGAACCGCTTCGTCTATCGCGGCCTTGATCGTCCAGCGGCCCTCGCCCGAATCCGAGACGCGCCCTTCGAACTTCTCCAGCGTCGGATCGTCGAGCAGCGCGGCAGCCGTGAGATCGAGCAGCCAGGAGGCAATGACGCTGCCGCGCCGCCAGACTTCGGTGACGTCGGGCAGGTTGATATCGTACTGGTAGTTCTCGGGATCGCGCAGCGGCGTGACTTCGGCGCTGGCGACCTGCTGCTGTTTGCCGGCGTTCGCGTTGCGCAGAACGTTCAATCCCTCGGCATACGATGCCATCAGCCCGTACTCGATGCCGTTGTGCACCATCTTCACGAAATGGCCGGCACCGGAGGGCCCGCAGTGCAGGTAGCCGAGTTCCGCGGTGCCGCCCACCTTCTCGCGGCCTGGCGTAGCCGGAATGTCGCCGCGCCCGGGTGCCAGCGTCTTGAAGATCGGGTCGAGGTGCCGCACCGCATCGTCGGGACCGCCGATCATCATGCAGTAGCCGCGTTCGAGGCCCCAGACGCCGCCGCTCGTGCCCACGTCGAGATAGCTGACGCCGCCGGGAGCGAGCGCTTTGGAGCGGCGGATATCGTCAATGTAGTACGAGTTTCCGCCGTCTATGAGGATGTCGCCGCGTTCGAGCAGCGGCGAGATCTCGGCGATGCTCGCATCCACGACAGAAGCCGGCACCATCAGCCAGATCGCGCGCGGCTTCTCGAGTTTGCGCACGAACTCCGCGACCGACGACGCGCCGGTTGCGCCCTCGCCCGCCAGCGCGGTGACGGCGTCGGCGCTGCGGTCGTAGACCACGCAGGCGTGCCCGTCGCGCATGAGGCGCCGCACCATGTTCGCGCCCATACGGCCCAAGCCGACCATTCCGAGCTGCATTTATGCCTTCTCCTTGAGCCTGCGGTAGCGAGTGATGAGAGCGTTCGTCGAACCGTCGTGCGAGAGGGCAGCGTCGCCCTGCAGTTCGGGGATGATGCGCTGGGCCAGCGCCTTGCCCAGTTCCACGCCCCACTGATCGAAAGAATCTATCTGCCAGATCGCGCCCTGCGTGAAGACGCTGTGCTCGTAGAGGGCCACGAGTTTGCCGAGCGCGGCGGGCGTGAGCTGCTGCAGCAGAATCGTATTGGTCGGGCGGTTGCCTTCGAAGACGCGATACGGCTCCTGCGCGGTCCGTCCGAACGCGAGCGCCTCGCCTTGTGCGAAGACGTTCGCCAGGAGCATGTCGTGCTGGGCGCCCAGCGGGTTGAGCGTCTGCATGAAGGCGATGAAATCGCAGGGGATCAGGCGCGTTCCCTGATGGATGAGCTGGTAGAACGAGTGCTGGCCGTTCGTGCCGGGCTCGCCCCAGTAGATCGGCCCGGTCGCGGCCGTCACGGGCGTTCCGTCGAGCCGAACGTGCTTGCCGTTGCTCTCCATCGTCAACTGCTGCAAGTAGGCGGGAAAGCGCTTGAGGTACTGTTCGTACGGCAGCACCGCAACCGTCTGCGCGCCGAAGAAATCGTTGTACCAGATCGCGAGCAGTCCTAAGAGCACCGGCAGGTTCCGCTCGAACGGAGCCGTGCGGAAGTGCTCGTCCATCTCGCGGAATCCGGCGAGCATGTGCCCGAAGTTCTCCGGGCCGACCGCGAGCATCGTCGAGAGGCCGATCGCCGAGTCCATCGAGTAGCGGCCGCCGACCCAATCCCAGAACTCGAACATATTCGCGGTATCTATGCCGAACTTGGCAACATCCGCGGCGTTCGTAGAGACCGCGACGAAGTGCTTGGCGACGGCGGATTCATCGCCGCCGAGCCCCGCCAGCAGCCAGGCTCGCGCGGCGTGCGCGTTCGTCATGGTCTCGAGCGTCGTGAAGGTCTTGGACGAGATAACGAAGAGCGTCTCGCGCGGATCGAGATCGCGCGTAGCCTCCACGAAGTCTGTGCCGTCTACGTTCGAGACGAAGCGGAAGGTCATACTGCGATCGCTGTAATGGCGCAGCGCCTCGTAGGCCATGACCGGACCGAGATCGGAGCCGCCGATGCCGACGTTCACGACGTTGACGATGCGTTTGCCGGTATGACCGCGCCACATGCCGCCGCGCAGGTGATGCGCGAAGTTGCCCATCTTGTCGAGCACGGCGTGCACGGCCGGTACGACGTTCTCGCCGTCCACGCGGATGTCTGCGCCGCGCGGCGCGCGCAGCGCGACGTGCAGCACCGCGCGATTCTCGGTGACGTTGATCTTCTCGCCGGCGAACATCGCATCTATGCGCGCGCGCAGGCCGGATTCTTCGGCTAGGGCTACGAGGAGGCGCAGGGTCTCGCCCGTGATGCGGTTCTTGGAGTAATCGAGGTAGACGCCGGCGGCTTCGAGCGTCATGCGCTCGCCGCGCGCCTCGTCGGCCGCAAAGAGATCGCGCAGGTGCGCGTCGCGCAGCGTTTCGTAGTGCGCCTGCAGCGCATCCCAGGCGGTCACGGCTTCTCTCCCTGCTTGGAGTCGTCCCAGAGGCGAAAGCCGCCGACGAACGCGTTTGCATTGTTTCCGCGACGGCAGCCCGGCGGCAGTTCCTTCAACTTCGCCACGTTGCCGCCGCCGAGCACGACTTCGTCGGGCTCCATTGCTTTGACGAACGCCTCGACGACCTCGAAGACGTTGTGACGCCATTTCTTCTTTCCCAGGTGCCGCAGGCCGCGCAGACCGACGTAGTCTTCGTAGGTCGCCTTCTTATAGGGAAGATGACCCAGTTCGAGCGGCTCGAGCTCTCCGCCGGCGACCATCGCCGAACCCAGGCCGGTCCCCAAGCCGAGGAAAAGCATCCTGCCGCCTTCGTAACTGCCCAACGCCTGCATCGCGGCGTCGTTGACGAGCTTGACCGGCTTGCCGAAGGCGGCCTCGAAATCGAAGCCGACCCATCCGCTGCCGAGGTTATGCGGCTCAGCCGCGGGCCGCCCGGCGAGCACCGGACCGGGATAGCCGATCGAGACGGCGTCGTACTGCCAGCCGGAGGCCTTCTGCTTTACGCCTTCGACCATCTCTTGCGCCGTCAATGCCGGACCGGAAGCGAACTCGCGCGGCTCGGTTTGGCCGGTGCAGAGCAGTTTGACGTGCGTTCCACCGACATCGAGCACGAGAACGTTCACGCCGCCTCGCATTCAAGGGAAGAAACGCGGGTCCTAGCACGCACCTGCGCGAACTGCGCGCCCCATGAGTCTCGTCCTAACCATCGGATGGATCGTCGCGGTCGCGCTGATCGTCGTCGGGATCGTCGCACTGCTGGCGCCGCGGGCGCTGGCCGGCAACTACGGCGTCGCGGTCGAGGGCCACGGCGGCGCCGGCTTCGTGCGCGCCACCGGCATTCGCGACGTCGCGCTCGGCGTTATCCTCGCAGCAACCGCCTACTACCACGCGATGGGGCTGCTGGTCGTCTTTGCGATCGCCGGCATCGCCGTCTCGTGCGCCGACCTATTCGTCGCCTGGCACCACGGGGAGCGCCGGGTACGGCCGGCGCACGCGATTCACCTCGGCGGGATCGTCGCCTTCGTGCTCATCCTCGCGATGGCGCTCTTCGCCATCGGAATGTAGGCGTTAGCCGGCGGCTGCTTCTTCGGTGGCGGCGTGCAGCGTGAAATGCCGATCCAGGCCGGTTATGCGCATGATGCGCTGGACGTTCGGCTGAACGCCGACGAGGACCGGCGCCCCTCCCCGGCATCGCGATTGCAGGATGGCGAGTTCGTGGAGAAACGTGGAGTCCACGAACGTGACGTCGGTCATGTCTATGAGGATCGGATCGTTGAAGGACAGCCGGCTCAAAATGGAAGCCAACTCAGCCTTTCGGCTCAGGTCGTACTCGCCGTTCAGTTTGACGGGACGGTTGCCTCCTACGCTGCTCATTGTGCGATTGTACGCAAAGGCCGTCCGGGCTGTCGGTCATCCTCCTGACATAGCCCTGCCTGACAGAGCCCTGCGAAAGAAAGGGAGCGCAAGCATGAGCCCCTTCGGCGAACCCGAACAGAGCCTCCAAGCCAGGAAGGCGCGGCGCACCCGCCGCAGTGAGGGGGCCGCCCAATGTTACACCCGGAGAACCATATCCTCGCGGCCTTGGGCAAGAGGTCGCGGGAGGCGATCGCCGCCGACCTGCAGCCCGTGACGCTCCGAGCCGAGCAGGTGCTCTGCGAGCCGGGCGAACCGCCGAAGTGGGCGTACTTTCCGGAGAGCGCCGTGGCCTCGATCGTGCGCGTAATGGCGGATTCCACCGTCGCCGAGGTCGGCATGATCGGACCCGAGGGCTTCGTCGGCCTGGAAGCGATCTTGCGAGCCGGCGGCCCAACGACCCTGAACGTCTGCCAGATTCCCGGCACGGCGCTGGCCATACGTCCTGCTGCGCTGCAGGGCCACATCCAGCGCGGCGGCGAGATCGCCGCGCACGTCTTGCGGTACGTCGGCGGATACTGCACGATGCTCGGCCAGCTCATCGCCTGCAATCGCCTGCACCGCGTAGATCAGCGCTACGCACGCTGGATGCTCATGATCGCGGACCGCACCGGCCGGGAGAGTTTCTCCATGACGCACGAACGGCTGAGCATGATGCTCGGCGCGCGCCGGCCGACGGTGACGGCGACGACCGCTCAGCTTCGCGACGCGGGCTGCATCGAGACGAGCCGCGGGCGCGTGCACATCCGCGACCGCAAGAAGCTCGAGCCGTACGCGTGCGAGTGCTACGACATCTGCGTCGCGTGCTTCGCGTAGGCTACTGCAAGACGCAGGCGGCCCAGGTCAGCTCGTTGAGCGCGTTGCTGAAGGTCCACCACCCGTTGTAGCCATGCATGCCGGGGCCGCCGCTGACGCCGGGATGCTCCTGGATCGGCGGACCCGGCCACGCGCTGTTGCCCATCGCGCCGCCGATGACCGTGTAGCCGTCGCCGCATCCGGCATAGACCGTCTTGGGCTTCTGGCTCTTGTTCCAGGCGTGGCGTATCACGACGCCGGCGCTCTTACGGGCGCAGGACGCGTACGCGTTGCCGCCGCCTTTCACCCAATACGAGTTGCCCGACGCGTTAAAATACGACGTCTTGACCGTGCCCTGTCCGAAACCGGTGACGAGAACGAAGCCGGACGGGCACTGCGCGGCCGCAATGCCGCTGATCGGGCCGGCCGACCGCCAGCGGAACGCACCGCGAGCCGCCCGCGAGACGCAGGTGGCGAAGGCCTCGGCGGTCGCGTTCGAGTCCGGCTTGACGACCCAGGAGTTCAAACTGAGATTCGCATAGCCGGTGCCGACGCTGCTGCCGTCGCTGCTGCTCGACCCGCCTGCGACGATCTTGTATCCCTGCGGGCATTGCGCGACGGCCGTGGACCCTTTGGATCCCCAGACGGCGATGCGCTTGAAATCGCTCCCCGACACCGTCAGCGGATGCGGCCCGGCCGCAAAGGGCCCGGCGGTAAGCGGCGGGATCCCGGAATTTCCCGAACAGCCGGCGAGAATAACGAGCGCGGCGGCGATGCGTGCGAAGTCCTTCAAACTTTCAGCCCTCCGCACTATAAACTAGCACGTTGGTAAGCGAGCGGTCAAACGCCTGGACTGAGCACCGTTTGCGGGTGCGGCGTTTAAAGCGGCTTTAACGACGCGCGTGCTATCATTCGCAAACCGTATGGAACGAGAACGCGATACGACCGGCCTCGTCTTCAGACTCATCGGAGCTGCGATCATCCTCGCGACCGCGACCTGGTATCTGATGCCGCACTTCGATCGCAAGAGCGTGAGCGCGAGCGCGAGCACCAGCACGAGCACGAGCACCGCCGCATACGGCCAGAGCCCGTAACGGCCTGGCACCTTAACGCCGGGACCAATTTCATGGTATTATCTGGCCCAAATTATGTAGCGCGCACGCAAGCAAGAAAGCGTTCGTTTGTACAAGTATCCACGTTTGAGCCCGGGGCCGAGGCGTTGGCCGCGCCAAAGAGATCCGGCCGTTCCGTTTAGATTTTTGGCGACCGCGCTGGTGGTCGCGATCGGACTCTGGCTGCTCGTCGCGAGCGTGCGCTATCAGTACGTGAGCGGGAACGGCACCGTTTGGCGCATAGACCGTTTCACCGGGCAAGCGTGCCAGGTCATTCGCGGTCGCGTGGACTGCACGCCGGCGCCAAGCAAGAGCGTCAGCACGAGCACGAGCACGAGCACGAGCACCAGCCTGAGCCCAGCGGTCCACCCGAAGCCGCCGAAGAAGTCTTAGCGCGCGGGCGCGCGGCTTGCCGGAAAGCGCACCGCCACGTAGACGAACGCCGCAACGAAGAGCGGGTACATGAGCAGGCTCGCTTCCGTACCGAGCTGACCGCCGTTCACCCACGCCGGCCCGGGGAACGTGGCATCGAGCAGATGCCCGACCGGTACTTGCGCGCCGTTGCGCGTCCCGACGACGAAGAGCTGCATGTAGTCGAACGCGACGTGCAGACCGACCGCGAACCAGAGCGAGCCGGTGCGAAGAACCGAGAAACAGACGAGCATTCCGAACGCAAAGAGCGAGATACAGTCCCAGAGATTTTCACCGGTTTTGAAAAAGTAGTGTTCGGCGACGAACCAGAGCGAGAGCACGATCGCCGCGGCCCAGAAGCCAAGGCCCTTGCCTAGCGTCTGCAGCAGGTATCCGCGGAACCACGCCTCTTCGCCGATGCCGACGAGCAGATTTGCGCCCAGCCACGCGAGGGCCGCCCATACGAGCGAGGGACCGTGCAGTGCGAAGCCGGCGACGCGCATGCCGCCGAGCAGGACCATGAGCGTCGCCACGATCGCGACCCAAACGACGCCCACGAGCGCCCCTTCCCAGAAGCGCGCGCCGAACGCCTGCGCAAGCGGAAGGCCGTAGTCGTCGAAGCGGCGCCCTTCGAAGAAACCGAAGAGCGCGGTGAGGCCCAGCGCCATCACGAGCGTCCACGCCTCGTAGAGCGCGACGTTCGCGGGGGTCAGGCCTGCGCCGAGGTGCCACGCGTTCCCGAGCGCACCCAGCGCGTTGCCGGCCAGCGGCGGAAGCGCCCACTCGCCGACGACCCAGAAGAGAACGGCGTTCCAAACAGCGCGCAGGCGGCCGTCGAGCGCGACGACGCTAGGCGATGGCCTCATCCGGGAGTTCTTCGGGGTGCGCCTCCATATGGCTTGCGATCAGGACAAGCGCGACGGAGACGACGATCGCCACGCCGCCCGCCAGCACGTTCCAGGTGATGCGTTCGCCCAGCAGAAGCGCGCCGAGCGTCACCGCGACGACCGGGTTCACGTACGCGTAGGTCGCGACGGTCGCCGTCGGCAGCGTGCGCAGCGTGTAGGCGTAGGCGGTGTAGCCGAGCATCGCGCCGCCGGTGACGAGCCACACCCAACCCCACCACGACTGCGCCGTGACGGCGGCGAGATCGAGATGCCGAGCCTCGCCGAACGCGAGGCCCGCGAGCGTCAGGCCGACGCCGCCGATCGTCATCTCGAGCGAGGCGGTGAGCGGATGATGCTCGCGATCGCGCGCGAAGATCGAGCCCAGCGCCCAGGAGGCCGATCCGATGAGGATGAGGCCGCAGAAGAGCGCGTCGGCATGCGCGGTGTTCTTCCCGATGAGGACGACCATGCCGGCGCTGCCGAGCACGACGCCGGCGATCGCCGTCCAGCCCGGCATCTTGCGCGCGCGCCACGCGCTGAAGAGCAGCATCCAGATCGGCGTGCTCGTGACGAGCAGGGCCGCGGTGCCGGCCTCGACGCGCGTCTCGGCCATGCAGAGAATGCCGTTGCCGATTACGATGAGCAGCACGGCGGAGATGGCGATCCGCCCCAGCAGGCCGGGGCCGGGCAGCGACGGCTTCTCCTTGGATAGACACCACTGCAGGCCCAACATGAGCAGACCCGCCACGACGTACCGCGACCCGGCCATCAGAAACGGCGGAATCGTGGCGACCGCAACGCGAATGCCCAAATAGGTCGAGCCCCATAGGAGGTAGACCGCGCCGAGCGCGATCCAGGGGAGCAGCCCGGCTCTGCGGTTCGCCATCGGGCCTTCGACAGCGGCACGAATGCGTTTAGTTTCGCACAGGAACGGCGGCACCGCTGCGCACAAGTGAGAGGACGTGCGCTGGACGCCGCGATCCGGATACGATACCCTCCACGGCTGCATCTGGCTGCCGCGCATGCTCGATAAGGCGCGCCGCGTGGCCGCGGGGAGCGATCGCCTCATTGACGGCGAGTGGATGTACGGCGACAACGACTACGCCGACGGCATCCTCCTGCGATTCCTCGGCGTCGGCGATGCGAAGGTCGTGGAGATCGTGCGCGCGCAGAGCGACGACGCGGCGGCGGCCGCGCAGCTCCTGGCGATCGGCGGCAAGACGCCGGCGCAGATCGAGGCTTTCAACCGGCGCTTCCGCCTTGCGGCCGGCGCCTTCATGCCGATGATCGAAGCCGACGAAGGCCGTGCGGCGCCGAGCGCGTGGACCAACGCGCTGCGCGCAATCTACAACGGCGTTATCGCGGGGCCGGCTATCGCCGTCTTCAAACGGATGCAGCGGTAGGCTTTTAGCCGACGCGGACGGAGAGCATCGAGATCGAACCGCCGTCCACGCCCTCGACCGGGAAGCTCACGCGCTCTCCCTGCCGGCGCATCCCCAAGACGTAGAGCAGCGGCAGGTAGTGCTCGGGCGTCGGGACGGAGAGGACCGCATCGTCGCCGAGCGCTTCGTACTCTACCAGCGCGGCGTCGTCGCCGGCGCTCATCAGATCTCTGGCGCGCGCTTCGAATCGGAGGGCCCACGGAAAGGGCTCGACGGCGCGGCGTCCCCAGCCGTACGCCTCGAGATTGTGCACGAGGTTCCCGCTGCCGACGACGAGCACGCCTTCGTCGCGTAACGGCGCGAGCCGCCTACCCAGCTCGTAATGAAAGGCGGGCGGCTGCGTTTCGTCTATGCTGAGCTGCACCACCGGAACGCCGGCATCGGGGAAGACGTGCACGAGGACCGACCACGCGCCGTGATCGAGGCCCCAGTCCTCATCCGATCCGACGGTCGTGGGCGCAAGCATCGCTCGAACGCGTTCCGCCAACGCAGGCGATCCCGGCGCTGCGTATCGCACCTCGTAGAGCTCGCGCGGAAAGCCGCCGAAATCGTGAATGGTCCGCGGCCGATCCATCGCCGTCACGCGGGTTCCCGGAACGTACCAGTGCGCGCTGATGCAGAGCACCGCCGACGGCCGCTCGATGCCGGCGCCGAAGGCACGCCAGCCCCGCGTGTAGGCGTTCTCGGCGAGCGCGTTCATCGGGTTGCCGTGTCCGAGGAAGATCGCCGGCAGGCTCACGCTACTGCGGCACGACCCAGATGTAGGGTCCCTTCGGCTCGACGCCTTCCGGCAGATCCGCGGGCGCCTCGGCGCCGCGCGGGCCGAGGCTGCGCACGAAGCGATAGATCGCGCGCTGGTCTTGCGTATCGAGATTGCGCAGATCGTGCCAGACCATCGGCCAATGCCCCGCGCGCGTGCGCACCATGAAGAGCCAGTCGGATTCGGAGATACGCGCGAACTCCAATCGCACGTTCGTAGGATAGCTCGTGCCCCAGGGGCCGCGATATCCCAGCGTGCTGCCGGTCAGCCACTGCGCGGCCGGAATCGTCCCATCGGATTCGCGCCAGCCGGGCGTGTGGCAATCGTTGCACGAACCAAACGCGACGAGGTAGCGGCCGCGAGCGATGAGGGGATCCGGCTTGCTCGGCGCGCCGCTCGCGGCGATGCTTGCGGTGAGGGCGAGCATGCCGAGTGCGACCGCGACGATCGAAGACTTCATGCGATACGGTTCGGCGGCCGGAGGCGCGGGCCCCGGCGGCAAAGGAGCGAGGATGCGTGCACTGATTGCGGCCGTGGCCGCGTGCGCGGCGCTGCTGAGCAGCGACGTTGCATCGGGTTCTTCCATCGCGGTGCTTCCGAACGGCTGGGTGCTCGGCGCGTTCGAGGGCCCGATCGTGCAGACGGGCACGCTGCCGCAAGGCGCCGCGCTCTCGCCCGACGGCGCTACCCTGGCCGTCGTCGAGTCGGGATTCAACCCGCCCGCGCTCGCGCTCTACGCAACGGAGAACCTCGCCTCGATCCGGCGGATTCCCCTCGCGGACGCGCAAGGCCGGCCGCTCTGGACGCATGCCGGCATCGCCGTCGCGGGCGCAAGCGCCGGGTGCGTCTTCGTCGTGGATCCGTCGAGCGGCGCCACGCGTCAGATCCGCTTTCCGCACGGCTCCTATCCGGTCGCGCTCGCCGCGCGGCGCGGCATCGTCGCGGTTGCAAGCACGGGCGACGACGCGTTGCGTTTCGCGCCGCTCGAGGGCCTAGGGAGCGCGCAGCCGATTCACCTACGGCGGCGCCCCGCAGGCCTCGCATTCTCGAACGGCGGCGAGACGCTCTTCGTCGCGCTGCGCGCCGCCAACGAGGTCGCGGCGATAAACCTGCGCACCGGGGGCATGCGCCGCGTGCATACCGGCCTGCATCCCGGCGCGCTGCTCGTCACGGGAGGCAGACTCTACGTCGCCGAGTCGGATGCCGACAGCGTCGGCGAGTACGACGCCGCCTCGGGCGATCGCATCGCCTCGATTTTTGTGGGAACGATGCACGGGTCCATCGGCTCCTCGCCCAACGCGCTGGCCGCGCAAGGCGATTCGATCTACGTCAGCCTCGGCGCCGCGAACGAAATCGCGGTGCTGCGCGGCAGGCACGTCGCCGCGCGGCTGCCGACGGGCTGGTATCCGACCGACGTGGTTCCGATGGGCGACAAACTCTTTGCAATTGACGGCAAGGGCGAAGGCACCAAGCCGAACCCGCAGTTCGACGTGATGCACCGCAGCAAGATCGGGTACGTCGCGGCGACGCAATACGGCTCGATCCGCGAGATCGCGCTCGGCGGCGCGGCTGCGATGCCGAACGCGCAAGGGGCGCAGGGGGCCGGCGCAGCGCCGCCGGCGGAGACGATCGTGCGCGCGGGCGGCCCGATCCGCCACGTCTTCTTCATCCTCAAAGAAAACCGCACGTACGATCAGATTCTCGGCGACATGCCCGAGGGCAACGGCGACCCGCAACTGGTCGTCTTCGGAGAACGCGTGACGCCGAACCAGCACGCGCTCGCGCGGCGCTTCGGCCTCTTCGACAACGCGTACGCGAGCGGCGAGGTGAGCGACGCGGGGCACAACTGGGCCGACGGCGCTTTCGCAAACGACTACGTCGAGCGGACCTGGCCTGCGATCTACGGCGGACGGCTCGACGACGACGATCTCGGCACCGGGAGCGGCGCCGCCGTTCCCTCTCGCGGCTTCATCTGGGACGCGGCGCGCCGCGCGGGCGTCTCGTTCCGCGACTACGGGGAGACCACGACGTCGCGCAGCCTGCGCGCGCGCTACGATCCGCGCTACGTCGGCTGGAACCTGGAGTACAGCGACCTCGACCGCTTCAAGGAATGGCGGCGCGAGTTCGACGGCTTCGTGGCCGGCGGCACGGTGCCGCAGTTTGAGTTCATCTGGCTTCCGAACGATCACACGCACGGCACGACCCCGGGCGAGCTCACCCCCGCCGCCTACATCGCGCAGAACGATTACGCGCTGGGCCTCATGATTTCGGAGATCACCCATTCGAAGATCTGGGCGTCGTCGGCGATCTTCATCACGGAGGACGACGCGCAGAACGGCGCCGACCACGTGAGCGATCAGCGCACCACGGCGTTCGTCGTCTCGCCGTACGCGCGCGGCGGCCTCGTGCACGAGCACTACTCGACCGTCGGCATCCTGCGGACGATCGAACTGCTGCTCGGGATGGCGCCGCTCTCGAACTACGACTCGAGCGCCGTTCCGCTCTACGCAGCCTTCGGGAAGACGGCGAACCTGCAAGCCTACGATGCGCTCCCGCCGCAGACCGACCTGACGGCGCGCAACGCGAAGGTCGCCTACGGCGCGAACGCGATGGCTCGGCTGGACTACAGCCGGCCCGACGCCGTGCCGTGAGCCTTCGCCCGTTCGCGCTGGAGCGCTACTTCGCGCAGTACGAGTTCTCCGCGCGCTACGTGCTCTGCGCGAGCGACCCCGAAACGATGCCCGTGCGCGACTTGCTCGCGCTCCAACCCGGCTCTGCGGAACGGATGGCCGAGCTGCGCTTGGGGTACACGCAGTCGCGCGGCGGACCGGAACTGCGCGAGGCGATCGCCGCGCTCTACGAGCATCGCGATCCCGAGCGCGTGCTCGCGCACGGCGGCTCGGAGGAGCCGATCTTCACCTTCATGCACGCGGTGCTGCGGCCGGGCGACCGCATCGTCGTGCAGACGCCGGCGTACCAGTCGCACTACTCCGTCGCCGAAGCGATCGGCGCGGAGGTGGCGCGCTGGGAATCCGATCTCTCGCACGAGGGGGCGCCGGATTTACGCGCGCTCGAGGCGCTGGCGACGCCGGCCACGCGCGCGATACTCCTCACGACGCCCAACAATCCCACGGGGTATCCGTTCGCTCGCGCAGAGCTCGATGCGGTGGTCGCCTTCGCACGCGCGCGCGGGCTCTACCTCTTCTGCGACGAGGTCTATCGGGGAACCGAACGCGAGGCGCCGCGCCTGCCGGCCGTCTGCGATCTCTACGAGCGCGGCATCTCGCTTGGCGGGATGTCGAAGGCGTACGGGCTCGCAGGCTTGCGGGTCGGCTGGATCTGCACGGCCGACCGCGCGCTCTACGACCGCATGGCGGCGCTCAAGGATTACCTGACGATCTGCAACAGCGCGCCGAGCGAATTTCTCGCTGCGATCGCCCTGCGCAACGCCGAAACCTTGAGCGAACGCGTGCGCGCGATCTGCACGCGCAACCTCGACGATCTAGACGCGTTCTTTGCCGAGCACGACGACCTCTTCGAATGGAAACGCCCGCGCGCCGGCACGACCGCGTTTCCGCGCTACCTGCACGGCAGCAGCGCGGCGTTCTGCGAGCGGCTCGTGCGCGAGGCAAGCGTGATGCTCTTGCCGAGCGCAGCGATCGAAGCGGGCGACGAACGCGTGCGTTTCGGATACGGGCGCGAAAATCTGCCCGAAGCGCTAGCCGCGCTGGAAGCCTTCGCCGCGCGTTGATGCCGCCGTTCGTCCTTCGACAGGCTCAGGATGACATTTCCTTCGACAGGCTCAGGATGACACGATTGTGGGGCTCAGGATGACACGCGTTCTAGGAGGTCTTCGTTGGGCAGGCGCGCTAGGTCTTCGGGCACGCGCGGGCGTATGCGCTGCGCGAGGCGTTCGGCGAGGCCGCGGCGCTTGTCGGGCGCGAGCTCGTCGCGGCGCTCCAAGAAGCGCGAGATCAAGGCGCGCTCCTCGGCGTTCACGTAGACTGCGGCGCGCACTGCCGGCGCGGGCGGCACGCTCATGGCGCGCGGCTCGGGGAGGGCCGATTCGCGCACGACGATGGTCCCCGCCGCGCGATCGCCGATGCGCTTGTTCTCCGGCGAGAGGAGCATGCTGATTCCGGCCAAGAGATAGTAGCCGGCGAGCAGTTCGCCGACCCGGATGAGATTGCGAATCAGCGAGGCCGCGAAGTCTATCGGATAGCCGCCGTCGCGCACGACGCGCAAGCCGAGCAGTTTCTTACCCGGAGTCTGGCCGTTCCAGACGGCCTCAAAGATGATGAAGTAGCCGAAGAGCACCACGAAGAGGATGCCTACGATCGCGGCGGCGAGCGTGCTCTCGGCCACCTTCGCAGCCGCGCCCGGCGTGCCGTGGTGCGGCGCCTCGTGCGCCCCGTACTGAGCCAGAGCGATCACGATGCCGATGAGGATCAAGATTTGAATGGTCTGGTCCACGACGAGCGCGAGAGCGCGGCTCCCCAGGCCCGCGAGGTCGTACTTGAACGCGATGCTCTCCGGCGTGCGGACGTCGAGCGTACGATCCACAACGGGCAGGTTCGACGGCTCCGCGCCTCCAACTTCTCGTTGCCTTGAATCAGGCCGCCTTTACGGCTAGCCGTTCGGATACGTGGCGCGCGCTCGACGCAATGCTCCGGCACGCCGATCGCCGCGGTCTGCGCGGACTTTCTCCCGACGAAATCTCGGAACTCGGACGGCTCTATCGCGCCGCGACTTCGGACCTAGCCTACGCGCAAGGGCGCGGCTACGATCGAGCGCTGCTCGAGTACCTCAATCGCACGGTGGCTCGGGCGCACGCTCGCATCTACGCCGGCACGGCCGAGACGGGGGCGGCGCGGATCGCCGATTTCTACGCTCGGGCGTTCCCGCGCGAGTTCCGCCGGTCGCTGCCGTACGTCGCTATCTGCACGGCGATCACGATCGCGTGTGCGATCGTCTCGTACGTACTCGTGCGAAACCATCCGGCCGACGTCTACGCCTTTCTGCCCAAGGAACTCATCCCGGATACGATCCGCAAGAGCCTGCACGACTCGAACTTCGCCGTGGCCGCCACCTCGGCGCCGGAGATGTCGGCGCAGATCATTACGAACAACGTGAAGGTTGCCATCGTCTCGTTCGCCGGCTGCGTGACGCTCGGCGTCCTCACGATCTACGTGATCGCGTTCAACGGCCTCATGCTCGGCGGTATGAGCGCGCTCTTCGCCAACGCCGGCTTCGGCTACGATTTCTGGACGACCGTCGCGCCGCACGGCTTCATCGAACTCACAGCGATCCAGATCGCCGGCGCGAGCGGCCTGCTCATCGCCGCGGGCATCCTCTATCCTGGCCGTCTGCGGCGGCGCGATGCGATCGCGGTCAACGCGCGGCGGGCCGGCACGCTCATTCTCGGCGTCGCTTCGATGCTGGTCGTCGCAGGCACGATCGAAGCGTTCGTCTCGCCGCGACGGCTCCCGGCCGCCGACCGCGCCGCCGTAGGCGTGGTCACCGCGGCGCTGCTCGTCGCCTACTTCGCGGGCGCGGGCCGCCGCAACGCGCCTTCTACAGAAGACCGCGCCGCTTAGCGCGCAGGTACTCGTCAATCAGGGCGGTCGAGAGCTTCTTGGCCGGAACGTCTATCACGATCGCGCCTTTGCGCTCGAGCACCGCTTTGGCGACGCGGCGTTCGCCGGCTAGGCCGAGCGCGACGTTCGCACGATACGCCTGACGCACCGTCGAAGGCTGCGTTTCGAGCGCCGCTTCGACGGCGGCATCGTTCATGAAGACGCAGACGAGCAGATGGCGGCGCGCCAGCGAGGCTATCTCCGCCAGAACGGCGCCCTGCGCGAGCGGGTCTATCACGTCGGTGAGAAAGACGATCATCGAACGCTTGTGGAGATGGTGGCGCAGGTATGCGAAGGCGCGCGAGTAGTTCGCCTCCTCGAAGCGCGGCTCGAGCGCGTAGAGCGCGTCGGAGAGACCCGCGATGGAGGAGCGCGTCGAGCGCGGTGCGCGCGCGGCCAGCAGTTCGCCGGCAAAGGCGACCAAGCCGACGCGATCGCTCGCCAGCCCCGCCACGGTTGCGAGCGAGAGCGCCGCGGTCACCGCGTAGTCCAACTTGCGGCGGCCGTCGAGCCGCGCGGTCATGAGGCGTCCGCAATCCAGCAGCAGCATGAGGTTTTGACTGCGCTCGATCTCGTGCTGGGCGGCCATGATCTTCCCGCGGCGCGCGGTCGCCTTCCAGTCTATCGCGCGAAAGCCGTCGCCCTCGGTCCAGTCGCGCAGCGATTCGAACTCCGTGCCCGCACCCCGCAGCTGCATGCGCCGCAGGCCGGTCTCGATCGTCCGATTACGCGAGTGCAGCTTTCCGTAGCGCTCCACCGCCGAGAGATCCGGATAGACGCGTATCGGCTGCGCCGCATCCACGCGCAGGCGCCGGCGCAGCAGCCCGAAGCGGTTTTCATACCAGAGGTAGATGCTGCCGAGTTCGTCGGCGCCGCGCGCGACCGGCATGGCGCTCCGGCTCGCGCTCGCGCGGCTGCGCGCAGGAACCGCAGCGACGGGATCGTCGGCTCCGAAGCGCAGCGTGCGCACCGGCGTTTCGAGGACGCCCAGCGCGACCCAGCGGCGCGAGCGGTTTTCGATCGCGTACGAGATCTGCGCCGGCAGGCCCAGCGCGAAGTGCCCAGGCGGGGTCCGCTCGATGAAAAGATCCGCCGGAGCCGGCCCGAGCGCTGCGTCGGCGAGCGTGCAGAGCACCAGAGCGACGGCGAGCGCGGCGCAGAGCGGCACGAGGAAGGCCGCGCCCGGCGAGCACGCGAGCAGAAATGCGATCGCGCCGAGCGACCAGAGAAAGCGCGGGGTAACCCACGTGCGCACGGGGAGCAACGCGCTTAGCCCCGCGGCACGGGAACGCTCGCGAGCACGTCGTTCAGGACGTCGCGCGCGGTGATACCCTCGATCTCCGCATCGGCGGCGACGATCAGCCGGTGCGGCACCACGTACGGAGCGACATCCTTCACGTCGTCGGGGGTGACGAAATCGCGCCCGGCGATGGCCGCGGCCGCTTGGGATGCGACCAGCAAGTGGATGCCCGCGCGCGGGGAGGCGCCCAGGGTCAGACGCGGATGCGTGCGCGTGGCCGCGACGATGCGATACGTGTACTCGCGCACGCCGTCGGCGAGATGCACCTGCCGGACCTGCCGCTGTGCTTCGATCACTTCCTCGGCGGTCGTCACCGCTGCGACGTCCGACGCTTCGAGCTCGCGCGCGTCGAAGCCGCCGGCGGCGCGCGCGAGCAGTTCGAGTTCTTGCGCCTCGCCCGGATACGACGACTCGACCTTCACCATGAAGCGATCGAGCTGCGCCTCGGGGAGCGGGTACGTGCCTTCGTACTCGATCGGATTCTGCGTCGCGCAGAGGATGAAGGGCTGCGGGAGCGGGAAGCCGACGCCGTCTATCGTCACGCGCCCCTCTTCCATCGCTTCGAGCAGCGCGGATTGCGTCTTGGGCGGCGTGCGGTTGATCTCGTCGGCGAGCACGACGTTGGCGACGATCGGCCCGGGACGCGTCGAGAACTGCGCCGTTTGCGGATTGAAGACGGTCGTGCCGACGACGTCGGCCGGCATCAGATCGGGTGTGAAGGCGATCCGCCGGAAGTCCAGCCCGAGCAGCATCGCCAGCGCTCGCACCGCGAGCGTTTTTCCCGTGCCGGGCACCCCTTCGATCAGCACGTGGCTGCGCGCGAGCAGCGCCACGGTCAATGCGAAGGTCATGCGTTCGGCGCCGACCATGACGCGAGCCATCGCGCCGGCCAGGCGATCGGAGAGTTCTGCAACGCCGCTACTCACGCGCGCTCCTTTCGGGATTGGAAGATAGAGGCAGACTCGCGCACGACGGCCGCATCGCCGGGCCGCACGCGGGAGCGGCTCATGAGCTCGGCCATCGCCGCGATATAGCCGGAGGAATCGCGCTCGTCCGGAGCGTTCGGAAGGTAGGGCGGCGCGAAGGGGAGGTTCGCACCGATCAGTGCGAGCACGGCCGCCAGGCACACGATTCCGGCCGCGAGGCGTACGGCTGCGGGCAGCGTGTTCCAGAGTGTCGGGCTATCCACGTAACCGTGCGCATACTCATCGAAGGCGACCTCGCCGTGGCCTGCGATCGCATTGTAGGCAAACCGCAGGTTATCCGCGTTGCGCAGGCCGGCGTTGCCGAAGAGGCGCGGCGCGGCGATCGCAATCACCTCGCCGCGGCCGAGCCGATAGAGCACGGCGACCATCCCTTTATCGTTGGCCAAGAGCGGGATGCCGTTGCGGTCTCGAAACGGAAAGATCCACTCGATCCGCCCGGCAACGCGCTTGACGCCGGCGGTGTAGCCGTTACGCGCCAGCGGCACGGCATCGCCGCCGGCGTTCTTCACGGTGGTGGCGACGGCGGGCGCAACGTCGGCCGAGCCGGCGAACTCTTCGTCTATCGCAACGAGGCGGCCGCCGCCGGCGACGAAGCGCCGCAGGCGTGCGGCGTCTTTGTCGTCGAGCGGCTTGGCGTGAGGATCATCCTCGTATCCGGTGAGCACGAGGGTTCCGATCGAGGGATCGAGCGTGCCGAGGACGCGCTCGAATCTGCTCACGCGCACGCCCGACTCACCCAGCACCACGTAGAGCGCGCGGTATCCGTTCGGGCCGGTGTCGTAGGTCGAATAAACCGAGGGGCCCGGCGCCGTACGAGCGCTGCCGGCGAAGGCGAGCGCTCCGACGATCGCAACGCCGGCGAGCACGATCAGGAGGTCGGTCCGCATCTTCACACGCGCACGGTCTCCCAGAGCGTGGTAAAGGCCGTGCGCGCCCGCTGCCACTGCGCCGCCGCCACCGAACGGTCGGCATACGTTCGCTCGACGAACGGCGTCGCGACTGCATCGAACTGGCCGACGATCTGCTCGTGGCGCGCTCGCAGTTCCCGGCGCATATCGCCGACGCTCGAGCCGGCGCCTACGGCGATGGCGCCGCGCGCACCGAGCATGGCAACCGTCGCGCCGAAGAGCAGCACGGCCGCGCTCCCGTACTCGGCGCGATTGGCCGCGTCGCAGGCGCGCTGATAGAGCGATAACGGATCGGGCGCTCCCGCAAGCGGCTCGGCCGGCGTGCGCGCCGACGTTCGGGCGACGTACACGTTGCGCAAAATGTAGAATGCCGCAACCGCCAGGACGATCCCGACGAGCACGAGCACGCCGTCGCCGATGCCCACGGCCGTGCGTTCGCTCACGTGCATCCGCCCGGAAAGGGCGCGCCAGAGATCGTCCCAACGGTCGAAGAGCCAGCGCAGGGCGCGCATCCAGAACGGTTCGCCGTACGTGCCGTGCGCTTCGTCCAGCCGGTACCGGTTCGAATCGAGTTCGCGCGCCGCCAGTGCGCCCAGATCGGGAGGCGCCGGAGCGGTGCCGGCGTGCGCGTTCAGCCGCGCGGCATCGTGCGCGCGATTGGCGGCCAGCCATCGCTTGACGAGTTCTGCGGAGGAAGGCGTCACGTCGTCGGCGAGCCCCCGAGGCGATCGAGGCTCGCTTCGAGGTCGAAGGCTTCGTGCCGTATGCGCACGTCGAAGTAGTAGACCGCGAAGAGCACGACGCCGAAAGGTGCGAGAACCGCTTCGGATATCGAGTCAATGGCGGCACGCAATGCGGGCAGATGCAGAAGGGTCGCGGCCAGGCCGATGACGCCGAGCGACATCGAGGCGCCGGTCACGACGGCGGAGGCGGCGATCGAGAAGAGCAGAGCGCGCCAGAACTCCGAGCGGTTGAAGACCCGCGAGAAGCCGGTGCGCAGGGCATCGAATACGGCCCGCCGTTCGATCACGGCCGAATAGGTCGCGAACGACGTCGCCACGATCAGCACGGCCAGCAACGCGAACGCAGCGAAGAACGAGCCGATCGCCACGATCACCGCGCCCACGAGCGCCACGCGGGGAAACGCGGCGCCCATCGTCACGATCGGCACGAAGATCGCCACGAGCAAGAGCACCGTGGCCAGATACCAGGCGATCGCCACGGCCGCCTGAACGAGCGTCACCCCCGCGATCTGCTTCCAACGGGCGAGAACGGCCGCGTAGCAGGCGCGAAACTCGATCGGCAAGCCGGCATACAGACGCGCAACGCCGACGACGACCGCGCTGCAGACGAACGGCCAGATGCACACGAAGATCAGCACCACGCCCGCAATGCCGACGATCCAGGCGGGCGAGGTCAAGGCGGACGGCGGCGGAGATTGCGACTCGTGCGGATGCGTGAAGATGTGGATAAACGCGTCGAACTCGGGCTGCGATGCGACGGCCATCGCGTACTCGAAGACGGCGAAGGGCACGATCATGACGAGAACGATGCCGGCGAAGGCGACGAAGTTCCGGATGTAGAGCGTCACGGCCCGGTCGAAGATCTCGCCGAAGCCGAGCGGCCGAAGCTCCATCGCGCTCGCTTCTTGCCGGCCTCTCCCGGCCCTCCCGTTCTCGGGCGGCGCTTACTGCAAGGGACGGCGGCTGCGGACGACGCCTTCGCCGAACGAGGACAGGTAGAGGTAGCCCGAGTCCCATGCCGCGCCGATGAAGTGGTGCGCGATCGCCAAGGCATCGAGCCTGCGCCACGTCAAGCCGAGGTCGAACGAAATGTATGCGCCGAAGCGCGTCGTCGCGGCGAGCGCCGGCGCAGCGCCCGCCGGCGCCGCCGGGTTGAAGGCGATACGATTTGCGTAGAACCGCGTTGCGTAGTAGTCCGCTCCCGCCGCGGCGCTTCGCTCCGCGGAAACGCGAGATCGGGCCACGGCCGCTGGGTCGCGGGCTGCTTCAGGGTGCTTGACGAGTGCAAAGGTGCGCGCGCCGTCTACGCTGCGGTATATCTCGACGTCGTCCGTGCTCGGATCGCGGTCCGCGACGAGCACCGTTTGCGAGCGGT
The DNA here is from genome assembly GCA_963794645.1 of Vulcanimicrobiota bacterium. Lineage (GTDB taxonomy): Bacteria > Vulcanimicrobiota > Vulcanimicrobiia > Vulcanimicrobiales > Vulcanimicrobiaceae > Cybelea. Next base: position 154,293 of record CAWCEQ010000003.1, on the reverse strand, counting down.
GCGGATCGAATGCGGCGTAGAGCCGGTGCGTCGGGAAGTATATCTGCGCATTGGGCGAGGTGCCCGCGGGCAAACCCGATGCCCGCTGCCACGTTGCGCCGCCGTCGTGCGTGTAGTAGAGACGCGGCGTTCCGGTCGCCGTGCCGGCTGCGACGAGGATCGCTCTTTGCGTCGTGCGGCCCCATCACGATTTGATACGGCGCACGCATCCGCCACGGCGCGGCGGTCCACGAAACGCCGCCGTCGGTGCTGAGCGAGATGCGGGCGTCGGAGCGATCGGCGTTCGTGACGGCATAGAGTTTCTGCGTCGTCTGCGGATCGAATGCCAGCGATTCGATCCCCGAAACTTTCTCGTGCGCGAAGGTCTTGCAGCCGTCGAACGATGCGTAGAGACCGGCGTCGGGATGGGCGAAATAGCAGTGCCGTGCATCGCGCGGATCTACGAACGCCTCGCCGCCTTCGGAGGATCCGCGCAGGTAGTGCCAGGTCTGGCCGGCGTCGGTGCTGCTGCCCGCGCCGTTATCCTGCAGCGGCGCGACGAGTTCGGCGCCGCCGGGCCCGACGGCGACGGAGTATGCGAGCGTATTGGGCAACGCGCTCAGGCGGCCGGCGTGACCGCTGCTGCAGCGCGGCGCGTAGGCGAGCCCCTGATCCTGCAAGATGTAGCACGCGTCGTCGTCTTTGTACGGGCCCCGCACCGGCACGATGTAGCGCGTGTCGGATCCGAACGGCTGGGTGGCAAATCGAATCTTCGGATGCGGATTGTCGCCCAGCGCAATGATGTGGACGAAGTATCCGGAGTCTTCGCCTAAGAAGAGGCGATGGGGCCGAATGAGGCTGAACGCGATCGCCTGGGCGCCGACCGAACAGCCGCAGTAGATGCGCGACCACGTCGTCCCGCCGTCCGACGAACCATAGAGCCGCTGGTTCCAGACGCGCGCGTCGTCTACGTTTGCATAGACGACGTTGCGCGCGAACGGGTCTATCGCGATGTCGTGAATCGCTCCCGAACCGGGATGACCGGTGCGCATCCATTTGCCGCGCTCCAAGCGATACACGTCGCCCGACGCAGCGCCGGCGTAGATCGCGCCGGGCACGATCGCAACCGTCGTCGCGCCTTCTGCAAGCCGCAGCGAGGCAGTCCAGGTCACGCCGGCGTCGTGCGATTCGAGCACGCCTCGCCGCGTCGCTAGATAGAGCGTTTTACCCGAGAGCGCGAAACGCGTCGCCTCTGCGCGGTCTACGTTCCGCCACGTGCGGCCCGCGTCGGTGGACCGGAACGTGCCGCCGAACTCGGTGGACGCCAGAAGAATCGAGCGGTTCTCCGGATCCAGCCACAGGCCGTTCACCGTTGAGGATATCGTGCCGTCAGCGTTCGTGAGTCCCGTCGTCCGCCGGACACCCACGTTGTTCCGCCGTCGGTCGTCTTGTAGATGCCCATCTGCGATGGCGACTCGCGCGGCGTATTGCCCCAGCCTCCGCCGACGTAGAGCACCTTCGGGTCGGCCGGATCGAACGCAAAGGCGTTGACCTTTCCGGACCAGCCGCCTACGAGCACCGGCCCGACCGGATCCCAGTGCGGCGCCTCGAACGCGGCGCCGTATGCGCCGCGCGATTGCGCTTGCGACGGCGCGCCGACGGCAGGCGCGAACGCGCTGCCGCGGCACGACGCGAGCGCCAGAACGAACACGAGCGCGAAGCAGCGGCGCATCGCAGACTGCTTCGCCGGAGTAGCCGACGGGCACTTGTGAAGGGTGGGGACGCGCCCTTCGACCGTCCTATCGACAACGTCAGGATGACATAGCTCAGGATGACACAGGCTCAGGATGACCCGGCGCTCGCCCTTCGACAGGCTCAGGATGACACGGTCGTGCCAGCGCGCCCTGGCGTGCGGGGCTACTCCTCCTGCTCGATACCGGAATGACCGGTATCGTTGAGGAGGCGCACCTCGATCGTTTGCAAGTCCAGGACCCGCTGGATGCGCCGCAGGACGGTGTTGTCTATCTTGCCCGCGCCGCGGAGCCCGATCAGCTTCTTCCGCTGCGCGTCGAGCAGCTCGCACTGGGCTTGGCGGTATAACGAGGTTATCTTCGCCGCACGCCCGTCGCCGTCACGAGCGCCGAACTCGGCCCACCGCGCCTTTAGGCGCTTGCGGTGCAGATCGAGGACATCGCTTGGGTACGTACCCTCGCGCTCCATCTCGTCAAGGCGTTCGAGGGCCGCGCGCGCCGTTGCCGCGAGAGCAATACGCTCCTCGCGCTCGTCTGCTCCGTCGTCCTTGACGCCGAGCCTCTTGATGAGGTACGGAAGCGTTCCGCCTTGACCTACGAGCGTCGCGAGCAGAACGACGAACGTGATGAAGATCAGCAGGTCGCGAAATGGGAAAGGCCCGGCGGCGGTTTCCAACGGAATTGCAAGCGCCGCCGCGAGCGAGACGCCCCCGCGCATCCCCGTCCACGCAACGATCGCAACGTGCGACCACGCCGCTTTTCCATCAACGTGCTCCGGCTCGTTCGTGGCGGGCAGGAGCCCTTGTGCGAAGGTCCACGCCAAACGCAGGAGGATGCACGTAGCGGCCACCGCGCCGCCCCACCAGAGGAGCTGCAGCGCCGAGTACTCGTGCAGACGCAGAAGGATCTGATGAAATCCGATCCCTACTTCGACGAAAATGAACGCGTTGAGCAAAAAGACGATCGTCACCCAGAAGCCCGTCAGCAGCTCGCGCGCAGCCGGCTGCATGACGGTCGGGGTGAAGCGGCTGACGAGCAGTCCGGCCGTTACGGTCGCAAGCACGCCCGAAGCGCCGATATAGTACGCCGGCAGGTACGCCACGAACGGAATGACGACCGAGATCGTGCCTTGCAGCGTCTCGTCTCTGACGGCGCGCCAAGCCAGGACGGCTAATCCTCCCGCGGCAAATCCGATCGCGACGGCCTCGGCGATTGAGAGCGCCAGCGCCACCGCCGCATGAACCAGCGAGAATGATGCGCCAACGACCGCCGCGATGCCGACCCCGTAGAGGATGAGCGACGTCGCGTCGTTCACCAGACTTTCCCCTTCGATCGTTCCGACGATGTGGCGGGGAACGTTCAGCTGATCGGCAATCGCGGCAAATGCGACCTCGTCGGTCGAAGAGACGACCGCACCCAGCACGAACGCGACGCCCCATCCCATGCCCGGCACGATCGCATGCGCCACCAGCGCAACGATCACCGTCGTCAGCACGACTAAGCCGAAGGCCATTTGAAAGATCCACAGCGCGTTCGAACGGAACTCGCTCGTCGGAGCGGAGACGCTCTCCCAGTAAAGCAGCGGCGGCAGGAAGACGACGAGCACGATGTCCGGCGGTAACGGAACCGTCGGCACGTGCGGAATGAAACCGATCGCCATCCCGCCGAGCAGTAATACGATCGGGTACGCTACGTTGATTCGATTCGCGATCGCAACCAGGACGATGATCGCGACGAAAACTACGACGAGCGCGGTGACCATCAGCGCGACACCACGCATGCGGAGGCGCGGGTTTGGTAGAAGCGGCGCTCTTCGGGGTTGCGCGCGAGATCTGCGGCGGCTTCGAAGTGACCGAGCGCGCGCGCGCCGTTGCCGCGGCGCAGTTCGAGTTCGCCCCGGGCGGCGTGATAAAACGGATACTCGCGTAGGCGTTCGCCGTCTTCGATCGCCTCGATCGCTGCCAGACCCGGTTCGGGCCCGTCGCGCTGGGCGAGCGCGATCGCCCGGTTGAGCTCGACGATCGGCGAGGGCGCGATCCCCGAGAGCCGGTCGTAGAGCGAGACGATCGCCGCCCAGTCGGTCTCTTCGATCGAGGGCGAGCCGGCGTGGACGGCCGCGATCGCCGCCTCGACGTGGTAGCGGCTCAGCGCATCGCCGGTGGCGGAACGCTCGAGCCACGCGACGCCTTCCTCTATCATATTGCGATTCCAGCGCGTGCGATCTTGCTCGACGAGCGAGGTGAGGTTACCGGATGGATCGAGACGCGCCGGCAGCCGCGCGCCGTTCAACAGCATGAGGGCGAGAAGCGCGTGGGTCGAAGGCGTCGCCGCGAGCGGGTGCTTGGCGAGCAGACGCGTCAGCCGAATCGCTTCCCAGCAGAGATCCGCGCGCACGACCGCGCGCGCCGACGCGCCGTGATAGCCTTCGCTGAAGATGAGGTAGAGAGCGCGCTGAACCGCGGGAAGCCGCTTGGCGAAATCGCCGGCGTCGGCGATGTCGAAGAGCGTGCCCGATTCCGCCAGCGTTCGCTTGGCGCGGCTCAGGCGTTTTTCCACGGCGGCGTGGGAGCTGACGAAGGCCGCCGCGATCTCGCGCACGCCGAAGCCGCCGACCAGCGCGAGCACGAGCATCACCTGGGCCGTGTCGGGCAGCGCCTGCGTGCAGCACGAGAAGATCATCCGCAGTTGGTCGTCGCGCAGGTCGGTGAGATCGAAGACCTCTCGCACCGCGTTGGCGAGGGTCCATTCCGTCTCGAGCAGCCGGCCGTACTCGGGCGCGAACGTGCGCGCGGTACGCTCGCGGCGCAAGACATCGAGCGCCCGGTTGCGCGCAGTCCGCATAAGCCAGGCCGGGGGATTTTCGGGGATGCCGCGCAGCTTCCAGACTTCGAGCGCGCGGCAGAAGGCGTCTTGGACGACGTCTTCTGCCAGCTCGAGGTTGTGCAGGCCGAATATACGGGTGAGGGCGGCGACCATGCGCCCCGCCTCGTGGCGGAAGAGATGGTCGCTCGGCTCCACGCTACATATCCATCTGCATGATCGGCCGGACCTCGACCTCGCCGCCCCGATCGAGGATCGGGCAGCCCTTGGCGAGCTCGGCTGCGTGCGCGAGGGTCTCGGCCGAGACGAGCGTGTACCCGCCGACGAGATCCTTCGCCTCGGCGTAGGGGCCGTCGGTCACCGCTCGTCCCTTGCCGACGACCTTGCCCTCGGCCTCGAGCGGCTGGCCGCCTTCTTTAAGGTTACCGCCCGCGGTGAGCTCCTGGAACCAGCTCATCCACTTTTGCATGATCTGCTCGGACTCTTCCGGCGTCGCGCCCCGGGCCCCGCCGCGGTACAGATAGAGAAATTCCGCCATGATTGCCTCCATTTATCGGTTGGGGTTGATGGCGTTACGACGTTCGAGCGGGCCCGGACCGGACAATTTCACGCCTGCGTCGAATGCTTTGCAGATAATGACGACTTCTGTAGCACCGGTGGCCGTCCTCGAAATCAACTCCGCGACGGGTGGCCGCGTCGTTTCGGGCATGTCCGAACCGATCTACGGCGGCTACGCCAATGGGCGCGGCGACATCGTGCTCTTCGGCAAAGACGTCGCCTACCGCGTCAACCTGAAAAAGCAGTCGCTGCAGGAGCGCCCGCAGTTGAATGCAGGCGCGCAGGACCGCTACGACGCGGCGGCCGTGGGAGAGCCCTTCGAGTACGGCAACAAACAATTTCAGCGCCTAAGCGAAGAGCAGATCGTAGAGATCTGCTCCTCTGGTCACTTTCGGCTAACGTCGAAGTATACCGGAACCTATTAGCCTAGCGTCCGTCAGGTAACGGAGTCGGATCCCTGCGGGGTCCGCCGCTGCTCGCCTGCGCGATAGCGATAGACGATCCGGCCCTTGGTTAAGTCGTAGGGCGAGATCTCGATCTCGACGCGGTCTCCGGGAAGAATCTTAATGCGATGGCGGCGCAAGCGCCCGGCGATGTGCGCGAGGACGACGTGGCCGTTGTCGAGCTCGACGGAAAAGGTCGTGCTGGGGAAGACCTGCTTGATGCTGCCGAAGACCTCGATCGGCGCTTCCTTTACGTTCGCTGGAACGTCGGGTTTGGGCGGCCGCGGCCCGCTCTTCTTTTTGCGGGTTCTATTACGAATAGCGATGAATCGCGCTCCTTCTTACTTAGGCTGGGCTACATTATTACACAGGTTTAGCCCCCGCGCAACGGCGGGACCGGGCGGTATCGGCACCGGGCCCGGCGAATACCTCCTAACCGCCCGGCGCCGGCCGGAGCCTCTTCTTCCCCAACGAAAGCAGCGCGCAATCTTGAACTACGACATCTATGGCCGCATCAAAGGCTACGGCCTTATTGCCATTCACGTGGGAGCGCTGGCGGCCTTCTGGCCGGGCTTCTTCAGTTGGGGCGCGCTCGCGGCGGCGGGGATCGTCTCCTACCTAACGGTCGCTCTCGGCATCTCGCTCTGCTTCCATCGCATTCTCACCCATCGCAGCCTGCGCTTGAGCAAGCCGCTCGAATATCTGTTCGCGATCTTCGGGACGCTCGCGCTGCAAGGCGATCCGATCCGTTGGGTGGCGGTCCATCGCAAACACCACGCGCACGCCGACGAGACCGGCGACCCGCACAGCATTCGCGACGGCTTCCGCTGGGCACACATGGATTGGATATACAGTCACAATATCGCGCTGCCGTCCGACGAAGAGATGCATCACTACGCGCCCGATCTCTACGCCGAACCGTTTTACCGCGTCATGCAGTACTGCAGCGTTCCGCTGCAGGTCGCGCTGGGCGTGGCGCTGTTCGCAATAGGCGGATGGGGCTGGGTCGTCTGGGGCATCTTCGCGCGGCTGGCGATCAGCTATCACGAGACGTGGCTCGTCAACAGCGCCGCGCACACGCTGGGCTACCGGAGCTTCAACACGCCGGATAAATCTACGAACTGCTGGTGGGTCGCGCTCATCTCGTGGGGCGAGGGCTGGCACAACAACCACCACGCGTTGCCGTTCTCGGCGCGCCACGGTCTGCGCTGGTTCGAGCTGGACATCACCTGGTGGCACGTGCGCATCCTCTCCTTCCTGCGCCTGGCCGACCGGATACGAGTGCCCAGCAAAGCGGTTCAGGAGCGCTTCCGAGAGATGACCCGGGACCGCACGGCCCGTTCGATCGCCACCTAGGCGGCTCGAAACAATCCCGCCGCAACGCCTGTAGTTGCGGCATGAACAGGCTGGAGATCCAGGCGCTCTGCAAGCGCTATCGCAGCGGGATGCAGGCCCTGAGCGAGGTTTCGCTCGACGTCGGCCCGGGCGTGCTCGGCCTCTTAGGCCCCAACGGCGCCGGAAAATCCACGCTCCTGCGCATCGTCGCGACGGTGCTCAAACCGACCAGCGGCAGCGTCCGGTGGAACGGAACCGACGTGACGCGCGCGCCCGAAGCGCTACGCTCGAACTTGGGCTACCTGCCCCAGGACGCCGGCGTCTACCCGAACCTGAGCGCGCGCGAGTTTCTGCGCTACGTCGCAGCCCTCAAAGGGATGAGCGGCAATGCGGCGGAGCGCAAAATCGACGCGTTGCTGGAAGAACTGAACCTTACCTCGGCCGGCCGGCGGCCGCTGGGCGCCTTTTCGGGCGGCATGAGGCAGCGCGTCGGCATCGCGCAGGCGCTGCTCAACGACCCGCAGGTCGCCATCGTTGACGAACCGACCGTCGGCCTCGACCCCGAAGAGCGCTCGCGCTTTCGCGAACTGATAGCAGGCATCGCGAGCGAACGGATCGTGATTCTCTCCACGCACATCGTCTCGGACGTCGAAACGGTCGCCGAACGCGTGGTGATGATCGCAGGCGGCAGACTCGTCGCCGACGACGCGCCCGACGCGCTGGCCGCGCAGCTCGCGGGGCACGCGTGGGAAGGCCTCGTGGCTCCGGCACAGCTCGCCTCGCTGCGGCAGCAGTTCGCCGTCACCTCGGCGGTGCGCCGGCGCGACGGCGTGCTCGTGCGTCTGTGCTCCGAGCGCGCGCCGGCCGATTTTTCCAGCGTGACGCCGACGCTCGAAGAAGCGTACCTGGTGACGATCCGGCAGAGCAGAGCCGCATGATCTCGACGCTCGGCATCGCCGCCGCGGACGCGGCCGAACGCACGCGACGCTTTGCGTTTCTGATCGCGATCGCCGCGGCGCTCTACGCCGGCTACCTGTACGTTCCCGACGTGCACTCCTGGTATGCCACCGTCGCCATCCACGGCCATCGCGGCATCTACGATTCCGCCTTCCTCGGAGCCGCGATCGCGATCCTGACGAGTTCCTTCCTCGGGCTAATCGGCTTCTACATCGTGCGCGGCTCGGTGGAACGCGACCCCGTGCTGGAGGTAGACGGCATCGTCTGCGCGTCGCCGGTGCGCCGCGCCACGTTTCTATTCGGAAAGTTCCTCAGCAACCTCGCCGTGCTCTGCGCGATTGCAGCGATATCGTTCGCCGCCGCGATGGTGATGCAGGAGCTGCGCGGGCAAGATCGCCGGCTCGACCTGCTCGCCTACGCCGTACCTTACCTGCTCGTATCCGTTCCCGCGATGGCTGCCGTAGCGGCCGTCGCGATCGCGTTCGACGTGATCAAACCGCTGCGCGGCGCGATCGGCAGCGTGCTCTACATTTTTCTTTGGACGGCGCTCATCGCCGTGCCGACGAGCTCGACCCACGGCGGACGCATATCGCCCTTCGATCCACTGGGGATGACGACCGTTTCGGCCAGCCTCGCGGCCTCGGCTCGCGATGCGTATCCGAACGATCGGAACGACGACGTCGTCATCGGCGGACAGGCGATGCCGAAGGGCGGCATGACGGCGTACCGCTTCGAGGGCATTCGCTGGACGCCCGCGACCATTGCGATGCGGCTGGGCTGGTTCGCGCTCGCGATGCTGCTCGTTCTCGCCGTAAGCCCGTTCTTCGACCGGTTTTCACGCGAAGCTGCAGGTTCGCGCCGCCTGGGGCCGGCGCTCGATTTCACGCGCATCGTTCCGAATATTCCAGCGTTGCGAATCGTGCGGGCCGAGTTCGCGCTGCTCGTCAACGGCGCGAGCATCTGGTGGCTGGCGGGAGCGCTCGCACTGGCGGTCGCCACGGGCCTTGCGCCGCTGGATGCCGTGACGCGTTTCATCTTGCCGATCGCGTTCATCTGGCCGCTCGAACGCCTCTCGGCATTGGGCGCGCGCGAGCGGCGCTGGAATGTCGCCGAGATTCTCTGCGCCACGCGAGGCTTCGCCGGGCGCACGCTATTCGTGCAGTGGGCCGCAGGCACGCTGCTGGGCAGCCTCATCTGCGGCGGGTACATCCTGCGCCTTGCCGTCACCGGCCATCCTCTCGTCGCGCTGGCCTGCGTTGCGGCAGTTGCGGCGACGACCGCGGCGGCGCTTGCGCTCGGCACGGTAAGCGGCGCGTCGCGATTCTTCGAAGCCGGCTACCTGCTCGTGTGGTATCTCGGGCCGATCAATCACCTCGGCTTCCTCGACTTCTCAGCCGCGACTCTGAGCGCGCCGTTGGTGCTCGCGAGCGTCTGCACCCTGTTGACGGCGGTCTTCCTGGCGATCGCGGCGATAGCGCGATTGTCCCGACCCGCGCTTGCGTGATACAGTCATGTGGCGCCATGCGAGTCTCTGAAATCGTCCTGCCCGATTCGAAGCCGGAGTTTGAGTGGGTACGCGGACGCGCGCTCCAAAAGGTGAGCCCGCAGCGAACGCACTCGCGCCTGCAGGCCGCGCTGACGATACGGCTCGATGCTTGGGCGATCGGACGCGGAGAGGTCGGCCCGGAGTGGCGCTTCCGCGTTGCGCCGCCCGGCGAAGTGCGCCGGCCGCTCGTTCCCGATGTGGCATACGTATCGAGCGAACGGCTTGCGCCGCTAAGCGACGAAGATCTCGAGCTGCCGCCGCTGGCCCCCGACGTCGCCGTAGAGATTCTCTCGCCGGACGATCGGCGCGCCGACGTTGACGACAAGATAGACGTGTACCTGCGCGCCGGTTCGTCGCTCGCGATCGTCGTAGACCCCAAGCGCCGGGTGGTCGAACTGCACGACCGAAGCGGCGCTCGCGTGTTCGGCGAATCGGACGTTATCGCGCACGCAGCCCTGCCGGACTTCTCGTATTCGGTGCGCGAGCTGTTCGGCGTGCTGCGCCGCTTGCGGGGTGAAGGCGGCACTGTCGGACGCTAGCGATAATCGGGGCTAACAGCGGAGTACGATCGGGAGGCTAGATGGTCGGGCGACGGACCGGCGAAGCGCTACTCCGTGAGGGTGCATGGGGTCCAATACGTGGTCTGCCATCCGTGGCCGTTAGTCGTTACAGCGGTGATCGCCACTGGCGCACTCGTATGGGTGTTGGCGCGCCGCATGTAGGCGGTCGTTCTTAACGTTCGCTACCAGCCCCAGAGCAGGGCATTGCTCGGCGCGCAGTAGACCCCCGATGTTCCAGTCCGTCCCTCGAAACGTATGGCCTCGCGGTAGCAGTCGCGCTGATCTATAAAGCTCGTCGTAGGCGTGGGCCCGAAGCGCACACCCGGTCCGAAGCCCGGCGGCGGGGTTGGGGTAATCGGGGTCAGGCCAGGTGGTAAGGTCTCGGTCGGGCTAGGCTGTTCTTGCGTCAGATGCCAGACGGTGCCCACGTGTGGCCGCGCGATCAGGTAGAACAGCACGATCCCAAGGGCGATCCAGAAGCCTCGCGGACCCATCGTATTTACTGTGTTGGCGCGCACGAAGCGTAGACTGTTACGGTAAACGTCCCGCCCTGGTGATTCTGGTAAAAGTGAACGCGCCAGCCGTTAAAATTTGGAGTCGGTCTGCTGTCCGCGATGTCGGAAAATAAACCTCCGGCCGCGGCCGATACGCCTCCTCCGAGCACAACGTCGCCGGCCGGGCAGATCGCCGAAACCGAAACGGAGCGTTGCGCCGGCTGGAATCTCTTCGACCTCCAGACCCATGTATAGGATCCGAACTGCTGTTGCCCGTCCAGACCAACGAAGGTGCCAGGCATGGAAACTTGGGCGTTCGCCGGTAACGCTGAGCCGGCAAGGAAGACACTTAGAATAAACCATCGCGCCACGTTCAAACTCCTTTCGCGGTTGCAGGCTATCGGCCGTTCCTCGTGGCGACGGTTTTTCTTGCCATTTTTAGGCGCGGAAGGACACATACGGTGTGGTATCTCGACTTTCCAGAGCGTAATCCGGACTCCAACTACACGCCCCCGATGGCGAGGCACATCCAGACGTGCGACCGGTGGGCGCTGCACGACCTGCAGCCTCTCGCCGAGCGCACGGACCCGCACTCCCTGTTGAAACGGGCGGAGCGGCTGCTCGGGATCGCTGAGGCGATCGCGGGGCAGGCGCAAGGCATGCCCGGCGATTGGCACGGTGATGCGGGCGACCGAGACGATTGGGGGCAACGTCAAACATTGGCCCGCGAAGCACTCCCTTACGGCGGTATTCCATGGGCTCGGATCGAATGAGATTCGGCGCTGTTGCGCCAGGTTGCAAGGGTGAGCCACTTGACAAGGCACCATCGGGGGCGAGGCGAATCGCGGGGCCGGACGCTACCGATGATCGGGAGTTGTCGGTGGTTCAGGCGCAGGCCAGCGCATACCGGTGCAATCGCCGCGCAGGTAGTGCCGCTGAGCCCCGCGCGGGAGGAGCTATGTTAGCCGAGTCGCCGCTAGTGATCGATGCCTGGTCGATTTTTCAGCACGCCCGCTCTGCCGTGACGAGCGTTCGCTATCCGTGGCGAGTCGACTACACAATCGTAGTGAGCGGCCTCGACGGACGAGCTCCCGTGAAGGATCACTACCGCGCCAGCTTTGACCCCTCGGATGGCGCGATTAAAGTCTTTCCCATTAGCGACGAGCAGCTCAAGGCGCCAGCGCCAGTGCCGCACGGCATTAACGCGAACTTCGTCATTTCGATCTCAGGCGGACGGGGCAGTGGCACCGACACCTACTCTATTCCAATGGGCCATCCGGCAGCGGCTATGGATCTTTTGGGCGAGCCCCTCATTGCGCCGACGTATATGTTTGGGCTAAAGTATCCCGATATTCCTTATAATGTTAAGCCGGTAGGTACGGAGAGTGCGCTGTCGGTCATCGCGACGGTAGCAACGAAGATTCGTGACTACGACGTCGCATGGATCGGCAACGAAGACATCGCGGGCGTCGATACGTACCATCTGCGACTCACGCCGCTTCGTAAGCCCAAGAGCAATCGGCTGCGCGATTTATGGGTTGGTACAAGCGATTACTTGCCGCGCAAGGCCGTGATAGCGGGAAACTTCACGGTAGCCCCCTTGGTGGACATACCATGGACCGTAGATTTCGCGGTGATCGATGGCGAGCCGTTCGTCGTGCGCGAGGCGGCGGACACGGTTTTGTACCTATCGCATCATCGCGTCGTGCGCGATGCGCTGATTGCCTTTGAAGATATTGGCGAACCTACTGGCTCGATCTACGATCGCCCGCTCGTGGTGCCGTCTCCCAGTGATTCTGCACTTTTGGAACCGTCGAACAAATAAATCTCTGCGCCTTGAGCCGGGCTACCCGCACGCGATCGCGCTCGGCGCCCGGCCCTCTTAGCCAATATGCATCGCTCGAATTAGAAAGAGGCTCACGAAGGCCATCGCGGTCGCGAGCGTGAGCCCGACGGCGAGCGGGCGCAGCCCCATCCGCGCGATCTTCCCGAGGTTCACGTTCAGACCGACCGCCGCGAGCACGACGACGATCAGGAAGCTCGCGATCGTCGTCAATCCTTTGGCGAGCTGCGGCGGAATGAGGCCGATGCTATTAAGGATCGCCATGCCGGCAAAGCCGAGCACGAACCACGGCACCGAGCGCAGCAGCGCCTCGCGCGTGAGTTTGGAGGCGTCGCCGCCGGCGCGCGCGGCGTGGATCGAGCCGGCGGCGATCGCGAGCGGAACGAGCAGGAGCGTGCGCGTGAGTTTTACGACCGTCGCGGTCGCACCGGCAAGTTTGCCGTAAACGTAGCCGGTCGCGACGACGACCGACGTATCGTTCACCGCCGTGCCGGCCCAACTGCCGAAGGCGACCTGGCTCATATGCATCGCGCTGCCGACCAGCGGATAGACGATCAGCGCGATGATGTTGAACGTGAAGATCGTACTGATCGCGTAGGCGATCTCCTCGTCTCGCGCCTCGATCAACGGGCCGATGGCGAGGATGGCGGTACCCCCGCAGATCGCCGTGCCGGCGCCGACCAGCGTCCCGATGACCCCCTGCAGGCGCGCCAGCCGCGCGAGCAGCAGCCCCAGGGCGACGGCGACGCTCACGCAGATGAGCACGAGCCAAAGCGTCGCGGCGCCCAGCTTCAACACGGTCGCGAGGGTGAGGCCCGCGCCGAGCAGGACGATTGCCGTGCGAAGCACTTTCTTGAGCACGAAGGATACGCCGGGACGTACCGTGGCCGGCAGGTTTGCGAGGTTGGCGACGGCGATGCCCCCGAGCAGCGCGATCAGGACGTCGGGCACGACCCCGGTAAACCGGGCGACGATTCTGGCTGCGATCGCTATCGCGAGCGCGAGCACGATACCAGGCAGTTGTTGAGACATCGGTCGCTAGTTACCAGCCCGGGGCGTGCTTTGCCTCGGAGCAGGCGGCGCGGCGGCGATATTCTCCGGGCGAATTGGGTAGAGAGCAACCCGATGCACGAAGCGTTAACGCGACTCCGCCGGTTCTTTGCGGTCTTGGGGCCTGGCCTCATCACCGGGGCTGCCGACGACGATCCCTCCGGGATTTCCACCTACTCGGTCGCGGGTGCGACGACGAACTACTCGCTGCTCTGGCTGACGCTCATATCCACGCCGATGATGGCGGTGATCCAGGGCATGTGCGCGCGCATCTCGATGGTGAACGGCGAAGGGTTAGCCGCGATCGTCCGCAAGCGGCTGCCGCCGTGGGCTGCGTATGCGCTGGCGGGGCTCGTCATCGTGGCCAATACGTTCAACATCGGCGCCGACATCGGCGGCATGGCTGCGGCGGCGCACCTGGTCGTGCCGCTCCCCTTCGACGCGCTCGTCTTTCTTTTCGGCATCGGCCTCATCGTCACGCAGACGTACCTCCCGTACTCGACGATCGCCAAACTGTTCAAGTGGCTGACCCTCGCGCTCTTCGCGTACGTCGTGACCGCGTTCGTCGTACGGCCGCCCTGGCCGCACGTGCTCTATCGCTTCGTCGTTCCGCACCTTCACTTCGACGGTCTCTGGCTTTCGACGATGGTCGCCATCCTGGGTACGACGATCACGCCCTACCTCTTCTACTGGCAATCGTCGCTGATGGTCGAAGAGGACAAGCAAGAAGGCAAGACCACGATCGCCTCGCGCCGCGGCACGGACCAGAGCGCCGTAAACGATATGCACGCCGATGTGAATGCCGGCATGATCTTCTCCAACGTGGTCGCGTTCTTCATCATCGTCACCACTGCCGCGACGCTGGGCGCGCACGGACGGCACGACATCGCGACGGCGCAGGATGCAGCCAAAGCCTTGCGCCCGCTGGCCGGGCCGTTCGCCGAACTGCTCTTCGCGCTGGGCATGATCGGAACGGGCATTCTCGCCGTACCGGTGCTCGCGACGTCGTCGGCGTACGTGGCCGCGCAGACGTTTCGCTTTCGGGAGGGCCTGGACGAGCCGGTGCATCGGGCACCGCGCTTCTACCTAGTCGTCGCAGTCGGGATCCTCATCGGCATCGCGATGAACTTGCTGCGCGTAGACGCCATCAAGGCGCTTTTCTGGTCGGCGGTGCTCAACGGCATCGCCGCAGTGCCGCTCATCGCAGTGATCGTGTGGCTCGCCTCCGACCAGCGAATCATGGGCCAGTGGCGCAGTTCGGCGCTCGCGCGGGTCTGGGGGTGGGCGACCTTTGCCCTGATGGGCGGCGCCACGGCAGGCATGTTCTACTTCATGGCGCGCGGCCAGTAGGTTTATCTCGTCGCAAATGCAGGTACACTTTCAACGAGTAACCGCCGACTGGAGGACGTATGGCAGCGAAAAAGACGAGCGCACGCAAGACGACGCGTAAAAGCACCACGGCGCGCAAGAAGACGACGAGAAAATACGGCCCGAAAGCCGCAAAAAAGGTGCAGAAAACGATACACGAGATGAAACGCGGCGCACTGCGGTCGGGCCGCTCCGGCAAGAAGGTCACGAGCCGCAAGCAGGCGATCGCGATCGGTCTGAGCGAAGCGCGGCGCGCCGGCGGACGAGTGCCCAAGAAAGCAAAGCGCGCTCCGCAAAGTCGAGCGGACGCGCGCGGGGTTTAGCGCTTACCCTTCCGGGTAAACGCAGTGCCACTAGGTTAGTTTAGGAGAACGTGCAAAACATGGACGTCTTGACGCTGCTCAAGAAGGATCACAAGACCGTCGGCAGTCTCCTCGATCGCGCCATCGAGTGCGAGCCGGAGAGCCCAAAACTTCGCGACCTCGCGCGCGAGATAGAGGAGGCGCTGACGGTTCACGCGGCGATCGAGGAGAAATACTTCTATCCAGCGCTCAAGAAGCGCGCCGAAGATTCCGAAGACAGAGTGGACGTTTTTGAAGCCTACACCGAACACGACGTCGTCAAGCATCTCATCGCACTGCTTACATCCACGAGGGCTCGTGACGAGCGGTTCAAAGCGGAGGTCCAGGTCTTGGCGGAAGCCGTCAAGCATCACGTCAAAGAAGAAGAGTCTACGATCTTCTCCTTAGCGCGCGAGCTGCTCGACGCGAAGGAGTTAAACGCCTGGGAACCACGATGGAACGCGCGAAAGCCCGGCTGTTAGGGGAGGCTTCCCCGGAGCCGCGCCGTTCGACGCGTAAGCCGGTAAGGAAAAAGGCGGCCTAGCCTCCCGCGCGGGCCGGTGGCGCCCTCATGATACACTAAGGCCGGATGCAGGAGACGTTGCTCCGGCGCGCGCTCGCATGGGCCCGGAAACTCGGACCCGGAATCGTGACGGGTTCCGCGGACGACGATCCTTCGGGCATCTCCACGTATTCGATCGCCGGCGCCTCCGCCGGCTATTCCATGTTATGGATCGCGCTCGTCACGCTGCCGATGATGATCGCGGTGCAAGGGATGTGCGCCCGGATCGGGCTCGTAGCGGGCGTCGGGCCGGCGGGCGTGATGCGCAAGCTCTACCCGCGCGCGCTGACCGCCTCGCTGATCCTCGTGGTCGTCATCGCGAACACGGTGAACCTCGGCGCCGATTTGGCGGGAATGGCCGCCTCGGCGAGGCTGATCTTCGGCCTGCCGTTCGAGCTGTGGATTGCGGCGTTCGGCATCGTGACGATCGCTGCCGAGGTCTTCTTCTCGTACAAGGCGTTCGAGAGCGTCGTGAAGTGGCTCTGCCTCTCGCTGCTCGCGTACGTCGCGACCGCCTTCTTCGCCCACCCCAACTGGCGCGAGGTTTTCGGCAACCTCCTCGTCCCGCACATCCGCTTCCAGGCGGCGTGGCTGACGACGCTCATGGGCGTGCTCGGCACGACCATTACGCCGTACCTCTTCTTCTGGCAGCCGGCAATGGTGATCGAAGACGAGCGCGCGCTGGGGCGCAGCACCGCCGAACTGCGCGGCGCGACGAAGTCTGAAGTTCAGCGAGACAAACGAAGATAACTGGATCGGCATGGGCTACTCGAACGTGATGACGTTCTTCATCATCGTCACGACGGCCGCGACGATCGGACAGCACGGCAGCGCGAACATCCAAACCGCCCAGGACGCGGCGGAGGCGCTGCGTCCCTTCGCCGGCGACTACGCATACCTCTTATTCATGCTCGGCATGGTCGGCACGGGGCTGCTCGCCGTTCCGGTACTCGCCGGATCCTCGGCGTACGTGCTCGCCGACGCATTCGGACTCGAAGGCAGTCTCGCCGACAAGCCGCGACGCGCGCCGATCTTCTACACGCTGATCGTCGCCGGTATCGGCATCGGCATGATCATGAACTTCTTCCACCTGGACCCGATCAAGGCGCTGTACTGGTCGGCGGTGCTCAATGGCGTCGCGGCCGTGCCGCTGCTCGTCTTTCTGACGCTGCTCGGAAACAACGAAAGCGTGATGGGCAGATGGAAGAACTCGCGAGCGACCAACGTCTGGGCCTGGCTAACCGTCCTGCTGATGGGCGCCTCGGCCGTCTCCATGTTCGTCTTCTGGGGAAAGTAGGGCGCGCCCAACTGTGTCATCCTTCGACAAGCTCAGGATGACACCTGAGTGCGCGTCCTTCGACAGCCCTTCGACTGCGGCGCTTCGCGCCGCGCTCAGGATGACATTGCTCAGGATGACACGGGGGTGTTACTGGAACTGGAGGGGGGCTTGGAGTGAGGCTGAGGTTTTGCCGCAGGTGACTTTTCCGGTTACCGTTGCCGGGCCGGAGTACTTCGGCCGATTGCGATCTACCGCGTAGAGAACGAAGCCGCCCGAAGACGTTAAGTTCAGCGTCGTCGAGAAACTATCAATCGTTTTGTTGCCGTTCGTAATGGCCCAAGCGAGCTTACACTTACCCTTATAACTGATATCGGTGAACGACATCTCGTACTGCCAGACGTAGTTGGCCAGCACGTAGCTCGATGGTCCCGGTCATCCCGATGTTGTCGCCGCTCGACGCGCCGCTCACGCAGCTAATGCAAGGGACGCCGCCTTGATTGGGCCCATTGGCTATGAAGTTGATGAGGATGGGCGGGATCCCCGCCGCGGGGCGCATGGCGGTGCTCTTCTGGATCATGCGGCCGTTCGTAACTTCCGGGGCCGAATCCAGAATCGCGTCCAGCGAGGGCTGTGCCGACCGAGCCTGCGCGCTCGCGGCGAGCGGCGTAGCGCCGGCGCCGGCGCCGGGGCCGCCGCAGGCGGCGAGCGAGACGAGTAGCAATGACGAAAGAACGCGCCGGGAAACTACGTGCATGCGAGGCCTCCGATACGGTCGAAAAGTGTTAGCCCATAGGTTCCCGCGACCGAAGGTGCGCGCCTGCACCCCGGCGTACGCTGGCACGGCGTGAAGATTCAGATCGGCGTCATGGGTTCCGCCGGCGGCGTGCTCACGAGCGGCGAGCTCGCGCTGGCGCAGCGAGTCGGTGCGAACATCGCTCGGCGCGGCGCGACGATCGTCACCGGCGCGTGCCCGGGCCTGCCGCATGCGGCGGTCCTCGGGGCGCACGAGTACGGCGGCGACAGCCTGGGCGTCTCACCGGCGCACTCGCGCGAAGAGCACGTCGAACTCTACGAATCGCCGCTCGAGCCGTATACGACGATCGTATTCACCGGTTCGGGGCTCATGGGCCGCGAGATCTATAACATACACAGTTCGGATTTCGTCATCTTCGTCGGAGGCAGGAGCGGAACGCTCGGCGAGTTCTGCATCGCCTACGACGAAGGTAAACTCATCGGCGTTCTGCGGGGCTCGGGTGGCCTCTCCGACCATTTCGGCGAGATCGCTTCGCTCTTCGTCAAGCAGACCGGCGCGCTGATCGTCGAGGACACCGATCCCGACCGGCTCCTCGACCGGTGCGGCGAGATCTTCGCTTCCGAGGAACGGCCCAGCGCGGTCTGCTTCCAGGGCCCGGCGCGTGGCTGAACTCACCTTCGTCGGCGCCGCCGGAACGGTCACCGGGAGCAAGCACCTCGTCTCGATCGGCGACAAGCGGCTGTTCATTGACTGCGGGCTCTTCCAGGGACCGCGCGAGACCGAAGCCCTCAACCACGTTCCGCTGCCGGTAGATCCCGCGAAACTCGACGCGGTCGTCATCACACACGGCCATCTGGATCACGTCGGCTACTTGCCGAAGCTCGCGCACGACGGCTTCCGCGGACCGATCTACTGCACCCCGGCCACGGCCGACGTGATGGAAATCGTGCTCGAAGATGCGGCACACCTGCAGAGCCACATGAACGCACGCGGCTTTCACAACGAACGCTCGCACGACGTGGCACCCTTCTTCACCGACGCCGACGTGAAGACGGCGCTCGGGCTGCGCGAGACCGTTCCGATCGAGACCGATTTCGACGTCTGCGGCGCGAACGTGCGCTACCACTACGCCGCGCACATCATCGGCGCGGCCTTCGTCGACCTGCGCGTAGACGGCAGACGGACAATTTTTTCGGGCGATCTCGGGCGCTACGACTCGGCGCTGCTCTACGATCCCACCGCGCTGGAAACGGCGGATACGGTCGTCTGCGAAGCCACGTACGGCAACCGGCAGCACCCGCCCGACTCCCTCGATCTCCTGCGGAGCACGCTGCTCGAGGGCATACAACGCGGAGGCACGATCGTGATTCCGTCGTTCGCGGTCGAACGCACGCAAGACATACTCTATGCGATCGGACGGCTGCAGGATGCCGACGCACAGATCGCCCAACTGCCGGTGCATCTCGACAGTCCGATGGCGATCAAGGTTGACGCCGTCTTCGCCAAGCACCCCGACGCGTACAAGCCGCTGGCGCAGACGCCGGGAGCGCCGTTCGGCTGCCGCAATCTGCAGTCGCACGTGTCGAGCGAAGAGTCGAAGACGCTCAACAGTCTCTCCGGACCGGCGATCGTGATAGCGTCGAGCGGTATGGCGACCGGCGGCCGCGTGCTCTACCACCTGCACAGGAATCTGCCAGATCCCAAGGCGACGATCGTCTTCCCGGGCTATCAGGTGCACGGCACGCTCGGGCGACTCATCACCGACGGCGTCAGCCCGGTCCGCATCTTCGGCGATCAGCTCGCCGTCCGCGCGAAGATCGTTCACCTGACGGGCTTCAGCGCCCATGCCGATCAAACCGAACTGCTGCGCTGGCTGCAGACCGCAGCGTCGAAACCCCGCGTCTATCTCGTCCATGCCGAACCGGGCAGCGCCGCAGCCTTTGCGGGGATCCTGAACGCCCACGGATTCACCGCGTCGGCAGGCGAACGCGGCGTAACCGTTGCACTCTGATTTCGGGAGGTGTTGCCAGTGAAAGGCACCTGCGCGCTCGCGATCGCTTTCCTGTTCCTACTCGCGCCGCGCGCGATCGCAGCCGAGCCGACCGGCACGCTGCTCTGCACGGTCGTCGCGCCGGACGGCAGCCTCGTCACGAGCGCGACCGTCACGGCGACATCCGATTCCGGCGAACCGCAGCGCGCCATGACCGACACCTCGGGAACGGCCTTCCTTATCAAACTGCAGCCCGCGACCTATCTGGTTACGGCGACCTTCTCCGGGTACGCGGAGGCGACCGCGAACGTCACCGTCACGGCCGGGGAGCAGGCGACGGTGACGCTGCAGTTTCACAACGCGACCCCGGCGCCGCCCTCGCCCTCGCCCTCGCCGGCGTCCTCGCACTCCCCGCCGTAGGCACATGATAACGACCCAGGATCTGCGCGGAATCGCGGCGTTCGCAGGCGTTGACGACGGCGCGATCGCCTTGGCGGCCTCGCGCAGCGCCGAGATAGAGCTCGCTGCAGGCGAGTGGCTCATCCACGAAGGCGAAGTCGCCCGCTTCTTCTCGATTCTCTCCGGCACCATCGAGATCACCAAGCGTGTCGGCGGACAGACGACGATGCTGACGACGTACGGCGCCGGCTCTTCGTTCGGCGAGGTTCCGCTCATCCTCGTCTCGCCCTCGATCTCGAGCGTGCGGGCGACGGAACCGACGCGTTTGGCGGCGCTGGACGCAACCGAGTTTTGGCGCCTGATGCATACGCAGAGCGCGTTCGCCAAAGCGGTGACCGGCGATATGTCTTCGCGCATCACATCGCTGTGGTCGACGACGCTCGCCGTACCGACCGCGCAGTGCGCGATCGTCGGCGATCCCAACTCGCCCGAATGCCATCGCCTGCGCGACTTTCTAACGCGCCTGCACGTGCCGTTCGATTGGGAAGAACGCGAACAAGATCACTGCGACGTGACCTTCCCCGACGGACGGTGCTTACGTTCGCCTACGACTCGCGAGCTGGCACAGGCCCTCGGGCTGCGAACGAGCCCGCAGCGGCACTGCTACGAAGTGGCCGTCATCGGCGCCGGGCCTGCGGGCCTGGCAGCTGCCGTGTACGGAGCCTCCGAAGGGCTGCGCACGATTCTCGTAGAGCGCGAGGCGCCCGGCGGCCAAGCCGGCATGTCGTCGCGGATCGAAAACTATCTCGGATTTCCCAACGGCATATCCGGCGAAGAGCTTGCCGACCGCGCATACCGGCAGGTGTCGCGGTTCGGCGCGGACGTGGTGGTCACGCGCGAGGCGCTCCGAATCGAGGGCGGCCCGTACGACCGGCGCATCGTTCTCGATGGAGACGAGGAGATTCATTGCCGCTCGATCGTGCTGGCGACCGGCGTATCGTACCGCTACCTCGACGCACGCGGATGCGACGACTTCCTCAATCGCGGCGTCTTCTACGGAGCGGCGCAGGCCGAAGCGCGCCAAATTGCCGGGCGCCGCATCCATCTGCTCGGGGGCGGCAACTCGGCGGGCCAGGCCGCGATGTTCTTCTCTCCGTACGCGGAGCACGTGACGATCGTCATTCGCGGAGACGACCTGGCAAAATCAATGTCGCAGTATCTCATTGACGAGCTCAAGACGAAAGAGAACGTGACGGTGACCGCGGGCTGCGAGGTCGTGGAGGTGCGTGGCGAGCGCGAACTGGATACGATCGTCCTGCGCGAGGTAGCCGAGGGCAGCCTGCGCGAAGAACGCACGAACGCGCTCTTCGTCTTCATCGGCGCCGAAGCACGCACGCAGTGGCTCGGCGGCTTCGTCGCCACCGACCCGCGCGGCTACGTGCTCACCGGACGCTCGGCCGGCGGGAGCCGAGCCGCGGCTGGCCGCTTAGCGCGCGAGCCGTTCTTACTCGAGACGAATCAGCCGGGAATCTTCGCGGCCGGCGACGTGCGGCAGTCTTCGGTGAAGCGCGTTGCATCGGGCGTCGGAGAGGGGGCGACCGCCATTACGATGGTCCACCAGATCCTCTCCGAGATGCCGCCCGCTACGGCGCCTTCGCCGGCAAGAAGTTAAAGAGCGTGGCGGGCATGAAGCTCGCCGAGACTTCGCCCGAGTAGACCTTCCCGCCGGCGACGGCGAGTTTCTTTACGGGCGTGCCGGCGTTGAAGTTAATCGAAGCGAGCGCGACCCAGAACGTGTCGGGCGAGGTCGCGGAATCGAAGTAGTAGACCAAGTTCTTCTGATCCGCCACGGTGCGCCAGAGCGTCGAGGCGATGTTCGGCTGGCCCGGCGTCGTAATGCCGAGCGGAACGCTGACGGAACGCATCACGCCCAAAACGCTTTCTGCGGCTTGGTAGGCGTAACTCTGATCCGGCACGGCGCTGATGAACGCCGGCGCAGGCCCCTTGGGGATCGCACCGACTAGGAACGACGCGCGCGCAAAACGATCGGCCGCACGATTCGTGCCCGGCAGGAACGTCAAGCCGCCGATGGACTGCCAGTATGAATTGAGTGCGAGTTGCTGATCGTAGGACGGCGAGTTCGTCATCACCGTGTACTGCTTGCCGTGATGGATCACGAGTTTGCCGTGGAGGTACTCGAAGATCGCCGAGTCGCCGGTCGCGTCGGAGATCGAGAGATGCATTTGCGCGGGCTCGCCGTTAGGCAGCACCGGAGCGATGATGTAGAACGGCTCCTTGCTCAACGCGTCTACCGCGTCGGCCACGGTCGCAAAGTTGTCGAGCACGTACTGCGCCCACAACGAGATGGACATCGGCGGCTTGCTCTTGTCGGGGACCTCGTAGTCCGACTCGGCCAGATAGAGGATATTGGCGACAAGTCCTTTTTCGTTCATGCCGTCGGCCGAGCCCGCGTTGTAGCCCGCGACGATGACGCTGCCGTACTTGGAGACCCATTTTATCGAGTCCGGGCCGGCGGCGCCGTCGCGCTCCATTCCACGCGGTAAGGCCCACAGGTCGGAGTGCATATCCTCCGACCAATCCATGGAACGCCCGGTGATGACGGTGCCGTCGTCGCCTACGTACAGAACGCGCGTGCACGAAAGCGCGGGAGCAACGGTGAGCAAAACGATGCTCAAGACAATGCCGATCGTTTTCATAGCCGAGAGGTTCGGTGCGGCGAACCGAACCTACTCTTCTTCGATCGGGCTAGGCGTAGACGGCGGGGCAGAGATCCCGCAGTTTGCGTTCGCTCTCGGATCCGCGCGCGGCGGTGAGGACGATCAAACGGATATCGCCGTCGCCGGGGACGTCAAAGCTCGTGTAATCCAAAATTAGCTCGCCCAGCTCCGGGTGGACGTACCGTTTGAGCCCATCGGCCGAGCCTAAGACGTCGTGCTGGGCCCAGAGCTCGCGGAACTCCGCGGAGGTCGCGAGCAGATCCTCGATGAGCGCCGCGAATGCAGGGTCGTTTGGATACTTCGCTGCGACCGCTCGAAATTGGGCGACGGCTCGCCGCGTCGCGCAGGCCGGGTCGCCGAGCCGGCTCTTCATGGCGGGATCCCGGAAGAGACGCCAGATCATATTGCGCGCGGGGCCGGTTGCGCTCGAAAAGTCGGAGAGAGCGTCTGCGCTGCGATTCCAGGCCAGTGCATCGAAGCGGCGCCCTCGGATGTACGCGGGCGAAGGTTCGAGCGCTTCGAGGACGCGCAGCACGAGGTCGCTGACGCGCTCTTCTTCTTCGCGCGGCGGCAGCGCGTGCGCCAGGCCCGCCAGAAGATGCAAGTGCCGGCGCTCGTCGCCGGTCAGGCGCAAGGCGCGTGAAATGCCGTCGAGCACGTCGGCCGAGACGTTTATGGGTAGCCCTTGTTCGAGCCGGGTATACCAGGTGGTGCCGATATTCGCGAGCAGCGCAACCTCTTCGCGGCGCAGGCCGGGGGTGCGCCGGCGGGCTCCGTCGGCGAGGCCGACGTCGGACGGGGCGATCTTCGCGCGGCGAGTCCGGAGGAAGTCGCGTAACTCCAGCCGCCGGTGCTCGGGCGATCCATTCAGCATGAGGGTGTCCAATCTAGTGCTAGGATAAGCTCGGTTCTAGTCATAGTATGCCATGTAGGCTACCCTAAGATCAACCTCACTCCCCCAGGACTACGAATCTCGAATGACGGTTTCCAAGCGGAGCACCGGCAGCACCGGGCTTGTCCCCCCACGCCCCGCCCCGCCGGGTCAGGGCGACGCGCGCGTCCTTCGACACGCTCAGGATGACACGGGGCGGCCTCAGGATGACAACAACTTCCTTAGCGCCTGCGCGAAGCGCAGTCCTGAGCGAGGCGCGCAGCGCCGAGTCGAAGGGTCAGGATGACACAAAGTCGCTGGTTGAGTTTGGGGCGGCGCGGGTGCTCGTTGTGGGCGGGGTCATGCTGGCGGCGCTGCTGCAGACGGTTGACCTTACGATCGTCAACGTCGCGCTGCCGACGATTCAGGGGAACTTGGGAGCGACCGTTGATGAGGGCACGTGGGTCGTCACCGCGTACGTTATCGCGAACGTCGTCGTCATTCCGCTCGCGCCGTGGCTGCAGCTGCGCTTCGGGCGCAAGAACTATTTCCTAGCCTCCATTGCCGGCTTCACGATCGCATCCATGCTCTGCGGCATGGCAACCTCGCTGGACGCGCTGATCCTCTTCCGCGTGCTGCAAGGCGCGTTCGGCGGCGGCCTGCTGGCGACCGCGCAAGTCGTCCTGCGCGACACGTTTCCACCCGAGCAGATGGGGATGAGCCAATCCATCTTCGCGCTCGGCACGATTCTCGGGCCGTCGGTGGGCCCTACGCTCGGCGGCATCCTGGTGGACAACTTCTCGTGGCCGTGGGTCTTCGACGTGAACCTCGTGCCCGGCATCCTCGCGTTCGTCGTGCTGTGGCGCTACATGCGCGACAACACGCGGCCCCGGCCTGCCGGCGTTGACGTTACCGGCATCGTGCTGCTGATCGTCGCCGTGAGCTGCATGCAGTACGTGCTCGATCAAGGCCAGCGCGACGATTGGTTCTCCGACCGTTCGATCGTGCTCTGCACGTTCGTCGCGACGGCGGCAGCGGCGGCGTTCGTCTGGTGGGAGCTGCGCGTGAAGGAGCCGATCGTAGATCTGCGCGTGTTGGGCCAGCCGGCCGTGGCCGCAGCGCTGGCGGTAGCCGGCGCGTACGCCGCCGTGATCTTCCCGAGCCTGCTGCTCTTGCCGCAGTTCACCATAGATACGCTCGGCTTCACCAGCACGCTCGCCGGCATTTTGATTGGCGTGCGCGCGCTGCCGGTGCTGCTGCTCACGATTCCGGTCGCGCGGCTTGCAGGCATACGGAACTTCGATCTGCGCTGGTGCATCGGCGGCGGACTGGCCGTCGCGGGCTTAGGCTCGCTCTGGCTGGCCGCCAGCGTCACGACGCAGAGCGGCCTGGGCACGTTCGTCCTGCCGCTGCTCGTGATCGGAACGGGCGCCGCCTTCGTCTACTCGCCCCTGCTGGTCGCGACCATGCGAGCCGTCGCGCCGGAAGCCGGCGCGAAAGCCGCCTCGTTCATCGTGCTCTTCTTCCAACTCGGCGGATCCGTCTCGTCGGCGTCGGTCGTGGCATTCTTGGACCAGCGCCTGCAGTTTCATCAGACGGTTCTGGCAGCCCAGGTGACGCTCGCGCGGCTGCCGATCGTGCAGTTCCTTCAGCACGGAAGCCCCGCTCAGCTCGCCGCCGCCGTCACCGGCCAAGCCGCGGCGCTCGCCTATGCCGACGCCTTTATCGTAACCGGCGTTCTGGCTCTCTTCGTCACGCCCGGCGTGCTCTTGCTCGCACGCAAGCGGGCTTAAAAGAAAGGACCCTCACATGCAATACGAAGCCGCCTGCGCGAACGTTCGCGCCGCCATCGAAGGCTTGCTGCTCGATCTGCGGCCGCGCACGATCGGTGCGACGTACTCCGCGGCCTGCGCTACGCGCGATCTCGCGGCGGCGCTGCACCATGCGTCGGGATCACCCGACGACGCTCGCTGGACGACCGCGCTCACGAGCCTCGAAACGTTTCTTGCCTACTGCGACAAGTCGCCGGCTCTTCGCGAATCGGCGGCGCTGGCCGATCTGCGGGGCTTTCTGCACGAAAATGCCGCACCGGCGGCGCAAGAAGTGCAGTACGCGCTGGCCAGCTAGTCGTTAGGCTTTGCGCTTTTCCGTAAGGGCCTTGACCACTTTGAGCGCGATGGCTCCGCCGGGGACGACCAGATTGAGCGTCTCGGCGCCCAGATCGAAGAGCGTTTCCGGCTTCATGAGTTTTGCCACCGCCGCCATCGCGGCGGCGGATTCGGTCTGCGTCTCTCCGGTGATCGCGTCCACGGTTACGTCGGCCGTTTTGTTCTTCGACGTCCAGACGCACTTGAAGTTATACGTCGGGCGCAGGTGAAGATCTATGCATTCGACCTCGACCTGCTCTTCCTTGAACTCGTCGGCGTCGGATGGTCGAAAGTCCTCGCCCAGGAGCGTACGGATGACCGCCGAGGCGCGCACCGTGGGCGCGACGATCTTCGCGCCCTCCGGCGCAAACTCGCTTAAGTCCACCGGAAGAGCGCCGGCTTTGATGTACGGCTGCGGATTTATCGGCTGACTGCTGAGCGCATCGAGCCAGAGCTCCTTCTGCTCGTCGCGCTCGCAATGCTCGACGACCGGCAGTTCTATCGCTCCGCCGGTTACGGCGTATTCGTCGGCGCCGATGGTCACCCGCGCTACGTGCGGCGTCTTGATCGGCAGTTTGTGCGATTCTCGACGATCGTAGAGAAAATGCAGGCGCGCTTTCGCGTGCCATACGGGAAGATACCAGAGCCCGAGGTCCGAGATCGCGATGTCGTCGTCTTTCGGGCGCGCGAAGAGCCGGGAGAGCGTGCCGAAAGCCGAAGATTTGTACGCACTCGCGCGGCCGCGCGCTTCCTCGGCCGTAACGATCGGCTCGAGGTAGAAGGC
The DNA here is from genome assembly GCA_963794645.1 of Vulcanimicrobiota bacterium. Taxonomy (GTDB): domain Bacteria; phylum Vulcanimicrobiota; class Vulcanimicrobiia; order Vulcanimicrobiales; family Vulcanimicrobiaceae; genus Cybelea. Next base: position 127,724 of record CAWCEQ010000003.1, on the reverse strand, counting down.
GCCTTTTTCCGCGATCACGATTTCCATGCGACGTCGCTTCTCCTTGCTATTGCCTTGTGCGCGATTGCGCGAGCCAGCCTTCGACGCCGCCGGCGAGATTGATCGCCTGGCCGTAGCCTTGCGGTTGAGCCACTGCGTAACTCGCGCGCTACGTCCGCCCAAATGGCAGATGACGACGACGTCGCGATCGGCTGGGATCTCGGCCAAGCGCTGCGGCACTTCGCCCATCGGAATGTTCACCGAGCCCGGAATGCGGCCGTCGGCCATCTCTTCAACCTCGCGAACGTCGAGCATGAACGGCGCGGCGCCGCTTTCGAGACGGCTCGCCAATTCGGCGCTGGAGAGCGAATCTACACCGAGGGCGATGCACCTATTTCACCGATTGGATGTACGTGACGGCCGAGTTGCCCTTCTCGTCGGTAACTTTGATCTTCTCGGTGTCGAGTTTGCCGCAGGTCGTGCCCTGCGGAACGACGGTCCAGGCGCCGCTGGTCGTAACCGGCGACTGCACGACCCAGCACGTTCCGACGACCGTATCGGCGGTGAACTGGCTCGTGTAGCCGTCTTCGATGGCGATGAGCGTGAACGACTTTTGGATGGACTGCTTGGCGGGGCTCGCCTGCGTGCCGCTTGGACTGAGCTGAATCACGTTCGGGTTGAAATCGTTGTGCGTGCAGGCCGCGGGCACGATCGCGAGGGCGACGGCGAGCAGGGGGCGCCGGAACGTCATACCGCCTAGTTCGCGGACGCCGCGCGATTAACTACCGTGATCTCGAACTTGTTGCCGTCGGCGTCCTGGAAGAAAACGGCGTAGTAATCGCCGTATTCTGGGTGCACGCTCGGGCCCTCGACGGCCCGCGCGCCCGCATCGCGAGCGGCCGCGGCCGCGGCGTCCACCTGCGACCGGCCGTCAACGCCGAAGGCGAGGCGCATGGACCCGGCCGCGAGCCGGCCTCCGGAATGAGCCCGATGCGAGGGCGGCCACCGCCGGAAGGCTCGTATCCGACGAAGCCCGGTTCCTCGGGTTCGCCGGAAGCGGCTCAGGCGGCGATAGCCGATATGCTCGGCCAGCGCATCGAACAGCGTGCAAGCGGCCGCAATATCGCGAACGTGGACGTCAACGTGATGAAGCATGCGTTAAGGCTTGAGTTTGAAGATCGTGCCGCAGCCGGTGCCGGTGCAGCCGGTACCGCCGCCGGTCGTCGTGGTTCCGTAGAGCGAATGCTTGTAGAGGTAGACCGGGCCTTGCGGATCCGAACCGTCGGTGCCGCCCTGGAAACTGTACAGCACCTTCTCCGCTCCCGTCTTCGTGATGCTGAAGACCGTGCCGATGCCCGCCGTTCCGCCGCCGACGGTCGTGCCGTACAGTTTGCCGCCTTCGTAGAGCAGCGTCGCGCCCGGCAGATTGCCGTCGGGGATGTCTTGGAAGTTATAGAGCGTTGCGAGCGTACCCGAGGTCGTGACGGAGAAGAACGTGCCGGAGTTTCTGTTGCCGCCGCCTTCCGTCGTACCGTACAGCACGCCGTTTACGGCGGTAAGGCCGTTCGGGAATGCGCCGTCGGTCGTGCCGGTAAAGCGATAGAGAACCCGCTCCTTGCCGTCGAGCTGCACTTCGTAGATGGCTCCGCAGCCGTTGCCGCCGCAGCCCGTGCCGCCGCCGAAGAGCGTCGCGCCGTAGAGTTTGCCATTGATGAAAACGGGGCCCGAGAACAAACGCTCGCCGTCACTCCCACCTTGGAATGCGTACAGTACCGACTCTTTTCCGGCGGTCGTCAGCGTGTAGAGCACGCCGCAGCCCGCGCCTCCGCAGCCGTTTCCGCCGCCGTAAAGCGTTGCACCGTAGAGTTTCGTTTTGTACGTTATCAAGCCGGCTTCGGGCGATTCGCCGTCGCTGCCGCCTTGGAAACTGTAGACGACCCGTTCTTTGCCCGTCGTATCGAGCGTGAAAACGGTGCCGTGGCCGAGTGCGCCCGCGCCGGCCGTGGTGCCGTAGAGTGAGCCCTTGAGCGAGATCATGCCCGGGAAAGGCCACGAGCCGTCTTGCGCGCTGCTGAAGTTCCCTTTGAAGTTGTAGACGACGTTCTCGCTGCCGGAAGTGGTTACGGAAAATATCGTGCCGCAGCCGAGATAGCACTCGTTTCCGCCGCAGCTCTGCGAGCAGTAGTTGCTGGAGCCGTTCAACGTAGTGCCGTAGAGCGCCCCGTTGAAAGCGACGAGGCCGCTATACGGGCTCGCGCCGTCCGGCGTTCCTTTGAAACTGTAGAGCGAGGCGTATCCGGCGGCAGCCGCCATTTTGGAACGCGCTGCGGCGCTCATCGGCGCGGCAGACTTGAGCGCAGGGTTCACGCCGCTTCCGCCGCCGCACGAGGCAAGCAGGAGGGCCAGGAACGATATGGCGGCGAGGCTACGCGGATGCTTCATGCATCAGAGTTCGTGCGCGGCTCGCCGCAACCATCCTCGCGGCTTCCAGCGCACGAGGATCTCGCCTTCGTTCGCCTACGCTACTGAAGAGAACAGCTCGATCATCGCCTGGTTGAAGTACGGCACGTCGGCCGGACGGCGGCTGGTAACAAGACGATCGTCCACGACCACCGCCTGATCCAGCCAGGTTCCCCCCGCGTTCACGATGTCCACACGCAGCGACGGCCACGACGTTAACTTGCGACCGCGAACGTAGCCGGTTTGCACGAGCATCCAGGGCCCGTGGCAGATTGCCGCTATCGGCCTCTGTGCTATCTCCATCGCCCGCACGAAGAGCGATGCCCGGTTGTTCATCCGCAGGCTGTCGGGGCTGCGTACGCCCCCGGGCAGCAGCAGCGCGTCGAACTCGGCCGGGTTTGCGGCCGCGATGGGCACGCCAACCGGAAACGTATCGCCCTTTTCGTCTTTGTTCCAGCCCTGCACGCTGTCGGTTTTGGGCGATGCGATCGTCGTGATCGCACCGGCAGCGTGCAGGGCATCGCGCGGCCCGGTCATTTCGACTTGCTCGAAGCCGTCGTCAACCAAGATAGCGACCCGGACCCCATGCAGGGGTCCGGGCGCCTTCCTCGCAGCTGCGCTCACACGCGGGCCCCACGGCCGGTCAGCAGATTGAAGACCAGAGCGATCACCGCTATCACGAGCAGCAGATGAATCAGGCCGCCGCCGATGTGCAGCGCAAAGCCCAACAGCCACAAGACAACGCAGACGACGATGACGGTCCAAAGTAATCCAGCCATGAGAGCCTTCCTTTCCTTTACGTTTAGGTGTTATCGCGGAGCTTGCGCTTCGCCGCGTCAATCTCGGCTTGGGTGCGATGCTTAGCCTCGTTCACCGCCGAGCCGGCCTTCTCGCCGGGCGTCATCTCGTCGCCTAACATCTCGCGGCGCGATTTTTCGCCCTCAGCCTCGGCGCGATGCTTGCTTTCGTGCATCGCGTCCTTTGCGTCGTCGAGGCCGCGTTTTATCGCGCCGACGACCTTGTCGGCCGTATCCTTACTCATCCAGTTCTCCTTTTTCTTCTCAACTGCGGAATGGTTGACGTAGCGCTTCTTACCCACGAACCGGCCGCTAGAAACGGCGTTTAGCCCTATCCGGCCCGTGGGTAGAACCCGGCTCATGCAAAACTCAAACGACTTCGAATCTGGGATCTACTACGATTACGATGCGGCCGAAGCGCGCGTGCGTCGGCTTCGCGAACTGGGCTACACCGATAAAGAAATCAGCGTCATGATGCGCGACAAAGATAAGGCCTCGGCGTTCGTCGAGCGCAGCGGCGGACACGCGGCCGAAGGCGCCGTCACGGGCGGTGTGGTCGGCGGCGGTGTCGGCGCAATTCTCGCGGGTCTAATGGCGACTGGAAGCGTCATCGCGATCGCCGGAACCGGCGGCGTGGCGACCCCGCTCGTGGTAGGCCCACTGGCCGCGGCTCTAGCAGGCCTGGGAGCCGGCGCGGCTACGGGCGGCGTGATCGGCGCGCTCGTCGGCGCCGGAGTTCCGAAAGAGAAGGCCGCCGTATACGACGAGGGCCTCAATCGCGGGGGAATCCTGCTCGGCGTCTACGCACGCCCGGAGAGCCGCGACGAAGTTCGCGACGTTCTGGCGGACTAGCGCGGCCGGCGAGAGATAGACGTGCCTTTAGTCGAGGTGGTCCTGGCGCTGATCGTGGTCGGCGTCCTGCTCTGGCTCATCAACACGTACATCCCGATGGCCAGCTCGATAAAGTCGCTGCTAAATGCCGTCGTCGTCATCGCGGTGGTCATCTGGCTGCTCAAGGTGTTCGGCCTTTGGAGCTGGGTCGCGCATATCGGCGTCGGCAAGTAAAGGGATCCTTAGCGATCCGGCGCCCACGTCGAGGGTGACGGTTTGGCACGAACGATTGCGGCCGCGTGCATGACGCCGGCCGCATCGTATGCTCCGCGCACGTCGAACGCCTCACCGGCAACCAGGACGGACGTGCGTTCGTTCTTGACGGCGAGCGTGTCGTCCACACGAACGAGCTTGCCGCCGCGAGTCTGCACGGTAAGGATCGAACCGCTGACGTGCACGAGCTTTCCGGTAACTTCGCTCGGCGTCTTGAGGACGCGAGCGTAGGCCGACGGCAAAATCGGGTGGCCGGAGGCGAGGTGCGCGGCCGCACCGCCGAGCCCGAAGATATCGAGCTGCTGGTACGTCGCAACGTACGCCTTTCCGTTGGCAACGACCGGAACGGCGTTTGCGTTTCCGTAGCTGGACGCCCAGAAGCCGGCCGTCTCCTGCCAGAGCGTCTGCAGCTGCGAGCTGCCTTTGGACGGCTCTGCCTTGAGCGCGAAGAGCGTCATCGGGCCAGGCACCGACCCCGGGCGAGCGAGCGCCCAAATGATCGCGTGCTTGCCGTTCTTCGTGGACGAGATGGTCGTGAAGAAACCGGGATCTTGCCCGCTCGGCAGCGCGGCCGATCCCATGAGCGAGAGCTTCGTTCCCTTCGGCTGCACCTTCCAGAGGGTCACGGTGTAGTTGCCGCTGGCGACGATACGCTGATGCGTGTTCTTCACGGCGTAGTACGACGGACCGCACCAGCATCCGCCGGCGTAGACTTCGGCGAGATCGTTGTTCGGGCCGCTCGGATTGTAGCCGCCTAGACTGCTCTGATTCAGCAAGTACATCGTTCCGACTTTGCCGATCGCGGCGGCCATCGGAACGCGCGAACCGACGTCGGGCAGCAGCATCACGCCGCCGGAGCCGAAGTCCTCATCGTACTGATCGAGCTGCCCTTGATTGGAGGGCGTGAAGATGCTTAGAAGCTGCGTGAGATCCGCACTCACTTTCACGACGCTCTCCTGCACGTTCGTGACGCCGTTGTACGTGGTGCCGGAATAGTCCGAGTTGCCGGTAACGAAGTAGACGTTGCCTGCGGGATCCGCGGCGACGCCGTAGCCCGACATCCAGATGGACGAAAGGAAGAAACTATTCGGCGACGCAGAGAGAGCGTCGTTGAGACGGTTCGCTCCCAGCGGCGCGAGCGTTCCAGCCTGCCAGCCGAGGAGCCAGCCGCGCGACTGCGACGCATTGAAATCGCAGAAGCTGCCGAAGCCCGCGTAGATGTTGCCGTTCGCTTCGAGCAGGCCGGGCCGCTGCCGCTGATACGTCGCATTGAACGTATACGTGGTGCCGTTGGTCAGCTGGTGCGACGCGGAGACGATGACCGACGGCACGACGTCGGTGAGATTCGAGAGCGAGAGCTCGTGGATGCGGTACGTCGGGTAACTATTTTCCAGCGTGTACGCGATGACGTACATGACGCCGGCGGCTTGGTCAATGACCGGCGTGCCGTCAATGCCGACGTTCGGTCCGTTGTTGTTGCAGCCGAGCGGCGTCGGAACCGGCGGCCCCAAGTTCGTTTGGAAGAGCACGGCACCGCTCGATGCATCTATCGCGTAGACCGAGTTGCTCTCGGTCGTTACGTAGACGACGTCGTGCGCGCTGCCCGACTTCGCGCCGCGGGTGGTCGTCACGTTCGGAATGACGAGGGGCTGGGTGTCAACCTGATCGTCGAGCGCCACCGTATGGAGCAGACCGAACTTCGATGCATTGACGTTCGAGTAGTTCAGCGTCGTTTCGTCTTCGTTCCAGCCGGTGCGCAGGTTGTCGTAGTGATAGGTCGCGATCGCGAAGGCCGGCTGCGAGGCGCGGCTGAACGCGACGGCGCTCGCGGCGCGAGCGGCGCGCACGATACCGGACGGGGCGGCGCCCGCGATCCAGAGCTGCGCGGGGCCGGCGGCGCCGGGCACGACCGTGCGGCCCGCGAGCGTCGCCGAGCCCGCCGCGATTGCGTAGCGCGAGATCGTCACCGGGCCGTCGGGACCTGCGGAAGCGGCAACGGCCAGATTCTTACCGTCCCACCGGATCGCGTCGAGGCGCGCCGGGCGGGTGCCGTTCCAGGCGATGCGTTCGAAACGTGACGCGCCTTTTGCCAGGGCGAGCAGATCGCCCGAGGCCGTGGCGGCGTAGAGCGTGCCGGCGTCGTCGTAGGCGAGCGAAGCGTACTGCGAGCCTTCCTTAGCAGGGTGGATCCGCGGGGCGCCTGCGGCGCCGTCGTAGATGGCAACGCGCGAAGCGCCCGTGCCGCCCGAGACCGCTAGGCTGCCGCTCGCGGGGTCCACCGCGCAGAACTGCGCGGCACCGCCGGGCGCATTCGCGAGCACCGCGAGCGGCCGCGTGCCGCCGTGGGCGTAGTGCAGCACCTCGCCGCCCGACGATACGAAGACGTCGCCGTTCCTTGAGGCGCAGAGCCCGTCGGCGCGCACGCCGGCGAGCCGGCCCTGCAGTTTGCCGTCGGGGTAGGCGTAGGCGGAGACGTCCCCGTCCTTCGCGACGTACAGCAGGTCGCGCGTCTGCGCGCCGTCCGCCATCGTCGAGCCGACGCCGAGGCGCGCCAGCTGCTCGCTCGCCGCGCCCGACTGGCCGGGAACCAGGGCGTTCGATTGCGTCTGCGATCCCACGCAGCCCGCGAAGAGAATGAGGAGCGCGGACGGGCCGAACGCGCGGCGGAGTGAGGCTGCGTAGTTCATGCAAAAGCGTTCGCCGAGCGGTCGGCCGCTGCCTAGCGAGGCAAGGGCGCAGGAGCCGCGCATTTCCCGGCGCACGCCCGTTCAATGGAGGGCCAACTCGTGCACGCGCATCGCCGCGCTCGCGGGGCTTCTGCTGGCCGCGGCTCCGGCAACTCCAGCCGCGCCGGCGAGTAGGATCGCGCGCGATGGTGGCGACCGCTCAGCGCGATGCGACGCAGGCCGGCGTTGACGTTCTGCGAGCCGGCGGAAACGCCGTTGACGCCGCGGTCGCGGTCGGCTATGCGCTGGCCGTTACCGACCCGTGCTGCGGCAACATCGGGGGAGGCGGATTTGCCGTGCTGCGAATGCGGGACGGCAGCGAGCGTTTCGTTGACTTTCGTGAGAAGGCGCCGCGGCGCGCGACGCGCGACATGTATCTGGATGCCGACGGAAATCCGGTCGCGGCGCGCTCGCAAAAGGGCTGGCTGGCGATCGGCGTGCCGGGCACCGTCTTGGGTTTGGAGACGCTGCGCCGGCAGTACGGCTCGATGCCGCGCGCGGCGCTGATGGCGCCGGCAATTCGTTTGGCGAGCGACGGGTTCACGCTCACGCCCTGGGACGTCACCGCATTTGGTTTGGCACATCCCGTCGGCGAGAACGCAAGCGCGATCTTCGACGTTGACGGGCGCACGGCGCAACCGGGCGACGTATGGCGCCAGCCGTTACTGGCGCGCACGCTCGAGACGATCTCCGCCGGCGGCGCGGACGCGTTCTATCGCGGACCGATCGCGCGGGCCGTGGTGGCTGCAAGCGATGCCAACGGCGGCCTGCTCTCGATGCAAGACTTCGCCGACTATTCGGTCGGGGAGGCGGCGCCTCTGCATTGCCGCTTTCACGGCTACGATATCGCTTCGGCCCCGCCGCCGAGCGCCGGCGGCGTAACCTTGTGCGAGATTCTCAACATCGTCGCTCCCTTTCCGCTGGCGGCGTGGGGCCGGCAGAGCGTGCAGAGCCTGCACTATCTGACCGAGGCGGAACGCCGAGCGTACGCGGACCGCAATGCCTACCTCGGCGATCCGGACTTCGTGAAGAACCCGGTCGCCGAACTGCTCTCGCCGCAGTATGCGGCGACGCTGCGCGCGCAGATCGCGCCCGACCGCGCGACGCCTTCGTCGCAGGTGAGGCCAGGCTTGGGCGCGCTCGCACCGGAGGCTCCGCAGACCACTCACTACTCCATCGTAGATCGCTGGGGCAACGCGATCGCCGTGACGTACACGCTCAACGCGGGTTTCGGCGCGTCGGTCGTCGCCGGCGACACGGGCTTTTTGCTGAACGACGAGATGGACGACTTTTCCGCGAAGCCCGGCGCGGCGAACTTGTACGGACTTACGCAGGGCGAAGCCAACGCCGTCGCGCCGGGGAAACGTCCGCTTTCGTCTATGGCGCCGACGATCGTGACGAAGAACGGGAACCTCGTGATGGTCGACCGGCAGCCCGGGCGGCGGGCGCATCATCACGATCGTTCTCGGATCGCTTCTGAACGTGCTGCTCTACGGCATGAACGTGCAGGCGGCGGTGGACGCGCCGCGCACGCACATGCAGTGGCTGCCCGACAAGCTCTACTACGAAGCGGGAGCGATGGACGACGCCACGCAGAGCGCGCTCGCGGCGATGGGATACGATACCGTGCAGCAGAAGCCGTGGGGCTCCGCACAGGCCGTCTTCGTTGACCCGGTCAGCGGCGTTCCCTACGGTGGAAGCGATCGCCGAACTCCCGACGGGTCCGCCCTTGGCTACTAAAGAAAGGCCAGCACATGAAAGCACTCACCTTCGCGCTCCTTGCGTTAGCACTCGCCGTCGCGCCGGCGCTTCGCCGCCGGCGCGGCCACGACGCCACCCGTCTATCCTGGCGCCGTCGCGACCGACGCGCCCTGCCGGGGTCGGCCTCAAGGCTCCGCCGGCATCGGCGAAAACGTACGTCACGTCCGATTCGTTCGCCACGGTGAAGGCTTGGTACAAGGCACATCTGATCCGGCGCCATGGAAGCGCAACAGCCGGGAATGGAAAAGACAGAAGACGCCTTCCTGGTGGGAAGCGCATCGTCGGGACTGGTCGTGATGGTGCAAAGCTTCAAGGGCAAAACGTACATCGTCATCGGGCCGCCGGCCTAGGCAGGTCGCGCCGACTCGGGCGGCTTGTAGGGGCGTAATGACGAGAGGAAGCTGCTGCCCTTAGGTCGTGGAGCGGATCGCCTCAAGGAATGCATCGCCGTAGTGTTCGAGTTTGACGTCGCCGACGCCGCCGATCTGCCGGAACGCGGCGAGCGTAGAGGGCTGCGCGGCGGCCATCTCGCGCAATGCGGCATCGGAGAATACTACGTAAGGCGGAACGCCTTGTTCGTCGGCCAATTTCTTGCGCAACGCGCGCAGACGCTCGAAGAGCGCCTCGTCGCCGCTCGCTACGCCGGCTGGGGCGACGGCCTTGCGTCCTCGGCCTTTCTTGCCTTTGAAGACGGTCCGCGGCATCGCAAACGAAAGTTCGCGCCGTTCCTTGAGCGCCCGGCCACCTTCTTCCGTCAGCACGACCGTGCGATGTTCGCCTTCCTCAACCCACGCGATCCGCACGAGCTCCGAGAGGACGGCCATCCACTCTGCCCGGCTGCGGTCCTTGCCGATACCGAAGGTTGACAATCGCTCGTGCCCCCACGAACGCACCTTCTCGGTGCGCTCGCCGAGCAGGACGTCAATAACGTGCTGCGCGCCGGTGGAAAATCCCCGATGCTCGCGCACGCGATAGATGCACGAGAGCAGTTTGGCGGCGAGCAGCGTGCCGTCCACCTGCTCGACCGGTTGCAGGCAGTTGTCGCAGTTGCCGCAGTTCTGCGCGACCTGCTCCTCGCCGAAGTAGCGCAATAGGTGGGCTCTGCGGCAATGCGGCGTCGCGGCAAAGTCGAGCATTTGCCGCAGAAGACGCTCTGCCTGGGCGCGCTCCTTGTCGTCGGGGATCTGACGGATGAAAAATCGCTGCTTGGCCGCGTCGGCGCCGCTGAAGAACAAGGCACACTCGCTCGGCAAGCCGTCGCGTCCGGCGCGTCCGGTCTCCTGGTAGTAGCCTTCTAAATTCTTGGGAACGTCGAAGTGCACGACGTATCGTACGTTCGGTTTGTTGATGCCCATCCCGAAGGCTATGGTCGCGCAGACGACCCGAACCTCGTCGCGGATGAACAGCTCTTGATTGCGCGATCGCTCCCGTGCCGAAAGACCGGCGTGATAAGGCAGCGCGGAGATGCCGCTCGCAGAGAGTTTGCGCGCGAGCTGCTCGACCGTCTCGCGGCTCTGCGCGTATACGATGCCGCTCTCGCCCGACCGCGCCTGCGCCCATGCGACGAGCTGAGCGCTTGCGTCGCGTTTCTCGAACACGCTATAGCGAAGGTTGGGCCGGTTGAAGCCGGCGACGAAGCGCTGGGGATCGCGCAGTTCCAGAAAGCGCTCGATGTCGTCGCGAACGCGACGCGTGGCCGTCGCGGTGAGCGCGAGCACCGGAACCGCCGGATGCAAGGTGCGAAGCGAGGCGATCCGCCGGTATTCCGGCCGAAAATCGTGCCCCCATTCGCTCACGCAATGGGCTTCGTCCACGGCGATGCGGCGAAGGTTCCAGCGCTGCAGACTGGCGAGAAAACCGGGGAGGACGAGGCGCTCCGGCGCGACGTAGAGCAGCCGGTACTCGCCGCGATCGAGCCGTTCGAGCCGCTGCGCCGCCGTCGCGCCATCTATCGAGCTATTGAGAAAGGTCGCGCTGACGCCGTTGGCTTCGAGGGCGTCCACCTGATCCTTCATCAAGGCGATCAGCGGCGAGACGACCAGCGTCAGGCCGTCTTCCAGCAGAGCGGGCAGCTGGTAGCACAACGACTTTCCGCCGCCGGTCGGCAGCAGCGCGATCGCGTCGCGACCGGCTAGGGTCGCTTCCGCGATCTCGCGCTGCAGCGGCAGAAACGTTTGATAGCCGAAGTGCCGGCTAAGCGCTTCTTCGAGGGCCGGCGAGTGGATCAGGGCTGCTCTTGAGCCCAGGTATTCTTCAACGCCTCCAGCGTCGGGCGTGCGGTCACTTCGTCGAGGTCGCCGCCTCCGCGCTTGATCGAGTTGAGCCCGTACCACGCCGCGTCGTCGCCGCAGCCGGGGAAGTAGTTCACGTAGGGCAGATTTCCGACGTGCTCGCTCCGGTACCGCGCGTTGCCGGCGTCGGCTTTCCACCACTCATCGGTCCACTCGAAATAGAACCCGCCCGAGACCAGGCCGCCTTTTTGGTATCCGGCGTACATGAGATCCGTCACGTTCGTCGCGAGATCTACCAGACCGGCCATATCGGGATTGTGGCCCGAACCCGGCAGCTCCGCGACGTCGCGATTCACCGGTCCATCAGGCCCCTCGGGCGGCAGGCAGCGGCCAGGCTGATGGGGTGCGCTCTTCGTGTATTCGTACGTGTTCGACCACGCCGGATGATACGCAGCGGTTGCGCCGTACTCGGTCAAAATGACCGGCTTGGTCGTCGTGTCCTGGATCTGAGCGAGCAGATCGGTGATGGTGCGGCCGCGGTAGAGGTTGTCGCCCCACGCGTCCACCTTCGCGCCGTACTTCTCTCCCCAATAGATCTGCGCGATTTGTTTACGGCCGTTGACTTCAAACTCGGTGAGGCCATCGTAGTCGGCGCTAGTCACGATCTTTCGGGCATTCTTCGACGCGAAGCCGTCTTTGGCGCCCTGCGCGACGATGTTGAAGTTATTCCACCAGGCTTGCTTTTGGGGATCCTTGCCGCCGGTGATCTCGTTGCCGATCGAGATGCCCATGACGGCCGGATACTGGGCGTACTTTGCGGCTAAGCGCTTGTACTGGCCGCCGATATCGCGGGCCGCATCGGCGTTATTGAGCGCGGAACCGGGAAACGAGATCGTCAGCATCACGTAGATCGGATCCTGCCCCTTGTTCCAGGCGGCATCGAGAAACTCGTCTATCGTCCCGACCTTGTCGTCCCACGGCGGCGGTACGACGTTGAACACGCGGATCACGTTGACGCCCATCGCCCGCATCAGCGGAAGGTCGCGCGACCAGATGGCCTTGTTGTCGTTGCGCAGCGGATCGTTGCACGCCGGCGGATCGGAGACGCCGTTGCCGATCGGCGTCGGCGAATAGGCGACGCCCTTAAAGAAGAAGTTGTGGGCCGCTTTGACGCCGACGCGTTCTTGGACGTAGCGCCCGTTCACCGTGAATTCGGTGCGCGGCGTCTGCGTGCCGACGCCCGACTTGCCGTTCTCGCAGGCGGCGTTGGGGACGACGGCGCCGAGCGGCGACATCGCGCCGCCGGCGTTTGCGGCCGGACTCACGCCTGCACCGTTACACGAGGTTAGCAGCAGCGACAGCGCGACCGCAGCGGCGGCAGCGGCCAAAAGATGATTTCGCACGAGAAGTAGACCTCTTTCAGGACAGCAACGGGGACGGTAGCCTCAAGTGTAGCGCGGGCGCGCCGCAGTGTCTACGGCACCGGCTGTTGCGGTTCGGCCGGGCGGGCGGCCAAGCGGGCCTCCGCACGGGCGGTAAGGAACAGAGTAGCGCATGAAACGTCATTGGGTCGCTTGGATTGCCGGCGTATTGACGACGGCGGTCGCGCTCGCCGGGTGCGGCGGCGGATCGCAAACGCCGCCCGTCGCTAACGCGCAGATGCTTAAACGAGGTGCGTCGTGGATGGCTGCGGGGCTGGCCAAGCGCGATCTCCTCTATCTGACGGACGACGGCAACGGCAACGTGTACGTGTATTCGTTTCCCGGCGGGAAACTTCAAGGAACGCTGACCGGCTTGAGCGTCCCGACGGGCGAATGCGCGGACAAGGCCGGGAACGTGTGGATCGTGGAAGAAGGCACAAACGACGTCGTCGAGTACGCGCACGGCGGCACCGTCCCGATCGCTACCTTGACCGATCCCAACAACGCCCCGGAGGGCTGCGCGGTAGATCCGACGACGGGAAACCTCGCCGTCGCCAACGCCCAGACTCTGACCGCGGGCGCGGGCAGTGTCGGCGTATACGCACATGCCCAGGGTACGCCGACGCTCTACACCGACAGCCAGATGAAGATCGTTCTGTTCGTCACCTACGACGACAAAGGCAACCTCTACGCCAACGGGGTTGACTCATCGCTTGCGTACCGGCTGGCCGAGCTTGGCAAGAACGCCGGGGCGCTCAGCCCCATCGCGTTCGATCAGAGCATCACGCAAGCCACCAACATTCAGTGGGCGCACAACTACTTAGCCGTGGGAGACGGGGGCGGCATCGTCGGGACGAGTTCCCCGGTGATCTATCACGTCAAAATCGCGCACTCCACGGGTACGGTGGTCGGCGAGACCCCGCTTAGCGGCACGACGGGCGTCTTTCAGTTCTTCATCCAAGGCAACACGTTCGTCGGGCCCAACCTCGGCAACGAGGACGTCATGCTCTGGAAGTACCCCGCCGGCGGCAACCCGACGAAAGCGATCGGCGGCTTTAACGATCCGTTCGGCTCGGTGGTAAGCAAAGGCGCGAAATAGCGTCACGGTAGGTTCTCACGTCGCTCGTCTTAGAAAGGAGCACAACACGATATGAAACCCTGGGTGGTCCTCGCCGCCGCATTTGCGATCGCGCTCGCCGGGCCGGCGTACGCGAACATATACAACCGTTACGTCGCTCCGGGAGCCGGCGGTTCGGTCGTCGTCTCCGGGCTGGTCACCGCCAACGGGCACGTGGATCGCGGATCGGGCTTCAGCGTCAGCCGCGTCGGCGTAGGGGAGTACTCGATAGACTTCAAGAGCGGCACGTTCCAAGAGTGCGCGGGCATGACGGTGACGAGCGCCCGAGAACAGGCGATCGCGGTCGTCGTACCGCGCATCTGCCAGCCGACGACGCACTTCCTGGTGCTTATGTACGAGAACGGCTCGGCCGCGCCGGTAGACTCGGCCTTCCAGTTCATCGCCGCAAGTCAGAGCGGCTAGTTGCGATAGCCGCCCAAGCGCCGGGCCATAGCGCTGGCTTCTTTACGGCTTTAGTCGTATGATGCAAGTAATGAATTCAACGTTTAGGCTCGTTAACGCTCGGGTTTCGATCGCAGCGATGTTGCTTGCGCTTCTAGCCGGATGTGCCGGCGGAGGCCGCTCCGGTAACGCTGCGCTCCCTGGGATGCCGTCGCAGACGAATATCTTCGGCGCTTCGAGCGGTCCTGCGCTGCAAACGCTCGACGTTCCGCTGAGCGAGTTTCCGAATGCCGTCGGGACTCTGCTCACCGGCATCCGCGGCGATCTCATCACCGGGTTCGTCGCGCGGTTGAACGGGTCGAATATCGGCGTCGTCTACGATCGGAAGACCGGCGTCTGGACGCGGATTAAGTATCCGAACTCGGCCAAGACCAGCGTGTACGGGCCCGCAATTACCTCCTACGGCTATCGCGTCGTCGGCAGTTACGAGAAGCGGGGGCAAACGAATGCCGACGGTTTCGTCTACGACTCGACGATCGGAAAGTACGTCACGCTCGACGCGCCGCCCAAACTTTGTGCGCCCAAAGCCTGCAACTATACGATCGTTCACAGCAACTACGGTAATGCGACCTATAAAGCCGTAGGGAACTACGACGCGGTGAAGTCTGACGCGGCTACTCCTTCGAGCACGTATCCCGATTTCAGGCCACGCATTTATCTACGATTCGGCCAGCGCGAAGTTCTCGACGCTCGAGTTCTCCGGATCGATCAGTTCGACGGCCTACGGGATTTGGATTGACGGCAACAGCGTCGCCATTGCCGGCGGCTACACCGACAAGAAGGGCACGCACGCGTACGTGCGCAACCTCGCCGGCACGAAGATGCTCGTCTACGACTGGCCGAAGTCCATCCTTACCCACTTCGAAGGGATCACAGGCGCGGGCGGACCCGGCAACTATAACGTGATCGGCGACTACTTCGACCTCAAGAACAAGACCCTCGAGTACGGCTTCTTCCTTCCGATCCGCAACTGGACCGCCGGCACCGCCACCGTCATCGGCAAAGTCAGCGCGAACTCCGTTTACAAACGCACGGTCATCGGCGTCTACGTCGGCGCCGGCCTATCGAACGGATACATAACGACGATTCCCCAGTAGGAGGCCGCCCTTCGACAATCCTTCGACTGCAGCGCCTGCGGCGCTGCGCTCAGGATGACAGAGGTGGGCAGCCGGTCGCTACTCTGCCGCCGGTTCGACCGAGAGCACCGTGAGCTGCCAACGCGATCGAATGCCGAGCTTGGCAAAGATTGCCCGGCAGTGGCACTGGACCGTCCGTTCGCTGAGCCCCAAGGCGCGCGCGATGCTGCGGTCGGTCATTCCCTCCGCTGCAAGCTCTGCAACCTCGCGCTCGCGAGCCGTGAGCTCGGCGCCGATGCGTCGCGGAAGCGCCCGGCCCCGCCAGCTCGAACGCGGCGCGCCGGTTTTGCTTCCGCACTTGCGGCACAGTTGGTCGGCCGCATCGTTCAGGCCGGCCGCTTCCAGCGCGAGCGCCTCGAGCAAGGGCCGATCGAGCCCCGAAAGGTCGGCTACGGCCTGCAGTGCGAGCTTCTTGGCGCGCTGTGTGGATCTGTGGCGCGCAGCGAGGAAGCTGTCGTACAAGGCGCGATACGCTCGCATGAGCGCCGCATCGCCCACACAATGCTGGTCCATCATCCCCTTAATGCGCAATACCTGCTCGGCCGATCCGAAGCGCGCTACCCGCAGTGCCAATCCAAGCCCGGCATCCAGCGACGGCAGCGCATCTACGGCACGATTGAGGATTGCATCGTGCTCTTTGCGAAGCCCGGAGTGCTCGTAGAGAACGCAGAACGCTTCCGCTGCCTGGCCCAGCCCTTGATAGTCGCCCGGACGAACGAACGCCAACTCGAGCAGCGCCGGATCCGAGCACCAGCGCAAGAGGCGTTTGTCGTCGAGCATAACGCCGAGCGGGATGCCGGTCACGATCGCGGCCAGCAGGTAATCGCCCCGAGGGTGCCTCCCGTACAGGTCGTGAAACTCATGCAATGCCTCAGCGGCGCGATCGAGACGCCCCGCGGTGAATAGCGCTTCGGCGTAGTTCACGAGCATAGCCAGACGCTGAAAAGGCCCGGTCTCGATCTCAAGCGCTTTTCCAATAAGCGTGACGCCAAGTTTGACTCGACCGTCTTGCGCGAGCGCGGTACCGTAGTTTACCAGCACGACTTGCTGCAGCCTGGCATTCTTGCTGCGACGCGCGGCATTGAGCGCTTTTTGGAACGCCGTGAAGCTCTGCTCTACGAGGCGAGCCCTACGGTTGGCGATGGCGTAGGACTTGAAAGAATAGCGCGACGATGTCGTCGTCGGCACCGGCGATCTCGGGTTGAAGATTTGCAAGCAGCGCGCGCGCCTCGTCGTGACCGTCGCCAACCGCCAAGTCTTGCGCGACGGCGATTCGCCCGCGAAGATACGCTCGAGCTGCTTCGTAGCCGGCGTTCGCGCCGGTGCGACTGATGGGCAAAGTGACGTGTGGCTTCTGCGCGCACGCGAGCGACCCTCGATAGACCGCGGCAGGACGGTTTGGCCGGCAAACCAAGCACTAGGTAATTTGCCGATGCACATGCCGCCCGGCTCGGGTACCATGGAGGCGAAAGGAGCATCGTTATATGAAATTGCCGTCTCTCCCCAGGCTCGCCGGCACCCTTTTGGCGACCGCTCTCCTCGGCGGTTGCGCGAACGGCGTGCCTTCGAGCACGATCGTGCCCACCACCGGCAGCACGAGCCTTCGCCAAGCCGGCCTCCCGCGCGACGCTTCGTGGATTTCCCCCGGCGCCGCGTCGGCCCACACGCTCGTGTATGTGGCTATGAACGGGGAAGGCGGCGTCGGCTTTTACGGCGTCGAGATCTTCGCATGGCCTTCGCTGAAGCTTGTCGGAAAGATTGCGCATTACGGTTCCGTGGGGGGCGCGTGCTCGGATTCCAACGGTAACGTGTACATCATCCTAAACGGCTACGCCACGAGCACGTTTCCCGCGATCGAAAAGTTCTCACACGGAGGAAAGCTGCTCAGCACGTACACCGACTCCAACGGAAGACCGAACGGCTGCGCGGTCAACCCGCAAAACGGCGATCTGGCCGTGACAAACTTTCTTGGTCTCGGTTATTGCGGAGAGTCGTGCTGGTACCCCGGGAACCTCGTCGTGTATTCGAGTCCGTCATCGCCCCCGACGGTGTACACGAACTCCACCGAACAGAACTATTTCTACCCGGCCTACGATCCGAAGGGAAATCTTTGGGAAACCGGCGGCGATAACGTCGGCACTACATGGCTCTATTCGTGTGCGTCGGGGAGCTGCAACGAGACCGCCCTCTCGGGCGCAACGATCCACTTTCCCGCAGGCCTGCAGTGGGTGAAGAGCCTCAAGTCGTTGATGATCTTCGATGCCGCGTGCAATCGCCCGTCGAGCAACAGCGGGTCGTGCGGTTACCTTGTTAGCAGCCAGGGCCTCCTTTCCTCGAAAACTACGTACGACAACTTCCAAGGCGGCGCGACTTGCAATATCGGCCAGGCCGTGCTCGCGCCTAACGGAAAGAGCGTCGTAAGCGGAGACGGCGAGACGTTCTGCGGCTACACGCCGTCAACGCTTGACGCCTGGGCATACCCGGCAGGGGGCAATCCCACGACGTACCGCGCGTTCAAGAGCAACTACGCCTTCCCGACCGGTATAGCGTTCAGCACGAAGGGTTAGACGCCGACACGTCGCCCAGCGCGATCACCGAGAGGCCGTCCAATGTGGGCGGCTTTCTCGTTGGCGCTCGACGCTGGACGTGCCTCCACGCCGAACGTACTTCGGTACCACGCCGTTCGCCGTATGGTTCTGCGCGGACAGCTAGCTGCCCTCGATAGACCGCGGTAGGACAGTTTAGCCGGCAAACCAAGCACTAGGGTAATTTGCCGATGCACATGCCGCCCGGCTCCGGTACCATGGAGGCGAAAAGGAGCATCTTTTACATGAAACTCCCGTCTCTCCCCAGGCTCGCCGGCACCCTTTTGGTGGCCGCCCTCCTCGGCGGTTGCGCGAACGGAGTGCCCTCGGCACGATCGTGCCCGCCGCCGGCAGCACGAGCCTTCACCAAGCCAGCCTCCCGCGCGACGCCTCGTGGATTTCCCCCGGCGCCGCGTCGGCTCACACGCTCGTGTATGTGCTATGAACGGGCTAACCGTCGGCTTTTACGCGTCGAGATCTTCGCATGGCCTTCGCTGAAGCTTGTCGGAAAGATTGCACTTTCAACATTCCGTGGGGGGCGCGTGCTCGGATTCCAAGGGTAACGTGTACATCACCGTAAGCGGCTACTCCACCAGCACGTTTCCCGCGATCGAAAAGTACTCCCACAAGGAAAGCTGCTCAACACGTACACCGACTCCAACGGAATAGCAGGCGGCTGCGCGTCAACCCGCAAAACGGCATCTGGCCTAACCAACTTTCTTGGTATCGGTTATTGCGGAGAGCGTGCTGGTACCCCGGGAACCTCGTTGTGTATTCGAGTCCGTCATCGCCCCCGACGGTCTACACGAACTCCACCGAACAGAACTATTCCTATCCGGCCTACGATCCGAAGGGAAATCTTTGGGAGACGGGCACTGACACGTCAGGCAAGACATGGCTTTATTCGTGCGCATCGGGGAGTTGCAACGAGACGCCTTCTCGGCGCAACGATCCACTTTCCCGCCGGCCTGCAGTGGGTGAAGAGCCTCAAGTCGTTGATGATCTTCGATGCGGCGTGCAATCGCCCGTCGAGCAACAGCGGGTCGTGCGGTTACCTCGTTACCAGCCAGGGCGTCCTTTCTTCGAAGACTACCTACGACAACTTCCAAGGCGGCGCGACTTGCAATATCGGCCAGGCCGTGCTCGCGCCTAACGGAAAGAGCGTCGTAAGCGGCGACGGCGAGACGTTCTGCGGCTACACGCCATCAACGCTTGACGCCTGGGCATACCCAGCAGGGGGCAATCCCACGACGTACCATGCGTTCAAGAGCAACTACGCCTTCCCGACCGGTATAGCGTTCAGCACGAAGGGTTAGACGCCGGCACGTCGCCCAGCGCGATCACCGAGAGGCCGTCCAATGTGGGCGGCCTTCTCGTACGGGTTCTCGACCGTCCTTCGACAGGCTCAGGATGACACGGTCCTTCGACACTCTCATGCTTCGACCGTCCTTCGAGCTCAGGTGACATTGCTCAGGATGACACGCGGTGCTACGGCGCGGCAGCGTGCTGCTGTTGCTGCGGCGAAGCGTTTTGCTAGCCAATCGGCGACGTCGTCGGAGGAGGCGGCGAGCACCGAGCCGTGGGTCGCGCCGGGGTACGTTTGCAGCGTCACCGGCGTCCCGTTGTGCCGCAGCCGATCGGCAAGGGTCAGCGTCACGCTCGGAGAGACCATCGTATCCGAAACGCCTTGCTCGAGTAGCGTCGGAACCGGGATGGGGAAGTTCACGGGGTCGTTCGCGACGAGATCCGAGTAGAACGCCTCGACGCTCGCCTCGCCTTGCGGCCGGAAGATCGAAAGCGGCACGAGCCGGGTCCAGTCGGAACCGTCCATCAGCTCTGGAAGGCAGCGCGCACGCGCTCGGGCATCAGTCGCAACGCCTCCGGCTCGAGCATCTGCTCGGGAACGACCCGCGGGTCGGTCAGTGGAGAAACCCTCGATCAGCAGCGCCAAAATAACGATCGCGCTGTTTGGCGCGTCGCTGTGAATCTCTCTTTGCAGAACGCTTTCGGGAAACAAAAACGGCGCGTACGAGACGACGCCGGCGAGCCGGAGGCCCGGCGCAAGTTGCTGCCCGATCGCTGCAGTTGCCAGCGCGGCGGCGCCGCCTTCGGAGTGTCCCATGACGATCCACCTTCGTCCGATCTGGGGATCGAGTTCGCGCGACGCGGAGACTATGCTCGTAACGTCTCGAGCTGCGGCGTCTGCAACCATGTACGGATGGATTCCGGGCGTTCCGTTCCCTTCGTAGTCGGTCTGTGCCACCGCGTAGCCGCGCCGCACGAAGCCGTCGAGCATGCGCTGCTCGACGTTCGGCGCTTCCGACCGCGACGGTGCGCACTGCGGTCCGTCGCCGACGGTCCCATGCGCCCAACTGATCATAGGCCATCCGCCCGCCGGCGGCACTCCACGAGGTATCGCGAGCGTCCCCGAGACGGCGACGAAGGAGCCGTTTACGGTAAGGGTTTCGTAGAGGAGGCGGTAGTTGACCGACGCTGAGGAGAGCGCCGCGCCGCCCGAAAACGGCCGCGCCCAAATAACCGCTCCATCGCGCAGTACGGGCAGCGGGCTCGGCGGGTTATAGAACGCATCGCCGGGCGGGCCCGGCGCGCTCGTCGCCGCACCGCCTGCCGCCGTCGAGCGCTGCTGCGAGCAGCACCGCGGCCGAGAAGGCACTCCGCACTCGGCGCATCGTTCTAGTAAGAGCGAGCCGGGCTCACGAAACGTGACCGACGGCGATACACAATGCCTGCACATGCAGAACGGCGGCTGCGGCGTGGTGTTCACCCTGTCCAAGTAGGCCGCGCTACGGCGGAGCTGCTGCCGTTGCTGCTGCAAAGCGCTTCGCGAGCCAGCGGCGACGTCGTCGGCGGAGGCGGCGAGCACCGAACCGTGCGTGGCGCCGGGGTAGTCCTGCAAGGTCACCTCTGCGCCGTCGTGCCGCAGCCGATTGGAGAGCGTCAGGGTCGCCATCGGCGAAACCATCGTATCCGAAGCGCCCTGCACGAGCAGCGCCGGAACGGCGATCGAAAAGTTCATCGGATCGTTGGCGACGAGATCCGAGTACAAGGCCTCCACGCTCGCCTCGCCTTGCGGACGGAAGATCGCAAGCGGCACGAACCGGGCCCAGCCGGAGTCGTCCATGAGATCGTCAATGCAGCGCCCGAGCACCTCGGGCATCAATCGCATTGCGTCGGGCTCGAGCATCTCCGAGGGAACGACGCGTGGATCTGCGGTCGAGAAACCCTCGATCAGCAGCGCCAGAAATGCCATTCCGCTGTTCGGCTTGTTAGCATGCATCTCTCCTTCGAGAATGGCCTCCGGGTCTACGAATGGCGCGTACGAAACGACGCCCGCCAGATCGAGGCTCGGCGCGAGTTTCTGCCCGAGAACGGCGGTTGCCAGGGCGGCCGCGCCGCCTTCGGAATGTCCCATGACGACCCACGTTCGGCCGATCTGCGGGACGAGTTCGCGCGACGCCAAGACGATGCTCGTAACGTCTCGAGCGGCAACCGCGCCGACCATGTAGGGATGGACTCCCGGCGTTCCGTTCCCTTCGTAGTCGGTTTGCGCGACCGCATAGCCGCGCCGCACGAAGCCGTCGAGCATGAGCTGCTCGCCGTTCGGCGCGCCGGTCCGCGAAGGCGCGCACTGCGGTCCGTCGCCGACCGTGCCGTGCGCCCAACTGAGCAGCGGCCATCCGTTCGCCGGCGGGACCCCGCGAGGTATCGCAAGCGTCCCCGAGACGGCCACGAAGGAACCGTCTGCTCTGAGGGTTTCGTAGAGGATGCGGTAGTTGACTGAGGCCGACGCGAGCGCCGAGCCGCCCGAAAACGGCCGCGCCCAAATAATCGCTCCGTCGCGCTGCACGGGCAGCGGGTTCGGCGGGCTATAGAACGCATCGCCGGGCGGACCCGGCGCAATCGTCGCCGCACTGCCCGCCGCCGTGAGCGCTGCGACCAGCGCCGCGGCCGGCAAGGCACTCCACCTTCCGCGCATCGTTCTGGTAAGAACGAGCTAGGCTCACGAAACGTGACCACGGCCGTCCTTCGACAGGCTCAGGATGACATTTCCTTCGACAAGCTCAGGATGACATTTCCTTCGACAAGCTCAGGATGACACGGGGGGATGCCGAAGGCGGGCCTACGAGGCGGGGTCTTTTCGGCGAAGTTCGGCGCCGTGAAGCAGCGAGAATATAAACGCCGTCGTGAGGCCGATCAAGATCACGCCGTTGAGGGCCTCGAGCGCTCCCAAGAACTCCCAGCGAGGCGCCAAGAACACGCTCGCGTGACCGAACGTCGTCATGGCTTCGAGGGAGTAGAGCATGGCCATGGACACGTGATGCTGCGCACCGATCGCCACGTAGACGCCGGCCCAAAGGGCTGCCTCGCCGGCCAGCATGATCGTCACGAACAATACGGCGACGGCCATCGCCAGAGCGAACGGAAAACTAAAGTGTTCCTCGTTGTAATAGGCTGCGAGCGCCGACACCATCCGATAACGCAGGCCGAACAGCACCAGTGAGTGCACGAGCACCGTTAAGATGATTAACGGGATACCCCAAGCCCAGTCTCCGAACCAGTGCATGCGGCGGTAGTTCGATGTCACCGCCTTATGCCATCCCGCAAGCGGGCTGGCGACTATATTGACATTTTTCGATGCTCTTGCTAGCATTGATGAATGTCAATGCAGCGCTGCTGCCCGCCGGCGCGAGTTGCCCCGGACGCCTTCGAGCTCGAAACGCTGCTCTTCAAGGCGCTCGGCGACGCGTACCGGCTGCGCATGCTCGCGACGCTCGCTCGGGCATCGCAGGAAGTTTGCGTCTGCGACTTCACCGATGCGCTGCCTCTGAATCAACCAACGGTCTCCCATCACCTTCGGATCTTGCGCGAGGCCGGCCTCGTGACGTGCGAGCGACGCGGGACCTGGGTGTACTACCAGCTCGCGCCCGATGCGTACGATCGGATACGATCGGCGCTCGGCGACGTGTTCAAACAGAAAGTGCGCGCGTGAAAACTCACCTGAGCCTGGCCACCACCAATCTCGACCGCAGCGTCGCGTTTTACTCCGCGCTGTTGGGAGCCGTCCCCGTGAAGACGCTGCCGGACTACGCTTTGTTCGTGACCGAGCAGCCGGGCCTCGAACTCGCGCTGGACGTGCGCCGGCGCGTCGAAGCCGGGACCGACGCACACTACGGCGTGAGCGTCGAATCCGTGGCGGAGGTCGAAACCGCCATCGCCAGACTGGAGCGCGCCGGCCTCGTCGCGTCCATCGAACGTGAGGAAACCTGCTGCTATGCGAATCAGACGAAGGCGTGGGCGATAGATCCCGAGGGCAGGCGCTGGGAGGTGTACACGGTCCACGAAGAGGCCGACGAGCGAATCGCGCCAAACGCAGCCTGCTGCGCGTGAGACGAGCGCGGTCGTGACGCTTTTGCGCAGGGTAACGGCCGAGGCCGTCGGCACGGCGCTTCTCCTCGCCGGCGTCGTAGGCTCGGGCATTATGGCGCAGCGGCTCGCCGGCGGAAACGTTGCACTCGCCCTGCTCGCGAACGCCATCGCTACGGGCGGCGTGCTTGCCGCCGTCATCTTGGCGTTCGGTCCGATCAGCGGAGCGCACCTCAATCCGGCCGTTACCATAGCCGACGCGATCAAAGGCGGGCTGCCGTGGCGCGACGCCCCTGCGTACGTCTGCGCGCAGGTTGCCGGCGCAGTCGCGGGCGTGGTAGCGGCCAATCTCATGTTCGGGGAGCCGGCCATCTTCTTCTCGCAGCGCGCCCGGCGGGGAGCGCCGGTCTTACTCAGCGAGTTCATCGCGACGTTCGGCTTACTTGCGGTGATCTGGGGCTGCGCGCGCCACCGATCGCCGGTTACCGCCTTTGCGGTCGCGGCGTACATCGTCGGCGCATACTGGTTTACCGCCTCAACTTCGTTCGCGAATCCGGCGGTGACGATCGCGCGCGCCCTCAGCAACACGTTCGCGGGCATCTCGCCTGCGGACGTCGCGCCGTTCATCGCGATGGAGCTGCTCGGGGCTCTGGCCGCAACGTTTCTGTTCATATGGCTTTTGCGCGAACGCATCCCAGCGGAGGAAACGTAACGCTCATGCAACGCTCCGTCCTGTTCGTGTGCATTCATAACTCGGCGCGCAGTCAGATGGCCGAGGCCTTCCTCAACGCGCTCTGCCCGGACGACTTCGCGGCAGAAAGCGCCGGGCTCGAGCCGGGCACGCTCAACCCGCTGGCCGTTGCGGCCATGGGTGAAGCCGGCATTGACATCTCGCGAAACGCGACCAAGAGCGTCTTCGAGCTATTCAAAAGCGGCAGACTCTACGCGTACGTCATCACCGTCTGCGATGAAGCGAGCGCCGAGCGGTGCCCGATATTTCCCGGCGCCACGCAGCGGCTGCACTGGAGCTTCCCGGACCCAGGCTCACTCGAGGGCCCCTGGGAGGAACGCCTAGAGCAAACGCGGCGAATTCGCGATCAAATCTGCGCCAAGATCGAGGAGTGGTGCGCGACGGCGTGCGCCTGAGGCTCAGGCTGTAACCGCCGACAGGCTCCAGCCATACTCGAGCAGGGGCTTGGCGTGCTTCGCCAGGCCGATGCAGGTAGCAAGCAAATCGCCGGCGGTGACTTCTGCATCGGAGAGCTCGCGGCTGACCATGAACGAGGCCAGCTTGAAGTACGGTGCGATCGGGCTTTCCGCCAACGCTTCGAAGCCGCGCGGCATGCGTTTGAGCGCGGTCTCTTCTATCCAGATCGCGACGCCGTTTTTCGCCAGCGCGCGCAGGACGGTTTGGAAGCGCTTTGGATCGGCCGCCATCGCGGCGCGCCAGCGCTGCAACGGCTCGCGATCGAGCTGGTAGAAGCCGGCCGCGACGAACGACGCCTTGGGCGCGACGTGCACGTAGAGGCCGCCGGGCGCGTTGCGCATGCCCCGGTGCGGCAGGTACAGGCCGAGATTCGTCTTGTACGGGCTCTTATCGAGCGAGAAGCGCACGTCGCGGTAGATGCGAAAACCGACCCGCGACGGATCGGCTTCGATCGGAATCTTCGCACGGCGCAGCCCCTCGGAGAGGCCGGCGGCGAGCGCGCGAAGCGGCTCGAGGCATTCGCGCTCGTAGAGCTCCTTACGCGGCGCGAACCAGGCGCGATCGTTGTTCTTCTTCAGATCGCGCAGAAACTTGAGTGTCTGGGGAGAGAATGCTGGTGTTGCTTTCATTGGGCCGTCCTTCGACAGGCTCCGTCCTTCGACAGGCTCCGTCCTTCGGACAGGCTCAGGATGACACGGGCGTGCTACGGCGGAAACCCTTGCTCCATCCATTGGTGAAAGGTTTCGCACATCTGGGCGGACCAGCGCTGCCGCCCCTCGCCGGGCGGAGGCATCGTGCCGGCGGTTACCGTCGAGAGAATGTTCGCCGCGTGCTTCTTTACGTCGTCGTGACTGCTCAGGTCAATTCCGTAGTTCTGCATGTGTTCGACGTCCACGTCGGTGAACAGCGGCCGGATGTCGGCGGCGAAACTGAGCGGGGCGGATGGCATATTCGTTCCCTCCTATCCGAAAGCGTCAACGTCCATCACGGCTTGCGCGAACGGCTGCGGCGCTTCCTGCGGGACGTTGTGTCCGACACCGTTGAGGATGCGATGCGCGTACGTTCCGGCAAACTTGCTGCGATAGGCCGTTCCGGCGGCGTTCGCACCGTCGAAGTCGCTTGCGATCGTAATCGCAGGCACGGTTATGACCGGCCCCGCCTCGAGTTTCGCCTCCATATCGTCGTATTGCGGATCGCCTTTGTCCACGCCGATGCGCCAGCGGTAGTCGGAGATGACGATCGCGACGTGGTCCGGATTATCGAAGGCCGCTGCCGTTCGCTCGAAGGTCGCATCGCTGAAGTGCCAGTTCGGAGAGGCTAGGCTCCAGATGAGCTTCGCAAAATCGTGCCGATACTTCGTATACCCGAGCACGCCATTCTCGGTGGCGAAATAGTACTGATACCACCAGCCCAGTTCGGCTTTGGGCGGAAGCGGCAGCGCGGTCAATTTGCGGTTCGTGATGAGGTAGCCGCTCACGCAGACGATGCCCTTACAGCGTTCCGGCCAGAGCGAGGCAAGGATGGCGACCTCTCGCGATCCCCAATCGAAACCGCCGAAAAGGGCGCGCTGGATCTTGAGTTTGTCCATGAGGGCGATGACGTCGAGCGCGATCAGCCCTTGCTGGCCGTTGCGGGGCGTCGAGCCGGAGAGGAACGTCGTGCTACCGTATCCGCGCAAGAACGGAACGATCACGCGATAGCCCTTGGCTGCGAGCAGCGGTGCGACGTCAACGTAGCTATAGATATCGTAGGGCCAGCCGTGTAAGAGAATCACCGGCGTACCACCGGGCGGCCCGGCTTGCGCGTATCCGACGTTGAGCAGCCCCGCATCTATCTGCTCGAGCGGCGCAAACGAAGACTGCGTGTCCGCAGAGTCCGCGCGAGCGGCACCGGCCGCGCCTAACTGCGCTGCGGCCAGCGTCATCGCGGCCGCACCTAGAAAGCGGCGCCGATCGGGATAGTCGCTCTCGTGCGGGACCACGCGTCTAAGGCGAGACGGCTACGCCGTAGACGGAACTGAGGCCGTTGGTGATCGTGTTGACGAGCGTTCCGGCGGGATACTGGTAGACGAGCAGCGCGTTCACCTCGGGGTCGGCGACGTAGAGCGTCTTGGATCCCTTGTCGAGCGCGATGCGGAACGGATCCTCCATGCTCTGCGTTATCGTGTGCGACGGCTTGTTCGATCCCGGAGGAAAGACGTAGACCGCGTCGTTTCCGACCCCCGAGCCTTGGTCGGCGACGACGACGTCGCCGCTTGCGTCAACGGCGTCGCCCGCGGCCCAGACGATCGGCAGATCGAGGCTCGTGCCCTTCGCCGAGCCCGGAGGATACTCGTTGACTTGGCCCGGGCCGGCGCCGTGCCCGCCGGTATTGTACGCGACGTACACGTTGCTTTTTGCATCGAGCGCGACGCCCTGCGGATCGGTGACGTTTATCGTGAGCTTCGAGCGCGTGCTGCCCTTGGGAAACTCGACGACCTTGCCGCCGACCAAATCGGCGACGAACACCTTCCCGTCGGTGCTCGCCGATACGTTCGTGGGGTAGGCAAAGCCCGTGTAGCGCAGCGACCACGTCGAGCTGCCGCGCGGATACATCGTCACCGTGTAGTTGGTCGCATTGGCGACGAAGAGGTCGCCTTTGGAATCAACGAAGCTGCCTTGGGGGCCGCTGATGCCGTCGGTGATCTCTCCGATCGGATTCGGGTTGGCGCCCGAAGCCGGATAGATCTCGACGGCGTTCTTGAGAAAGTCGGAGACGTAGATCAGATGCTTGCCGGATTTTGCCCGCGGCGATAGCCATCCGCCGCCGCGATGTGCGGCGGTTGCAGCGCCGGGCGCCGTCGCCGGAATGCCCGGAGCGCCTTGCGTGCCCGCGCAGCCCGCGCTCGCGACGAGCGCTGCGATCCAGATACCTCGCATGTGATGCGAACCGTTTTGCATGGCCGATACTCCTGAGTGCCGCATTACAGAGGTGCGGCCGGATCGAGCGCGAGACCGTTGGGGCCGTCAATGCCGTCGGTGATGGTGTCCACCAGTTTGCCGCTCGGATAGGCGTACACGTAGACCGCGTTGCCGACCGCGTCGCCGACGTAGACCTGCTTCTCACTTTCGAGGAATCGCACCGGATCGGGATCGAGCGCGTTCTGCGCGAACGTCTCCGAAGGCGCGGTCTTGCCCGGCGGAAAGACGAGCACGCCGGGTAAGCGCTGGTCGGCGGTAACGATGTCGCCGGCTTTGTCGAGCACGATGCCGCCTGGTGTCTGCGTCACGATGCCGAGATTGGTGCCGTTTCCGCTTCCCGGCGCGTACTCGACGATCTCGCCGTTCTGGAAGCTCGCCGTATACGACGTGACGTAGAGGTTACCGGAGGGATCGAGCGCGAGGTCAATCGGATACGGAAGGTTCGTTATCGTGCGGCTCGGCGTGTTGGTCTGCTGCGGAAAGACTTTCACCGAGACGGGGCTCAGATTCGAAACGTACACGTTCTGCTCGGCGTCCACTGCGACGCCGGCCGGGGCTCCGAGACCGCTCGAGTAGGTGAAGCTGGGGGTGACCGCTCCGGGCGCGTATTCGGTGACCGTGTTCGACTTCGTGTTCGTCACGTAGAAGTTGCCTTTGGCGTCGGTGGCGGCGCCCTCCGGCCCATTGATGCCCGAGGTGATCTCTCCGATGGGCGGCTGGTTGTGCCCCTTCGTGCAGTAGATCGCGACGTAGCCGAGCACGTAGCTCGAAACGAACAGCTTCTGCTTGCATTTCTTCGCCGCCGGCGATAACCAGCCGGCTCCTCGTGCGAGGGGATGCACAGCGGGGCGCAGCTCGCTTTGGAGCGCGGCCGGCACGGTGGAGATCGCGGCTGCGGGCGCGCCGGCGATTCCGGAGCCGGACGAACAAGCACCGAGCGCAAGCAAGGCGAGCGCGGCGCCAAGGCTTCGGGCGAGGACCGTATGAGGGCGATGCATAGGCGTAGATTCCGCGGAGCGGGTTCTTCCCCTCGCACGGCGCGAGGGTGGGCGCGCGGGCAATCGTGAACACGAGCGTGCGATGCGGATGCTCGTTCTCGGCGGAACCCGATTCCTCGGGCGGCACGTTGCCGAACACGCCGTCGTGCGCGGTCATAACGTTACGCTCTTTCATCGCGGAAAATCGCTGCCCCAGGGAGTTCTCGGTGCGGCGACCATCATCGGCGATCGCTCGAGCGACCTGGATCGCATCGCCGGCCATTACGACGCCGTCGTGGATACGTGCGGCTTCTTTCCGCGCGACGTGACGGCATCGTGCCGGTACGTGCGTTCGGGCAGTCCGGACGCGGCCTACGTCTTCATCTCCAGCATCAACGCCTACCGCGACGATTGCCCGCCTGGAGGGGACGAATCGGCGCCGGTGTGGGATAGCGCAGACGCGGACGCCACGGAGATAACCCCGGAGAACTACGGCCCCCTGAAAGCGGCGTGCGAACGAACCGTCTGCGAGGCCTTCGCAGAACGCGCGACGATCGTGCGCCCGGGGCTGATCGCCGGCCCGTACGACGGCACCGATCGCTTCACGTACTGGGTGCGGCGAGTCGCGCGCGGCGGTGAGATCCTCGCCCCCGGCCTGCCGGAGCGGCGCGTGCAGCTCATTGACGCGCGCGACCTCGCCGAATGGATCGTCGCGTTGCTGCAAGCGCGCCGGAGCGGAACGTTCAACGCGACCGGGCCGGCCTACGCCCTAACGATGGGAGCGCTTCTGGACGAATGCCGCGACGCGCTGCGTTCGGACGCCGAGTTCGCTTGGGCATCGGAGGCGTTCTTACGCGAGCGCGAGGTGGCGCCGTGGACCGAAATGCCGCTGTTCGTTCCCGCGGAGGAAGGCCAGGGCTGGGACACGATCTCGTCGGCCCGCGCGGTTGCCGCCGGGCTCACGTACCGGCCGCTGCGCGCGACCGTGCGCGACACCTGGGAGTGGGATCGAGGACGCGACCAGAGCGCCCCGCTGAAGAGCGGCATCACGGCGGAACGCGAGGCCTCGCTGCTGGCGGCTCTGGCGGCGAGCGCCGAGCGGCCGCTCATGCGCCCCTAGGCTAAGCGGGCGCGCTCTTTCACGCAGGAGCTTAATCGTCGCCTAATCACGATGCCATGCTTTCTCCGGCCCTTTGGGATTCAATGGAGATGAGGTAATACGGCATGACGACTAAGACCATCGGTGTGATTTCCGCGAGCGTGTTCTCCGTGGCGACGCTCATGGTGCTGATTCTCGCAAGTGCGCTGCGGACCCCGCACGCACCGGCACCCGCCACCAACGGACCGGGCGTGATTCGCGTGAGCGTCGTTGACGGATCGACCGTCGTACGGCGCGGCGACAGCCGCGTGCAGTCGAATGCGGTGCGCAACGCGCCGATGCTTCCGGGCGACTACATCTCCACCGGGACGGCATCGCGCGCCGAGCTGCAGTTCGACGGCTACACCGCGATTCGACTGGGAGAGAACGTTCAGGCGCGCATCGCCAACGACGACCCGCAAAACCGAAAGATGCAGCTCGCAGGCGGCACCGTCGAGATTGGAATGGTCCACGACGGCCCGGCGGTGCAGGTCGAGACGCCGTCGGTTACGGTTCGCGCGCACGAGCCGGGCGATTACCGGGTCTCGGTGGATCCGGACGGCACCAGCTGGGTGACCGCGCGGCGCGGGAGCGTTGACGTGGTTACGCCGCAACGCACCTACACGCTGGGCACGGGCAGCACGCTGAGCGCACGGGGTGCGACGCCTTCTGCGACGATTGCGTCTAGTCCGGAGATCGCACTCGACGGGTTCGACGACTTCAACGTAGAGCGTGACAGCACGATGGTCGCCGCGTTGAACGCAAGCCCCAACTTAAATCCAAGTCTTGCCGGGTACGAGAATCTGGATAGCTACGGCCAATGGCAGCCCGTCGTGGGCTACGGGCGGTCGTGGGTCCCGAACGAGCCGGCGGGCTGGGCGCCGTACCGTAACGGATCGTGGACGTGGGAAACCGGATACGGCTGGACGTGGATAGGCGCAGAGCCCTGGGGCTGGACGCCGTATCATTACGGCAACTGGTTCTACTGCGCGTGCGGCGGTTCGGGGTGGGCATGGCTGCCGCCGTCGAACGCAACGATGCCGGCGTGGTCGCCTGCGCTAGTGGGATTCTTCGGATTCGACGTCGCGGCGAACGTCGCCAACAATTGCGGGAACAACTACAGCCCCGGCAACTACAACGCTCCGGCATCGTACGGCAGTCCCGAAGGGCCGTCCAACGCCGGCGCTCCCGCCCCGTATGGCGAGGGTGGCCCGGATGAGGGAGCTCCCGAACAGCAGCCGTACGGCGAGGGCTCCGGTGGTCCGCCTCCGCCCGACTACTCGTATCCGAATATCGGGTGGGTCCCGATCGCACCGGGCGAACCGTACTATCCGTGGTATCCCGGCTGGGCGTGGTTTGGGGTTGGCTGGGGAGTGCCGTTCTACGGCGGTTACGGCTACGGGGGCCGCTACGTAACGCACATTACCAATATCACCAACATCTACTCGTACCGTAACTTCCGCCACGGCGGCGCGACCGCTACCACTAGGCGAAATTTCCGACACGGAACGATTCACGGACACACCGCGCCGGTGACCGCCCGCGATATCGGACGCCACAGCGGAACGATTCACGGAACGGTGCCGGTTACGCCGACGCGCGCCAACTTGGCCTTCACGCACGACCGGCTGCATGCGGGCACGAGTTTCGCTAAGGTCGCCAACTCGCCACGCTTCGCGCCGAATCGCGCCCTCGAAGCGCGGAACTCGTTCGCGCGGCAGCAAAAGACCGTAGTCCAGGCCATCCATGGCGGAATCGGCGGACATCCCTTCGCACACGCCGTGGCAGCGCGTGCAAGTGCTCCCGTATCTCGCGTGAACGCGCCGCTAAGGCACGTGCACGTCGCGGAAATGCATGCCGGTGCTCCGCAGGCGCACGCGATCGCGCCGGCCAGGCATGAGAACGCGCCGGTGACTCGTGCGAACGCACCGGTGACTCGTGAAAACGCGGCCCCGGCCATGCGCGCGCACGATGCGCCTGCGATGCGCTACGATTCGGGCGCATCTCGCCCGATCGAACCCCGCAGCGTGTCCGCGCCGGCGTCGGCGTGGGATCGCTTCAGCCAGGCGCGCGGCGAGATACGTTCGACCGCGTTTTCCGCGGGGTCCGGCCGTGGGAACGCCGATGGCTTTGCGCCGCGTGACGGCGGCCGAGGCGGGCAGGCGCCAACCTCCGCATGGGGCCGCTATACCGACGCACGAGGTGCAGCGGACGCAAGCGTCCGCAATCCGTATGGCCAGCGCGACTCGTACGGGGGCGCGCGCGACCCGTATGCCGGGCGCGGATCGTATCCGTCGTACTCGCACGGTTCGTATGGAGCGCCCCCGTCGTACTCGCGCGGATCGTATCCAACGTACCCGCATGGTTCGTACGGATCGCCTCCGTCGTACCCGCGGGGTAACTCCGCGCCTCCGCGCACGTCGGGTGGCGGCGGCGGCGGCGGCGGCGGCGGTGCGCGCCGGGGAGGCGGAGGCCGACCACCCACGTAGCTAGGCCGGAGAACACAGTGGGCCGAAACTTCCAACTTGAAAGGACGATGAAAATGCCCGAGAACCAGTGGACGTTCGGCCCCTATTTGCATGTGGACGATGCGCGTGCGGCGATCGATTGGTACGTCGGCGCGTTAGGCGCGGTCGTTCGCGAATGCCACGAAATGGGAAACGGCAAGATCGGACACGCCGAACTCGATCTTCATGGAAACATGCTTTGCCTCGCGGACTGCCCGACCGATGCGCCGGCACCGCAACGCTACAGCGACGTCGCGATCGGCCTCTATGCGGTCGTCCCGGACGTGGATGCCGTCTTCAACGCGGCGATTGACGCCGGTGCAAAAGTCGAGCGCCCGTTAACCGATCAGGCATACGGGCATCGCAACGGCGGATTCATCGATCCGTTCGGCAACGTGTGGTACGTATCAATGCCGATACCGGCAACGAAGCCGTGACGTTCAGGATGGGCGCCATGGCGGGGGCGTCCGCGTGCATAGCTCTTCTGCTAGCGCTCGGGTCGAGCTGCGTGCCGGCAAGCGCCCAGCTGCAATCCGGTTCTGCCGCACAGGAAGTTGCCGCATTCGCGCACGCCTGGGCCGGCATTACGGAGTATAGCGCTCGGATCACGATTTTCGACCAAGAGGGCACGCAGACTCAGAACGTGGTCTTCGACTACACCTTCCGCAAGCCGTCCAACGTCACGGTGCACGTCGTCGGAGGCCCGAACGCCGGCGCAATGCTCACGTGGGACGGTGGGGCAACCGTCGTGGCGCGCCGCTCGGGGCTGGCCGCTATGTTTAAGAGAACGCTCTCGCTGCACGATCCGCTGGTTACGACTCTACGCGGATCCTCCATCGATCAGTTGAGCTTCGGCGCGATCCTACTTCATGGAGAGCACCAGGCGGGCGGCCTCTCCATGGCTGCCGGGGACACGATCGACGGCGTCGGCGTAAATACGGTGACGCTGATTCCGGCCGCGTCGGCGGACGACACGGGGTTGACGCGTGAAGTCGTCGCGTTGTCGGCAGTCACGCACCTACCCATGCGGGTCCTGGGTTATGAGGGCTCGACGCTCGTGCGCGAGGTCGACTTCTCGAGCGTCAAGCTTCAAACTCAGTCTTAGCGCAGGGCGAGTAGCCGCAAGCGGTCCGGCGACTCGTCTATTAAGGAAGCGCCGCGTAGAGCCCGAGGCTCGGAGTGAAATTTAGCGCCGGCAGGGTGACCGCACCAAATCCTCGATTCTCCAGTTCCGACGACGTTGCCATCGCGATACGGGCACATCGCAGCAGTGCGGGCACGACCGACGGATCCCCCGGTACGAGCTCGTACCACGCGTCGGACCCCGACGGATGCGCGGTGACGGTCCATCCCGGCAGGGGCGCGCCCGTCGTGAAATGCGCCTTTATTGCTTCAAGGTTTTGAACGGCAAGGGAACGCGCATCTCCCGTGCAAGCGGCACTCGCATGCATCGCGAAGGCGTCCACCGGCGGCACGGCGGGCAACTTGTAGACTCGAAACTCCTCGGTTCCCGGCGGCGTGCTCGGAGGAACTACGTATAGCCCGACCGAGGGCATGAACTGGACCTGCGGGACCCCAAAGAGCGTTGACGACGGTGCGTACAAACCGCGTTCGCCAACGTCGGCGTCTCGCGCCACGTGCACCGTAAGGCACCCGACGATCGCTCGAAGCTCGCTCTGACGCGGCGTTATGCTTATGGCATACGCGCTTTGCAATCCGTGGTACGTAAGGGTCGCGTCGCTGAAAGAGGGTAACGTGGCAACCGACGGATACCGGCCGGCGGACTTCACCAGCTCGATGCTCGCTACCGCCTCCTTGAGCCGATCGGCAAGACGTCGCGCCGTCGCCTCCAGATCCGCCGTGCACGTTTGGGAGCTAGTCGTCAAAGCAAACGGATCGGAGGGCGCGGCGGTCGGAAGGCCCTCAAACGCCGGCCGACCGCGAGCGGGGCCCGAACCCGGGAACGGGCCCGGGCCCCCAGGTCCGGAGGGCGGCATCGCGCCCGGTTGTCCGCCTGGAAACGACGGCGCCTCCAAGCCCGCGCCCGCCGGCTCCCCGGCCCGTGCTCCGCTGCCGGCCCGGACCGCGTACGTAACGGATAACGTCCGAGGGTTCAGGGGGCGCGCCGTCGTGCCGACGAGGTTGCCCGCGAGGGTCCGATACGGCACGGCGTTCTCGCTGCCGGCAAAGATGCCGGCGTAACGGTTGGTGATATTGCTCAGCGCGAAGGTGACCGAGCCGGCCAGAAGCTGCACGTTGACGCCCGCATCGAACGTTACGTAGCTCGGCAAATGATTCGGATTGTTTTGGGCTACGTATTGGGCGTCGCCCAGCCACTCGAAGATTGAGCGCGGCGACTTGTAGTCGAGCACGACGCCGCCGCGCTGGATCGGAACGCCCGGAACCTGCGCACCGGCGATCGTGATGGAATATGGATTTTCGAAATACGCATTCCATCCCGCCTCGGTCACATTGACGTCGTAGTACGGCTGAACGACTAGGTCTCCGAGCGTGAGCGACCCCGTAACGGAACCGCCTTCATACATCGAGCCCTTGCTGTCAACCGGCATCATAAAATAGAGTCGCCGCGCGCCAAACGTGACCGTCTTTACGTTACACCCTGCCGGCGACTCATAGAGTTCCCGCACCTGCTGCAGGTACCCGGCTGGAAATAGCGCCTCTAGAGACGTTCCGTTTACCAGGCTCGGAATTGTTGCGCCGTTTTCGAGCTGCCGATACAACGAGACCGCTATGGTGCCGCGCCGGAACGAACGGGTATAGTTAATTCGCGCACTTTGGGAGGTGGTCCGCCCCGCCGAGCCGCTCGGCGCGGTGCCGTACGCCACATCGCCGTTGCAGTCGAAGTTCAGCGAGGCGGGGTCGCTTAAGATCGTCGTCTGCGGACCGCCGGCGCCGGCCCCAGTGACCGCATAGGATGCGTTGTACGTGTCTACTGCGGTCGGGCGCCACGTGGCGCTTGCGCTGGCGATCGTACCGGCACCGGCGACCGCGGCGCTGGCGCCCAGCGAACCAGCCAACGTCAGTTTTGCGTTGGCGCGGATAGTGTCCGTGACTTGCAGTACCCCATAGTGCGACGCGCTCGATCCGCTGTAGAATTGACCGGCGGAGGGTATTGACGGAGTCGTGACCTGAGAAGACTGAGTCCCATAGGCTTGTATCGACACCGTGTGCCGCTCTTTGGACGGCAGGAGCGCGTCGATCGAGAATCCGCGAACGCGCCCGAGTCCAGAGTACGCAAGAGGAGACGGGCTTGGGGCGATCGCCCCGCCGAGCGTCGAGACGGCGACGGTGCGATTGAGTGCGTCGTAGTCGTTTCCGAACGACATCGAAAAGAGCGAACCCTGCACTTGGGTCGCGCCGACGAGAGCATCGTCGGCAAGCGAGTAGAGCTGGGTCTCGAATCGGGCGGTGTTCCCGGGGCCGTAGCCGCACGGCAGAGCCGGCGCCGCGTACTGTGTTAGACAGACGAGATCGGTCGTACGGCCGGAGTTCAGGTACGTCGCGCTGACCGTCTGCGCATCGCCTAACCGATACTGCAGCTTCACGAGGTTTCCGTCGTAATCGCTGTCCCCTTCGTGAACGTAGTCCTGCCCGCTAGCATCTGCGTATCGGTCACCGTCCACGAGACTCGGACTCAGCCTATAAACCGTCTGCACGGCAAGTCCGAGCTTCCCCAGCGATCCACTTTCGCCGAGACTATAGTTATAGCGCCCGTCGCTGCCGCTGGAGAGTGCCAGCTGGGTGAGCCAGCTCAACGTAGGCTGGAGCGTGGTAAAGTTCACCGAGCCACCGAGCCCTCCGATGCTGGGGCCAAAGCTGACGGAGGCGCCGGCGAACAAGTCCGAGGCGAACATTCCAAGATTGCCCGCACTTCCAGGCACGTTGAGCGGGATTCCGTCTAGAGTCAACTGGGTCTGACTTGCATCGTGGCCCTCGAGCGAGATCGTTTGCGTGGCGTCGCTGTCGTTTCCGTTAGTGGATACGCTGACGCCCGAGAGTTTGTTCAGCGCGCTTGCCAAATCGTCGGAAAGGCGGCGCTGCGCCGACGATTGATTTATCGCGGCCGTCGAGCTTACCGACGTGGATCTCGCGCGAACTTCTCCAATGGTTTTCAATCTCTCGACCGCGGAGAGCACGACGCGTACCGTCACGATGCGATTTGCCAGGACTTCGAACGCCGGGCTGGTTACGGTCGCGTAACCCGGCTTCAACACGCGCGTCGTGTAGATGCCGGCGTCCACGTCCGAAAAGTCCACCGTCCCGCCGGCGGCGGTCACAGCGGATGCCCGCAGCGTCCCGTCGAGGATGACTCGAGCACCCCCTATCGGCGAGTTCGTCTTACCTTCGACCGCAATAACGCGAACCGTTCCTGCGTCCGATTGCGCGATGACGGCGATCGGAAGAACGCACCAAATCAGGGCAAGAACCGCGAACAGCGATCGGGTCGGTTGGTTCATGTCGTTGCCGACGATATGCTACGAACAAATCCTGAGGTGACGGTTGCGGCCGTCTTAAGTTACCGGACTTTCCGCTGTGCGACGAAGACGCCGCCAGTTAACTCCGGGTTAATCGTCGCCTCAGGTTACATTGGTAGCGTTAGCGGCAACTCGCATGCACGACTGTCGCAAACTCCTCGCCGTGGTCCTCTTATCGCTGGCATTCCCTGCCACCGCGCTCGCGCAGGCGCCGCCCTTCGATGCAGCGCCTTCGGGCTCCGCGGACTTCGAGCAGGCTCGCCACGATGCGAGCGTCGCCGCTTTCAATGCCTTGAGCGAAACGCACCGATCGCAGGTTCAAGCGATAGTCGAGCGATTCGACGCAGGCAGTCTTCGTTTCGACGATGCCGCCAAGCAGATCGACGCGATCCTATCGCCGTACGAAGATCGGATCCTACTCGCCCAAGAGGAACAGTTTCAGTCAAAGCTGGGCCCGTCGCAGACGGGCGACGAGGCAAGTGGCCCTCCACCCGCGGGTTCTCCGGCAGGTCCTCCACCAGGAGGATTCCCCGGTGGAGGACCGCCGGCCGGTGATTTCCGTCCCGATGCCGGGAGCTTTCTGTTGCGGATCGCTGCTTCTCCGCAAGCGCTCGCACCAGGAGAAGGGCCGCCTTAGCCGTTCGGGCGGCCCTTAGAACCCTCCAAGGTTTCTCGCGTAGCGTATCGGTCATGACTGCATCCCGCGTCGCCTTAATCGACGACGAACCCGGCATTCGGCACTTCTTGGAGATCGAGTTGGGCCACATCGGTTTCGACGTGCGCGCGGCGGCCGACGGTGCGACGGGATTCGACCTCGTCCGGAATTGGGACCCCGACGTTCTAATCGTCGATATCGTCATGCCGAATATTGACGGCATCTCGCTGCTGCCGCTGTTGCGGCAAGTAACGCAGGCGCCGATCGTGATGCTGACCGCCAGAGGTTCGGCAAAAGACAAGATCGCGAGTCTAGCGAACGGAGCAGATTACTACCTCGCAAAACCCTTTGAAATGCGAGAGCTCCTGGCGCATCTCCGAGCGGCCTTGCGCCGGCCCGCGCTTCGCCGACCCGATTTCTTGCGCTTCGGCGGGCTCGCTCTCAATCTCCGGCAGCGGACTGCCGAACGTGATGGGGTTCCCATCGAGCTAAGGAGCCGCGAGTTCGACCTTTTGACCGTGATGACGAAGGAACCCCGTCGCGTTTTCACCCGCCAAGAGTTGATCGAGCGTCTTTGGCCCGATCGCGACGTTAGCGACGGGATCGTCGACACGTACATCTGCTACTTACGCGCCAAGATTGACGCTCCGTTCGACGAACCGCTGCTGCACAGCATTCGCGGCGTCGGTTACGTCCTGCGACGGACGCCGTCCTCGAACGATGCGAAGCCTTAAGTCAAGACTTCTCGCCTACCACCTGCTGACTGCGCTCGCCCTCGCCGGCATTGCGTCTACGATGGCGGTCTTCGTCCTAGTGCAGATTCTCGGGCAGAGCCTGAACCAGACCCTTGCCGGCGCAGCACGCGGATTGCCGGACATGGTAGGGTATTACGTCGCGCGCGATGGGTCGCTGGAGCGTGCAGCGCCGTCGATCGTCGCGCATCTGGCGTCGGAGGGAGTCGTGGCGGTCGTCATTCCTCACAATCGCTTTCCGGCCGCGCAGCCCTTCTTGCGGCCGCCGCGTTTCCCACCTCCTGTATTTTCTCCGAGTCTCGTACTGGCGGGAGCGCATCCCATTCGCGTAAGCGTGAAGGGCGGCGAAGTCATCTTAGGCATTAACCCGCAGCGGGTGGCGTGGACGAACGAGTACATCCCGGCACTCGTCGCCTGCATCTTTCTGGCGATCGTCGGCACCGGATTAGTGGTGGGCTCGTCGACGGCGCGGCGTGCGCTGGAGCCGCTCGCGCGCACGACTGCCGCGCTGACGCGGCTGGGCAACAGCGATTTTCACGTCGAATCCGTACGTACGAACGATCCTAGCGAACTGGGCGAACTCGCTCGCGCATACAATCGAGCCGTGGAGGCCGTAAGGAAGGCATTCGCAGAGCGGACGCGCACCGAATCAGAGATGCAGCAGTTCGTTGCAGATGCCGGACACCAGCTTCGAACGCCGCTGACCGTGATCATGGGGCACTTGAGCGCCTTAAGTCTCTGCGCCTCGGATGCGCGCACCGAAGCGGCGATCGATAATATGCTAACGGAGAGCCGGCGGATGCGCGGCCTCATCGAAGACCTCATCGTCCTGGCACGGCTTGAGGAATCCGACGAGGCGCCGGAACCGGTTGACTTACGCGCGTTGCTCCTCGAGTTCGTGCGGACTCACCCCTTCAAAGGTAACCAAAGCATCCAAGTGGGCACGCTCCACGAGGGCATCGTCGAAGCCCGCTTCTCCGACATCCGCAGCGCACTAACCGCACTGATGGATAACGCCGAGAAGTATGCGCCGAACTCCCCTCTCGAGATCGACCTTTACCGGATCGATTCGACGTTACGATTACGCGTTATGGATCGAGGCCCCGGAATGAGCGAAGCAGACCTCGATCGTGCCTTCGACCGCTTTTATCGCGGCGAGGCAGGCGCGAACGTTCCGGGCTCGGGGCTTGGTCTGGCAATAATTCGACGGATCGTGGAGCGTTCGGGCGGCTCGATCGACCTCCACAATCGCGCCGGAGGCGGCCTGGAGTGCATACTCTCGTTCCCCGCATCAGACGCGCGACCCGAAGCGGGGACGAGCCTCGCTACGGGCGTGCCCCGCCTGGTCCAGCCCGCTTAACGTCGTGTAAAGGACCGGCAAAGGTTCGTTGGTTATCGTTTCTGCGGCATGCGACTGATCGTACCGCTGCCATTCGGCGAGTTGGCGATAAGCATCCGCAGAACGAAACGGGCGCGCCCCCTGTTCTGGTACACCCTCTTTTCGGGGACGCTGCACGTTCTGCTCCTTTCGGTCGTCGCTAGATTTCTCTTATCCGTCGTTTTGCCGCCAAACGAGCGACAGCCGACGATCGTCGTGAGCTCCACTGCCCTTCGAATCGAACGGAGTGCTCGACCGCGGCCGGCGCGCCAGCCGAAGCAATCGCCGCCGCAGCCGCTCCCTCGCCCTCGCGCGGCAACCGAGCCGCAACCCACCGCAGAACCTCCGCAGCCGTCGCACCTAGCCGAACATCGCGAACCTATCGTCAAGACGATCGCGAGGGATCACGTCGCCGCGCAACTCCAACGCGACGCTCGGGCCCTTGCGCGGACTGCGGCGCTCCTCAGCGCGAAAAACAGTCCGTTAGCGGGGATCGCGACTCCAGCGCCAATGCCGGCGTCGGCGAGGAGAGACTCGCTGGATATCGCGGGCGTCAACAGCAAGCCTCAGCCCGAAGGCCTACTCTACCCGCAAAAGCGCTGGACCGACGGCGCCTACGTGTATTACTACGTTCGCTACCTCGTCCATTATGCCGACGGAACCGTCGAAACCGGCTCGGTTCCTTGGCCCATCCGCTTCCCTCTCGACGAAGATCCTTTCGCACACGGGATCAACCACATGCCGCTACCCGGACCGCCGGCCGGTTACGTATTGCCCGGCGACGTGCCGGTAACTCCTTTGGTGCGAAACTGTTACGACCATCGCTATCAGTACTGCCCCATCGAGCGCGCGGCGAGCACTTAGGTTCTCCCGCCTGCACTGCGCCCTGCGATGGGCGAACTGGTTCTTCGGCTTTTAGATTTCGCCTCGGATTGACCGGGACTTGACGTACGTGCCGGGAGCATCGCCGGACATCCGCGTGCCGATCTCCGATTGTCGAATACAGTAGCCGGACCCGCGGACGTTGTGGATGAGCGATTCCCGGAACGGGCGATCCACCTTACGGCGCAGCAACGAGATATACGTGTCCACGGTCCCCAAGCCGATTTCCTTTTCATCCCAGATGCGCTCGAGCAGCTCCTCACGACTAAACACCCGCCTTGGCTGACGTACGAGGGTCGCCAACAGCTCGAATTCGCGAGGCGTCAACTGAATCGGTACCCCCGCTCGCTCCGCCGTACGTTCGCGAGCATTCATTTTGAGGTCGTGGAAGGTTAGATATTCCGCTTTTCCGGCCCTCGGTCCGAGCAGGGCAGCGCCGATCAACGAAACAAGCTCGGGCATCTCGAACGGCTTCGCCAAGTAAAACTCGGCGCCCCGACGAAGGCCGAATACTCTATCGGCAACTCTATTTTTCGCACTTATCAGCACGATCGGCGCTTGCGTGACGCGGCGCAGCAACGGCAGCAACTCCAGGCCGCCGAAATGCGGCATCACGACGTCGAGGAGAACCAGATCGGGCTGCCAGTCGCGAACGAGCTCGAAGCCGGCAGCACTATCGCCGGCCGAACGCACCTGGAATCCGGCGTGATGGAGCTCGATGTCGAGTAACGTCCGAATGCGCGGCTCATCATCAATGACTGCTATGCGACCCTCATTCATACCGTCACTTTTTACCACGCCGTGCTGAGAGCAGCGTTAAGCGGAGCTCATTGATGCGTTGGGGTAGACAGGCCGAGGATGGACCCGCTCGAATGTACGAACCGGCGTGGAACTGCTGCGGTTTTCCGATCTCGAATGTCACTATGGGGCTCGAGAGGTATTCTCGGGTCTTAGCGGCGTTTTCAACGACGGCGAACGCATCGGGCTCGTAGGCCCCAACGGCGCGGGGAAATCGTCGCTCCTGCGCCTTCTCGCCGGCGTCGAGCCGCCGTTCGGCGGCACCGTCGTACGGGCGAAGGGACGCAAGCTCGGGTATCTCGCGCAGGGCGTCGCGGACGAGACCGAGGCGACGCTGCAAGAGCTCATAGATGCCGCACTGGCCAGGGCTCCGCACGAAGAGGCGGGGATGCGCAACAAAGCGCTGCGCACCATGCTCTCCGCGTTCGGCTTCGCACCAACGGAATACGATCGTCCGCTACGCTCGTTTTCGGGCGGCCAGCGGGCGAAAGTAGCGCTAACGCACGTGCTCATTGACGAGCCGGACTACCTCATTCTCGACGAGCCGACGAACCATCTCGACGTCGCAACGATTCGCTGGCTCGAATCGTTCGTCTCGAACGATCACCGGGGTTACATCGTCGTCTCGCACGACCGCTACTTTCTCGACCGGATAGCCACACGCATCTGGGAGATCGAGCGGGGGCGCTTGCACGCCTACGCACCCGAACGGCCCGCGTACACTGCGTACGTCGCGGCGAAAGAGTTGCGACTCGAGGCGGAGCGGCGCGAGTACGAAACCTTCGTCGCCGAACGCGACAAGCGGCGCAGGACGATCGCCGGCCTGCGCGCGACGCACACCTCCTCGGATTACAGCCAAGTCCGCAGTCGCGAGAAGCAGCTCGCGCGCGTAGAAGCGACGATGGAAGCCCCGCCTCCCGCAACTCCCGAGCGCCGGATATCCGTCCGCCTGCGGCCATCGCGGCGCGCCGGCAACGGGTTTGCCTTCGAAGTTCAGGGCTTAAGCAAGGCGTACGACCAGCCGCTCTTCCGCGAGCTAACGTTCAACGTCGAGCGCGGAGAGCGCCTGGGCATCGTCGGCCCGAACGGCTCGGGAAAGTCCACGCTTCTGAAGATACTCACCGGGGCAGCGCAGGCGGACGGCGGTTCGGTCGTCTTCAACCCCGCGGCGCAGGTCGCGTACTTTGCTCAGAACTCGCACGAGCAACTCGACGTCGAGGAGAGCGCGCTCGCAGCCGTGCTCGACGGCGCCGCCCTGACCCCGCAGGAGGCGCGCGGACTGCTCGGCCGCATGCGGATCAGCGGCGACGCCGCCGACAAAGCCGTGCGCGATTTTTCCGGCGGGGAGCGGCGCCGCATCATGCTGGCGCGACTGATGGCGCGCGCGGCCGACGTGTTGCTGCTCGACGAGCCGACCAACGATCTCGATATTGATAGCCGCGAAGCACTCGAAAGCGTCCTGTGCGACTATGAGGGAACGATCGTCGTCGTCTCGCACGATCGCTATCTTCTCTCGCGCCTGTGCGATCGGGTCTTGTGGATCGAACGCGGCGCGTGGGGGCTGGCGGACAACGGCTACGACGCGTACGAGGCGGCCCAGCGCGAGCGTGACGAGGCGGCCATCGAGCGCGCGGCCGAAGAGTCAAGCGGGCGCGCCAAGGCGTCGCGTCACACCCCGCTGCGCGCGCGCTCGCAGCTAAAGGGGCAGATCGAGCGAATCGAGCGCGAGATCGAAGGCCTCGATGCCCGCGTCAGGGAGATCGAGCTTCTCTTCGAGTCGCCCGAAATAAATACCGACCCCGCAAAATCGTGGGCGCTCAGCGAGGAACTCGCCGGCCTGAAACTGCGCAGCCGGGAGCTCGTCGTCGCATGGGAGGCGCTGCTGCGTCAACTCGAAGAGATGACGGTCACGTAAGGATGCGCTTTATTTGTCCATCCGGTGGTGGGTCACTTCCAAACGGTTGCCCAGCGGGTCTTCGAAGAAGACCGCGTAGAACGTCGGATGGTGCTGCTCGAAATAAGCGGGCCCCTCTACGTTGCGCGCACCTTGCTCGCGAACGACGCGCGCGACCTCGTCCACGAACGCTCTGCTCGGCGCCGCCAAGGCGATGCGCGTTGCCGTGGGGCGTGCCTGCGGATCTTCGTAGACGTTGAAGAAATCTGCTCGGATAGGGCCATAACGCCGCGTATATCCGTAGCGCGCGGTTCGCACCGTCGTGGGCTCGGTACCGAACAGCGCCATGAGGGCGTCGTAGAAGGGCCTCACGGCCTGCGCGTCGCTCACGCGAAAGTCAATGTGGCTAAACAGCGGAAACTCGTACTGCTCGAGGTAGCGCTGCCGGCCTTCGCGTAGATCTTCGTTCGCTCCAGGATCGTTCAAGAGGCACCTCCGCTTAGGATGGTCGTAATTGTGCGCTAGGTGGCGTTCCAAAGCGCGATCGCGCGCACGTCGGGGTGGCTCGGATCGTAACCGAGTATTCCTAGCGACGCCGGGTCTTCCAAGAAATGCTGCGCCTCGATCACGGCCAGTCCGATCCAGCGCGCGGCCAGCACGCACCCCATTTGGCCATGCGAGAAGAGCGCAACGTTCCCATCCAGCGTGCCGACGCGCTCGATGAGCCGATCGGCGCGGGCGGACACCTGCGCCGGCGTTTCGCCGTGGGGGCAACCGTCCCGAAAGAGATTCCAGCCCGGTCGCTCCTTGCAAATGTCCACCGATCGCAGCCCCTCGTAGTCGCCGTAATCCCACTCCTCGAGGTCCGGCTCGATCTGCGCAGGCGGACCGATACCTGCCAATTCGCAGGTTTGTCGCGCGCGCTGCAGCGGACTCGTCAGCACGGCGGAAAACGTAATCGGGGCTAGCCGTCGATTCAGTCCGCGCGCCTCATCTTCGCCATGCGCGGTCAACGGGATGTCCGTGCGACCGGTATGCCGGCCGGAGAGCGACCACGCGGTTTCGCCGTGACGAACGAGGTAGAGGCGTAG
This sequence comes from Vulcanimicrobiota bacterium, assembly GCA_963794645.1. GTDB lineage: Bacteria > Vulcanimicrobiota > Vulcanimicrobiia > Vulcanimicrobiales > Vulcanimicrobiaceae > Cybelea. The sequence goes on along the minus strand of CAWCEQ010000003.1, from coordinate 83,825 downwards.
GGTCAAGCCAGGCCATCCGAGCAGGCAATGGCGGTTTCGATGACGCGTTTGGTCTCATCCGGATCTTTCACTTGGATGCAAACGGCGCCGGTTTCTCGTACCGGCGCATCGTTTCCACCCGGAAACAAGGCGTCGCCTACATAGATCATCTCCTCAATCGGAATGCCCAGAGTGTCTCGCAACTTTCTCATCCCGTAGGCTTTGTCTATGCCGGGAAGCGTCACGTCAATTGAGGTCGAGCCACCCAGCCGAACGGAGAAGCCCGACAGCGTCTTATCGAGGATGGCCTTGATCTTCTCGCGTTTCGAGAAGTCGGGATCCCACTTTTCCTTTTCGTCCAGCGGAGCTTGTTGGCCCAACGCCGAGTACGTGATCTGAGTTCCCCGGTTGTCGATCGGATCGCCCCACGTTTTTTTTGCCTGGAATCCGGTCGCAGCCACCGCCTCGTTCAGCGCCCCGACGATCTGCTGCTGCTGCGCTTTGGAGAGATCTTCGGAGTAGAGCTCGTGCCAGCCGTCGCGGTACTGTAGGAACTTGGTACCGCACGTCGGCAGGAGGGACAATCTATCAAAGCGGTCACGTTGCGGAATACGAGCGAGAACTTGCGTATCGAATTGGGCGAAGGCCGCGCCCGAGATGATCGCCACCTTTACCACACCGAGCAGGGCTTCCAGCAGCGTTCCCATCTCGTCGTCAATCGGCGATTTACTGGGCGCCAGCGTACCATCGAGGTCGAAGACCATTAACGCCTTCACGTTAGCTATCGCTGAACAGCTTTGCGCGCGGATGTCCCTTGGCAGGAGGCGCCGGAGCACTCGGCTCGCTGAAATCGGCCGTCCACTGCCAGTTACGGATCTCCGGCATGTCTGCCAAATGCTGTCGAATATAGGCGTGGTGCTCGTAGAGCTTTCGGGCGAACATGTCTACGACGTCCGCGGTGACGGACCGCAGCCGCGGCACGTACTTGAGGGCGTCAATGGCAAGATGGTAGCGGCTCATTTCATTTAATACGACCATGTCGAACGGCGTGGTCGTCGTGCCGCGATCCATGTAGCCGCGAACGTGAAAGCGTGCTTCGTTCGAGCGCCCGTGGACCATCGTGTGAATGAGCCAGCGATTATTGTGGAAGGCGAAGATGACCGGCGCCTCCTTTGTAAAGAGCGCGTCGAAGGACATGTTGTCCATGCCATGCGGGTGATCCGCCGGCATCATGAGTACGCTCAAATCCACGACGTTGACGACGCGGACCTTGATACCGGGGACGTACTTCTGGAGCAGCCAGGAGGCCGCGCAGGTCTCGATCGTCGGTACGTCGCCCGCGCAGGCGAGCACGACGTCCGGCTCCGTCCCGCCGTCGTTGGTCGCAAACGCCCAGGTCGAGGCGCCGCGCGAACAATGCTCCCGCGCCTCGTCCATGGTCAACCACTGAAGCTGCGGCTGCTTGCCGCAGGTGACGATGTTGACGTAGTTGCGGCTGCGCAGGCAGTGATCGAAGACGCTCAGCAGACAGTTGCCGTCCGGCGGATAGTACGCTCGGATGGTGTCGCTCCGGCGAGCCAACGCGTTATCTACGAACCCGGTCGCCTGATGGCTGAAACCATTGTGGTCCTGCCGCCACGCGTGACTCGTTAGGAAAACGTTCAAGGATGCGAGCGGTTTGCGCCAGGGAAAGTCACCGCACTGTTCGAGCCACTTGGCGTGTTGGGTGAGCATCGAATCCACGACCTGCGCGAACGCTTCGTAGGAAGACCACATGCCGTGCCGCCCGGTCAGTAGGTACCCTTCGAGCCACCCTTGACAGCAATGTTCGCTGAGCACCTCCATGACCCGCCCATCCGGGGCAAGGTCGTCGTCTATCGAAACCTGCGCTGCCATGAAGGTGCGTTTGGTCGCCTCGAAGACGGCGTTCAGACGATTGGAGTTGGTCTCATCCGGAGAGAATATGCGGAAGTTCGTTGGATTGAGCTTGAAAATGTCCCTGAAGAAGACGCCGAGTTTTCGCGGGGCTTCAGCGACCACTCGGCCCGGCCCGGGAATATCGAGCGCATAATCCGCAAAATCCGGAATGTCCAGCGCGCACAGCACCCGGCCGCCGTTAACGTGCGGACTTCCGCCCATGCGGCGATTACCGGCCGGCGCGAGCTCCGCCAATTCCTTAATGAAGGCGCCGCGTTCGTCGAAGAGTTCCTCCGGTTTGTAGCTTCTCATCCACGCTTCGAGAATCTTCAGATGGGCAGGGCTCTCCTTGACCGTCGCGATCGGGACTTGATGGGCGCGGAAGGTGCCTTCGAGCGGGATTCCGTCCACCTCTTTCGGGCAAGTCCAACCCTTGGGCGTGCGCAGGACGATCATGGGCCAGACGGGCTGCTTTTTGAAGCCGTTCGTACGCGCTTCGCGCTGAATCGTTCGAATCTCCGCGTAACACGAGTCGAGCGCCTCCGCCAACAGCTGGTGGACGACTTGGGGATCGTAGCCTTCCACGAAATAGGGATGGTAGCCGCGCCCAGTGTAGAGCGCCTTCAAATCCTCATCGCTGCTCCGCGCTTGCACCGTCGGCGCGGAGATCTTGTAGCCGTTGAGATGGAGGATCGGCAAGACGGCGCCGTCGCGGATTGGATTTAGGAAGTTGACGGACTTCCAACTTCCCTCGAGCGGGCACGTCTCGGCTTCGCCGTCGCCGACCACGCAGGCCACGATCAGATCCGGATTGTCGAAGGCCGCGCCGAACGCGTGAATCAACGAGTAGCCGAGTTCCCCGCCTTCGTGCATGGAGTTGGGAACGTGAGGCCCACAATGGCTCGGTACGCCGCCCGGCGTCGAGAACTGCCGAAAGAGAAGCCGCAGACCGTTCTCGTCCGGCGTAATCTCCGGGTGAACTTCCGTATACGAGCCTTCGAGGTACGAACTCGCGTTGAGCGACGGGCCGCCGTGACCCGGGCCCGAGACGTAAATGACGTCGGCATCGTGCTCTTTGATCAGGCGATTCAAATGAACGTAGATGAGGTTTTGTCCGGGCGACGTGCCCCAGTGGCCGAGCAGCGTCGGCTTAATATGCTCCGCTCTGAGCGGTTCGCGCAGCAAGGGATTTTCAAAGAGGTAGATCTGGCCGACGGTCAGATAGTTCGCGGCGCGCCAGTAGCGATTCATTTTGTCGAGCAGATCCGGCGTAAGCGGGCCCTTGGGAAGAGGCTCCTGCCGTTGCCGTTCGCCGTCTGCGGCGACCGCCGTAGACAACGTTGCGTCGAAGAGAAAGTCCTCCCCCTCTGTGGCCGGATGGGACGATGCCGAATCTATGGTGCGCAAGTTAACGCTTCTTTCTCAATTGGGTGCCGATCAGGTCGCTGCGGCTACCTTTAGTGTACCATCGGGCGGCTTCGGGGCCGAAGAACGCGCTGGGGCCGGTGGCGGGTCGAGTATGCGATAGGCCAGGAGTTTCACCGGATCGGTCAATAGCGCGCAGACGATGGCATAGCCCCAGACGAAGGCCGCCAACTGCCATCCGAGCGGCGTCACGATCCCGAACCCGAAGATCGCCATGAGCGTAGCTATAGCCTGCGTGCCGAGCACCGCGAACAAGAGAATGTTCGCCGGGCGCGTGGACCACCACGGACCACGCGTCCGCGTAAGAAAAATCGTTAAGTGCCCGGCCACGGAAAGCTTTAGGTACATCAGCGTCTGCACGTGCGAGCGATCGAGGTGAAACACGCGCTCGCCCAGATAGAACAGGCCAAACGCCGTCGCGACCCCGACGACGCCGAGCACCGTGGCGACGCCGAGCACCAGCCGCATGTTCCAGGCCTCCGGCACGTTTCGGAATCCGGCGTTATCATACGCGATGGACAGGATCGCTCCGTCGTTCAACAACGCGAGCATGACGATCATCACCGCGGTCACCGGATAGAAATTGAAGGCGAGGATTGCGAGAACCATAAACAACAGGACACGCAAGGTTTCGGCGATGCGATAGATCGCATAGCTATTCATCCGCTTGAATATGCGGCGGCTCTCCTTGATAGCATCTATGACGACGGAGAGTCCGGGCGCAAGTAGCACGATGGAGGCGGCCGCGCGCGCGGCATCGGTCGCGCCAGAGACGGCGATACCGCAATCGGCTTTCTTTAGCGCTGGGGCGTCGTTGACGCCGTCACCGGTCATGCCCACGATGTGCCCGTCCTTCTGCAGGACTTCGACGATGTGGAATTTGTCCTCGGGGAAGACTTGCGCAAAGCCGTCTGCATCCTCGATCGACTCGTCCTCTTTTGCGGCGTCGGACTTCTTCGCGTCGTGCAGGCTGCTCGCGTCGAGAATATTGGCTCCCATGCCGAGCTCCCGCGACATCTCTCGTGCGATGGCGATTGCATCGCCCGTTACCATCTTGACGTGCACGCCCATTTGCGTGGCTTCCGCAATGGTCGCTTTAGCTTGCGGGCGGGGTGGGTCCGACATCGGCAGAACGCCCACACACTTCCACTTGCCGTCCCGATCTGCTCGCCCGACGCCTAAGGAGCGGAAGCCACGCGCGGCAAAGTGACTCACGGCGTCATCCACGGCGGCTTTGACGTCGGCGGCGTCCGTCGACATCTCTAAAATCACTTGCGGCGCTCCCTTTGCCACTTGGAACTGCTTGCCGTCCGCGTCTTCGACCGTCGCTTCGCTACGTTTGTGCACCGGATCGAACGGCTGGAACTGGAGAACGCGGTAGCCTTTGAGTTCGGCGTCCTTTACGCCGGCGAGCACGGCAAGGTCAATGGCGTCTTTGTTTTCAGCGCGCGAGGCAAGCGCGGCGGCGAGAACGACCTGGTTGCCGGCAACACCGCGTACGCAGAAAGGGGCGCCGAGGGCCAGCTCGTTCTCGGTCAGCGTTCCGGTTTTGTCGGAGCAGAGCACGTCCACGCCGGCCAGCTCTTCGATCGCTGCCAAGCGCGTCACGATCGCCTGCTTTTTTGCGAGGAGTTTCGCGCCGACGGCCATGGTCACGGAGAGGACCGTCGGCATCGCCACCGGGATGGCGGCGACGAGAAGCACCAATGCGAATTCCAACGTGTCGAGCAGCGGGTCGTGCCGCAACATTGCGAAGACGACGATCAGAAGCACGAGGGCGCCTGCAAGCACGATCAGATAGTCGCCGATCTTGAGCACGGCACGTTGGAAATGAGAGACGGTTCGGGCCTCTTGAACCAGCTGCGCCGTCTTGCCGAAGTACGTATGCGAACCGGTCGCATACACCATGGCGCTGGCCTCACCACGACGCACGATCGAACCGGAAAATACCGCTTCGCCGGGTCCGCGCGCGGCCGGCAGGGACTCGCCGGTCAAAGCCGATTCATCCACTTCGATCGAATCGCCCGGCAGCAGGCGCGCGTCGGCAGGCACGATGTCGCCCAAGCGCACCCGAATGACGTCGCCCGGTACGAGGCCGGACGCGTTCGGGTCGCTCCACTTGCCGTCGCGGAGAACGCGAGCTTTAACGGCTAATTTCGACTTGAGCGCGGCGATGGCATTACCCGCTTGATGCTCTTCCCAAAATCCAACGACGGCATTGGAACACAGCAGCAAGAGGATCACGCCGAAATCGAGCCAGTGCCGGACGACTGCCGAGAGGATTACGGCGGCCTCAATCATCCAAGGAATCGGTCCCCAGAAATACGTCAGGAACTTAAGGATAGCGTTGGATTTCCTCTCGGCGATAGCGTTGGGGCCGTACTCCCCCAGACGACTCGTCGCTTCCGCTTGAGTCAGCCCATCCGCCGACGACCCGAGCTTCGCCAGCAGTTTCGCCATGGACAGGGACTTCAGGTCGCCACTGTCGGTCGCTACCTCAGGCACATCGGCCTCCGATTCACAGCTCAGTATATCGCGACTCAGGCGGAACGGGTATCCTAGATTCGGCTTGCGAGCGCTCGCCGAGCGAGGTGTGCGGACGTTCCCCGAATGCTACGGCATAGCTCGCGGCATCCGACGTTCGAGAACGCGCGTTTGGGGGACGAGTATCACTGCGCCTGCGAGGAGGAGCTGACGCATACGAGCACGGTTAGCCCGCTTGGCGATCGCCGGCGTCATCGTCCGCAGGGATCGCCGAGATCCCCCGTCCTTCGACAGTCCTTCGACAGGCTCAGGATGACATTGCTCAGGATGACATTGCTCAGGATGACACGGTCGGCTCAGAATGACACGCGGGGGTTAGTCGGTGGTGCCGATGGTGCGGACGAAGAGGAGGAGCGCGCCGATGCCAAAGACCCACGCGACGAGGCCTTCGGCGACCGGCCCAACGTGGCCCAGCGCAGCCCCGCCGGCATTCGCGCGTTCTGCGCCTTGGGTCTTCGTTTGCATGGCGTTCACGTAGTGCGCGATGTCGTCTACGTCTCGATCGCTTAGCACGTCGGGGCCAAAGACGGGCATGATGCCGGGCCCCGCGCGGACTGCTTCGGCGACCTGAAACATCGTGGCGTTCGCCAGCGATGGGGCGACGTCGTTCGAACCGACCGACGCGCCGCTCCCGGTCGGCCCGTGGCAGGCGGCGCAGTTCTCCATAAAAAGCGCGCGTCCGTGCTCGACGTTCCCCGGCATCACGAGCGGCAGCGTGCGATTTGCCCGCGGCCTGAACGATAGCACGTAGGCGACGATCGCAGTCATCTGCGGCTGGGTGAAGGCCGGTCGCTGGCGTATCTCGTCAACGTAAGGCACCGACGCCGGCATGCGGCCGGTATCGAGCATGAGATGGATATCGGCAGCCGAGTAAGCAAACAGCGAGGGTGCGACGTTGGAACCTTGGCCGACGTCGCCGTGGCAGGACGCACAGTGCATTGCGTAGAGCGCTCGCCCCGTGAACACAATGGCCAGTAGCAGCTGGCTCATAGCGACCCTAGAACGAACAGAAATTTCATGCCGCTTCTGCACCCAGGTCGGCGACGTTCTCGTGCGACGCCCAGGCTGCGAGCGTGGCCAGGAACGCGATAAAGACGATGCTTCCCCCGCCGATCCACATCAGCGCCGCACCATTTTGCTGATCCGCCAGCGCCGCCGCGGGCGACATCAGCGCCGCGTAATGCGGATACAGCGGCGCGCGCGCACCGTAGATCGCCAAGGCGACCAGCGCCCCTTGCGGAAGCGCGAGCATCAAGTAGAGCAGCCGCGTCGGATAGGGAAGCACGCGCAGCGGCGGCGGACAGAGGACCGGCAGCCAAAAGATGGTCCCGGCGACGAGCAGCAAAGCGTGTTCGCCGGCGTGAACGAGCGGGCGCTCGAGCGCGCTCTCGTAGAGCGGCGAGAAGTGCAGCACCCACAGGTAGCCCGTCACCAACACCAGGGCCACGGCCGGATGCCCCAGCACGTGCAGCGCTCGCGTCCGGCGCACGACGTTCGCGGCGATGGGCCGCCCGACGCAGGCGCGAAAGATCGTAAAGGGCCGCGCCAGCAGCACGAGCAGCGGAACGACGTACAACAGCGCCAGATGCTCGACCATGTGCCAAGCAAACGAACCATCCGCGAGCCGGTCGAGCGCTTCCATTACGGCAGAGACTCCTCGTCGAACCCGCCGCGCGCGTTTTTCCGCAGCCGGATGCGAGGGGCTCGATGCACGCCGCCGCTTTGACGAAGCTCCGACGCGAGCGCGAATGCGATGAAGAAGCCGGCCGGCGGCGCGATCACGCAAAACGCTTGGTAGAAGTGCGTGATCGCCGTAATGGACTGATGCACGTATCGCGCCTGCACGTCGCCGCTCGCGGCCAGCGTCAATCCCAGCGCGAATAGCGCGGCCGCGACGCCGAAAGCCGTCCGCAGCGGCTCGTCTCGCGGCCGATCGAGCAGGTGATGCGCGGCGCGGTCCCTTCGCAGCGCCGCCTCGATCCACGGCCACAGAAACAAGAGCGTAAACAGCAGCAGCGGGAGCAGCACCGACGGCCAAAACGGCGAGGGTATCGTGTGCCCCCACAGATGCAGCGCGAACGCGGGCCCCAGGCGCAGGGCGCCTTCCACCCAGCCCACGTACCAGTCCGGCTGTGCGGGGCTGGCGACTTGCCAAGGATGGTATGGGCCCCACAGCCAGATCGGATTGATCTGCACGAACGCACCCAAGGCGATCGCCACGGTCGCCACCGCGAAGAACAGTGCGAGCGACTTGGCCGCATACCGCGGAAACAGCGGCGAACCGACGACGTTCTCTTCGGTGCGGCCCGGCCCCGGGAACTGCGTGTGCTTCTGGCGCCAGACCAGCGCGAGGTGCAGACCCATCAGAGCTGCGAGCGCTGCGGGCAGCAGGTAGACGTGCGCGACGAAGAGCCGCGGCAGCATCGCATCGCTGGGGAAGGTTCCGTTCAGCAGCAGCGACGAGAGCCACGTCCCGACGACGGGAATCGAGAGCGCGACGGAGTCGAAGATGCGCAGCCCCGTGCCGCTGAGCAGATCGTCGGGCAGCGAATAGCCGGTGAAAGCCCGCCAGCAGCGCCAGCAGCAAGAGCATTCCGCCGATGACCCAGTTGATCTCGCGCGGCTTGCGGAACGCTCCAGTAACGAAGACGCGGGCCATGTGGACGACGATGCCCGCGACGAAGAGCAGGGCGGTCCAGTGATGGACTTGGCGAATGAGGAGACCGCCGTTCACCACGAAGCTCAGGTCGAGCGCGGAAGCGTACGCGTTGGAAACGGTCGTGCCGTCCAAGAGCGAGTACGGCCCCCGGTAGACCGTCGTGCCGGCATCCGGATGAAAGAAGAATGCCAGGAACGTACCGGTCGCGACCAAGATGACGAACGCATAGACGTTGATTTCGCCGAGCATGAACGACCAGTGATCCGGAAAGGCCTTGCGCAGCGCGTGACTGACGAAGTGCGCGGTACCCAGCCGATCGTCGGTCCAACGGAGCAGCCGCTCGATCACGCGCGCTCCCAGAAGCCCGGGCCGACCGGCTCGGGATAGTCGCCGGCGGCAATCAGATAGCCGTCCGCCCCAACGTCAATGGGCAGCCGCGGCAGGGCGTGATCGGCCGGCCCCGACACGACCGCACCATCGTCGAGGACGTCGAACACGGATTGATGGCACGGGCACATGAGCTCTTTGGCCGTGCTGCGATAGAGCGCGACCGGACATCCCGCGTGCGTGCACACTTTCGAATACGCAACGTAGCCTTGCGTGGCGTCCGCAAGCCCGCCGGGCAGCCGGATCAAGACCGTCTGAGAGCGCGGATCGCCGACGGCGCCTTGCGGAAAGACGGTCACGATCGAATCAACGTTGAGATCGCCGGCTCGAATCGGACGCCCGTCTTCGCGGACGAGACGCGAGCCCCGGCGCCACTTCGTATGGAAGAGCGTGTCGTCAATCGCCGGCCCCAGGGAGCGCAGCGGCACCACCAGCGCCGCGGCGAACACGCCGAGCGCGGCGTAGAGAAATCGCAGGAGCACGCCGCCGCGCGAAACGTCGCCCTCGACGCGGTCCACCTGGATCGCCTCTCGGCGCCGCTCGGCCGACGGCGAGGGGTACTCATCGCGCAGATCCACGACTTGTTCGTGCGGAAGAATGCCGAATGCCCAGCCCAGTGCCGCGGCAGCAAAGGCGGCGGTCGCTACGGCAAGCGCCGAGCCTTCCGCCGCATGGTTGCCGCCGGCGGCGTAGGCGACGATAAACCCGATGCTTCCCAACACCGCGACGGCCAGTGCGATTGCGACGATGCGTTCTGCGGGCTTCATTGAATCAGGTAGACCGAGCCCCAGATCCCGATCCAGACGATGAAGACGAAATGCCAGTAGTACGTCATCGCTTCGGCGCCCTGGCGATGGCGGGACCGCAGAGCCGGGCTGCGCATCCCGATCAGCAACGCCGCCAGGATGCCGATCCCGATGGCGACGTGCAGCAGATGAAAGCCGGTGAGGGTGTAGTAGATCGAACCGTACGAGTTGGTCGCGGGGGTGAAACCGTTCTGCGCATACCCATGCAGAGAAAGCCCTACGAACGACGCTGCTGCGACGATGGCGGTCCCGGTCCACCAGCGCGCGGCGCCATTCGCGCCGCGGTCCATGGCGCGCGTGGCCAACACCATCACGACGCTGGAGATGCCCAGGAGCAACGTCCCAACCGTCGCCTCGACCGCGTCGAGATGGACGCCGGCCGGGGGCCACTGCGCGCGGTTGGCGCGCAGATCGTAGTACGCCGCGAAAAGCGCGGCGAAAAACATGAGGTCGGAAGCAAGGAAGAGCACCGTTGCGAGCACGACCGGATGCGCGCGGACCGGCAACGGAGTCCGCTGACGAGTTCTGCGACCCAAATTGACGGCCACGAGGCAATGCTACCCGGCGCCACGATACTTTATGCGCTTTTCGGGTAACCTTTCGAGACGATGCGATGGCTGCTCGATCCCGCGTCGCTTCAGGGCACGACGATGCGCGCGGACTGGTACGTCTTTCTCGCTGCCGCTGCGGCCGTGGGGCTCTTCGTGTACGGCTGCATCTTTTGGTGCCTGCTCGCCTACCGCCGCTCGCGCCACCCGCGTCCCGCGACGTTCAGCGGCAACAAGCCGCTGGAAATCCTCTACGTAGCGCTGCCGCTCCTGATCGTCATCGGGCTCTTCGTCGTAAGCATGCTCGCCGAACTGCCGGTGGACCGCGCCGTGGCCGGCCCCGACGACCGCATCGCGGTGACGGCGTTTCGCTGGTCGTGGCGATTCGACTATCCCGGCGGAATCACGACCGTCGGCACGCCGCAATCGCCCCCTACCCTCTACCTTCCGCTGGACCGCACGACCGAGATAGACCTGCGTTCGATTGACGTCACCCACTCGTTTTGGGTTCCGGCGTTCCTCTTCAAGCGCGACGCGATACCGGGCATGCGAAACGTGTTCGACCTAACGCCGACTCGAGCCGGAACCTACCTCGGGCGGTGCGCCCAGTTCTGCGGTCTCGATCACGCCCTGATGACCTTCGACGTCAAGGTCGTTCCCAGCCCGGCATACGATCGCTTCGTGGCCTCTCGGGGAATGCAGACGCCATGATCGCATGGATGACGACCACCGATCACAAGAAGATCGGCATCATGTACATGGCGACGACCATGGCGTTTTTCGTCGTCGCCGGCATCTTGGCGCTCCTGATCCGCACGCAGCTCGCCAGGCCGGAGAACGATTTCCTCAGCGCGCACGCGTACAATCAGGTCTTCACGCTGCACGGCACGGCGATGATCTTCTTCGTCATCGCACCCTTCGGGCTCGGCCTGGCAAACTTCTTGATTCCGCTGCAGATCGGCGCCCCGGACGTCGCGTTTCCACGCCTCAACGCGACCGCGTTCTGGATGTTTGCGCTGGCCGGAATAATCGTCTTTAGCGGCCTTGCCAGTTACGGCGGCGCGGCGGCAAACGGATGGACGTCGTATGCCCCGCTCTCGGAGATCGCGGAGGGAACCGGCGCGGGCCAGGATCTTTGGCTCATCGGGCTGCTGCTCGCAGGGGTCTCGAGCATTCTCACGGCGCTCAACCTGCTCGTTACCATCTTCTGCCTTCGCGCGCCGGGCATGACGATGTGGCGCATCCCGATCTTCGCGTGGGAGATCGTGGCGACCGCCGTGCTGATCCTGATGGCGTTCCCATCGCTCACCGCGGTGTTGGCGATGCTGCTTATAGATCGCCACCTGGGCGGCAACTTCTTCGATCCGGCCTACGGCGGCAACCCGATCCTGTACCAGCACCTCTTCTGGTTCTTCGGTCATCCGGAAGTCTACGTGATGATCTTGCCGTACTTCGGCATCGTCACCGAGATCGTCGCGACGTTCTCGCGCAAGCCGGTCTTCGGCTACGTCGGCCTGGTGATTGCGGCCTTTGCGATCGCCGGGCTCTCGGTCGGCGTTTGGGCGCACCACATGTTCACGACCGGCGCGGTCAGCAATCCGTTTTTCTCCGCCGTCTCGTTTCTAATCGCGGTACCGACCGGCGTGAAGTTCGTCAACTGGATCGGGACGATGTGGAAAGGCTCGATCGAGTTCACGACGCCGATGCTCTTTGCCATCGGCTTCATGCTCAACTTTCTCATCGGGGGCATCACCGGCGTGATGATCGCCTCGCCGCCGATAGATTACGGCGCTCACGACAGCTACTTCATCGTGCAGCATTTTCACTACACGCTGGCCGGCGGCAGCATGTTCGCACTCTTCGCAGCGCTCTACTTCTGGTTTCCCAAGATGTTCGGCGTGCGCCTGAGCGAGACGTTGGGCAAATGGTGCTTTGCCTGCACGTTCGTGGGCTTTAACGTAACCTTCGTCCCGATGGCCTTCATGGGCCTCGAAGGCATGGCGCGCCGCGTCTATACGTACCCGAACGTGGGACACCTGGGGCTTCTCAACGGCGTGGCGACGGCCGGCTCGGCGATCCTAGCGGTGGGCGTGCTCGCGTTCTTCGTTGACGTCGTGACGAGCGTCTTAGCGGCGCGCCGGAGCCGCGCGCCCGTGCCGGCGAACCCGTGGGGAGGCTACAGTCTCGAGTGGTTGGCCGCGTCGCCGCCGGCGGAGTTCAACTTCGACGAACTGCCGCCGATTCGCGGCCGCCGCCCGTTGTGGGATCCTGCCGGCTCGTGAGGTCGTTCGTCGGCATCTTCGCCTGCTCGGCGGGATTCGGCCTAGCGATCGCCGTCGCGTACTGGTTCGTCGCGCGTGAAGAGACGGTCGGCACGGCGATGCTCGCGATCATGACCGCCGCGCTGACCTTTACCAGCATCTACGCGGTCATCGGCGAGCGCAACGCACGGCTCGACGGGGACGCACCGGATCTGCGCAACAGCGACGTCGCAGGCGAGGACCTGGGCGTCTTTACCACGGCAAGCCCCTATCCGATTCTCGTCGCGGTGGGCTGCGCACTGGGCCTATGCGGGCTGCTCTGGTGGCCCTTGCTCGGCGCGGCCGGACTGGCCATCGTCGTCCTGTGCCTTTGGCGGATGGGCGCCGAAAGCGCACGCGTCTGATCTGTCGCCGCCAGAGGAACGACGGCTTGCCTCGTTTTTAGCGGCGCGTTGGTGGGCAGAGTAAGGACGTGAGCAAATGGCACGTTTGGGGAGACTTTTTGCACACGAAGCCACATCGCATCGGCGAGTACCACCTGATATCGGAAGGCGGCTCCGCCTTGACCGCGGCGAAACGAGAAGGCTTCGACTTCGATAAAAGAACCCGCAACGGCTTCGAGCCGTGGGCGGCGACGTTCGCCGGCGACGGCGGCGACGAATTTGCCTTTGCAAGCAGTCCCACGGTGCGCGGCTGGTGTAAGGCATGATCGAAGTCATCGAGGATCGCAGGGCCCCCGCCCCCGCCGATCTCGCCGCGCTGGAGCGCGACTTGCGCGCTCGCATGCGCGGCGAGGTGCATTTCGGCGAAGCGTACCGCGCGATGTACTCGACCGACGCAGCAAACTACCGGCAAGTCCCCATTGCGGTCGTGCTCCCTCTGGATGCCGACGACGCACAGAACGCGATGGAAGCCTGCCACGCGCACGGGGTTCCGGTCACGCCGCGCGGCGGCGGGACGAGCCTGACCGGCGCGAGCTGCAACGTTTCGGTCGTCTTCGACTACAGCAAGCACATGCACCGCATCCTCGAGCTCGATCCCGCTAACGCCGTGGCGCGGGTAGAGCCGGGCGTCGTCCTCGACGACCTTCGGTCGCAGGCGGGAGCGTACGGCTTGACGTTCGGCCCCGCTCCTTCGACGCACAATCGCTGCGCCATCGGCGGCATGTTCGGCAACAACTCGTGCGGCATACCCGCGCAGTTCGCCGGCCGAATGGAGGAGAACGTTCTGGAAGCCGAGGTGCTGCTGCACGACGGAACGCGAATGCGCGTCGGTTCTACCAGCGAGCGCGATTTCGATGAGATCGTTCGCGCCGGCGGACGGCGAGGCGCGATCTACGGGCGCCTGCGCGAGATCCACGAACGCTACGGCGGCCTCGTCAAAGAGCGCTTTCCGCAGATTCCGCGCAGGGTCTCCGGATACAACCTGAACGAACTCGACCCGGCGCGCGGGTTCAACGTCGCGCGCGCGCTCATCGGAAGCGAAGGGACGATCGTACACGTGCTCGAGCTGGTGCTCCGGCTCGTTCCCACTCCAAAGCACACGGCCTTGACGCTGCTCTCGTTCGACGACATCGCGACCGCCGGCGATTACGTCGCCTTCTGCAACGGCTACGTGCCGCACGCCATCGAAGGGATGGACGAATCCCTCTTCGAGCACATGGAGCTCAAAGGGAAGAGCCCGCACGCACGCCACGAGCTCTTCCCCGAGGGCGGCGCGTGGCTCATCGTCCAGTTCGGAGGCGACACTCCCGAGGAAGCGGAGAACAAGGCTCGGCGACTGAGCCGGGACGCGCGGACGCACGGGGACGCGCTCCGCGACGCGCGCGTCACATCGGATCCTCACATGATGGACGAGATCTTCAAGATTCGCGAAGCGGGCTTAGGCGTGAACGCCAAGCTGCCCAACGAGCCGGAGTACTACCCCGGCTGGGAAGACGCGGCGGTAGCGCCCGAGCACTTGGGCCCGTACTTGAGAGAGTTTCAGCAGAAGATGCGCGAGTACGGCTACCGGGCTTCGATCTACGGGCACTTCGGCCAGGGGTGCGTGCACTGCCGTATCAACTTCGATTTGTTCACGAAGGAGGGGATCGAGAAGTACCGGCGCTTCGTCCACGAGATGGCGCACGTCGTGGTCAAGTACGAAGGTTCGATCTCCGGCGAGCACGGCGACGGACAGATACGCGGCGAACTGCTGCCGATTATGTTCGGCGAAGAGCTCGTGCACGCGTTCTGGGAGTTCAAAACGGCATTCGACCCGCAGAACATGATGAACCCGGGAAAGGTGGTGCGCCCTCACGCGATCATCGAAGACTTGCGGTGGGGAGTAGACTACGAGCCCTCGGATCCCAAAACGTTCTTCAACCTGAAGGAGGACCACGGCAGTTTTGCCTACGCGGCCAATCGCTGCGTCGGCGCGGGCGTCTGCCGAAAGCACGACAAAGGCACGATGTGCCCCAGCTACATGGTTTCCAAGGAGGAACGCTATTCGACGCGCGGGCGCGCGCGGCTGCTCTTCGAGATGCTGCGCGGCGACCCGATCGCCGCCGGCTGGAAAGACGAGACGGTTCGCGAATCGCTCGACTTCTGCTTGGCCTGCAAGGGATGCAAACACGAGTGCCCCGTCAACGTGGACATGGCCACGTACAAGGCCGAGTTCTTATATCACTACTACCAGGGGAGAGTGCGTCCGCTGCACATGTGGCTCTTCGGCTTCATGTTCTGGTGGGCAAAGGCCGCATCGGCGGCGCCCGGCATCGCCAATTTCTTCACGCAGGCTCCGCCGTTCTCGACGCTGCTGAAACGGATCGCGTCCGTCGCCGACCGGCGCGAGATACCGATGTTCGCCGACTACACCTTCCGCCGTTGGTTCGCCAAGCGACGGGCGCGCAACGCCGGCGGCGAACGCGTGATCCTTTGGGTAGACACCTGGAATAACTACTTCCACCCGCAGACCGCGCAGGCGGCGGTCGGCGTGCTCGAAGACGCCGGGCTGCACGTCATCCTGCCTCCCCATCAGATCTGCTGCGGCCGGCCTCTCTACGATTTCGGGCTGCTCGGCCAAGCCAAGCGACAAATTCGCGCCATCCTCGACGACTTGCGGCCGCTCGTGCGTGAGGGCGTGCCGATCGTCGGCCTAGAGCCGAGCTGCCTTTCGGTGTTCAAGGACGAGATGCAGCAGATGGTCGGCGACGACATTGACGCCAACCGGCTGGCGCAGCAGACCTTCAGTTTCGAAGCCTTTCTCAACGAGCGCATCAAGAAGCACGGGTACGTTGTCCCCGCGCTGGAGCGCCGGGCGATCGTTCACGAGCACTGCCATAAGAAGTCCGTGCTCGATCCGCTCGCCGAAGATCACGTTTTCGATCGCATGCACGTTCGACACGAACGCTTGGAGAGCGGCTGCTGCGGGATGGCGGGCGCGTTCGGCTTCGAGTCCAGCCACTACGACATGTCGGTCGCCTGCGGCGAACGCGTCCTGCTTCCGAAAGTGCGCGATGCCAAACCGGAGACGATCGTCGTGGCGGACGGCTTTAGCTGCCGCGAGCAGATTCTACAGACGACGCAGCGCCGTGCCCTGCACCCGGCCGAGGTCATGAAGATGGCGCTGGACGATCGTGGATACGCACGCGACGACGCGTATCCGGAGTCGAGATTCGTTCCCGACGAAGCGCGGCGCAGGCGTCGCGTGGTGCTGCGAGGCTACCTCGTGCTCGCCGCGCTCGCGATAGCGGCGGTATCGGCCATGCGACCGTTCCGAGGAGGACGCTAGATGAATCGGCCCAGCAGCGCACCCTGCAAGTTTGGATTCAGCGAGTTCACGACCTGGCCGTGGCCGTTCGTGAAGGATCTCGCCGAATACCCAAAGCACGGCGCCACGCATATAGAAATCTGCGAGTTCAAGCTGGCTCACAACGATTACAGCCAACTCGAGGCTCTCCGGGAAAGCGGCTTGACGCCGTCGTCGGTCCAGATGAAGGTCCACTCGGTCTTCCCCGACTCGATGGCGAGCACGCCGCAAGAGCCGGCCGACCGCATCGCGGCCATGAAGGCTGCCATGGCCGGCAGCGCGCCCTACCTGCCTGCGGGCACGCCGTTCGTCGTCATCACCGGCATCCCGCCGGACGGCGACTTTGCAACGGCGAACGGCCGCGCCGTCGAGGCGCTCAAAGAGCTCGGCGAGAGCGCGGCGCGGCTGGGTATGCGCATCGCTTTCGAGCCGCTCAGCCCCGTCAACATTCATACCGACACCTCTATCTGGTATCTCGATCAAGGCATCGAGCTGGTAACGAACGTCAACCATCCGTCGGTCGGAATCTGCATAGATACCTGGAACGTCTGGCAGACCGCAGATCTCCACGAAGTCATCGGGCAGTGCGGCGACCGGATCTTCCTGGTTCAACTCAGCGATTGGAAGACGCCGCGCTCGACCGCCGACCGCTACTGCCTGGGCGACGGTGAGATTCCGCTAGCGGATATCGTCGCCTCAATTCGCAAGACGGGATTCGACGGTTCGTGGGTGGTGGAGATCCTTTCGTCGTATCGCTTGCCGGGATCGCTCTGGAAAGAGGACCTCGACGACGTCTTGGAGCGCAATTACCGCCGCTTCGCCGCTACGTTCGAAGGCGCCGCCCCGGCTGCGGCCGTGCGGTGAGTTCGATGACGCAGAAGCCGTGGCGGTCTATCTCGACGGCGATGCCGCGGAACAGCTCGGCGCAGGCGATCTCGCCGGCTATCCATTCGCCGCGCAGACTGCTATACGCCCGCGTGGAATAGTCCGGCCCGACGTCCTTGAGAAAGCGCAACGACGTAATGACGGTGCGGTCGGCCGTGTTGCCGACGAAGATGACGCGCCGGCCATCTCCTTCCAGTACGATGCCGACCACGGCGTCGTCGGGCGATATGACGTATTCGTCGGTAACGTCGCGGGCGTAGGCCTGGTACTGGGTGTCGTTGCCGAAGCGAAAGCTCCCGTACAGGCGCAACGTATCGGCCCTCACCACGAACCAGGAGACGAACCGCCCGCGAAAGCACAGTCGCCGCACGCCGAGCCAACGCCAGTCGGGCGAGAGCGTCGGATTGCACGTCGGCTCGTCGCCCGAGAGATCGAGCCCGGCCGCGCCTTCGATGGCCGCCCACAAAAAGCGCGGAGGAAACCAGGGCGAGAGCATCATGCCCTCATTGGCGAGCGTTTCGCCGTGGAGCCATTCCGAAAACTGTCCCGGCACGGTGTTGTTGCGCAGCGGATCGCGCGAGTAGTGACTGAAGCTCTCGTGCAATGAGGACGCCATGAACGCCGGATTGAAGCGAGCGGCGGCGAACGCGTACCAGAACGTCACGCCGACCCAGACCCCGCCGAGCAAACCGTACCCATGCGTGGGCCCGTAGTTGACGTCGTTGCGCGGAATCGTCCGCATGCCGGCGGCGGTCCAGAAGGACTCGACGCTCAGGCGCGCTACGATCCAAGCGGCACGGTCGCGGTCGGCAACGCCGAACATAACGGGAAAGACCAAGTCGCAGGTAACGTCGGTGCGTTTGCTTCCGTCCACGTCAATGCAGAGGTAGTACAGTCCGGTCTGGGGATCTACCAGATGCTCGTTGATCGCACTGCGAAGATCTTCTGCGGCGGCGCGGTAGTAGGAGCGGTCTTTCTCCTTCTGCAGCGCGTGCGCCAACTTGCTGACCGCCAAAAGCGCTGCGTAACATTCGGAGTTCAACTCCGTCGTCGCGCCGCTGATGCGATAATCCTTGATGACGTTGCGCCACCCGGGGATTCCCCAGTCGGACGTTCCAGTTGCCTCGCACCACACGAGGCCCTGCTCGTTGCGTTGGGATAGAATGTAATCGGCGGCGCGCTTGGCCGCGCGGTAGACGCGCCGCAAGAACCGGCCGTTCGCGGTTGCGTTATAGTGATGCCAGAGCGCCAGAACGAGCAGCGGCGTATCGTCGTTGATATTGAGCTTGTAGTCCGCGGTTTTTCCGTTTCGGATATCGTAGTACTCTACGACCATACCCCGGCGTTCCATGAACTCGACGTACTTGAGCAGCGACTCGCGCGAAAAATCGGGAGTCACGTAGTCGGATCCGAACGCAAACCACGCGGTATCGCGCGCGACGCTGTTATTGCTCTTGGCGGGGTCGTTGACGAAGCACCATCCCGTCGGCGAGAGCAGCTCCACGCGCAGCATATTGGCTTTCGCCCAGAGCACGCCGCGGTTTACCTCCGGATCGGGCGTCATCACGACGGCTCGGCCGAGCAGACGCTCGAAATGCGCGCGCGTTCGCCGCTGGGCTGCATCCGCGTCTTGCGAGCGATCGAGAATTCTTCGCAGCTCGCGCATGCCCGAAGGAGCACCGGCGAGCCGATACGTCACTTCGACGCGCTTGCCGGGCTCGATTCGCAAGCGATGCTCGAATAGCGCGATCGCGTCGTCGCCTGCGCGCAGGTCTACGCGGCCGGCCAGCGGCCCCGGCCAGCGCGTCCGGCTGGACTTGCCGTGGTCGTCGGTCGCTTCCCAACCATCGGGGGCGCGAGAGCAGGCGAAGGCGCGCGCGTGCTCGGGGGCCTCGTCGCTTGCCGCAAGAAACGCTCGGCGCCGTGCGTCGTATCGCACGCGTACGGTGCGGAAGCCTCCGCGCATTTGAGCGCCGGCCATGAAAGCTACGTCAACCGGTTGTTCGCCCGCGGCGCTCAACGAAACGGTGAGATAGGCCACGGCGGGATCGGCTCGGTCGAGCTGCGCGTCGCCGTTGAGCACGAAGACGGTCTCCCGGACCGCTACGCCGTTGGTCAGTTCGTAGACGTGCTCTTGGCGATCCGGATGGATCACGAACTCGCCGGGAAGTTTGCCGACGGTTGCGCCGCTGGCTGCATCCCAAAATGCCACCTGCACGCCGCCGATCAAGAGCTGCCCCGCGTCTATCGAGTAGAAGCGTTCGATCGCGCCGTTGGCCTTGAGCACCACGACCGCCTTGGGCGACCCCAGCGTGCTGCCGGCGGCCATCTGCCGGTCGTCTACGGTGTAGGTCGCGATGCGCTCGCCCGCGCCGGCGGTCCGGACGCTCAAAGGCTCCCCGACTGCTTGGTCATTCCCCCGTCTATCACGAACGAGGCGCCCGTCACGTACGAAGCGTCGTCCGACGCGAGATACGCGCACATCGCCGCGACTTCTTCCGGCTTGCCCATGCGGCGCAGGGGAATCTCGTCGAGCAGCTTGCGGTATTTCTTGGGATCGCGCTTGATTTGCGCATCCATCTTCGTCTCCACGGCTCCCGGGCAGACGTTGTTGACGGTGATGCCGTGCGGCGCCAACTCGACCGCGATCGTGCGCATGAGCATGCGCAAGCCGCCCTTGGCCGCACAGTACGGCGCGTTCGTCGGCATCGCCAGCTCTTCGTGAACGGAACTGATGTTGACGATCCGGCCGCCGCGCCCCTGACGGACCATCTGCTTCGCGGCGCTCTGCGCGCAGAGCCAAGGCCCGGTCAAGTCCACGTCAATAACCTTGCGCCACGTATCGAAAGGCATCTCGAGAAACGGATGCTGTTCCTCGACGCCGGCATTGTTGACGAGCACGTCGAGCCCTCCGCACTGCCTGACCGCCTCGGCGACGAGCCGCTCGACGTCGTGGGGCTTGGAGATATCGGCGCGAACCGCGCACGCGCGCCCACCGAAGCTTTCAATGTGCTCGACGAGGTCCTCGGCCGGGCCGGCCTCTCCGGCATAATCAATCACGACGTGCGCGCCCTCTTGCGCGAGGAGCGTCGAGATCGCTTTGCCGATGCCGGTGTCGCCTCCGGTAACCACCGCAACTTTATCCCGCAGCCGCATGACTCTCCTCGATGCGCGTTTCACCGCGCTCGACCGCCGGCAGGCGCGCAAGCGCCGGACCGAACGCCGCGCCCAAGCCCCAGTCCAACGCCACGCGGGTCTTACGGCCGAGCCCCGGCAAGCGGCCCAGATAGTACGTGCGCCACAGCAGCCATGCCGCAACGCCGCTCACCATGCGCTTACCGGGCAGTTCGGCCAGCGCGTGCCGCCCCCCGAGCGATGCCATCTGTCCCAGTTCCTTGTAGCCGAAGGTTCGCGTAGGCTTGCCCCGCAGCCGGGCGATGGCGTTGCGCGCGGCCAGCGGGCCTTCCCGCATCGCGTTCTGCGCGAGCGGCGCGTACGTTCCGCCCTTCTTCTTAGGCACCGCAGCGCAGTCGCCGATGGCCATGAGATGCGGATGGCCGGGGACGGAGAAGTCGCGCTCGGTACGGATCGCTCCAGCATCCGAAAGCTCCAGCCCCAGGCGCTTGACGAACGGCGCGGGTTCCTCGCCGGCCGACCACAACACCGTCCGCGAGGCGATATGCTCGCCGCCTTCGAGCGTGATGCCGCCGGGGTCCACGCGATCTACGTCGCGGCACGTTCGGATATCTATTCCACGATCGAAGAGAACGCGCGCGGCCCGTTTGCCGAACCGTTCGGGCAGGTGCTGCAAGAGCCGGTCTTCCGACTGGATCAGCGTCACCTTGGCTTGGCGCGGATCCACGTCGGGATAGTAGGGAAGTATCGAATCTAAGAACGCGGAGAGCTCTCCCGCGGCCTCAACGCCGGTGAAGCCGCCCCCGACGATGACGAAGTGCAGCAGCCGGTCGCGTTCGACGATGTCGCGACTGCGGGAGGCAACCTCGACGGCTCCAACGACCGCGTTGCGCAAACGCTCGGCGTCGGCGACGCCGCGCAGAAAATAGGCGCTGCGGGCGACGCCGGGAACGCCCTTGGTCGAAACGGTCGAACCCAGCGCCAGAATGAGCTGGTCGTATTGTAAGGCTCGAGTCTCGTGCGTGAGCGGATGACGCACGGTTACCGTGCGTCGCTCTTCGTCCACGCTCACGATCTCGCCCATTTCGAACCGCACGCCGTGAAGCTGCGCCCGAAACGCTTGCGTGATATGGCGAATCTCGACCGACCCAGTCGCGGCCTCGGGCAGCATCGGCGTGAACAAGGTGTAGTTGTTGCGATCCACGAGCACCACTTCCAGGCCGGGCACCTTGCCGCGACGCTTTTGCAGTTCGCGCGCCGCGGACAACCCGGCAAAGCCGCCGCCCGCGATAACGATCCGCGGCATCAACGTTCGCTCACAGGCGATATGGCTCGGCATCGGCGTGCCGGAGGCTTAGGCCGATCCCCGGACGAGAGAGATCCGGGACGAGTGCGCCGTCGAACGGATCGCCGGCCCCCTCGAAGAACATCCGCTCGATTCTAACGTGATCGTAGAAGTACTCTACGTGCCGCAGCGTCTTGCACGCCAGCGCGCCGTGCAGCGCCGCGTAAGGAGCGCAGTGCGTGGACAGCGGCATCGCCGCGGCTTGGCACAGGCCGTCGGCAGCGATCAGTCCGCTGAACCCCCCGCATCGTGTGGCGTCGGCCTGAAGGCAGTCCACCGCTTCGGCCGCAAGCAGATTCCAGAAATCGTACCCGGCATAGCAGTACTCTCCGGCCGCAACGTCCATTCCCGCCGGCGCGCGCTCGCGAACCTGGCGCAGCCCCTCCAGATCGTGGTGGTAGACGGGCTCTTCAAACCAGACCACGCGAAGCGAGGCGAACGCATCCGCAAACCAAAGCGCCTGTTTGCGCGAGTAGGCGCCGTTGGCGTCAACGAAGAGCTCGGCAGTTCCAATGGCGTCGCGGGCCTCGGCCACGCGCTCGAGATCGGCGCCCGGCTCGCGCCCGACCTTCATCTTCACCCGCGGGATGCCCCCTTTCGCCCAACCGCCGAGCTGCTCGCGCAATCGGTCGAGCGAATACGACGTGAAACCGCCGCTGCCGTAGATGGGAGCGGCGCGACGTGCAACGCCGAGCAGCGTGCAGACGGGGGCGTCGTATAGCTTTCCTTTCAAATCCCAGAGCGCGATATCAACCGCGGAGATGGCCATGGCCGCGATGCCGCCGCGACCGAGGTTGCGGATCTTTACCTGCATCTGGGCAAAGCGCTCACCGGTTTCGAGCGCGTCCTCGCCAAGCAGCAGTTCGGAGAACTCCTCGCGTATGACGCTTGCGGCGGCAGCGTCGGCATACGTGTACCCCAGGCCCGTCTTTCCACCGCCCGTGACCTCGACCAACACCATCGTCGTGGCATCCCACGTTGCGGTTCCGTCGGACTCCTCGCCCCCGTCCGTCGGCACGCGATAGGCGGCAACGTCCACCCGATCGATCGGGCACTGCGCCCGGCGTACGAGCGCAACGCTCACGACGGCGTCTTTGCTTTGCCCGGAAGCAGGCCGGCGATGAGGCTCTTGATTTGCTCTTTGATGATGCTGCCTTCGTCCGGATCGCCTTTCACGAGGGCCGAAAAGAACTTGTGCGCCTCTTCGAAGCTGATGTGCGGCGGAAGCTGCGCGATGTCGGCCGATACGTGGGCATCGAATATCACCGGGCGATCGGCAGAGAGAGCGCGGTCCCAAGCGGCATCGAGCTCCTGCGGGCTCCTCACGGTGATCCCCAGGAAGCCGATCTGCTCGGCGTAACGCGCGTAGTCGAAGGGCGGCAGATCTTGCGTGACGGGAAACTTCGGATACCCGCCGGAGATGCGCTGCTCCCAACTCACCTGATTGAGATCGTTGTTGTCGAGCACCAAGAACACGATGCGCGGGTCGGACCACGTTTTCCAGTATTTGGCGACGGTCAGCATTTCGGCGTTGCCGTTCATCTGCATGGCCCCGTCGCCGGTGCACGCGATGCACAAGCGGTCCGGAAATGCGAACTTCGCGGCGATGGCATAGGGTACGGCCGAGCCCATGGTCGCGAGGCCGCCCGAGAGCGAGCCCTTCATACCACGGCGCATCATAATGTTGCGCGCGTACCAGTTGGTCGCCGTGCCGGCGTCTCCGGTAAGAATCGCGTCGCCCGGCAGACGGTCGTTGAGGCTGACGAAGACCAGCTGCGGGTTGATCGGATCGGCTGAGACCCGAGCTCGCACGAGTTCCAGATCCTGCCATTTTTGCTTGCCCGCCGCGATGCGATCTATCCAGGTGCGATCGCTTTTTTCCGTCAGCAGCGGCAGCAGCTCGCGCAAAGTCGCGCGAGAATCGCCGACGAGGTTGAGCTCCGTCGGATAGCGCAATCCGAGGTTCTTGGGGTCAATATCTATCTGAATGCCGCGTGCCTGACCCTCCCTGGGCAGAAACTCCGCATAGGGAAACGAGGTGCCCACCATGAGCAGCGTGTCGCAGCTTTCCATCAGTTCGAAGCTCGGGCCGGTGCCGAGCAGCCCGATCGTACCGGTAACGAAGCTGAGATCGTCGGGCACGGCAGCCTTCCCCAGCAGCGCTTTGGCGACGCCGGCGCCCAGCTTTTGCGCGACGGCGACGATTTCATCGGTTGCGTTCAGGGCGCCGGCACCGACGAGGATCGCAACGCGTTCGCCCGCGTTGAGAATATCGGCGGCGTCGCGCAGGTCGCGCGCCGCCGGCACGACGAGCGGTTCGCGGTAGCCTACGCTCGAGTGCAGCGTGTTGTGCGCGTGCGGCGGCTTCTTGTACTTCTGCTCTTGGACGTCTTTGGGCACCACGATGGCCGTAACGCCTCGGCAGCCGATTGCGGTACGGAACGCTCGGTCCACGACGTGGCGCAGCGCCATCGGGCTGCTCACCGTGTAGACGTAGTCGCACACGTCCTCGAGCAGCTGCTGCAGGTCCACTTCCTGCTGGTAGGAGCCGCCCAGCGCCGTCGTCGCGGCTTGACCCACGATCGCTACGACCGGAACGTGGTCCATCTTCGCATCGTAAAGACCGTTGAGCAAGTGGATCGCACCCGGGCCCGAGGTAGCCATGCAGACGCCGGCCTCGCCGGTAAACTTGGCGTGCGCGCAGGCCATGAAGGCCGCCATCTCCTCGTGCCGCACCTGCACGAAGTCTATTTTATCGGCGACGCGCTCGAAGGCGCCGGTGATCCCGTTAATTCCGTCGCCGGGGTATCCGTACACTCGCCGTACGCCCCAGTCGAGCAGTCGCTGCATCAAGAAGTCGCTCGCGTTCATACCGTATCTGTACCCACGTTTGCCGCGCGTACATCGGGGAGCGGTTGCTCCTCCCCTGCGTCCGCGACCGATGCCGAGAACCTGCCGAGCGGCTAGTGCAGCAGATTCGAAACGACGTTGACGACCAAGGCCAGAATCGCCGTATTGTATCCGAACGAGATCATCGCGTGGGTCAGCGCGAGACGGCGAATGCCGGGATCGGCGATTTGGACATCGGAGACTTGAAACGTCATACCGAGCACGAACGAAAAGTACGCGAGATCGGCATAGTCGGGGTCGGTTTTTCCGGGAAAGAGGAGGCCCCCGGCGCTCTGCCGCTCCCGGCCGCGGCCGCCGTAGTACAGATGGGCGTAGCGGAAAAGAAAGACGGTGTGAATCAGCAGCCATCCCATCACGACGGCGCCGAACGCGAGGGCATAAATTGCCGATACGTGCAGCGACGCGGGCTCGTGCGCGCCGCGGCCGAGAATATCGAATGCGGCAACGAACCCGAAGCCCGCTGCCAGTAGGACGACGACGAAGACCGCATCGCGGCCGGGATCCTGAGCGGCCGCTCGCGCCTTCGTCTCGGCCGCGTTCGTCCGCAGTACGACGCTCCAGTACCAGATGAGTATCGCGGCCGCTGCGGCATCGTAGACCGCGACGACCCGCACCATGTCGCGCAGCCAGTGCGGCGCGAACATCGCCAATAACGCAGCTACGACCGCCGCCGCGCCGAGCGAGACGACGATCGGTGCGACCGCGCGGTTTTTCACGCGTCCATGTGGATCTCGCGGGGCGGCCTCATACCCAAGACCTTAGAGGTCGCCGCACGCCACGTAGTGCATGAGGTTGGCGGCGCTTTGATGCACGTTTATCGCGTAGTGCGAAGCCTTGAGGGTCGCAAGCGTGAGGCCGGAAATAGTCGTAACCGAGACGCCGCCTACCACGTTCGAGAGGCCTTTCCAGGGCGTTGGGTTCAGCTTGGCGCAGGTGCCTTGGTGAATGTGTGCGGGTTCGGAAGCGCCCGCGGGCTCGTTCTTGAGCTGAATCTTCACCCGCAGCCCACCGGGCGTATCGTTGAGAAATGCCTGGCCGTCCTGCTTCGAACCGTTTTGCGCCCCGATATTGATCGTCATGGAGTGGGGCGACATGGCGTTATCCACGTGATTCATCGTGTTGGTGGCGGCTGCCGCCGGCAGTGCCAGAGTAAGGCCGAGGATCGAAATAGTGAAAGAAGTCGCAATTCTCAAGGTAAGGCCTCCCAGTTGGTCGAGCGAGTGCGCTGGCCTTAGCGTTCCCACAAAGCACGCGAGCTATTCAGGGTTTACTCGTTCGCCCCAGGTGGTAAAAACGAGCGCAAACACCTCAAAGACGAGGCGGAGGGTAAGCCGCGGGCGTGAGCACGGTCGAACTATTCCCGAGTAAGACCTTTGGCCTTGGCGGCGTGCCCTTCGGCAACGAGTTCGCCTATCTAACCGACGACGTCGCGCACGCTACAATCGAAGCCGCCTGGGAGGCGGGGGTGCGCTACTACGATACGTCTCCGTGGTACGGCTTGGGATTGGCGGAACGGCGACTGGGCAGGTTCCTGCATCTGCGCGAACGCAGCGAGTACGTGATCTCGTCCAAGGTCGGCAAGCTTCTCACGGCGTCTCCCACGAACGATGCAAAAACATACTTTCCCTTTACGCCGTCGCCGAATAACCTGCGCTACGATTATACGGCCGACGGCGTGCGGCGCTCGATCGAAGACAGCCTGCAACGGATGGGGCTCGACGCGCTCGACGTCGTGTTCGTCCACGATCTTTCGCCCGATAATCCCTGGCTGCCGGGGCCTTGGGAAGAACAGTTCGAGATTGCGTGCAAGGGCGCGTTCCCAGCGCTGAGCGCGATGCGCGACGAAGGGATTATCAAAGCCTGGGGCCTTGGCGTAAACTCGCCGGAGCCGATCCTCAAGCTCATGGACGCGGCGGATGCAGACGTCTGCCTCCTGGCCCGTCAATATTCGCTGGTAGACCACGCCGAAGCGCTCCACAGCGTCTTTCCAAAAGCGCGCGCAACCGGCATGCGATTCGTCGTCGGATCCTCGCTCAATGCGGGCTTTCTGAGCGGCAGCGCGCGGTTCAACTACGGTAAGGAGAACTACCTCATCCCGCAGTCCGTCCTCGAAAAGCGACGCCGGCTGCTCGAGATTGCGGCTCGCCACGGCGTAGATCTTCGCACGGCGGCGCTTCAGTTTTCCATCGCACCGGATGTGGCCGTCGCGCTGGTGGTCGGGTGCGCCAACCCGCAGCAGGCCCTTGCGGACTACACCTCCCTGAAGGTTGAGCTGCCGGCGGCGTTCTGGTCCGACGTCCGCTCGGCGGGGCTGATAGACGGCGACGCTCCCGTACCGTAGCCTTCACATGCGGGCGCTCGCGCTGAACATACGGTCCGGCGGCAACGCCGTCTCGATCCCCCGAATCGTGCAACGCGTCGCCACGCTCCACGCCGACACGGTCATATTCTCGGAGTTCCGAGACACGCGAGCGGGCTCGCTCGTTCGTGACGGGCTCGAGGGCATCGGATTGACGTTCCAGGCCTTCACGCCGGCCAAGCGCGGAAACGGCGTCTTGATCGCTTCGACCCGACGCTTCGACGCGCTGGCGAACCCGTTCGGTCTTCCCGAAGATGAGTACCCCAATGCCGTATTGCTGGCGACGTTCGACCGGCTGCGCATGTATGGCGTCTACCTTCCCGGCCAGGACAGGAAGCGGCCGCATCTACGGTGCCTCATCGCGGCGGCCCAACGCCACAACGATGCGGGCGACGAGGCATTTTGCATCGGCGACCTCAACTCGGGGCGCAACGAGGCCGACATCGAAATCAACGTGCGGGCGCGGCGCATTCGAGACGAGTTCAGCACGGCGGATCTCTACCGAGAACTGGAGCTGGTATGGACGGAAGCCTGGGCGCACCTGCATCCGGGGGTCTACGAATACAGCTGGTATCCCTTTCGTAAGGATCGCAGCCGGGTCAGCCATAGCGGCTGGCGCATTGACAAGGCCTTTCTCTCCCCTTGCCTGCTGCGCGGACTCAACGCAGCGGAATACGATCACTCTTTCCGCGGCGACGGCCTCTCGGATCACTCCGGTCTCGTGCTCGACCTTTCGCCCGACGGCGCGTAGTTGTTAGGTTGCAGCGTTATTGGGAACATTGACGGTACGTTTCTGCGGCTCGCGCAACCGCGAGCACGAGTTTCGTTACAAGACCTTACACTACCGACAAGAAAGTTGGAACGTTATGACGACGAGCGATCCCAGCGACGACCCGAAAGTGCCCGGCGAAAACGATCCGGACGACACGCCCGATCTGCCGGACGACGACGACGAAGACGTGAACACCCCGGTAGGGCCCGAATAACGCGCCGAGCGCCGCGGCTGCACCCTCGGCGCTCGAGCTTCGTTTCGGTCAGGTCCTGCGGGCGCCCCTCGACGCGGGTACCGGCTTGCCGAAAAGAGCGCGCAGTTCGTCTTTAGCGCGCTCGAGAACTTGCCGGCGTTTGCGCGGAAGATCCTTGCCGGCGCGGTTGAGATAGAACGTGAGCATGGACATGGCCGACCGATAGGGCGCAGCCTTACGCCGCGTGCTCCGTTCCGCCGATCGCTTGAGCGACCGCGCAATCGCCGCGGGGTCGTCTTTGGCAAAGACGCCGGACTCCAAATCGAGCGCGTTGCTCGAGCGCGTAACCCTCTGCGACCATTTTCGCTGGGACGCCACGATGCGACTTCCTACGCGGCACGCTGCGCGGTTTTGAGGAGCACGAACGGCGCGGAGCGGTAAGGCATTTTCGCGACAGCTGCTTTCATGCCGACGTTCTACCCCTATGGCGGCGTCCTTTTACGCGGTAGCCTAAGGACCGGTCGACCGAACGCGAGCTTTGGTCCTGCGCCTGTCAAAAGCCCGGCACGCCGTGTGCGCGGTGCTACATGTGGGTAGAGACTCCACGCAAGAACGTCGCCTCCGGTTGGGCCCGGAAGCCGAAAGTAGGACTACAATGGACTGGCGGTTTTCGGCGGCAAACCCAAGCGAGGGCCTCGGAGCTCGACGGGCCTTTCTCGCTTTCTTGCACGAGCGGTGTACGACCGATTCGGATTACTATGGCTCGCAGCTCATTTTCGGCGAGCTCGTCTCCAATGTAATTCGCCACGCGAGAGGCCCGATCGATATCCGCGTCTATTCCGACAGGAGCGAAACGCTAACGTTGGACGTTTCCGACTGCGGGGAGAGCTTCTCCCTGGAGCCTTCCCTGCCCGCGCATTCAAAGGAAGTCGGTCGCGGACTCTATATCGTGTCGCGGTTAACTCGGAGCCTTTCGGTGACGCGATTGGAAAAGGGCAACAAAGTGAGTGCGGTGCTCCCGGTGACGGCAAAGCCCGCCGAATCGTAGGTTTAGCCGTTTGAGGTCTCGGCTATAAGCATCGGACCTAACAGGACAACCGTTGGAACGATGAGGGCTCAGCTGTGATCAAGACGCTAAACGATCTCTTTTACGAAACGCTGCGAGACATGTTCTATGCAGAAAAGAAAATTCTTCGAACCCTTCCCAAGCTCGCGAAGGCTGTAGATTCCGACGAGCTGCGCGAAGCATTTCTGCATCACCGGGACGAGACCGAAGGGCAAGTCGAGCGGATCGAACGTGTCTTTGAGATCATCGGCAAGCCGGCCCGCGGAAAGACGTGCGACGCCATTGACGGAATTCTCGCGGAAGGCAGCGAGGTCATGGAGGACTTCAAGGGCAACCCGGCATTGGATGCCGGTCTCCTTGCTGGAGCGCAGGCGGTCGAGCACTATGAGATCTCTCGTTACGGCACGCTGATCGCCTGGGCCAAGAAGATGCGCCTTTCGGAAGCGCCCGATCTTCTGCAAGAGACGCTCGAGCAAGAAATCAAGACCGACGAGACGCTGACGCGAATCGCGAAGAAGGCCGTCAACGCCGCCGCGCTCGCAAACTAGCTTTGACGCCACGGAGAACCCCATGTTCTTACACAACAAGAGAATGATGTACACCGTGCGGGTGGACCAACCAAACCCGCGGTTCGCGAAAATGCTGCTGGAGCAGTTCGGCGGCCCGAACGGAGAGCTCGGAGCCGCTTTGCGCTACTTCGGTCAGGGATGGGCTGAGTCCGATGCAAAGCGTCGCGACGGGCACGATCGTGCTGGACGAGTTCGCGCACGAGTTCTTCCACACGTCTTCTGAGGAAACGGCGTCGGGCGATGGAACCGCAACTTCTCCGGGATACCGGCTGCTCACCTCACAAAAGCTGTGGGAGTTCAACCCTATGGCGGGCGAGCCGCATGGCGGGGAACCGGAGATACCGCCCGCACATCCGCACGTCGCATCTCAGCCTTCCAAGAAAGCGCGCTCGAAGCGTCCTTCGACGGGCTCAGGATGACATTTCCTTCGACGGGCTCAGGATGACATTTCCTTCGACGGGCTCAGGATGACATTTCCTTCGACGGGCTCAGGATGACATTTCCTTCGACGGGCTCAGGATGACATTTCCTTCGACGGGCTCAGGATGACACGGGGGACTAGCCGTACTTGAAGCCGGACTTGCTTTGCCCGACTTCTATGATGTAGCCGTCGGGATCGCGGATGTAGCATCGTATCTCGCCGTACTTGTCCAGCGGCTCGGTGAGAAACGTCGCTCCCCGACTCTTCCATAACTTGTAGCAGGCTTGAATATCTGCTACGCGGATATTCATGAAACTGCTGAGCTCATTGGGGTCGGGAGGGGGGCGAAGCGTCACCGTCGGTTTGTCGGGAGTCGGACCGCCCCCGACGTTGATTATGAGCCACGTGTTTGCGATTCTGATGTACGGCGGTGCGTCTCCGTCGCCCATGCTCACGATTTCCCCACCGAAGACCGTCTTGTAGAATTCGGCGGATCGCTTGAGGTCGGCTACCGTGAGAAAGTGAGCGACGGTAAACCCCTCCTGCGGAGGCATCTGATAGCTCGACTCCCCGACTCGTACTTCGTCCATTTGTCCCCCAATTTAGCTAGAGCGTATTTGTACTGACGTTTAAGGCTTACTCACGGGACGAGCAGCACCTTACCGATACCGCCCTTCGTGAACGCGGCCTGCGCGGCGCCCGCATTCTCAAGCTCTTCGCGGAGGCCGATCGGGATCGTCATCTTGCCGGAGTTTACGGCATCGGCGATGAAGGCGATGCCCGCTCGGTCCTGCTTTGAGACGAACGGAACGACGCGCACTTTTGGGTAGTCCTCGCTGCCGACCGGCGCTCCCGTCACGGATGCAAACGTCCCGCCGTCCTTGACCTTCGCGAGCAGATCGGTTGCCGCTTTCCCGCGAAGCGCGTTCGCCACGAGGTCAACCTGCGGAATTGCGGCGAAGGCGGTCGGATCATCGAGCGCGACCGTTTCGTCGGCACCGATGCTATCCGCCTGGTCGAGCTGAGAACGCAGCACGCCTGCGATAACGTGCGCGCCCAACCGCTTCGCCATGTAGACGGCACAACGACCGACTGCGCCCGCCGCGCCGGAGACCAGCACCGTCTGGCCGGCCCGCAGACCGCCTGCGACGGAGACCAGCTGACTTCCAGTAACGCCCACGAGCGGAATCGCGGCCGCGTCGATCAGATCCATGGCCTCCGGCACCTTGGCGAAAAAGGCCGCTTTGTCGGCGACTAGTTCGGCGTACGTGTGGTACGACCACCCGCACACGCGCTCGCCGACCTCAAGGTCGGAGACCCCGTCGCCCACCGCGACCACCGTTCCCGACACGTCCAGGCCGATGATCGCCGGAAAGCGCAGCGGATACCGATCCTTGAGGACGCCGTTGCGCTCGAGCATGTCTTCAGGGTTGATGCCGATGCCGGCTACCTTGACGAGGACGTCGCCCGCGCCCGGGATGGGATCCGGCATGTCCTGATAGTTCATCACCTCGGGACCGCCGTACGCGGTCATCACAGATGCTTTCACCTGTGGCACACGAACGCCATCAAGCGCTCCCTTTTCGAAGCGATCGGAAACTCGCGCGAACGTCTTCGCTGAAGAGCTGCGGCTGTTCCCAGGCGGCAAAGTGACCGCCGACCTCGTGCTTCTTGTAGTAGACCAGTTTCGGATATGCCTTCTCCGACCAGCTTTGCGGCGCCGTGTAAATCTCGTGTGGAAACGCGCTCACGCCGACCGGGACGGTCACGCCTACGACATTGAAGAAGCCGAGCTTATTTTCCCAATAGAGGCGTGCGGAAGAGATGGCCGTCTTCGTCAGCCAGTACATGGTGATGTTGTCGAGCACGTCGTCGCGCGAAAGGCCACCGGGGTGCCCGAAAAAAGCCGGCGCGATCATCTCGTAACTGTCCTTGTCGTGATCCAGAATCCAAGCCGCAAGCCCGATGGGCGAATCCATCAATGCGTAGAGCGTCTCGGGACGATTCGACATCTCGACGGCGTAGCCGAGGTGATGTGTGTAGAAGTCGGCTAGCTGCCGATAGGCGTTCAGCTCGTCGCCCGAGAGCCCAGCGGGGGGCGGATCGTTGGCAATCGCCTTCGCCAACGTGTCGGCCGGAACGGTGCCGGGCATGTTGCTATGAATACCGAGCACGTTCTGCGGTGCGAGGATGGCAAGCTGCTGCGTGATGGACGCGCCCCAATCGCCGCCTTGCGCCACAAATTGATTGTATCCGAGGCGCTGCATCAGAGCGAGCCATGCTTTGGCAACGCGGATGGGATCCCATCCCAGCGTATTCGGCTCGGGGGAGTAGCCGTAGCCCGGTATGGACGGAATAACGAGATGGAACGCGTCGGACTCGCTCGCACCATACGCCGTGGGATCGCTCAACGGGCCGATGACCTTCATCTGTTCGATGATCGAACCGGGCCAGCCATGCGTGATGATAAGCGGCAGCGCATTTTCGTGCTTCGAGCGGACGTGAATGAACTGAATCTCCTGCCCATCAATCTCCGTCACGAATTGGGGCAGCGCGTTGAGCCGCGCCTCGACCTTGCGCCAGTCGTATTCGCTCGCCCAGTAACTCGCCAGCGCCTGCATCACGGCCAGCTGGACGCCCTGCGACTGGTCCGGGACGAGCTCTTTTGTGGGCCACCGCATCGCCTTGATGCGCCGGCGCAAATCGTCGAGTTCCGCCTCCGGAACGTTGAGGTGAGGAAACGGACGAATAGCCGTACCACTGCCGGCCTGTTGCGCAACCGTAGTCATCGGTGAAGTCCTTTCAGTTGGGTTTTTCGTCGCCTTTGAATTAGCGCAGGCAACAAGCGACAGGTACGATCCCGAGAGACCCGTCGTGGCCATGCGAACGAAGTAACGCCGATCCATCTGTAGACCCTTACTCCTCGGAGCCAAGTGAGCCAATTAAATTGCTCGCCGCTCGTTGCTTTGTCAAGCAAGCGAGCTAGCGAACTACGACGGTTAACGAGCTTAAGGCCTTCGGGCACTCCTCCCGTCAGGCTACGTCGGCAGTAGGCTTGAATGCGAAAGAATCAGAATTTACGAACGAGTACCGTATCGAGAGGTGTCGTCAATGAACAACGTCCAAGTCGAACAGAAGAGCTACGAGATGCCCCCGCGCGAGGGGTTCACCCTCACGTATTTCATCACCGTCGCCGACATCAATAGATCGGCCGAGTTCTACGAACGGGTCTTCGGCGGCCGCATTCTGAGCAGAGGCGACAGCAAGGGTGCGTCCGGGCACATTCAGATCGCGAACGCGTGGCTCATCGTCAACGTCGGAGGAGGCCCCACCCCGGACAAGCCGACGGTAACGCTTAGCGTCCCCACCGACCCGGATAAGGTAAGCAGCTTTATGAATATCCGCGTCGCGGACATTCAGGCGTGCTACGAACTATGGAAGAGTCGAGGGGCCGAGTTCCTGACGGAACCGATCGCCAAGTACGGCGAGATTCGCTGCTACATCCGCGATCCCGACGGCTACATCATCGAGGTCGGGCAGACCACCGATGTCGCGGACGGTTAAGATACGCGCTTAAAGACGATGCGCGCCGGACGTAAACCCGTCGGGAGCGGACTGCTCCCCGGCTGAACGTAAGAGCCGGCATTGTCAGCACGTTCGCGGTAGAATTTCCAGAACGATCTTGCCTGGCGGGTGTGAAACTGTCCCGGCGAGCATTTCGTGCGCGACGCGAGCCTGCGCTAGCGGTAGCACCGAACCGACGTGGACGCTGATGTTACCAGCGTCTATGAGCTCCGCAATACGATCCAGACCTTCCGTAGTGACGGAGACGATAAAGAACGCTACCCGGACCCCGTACCTGGTCGCAAGATCGGCATCCGGCTCAGAAACGCTTGAGATTAGTCGGCCCCCGCGTTTGAGGGCATCGAAGGAAGCTCGCTGTACGTCGCCGCCGACGGTGTCTATGACGACGTCTACCTTCTCGCTGTCGGCGCCGGTAAGGACTCGGGCGCCGGCATTCCGTGCCAGCTGCACGGCATATCCGCCGACGTTCCCGGCCGCGCCCTGAATCAACACGGTCTCTCCGGACTTCAGGTCGCCGTGCGTGAAGAGCATATCCCACGCCGTGACCGCGACGACGGTAACGGACGCCGCCTCAAGAGCATGGATCGACGCCGGCGCGGCCGCGATCATGCCCGCTTTTGCTCGTGCATACTCCGCATAGCCGTTGACGAAGGACGCATTGGTACAGCCGAAAACGGCATCCCCGACTGCGAAGGCGGTTACATTCGAACCTACGTGGTCGACAACGCCGGCGATATCCGAACCCGGCGTCAGCGGAAGCGTTTGCGCAACGCCGCTCTTTCCCGTGCGCAGGAGTGCATCCCACGGGCCAACGCCCGCTGCCTCCACTTTGACGAGCACCTCGTCCGGGTCGGGAGCCGGAATCGGAATGTCCTCGAGCTCGAGGACTTCAGGTCCACCATATCTGTGGACGCGTATCGCTTTCATCTGTTCCCAGGCGGCAAAGTACCTTACTTCCCTGCGTGCGAAGTGGTCTTAAAACAGGAAATTAAAATGCTCGCCCTCTGTATCTTTTGTCAAGCAAGCGAGCACCGACGCCGCGGACGGTTACGCGCATGTGTTTGATGCGGCCTCGCGCGAGCAGATTCGAAACTGGATTCTTGAACGTGCTTCGAGCGACGCTCGTCTCACGGGCGGAGCGATCACCGGCTCTACAGCCACCGGGCTCGAGGATCGCTACTCGGATATCGATCTCGCGTTCGGCGTTACCGAAGGTGCCGACCGCGGTCAGATATTCGACGACGTTGCGGCCCTTGTTGCTATGAAGACCGGCGTTGTTCATCACTTCGACATGACGTCGGGGCCGGCCATATTTCGCCTATTTTTACTTCGAGGCGGACTGGAGCTGGACGTGGGGCTGTACCCCGCGTCCGCCTTCGGCGCCAAGGGAGCGGCGTTTAGGCTTGTATTCGGCCAAGAGGTTCGACTCGAAGCGGGCGCGCAGCCGCAAGACCATCTGATAGGGCTGTGTTGGCACCACGCACTCCATGCCGACGCGGCCATCGCTCGCGGGAGATCATGGCAAGCCGAATTTTACATCAGTGCCTTGCGAGACCACGCCATGGAGCTAGCCTGTGCTCGGCTTGGCCTTCCGGCAATCTACGCTCGCGGCACCGACAAGCTGCCGGCGGAAATGCTCGCGGCGTTTGAGGGGGCGCTCGTGCAGGCTCTCGATACTGCGGAGCTACGGCGCGCGCTTACCGTCGCTTCCGGACAATATCTGCACGAGCTGCGGTTTATAGATGTGGCTTTGTCGGAGCAACTCGCGAACATTTTCAAGACGCGCGAGCGGCTAGGGCACACTACGTCGTAGGCCTGCGCACGCAAAGGCCTCCTTTTGTCGCACCTTAGTGCAGTTTTGCAACCGTTTTGCTGCAATTTGTGTTCGCGAGATTGCTATTATTCATGCATTTTTACGAACAGAAAGCAGAAAAAGAACATGCGCTTCCATAACGGAGTGCCGATAACGGTCGTAAGCACCATTCACTATATGCCGACTCCGGTGGAGTCTGCATCGCGGCGCCGCGCCGAAACCGAAGAAGACGCCCGGCTTGAGGCAGGTGGACTGCCGAGCACGCGACACGGTCGCGCGCTCCGACGCCGCAGCGAACCCTAAACTCACGATCCCGCGGGGTGCAACGCCCGATCGGCGTTGCACCGTTCCGCCGCCCTTCGACAAGCTCAGGATGACACGGGGGACGACGTCCTTCGACAAGCTCAGGATGACACGGGGGGCGACGTCCTTCGACGGAAATTCCTTCGACAGCTCAGGATGACACGGGGGCGGGGCGGTTTTTGGGGCGGGGTTCTTGGGTAAGAGGCGACGGCAAGCATGCGTGGCCGACCTTGGGAGGATATGGCTACTCTAACCGGGCGCCTAAAACCAACGCCGCAGGGGGCGTCGTTCCTTCAGTCCGAGGGCGAGATGGCAAAGCGCATCGCGCGCTTTCCATGGGCTACGCATCCGCTGGGGCCCCTCGAGGCTTGGCCGGCGAGCCTGAAAACCGCGGTAAGCCTGATCCTTAATTCCCGCCACCCGATGTGGATCGGGTGGGGCACGCAGATGTCGTTTCTGTATAACGACCCCTACATTCAAGTGCTCGGACACTCTAAGCACGAGTGGGCGCTCGGGCGCCCGGCGGCCGAAGTGTGGGCGGAAATCTGGGACGTCTGCGGACCGCTGGCCGAGAAAGTGTTCCGCAACGGCGAGGCCAGCTTCATGGACGACGTGCGGCTCTTTATGAATCGTGGGGCCGATCTCGAAGAGACGTTCTACTCATTTTCCTACAGCCCGATCCGCGACGAGTTCGGCGGGGTTGCGGGCTTGTTTTGTCCCTCAAACGACGTTACCGCGAGGGTCCTCGGCGCTCGCCGCCTGGGGACGCTCTCCGAACTTGCTGCCGATGCGCTGGTGCAAAAATCCACGACCGCGGCCTGTGCGTCCGCGATCGCGACGTTAGGTAAAAATGCCGACGACGTTCCCTTCGCGCTGCTCTATCTCGTTGACGGCGACCGCGGCACGCTGCAGCAGGCCGTAGGAGCCGAGGCCGCCGCGGTCGGCGCCCCGTTATCGTTTGTGCCCGACGAGGAAACCGGGAGCGCGCTCCAACGAACGATCGTGCGCGTTCTCCGGACCGGCCGGTCGCGACGACAGGATCTTCGGCAGTCGGATACGCTGCCGCGCGGCGCCGCAGACCGGCAGGTCGTACGCGCGATCGCTCTGCCGGTCGCCGGCCGTGCGCAGGCCCGGCCCTGGGGCGTCCTCGTCGCCGGCGTAAGCCCGACCCGACCGCTCGATGCCGAGTACGCAACGTTTTTCGAACTCGTCGCCTCCAACATCGGCAATGCCGTGCAAAACGCGCGCGCCGTTGAGGAGGAACGCAGGCGTCTGGAGATGCTTGCCGAGATGGACCGTGCGAAGACGCTCTTCTTTTCCAACGTCAGCCACGAGTTCCGAACGCCGCTGACGCTCATGCTCGGGCCCCTGGAGCGCCTTTCAAAAGCCGACGACGAGCGCGGCGCGCTCGCCAAGACGGCGCGACGCAACGCGCTACGCCTGCTCAAGCTCGTCAACACCTTACTCGAGTTCGCGCGGCTGGAGGCCGGGCGCACCGATGCGTCGTTTGCGCAGACCGATCTCGCTCGCCTGACGCGGGACGTCGCGAGCAGTTTCCGCTCCGCAATCGAAGGCGCCGGGCTGCGGTTCGTCGTCGAGACGCCGCTGGACGAGCCGGCCTTCGTGGACCGCTCGATGATCGAGCGCATTCTACTGAACTTGCTCTCGAACGCCTTGAAGTTCACGTTCGAAGGCGACATTGCGGTTACGCTTCGGCGCGATGGAGACGCGGCGGAGCTCTGCGTTCGCGACACCGGCGTAGGCATCGCGCCGGCCGAACTCCCCAAACTCTTCGAGCGATTTCACCGAATACGCGGCACGCAAGTCGCGCTCGCACGAGGGAAGCGGCATTGGCCTGGCACTCGTTCGCGATTTAGCGGCGCTTCACGGCGGTACCGTTGATGCGAGTAGCGAGGTCGGCATCGGGACGACCTTCCGCGTGCGCATTCCGCTTGGCTCGGCGCACTTGGACCCGGGCAAGATCGTTCGCGAGTCGAGCCCCTATGCCAGCGCCGTGGAGCAGTACCTGGCGGAAATAGATGCGACCACGCTGCGAGATGGCGAGCGCGCGCCTTCGAACGCCGGCAGGATCACTGCGGAGGCTCGCATCCTGCTGGCCGACGACAATGCCGACTTGCGCGACTACGTGGGAGACGTGCTCTCCTCGCGGTACGAGGTCACCTGCGTGAAAAACGGTCGCGAGGCGCTTGCCGCCGCGCAAGCGGGAGCCTTCGACCTTATCGTAAGCGACGTCATGATGCCCGAAATGGACGGAACGGAACTGCTCCGCGCCGTGCGTTCGGACGAGCGGATCGCCGCGACGCCCTTCATCATGCTTTCGGCGCGCGCCGGGGAAGAGTCGGCGCTCGAAGGCCTCACCGAAGGCGCGGACGACTACGTCGTCAAGCCGTTCTCGACGGACGAGCTGCTCGCGCGCGTCGGCGCTCAAATCAATGCGGCGAAGTTACGCGAGCGGGCCACTCGCGATCTTCGCGCCAGCGAGGCGCGCTTTCGCACGCTGGCGGCATCGCTGCCGTACATCGTGTTCGAGAGCGATGCCGAAGGCGCCGTCACGTTCCTAAGCGACGAGTACGAAGCATATACCGGTTTACCGCCCGAGCCGGGGTCCGGCTCCGCTTGGGCTGCCGTGATACACCCGGAAGACGAGTCCGCCGCGACGCAACGTTGGGCGGCCGCCGTCGCATCGGGACAGGCATTTTCGAGCGAGTTTCGCTTACGCCGCCGCGACGGCACCTACCGCTGGTTCGTAGCGCGCGCGCTTCCGCAGAGCGATTCGAGCGGAGCGGTCTTGCGCTGGACCGGAACCGCGACCGACGTGCACGATCAGCGCCACGCCGCAAAGGAGCGCGAGCTCCTCTCGCGCGCCTCCGAAATATTCGCCCGACCGCTCGATCTCGAAGCGACGCTCGGGGCGATCGTCTCTTTCGCCGTTCCGGAAATCGCGGACTGGTGCGAGATAGACGTCGGGACCGAGGACGGACGCGTCAAGACGGTGGCTATCGCGCACCGCGACGCGGCGTCCGATCGCGTGGCGCAGCGACTCGTCGGCCGCACGCATCTCAACCCACAGGGCGAGTACGGGGCACCGTACGTCATTCGCACGGGAAAACCGCAACTCGTTTCGCAAGCGGCGCCGGAGATCATAGACGGCACGGCCGACGAGGAAGAGGCGGCGCGACGGTACCGCGAGTTCGGGGTCGGTTCCTTCGTGGCCGTCCCGCTCGTTGCGGAGGGCCAGCGGCTCGGCTCGCTCGCGGTCGTGTACGGAAGATCGGGCCGGCGCTATTCTCCGGACGACGTTCCGATGCTCGAGGAGCTCGGCCGCCGCGCCGGTTTGGCGCTGCACAAGGCGCGGCTGTTCGAACGAGAACACCGCGCGGCGGAATCGTTTCAAGAGGCATCGCTTCCGGCGAAGTTACCGCAGCCTCCCGGCTTGATTCTCGACGCATTCTACGCCCCCGGACGTGCCGAGGCGCAAGTCGGAGGCGATTGGTACGACGCGCTGCGCCTGGTAGACGGTCGGGTGGTCTTCTCCATCGGCGACGTCGCCGGGAGCGGGCTCGAAGCTGCCGTTACCATGGGGAACATGCGGCAAATCATTCGCGGCATCGCGCAAGTGCACGCCGATCCCGCGCTGATGCTGGACGCCGCGGACCGGGCGCTGCGCCTGGAGCATCCCGAAAAATTCGTGACCGCGTTCGTGGGGGTCTTCGACGCCATCACCAGCACGCTGACGTACGCGTCGGCAGGTCATCCGCCGCCGCTCCTGCGCCGGCCCGACGGCCGCATCGAAGCCCTGGCCGCCTCGGGGCTGCCGCTGGGTCTGCGGTCAAACGCGGGAAGCACCGGAAGTACGCTCGTGGAACTTCCGGCGGGCTCGAGCCTGGTTCTCTACACAGACGGCTTGACGGAGTTCGAGCGCGAGCCCGAGTCCGGCGAGCGTAAGCTCAGAGAGATCCTGCGCGACCCGACGATATTCTCAAACGGCTATCGAGCCAAGCAGATCGTGGAGCGCATGATGAACCAGGCCGCTGCAAGCGACGACGTCGCGGTGCTGGTGGTAAACGTGTGCGCGTCGCCGGAAGCCAATCCGGAAAACCGCGAATCGCTGCAGCATTGGACGCTGCACACGAGCGACCCACGCTCCGTGTATGCGGCGCGAGCCGCATTCGCCGCTGCGTTCGAACGGCACGGCGGGTCTCCCGACGACGTTGCGATGGCCGAGATCGCATTCGGCGAACTGGTAAGCAACGCGGTACGATACGCGCCGGGCCCCGTCAAAGTGATCGCCGATTGGAGCGCGCCCGAGCCCGTGCTGCACGTTCTCGATTACGGACCGGGCTTTCGCCACATCTCCATTTTGCCGCCGGACCTGCTCAGCGAGTCCGGGCGAGGCCTATTCATCATCTCCGCCCTCACGCACGACTTCCGCGTCTCTAAAAGAGCAAACGGGGGAAGTCACGCGCGGGCGGTGCTGCGGCTGCAGAGCCGCCAACTCGTCAACGGCGACGCTCGATCGCTGTCCGGGTCGTTATTGTACGCCCTCACGGATGGGATCGGCATCATCTCCGACTGACGGTACCCGAGGCCGAGTGCGCCTCCGTGGTGAGACGCATCAGTTCGTTGGCTAGAAATTGCAGCGCGTCTTGCGGCGGCGCAGCTGCCTTCTCTTGCCGGCACAACTTCAGCACGGTATCCTGCGATTCTCGCATGGTGATTACGGTCTGGCGGCGCGCAGATTTGACTGCGGCTTGCTTCATGCGCGTCCAAACGCGCTCCATCGAGTTCATGCCGGGCCTTTCCTCGTGGAAAGTATCGCTATGCGCAGAGGGAGCGCTTTCGATCGCGCTCCCTCCACTCTACAAAACGGCCTTTTGACTAAGCGTGAACGGCCTCGCGCTGA
This sequence comes from Vulcanimicrobiota bacterium, assembly GCA_963794645.1. Classification (GTDB taxonomy): domain Bacteria; phylum Vulcanimicrobiota; class Vulcanimicrobiia; order Vulcanimicrobiales; family Vulcanimicrobiaceae; genus Cybelea. Next base: position 43,230 of record CAWCEQ010000003.1, on the reverse strand, counting down.
GGAACAGTTCGCCCTTCGTCTAAGTCGAGCAGGTCCGGCCACGACACGACGTCGGTCCGGTCCGGAGCAATCTTGCTGCGCAGCTCCTCGAAATGCTTCAACGATTCTCCGGTCGGCACCGTGGAGAGCCATTTCTTGTTGAAGGCTTCGATGCTGCGAGGATCCTTCTTGTTGACGAACGTCTGTGCGTACGCTTCGATCTCGGAATCGCTCTTCGCTTCCTTAACGACGTTGAGAAAGGCCTTCGCATCCATGTGGAGATACTCGAAGAGGCCTTGATCCATCGGGCAGTCGTAGTGGTACTCGCCGATGTTGCCGTGCGCTACGGCCTTTGCCTTGTCGGTCGTCCGCGCGAGCTGCACGATGCCGAGCATCGTTTCTTTAACGCTACGCGGCGCGGTTTTGGTTAGGTCCATCATAGTTAAACATTCACTTCCATGGTTAGTTTCTTTTCCTACTTTTTGCAAACCTAACGTGCCGGCTAGAGTTGCACTCACGGTGCGGGATTACACTCGCAAGCGGACGCTCGGCAATCACTTCGACATCGCAATCGGGGCACAGGCGACGTACTTCGTGAGATCGGCGCTGCTCTCGTGGACGTCAATGACGTACTGCCCGGCGAGCAGATCGGCAAGCGTGACGCCCGGTAACGTGGTGGTGCTGCTCCCGTGGACGATATTGGCCAGAGCATACTTGGGCGCCAAGCTCGGCGTCGCGCAGCTGCCCGTGTGTATATGGATGGGCTGCGAGCCGTTTTGGCCGCCGGCCATCCTGACGACGATCGTGACGCCGCCCGAGACCTGCTCGAACGTCGCCGTTCCGGTTTCGCCCGGCCGATTCTGAGCGTACAGCTTTACCGTCAACGTAGCCGGGTCAGCGCCGGCCGCCGCGTACGCGAGCGCGGCGATGGCTGCTCCGGCGACGAGCGAGCGTAGCGCGCGCACGATGGGTCTCATGCCGGCGGTTGCTTCTGCGCAGCCTTTTGCTGCTTTTCTGCGTGCTTGCCGGCGCTATTCTTGGATGAACCACCCTTCCTGGGAGATGCGTACGCACTGCGATCCTCCCGAGCCACCGTAGCGTGCTGGGTCTGGTACGCCGTCGGCGGAACGCGGTGCTGCTCGGCCGCGAGTTGGTTTGAGGTCGCGCTCGCCGAGATTCCTCCATGGCCGCCGTTGTAGCTTACGTTCTTGCAATCGTTGCAGACGTTTTTGTGGGTGACCGTCTTATCAACGTACGTGTTGTGAATGACGGTTCGGTTGACGTTTGCGACCGCGGTGTTATAGCGGAAGTTGTTGCCCGCCCAAACGCCGCCGACGAAGCCGGTGCCGAAGTAGCCGAACCCGTAGTTGACGCCCCCATAAAAGCCGACGCTAGGGCCCCAATAGCCCTGGTTCCAGCCGTAGCCGGCGTGCGAGTGACGCCAGTACCCCGGCGTCCAGTACAGGCCGGGCCTTGGCGCCGGCGACCAGGTTCCCGGCACCCAGTAGTACCCGGCCGTTTGCCAACCCCAGTAGCCGGGGTTCCACTGATAGTTCGGCGCCGGAGCGGGCGGCTGTGCGTAGAAGGGCAGCGGCGGGGGAGGCGCACCGATCGTGGCGCCGACGCTCACGGAAAACTGCGCCGGCGCGGGCGCTGGAATCGCGACGAGTAGAAACGCCGCGATAAACGCAGCCGAAAGTCCGGATATTTTCATGATTTCTCCTTTGGAAGGCTCGCGATGCGTAAAACGTTACCCGGCTGCGACCGTGGCGCGACAGTACGCTTGCAGAAAACTCAAGTATAGGCCGATTGCTCTCAAAAGTCGGTACGCTATAGCGCCGGGAGCACCGACCGCCGGTGCGGCGCAACAGGAGCGCAGGGCGAGCCCTAAAAAACCATCAGAATGGCCTCGCCTGACCTCATACCTAGCCAGGCAGTACTCACGCAGAACGCGATCCTCAGCGGGCTAAGCCCGGCCACGGTCGCCGAGGTCCTTACGACGGCAAAACTAGTCGCGCTGAAGACTTCCGAGCAGATTTATGAGGCCGGGCGTCCGATACGAGACGTGTACTTCCCAATAGATGCGGTGCTGTCGGTAGTAACGCAGATGCGCGACGGCGGATCCATCGAAGTGGGCACCGTAGGCCGGGAGGGCGTTTCGGCAATTCCGTTGCTGCTCGGAGCGACGACCTCGGCCAACGAGAGTTATTGCCAGGTTCCCGGCCGCGCAGTCGTTATCAGCAGCGATGACTTTCGACGATTACTCGACGGAGCAGACGAACAGTTCCGCAGCGTGCTCGATCGCTTTCTTCAAGCGTACGTAAATATGCTGGGGCAGCTTGCCGCCTGCAACGGCATGCATACCATCTACGAGCGATGTGCCCGGTGGCTCTTGCTGACGCACGATCGAGTCAACTCCGAAAAGATCGCGCTCACGCACGAATACCTTGCAATGATGCTGGGTGCGCGCCGTTCGGGCGTGACGATCGCCGCGGCCACGCTTGCGCAGGCCGGCTTCATCCGCTACGCGCACGGCCATATCGTTATCCTCAATCGGGAAGGGCTGGAGGAGGCCTCCTGCGAGTGCTACGGCGTGGCGCGCGAGCAGTTTGGGGCTCTTTTGAAGTAGGTATGGCATGAATACTCTGCGCGGATGGTTGATCGGCGGCGCGGTTCTTGCGGGGACCGTCCTGCTATGGGACATTTTCTCGGGGGCGCTCTCGGCGGTTCTCCTGCTCTTCACCGCCGTGCTGTTCGCCGCCGGACTGCGGCCGATCGTCAACCGGATGGCCAAAGACATGCCGTTCGGAGCGGCGGTCGGCCTCGCATTCGGCACCGTTATCGTCGTCGTTATCGCCATCGGCTTCATTCTGATCCAGCCGCTCGGAGCGGAACTCGTCAAGTTCGTTCAGGCCGTGCCGGGCTACGCGGCCGCAATCCAGGGACAACTCGCCAGCGCTCAGCGCTACTTCGCAAACGATCAGGCCGCGCGCCAGCTCGCGTCGGCTCTGGCGAGCGGCGCCGGCGGTGCGGTGGGCGCAATCGGGCAGCGCATTCTGGGAGGGCCGGCGCTCGTCGCAACGGTGATCGGAGACGGCCTGCTCGTCGTCCTTCTGGCCGTGGGCTGGATGCTTTCGTCCGACGACCTCGAGCGATTCGTGCTCAGTCTCATGCCGCCGACCGTTCGCGCCGATTGGCACGCAGCATTCACGGAGATGGAGTCGCGACTGAGCGCATACGTGCAAGGAGTCGTGCTCAACGGCACGATCGTCGGCGTCGTATTGGGAGGAGCCCTTGCGCTGATCGGCACGCCGTATGCGGTGCTTCTCGGCTTCATCGCCGCGATCAGTCAGGCGATTCCGATGCTCGGCGCCGTGATCTCGGCCATCATTATCCTTCCGGTCGTCCTGGCCACGAGCGGGTTAACGAAGATGCTGATCGCGCTCGCGATTTTTGCCGTGGTACAGGTCATAGACCAAAACGTTCTCTCACCGATCATCTTCGGCCAACGCGTTCAGCTGAGCTTCCTTCTGATCATTCTCTCGACCGTGGTCGGCGGGACGCTGCTCGGCATTGCCGGAGCGTTCCTGGCCGTCCCGGCCGCAGCGGTGCTGCAAGTGCTGCTCACGAACATCGTCGCTCCGGCCGTCCGGCGCGCCAATGGCGAGGAGACGACGCCGACAGCGCCGTAGCACCTGCGACGGACTGCCCGCAGCCCAGTAAAGGCGCGCAGAACACCGATGCTCGGCGGCACAGCCGAGCAGGAACGCCCGCGGTTGCGCCACGATCGAACGCACAAATGCGATCGCCATCGCAACGCGCACGCCGGTCGTTCTCGTGATTTATGGCGGCGCGTGGGAACGCGGTTCGCCGCAAAGCGATGCGCGATTCAATGCGATAATCGCTTCTTGGGGCTATCGCGTCATCGCTCTGAACTACCCGCACGCACCCCGGGCACGCTGGCCCGCGCAACGAGAAGCCATTCTGCGCCAAGTCGATTCCTTGCCGCCTGGCCGAATCGCCGTGCTCGGACATTCATCTTCGCCGGGGGGTTTACCCTCGAGACTGCGACCGCCGTGTACCGAACGCCAAGAGCATGACCGCGTCGCGGGAGCGCTTAGCAGGGCCCTAGGAGAGCGAGTGGACGAACTCATGGCGCATGGCGCGCAGTGGAGCGAGGAGGCCGCCGTGGCACTCGCACTTCGGATTGCGCAGCCGTAGGGGGGCGTCCTTCGACAGGCTCAGGATGACATTTCCTTCGACAGGCTCAGGATGACATTTCCTTCGACAGGCTCAGGATGACGCCGTCCATCGGAAAAACGCGGACCGGCTTACAGACTCTGCTTTGCCAGGGCGCAGGATTGATCTCGAGTTCGTCATAGCGTCGGACCTTATATATCGCGGTCGAGATGGCCCAACTCGCTACGAGCACGCGGTCTGGAACGCCTTGGCGCTAGGGAATGGCCGCCGACGTCAAGCCGGGCGAGGACAGGTATATTTTCTCCACTTCTTCCCATTCAGTTCTTCCGACGATGCGAATGTGAACTCGGAGATTGCTCGGGGGCAGTCGATACGGACGGAAAGGATGAGTCTCACCCATGTTTTCTACACGCAAAGATTTTCTAGCGGGAACGGCGGTGCTCGGTATGACGTCCCTGCTTTCTGGGTCCGCCGCAGCCGCGACCGGCGAGCGGGCAGTGATCCTCACACTATGGCAAAAGCCTAAGGATCCCGATGCGTTTGACAAGTATTATATCGCGACGCATGCCCCATTGGTCAGACAGCTTCCGGGCATTATCTCCTACGAGATAAGCAAGGGTCGTGTTAGCCAGCAGCTGTCGCAGTCGTCGCCTTGGCACATGGTCTCAATAGTCGGCTTCGACTCGATGGCCGCCCTTACGTCGGCGTACGCATCGCCCGCGGGCCAGGCAATGGTAGACGATCTCAAGAACTTTGCGGCTGGAACTGCGGCGTTGGTCTTCGCCACGACCACGATCTAAGGTACAGGACTCCAGTACGGCTGCACGGGCTACGGGCTGCCGGGCGTGCCTTCGCGGAACCAACGGTACTGCAGTTGGAGCCCGACCGTCGAAAAGTTTTGGCCGTACTGTCCCGTCAACCAGTGTGACCACGCAAGCTTCGCCGAGAACCCGGGCCCGATCGGCTGCGAAAACGCGAAGCCGTAGCGCGAGTTCGCGAGTTCGTTAATCGCCGGTGCGCTGTTGGCGCTGGTCGCGCCGCCCGTGTAGCGGTTCCAATCCACCGCGAGCCATTGGCCGGGACGAAAGTTATACCCAGTATGTACCTGATAGATCGTCAGCGGCGCCTGCTCGAGCATTTGCCCGCCGAAGTAATCCGCGTTTCGGCCGAAAAACCAGATAGCGGCCGCGAAGTCGGCAAACCACTTTCCCATCGGCTGTTCCAGGCCGATCTCCGGCCGCAACGACCAGCGATTCGAACCGATGTTGATCAATCGCGCCGGATCGTACGTGCCCGTCGGAGCGACGAGCGTGGCGCTCACGCCGAACGTGGTGCTGGGCTTGCGGCGCGCGAACTCGGCTGGGGTCAGCGCTCGTCCGAGGAGATTGATTCCGAGCCGTGCCCTCGCATCGGGAAAGCCGTCGCGCGTCAGGCTGCCGGGCATGCCGTATGCCGTGCCGGTGGCGTTTCCGCTGACGTACGGGAGCGCGATTGCCCAACTCCCCGTGCGGCGGCCAAGCCGGAACGTATGCGTGAAACTGAAGCCGATCGTCCCGATCGAGGCGTGTACGTCGCTGAGCGGAAGCGATGGGTCGAGCGACACGCTGCCCTTCGAATTGGTATAGGTCACGACCGCGTAACTCGTATCCACAGGCGACGCCGAATACGCGCGCGGCTCGAACTCCTGGCCGAAGGCCGGGACGGCGCTCCCGAAGAGCAACAACGCCGCGAGCGCGGCTACCCGTTTCACGGGTGCGCTCTCCCCTATTCGGCCGTGGGCGTCGCGAATATCGATGGTGAGACCGCAGCGTTGGGCTGGTAGTTCGCAAACGTCAGCGTACCGTCCACGCTGTAGCCGGGGAACCGCGCCGCGATCGTCGTCTGGGAGGGCAGCCGGTACGTGCCGACGGTCGCGTACGTTTGGGAGACCGTAAGCGTGCCGCCGTTCGTGTAGTCCCACACAGCGGTGCGAAGCACCGCGCGCTTATCGCCGATCGTGACGACCACGTGTTTCACGCGTCCCCCGGTTTTCTTGGGAGCGAGCGAATACGTTGATACGGTTCCGTTGTCGGTCAGAGGCGTAACGTCGTACTGCTGCATCAGCTGCTCGTAGGTCTGCGTCGTCGTCGCTAAGTCTTTAAAGCGGCTGAGGGCGCCGGTGACGCCTTGAAACTCAATCTTACGGTTCGGACGCAAGTAGTAAACGGTACCGCCGTAACTCTTATGGATCGGAATAATGGCGTGCAACGTCGCCGATAGTTGCGCGGTAGCCGTGTAGGAGGTGAGGGCTGGATTGGGATTTGTCGCCCGCGCGAGCAGCGCCAGGGATGCGGTCTGTGCGCTTCCGCCGGCAGGCATGCCGACAACGACGAGCCCGACTGCAAGCGCAACGCTCCGGCCCCAGGGCTTCTTGCGGCCGTGGATTGCGTCGGTGACTATCGTATGCATAGGCTCTCCTCTCGTTATCGCCTTAGTACCCTGATACGTTCGGCCCGACCGCGCTGCGGCCCGCTGCCGGAGCCAACGCGAACCCCGCCTCCTGCGTCTTGCCGTTGGCCCTTCGGCAGACTCAGGCGACGGGGCGGTCTCCCTTACTACAGGGGGTTCACTACAGAGGGTTCCCCGACGATTGCAGTTGTATTGTACGCTTAGATGAGCGAAGAAAGGGTTGCGATAGTTACGGGTGCTTCGCACGGTATCGGGGCGGCCCTGGTGGCCGCATACCGCGAAGCCGGCTTCAGGGTCGTTGCCGGCGCACTCTCGATCGAGCAGAGCACGGATCCAAACGTCATAAACGTCGCCGGCGACATCAGCAAGCCCAGACCGCCGACCTCATTATGAGCGAGGGCGTTGACCGGTTTGGGCGGCTCGACACACTCGTCAACAACGTAGGCGCCTACATTTCGAAGCCCTTTACACAGTACACCATGGCAGACTACGAGTTGATGCTCTCGACGAACCTCGGCGGCTTTTTTCACATCACGCAGCGCGCGCTGGGACGGATGGAGAGGCAAGGCCGGGGGCACGTGGTCAATATCACGGCGACGGTAGCGGAACAGCCCGTCAAAGGCGTTCCGGCGGCGTTGGCATCGTTGGCTAAGGGCGGCTTGAACTCGGTGACAAAGGCCCTTGCGATCGAATATGCGTCACGCGGCATCCGGGTGAATGCTGTCTCACCGACACTCATCAAGACGCATCCGGAGGTCTCCTATGCCGGGCTCGAATGGCAGATTCCGCTCGGGCGAATAGGAGAGATTCACGACGTCGTCGCTGCCGTGATGTACCTGGAGAACGCTACATACGTAACCGGAGAGATTTCCCACGTAGATGGAGGCCAGAGCGCAGGCCACTGGTAGTCGTTCGTCCTTCGTCCTTCGTCCTTCGTCCTTCGACAGGCTCAGGATGACATAGCTCAGGATGACATGGCTCGGGATGACACGGTTTTGCCGTCGTTCTCCGCGCGAGTCCTAGCGGTTGAAGAGCCGGTCAAAGGGACGACGGTTCGATGGGCACTGCGCGCCCTTCGGCGGCGTGATGAGAGCGACGAAGTACGTGCGGACCGCGCGTTCCACGCACGTGCTGGGATCCGCGTCGCTGGTATGCCCGTAGCCGTCGTGGGTTAGAAGCACCGCATTCCCGAGCCGCGATGCGGCGCGCACGGCGTTATCGTAAGCCGTGTTCGGATCGAAGCGCGTTCCGATTACGAGGATGCGGTTTTTCGTGAACGCATTCCACGGACCCGTGTAGCGATCGGCGCTGTGCACGCGCCAAGAGGCGCACGGAGCCCAGAGAAGCCACCCGTTCACTGGTCCGCTGACGAAACTTACGTCGCCAAGCCCACGGATCACTTCGGGCCAGTTCCCAGGCCCCGGTCGAGGCGGAAACGGCTTATCGGCGCATTGAAGGCCGACCGCCGAATCGAGTGCCGGCTCCAGAAATTCCTTCACGTCGCGAGCCGTGTTCTCGAGCGCGGAGCCGTCGCCGCGGGCGGCTTTGTCGAGGTCGGTTGCGAGCGCCGGCCACTGTGCGGGCGCGCCAAGCCGAATCCACAGAACGAGCAACGCATCGCCGTAGGTCAACGTACCCAGCGGCGCCCGCCGCAAGCGCGACAACAGACCCTCTACGCGCGGTGCAACCGGACCATCGCCGGCAAGATCGCAGCGAGGGCGCCCGGCACCCTGGCAGAGCGACTCGAATTTGCGCAGAACCAGATCGGCATCGCCGATACCCTGCGCGATGCTCTGCGCGGTTCCGGCGGTGAACGCAACCGGATCTACGACGCCGTCGAGCACCATCGCGCGGACTCGCTGCGGGAACAGGTTGGCGTACGTTTGACCGATGAACGTGCCGTACGAGACGCCCCGATAGTTGAGCTGAGAATCGCCGACGAGCTGGCGCAGGTAGTCGAGATCGCGGACCGTGTCGGAGGTGGAAAGATGGGCGAGAAGGCTGCCGCTGAGCGAGGTGCACCGTTTTGCGAACTCCGCGGTCTTGGGCAGATATCGTTCAGACTGCGCCTTCGTCGTCGGTATCGTCCAGTTGCTTCCCCAGAACGCCTTCCGGCTTTGCGCGCCGGCGAAGCAGACGACGCGATCGCTTTCACCGGTGCCGCGCGGGTCCCAACCGACGACGTCGAAACGGCCTCTGCCGACGGCATCGAGTTCGCGGGCCGCGTCCCGCACTTTCGGGACGCCGGCAACACCCGGGCCGCCCCAATTAAAGAAGAGCGAGCCGATGCGTTCGGACGGGCGGCCGGCTCGGTGTCGGATCACGGCGAGCTCGATACGGCCGCCGTCGGGACGCTGCCAATCCAGCGGCACAGCGACTCGCGCGCACTCCAGACCTTTAGAGGGCTCGTAGCACGAGCTCCAGACGATGCGCTGACTGGGCGGCTGCACGGATGCAACCGATGCGGGTCCGCAAGCGGGCGCCGCGAGCATACAGGCCGCCGCGGCGAAAGCCGCTAGATGCGAAAAGGACCGCTGCACATTACCGCCCTAGTACGTGTCTACCGGCAATCCCGAGGGCGGGCGCTTCTCGAAGTACGACTGCGAGTACTTAGCCTGTATCGGGATAAAAGGGCGAGGCGGCCGCGCGAAATCGAAGCAATCGGCGATACTGTTCGCGCGCACGTCCGACGTGCCCAGCCGGCCGAGATGCCAGTTGTCCTCAACGAACTTCAGGATGCTGCCGAACTCGTACTGCTGGTGCGAAACGAAACCCGGCCGTCCCGTGATGCTTTGCCGCGCGTACGCGGAGATGACGAGCATCGGCACCCGCATCCCCAAGCCCTGGCCGTCGAGCTGCGGCGGCGGTACGTGATCGTATTCGCCCCCCCAGTCGTCCCACACGACGACGATCGCGGTCGAATCCCAATACTTGCTCTCCCCGACCGCGTCAACGACGCGAGCAACCCACGACGGTCCCGAATCCGAGTGAGTCCCCGGATGGTCCGAGTCCAGCGCATCGGGGATAACCCACGAGACCGCAGGCAGCATACCCTGCCGCACGGTTCTGAATATCCGCTGCTGCGGAATGACGATCTTCTGCGTCCACTCCGAACCGTTGCGAACCGCGGCGATCGCGTCGAATGCGTTCCACACCGACGAAGGCGAGGAGTTGGTGAAGTACAGCCACGAAATGCCTTTGGCGTCGAGCAGATCGCGCAGCGTGGCGTACGTAAAGCACGGAAACGGGCCCGCATCCCGCAGGTAATGGCCCCGAGCCGTGATGAGCGACGTTACCGTTCCGGACGGGGCGCCGCAACCCCAAGCCGACGGCGTCGGGAAATCTATGACGTTCTCGCCGTCGCCGACGGGGGTACCGCCCGCGATGAGATCCTGATGCGCCGTGAAGCTGCTGCTGCTCTGCGTCGAGAACGTGTGATCGGCGAGCACGTACTGGCGGGCCAAGGCCCAGTAGGGTTCGATCAACTCCGGGTTGACATACCGGTACGCATACTTGCCGGCCGGGATCTTGGCGCCGCGTTCGACGGCGCGCATCACCAAATCGAAGCCGTCCATTCGCCCGTGGTCGTACTCTTTTTCGAAGGCGAAATGCTGGTGCCCCAAACTATCGAACTCCAGACCTCCCTGCTTGAGCCGAATCGTCTTGCCGTCGTGCGTCTTTCCGTCCCTGGCGCCGTCCCCGCCGGGGAACGTCGCGAACAGGTTATCGTAGCTGCGGTTCTCCTGGATCATGATGACGACGTGCTGGATGTAGTTCCCCGAGCTCGAGCGCGAAACGGCCGCCGGCAGTGCCGAGTCGCCGGGCCACCCTGCGCCGCGCTGCCCGCAGCCTAGTAAGAGCGCGCAGAACACCGCTAGCATGACGCATTTCATACGACCACCAAAGCGTACATCCGCCGCGGGGAGCGGTCAAGGGCACAACAGCTTTGCGTGGGGATGAGGTCTTCGGAGGTCGCGTTATCTATTATCGGTCGGAACTTCGCCGCAGACATCCTCGGAGGCATGGTCGGATTACCGTCACTTGCCCGAGCTGAAGATCACGAATCACAGTGAGACGTTAACGACGGTCCTACACGCAGCACCGCCTGTGCAGCCCGAGCCGCCCCCAAAGTACCCAGCGCCGTGCAAGGTACCGTTGAAGGAAACGACGCTCCGAGCGGACCTGCTTGAAGATGGCCCCACCGCCGCTCGCACCACCTCCGTAACTAGCGCCGTAGAGAACGCGGCTGACGAAGGATCGAGTTATACCCAACGCCGGCGAGTCCGGCAGATCGACGGGCGGCGGCGACGAGCCCGCTATGCGCGAGCAACCCGCGAGGAGGACGGCGCAACGGCCAAAATGGCTATCCGGCCCGGAGATACCCTTAGATATCGTAAGCTTGGGTTGGCTTTCGTCAGCGGCGTAGACCGTTACCGATCCCGAGTTGCCATTGAGGACGTACAGCGTGCGGTTAGCTGCGATCGCCAGCTGGCTGGGACCCGCGATGCCGTCGGTGATGGTGCGCGACGGGGCGCCTTGGCCTTTGGCATAAACGGTTATGGAGCTGGCGGTCTGATTCGCAACGTACAGATTGCCCTTGCCGTCGAAGCCTAAGGCCTCACGCCCGTGGACGCCGGTCTTGATCGTTCGCAAAACGACCGTTGATTTCGGCGCGTACACCGTGACGGTGTCGGTCTGATTGTTTGCAACGTAAAGGTTATACTGCGAGTCGAGCGCCAGAGCCGACGGATCGGCGATGCCTTTGCTGATCGTTGCGGTTGGTTTCTTCGCGCCAGGCGCGTAGAACGGAGCTTCGTTGCTTCCCCAACTCGAGACGTAGAGATAGCCGCTCGTCGCGGTGTTTGGCTGTGCCGCGACGTCGCTCGCTCCGGCATTTTGCTGCAATGACCCCCCCAGCGAGAACTGCGAAGTTCCGCCGCCCGGTATATTGCCGGGCGGCCACCCACGATCCCGTTGCATCGCCTTGCGCCGGCGCGGGGTCGCCCATCTCCATCACGGTCAGTAAAGAGAAAATCGAGCGCGATAACGTCTCCTCTTACGCCGCCCATCGTAATGCGATCGCCGACGCGAAATATCCTTGCCCGAAGCATCACGAAATAGCCGGCCAGCGCGAGAACCACTTTTTGAAGAGCGAATGCCAGGCCGGCCGTCACGAGCCCGATGGCAATACCCAAGTTTTGCGGATTATCGAACCAGATGTCGAAGAAAGAAGCGCACAAGGCCGAGCAGCGTGGTCAGAATATTCGTTGATTGCCGGGTCCAGAAGCGCGTACGACTCTGACCGCGGCCCTCAAACACGTGCTGGGTGAGCAACCGAACGAGTAGGCGAAACAGCGCTAAACTCACCAGTACTACGACGGTGAAGATCAACTTCGTGCCGACCTTGAGAGTTTACGCCAATAAGTTTAACGCCAAACAATTCCACGAAAGCTACCTCGGTACGACGCGCATGAAAGGCGCGAATTCAATGCGCGCTAGGGCTTTTCCGCCAGCTCGGTAGGAACGAATACCGTCTGCCAGGCAGGGGCCCGGCTTGCCGAGGCCTTGAAAAAACTGCGGGAATCATCCGACGACTGAGGGAAACAGGGTACATACTGTCTACGGGCCACGACGACGCAGTCCCGAACTAGTCGCTACCTTCCTCATCACGACTGCAAGCTAAGCGAGCAACGACGGATGTCGCTGGAGGGCACAAGGGATGATCGAGATGCTTCAAGGATTTCCCGATAACGTCGTGGCGTGCGCAGCGAAAGGGCACGTCACCAAGCAGGACTACGAGCAGATGGTGATACCGGCCGTCGGGCGCACGCTCGAGCGAAACGCAAAGGTTCGCTGCTGCTGCGGGCTTGGCACGGAGTTCAAAGGTTTTGACGCGGCGGCGGCGTGGGCAGATACCAAGGTCGGCATCGAGCACCTCACGCGCTGGGAGCGCGTCGCGGTCGTCACCGACGTAGAGTGGCTCCGTTTCGCGACAGGCGCTTTTTTCTTTTTCCTGCCGGGGCACGTGCGCGTCTTTTCGCTAGCGGAGTCAGACGAAGCCAAGCGCTGGATCACGGCGACGTAAGGGAACGAGTGGACGATCCCGTTGACGGAGACATTGCTTAGATGATGAGTGAACTCAAGCGATACGCTTCACCCGTGCGAGGCCCGCAGGGCCTTGCATGGGACGGTGCGACGATGTGGTTGACGAGCGCAGCAAATGGCCGCTTGTATGCGATCGATCCGCAGGCGTGGACCGTCCAACGCGAGTTCGCACCGCCGTCCGAGTCATTGGGCATCACGTACACCGGTTCGGACTTTCGGTTGATCCTTGCGCCGGCGATCGAGGAACCGGATCTGAGGAGCAGCGACTACCGGTACGTCTATGCATTTTCGCCTGAAGCGGGATTTACGGAGCGGTTTCTCTGCCCGGACGGGTCCGGCTCGTTTCTCGCGTACGCAAACGGAACGCTCTACCTCTCGCAAGCCTGGGATAAGAAACTCCTCGAACTCGACGAGCGCGGAGCGGCGGTGCGCGAGGTGCAACTGGAACGCCGCCCGGTCGGCATGACGATCGTTGACGATGCGTTTTATCTCGCGACC
>CAWCEQ010000003.1:0-25000 GCA_963794645.1 Vulcanimicrobiota bacterium | reverse complement strand
CCCCCCCCCCCCCCCCCCCCCCCCCCCCCCCCCCCCCCCCCCCCCCCCCCCCCCCCCCCCCCCCCCCCCCCCCCCCCCCCCCCCCCCCCCCCCCCCCCCCCCCCCCCCCCCCCCCCCCCCCCCCCCCCCCCCCCCCCCCCCCCCCCCCCCCCCCCCCCCCCCCCCCTTTTTTTTTTTTTTTTTTTTTTTTCTTTTCGCCTCTTTCCGGCGCGCGGTGAGCCCTTTCGGCCGCGACGACCCTTTAGACTCTGACCCGTACGGGACCACCTTTTTTTTTTTTTTTTTTTTTTTTTTTTTTTTTTTTTTTTTTTTTTTTTTTTTTTTTTTTTTTTTTTTTTTTTTTTTTTTTTTTTTTTTTTTTTTTTTTTTTTTTTTTTTTTTTTTTTTTTTTTTTTTTTTTTTTTTTTTTTTTTTTTTTTTTTTTTTTTTTTTTTTTTTTTTTTTTTTTTTTTTTTTTTTTTTTTTTTTTTTTTTTTTTTTTTTTTTTTTTTTTTTTTTTTTTTTTTTTTTTTTTTTTTTTTTTTTTTTTTTTTTTTTTTTTTTTTTTTTTTTTTTTTTTTTTTTTTTTTTTTTTTTTTTTTTTTTTTTTTTTTTTTTTTTTTTTTTTTTTTTTTTTTTTTTTTTTTTTTTTTTTTTTTTTTTTTTTTTTTTTTTTTTTTTTTTTTTTTTTTTTTTTTTTTTTTTTTTTTTTTTTTTTTTTTTTTTTTTTTTTTTTTTTTTTTTTTTTTTTTTTTTTTTTTTTTTTTTTTTTTTTTTTTTTTTTTTTTTTTTTTTTTTTTTTTTTTTTTTTTTTTTTTTTTTTTTTTTTTTTTTTTTTTTTTTTTTTTTTTTTTTTTTTTTTTTTTTTTTTTTTTTTTTTTTTTTTTTTTTTTTTTTTTTTTTTTTTTTTTTTTTTTTTTTTTTTTTTTTTTTTTTTTTTTTTTTTTTTTTTTTTTTTTTTTTTTTTTTTTTTTTTTTTTTTTTTTTTTTTTTTTTTTTTTTTTTTTTTTTTTTAATGCCACCAAGGCCGCAACGGCTATCGCGGCCAGGTAGGCGTGAAGCGGCGAAAATGCAGGATGCGTCTGCGTCTCGGCCGAGCCCGGCGAACTCCGAGCCAAGGTGAACCGCGATACCGAACGGCACGGACAGGGCCAGATAGAGGAGCAACGCTCGCCAGCGATCCATTATTTGCGAACCATTCCCATATCGCCGCCCCGTTCCTGCCGGCCGGCTTGCTTTCCATCCCTTCGCCCTACGAGCGGGCTAGGTGAACGGCAGTTACGATCCCGGACGAACGCCTAACCAGCGGGCTATATTGCGAACGTCATCTTTAAAGATCTCGAGCCGAGCCGGATCGCGTTTTATCTCGTCACCGGGTCTGTCGGTGACAAAACTGGGCGCGCCTCGATCCGTGTCCCAGTTGAGATCGGCCAGGTGGTGGAACGTCGACATCGCGACCGCACGCCTGAAGACTCCGCCGTCGAACCGTTCGTCTTCGACCGCAACGGCGAGATTGAACGGCCGCCCACTCACCGTGCTGGTACCCGTCGCAACGACCCGGGCAAACGCGATACCTTCGGGCACGCCAACCGCCGCCTCGTGCGGTGGGCAGGAAAATATTCGATCGCTCCCGCACCTCTTTCGCGCTCTTCAGGGAGGTGCACCTGGCGTCGAAGCCTTGGTCCTCAGATTGTTGCCGTTCGAACGGATGGTAGTTGGGATAGGAAATGTTTGGATTATCCTGGTCGTCGTTCTCGGCGCGAGCCGGCCTATGATGACGACAACCCCTTTTCTTCGCGCACTTGAACTTGCTTTGGTCATCGAGATTCGTGCCGTCTGCGAGCTTGTCATCTCGACTCCCTTCACGCTCGGTCGAATGCTCCGCCGCGCCGGCGCCTGAATTGATTAAAGAGGTGTCCGTAATGCTTGCCTTTGCAGTCTCGTTCGTGCCACTCTTCTCGCGGGTACCGGCGCACCATGGCCGGACCAAGGCGGGATATGCGAACATCGGCTCGTATAAGGTTATTGGATGCTTACCTCCTCAGCTTCGCGACGAGCATAGCATATGGTTAAGAACCGGACTGTGTTCTGGAGACCGGAAATTATTTCGTGCAGGTACCCACTGTGTTTATGAGTTTGGCCTTGTCTTGGCCCTTGCGAACTCGTCGAAAGTACATGCTGTGCGTATTTCACCATTACTCCGGAGGGCTTCATCGCCTTAGTCCTTTCGTTGTCGCACTCTCGCGCGATGTCGCGCGGGGAGGAGGCGCCGGAATGACCCCTTAGGCCCGGCACGCGTGAGCCCTGTCCAGCGTTGGCGAGGCGGCTTCCTGCGTTCGCGCTCTTCTCACGCCGCCCACCGACCTCGTGGGGGACGGTCCTCACGCTCAGTACGACATTGACGAGACCGGCTATCAGCTCTCTCGGGCCTACGAAAAGCTGCAAGAGGGAGACCCATCCCTCCTAGAACGGCTAGCAGAACAAGAAGCGCTCGAAGAACGGCAGCGGCACCCGCCCAAGCGGCCGTAGGAACAGCGTTATCGCCGCGGTCCTTCCCCCCCCCCGGTAGTATGCGGGGTCAAGGAGGTGGATCCGGCCGCGGTTGAAGTAGCCGCTTCGGCCACAAGCTCACTCGGGAGGGGCGCAGCCATGAAGAGCTTACGTGCATGCGGGTATGCCTTGAGTGCCGGGCTAGCGGCGACGTTGCTGTGGGGCTGCGGCTTGTCGCAACCCTCGGGGCTGCCTATGACGCCGGAAGGGACGGCGAACCGCGGCACCTCGGGGCCGTACAAGGTGTACCCATTCCGCCACCGCAGCGAAGGAGCCGAACCGTCTGCGGGACTCGTTGAGGTGAGCGGTACGCTGTACGGAACGGCGGCAGCCGGCGGGCTATCGCGCAAAGGCACCATTTTTCGCGTCGGCCCCAGCGGCCAGTTGACGGCGATCTATCGTTTTCGTAGTGGCGCCGATGGAGCGAACCCGCACGGTGCGCTCATCAACGTCAATGGTACGCTGTACGGAACGACGGAATACGGCGGCGCGTCGCATGCGGGAACGGTTTTTAGCGTAACGACTGCAGGTGCTGAGAAGGTGCTCTACAGCTTCAAGGGCGGCTACGACGGAGCATACCCCGTGGCCGGTTTGCTCGAAGTCAACGGTACGCTGTACGGCACCACGCGCCAGGGCGGCACCGGCTGTTCCAGCGAGAACGGCTGCGGGACCGTCTTCAGCATGGATACGGCGGGCGACGAGACGGTGCTGCATCGCTTTACCGGCGGTTCGGATGGCGCGTTCCCGACGGCGCCGCTGATTGACGTAAAAGGCACGCTGTACGGTACGACTGGACTTGGCGGATCGTGCGGCTGCGGGACCGTCTTCAGCATCGGCACGTCGGGCGCCGAGAAGGTGCTCTACAGTTTCCAGGGCGGCTCCGATGGTGATGAGCCCAACGGGTTAGTCGAGGTCAACGGCATTCTCTACGGCACGACCTACTCGGGCGGTCAGGACGGCTCCGAGTGCAGTCACGCCTTCTACTGCGGCACCGTTTTCAGAGTAACAACGAAAGGTGCGGAACGAATACTCTATCGCTTCGCCGACGGCTTAGACGGCGCCGAACCCCAGTCACCTTTGATCGAACTAAACGGAATGCTCTACGGTACGACGACTGAGGGCGGTGAGGGCGGCCATTGCTCGTTCCCTAACGGTAACTGCGGAACGGTCTTCAGCATAACGACGAGCGGCACGGAAACGGTCTTGCACCGTTTCGCTGCAGGGCAGGATGGTTGGTTCCCCGCGGCTCCCCTGCTCAACGTCAATGGCACGCTCTACGGCACGACGTTGGCGGGGGGCGGTCACAAATGTGGGAACGGCAACGGCTGCGGCACGGTTTTCTCGCTAACGCCCTGAGGCGGGTCCAACGCGGCCCGGCGGACGGTGCCATCCACTCCCTCGCCGGCGGACTTAGGCGAGCGCCGATCGTGCCGACGTCGCGGATAACCGCCGACCTCGCGCTGTTTCTCATTGACGACCGGCTCGCTGCAACGAACAGCACGCACGGCGCAACGCGAGAGGAGGTTGACGCCGCCTTCGACTGGCTTACCAGCCCCTACGTCGGCCGCGCCGTGTGGGTAGACGCAGCGAAAGCGGGATCTCTTGAGACCGAGATGGGGAACACCGCACTAGTTAGGAGAACCACGCGCGCCATGCCTCGTGCGTGCCGCAGTCGAGGTCGTCGTCGTACATGGCGCGAAAAAAAAAAAAAAAAAAAAAAAAAAAAAAAAAAAAAAAAAAAAAAAAAAAAAAAAAAAAAAAAAAAAAAAAAAAAAAAAAAAAAAAAAAAAAAAAAAAAAAAAAAAAAAAAAAAAAAAAAAAAAAAAAAAAAAAAAAAAAAAAAAAAAAAAAAAAAAAAAAAAAAAAAAAAAAAAAAAAAAAAAAAAAAAAAAAAAAAAAAAAAAAAAAAAAAAAAAAAAAAAAAAAAAAAAAAAAAAAAAAAAAAAAAAAAAAAAAAAAAAAAAAAAAAAAAAAAAAAAAAAAAAAAAAAAAAAAAAAAAAAAAAAAAAAAAAAAAAAAAAAAAAAAAAAAAAAAAAAAAAAAAAAAAAAAAAAAAAAAAAAAAAAAAAAAAAAAAAAAAAAAAAAAAAAAAAAAAAAAAAAAAAAAAAAAAAAAAAAAAAAAAAAAAAAAAAAAAAAAAAAAAAAAAAAAAATTTTTTTTTTTTTTTTTTTTTTTTTTTTTTTTTTTTTTTTTTTTTTTTTTTTTTTTTTTTTTTTTTTTTTTTTTTTTTTTTTTTTTTTTTTTTTTTTTTTTTTTTTTTTTTTTTTTTTTTTTTTTTTTTTTTTTTTTTTTTTTTTTTTTTTTTTTTTTTTTTTTTTTTTTTTTTTTTTTTTTTTTTTTTTTTTTTTTTTTTTTTTTTTTTTTTTTTTTTTTTTTTTTTTTTTTTTTTTTTTTTTTTTTTTTTTTTTTTTTTTTTTTTTTTTTTTTTTTTTTTTTTTTTTTTTTTTTTTTTTTTTTTTTTTTTTTTTTTTTTTTTTTTTTTTTTTTTTTTTTTTTTTTTTTTTTTTTTTTTTTTTTTTTTTTTTTTTTTTTTTTCCCCCCCCCCCCCCCCCCCCCCCCCCCCCCCCCCCCCCCCCCCCCCCCCCCCCCCCCCCCCCCCCCCCCCCCCCCCCCCCCCCCCCCCCCCCCCCCCCCCCCCCCCCCCCCCCCCCCCCCCCCCCCCCCCCCCCCCCCCCCCCCCCCCCCCCCCCCCCCCCCCCCCCCCCCCCCCCCCCCCCCCCCCCCCCCCCCCCCCCCCCCCCCCCCCCCCCCCCCCCCCCCCCCCCCCCCCCCCCCCCCCCCCCCCCCCCCCCCCCCCCCCCCCCCCCCCCCCCCCCCCCCCCCCCCCCCCCCCCCCCCCCCCCCCCCCCCCCCCCCCCCCCCCCCCCCCCCCCCCCCCCCCCCCCCCCCCCCCCCCCCCCCCCCCCCCCCCCCCCCCCCCCCCCCCCCCCCCCCCCCCCCCCCCCCCCCCCCCCCCCCCCCCCCCCCCCCCCCCCCCCCCCCCCCCCCCCCCCCCCCCCCCCCCCCCCCCCCCCCCCCCCCCCCCCCCCCCCCCCCCCCCCCCCCCCCCCCCCCCCCCCCCCCCCCCCCCCCCCCCCCCCCCCCCCCCCCCCCCCCCCCCCCCCCCCCCCCCCCCCCCCCCCCCCCCCCCCCCCCCCCCCCCCCCCCCCCCCCCCCCCCCCCCCCCCCCCCCCCCCCCCCCCCCCCCCCCCCCCCCCCCCCCCCCCCCCCCCCCCCCCCCCCCCCCCCCCCCCCCCCCCCCCCCCCCCCCCCCCCCCCCCCCCCCCCCCCCCCCCCCCCCCCCCCCCCCCCCCCCCCCCCCCCCCCCCCCCCCCCCCCCCCCCCCCCCCCCCCCCCCCCCCCCCCCCCCCCCCCCCCCCCCCCCCCCCCCCCCCCCCCCCCCCCCCCCCCCCCCCCCCCCCCCCCCCCCCCCCCCCCCCCCCCCCCCCCCCCCCCCCCCCCCCCCCCCCCCCCCCCCCCCCCCCCCCCCCCCCCCCCCCCCCCCCCCCCCCCCCCCCCCCCCATAGCGCGTCGCCCGCGCGCGCGATCGAGACGCGGAGACCGAACGCCGGCGCTACGCGGCACGCCCTTCAGCCAATCTTATCGTCGCGCATCTACGGCTTAGCGGCGCGCGCCTACGCGCGATCTCGTGGCTGCAATGAGCTAGCCGCGGCTAACGACGATCAAGCGAGCCGCGGTCGGCTGGCAGCACTATCGCACAGATCGGGCGGCAGCCTGACCAACGGACTGATCGAGCGACCAGCGTAGGCGACGAGAGATCGAGACCTTATCGGACGTAAGCTGGACATCCCCACTATTGGCGTGTGACCGTCTCCACGGCTGTAGGTATCGGATCTCCTGACGTATGTAAGCCGCCGCCGCTAACGAGCAGTGGCCGCGCTGGCAGACGACGGTTTGGGGAGCTCCCCCCAGGCCCGTCGACGCAAGTACCGCGCGGTGCTTTTCGCGCGCCCATCCGCTTGCTGGCTATCTGTATCGACGAGCAGGACCGGGCATGGGACGGCCTTCCATGGCGAACCGCCGACGTCGTCGATAACACTGGCCCTGGGCGGGCTGCGCGGCGCGGGTGGCGGCGGGTATCCGACGCAGAGGCGGAACGCAAGCGACGCGCAGCAGTTCCGCAGTCTCGGTCGGGATCCCATGTGCTCCTCCGGCCTAACTCCGGCCCAGCTTGCTACCTTTTGCCGCTTCGAGACACGCCCGACGCTTCTGGCGGAGCTTCACCCAGACCTCGCGCGTATCAGCGCAGCACGGGGCACGGCTGCGCTGGCCGATTCTTAAGTTCACTAACGTCCCAGCTTCGGCGTGACGGAGCCCAACAGTTCCGAGCGAGCCGGGACAGCGGTCGGCAGCATCAAAACCGTAGTATCCAGCGTATCACTGGAGTCGTGTAGACGATCTTCTGCATCGTTCGAATCGCCGGCGCGTTTGAGTTCGTCCGGCGTCGAGCCTGTCCCTGTACGCGCTTCGAGCGCGTCGCAGATCGCGAATATGTGCCGTCAGCCCGATTGACTGCACGCGAGGACGGTCTCTTCCGATCGGCGCCACCAATCCAGCCCTGGCCGCAAGTGAGGCCCGGTTCGCAAGCCGCCGGTCCGTTAAATTGGCGGGAAACGTCTTTACAGCAGCGCGCAGCCGACGGCCGCCAGCTCGCGCTGCACGATCACTGGATTCGCTGGAAGGCCGGCCTGCGAGACGATTAGCACACTGAGCGTATGCCGTTCTGACACCGCGCCTAACGAGCGCCATCCCGCCGTATCGAGCTGCGACTCAGCAGCCACTTGGTTGGCAATGGCGCTAGCGACTATCGGCCACGTAGCACGTGCAGAAGCTCCACCGCGCATCCAGCGATGGAAGCTTTCTCGATCTCTCGTAGGTCGAGCGCCTCGCGAGGCACGACGGATTCGCACGTCACTAGTTGCTCGCCACGTTGCAGCGTCAATAATCCATACCGTGATGCGTCGCGAGACACGCATAGCGCAACGCGATTTAGGAACTGGACCGGGAGTCGCGCGAGTCCACGTCACCGAGCGTAACGCGAACGACGCTGTGGTCCATCATCAGTAGTCTATGCGACGGAGTTTGGGTTGCGGCGAAAAGTATGGGTTCGGCTCGAGTACTATGCGATCTCCGCGTCGCCATTGCGTCACCCTAAATGGGCCGCTACCGAATGCGTGCTCCTCCCAGGACGAGTTCGCCATCAAAGTTCCCGCGAAAGCGTGTGCGGGCAGAATTCCAAAAGCAAAATCAGACTCCGCGAAAAGTTCGCGAACGGCGGCGTTCCACGGCGCACGAAGATGTACGACGATCGTTCCTGCATCGGGAGCCGTCAGCGAAGCGATGCGGCGATATGCATCTTGGCTGAGGATAGGGTTTCGGCGATCCATTATCGCCTGGAATGTGAAGACAACGTCCCGCGACGTCAGAGGCTGCCCGTCCGCGAAACGGACGTTGCGGCGTAAATGATAGACGATCGTCCTGCCGTCAGCCGAGACGTCGCCGTTAGCGCGTGACGGCACACGAGTAACCAGGATCGGCACGAGCCGGTTCTCGCGCGATAGGCCGACAAGCGTTTGAACGAGGCAGATCGAAGCCGATAGTGTCCTGGTCGTGCGCGAGCAGCGGGTTGAGCGTGGCTGGTTCGGACCAATCGGCAATCCGAAGCACGTGTGCCTGATACATCCCTCGGACGTGCGAGCATCCTGCGCAGCCGAGTGCAAGCATCGCGATCCTCAGCGCCTTCATGTTGCGCCCATCTGCCGCGAAGAGTTATGCCGCCACGCCTGTACCGCCATTTGGCGCTCGATATTCTCTATTTCGCTGGCGTTGCCTTACTTTGCGCGGCGATCACGACCCGCGACGATTGTTCGAATGCGGCGCAGCGTTAGGCGAGCTTCAGGTCAGTCCCAGTTGGCCGTCCTCGTGCTCTGCGACCGCGCTCCGCCTTCATTGGGCTAATGGCGCTTCCGCGGCAACGTAGCAAAACTGCATCTCCCATGGTTTTTGAGCATCTAACGTAGCAGCTAGCGAGACGTGCCAGCTTCTTGTCAGCAAGGCTAGGAAGGGCTTGCCAGATTTTCGTTGTCATGTTAGGTTGGCAGAGTCTGAGGAGGCACGCCATGGGCCGATCGAAATTGATCCCCTTCGCGCACTACGCCGCCGTATTGGCAGTTGGATTGGCGACTGCGGGCGTGGCGCAGGCACAAGTGACCCCCATTCAGCAGTTGAATCCGCCGCCGCCGCCTACGCCGCAACCGCAAGTCACTCAGGCTCCGCAGCCTCCGCCGAGTGCGGTCCAAACGCTGCGTAACCTCATCCAGGGACCTTTGCCGACCGCTGGGATACCGGGAGGAAAAATCGTCTATGTTATTGCGGTTCCCGCATCGGATGCAACGACGCGGATGCTTTACCTTTCAGCCATTCAATTGCAAAAACTCACGGCGGGGGCATGGTTCGTACCGCGTGCAGAGTGGGGGACTGGCGATCTCCAGACTGCATGCAAAGAGGGCTATGCCAAGGGCGTAGTCGGAGGCATAGTTCTTGAGGCTACGGTCGGAACCACCGGCACGGAAATTTAACTTTTTCGTTCAGCGCGGTTGGGCAACGGTCCAAGGTTTGGCGGAAGTCTGGGCATGCGGCCCCGGCGATCCAAGGATCCTCGCGCCCCCTGCGGTCGTCGCCGGCTTCGGTAATTCAACGGGCGCGTCGCTCTTTCCCGAGTCTGGTCTTGCAACATGGTGGATGGTTAATCCTGAGGCGATTGCGAGGTCTCTTGCGCTCACGGCTTCGCTTTTCAGCTCGGCTACGTCGGTGACGGTACCAGCGATCAACGCACAGTCGAATCTCAACAAGTCGGTTACGGACTTTGCCTCGACGCTTCTGGTTACGTTTCAGAAACAATTTGCAAGCTCGATATAGGTTGTCCTAAGCGCTGACGAGAGCACCCATCCCGGCGATGCCGCTTTATGCTCTCCGGCTACGGAGCGATTCCCGCTTCGTTAAAGTTGTCTACCTACCGCAGAGGATGCCGCACTCGAACGACAGGCCGATATCCGGAAAGGGCTCCTCGCAAGGCCGCCGCAGCTTGCTTCTGGCTTAAGTCCGTTGCTCCGCGCGAAACCGCGATATGCTGCGGCCGGAGATCGCGGATTTCCCGGTCAGCCTCAAAATCGGCTGGCAACGGTGCCTTCTAGTGGGCAACAGTCGCATGGTGGACGGCCTGGCCGATCCGTCGGCCGCGCCGTGTGGGTAGACGCAGCGAAGAGCGGGATCGTCTTGAGACCGAGGTGGGGGACGCTGCTGTAAGGGCCTAGTTTTCGGAGAACCACACGCGCCATGCTTCGTGGACGCCGCAGTCGGGGTCGCGCTCATACATGGCGCAAAGCAGAAATGCGCCGCAGATGCGGCAGGCGACGATTTTTGCGCGCCTTTCTGCGCTTCGGGACTGCCCGGTTGAACGTAGGCGCTCGGGTCGAAGTCGTCGTCGCGATTCATAAGGCTACAGGGTACCATGCGAGTCAAGGGGTGGAAGGGGTGTCGGTCCGCGCGACCGCCGAGGCTGACGCCGCATTCCAGCGCCGCGGCAGAAGCACCAAGTCGGCCGCTTCCTCGGCGTCATTGAGGAGCGTCTTACGCGACGCGCCCATCTGTGCACGCATCGTCAGACCGCGGGCAAGGTCGACGACCTGCCTCGCGCGCGCGGCTACCGGAAAGTCCGGCGGAATTTCCCCCGCACCGATCCCGTCGCGGAAACGACGTTCCACTAGGGCCACGGCGGCAACGGCAGCGTTCCGTAGGAACTGCCGAACCTTAGGATCGTCCACGAGCGGCGCGACGCACATGAGAAGACACCCCGAAGCACTTCCTTTCTCCGTCGCACTTGTGACGGTGTACCTCATAAAGCTTGCGAGTGACTCGCGCAGTGTGTGCGGCGAGAGGAGTGCGTTCGCGGTGAGAGCTCCCTTCCTCTCAGCGTAGGCCTTGAGGGCGCGCAAAAACAGCGTTCGCTTGTCGCCGAAGACGGAATACAGGCTCGGCCGCCCCACGCCCATCCCGGCGACGAGATCGTCAATCGTCACGCCGTCGTAGCCCTTAGACCAGAAGACTTGGATCGCTTTATCCAGCGCGTCGCTCTCGTCGAAGCTGCGGGGCCGCCCACGCGGCCTGGCATATTTTTGAATCATTTGGTTCTAAATACCTTGCGCTCGTGCATCCGATCCATTATTGTACGGAAAGGTTCGAAATTGGAACGGAGCCACCTATGAAACATTCGATCGCCCTCGTCACCGGCACCACCTCCGGCCTTGGGCATGCGGCAGCGCGCCTGCTCGCTGGCCAGGGCTACCGCGAGGTCATCGTCACCGGGCGCACGCCTTGCCCGGGTCCGGGAAACGGCAGCTACGCTCGCAGCCGAGACCAATACGCAAGTTTTTACACCGCTCGAGCTGGATTTGGACTCGCCGTCGAGCGTTCGATCCGCCCTCGCCGAGCTCGTCAAACGGGGGCGGCCGATAGACTTCCTACTGCTCAATGCCGGGATGGTCGGAGGTAAGAAACGCGTGCTCACGGCGGCGGGCATCGAGGCGGCGCAGGCCCCGCTGATCGGCCATCATCAACTGACCGTCGGATTGCTCCGCGCCAACCTGCTCAGTCCCAACGCGCGGATCGTTATTGCGGGCGCGGAACCTGCGCGAGGGGACGTACCGATGTTCAGCTACACCGACGTGGCGGCCCTCGCGGCCGCGCAATACCACGGCGACCGGAGCGCCGCGGTGGAAGCCCTGATACGCAACGGGCCGAACGTGAAGTACGAGCCCAACCGGGCGTATGCCGACGCGAAGCTCATCATCGCTTGGTGGGCCGCGGCGCTGGCTCGCCGGCTACCGCCCGGCATGGCTGTGTACGCCGTCTCGCCCGGCAGCGCGCCCGACACCAAGGCGGTGCGAAACCTCGGCCCGGTCATGAAGTCGCTGATGCCGCTGGTAAAGCTCATCCCCGGCATGTCTCAGACGCCGGAGACCGCGGCTCGTCGCTACCTCCAGGCATCGGAGTTCGGAACGGACGTCTCGGGGCAATTCTTCGCTTCGCCGCCCAAGAAACTCACCGGCCCCATTGAGGCGATGCGCCACCCACACCTCCACGATCGCGCCAACCAGGAAGCCGCGTGGCAGGCCGTCGTCAAGGTCTCCGGCGCCGACTTTCCTTAGCGCGCATCCTTGAGCTACGTCGGCCGTTGAGCGGTTCGGTATGACCGTACTGGGTTGGCTTACCTAGATTAACGACCCGAGAGGAGGTTGATGCCGCCTTCGACTGGCGCACCAGCCCCTTCGTCGGCCGCGTTAATCCTTGGGTTTCGGGTACACCGCGAGACCGGCCGGGTTTTCAACGCCGATAGACTCGAACTCCGTCGTCGAGCCGCTCTTGAACCCTGCGACGTCGCCGGGGTAGTGCAGGCTATTGCCCACGAAGAGCGTTCCGGTTTTCTCGAATGCGATCGAGTAAGGCCCGGAAAGTCCGTTCGTGATCGTGACGAACGGCGACGTGTCGCCGAGATGGAAGCCGAGCACGGTGTTGTTCTGATCGTTCGCCACCCAGAGATCGTTGTTCGCATCGATCGCGACACCGGTCGGATCGTCCAAACCGCTCAGAGTGAGCTTACTTGGCGTGGTCGAACCCGCCGGCACTTCCCAAACGGCATTTTGAAGGG
Organism: Vulcanimicrobiota bacterium; assembly: GCA_963794645.1. Classification (GTDB taxonomy): domain Bacteria; phylum Vulcanimicrobiota; class Vulcanimicrobiia; order Vulcanimicrobiales; family Vulcanimicrobiaceae; genus Cybelea. Next base: position 12,764 of record CAWCEQ010000003.1, on the reverse strand, counting down.
CATCGCCGACGTAGAGGTTGCCGCTCTTGTCGACCGCGAGGCCAACAGGGAGGTCGAATCCATTGATCTGCTGGCTCGGGGTCGAGGCGCCCTTCGGATAGACCAGGACGTAGCACGACCCGACGCTCGCGCCGCTAGTCACATACACCGTATCGTTGTTGTCGACGGCAATGCCATTGGGATAGACGAGCTGTACACCACTCAGCGTCACGCTGGGGCTCGTCTTACCGAAGGGGTATTCGGTGACGGTACTGTTTCCGTTATTTGCGACGTAGAGGGTGCCCTTCGGATCCACCGCGGCATTGACCGGCAAATCAATGCCGGTAGTGATGGCGCCTTTTTGCGTTGGATTCGTCTTGTTCGCCGGGAAGAGACGGATCGTGTCGGCGTCAATGTCCGAAACGAACAGCGTCGGCTTGAGTTTGGATTTATGGAAATACCCGTTGCCGCGTCGCGCGTCCGCCGACTCGATCTGCTGAGGAGTCAAGCCGAATCGGACTTGCGCTCGGACCGATTGCACCCCCGCGCCCTCCGATGCTTGCCCGGGCGTCGTTGCGGACTGCGAAGCGCAAGCTGCCAAAAACGGTACGACGAGCGCACCGGCGAGAAAAACGAACCGAGATCGCATGAGGCACCTCCTGAAGATCGCGCCCAATCGGCGCACCTTGCTAGCGGGAGAGTGGATTCGCCCTACGTGCTCGCTCGACCCTTGGGCGCTGCCCTCTATTTGCCGTGCCTTTCGTCGCCTTCGTGGCGGCGCTCGTCCTGGGATTCGTTGCGCTTACGCCCGCATTCGTCACAGAGGGCGTGACCCTCGTCGTAGTTGTCGGTCGCGCGTCCGCAGTCTATGCACTCGTACATAATGGGCTAGTGGAGCGCGCCGGCGCGCGCGTGGTGATCGTGCGAGGCACCTTCTGCCGCAGTCATCGGTTTGGAAATGGGGTGCGTTTTGAAATATTCCAGCGAACGCCTAACGTCTTCGAGCAATGCGTCGGCGGAGTCGAGATTAAAGCCGTGTCGAATCAGCACGCGCATAACCGCCATATCGGCAATATCGGGGACCATCGTGTAAGCCGCTACCTGCCAACCGCGTGCGCGCAGGCGATCGGAGAGGTCGAATAAGGAATAGCCGGCGCCGTCGCGCATCGTCCAAGATACCGCCGGAATCCCGTTTCGGCTATCGCCGTCGAAGAGAACCTCAAACGGCCCGAGCGCCGCGATGCGCTTTGCGAAGTGCCCGGCGATATCGTAACAACGCTGATGGACGCGCCGGTAGCCGTCCATGCCCAGGCGCAGCATAAGATAGTATTGGCAGACGACCTGCCCGCCTGGGCGAGAAAAGTTGAGCGCGAACGTCGGCATATCGCCGCCTAAGTAGTTTACGTGGAAGATGAGCCCTTCGGGCAGATCGCTTGCCTCACGCCAAATGACCCACCCGACTCCGAGCGGCGCCAACCCAAACTTATGACCGGATGCGTTAATCGAGCGAACGCGCGGCAAGCGAAAATCCCAGGGGATATCGGGCTCGACGAACGGTGCGATGAACCCGCCGGAAGCGGCGTCAACGTGGATCGGGATATCGAGGCCGGTTTCCCGTTGAAGGGTGTCGAGCGCCTCGGCGATCTGCGCGACCGGTTCGTATTGACACGTGAACGTGACGCCGAACGTAGGCACGACGCCGATCGTGTTCTCGTCTACGCGCTTGACGACTTCCTCCGCCGTCATGCCTAGACGGTCGCGCTGCAACGGAATTTCCCGTAGCTCGACGTCGAAGTAACGGGCAAACTTGTGCCAGCAAACCTGCACCGGGCCGGTCACGATGTTGGGCTTGTCGCTGGGTTTGCCGGCACGCGCTTGGCGTTCCCGCCATTTCCACTTAAGGGCGAGGCCGCCGAGCATGGCCGCTTCGCTGGAGCCCGTCGTGGAACATCCGATCGTCGTACCGGCGGCCGGCGAGTTCCAAAGATGCGCGAGCAAGTGTACGCAGCGGCTTTCGATCTCGGCCGTAGCCGGATACTCGTCCTTGTCAATCATGTTCTTGTCGAGGCTGAGATCCATGAGCTTGTGGATGCCGTCGTCGAACCACGTCTGACAGAACGTCGCGAGGTTCTGCCGGGCGTTGCCGTCGAGCATCAACTCGTCCGAAACGAGTTGGAAGGCCACGTCCGGGCGCAAACCTTCTGCCGGCACGCGGTGCTTGGGGATCGTCGCGTCCATCGCTCGCGTGGCGTAGACGTCGGTCGCGTATGAATCGCGCGAATGTGCTTGCCGGTGCAGGGGCATGATTGTTCACCGTCCGTTCTTAGCTAGTGCGCAGGCCCGCTTTCGCGAGAACAGCCGCGAGCGACCTGCGCCACGGTCAATGCCGGTTCGCGGATTCTCTCCTCCGGCCAGGTACCGCCGCGCACGGGCGTAAAGTCGGAGGGATGCTAGCCAATCCCGGCGGCAAACGGCTCGCGTGGTTCCTCGCCCTCGCCGGCGCCGTGGCGGCCGCCGCCGGTTGCGGGCCGCGCAGCGGCATCGTTCCCGCGGGCGCGTTGCCTGGGCTTTGGCGTTCGATTGTGCCGGGATGCAACGCTCGTCATCCGCGACCAACATCATCGCGTTTACCGGGGCCTCGCGATCGCGACTCGCACTGGCGACTGCGTTCGCATCGAAAATTCCACCGGCGTTTCAATCGAGGCGTCGCAGATCGGTCCCTGCGGGGGCGTGGGCGTCAGCATAAGCGGCGGCGGTGATATCGAGGTGCTCGACAGCTACATCCATCCGGAGACGAAGAGCCGGGGGTGCTGCGACCGCAACGACGGGATCTTCGTCACGGGCGCGACCGGGGTCACCATCGCGGGCAACGTGCTCGCGTACGGCGAGTCCAACGTAGAGGCGAGCGGCGGCGCGACCAAGCTCGTCGTCGTGGGAAACTTCCTCCTTAACCCGCGCGGTCCGTTCCCGCGGGGCCAGAACGTTCAAGCATGGCAGGCGAGCAACGTGCTCGTGCGCGACAACTATACGTTGAGCAGCACCGACACGAAGCGCTACAAATATCCCGACGATCAGGAAGATTCGATAAACTTCGGCATCGGCTCGGTGTTCGAGGCCGCCGATAACTACATTACGGGTGGCCACAGTCCCACGGGCTGCGGGCTGATCGCCGACGACGGAGCAAACGCCGCGCACTTCCACGGCAACCGGATCGTGAACAGCGGCGAATGCGGTATCGGCGTCGCCAGCGGAACTCGTCAAATAGTTGACGGCAACCGGATCATCAATCAAACGCCGGTAAAAGGCGGCGGAAATACGGCGCTCTACGTGTGGAAGCAATATCGGCACCGGCCTTGCGGGCCGGTGTCCGTTACCGGCAACATCGCCACGGAAGTGCGAAGGAACGGCGAGCAATCGGGATACTGGGACGGCGGGGGCTGTGGGCCAGTGACGCTCAAAGGCAACGTCTGGAACGAAGCCGCGAGAAAGCTGTTGACGCCGCCCGGCAAGAAACTCCCGCCGCCGTTGATTCCGCCGCGGCCAAGCCGTTGCGCGATCGAGTCACCGTATACGACGCAGACAAAGTGGCCGGCTTGCTGAAAGCGGGCCGGCCACAGGCTTCATCCACGTCAAAACTTGCTTGTTCTGGGTTTGCAACGCCACTACCGTGCCGCTCCGCCGACGCCGCTGGTGATTGCATGGGCGTATTTCCGCACCAGGTTGGTGCCCGCGATCTGATCGAAAATCCACACCCAGCCGCCGGTGATGCCGCATTGCGCATGCCAGTTCTGCATCGCCGTCTTTGCCTCCGCCGGCGTCAGATCGGGCGGTGCCGAGGGTTGGTCCGATATGCCGGGATAAACCGGCACGCCGCCGAAATTCCACCCCGAGCAGGGACTGTTGCCTTGCCCCCCAGCAAAGGTCTGCAAATGAATGCCGTCCACCGTACCGGCGCGTTTTTTGTTGATTTGCGACACCACCGACGTCCAGTAACCGGAATTGGTATAGGGATTCATGGTGACCTTGTAGCCAAGCTTACCTAGCATCACCGCGAATTTGATCGTTGAAGACGAATCATAGCCGTTCTCGTCATCGAAATCCACCGCGTCGAGCGGCAGCGCCGGCTTCAGCGCGGCGAAATCCTTGTAGAGAATGCTGTTTGGTCCGGTGCCCTGCGAATCGACTAGCGCTTTGATATTCTCCCAGTCGCCGTAGTTGGACGACCCGATGCTAAGGGTGACGCGCTTGACCGTGCCCCGCTTGATCTTCTTTAGATCGGCGGGGAAATCGGGGTATGTTTCATTCCCGATATAGGCGCCCTGCGATGTCAGCGGAAATTCGCCATTCAGGTTCAAATCGCCCGTGCTGCCGACCTCGACGCTCCAGACGATCAGTTCGTTGAACCCTGAATTCTTGAGTTCCTCGATATTTTTCGGGATGTGCTTGTAAACCGGCCCTCCCCCCAGAATGCCGACATAGCCTGTCTGCGCAGTGGCCGTCACCACGCTGGTCTGCGCGGCGCCGCTCGTAGCCGCAGCTACCGGGCCCTTCTGCAGTTGGCCGAGGGGCGACTGCGCAGTGCTCTGCTGAAACGAGCCCGACGGCGCTAGTTGTGACTGGGCCCCACCGCCGCACCCTGCGAGCATTGCCACGGCCACGCAAAGGCCAAGCGCGTAGCTCCCAAAGTCTGAAGTTCTCATGTGCCGTGCTCCTTAAGCATGAACGCAGCGACGGTCAGCTCTGCACCCCCGTCGCACTCAGGTTTATCTTCGATAAGGCGCCTCGTGGAGCCCTACACGCCCGGATTCGATGTGTGGTCCCTCGTGCGGCTCCTTGAAGGCCTATTCGATGCAAGCGACGCTCCATCATACGAGGGCGAACTCCGGGACTTTCTCCACTCGTACGCCGCCGTCGAGGTGGCAAAGTATCGCGACACGTATCATGCCGGCTACAGCGCGCTCGTCGCGCCCTCGTTCGACGGGCAGCTGGCGTTCGTCTCGGAGCTGCACACGCACGGCGTATTGAAGACCGGCTCGCCGCCACGAACAGCACGCACGCCGCAACGCGAGAGGAGGTTGACGCCGCCTTCGACTGGCTCACCAGCCCGTACGTCGGCCGCGCGGTTTGGGTAGACGGAGCGAAGAGCGGGATCGTCTTGAGACCAAGGTGGGGGACGCTGTTGTAAAGCCGCCGACGGCTACGGGTTCCTCCACGAGCGTACGAGCTCGACGTAGCTATGCGGATCGGCGAAGACGAGGGTGTTGCTTCCGCTCGGACAGCAATGCGGATCGTCCGCAGCGTAGTGGCTATCCTTTGCGATGAGAACGCCGTGGCGGATTACGAGATCCCGAACGCCGCCGTCGGCCGGCACCTCCTGGACGAAGTGCAGGCCGTGATTCTCTATCGCGAAGATGGCAATAGAGAAGGCGCCGCCTGAACCTCCGCCAAGAAGCGGCACCGCAAGAACCCACCGCTTCTTCGGCCCGATCACACCCGTGACCGCCGTCCTCATGTCGAGCGTTCGCGGGGCAATGGTTGTCTGATTGGGGAGCTGTAGCGTGAGGGAGAGGTGGCGCCGGTTTTTTGAACAGCCAAACGGCCTCCGTTATGTGATGACCGCCCAAGTTATGCCGCCTTCGGGAGCGGCTGGTTGAAGTATACGTCGTCTGGGGTTTGCCCGTCTAGCGCCGAGTGCGGGCGATCCGCGTTGTAAAACGCGACGTAGCGCCCGATGAAGTGCTTGGCCTCGCTGGCGGTCTCGTACGCCCGCAGATAAACCTCCTCGTACTTGAGCGAACGCCAGAACCGCTCGACGAACACGTTATCGCGCCAGGCGCCGCGGCCATCCATGCTGATAGCGATGCCGTGTCCCTTGAGCATCTCGACGAACGCTAAGGCCGTGAACTGGCAACCCTGATCGGTGTTGAATATCTCCGGGCAACCGTACGCCGCGATCGCCGCCTCGACGGCGTCGATGCAGAAGTCGGTCGTCAGGCTGTTCGAGAGCCGCCAGGCCAGGACTCGGCGCGTCCGCCAGTCCAGGATCGCAAAGAGGTACAGAAAGCCGCGCCGCATCGGGATGTACGAAATATCGGCGCACCAGACCTGATTGGGCCGATCGATGAGGAGGGTGCGAAGAAGATACGGATGGATCGGATGCGCGGGGTTGGTTTTGGTGCCTTTCTTCTTGCGGTAGAGCGCTTCGATGCCCATGAGGCGCATCAATCGGCCAACGTGCCGGCGCCCAACCTGGTAGCCTTTCCGCCGCAGAATGCCGCGCAGCATCCGAGCGCCGCAAAACGGCAGGTCCGTGTGCAAGATGTCCATCTCACGCATGAGCTCAAGATCCGCATCGGAGACCGGCGCGGCTTTGTAATACAGGCTCCCGCGCGAAAGGCCGAGCACGTCGGCTTGGCGCGTGAGCGGCAACGCGTGGCTGCGATCGATCATCGCTTTGCGCTCGACCCGTCGACACGCCCGAGCGCGCGTTCTAAAAAATCGTTCTCCAGCGCCAGCTGGCCGATCTTGGCATGTAAATCACGAACGTCGGGACCGCTCTGCTTGGGGCTTTCGCCGCCAAAAGCTTCAGCCGCCCTCTCGAGCAGCTGCGTCTTCCATTGGACGATCGAGTTCGGGTGGATATCGAAACGCTTGGCAAGCTCCGCGACGGTCTGATCCCCTTTGATCGCCGCTAAGGCCACCTTCGCTTTGAAGGACGGCGTGTGGTTACGACGAGAACGACTCACGATGACTGCTCCTTTTCACAGGTCTTTTCGACCCGTAGTCGAGGAAGTCATCACACAGCGGGGTGTTCAGCTAACCGAGGCCACCTCTTCTGTTCCAACTTCGAGCCCAACTTGGATCTCATCTACGGCAAGGCCGCCTATCGTCTGCTGCATCGTCTTTTCAAACAAAGCGTTTAGCGCAGTGAGTGTCTTTTCCTCGCCTCGCACTGAGGTTCTTGTAACAGTCCCGACCGTCGTTCTCCGGGTCATGCCCAGCAATGACGCCGCACCCTGCTCACGGCCCCTTCGCTAGATCGCGAGAATGCTCTTGGCTTCTTTCGCAAGCAGATTTTGCCGTAATAGACTCGCGCGTTTCCCGCGCGAAGGTGGAACGCCCTTAGAACATTTGAAAACCTTTCCGTCAGGCGACCCGCAGGCACCAGAGCAGCCCTGAACGACCCCTTGGGCAGCCCCCGAGTTCCCTAGCCAGCCCGTATCTCGGTGATCGGCCACTCTTTGCGGTCAACGCGACGTACGTACGCGCGCGCGCCATCCCAAGAGATGAACAGTCGCCCGATGTACTCGCTGAGAAACTCCTCAAGCTCGATGTTATAAAGGTGAACGCCGCAGGCCCACTTTTTGTTGGTCGTTGGCGAAACGACCTCGGTCTGCGACAGCCCGATGTATTTGCTGCGGTAAAAGCCGACAAACATGGTTTCATCCTGTGGCGTACCGACAAACGATGCCCAATGGCTAGCCTCCACCAAACTTCGATGCGGTTGCTCTGCGTGTTGGGCCTGATACACGTCGAATGCGGCTCGGTCGTCGCGCCACAACTCATAGGGCGAGCGGCCGCGAAGCGCCCCTGGCTCCCTGTGCCGCAGCAGTCGAATCCGGTCCAGCCTGTAGCCGGCCTTTCGCAACAGATCGTTGAAGGTCAAAGTGAATCCAGGTCGTGGCGTCGGCGCCTCGCCCCAGGACTTTTCGATAGCGTCACCCATGCTATTTGGATTCCCCGCTTGGGCTGGTACTCCCGGCAGAGTTGGCGAACTCGAAATGCCGGGCCCAACGCCCGAAAACGGGGCTAATTTTCGAGAGGAGGGCGTGGGGGCTGCGATGGAATCGTCGCCAATCATAAGCGGTGCTTCGACGATGTCGCTTAGTACCTAGAGGAGGGCACTGATGCCGGGCTTTCTCCGGCGCACCTGCGTCACCATATACGCATCGCTATCGAGAGGCAATGTTAAGCCAATGCGTGCGTTCGTCTTGACTGGTTGCGCCGCGCTAATCCTCGCAAGTTGCTCGCGACTGACCGGCGCTTCGCCGCTCCCCGGGGCCGCGCCTAACGGCGTGCGCCCACCGGAAGTAACGCCATCGTCGGATCGATCCTCGGGAGCGCATCTCCACTGTCGCCACCAGAGCTTCTGCACCATTTATGCTTTCGGAAGATTTGGCTCGCGGGACGATGGTGCTCACCCGGTAGCTCCACTGGTGGCACTAAACGGCATGCTCTACGGCACGACGGAGTTCGGGGGTAAATATGGTCGCGGGACCGTCTTTGAGGTCACCACATCCGGAAAAGAAACGGTCTTATACACTTTCCACGGCTCCCTAGACGGTCAGGCCCCAGCCGCTGGCCTGGTGGCAGTGAAGGGCAACCTCTATGGCACCACAAGTGGTGGTGGCGGCCAACGTTACGGGACCGTCTTCGAGATAACAACTTCTGGGAAAGAGCGCGTGCTCTACCGTTTCAACGGGAAGGACGGCCTTGGCCCAACCGGGGCTCTCATCTACGTTAATGGCATGCTATACGGCACCGCTTCCATTCTCAAAGGCGGTCACACCGATGGGATCGTGTACGCCATGAGCATGTCCGGCAAGGCACACATCGTTTACGAGTTTCAGTATGACGTTCCGACTGGAGGCGTCACTGCTGCGTACGGTAACCTTTACGGAACGGCGTTTTTTGGGCCAGGCTCGAGTTCTTACGGTTTTGTCTTCGAACTGAGCTTCTCTGGCGAAGAGCGCACATTGTACAGCTTCAAAGGGCCTCCGTACGACGGCAGTGTCCCCGTCTCGGGTGTCATCTACGCAAATGGCAATCTTTACGGCACCACGACCGAGGGGGGCGCATCATCTGATTGCAAGCACCCGGGATGCGGCACTATCTTCGAAGTAAACGTCGCGACCGGCGCGGAGAGCGTACTTTATAGCTTCGAGGGAAACACGAGCGGCGGGTACCCGAGTGGCCTGATCGCCCTAAACGGCTCGTTTTATGGCACTACAGGGGACGGCGGTGGACACGGCGGCTTTGGCACGATTTTTGAGGTTACGCCGAGCGCGGAAACGACGCTCTACAGCTTTTGGTTCGAGCGCAGTCAAGCAAGTTTGATCTCGTTGAACGGCGAGTTGTTCGGCACGACGGTCGGAGTGCCCAAGGGTGCTGGCGCGCACGGAACAGTGTTCAGACTTTCGCTCTAAAGGCCGACGGATTTTCGAGTTCAGATGCTGGCATGCACGCCGAGGTGCGGCCGCCAAACCCTATGCAAGTTCCAAACGCTCCCTACTTACGGGTTAGCGTTCCTCTAAAACTCCTAGGGTTGCGTAACCTAAGTGGGCCGCCGCTGGAGCGCAACCCAGCGTTGCCTTTATCGGCCTCGCCGTCTGAGCGCGCCGCCTGCGCTCAATTTGCCGTGTGGGCTATCGCCGGGATTGAGTGACGTTGTCGGTTACTTGCGATGCAGCTTTGCGATGCTCGCCAGCGTCGGCTAGTTCTTTCTCCTCGCCGGTCGATAAGCGAACCTTAATCGTCTGACTGTTCGCGCTTACGATTACGATGTCGCCGTAGACTGGGTGAGTCCAAACGCCTCCTGGCTCATAGTCACCGTACGATTGCGCCTCAACCCGCTGGAGTGCCGCCCCTAGCAACATGGACAGCGGCCGCCTGATGGAAGCAATGGCAGCGTTCAGGCCGCCGACGCGGCTTGATTGCGGTTGATCTTGTCGCGAGACCGGGACGTTCGCTCCAGTTTTCCAGCGTACGGCAGGGTTGACCCTATCGTAAGCACCACCCAGCCACAGTTCCTTCTTCGCTCGAGTAAGCGCGACATACGCGATGTTGGCTTCCGCAACATCTAAACGGGGCCGGCCTTTCGAGTCGCGCCCAATCAAGTCGAAAAAGTCGTCGGCTAACGCCACCGTCTCGCTTTCTTCACCCTTGTACCTGTGTACAGTGGATAAAATTACATCGGCTTCGCCCTCAGACTTCGCCGTGTCGTTGCGAAGGCGGGAGACGATAGTAGGTACTTGCCCCCGGTACCGGTCGACTATGCGCACATACGGCCGATAGGCTTGGCCGTCGTCTTCTTCAGAAGCAGCTCTGAGGTCTTCCCATGACTCGAACATGGAAAACCTTGACCCGGAAGCAAATCGCCGCTTCCCCCGCCACAGGTCGTATGCTTCAAGTAGCGCGGCCACAAGCGCACCAGCTCCGCTAACCATCCCATCGCTCCCCTGCGCGCGCTCACCGCGAATGAACGGCTTTCCATGCTCCCCGATGACACGCAGAGCCCATTCGATCAATCCAACGTTGGTACGGGCGAGTACGATGCCTCGGCTGTGTGGCGGGTGCCCCATGAAAACTTGCCCCTCTTGCGCGACAGCAGGCCGAAGTGCGAGTGTCTCCCCTTTCGCCTTGAGCAGAGCGTTAGCGGCATTGGCGATGTCGCGTCCAAAACGCCACGTCTCCGTTAGCGGCAACAGGGGCAGGTCGAGGGAGGTCAAGGCATTTTCGGTTCCCCGAAACTGATATATGTGCTGGTGACTGTCACCAACATACAGTCTCTGTAGGCGTGGCGTCTGTTCGACGACGGCGATCAAGGCCGGCGTGCAGTCCTGCGCCTCATCGTACAGCACGACATCCGATCCGGGAACTCGTGCAGCGCTCAGTTGCCATGCCTTAAGATATACGTCGTGAGACACACTCAGCGCTGATTCCGTTTGGATCGATTTCCAGAATCTTCGCGAAAGAAACGCCAGCTTCTCATACTGATCCTCGTACTCTGCTGGCACATGCTTTTCGGCGATACGAGAATCAGATGAAGCCAAGAAATGCTTGATCGTATTGACGATCGCTCGTGCCATGGTTCGCTGTAATTCTGGCTTGAAGTCAGTCAGCGCTCTTTTCTCTTCCAGAAAAATGATCCATGATTGCACTAGCGCACTATCTTCTTTTAGTCGCTCGACTGCGTAGCGGTGCTTGCCAAATTCTTGCCACGCGAGACCGTGCGCGGTTGTGACGATAACTCGAAGTCCCAGGCTACGGAAACGTGCTTCGGCTACTTGCTTTTGGGCACGATTGAATACGAGGTACCGTATCCGCCTCTGACTTAGCGCTTTTGCCACCTCTACGAGCGTTGTGGTTTTCCCGGTGCCCGCGAGCGCTGCTACACGAAGGCTCTTACCCCTCTGCGCGGCACTAACGATTGCGGCTTGCTCAGTAGAGAGCCTGATTTGTTCGGCCATCAACGTCTAGTAAGTGTCTGGTTTTCGTAAATGGGGGCTGATGCCATAAGAGCGATTTCAAGGACGGGTCGCCTTCACAATGGGACCTTACTTCAGAGGCCCGTCGCATCGCCACGGACGTTTCGCCCTGAGTCGAGGAGAGTTTTTGGACAGGATCTCTAGAGTCGCGCATGCGAGGCTGAAGCCCTAAGGCGAGACTGCTGCGGCAGCGATACGGGCGGCTCCGGCAAGGCGGCTCTAGCCGTCGTACGGAACGGCGTACATGGCCGAAAAGATGCTGTTTAACGCGCGAATCTGCTTGAGGGAGCAAGGCACGGGCTGCATGTACCGCACGGTCGGCATCGAGCCGGCCGGGGCGTAGAGCCAGACTTCGTACATCGAGTCCATGTGATGGCGGAACTGCAAGCGCATCATCCATCCGCCCATCACGTCTTTGTTGATGACGAGCAGAATAAACCGGCTTCGTGCAAGCTGCTTCCCGTAAGGCGATAGGTTTTTGGTGGTTTCCGCGTTGGCCGTACCTGAGACGTAGGCATTCAGAGCAGAGCGGAGCTGATGCACCGGCTCGGATCGATAGGTTTCGGCGATCTGGGCGATGACCGACGGTGTGATCGCCGGCGCTTTGATGCGGGAGAGGTCGGCGTCGCTGTTGACGCACGGTTGCGGTGTCGGCCATGTCACCTTCGACGAAGCTGCGGCGGTCGGGGCAGGCGTCGCAGCAGCGATGGTGGCGGCGTTCGTCGCGTAGCCTGCTAACGCTGCGGCCGTCGCAGCGACAAAGATTGCAAACCGCTCGCGACGCACTTAGTTATCGAAGCCGGGCTGGGCTGTTGCCTTTTGGACCGCAAGCACATGGACATCGTGATCTACAAAGACTTTGAATACGTGCGTCGTGTCAATCGTGACGTCGCTCCCGCGCACGAAGTTATGAGCGAAGAGGCCGAGCGGACCCAGGAGCACGTAAGACAAAATCGTAGCGGTCGAGGCGGCTCCCTTCTTATCGGTGTCGCCTTCGGTCGCGTGGTTGACGTTCGAAAGCTGAATCTTGCCGTGATCGGCGCTGTAGACCCAGTCGAAGGTCAATGCGAGCTTCCCTCCATGCCCGTTGCCGCCGGCGTGATCAACTGCTGCCACTGTGGCTTGGCCGTTGGATCCCTTCGGTACGACGACAAAGCCATTTACGTCAACCTCGTTATCCGCGACGATCGGAACCGTCTCGTCGAGGGTAGCATTGGCCGATGTAATGGACTCTGCGAGAGAGACGCTGACGTTCGTGCCGCCCGGCACGAAAACCGTGGCCGCCGAGCGCAAAGGACCCGGTGTCGGCGTCGCGGCCTGATCGAACCCGCCGTTCGATGCCGGCACGTTGGGCGGCGCCGGGCTCGGAGACGGGGCAGCTGCCAGAACCTGCGTCGTCGCTAACGTTAGGAGAATAACGAATGCAAAGCGTTTCATCGCTCTTAGCCACCTCCTGAGGCCATCCTACACCATACGAGGGCTTGGTAGTGTTGTCCGCCGAGACAGCGTATCCAGATG
>CAWCEQ010000002.1:0-446918 GCA_963794645.1 Vulcanimicrobiota bacterium | reverse complement strand
GCAGCCAGCCACATCGAGATGCGGGCGCGGCTCGTTACGAGTGCTGCGAGCGCGAAGAGCCAGCCTTGCGGCTTGAGCATTGCGGTTACCGCAACCGCACGCATCGCCGCACCGCGATCGCGGCCGATCGCCCAGAGCGATTCGAGCCAGAACGCTGCCAGCCAGACGTCGTTCTGCAGCGTGCCCGCCTGAATCGCGATCGGGAGCACGGTGACGGTAGCAGCGGCAAACGCGTCGGCGAGCAGCGGCGAGGCGCCGAACTCCTCGCGAGCCCACGTGACCAGGCGAAAGCCCAGGAGCGCGATCGCCGCGACGCCGCACCACGGCAGGGCGAACGGTCCGGCGGCGGCGTAAAGGCCGCTCGCGAAGAGTTCCGATGCCGGCGGGTACCACCAGTAGCGCGTCGCTTCGGTCCAAAGCGAATGTGCCTGCAGCCAGGCCGCCGCATTCGGCAGATGGTACGAGATCGAGTCGCCTTCGAGCAGCGGCCGCATGAGCGGCGGCCACGCGACGATCGCGAGCGCGGCCACGAGCAGATAGGGCGGCGCGGCGGAGGCTGCCGCGGGCACTGCACCGGGAACGCGCCGCACGAACGCCGCGATCAGGCAGAGCGCCAGCGCGAGCCAGCATGCGGACGGATAGAGCGCGTGCACGAAGCCCAGCGCGAACGGGATCGCGATGCCCAGGACGAGCGCGTCGCGCAAACGATCGGCGGTCTCGTAGCGCGCGCTCGTACGCAGCGCGGGTGCGGCGGCCAACAGGCCGAGCAGCCAGAGCGCTCCCGCCAATCCCGGCACCTGCGCCGTTACATGGATTCCGGCGCGCTCACGCCGGCCAGCGCAAGCGCGCGAGCGAGCACGCTCTTGGCGGCCAGGCACAGCGCGAGCCGCGCCAGACGCACCTCGCGCTCGTCGGCCAAGATCTTGCACTCGGTGTAAAACTGGTGGAACTCGGATGCGACGTCGCGCGCGTAGCGCGCCAAGCGGTGCGGCGCGAGGTGCTCCACGACGCCGGCGACGACCCGCGGGAAGTCTGCCAGCCGGCGGACGAGCGCGATCTCGGCCGGATGCACGAGCGTTCCGAGCGAAGCCGTTCGCGCGTCCTCAACGTCTTGCTCGAGCGCGCGGCGCAGCACCGAGGCGATGCGGGCGTGTCCGTACTGTACGTAGTAGACGGGATTCTCGCTCTCGCGCTCGACGGCGAGTTTGAGGTCGAAGGAGAGCGGCGATTCGACCGCGAGCATGATGAAGAAGAAGCGCGCGGCGTCCACGCCGACTTCGTCCACGATGTCGTCGAGCGGCACGATATCGCCGGAGCGCTTGCTCATGCCGACCTGCTCGCCGCCGCGCATGAGCGCGACTTGCTGGGCGATGAGGACTTCGAGGCGCCCCGGGAAGCCGAGCGCCGCCGCCAGGCCGCGCAGGCGTCCGATGTACCCGTGATGGTCGGGCCCGAGAATATCCACGACGCGGTCACTGCGCAGCAGTTTCTGATAATGGTAGGCGACGTCCATGCAGAAGTACGTGGGCCGCCCGTCGCCGCGCAGGAGCACGCGGTCCTTGTCGTCGTCGAACTGCGTCGCCTTGAAGAAGAGCGCGCCGTCCTGCTCGTACGTCAGGCCCAAGCCGCGCAGGCGCTCGATGCCCTCGCGCACTCTCCCGGTCTCGTGCAGTTCCCGTTCGCTCTGCCAGCAGTCGTAGGCGACGCCGAAACGCGCCGCCGTGCGCTGCTGCTGCGCGACGAGCTCGTCGCGTCCGGTCTTCGAGAAGTACGGCATCCAGTCCGATTCCGCGGCGGCGATCCAGCGCTCGCCGTCCGAACGCGCGATCTCGCGCGGCGATCGGCACGAGGTACTCGCCCGGATAGCCGTCCTCCGGGAAAGGGTAGGCCGGATCGAAGAGTTGGCGATAGCGCGCGTAGATCGAGCGGCCGAGCGCGTCGAGCTGGCCTCCTGCGTCGTTGATGATCCATTCGACGTAGACGTCGTAGCCGCACAAACGCATCGCCGCGGCGAGCGTGGCGCCGATGGACATCGAACGCCCCTGGACCACGACGAGCGGTCCCGTGGGGTTGGCGCTGCCGAACTCGAGCGAGACGCGCACGCCGTTGCTCGGGCTTTCGCCGAAGCGATCGCCCTCGCGCAGAATCTGCGCGAGGATCTCGTGCCAGACGGCCGGCGCCAGGCGGACGTTGATGAATCCGGCCACCGGCTCGATGCTGGCGAACGTCTTCGAAACGTCGGGGTCTAGGCGCAGCGATCTCGCCGGCGAGATCCGAGGCGATGGCTTGCGGCGCGCGCCGCAGGGGCTTTGCCAGCGAGAATGCGACGTTCGTCGCGAAGTCGCCGAACTCGGGGCGGCGCGGCGCTTCAAAGGCGATCGCAGGAGCGCCGGCCTCCGGAAAGCGGGCGGCGACGGCCTCACCGAGCAGCGATGCGAAGGCGTCCAGCGCCGCATCGTATCGCGTGGCCGCAGTCGAACGTGAACTCATCGCGCATGCTGTTCGCCGCAGAGTGCGGGCGCGACCCGCGCGTAGCGCGATCCTCCGAGCGATTCGACCGCTCCGTCGAACTCGAGCATCGCAAGTCCGGCGAGCGCGGCCGGGGCCGCGACGCCGCTGTGCGCGACGATTTCGTCGAACTGCGCGGCGCCCGCATCGAGCGCGCGCAGCAGCGCGAGCGAGAGTTCGTCGCGCGCCTGCGCGGGTGGCGGCGGCGCCGCTCCCGGGGCCATCCCGAGCGCCTCGAAGACGTCGGCTGGGTTGCGCGCCAGCGTGGCGCCGTCGCGGATGAGGGCAAGACAGCCGGCGGAGTGCCGGCGGTCCACGTCGCCGGGTACGGCGAGGACGGGGACCCGCCCGGCCGCCCAGCCGGCGGTATTGAGCGCCCCCGAGCGCGCCGGGGCTTCGACCACGAGCACCGCATCGGCCAGGGCCGCGACGATCCCGTTGCGCTGGAGGAACTGCCCCGGCGCGGCATGCTGGTCGGGGTGGTAGGGCGAGAGCACGCCTCCGCCGCCGGCGAGGATCCGTTCGGCCAAGTCGCGATTGCGCGAGGGAAAGAACCGGCGGTGGCCGCTTCCGAGCACGCCGACCGTCGGGGCGCCCGCGCTCAAGGCGCCCTCGTGGGCGGCCGCGTCCACGCCCAGGGCTAGGCCGGAGACGACGCAGCACCCGCCGGCGGCCAGTTCCGCGGCGAAGCGGTGCGCCAGGCGCCGTCCGTACTGGGTGGCGGCACGGGTGCCCACGATCGCAATGCAGGGGCGGGCCAGGCCGGCGAGGCTGCCGGCGCACCAGAGGCCGGGAGCGAGCGCCTCGAAGGTTCGGCCCCCGCGGGCGGCTTCGATGCGCTCCCGGCTTTCGAAGGCGGGATCGTGCACCGCGCTCCATCACGCCCGCGGGAGGCTAGACAAGCACGGGTGGGGGGAATCCCGCCCCCGCACGGAATAGCCAGGCCGCGGAGGTACCCGAGTTGGCAGAAGCTTATTGCGTCAAGTGCAAGGCGAAGAGAGAGATCAAAGACGCCGTTCACATCACCATGAAGAACGGACGCCCGGCAACGGAAGGCAAGTGCCCGGAATGCGGCACGAAGATGTTCAAGATCGGCGCGGCCTAAAGAACCGCCCGTAAGCCGTAAGGAGCCCCCAGCGCGCCTGGCACGCTGGGGACTTTTTTTGCGTTCCCTACTGGTAGTGACGTATAATACGGTCACCCACAAGATATGCCGTGGGGGAGAGAGCTACCGCTGACTTGCCCGAGTTGTCGCAAGAGTGAAACTCGCGTCGTCGACTCGCGCGACGACGAAACGGTCGTGCGCCGCCGGCGCGAATGCCTCGACCAGCGATGCAAGAACCGGTTCACCACCTACGAGCGCATGGAAGTGCCGCGCCTCTTCGTCGTCAAGAAGGACGGCCGCCGCGAGCAGTACAGCCGCGAGAAGATCCTGACGGGCCTTCGCAAGGCCTGCGAGAAGCGCCCGATCTCGGAAGGCAAGATGGAGGCCGTCGCCGCGGACGTCGAGCGCGAACTCTTCGCGCGCGGCGAGAGCGAGGTTCCTTCGACGATGGTGGGCGAGAAACTCATGGAAGCGCTGCGCAAGCTCGATCCGGTCGCGTACATTCGCTTCGCGAGCGTCTACCGCTCGTTTCACGATATCGAGAGCTTTCGCGAGGAGTTGGCCCAGCTCTGATGAGCGTCCGTGTCGCCCTCAAGCGCCTTCCGCACGGCGAGGGTCTGCCGCTTCCCGCGTACATGAGCGAACACGCGGCGGGCGCCGACCTCTGCGCCGCGGTAGCCGAGCAGATCACGCTCGAGCCGGGAGCGCGCGCGCTCGTGCCGACTGGTTTTTCGATCGCGCTGCCGCCGGGGTACGAAGCGCAGGTGCGTCCGCGCAGCGGGCTGGCGATTCGCAGCGGCGTGACGACGCTCAACGCGCCGGGCACGATTGACGCCGACTATCGCGGCGAGGTGCAGATCGTGCTGGCAAATCTCGGCGCGGAGCCGGTCGTCATCCGCCGCGGCGACCGCATCGCGCAGATGATCGTCGCGCCGGTTTCGCAGGCGCGATTCGGAATCGTCGAAGAACTGCCGCCCACGGTTCGCGGCGACGGCGGATTCGGTTCGACGGGGGTGACCGCGTGAAGGTCTACGTCGTCGGCAAAGGCGCCGTCGGGACGTACCTCGGCGACCTGCTGCGGGCGGCCGGCGTCGAGGTCGCGTACGCGCCGCGCTCCCTGGACGACGTCGAGCCGTTCGACGCCGACGTCGCGATCGTCGCGACGAAGGCCTACGATACCGACGGCGCGATCGAGACGCTGCGCAAAGCGATCCCGTATCCGCAGAAATGCGTCTTCGTCTGCCCGCAAAACGGCGTCGGAAACGAAGAGAAGCTGGCCGAGGCGTTCGGCGCGGACAACGTCGTTGCGGCCGCCTTGACGACGCCGGTGGATCGCGACCGCGACGGAAACGCGCGGCCTGCGAAAGAGGGCGGGCTGGCGCTCGCGCCGGTGGGCGCCAACGCATACAACTGGCTGGCCGCGACCTTCGCCGGCACCGGCCTCACCGTGAAGGTCTTCGACGACTGGCGATCGCTGAAGTGGAGCAAACTGGCGCTGAACGTGGTCGCGAACGCGAGCTGCGCGATTCTGAACGTGCTCCCCAACCGCTTCGTCCACTTCGACAAGATCTTCGCGCTGGAAATTCGCATGATTCGCGAAGTTCGCGCGGTCATGCAGGCGCTCGGAATCGCGCCGGTGGACTTGCCGCGCTATCCGGTGCGCGCGCTCTTCGGCGTCGCGGGCCTGCATACGTCCATTGCCCGCAGTTTTCTGGCCCGCAGCATCGCGCGCGGGCGCGGCACCAAGCCGCCCTCGCTCCTGCTCGACCTGCGGCGGGCCAAGCCGCGCACGGAGGTTGACGTGCTCAACGGCGCGGTCGCCGCGGCCGGGCTGGAGTGCGGGGTTCCGACGCCGGTGAACGCCGTCTACGCGCGGGTCCTCAGCGACATCGCACATACGCCGCCTCTCTGGGCGAAGTACCGCGAGCATCCCGATCGCCTCGAAGCCGAGGTCGCGGCCGAGGTGCAGCGCGCGAAAGTATTGGCTCGCGGTTAGCACGAAAGACCGGCTCTGATGCGCGACCCGAACGTCCCCGAATCGGTCGAAGGCTGGTGGATTCTCCATCGGATATTCACGCTCGACCGGCGCGGATGGGATAAATTGCCGGAGAAACGGCGCAACAAGTACGCCGGCCACGCGGTGGACCTGGTAGACCATCTCAAGAACAGCGACGACGGCGACGTCGGCCTCACGCAGGTGGTCGGCCATAAAGGCGACCTCATGCTCACGCACTACGCGCGGACCTTCGAAGGGCTGGCGTACGCGCAGACGCTCGTGGATAAACTCGAGCTGCGCGAGTTTTTGACGCCCGAGGGCTCCTACGTCTCGGTGCTCGAGCTCGGCTTGTACGACGCGACCGGCAAGATCCACGCGGAACTGAGCCAGCGCGGCCTAGCGCCGCAGTCGCCCGAATGGATCGCCGCCTTCGACGAGCTCGTGCGCAAGCAGGCCGAGAGCCCGTACGTGGGGCCGCGCCTGTGGGCGAAGATCCCCGCGCGGCGCTACCAGTGCTTCTATCCGATGAGCAAGCGCCGCGGCGAGGTCCAGAACTGGTACATCCTCGGCTTCGAGGCGCGCGCGAAGATGATGAGCCAGCACGGCGTCGTCGGACGCTCCTACCACAGCCGCGTGACGCAGGTCATCTCGGGCTCGATCGGCTTCGACGATTTCGAATGGGGCGTGGATCTCTACGCCGACGATCCGCTCGTTTTCAAGAAGCTCGTCTACGAGATGCGCTTCGACGAGGCCAGCGCGCGCTACGGCGATTTCGGGCCGTTCTGGTCGGGTTTGCAGTTCTCGCCCGGCGAACTCGGCGTCTTTCTCGACGGCGACGCGATCCCGCAGTTGGAAGCGCCGCAAAACTGACCGTTAGGCAGCCGCGCCCAGCCGCTCCAGACTGCGATACTGAATAGCCTCGGCCACGTGCTCGGCCCCGATCGCCTCCAGACCGGCGAGGTCCGCGATCGTTCGAGCGACCCGCGCGATGCGGTCGATCGCCCTGGCCGAGAACTGGCGCTTGGCGCTGGCCCGCGCGAGTAGTTGCAGCGCGGGTGCGTCCAGCGCGCAGTACCGGCGCGTCGCGTTTGCGGGGATCTCGGCGTTCGCGCAGAGCGACGTGCCGGAGAAACGCGCCTGCTGGCGCCGGCGCGCGGCCACGACGCGCGAGCGAACGAGTTCCGAACGCTCGCCGCCGTCGTAACGCACCATATCGTCGAAAGGCACGCGCGCGATCTCGATCTGAATGTCTATGCGGTCGAGTAGGGGTCCCGAGAGTTTGCCGACGTACTTGGCGACGGCCGCATCGTCGCAACGGCACTCGACGCTGCGCGTTCCCCGATAGCCGCACGGGCACGGATTCATCGAGGCGACGAGTTGAAAGCGTGCGGGATACGAGAAGGTGCCCGCGGCGCGCGCGATGGTCACGGTGCCTTCTTCCAGCGGCTGCCTCATCACTTCGATCGCGCTGCGCGAGAACTCGGGGAGTTCGTCGAGGAAGAGCACGCCGTGGTGCGCGAGCGAGATCTCGCCGGGCTTGGCGAGCGCGCCGCCGCCGACGAGCGCGGTCTGGCTGATCGTGTGATGCGGAAAGCGAAAGGGACGCGTCTGCACGATCCCCGCGCGACCGACGAGCAGGCCCGCAACGCTGTAAATCTTGGTGACGTCCAGCGCCTCGTCGAGCGTCATCGCCGGAAGAATCGAGGGCAGGCGCCGCGCGAGCATCGTTTTTCCGCATCCGGGCGGCCCGACGAGCAAGAGGTTGTGCGCGCCGGCGGCGGCGATCTCGAGCGCGCGTTTGGCTGCCAACTGCCCGCGCACGTCGGCCATGTCGCCGGCATCGTCGGCGGCGCCCTCGCGCGGCACGGGCGCCGCGCAGCGCCGGCGCCACTTCGCGCCGTTTCCGCAAAGTACGGCAACGGCCGACTGCAGCGAATCCACCGCGTAGAGCTCGATCCCGTCTACGAGCGCGGCTTCTTCGGCGTTGCGTGCGGGCACGATCAGTTTCGTAAATCCCGCCTTTCGCGCGCCCAGCAGCATCGGCAGGATCCCCCTTACCGGTTGGAGTTTTCCGTCGAGGGCGAGCTCGCCCAGCGCGATGAACGCGCCGAGCGCGCTGCGGTCTATCTGCTCGTCTATGCCGATGAGTGCGAGCGCGATCGCCAAGTCGAAGGCCGGGCCGCCTTTGCGCACGTCCGCGGGCGATAGGTTCACGAGCAGCCGTCCCGCCGGGTAGGAGAAGCCCGCGTTGAATATCGCCGCTCGAACGCGCTCGCGCGCTTCGCCGAGCGCGCGATCGGGCAAGCCGACGATAGAGAACGCCGGCGTGCCCGGCGAACTGTCGGCCTCGACGCGCACCACGTATCCGTCGATGCCGAGCATCGCTGCCGAGAAGGCGATGGAGAGCATGATACCGCCCCCTCTGCGCGCTGCGGGCGCGGCGTCTAGGGGTCGCGCGCCGGAGGCCAGAAGACGCGATAATCGTGAGCGCTGATATGATCGCCGCGCTGGCGCAGGTCGGAACGCTCGTCGTCATCTCGGGCAGCGTCGTCGCCGCACTCGTCCAGCTTCGCCACATTCGTGCCGGCAATCAATTGCAGGCGCTGCTTTCGCTCGAGCGCGACTTTCGCAGGCCGGACCTCCAGGCCGCGCTGGCGTACGCACAGGAACGCCTGGGGCACCACCTCGAGGACCGTCAGTATCGAAGCGAACTCGAGCGCATCGGATTCGTGGACCCGCAGGTCCACCCCGAGATGGTCGCGTGCAACTGGTTCAACGAGATGGGCACGCTGCTCAAGCGCGGCCTCGTCTCGGAAGAGACGTTCATGGATCTCTTCGGGCGGCTGATCGTGCACTGCTGGAAGCTCTTGGCGCCGGCGATCGCGATCATGCGCCGCACGCGCGGGCCGGCGCAGTACCACGACTTTGAGTTCCTGGCGATGCGCGCGGCGCTCTGGCTCGAACGGAACCCGGAAGGATTCGCTCATCGAGCCTTCAATCGGGCGCCTCTCGAGGATCGTTGGCGCGATCGAGACGCGATTTCGTAACGGTTTCTCCACAGATTGCACAGGACGAATGTCACAGGCTGTGGACAAACTATGACGAAAATGGCTTTTTAGCGTGAAAAGGAGATACGAATTGCACAGGGCGCTTGCTCGAATCGCGTACGTGGCCGCGGCCTGCGGTACGCTCGCCGCCTGTTCCCACGGCACGAGCCAGTCGAATGCGTCGGCCTCGCCGGGGGCCTCGGGCGCGGCCGGCAAGACGATCGGCGTCTCGATTCAGAATCGCGAGGCGCAGTTCTATCAGGATATGGAATCGGGCATGCGCGCCGAGGCCGCGAAGTACGGCTACAACCTCATCGTCGTAGACGCCGGCCGCGACAACGCAAAACAGCAAAGCCAGGTCGAAGACTTCATCTCCAAGCACGTGGACGCGATCGTGCTCACGCCGTACGACTCGCAGGCGATAGGCAGCGCGATCGCGGAGGCGAACGCCGCGAACATTCCGGTCTTCACCGCAGACATCGCGAGCACGAGCAATCAAGGCGTGGTCGTCGCGCACGTCGCCAGCGACAACGTGCAGGGCGGATTCGAAGCGGGCACGCTCATTTGCCGCGCGGTCGGCAAGAGCGGAAGCATCGCGATCGTGGACGAGCCGGAAGTGACCAGCGTGCAGGATCGCGTCAAAGGCTTCAAACAGGCGCTCGCGCAGCTGTGCCCGGGCGTGACCGTCGTTGCCGACGTCGACTCCGGCGGAACGCGCGACAAGGCGAATAGCGACACCGGGGACATCCTGCAGGCGCATCGCGACCTCAAAGGCATTTTCGGCATCAACGACGATTCGGCGCTCGGCGCGCTGGCGGCCGTGAAGGCGGCGGGCCTGACCGGGAAAGTCGCCATCGTCGGCTACGACGCGGAGCCCGAGGCGCGGGCCGCGATCGCCGCCGGCGATATGTACGGCGACGCGATTCAGTACCCGGCGAAGATCGGCGCCACGACGGTGGACGTCATTCACGACTATGCCGGCGGAAAGAAGCCTCCGGCCTTCGTGAAGATCGGCGTCGGCACGTACACGCAAGCCGACGCGCGCTCGGGACAGGCCGCGAAGTCGCCGTAACTTGGCGCCTCTCTTGGAGATGCGCGGCATCGGGAAGAGCTTTCCCGGCGTCCGTGCGCTAACCGGCGTTTCGCTCACGCTCGAGGCGGGCGAGGTGCTCGTGCTCGTCGGCGAAAACGGCGCGGGGAAATCCACGCTCATGAAGATTCTCGCCGGCGCGCTGCACGCCGACGAAGGCGAATTCTGCTCGAGGGCGCGCCCGTGAGGATAGATTCGCCGCAAGACGCGCAGCGCTTGGGCATCGGCATGATCTACCAGGAGTTCACGCTCGTGCCGCAGCTCAGCGCTGAGGCGAACGTCTCGCTCGGTGCAGAGCCGACGCGCGCCGGCCTCATTGACGCGGCCGCCGTGCGGCAGCGAGCCCGGCACGAGTTGGAGGAGCTCGGACTCGATCTGCCGCTCGGCGTTCCCGTCTCGACCCTCTCCGTCGGCGGCCAGCAGCTCGTCGAGATCGCCAAGGTGCTCGCGCGCCAGGCGCGCGTGATCGTGATGGACGAGCCGACCGCGGCGCTCTCGGAACGCGAGATAGATCGGCTCTTCGAGATCGTTCGCCGCCTGCGCGCCGCCGGCGCGGGCATCATCTACATCTCGCATCGCATGGACGAGCTGCCGCGCATCGCGGATCGCATCACCGTACTGCGCGATGGATCGGTCGTCGAGACGCGGGCCGCGAGCGACTTCCCGCACGACGACATCGTCCGCGCGATGGTCGGGCGCCGGCTCGACGCACGCTTTCCGGAACTGCCGCCCGTCCCGGCCGAAGCGAAGGTGCTGCTCGAGGTGCGCGCGCTCGAACGCCCGCCGGCCGTGCGCGACGTGAGCTTCTCCGTGCGCGCGGGAGAGATCGTCGGCCTGGCCGGGCTGATCGGCGCGGGACGCACGGAGATTTTGCGCGCGATCGCCGGCGCGGATCGGTACGCGAGCGGAGAGGTGCTGGTGGACGGCTCGCGGCTGACCACCGGGCGCATCGGCGAGGCGATCGATGCCGGCGTCGCTTTCATCACCGAAGACCGCAAGGCGCAGGGCCTCGTGCTTGGCATGAACGTGCGCGAGAACGTAACGCTCGCGCATCTGGCCGAGTTCGTCGAGCCGACGCTGCTGGTGGACGTTGCTCGCGAGCGCACGGCGACGAAGGGCATGATAGACGAGCTGCGCATCCGAACGCCGGGCACCGAACAGCTCGCGCGCAATCTCTCGGGCGGTACGCAGCAGAAGGTCGTGCTGGCCAAGTGGCTGCTCGGCAAGGCGGCGGTGCTGCTCTTCGACGAACCGACGCGCGGCATCGACGTCGGCGCGAAGGCGGAGATCTATAAGATCATGCTGGAACTGGCCGCTCGCGGCGCCGCGATCGTCATGGTCTCAAGCGACTTGCCCGAAGTGCTCGGCATGGCGCATCGGATTCTCGTCGTGCGCGACGGCCGGATCGCCGCGGAGTTCTCGCGCGAGCAGGCAACCCCCGACAACGTGATCGCCGCCGCTGCCGGGGCGCGGGCCGCATGATCGGGCGCGACCGCGCCTACTGGCTGCGCATCGCCGGCGCCTTGGCGTTCCTGGGGGCGCTGGTTGCCGTGGTGGACGTCGCTTCGCACGGGTCGTTTCTCGAGCCGAGCAACATCGTGCGCGTGCTGCGGCAGATCACGTACAACTGCGTGCTCGGGGTGGGGCAGACGTTCGTCATCATCACGTCCGGCATCGACCTGTCGGTCGGTTCGCTCGTCGCCCTCACCGGCGTCGTCGCGGCGCTCTTCGCCAACTCCGTGCACCTCAGCGGCTTTCCGCTCATCGCCGCGACGCTCGTCGTCGCGATCGCCGTCGGCGCCGGGGCGGGCTGGGTCAACGCGCTTCCGGTCGTGCGCCTCGGTCTGCCGCCGTTCATCACGACGCTTGCGATGCTCGAGATGGCGCTCGGCGCGTCGTTCATCTTTTCGCACGGGCGGCCGGTCGCGCTGACGAGCCCCGCGTTTCAAAACACCGGCATCGGCTCGTTTCTCGGCCCGGTCACCAACGCGCTGCACCTGCCGAGCATTCCGATCCCGGTCGTCTGGATGCTCGTCGTGGTGGCTCTGGCGTCGGTGGTTCTCAATCGCACGCGCTTCGGCCGCTACGTCTTCGCCATCGGCGGGAACGAAGAGGCCGCGCGGCTAGCCGGCATCAACGTCGCCCGCGTGAAGACCGCTGTCTACATGATCAGCGGCGGATGCGCGGCGATCGTAGGCTTCCTGTACATGGCGCTCTTCTCATCCGGTTCGCCGCAGACCGGCACCGGCGACGAACTGCTCGAATCCATCGCCGCCGTCGTCGTCGGCGGTACGAGCCTCATGGGCGGCCGCGGCAGCGTCATCGGCACCTTCTTCGGCGCGCTGCTCATCGGCGTGCTCTACAACGCGATGAATCTGCTCAACGTGGACTCGTATCTGCAGAAGGTACTGCTCGGCGCCGTGATTCTGCTCGCCGTCGTCCTAGACGAACTGCGCAAACGCTACCTAGCGCGCTAACCCCCCGCGCGTCATCCTGAGCTTGTCGAAGGAAATGATGACAGGGGCAGGCTCAGGGTGACACGGGCAGGCTCAGGATGACACGGGACGCGCGAGAGCTGACGCTAGAACGGGAAGTCGTTTTGGGTTAGGCCGACGTTCGTTTTGAGGTCGGTGACGTTCTCGTCGAGCACGATCTGCGATCCGTCGTAGAGGATCTGGCGGATCGGCCAGTGCGTGTCCTTGTTCAGATACAGAACCTGATCGGAGACGCCGTTGTTCGAAGCGGGGTCGGCTACTTTCAGCTCGAGGCGATCGGTTGCGACGCCGCCGATCTTTCCGCCGTCGGTCTGCGTGAGCTTTCCGGGCGTCGTTCCGTAGCCGTCAACGATGCGTTGCAGCAGACCTTCGGGGATGGTGACGCCGCGCAGCGAGACCGCGCGCGGATCGTGCAGGCCGACTTTCAGGTGGATGCCCGAGAAGAGGCCGCCTTGATGGCCGCTCACCTGATCGCCGCCGACCCACACGCCGCCCGAACCTTTGCCGTCGCCGTCAATGATGAGCGTCTTGACGTAGTGCGGCTTCATGAACTCGTACTGGTAGACGCGGTCCTGCGTCTGCGTGCCTTTGGCTTCGTGGACGTGCAGCTGGCACGTGTAGTCGTTGACGGCGGCGAAGGCTTGATCGAACGCGGCGATTGCCGGCGCGCCGCTCTCCGCACGCGCCACGCCGAAGACGGCTAGCGCGGCGCAGGCCGCGGCGGCGAAAGAAAATGATGCCGAACGCTTGGAGTTCACGATAGTTCCTCTCGAGCTTAGGTTGGCTGCGACTCGTTTTGCAGGGTCTCGTCCATCAGGAGCGTCCCGTGCTTGCCTTCGACGCCGATGAGGACATCGCATTTTGCATCGGCCGCGATCTCCTCGATCGTGCGGCCGAGCGGTGCGCCGCTATACTTACCCTCGCGGAACGATCCTAGGATGATGAGATTTGCCTTTTCGCGGCGGGCCACGTCGAGAACCGCGTCCTTCATCGAACGCGCCTTGAGCGTCTCGGTCCGGATCGTGACGTTGTTCGTATTGGCGATCGTTTCGGCCGCCCCGAGCGCGTCCAGCGCCGCGCGTTCCTCCAGGGGCATCTCGGCGTCCGGCGGCAGCGTGTACGGCACCTCGATGACGTACAGCGCGAGCAGCTCGGAGCGTTCCCCGCGCGCCAGTTTTGCGGCCAGCGCCATCATGTGCGAGGAGTCTATCTCCGGCGAGAATGCGACGACCAAACTGCCGACCATGCGCTCGAGGTCGCGCTCGGCTTCGGCGGCCATCTCCTGCAAGTAGGAGACCGGCGGATGCAGCATCCACCAGAGCGTCGCGCCGACGGCCGCCGCGATGAGCAGCGCGAGAATCGCTCCGGCTGCGGTCACGTGCACGGGCTCGGCGAGCGGATTCACGTGCGCCTCGCACGCAGGATCAGCGAGATCCGGTGGACGCCTAGCGCGATCATCGCCCCGCCGAGCACGACGCCCGGCACGATCGCGAAACCGCCGCGCACGTTGGCGAGCATTTGAAAGAGGATGGCGCCGCCCACGACGATCGTCAGCACCGAAAGCACCGCGCGAAAGATCAGCACGTCAAGTTCCCTGCTTCGCGCGCCGCTCGTCGCTGGCTTTCACGTTCGCCAAGTACTCGTCCATCAGCTCGAGCTCGCCGGCCGTACGCAGGATGTTCACCTGCGCCTTGCGCCAATCGCGCTTTTGCGATCCGAACATCGGCAGCTTGCGATGGCGGCGGTAGAAGAGGTACAGCACCAAGCCGACGAGCAGCCAGCTCGGGCCGAAGATGCGCCCGAGCGGATGCGTGCGCAGCGTGAAGAGCAGAATCGAGAAGATGCCGATGAAACCGATGACGGCAATGACCGGAAACTCCACGCGCTCGCCGCGGAAGCGCATCGGAATGTTCAGCGGGATCTTGAACTTGCGAGGGCTCAAGGGATCGTGCAGCCGCAGACCGATCAGCCCGAGGAAGACGAACGTGTAGCTCGTCGCCGCGCCGAAGGCGTACAGGTCGGCAAGGAAATCCAGGCCGCTTTCGCCGTGGAAGAAGTGCGCGTACGGGCGGGCGAAGATCGGCATGAGCGCCGGCGCCGCCGCGAAGACGAGCTCGAGCAGCGCGATCGAGCCGAAGAAGACGATCGAGACCACCGGCGTGCGGTACCTTGCGTTGACGCGCTGGAAGAGGGACGGCAGCAGGTTGCTGCTGCTCATGGCGTATGCGATCCGCGAGCTTCCGAAGACGCCGGAGTTCGAGGAGATCAGCAGCAGAATCGCCCCGAGAATCGGGACGTAGAGCGCGGCGAACGCGCCGTAGTACGGTACCTGCGCGGCCAGCAGCGCGACGGCCTTACCCTGGTTGTCCGGATTGTTCGGGAAGATCTGCCAGAACTGTGCGGGATGGCCCGCCGCATCCACGATCGGGTGCCACGGCTGCAGGCCCAACGCTAAGTTCGAGTACGCGAGGGCGAAGATGAGGATCGTCAGGATGAGCGCGACCGAGGTTCGCGGGATGATCGAAGCCGGGCGCTGGGTCTCTTGCGCGGCTTGCGAAATGGACTCCAGCCCGACGAACGAGATGATCGCCAGCGACGTGCCGAGCATGAGCTGATAGGGCGATGGCCAGTGCATCTGCATGTTGTGGATCAGCAAATGCGGTCGGAACGCGAAGAGGAAGCCGATGCAGAGGATCGCGCTCTCGCTCAGGACGTCGAGCGCCGAGACGATTCCGTTGAACGCGGTGCTCTCGCGTACGCCGATGACGTTCAGGAAACACAGACCAGCTACGAGCGAGAGCACGACGATGAAGTGCAGCCACGGATGCACCGAGTTGACGAGAATCGGCAGAAGTTGGCTCGTGTAGTCTACGGAGGTCCAGGCAAAGAGCGTCACGTCAATGGTGAAGTCGAGCAGCACCGCCCAGCCGGCGATGAAGCCGAAGATATCGCCCAGCCCGCGCATGACGAAGTACTGGCCGCCGCCCGCGACCGGATACGTCGCCGCCAGTTCCGTGTATGCCAAGCCGATGCAGACGTAAACGACCCCGGCGAAGAGGAACGCGACGTTCGAGGCTCCCGCGGCCACGGCGAGCACGAGGCCGAGGCCGACGAAGATGTCGGCGCCGACGTCGGAGTAGCCCCAAGAGAACGAGCCCCAGGGCGTTACCGTACGGCGCAGTTCCGGGTTGGCCGATTTCTTTTCCGCCATCAGAAGGCGTTCCGATGCAGGCGCAACTGCGATCCGTCGAGCGTCACGACGTCGAACCGTATGCGCGCCGAAGGCGCGACGACCTGCGCGTACTCCGCGGCGAGCCTGCGCAGGGTCGCGCGCTTGCGGGCGTCCACCGCGCCGAGCGCGCCGCCGAAGCGCGCGCCCTCCCGGCGCTTGACCTCGACGATCACGAGCGTGTTCCCATCCAGGCAGACGGCATCTATTTCGCCGGCCCCGACGCGCACGTTGCGCGCCAAGACGCGGTAGCCGTTGCCGGCGAGAAACGAGGCGGCGGCGTCCTCACCTTCGCGCCCCTTCGCCGCGTTATCCGGCATCGTACTGCAGTTCGAGCTGCACGTCGCGGACGCGTCGCCAGTTCGCACGGTGGTGGGCGCTGGGGCCGTGCGTGCGCAGCGCCTCGATGTGATCCGGCGTCGCGTAACCCTTGTGCAGCGCGTACCCGTAGCGCGAATCTTCGCGATCGAGTTCGACCATGAGCCCGTCGCGATGCACCTTCGCGAGAATCGAGGCGGCCGCGACCACCGCGCAGCGCGCGTCGCCGTGCACGAGAGGCTCCTGCGAGCCGGCGAACGAGCGGATGCGAACCGCGTCGGTAATGAGGTGCTCGGGCTGGCGCGAGAGGGCAGCGATCGCGCGCTCCATCGCCAGGACGCTCGCCCAGTAAATGTTCAAGCGGTCTATCTCGGCGACGCTCGCGCTGCCGACCGCCCAACTGACCGCGCGTCTGCGCACTTCCTCGGCGATCTCCAGACGCAGCTCCGGGCGCACTTGCTTGGAGTCGTTGAGACCTCGTATGAAGAGCGGCTCGGAGGCGACGACGCAGGCGGCGACCACCGGCCCCGCAAGCGGCCCGCGGCCGACCTCGTCGACGCCGGCGACGAAGGTGAAGCCGCGCGCCCGCGCGGCGTATTCGAAGACGTGCAGGCGATGCAGGCGTCGGCGTTCGCGTTCGTACGCGGTCTTCGCCTTACGTTGCTTCGGGGTCATCCGGAGCCTCGAGAGAGATACGCCCGAAGGCGCCGGCGTTGAAGGCGCTCACGTACGAGCGCGCCGCGTTGTGGTAGTCGGGCCGGCCGCCGCGGCGCACGAAGCCCCGCGCGGCCGCAAAGGCTTGCAGGTCCGGCACGTCCGCATTGCGGCCGTTCTCGACCAGCCAGTGGTGAAATGCCTCAACCACTTCTTCGGGTTCGTAGCGTTCGGGCGGCACGGCGCCGCAGATGGCCAGTTTCCATTGGGCTCCGGCACGTGCGATTTTCGGCGGCAGAACTCCGGGCGTATCCATGAGCTCGACGCCGGGGGAGAGACGAAACCACTGTAACTGCCGCGTCACGCCGGCCCGGTCCTCCGTGCGTGCCGCGGCTCGCCCGACGAGCGCGTTCACGATCGAGGACTTACCCGAATTTGGCAGGCCGACGATCATCGCCCGCACGATCCCCTTCTTCCCGCCGCGCGCGCGCTCGATCGTGCCGGCGATCCGCGAGACGCTTCTGCGCATGCGGCCGTCGAGTGCGATCGCGTGTGCGCCGCGAGCCGTCAGGGCGGCCAGCCAGCGTTTCGTGGTGAGCGGATCGGCGAGATCGTCGCGCGTGAAGGCGACGATGCGGGGACGGTTCGATGCCAGCGCGTCGAGGACGGGGCTGCGGCCGCTGCGCGGCACGCGGGCGTCAACGACCTCGACTACGACGTCTATTGCGGCGAGGTAGTCGCGAATGCGCCGCAGCGCCTTGGCCATGTGGCCCGGATACCACTGAACCTCGCGCTCGAGCTCGCCCGGCGCCGCTCCGGCCCGCGCCGCGCGCGTCACAGGCTGCCCAACGAACGCGGCGGCCAGATGCCCGCGATCGCGCGTCCGACGATGCGATCCTCGGGCACGGGGCCGAAGA
Organism: Vulcanimicrobiota bacterium; assembly: GCA_963794645.1. Lineage (GTDB taxonomy): Bacteria > Vulcanimicrobiota > Vulcanimicrobiia > Vulcanimicrobiales > Vulcanimicrobiaceae > Cybelea. The sequence continues at coordinate 429,559 of CAWCEQ010000002.1, read as the reverse complement.
CGCGCGAATCTTCGCTCTCGGCACGGTTGTCGCCGAGGACGTAGACGGACTGCGGCGGCACGGTCACTTCCGCGTAGCTGCGAGCGTCGGGATGCGCGACGTACGGCTCGTCGAGAGGGGCGCCGTTGAGATACACGCGGCCGCGCCGAATGGAGATCCGGTCGCCGCTCACGCCGATCACGCGTTTGATGAAGACTCCTCGCGCGTCGGAATCCTGGCTGAAGGCGACGATCTCGCCGCGATGGGGTGCGCCCAAGCGGTAGGCAAAGGTGTTAATGAGGACGTACTCGCCCGAGCGAATGTGGGGTTCCATCGAGAATCCCGACACCTGCGGCAGCCGCATGAAGAAGGCTGCGATCAGCACCGCGAGCACCGCGAGCTGGAGGGCCAGGTTCGCTACCGATCGCCATCGCAAGAAGCGGACCACGGGCCACCTACTTCGAGTCTACCGTTAGAGAATCTTGGCTTGCGAGGGCGGCCAGAAGATAAGAAATGCGCGCCCGGTGAAGCCGGCTCGCTCGCCGCGGCGGGCCCCGGTCGCAAAACGGCCGCCGAACTGGGCGAAGCCCCAGATGTGGGAGTCCTCGGAATCGTTGCGATTGTCGCCGAGCATGATGTAGCAGTCCGGGGGTATCCGGTCCGGGGCGGTCCAGAGCGAAGCGGGCGGCACGTTCGCGCTCGAGGGATCGAGATGCTCCCAGCCCGAGCCGTAGTTTACGTAGATGCCGTAGTTGCGGATCTGCAGAGCGTAGTCGGGCTTCTCCGCCGTGTACGGCTCCTTGAGGGCCTCCCCGTTGACGTAGACGGTACCGCCGGCGATCGTGAGGCGGTCGCCGGGCCTGCCGATCACGCGTTTGATGAAATCGTCGGGGGTCGGCACCGGCGGCGGAAAGACGACGATGTCGCCTTCGTTCGGGCGGCGGAAGCGGTATTCGAACTTGTCCACGAGCAGAACGTCGTGGATCTGCAGGGTCGGGAGCATCGAACCGGAGGGTATGTAGTACGTGCGTCCGACGTAGGTGATGAGCAGCCACGCGGCCACGCCCGCGATGATGAACGGATCGAGAAATTCGCGCGCGATCGCCGTGCTTCGCCCCGAAGATCCGGCTACGACCGGGCGCAGCGAGAGGATCGCGCGGGCTATCGCGATCGCCCCGACGATGACGAGCAGTTCGGTGGGCGTCACGTCAGCGCTCTAATATCCGCAGCCGATCGAGCGGCCACCAAATGAGAAAGGCGCGGCCGACGAATCCGGCTCGCACGTTGCGCGACGCCAGGGGCCCGGCGGCGAACGTTCCGCTCGTTTGCGCGAAGCCCCAGACGTGCGAGTCGTCCGAGTAGTTGCGATTGTCTCCCAGTACGAAATAGCAGCCCTTGGGAATCCGGTCGGGTGCTTGCCAGTCCGACTGCGGCGGCACGTTCGCATCTTTCGGATCCAGCGCGCGTCCGTCCACGTAGATGCCATACCGCCGAATGACGAGCGAGTAGCTCGGCGGCTGATTTTCGTACGGTTCGCGAAGCGCGATACCGTTGCGGTAGACGACGCCGTTGAGAATGACGATTCGATCGCCCGGAATCCCGATGACCCGTTTGACGAACTCTTCGCCGGAGGAATCCACCGGCGGCGTAAAGACGGCGACGTCGCCCGGAGCGGGAGGATGCAGACGATATGCGATCTCGTCCACCAGCAGCACGTCGCTGACTTGCAGCGTCGGCACCATCGAAACCGATGGGATGTAGAACGTGCGGATGACGAAGGTGATGAGAAGAAGTGCGAGGAGCCCCGCAACGATCAGCGCGTCGAGATATTCCCGCACCGCGGTCGCAGGTGCGCGCGCGCGAACGCTCCTGAACGGCTTGGCCGAGAGCGTCAGCCGCGCGATTGCGAAGAGGCAGAGGATCCCTACAAGTTGGAGCGGTGTCAGAGAGGCGAATTAGGTTGCTTTGGCCTTTTTTTCCTTGATTCGCGCGGCCTTACCGATCTTCTCGCTCAAGTAGTAGAGGCGGCTGCGCGCGACGATGCCGCGCTTGCCGACTTCGATGCGTTCGACGCGAGGACTGTGCAGCAGAAACGACTTCTCCACGCCGACGCCGTGCGCGACGCGGCGCACCGTGATGGATTCGGCCGTGCCCCCGCCCTTGCGGACGATGACGACGCCTTCGAACATCTGCGTGCGCTCTTTGCCGCCCTCTACGACCTTCGAGAACACCTTGACGGTATCGCCCGGGCGAAACTCGGGAACGGATTCTTTGAGCTGGTCGCGGCTGATGATGTCGATGACGTTCATGGTAATCTTCTTACTCTGCTGGCGGTACGCAACGAAGAGCCGGGCGCGGGGCCCGGCATAACCTGGGTATCCTATCACGCGCCTTCGTCGGGGTGCAACAGGTCCGCTCGCCGGGCCGCCGTACGCAGGCGCGACTGCTCGCGCCGCCATCGGGCGATCCTAGCGTGGTCGCCCGAGAGGAGCACTTCGGGGACGTCCACTCCCCGAAAGCTCGCCGGGCGCGTGTACGAGGGATAGTCCAGGGCCCCTGCGGTGAAGGATTCGTGCTCGAGCGAGGCCGGCGCGAGCGCTCCGGCCAGCAAGCGCACGGTTGCATCCATGAAGGCCAACGCCGGCAGTTCGCCCCCGGTCACGACGAAATCGCCCAGCGAGCGCTCTTCGAGCGGATAGAGGGCGCCCAGCCGGTCGTCAATGCCCTCGTAGTGGCCGCAGACGATGACGAGGCGGTCCAGGCTCGCCCAACGCTGCGCGTCGGCTTGGGCAAAGCGAGGGCCGCTGGGGCTGGGCACCACGATCGCCCGCCGCTCGCCGGCCGGCGCTTGGGCCGCGATCGCGTCCAGAACCCGGGCGATCGGTTCGATCCGCAGCACCATCCCCGGGCCTCCGCCGAAGGGCGCGTCGTCGGCCCGCTCGCCGTTCGCGAGTTCGTCGAGCAGGTGGTGGTAGCGGATTTGCACCACGCCCGACTCGACCGCGCGACCGACGATCGAGAGGCCCACGAAGGGTGCGAAGACCTCCGGAAAAAGCGTGACGACGTCGATCGTGAACATAGCGGTGTGGTTCGCGGCCGGGAACGATTTGCTTGTGCGCTCGAGGCGCTCGACGCGCGCGACTTCGCGGGCGCCGAGCAGGCGTTGGCGGCGCTGCTCGCCGCGGAGGCGGCTCCCGCAGACCGTGCGTTTCTCTACAACAAGCGGGGCGTAGCGCGGATCGGATTGGGCCGCGCCGGCGAAGCGTGCCAGGATTTCGATGCGGCGCTGGCCGCGCAGCCCGGGTACGCGCCCGCGCTCACCAACTTGGGAAACGTACTCGTCGAGCGCGGCGAGTTAGACGATGCGATCCGGCTCTACGAGCGCGCGATCGCGAGCGATCCGCGTTACGCACTGGCCCACTTGAATCTCGGCGTGGCCTATAAGCGAGCCGGGCGCGTGGCCGAAGGCGTGCGCGCGCTACGCGAGGCGCAGCGGCTCGAACGGCTGCCTAGCCCCGCAGGTTTTTGGCGGCGGGCTCGACGGCGGTGATCTCTTCGAGGTATTCGAAGAGCTGCGGCAGCGTGATTTTCTCCAGGCCCGTCCGTTCGTGGATTCCCTCGCCCTCGTCGCCTTCGTCGCGAATGTAGCAGCGCGTCTCAACGCCGTGATCGGTCGTGCCGATGAACGAGACGGCGAAGCCGCGTCCGGGCGCTTCGTCGTAGATGCGCATCGTCTGCGGATTGACGATTTCGACCGAGTGCGATTGATTGTGCGCGTCGAAGACCAGGATCTTGAGGTGCTCGAAGTTCGTCACCTCGATCAGGCCGACGACGAAGACGTTCTTTGCGGAAAAGAATTCTTGACCGCGTTTGCTGCGGCTCGAGACTTCGTAGAAGACGCGGTGCGCAACGAACCGGTTTAGGATCTTCCGCAAGGTTGCCAGCGATGCCAGCGTCTCCGTGCGGTTGCCGCGGGTGTAGATGATCTTCACGGCGGGCCCTGATGCTTGCACAGGTACGCAGGTAAGCCCTTCCAGCCGGGCGGCGGAAGAGGGAACTCCGCGGGGGAACCTACTGCGGACATGCTTTCCGTCCCCGATATGCTCGTCGTCTCGATCCTGGCTTTGCTGCTCTTCGGCCCCGACCGATTGCCTGGGCTCATGCGCCAGGCGGGACGCTTCATGCGCGAGGTGCAGAGTACGTCACAAGCGTTCGTTTCGGAGATGGAGCGCGCCGCCGACACCGCCGATCCCGTCCCCGCGCTGCCCCCTCACCCGCCGCCCGCTCCACCGCCGGAACCCCCCGCCGCCGACTACTCGTCACAAAGCAAAGAGCCCTAGCGGTAGGCAAAGAGCCTTAGATTTCGTCCGGATCGAGGAGCGGGCTGCCGAAGTTTACTATGGTAAACGAGGCTGCCCGCGACGATGAGCCCGGGCGGAAGGCTAAGGCTCTTAGAAATTGAAGTTTTGGCGGAGTTCGCTTATGCGCCCCTTCACGGCCGAACGGACCTGCGAGTGGAGGCGCTCTTTCTGCTCGTCGGGGAGGCGCCGGTAGATCATGTAGCCTGCCGCAGAGAGCAGGCCGCCGAGTACGCCGACGAGCAGCACCTTGCCGGCCTCACCGCCGTCACCGCTTTCGGGCTCGGAGCGCTCGTCGTACGAGGAGCGATGACCGTTACCGGGATGAGAGGGGCTGGACCAGGGCGGCTCGGGTTGCGACGTACGGAAACTTTCAGACATGATGCGGCCTCCTTCTGCTCGTGGAGCCTCTTACCCGCTGGTTCGGCTCGCTCACCAGGGCGCGACCGGTTCGCGCTCGCTGCGGGATTTCACGTGTTCGGGGAAGCGCCGCGCAATCTCTTGCGTGGCCAGTTCTGCGGTGGCGACGATCGCGGCCACGTCTTGGCGGTCGCGGTCCTCTTTTTGCCAGTATAGGCGCAGCTCGCCGGCTTCTTGGGTGGCCTGCAGTTCGATCTTCGCACAGCGCTCCAGGCCTAGGCGCGCCGTGAGCAGGATCGCCGAGACGGCGGCGCAGACGATATCCTGGCCGTGCTCGTCAAACTCGGCGTGCCCGCGCGCCAGCAGGCCGCAGATGCGGCCGCCGTCGTCGCGGTAGAACGTGACGTCGAGCAACTAGGGCAGCGTGATCTTGGTGATCTTCACTTCCGCGAACGGCTGCCGGTGCCCGTTGAGCTTACGGACGCGCTTCTTCGGCTTATAGCGGAAGACGAGGATCTTCTTGTCTTTGGCTTGGCGCAGGACCGTGCCGGCCACGCTGGCTCCGCTCAGGGTTGGGGTGCCGACCTGGACGTTTTCGCCTTCGCCCGCCAGCATGACGCGGTCGAACGTGACGTCCGAGCCGGCCTCGCTCTCGACGAGATCGCAACGAATGACGTCGCCCTCGGAGACGCGGTACTGCTTGCCGCAGGCTTCGATGATCGCGTACATGACTTCGGTACGATAGCAGGCGGGGAGGTTCGCGTCAACGGCCGCTCCCTCTTGACGACCCCCTCCGCCGATGGTACTGTTTGGCAGAGTAGTCTAAAAAACAGATTTAAATGGACCGGAGGTCGTTATGGTCGGACTAGCCGCTCGCCGGGAGCGCTGCGCTGGAAAGCTTTTCCTTACCTGGGGCATCTATGGGGCGGCCGTGGCGCTGCTCTGGCGTGCCCTCTCGGGGCAGCCGTGGGGCGCCACCCTCGCCTGGATACTGGCCCTGGCGGCGGGCGCACTGCTCTTCGCGATGGGGGAGGTATGAACGTGCGGCCGATCGGCGCCTCCGAAGCGCGAGATCACATCGAAATGGTGGACCGGATCCTGGCCGAGTCGCATCAGCGGCTCTGTACGGGGGGAGAGTACTTCATCGTCTGGGGCCTCGCCGCGGCCTTCGTGACGCTAACCTTCCAACTCGTGGACGCCGGCCGCATCCCGGCCGGCGCGCTCTGGGCGGTGCCGCTTGTCCTCGTCGTCGGCGTCCTCTTCTCGGTGGCGCGCGGATACGCGACGCGGCGCGTCCTGCAGCGCAGCTCGCTCGTGCAGCGCGAGTTCTTCAACGTGCTCTGGCTTACGCTGGGTCTTGCGTTCGTTGCAAACGTCGCGGCCTTCCGGCTCTTTCCGGGCATCGCGTCCGCAGCCGTTTGGAGTCTCGCCGAAGCGGTCGTTCTGCTCTACATCGGCATGCACGGCAATCGCCGAGCGCAGATCGCAGGGGTAGTGGTCGTCGCCTCGCTCGTCGCCGCCAACTTCGCTCCGCAGGACGTCGCCGGGTACGTGCTGGCCGCAGGCATGCTCGCGGGCTACGCCGGCTTCGGCCTGAGCGAGCTGCTGGTCCGCGGCTAGCGCGGCGAATGGACGAACTGCTCCTCTCGAAGATACGCCTGGGCGCGGTCGCCGAGCTGCTGAACTACGACTGGATCGCGTTTTCCGAGCTCGCCCGCGCGCTCGATGCGAGCAACGGCAATCTCGGCGCGCATCTAGCCAAGCTCGTGGAAGCGGGGTACGTTGACGAGGAGAAGAGTTTCGCGAACCGGCGTCCGCTCACGCGCTATCGCTTGACGCCGCGCGGTCGCGCCGCTTTCGCCGCGCACGTCGCGCAGCTGCAGTCGCTGCTGGGCAGCGCGAAGTGACGCGAGAGATCCCACGCCGCGCGCAGTCCTTCATCGAACGCCCGCACCGCGTCGAGTTCGGCCGCGTTCTTGGCGCCGCCGACGACGCGATAGGGTAGGCCCAACGCCTCGATAGCGGGCAGCAGCGCGTCGTTGCGCTCTTGACCGGCGGCGACGACGACGGTGTCGGCCGGGATCGTGGACGCGATGCCCTTGCGCGTCGCGGACGCGAACGCCCTCGGGAACGATCTCCTCGTACGTCACGTTCGGCAGCATCTCCACGCCCGCGGTTCGCAGCGCGCGTAAGACCGCCCAGCGCGTCGTCTTGCCGATTCCTTCGCCGATCACGCGCCCGCGCCGCATGAGCGCTACGCGTTTGCGCCCGGTGACGACGATCGCGCCCTGCGCGGGCGTGGCCAGGCCGTATTCGTAGAAGAAGCGGGAGGCGTCGTCCACGTCCGCTTCGCCGTGCGAGAGGTAGTGCGCGACGTCCACGCCGATCCCGCCTGCGCCGAGGATCGCGACGCGCTCGCCGCGCGCCGCGTCGCGCAGCAAGACGTCGGCGTAGGAGACGACGTGCGGAAGGTGCGCTCCGTGCAGCTCGATATGCCGCGGGACGACGCCCGTCGCGAGCACGACGGCGTCGAAGTCGCGCAATTCGCCGGCATCGGCCAGGCGGCGCCCCAAGTGCACCGCGACGCCGAGCCTCGCCAGTTCGTGCTCGAAGTAACGGATCGTCTCGCCGAAATCGCTCTTTCCCGGCACGCGGCAGGCCATCGCGAACTGGCCTCCCAAGCGCGCCTGCGCCTCGAAGAGGTGCGCGCGATGGCCGAGCACGGCGAGCGCGCGCGCGCACTCCATGCCGGCCGGTCCGCCTCCGACGATCGCGACGTCGCGCGCGTTCGCGGCTTTGGCCGTCTCCGGGAACTCCAGCTCGTGCCCGGCGCGCGGATTCACCATGCACGAAACGGGCGCGTCGACGAGCGAGCGGTCGAGGCACGCTTGATTGCAGGCGATGCAGGTATTGACGAGATCGGCGCGGCCTTCGGCGCTCTTGCGAACGATCTCCGCGTCGGCGAGAAACGGACGAGCCATCGCGACGAAATCCGCGCTCCCCGATGCCAGCACGACCTCGGCTGCGGCCAGCGAGTTGATGCGATTGCACGCGATCACCGGTGTGGCTCCGGCCGCGCGCTTTACCGCGGCGGCGATCGGAACCCAAACGCCGGCCGGCACGACCTGCGCGATCGTCGGGATCGGGGATTCGTGCCAGCCGATGCCGACGTTGAGCGCGTCGGCCCCGTCCTGCGCCATCGCTCGCACGAAAGCCGCCGTCTCCTCGCGGCTGCTCGAACCCTCCATCAAATCGGCGCCCGAGATGCGCACGATGACCGGAAAGTCCGCGCCGGCGCGCTCGCGAATCGCATGCAGCACCGCGCGAGGCATCGCCATACGGCGTTCGAGATCGCCGCCCCAGGCGTCGTCGCGCCGGTTCGTCAGCGGCGAGAGGAACTCGTTGAGCAGGTAGCCTTCGGATGCCATGACCTCGACGGCATCGTAGCCGAGTTCGCGCGCTCGCAGGGCGCCGCGCGCGAAATCGTCTATCGTTTCGCGTATCTCTTCGTCGCTCAGCGCGTGCGGCGGCTCGGGCGAAAAGCGCGACGGTATCGCGGACGGCGCGACCGGCCGTATGCCGAAGGCGGCGTAGACGGCGTACCGTCCTGCGTGGAAGAGTTGCAGCGCGATCTTCCCGCCGGCCTCACGCACGGCTCGCGCGGCCGCGCGCAGCGGCGCCTCGCCGGAGGGATCGTTGATGAAACTGTAGTGCCGTCCGCCGGCGCCGGTGCGGCTCACCGCCGATCCTCCGGTGACGATCAGCCCGGCGCCGCCGCGCGCGCGCTCGGCGTAGAACGCGGCCAGGGCATCGCCGTCGTGCTCGATGCCCAAGTGCATCGAGCCCATCACGATGCGATTGCGCAGCGTCAGCGTTCCGATCGTGCCGGGCTGCAGCGCGTTCCCGCGCGACGCCGTCACGATGCCCGCGCGCGCGTGTGGTCGGAGATTCGCGCGTGCACGCCGATAGCGCGCATTGAGTTGAGAAACTCGGGATAGGAAATGCGGTACGCGTTCGGATACGTCAGCGAGCTTTCGCCTTGCGCGCGCGAGGCCGCGACCGCCAGCGACATGAGCACGCGGTGGTCGTTGAACGACGAGAGCGCCGTGCCGCGCAAGGCCTCGACGCCCCGCACGATCAGGCTGCCGTCGCGAACGCGCAGATCGCCGCCCATCCCGTTGAGCTGCAGCATAGCGGCCACGCGATCGGATTCTTTCAGGCGCACGTGCTCGACGTGTTCGAGCACGGATTCGCCGCGGGCGAAGGTGGCGAGCGTCGAGAGGATCGGCAGCATATCCGGGATGTCGCGGCAATCCACGTTCGCTGCGCGCAGTTCGATGCCGTCGTGGCGAACGCGTAAGGTCTGCTCGTCGCGATCGTACTCGATCGGCAGCCCCATTCGGCCGACGATCTCCACGAACGCCGCCTCGGGGTGGTCGGGCGCTCGATCCGGCGGGGTGCGCCAGGAGCGCAGCAGCACGTCGGAGGGATGCAGCGCCGCCGCCGCGAGCACGAACGCCGCCGAGCCGACGTCGGGCGGCAACTCGATCGTCGCCGGGCGGGCCTGTTGGCCCGGCTCGATCTCGAAGCGCCGTCCGTCCGCGGCCACGCCGACCTGCAGGCCGAACTCGCGCATCATGCGCACCGTGAGCTCGACGTAGTGCCGTTCGTTGTACGCTCCTTCGACGGTAACGATCGTGCGTTCGCGCGCGAAGGGCGCGAGCAGCAGCAGACCGGAGATCCACTGCGAGAGCGTGCCGGGGATTGCGATCGTTCCGCCGCGCGGCCGCCCGGGTTCGACGGCGATCGGCGGGCAGCCGCCGGCAGAGGAGCAGCGCACGCCTAAACGCTCGAGGGCCTCGAGCAGCGGCCCGACGGGCCGGCGGCGGAAGTACTTCTGCGCGGTGAGCGTGATCGGGGCGTCCGCCAGCGCCGCCAGGCCGGTCATAAAGTAGAGGGTCGTTCCCGAACTTCCCACCGAGACGAGGCTGCGGCGTACGCGGTACGGCCCGCCGCGGACGATGAGGCCGTCGCCGTCGCGCTGGATGCGCGTCCCGAGCGCGCGCAGCACGTTCATCGTAGAGCGAACGTGCCGCGCGTCAGAGAGGCCGGCGATGCGGCTCGTCCCCGGCGCGAGCGAGGCCAGAATCAGCGCCCGGTGCGCGTGATATTTCGAGTGCGGTACGGCGACCTCGCCGCAGAGCCGCGCGCTCGTCCCCGTAACGAGCAGTTTCATCGCCGCCGCTTCTCCTAGCGCGATACCACGAGCGAAGCGTTCTGGCCGCCGAAACCAAAGGCGTTGAGCTGGAAGGCGCCGTGCGCGCGTTCGCGCGGCCGCTCGAGCACGAGATCGAAGCGCGCCAGCGGGTCCACGTGTTTGGTTCCGATGGTAGGCGGAATCCGGCCGTCGCGCATGCCCAAGATGCCGGCGACCAGGCACATCGCGCCGGCGCTGGCCATGCCGTGCCCGAGATGTCCCTTTATGGACGTTACCGTGGCGGGCGCCCCGCCGTACACGGCGTCAATGGCCTTGGCCTCCGCGGCGTCGCCCACGAGCGTACCGGTCGCGTGCGCGTAGACCACGCTGCATTCGACGCCGGCGCGCTCGAGCGCATCGCGCATCGCTCGGGCCTCGTACACGGCCGTCGGATCGGGCGAGGTGATGTGGTGCGCGTCGGCTACCGAGCCGTAGCCTCGGATGCGAGCCAGCACGCGCGCGCCGCGCGCGGCCGCAGCGTCGGCGTTTTCGAGAATGACGACGGCCGCGCCGTCGCCCATCACGAACCCGTCGCGGTCCACGTCGAACGGCCGCGATGCCAGACTAGCGTCCGGGTTGCGCGAGAGCGCGCCGGCACGCGCGAGGCTCTCGTACGTGAGCGGCGCGAGCAGCGTCTCGGTGCCGCCCGCGATGGCCGCATCGGCCTCGCCGCGTTCGATCATCCCGGCTGCCAGCCCGATCGCATCTACGGACGAGGCGCACGCGGTGCTCACGGCAAGCTGCGGACCGTGCAGTCTCCAGTGCATCGCGATTCGCGCCGGCGCCATGTTCGGTATGACAAGCGCCAGCAGTTTGGGCGTGACCGCTCGCGCGCCGCCGTCGAGGTAGCGCGTCTGCGCCTCGGTGACGAGCGGAAACCCGCCCATCGTGTTGCCGATAATCACCGCCGTGCGCTCGGGAGGATCCATCCGCGCGGCCAGGAGCGCTTCGTGCGTCGCGACCATTGCGTACTGGGTGAATCGATCGGTGTTGCGCAGCGCGGCGAGCGGCAGCGCGCTGCCCTTTGCAAAATCGTCCGGTACGGCTGCCCAGAGCGCGTTGCCCGAAAGGCCGTCAACGCTCCCGATCGGCGCTACCGCGCAGCGGCCGGCCAGCAGGGCTTGCCAGAACGGTTCGACGCCGGTGGCGATCGGGGAAACGATACCCATGCCGGTGACGGCAACGCGCTCCATCACCGGCGTAGTTCATGCAGCGCGTCGTCCGTCGCCTGCCTCGCCGCCACGGCATGAAGCGCGGAGCCTGCGTCGAAGCCGCTGAGGTGGAGCGAAGGATCAACGTGCCGCAGTCCTATCGTCTCGTTCGCCGGGACGCTCGTGCGGAGAGGACCGTCGTGCGTCTTCCGAACGGTGCGACATTCGGCGGAGACGAAATTGCCCTCTGCGCGGGTCCCTGCGGGGTCGAATCCGCCGAACAGCTCGAACGAACGGCCAGAGCCATTGCGGGTTCCGGGGCGAACGTCCTTCGCGGCGGAGCGTACAAGCCTCGGACCTCGCCGTATTCGTTTCAAGGGCTCGGCGAGGAGGCGCTCAAGCTGCTGCGCGACTGCGCCGACCGCTACGGCCTGGGCGTCGTCACCGAAGTCGTAGATCCGCGCGGCGTCGAGCAGGTCGCCTCATACGCCGACATGCTGCAGATCGGCGCGCGCAACATGCAGAACTTTGCGCTCCTGCGCGAAGCCGGTGCGGCCCGAAAACCAGTCCTGCTCAAGCGCGGGCTCTCCGCCACCGTGGAAGAGTGGCTGCTCGCCGCCGAGTACGTGCTGCTGGCGGGTAACGAGGACGTCGTCCTCTGCGAGCGAGGCGTTCGCTCCTTCGACGCCGCGACTCGGAACGTGCTCGACATCGGCGTCGTGCCGCTGCTCGAAGAGCTCACGCATCTGCCCGTCATCGTGGATCCGTCGCACGCGGTGGGTATCGCGCGGCTCGTCCCCGCGCTCGCGGTAGCGAGCGTCGCGGCCGGCGCGCACGGCCTGCTCGTCGAGGTGCACCCGGATCCGTCCCGAGCGCTTTCGGACGGCGCGCAATCGCTCGATTTCGAGCAGTTCGACGCGCTCGTGCGCCGCCTCGGCCCGGTCGCCGCGCTCTCCGGCCGTCGCTTGCCCGCCCGGCTAAAAGTCGGCGAGCGCGAGGAGGCCGGCTTCGGCGGTGCGGTCCAGCAGCAGCGGCGTTAAGCTCGCGTAGCCGGCGTGGACGGCGCCGATATCCGTTCCCGAGCGTATCGCGGTCCGTTTCGAACGGCGATTCCCAGGCCCGATAGTAGCGCGTCTCGCCGTCGAGCTCTTCGCCGATCATGCGACCGCAGATGCGTTTGCGTCCGAGGCGCGTGATCGCGACGCCGCGGATCCGTTCGATCGGACGATTCGGTACGTTTAGATTCCAATACCAGCGCGCTTCGCTGATGTGCGCGAAGGCGTGCGAGATGCAGCGGCGCGCGATCTCCGCGGCGCTGCTCCAGTGGCGCCGGTCGAACGGCTCTTCGTAGTTCGACGCAAGAGAGACCGCCAAAGCCGGGATGCCGAGCAGCGAGGCTTCGACCGCGCCGGCGACGGTCCCGGAATAGTTGACGTCGTCCGCGAGATTCGGGCCGTGGTTGATGCCGCTGACGACCAGTTCCGGCTGCGGCCGCAGTTCGGTGTAGGCGAGGAAAACGCAGTCCGCCGGCGTTCCCGAGCAGGCGTACGATGGAACGCCGGCGTCGTGCCGGCGTTCCATCGTGATGGCTTCGTTCGCGGTGATCGCGTGCGAGACGCCGCTGCGGTTTCCCGACGGTGCGACGACCGTCACGTCGTGCTCCCGGGAGAGCAGATCTACGAGCGCGTGGATGCCGGGTGAGTCTATGCCGTCGTCGTTCGTGATCAGGACGCGCATCGTTACTGCGGCACGAAGCGCAGCGCGAGGCCGTCTATGCAGTAGCGCAGATGCGTGGGCGCGGGTCCGTCGTCGAAAATGTGCCCGAGGTGGCCGCCGCAGCGGCGGCAATGTACTTCCGTCCGCTCTTCGACGATCGAGTAGTCGGCTTGCGTGCGGGTCGCGTTCGGCAGCACGGTCCAAAACGACGGCCAGCCGTCGCCGCTGTCGTACTTCGCCTTCGACGAAAAGAGCGCGAGCGCGCAGCCGGCGCAGCGATAGACTCCCGCTCGGTTTTCGGCGATGAGCGGGCTCGAGAATGCCGGTTCAGTTCCGCCTTGGCGCAGAATGTCGTAGCGTTCCTCGCCCAGCATCGAACGCCACTGCGCGTCGCTGAAGGTGACTTCGTACGCCTGCGCCGCGGAGCTTCGGCGCCCGGTTACGATGCCGGCCGCGAGCAGGCCGGCGGCTGCGGCCGCGAACTGCGCGCGCGTCATCGCGCGGGCCCCGGCACGATGTGGCACGCCGCACCGCCGTTCTTCTCGAAGTAGCGCTGGTGGTATTCTTCGGCCGGCCAGAACCGCGGTGCCGGGAGAATCTGCGTCACGATCGGCCGGGCCAGCTTCGCCTGCTCGCGGTCGCGAGAGGCCAGCGCCTCGCGCTCCTGTTCTGAGCCGTGCGTGAAGATGGCGGAGCGATACTGATCGCCGACGTCCGGGCCTTGCCGGTTGAGCTGCGTCGGGTCGTGCATCTGCCAGAAGAGGTCGAGCAGGCGATCGTAGCCGACCACGCTCGGGTCGAACGTGACTTCTACCGCTTCGGCATGGCCGGTCGCGTGCCCGCAGACTTGCCGGTAGGTGGGATTCTCGGTGCTGCCGCCGGTATAGCCGGAGACCGCGTCGAGGACGCCGGGGACTTGGCGAAAGGCCGCTTCGACGCCCCAAAAGCAGCCGGCGGCAAAGGTGGCGGTTTGGGTGCTCATACGCTAGTAAGAACGCCCGGCGCGCGGCTGCGGATTCATCCGCGTTCGAACTGCCCGGTGAAGGCGTCTATGCGGTCTTGAGCGATCCCCGCCGCCAGCAGCCGCGCCGCGAGCAGTTGGGCGTTTTCCGGCGGCGTTACGAACATGAACGGAGCGCTTTCGCCCTGCGGCGCACGCACGGTGCACCAACGTGCGGCCGCCGGCAGAAGGACGGTCTGGTACGCAGCGAGCGTGACGGTGACGCCGCCGGCCAAGACCTCGAGGGGATCCGCGAGCGACATGAGGATCAACGGCCGTCCGTTCGTCGCCAGCGATGCGTCTTGTGCGGTTGCAACGATGCGCTCGACGACGAAATGCTCGTCGGCGACGAGCGCGGTGCGCGCGAGTCCTTCGAACTCGTAGGCAATCTGCGCGAGCGTGCCCGAGGTCTCGGCGCGATAGTCTAAGACGTCTGCGGCTTTGCGCACGTTCAGCTCGCGCGGCTTCCCGTCGAGCCCGAGGCGATTGTAGTCGAACATGCGGTACGTCAGGTCCGAGGCTTGCTGCGTCTCGAAGACGGTGATGCCGGGCCCGATCGCGTGGACCACGCCGTGCGGAATGTAGACGGTGTCTCCGGCCTTCACGTCTATCTTGCGCAGGATCTCGCCGAGCGTGCCGTCGGCGACGCGTCGTTCGTACTCCTCTCGCGAGGTATCGCGGGTCCAGCCGTACACGATCTGCGCGTTCGGCTGTGCGGCGAGCACGTACCAGCACTCGGTCTTGCCGAAGGGCTGGTGCTCGACGCGCCGCGCGTACGCATCGTCCGGATGGACCTGCACCGACAGCCAGTCGTGCGCGGTGATGATTTTCGTCAGCACGGGGAAGATGCGCGCAGGATCTATGTCGCCCAGCAGCTCGGCGCCCAGACGTTCGCGCAGGCCCGCGACGGTCGTGCCGTGCAGTTCGCCGTTGACCACCGGGTCGGTGTCCCAGCATTCCCAGGATTCGCCGTACTTCGTCCCGGGATCGCCGTGCTTGCCGTAGACGCGCACCAGCTCGTCTCCCCCCCACACTTGCGTCGTCAGCTTGGGGTCGAGGACGTAGGGATAAATAGCGTCGCGTTGCATCCTCCCGCTACGGTACGCTGCAAGGCGTACGAAAACCCGTCGGCTTGGAGGAACGATGCAGTACGTGGACATTCCCTGGGAGACGATACCGGGCGGACTCGCGCGCAAGCCGTTCAGCGACGCAGTGCTTGCCGGGGATACGCTCTACGTCAGCGGCCGTATCGGGCTCGATCCGCACACGGGCAAGCCGCCGAGCGAGCTTGCCGACGAAGCGCGCGCGCTCATGGAGAACCTCGCAGGCGTGCTGGCCTCGGCAGGGATGACGCTCGATAACCTCGCGATGGTGACCGTCTTCGCGCCTGACGTCTCGCACGTCGCCGGTTTCACGGAGGTATACCTCTCGTATTTCGGCGACCGGCCCCTGCCTGCGCGCGCGTTCGTCGGCTCCGGGCCCCTGCTCTTCGGCGCTCGTTTCGAGTTGACGGCGATCGCCGTTCGGACCCCATCGCGCGGATAACGGCGGCATCTTGCACGAACTCTACATCGGCGTCGGTTCGAATCTCGGAGATCGCCAGGGGAATATTTTGACCGCGCTGCAGCGCTTGCGCGCGCGCGCGCAGATTCTAGCGGTCTCCTCGTTCTACGAGTCCGAGGCCGCGCACGGCGCGCAGGGGCCTGCCTTTCTGAACCTCGCCGCATCCTTGCGCACGGAGCTCGACGCCGAGGAGTTCCGGCGCTTCGCACGCGAGGTCGAACTGGCAGTCGGGCGCGCGCGCGGAACGCCCAGACTCGCGGCGCGGCCGATAGACGTGGACCTGCTCGTGGTGGACGGCGAGATCGTGCAGCCGCATCTGGACGTGCGCCCGTACAACGTCGTGCCCCTGGCCGAGATCGCGCCGCACCTCGCCTTGCCGCCGGCCGGCGGCATCGTGCGCAAGCGCGAGCGAAGCCTGCGTTTCGTTACCGACCGGCAATCCGAGGAACCCGAGGTGCGGCTCTCGCTCAATCGGGCCGGGGTATCGCGCGTACGGCGCATCGTGCATCTGGAAGTTGACGGGCGCGAGCGCGTCTACAACGGCGAGTTCACGATGGTCGCCGATCTCGCGCCGGATCGCGCCGGCGTGCATATGTCGCGCTTTGCAGAGATCCTGGAAGAAGCGACGCTCGACGTGCTGGCCCGCGTGAACGAGCCCGCGCGTATCGAGCGCTTGGCCGAAGCGGTCGCCCGCGAGATCGTCGGCAGCCAGCGGGCGATTCGCGCGGACGTGCGCCTGCGAGCCGATTTCGGGCTGGAGCGGTGGACGCCGGTGAGCGGCAAACGCGGCGAGGAGATCTACACGCTCGTCGGCATCGCGAATGCGAGCCGGACGCACGTTCGGCGCGTCGTCGGCGTCGAGGCCGAAGGCATGACCGCTTGTCCCTGCGCGCAGGCGATGATGCGCGAACACGCGCTCTGCGAACTCGCGGAGGCCGGGTTTAGCGAGGCGGACGCTCGACGCGCGCTCGACGCGTTGCCCGTGGCGACGCACAACCAGCGCGGGCGCGGCACGATCCTGCTCGGCGTTGACGACGCCGATGCCGAGAGCGTGCGCGCCGAGGATCTCGTCGAAATCGTGGAAAATTCGATGTCGAGCGAGACGTACGACCTGCTCAAACGGCCGGACGAGTTTTTCGTCGTCAACCGCGCGCACCACAACCCGAAGTTCGTGGAAGACGTCGTACGCGGGATCCTGGCGCGCGCGCTCGACGTGTACGCCGACCTCGCAGACGAAACGTTCGTCTTCGCCAGCCACGTGAACGAGGAGTCCATCCACAAGCACGACGCCTTCGCGGAAGGCTTCGGACTCTTCGGCGAACTGCGAGAAGAGCTGCGGACCGGCCGCTACGTGATGCCGAAGACCGATCTCGCCGCCTGGCTCACCGCGCCCACCATGTCATCCTGAGCCCAACGTGTCATCCTGAGCCCAACGTGTCATCCTGAGCCCAACGTGTCATCCTGAGCCTGTCGAAGGAGCGCTCGCACCCACGTGACACAGATGCGCGCCCTTCAACGGGCTCGTCCTTCGACAAGCTAGGATGACACGGGGTCCTTCGACAAGCTCAGGATGACACGTTGGGCTCAGGATGACGCGGGGGGCGGGTCAAGGGCTGCGATGCGGGCTCGCAGAGAGGGGTGCGAGGAGAAGAAGAGTTCGTACCAGCCCGGCGGGTCTTCGTCGGCGAGGTTCTGATCGCGTAAGCGCCTGAAGGCCGCGGCGCCGGATGCGGCGTTCCGCGTCGCGTCGAGCGCGAAGCGGTCCGCGGCCCACTCGCGCGAGCGGGAGAACGCAAAGAGCAGCGGACGCAGCACCTGCGTCGCGAGCGACATCGCTGCGTAGAAACGCAGAAGGAGCAGCGGCCGGTAGCGCAGTTCCTCGCGGTCGCGGCGAGGCGTCGAGCCTTGTGCGATGAGGAAGAGCGCGATCGCGAGAGCCTCGCCCAGGCCGATGAGCCGCCAAGTGTCCTTGTGTACGTAGTGCCCGAGCTCGTGCGCGACGACGAACTCCGTTTCGTCGTCCGGAAATGCCTCGATGAGCGTATCGCCGAGGACGATCCGGTGCGTGTTGCCGATGCCGGTGACGAAGGCGTTCGCCTTGCGCGTCTGGCGGCTCATATCCATGCGCAGAATCTCCGCGTCGCCGACGCCGAAGCGGCTCGCGAGCTTGCGCAGGCGTTCTTCCAGCGGCCCGGTCACCGGCTCGAACGTGTTGAACAGCGGCAGCACGTACAGCGGGACTACGATATTCCCCAGCACGAAGAGCGGAAGCGCCCCGAGGCTTGCGAAGAGCGGCCAGCGTTTGGGCGCGTGACGCACCGCGATGCCGAAGAGCGAGGCGACGAGCGTCGTGAGCCCTGCCGAAAGCAGCGTCGCTTTGGCGTACTCCGTCAGCCAATCCGCCTGCGTCTGCTCCGAAAGCCCGAAGCGGCGCTCGAGCTCGTATCCTTCGACGTACGATACCGGCAGGTCGAGCAGCGGCTCCGGCCAGCGAGAGTGGGGCCGCGAAGAGCGCCGGACGCAGCCAGCGCGGCGCGCGCGACGTCGCGTCGTCGAGCGATTTGGCGAGCGGGCCGTACGCAAAGGAGAGAGCGCCGGCCAGGCCGCGCACGACGCCGGCGACTTCGAGGCGCCGCCGCGCAAGCGCGTATGCGGACGCGTCCTTTTTCGCGGCGACGGCCGTGCGGTCGCGCGCCGCTTCGAGCGCCTCGAACGTTCGCGCCAGCGCGTACCCGGCCACGACGCCTGCGCCCACGCCGAGCAGAAACGATCCGCCGGATCGCTTAGACAATGGAGATGACCTCCTTCGGCTTGGGATTCGCCGCGATCGCCGCGATGAGGCCGTCCGCCAACGTGTCGCAGATCGGATCGTCGAGTTCTTCGAGCCGGCCCTCGTCGGCCAACTCCGCTTTGCGGGGATCGATCGGGATGCGGGCGAGCATCGGGGCGCGCGCGAGTTCGGCTACCCGGTCGGCCCGCGAGGGGCCGAAGATCTCGTAGCGCACGCCGGTATCCGGCGCGACGAAGTACGACATATTTTCGACCACGCCGAGAATCGGCTTCTTCAACTGATGGATGAGATTCGCGGCCTTGCGCACGATCATCGTTGCGAGCGCTTGCGGCATCGTGACGAGAATCACGCCGTCAATGGAGAGCGACTGCAGCACGGTCAGCGGCGCGTCGGAAGTGCCGGGGGGCAGGTCTACGAGCAAGAAATCGAGGTCGCTCCACAGCACCTGTTCGTAGAACTGGCGGATCACGCCGGCGACGATCGGCCCGCGCCAGATCATCGCGGTATCCTCGTTATCCGTGAGCAGGTTCGTGCTGACGACTTCGATCGCACTGCGCGAGATGGCCGGATGGAGGAGCGGTTGCGGCTGCCCTTGCGCCGTCGTGTGAACCGGATCGCTCTCGATCGAGAGCGGTTCGCGCAGACCGAAGAGTTTGGGGATGGAAGGGCCGGTGATGTCCGCGTCGAGGATGCCGACGCGATAATGCTTGCGGCGTAAGCCGATCGCCACGAGCGCCGTGACGAGCGATTTTCCCACGCCCCCTTTACCGGACATTACCGCGACCGTGTGCGCGATCTTCGCGCGGTTGCGCAGCGCTCCCGGAGCCCGCGGCACGGGACGGCGGTCTTCGTTTGCAATCGTCGGAACGAAGCCGGAGAGGCGCGCCTGCTTGAGCGCCGTCACGATCGGCTCCACGCGCAGACCGTGCGCGGCCGCGCCTTGCTCGATCGTCTCCGACGCACTCACGCCGCAGCCGCCGCAGCCTAGTCCGAAGGCGGTCAGCACGTCTGCCGCGATGGGAAGTTCCGCGACGAGCGCTCGTATGTTGCTCTGCGGGCCGATCTCGATCTCGATGTGGGGCATGGCTTCTCCGTTGAACCTGCGAAGCGCGTGTAAGTATGCAGAGAATCAAGTCGCCCAACGCATCGCCGGGCCCTTCCGGCTGGGCGAATCGCGCGTTCGACGCGCTGGCAGGCGGTTGCGATTCGCCCGTGCGCTCGGGATGGGGCGCCGGCGCTGCGATGTTTGTCCAAGCCTCTGCGCGCGGCGCCTATGCCTACGACGAGGCGGGCCGGCGTTATATTGACTACGTCATGGCGTACGGGCCGCTGCTTTTCGGCCACACGCATCCGGCCTTGACGCAGGGGCTGGACGAGCTGGCCGCGCGCGGTTTTCTCTGGGGTTCGACCCACCCCGAAGAGGTACGGCTGGCCGAACGCATCCGAACGCACCTTCCCTCGATGGAGCGGATGCGTTTCGTGACCACCGGCACCGAGGCGACGATGAGCGCGATTCGAGTGGCGCGGGCGTTTACCGGGCGCACGCGAATCCTCAAGTTCGCGGGCAACTACCACGGACACCACGATCTCGCGCTGCTCGACGCGGGCGCTTCAGCGAATACGCCGCAGGCCGCTCGCGGCGGGATACCCGAAGGCGTCGCGCGCGACGTGCTGACGGCGCGCTACAACGATCTCGCCGACGTAGACGCGCGGGTCGGCGGTTCGCACGGCGAGGTCGCCGCGATTCTGGTCGAGCCGATCGTCGGGAACATGGGCCTCGTGCAGCCGGAAGACGGATTTCTCGAAGGCTTGCAAGAGCGCGCACGGCGCTGGGGCGCGCTCCTGATCTTCGACGAGGTCATCACGTGGCTTCGTTTTGGACTAGGGGGCGCGCAGGGGCGCACGGGCATTCGCCCCGATATGACGACGCTCGGTAAGATCATGGGTGGCGGCGCGCCCATCGCGGCCTTCGGCGGCCGCGAAAAGGTGATGGCGGTGCTTGCGCCGGCGGGCGAGACGTTCACCGGCGGAACGCACGGTGGAAACCCGTTCTGCGTCGGGATGGCGCATCGCGTGCTGGACCTGCTCGAAAGCCAACCCGAGTGCTACGCTGCTATGGATGCGCTCGCGAAGCGCCTTGCGAGGGGCCTGCGCTCGATGTTTGCCGAGCGCGGTTTGCCGTACGCGGTCGTTCAGTTGGAATCGGTCGTGGATTTCAAGTTCCGCCCCGGCCCTGCAAATCGTAACTTTGACGACGCGCGCGCGGCCGACAAAGCAGCCTATGGCCGCTACTATCGCGCGATGCTCGATCGCGGCATCCTGCTGCCGCCCTCGCAGAACGAAGTCATGTTCCTCTCGACCGCGCACACCATCGCAGACGTAGACGAAACGCTGCAAGCGATCGCAGAAAGTCTGTCTGTGTCACCCTGAGCCTGTCGAGGGGCCGCGGCTTAGTGCGGAGCCGTCAGCATCCTGCGGCCCCCTCTCTGGTGGGAGCTCACCGGCCACGGCGTTCTCTGCTGTGATAGACGTCCTTCGACAAGCTCAGGATGACACTGGGGGCGCGAGCGGTCCTTCGACAAGCTCAGGATGACACTGGGGGCGCGAGCGGTCCTTCGACAAGCTCAGGATGACACTGGGGGCGCGAGCGGTCCTTCGACAAGCTCAGGATGACACTGGGGGTGCGACAATTCAGGTTCGGGTCGCGACGGGGTAGACGGCGGGGCTGCGGAGACCGTTTGCGTCCACGCTGCGAACGCCGAGGATGTAGTCGTCCTTGGAGACCGGCACCGTGGCTTGCGTGACGTTGCCGACGTTGCGCGCGTACTCCCACTGCGAGGCGTCCGTGGAACGCCAGAGGATCTCGTACGAGACGGCCCCGGCCGCGGGCTGCCAGCGCAGCGTGGAGTCGTAGCCGAGATGTGCCAGTACCATCTGCACGCCGGCGGGCGCGGCGGGGCCGAGCGCCAGCGTCGCCAGCGCCGCCACGTTGGCTTGCGTCGCCCGGCGCAGGTATTCGGCGTCTATGTACTGCGGCAGGTCGCCGTACTGCACGCCGTTCTCCACGCGCACGTCTTGATGCTGGTGCGTGAAATTCTCGTGCCCTTCGACGAAACGGACGGCGGCCGCAAAGCCCGCATCTTGGAACGACTCCTGATCGCCGCCGCGTAGGAAGCGGTCGGCGCGGAAGATTTGGCGCACCGAGAAACCTGGCATGTAGACCGGCACGATCTCCGCGACGAAGCGCGAGAGTTCGCGCGAGGGCGAATCGTTCTCCGAGCCGACCAGGTTGACGCGATCCACCTTCGCGCCGGCCGGAATCGCTTGGCTGAAGAGCCGGATGACGTTCGGTTCGGATACGCCGTCGCCGCCGGTCGAGTTGCCGACGATGTCGTTGTTGAGCACGGCCAGCACCGGTTCGTGACGAGCCGCCAGCTCGCGGGCGTAATGGTCCGAGCCCCAGAGCCCGAGTTCTTCGCCGTCGAAGCACGCGAAGACGATCGTGCCCGCAAAGTGCGTACCGGCTATCACGCGCGCTGCCTCGAGCACGGCGGAGACGCCCGAGCCGTTGTCGTCGGCGCCGGGCGCGGTTCCCACCCCGTCGGTGCAGTGGCCGTCGCAGTCGTCGAAATGGCTAGCCATCACGTACGTACGTCCGGGCTCGTCTCCGCGAAGGGTCGCGATGACGCTCGACTCGGTGACCGCGCGCGGCAGTGCGCGCCGTCTTGGGCTGCAGGTACGTGTCCAGAGTGACGGTCATGCGCCCGCCGGTAGTTCCTGCGATCTCGGTGAACCGCCGCACGATCCAGTCGCGCGCGCCGAAGACGCCGTGCTGCGCCGTCGAGGCGGTCTCCGAAAAGTCGTTGCGGGTGCCGAATGCGACGAGCGTTTCGTCCGTCGCTCGCAGCCGATCCGCCCGAACGGCGGCGACCATCTGCGCGATCGGCGGGTACGGGGTAAGCGCCGGGAGCGCGGAATCCTGTCCGGTCGCGCCCAGCAGAAGAAGGACGGCGAGAAGGCGGTACGAGCGCATCGAGCAACGTTGCACGTTCCCGCCGCCCTTTCCTCAGGGTCGCGCTAAAACCGCGCAGAATGAAGGAGGCGTGGCCAGACCTGCCGTCTACGTACTGCGCTGCGGCGACGGGACGCTCTATACCGGTGCGACCGTGGACCTCGCGCGGCGCTTGGCGCTCCATCGGCGCGGCGCGGCGGCGAAGTATACGCGGGGGAGGCTCCCCGTCTTCTTGCTCGCGTGGTGGCATCCGCCGACGTTCTCGTCGGCCCGCTCGCACGAGTCGCGCTTCAAGCGCCTGCCTCGCGCCTCGAAGTTGGCGATGCTCGCCGCGGGCGATGCCTACGGATGCCGCATCCACTCATCCGACGGAAACTACGAACCGGTCCCCTGATAGTGGCGCAGACCGACGAGCCAAAAGGCATACGATACGGCTAGCCAGAGCGCGCCGATGAGCGGCGTCAGCAGCCCAACCTCTGGGGAGAAGTGCATGCCGGTATCGGTCTTCTGCAGGAAGTACATCGCCGGAAAGTAGTTCATGAACGCAAACGGCAGAACGAACGAGAGCACGATGCGCACGCCGCGCGTGTAGATGCTGATCGGATAGCGGGTGAAATCTTGCTCGAGCGACATGACTACCCAGCGGATCGTATCCACGCGCACGAACCAGAACGAGCAAGTCGCCACCGCCAGAGAGATGCCTAAGTCGATTAGCGCACCGCCGATCACGACGAGCGGAACGAAGAAAAGGAACGCTGCGTCTACTTTCACGCCGGCTGCGAACGTAGCGAAGGCGAGCGTCGCGATCGCCAGAACGAGCCCGTCGGGAACGACCTGCTGCGGTACGGTGAGCACCTGGAAGAGCGTGTCGAGCGGGCGTACGAGGAAGCGGTCGAAGCGGCCTTCTCGAACGTACTCGGGCACGCTCACGACGCCCCAGAAGGCGACGTTGTGCAGTTCGTGCCCGCACATCCAAAGCGCGTAGAGGAAGAACATCTCGCGGAACGACCAGCCGTTCATGGACGGGAATTGGAGCATCGTGACGTAGAGGGCGGCCAAGGCGACGCCGTGGTACGCGATCGCAAAGACGAACCACATGACGAAGTTCGCGCGGTACTCCAGCAGCGTCAAGAAGTTGATCCGCCAGTACTGAAGGTAGGCGCCTGCCGGCGTAGCTAGGTCGAAGCGCGCTCTCACGTTCGGTGGGTCCGGGGGCTGCTCATATCTCGACTCCTGTGGGGAACCCTCACCACCGTTCGATAGCGTCCTCCCGCGTTCCGTGCGTTCGGCCTCCGGGTACGTGGAGCGAACGCAGGGAAAGCAACGTCATGGCCGGCAGTGCGTCGCTTCCCGTCCGCGCTCCATTTCGGCTCGACCTGACCGTTGACGCTTTGCGTCGCTTGGCGACGAACGTGGTCGATGTCGTCGCGCCCGACGGAACGTACCACCGCGCGCTTCGCGACGCGCAGGGCACCGCCGTCGTCGCCGTGCGCGCGCGCGGTCCGCGCGCGCTGGAAGTCCGAGCGAGCGGCCGAAACGCGGGCCGCTGGCTGCCGGTCGTCGCACGCATGCTCGGCACGCAGGCTGACTTGCGCGAGTGGGAGGCGCGAAGTCGCGAGGTTCCGTGGCTGTGGCCGATCGCTGCGGCGCTGCGCGGGCTCAAGCCTCCGCGGTACCCTTCGCTGTGGGAGGCGTGCGCGCACGCGATCCTCTTTCAGCAGATATCGATCCACGCGGCCGGCGCGATCATGCGGCGCGCCGTCGAAGCGCTGGGCGAACCGGTAGCGGCCGGAGGCGTTCGCTGCATCGCCTTTCCCGAGCCGGAGCGCTGGCTTGCGGCGGACGAACACCTTTTGCGCGAGGCTGGGCTTTCGCGCAACAAGGTCTCTCACGTGCGCTCGGCGGCCGAAGCGTTTTGCGGCGGAGCGTTTGACGGTGCCGCGCTCGAGTTGCTGCCGACGCCAATGGCAGCCGAACGCCTCCAGGCCCTCCGCGGCATCGGCCCCTGGAGCGCCGCGGTCGTGCTCTTGCGGGGACTGGGGCGCCTCGACGTCTTTCCGCTGCGCGATTCCGGCGTGGCTGCCAGCCTGGCGATGCTCGCGGGCGGCCCCGTGGATCAAGAGGAGGTACTGAAATCCTCGGTCCCTCTCGCGGGATGTTGTACTACCATCTGTTGCTCGGCCGCTTGCGCAACCTTGCGCCCTCGTAGCCCGGTCCAGAAGGTCATGCCAACCAGCCTCGCCCGACCACCTGTCTTCTCCGTCGTTCGCTCCGCCGACCGCGCGCACGCCGATCACGGCTGGCTCGACACGTACTACTCGTTCAGTTTTGCCGACTATCAGGATCCGCAGAACCTCAACTGGGGAGCCTTGCGGGTCTTCAACGACGATACGATAGCGCCGGGCAGCGGATTCCCGCTGCACGGGCACCGCGAGATGGAGATCGTCACGTACGTTCTCTCGGGCGAGCTCGCGCATCGCGACAGCATGGGCAACCACGGCGTCGTCGGCCCCGGCGGGGTGCAGTTCATGAGTGCGGGCACCGGAGTGCGGCACAGCGAGTTCAACAACAGCGCCGAGCAGCCGCTGCACCTCGTGCAGATGTGGGTGCTCCCGGGGCGGTTCGATACGCCGCCCTCGTACGGCCAGATGGCCTTCGAGCCGGCGGAGCGTACGAATCGCTGGCTCCCGGTGGTCAGCGGCGATCCTGCGGTCGAGGCGCCGATCCGCATCACCCAGTCGGCGACGCTGCGCGTGACCCGCCTGGAGGGCGCGTCGGCGGTCGTGGAGTTCGCACCGAAGCGCTATGGGTTCTTGTTCGTCGCCGAAGGCGAGGTCGAAGCAAACGGCGAGGTGCTGCGCGCCGGCGATGCCGTGAAGCTCTACGACGTGGCTCGCCTGGCGGTGAGCGGCCGGGGCGAACTCGTACTCTGGGACGTCCCGGAGATGCCGGCATGAGCGCCGCCTGCGAACACATCGCCTCCTCCGGCGATCCCGCCGCGCGCACGCCGCAAGGCTGCGAAGAGTGTCTGAAGATGGGCGATACCTGGGTGCATCTGCGGCTCTGCTTGACCTGCGGGCACGTCGGATGCTGCGATTCGTCCAAGAACCGCCACGCGACCAAGCACTTCCACGCGACGCAGCATCCGGTGATTCGCTCGTTCCAGCCCGGCGAGAACTGGCGCTGGTGCTACGTGGACGAAGAACTCGTATCCTAGCGGGCTACCCGCCTTGGATGGTGACTCGCTGGGAGGCGGCGCGCCAGACGATCGAGGCTAGCGCGGCAAAGAGCGCGAGCCAGACGCATTGCACCGCGATGCTCGCCGCCCACCGTTCCGGCGGAATTACGCCGACGTAGATGAGCAGCGGCGTCGAGTAGATCGCCGCGAACGGCAGCGCGAAGACGATCCGGCCGAAGATGCCCGGAAAGAGTGCCAGCGGAATGATCTGGCCGGAGAGAAGATCCGATACCCACCGCACGATGAGCTGCGCTGCGAACGTCTCGAGCGTCCAAAACGCGATGCAGTTCATGAGGAAGTTTAGAAAGAAGTTCACGCCGTAGCCCACGACGAACGCGGCGCAAAATGCGAGCAGGGTCGCGGGCGACGGCACGTCTATCCGGACCAGCAGCAGCGCGCAGAGCAGCGAAGGAATCACGAGGATGGCGTGGAGGAGCGTCTGACCCGCGCCGTCGCTGAAAAAGTAGAGCGGGACGCTGATCGGCTTCATGAGATCCGTAGCGATGGTGCCCTCGCGAATCTTCTCGCGAATGAGCCGCGTGCCATCCACCTCTAGAATGAGCGACATGAGCATCGCGACGGTCGCATACGTGATCATGCTGTGCAGCGGAAGGCTCGGCGGCCCCGCATTCTGCGCGTAGAGCGCCGTCCAGAGCGAGCGCAGAATGTAGACGCGCAGCACGAGAGAGCCGATCTCCGTGAGCACCTCGACGCGGTAGGTCGCCTCTCGCGAGAAGGCCTTCTTCGCGAACTCGACGTAGGCGGTCAGATCAGCCGCCTCGCTGCCGCTTGATCGCCTGCTGGCGGCGGTGCTCCATCTCTTCCAACTCGAGCATCATCACGTCCACGACTTTGTCCACCTCGGTGGACTGCGTCGCCGGCGGTTCTTCGCCCGAGCGGCGCTGCGGAGGCCGCACGTTGCGGTGTGCGTCCAGCTGGGCGTCCTGCGCGTGGGTCTTGCGCAGAAACTTCGCGTAGGCCTCGGCGGCGCGCGCGCGCACGTCGTCGGAAGCCTCGAGGTTGAACACCTCGGCGAAGAACGCGATCTGCTCGCGAACCTCGCCGGCTTTATCCGGCGGGTAGATCGTCGCGGGATCTCCGGCCGCAATGTGGAGCATCGGAACGGTGGCGCCGGCGCTCAGGCGCGCCTTGACGTGCACGATGCCGCCGAGCGCGACCCCGCTGCCGTCTTCGAGAGTCGCGCCGTTGAATATCTTCGCGCCCGAAGCGACGAAGCAGCCGCTGCCGATGTTGGCGCCGACGACGTAGGCATGCGGGCCGACGATGCAGCGCTCGCCGATCGAGAGCGCAAACGTCGTCGCGCTGCCGCCGCTGGCTTTGAGCACGGCGTGTTCCATGATGACGGTTTTCGCACCGATCGTGACCGGCGCACCTTCAGCCGTGACGACCGCCCCGTGCAAGATCGCGCAGCCCTCGCCGACGGTCACCGCGCCGGCGATCGTGGCGGTCGGCGCGACGTACGCGCTGGAGTGGATCTTCGGCTTGTGCGTGCCGCTGGAAAGAATCATGAGACGTGCTCCTCCGCTCGGCGGTAGCCTTCGACGTAGATTCGCCGGATGATGGATTCGAGGTCCGGCTCCTCGAGGCTGACGTCTTCGACGCTGTAGCGTTCGCTGGCTTGGCGCACGAGCAGATCGGCGCGCATGAGGTTGCGGTCGAAGCGGAAGCTCGCCCGATCGCCGTCGGTCTCGGCCAGTTCGGCGCCTTCCAACTCGGGCCGCTCGACCGGCGCGCTGAAGCGGACGATGAGCGTACGGAAACGTCCGTACTCGCTCTTTATGCGCTCGACGTTCCCGTCGTAGATGATCGTTCCGCTGTCTATGAGGACGATGCGCCGGCAGAGGCGCTCCACGTCGGCCAGGTCGTGGGTGGTCAAGATAATCGTCGCGCCGCGGTCGGCGTTGATGCGCGCGATGAATCCGCGGATCGCTTCCTTGGCCACGACGTCCAGGCCGATCGTCGGCTCGTCGAGGTAGACGATTTTGGGAGAGTGCAGGAGCGCGGCTGCAAAATCGCCTCTCATGCGCTGGCCGAGCGAGAGCTGGCGCACCGGCGTGCGCATGAACTCGTCCATCTCCAGCAGTTCGACGAACTCGCGCAGGTTGCGGCGGTACTCGCCGGCCGGCACGCCGTAGATCGCTCGCAGGAGTTCGAACGATTCCACCAGCGGCAGGTCCCAGTAGAGCTGGCTGCGCTGTCCGAAGACGACGCCGATGTTGCGGGCGTTCTCTTTGCGCTGCCGCGACGGCACCAGGGCGGCCACCTCGATCTCGCCGGACGTCGGAACGAGGATGCCCGTGAGCATTTTGATGGTCGTGGACTTGCCGGCCCCATTGGGGCCGATATAGCCGACCAGCTCCCCGGGTTCCAACTCCATCGTCACGTCCGCAACGGCAACGCGCTCCTCGTACTCGCGCGAAAAGAGCGACCGCAGGGCGCCGAGCGCTCCGGGCGTGCGTTTGGGGCTGCGAAAGACCTTGCGCAGATCGCGCGTTCGTATGATAGGCAGGAGGCGGGGCTTCGGCACTGCGTACTGCTCTTCCGGTGGTAGTCACGTTCTCCAATCAGTACGGATCGGGCGCCGTCGCGATCGCCGCGCGCGTCGCGGAGCTCCTGGGCTACGATCTCGTGGACCGGCAGTTGCCGGTCGTCGTGGCCAAGCGGCTGCGAATCAGCCCCGAAACGGTCGAGGCGAGCGAAGACACGCTGCCGAGCCTGGGCGAGCGTCTGCTCAGCGGGCTGGAACTAGCGACGCCCGAGCTCGCCGAGTCATCCGCCGGCGCGCCCTTTGACGGCGAAGTGCTGAGCGCTCTCGAGGACGCCGTGCGCGAGCGCGCGCAGCGCGGCGATGCCGTGATCGTCGGGCGCGGCGCGGGCGCGATTCTCGGACCGCGCCCGGATCTGCTGCGAGTCTTCCTGCACGCCCCTCGTGCCTGGCGCATCGAGCGCGCGATCGAGGCGACCGGCGCCGATCGCAGGAGCGTCGAGGCGGAAGTAGATCGTGTGGACCGGGCGCGCGCGGAATATCTGCGCGAACGCTACGGTCTGACCTTCGGCGATCCGCGCAACTACGATCTGTGCCTGGACGCATCGCGCTTCGATGCGGACGCTTGCGCCGGCCTCGTCGCCGCCGCGGCGCGCGCGCGACGCGCGTGAACGGGGGAACGATTCGCCGGCCCTCGATCCTCACGGCTCTGCGCTATCGCGACTTTCGCCTGCTCTGGCTCGGGCTGCTCGTCTCCAATCTCGGCACGTGGATGCAGTTCACCGCGATGGGATTCTTCGTGGCGCGGGCGGCCGGTTCGCAGCACCAAGCCGCTCTCAACCTGGGCATCCTGGGTGCCGCGCGCGCCGTCCCGGTGCTCCTGCTCTCGCCGCCCGCGGGCGTGGTCGCGGACCGGCTCCCTCGCCGGCGGGTGCTCGTCCTCACGAACGCCACCATGGCACTGGCGGCGCTGCTGCTCGCCATCCTGGCCACGCTCCACCGGCTCGATCTTACGAGCCTGGTCCTGCTTTCCGCCCTGAACTCCGCGGCCAACGCGTTCGATTCGCCGACCCGGCAGAGCTGGGTGCCGTTCCTGGTTGACCGCGAGTACGTAGGCAACGCGGTCGGGTTGAACTCGGTGGCCTTCAACGCGCCGGCCGTAATCGGGCCGCCGCTGGCCGCTCTGCTGATCGTCTGGGTCGGCGTCGAAGGCGCCTTCTACGTCAACGCCGCAGCCACGCTCGCGGTGATCGTCGCCGTCCTGATGATGCAGCCCTCGCCGCCTTCGCAGCGCCGGCGCGAATCCGCGTTCTCGGCCATGCGAGCCGGTATCGTCTTCATCGTTCGCCACCCGGTGCTGCGATGGATCGTCTTCGCGCAGTTCGTGAGCGCGATCGTCACGCGGCCGTACGGCCAGCTCGTTCCGGCGTTCGCGGTGAACGTCTTGCACGCGGGGGCGCACGGGCTGGGCTGGGCCGTCTCGGCGATCGGCATGGGTGGATTCGGCGGCGCGCTGGCAACCGCGTACTTCGCGCAGCGAGAGCGGCGCTCGCTGCTCTGGCTGCAGTCGGCGCTGCTCATGTCGGCCGGCATCTTTTCGCTGGCGTTCGCACCGACGCTCGGCTTCGCGCTCCCGGCGCTCTTCCTGGCCGGTTTGGGAACGCTTGCCTCGATGGGTGCGACCAACACGCTCATACAGATGCTCTCGCCCGACGAGGTGCGCGGCCGCACGCTGGCCGTCTACACGATGATCGTGATCGGCATCGTGCCGCTCGGATCCCTGGTGGACGGCGCGGTCGCTTCGGTCATTGGGCTGCGCCCGACCTTTGCGCTAGCCGGAGCCTTGTGCGCGCTGCTCTTTTCGTCCATATGGCTCTTGCGGCCGGTGGTTCGAACGATGTAAAAAAGCGAGTCGCGTTTGCCGCGACTCGCTCGTAACTTCGCTCCTTTAGGGTGCGAAATTGAAGAACGCCGGGATCAGGCGGCTGCTGCAGCCTTCTTCCGGCGAACCTTCTTGCGAACTACCTTGCGGGCCACTTTCTTGCGGACCGCTTTACGGACCGCCTTCTTACGAACCGCCTTTTTTACCGCTTTGCGAGCCACTTTACGGCGAATCGCTTTGCGGGCTACTTTACGGCGGATCGCCTTTCGGGCGACCTTACGTCGGACTTTCTTGCGAACGACTTTGCGAACTACGGCGCGACGGACGGCCTTGCGGGCCACCTTGCGTCGGACCTTCTTGCGAATCGCTCGACGAACCAACGCCACCACGACCGCTTTCTTCACGGCCGCTTTGCGTGCGGCTTTCTTTCGAACTGCCATCGTTGGTACGAGTCATCCTTTCTCTGGTCGGCAACCGACCAGGGGTTGTTGCCTACCTTATACAGTATTACGGACTTCAATGCAAGTTTTGGCCAGCGACGGCACGCGCATAGACGCAAGCGTACGCGGCATCGGACGCCGCGAAGCAGTTGTGCTCGTCCACGGTTTTCCGTTCCATCGAGCATTGTGGGAACCGCACGCGCAAGCGCTCGCGGCGTCGCACGCGGTGCTGTGCGTTGACCTCCGCGGCGCCGGATCGTCGGGCGTTCCGGCTGGTCCGTACCTCATGGAGACGCTCGCCGGCGACGTCGCTGCGCTGCTCGACGCGGCCGGGATCGAACGTGTCTCGCTCGCCGGTCATTCGATGGGCGGGTACGTAGCGCTGGCGTTCGCGCGCATGTTCTCCGAGCGCGTCGAGCGTCTGGCGCTCGTTTGCAGCCGCCTGCGCGACGATACACCCCAGCAGGCGGCCGCGCGTCGCGAACTGGCCGATCGCGCCGAAAAAGCAGGCAGCATCGAGCCGATTCTCGAGGCGTACGTTCCGCGTTTGACGGCGCCGCAGACGCGGAGCCGGCAGCCCGGCGTGCCTGCGCGCGCGTACGAGATCGCGCGCGAAAACTCCGTTCGCGGCGCGGCTGCGGCGCTGCGCGGTATGGCGCTGCGCGCGAATTGTGAAGATATTGCGCCGGAGGTAGACGTACCGGTACTGGTGCTGTCCGGCGCCTGCGACGAACTGCTCTCGCTGGAAGAGTCCGCCGCGATCGCGCAGCGTTTCCCGCAGGGGCGGCTCGTCGTCTGCGACGAGAGCGGGCACCTGCCGATGCTCGAGGAGCCCGATCGCGTGACCGCGGCCCTCGCGCAGTGGCTCGCCTAGCGGAGCGTCGGCACCTTCGATCCGCGGCGGAAGAAGTTGTAGAGGACGAAGCCGCCGAGAAGGATGGCGGCGACGATCGCGGCCACGACCGCGATCTTCAATAAGAAGAGGGCGATGAACGCCACGAGGATGGCGATGCCGACGACGGCGGTAAGCTTCAGGAAGAGTAGGAGCGTCGGATGCATGGGTGCCTCATGTGGATGGATGGTACGCTCTACCTACTAAGGATGGTGCCCCGGGGTTTCGCGCCGCCGGCGGCTTACAAGCGGCCGAGGTAGTCGAGCGCGCGATAGCCGGCGACGATCGAGGCCCCGGCGTTTATCGTACCGTCTGCCAGCAGCGAGCGCAGGCGTGCGAGGGGGACGAGCTCGACCTCCAGGTGCTCGGTGGGGTCGAGGCGCTGCTCG
Source organism: Vulcanimicrobiota bacterium (assembly GCA_963794645.1). GTDB lineage: Bacteria > Vulcanimicrobiota > Vulcanimicrobiia > Vulcanimicrobiales > Vulcanimicrobiaceae > Cybelea. The sequence continues at coordinate 398,025 of CAWCEQ010000002.1, read as the reverse complement.
CCGGTCTTTCGGGCGCCGGTGGCGACGTACACGTGGGCCAGCGACGGCGAGCGGACCGGTTCGGGATGGAACTCGGCTGCGAGTTCCCAGCGCTCCGCCTCGTATCCGGTCTCCTCGGCGAGTTCGCGCAGGGCGCATTCGAGGGCGGTCTCGCCCGGGTTGAGCATGCCGGCCGGAAGTTCGAGGTGGACGGAATCGGCGCCGTACCGATACTGCCGCACCAGGACGGCGCGCTCGTCGCCGGTGACGGCCAAAACCGTCGCGAAGCCCAGCGATTCGCGTACGTAGTAGTTCGGTAGGATCGTTCCGTCGGGGAGCTCGACTTCGTCCGCGCGCAATCGCATGTGCGGCGAATCCACGACGTACGTTGACGCGCGCACGCGCCACACCGGCTTTTTCATAAGGCGATTCTACCCACGAAGCATTTGCAGGTCCTTTCGCGAACAGAGAAAGCCGCGTATGGAAGACATGGTTTTGGTCGTGGGCGGCGGGACGATGGGAATGGGAATCGCACTGGCTTGCGCGGCCGCCGGCTGCGCCGTCACCGTCGTCGAGCCCGATGCCGCGGCGCGCGAGCGTGCGGTCGCGCAGGCCCAAGACGTGCGCGTGTCGCTGGAAGCGGAGATTCCGCAACGCAGCGACGCAGCGCTCGCGATCGAGGCCGTCTCGGAGGACGCCGAGATCAAGCGCGAGGTCTTCCGCAAGCTCGGCGCGGCGCTCTCGCCAGGCGCGCTGGTCGCGACCAACACGTCGTCGCTTTCGGTCGGCGATCTGGCCGCCGTCGTGCCGAACCCCGAGCGCGTCGTCGGCATGCATTTCTTCAATCCCGTCTCGCGGATGAAGCTCGTCGAGATCGTGCCCGGCGAACTGACCTCCGGCGAAGCGGTAGATCGGGCGTGCAGTTTCGCCGAGCGAATCGGCAAGACGCCGGTCGTCGCGGAAGATACGCCCGGGTTCATCGTCAACCGCGTCGCGCGTCCGTACTACCTGCAGTCCCTGCGTGCGCTCGAGCGCGGGGTCGCTTCCGCCGAGGAACTCGACGCGCTGGCCCGAGGCGCCGGTTTTCGCATGGGGCCGTTCGAGCTGATGGATCTCATCGGTCTCGATATCAACTTGGCCACAACCGAGTCGGTCTACGAGCGCACGGACGCGGCCCGGCTGGCGCCGGTGGCGATACAGCGCGAGATGGTGGGCGCAGGACGCCTGGGGCGAAAGAGCGGCTCGGGATTCTACTCGTATCGCGAGGGACCGCCGCAACGCTTCGAGCCGGCGATCCCGGAGGCGGGCGACGAAGCGCGACGCGCAAGAGCAGGTTGCGATCGTAGGTTTCGGCGGCATCGCCGACGAGATCGCCGAGCGCGCCGAGGGATACTACGCGCACTGCCGGCGCATCGAGAGCGACGCGCAGCTCGACGAGATATCGCCGGCCGCGACGATCGTCTTCGACGTCGGCGACGGGTCGAACGATCGCAGCAGCATCGTCGCCGAACTCGATACGCTTCTGGGCGAAGAGTCGATCCTCTTCGTAGATGCGTACGCAACCGATCTCGATGCTTGCGCTTCCAAGATGCGCCACCCCGAGCGTCTCAGTCGGCTACGGCATTCTCGGCTCGCTGGAGGGCCAGCGCGTCGTGGAGATCGTGGATACGCAAAGCGTGTCCGACGATGCGCTCGAGCTGGCCGAAGAGTTCTTCGGCGTGCTGGGCAAGGGCGTCGTTCTCGTCGAGAACGTCCCGGGACTCTTCCTCGGGCGCACGGTCGCCTCCGTCGTAAACGAAGCGGCGATCGCCGTGCAGGAGGGCGTCGCGTCACCCGAAGACGTGGATACGGCGATGCGCTTGGGGGCGAACTATCCGATTGGACCGATCGCTTGGGGGCGCGAGATCGGAGGCGCCAGGCTCATGCGGATTCTCAAGCGCCTCGCGCGGGACGAAGGCGAGGCATTCGCGCCGCACCGCTCGCTCTGGCTCTTCGATCTGGACGACCCTGCCGAGCAGGCGCAGGAGCCGGCGTGAGCCGCGAAGTGTGGGTCGTCGCGGCGGTGCGAACGCCGATCGGCCGCTATGGCGGCGCGCTGGCGCACCTGCGTCCGGACGATCTCGCCGCAATCGCGATACGCGCGGTCGTCGAACGCAGCGGCGTCAATCCCGCCGCCGTGGACGACGTCTACTTCGGTGCCGCCAACCAAAGCGGAGAAGACAATCGGAACGTGGCGCGCATGGCCGCGCTGCTCGCCGGATTGCCGGTAGAGACGGCCGGCGTGACGCTCAACCGTTTGTGCGGATCCAGCCTCCAGGCGATCAACTCCGCGGCGCAGGCGATCGCATTCGGCGAAGGCGACGTGATGATCGCCGGCGGCGTCGAGTCCATGACGCGCGCGCCGTACGTGCTGACCAAGAGCGAGGCATCCTTCGGACGGCGCCAAGAGCTCTTCGACACCGTGCTCGGCTGGCGCATGACGAATCCCGCGATGCCGCCGCAGTGGACGATCTCTCTCGGAGAGACGGCCGAGAACGTCGCCGAGCGCTACGGCGTGACGCGCGAAGATCAAGATCGCTTTGCGCTCGAATCGCAGCGACGCTGCAAAGAAGCGACGGAACGCGGCGCCTTCGCCGACGAGATCGTACCCGTTCCAGGCGGACCGGCCGCCGCAGCGGTATCGCAGGACGAGCATCCGCGCCCGCAGACGACGATGGACTCGCTGGCGAAGCTGCGGCCCGCGTTCAAGGCGGGCGGCACGGTCACGGCCGGCAACTCCTCGGGCATCAACGACGGGGCGGCCGCTTTGCTGCTCTGCGAAGCCGGAACCGCGCGCAGCATGGGTCTGCGCCCGATGGCGCGCTACCTCGCGTCGGCCAGCGCGGGCGTCGCACCGGAGGTCATGGGCATCGGGCCGATTCCCGCCGTCGGGAAAGCGCTGGCGCGCGCGAATCTCGACCCCGATCGCCTCGATCTGGTAGAGATCAACGAAGCGTTTGCCGCGCAGGCGGTAGCGTGCGTGCGAGAGCTCGGGCTCGATCCGGAGAGGACGAACGTCAACGGCGGCGCGATCGCGCTGGGCCATCCACTCGGCGCGAGCGGCGCGCGCATCGCGACGACGCTCCTGCACGAACTGCGCCGGCGGGGCGGCCGGTACGCGCTGGCGACGATGTGCGTCGGCGTCGGCCAGGGCATCGCGACAGTATTCGAACGCTTGGAGTAGAAGCACGGACCGATGACCACGACCTCGACGGCGCAGAAAGCGCAGCTCCTTATCGGCGGCGCCTGGCGCGACGCATCGGACGGCCGCACGTACGACGACGTCAACCCAGCGACCGGCGCGAAGATGGCCGCGGTCGCGGAGGCGACGCGCGAGGACGTTGACGCCGCAGTCGCCGCGGCTCGCCGCGCCTTCGATGCCGGAAAATGGCAGACGATGGCGGCATCGCGACGCGCGAAGATCGTCTACCGGCTCGCGCAGCTCATCGGCGAGCGCGCCGGCGAACTCTCCCTGCTCGAAGTGCGCGACAACGGCAAGACGATCGCCACGGCCAAGGGCGAGATGAGCGCGATCGTGGATTGCTTCGAGTTCTACGCCGGCGCCGCTACGAAGAACTACGGCGAGACGCTTCCGCCGCCGCTGCCGACGTATCTGGCGAACACCGTGCGCGAACCGGTCGGCGTCGTCGGCGCGATCGTTCCGTGGAACTTTCCCTTGCTGCTCGCATCCTGGAAGGTCGCGCCCGCGCTGGCCGCGGGATGCACGATCGTCCTCAAGCCCGCGCCCGCGACGCCGCTCTCCGCGCTCGAACTCGGGAAGCTCGCACTCGAGGCCGGCGTGCCCGAGGGCGTGCTCAACGTCGTCACCGGTTCGACCCGCGAACTCGGCCAATGGATCGTGGAACACCCCGACGTGGATAAGATCGCATTCACCGGCTCGACGGCGACTGGCAAGGCCGTTGCGGCGAGCGCGGCACCGCACGCTCAAACGCGTCACGCTCGAGCTCGGCGGAAAGTCTCCGTCGGTTATCTTCGACGATGCGGACTTAGATGCGGCGGTAGCCGGAGCGCTCTACGGCATCTACTACAACGCCGGGCAGACCTGCGACGCGCGCTCGCGCATTCTCGTGCAGTCCGGCGCGTACGATCGCTTCGTCGCCGCATTTTCGGAGAGCGCGCAGCGTTTGCGCGTTGGCGATCCCGAGGATCCGCAGACTCAGATCGGCGCCATCACCATGCGCGAACAGTACGACAAGATAAGGGCCTACTGCGAAATCGGCGCACAGGAAGGAGCCAACGCGCTCTTCGGCGCGCGGAGCGCCGGCGCTCGGCGAAGCGTTCGATGCCGGAACTTTCTGGAGTCCGACCGCTTTCGAGGCGCAGAGCTTTCATCGCATCGCTCGCGAGGAGATATTCGGACCGGTGGCGGCGATCGTGCGCTTCGAGGACGAAGACGAAGCGATCGCGCTGGCAAACGAAGGGGAGTTCGGTCTGGGCGCGAGCGTTTGGGCCCGCGACATCGGCCGCGCGAACCGCGTGGCGCGCGCCATTCGCAGCGGCACGGTCGCGATCAACACGCCATACGCAATCTTCCCGGGAGTGCCGTTTGGTGGCTACAAGCAGTCCGGCTACGGACGCGAGTTGGGAATGGAGACGATGCGGCTCTACAGCGAGACCAAGAGCGTCCTCACGTTCATCGGCCGTAAGCCGATGAACCCGTTCGGGGTGTAGACGTGGTCGAGCCCCTCCGTATCGGCGGCCGCTATAGTACGACGTACGGGACGCTATGGAAGGACGGCACGTTCTTCCCGCGCGGCACCGAGGTTACGGTCGTCGGTCTGCATTTGGATCAGGGGTTCTGCGTGCGCTTCCCCGCGATGCTCGAGGGGGAGCCGCTAGAGACCTGGGAGGATTGGAGCGAGACCGAGTTCTTGGCCGAAGAGGGTTCGGTCGAGCCGCCTAGCCGGCCGCTTTCGAATACCGTTCTCGCCGAGGCGCGCGACGTGCTCTCCGAAGCCGAGGACGGCTGCCACCTTCATCTCCACGACGACGAGACGTAGCCGCGGGCGGAGATTCGCGCTAGGTTCCGAGCGTGATGACGCTCGTCTGCCAGATTTCCCAGCCGGCGCAGGCCGAGAACTCCTGGCTCTTGGCGATCACGGCCACCCAGCAGTAGGTCTTGCTCGGCTTGAGCTGGTGGAAGGTCACCTTGCCCTGCTGACCGGTCTTCCTCATGTCGAACGGCGTGCCCGGCCGCGGGCTGAGTTTGTTCGCCGGGGTGGATTCCTCGACCGGAATCGCAGCCGCCGGCGATCCGAGGATCGTCACCTCGAGGTGCGCCGACTTAATCGAAGGATTCGGCGCGGGTGAACCCGGCGAACCGGACGGGGTCGGCGTGACCGAGCTGTTGCTGTGGCACGACGCGATGGCGAGCGAAGCGCAGGCCAGGAAAATCAAAAGCGGCTTGGGCATGAGCGGGTCGCTTCGACGCATGCGTGGCCAGCCCCGTTACGGCTGGAGGCAGCAGAGATTAAAGTACCGTTGCGATTTCGTATCGAGCGCGGCGTAGTACTCGCGAAAGATCGCAGCCGCGGCCGTCCCAGGCCAGTGCGCCGGGAGCAGCACGCTGGGCAGCCCGGGGTCGAGGTAGGCGAACTTGCGGTAATCGTGCACGAGCCAGAGCCGTTCGACGAGCGCGGCTTCGTCGGAAAGGCCCGCGCGGTCGCGCTCGGCGGCCACTCGCGGCGCGTATCGGGCGGCGAACTGCGCGTAGGCCGCGGCGATCGCGCCGATATCCCAGCATCGTTCGAGCAGTTCGCGATCGCCGAGCGGCCCGCAGTACGCGCCCGTGAAGAGGTGGACGGCGTCGAGCGTCCGGGTCGCCTCGGCCGCGCCCCGAGCCGCCTCGAGCGTATCGGCCGGCGATATCCAGGTCGAGGGCGAGAGAGGGGCCCAGCCCAGCGCAGCCAGCTCCTTGCGCAGGCGCTCGCGCCGGGCTCGACGGGCCTCGCCGATCGCGTAACTCAACAGGCGCCAGCGCCCGTCCCACTCGATGACCGGGCCGTAGATTCGAGGGCTGAGCTCCTCGATGCGCCGCTTGCCGCGCGCGGTTACCGAGTAGAAGGCGCGGTTCGCCCGCCGGCGCGCCGCCAGCCACCCCTGCCGGGACATCCGGGAGACGGCTTGCCGGACGGCCGCCTCGGAGAGACCAAACGAGGCCATGAGGCGAATCAGGGCGCCGATCCAGAGCGAGTCGTCGCCCGCCCGGTGGACCATATCGCCGTAGAGCGTAAAGATGAAGGAGTTCGGCCGGGTGACGACCCGCGCTTGACAGCGCTCGTCCGGGGACATAGTATGACGGTATTCTCTCCGTTCGGTAATTTTCCGTCACATCGCTTCGAGAAGGCAGTGGACATGAATCGGATTTCCACGTTCGACGACTGGATCGTAATGCTCGATGAGTGGACGAGCGATATTGGGCTCGACCGCGACCTCATCAACCGGTTCATGCCGGGCTATGAGTTCGAGGCCAAATACGGGGCGTTGCCGACGCCGGAGATCTACTTCGGCGACTTCAAAGGCGACCGCCGCTGGGAGCGGGTGCGCGACATCCCCGATCAGCGCATGCGCGACGCCGTGCTGAACATGGTCGTCTATCAGGGCGACACCGAGTTCGCTTCGAACGAGCAGCAGCGCTTTCTGGTGAACAACGCCCCGAGCGAGTACGATTTGGCATCGCTCGTCCGCATCATGGTCGAAGAGACGCGCCACGGGTATCAGATGTGCCACCTGATGGTCGAGCACTTCGGCAGCGAGGGCAAGATCGAAGCGCAGAAGATGCTCGAGCGCCGCGCCTTCGGCAAGAAGAATCGCCTGCTCAACGCATTCAACGACGACGTCACGCATTGGCTCGATTTCTTCGCCTACACGAACTTCATGGACCGCGACGGCAAGTTCCAGCTCACGATGCTCTCGCACTCGAGCTTCGCGCCGCTGGCCGCTTCGATGGGCCCGATGCTGCGCGAGGAAGCCTTCCACATGGGTACCGGGATCACCGGACTGCGCCGCATCGCCAAAGCCGGCGTCGTGCCGGTCGAAATTCAGCAGAAGTACTACAACAAGTGGATCTCCGGTTCGCTCGACCTCTTCGGAACCGATCACTCGGGGTCGGCGCAGTGGGCGTACGCCTGGGGTATCAAAGGGACGCGTGGACGAAGATAAGACCGCCGAGCAAGCGGACAAGGAGCACTTGAACGAGCGCGCCAGGCAGCAGTTCCACGACGAGGTCGCGCAGACGGTCGCGCGGGTGAACGAGGTGAACCCGAGCGAGACGAAGCTGTACGTGCCCGACATGCGCTTCAACCGCAAGATCGGCGACTATTCCGGCGAACGGTACGCCGTGGACGGCCGCAAACTCACCCAGGCGGAATGGGAGGCATACGCGCCCACCGTTCTCCCCAGCCCCGCCGACGACGCCCAACTCGCCGAGATCTTCAAGAACCCGAATTGGATCGCACCGAAAGGAAGCCAGGCATGAGCACCACCGTCAACGGAGCGACGCAGCAGACGCCGTTCGGCCGCGAGGCCCGCGCGCTCGACGGCAAACGCGTCATCAACTATTGGAAAGACGGCCACGTCGCGTTCGTCGAGATGGACGATCCGCCGGCCAACACGTACACGCACGAGATGATGCGCCAGCTCGACGAGGCGATTCTCGACGCACGCTTCGATTCGGACGTCGAGGTCATCGTGCTCACCGGCAAAGGCGAGAAGTTTTTCTCCGCCGGTGCGAACATCGGCATGCTCAACGCGGTAACGCCGGAGTTCAAGTACATGTTCTGCCTGCACGCCAACGAGACGCTCGCGCGTCTCGAGCAGACGCCCAAACTGGTGATCGCGGCGCTCAACGGGCATTGCGTCGGCGGCGGCCTCGAGATCGCGATGGCGGCCGACCTGCGGATCGCGCGCAAGGACGCCGGAAAGATCGGGCTGCCGGAGGTCTCGCTCGGCGTGCTGCCGGGCACCGGCGGCACGCAGCGCCTCGCACGGCTCGTCGGCAAGTCCCGCGCGATCGAGCTCATGGTCACCGGCCGGACCGTCAGTTACGAGCAGGCGATGGAGTGGGGCATCGTTACCGACATCTTCGAAGGGAACGCAGAGCAGTTCCGCGAGCAGATTACCGACTACGCCAAGCAGTTCTGTTCTCCGAACAAGGCACCGATGGCGGTGGGTCACATCAAGCGCAGCGTGCAGACCGGCGCGGAGCTCCCGCTGCAGGACGCGCTCGCGCTCGAACGCGAGCTGCAGTCGCTGCTCTTCAAGAGCGAAGACGCCAAAGAAGGCATCGCGGCATACAACGAAAAGCGAGTCGCGCGCTTCAAGAACAAGTAGTCTGAAACGCTCCTCGGAGCGACGGGGTTAGGCCTCGTATGGCACGCATTTACGATAATCTCGCCGACACGTTCGGCAATACGCCGCTCGTTCGTCTGCCCCGGCTCGGCCGGGGTCTGGCGGCGAGCGTCCTGGTCAAAATGGAGTCGTTCAACCCCGCGGGCTCGGTCAAGGATCGCATCGGCGTCGCGATGATCGAGGCGGCCGAGCGCGACGGCTCGTTACGCCCCGGCATGACGATTCTCGAGGCGACGAGCGGCAACACGGGCATCGCGCTCGCCTTCGTCGCCGCCGCCAAAGGCTATCCGCTCATTCTCGTGATGCCCGAAACGATGACGGTCGAACGGCGCAGCCTGCTGCGGGCCTACGGCGCGCAGGTCGTGCTGACGCCGGGCCCTGAGGGGATGTCGGGCGCGGTGCGGCGCGCGGGCCAGATCGCCGAACGCGCGCCGGCGAAGTACTTCATGCCCAAGCAGTTCGAGAATCCGGCGAATCCGGAGATCCATCGGCGTACCACCGCCGAGGAGATCTGGCGCGACACCGACGGCGCGGTGGATGCGGTCGTCTCCGCAATCGGTACGGGCGGCACCATCACCGGCGTCGGACACGTGCTCAAAGAGCGCAAGCCCGCCGTGAAGATCGTCGCGGTCGAACCGGACGCCTCGCCGGTACTTTCGGGTGGTAAGCCGGGGCCGCATAAAATTCAAGGAACGGGCGCCGGCTTCGTGCCGGCGATTCTCGATACGAACGTCTACGACGAGGTGCTGCGCGTCACCGACGCCGACGCGATCGCGACGGCGCGTCGGCTCGCGCGCGAAGAAGGGATGCTCGTCGGCATCTCGGCGGGCGCGAACGTTTGGGCGGCCCTGCATCTGGCGGCCAGGCCCGATTACGCGGGAAAGACGATCGTCACGTTCGGGTGCGACACCGGCGAGCGGTATCTAAGCAATCCCGTCTTTGCCGATCAGGACGCGATCGTCGTAGAGCCCGAGCTTGTCTGACTATCTGCGCCTGCTCGGCGAGCGGGTGCTCCTCTTCGACGGCGCCATGGGCACGCAGCTCATGGCGTTCGACCTATCCGAAGAAGACTTCGGCGGTGCGCGACACCTCGGGTGCAACGAGGCGCTCGTGCTCACGCGACCGGAGATCGTCCGGGGCATCCACGATGCGTACCTCGAGGCGGGGGCCGACGTCGTCGAAACCGACAGTTTCACGGGCTCGCGTCTCAAACTCGAAGAGTTTGGGCTGGGAGCAGAGACGCTCGAGATCAACCGGCGCGCCGCGCAGATCGCTCGGGCGGCCTGCGATGCGTTCTCGACGCCCCAGCGCCCGCGCTTCGTCGCGGGTTCCATGGGCCCGACCGGCATGCTGATCTCTTCCTCGGACCCGGCCCTCTCGAACGTCACGTACGAACGCCTGCGCGACGTGTACGCAGAGCAGGCTCGAGCGCTGGTGGAGGGCGGCGCCGACTTGCTGCTCCTCGAGACGATGCAGGATCTGCTCGAACTGCGGGCCGCGATCGCCGGCATCGTTCGCGAGTTCTCGCGCGGGATGCGCCGCGTTCCGATCCAGGCGCAACCGACGCTCATCACCGAAGGGCGCATGCTGCTCGGCACCGATATCCGTGCGATCCGCGCGACGCTCGACGCGCTTGCCGTAGACGTGATCGGGCTGAACTGCTCGACCGGACCGGCGCAGATGCGCGACTCGATTCGCTACTTGTGCGAGACGTCGCGCTGTTACGTGAGCGTGATCCCGAACGCGGGCCTGCCGCTGATGGGGCCGAACGGAGAGACGATCTATCCGGAGGGCCCGCAGGAACTCGCACGCGAGCTGACCGCCTTCGTGCGAGACTTCGGCGCGAACGTCATCGGCGGATGCTGCGGCACGACCCCCGAGCACGTCGCGGCAATGCGCGATGCGCTCGCCTCGACGACGCGCAAGCAACGCCCGCAGCCTCCGCCCGGGGCGGAGGTTGCCTCGGCGATGACGGCCGTCGCGCTCGAACAGGAGCCGCGTCCGCTGATCGTCGGCGAACGCATCAACGCCGCCGGATCGCGGAAGATAAAGCGCCTGCTGCTCGAGGAGGCCTACGACGACATCGCGCTGGTCGCGCGCGAGCAGATCGAAGGCGGCGCGCACGTCCTCGACGTGTGCTGCGCGCTTACCGAGCGTACCGATGAAGACGCGCAGATGCGCGAGGTCGTGCGCAAACTCGCGCAGTCGGTGCAGGCGCCCCTCATGATAGACTCTACCGAGCCGAAAGTGCTGCAGGCTGCGCTCGAAAACTACCCCGGCCGCGCGATCCTCAACTCGATTCACCTGGAATCGGGCCGCGCCAAGCTCGACGCGGTGCTGCCGCTGGCGGTGGAGCACGGGGCGGCGGTCGTGGCGCTCACCATTGACGAAGGCGGCATGGCCAAGACCGCGGATCGCAAGCTCGAGGTAGCGCGCCGCATCTACGATACCGCGGTGGGCGAATACGGTTTGCCGCCGCAAGCGCTCATCTTCGACGTGCTCACTTTCACGCTGGCGACCGGAGAGGCGGAGTACCTCGCGTCGGCCGTCGAGACGATCGCGGGAATCGCTGCGATCAAGCGCGAGCTTCCCGGCACGCTCACCTCGCTGGGCATCTCGAACGTCTCCTTCGGACTGCGCCCGGCGGCGCGCGCTGCGCTCAACTCCGTCTTCCTGCACCACTGCGTGCAGGCCGGGCTCGACTGCGCGATCGTGCACCCGAAGGACATCACGCCGTACTTCGAGCTGGACGAAGAGGTGCGCGAGGCGTGCGACGATCTCGTCTTCAACCGCCGGCCCGACGCGCTCGCCAGACTGATCGAGCGCTTCGAATCGAGCGCGGGGGCGGTGCGGCCGGCCGCGGTGGAGACGGCGGACGACGCGCCGGTGGAGCAGCGCATTCACAACGCGATCCTGCATCGCCGCAAGGACGGCATCGAGGCAAAGATTGACGAAGCGCTGCGCGAGCGCACCCCCGTTCAGGTGCTCAACGAGATCCTGCTGCCCGCGATGAAAGACGTCGGCGATCGCTTCGGCCGCGGCGAGCTCATTCTGCCGTTCGTCCTGCAGTCGGCCGAGGTGATGAAGCGGGCGGTCGCGCACGTCGAGCAGTTTCTCGAGCGCAGCGAGGGCGTGACGAAGGGCACGGTCGTGCTCGCGACCGTCTTCGGCGACGTGCACGACATCGGAAAGAATCTCGTGCATACGATCCTCGCCAACAACGGCTACACGGTCGTGGATCTCGGCAAACAGGTGCCGATGAATACGATCCTCGAGAAAGCGGTCGAGGTCGGCGCCGATGCGATCGGCCTCTCGGCGCTGCTGGTTTCGACGAGCAAACAGATGCCGGTCTGCCTCTCCGAGCAGGACGCGCGCGGGCTCGGCTTTCCCGTTATCGTTGGAGGCGCCGCGATCAATCGCGACTTCGGACGGCGCATCGCCCTGCTCGACGACGAGACGCGTTTCTTCGAGGCGGGTCTCTTCTATGCGAAGGATGCGTTCGAAGGTTTGGAACTGATGGACGCGCTGACCGGCGAGCCGGAGCGCCGCAGCGCGCTGCTGGAACGCACGCGCCGCGAAGCTTTCGAACAGCGCGAACGCAGAAAGAACGCCCCCGCCGGCGCACGAACCGCGAGCGTCTCCGCGGTGAAGGGCGAGCGCGTCACGATTCCCGCGCCGCCGTTTTTGGGAGCGAGCCGGCTCGGCGGCCCGGATCGGCCGATAGACCTCGACGATCTTTGGCCTTGCTTCGATCTGCGCAGCCTCTATCGCTTATCGTGGGGAGCGGCGAACGCAAAGGGCGAGCAGTTCGAGCAGCTCGTCGCGCAGGAGTTCGAGCCGCGCCTGCGCGCGTACCAAGCGCGCGCCGCGGCGGAGCGGCTCCTCGATCCAAAGGTCGCGTACGGCTACTTCCCGGCAGCCGGCATCGGCGACGACCTCGTGCTGTACGATCCGCGCGATGCCGCGAAAGAGATCGCACGCATGCGCTTCCCGCGGCAGGCCGGCGGCGAGCACCTTAGCCTGGCCGATTACTTCCGCGAGCCCGTCGCCGGCGCGGGCGCCGACGTCGCGGCACTGCAGGTCGTAACCGTCGGGAGCGCGGCGGGAAGGCGCATCGAGGAACTTCAGGCTGCCGGCGACTACGCCGAAGCGTACTTCCTGCACGGATTCTCGGTTCAGTCGGCGGAGGCGCTGGCAGAATATGCCCATCGCCGGATTCGCCGCGAACTCGGACTGAGTCGGGAGCGAGGAAAACGCTACTCGTGGGGCTACGGCGCCTGTCCGGACCTGCAGCAGCACGAGATCGTCTTCCGCCTCCTCGATGCGAGCAAGTCCATCGGGGTCGTGCTGACCGACGGCCACCAGATCGTTCCGGAGCAGTCTACCGCGGCGATCGTCGTCCACCATCCGAAGGCGTCGTACTTCAACGCCGCCGCGGTCAGGGAGCTCGCCGCGTCGTAGCGGGTTCTCCGGCACCGCGCGGTAGGGAACGCACGCCCGGCCGCTAATGCGCGGCTTCATGACCGTTCACACCGCTCTCTTCATCGGTCTGGCCATCGTCGCGCTCATGCTCGTCGTCGCGCTCGTCCGCGCTATGCCGCAGCATCGTTCGGCGATTCCGGACGCGATCGGTTCGGCGATCGGCTTCGTCACGAACTTTTTCGATACGCTGGGCATCGGGTCGTTCGCCACGACGACCTCGCTCTACAAGCTCTTTCGCTTCGTGCCGGACGAGAAGATACCGGGAACCTTGAACGTAGGGCACGCGCTGCCTACCGTCGTCGAGGCCGCGATCTACATCGGCATCATCGCGGTCGCCCCGAAGACGCTGTTGCTGCTCATCCTGGCCGCGGTCGCCGGGGCGTGGCTCGGCGCCGGCTTCGTTGCCCGGCTGCCGCGGCGCTGGGTGCAGATCGGGATGGGCGTCGCACTCGTCGCGGCGGCCATACTCTTCATCGTCACGAACCTGCGCGGGAGTCAGTTCGGTCTCACCGGAGACGCGCTCGAGCTTAGCGGCACGCGGCTGTGGATAGGGATTGCGGTCAACTTTTTCTTGGGTGCGCTGATGACGATCGGGATCGGTCTCTACGCGCCTTGCATGATCCTGGTCAGCTTGCTTGGGATGAGCCCGACCGCGGCATTCCCGATCATGATGGGATCGTGCGCGTTCCTCATGCCGGTAGCGAGCCTTGCGCTTCATCCGCATGGGAGCGTTCTCGATGCGGGCGGCGCTCGGACTCACGTTGGGGGGCATACCTGGCGTGCTCATCGCGGCGTACATCGTCAAGCATCTGCCGCTAAATGCCGTGCGCTGGCTCGTGGTCATCGTCGTGCTGTATGCCGCCTACGCCATGCTGCGTTCCGCACTGGCAGGCGCGCGCGCCGAAGGAGCCGCCCCCGAGGCAACGAAGGCTGGTTGACCGCCGCTCTTGCTCGGAACCGGGCGTAAGGAGAAACCAGCACTTGCCGACCGTACGCGCCATCTGCGCGTGGCTCGCCGTTTGCGGGCTCGTCGGATGTGCGAGCCTTGGGACCGGCTCGGAGAGCGCTACGCCGCCGCAGAGCGCTCCGATGGGTGCCGGTGCCGCGAGCACCTCGCAGTATATCCAGCACGTCGTCATCGTCATCCAAGAGAATCGATCGTTCGACAATCTTTTCGCGACGTTTCCCGGAGCCGACGGCACGACGACGGGCAGGCTGTCGAACGGCAAGACCGTGAAACTCTCGGTCAGCGACTTGAAGTCCCCGTGCGACTTCGGCCACTCGCGCAGCGGCTTCCTCAAGTCGTACGACAAGGGGAAGATGGACGGGTTCAATCTCGAGGGCGGCAGCAAGAAGTGCCCCGGCCAGGCCGGTAAGCGTCCGTACCAGTACGTGAACCCGACGCAAATCGGGCCGTACTGGGACATCGCGGGCCAGTACGTGCTCGGCGATCACATGTTCCAGACGCAAGGCAGCGGCAGTTTCACCGCGCATCAGGATCTCATCGCCGGCGGCACGCGGATCAATCAGCAGGAGAGTCTGGTGGACTTTCCGTCCAAGGCGCCGTGGGGCTGCGACGCGCCGCCCGGGACGACGACCTCGCTCGTGAAGAGCAATGGCTCGGAGCCGGCACCCACGAAGCTGCACTACTTCTATCATAAGGGTCCCTTCCCGTGCCTCTCGTATGCAACGATGCGCGATTTGCTCGATGCGAAAGGCGTCTCGTGGAAATACTACTCGCCGCCGGTCGTCAACGGCACGGGCGCTCTGTGGAACGGCTTCGAGGCGATCGCGGCGGTGCGAAACGGATCGGAGTGGGGAACGAACGTCGTTTCGCCCGAGACGAAGATTTTCGACGATATCTCCGGCGGGACGCTTCCCGCGGTCTCGTGGATCGTTCCGGCCGACGGCAACTCGGATCATCCCGGAACGATGAACGATGAGGGGCCGTCCTGGGTGGCCAGCGTCGTCAACGCGATCGGACAGAGCCAGTACTGGCCCACGACGGCGATCGTCGTCGTTTGGGACGACTGGGGCGGCTTCTACGACCACGTGCCGCCGCCGTTCTTCGATAACTACGGCGGCCTTGGTTTCCGCGTGCCGATGCTGATCGTCTCGCCGTACGCGCGCGAAACCTCGCCCACCCAGCCGTCGTACGTCTCGCACACGCAGTACGAGTTCGGGAGCATCTTAAAGTTCGTCGAGGATACCTTTGCCTTGGGACGCCTGTATACGACCGACGCGCGCTCGCAGAGCATCGTGGACAGCTTCGACTTCACGCAGTCGCCCCGTACGTTCAGCACGATTCCTTCGCAGTATTCGGCCCGCTACTTCCAGCATCAGCCGCCGTCGTACGAACCCGTAGACAGCGAATAGCCCCCCGTTGTCATCCTGAGCCCGTCGAAGGACGGGCGAGCGAGAACGCGCAGCGCACGCATTCGTGTCATCCTGAGCCTGTCGAAGGACGGGCGAGCGAGAACGCGCAGCGCACGCATTTGTGTCATCCTGAGCCTGTCGAAGGACGGGCGAGCGAGAACGCACATCGCATGCATTGTGTCATCCTGAGCCCGTCGAAGGATGGGTAGCATCGGTAACGTGCGCGATCTTGAAGTGCTAGCGTAAGTGGCGCGCGCGTCCTTCGACTGCGGCGCTTCGCGCCGCGCTCAGGATGACAGGGGTGTGGCGTGCGCGTCCTTCGACGGGCTCAGGATGACACGGTTGTGGCGTGCTCGTCCTTCGACAGGCTCAGGATGACACGGGGGGCTAGGCGGCGACTTCTACGCGGTTGTAGACGAGCCGGCCGCCGACCATCGTCGCGATGACGTCGTACTCGGCGTTCCAGAACGATAGGTCCGCGCGCGCGCCTCGGGCGATTCTGCCCATCTCCGTCTCGTGGCCGATCAGCCTTGCGGGCGCATGCGTTGCCGCCACGATCGCTTGCGCGAATGGAATCTGAGCGTACGACATGTAGTTGCGCAGCGCTTCGTCCATCTGCAGCGCGCTGCCGGCGATCGTGCCGTCTTCCGCGCGCATGACTCCTCCCTCGATATGGTAGCCGGGATCGGCGGGCGGCATATTGTCGGTCGCCAGCACGATGCGATCCCCAAGCGTTCGATGGAGGATGTCTACCATCACCGGAGAGACGTGGAAACCGTCGCAGATGAGCTGCACGAGCGTCCGGCGGTCTTGGATGAACGCCGCGAGGATCGAGGGATCGCGGTGGTCCAGCGGCGGCATTCCGTTGAAGGCGTGAGTGAGCGAGCGAAAGCCTAGCCCGATCGCGAGCATGCCTTCGCGGTAGCGCGCGCCGGTGTGCCCGGCCGAGCAAACGACGCCGTTTTCGACGAAGACGCGCAGCGCGTCGCTCGCACCGTCCACCTCGGGCGCCATCGTCACGAGCAGGCAGGCGCCTTTGCACGCGTCGATCATCTCGCGGGCGCGAGCGGCATCGGCAGGCAGGATCCATTCGCTCCGGTGGATGCGCCGGAACTTCGGATTGAGAAACGGGCCTTCGAAGTGGATGCCCAGGCAGCGCGCTCCGTGCGGAACGTCCTCTTCCAGTTGGTTCGCGGCCTCGACGATCTCCGACGCCGCGTGCAGCATGGACTCCCACGGCGCGGTCATGACGCTCGCGACGAAGCCGGTCGCTCCGACGCGCGCGTAGGCGGCACCGGCTACGGGCACGGCGTTGCCTTGATCGCGATTGAACAAGTATTCGCCCGCTCCGTTGGTGTGCACGTCTATCATTCCGGGAGCGATGCTGCTGCCGGCGGGGAGCGGAAAGTCGCTGGGCCCGTCGGCGGCTAGCACTGCGGCGATCCGTCCGTCCTCGACTGCCAGGCGTCCGAAGGTTGACGTGCCGTCGCCTACCGCGATGAAGGCGGGGCCTAGGAGCAGTCCCGACATGAGGACCTGCTCTTCGACGGGCTGCCGGGCCCCGCCCCTGCTACCCTCGGATGAGAGAAAGCGCTTCGTCGCGGTGACGCTCCATGAGCTCGCGCGTATCTCCCTCGACGTTCAGGCGCAGCAGCGGCTCGGTGTTCGACGGGCGCACGTTCATCCACCAATCCGGGTATGCAACCGTCACTCCGTCCAGATGATCTATCCGCGCGTCTTCGTAGTGGTCCTCGATCTCCTTGAGTTTGGCTGCCGCGTCTTTGACTTTACTGTTGATCTCGCCGGAGCGATATCGCGTGTCGATCGGCGCGATCGTTTCGCTCACCTTTTTCCCGGCTTCTCCGAAGAGTTCGAGACATTGCAGCAGCGCGATCATTCCCGAATCGGCGTACCAGTTGTCGCGGAAGTAGAAGTGCCCGCTGTGCTCGCCGCCGAAAACGACGTCCTGCTCGCGCATGACCGCTTTGATGATCGAATGGCCGACTTTCGAGCGTATCGGCACGCCGCCCGCTTTGACGATCAGTTCGGGTACGCTGCGGCTGCAGATGAGATTGTACAGGATTTTCGAGCCGGGATACTTCTTGAGCGTGTTGAGCGCCACCAGCGCCGTTACGGTGCTGCCGTCTACCAAGCAGCCGTTCTCGTCAACGATGAACATACGATCGGCGTCGCCGTCGAACGCCACGCCGAGATCGCATCCGTTCTTTCGCACCGCGGCCTGTAAGTCGAGCATGTTCTCGGGCTCGATCGGGCTGGCGGGGTGATTGGGGAAACGTCCGTCGAGCTCGAAGTAGAGCGGCACGACCTCGCACGGGAGCGATTTGAAGACGTGCGGAACGGTCTCGCCGGCCATGCCGTTGCCGGCGTCTATCGCTACTTTGATCGGGCGTACCTTCGCCACGTCCACGAACGATAAGCAGTGGGCGGCGAAGGCGTCGAGGACGTCGCGCTGCGAGATCGTGCCGGCCGCGGCCGCCGGCGGCGGCAGCGCGCCGGAGAGCAGCCGTTCGCGAATCTCCGCCAAACCGGTATCGAGCGAGATCGCCTCGGCGCGGGCGCGAGTAAACTTCATGCCGTTGTACTCTGCCGGATTGTGCGATGCCGTGATCATGATGCCGCCGTCGTACGCGTACTTTCCGACGGCGAAGTACAGCGCGTCGGTCGAGACCATGCCGATGTCCACCACGTCGGCACCGGCTTCCGCCGCGCCGCGAGCGAAGGCTTCGAAGAGTTTCTTGCCCGACGGACGCATGTCGCGTCCGACGGCCACGCTCGTCCTGGGGCCGGCCGGTGCTCGGCCCTCTGAGAGCAACCCGACGAAGCAGCGCCCGATGGCATAGGCGACGTCGTCGTTCAGTTCGGACGGATAAACGCCGCGAACGTCGTAGGACTTGAAAATGGTGGGGTCGACTCGCACCTGCACTGCCCGCCGTTCTTTCGACCGCGCCTTCGCGAGGCCTTCGTGAAGAACGTGCGGCTGGCGCGCGCCGGAGGAACCGTCCTGCTGACGGCCTTTCTCGTATTGACGCTCGCCTTCGCCCTGGAAGGCGCCTTCGAGACGAGAGCGCAGATCGCGCACACGTTCGCGCGCCAGTCGGATATCCAGCAGGCTCAAATCGAACTCGAGGAACTGCTTCGCCTGCAGATAGACGAAGAAAACTCGCTGCGGGGCTACTCGCTTACGAGAGATCCGTTTTACGTGGGCCAGTACTTCCAAGCCGCCGCCGGCTTCGACGCGATCGAGGACTCGATCCGCCGGACGCTCGGCGAGCAGCATCTCCCCGGCGTCGGGGAGCAGCTCGACACGTACGCGCGCCTGCAGGACGAATGGCGTTCGGACGTCGCGGCTCCGCTGCTGCGCCACCCCGACGCTCGGTTGGAAGAACTCGATAAGCGCAACAAACTCTTCTCCGACTACGAGACGCGCACGGTCGCGGCGATACGCCAGTCCCTCGCCCAGACCGACGACGCGCTCGTTCGCAGCACGCAAATGCAACTCGACCGGTCGTCGTACGTGCGCGCGTTGTGGGTTTTCCTGTTCGGCGTGCTCGCGATCTTCTTGAACGCCTATCGTTCCCGTCTAAATCGCGAACTCGAACACGAGCGCACGACCACGGAGATCCTGCAGCGAGCCTTCCGAAGCGAATCCGTCCCTCTGCCCGGCTGCGAGGTCGGCAGCGCGTACGTTTCCGCGACGAGCCACATCGCCGTCGGCGGCGACGTCTTCGACGTCTTCCGCCTGAGCGGCGATCGAGCTCTCGTGCTCATCGCGGACGTCAGCGGCAAGGGCGTGGACGCCGCCGTCCTCACCGCGTTCATCAAGTTCATGATTCGCGCCATCGCGCTGCGGCACGACGATCCCGCCGCGATCTTGCGCGAGTTCAACGTCGCCTTTGCCAAGGCGGTGGGCAATCCGTACCTCTTCGTCTCGATGTTCGTCGGCGTGCTCGATACGCGCACGTTTCATCTGACGTACGCTAGCGCGGGCCACGATTCGGCGTTCGTGCGCGGGGCGGACGGCGTGCGCCAACTGGCGGTGACCGGGCCGATTTTGGGGGTGATGGAAGATCCGTTCGCCAACGAAGAGACCGATCTGGCGCCCGGGGATACGCTCGTGCTGGCGACCGACGGACTGACGGAAGCGCGGGACCGCAGCGGGCAGCAGTTGTTCGAACGGGGCGCGATGGAGCTCATCCGGTGCGCGAACCCCCACGCGCAGCAGCTCGCGGACGACCTCGTCGCGCAGGTGCGTCTGCGCAGCGGCAATCGCCTGCGCGACGATCTAGCGATTCTCGCGATCCGCGTGCTCGAGGGGAACGCTCGTGGGTAGAGTCGCGGTCGCACTCGTGCTGCTCGCGGCGTGCTGGGCGGCCGCCCTCCCGGCATCTGCCGACTGCAAACTGCCCGCGGGCAAGCACGTCGTGCTCTACAGCACGTCCGACGATCCGTCGGTGCTCATGTGGGACTCGCGCGTGCGCCTGCGCGACTATCACGCCGCCACGTTCGACGAAGCGCAGGCGCTCTTGCCGCACGCGCTGCTCGCCGAACCCGGCACGCGCGCGCAGGTGGTTTCCTGCGAGCCGGATTACGTGACCTCGCCGCTCTCGGAGCATCCGGACGATGCGGTGGGCGTCCTCGTTCTCAGCGGACGCTACAAGGGGATCACCCGCTGGGTGCTCGGATCGGACGTGCGGGTCAGCCGGGCCGCGGGCTCTCACTAGCGTCGCGGCCGGCGCCTGCGAAGACGCGCAGGCGGCCGTCGGCCAGGCGCACGCGTTCCATCGGAATGTCGTAGGCGCGTTCGAGCAGCGTGCCGGAGAGCAGATCCTCCGGCGACTCCGTCGCCAGCAGACGCCCGGCGTACAGGAGCGCGATGCGATCGGCGTAGGCCGCGGCTTCGTTGACGTCGTGGAGCGCGCAGACGACGCTCTTTCCGGCGCGGGCCAGCGCGCGCAGGAAGCCGAGGATGTCGTGGGCGGACCGTACGTCGAGATGGCTCGTGGGTTCGTCCAGCAGAAGGATCGGCGTCTCTTGTGCGAGCCCGAGCGCGATCCAGACGCGCTGGCGTTCGCCCGCCGAAAGCGTCGAAAAGAGACGGTCGGAAAAGCCGTCCATGCGCACCGCGCGAAGCGCGCGCTCCACCGCAACCTCGTCGTCGCCGCGGCTGCGCCATTCCCACCAGCGATGGTACGGAAAGCGCCCGATCGAGACGACGTCCCCGACGCGCAGTGCGTCGAGCATCACCTCGTCGCCGGTCACGAGCGCCACGTGCTTGGCGCGTGCGGCGTGGCTCAGGCCGCCGGCGTCGGCGCCGTCGAGCGCGATGCTTCCCGAGCCCACCGGATGCAGGCCGGCGATCGCGCGCAGCAGCGTCGTCTTCCCGACGCCGTTCGCACCCAGCACGGCGACGAACTCGCCCGTCCGTACGCTCGCGTTCAGGCCGCTCAGCAGCGTTCGTCCGCCGACCTGCAGGTCCACGTCGCGCAGGCGTATCACGCGCCGCCCGATCCGGAGAGCGGTGAGGGCCGCAGGTACAGGTAGAGAAACGTCGGGACGCCGATGAATGCGAGCAGCACGCCGATCGGAAGTTCGGCCGGTGCGACGATGATGCGGCAGACGGCGTCGGCGAGCATGCAGAGCGCCGCCCCGATCGCCGCGCAGGCCGGAAGCAGCGCGCGAGCATCCGAGCCTACGACGCGCCGTGCGAGATGCGGCACGATCAGCCCGATGAAGCCGACCAAGCCCGCGAGCACGACGCTGCTTGCCGCTAACAGGGAAGAAGCGGCCAGGACGATCCACTGCGCGCGGTCGACGTCCACGCCGACGCTGCGCGCGCGAAGTTCGCCGATCCGCAGCGCATTGAGCGGCGCGACGGCCCACGCGCAGAGCAGCAGGCCGGCGCCTACGTACGGCGCCGTTACGGCGAGCTCGTGCCAGCCGCGCCCGGCCATCGAGCCGGCGAGCCAGGAGAGAATCGTGCCGGCGTAGTCGTCTGAGTTCGCGCGCACGATGGCGAGCGTGACGATCGCGGCGAAGAGCGTGGAGAGCGAGACGCCGGCGAGAATCAAACGGTTGGCGTCTATCCCGGTTCCGCGGCGGGCGAGCGCGGCGACGAGCAGCGCCGCGCCCAATCCCGCCACGAAGCCGATCGCGGGCGTAGCCGGCGCGGCCGCACCTGCCAGGATCGCCAGCGCGATCGCCGCCGCTGCCGCCGCACTGACGCCGGTGAGGTACGGATCCACGAGCGGGTTGCGCAACATGCCTTGCAGCATCGCTCCGCAGAGGGCGAGCGCCGCGCCGACCGTCGCCGCGATGCAGACGCGCGGCAAGCGCAGATCCCAGACGATCGTGTGCAGCACGCCGCGGCCGTGCGGCGCGAACAGCGCGCTCGCCACGTCGTGGGGCGAGAGCGCTGTCGCGCCCACGAGCAGGCTCGCCGCGGCGGCTGCGGGCGGCAGAAGGACGAGTGCCGGCGCGCGCAGAGCGGAGAGGCGCACTTACTTCGCGCGCAACTCCAGCGCGAAGGAGCGGCCGGGCATCGGGAAGCCGGCGAAGATCGCATACCGGTCGTTGCCCAGGTTGTATCCGCGCAGCGCCACGAGCAGATGCGGGGTAAGCCGGTAGCCGGCATAGCCGTCCACGTCGGTGAACGACGCCGGCTGGTAGGCGGCGTAGGCGGGAGAGAGGTAGGGGTCCGGCGCTTCCTGCGCGCCCTGCGTGTGCGCCGAGATGACGAAGCCGTCGAAGCGCTCGGCCGCGGGCGCGAGGTAGCGCAGCGCGAGCGTGGTCGCAAAGACCGGCCCGCGGCCGGGCAGGCGCGTCTGCGTTTCGAGATCTTGCGCGCGGTAGAGGTTCGTCACGTCGAGCGCGGCGGAGAAGCCGCGCGCTGCCGGCGTCCGCACCGAGAACGTCAGCCCCGCAATGGACGCCTTCCCTACGTTTTCCGGTACGTAGTAGGGCGGAGGCGAGACGATGAAGTTCGATCCGCTGGTCGTGAACCAGGTCAGGCTCGCGCCGCCCCAGAGATTCGGCGCGGCCAGCGTCGCGTCGCCGACGCGCGTTCGCTCCGGCACGAGATTCGGATTCGAGTAGTTCGGATAGTAGAGTTCTTCGGCCGTCGGCGCGCGAAAGGCCGTCGCGGCGTTGAGACGCAGTTCCAGCCCGCCTTGCAGGTGCAGGATGCCGCCGAGCGAGGGCGAGTATGCGCCGCCGATGCCGCCGTCGCTGCTCCGCGCGCAGGCCGGCATACACCTGATTGCCGCTGCGAGCGAACCACTGCGACTGCACGTAGGCGGCGGTCTGGGCGTACGCATCGAAGACCGGAGCGTTATCGGCGGCCGACGGCGAGCCTCCGCCGGTCCCTTCGTCAACGCGCGCGGTTCCGCGCAGAAGGTCCACTCCGTAGACGACGCGATTGTTCTCCCCGCTCACGACGTCGCGCAGGCTCGCCATCGCGTGCTGATCGTAGAGCACCTGCGAGTACGGCGGGTTTGACTGCTGGCCGGGAGCCGGCGTCGGATAGTACGAGTTCGGGCAGTTGGAATCCACCGGGGTGTCGCACGTGTACGAGAGCGTCTGCGACGACTCGCCCAGCGATAGCGTCGCGGTCGAACGCGCGCCGTCGTGCTCCAGGTTGAAGCGCACGTCGCGGTCCACGTTGTTCTGCCGGCTGGTCGGCGAGAAGTAGCCCAGTTCCCCCGGATCGCCCACGATCGCGTTGCCCAGCTGCGCGCTGAACGAGGCGTTGAAGATGCCGAGCGCGTGCGCGTACCGCACGCCCTCGGCCGTCAGTGCGGCTTGGGCGTTTTCGCGGTCGGAGCCGCCGACGACCGAGTAGTCGTTCGTCGCGTACGTTCGCGAGAACCAGACGTATGGCGTTTGAAACTGGTACGTTTGCTGCGAAAACGAGCCGGCCGAGAGCGTCGCGCCGGCGGCCGCCGGCGGCGTCGTCGTCACGATGTTGATCACGCCGCCGATCGAGTTGGAGCCGTAGAGCGTCGAGCCTCCGCCCTCCACGACCTCGATCCTCTCGATGCCGCCCGTCGAGAACTGCTCCAAGTTCATGTCGGATATCTGCGCGCCGGCGGCCGGCAGGCCGTCAACGAGCACGAGGACTTGCTGGGACGAACTGCCGCGAATGCCGGCGACGGCTGCCGCGCCGAAGGCGCCGTAGCGAACCACGTTCACGCCCGGGACGTTTTCGAGGGCGTCGGCGACGGTACGGTCGCCGTCTTTGGCGATCTGTGCGGCGGTGATGACGTACGTGGTGCGGGCGGTGCGTCCGGCCGTCTCGGGGCCGCGATCGCTCGTGACGACGTGCGCGATCTGCGGAACGGCACTGGGCGAGGGCGACGGCGAAGGGGCTGCCGCAACGATCGCGGCGATAAGTGGAAACATGTGCAATCCTTCCTTTGCGCGAGGCGGATCGTGGAGAACGCGCGTTTGCGACGGTATCCTGACTTGCGGATCGTGACCGTTGCCCGGGTCTTCCCATCCACGAATGGACAGTGACGTCGAGCGGCTCCCCGCATACAGTGGCGCGACCGTGCCGGCTTCACACCGGCTTCCCGCGCAAACGTGAGGGTCCAGTTGCCGCAAAGTCTCCGGCTTCCTTCAGGCGGGCGCAGAGAGGTCGCGGGCGGGGCGGCTCCGTAGGGCAGGACGTGCGACGTACCTATCGTGCCGCCGTCGCGGCGGCGCTGCTCGCGGGTTGTACCGTTCACGCGCCGCCATCGCGCGCGAACGCGCCGCTCGCGCCGCAGCGCGCGCGCGTCGTTGCGCTCGTCCCGTCGTTCGCCGACGACTTGTACGCGTTCGGCGCCGGTTCGCAGCTCGTGGCCGTCTCCGCGTACACGGACGCGCCGGGAACGGCATCGCTGCCTCGCGTTGCCGATGCGGGCAGCGTGGACGCCGAGGCGATCGTCGCGCTGCGCCCGGCGCTCGTCGTCGGTATTCCGGCGCAGGCGCGCTACGTCGAGCCGCTGCGCGCGGCGGGGATCCGAGTAGTGCTCCTCCCAGACGATACGTTCGCGCAGATCTTTACGAACTTGCGGACGCTCGGCACTCTCACGGGACGCGCACGCGCGGCGGCGGCGCTCGCGGCGAATCTGCACGCCCAGACCGATCGTCTCGTTCGGCGCGCGAGTCGCTTCGCGTACCGTCCGAACGTGTTCGTCGTGCTGGGCAGCGGGCCGATTTGGACCGCCGGTTCCGGCTCGTACATCGCGACGCTCATCGCGCTGGCCGGCGGCCGCAACGCCGCGGCCGACCTTCGGACGCCCTACGGGCAGTATTCCGCCGAAGCGCTCCTGCGCGATCGTCCCGACGTGCTCGTGACCGATCCCGCATCGAATCTCGGGGCGGTTCTCGACCGGGAGCCGTGGCGCAGCCTGCCCGCAGTGCGCTTGCGGCACGTGTACGTGGTAGATCCCGACACGCTCGAACGACCCGGGCCGCGCTACAACGAAGGCCTGCGATGGCTCGTCGAGCGCCTCTCGGACGCACAGCCCCGAGCGAACAAATGACTGCGCGGGCTGTGGTCGTAGCGGTGGACACGCACGACGCCGCGCACCCGATCGAAGCGGAGCTGAGCGAGTTCGAAGCGCTTGCGGAAGCGGCCGGCGCGCGCGTGCTCGATCGAATCGTTCAGCGGCGCGACGCGGTGGATCCGGCGACGCTCGTGGGCAGCGGCAAAGCGCAGGAGATCGCGGAGCGCGCCAAAGAGCTCGAAGCCGACCTGATCCTCGTCCTGAACGATCTGCGTCCGCGCCAGCGCAAGAATCTCGAGCGCATCGTGCCGCTGCCGATCGTGGACCGCACGATGCTCGTGCTCGACGTGTTCTCGCGCCACGCGCGCAGCCGCGAAGGAAAACTGCAGGTAGAGCTCGCGCAGTTGCGCTACCGCCAATCGAACCTCATCGGCGCCGGCGCGGATCTTTCGCGGCTGGGCGGCGGCATCGGCACGCGCGGCCCCGGCGAAACGAAGCTCGAGGTGGACCGGCGGCGCATCGGCACGCGCATCGCCGCGCTCAACGCGCAGTTGGCGGCGGTGCGGCGCCAGCGCGCCGTGCGCCGCGGCTCGGACCGCAGGGAGCCGCTCGTCGCGTTGGTCGGCTATACGAACGTCGGGAAGTCTTCGCTGCTCAATGCGCTCTCGCGCAGCGACGCGTTAGTCGCCGACCGGCCTTTCGCAACGCTCGACCCGACGATTCGCCGCGCCTACCTCGCGCCGGGGACCTACGTCCGTCTCGCCGACACGGTCGGCTTCATCACCGATCTGCCGAAGGATCTCGTCAACGCGTTCCGCGCGACGCTGGAAGAGCTGCACGAGGCCGATCTGCTTCTGCACGTGCTCGATGCGAGCAATCCGGACTGGCCGCGCCAGGAGCGTGCCGTCGAAGCGATCTTGCGCGAACTCGATCTGGAGCGTACGCCGGCGATCGTCGTATTCAACAAATGCGACGTTCCGTCGGCGGTGGCTCCCCCGGCGGGCGCGCTCTGCGTGAGCGCGCGCACCGGGGCAGGCCTGGACGCGCTGCGCGCCGCATTGACCGAACGCATCGCATGAAGGTTCGCGCGGCGCTCGCTCTCGCAACCGTCCTCGCCGTTCCGGCCGCGTGCGTGCGCAACGCCGACGATGCGTTCGTCGCCGTGGTCGCGCGCCTGCGCCCGTCGGTCGTGCTGCTCTCGATGCGCGTTCCGCCGGAGAATAAGAAGGACCGCTACGACGATGCGTATGCGACCGGATTCGTCGTGGCGTCGGGCAACTGGGGCAGCGACGTTCTCACCGTCCAGCACGCGATCGAAGGCGCTTGGGATCTGCGCGTGACGGTCGCCAACCGCTGGAAGGCGCCCGCCGTGGTTATCGCATCGAACGCCGACATGGATCTGGCGCTCGTGCGTACGGCTCGCCCGAACCTGCCTCCGATCGCGCTGGGCTCCTCGCGCTCGCTCGATCGCGAGATCGGCCGCGAGGTCGGCCTGCTCGGCTATCCCGTACCCGACGACTTCGACGACGACGATCTCGGCTTGGCGACCTCGCTCGACAGCGGGCGCCTCTCGTCCATCAGGAAAGACGCGCTGGAGGTGACGCTCTCGATCGTGCCTGGCGAGAGCGGCTCGCCGGTCTTCATCGCCGACACCGGAGAGATCGTCGGCGTTGCCGAGTCGCGCTTCGACGAAGAGCGGAGTATCGGCTTCGCGTTGCCGATTGACGACGCGAAGCGCTTTCTGCATCGCACCGACGCGCGCCACGGGTTCTAGAGCGTTGCGACGATCGTCCCGGCCTTGACGGCCTCGCGCAGGCGCTCGTAGTCGCGCTGCGTTTGATCGGCGTACGCGTGCGCGAACTGCGCGATCGCGCGGTCGAAGGCATCGCCCTTGCCGAGGTAACCGCCGATCGCCGCAGCGTCGCCGGTCTTGGCGTGCGCTCGCGCTAAGTTCCATCCGCAGGCCTGCGCGAATGCGAGCAGCATCGGCGCGTCGAACGTATCGAGCCTCGGGCTGACCTTCGCGTCCCGCAATTGCCGCGCGTAGAAATCGCCGGCCGGACCTTTTGCCCATCCCAGAAAGATGTCGGAGGCGGCCTGCACGAGCCGCTGTCCGCTGACGACGCGCCTGCCGTGATTGGGATAGCGGCTCTCGCCCGCGTAGGGCTCCATGACCGAGGCTAAGGCCTGCTTAAACTGCAGGAAGAGCGGCCCTTCGTTATCGGACATCATGAGCGCGATCCAGCAGCGCGTACCGACGCTCCCGACGCCGACCACTTTCACGGCTGCGTCAACGCAGCGATAGCGATCGAAGAGGACGCGCCGTTCGTCCTCGAGCGTCTGCCGGTACGTCTCGAGCACTTCGCGGACCGTGCTCTCGAACTCGGCCACCCGCTCCTTCTCCGGATGGAAGATGAGCGGCGGATCGTCGCGGATGCGCGGCTCCCCGCCGACGACCTCGGTCAATCGCGGGTAGTCGAACTCCGAACCGCGCTGTGCGGCCGCTCTCTCGGCGCGCTCTTCGGCTCGGGCGCGCGGCTCTTGGGGCAAGAGTTTGAAAAAGTCCGCTTCGTCGAAGCGCGCGTACCAGACGTCGAGCGGCGTCTCTTTGGCGAATCCCCGAATGCCGCGGCGATAGGCCAGAACGCACGACGACGCCGTCTCCAGTGCGTCCGTCTGCGCAAGCCCGTTCTCGCGGGCGGCGAGCACGAAAGAGGCCGCGAGGCGCTTGACGTCCCATTCCCACGGTCCCGGCAGCGTCTCGTCGAAATCGTTGATGTCGAAGACGACGTTGCGTTCGGGCGTGGCAAAGCCGCCGAAGTTCTTCACGTGACAGTCGCCGCAGGCTTGCACGCGCAGCCCCGTCGCCGCAGTCCGCGAGAGGTCGGCGGCCATGACCGCCGCCGCGCCGCGATAGTAAGCGAGCGGCGATGCGAGCATGCGGCCGTAGCGTATCGGCAGCAGTTCGGGATCGTAGAGTTCGTCGCGGGCGCGCAAGATTGCGAGCGCGTCGCGTCCGGCCGGCGGCGACCACACCGCGTGCGCGGCGCGCGGTACCGCTTTGCGCAGCGGCCGGCCGTCGCTCATGCGTGCGGATTGCCGAGCGTCGAGCGGTCTCCGATCCATTGCAAGGGCGGAATGGCAGAAGAACTGCGCGAGCACGTTCAGATGCGCCGCGTAGCTCGATCGCAACGAAGAGAAGCGGCGCCAGCCCTCGTCGCGGTCGCAGATCGTGTATCCAGCCGCTGCGAGTTTATCGCAGGCGTGCTCGAACTCTTGGCGTTCGATCCCGGGGTTCTCTACGACCCGGCCGACGCGGAAATAGCGCGACAGATCGCCGGTTGCGTGGCGGCCGACGTTGTAGAAGATGCGCGCCTGTCCGTCGTTGACGCCTTCGAGCGCGGTCATCATGAGCGTTGCGGCATCCAGCAGCGTGCCGAGCGTTCCGATCCAGGATTGATCGTCGTGACTCGAGCGAAAGAACGCGAGCACCGGATAGGCGAGATGGCTCTCCATCACATGAGCGGCCCAGCGCTGTGCGTCCACCATCAGCGCCGGCAGATCGTCGCGCGTGCGCGAGTATCCCGCGATCGCGAGCAGGCTCACGCCGCTCGGCGGCGAGCCGGCTCGGGCGGCGGTCGTCACGACGAACGTTTCGCGCGATTGGAACGAGCCGAAGATCGCGAAGAGATAGGCCGTTACGATGGATAGAAACGAAAGGCCCGCGAGCGCCGCCAGAATCGAAGCCAGCCGCGGGCCGGCCGTGCGCGCGACGAAGTCGCCGAATCCGATCGTCAGCAGCGACGTCCCGGAGAAATAGAGGATGGATCCGAACGACGGATGACCCGGCGCAATGCCGCCGCGAAAGCCCCAGAGCGCCAGCGCGAAGCCGAAGACGAGCAGCCCGATCCAGAACCCGAGCAGCGAGATGAGCCCGAAGGGGGCGAAGATCGCGAGGAACTCTTCGCGGCGATCGCCGTCTTCTGGGTAGAGGCGCCAGGCCACGTTCGGCCACACGCGCCACGACCAGCGCCACACGTACGAACTGATGCGGTAGCGGCGTCCGGTCGCTCGCGGAACGACGACCGATTGGAAGACGTCGCCGAGCGTCAGGGCGATGACGACGACGCCGGCGGCAATGGCCACGAGGTTCAAGAGCATGATGCGCGGAGGGGTTCGGCGCCGCGGGGCACCGGGCCGCTCGGGGTCGAAAGGCGCGCGCGATGGGGCAGGCCTCGGTGCTCGTCACGTTCCTCTGCGCGGTCGTGCTCTTGGCGGTCCTCGCCAAGCGCCTGCGCGTACCGTACCCGATCGCCTTCGTCATCGGCGGCATCGGCCTGGCCTTCACGCGGCATTTGCCCCGGCCTCACGTCGAGCCCGACCTCATCATGCTCCTGGTCGTGCCGCCGCTGCTCTACAGCGCGGCCTGGGCGACCGATTGGGTAGAGCTGCGTCGCAACGCCGGCGCCATCTCGCTGCACGCGGTCGGGTTGGTGATCGTGACGATGGCGGCGGTCGCCGTGGTCGTCCACGCGGCCGTGCCGGATTTCGGCTGGCCGGTCGCCTTCACGCTGGGGGCGATCGTCTCGCCGCCCGACGCGGTGGCGTCCGAAGCGATCTTCGAACGGTTGGCAATTCCGCGCCGCATCGCCGCGATCGTGGGCGGTGAGTGTCTCGTGAACGACGCGACCGCCCTCGTGCTCTATCGCTTCGCGCTCGCGGCGGCGGTCACCGGCGCCTTCTCGCTCGCGCGCGCGAGCGTTTCGTTCGTCGTGGTTGCCGTCGGCGGAACGCTCGTGGGCGTTGCCGCCGCCTTGGTCCTGGAAGCGGTGCTGCGCTTCATCGTGCGCCGCGGCTTGGGCGATGCGACGATCGCCAGCGTCGTGTTCCTAATCGCGCCGTTTGCCGCGTACCTGCCCGCCGAGGCGATGCGCGTCTCGGGCGTGCTGGCCGCCGTGGCCGCGGGCCTCGTGCTGAGCCGGCGTTCGACGAAGTTCATAGACGCGGAGACGCGCGTGCTGGGCTCGTCGGTTTGGCGTCTGTTGACCTTCATCCTCAACGCGTTCGCGTTTCTGCTCATCGGCCTGCAGCTGCCCTCGATCTTCGAGGCGCTCGAACCGCGCGTGCGCGACTACGCGCTCGACGGGCTGCTCGTGAGCGCGACGGTCGTTCTCGTTCGGATCGCCTGGATTTTCCCGGCGACGTACCTCCCGCGTCTTTTCAGCCGGCGGATGCGCGAACGCGGCCCGCTCCCGGCGTGGCGGCAGGTCGCGGTGCTCTCGTGGGCGGGGATGCGCGGCATCATCTCGCTCGCGATCGCGCTCGCGCTGCCGTATACGCTGGGTAACGATCCGTTTCCGCAGCGGACGCTTACGATTTTCTTCACCTGCTGCGTCATTTTCGTGACGCTGGTCTTTCAAGGCATGACGCTCGGGCCGCTCATCGAGTGGCTCGGCGTCAGCGAGACGAGCAAGACGCGCCGGCCCGAAACGCAGCTGCGCATACGCGCGCTGCAGGCCGGTATCGCGAGGCTGGAGCAGGTGCAGTCCGAGCACAAAGGCGGCGTCGAACTGGAGGTCGCCGCGCGGATCCTTCAAGAGTACGAAGATCGGATAGAACTGCTGCGCGGGCGCGTCGCCAAAGATGCGCCGGAGGCGGCGATCGAGAGCCGCATCGAGCGGCGCCTGCAGAAGGAGGCGCTGGCCGCTGAGCGCCAAGCGATTCTCGACCTGCGGCGCGATGGAAAGGTACCCGACGAGATCTATCGCTCGCTCGAGCACGACCTGGATCTGGCGAACCTGCGGCTCTCTAGTTAGAGGTTACGGGGCTCGCGCTGGGAGCGGCCGGCGAAGGGCTCCCGGCGGCTGAGGGCGTCTGGCTGGGCGCAGAAGTCGCGGCCGGGCTTGGCGCCGGGCTCGTCCCCGGCGCTTGGGTTGCAGCGGGGCTCGGAGAGGGCTTCGGCGAGGGCGTCGGCGGGGGCTGGAGCGTAGGGAGGCCCGCCGGAGCCGTCAGCGGCACGAGCCGGATGTAGCCGACGGAGACGGTCGCATCCTTGGTTATCGTCGCGTCGGCGCTCGAAGTCGTGTAGCCCGGAGCTCGCGCCGTGACCGTCTGGTCGCCGGCGATGGTCCGCAGCGAGAACGCGCCGGTGACGTCGGCGTTGGTCGCATAGAGCGACCCGACCGAGATCAGGGCGTTGGGGATTGGGCGATTGGTCGTCGCATCGAGCACCCGCCCGACGACTCGCCCGTAGTCTTGTACGCCCACCACGGCGGACTGCGGCGAGCAGCCGTCGCCGAGCGCGAAGAGGATGAGCATTCCCAGGACTGCGTAGCGCATACCCCGAGTGTACGGCTACGCGGGCGTTCGCTCCCTGCTCCAACAGGTATGCCGAGGCGCTTGTGAAAACTTTCACAAGCCATGAACCCGTACGGCCCGGTCGCAATCTACCTCTGCGTCGCCTTCGCGGCAGCGCTCCTCTTTTCGGTTCTTCCGGGCTTGCTCGCTCGCCGTAAGCCGAACGCACATAAGTCGGAGGCGTACGAGTGCGGGGTGGAGGCGACCTCGCCGGTCGCCGGCCGATTCCCGGTGCGTTTCTACTTGATCGCGATGCTCTTCGTCATCTTCGACGTTGAGGCGGCCTCGTTCTATCCCTGGGCCGTCCAGATGCACGCGCTGCGCGTCTTCGGACTGCTCGAGATGGTCGTCTTCATCGTGGTGCTCGCGATCGGCTACGCTTACGTATGGAAGAAGGGCGGCTTCGTATGGCGGTAAGTCCGGGCCAGTTCATGCTCGCCCGCGTGGACGACGTCGCGCGCTGGGCTCAGAGTTCTTCCGTCTGGCCGCTCACGATGGGATTGGCCTGCTGTGCGATCGAGATGATGACGGTCACCTCGGCCGAGTACGACATCGCGCGTCTGGGATCGGAGGTCTTTCGCAGCTCGCCGCGCCAGGCCGACCTCATGATCGTCTCTGGCCGCGTAGCGCAGAAAATGGCGCCGGTCGTCAAGCGTCTCTACGATCAGATGGCCGACCCGAAATGGGTGATCTCGATGGGCGCCTGCGCGAGTTCGGGCGGCATCTTCGACAACTACGCCGTCGTTCAGGGCGTGGACACGATCGTGCCCGTGGACGTCTACGTTCCCGGCTGTCCGCCTACGCCCGACGGTCTGCTGTACGCCGTGAACTTGATCCAGCAGCAGATCCGCGAAGGCGGCCGCGGCGGCATTCTGGCGCGTTCGTAAGTTGCCAAGCACCCAGAAGCCGCCGATAGCCGGCGCCGCGATCGACCCGCCGAGTCTGCGCCCGCCGATTGACGACGCCGTTATCGAGCGCGTCTCGCCGGCGGAGTTGCGCGCGCGGCTAGAGGCGCTCAAAGCAGCAGGCTTCGCGATGCTGCTCGACATCGGTGCGGTGGACTATCTCGAGCGCCGGCCGCGATTCGACGTCGTCTACCATCTGCTCAAACTCGCGCCGCGGCCGGCAAGCGTATCCGAGGTTGGAACGCCGGAACGCGTGCGCCTGCTCTGCGGCATCAACGACGGAGAGCACCTGCGCAGCGTAATGGATCTGTGGCGCAGCGCGGATTGGGCAGAGCGCGAGATATTCGACCTCTTCGGCATCGTCTTCGACGGTCACGCCGACCTGCGGCGCATTCAGATGCCCGAAGATTGGGAAGGCCACCCGTTGCGCAAAGATTACCCGATGCGCGGCCCCGCCGCGGAGCGATCCCCGCGACCGGCGTTCGCCAACAAGAGCAACGTCGTCGCCGGCACCCCTCCCACCGGGCGCACGCTCGAGGCGCTGCAGGAACAAGTGAAGCGAGCGCGCTCGTGAGCGGTACGATCCCGCCCGCCGCGCCCGAGGTCGTGAGCCGCAGCGGCAACACGATGGTCCTCTCCATGGGGCCGCAGCATCCTTCGACGCACGGCGTGCTGCAGGTGATGCTGGAGATTGACGGCGAGACGGTCGTGAAGGCCGAGCCGGAGATCGGCTACCTCCACACCGGGATAGAGAAAACCGCCGAAGGTCTCTTCTGGTCGCAGACGCAGACGGTCGTCGAGCGGATGGACTACCTCGCGCCGTCGTCCAACGCGCTTTGCTACGCGCTGGCGGTCGAGAAACTGCTGCAGATCGCCGATCGCATTCCGGAACGCGCGCAGACGATCCGCGTCCTCTCGATGGAGCTCACGCGCATCGCATCGCACTGCGTGTGGCTGGGCACGCACGGCATTGACTTGGGCGCTATCTCGGTGTTCTTTTACTGCTTCGATCTGCGCGAGAACATTCTCGATCTCCAAGAGGCAACCGGCGGGGCGCGCATGCACCCGAACTACATCCGCATCGGCGGCCTCAACGGCGACCTCCCCGACGGATTCCTCGCCCGGCTCGACGCGCTGATCGAAAAGTTTCCCGGCCGCATGCGCGAGCTGCGCGGCCTGCTGCAGGCAAACCCGATCCTTCAGGACCGGACGATTGACGTCGGCTTCCTCGCGCCCGAGGATGCGATCGGCTGGGGCGTCACCGGGCCGAGTCTGCGCGCCAGCGGTATCGCATACGATCTGCGCAAGGCCTTCCCGTACACCGGCTACGAGACGTACGATTTCGATGTTCCCACGCGCACGCAGGGCGATGCGTACGCGCGCTTCCTCGTGCGCCTGGACGAAATGGAACAGTCCATGCGCATCGTCGAGCAGGCGCGCAAACGTCTAGACCGGCCCGGACCGGTGATGATAGACGATCCCAAGATCGCGCTGCCTCCGAAAGAGACGATCGCCCTCTCGATGGAGGCGCTGATCCACCATTTCAAGCTCATCAGCGAAGGCTTTCGCGTGCCGCCGGGCGACGTGTATCAGTCCATCGAGTCGCCGCGCGGCGAGATCGGCTACTACGTGGTGAGCAGCGGCGAAAACCGGCCCTACCGGGTGCGGACGCGTCCGCCGAGCATGTACAACCTTCAGGCGCTCAAGGGCCTGGCGCCCGGCAACCTCATCGCGGATCTCGTGGTCATGATCGGCTCGCTCGACCCAGTCTTCGGAGAAGTTGACCGGTGAAGCGCTTCGCAATCTCCAGATGCGAATCGGCGGCGCCTCGGCGAGACGCTCGACCGGCCGCCGCGGAGCCGCTCGTCGCTCCGCCATCCGGGCTCCGCTCCCGCTGCTCGGCCTCCTCGCTCCCGAAGGCCGGGTGTGTTCGCATGAGCGAGCGGGAACAGAACTTTCCGGCGCTGCTCGAACGTCTGCGCCCGCAGTGCGAGCGGCTCATCGCGCAGTACGAACGCAAGCGTTCGGCGCTGCTGCCGATCGTACACCTCTTTCAGGAGCACGAGGGCTTCGTGAGCCCGCAGGCGATGGAAGCCGCAGCGGAGATGCTCGACTGCACGCTCGCCGAGGTCGAGGGAACGGTCTCGTTCTACTCGCTGTTCTACCGCAGACCGGTCGGCAAGTACGTGCTGCAGGTCTGCCGCGGATTGGCCTGTGCGATCAACGGCGCGGAAGATATTTTGGCCTATTTTCGCGGGAAGCTCGGCATCGGCAACCTCGAGACCACGCCCGACGGGCTCTTCTCGTACGAAGAGGTCGAGTGTCTGGCCTCGTGCGACAAGCCGACCTGCATGCAGGTGAACCTCGAGTTCGTCTATTCGCTCACGCCGCAGAAGGTAGACGAGCTGCTCGACGCACTGCGCGCCGGCACGTATGCGGTCGCGCCGATGGCGCAGACCGACGCGCCCTCGCGCACGTGGCAAATATCGCAAGACGAACAGGTTTCGCGCGGCGAGAAGTCGTCCGGCGCCGTGGGGGTCTCCAGCCCGAACAATGCGGGCGGCGTGGGCGATAAGAGCGGCGCGATCATGCTCGACAACATCGTCAATCGCGACGTCACGTTCTTCCGCGAGACGAAGGAACGGGCGGTCGTGGATTCGCGCGCGCTCGTAGAAACGCTGGCGAAGGAGGCCGACGTTGCCGGTCACTAAGGTGCTGACTGCCGGCATCGGCGAGACGGACGGCCGCAGCATCGAGGCCTATCGCAGCGGCGGGGGGTACGCGCAGTGGGAACGCGTCGTCCGCACGCTCGTGCCCAAAGACGTGCTGGACATCGCCGAAAAGTCCGGCCTGCGCGGCCGCGGCGGCGCCGGCTTCCCCACCGGCCGCAAGTGGTCGTTCCTGCCGACGGACAAAGACGTGCGCTACCTCGTCTGCAACTGCGACGAGGCCGAACCCGGGACGTTCAAGGATCACATGCTCATCGAAGAGCGTCCGCACCTCGTGCTCGAAGGGATGCTCATCGGAGCCTACGGCATCGCCTCGCACCACGCGTTCATCTACATTCGCGGTGAGTTCAAGCGCGGCTACGAGATTTTTTGCGCGGCGCTGGCGGAGGCCGAGCGGGCCGGATACGTCGGGAAGAATATCTTCGGCACGGGCTACGACTTGGAAGTGACCGTGCATCGCGGCGCCGGTGCGTACATCTGCGGAGAGGAGACCGGTCTGCTCAACTCGCTGGAAGGTAAGCGCGGCGAGCCGCGTCTCAAACCGCCGTTCCCGGCGATCGAGGGACTCTACGGCGCGCCGACGGTCGTCAACAACGTCGAGACGCTGGCCTACCTCGTGCCGATCCTCGAGCGCGGAGCGGATTGGTTCGCGGCCGTCGGAACCGAGCGCAGCAAAGGCTACAAGATCGTCTCCGTCTCCGGACACGTGCAAAAGCCGGGCAACTACGAGATACCGCTGGGCACGACCGTGCGCGAGATCATCGAGATCGCGGGCGGCCTGCGCCCGGGCCGGACGCTCGCGGCCGTCCAGCCGGGCGGCGGCTCGTCGGCCTGCATCTTCGAAGAACATCTGGATTTTCCGTACGACTACGAGAGCATGGCCAAAGCCGGCTCGATGCTGGGTTCCGGTGCGTTCGTCGTTTTCGACGACACGACCGATTTCGTGAAGGCGGCGCACAACCTCGTCCGCTTCTTCGCGCACGAATCGTGCGGCCAGTGCACGCCTTGCCGCGAAGGCGGCAGCTGGCTCGAGCGCGTGCTGGCGCGCCTGGTGGCGGGCCTGGGCGTTCCGGGCGATTACGAGATGCTCGCGCGCGTTTCGAGCACGATCACCGGCTTGAACCTCTGCGCGCTCGGCGATTCGATCGAGCCGTTCCTCAAATCGGTGCTCGACCGCTTCCCGGATCAGTTCCGCGCGCGCATCGCGCAGAGAGGCGGCGACGGTATGAGCGCGCCGCTGCTGGCCTCGAGCAAAG
Source organism: Vulcanimicrobiota bacterium (assembly GCA_963794645.1). Taxonomy (GTDB): domain Bacteria; phylum Vulcanimicrobiota; class Vulcanimicrobiia; order Vulcanimicrobiales; family Vulcanimicrobiaceae; genus Cybelea. The sequence goes on along the minus strand of CAWCEQ010000002.1, from coordinate 362,023 downwards.
AACTCGTGACGGTAACGATAGACGGCGTGCCGGTGACCGTGCCCAAGGGCACGCTCGTGGTCGAAGCCGCCAAGCTCGCACAGCAAGAGATTCCGGTCTACTGCTACCATACGAAGCTCGGGCCCGCGGGGCTGTGCCGCATCTGCATGGTCGAGATCGAAGGGATGCCCAAACTGCAGATCGGGTGCAACACGCCGGCGACGGACGGCATGGTCGTGCGGACGCAGGGCGAGCGCGTGGACGCGGCGCGCGCGGGCGTGCTCGAACTCTTTCTCGTCAATCACCCGCTGGATTGTCCGATCTGCGACAAGGGCGGCGAGTGCGATCTCCAGGATTACGCGATGGCGTACGCGCGCGGCTCCTCCGACGTCGCCGACCCGAAACTGCGCAAGCCCAAGGCGGTGGACCTCGGCCCGACGATCGTCCTGGACGAGGAGCGCTGCGTCGTCTGCCAGCGCTGCGTGCGCTTCGACGACATCATCGCCGGCGAACGGCAGCTAGTCGTCAAGGATCGCGGCGCGCACGACATCATCGCGACCGCGACCGGGCGGCCCTACCGTCACAACTTCACCGGGAACGTCACCGAGCTATGCCCGGTGGGCGCGCTGACCTCGAAAACCTATCGCTTCAAGTCGCGCCCCTGGGACCTGGAGCGCACGCAGACGACGTGCACGCAGTGCTCGGTCGGCTGTCAGCAGTACGCCGACGTTCGCCACGGCGGGCTGCTGCGGACGATGCTCGTGGAGGACGACGCCATCTCCGACGGCTGGCTCTGCGATCGCGGACGCTACAACGTCGGCTTCTACGACGCGCCCGACCGGCTCACGCAGCCGCTCTACAAGCGCGACGGCCGCTTCGTGCAGATCGGTTGGGACGACGCGTTCATTCTGTGGTCGAAGGCGATTCGCTCGGCGATCGCCGAGCGCGGCCCGGCGAGCGTCGGCGCGATCGGCGGCGGGCGCTTGACGAACGAAGAAGCCTTCACCCTGCAGCATCTCTTCCGCGCGCTCGGCGTTTCGAATCTGGATTGGCGGGCGGGCCGCCAGCGCCAGGCCGGCGCCGGGACGAACGGAGCTCCGCTTTCGGCCATCGAGGGGGCGCGCGCGGTCGTGATCGCCGGCGAATCGCCCGAGGAGACGGCGCCCGTGCTCTGGCTGCGCATCGGCAAAGCGCTGCGCAACGGCGCGAAGCTCGTGCGGGCGCAGAACGCATCGCAGGCGCGCGAACAAGCCGGCGATGCCGCATGCGTCGCGCTCGTCTGGGACGGCCTCGATCTCGACGTCGGCGCGAGCTACGCGCAGGCGTTCTCCGACGTCGCGGAACTCCTCACGTACGTTCCCGGCGAGCAGGGCAACGCTCGCGGCGCCGAGGCGATGGGGATGCTTCCCGGCAGCGGCCCCGGCTACGCTCCGGTCGAGCGCGGTCTCGACGGGTTCGCAATGCTCGAAGCCGCGCGCGGCGGGTCGCTCGTCGCGCTCTCGATCTTCGGCGCGAATCCGGCCCGTAACGGCGTGGACCCGATCGCGGCGGCGAGCGCGCTGGAAGCGTTGCCCTTCCTTGCGGTGAGCGATCTCTTCATGACGGAAACGGCGTCGCGCGCGACGCTCGTGCTTCCCGCTAAGGGCGCGTTCGAGAAGAGCGGCACGACGCTCGACCTCGCAGGCGATCTTCTGCCGGTGAACCCTTCGCTTGCAGCGCCCGAGGGCGTTCTTTCGGACTTCGAGATGCTTGCAGGGTTGGCCGAGCAGCTCGACGTCGCGCTGCCCTCGTTCGAAGAACTCGACGCGCGGGTGATCGCACACGTAGCGAGGCCCGCTGCGGTCCGGCTCGGCGACGAGCGATTCGCTCCGAACGTTCGCGCGGGCGGCGAACGGAAGAAGATACTTTCGGGCGGCGGCACCTGGCTGCACGATCCGCTCGTCGCGGGACTGCGGGGCTAGGCGATGCCTTTTTGGCTGATCGTGCTGGTCAAATCGGCGATCCTGCTGCTGATCGTCGTGACCTCTTTCGCCTATGCGATGCTCGTCGAGCGCAAGGTGCTCGGCTGGATGCAGTTGCGTCCCGGTCCCAACCGGGTCGGCCCGTGGGGCCTGATGCAGCCCGCCGCCGACGCCGCCAAGCTCATTCTCAAAGAAGATCTCACGCCGCAGACCGCCGATCCGCTGATCTACAAACTCGCGCCGTTCATCTCGCTGCTCACCGCCTTTTCCGTTTACGCGGTGATCCCGTTCGGCGCGTCGTCTTCGGGCGAAACCTGGGCGATCGGGAACGTGAACGCCGGGATTCTCCTCATTCTCGCGATCGCGTCGCTGGGCGTCTACGGCATCTGCCTCGGCGGCTGGGCCTCGGGCTCGAAGTATCCGTTGCTCGGGAGCGTCCGTTCGACCGCGCAGATGATCAGTTACGAGCTCGCGATGTCGCTCTCGATGATCGGGGTGCTGCTGCTCGCGGGCACGACCTCGCTCGACGGCATCGTCAACGCGCAGGCGCGTTGGTGGTTCGTCGTGCCGCAGTTCGTCGGCTGCCTGATCTACGTCGTCACGGCCGTCGCCGAAACGAACCGGGCGCCGTTCGATCTCGTCGAGGCCGAGACGGAGCTGGTGGCGGGATTCCACACCGAGTATTCGGGCCTGCGCTTCGGCTTGTTCTTTATCGCCGAGTACGTGAACATGCTCACCGTCTCGTGCATCGCCACCCTGCTCTTTTTCGGCGGCTGGAACGCCCCGTTCGGGCTGACGCTCGTCCCGGGCGTCGTATGGTTCGTGGCGAAGGTCGGCGCCTTCATGTTCTTTTACATGTGGTTGCGGGCGACGCTTCCGCGTCTGCGCTACGACCGCTTGATGGCCTTCGGCTGGAAGATCCTGCTGCCCGTGGCAACGCTCAATCTCGTGGTGACGGCGATCGTCGTCGCGTTTACCGGATGAAGGTGCGACTGTAATGGCTACCGCTAAGCGGCTCTACAACGTCGGAGCGATCCTCAAGGGGCTCTCGATCACCTTCGGCTTCATGTTCCGCAAGCACACGACGATCCCGTATCCGTCGCGGAAGAAGCAGCACGCGCCGCGCTTCCACGGCCTGCACGAGCTGCGCCGCTATGGCGACGGTAAGGAGCGCTGCATCGGCTGCGAGCTCTGCTCGAGCGTCTGCCCCGCCAACGCGATCACCGTGATCGGCGCCGAGAACGCGCCCGACGACCGGCGCTCGCCGGGCGAACGCTACGCCGCGCGCTACGAGATCGACGAGCTGCGCTGTATCTTCTGCGGCATGTGCGAGGAGGCGTGCCCGACCGACGCAATCGTGCTGACGCCGCGTTTCGAGATGGCGGATTACCGCCGCGGATCGTTCGTCTACTCGAAGGATCGCCTGCTCGTGCCGCCCGAGGCCGGCGTGGGCCCCGCGCCGGACGAGCGTCCCGGCGGCATCCCCGGCGACCTCGGCCGCGTCGCAGCGATCAAATCCACGACCGACGTCGCGAGCGGCTATTCGGCCACCTGGCGAGGCGACATCCTGAAAACCCAACGCAAGGGGTTGACGCTCGTGCGCGACGAGGCGCCGAAGGCCGACCGATGATCGCATTCTGGGCGCTCGCGGTCGTTCTCATCGCCAGCGCGGTCTGGACCGTCTCGGCGAGCAAGCCCGTCTACAGCGTCGTCGCGCTGCTGCTCAACTTTGCCACGCTGGCCGTGCTGTACCTCACGCTCTCGGCGGAGTTCTTGGCGGTCATTCAGATCATCGTCTACTCCGGCGCGATCCTCATCCTGTTCGTCTTCGTCATCGCGCTGCTGAGCAGCGGCACCGAGCCGTTCGGCATCGGTCCGAACCGCATGCCGAATATCTGGATCCCCGGCGCCGTCGTGGTGCTGGCGGGCTTCGGCTTTGCGATCTATGCGATCGCGAACGCGACGTTTGCGCCGGCACCGGCCGCCGCTCCGGCCGGCACGGCCGACGTCTTCGGCAGCGTCGCGGATTTCGGCAAGGCGCTCTTCACCAAACAGCTCCTCCCTTTCGAGGTCACCGCCTTGATCCTCATGGTCGCGGTCATCGGGGTCATTACCTTGGGCGGAGCGCAGATGCAGCGCGTGGCGCCGCCTAAATTGCAGGCCCGGGCCGACCGCCAGATGCGCGAGGCGATTCTGCGGGCAGGGGACGACTGATGGCCGTCCCGATCCTGAACTACATCGCGCTCGCCTCGGTGATGTTCTTCATCGGCGTCATCGGCGTCATCGTGCGCCGCAATCCGCTGGTGATGCTCATGAGCATCGAGCTGATCTTCAACGCCGCCAACCTGCTCTTCATCGCGTTCGCGCGGCTCTGGCTGCAGAATGCCGGCCAGGTTTTCGCCTTCCTCGTGATCACCGTCGCCGCCGCGGAGGCTGCGATCGCGCTGGCGATCGTCGTCATGGCCTTCCGCGACGAAAAGCACGTGGACGTGGACGAAACGCGGGTGCTCCATGGGTAGCGCCGCGACGCACGCGCTCGGCGTGAGCGGATCGTACCCGCCGATCGTGGCGCTCTGGCTGCTGCCGCTCGCCGGGGCCATCCTGTGCTGGGCCTTCGGTCCGCAGCTGCGCGCGGCTGCGGGCTGGCTCGTCTCGGCGCTCGTCGGTGCGTCGTTCGTGCTCGCCGTTCTCTCGTGGCCGGCTGGAACGCAGAGCGCGGCGGGGGCGGTAGGCGCGCAGGTACCGCTGCTCTCGTGGATGCCGGGATTCGATTTCGGCCTCTTGCTCGATCCGCTCTCGCTGCTCTGGACGCTCGTGATAACGGGCGTCGGCTCGCTCATCATCTTCTACTCGATCGGCTACATGGACGGCGATAGCGCCTTCGCGCGCTTCTTCGCGTACATGAGCTTCTTCGTTTTTGCGATGCTCACGCTCGTGCTCTCCGACAACTTCGTCGGGCTGCTCGTAGGGTGGGGCCTGGTCGGCTTGGCTTCCTATTTCCTCATTGGCTTCTGGTTCGAGCGGCCGACCGCGGTCGCGGCGGCGCGCAAGGCCTTCGTCATCAACGTCGTCGGCGACGTCGGCATGATGTTCGCAATCTTCCTGATCGTAGCAAACGTCCACACGATCGGCTTCGGCGATGCGTTTGCCGCGGCGTCTTCGTATAGTCCGGCGCTCCTCTTTGCGATCTGCGTCGCACTCTTCATCGCGGCGGCGGCAAAGTCGGCGCAGGTGCCGCTGCATACCTGGCTTCCCGACGCGATGGAAGGCCCGACGCCCGTCTCGGCGCTGATCCACGCCGCGACGATGGTGACCGCCGGCGTGTACCTGGTCGCCCGCTGCGCGCCGCTATGGAGCCACAGCGCGAGCGCGCAGATGCTCGTCGGAACGATCGGCGGCATAACCGCGCTGGCCGGGGCGATGCTGGGCAGCGCCCAGTGGGACATCAAGCGCATTCTGGCCTACTCGACGATGTCGCAGATCGGCTACATGATCATGGGCGTCGGCGTCGGCGCCTACGAAGGCGGCGTCGCGCACTTCTTCACGCACGCGTTCTTCAAGGCCCAGCTCTTCCTGGGCGCGGGGCTCGTGATCCACGCGCTCTCGAACGAGCAGGACGTGCGCCGCATGGGCGGCCTGCGGAAGAAGACGCCGTTCGCGTTCTGGGCGATGCTGATCGGCGTGCTGGCGATCTGCGGCATTCCGCCTTTCAGCGGATACTTCTCAAAAGATCAGGTGATCTACGGCGCGCTCGCCCACGGCCATCCCTGGCTCTACGCCGTCGGCATCGTGACCGCCGGCATCACCGCCTACTATATGTTCCGCCTGCTCTTCGTCGCGTTCTTCGGCGAGTACCGCGGCGCGGACGAGAGCGGGCACGGCGGCCACCACGCGCCCGCCTGGATCATGAACGCACCGGTGGCCGTTCTCATGCTGCCCAGCGCGGCGGTGGGCGCGGCGCTCATGTACGGCGGCGAAAACTCGCCTTGGGCTCGTTTCTTCGCACCGCTCTTCGGCGCGCAGCCGGCGGGCGTCGCTACGCCGATCTCCGAGGGCGCGACGTCGGCGATCGTGCTGGGCGTCGTCGCGGTCGGGATCGCGGTCGCTTGGATGCGCTACGCCACGCGCGCGGCGATGGCGGATGCACCCGAGCGCTTGCGCCGCGAATCGGCGGCGATGCCGGCGCTGCTCGTCAATGCGTTCTACGTGGACGCGTTCGTTGACGTCGTCTTCGTCCGGACCGCGCAGCTCCTGGGTGCGCTCTTCGGCTGGCTGGTGGATCCGCGCGTCGTGGACGGCGCGGTGCGCGAGGTCGCGCTCTCGGCGCGCTGGACCGGGACGCTCGTGCGCTCGTTCCAGACGGGCCTCGTGCGCGCGTACGCACTGCTGCTCGTTTTGGGCGCCGCCGGCTTCATCGCTTACTACGCACTCGTCGGAGGCGCCCGCTAGTGCCGATCGTGCTCGTGACGATTCTGCTGCCGCTCGTTGCCGGCGCGCTGCTCTTCGCCCTGCCGCGCGAGGATCGAGCGGTATCGCGCGCGGTCGGCACGCTCGTCGCGGCGGCGACGTTCTTCACCGTGTTGACCGCGGGCGACGCGCGAGTGGAGTTTCCGCTGGCTCTCGCGCCCGTTCGAATCGGCCTTCCACTTCGGTGCGACGCCAATCTCTTTCTGGCTCGCGCTGCTGCTCGCGCTCGCGACCGCCTGCGCGATCGCTTCGACTAAGGTCGCGCGAACGCGGGATTTCGTGGCGCAGCTGCTTCTGCTCGAGGGCACGATGCTCGGGCTCTTCCTGGCGCGCGACCTGCTCGTCTTCGCGCTCTTCTGGGATCTCATGCTCCTGCCGGTCTTCTTCGTGCTGGTCGGCTGGAGCGACCATCCGGCGACGGCCTGGCGCTACTTCATCTACAACTTTGCCGGCGGCCTGACGCTGCTGCTGGCGACCGCGGCCTTCGGCGTGATCTACGGCTCGACCGACGTGATCGGCCGGCCCGACGTGCATCTGATCGGCGGCTGGGCTCCGTGGATATTCGCCGGATTTGCGTTCGCATTTCTCGTGAAGACGCCGCTCTGGCCGCTGCACACCTGGATGCCGCCGACGTACGCAGGGCTGCCCGCTCCGATGGTGGCGGTAGTCTCGGCGGTGCAGTCCAAGGCCGGCCTCTACGGGCTCATCGTCGTCGCGAGCGCGATATTACCCGAGCAGGTGCACGCGTACTCGGGGATCCTCGTCGCGCTCGGCGCGGTCTCGCTGATCTACGGCGCGGTCGTCGCGCTCGTGCAGAACGATGCCAAGCGCATCGTTGCGTACTCCTCGCTCTCGCATCTCGGCCTGATCGTGATCGCCATCGCTTCGGGCAACGCGCTCGCCTTGCAGGGCGCCGTGGTCTACATCGTGGCACACGGGTTGTTCTCGGCCGCGCTCTTCCTCGCACTCGGCTTCGTCGAGGATCGCGAAGGGACCCGATCGCTCGCGCGCCTGGGAGGCTTGGGGCTGCGAAATCCCCGGCTGGCAGGTGCGCTCTGCATCGCCGCGCTCGCCGCGCTCGGGCTGCCCGGCCTGGCGGGCTTCGCCGGCGAGTTGATCATCCTCATCGGCGTCTATCAGGCGGGCTACGTGTGGGTTTCGATCGTGGCGCTCGTCGCGATCGTGCTGGCCTCGGCGTACATGCTGCGCCTGTATCAGGATCTCATGAACGGACCGCCGCGCGACGACGCGCCGGTTCGCCCCGACCTGACATGGATCGAAGCGCTGGCGATCGCGCCGCTGCTCGCCGCGTTGCTCCTGGCCGGCGTCTATCCCAAGCCGCTGCTGCAGGCGCCGGCGACGGCGGTTACCGCGCAGATCGGAGAGGCGCCGTGATCCTGCCGTTCACCTCCGCCGACTGGGCGGCGATCCTGCCGATCGAAGTGCTCGCCGCGACCGCGCTGCTCGTGCTGCTCGCCGACCTCTTCACCGGCTCGCGCGAGCGTCCGTACGTCTCGATTTGCCTGGCCTTGGCGGGTACGATTGCGACCGCGGTGCTGGCCGCGGGCCAGTTCGGGCACGACTACGCCGCCTTCGCGGGCGGCTTCATGACCGGCGGCTTCACGACCGTCTTCGAAGAGATCGTGCTCGTGGCGGTCGCAGGCTCGGTGATCCTCTACGCGGCCGTCGGTCCGCGCCCGGCCGTCGCCGGCTCGACCGCGATCATGCTTTGGAGCGCATGCGGCGCGATGCTCATGGCGGGCGCCGCCAATCTCATGACGATCTTTTTGGGCCTGGAGCTGCTCTCGCTCGGGCTCTACGCGCTCTGCGCCGCCGCGCAGCGCAAGACCGCGCGCGAAGCCGCGCTCAAGTATCTCATCCTCAGCTCGACTGCGACCGGCTTTCTGCTCTTCGGCATGGCGCTGCTCTTCGGCGCGACCGGCAGCGTCGCGCTTGCGGATCTCGTCAGCCCTTCGCTGGCCGCCAACCCGCTCTTCTGGATGGGCGCGGGGATGTTTCTGATCGGGATCGCATTCAAACTCAGCCTCGTTCCATTTCATACCTGGACGCCGGACGTGTTCCAGGGCGCGCCGCTTCCCGTCACCGCGTTCATGAGCGTCGCGACGAAGGCGGCAACGCTGGCGGTCTTCGCGCGCTTCGCGTATGCCGCGCTGCCGCCCGGAATCGGCGAACGGCTCTTGCTGCCGGTCTGGATCGTCGCCGGTATTTCGATGGTGGCGGGCAACGTGGGCATGCTCGCCCAGCACGACCTCAAGCGGCTGCTCGGGTATTCGGGGATCGCGCAGGTCGGGTACATTCTCGCCGCGTTGGCCGGCGGCACGCCGCTAGGACTGCGTTACGCGCTCTACTACCTGGGCGCGTACGCGCTCATGAACCTCGGGGCATTCGCGGTGATCGCATCGCTCTCGGGCGAGGACGAAGAAGGCGCCGAGCTGCACGCCTATCGCGGCCTTGCGCGCCGACGCCCGTACCTGGCCGCCGCGATGACCGTCTTTCTCCTCGCGCTGGCGGGACTGCCGCCGACCGCGGGCTTCCTCGGAAAGATCCTCATCCTATCTACCGCCCTCTCGACCGGTTACGTCTGGCTCGCGGCTCTGCTGATCGTCGGAACGGCCGTCTCGCTCTACGCCTACGCGAAGGTCGTGCGCGCGATGTACGGCGCGCCTGAAGACCCCCACGCGCCCGGCGTCCGACCCTTCGTCCCGCTCGCCTGGGCCAGCGTCGCCGTCTGCGCGGTGGGGGTGGTCGTCATGGCGCTCTACCCGCTCACGCCCAGCAATATTCTCCCGCTGGTCCGCTAGTCACGCCGCCGCCCGGCGGTGCGCTATACTGGCGTTGAGGTACGAACGTATGTCCCGACGCTTCTCCCGCGGCCCCGCGCGGCTCATTCTGACCCTGGCCTTTGCGCTGCTGTCGGGAGGCGCCGCCGCGGCCCAAACGACGACGATCGTCCCCGCCGACGCGCACGCCAGCGTGGACCAGCAGGCCGCGATTACCTACGCGCGCGAGCAGATCGCCGCCGGCGACATGAACGGCGCGGTGAATCAGCTCGCGGAGTTCGTGGCCTCCCATCCGGACGCCGTCGACGCGGCGCGATTCCTCGGCGACCTCTACTACCGCCAAGGGCATTTCGATAAGGCCGAGCAGGTCTACCAGCAGCTGCTCGCGCGCAACCCGCACGACAAAGAGACGCACAACCGGCTCGGCGTCGTCTACGCGACGGAGAACCGCGTGGACGTCGCCATCTCGCAGTTCGAGAGCGCCCTTCCGGGCACCGATTCCATCCGCGACCTCGTGCTGCTCCATCTGCGCAAGGGCGATCTCGTTAGCTATCAACAGCAGATGCAGCGTGCCGCCGATGCCGATCCGAACGACTCCGACACGCAGGAAGAGCTCGGCGAAGTCTTCCAAACGATGCACCGCCCGCAAGAGGCCGTCGTCTATTTCCGCCGCGCGCTCGACAGCGACCCGCGTTCGATCGCCGCGCTCAATGGCCTGGGAATGGCCTATCTCGACGAGCGGAACCACGTCGCGGCGACGAACGTCCTCCAAGAGTGCCTGAACCTCGATCCGGTGAATTACGCCTGCCTCGACAACCTCGGCGTTGCCGAACTGCAGGCTGGGCTGGAGAGCCAAGCCTTCGACACCTTTACGAAGGCGCATCGCTTGGAGCCCGAACGCCCCGAAGCGATCGTCAACTTCGGATACATTGCCGACTTGAAGGGCGATTGGAAGCGCGCGGTGGCGTACTACGTGCAGGCGGTTGCGGTCAACCCGTACGTCCCCGAGTCGTACGTCAACCTCGGCATAGATTACGAGCACAACGGGCTCTATCAGCTCGCGCAGTCCGCGCTGCTCAAGGGCGTCGCGGCTGCGCCGTGGGATGGGCGCGTGCGCTACCTCCTCGCACGCGCCTATGCGGCGCAGGGGCAGCGTGCGCTCGCGATAGCGCAGCTCAAAGCGGCGGCAGATTCGCTCGATCCCGACGTTGCCGAGATCGCCAAAGAAGAGTCGGCTCGCCTCGCGAGCTCGCCCGCAACCACGCCGCAGTAACCTACTCGCGGGCTATGCAGTCTATCTCGACGCGGCAGCCGCGCGGCAGCGCTCTTACCGCGACGGTCGAACGCGCGGGTTTCGTCGCGCCGAAGTAGCGGTCGTAGACCGCATTGACGGCCGCGAAGTCGTCCATGTCTACGAGGTAGATCGTCGTCTTCACGACGCTGCCCAGTTCGTAGCCGGCCGCGCAGAGCACGGCGCTGAGGTTCTCCATGACGCGTTCGGTCTGCGCGGTGACGTCGCCGCCGACGAGTTCGCCGGTCTTCGGATCGAGCGCAATCTGCCCGCTGCAGTAGAGTTCCGCGCCGCTCTGGATCGCCTGGCTGTACGGGCCGATCGGTTTGGGAGCGTGCGGGGTGTGAACGTGGGTGTGTTTCATGGCAGCGCCGGCGACATCGTGCCCTTGAAGGCCATCGCCGGCTCCTCGACGCCGAAGTTCGTCTCGAAGAGCGCCGCGACCCGGTCGAGTTCGCTCTGCGTGAGCGCCGGCGTATCCGGGGCCGCCGCGAACTCGGCGAGCTGGTCCGCGTCGTAGATGTTCGGCAGCACGGTCATCACGCGGGGTTCGGCCAGGAGCCACTGAATCGCCGCTTGGCCGAGCGTGCGATCCGGGCGTTCGAGGAAGCGCAGCGTCTCGATTTTTTGCAGCCCGTTGACCAGCCATTCGCGCGGGCGATGGCTGCGGTGGTCGTTCTTCGGAAAGGTCGTCTCGAGCGTGTAGTGCCCCTCGAGCATGCCGCTGGAATGCGGGACGCGGATCATGTAGCCGGTGTCGGCACCCGCCTCGATCGCCGCGCGGACCTGTTCGTTCCCGGGGTACTGCTCGAGCGCGTTCCAAATGATCTGCAGCGTCGCGACGTTGCGTTTGCGCACGGCCTCGACCCCTTCGTAGAGCCAGCCGATCGCCGGCCCGAGCGCGACGCCGTACATGCGCACCTTGCCCTCGCGCTTGAACGACTCGAGCAGATCCCAGAGCGCGTCGTCCTCTACCTGCGCCATGCGCGCGTTGTGCATCTGGTAGATGTCGACGTACTCGGTTTGCAGGCGCCGCAGGGACTCTTCCAGCGCCTTGCGCACGAAGGCCGGCGAGAAATCGTGCGGCAGTTCGAACTGCCCGCGCCGTCCTTCGTTGTTGTAGAAGTCGTAGCCGAACTTCGTCGCGTAGACGACGCGCTCGCGGCGATCCGAAAACGCGGCGGCGAGCTGCTCCTCGGAGCGTCCGTTGCCGTAGGCGTCGGCGGCGTCGTAGAGCGTGATGCCCCGGTCGTACGCGTCGCGCAGCATGGCGACGGCCTGCTCGTCCGTCTTCGTTCCCCACCAGCCGGTAGCGGTCGTCCAGAGCCCGAAGCCGACCTCGCTGACGGTCACGTCGCTGTTGGGATAGGTCCGGTATTTCATGCCAGGGCCTTCTACCTTCGATGCGCTATCACTCCAGCATGAGCGACCGCACCCGGGCTTGCGCCGAGGACCTCGCGCTCGTGAGCGCGTGGATCGAGCGCTACTTCGCGCAGGCGCAGGGCCGGGTGATGCCCTCCGTACGCCCAGGCGAGGTGACCGCCGCCTTGCCGGCCGAGGCACCGGAGACCGGCGAGCCGTTCGAGCGGATCTTCGCGGACTTCGAGCGGATCGTCGTGCCGGCCACCACGCACTGGAACCACCCGCGCTTCTTCGCCTATTTTGCGACCAGCGCGGCCCCGGCCGGCGTCTATGCCGAGGCCCTGGCCGCCGCGCTCGACGTGAAGGCGATGCTGTGGCGCACCTCTCCCGCGGCGACAGAGCTCGAAGAAGTGACGATGCGCTGGCTCGGCGGCCTCATCGGCGTACCGGCGGGCTGGACGGGCATCATCTACGACACGGCCTCGATCGCCGGTTTCACCGCGCTGGCGGCCGCGCGAGAAGCCCTTGGCCTGGAGATTCGCGAGCGGGGCATGACCGGCCGCGACCTCCCGCCGCTTCGCATCTACGTCACCGATCAGACGCATTCGCACGTCGATAAGGCTGCCATCGCGCTGGGCGTCGGGCTGGAGAACGTGGTCCGCGTCGCGTGCGACGACGCGTTCCGGATGCGGCCCGACGCGCTGCGCGCGCGCATCGCCGAGGATCGCGCGGCGGGCATGCGACCGATGGCCGTCGTCGCGACGGCCGGAACGACCTCGACGACCTCCATAGACCCGCTGACGGAGATCGCCGCGGTCGCGCGCGAGGCGGGCGTGTGGCTGCACGTGGACGCAGCCTACGCCGGAGTCGCCGCGATCCTGCCCGAGTTTCGCTCGATGCTCGAGAGCCTCGAACTGGCCGACTCGCTCGTCGTGAATCCGCACAAGTGGCTCTTCGTGCCGATGGACCTCTCGGTGCTCTTCCTAAAAGACGAAGCGACGGTGCGCCGCGCCTTCACGCTCGTCCCGGAGTATCTGGCGACGCCCGAGGCCGGCGCGACCAACTACATGGATTACGGGCTGCAGCTCGGCCGGCGCTTTCGCGCGCTCAAACTCTGGTTCGTGCTGCGCCACTTCGGTGCGGAGGGCGTGCGCGAGGTGCTGCGCGGGCACATCGCACTCGCTCAAACCTTCGCGTCCTGGGTGCGCGAAGCGTCCGATTGGGAACTGCTGGCGCCGCATCCGCTCTCGGTCGTCTGCTTCCGTTACGCGCCCGCCGGTTTGGACGAACAGGCGCTCGAGGAGCGCAACGCGGCGATCCTCGCGGCGGCGAACGCGAGCGGGGAGATTTTCCTCTCCCACACGAAACTGAACGGCCGCTACGCCTTGCGTCTTGCCATCGGCAACCTGCGAACGCAGCGAGAAGACGTCGAGCATGCCTGGCGCGTCCTGCGACGCGAGGCCGGGCGTCCGCAATCCGGAGGGGAACGATGAGAATACAGCGACTCTACCGCTCGGCCGGTGTGGTCTCGATCGGCGCGTTGCTCGCCGCCTGTTCGGGGGCGCAGCCGCCGGTCGCCGCAACGCAATCGCCGGCGCAACGGGAACGCCCCGCCGTCGCGGGATGGGGTCCGCCGAACTTTCAGGCGCGCTACAACCTGCCGTCGTCTACGAAGGGCTCGGGTCAGATCGTGGCGGTCGTCGACGCGTACGATAATCCGAACGTCGCGAGCGATCTCGCAAAGTACCGTTCGCAGTACGGTCTGGGCACGGCGAACTTCTACAAGTACAACCAGACCGGCCAGCAGGGCAACTATCCGGCGGGAAGCACCGGCTGGGGCGTCGAGAACGATCTCGACGTTGAGATGGTTTCGGCGACCTGCCCGCTCTGCACGATCTACTTGATCGAGGCGAACAGCGCGAGCGGAAGCGATCTGCAGACGGCCGAGAGCGAAGCCGTCAAGCTCGGCGCGCACGTCGTCAGCAACAGCTGGATATGCTACGGGTCTACGACCTGCGTGGACAAATCCGATTTCGATACCCCCGGCGTTACGTATCTTGCCTCCGCCGGCGACGCCGGCTCGAACGATGGCGGCGCGCCGATGGCCTTCGACAGCGTCGCCGCGATCGGCGGCACCGTGCTCTCGCAGAACGGATCGCAGTACAGCGAGATGCCGTGGTCGAGCAGCGGCGGCGGCTGCCTGAAGGGGGTCAAGCGGCCGAAGTGGCAGCACGATACGTTCTGCAAGTACCGCGCGACGAACGATGCATCGGCCGTTGCTTGGCAGATCGCGGAATACGACACGTACGGCGAGGGCGGCTGGTTCACGATCGGAGGGACGAGCGCGTCGGCGCCGCTTCTCGCCGGCGTCTTCGGCTTAGCCGGAAACGCGGCCAAACAAGACGGCGGGCGCACGTTCTGGCAGAAGGCGCACCATCGGTATCTCTACGACATCTGCGGCGGTTCGTGTCTGGAGTCAACCTACTCGTACGCAGGCGGCTGGGGTTCGCCCGACGGGATCGGGGCCTTCTAGTAGAGCCGCAGGTACCTCTCGCGTTCCCAAGGATGCACGGCGCGCCGGTAGCGTTCGTACTCTTCGAGTTTGGCGTCGCGGAACGCGTGGTAGAGGTGATCGCCTAGCGCCGCTCGCACGACCGGATCGGCGTCGAGTTCGGAGATAGCCTGCCGCAGCGATTTCGGCAGCGTGCCGATCCCGCTCTCGCGGCGCTCGCGGTCGCTCAAATCGTAGGTCGAGCCGGCAAGAGCGGGCCCGGGAAGCGTTTTGCGCGCGGCGCCGTCGGCGGCGGCGCCCACGAGCACTGCGAGCGCGAGATACGGATTGCAGGCGGGGTCGGGGCTGCGCATCTCGACGCGCGGCGGCTGCTGCCCGGGCGGAACGCGCACGAGGGCGTTCGCGCTGCGCTCCGACCAGACCGTGTAGATGGGCGCGTCCCAGGCGGCCACCAACCGTTTGTAGGAGTTCACCGTCGGATTGCAGATCGCGGTCGTCGCCGGAGCGTGTGCGAGCAGGCCGCCGACGACGTAGAGCGCGAGTTCTTCGTCGCGATCCGGCGGGAGCCGGAAATCAACGTGCAGACCGCTGCCCGCGCGCTCTTCCAGCGGTTTTGGCATGAAGGTAGCGTCGAGATCGAAATCGGCCGCGACGTGCTTTGCGATCGTGCGCAGGGTCATGACGTGGTCGGCCGCAGCCAGCGGGTCGTCGTGCGCGACGTCGATCTCGTGCTGGCCCGCGCCGTGCTCGTGGTGCGCGGACGCAATCGGCACGCCCATCGCCCGGAGCGCCGCGACGATCGCGTTGCGCGCCTCCTCGCCGCGATCGTTTGCGGAGAAGTCGAAGTACGAACCGACGTCGCGCGTGGCCGTGGAGGCCGCATCGCCGCTCGATCGCTCGAAGAGATAGAACTCGACTTCGAGCCCGATCTGCAAGCCGTTCGAGCACCTTCGCGCTCTCGATGGCGCGGCGCAGCGTCGTGCGGGGGCAGCCTTCGAAGGGCGACCCGTCGGGCATCGCTATATCGCAGATGAGACGCGCCTCGCGTCCGTCGGGATGCGCGGGCCATGGGTAGAGCGCGAAGGTCGCGGGATCCGGACGCAGCAGCATGTCGAGCTCTTCGCCGCGCACGAAGCCGTCGATCGAGCCGCCGTCGAAGGTGACGCGCCCTTCGAGGGCGGCCTCGAGTTCGTCTATCGGTATCGAGACGTTCTTGCCGACGCCGAAGATATCGGCGAAGACGAGCCGGACGAAGCGCACGCCGGATTCGCGCGCGATCTTGAGCACCTCGCGCTTCCCGGAGGGTCGGCGCCGTTCAGGATTGGTGGAGTTCATCAATCGCAATCGCTAGGCGGAGGGTGAGCTGGTCGTGCGGGCTATCGAGAGAGCGCGACGCGATCTCTGCGATCTGCCGCAGACGGTAGAAGACGGTGTGACGGTGGACGTGCAATTGCTCGGCTGCGGCCTTGACGTTTTGACCGACGTGAAAGTAGAGCTTGAGCGTTCGTTCGAGTTCGGTCTGGTGCTTCTCGTCGTACGCTCGCAGCGGTGCGAGGGTTTCGGCCGCGAACGCGCGCAGACGTTCGGCGTCGGCGCCGCGATAGAGCAGTGCGTAGGCGCCGAGATCCTCGAACGCCGCGACGGTGCCGGCGCCGTGGATGCGCCGGCCGATTGCCAGCGCCGCCTCGGCCGCGGCAGCGCCGGATTGCAGGTTCGCGAGCGGTTCGACGCCGCCGACGCCGCCCGAGACGCGCAGCGGCGGTTTGCGCCGCGCCAGGCTCTTGGGCAGCAGCGTCGCGGCGGTCTTGGCGTTGCTCGCGTCCACCGCTCGCGCTGCCGGAACGAAGACGAAGAGCGTGATGCCGCGCTCGGCGAGCCCCACGTCCGCATCGCCGGAGCGGAAGTGATCGGCTGCCAGCGCGCGCAGCGATGCGGGCGCCGCATCGCCGTCTTCGGCGGCCTCGCTTTCGAGCGCGATCGCGACGTACGAAGGCGCGAGCGCGATGCCGTGGGCTGCAGCCTCTTCGCGCATGGCGGTCGCGTCGTGAAACGTCCGCGAGAGCACGGCGTCCCAAAAGCCCTCGCGCCGGTCGCGCGGCGGACGCGACTCGCGCGCGAGTTCGACGCCGATCGCCGCGGCGGTCAAACGCAGGAGCAGGTTCGCGACGGCGTCGTCGCTCGGGCCGAAGAGCGAGAGCCAGCCGAACGGCGCGCTGCCCGCGCGTACGCGGACCGCGTTGCCCGGCGCGCCCGCTTCGACGACGGCGCGCGCGCTCGCCGGAACGCCGCGCGATCCCGCCGTTGCCAAAGGGCGCCAGCGTTCGTCCTCGAGCAGCACGCCGCCGCCGGTTGCGTGTGCGAGATGCGCGGCAAGCGCCTTCGGACCGCCTCCGGAGGCGGCGATGCGCGAGAGGCCTTCGGCGTACTCGACGATATCCTCCGGAGTCACGTCGCCGCGCGATGCTTGTGGTGACGCGCCCGCAGGTGCGGCAACTTCTTCGCGATCTCGTCCGGCATGATCGCGTCTATCGCATCGTCCACGGTCACGATGCCGAGCATCGTGCCGGCGTCGTCCACCACCGGCACCGCGAGCAGATCGTACTTCGCGATCGTCGAAGCGACGTCCACGGCGGGCGTGTCGGGAGCGACGGTGACCAAATCCGTCTCCATAATGCGCTCGATGAAGGCGGTCGGCAACGCCAGCAGCAGCGCGCGCAGCGAGAGCGCGCCGAGCAGATGGTCGTGCTTGTCGAGCACGTAGAGGTAGTAGATGAACTCGGAGACCGGCGCGATCTCGCGAATCTTGCGGATCGTCGCCTCGGTCGTGCGGTGCGGATAGATCCAGAGGTAGTCCGTCGTCATCATGCCGCCGGCCGTATCCTCGGGATACTTGACGAGTTCGCGCAGCTCGCCGGCGGTGTACGCGCTCATCTCGGCGAGGAGCTGCGACTGGCGCTCCTCCGGAAGTTCGGCGAGCAGGTCCGCCGCATCGTCGGCGTCCATCTCTTCGATGATGTCCGCGGCGCGCTCGGTGCCTAAATCCTCGATGAGGTTCTTGCGCGTGTCGGCGTCGAGGTGTTCGAATGCGTCGGCCGCCGTCTCGTCGTCGAGCTGGCCGACCACTGCCGCGGCTTCGCGCGTGGAGAGATCGCCGATGATCTCGGCCAGTTCCGAAGGATGCAGCCGCGCCAGGCGGCTCTCTTTGACCGAGAGCCTCACGTGCGAGGGGTTGGCCTCACGGATCGGGGCGACCGAGTCCCACGCGATCATCGAACGCGGGACGTTCGTCAGGCGCGCGAGCCAGCGCTGACCGAAGGTGCGCAGACCCAAGCGGCGGAGCAGTCCGGCCATCCCGACGTCGGCCGCGACGACGCGGAGTTGGCCGCCGGCGTTGGCCAGCTCGATATCGTTGATGCGGACGACTTTGCGTCCGTCTACGTCTACGATTTGCTTGTCGAGCAGGTCGGCGACGAGGTAGAGCTCCTCGATCTGCGGAGGGGCCGGTTCCTTGGGCGCCATCGTGAGGGCAACCGTGCCGCCCCGGTCAACGTCCATCACCGTCTCGATCGGGGCGAAGCGCAGGCCTTGCGCGGTCTTGATGACCAGTCCATCCACCTGCGGAAAGACGGCGTCGGGCGTACCGACCAGAAAGTCGGCTACCTTTCCGATCGGCAGTTCGTTAATCGTCGCTTGCCGGCCGACCAGCTCCGAGACGAATCCCTCGGTGAACGCCATGGCTGGCCCTTAGCCAACCTCGCCGGAAAACCCGCCCTGACCGCTTCGCTACGCGGCCAGCGGCGAATGCCGCATCCACGCGCCGTCGCGCAGGCGCCACTGCGTCAGCGCCGCGCGCAGCAGCCACGCGGCGATCCAGCCGATCGGAACGGCGTACAGGCCCAGGTGCAGATGTTCGATCCCGATCCAGGCAAACGGTATCACGAGCGCGCTGCAGAGGATGCCGACGATCATGGAAAAGCGCGTGTCGCCCGAGGCCCGAATCGGCGCGAGCGAAACCATCGCCCATCCCTTGAGTGGGAGCGTCGCCATGTGCAGCGCGAGCGGGAGCGCCGCGAGCGACGCGACGGCTGCATTGAGCGTAAACACGTAGGCGAGCGGCCAGGCCAGGAGTGCGGTGACGATGCCCGCGAGCGTCGTCACGAGGAACGCCACGCGGCGCGCGCGCTCGAAGAACCACTTCGCGCCGGCCGGGTCGCCCGCGCCTAAGCGCTGTCCGACGACGATCTGCGCGGCCTGCTGCAGCGGGCTGGGGACCACGAAGGTCAAGTCCGAGACGACGTTGAGCGCGCGGAAGGCCGCGACGAAGATCGCGCCCAGCGGCGCGAGCATCGCGACGATGAAGATGTCGGGTGCGAGCACGCCGAGCAGGAAGACCGCCTCCGGCAGGCCCAGGCGCGCGCAGCGCAGCGCCAGCGCCCACGAGAACGTGCGCTCGGCGAAGACGCGATACTCCGGGCGCCGGGCAACGTACGTCAACGCGTAGATCGCCGCAATCGTCTCGGAGAGCAGCGAGGACGCTCCCGCGCCGGCGATGCCGAACGGATGGTGCGTGAGCCAACCCAGCCCGAGGATGAGGAGCAGCGGGATGTGCACGAGGTTCACGATCAGCAGCACGAGCACGCCGATTTGACGGTTGCCGGCCGCGCCCAGCGCCACGATGAGCGTACCGGAGATTGCCATCGGAAGGAGCGAGGCGCAACGCAACACGAGGTAGGATGCGCTCGCGTGGGCGCTGGCGAGTTCGCCGACCATGGCGTGCATCGCCGCGCCCGCGCCGAAGATGCTGGCAACGAAGAACGTGACGCCGGCGAGCATCGGCACGGTGAGGCCCGCGCGGACCGTACGGCCGAAGCCGTCAACGTCGTGCGCGCCGATGCGCTGGGCTGCGACGATCGAGATGCCGCTGAGAAAGCCGAAGATCGCGAAGGCGAGCGCGAGGAAGACCGTGTTCGCAGCGGTCGCGCCCGCGAGCGCCACGGTACCCATCGCGCCGATGGCGATCGTATCGGCCGTACCGAGCAGCTGATCGCCGAGCATCTGTACGGCAACGGGAAGAGAAAGGCGCCGAAATGCGGCGCCGATACGGGTGTGGTCCACGATCATGGATGCCGTTTCCATGACGGAGTCGCCGCCTAGCGCAGGTCGTCGAGCGCTGCGAAGAAGGCGTCTACCTCGTGGTCTTGCGTATAGAAGTGCGGGCTCACGCGAATGCCGCAGCCGGGCCGGTAATCCACGAAGACGCGCCGGCGCGTCAACTCGCGGCACGCATCGCCCGCGCCTTCGAAATCCATGCCGATCCAGCCGGTGCGCTTGGGCGCCTCCAGCGGCGTGCTCACGCGCAGGCCGCGTTCGAGCGCCATCGCCGCGATCTTGTCGGTCAGGCGCACGTTGTGTTCGCGGATGCGGGCGACCCCGAGCGAGGCGACGATCTCGTGCCCCGGTTTGGCGGCGACGTAGCCGGGAATCGTCGGCGTGCCGTGCCCGAAGCGGTACATGGACCGCGCGTGCACGATTGGTGCCGGTTCGAAGGCGAAGGGGCGCTCGTGCCCCATCCAGCCGGTCACCGCCGGGCGCAGCGCGTCGAGCAGCGAGGGTTTTACGTAGATCCAGCCGCAGCCCGGTCCGCCGCAGAGCCACTTGTGCGAGCCGCCGGTTACGATATCGAGATCCCACTGCGTCACGTCGTACGGATAGACGCCGGTCGTCTGATAGGCGTCCACGCAGAGCAGTGCACCGACCTTGCGGCAGTGCGCTTGGATCGCACGCACGTCGGCGATCGCGCCGGAGACGTAGTATGCGTGGGAGAGGACGGCGATCGCGGTCCGCTCCGTGATCGCCTCCAAGATGCGCTCGGTGGGAATCGTGCGTCCGTCGTCGGAGGGTACGACGCGCGTGCAGGCGCCGTAGCGCTCCCACTCGCGCCATACGTACGTGAGCGATGGAAACTGCAGCGCCTCGTAGACGACTTCGTTGCGTTCGCCGGTCAGGTCGAGGCAGGTGGCCAGCGCCGCCTGCAGCACCGAGACGTTGGGCCCGAGGAAGATGGATCCCGGCGTCGCGCCGATTATCGCGCCGATGCCGTCGGCGATCTCTCCGATCGCCGGCAGCCAGCGCTCCCAGGCCTCCGGGCCCTCCGCCGCCCACTCCTCCCAGTACGCGCCCAGCGATTCGCGCGCGCGCACCGGTGCGGCGCCCATCGAATGACTCACGAGGTACGTGGAGGTGCCCAAAATCGGGAACTGCTCTCGCATCGCGGCGGCGGTCATGCGTAGTCCCCGGCGCCGAGGTAGGTGCGTACGTCCCAAAGTTCCGGGAAGAAGCGATAGCCGAGCGTGCGCTCCAGGTAGCGCGCTCCGGGCGAGCCGCCCGTGCCGTGCTTCTGGCCGATCATGCGCTCGACCATTCGCACGTGGCGCCCGCGCCAGAGCAAGACGCGTTCGTCGAACTCGATCATATCTTCGAGCAGAAGGTAGAGATCGTAGTAGGCGGCCTCATCGGTATAGATACGCCGGAAACTCTCGACGAGCTCGTCGGATGAGTCCACCGCGAAGCCGCGGCGGCGCAGCAAGCCTTTGGCGCGGTCGTAGAGCGAGGGTTCGGCGGCGCGGCGATCCAGGCGCGCTCGCTGTGGATCGTCCATCTCGATCGAAGCGAGCAACTCGGTGCGGCGCAGGCCGCAGGCGAACTCGAGCTCCCGGAACTGCACCGACTGAAAACCGCTTGCGGGATTCAGATTGTCGCGAAAGCGATTGAACTCTTGCGGCGTCATCGTCTCGAGAACGTCTACCTGCTGTTCCAGAAGGCGCTGTATGGCGTGGATGCGGCGGAAATGCTTGGCGACGCGCAGGAGATCGTCGGCGTCGAGCGCGTGCATCGTCGCGTCCAGCTCGTGCAGCAGCTGCTTGAACCAAAGCTCGTACACCTGATGGATGATGATGAAGAGCATCTCGTCGTGCTGCTCGGGCCGGGAAAGCGGCTGCTGCAAGCCCAAGAGCTCGGAAATTTTCAGGTAGGATCCGTACGAAAGTGCTTTGCTCACTGGCCCGATGGCTTACGGGGGGCGACGGCCTTCTCCTCGAATCGGCTCTCGAGATGAAGCGCTCCCATTTGGCGGTGCTCGCGGCGGCCGCGTTACTAGCGGCCTGCTCGGGTTCTAAGCACTCGGACGCGGCAGGTGGCCCCTCTCCCGCCGCTACGAATCCGGTCAATTTCCCGATGTTCGACGGCGCGGAAGTGCTCTCGTCGCACGAGTGGCACACGACGATCGGGGGCAAGCCCGGGCTCGCCGACAGCGCTATCCTCTCCGAAGGCAAGGGCACCTACGACGGGCACGACGTCGTCGCGGGCACGCAGGCGCTCATGCCGGCACTCGAAGCCTGGCTCGACGATCTGGGCGCGCACCCTCCGGCCGGCTACGCGCTTGCGGTCACCGGCAACGGCATCGAAGCGGTGCGAACGCACACCCGCGATCTCGGCGTGGATTTCATCGCGTTCCAGGGAACGCAGGACGGGCGCCGCCACGGCATCGTCGTTCTTGCGGTGGACCCGCAGATGCTCGACGAAAAGGCCGGTCCGATGCTGGGCGTGATCGGAAAGTTCAAATTGCTGCCGCGCACGCTGCGCGATCCGCTCGACGCGCAGGCAAAGAAGCAGACCGGCTTTACCTTGAGCGAGGCGACGAGCCCGAATACGCCGATCGGTGCGGCGATCTCTTCGCTCGATCAGCTTCGCGATTTCGGCGGTCGCGGCATCGTCCTCATAGACGCGGTAAAAGAGTAACTCGACCCTCGTGAGCGACGCTGCGACTCGCGCGCGCGAGATCGGTTCCTGGGTCATGCTTAACGCGCTCTGGGCGCCGTTGATGTTCCAGGACACCGCCTTGATGACGATCGCCGTTCCGGCCGCGACGCTCCGTCTCGCGCCCGAGAATCACGTGCTCGTGCTCTCCTTGCTCGTCAGCATCGCCGCGCTCGCCACCATGGTCGTGCCGCCGCTGTCGGGCTGGATGTCGGACGCGCTGCGCCGTCGCGGCGGGTCCCGCCGCGCCTTCGTCGCCGCGGGCATCGCGATTGACGTGGCCGCGCTTGCCGCGCTGGCCTACGCGCACTCGCTGTGGTCCTTCGCGCTCTTTCTCATCCTCTCCACGGCCGGCGCGAACGTGGCGCTGAGCGCGTATCAGGCCCTGCTGCCGGAGTCGGTCCCGCGCGCGAACTGGGGCGCGGTCTCGGGGGTGCGCGGCGCGGTGACGCTCGCCGGCACGATTCTCGGCTTTGCGATCGCCGGCTACATGCCGGATCCGCGCTACACGTTCTTGGCGGTTGCGGCGTTCATGACGCTCGGCGGCCTCTCGCTGCTGGCCGTCGGCGAGGGCGTCTACCACGACGAGGAGCACGCGCACGTGCGAGACTGGCACGATTTCATCGTCGTCTTCATCGCGCGCACGCTCGTATTCTTCGGACTCATCATGCTGCAGACGTTCGTGCTCTACTTTTTCCGCGACGTGCAGAAGGTGGACAACCCCTCCGCCGGCACCGCGCTCTACGCGTTCTCGACCATCGTCGGCGCGGTCGCCTCGAGCATCTATCTCGGCTTGCTTTCGGACCGCTATCCGCGCAAGATCGTGACCGCGCTCGCCGGTGCTTCGATGGCTGCCGCAACGATCGGCTTCGCGCTCGCGCCCGAGCTGCGCTGGATGCTGCCATTTGCCGTGCTCTTCGGCATCGGATTCGGCGGCATCATCTCGAGCGGATGGGCGCTGGCGATGGATGCGATTCCAAAGCTGCGCGACGTCGCGCGCGATCTGGGACTGTGGGGCGTCGCGACGACGCTTCCGAACGTCGTGGCGCCGCTCGTCGGCGGCTGGCTCATCGGCGCGTTCCACGGCACGCGCGCCGGCTATCAGGCGGTCTTCGGACTGAGCGGCTTCAGCTTTGCGCTGGCATCGCTCACCGTGCTGCGCGTCGGCGTTCGAAAGCCGCGAGCGCAATCCGCAGGGAACCCGGCGACGCCCCCTTGATGCGCCCGTCCGCGCCGAGCACGCGATGCGCCGGAACGAACAGGTCGAGCGGCGCCTTTCCCATCGCGGCGGCGACGCCACGATGCGAGAGCGGACGCCCGATCGCACGCGCGACGTCGGCATAGGAGACGAACTCCCCGAACCCGAGCGCGGCGACGGCGCGCCAGGCGTCGCAGTTGAAACGGCGTTCCATCGAGTGCCAGTGGAAGATCGAAACGGCCCAAGCGGCGCGCGAAGTATGCCCGCACCTGTGCCGCGGCCTCCTGGAGCAGCGCGTCGCTCGGCTTCTTATGCGCGCGGCTGGGAGCGACGAAATCGCTCGCTACGATCTCCGCTCCGTTGCCTACGATCAACAAATCGCGTCGGAGCGGCGTGGGGACGCGGCATTCCATAGGGGGAGAACGGCGCGGCATGCAAGTTCCTTTGCCTGCTACGGAAACTATCGCAGCTCCGGCTGCGTTCCTTAGTAAGCGGCGTAGCTCTTTATCTGGAGGTTCCCTCGTGAACAGCGTTCTCGTTCGAGTACTGACGGCGGCGGCCATTCTTGGGCTCTCGGCCTGTTCGAGCGCCGGAATGGCGCCCTCGCTGGCCGTCACAAGGCGCCCTCTCCGGCCCCGGCAGCGGCGACGTGCCGTTTTTGACGACGAACCCGGTGCACGACCTCTGCGGCGCACCTTCGATCGGACGCGCCGAGTGCTTCGCGCAGGTGCGCACGGACTTCATGCCCCAAGCGCAGCTCGCCCCGGATGCCGGCTACGCCAGGTGCCCGTTCTACGGGCAAGGGTATTGCCCGGTGGATCTGCAGTCGGCGTACGCGCTGCCTTCGGGCACCGACGGAAAAGACAAAGTCGTCGCGATCGTAGACGCGTACGGCTACCATCACGCGGCCGGCGACCTCGCGCAGTATCGAAAGACGATGGGCCTTCCCGCGTGTTCGACGGCAACGAAATGCCTGCGCATCGTCAATCAGGAAGGCAATCCTTCACCGCTTCCGGGGGAGCCGCCGCCGAACGACGACTGGCGCGGTGAGGAGTCGCTCGACCTCGACATGGTCTCGGCGATCTGTCCGAACTGCAAGATCGTTCTCGTTCAGACGAACAACAACGACACGAGCAACCTCTACGCCGGCGTGAAGACGGCCGGCAGCACGATCGGCGCGAAGTACGTAAGCGCGTCCTGGGGCTCGCCGGAGAGCGGCCCCGACAACGGCGACTTCCATCAGCCCGGCGTCGTCATCGCGGCGGCCGCGGGCGACAACGGCGGCGGCGGGCGCTATCAAGGCGGCCCGTACCAGCCTTGTTCGTATACGTACGTCGTCTGCGTGGGCGGCACGCATCTCGTGCGCGCGAACAACTCGCGCGGCTGGAGCGAGAACGTCTGGAACGACTGGACGTTCGATTTCTGCGGCTCCGGGAGTTCGCCGTGCGGCGCGACCGGCAGCGGTTGCAGCAAGAAGATCTCCAAGCCGCCGTGGCAGACGGATACGCAGTGCGGCATGCGCTCCGAAGCCGATATTTCGGCCGACGCATCGCTGCGCACGCCGGTGGTCGTCTACAACTCGGAGATCGGCGTATGCACGCCGCCGAGCTGTTGGTACCTCTTCGGGGGAACGAGCGCTTCGACGCCGATGATCGCCTCGGTCTACGCGCTGGCCGGCAATGCCGCGACCCAAAGCGGCGCCTCCGGTCTCTGGAAGCACCACGCCGGACACGTCTACGACGTTACGCTCGGCAACAACCTGGATGCCAAGCTGGGAGTCAACTGTGCCTCGGTGGTGCATTACATCTGCTACGCCCGGGTCGGATTCGACGGACCCACGGGCTGGGGAAGTCCTAAGGGTATCGGTGCATTCTAGAGCGGCAGACCGATCGGAGGACTGATGCCCAAACTACTCGCCGCAGCCGTGCTCGCGCTTGCTATGACCGCCTGTTCGGGCTCGATGGAGCAGACATCGCTGCCGGATACGCCGCCGGCGCCGCAAGGGGCGGCGCCCGTCACGCAAAGCGGCCCCGCAGACGCGGCGAAGACGCAGGACGCTCCGCCCGTCTCTCAAGACGACGCGGCGGACGATAGCAGCAACGCAGACGCACCGGTTTCGGCCGGCTCGCCCGCGCCGTCCGCCCAAGCCCCGGCCGTGCGTTTCGCATGTTCGCACCCCGCATCGGCGCATCGGCGCACCTGCGACGCGATCGTGCGCGCCGATTCCGGCGGCGCGCCGGCGAGCGGGTATCACGGCGACTCGCTCGGCCAAGCTTTCGGCAGAACGGCGGGCAGTGCGTGCAATCGCACGGCGCCGTACTGTGCGTCGGATTTGCAGGCGGCATACGGCTTAGCCGCGGCCGCCAAGCAAGGCGGGCGCGGCGTAACCGTCGCGGCGATCGCGGCGTATGCGTATCCGGGTGCGGCGAGCGATCTGGCCGTCTATCGAAAGAGCATGGGTCTGCCGGCGTGCGCGCAGAGCAGCGGCTGTTTGCGCATCGTCAACGAAAGCGGGCGCGCCGCGCCGTTGCCGCCGGCGAATCGGACGGGCGTGCATTGGCCGCTCGAGGCGGCGCTCGATCTGGACATGCTCTCGGCGATCTGCCCGAACTGCAAACTTCTGCTCGTACTTGCCAAGAGCGACGCCGATACCGACCTGGCAGCGGCGGTCACCGCCGCCGCGTCGAGCGCGACCGTAATTGACGCCGGATACAGCGGTGCGGAAGATCGCGCATCGCTCTCCGCCTACGACCATTCGGGCCGCGTGATCGCGGCGCCGGCCGGCGACGAAGGCTACGGCCCGCGCCAGCCGTGCAGCTTCGCAGGCGTCGTTTGCGTGGGTGGTACGACGCTTTCGCCACCCGGGCAGAATAGATCGTGGACCGAGAGCGCCTGGCGGAACGGCGGCAGCGGCTGCAGTGCGTACGTGAGCAAGCCGCAGTGGCAGCACCTCAAAGAGTGCACGATGCGCGCGGAAGCGGACGTCGCCGCCGTGGCCGATCCGCAGAGCGGCGTTGCGGTCTACGATGGCGGCGAGGGCGGGTGGCTGCAGGCGGGCGGTACGAGCGCGGCCTCCGCAATCGTCGCGGCGGCTTTTGCCGTCGGACCGGGGCTCGCCCGCGCGAATGCGCCGGCATGGATTTGGCGCCACGGCAGCGGTGCGGCATACCGCGACGTGACGACCGGAAGCAATGGAAGCTGTTCCGTTGCCTACTTCTGTCAAGCGAAAGAAGGATACGATGGACCGACAGGTTGGGGAACGCCCGCGCGCGTTTCCGGGTTTTAGCGCGCTGCTGCGCGCGGCGCTTTTCGGCGGGCTTGCCTTCGCAGCACTGGGCGGCGCGGCGCCGCTCGAGAACGCGGTGATCGCCAACTCGGGCTCGACGAACTCGCTCGCCTACAAGATCACCGTTTCGTCCGACGGAGCCGCGACGCTCGCGGTCGAGAATGCTTCGGGCGCGCCGCAGAGCGCCGCGAAGAACTTCAGCGTGCCTGCGGCGACGACGACGCGTTTCTTTGCCGATCTGGCCGCTGCGCGCAAAGGCAATGCCGCCACCGTGCATTGCATGAAGAGCGCGTCGTTCGGGACCACGACGCGGATCACGTGGCAGGGCTGGACCTCTCCGGATCTGGACTGCCCGCCGAAGGACGACCTCGGCACCGCGCTGGTCAACGACGTGGATGCCATTCGCTCGGCCGCCGGCATGAAAGGGCCGCCGATGCGCAGCGGCCCCATGCCGGCATCGCCCCACCCGGAGGACGCTCCTGCCGATTAGGAGCGGCCGCTTTGTGGAAGTACCTATGAACGGTGCTCCGGACGCCGCGCTCGCGCGCTTCGTTTCCATGCTCGGCCGAGGGCGCACGCCGCGCCCGCAAGCATGTCGTTGCCTTTGCGAGCAGTTACCTCCAGGGCGATGACCTCGCTAACCTAGAGATCGCGCTGGGCGAGGCGCTCGCCAACTTCGTCGAGCATGGCGGCGGGCCGACCGTCACGGTCGAGTGCTGGCGCGACGACCGCTCTCTGCATGCCGAGATCCGCGGGCGTGGGCGCGGCTTCGAGCCCCCGGCAACCGTCTCGGCGCCTCCGCAGGGCGCGCTGCGCGGCTACGGGCTCTTCATCATGTACGCCGTCCTCGACGGCGTCGAGTTTCTCGAGGGCGGCCGCGCGCTGCGCCTCTCGAAGCGCATTCGCTAACGCAAGATCCTGGAGGAGCCGTTGCGCGCCTCCGGCTAGTTAGCGGGATGCAAGCAAAGCGCGCGCTGCGCTTCGTGCTGGTCATGGGCGCGGTTAACCTCTTCGCGGACATGACGTACGAGGGCTCGCGCGGTGTCAACGGCGCGTTCCTCGGGCATCTCGGCGCGAGCGGTGCGGCGATCGGCCTCGTGGCCGGCGGCGGCGAGCTCGCGGGGTACGCGATTCGCTGGTTCTCCGGCCGCATCGCCGATCGCACCGGCCGCTACTGGCTCGAAGCGTGGATCGGCTATGCGATCAACCTGCTCTGCGTGCCCGCGCTCGCGCTGGCCGGCAGTTGGCCCGCGGCGGCGGGTTTGATCGTCGGCGAGCGCGTGGGACGCGGCATTCGTAAGCCGGTCATCTCCGCGGTCATCTCCGAAGCCGGGCGCGAGATCGGCGGCGGTCGCGCATTCGGGATCAATCAGGCCCTCGATCAAATCGGCGCGACGGCGGGGCCGCTCATCGTTGCCTACGCGATCGTGCGCGGCGGCTACACGGCCGGCTTCGGCATTCTCCTCGTTCCAGCGCTGCTGACGCTTGCATGTCTCGTGTTCGCGCACCTTGCGGGAGCAGGGCTCGTGCCGCGCCCGCGCTTGGCGCACGAAGAAGAAGAACCGATGCTGCGCGACGAACGCGCGTTCCGGCGCTATGCGATCGGCGGCGCGCTCGTTGCGGCAGGGTATGCGGATTTTGCGCTCATCGCGTTCCGCTTTGCGCGCGATCACGTCGTCGGCGTCCCGGCGATCTCGGTATGGTTCGCGGTGGCGATGGCCGTCGGCGCCGTTGGCGCGCCGGTGCTCGGGCGCGCCTACGACCGGATAGGCAAGCCTGCGGTCGGCGTCGCGCTGGCTCTGGGGGCCGCCGCGACGCCGATGGCGTTTTTGGGAACGGGCGCGATCGCTAAAGCGGGCGCCGCGCTCTGGGGTTTAGGCACGGCCGTCCAAGACGCGCTGCTCCTGGCGCTCGTCGCGACCGTGCTCTCGCAGCGCAAGCGCGCGAGCGGCTTTGGCCTCTACGGCCTCGTCGTCGGCGTCGCGTGGTTCGCCGGCAGCGCGATCAGCGGCGTTCTGCTCGACCATTCGATCGTCGGGCTCGTGCTGTTTTCCACGCTGCTCCAGCTCGCGGCGATCCCGTTCTTTCTCTAGCCGGGATACTTGTAGCGCATCACCTTCGTGAGGTCTATGCCGCGGATGATGCCGGCCGAGTGATAGGCGAGGCCCCAGGAGTCTATGGACGACATATCCGGGAAGATGCAGGCTTCGAGCGTCTGATCCACCGCGTTCTTGTTATACCACCCTCCGCCTGCGCCGGTGGTGCCGCCGAACTGATCGGATCCGCCGAGCTGCGAGCAGTAGCACGATGCCGGGTTGCCCTGGCACCCCGAGCCCATGGCCGGCTTGAGAATGTAGGCCAGCGCGGCCAGCGACGGCTTCGTCGTGTAGAGCGTGGCGAGCAGAATGTGAATGCGCGAGCCGTCTTTCTTGCGCGTGTACTGGCAGAACGAGCGCACGCCGGCGAGGAAGAGCAGCTGCGACCCGTTCGAACCGTAGACCGGATGACGGACGATCACCTCGCCGTGCGTCTGCACGCAGTAGCGCGCGGCCGCAACGTCGGGTTGGGCGACGTCAGGCGGAATCGAGATGGACGATGCGGCGGGCTGCGCGGCAGTTGCGCCGGCTTGCGAGACGGTCGAGAGTCCGCTGCTCCCGCATCCCGAGAGCGTCACGACGCCGAGCGTGACGATAACTGCGAGTAAAGACTTCATAAAGGCACCTCCGAGAGTGCGTCTATACCGTAGCGGCATGCTCGGCACCTTCGCTCGCGCGCAGGCGCGGCGCTGCGCCCGTAGAAAATTTCAAAACGATGCGCTTTCATCGCCGTGCAAGGCTAGCGGCAGTTGCCGCAGCATTTGCGTGCGCCGGCTGCGCCCAGGGCGCGACCGGAACCACCACGCCGCCGGCGGGCTCTGCGCAGCCGTACGTGCGACACGTCGTGATCGTCGTGCAGGAGAATCGCAGTTTCGACAACCTCTTCAGCGGATTTCCCGGCGCCGATGCTCCGCGATTTGGGTACGCGGGCACGAGGAAGATCGCGCTCCATCCGACGCGCCTGGAAGATCCCGGGGACATCGAGAACAACTGGCGCGACGCGATCGGCTCCTACAACGGCGGCAAGATGAACGGATTTGGCGGCGAGCGCTTCTATGGCGGACCGCGCGACTACGCATACGCGTACGTACCGCGCGAAGAGTCCGCACCGTATTGGGCGATGGCGCGCGAGTTCGTGCTCGCCGACCGGATGTTCCCGCTCGAGTTCGGACCCAGCTTCACCGCGCACTTGAGCTTGATCGCGGCGAACACGCTGCTCGACGGCGGCCCGCGGGCCGAGGTGGATGCGCCGGACGGTCTGCCTTGGGGGTGCGACGCCCCGCCGCACACGCGCTCGGTCACGCTCAATCGCAATCGCGTCGTGCATTTCAACGGACCGTTCCCGTGCCTGCACGATTTTCCGACGATCGCCGACCGCCTCGATGCAGCGCAGGTTTCGTGGAAGTACTACGCTCCCAGACTTAGCAAGATCGGCGGGAAGGTGTGGTCGGAGTTCGATTCGATTCGCGCCGTCCGCTACGGTCCGGATTGGAAGAACGTCATCTCGCCGCAGACGGCCATCCTGCGCGACGTTGCCGGCGGCAATCTCGCCGGCGTCTCCTGGGTCGTTCCGGATTGGGAGGATTCCGATCACACCGGCAGCGGCGGCGACGGCGGCCCGTCCTGGGTCGCTTCGATCGTGAACGCCATCGGCGAGAGCCCGTACTGGCAGTCAACGGCGATCGTCGTCCTCTGGGACGACTGGGGCGGCTGGTACGACGACGCCGTTCCTCCACATCGCGATTTTCGCGGCCTGGGTATCCGGGTGCCGCTCATCGTGATCTCGCCCTACGCGCGCATCGCGTCGGGGGCGAAGGCCGGCTACGTCTCGCACACGCAGTACGAGTCGGCCAGCATCCTCAAGCTCGTCGAAGAGATCTTCGGCCTGCCTCGCATCGGGCCGCCCTCCGCGGGCTTCACCGACACGCGTGCGGCCAGCCTCATGGACGTCTTCGACTTCACGCAAAAGCCGCGGGCGTTCGTTGCGATTCCGGCGCGGTATCCCGCGTCGCATTTTCTCAACGAACGCCCGTCGTACGTTCCGCCCGACAGCGACTAGCGTCGCCCTCGTTCTCAGCCCTTCGTGCAGGTCCCCATGACCGTGACCTTGCGTCCGGTCTTGCCTTCGGTGAAGGTCGAGCTCGACGTGGTCTTCGTGGCGCTTACCTTCGTCATCGTCGTATCGCTCTGGGCCGAGATATCCGAGCTCGGGGCGAACGAGACGTCGTGCCAAACCATTTGATCGCCGCTCCAGCCCTTGGAGAACGAGAGCCCGTAGGCGCCCTGGTCGCCGGTCAGCACGTCCGCCCAGCGCTTCGTGTAGGCGTCGTAGGTGATGTGGTCAACCGTCTTGAGCGGCGCGGGAACCCACGAGGTCGTGGCGGTGGAGGACGTCTCGACGAGCCAGTAGCCCGTCGGATCCATCGCGTACGTTGCCGTGGTGACGTACGCGGCCGGGCGCCGCGAGCTCTTCGTGCGGCAAGTCCAGGTGCCGACCAGGAACTCCATCGAGGAGAAGTTTGGCTTAGCGGCGGCCGGGATCGGCGTGCTTTCAACCTGGGCACGCGCGAACGTGGGCACCGCGACCACGAGCGCGGCGATGGCCGCGACGAGAATGCGTTGCTTCATGAGGTCTCCTTAAAAAGTAGGGGCCCGCAGTAGATGGGCGGGCAACGGATAGCGTCTTAAGATGCCTTTGAGAAGGCGCGGGCGGACGCCTGCTTCCAGCGCCGAGGGGAGTGCGCTGAGCGCCCGTCTAACGCCACGCGTCTAGGAGGATCGCCGTGAGTTCGTTCTTTCGCCACCGCGTCGCGCTGCCGGCCCTTGCCGGCGCCCTTGCCTTCGCTCTTAGCTGCGCCGCCGCTCCCGCAGCGCTTGACATGACGATCGGCGCCCGCAAACTCGTGACGAACGAGCCGCTGAGCGCCTGCAACTCGCGCGCCGGCTCGGCGCTGCGGACGGTTCTGGGCAGCGCGGCCGAAGTCGCGGACACCGGCGAATGGAAAGGCAACGGGCCGCCCGGAGCGCAGATAGGCTCGGCTGCCGCCGCCGCGATCCACTGCTATCCGATCGGCAGCGGGTACGTCGTGACGTTCACCTGCGCCGCGCAGCTGCCCGAGAATCCGGATACGGCGATCGCGATGTGCACGAAACTCGCGGCTGCGTTCGATGCGGCCGCGACGGCGGCCCTATGAAGCCGTACCCATTGCGCCGGCTCTCGATCTTCGCCGCCGCGGTCGCCGCGCTGGCCGTATGGTCCGTTTCGGCCGCACCGGCCGCGGTAGAGATGTCGACCGGCATCCGGTACGTCATGGATACCGGAACGCTCGCCGATTGCAGCGCCAAAGCCAAGACCGCGCTCGGCGCGTACCTGACCAACGTGACCGAAGCCGCGCCGGACAGCGGCGAGTGGCTTGCGTTCGGGGAGAACGGCGCCACGAGTTCGGCGACCTCCGGCGCCGCGGTGCGCTGCTACGCATTGGGCAACGGCTACGTCGTGACGTTCACGTGTGCGGTGCAGTCGCCCGAGAATCCGTACAACGCCGACGCGCTCTGCCTGGATATCGCGCACAATTTCTCCGGCAAGCCGGTAACGCCGCTCGCCGCGATGCCGACGCCGACGCCCGTACCGACCGGCTGCAGCGCGACGAATCTCTTCGGCACGTGGTCGGCCGACGATAAGCCGGGTTTAACGCTCACGATGACGATGAGCGGCGAGGTGACGGACAGCGATGGGGTCTCCGGAAACTGGGGACTCAAAGGCAACACGGCAACGCTCACCTACTACGGGACGCACACGCTGACGCTCTCCGCCGACGGCAAGCATCTCAGCGGCGACGGATACCACCTGACGCGGAAGTGCTAGCGGCTGCGCGCTCGCTATCGAGCAGCGCGCGTTTGCGATCGAGGCCCCAGCGGTAGCCACCGAGATCGCCGCTCGCCCGGATCACGCGATGGCACGGTATCACGATCGCGACCGGATTGCGCGCGCAGGCGCCGGCGACCGCGCGAGCGGCGTTCGGATCGCCCAACGCCGCGGCCACTTCGCCGTACGAGCGCACGTCGCCGCTCGGAATGGACTGTAGAAAGCGCCAGACGCGCATCTGAAAGGCGGTCGCGCGCACGTCGAGCGGGAGCGTAGCCTCTGGCCTGCCGGTCTCGAGATGCCGTGCGATCGCTGCGGTCCAAGCGGCGAGCTGCGGATGCGCGGGGGCTTGCATCGGCAAGATATCGGCGTTGCGATACTCCGAACGCAGCGCTTCGAGCAACGCCTCCTCCGACTCGCCGAACTGCGCGAAGCAGATGCCGCGATCGGTCGCGCCGACGAGCATGAGGCCGACCGGCGTGCGCAGCGCCGCGTACGAGATCGCGAGGCCTCGTCCGGCCGCACGGTACTGTGCGGGGGTCATGCCGAGATTTCGCGCGGCACCCTCGTACACGCGGCTCGGCGAGCCGTAGCCGGCTTCGTAGATCGCGCCGTCTATCGCCGTATCGGCGGCCAGCCGCTCTTTGAATCGGCGTAGCCGCGCGTTTGCGGCGAACTGCTTGGGCGTCACGCCGACGACCGCTTTGAATCGGCGTGCGAAGTGGAACGCGCTCATCCCGGCTCGCCGGGCCAGCTCGCGTAGCGGAAGCGCTTCGTCGCTGTGCGCCTCCACGTAGCGGCAGAGTTCTCGTATCCGTTCGACGTCGTTCATGGCGCTACGATACGCTACCGGCGGGTGAGGACGCCATCCGAATCTTGCTCGGCAGGAACTGCCGCCGCGCGCCGAACGTTCCCGCCATGCGCTGGATACTCGCAATTGCATGCTTGCTCGTCGCGGGTGCCGCGACCCCGCCGCCGAGCCCCGCGCCCTCGCCGTCTCCCGCAGCGAGCCCCGTCCCGTCGGTAAGTCCCTCGGCGAGCGGCTCGCCTTCGCCGGCGCCGACGCCGACGGTTCTCATGCTTCCCCCAGGCGCGCCGCCGCAAATTCTATACATAGATTTCAACCCGAAGAATCCGCGCGCGGGCGACATGCTATCCGGCGTCGTGCTGACTTCCTCGAACGTAGCGAGCGTCGAAGTTCGCATCGCGGGCTTCGCCACCAGCATGCCGAAGACCGACGTCGGACGCTTCGAGGGGAGGTACCAAGTTCCGCATCTCCCGTTCTTCATGAGTCACAGCTTTCAGATGGAGATCATCGCTCGGAACACGGCCGGAGACGCCGTCGAGCAGGGCTTCCCGCTGCAGATCAGGTAGCGCGCGGGCCGCGCTCGCGCATCACCAGCGGAAGTGGCGGTTCGCCAGGACGAACGTCACGTAGGCAACGGCCTTCGATGCGAGTTCCAGAACGAAGGGATCGTTGTTGGAGAGGTTGTCGCACCAGCGATCCGGGCGGTCCACGCAGCCGCCGTCGTGGCTGGGGATGTTGCCCTCGTAGTTTCCGGTGAATCCGCCCCAGAGCGCGAGCTCCCAGTCCTTCTTGCAGCAATCCTGCTGCGTGAGGATGCCGCTGTTCGGAACGCCGACGAGGCTGAAGGAGAGCGAGTCGGTTCCATCGTTGCCGAAGCGCGCGGGCCTTGAGACCACGCCGCCCGCCTTGAAATAGTCGGTGAAGGCATCGTTGCCGATCTCAGACTCCGGCACGACGTTCGGTGGGAACTGCTTGACCTTCGAGGCGTACTTCGGATCGGCGATGAGGATATCGAAGTTGGGCGTCGCCGTCACGTCGGCGTCAATATCGAAGGCGATCTCATGCAGCTGCCCTGTCGTGAGATGTTTGGTGTAGTACGCAGAGCCGAGCAAACCGATCTCTTCGCCGCCGAACCAAATGTAGCGCAGGCGGTTGCGCGTCGGCGTCTTGGCGAGATCGAGCGCGATCTCGAGGATCGTCGTGGAGCCGGACGCGTTGTCCAGCATGCCCTCGCCGAAAATAGAGTCGAGGTGCCCTTCGATCACGACCGTCCGATTCGGATTGCCGTACGGCGAGTCGGCGATGACGTTGTAATCTTTGTCGCTCTTGCTCTGCGTGCGGATGGCGATCTGCACCTCCGGCGATTCGCCCGCGCGATAACCGCGCAGCAGCTCGGCGCCGACTTCGTGCGACGTGCCGACGACCGGAAGATCCGGGGCGTCCACCAGGCGAGCCTCGTGCGCGCCGGGATCCTCGGCGTCGCCGTAGAGGACGACGGCGGCCGCGCCGGCCGCCCGCGCGCCTGCAACCTGCGTGTCGAACGTGCAATCACCGCGTTCGAGGAGAGCCACGTTCCCGGGCGTGAATCCGGCAAAATCGCCTCGCGCGCATCCCGACGCGGATCCGTTCGGCGGCTCTACTCGAGCGGTGAGCGCGCCGCCGTCCGAACGCCTAGCGATAAACCAATCCCGGCCGAGGACGTATGCGCGACCGGCCGAGCGAAATGCCGGCGTGCCGACGACCGTGACCTTCGTGTAGGCGTACTCTTGGATCGTGACCGCGTAGCCGGCCTCTCGCATGAGTTTGGCAACGTACGCGACGGAGGCGGCATAGCCGGGCGTACCGGTATCGCGGTTCGGGTGCCCCTTTCCGCCTGGGTGCTCCTCGGCGATGCGTTGGAACTGCGCCAGCCGATGCCAGAGCGAGCCTCGCGTCAGGCAGGCTTCCAGTTTTTCGACCGTATCGTTGACGCGTTTCGAACAGCCTTGGGGCTGCGCGGCTTGGGGTGCGTTCGCGGTTCCCGCGCCAACGGGGGCGGGTACGAGACCGGCCGAGCGGCACGAGACCAGTGCGAATATGAGGACGAGCGTAGCCGCTTGCAGTCGCATGGTGTGAATGATACCACCGCCTAAGAAATCGGGCGAGCCTGCCAGGCTCGCCCGATACGAGGTTCGGTTTGCTTCGGGGTAGGTTACTGGAGCTTGCGCTGCCCGACGACGCGGCCGACGGCCGGACTCGAATCGGCTCCGTTGCCCCATACGCCGTTGAAGCTGTTGTTGTCGCCGTTGAACCAGAACGAGAACCAGCCCTTCTGGGTGCCGGTGCTCCACGTAGCGCGCACCTTGTCGGTGGTGCGGAACTTGCCGTTCATGACGATCACTCCGCCGACGTGGCAGACGACGGTCGGGCCCGACTGCGTGCAGGTCATCGGTCCGAGGAACATACCGGCATCGCTTCCGCCGGTGAGGTTCCACTTACCCGCGGCCGTGATCGGCGAGGGCGGCAGTACTTTGTTTGCCGTGAACGAGCCGTTGGCCGCGCGGCCGTTGTAGCCCCACGTGCCGTTGAAGCTGTGACCGTTCGGGGTGACGTAGATCGTAAGCCAGCCGGCTCCGCCCGGACCGTGCCACTTTCCGTCTACCTGCGAATCGGTCTTGAACGTGCCGGTGTAGCCGTTGCCGTTCTTAGAGGTAGCCGTGAAACTACTGCCCGACTGGGTGATCGTGACGATGCCCTCGGTCGTGCCGTTGAGGCCGGTCTGCTGGACCTTCCAGGTTCCGGTGAGATTCGGCGGGCTCGCCAGCGCGGGCGCGATCGAGAGGGCCGCGACCGCAAGCGCGCACGAGAGCGCGGTGACAAGACGGTTCATACTGGAGCTCCTTTCGCTTCTTGATGCGTACGTACGTTAGAGCATGGGTGAAAAAGACGTATCGAGTTCTTCTAAAACAGGCGGGGGAGCACCTGGCAGTTAGGGGAGAAAGCGGCGAGTAAGCTGCGACAAAAGACGGCCTTTTCTTAAGGACCCGCGTTAGTGGACGCCCTCGCCCGCGAACTCTCGCCATCCGATCCGGCCCGTCGCCTGCATGGCCACGAACAGCGTCACGATCGCTCCCGTCGTAATCGTAAGGCCGCTCCAGCCTTCGTTAAACAGCGCGTAAGAGAAGAGGACCAGAGAGACCAGCTGCGCCAGGCCGCTCTCGACGGCGGCAAACCGCCAGCCTGAAGTCGGCGTACGTGCCGTCGGACGACGGGAACGGAAAATGCACGTAGAGCTGACGAGCGTTCGTGTCGTTTCGAACGCGATAGCGCGCGACGAAGCGTACGGCGTAGAGGTTGTACCAGAGGAGCCCGTCTCGACGCTGCTCGAGGTGCAGATCCACGCCGATCCGGGTGCTGCTAAGCGGTACGGCAATGCACTTGTAGCCGCCCTCTACCGCCGCACGCGCGGTTACCTGCGGCGCGATCTGCGTTTTGGCGCTGCCCCGCCGGGCGCCGAGCTTCCGGTCCCTCAAAGTCCTCGAGCACGTACTTTGCATTACAAAGTATTTGGGCGCGCAAGGGCCGCTTGCGCCGTCGGAAGCTTTACTGGGTGAAGGTTCAGAGGGCGTTGCGCGCGGCGTCGAAGGCCCGGTCGAGGCTTCGGCCGAGATCCTTGATGCTGGTAAAGGCGACCAGCGCGATGAGGCCCAGCAGCAACGCGTACTCGACCATCGCCGCGCCCTGGTCCTCGCGAAGCATCGCCTTGAAGGCGCCGAAAACTCCGGCCATTTCCCCTTATAGCACGGCGCCGTGCCGTTGCGGCGTTAACGAAACGCCCACGGCAGATTAAAAAGGCTCCCCGTTCAGGCGCGCCGCGCGGTCGGCCAGCCCAGGGGCGTCGAGGCGCTCGCACTCGGCCGCAAACTCGGGCGTCGGGCCGCGCCAGCGCAGCTCGTCTACGTCCGTGAAGAGGTTAGCGTCCGTGCGCAGCGTGGCGAGCACTTTGAACTGGAGGGCGAGCTGCTGACGGTCGCCGAGCGCCTCCGGCGGAAAGAGCTCGATCGGACCGTAGCGCGCGAGGAGCGCGGCCGCGCCCTTAGGCCCGATCCCTTTGACGCCGGGATAGCCGTCGGCGGTATCGCCGACGAGTGCGAGGTAGTCGGGTATCAGCTCGGGCGGCACCCCGAACTTGGCTCGGACGCCCTCGGCGTTGCGCACGACCTTGTTCCTGCGGTCTATCTGCACCACGCGATCGCCGCGCACGCATTGCGCGAGATCTTTGTCCGGCGTCCAGATGCAGATCTTCGCCGCGCGCGGATCCCGGGAAGCGATGGCGGCCGCCGAGGCGAGCGCATCGTCGGCCTCCAGCTCGACCATCGCCCAAACGGGAATCCCCATCGCTCGCAAGGCGCCTTCGAGCGGCCAGAACTGAGCGCGCAACGCCGGCTCGATTCCCTCTCCGCTCTTATAGCCGCTCCATAGGTCGTTGCGAAACGACTCGATGACGTGATCGGTGGCCACGCCCACGTGCGTGGCGCCTTCGCCGATCGTCTGCAGCACGGTGTTGAGCACGCCGATCGCCGCGCCGAAAGGTCGCTCGCCTGCGTCGCCGGCGCGACGCAGCCCGTAGAAATGGCGGAAGAGCTCGTAGGTTCCGTCTATCAGGTGAACGACCACTGGGTCCAGCCTGCGCCCGGCGCCTATCCTCGGATGCTCACCGACTGCCCGCCGGATTGGAACGTGAAGGTCGCAAACGGCGCGCCGCCTTGCGGATAGTGCCACAAACGAAGGTTCGCATTGCAGAACTGGTTCGCACCGACGATGGCGACGCCGGGCCGGTCGTTAACGGGCGTATTCTTGCGGCCGACGATAAACGGATTGACCACGTGGGTGTAGTTCCCATCGCAGCCGTCGCTCAATGCGACCTGCGCGTGTGCGGTGAGCGTCGAGCCCGACAGCGTCGCTTCGATCGTACCGGATTGCAAGCCGCCCCCAAGCTGCTGATCGCCGAGCGCGATGTACTTGCCGTCCCACATGGTGGAGTCGGGGGAGTAGATGGCAAACCCGTTCGCGCTCAGGGTAGTGAGAGATTTCGAGCCTTTCAAGAGCGCGCAGTAAGTAACCGCTTCCGAGGCGTCGTTCTCGGCTACCGCTATGAGGTTGCCTTTGTCGTCGTAGCCCGCCGGCCAGATGTAGTGACAATCGGCCGAATCGCTGTAGACGACTCCCTTGCTCGAGCCTTTGGGGAAGACCGTGATGCTGCCGGCGCTGTAGCTCAACCCGAGAAAATCCGTAACCGCGAGGTCGTTATCCTTATCGACCGAACAGCCGAAGGCGTCTCCGCTCGTCGCAAACGTCTTGATCGCGTTCTTACCGCCGTGCGCGTACTCGTCCACCTCTCCGCTGGTAAAGTTGGTGACGTACACGTCGCCCTTGGCATCCACGCATTGCCCGGCCGGCGAAGAGAAGCCGGTCAGCGACCCGACTTGCTTTCCGCTCGGGTAATCGTAGACCGTGACGTCGCTTCCATTGAACGCGGAGACGTAGAGCAGCTTCGATTTCTTGGCGGCGAGCGGGCTCATCCAGGATCCCCCCGCTCTACGTGCATCGGCTGGGCGGCGGCAGGCAGAGGCGAGCCCGTGTTCGCGCCGCTGCAGCCGGCCAGCAGCAGGCCGATGACGGCGGCGGAACAGGTTAAGGCATAACGTTTCATCTTCATTCTCCCTGAGGCGGTTCCCAAAGTTCGATACGGTTGCCGTCGGGGTCCACGATCCAAGCAAACTTTCCGTACGCATGCTCTTCGCGCGGGGAGGCGATCTCCACGCCTTCGCGCTGCAGGGCCTCCAGGAGCGCGTCGAGGTCGTCAACGCAGTAGTTGATCATGCACTGCTGACCGGGCTTCCCGAAGTAGTCCGTGTCGGCATCGAAAGGTGCCCACACGGTCATGCCTCGGCGTTCGGGCCGTTCGTCGTCGCGCCAGCGGAATAGCGTTTGCCCGTCGTCGCCGGCCGGTATGCCGAGGTGCGTTTGGTACCACGCGCTGGTTGCTTGCGGGTCCTTCGAGCGAAAGAAAATGCCGCCGATTCCGGTGACGCGTTTCATACGGGGCACTATCGCCCGCGACGCCGGGTTTACCTGCGTCCGCCGGCGAAAGCCGCGGGAATGAAAAGCCGTTCTTTTGCATTCGTACTCGCCGCGGCGCTCTCTGCGGCTCCGGCGTTCGGCGCGCAAGGCGTGGTGTGGCGCGTGGACCCGGTTCACTCGACCGCCCAGTTCACCGCGCGCCATTTCGGCATCGTGCCGGTCGTAGGAACGATTCCGATTACCAGCGCTTCGGTGACGCTCTCTTCGGGGTCGCAGATCCCGACGGCCGTTGTCGCCGTTCTCGACGCTTCGAAGGTGGACACGCACTTTGCCATGCGCGACGGCGATCTGCGATCGGAGCATTTCTTCGACGTCGCCTCTACGCCCGAGATTCGTTTCGTCAGCACGAAGATAGACGGTACGGATCCGAAGCATTTTACGATCACCGGCGACCTCACGTTGCACGGGCAGACGCACCCGGTGACGATGAATGCCCAGGTGGTCGCGTCGGGAACGACGCCGCGCGGGCGATCCGTTGCTGCCTACGCCGCGACCGCGACGATAGACCGCACGCAGTGGGGCATGACGTACGGCCCGGACATCGTCGGAAACGACGTGGACCTCGCGATCAACGTGGAGGCTGACTCGCCGTAGATCCCGCGAGGGTTCCGGCCTGCGGCCAGTACTCGATTCCATACCGTTTGAACTCGCTCCAGCGCGCCGCCAGCGAGGGGCGCATGTCGCGGCAGAGGACGATCGGCCGATTGCGCTCGTACGGCATCGCGTACGGCGAGGTTCCGTATCTGCCCACGAGCGAGACCGAAGCGCACAACGGCGCCAGCGCAGAGGGTTCGAAGCCCACCGCAATCACCACGGAACCGTCGAAGCCGCGCGGGCCCCAGAGATAGTACTGGTTGTTGCCGCTGAGCGCGGGCGGCAGGCCCCTGCCGTAGACGTCTATGGCGCCGGCTTCGCCGTAGTTCGACGCCAAGATAGCCGCCTTGCCGCGTTCTGCCGGCGAGAGCGCTGCGTAGACGTCCGCAGTGCGCTGCGCTATTTCTTCCCATCCAAACTCCATCGAGAAGATGCATCCGAGCGGCGCTCCGACGCAGGCTTTCTCCATCTCCGGCGGACGAAAACTCATCCGCTCGTACATCTGTGCGAGTTGTGCGGGCGGATCCAGCGGCAGAACGAACGGCAGTGCCAGCGCTCCGTTTGCTGCGGCGAGCACCGCCCAGAGCGCGACGAACCAGCGCCGAAGGCGCGTGCAGGCCGCGGCGCCTACGGCAAACATCGCCGGATAGGCGCCGGCCAGGTAGTAGTCCTTACCGTGCGTGGCGACGACCAGCACGGCCGTTACGAGGAACGCGACCGAGAGGAAGCGCGCCGGCGCCAATCGTTTTGAGACGAACGGCGCGACGATTCCCGCGATCCAAAGCGGCGCGAGCAGAACGTTTATCAAGAAGAGCTGATCGACGAGAAAGCGCACGGGGCTGCCGGTTAAGTTGCCGGCGTTGTCGTTGCGAACGAGTTCCAGAAACGGGAGCCCTTGCGCGATCTGCCAGACCGCGTTTGGAAGGATGAGAAGCGCAGCGATGGCCGCACCGATCCAAAAATCGCGCGACCGCCAAACCGAACGGTCGCCGAAGAGCATTAGGCCCAGCGCGATCCCCAGCAGCCAAAACAGGACGCCGTACTTCGCCTCCATTGCGAGGCCCGCGACTATGCCCGCCAACCAGAACGCACGCGATTCCCCGAGCAGCACGCCGCGCGTGATGAAGTAGGCGACGGCAGTGAACGCCAGCGGCTCGAAGGTCGAGGTGGAGAGCGTCGAGGACATCGCGGTGATCAGCGCGGATGCGGCGACGGCGACCGCCGCGAGCCAAGCGGCTCGCGTGCTGCCGCCGAGCACTCGCGCGAACGCCACGGTGAGCGGTACGAGCGCGACGGCGGCGATTACCGAAGGCAGGCGCAGCAGCCACGCATTGGCGCCCCAAAACTGCGTCGCCGCGGCGACGAGCGGTACGAGCGGCGGCTGGTCTACGTAGCCGATCGCCGGATGGCGGCCGCAGACAATGAAGTACAGCTCGTTGGCGAAGATGCCGTAGCGGCCCGCGGTCGCCAGATGCACGACGGCGACGACGGCGCCCACGATCCCCACGGCGAGCCACATGGCGCGGCTCATGCGCCGATCACCCGGTCCTTCATCCGTGGCGGATTCTTCGGGCCCGGGTCAGGTTCTTCTGGATCGCTACTCCGTATAGGCTTCGACGGTTCCCGCTTTGATTGCCGCCTTGAGAGCAGCGTGGTCGCGCTCGGTCTGATCGGCGTACGCGCCGGCGAACGCCAGCAGCGCCTCATCGAACGCCGTTCCTTTCCCCAAGTAGCTTCCCACGATGGCCGCACTTCCCGATTTCGCGTGGCCGCGCGCAAGATTCCAGCCGCAGGCCTGCGCGTATACCTCGAAAAGAGTCTCGTCGAACGTCTCGATTCGCGCGGAGATCTTTGCGTCTCGCAGCTGGCGGACGTAGAAGTCGCCGTTTGGTCCGCGCGTCCACCCCAGAAAGATGTCGGACGCCGCCTGCATGAGCCGCTGACCGGCGACGACGCGCTGACCGTGATTCGTGTAGGCGCTCGGGCCCGCGTACGGCTCGAGCACGGATTGGTGGGCCTGCTTGAACTGCAGAAAAAGCGGCTCGTCGGCGGGCGACATCAGCAGAGCAATCCAGCAGCGCGTTCCGACGCTGCCGATGCCGACGACTTTGATTGCGGCATCGACGAATTGATAACGGTCCAGAAGCGCGCGGCGGTCCTCGGGGAGCGTTTCCCGGTATGCGTCCAGGATGCTTTCGACGCCCGAGGCAAACTCGGGGGTACGCGCAATTTCCGGATGAAATATGAGCGGTGGGCTATCGTGAATGCGCACTTCGCCGTGGACCAGCTCTGCGAGTCTGGGATAATCCACGTCGGCGCCGCGCTTTGAGGTAATCTTTGCTATCCGTCTTGCGACGCGGTCGCGGTCGGCGGGGTCCAGTAAGGAGAGAAAGTCGTCGCTTACCAGTTTGGCATACCAGAGCGCGAGCGGATCGAGTTGGGCGAAATCGCGGATCGCCTCACGATACGCTCGTACGCACCGCAGGGTCGCGTTGTCGGCGACGCCGCGCGGCAATCCGTTATCGCGAACGGCGAGGACGAATGACGTTGCCAGGCGCTTAAGATCCCATTCCCACGGGGCCGGGAGCGTCTCGTCGAAGTCGTTGATGTCGAACACGATGTTGCGCTCCGGCGTCGCGAAGCCGCCGAAGTTCTTAAGGTGGCAGTCGCCGCAAGCCTGGACGACGACGCCGGTAGAAGGGGTCTGTGCGAGGTCCGCCGCCATGATCGCGGCACCGCCCCGATAGAAAGCGAACGGAGACGCCAGCATGCGCCCGTAGCGAATCGGGACTAGCTCGGGCAGCCTGTCGGCATCCTTTTCGCGAAGCGCGGCGATCGGATCGCGGCGTGCGGCAAGATTGAGTTCCGCATGGGCGGCGCGCGGAACGCGTTTGCGTAGCGCTTTGCCCGCGGCTCCTGCCGCCGCGTGGTCTTTCATCAGTCCAGGGTATTAGCCGCCGAGGTCGCTACGTCATTCGATCGCGCTGCGGCGGTCGCTCCGCCGAACGACGCGTGGGATGTCGTGCCGGGGACGCTGCACGCATCGTTCGCCGCCCCGCTGCGCGCCTCGCAGGGACCGCCGAGCCTTCGTCTTTCGCTGCCGTATCCGGAGAATCGCAGTGCGGAGCTTCTTGCCGCACG
This sequence comes from Vulcanimicrobiota bacterium, assembly GCA_963794645.1. Taxonomy (GTDB): domain Bacteria; phylum Vulcanimicrobiota; class Vulcanimicrobiia; order Vulcanimicrobiales; family Vulcanimicrobiaceae; genus Cybelea. Next base: position 318,724 of record CAWCEQ010000002.1, on the reverse strand, counting down.
CAGTGCCATCGTCAGCGCGACGTATGCGAACGGAACGTCGCTGCGCTGGCCGCAGCCCGCGACCTTCGATGCGCGGCGGCGCCTGGCCACCGTCGAGGTCCCACGGATTCTCCTCGATGGAGCGACGGGCGTGTCGGTCGCGCTCGGCGTGGACAGACGCGGGAGAGTCAAGGAAGAATCGCCGGGTCCTCGCTATTGGGACGGCCGCGATTGGAAGAAAACCGGCTCGATCGCGTCGGGTAAGCGTACCGTCGTTCTGATTCACGGAATCTTTTCGAGCGTCGAGACCGCGTTTCCGACCGGCTACATCTTCAAATGCCCCAACGACATCGCCAAGGCGCAGGGCTTCGATCAGGTCCTGGGCTTCGATTACGACTGGTACGACCCGCCGCAGCCGGAAAGCAAACTATTCGCCGCTTTCCTCGAGCAGGTCGTTGCCGCAAAACCGAGTTCTCTAACGATCGAAGCCCACAGTTACGGCTCCCTCGTGACGCTCGCCGCATTGCCGAAGATCGGAAGCGATGCAAACATCGCCAACGTCGTCACGCTCGGCGGTCCGCTGCCGCTGCGCGGCACCCCTTTGGCCGAACCGAAGAATCGCTGGCGCATGAGCATGATGTTCGGTCTGCTGGACTGGTATCTCGACTTCCCGCCCGACGTCGTGGACAAGGCCTTCGACAGCGGCATGGTTGACTCGCTCGCTACGAACTCGGATGCTCTCAAGCAGATCCTGTCGGACTATAAGGCGATGAAGAACAAGCCGCATTTCGTGCAGGCGGCCGGCACGGCGTGGATTTGCTTCATCCCCGGCATCCGCAGCTGCACCTACTCGGAGGAGACGTTTAAGAAGATTCTCGTGGACGGTACGGGCGTGCAGCTCCCGTGGGACGGCGTCGTCGAGACGATCGCCGCCACGTCCACCGACATCCCCGACGCGGTGGCGACCCCATTCCCGCTCTCGCACGTCGAGCTCGAGTGCAAGTCGTCGGTCATCAACTGGGTGGCTAAACAGCTGAAATAGGGAAGAACGCCGGGTACGGGCTCAGCGGAACGATCTGCACTTCGAGCATTCCGCGCTGGGCGAGCGGCAAAGATCCCACGGCGGCCTGCGCCGCCGGTTCGTCCGCGCATTCGAGCAGCATGATCGCTCCCGCTACGTCTTTCCGGCTCCAGATCGAACGCACGACGCCGTCCCGATAGAGTTCGCGCACGCGCTCGCGCTCGGCCTCGATGTGCGCGGCAAACTCCTTATCGGAGAATCGCTCGGTGAGCCGTCGAGACAGTGAAATAAACTGCACTATCCACCTCCTTTTGTTGCGGTGCCCTTACGCCGCTCGTTTGCCGTTAGGGCAAAGCGACTGTATCGAGCTGGTTATTGCCGGGTCAATGGGGTCGCCGGCGGCGTGGGTGAAGATGAACGCATAGAGTTGCGCGTCAACGATCGTTAGATGGTATACCTGAGAGACGGTCATACCATTCGGCAGCGTCAAGCGCGCGTCGAAGGTCCAACCCGGTTGCTGCCCGCGGCACGTCGGTTCGGCGTGAGAGTTGACGATCTCGCGTTCGTGCCCCATCTCGCCGGTCGCTAGTCGCACCTCCGCATCGAGCGTCATGGAAGCGGGGTGAATCATCACCGAAAGGTTTTCGCCATTTCCGTTCACGCCGAACTTCGGCGATAGCCACACGAAATTGACGGGCGCGTCCGCGGGCGGAGCCTTTGCAACCCAACCCTTCGGCGCGCTAAAAGACGCGGGCAGCGTCGGCGAGGCGCCCAGAACGAGCGAAAAGATGGCCGCGATCATCGCCGGCGCAAATTCAACGCAAAGCTCGGAAACCCCGGCCTCAGATCCGAGCAGGCAAGAGGCGCCGTACCCCGGACCTCAGCGATCCGTACGGACGGTGGCGGGAAGCCGCGGCTTGAACTAAAACTGGTAATGTCCCTTTCTCACAATCGCCCTTCTTGGAGGTTTGCGTGGATCGCGCTAGCGTTAGGTCGGTATGGGCGGCGGCTGCCGCGATCGTCGCGCTCGGGACGGCCGCCTGTTCCAGCAGCGGGTCAATGGTGCCGCGCGTCTCTCAACAATCGCTGCAGGCATTGGAGACGAGCCACGCGGGGCATTTCACCCGTATCGCTCACCAGCCGCCGGTCGGGCTGGCGATGGAGTGGCTGCTGACCGACGGTTCGGTCCTCGCGCAGAGCGGTGCGAACTGGAGTAACTGGTATCGGTACGTTCCCGACGCAAAAGGCAGCTACACCGACGGCACGTGGACCCAAGTTGCGTCGGTTCAATCCGGGTACGGCCCGCTCTACTTCGCAGCCGACGTGCTGGCCGACGGCCGGCTAGCCATCTCGGGCGGCGAGTACAACTCGCCGGGGAACGGCTACGATTTGCAGCTTACGAATCAAGGTGCGGTCTACGATCCGACGACGAACGCCTGGACGCCGCTCGGCCATCCAAAAAAGTGGGACTACATCGGCGACTCTCCTTCGAGCGTGCTGCCCAACGGCAACATGCTCGTGGGAGACAAACTGCACAATTGGGACGCGTACCTGAACCCGAAGACGCTCGCGTGGAAGCCCGTCGGCGACGCGGGCAAGGCGGATTTCAACGCCGAGGAAGGATGGACGCTCCTTCCTAACGGCACGATTCTCACCGCCGACGTACAGAACGCGCCGAACTCGGAGATCTACAACCCCGCTACCGGTCGCTGGAAGACGGCGGGCTCGACAATCGTGGACTTGCACTCTCCCTCACCGTACGGATGCCTTCTATACGGGCCGAGCCTCTGCTACTATCCGCCCGGCGAGATCGGGCCCGCAATTCTCCGCCCGGACGGAACGGTTTTCTACACGGGATCCTACTCGACGAGCGGGCCGGGCCACACCGCGATCTATAGCACGTCGTCGGGCACGTGGACCGCAGGGCCCGATTTTCCCAACAACGACAACGCCGGCGACAGCTACGCGGCGCTGGAACCCAGCGGAAACGTGCTCGTTTTCGGCGCGAGCGGAACCGTGTACGAGTGGAATGGATCGAGTCTGAGCCAGGTTAACGGCATAACGTACGGGGGACCGCCGCTCCTTCTGCCGACGGGGCAGGTGATGGTGCTCGGTTATTCGAGCGTCGTGCTCTACACCCCGACCGGGCAGCCGCAAGCGAGCTGGCTGCCGACGGTCAAGAAGGTTGCCAAGACGCTGAAGCGCGGTCACACCTACAAGATAACCGGAACCCAGTTCAACGGCTTCGGACAGGCGATGTCGTATGGGGACGAAAACCAGAATGCGACCAACTACCCGTTGGTGCGGATCACGAACACCTCGACGGGAGACGTCTTCTACGCGCGCACGCACGATCACAGCACGATGGGAGTGGCTACGGGCACGCTTGCGGTCTCGACCAACTTCGACGTGCCGGCCCATATGGACGCCGGCGCGAGCACGCTCGTCGTCGTCGCGAACGGGATCGCGTCGAAACCCGTCAGCGTCACGGTAAAATAGGGCACCTGGACGACGCGAATGTCGGATGGCGTTGCCGGCGTACGGATCGGTTCCTCCTTGCACGCGCGAGGGATAACGCGATCGTTGGGCTGTAGCGCGCGCCAGTGTTGACCGTGCCTCGGCCGTCGGTCGAATACGTTTTCAAGGACGGTCGCTACGTGCTGCGGATCGGTTCCGCACGCATCTCTCAGAGCACGTTTCTGATCGTTGCGGCGGTCGTCGTAGGGCTCGGCGGCGGCTTCGGCGCCGTAGGCTTTCGCGCGTTGATCACCGGCGCAACGTATCTCGCCTTCGGCATCATCGGAGCCCGGCTGGGCGGCTGGATCGGACCGGTTGCCGTCGTCGTGCAGCTAGCCTTGGGCGGTGCGATTGCCGCGTGGATCGCTTCTAGGTTCGCTCCGGAGGCGAAGGGTCACGGAGTCCCGGAAGTCATGGAAGCCGTTGCGCTACGCGGCGGTCAGATGCGCCCGCGCGTCATCGCGGTGAAAGCCCTGGCCTCGGCAACCTCGATCGGCTTTGGGGGCAGCTGCGGACGGGAAGGTCCGATCGTGCAGATCGGGTCGGCGATCGGTTCGATGATCGGGATGGTCTCGAAAGCGCCGCCGCCGATCGTGCGTACGCTCGTTGCGTGCGGAGCCGCCGCCGGTATTTCGGCGACGTTCAACGCACCGATCGGCGGCGTCTTTTTTGCCGCCGAAGTGATCCTGGGCGAGTTCGCTCCGCGCTCGTTTGCCGCCATAGTCGTCGCTTCCGTCATTTCGGCCGTCATCGGGCGCGCCTTTCTGGGGAACCACCCGTCGTTCAACGCGTCGGGATTCGTGCTGGTATCGCCCAGCGAACTTGGCTTCTATGCGGTCCTCGGCTTGGTTGCCGCTGCGTGGGCGGCGGGTTTCGTCCGCGTTCTCTACTTCTTTGAGGACCTCTTCGGCGCGATTCGCATACCCGCGTGGACGAAGGGTGCCATCGGCTTCGGGTTGGTGGGCGTCATCGGGATTTGGTTCCCGCAAGTGTTCGGCGTGGGCTACGGCCCAATCCAGCAGGTGCTGTACGAACACGTTCCCGCCGGTCACGCGCTCGCGCTCTCAGCCCTCAAACCCCTCGCAACGTCGCTGACGCTCGGCGCGGGCGGGTCCGGCGGCGTCTTCGCGCCGTCGCTCTTTACGGGAGCCTTTCTGGGCGATTGGTTCGGAAGCTTGGTTCACGATACGTTTCCGCTGTGGACGGCGCCGCCGGCCGCGTATGGATTGGTCGGTATGGCCGCTGTCTTCGCCGCCGCCGCCGAGGCTCCGATCACGGCCATCATGATCGTATTCGAGATGTCGGACGACTACACGATCATCCTGCCCCTGATGGTATGCGTGGTGATCGCGACGCTGCTCGGGCGCAAGTTTCTGGGCGCGACGATCTATGAGTTCAAGCTCTTACGCCGCGGGATCGACTGGCAGCGCGTTCGCCGGCCGCGCTTCTTGAGCCGCGTGTACATTTCGTCGATCGGGCGCACGCCCCCGATCGTCGCGCGTCCGAGCGAGAGCATCTCCGGGCTTTCACGACGTCTCGAGGGCAGCAACGAGCTGGTGATTCCGGTTTGCGACGGAGAACGATTCGTCGGAACGGTTACTTCGTCGGATCTCGCGAACTCGCTCAGCGCCGGAAACGGACATCGGCACGTCGATTCCATTACGCACCTTTCTCCAGAACGCTTGGCTCCCAACGACACCGTAGAGCGCGCGGCCACGATCATGGCCGACGATTCGGTTCCGCTCTTGCCCGTGGTGGACGAGACGACTGAGAGGCTGCTAGGCATAGTCACGAGGCGGGACGTGCTGAACATCTATCGGAGCATCGCGAACACGTAGCGGCAACGCGCAGTGGCTCGTCAACGTGCCGACGCGCCCTAACTCGAGGAGAAACCAAACGATGCATCTATCTATCGGGCGCGCGGCATTCGGGATTGGGCGGCCTCTCGAGCCTCTCATGGGGGAGGCGTCGCGTTCCGGACTTCTACCAAGGGGGTCACTTCGAAGACCAGCGTAAACTGCTGCCCGGTGTTTTCACGCGCGAATCGCTCGAGCGATCCGACCTGCGTGGACGTGATTGGCTGCGTGGAGCGTACGGTGAGCGTCGCGATGGGGGGTTTCTGGAGCCAGTCGACGCGCATCCGTACGAGTTCCACGTGCTTGAACGTTTGGGTCTGATTGACGAGCGCGGAGCTCAGAGCACTTTCCAGACGGTCGAATCGAAGTAATTCCACTAGGCCGGCCGCGAGCGGAATGGCGACGATGGCAGTGATGACGATGGCGGTGAAGAGCGTCGCGTGGTCTACCGACCGCGCGTATCCGGTTGCCCGGTAGACGAGCATACAAGCGAGCACGATGCCGAGAAGATTCGTCACGTAAAGGAGCGCGGCGCCCAGCGCCATACTCGCGTGTCCCGCTGCGATGGCGATCCCGATGACGCAGAGTGGCGGCATTAATGCTACCGCGATCGCTGCGCCCGCAATCGTTGAGGAGATGGAGGGCCGGGTGTTCGCGACGCCCGCGACCACTCCGGCGGCGATGGCGATGCCGAGATCCAGGAGCGTCGGCTTCGAGCGCGCGAGTATCTCCGAACCCATGACCGGCAGCGAGACGGCTAACTCGAGAAGCGCGGCCAAGGCTATGGACGTAATCGTTCCGATGGCGACCGTCGCAATCGCCCGCAGGAGCAAGCGGCGCTCGCCGGTGATGGCCCCAAAGGAGAGCGCTTGAATCGGAACGATTAATGGAGCGATGATCATCGCGCCAATGATGACCGCCGCGTTGTTCTCGAGGAGACCGAACGTGGCGATTGCGCTGGAGGCCAGAACCAGCACGACGTAGGTGTTGGAGCAGCGGGAATCCCGATTTAGCGCGGCCGACAGGGCCGTCGGCGCTACGCGGTCGTCTGTTCGAACGCTCATAATGTGCTTGCCCCTTGGAGTGCTTACCTCCAGCGTTCAGTAAGGCGGCATGCTAATCCTCACTCTTGACGTCCGGCGCAGACGGAGGGTTAAGCGGCGCGGGCGGTTACTCTAAGAACAACGGTCACGCCGACGCCATATCGCCGGTCCTTCAACGGAGGCCTTAAAGCGAACATTCCCGAAGCGCCAGAGGCATTGAAAGCGTACCTCGCGTCGTGAGGATCCGTCCCGTTGAAGCCGGCGACGAACGTGTGTGGGCGACGATGCGCGCGCGGTTGTGGCCCGGCGCCGACCTTACGGACTTAACCGAAGAAACGCGGGCGTACGTCAAGGCGGGCCGTTGCGCCACGGTAGATGCTGCCTTCGTGGCTATCGTAGACGACCAAACGGTAGCGTTCCTCGAGCTTTACGTTCGCGAATTTTCCGATGGCTGCGACTCGATGCCGGTTCCACACGTCGAAGGATGGTATGTAGAACCGGAATACCGCGGCCGCGGCATTGGGCGCGCCTTGATAGACGAGGCACGCAGGTGGTCGCGCGAGCGGGGCTTCTCGGAGCTGGCCTCCGATGCGGAACTGGAGGCCGAGCGTTCGATCCGCGCCCATATTTCGTGCGGCTTCGAAGAAGTCGATCGAATCGTCAAATTTCGAACGCCGCTTTAATCCAAACGCGTCTCGCGGTATTGGGTGCGCCACCGGCGAACGCCCTGGTCTCGAAACTCGATTCCAGCCGAATCGCATTGCCACGCTTCGCCGAACCGCGCGCTTTGACTCTGCGGGCGCCGATCGGGAGCGATGGTCTTGAACGTGACGCGCATCGGCAGCGGGACGCCTTCTCCGAATACGATCGCCTGCTGGACCGGCAAACTCGAGAGCGACCCCAGCATGCTGTGGCTCGTTTCCGGTAAGGCTTGCTCGACGAAGCGCTTATCGAGCTCGTTCCCCAATCTAAGGGCAAAAATGGTTCCGCATTGCGATAGCGCCTGCGAAGAAAGCTCGGAGGGCCGTTGTGATATCAGTGCCAACGAGAGCCCGTACTTGCGTCCTTCCCTGGCGATGCGACTGATGGTTCGCGTGCATGCGGCGAAGCCGGTTCCTTCGTTTGAGGGCAAATAGCGGTGGGCTTCCTCGCAGGCCAGGAGGATCGGTGGCCGGCGCCGCGGATCCGACCACAGCGTAAAGTCGAACAGTATCCTGCACGTCACTGAGACCATAACGTCGGCGATTTCCGAAGGCACGCCGGAGAGATCCAGAATCGTAATCGGCTTTCCGGCGACGGGGATGCGAAGAAGGCGGCCGACGAGTTCTGATAGGGTGTCGGTAACGTCGAACGAGTTGCCGAACATGAACGAATAGCGGCGATCTTCGATCAGCGATTCCAAACGCGATAGAAGGCGCAGATGAGGGCCTGCCGCCTCCGGCTTGCTCGCCAAACCGACCGACTCCCTGAGGTGCCGGCGCAACTCGTGAATCAAGAACGGCACCGGAGTGTCCACGGTGATCCACGACCTCGATTCAGCCGGGTCCGCATAGTCTTGACGGGCCATGCGTAGCGCATCTTTGAGGATCATAGCCTGAGATTCTTGCTCTTGCTGCGTCCCGCCGCGCACGAGTATATTAGTCGCCTCCTCGAAATCGAGCAGCCAGAAGGGTAAGTGACCGTTTTCGATGCTTACCACCTCCGCGCGCTCGGCGAACGCCGAGGCGTACTCGTTGTGGGGATCGAGCAGGACGACGTGCGCGCTCGCGTTGTTGGCAAGAATTTCGTTTAGAATAAGCGCCACCGCGCAAGATTTTCCGCACCCGGTAGATCCGACGATCGCGAAGTGTCGCGCCAACAAATCGTCCAGCATAACGAACGCCGGCTGCTGGTCGTCATTACTAAGCGTCCCAACGTTGATGCTGGCTACAGAAGGGCGAGCGTAAACCATCGCGAGATCGGCCTTGGTTGCGGCGCGAACCGTCGCACCCAGAGCCGGCGAATGCGCCACTCCCCGCCTGAAAAAAAAGCTGCGATCGGCCGCCCGTGCGATTTCGCCCAGGAGATTTACACAGAGGGTGCGTCGCGGCGGGGAGGCATTATCAAACGACATCGCATCGACGATCCCGACGACCTCGCCGTGCGAGCGGACCTTCACCAGCGCCCCGATGCGGGTCGAGCCTTGCCCCGTGCCGCCGAGGTCCGTCACTTGCATGCGCGAGCCGCCGATATCGGTGATCTGCCCCAGTACCTCGCCGGCATCGCGGCATTCGTCGGGCACCGTTGCCATGTTGGCCGATGGCGATTGCGCGAGCGAGGTCACGCGGCTACGAGGTCTGCGCAGCGTGAGGCGGCGATGCGGAGGGGCCCCTCGCCGCGCAGTCCGCCATCCTGGCCTCGACTTCGGCATAGCGGCGCCTGAGGGTGGATTCTCGCGCCGTTACCCACGGCTCGTGGGAGTCGGCGATGAGCAGATCGTGTGCGTAGAGGTTGGCCGCCCTCTGGTAGCGGGCGTATGCCGACTGCCACTGTGCCCTCCGATAAAGCTCGTCGGCCTGATCTGCGTTCGCTACAAACCGATTGACGTCAACGATCACGTTGTCGGGGTTGATGGACACGTTGCCCGTGGTCGCAAAGTACGCGTCGACGGCGTCGGGTCCGACGACGACTGCAATGGCTTTCCGAATGTGGGAGCAGGCGGTACGTACGCTTTGGGCGACCAGGTGCGCGTCACCACCGGGCCAGAAGGCTTCGCCGATCTCGGCGCGCGTTGCGCAGCCGTTCGGACGCAGGGCGACGAACTCGAATATCCGGCGATCTCGGCGCCGAACCCACTTGATCGGCTGCCGATCTATTCGGGCCGAAAACCATCCGAGGAGATGGACCTGCATCGGAGGCATGGCCGCAGACGTCGCCGCACTAGCGTGCCGTACTCGACCGTGTAAAAGCGTCCGCAGCGGACGGTACCCAGCCGGTGTATGGATAACGAAAAGGCCTGCTGCTTCGAGCTCCTGAAGTTGCGCCTGCTCGCCCAGATGCGAGCCGCCCATGAGCTTACGCACGAGGCCTCCCTCGCGCTCCGGTGCGTGCCGCGATGCATCCTTGACGAACTCATTGAACAAATAACCGTGATGGCGTCGCCAGTTTGGCAGCGCGTGAGCGAGATCGCAGCGGTCCTCGGCAGCCTTCCGCAATGCGGCACTTGCAACTTGCGGCCATCCGTCAGTCGCTTCGAGGAAATGCGCGATATCCTGATGCGCAAAGGGCACGCCGTACGTCTCGGCAATGTGACGGACCTCCGTTGCCGAAAACGCGAGCCGGCTAGGGCCGCATAGTACTCCAACTCCCTCGCTGACCAGGCGAGTCACGCTGAAGGGCTCTCTAGAGCGGCACGCGATGAGTAGCGAAACATCCTCCGGCAAGTCCCGCACCAGACGCAGAACTGCGGCGGCCCCTTCGGCTTCGGGGACGTCCTCGCAGTCGATCGCGACTTCCAGCGGTGCCTTGGCGGCTAGCGCGTTCAGTAACTCCTCATGGGAACTCAACCCCGCTTCGACTCCCAGAGCGCCGGCCATAGAGTTCAAAAAGCTCTCGGACCCCGACCCAGGGGAGAGCGTACAGTAAACCCCGGGGGTTTCCAGGTGTTGCAAGTAGCCCAAGAGCGCCATCGTCTTGCCGAACCCCGGCGGAGCGATCAAGAATCGAACGGGCGCGCCCTTAAAGCGCAAGAGCCATTCTTCGAGAGCGTAACGGCGCACGATGGACGGCCCAAGGCGCGGCAGGCGAGAATCAACACGGGTCATACGAGGCTTCTTTCTGTCAACGCAACGTTGGAAGACCACGAGCGCCCGGCGCCGATTTACACGGTCGCAACGGTGCATTGCTGATTCACCTCTCAGATTAACCTACTATTGGGAACGCTCCAAGAACTTCGAGAGCATGTTTCTTCACATTTTGCGCGCCGCCGGCACACGTGGAGCCCGGCCACCGTGCCCGCGGGGCTCTCCGGCTACCTCTGGACGAAGGCTCAATCGTTGATTAAAAGGGTGCTCGTGGGCTGAGTGCGACACCGTAGACGCTCGTCAATCCGTCCGTGATAACGTCCGTTAGCTCGCCCTTCGGATAGCTGTACTCGTCAACCGCATTGTCCGCCGTATCCGCCACGAAGAGCGCCTTCTCGTCCGGCTCGAACTGCAGGAACCGTGGGGAACCGCGCTTGCCAAGGATGGTTCGCGATCGGACGTGCCCGGGTGGGAAAACCTGGATTCCGGGCAGCGAGGCGTTCGACAAGAGTAAGTTTGCCCGTTTGTCAAAGATAATGCCCGGCGTCTCCCATCGCGTTGATTGAAACTGCAAGTTGACTTCCGTGCCGTTTGACGACCCCTGAGCGTACGCATAGACGGACGTTTGCGCGTAGAAATCGTCGTATGCGACGTAGAGCGTTTGTCGCGCGTCCAGTCCCAATCCGATTGGGTAGCAGCTGCACGGCGCGACGATACCACCCGTTGGAGTCGTGCTGCCGGGAGCAAACTCGACGATAGCCTCAACGAGCGAGCCGAAATTTGCTACGTAAAGAATGCCGCTATCGTCGATTGCGACCGCGACGGGGCCATGTACGTTCTTCGCGTACGTAGTCACGGGCGAGGAGCCGTTCCGGCCGTACTCCGTTACCGTGTCGTTCGCCGTGTTCGCGACGTAGAGGTTATCAGCCGAGTCGACTGCCATGCCGGCCGGTCGGTGAATACCCTCGCGAATGACAGCTATCGGGCTTTGACTGCGTCCGCTAGCGCGGTAGACGTCAATGGCATTGCCCAGCGGATCGGAGACGTACAACAACGTCGGCTGCGTCCGCGAAACCCGGGAAACGCTGGTACGAGCGAGAGGCGAATACGGCAAACTCCGGGTGACGGTGCACGCCGAGACGAGCACGAGCGCGATGGCGGATGCCGAGCGCGTCATTGATCGTCCGGCTCGATACCGGATGCCGCACGCACGACGTCACGGTCGCTGAACGGCGTTCGTAGCCCTACAAACGGTCGCGGATTCTGCTGGAAGTTAAAGCACTGCAGAGGCGCCTTGCCGCGCCCGTCGGTTCGCCCCAGGGACGATAGGTGGAATCGCGTCTCGATAAAGTGCAAGATGCTGCCGAACTCGTACCGGGTGTGGTCCACGTAGCCTGCCTTGGCAAACGGGGAAATGCAGAGGAGTGGCACGCGCATGCCAAGCCCGTTGAAATCCAGCTGCGGCGGCGGCACGTCGTCGTACCAGCCCCCCCAGTCGTCCCACGTGAGGAATATAACCGTGGAAGACCAGAACTCGCTCTTGCCGATTGCGTTGACGACCGATGCGACCCACGACGGTCCGAGTTTGCTCCGTGACCCGGCGTGATCCGAGAGCGGTAGCGATGGAACGACCCACGTCACGGCGGCGAGTTGGCCTTTCGCAACGTCTTGCAAGATGCGCGTTTCGGGGTGGACCATGTCCTTGTGCCAATCGGGTCCGTACCGAATCTGCGAAATCGCATCGAACGCGTTCCAAAGGTACCCTTGCCCGGATTGCGGCGAGTAGTACCGCCACGAAAGCCCCTTTGCATCGAGCTCGTCGGCGATGGTCTTATACGTGAAGCAAGGAGCCGTTATGCCTAGCGGCTGGCCGGCCGGATTGAGCAAGCCAATGGCATTGCCGGGCGGGGAATCGCAGCCCCACGGGGCGGCCGCCGGAAGATTGTACGTGTCCCCAGCCCAGCCTGCGATCAGGTACTGATGTGCGACGAAGCTGCCGTCGAGCTGAGAGGCGAACGTGTTGTCGGCGAGGACGTACTGTTGCGCCATGTCCCAGTAGGGCCGTACCTCTCCGCGTGGGACGTAGCCATACTGCGGATGGGCATACTTCGAGCCGGCGTCGCTATACTCGTAGGCGAAGCCATCCATCTTCCCGGCGTCGTAGGCAGTCCTTGCGTCCTGAAGCCTATGCGAGATATCGTAGGGAGCGCTGAGCGATATAGGCGCGAGCGGGACGCTCTGCCCGTTGGGAAGTTTGCCGGTGGCAGAACTGTGGGCGTTCGGATAGCCGTCGAAAATGTCGTCGAAGCTGCGGTTCTCCTGAACGATAATGACGATGTGACTGATCCGAGAGATCGTCCCGGGAGCAGCTGCGCACGCTGCGCCTACCGTCGCAACGAGCGAAGCGGCAGTCAGGCCGAAAGCGCCGAGCCACGCCTGGATCCCTCGTTTCATTGATCGGGACCGACGATCCAATAGCCGGTCGGGAGCGCCTCTGCAGCGTCTTGCACCCATCCGCTGCCGTCGGCGGCCAGCCCCCACCGATAGCCGCCGTCCGCCCCTGCGGATAGGGCGAATACGCGTTGTAACGCGCCTCGCCGGGACCAAGCAGCCCGCTTTGCGCGAGGAGCTCGCGGTACATGCCCGAGGCGACGACGTCGAAGTAGGGCCTGTCGCCGTTTTGAAACCCCGAGCCGACGGTAGCGACATCAATGTACGCGTAAAACGCCCCGTTCGTCGGCTTGGCCCATCGCAGGAAACGACCCACGCCGGCGCGGTCTGCCATACGCTGGGCTCCGAGAGCCGACATCATCGTGTTGTCGCCGATCGCGATGCAACGGCCGCCGGGCTCTTCTTTGAACCAGCGCCACCGCTCGGGGGAATAAGCTTGTGGCGGGTATCCCGGATCGTAATGGTCGTAATATGCGCCACTGGATGCCTGAGCCGAACCCAACAGGAACGTCCGCCCGCGCTCGAAAAGGGCGGCGGCCGAGGCGTCGGCCGCGAGTTGCGCATAATCGCGCAGGGCATCCCAGAAAAGCATTGCCACATTGGGAACCAGCCAGTTTTGGTATTGCCCGGACGGCGTTACGTACTGCATCGGAAAATCAAGATTTTGCAGTAAGAAGCCGTGCCTCTGCCCGTCGGCCATGCGCCGCACGAACTCCACGAATCCGGTAGCCGCGCGGAGGTGTTCGCTCCTGCCGTTGCGCTTATAGGCCCGCAGGATCGCTTTCGTCGACGCGAGCGCGTCGGACGCGTAGAACATGCGGGAGTCGTCATTTGCGATGGACGGGACGCCGCCGCCGACGTGGCGATTGGAGGCGTAGGTCTGCTGAAGTGCGATAAGGGCGTCCACGAGACGGTCCGCCGCATCGGGATAGTCGTCGTTGAGGAGCAAGATCGCATACGCCGTCGCCAGCGGCGACTCTTCGCGTTGGTGCGGCCCGAACCGATAGTATCGGCAAAGGCCGCTTGGTGCGATCTGAAAATCGAGGACCCAACGCTGCAGGCGCCGGCGGCGTTCCGTTTCCGTAGTCGTCGCTGCGAGCGCCCTGCGGGAAGCGGGAGCGCTCAAGAGCGCCGCGGCGCCCCCGCATCCTGCAAGAAACGTGCGCCGTGGGATCCCCATCGAAGGATGCCAAGATCCTTTCGCGGGCACCAGCTCAGTACGTCGTCCATAGGCCAAACGTATAGCCTCGGCCCGTGTAGATCGCCGCCCCCGTGGTGCCTTCGTTGAGCTGTGATAGAAACCCCGAGACTCGTATCCCCCAGCGCAGGCCGGCCGCCGTCGTTACGCCGATCTGCTGCTCGGTCGACAAGGTGTACGTCTGGCCGGTGTAGTTCGAAAGTGCGAGTGGTATGCCTGGCAAAGACACGAGGTACTGCTGCGGCCCGAATAGGCCGGTGAGCGAATACTTCGAGCGCGCGTTCGGCGTAACGTCCCAGGCAGCGTACGCACCGCTTTTGGTTTGGGCGCCCGAGTTGGCTGCGGAGAGGTATCGGAGTTGGACCGATCCGGTGCGATAGTAGAACGCCGGCCCGACGGAGAGCTGCTGGAGCGTTTGCCCGGACCAGTACGTTACGAAATCCTCCGCGCCGGTTAAGACCAGCTTGAGATCCGGCGTCGTTTTGTAGTTCAGTTCTACGTGAATGTCGGTTTTGGCGTACGGGTTGTACGTTCCATACCCGAAATTTAGATTACCGTAAAATCGCGGTGTGAAATCCCGCGTTATGCCGGCTGCGATATAGTTGCCGTGCGTCGGGAAGTTCACATCGCCGTCGGCTTGGTGCGAGAACTCGAAATTAATTGCTCCTTTGCCGGGCATGACGAAGACGTATCGAGCATTTTCAAATATCCATGGGCCGTACGAATTCCCCGGGCTGGTGAATCCGATCGAACCGTACTCTACGTCGAGGCGCGAATAGTCGTCGGCCACCGCGGCCCGCGTCGATACTAGAATAAGGGTCACCAATACAACGATCGCCGTTCTTACGTGAGTGGACACGATGATCACTCTCCTTGGGGCCATTTTGGGCCCCGCCTCATTTGGAGGCTCCTGCGCGAGCCACGGCACTCGCTTGCTGTGCTCGGGTACTAGACGGGCGCTGTTGCAGCGCGCCCGCCCGCGCGGCGAGCAAGGCCTGTTCGGATACGTCGCTCACGTGGGGCGTATGGAAGAGCCAGTCGCTCTTGGCAACCGAGAAGAGCGCCCAGATTAGCGCCGGAGGCCATGCGAGAATGGCAAACACCAGCGTGTAGAGGGAATACACGACGACCCGGCGCGCACGGACTAAACGCGTGGGGCCGAGGGGTTTCGTTCCCCAGAAGCCCACGACCTGATAGCCGAAGATAAAGAAGACGGCGATTGCCTCGAACGCGTGCTCGACGGGGCCCGCCGCGAGCGGTCCGGCGATCACAAACGTTCCGATCCAGATGCCCGCCAGCAGCGGCCAGGTGAGAAAGCTGGTGAGCAGCGCGAAAGGGACGAGGTAAAATGAGGCCAACTCGATCAGCGCGAGGTCGCGCCGCCGCACGCCCTCCACCAAGCAGCGAAAGAAGTAGTAGTACGCGACGCGAGCGTGGCCGCACATCCAGCGCATCCGCTGCCGGATCGAAACCCAGATGTTGAGCGGCTTTTCGTCGTAGATATGGGCCTCCGGCACGTAGCCGACGTGGACGCCTGCCTCGAGGGCAAGGATCCCGTTGAGTTCGATATCTTCCGTTTGCGTTCTAATGCTGGGCCAGTATTTGCGGAGAAGTCTTGCTTCGCAGCACCAGCCCGTTCCGCAAATAAGCACGTTGGAAAGACTGCGCATGCGCCCGGTTAGGTACATGCGTGAGGAGGAGACACACGAACACCATAACGCCTTCGTGATCCAGTTGTCCGAGCCGTTCAGGACATCGTGGAACGATTGCATGCAGCGAAAACCGCGCGCTTCGATCGCGTTGTTCATTGCCTGCAGAAAGTTCGGACCGATCGTGTTGTCGGCGTCGAATACCGCGACGAAGCGTTCGTCGTTGTCCTGCAGGAGGTTTCGGAACGCATAGTCCAGCGCCCGATGTTTGCCGTAACCGTTCGTGGGCGTGACGAGAACGTTCGCCCCGAGACCTTCAGCTACTCTTGCGGTGCCGTCGGTGCCGTCGAAAACGACCCAAACTTCATAGAGCTCCTTCGGGTAGTCTTGAGCCAGCAGGCTCTGTATGGGGTTGCCAATGACGAGCTCCTCGTTGTATGCCGGGACCAGACAGACGAATCGGTGTTTCGGCGGCGCGGCTGCGTTCGGGCGAATCTGCCGCAAACTGAAGAGCATGAACACGAGAATCGGAAGAATCCAGACCGCGTAGACGAGCGCAAAGGTTGGATAGTAGATCCAGTCTATATCGATACGAGCTCCGTGAGCTCGAAGGCCCCAAAGCGAGGCTCCAACGAGTATCGGTATTCCCAGGATAAGAGCCGCCGCGAGCGGCGGCATGCGGAGGGACGCTGCGAGTTCGGACAGGCGCCCTCGAAGAATGGAGCGTGCTCGGTACGCGTCCATCTGCCTGACTACCGCGACCTAAGGAGAACGTTGACGTGCATGAGGCCACGCACCCTTTCCAGCTGAGCGTTGCCGGCCTATGAATCAGTCGATCGCATTCCGCAATAATGGCGAACCGGAACGGCGGATGCTGCGCCTGAGTCCATCGAGAATGACTGTAGCACCCCTTGCTACGTTAACGCGTCAACGAAAATGACACCTAGAGTTAGAATCACCGTTGCCACGGACCGTTGAACGTCTCGATCAGCGGCCAAACCGAGCGATAGCGTACAGACGCTTAGGCCGTGCGGGTATAGGCTGAGGCTCCGAGCCGGCCCGTTCTTGGGCTCCAGGCTCGTAGAAAGTAGTCCAAAAATGCGTACTTCAAGGTTTCTCGGCCATGCACTAAGCATGGCTGCAGTGTTTTCTTTGCTGGGCGGCTGCAGCGGAGGCAGTGGCGCGGGGAGCAGCTCGGCCTTTGCTCCGTCGGCGCAGGCGGCTGGTGCAACTCACGTTGCGTCAGGTAGTTCGGCAACTGGGCCCTACAACAAGTCAGCGTCGTGCCCGATTGACGCAGGCGACGTACCACTCGCGTCGGCGGCCACATTTGCCGTGCTAGGCGCTTCGACCGTCACGAGCACGGGCATGTCGGTCCTCAATGGCAATCTCGGTGTTTCACCCGGGACCAGCATTACCGGGTTTGGCCCCGGGGTCGTCGATCACGGATCGATCTACGCCGGCGGCCCAGTCGCCGCGCAAGCGCAAGCCGATTTGGCTATTGGCTACAACTACGCTTTGCTGCTTCCGAATCCTACTGCGTTGCCCGCCGATATCGGCGGTACCACGATCACGCCGGGCGTGTATAACGCTCCGACGAGCCTTGGGATTACTGGAACCGTCATCCTTGACGGCCAGCACAAGTCAAAGAGCGTGTTCGTTTTCCAAATACCGTCGACGCTCACGACCGGGGTCCACAGCAGAGTCCTGTTGATTCACGAAGCCAACGCCTGTAACGTCTTTTGGCAGGTTGGCAGTTCGGCAACGCTCAATACGGCGTCGTATTTCCGGGGAACGATCATGGCCGCCGTCTCAATCTCAGTCAGTAGTGCGGCGCACGTACGTGGCCGACTCTTGGCGGAGTCGGGAGCCGTCACGCTCATTGACGATCGGGTGAACAGTTACCGCTTGGAAAATCGCCACTAGATAGCCTCGGACCCATCGTACGAGAGTGCGAACGTGTAAACGCAGTGACTAGGTTAGGGGAAGCGAGTCCTCAGCGTGAGCTGGGGATTTGCTTTGTCGATCTTCGGTTTAGGCCTACGCGTGCGATGTCGCAGATGGGATGCGATGGGGAGTTACTGCAAATCAAGGCCTCGCGTGCTTCGGCTGGGGCGAGACTCAGCACGAGGTAATCGGGCGCGGCGCCAAAGCGGAGAACCGCGAGTTCGGGCGCGACTCAGCGCGGGTACGCTTTAGGAAGCACCTTCGTTTGGGTTGCGCCAGCGCCGTTCGAGAACGTAGATCGTGACGAGGTACACTGCGACGATCGCAGCGGGAATGGCGACGAACCGCGCGTGCGGGAATACGTACCACAGCAGCAGCACCGAAAGCGTTCGCGCGATGGCGTGAAAAATGCCGATCCAGTGGCCGATGATCCACGATAGCGGGAGCCACATCAGGCCGGATAGTATGCCTACCGTTAACGGCAGCGACGTGTAATCCGCTAGGAAGAATGGGATCGCGATGGCGTAGACCATAAGCGCCATGGCGATCGTGAGAAAAAACAGCGAATCGAACGAATTCTTCGGTCTCCCTTTTGCGAGGAAATCCTCCCCGGTTACGCGCGAGAAGAGCATTCCAAGATACGCGATGACGCCGGTTCCGACGAACAACGACCATACCTTGAGAATCGGCGGAAGGAACGCGCCCGCAAGGCCGATGGCCGTCCATACGACCGCGCCGGCGAGCGGCATCGCGATCAGCCTCCGTCGCGCGAACTCCGCGCGCTGCTCTTCGAGCGTTACTCGGGCTCCAGCGGTTTCAGAGATGGTGGTCTGCCCTTCCAAGGTGACGTAGGCGACGGCTGCGGAACCGGCGGTCGGCGCAGCCGGCGTTGCGCCTTAGTAGTTACGGAATAACATCCTCAGGGCCTCGTCTCCGAATCGCGCTCGCAAGCAGGCGTGAGAGCTTCCCATACGCATGTCCGGCACCGCGTGCCCTGTATCCTAGAGCGAGGACGTTCTTGACAAAACCTAGGCCTGGCTTTATGGTAATTTCTTATGGGCGTTCGCTTGTCGGTCGCTCTGGCATCGCACGTGATTTGTAGAGAGAGCTGCTCGAGCGCTGGAAGAAACGTCGTCCATGAAATCAGCCGGTAAGCAAAAGACGGCCGCTCGGGGCCGCGAGACGGGAGCGACGAAGATTCGTCATGCTCGTTACGATGCGAGGCGTGACGTTATCGTAGTTGATCTTTCGACAGGGTCGATTCTAGCGGTGCCTCGCAGGCTTATTCCGGGATTCGCACGCGTGCGGCCGGGACTCGTTGCCGATCTTGCGATCACTCCCGGTAGCGAGGGTCTGTGCTCGATGAACGCCGCTGACGGCGTCCTGTTGGAGCAATTGGTTGTTCTGGTTGCCGGAGAGAGGACGGTCGGAACGATTGGCGCACGGATCAACGCTTCCAGAAAAACACCAGCGCGCGCCGCGGCGTCCAGAGCTAACGGCGCAAAGGGCGGTCGTCCCCGCAAGAGCGCGGCGTAAAAGGCCGGGTAGAACTGCAAGCTGCGAACCGCATCGAAACGCCCCGGTCATTGGTCCTCAAGCCTAGCTCAGGGATGCCGGCTCTGCCTTTTTGCTGTGTTTGCCGGCGGCTTGTTCGCATGCGCGGCCCCGCCGAGGTTCGCTCCGACATCGCTCACGCCGCAGCAGTTACTTTCCCGCGACCGCGACGCCGCAGGAAGGTGCCGCGCGCCCGGCCTCTACCATCTCCGCTACCGCACGGTCTCTAGCAGCGGCGACGTCGGGCGTGAGGATGGCTACGAAGCAGCCGGCGCGACCACGTTCGGCGACTACCGTCTGATCGCCGAGCTCCACGGCTTGCAACCCGAGCACGGGCGATTCTCCGGTCGCTCGTGGAGGAGAACCGTCAACGGACTCGTCTTGACGGATTCACCTCTGCCAACGGTGTTCGACCGTGTGCTTATGGCGGCTCTTCACAAATCCGACTCGCGGGTCCGAGTCCTGGGCATGACCACGACGGCTCCGCGCGAATATGTGCTCGAAATCAAGCCCAACGCGCGGATCTATCAGGAGCGATATTTCGACGCCCGCACCTTCTTGTTAGATCGAATCGTCGCACAGAACTACGACCGTGCCGTCGAAGTCCAGCGCTACTGGGGATATGAAGACGTCTGCGGGAAACCGGTTGCGTCGCATGTGGCATTTTCGAGCAGCCTTTCCCCACAAAGTTCCGAGACGATCTTGCTACAGCACGAACGCTTGCCTTACGACCAACGCCTGCTGGCCGTTCCTCGGTCGAAAACGCCCTTTGTTGCTCAGTATCCTCTCCCCGCGATGCTCAACTCCATGTTCGGGGAATCGGGTATCCTTATTCGCGCGGACATCCAGGGCACGCCGTACTGGTTCACCCTCGATTCGGGCGCGGCCGACATAGCGGTCGACCGCGACCTAGTCCGGAGACTCGGCGGCCGCGAATTCGATAAATACACCGGTACGAAAGGCGGCCGAGTCGACTACTCTCTTGCCGTTTTGCCTCGTTTAGACATCGGGCCGGTCTACGCTACGAACGTCGTCGTCACCGTCCTGAAGCACGACTATATCGAACAGGGAGTGCACGTCGTAGGCCTGCTGGGATGCGACTTTCTGGGAAGCCGCCCGCTCGCTATCGACTTCCGCAATCAGAGCGTAACGCTCCTGGACTCCGCGTTCCCACTCCAGGGCCGCGGTTGGACGGTCGTACAAACGCCGCTGCATTCGGGTGTCCCGTCGCTGGACGTGCGCTTCGAGAAGCAACGTGCGTCGCTGCTCCTGGACTTGGGTTCGCCCAGCACGACGCTTAACGAAGACGTCTTTGACGAGATACGCGGAAAACTCAATCCGCTCGATGAAACCCGCGTGACGTTCATCGGTGGAGTGCCGCTCGATGCCGTCCAGTACGTAGTGCCGCGGGCTTCGGTGGGCAGCTTGCAACTCGGGCCGCTGGTCGCGACCGTTATCGCCGGCGGCCGCGCACAAGATCTCCGCACTGACGGTATCCTCGGCCGCGACGTGCTAAGAAATTACCGCCTGATCTTAGACTACGCGCACCAGCGGACGTACTTTCAGCGTTACACAACTGATGGGGAACCGTAATCCTGCAACTGCCAGTCCGCTGCTATGCAGCGTCAGCCGATCAAGGCAGCAGGCTGACTTGGCCTGGCAGCTGAAAAGCACGCGGCGAGACGGGAGGCGAGCGGTGAGCATCTCACGGATCAGCAGGTACGCGCTGGGTATATGCGTCGGTGTCGCATTGCTGGCCGGTTGCAGCGAAAGCGGAGCGCTGCCAAGCCGGTCATCTGGCGGAGTCATGCCCGATCGAATGCGCGCGAGCACCACGTACGATCTGATTTACAGCTTCGGCGGCTCGGATAATGGGGCGTTCCCACTGGCCGGCGTCATCGACGTCAAGGGTACCCTCTACGGCACGACTAGCCGCGGGGGAGACTACGATGGCGGGACGGTCTACGCGATCGCGCCCTCCGGTACGGAAACCGTACTGCATAGCTTCGGCCCATCGGGTGATGGCTCAGAGCCCGACGCCGGGCTCCTCAACGTCAAGGGTCTACTCTATGGCACGACCACATTCGGCGGCGCTTACAACAAAGGGACGGTTTTTTCGATCGGGCCGTCGGGGATGGTGGTAATAGTGCATAGCTTCGGTGGCCCGGGCGACGGCACAGTGCCTAACGCGGGCCTCATCGATATCAAAGGCTCGCTCTACGGCACGACCGTCACCGGGGGCGAGAACAACGAAGGGACGGTTTTTGTGATCGCGCCGTTCGGAACGGAAACGGTACTGCATAGTTTCGGCGGCTCGGGTGACGGCGAAGAGCCCGATGCGAGCCTCACCACTCTCAGGCGCACGCTCTACAGCACGACTGCCTTCGGTGGTGCGAACGGCGCGGGAACGGTTTTCTCGATCGATCCGTCTGGCACGGAAACGGTTCTGCATAGCTTCGGCAGCACAGGTGACGGCTCACAACCCGAGGCCGGCCTCATCAGCTTCGGAGGGACGTTGTACGGCACGACCAGCAGCGGAGGTGTGTATGACGGGGGAACCGGCGGAACGTTCTACGCGATCGCGCCGTCCGGGTCGGAAACGGTGCTGCACAGCTTCGGCGGTTCAGGCGACGGCGCAGAGCCCGAAGCGGGGCTCGTCAACCGCAAGGGTACGCTCTATGGCACGACGACCATCGGTGGCGCGAACGACGAAGGGACG
Source organism: Vulcanimicrobiota bacterium (assembly GCA_963794645.1). GTDB lineage: Bacteria > Vulcanimicrobiota > Vulcanimicrobiia > Vulcanimicrobiales > Vulcanimicrobiaceae > Cybelea. Next base: position 297,008 of record CAWCEQ010000002.1, on the reverse strand, counting down.
GTCTTCGCGATCGCGCCGTTTGGTACCGAAGCGGTACTGCATAGCTTCGGTGGCTCGGGCGACGGCGCGTTCCCACAAGCCGGTCTGCTCAACGTTAAAGGCAGGCTTTGCGGCACGACCAACAGTGGAGGAGCGCACGGGGCGGGAGCAGTCTTCGCATTAACGCCTTAGGCATGGGCGCCCGGTCGCGTCCTGAAGACCTGCGCCGAAGGCAGCGGGCCCTAGACGATGGAAGGGCTCGCTCGTACCGCCTGACGGAGGACTTGGAGAGGTGGCAGAGTGGTTGAATGCGGCGGTCTTGAAAACCGCTGAACGCGCAAGCGTTTCGAGGGTTCGAATCCCTCCCTCTCCTTTTACTAGTTTGCGGCCGTAGGGAGTCCCATCGAGGTCGCAGGGTCGATCTGGATGTACTCGTTCTTGCTGGCGTGCCCTAAGAGCGGCTCGAGAATGCCACGGACGCGGTCTACCGACGCGGCTTCCCATAGGCAAATCGCCGTCGAGCGGTCGTTGCCCGTCACGGTTTGATGGAGTTTGACGTCGACGGGAATGTCCTTCGCGGCGCTTGCCGCAGTAGCCGCAAACGCGTCGGGATCGCTGATCCTATGAATGACCGAAACGAACATAGCCTCTGGTCCTCACTCGTAATCCGGAGCGAAGTAACTGCTTGCGAAACGACGATGGAGGAAGAAGTTCGCCGGGTGCGGCGCCTTGATTTTCACGAAGGGTCTCGGGTTCTGGTTGAAGTCGAAGCAGTCCGCAGCCGGCGACGTCGCGCGCGTGTCCGCCGCCGCGAGCTGGCCTAGGCCGTAGAGATCCTCGGCAAAGCGCAGGACGCTCGTCGTTTCGTACTGCGTGTGTGAAACGTAGTCTTTTTTAGCGTACGGCGAGATGACCAAGAGCGGAACGCGGAAGCCGTTGCCGTCGTAGTCCTCGAACGGCGGCGCGACGTGGTCGTAGTAGCCGCCCCAGTCGTCCCACTGCACGAAGATCGCAGTCGAATCCCAGAACTTGCTCGCACCAACCGTGTTTACGATCGCCGAGACCCACGAGGGTCCGTAGCCGCCGCCGCATTCGAGGTGATCCGATTCGGCGCACTCCGGCGTGATCCACGTGAAGTTGGCGAGCTTGCCCGCGCGCACGTCGGTGATGAACTTCCAATTCGGCGATATGACGTCTTTGTTCCAGTCGGGCCCGTAGAAGATGTGCCTTACTGCCTGGTAGGCCGACCACGTTCCGCCGTTGCCGCCGGCGTCGCTGCCGTAACGCACCGCGTAGAACCGCCATGAGAGCCCCGCCTTGTCCAGTTCGTCGCCGAGCGTCGTGTAGTCGAAGCACGGCTGCTGATACGGGCCGTAGAGGCCGCGGCTCTTCGTAATCGTACCGACGACGATCCCCGAGCCTCCGGCGCAGCCCCAGAGGAGAGAATCCGGCAGGTCCACGCTCGACTGTGCCTGCGCCGCGATCACGTATTGATGCGAGACGAAGCTCTCGTCGAGATGCGATTGGAACATATTGTCTGCCACGACCCACTCGTGCGCCATGTCGAAGTAGGGCTTGGACTCGCTGTGCGGCACGTAGACGTACTGCGGATTAGGCGGCCCGCCGTAGGACTCTTCGTTGTTGAAGCCGTTCATGCGGCAGTCGGTGCCGGGCAGGCTGCCGGTACCGTTACAGGCCGCGAACATTGCGTACGCCGAGTGGTCGATTTGGTAGACCTTTTCCAGCGTCGCAGGTTGGAGCGTGATCGTCTTGCCTTGCGAGTTCGGCCCCGATGGGACGGTGTTCGCACCCGGATACCCTTGAAAGAGGTTATCGAAGCTTCGGTTCTCCTGGACGATGTAGATCACGTGCGTGATCTTCCCGGCCCCCGTGCCGCTGAGCCGCCGCAAAGCGGTGCCGCTCCGCATGTAGGGGACCGGCGATTGGACGCCCGAGGCGCAGCCGGCGAAAGCGAGGAGCAAGAGCACCGCAATGCATCTGGTCATGGGGCCCGCTTCCGCAGCGCCCCTCGGGCTCACCTGCGAAGCGGCTCGCCGTCCCCGGGGGCGTCGCGGTATACTGCCGGAGGTGAATAACATTCCGCTCACGATCGTCGGCGGCTACCTCGGCTCGGGGAAGACGACGCTGCTCAACCACTTGCTCCGGCAGAACGCCGGGCGCCGCTTGGCGGTCGTCGTGAACGATTTCGGCAGCGTGAGCATAGACGCCGCGCTCGTCGCCGGGGCCGACGGCGAAGTGCTTACCTTGGTCAACGGTTGCGTCTGTTGCAGCATCAGCGCCGGCTTTGCCGAGACGCTCACCGCGCTGAGCCGGCGGACGCCGCCTCCCGAGCACGTCGTCGTCGAAAGCTCCGGCGTATCCGATCCGGCGAAGGTCGCGTTGTATGCAAGCCTTCCGCCGTATCGCTTGGACGGTATCGTCGTGGTCGCCGACGCCGAGAGCGTGCGCGAACTCAGCACAAATCGCTACGTCGGCGAAAGCGTCGTTCGCCAACTTCGCGGAGCCGATCTGATCGTGCTGAACAAGATGGATCTCACGGTGCGAGGCGAGCGCTCGGTGCTGCTGGATTGGCTGCACGAGACCGCGCCGCAGGCGCGCGTGCTTCAGGCAACGTACGGCCGCGTGCCGCTCGCCGCACTCCTCGGCCCGCGCTCGCACGCCCTTCCGGCGGCGCACGCTTCGCAAGAGGAAGCCGAGCCGTATCAGACTTGGACGATCGCGATGGAAGATCCGATCGAAGAAGCGGCGTTTCGGGCCGAGGTCGAGTCTTGGCCGGCGCGCGTCCTGCGCGCGAAGGGTTTCGTGCACCTTGCCGGCGATCCGCGGCGCCATCTCTTTCAGTTAGTCGGGAAGCGGTGGAGTCTCGTGCCCGACGGAGAATGGAGCGGCCAAGCCCGCACCGAGATCGTTCTCATCGCCATACTGGAGGAATCGTGAGCGCAGACATTATCTTTACCGGCGGTGAGATCCTGACCATGAACGACGCTCAGCCGTCGGCGCAGGCGCTCGCGGTCAAGGACGGCCGCATTCTGGCGGTCGGCTCGGCCGCCGAGGTGATGAAGACGAAGGGCGCGGCCACCAAAACGATAGACCTCGGCGGAAAGACGCTGCTCCCCGGCTTTCTCGATGGCCACAGCCACTTCATCAACGCGGTGCGGATGGCGAAATGGGCGAACCTCTCGGCGCCTCCGGTCGGGACCGTGAAAAACATACCCGATCTGATCGCCGTCCTGCTCGAGACGAAGGAGAAGCTGCAGCTCAAGCCGGGTGAGTGGCTCGTCGGCTACGGCTACGACGGCACGACCCTGGAGGAAGGCCGCGACGCGACGCGCGCCGATCTCGACCCGCACTTCCCCGACAATCCGGTCGTCGCGATGCACGTTTCGCTGCACGGCGCGCTGCTGAACACCGCGGCGTTCAAGGCCGCGGGCATCGACCTGCACGCGCCTGCGCCCGAAGGCGGCATAACGGCGCGCATCCCCGGAACGGATGAAGCGGCCGGCCTGGTGATGGAGCACTCGTTCCTGCCGGTGTATATGGGCATGCCTACGGCCGGTGAGGCCGAGCAACTAGCGGCGTTCGCCGACGCACAGACGACGTACGCGAGCAACGGCTACACGACCGTGCAGGACGCCCCGATGGAGCCGGCGACCCGGCCGCTCTACCACAAAGCCGCGGAGCAAGGACGCCTCTTCTTGGACGTCGTGGGCTTCGTAAACTGGCTCGAGTTTCCCGAGCTCGTCAAGACGAACGCCGAGCCGTTTAAGGGGCCGTACGAAAAGCGCTTTCGGGTCGGCGGCGTGAAGATCGTCAGCGACGGATCCCCGCAAGGCAAGACGGCGTTTTGGAGCAAGCCGCTGCTCACGCCCGGTCCGGGCGGTGAGAAAGATTGGCGCGGCGAGCCGAACATCACGCCCGAGGATCTCAATGCGCTCGTGAAACTCGCGTACGATAACGGGATCGTCGTTTGGACGCACTGCAATGGCGACGCGGCGATAGATATGATGCTCGATGCGCACGAGGCAGCCGGTGCGCCGGCGGGAACGCGCACGACGATCATCCACTCGCAGTTCGTGCGCCCGGATCAGCTCGATAAATACGTGACGTACGGTTTCATCGTTTCGTTCTTCACCAATCATGCGTTCTTCTGGGGCGACGTGCACGTCGAGAATCTCGGCAAGGAGCGTGCCTACTTTCTCAGCCCGGCGCGTTCGGCGATCGAGCGCGGCATTCGTTTCTCCAACCACAGCGATTTTGCCGTAACGCCGCTGAACCCGATGTTCATTCTCTGGACCTCGGTGAGCCGCACGTCGCGCTCCGGTCAGGTGATCGGGCCGGACCAGCGCATCACGCCGCACGAAGGTCTGCGCGCGCTCACCATCGACACCGCCCATCAGTACGGCGAGGAGAAGGAGAAGGGCTCGCTCGAGCCCGGCAAGCTCGCCGATCTCGTCGTCCTGGATAAGAATCCGATGACGGTGCCGGTGAACGAGATCAAGGACATCCGCGTGGTCGAAACGTTTAAGGAGGGGACGCCGGTCTTCCGCCGTGCTGACGGCTAAGGCGTTCCTGCTCCCGCCGCTCTTCGACTACTCCGCGACGTTCGTGTGGGCGATCAGCGGCGCGCTCCTCGGCGCGCGGCGCGGCTATGCGATCTTGGGCGTAATTACGATCGCGCTCGTCTCGGCCACCGGCGGCGGTTTGCTGCGCGACGGTATCTTTTTGCAGGACGGTCCGCCCGTGCTGATGCGAAACCAAACGTATCTGTTGCTCGTCGCCGCGGGAGTGCTCGTGGTCTTCGCGTTCGGACGTTCGATCGGCCGTCTGCCATGGGCCACGCGCGCGATCGTGCTCTTCGATGCCGCCGGGCTGGGCGCGTACGCATGCGTCGGCATGAATCGCGCGCTCGCCGCGGGCTTGAGCCTCCCGGGCGTGATCGTCGTCGGTATGGTCAACGCCGTCGGCGGCGGCATTCTACGCGACATTCTGATCAACACCGAGCCCGACATGTTCATGCCGGGAACCCTCTCGCAGACGCTTGCGCTCGTCGGCTGCCTGCTTTTCGTCGGATTGATCGAGGGCCCGCGCTTTTCGCAGTTCGCGGCGGCGTGGTTCACGATCGGCTTCGTGTTCGTGGCGCGGCTGGCGGCGATCCGCTTCAAGATCGAGTCCAAGCCCCTGCGCGAGTTCGCCACGCCTCCCGACCCGGCCGCGCGCTAGCCGCCGTTTATGCCGAGATAGAGTTCGGTGGCCAGCGCGATCAAGAATCCGGCGCACATCGTGGCCGTGACGAGCGCGCCCATCCCCGTGCGCCGCAGGACGCTCCACAGTTCGCCGATGACGAAGACCAGCGCGCCGACCGCGATCGCGAGGAAGAGCACCGAAAGCGTGGGCGAGTAGAAGCTGTACCCGACGATCGTGCCCACGAACGTCGGGCCGCCTGCGATCAGGCCCGCCAGCGCGATCTGACCCCAGGTCGGCACCATGCGTCCGACCAGCGGCGCCGCCACGCCGAAGCCTTCGGTCGCGTTGTGCAGCCCGAAGCCGACGATGAGCGCGAGCGCGATGGCGGTCGCTCCCGACGCCGCCGAAGCGCCGATCGCCAGCCCTTCGCCGAAGTTGTGGGCGCCGATGCCGATCGCGATGATCGCGGCGAGGAGCAGCGGATTCTCGGCCTGTGCGGCGGCCTTGCGGGCGAAGTGCGTGGCGGCTGTGCCGAGCCCGACCAGACCGGCGAGCAATCCGGCGACGAAGACGCCGACGAGCGCGAACGGGAATCGTGCGGCGCCGGCGTGCCAGCTTTGCACCCCTTGCGTGATCGGTGCGATCGCGTTCTGCGCGATCTCGACGACGAGGTAGAGCAGGATGCCGATCGCCAGTGCGTTGAGCAGCGCGATCGTTTGCGGCGAGACGCTCCGCGCGCGCGCGATCGGCAGGCCGAGGAAGATCGTCAGCCCGGCTATCGCGCCGAGCAGGAGGGTCGTCCAGAAACCGAGCCCGCGCGGCGTCATTGCCGCCGGCGCCATCGCGCGGTACATGGCGGCCAGCGTGTTCGGCGTACCGGCATAGTGGATCGCGGTAACCAAGCCTGCCGGCATCCCGGCTGCGTTTTCTATGTGGTCCAGCACGTGACAATGCACGAGCCACGTTCCCGGCTTGGCGTCGGCTTTGACGACGACGTCTACTCGCTGGCCCGGCGCAACCAGCACGGTATCTTCGACGTCGCGATAGGCCAGGGGTTCGGCGTCGCGAGCAACGATCTGCTGGTAGTGCCCGTGCGTGTGCATCGTGTGGATCTCTTCGCCGGATATGTTAATCCAGCGAATGCGGAAACGCTCGCCGGCGCGGACCTCGAGCGCGCGCGTAAGCGGATACTCTTTGCCGTTGAAGGTAAAATGGTTCTCCGCTCCGCTCTGAATCTGCCATGAGGAAAGGATCCCGAGATAGTCGTGCGCTAGGCCCCGTTCGGCCGGCAGCGGATGCGACGGCTCGACGACGATCGCCCCGTAGAGACCGGAGTCGAGCATCGCTTCGTCGTCGTGCGTGTGATAGATGAACGTTCCGGGCTGATCGGCGACGAAGCGGTACGTAAAGTGGCCGCCCGTCGCCACGAGCGGCTGCGAGATGCCGCCGACGCCGTCCATCGAGACGGGAATGTCGTGAACGCCGTGCATGTGAATCGAGTCGGGAACGGGGCCGTCGTTCGTGTAGTCTATGACGAGCGTATCGCCTTGTTCGACGACGAGCGCCGGTCCGGGCACCACGCCGTTGTAGGTGTTTGCCATGACGGTCAGACCGGGCGCGATCGTCCAGGGCGCGGGCCGCTCCACGAGGTGGAACGTCTTGGTCCGTCCGCTGACTGCCGGCACCGCCTGATAGCCGCCTTCGGGGCGAGGCGTGACCGCCGACTCTCCGGGCGCCGGCGTGCTCTGCGGGATCGTACCCGAGAGGGGCTGCAGGCCGAGCGCCGTCGAGGTGGCCGAGGGCATCTGGTCGGCGTCGGCCCAGGCTCGGGCGGGCGAGAGCGTGACCAGCGCGAGCAGAGCGAGCGTCGCGGCAAAGAGGGAGCGTTGCATTTAGGTTAACCTAACTTTGGATCTAGGCAAACCTTCTCCTGGCTCTTGCCGGGGCTTTGCCTTTTTAAGGCCCCTTGCCCATAAAAGCGGGCGCTTGCCCATAAAACGACCTGTGTTAGAAGATAGTTTAGGGCCTTGACGCGCCGGGGACGCCCAGCCCCCGTCGAACCGTTACGTGGCCGAAAAGGGGGTAGCGAGATGATCCGTTTAGCGCGTCATGCCTTAGGTCTTTGCGTGGCCGTCGCCATGCTTGCTGGATGCGGTGGACCGCCGTCTATTCCGCGACCCGGGCCGGAACCTGCGCTTCGATCGCGCCTAGCCACGAAGGGCCCTATGATGAAATGGGTCCCCAGCTTTTTGACTTTGAGCTTCAAGGGGAAGTCCAAGCCCGCCACGCTCGAATTCCGTCCACCCGGCGGTTTTGATTCCGGCATTAGCTGTGACAGGCACGTTTTTATCGCGGGGGGCGGCCACTACACGAAGCGCGGCATCAAGTTCTTCACGTATGTCTTTACCGCCGAGGAGGCTGGGCCGTACACTTGCACCTGGCAAGCCATTAAGTGGATCACGGGCAGCCAGGAATTAACGTCCACCTTAACGCTGACAGTTAAGCCGTAGAGGGGCTGGGCGGCCGCAGGGCCGGTCTAGTCCTTCGTGATCGCCATTCCCGCAATGACCGGGCCGGAGGCGCTACCCGGAGGGTCCTTGCTTGTAAACTTAAGCAGCGAAAAATGCTTGGTTGCCTTAAACCCCCAGGATTCGGTCGAATAATCCCCGTGTTGAGCGTCATTGCCGCCGGAGATGTTCCACATGTATTCCGTCGATTGGCGATCTAGCGAAACCACTATTGTCTTGGTAGTTGGCCCCGTTTCGCCATTCCCAGAGAGCAAGAACGTTAGCGTGTATGATGCACCCGGCTTCGTACGAAACGGGACGGACTCTATGCCTCCCGGGGAGTAACCGTCCAGGTCCACGCTGCAAAGGCCGGCCATCTTCCAGTACTCGCTGCCGATTATGTCGATCGACCCCTTAGACACAGTCCAATCTGGCGCAAGCGTGTAGTGCTTCTTCCAAGTGAACCAGCCGGCTAAAAAGTCGCCCGCCTGCGAGAGATCGCCGTCTGGTAAAATCCCCGTTCCTCCATCTAGGGGTGGGCAGCAGGGAACTGATCCGCAGGCTGACCCTGTATCCGCGCCAACGTGCCCAGCTGCGCCGCTCGGGGGCATCGCGCCTGAGCCAACAACTTGCGCTCCGCCGCAACCCACGAGCATGGCGACGGCCACGCAAAGACCTAAGGCATGACGCGCTAAACGGATCATTCTCGCTACCCCTTTTCGGCCACGTAACGGTTCGACGGGGGCTGGGCGTCCCCCGGCGCGTCCGGGCTCTAGACTGTCTTCCTAGTAGAGGTCGTTTTATAGGCAAGTGCCCGCTTTTATGGGCAGGGGCGATTAAAAATGCAAAGCCTCTTGCCGGGCGGGGCGGGGGCTTCGGCGAAAGCGCGGCTCCGGAGGACGAACGTGCCGGAGATACGGCTGCAACGGATACTGAAGGTGCCACCCGATCCCGCCGTCGCGGCGCTGGGGGAGCTGCTGCGCGCCATAGCCGAGCAGCAAGGCCCTTGGAGGGGCTTTGCGCTGCACATCGGGCTCGGGGATCTCCATTTACCGGACGTCGGGTACGTTGCGGTTCCAATCGATCTCACGGTGGCGAGCGGCACGAGCCGGAAGCAAGCCTTCGACATTACGTTTCGAGCGACGAGCCATCCCTCCGCGTTCCCCGCCTTTAACGGAACGTTCGCCGTGGATCCGCACGGTTTGGGTGAGTGCGCGCTTCATCTCACCGGCCGCTACGACTTGCCGCTGCAGGCGGTAGGAAAACTCCTCGATCTCGCGCTGACGACCGGCGTGGCGCACCAATCGCTCGAGAACTTCATCGAAGAGATCGCCGCCGCGTGCGCGGCGCGCGTAAACGAGCGCGAAGCCGACTTCGCGCGATACCGATTCTATCGCCTCTGACGTGACCGAGCGCCGCGTACGCTGCTGCATCGTGGGGGGCGGCCCCGCGGGGATGATGGCGGGCATGCTGCTGGCGCGTGCCGGCGTTGACGTGCTCGTGCTCGAGAAGCACGCGGATTTTCTGCGCGACTTTCGCGGCGACACGATCCACCCGTCCACCCTGGAGGTAATGGGCGAGCTCGGCCTGCTCGAAGCGTTCCTGCGCGAGCCGCATCAAGAGGTGACGCACTTGGCCGGAAACGTCGGCGACACGCTCGTGCGGGTCGCCGACTTCACGCACCTGCCCACGCGCTGCAAGTTCCTCGCGTTCATGCCGCAATGGGAGTTCCTCAACTTCATCGCGACGGCCGCGAAACGGTACCCGAGCTTCGACGTGCGGATGGGGGCGCGGGTCGTGGATCTGCTGTGGGAGGGCGATACGGTCGCCGGCGTCCGCGCCCAAACGCCGCAGGGTCCTCTCGACGTGCGCGCCGATCTCGTGATCGCCGCCGACGGCCGCGAATCGGTCGTGCGCGCCCGAGCCGGGCTGCAGCCTATCGAACTCGGGGCGCCGATGGACGTGCTCTGGCTCCGGCTAAGCAAGCGTGCTAGCGATCCGGCGGAGACCTTCGGCTACATTCGCGGCGGCCGGATCGTGGCGCTGATAGACCGCGGCGCTTACTGGCAGTGCGCGTACGTCATCCCGAAGGGTTCGCTCGCGGGGCTTGCGCGAGCGCGGCATGGACGGGTTTCGGGGGGACATCGCCGCGATCGTGCCGTTTTTGGGCGATCGCGTGGACGAACTGCGCGACTGGGACGACGTAAAGCTGCTTACGGTTCGCGTCAACCGATTGACGCGCTGGTATCTGCCCGGCTTGCTCTGCATCGGCGATGCGGCGCACGCGATGTCGCCGATCGGCGGCGTCGGCATCAACCTCGCCATCCAGGATGCGATCGCGGCGGCGAATCTTCTCGCGGGAAGATTTAGAGAAGGCGCGCCGAGCGTCGAGGATCTTCGCGCGGTGCAGCGCCGCCGAGAGACGCCGGCACGCCTCACCCAAGCCCTGCAGTTGTTCGTTCAGAGCAGGGTCATAGGAAGGGTTCTCGACGCCGGCCGCGCGCCGTTGTTGAACAAACTACCGCTGCTGCTGCGCCTTTTGCCATTTTTACCAAGCATACCAGGCAGGCTCGTCGGCCTGGGCTTTCGGCCGGAGCACGTCGCCGGCGTTGCCCGCGAGGCAGGTGCGCGCGGTCGCGCTGGCAGAAACGCGCTCTACGGACCGCGTGAAGGTGGATAGAAGAACGAAAGTACGATCGCTCGAGGTCTGCGCCGAGCACGTGGATCAGATGGTTTCCGTTCTCGTTCAGGCCGCGCGTTCGTTCACTCCGTCGCCCGTCGTATTCGAAACGCTCGCGCAGATTGCAAACGCGTGCGTGCGCGATCTCGCCGACTACTGCGCGATAGACTTAACCGCCGGTTCGCTGGAGGGCGACGGCATCCGAGTCACCGCCGGCACCAAGCCGGCCAGCCGCGCCGCGACGGATACCATTTCCGAACCGCTCATGGCGGGGCGCCACGCCTTCGGTACGTTGACCTGCACCAAAGTCGCGCCGGGCGGATTTGATGAGGGGGCGCGCAGGGCGATTCGCGTGCTCGCAAGCCAAGTCGCGCTCGTCATCGCGGGGCGCCTCTGGATGCTGCGCGAGCGCAGCATGGCCGGCCGTCTGGCGCGCTCGCTGCTCGCGCACGACCTGCCCGAGCTCCCCGGCGTACGGATCTTCGCAGCTTATCGCCCCGGCAGCAACGACGCTGCGCTCGGGGAGTGGTTCGATGCGTTCTCGCTGCCCGACGGGCGCGTCGCGGTTTGCGTCGGCGACGTTGCGGGCCGTGGTCTGGATGCTGCCGTCGTGATGGGCGAGGTGCGTGCTGCGACGCGCGCGCTGGCCGCTGCGGCCGCATCGCCCGCTGCGGTGCTCGAGCGGCTGAACGCGACGGTGAGCGAACACGAGCCGCCTGGGAGCGTCACCGCCGCGTTCGGTATCTACGATCCGGCCGCTAGCACGCTCGTCTACTCGGTTGCCGGCCACCCGCCGCCGTTGCTCGCACTGCCGAACGGCTTCATCCGGCGCTTACCCGCCGGCGGCCTCCCGCTGGGTTGTTCGCCCAACGCCGCGTACGAGGACTGGACCTTTACGCTTCCGGCACAGGCGCACGCCGTGTTCTACACCGACGGGATGGTCGCGCCGCGGCGCGGCGCTTCGTCGGGTGAGGAACGGCTTCTGCAGGCGTTGCGCGCCATCTCTCGCAAGCGGGGGCGGGTGCGCGATCCCGACCGGGCGGCCGACGTCCTGCGGTACGTCTTCGGCACCTCCACGCCGCGCGACGACGCGGCGCTGCTGCTCATTTCGCGAGATGCGCCGGTCGGCAGCTACACGTTCTCCGCGGTTCCGGTCGTCGCGCCGATCGCGCGTGCGATCCTCGAGCACGAGATCGCCGCACTCGATCTCGACGCCGACCGCCGCTTCGGGCTGGTCGTCGCCGTCGGCGAAGCGATCGCCAACTCGGTCGAGCATGCGTATCGTGGCGGCGCTCCCGGGCTGATCCGCCTGCAGGTCGCTGCCGGCACGCAGGAACTCGTGGTGACCGTAGAAGATTTCGGACGATGGCGACGCGTCGTTCGCCGCGGCGAGCAGCGCGGCCGCGGAATAGACCTCATGCATGCGTTCGTGGACACGGTGCAGATCCGCAAGGGGCGCGATTCCACGACGATCGTACTGACGTCGGGCTTTGCCTCGTGAGGGCGGCCTGGTGACGTTCGAAGAGTTCTACCCCGAGTATCTCGCCGCGCATCGCGACCGCAGGACCAAACTCGTCCACGCGGCGGGCCTGCTCTGCGGGCTTGCCGTCGGGCTCGGCGGGGTCGCGCTGCGCAAGCCGAAGATGGTCGCCGGCGGATTTGCACTCGGGTACCTGCCGGCGTTCGTCTCGCATTGGGTCTTCGAAGGGAATCAGCCGAAGACGTTCGAGCACCCGTTCCTCTCGTTCTGCGGGGATTTCGTCATGGTCTACGAGTTTCTGTGCGGCAAGTTCGACGCGCCGCGGGAGCAGCGATGGCACGCGGGGTCGTAATCGGCGTCGTCGCGACGCTCGTCGCGATGGCGCTCTTCGGCTACATCGGGATAGAGGCGGGCGCCATGCCGGCGAACGCCGACGCGAAGCCGTCGAAAATCGAGCGTTGGGCGGCCCGCACCTCGCTGCGCGCGACGCTCAACCGCGAGGCGCCCAAGATCGCCAATCCGGTGCGGCTCACGGACGAAAATCTCACCGCCGGGATCAAGCTCTATCGTCAGAACTGCGCCGTCTGCCACGGTGGGGTGGACGGCACGCCGTCCAACGTCGCGAAGGGGCTGTATCAGAAGCCCCCGCAACTTGCCAAGGACGGCGTCGAAGACGATCCCGACGGGATCGTGTACTGGAAGATCAATCACGGGATTCGTCTCACCGGCATGCCGGCATTCGGCGAGGCGCTGACGGATCAGCAGCTCTGGCAACTCACGCTCTTTCTCAAGCACATGGATTCGCTGCCGCCCGCGCCGGCGCGCGCCTGGCGAACGCTTTAAGGCTGCGGCGATGCCGCCGATTGCGTCGGCGTTGCCGAGAACAGGTACTGTTCGTTCGAGGTCGGCTGCGGGTTCGCGGCCTGATACTGCGTTGCGGGGCCGGAGAGCTGTGCGGCGGTCTGCGGGTAGACCTGGCCGCGAATCGAGCCGTCAGCGTTCATCGTGGCGACGACGTGGAGCTTGCCTTCGGGCCCGGCGCCTAATCCGAGGTCAATGGACGACGGCCCGATGTCGAACCAGATGTAATCGCCATCCCGTCCGCCGACGACGTCAATGTATAGCTTGTAGAAGTCGGTGTGGTAGTAGCCGCGCAGATGCCCCCCGGGGAAGTACTGCAGGTCGAGACGGCCGGCGAGCGGGTACTGCGAACCGTAGACCGTAGTTATCGAAGTCGTGTAATGCAGGTCCGTCTGCGCGTTCGGAGCGGGCGTTTGGGCCCACGCCGCCGCCGGCAGCGCGAATAGCATGCTTGCGAGGGCAGCGTAGCCGACGAAGCGCGAAACCAGGGACCGTACCATGCTGACTCCTTCTGGAAGAGACCGTTTCAGGGAGTAGAGCGCTCGGCCCGCCGAGAACGTGACCGGCGTGGCACAAACTGCGGAAATGGACTTGCGCTCCGTCCCCGTGTGGGAGCGGCCCGATGCGGTACGCAAGGCGGTGGAGCGTCTTCCATCCGGAGCCTCGCTTACCCTCATTACCGAACAGGAGCCGCGCGCGCTTTCGGCGCGCGTGACGCAAGACAGCCCGGATCGCTTCGTCGTCGAGACGCGCCAAGTCGCCAACCAGCTCTGGCAGCTGCGTCTGACCCATCGCAAGCCCGAGCCGGTGGATCGCAACGTCGGGGCGCAGCTGCTCGGGCGCTGCCCGGCCTTTGCCGCGCTCGACGCGGCCGTGCTCGACGAACTCAGCGCCGCCGCCGTCTGGCAGAGCGGGCGCCGCGGGCAGACGCTGGTCGCCGAAAACGCCGACTGGCCGTACATGGGGATGGTAACCGAAGGAATCGTCGCGCGTGCGAACGGCGGCGGCCGGGATCGCGAGCGTATTCTCTACGAGATCTTTCCGTACGAACTCTTCGGCGTCGCCGAGTACTTCGATCGCGGACTGAAGATGTCGCGCATCGCCGTATTCTCGAAGACTACCCGCATTATGAAGCTGCCGTGGGACGTCGTCTCGCGCGTCGCCTCACATCATCCGCCGCTGACCACCGCGCTGGGTATCGTGCTCGCGCAGCGCGTCCGTCTGCTCGCCGAAGCGCTCAGCGCGCAGGGATCGCTGCCGATTCTCGGCCGCATCGCGCGCGTGCTCCTTCCTTTTGCGATGCCCGAACGCGGGCTGGTTCCGGCGGCCCCGCTGCTCTCGACGATCACGCAGTCGCAGATCGCCGCCGCCGCGGGCACGGTTAAAGAGGTCGCCGCCCGCGCGATCGCAGAGCTCGAGTTTCGTAAGGCCCTCAAGCGCGAGCACGGCCACATCCGTTACCTCGACCGGGAAGTGCTCGTCGAACTCATCGCGGACGTTTCCTAGCCCGCGATACGCGAAGAACCCACGAAGGGTACGAGCGCCTGCGGCAGCACGACGGAGCCGTCGGCCTGCTGGCCGTTCTCCAGAATTGCGATCATCGCGCGTCCGACCGCCAGGCCCGAACCGTTGAGGGTGTGCACGAGCTCGGGCTTGCCGTTCGGCTCGGGGCGGAAGCGGATGGCCCCCCGCCGCGCCTGAAAATCGGTGCAGTTCGAACACGAACTGATCTCGCGATAGCCGCCGCTGCTCGGAATCCAGACCTCGATGTCGTAGGTCCGGGCGGCGTTGAAGCCGATGTCTCCTGCACAGAGCGCGATCGTGCGGTAGGGCAGTTCGAGCTCCTGCAGCAGCGACTCGGCATCGTTCGTCAGCGTCTCGAGCGCGGCGGCGGAGTCTTGCGGCGCGGTGAGCCAGACGAGCTCGACCTTGTCGAACTGATGCTGGCGCATGAGCCCGCGCGTGTCTTTGCCCGCTGCACCGGCTTCCTTGCGAAAGCAGGGCGTCGCCGCAACGTACTTGACGGGCAGATCTCCGGCCTCGAGGATCTCGCCGCCGCGCAGCGCGGTGAGCGGAACCTCTGCCGTCGGGATGAGGAAGAGATCCGCTTGCTCGTCGGCAAACATCGCGTCGGCAAACTTGCTCAACTGTCCGGTGGACCACATCGTGCCGCGCGATACGAGCAGCGGCAGCGCGACCTCCGCGTAGCCGCGCTTGGCGGCGCGATCGAGGAAGAAGGCAACGAGCGCGCGCGAGAGGCGGGCGCCGGCGCCGGCCAGCACGGTGAAACGGCTGCCCGATAGTTTGGCCGCGCGAGCGAAATCGAGGATGCCCAGGCGTTCTCCGATCTCCCAATGCGGTGCCGGCTCGAAATCGAACCGGCGCGGTTCGCCCCAACGGCGCACTTCGACGTTCGACGCCTCGTCGGCGCCGTCGGGCACCGCGTCGTCCAGAATGTTCGGCAGGCTCGCGAGCGCGTCGCGCAGCGGCGACGCTTCGTTTGACGGCGCGAGCGTGCGAACGCGATCGTCCCAGCGTTCGATCTCTCGTGCGGCCTCGTCTATCTTCGGCCGGAGTTCGCGCGCCGCGGCGGCTTTGTCGGCGGCCGCGCCGATCTCGCCGGAGAGGCGGTTCTTCTCGGCCTTCGCCTTTTCGAGGGCTGCCAGCGCCGAGCGGTACTCCTCGTCGTAGCGCAGAATCTCGTCCACCGGCGACGCATCGAGGCCGCGGCGGCGCAGCGCAACGCGCACGCGGTCGGGATCGCGGCGAACGACGGCGATATCGAGCATGGAGAACCGCGCATTATGCAGCCCGTAAATCCAGTCCTACTGCGGAGAGGATTTGCGGTGGAAGCGTTGCTTGCGCCGCAGCAGGCCGTCGTCGCGTTTTTCTCGCGCGTTATCGTCTGCCCGCCGGCCCTCGAGCGCGTCGCGCTCGAGGAGGCCCGGGGGCGCGTGCTCGGGGAGGCCGTCTCGGCCGGCGAAGATTACCCGAACGCGCCGCGCTCGGCGATGGACGGCTTCGCGATGCTCGCCAGCGCGACGCCCGGAACGTTCGATATCGAGGGCGAGGTGCGGATGGGCGAGGCGCCGGCCCCGCTCTCACCCGGCCGCGCGGTCAAGATTGCGACCGGCGGTACGCTGCCGGACGGCGCCGACGCCGTCGTTCCGATCGAGGACGCGATCCTGCGCGGCGACGCCGTGAGCGTTGCAGCGCCGGTGGCGGCGGGCGAGAACGTCGTTCCTTGCGGCGCCGACATGCGCGCCGGAGATCGCTTGCTCGAGGCCGGCCGGCGCATCGGTGCGGCTCAGATCGGCTTGTTGGCGACGCTCGGCGTCGTGCAGGTTCCCGTCTATCGCCGCCCGCTCGTGGCGGTGCTTTCCAGCGGTGACGAGCTCGTGGATCCCCACCTGCGACCCGCTCGCGGGCAGGTGCGCGATTCGAACCGCCACGCCGTCGCGGCCTCGCTCCTGGCGATGGGCGCGCTGCCGAAGCACTATCCGACGCTGCGCGACGAAGCCGACACGTTCGAAGCGGCGCTGGTGCGGGCACTGCGCGAGTGCGACGGCGTAGTCGTGACCGGCGGGTCGTCGGTCGGCGAGCGCGACCGGCTTCCCGCCGCCGTCGCCCGGGTTGCCTCGCCCGGGGTCGTGGTGCACGGCCTGCGCTTGCGTCCGGGCAAACCGACGCTTTTGGGAGCCGACGGCGGCAAGCCTATTCTCGGGCTGCCGGGAAATCCGGCCTCGGCGCTGATGATGCTCGAAGCGGTCTGCGCGCCGATCGTCGGCGCGCTCTGCGGCGCCCCGGTCCCGCGAGCGGAGGTTTCGGCTCGTTTGGCGCAGCCGGCGCGCAGCCGGGCCGGATGGACGTGGTACCTCCCCGTTCGCTTGGAGGATGATGCGGAAGGTCCGCTGGCGCATCCCTTTGCGTTGCGCTCGTTTTCAGTGAGTCTGCTCGCACGTGCCGACGGGTACGTCGTGATGGGCGAGCGCGACGAAGAGTGGCCGGCCGGCACGCCGGTCACCGTCCATCGCTTTGCAGGAGGCTAACGCTCACTCGTGATCCGTCCGACGCCCGCCGTCGAAGCAATTCCGGCGACGACGCCGTTCATCGGCCCCGAGCAACTCATGCGCGAGACGGGTCTGCGCGAGCTCGTGCGTCTGGGCGCCAACGAGAGCCCCTTCGGCCCGTCGCCGATGGCCATCGCAGCGATGGGTGCGGAACTGGGACGCCTCTCGTGGTACGGCGATCCCGAATCGCTCGATCTTCGCGACGCGCTGGCGCACAAGCACGGCTGCGCTCCGGACGAGATCGTCGTCGGTAGCGGAATAGACGACCTCATGGGTCTGGCAGTGCGCGCGTTCGCAGCGCCGGGCGATGCCGCGCTCTCGACGCTCGGAACGTATCCGACCTTCGACTACCACGTGGTGGGCTACGGCGCGAAGCCCGTGCGCACGCCGTACCTCCCGGACGGAAGCCCCGATTTGGAGGCGCTCCTCTCGCTCGCGCACCGCGAGCGGCCGCGCCTGCTCTATCTTGCGAATCCCGATAATCCGAGCGGACGCTTTGTCGGCCGGGATGCGATCGCCGCGTTCTACGACGCGCTGCCGCGCGACACGCTCTTGCTGCTCGACGAAGCCTACGCCGACTTCGCGCCCGAGGACGCCCTCCTGCCGCCGGCGATCGAGGACCGGCTGATTCGACTGCGCACGTTCTCCAAGGCATACGGCATGGCCGGCGCGCGCATCGGCTATGCGATCGCGACGCGGCGCAACGTGGAGACGTTCGGCAAGATCCGCCTGCAGTACGGCATCAACCGCAACGCGCAGATCGGCGCGCTCGCCGCTCTGGCCGACGACGCGTTCGTACGCTCCGTCGTCGAGCAGACCGCGCGGGCGCGCGAAGCGTACTACGCCCTCGCGCGCGAGTTGGGGCTGGGCTGCATCGAGTCGCAGACGAACTTCGTCTGCATCGAGATCGGCACGGCACAGGCCGCCGCCCGGGTGATGCGGGAGCTCTTGCTGCGGGGCGTCTGGATACGCAAGCCGGGCGCTGCCCCGCTCGACGGGTACGTGCGCGTCAGCGCCGGCACCGCGCCGATGCGAGAGGCCTTCGCGACGGCGCTGCGCGAAGTGCTGGCCGAAGCCGCCGTCTAACATACGTCATGCGTTACGCTATCCTCTCCGACGTTCACTCGAACATAGAATCGCTCGCCCAGGCGCTCGCCGGCGTGCCGGCAGAGGACGCCGTGGTTTCGCTCGGCGACGTCGTGGGCTACGGACCGAATCCGAACGAGTGCGTCGCGGCGCTGCGAGAACGCTGCCGTCATGCGGTGCTGGGCAACCACGACCTCGCGGCGATCGACGGCTTCGGAATCGAGAGCTTCAACAGCGCGGCGCGGGCCGCCATTCTATGGACGCAGCGCGTGCTCGACGAGCCAAGCCGCGAGTGGCTCAACGCGCTGCCGTACGAGCTGCGGTTCCCGCAGTTTCTGCTCGTTCACGGGGCGCCGGTGCAGTACTTCGAGTACATACTCGATAAGGAGGCGGCGGCTCGGGCGTTCGCGCGCACGGACGCGCCGCTCGTCTTCGTCGGCCACACGCACATCGCGCAGTACTGGGTGCGCGACGCCGAGGGGAACGTCGGGCACAAGCACGTCCAGCAAGGCGGCGAACTCCATCTCGAAGAGGGCATGCGGTACATCGTGGACGCCGGAAGCGTCGGGCAGCCGCGCGATCTCAACCCGCATCCGTCGTTCGCGCGTTACGACCCGGATCGGAGCCTGATCGAGTGGGTGCGCTACGAATACGACATCGCCGAAGTCCAGCGCAAGATGCGCCTGGCGGAACTGCCCGCCTATCTCGCGGACCGGCTGGCGGCCGGAAGGTAGACGATGGCGGAGGTACCCTTCGACGACGGCAACTGCTTTGCGTGCGGTCCGTCCAACCCGATCGGCATGCACTTGCACTTCGATCGCGACGGCGACGGCGTGCTCGCCGCGGTGACGCTGCCGGGCGTCTTTCAAGGCTGGCGCGGCATCGCGCACGGCGGCATCGTCATGGCGCTGCTCGACGAAGCGATGGCGCACGCCGCGGGCTTTGCCGGGCACCGCGGCGTTACGGCCTCGGTAAGCGTGCGCTTTCGCCGCCCGGTTCCGCTCGAAGCGCCCATCGAGGTGCGCGGCCGCGTGACCTGGCAGCGGCGCAACGTCCTGGGCGTCGAAGCGCAGGTGCGCGAATCCGCCGGTACCGTGCTCGCGCACGCCGAAGGCAGCTTCGTCTCGCGCGGCACGCTCGATGCCGCCGCGGATCGCCGCAACCCGTTGCTCGGAGAACGGCAGGCCGGCGATGGCTAAGATGAAGCAGCAGCGCGTGCAGCAGAGCGAAGCGGAGCGCAAGGCCGCGAACGCTCCGACGCTCGACAACCGCCGTGCGCGCCACGAATACGAGATCCTCGAATCGCTCGAGGCCGGCCTCGTGCTGACGGGCACCGAGGTGAAAGCGGTGCGCGCCGGCGGTGCGAGCCTGAGCGAAGCGTACGCGCGTTTTCGCGACGGCGAGGCGTGGCTGATGGGGATGCACGTTCCGCCTTACAAGCAGGGCAGCTTTTCCAACGCCGAACCGAATCGCCCGCGCAAACTGCTGCTGCACCGCGAACAGATCGTCCGCCTGCAGGGCCGCGTCGCCGAGAAGGGCCTGACGGTCGTTCCCCTGCGGCTCTACTTCACGCGCGGGATGGCGAAGGTGCAGCTCGGTTTGGCGCGCGGCAAGAAGCTCTGGGACAAGCGCGCCGACGTAGCAAAGCGCGAGATCGAGCGCGAAATCGCGCGGCACGTGCGGCGCTCGTGAGGGGCGCCCAGCCCGGGCGCGCGATCGAGCAGGGCGTCCGGCACGCCGGCGCGCTGCACGCCGGCGACAAGGTGCTCGTAGCCTGCAGCGGCGGCGCGGATTCGGTGGCGCTCGCGGCCGCGTTGCACGCGCTCGAGAAGCCGATGCAGGTGGAACTGCGCCTGGCGCACGTCAATCACGCGCTGCGAGCCTCGGCCTGGCAAGACGAATGCGTGGCGGCCTACATAGCGGCGCGCTTCGAACTGCCGTTCGACGTTCTCACCATCGAGGCCGGCGTTCGCGCGGAGCAGCCGCTGCGGGAAGCGCGGTACGCCGCGCTGGCGCGGAGCGCGGCCCGCCACGGCTGCACCGTCGTCGCGACCGCGCACCACGCCGAGGATCAAAGCGAGACCGTGCTGCTCGCGCTGCTGCGCGGCGCGGGCCCGGACGGGCTGCGCGGCATGCGCGCGCGGCGCCCTCTAGCCGATGGCGTAGATCTCGCGCGGCCGCTTCTGAGCCTGCCATCCGAGATGCTGCGGGAGTATTGCCACGAGCACGCGCTGCCCTACGCGGTTGACCCTTCGAATGCCGCGCCGGCGCAGCGCCGGAACGCGGTTCGCGAGGCGCTCGAGGCGCTTCGCCCGCTCTTCCCCGCGCTCGATGCCGCGGTAGCCCGTGCGGCGCAACTGATCTCCGAAGATCGCGACGCGGCGCCGCGAGCCGAACTGCGGCGCTCGATCCGCGACCGCCTCGCCGGCGAAGACGAACTGCGGGATATTGATTTCGCGCACGTCGAGGCGGCGGTACGAGCGCTCGAAGCCGGGCGCACCGGCATCTTCCACATGAAGCCCGGGGTCTGGCTGCGGATCGAGCGCGGCTCCATCTCGGAGGTCGGCCGGGGATGAACCCGCCGGAGCACCCATCGGTCGGGCCGGCCGTCTACGACCGGGCCGCTATCGCCGGCGCAGTCGAGCGCCTGGCTGCCGAGATCGCACGCGACTACCGGGGGAAACCGCTCCTGCTGCTCGGGGTGTTGAAAGGGGCGCTGTGCTTTACCACCGACCTAGCCCGGGCGCTCGCCGGCCGGCCGGACGGACCGAGCGAGATCGTAGTGGACTACCTCTGCTTGGAGCGCTACGGGGCCGCCGGGACCTCGGGCGGGCGCGTTCGGCTGGCGATGGACGCCGCCGAACCGATCGCCGGCGCGAACGTTCTGCTGCTGGACGACGTTGCAGACAACGGGCACACCCTGGCCTTCGCGCTGGCGCTGCTGGGGGAGCGCAAGCCCGCTTCGCTGCGGACCTGCGTCCTCTTCGACAAGCCGGCGCGCCGGGAGGTCGAGGTGCCGCTGGATTACGCCGGCCTGCCGGTCCCGGATATCTTCGTTATAGGTTACGGTTTGGACTATAAGGAACTGTATCGGAACCTCCCCTATCTGGCCGAGCTTCGAGAGGGTATAACGGTCTAACGCTACGTGAGCAAACATCTGCGGTCCATCGTTCTGATCATCCTGGCGGTCGTAGCCGTCTTCATCGTCGTCGAGCGGTTCGTCCAGCCGAACGAAGGGGAGACCCGCCTCGACTACGGCGCGTTCTATCAGAAGCTCGAAGCCGGGCAGGTCCAGTCGTTCCACGCCACCGGTCTGACCGCGATCGGCGATTTGTCCAACGGCACGAAGTACAGCGTGGCGGTTCCGAACGTGGACCAAGGCTTCGTGGACGAGGTTTACCGCAAGGTTCGCAGCGGTGCGATCAGCTTCGACCAGCAAAACAGTGCCGGATTGCTCTCGAACCTGATGACCCTCGGGCCGCTCGCAATAACCGTGCTGCTCCTATTCTTCATATTGCGGCAGGCGCAGAGCGGCGGGAGCCAGGCGCTCTCGTTCGGCCGCTCGCGCGCGAAGATGCTCTCCGAGAACCGCCCGAAGGTGACGTTCGCAGACGTCGCCGGCGTTGACGAAGCGAAGGAGGAGCTGGCCGAGATCGTAGATTTCCTCAAGTATCCGAAGAAGTATCAGTCGCTGGGCGCCCGCATTCCAAAGGGCGTGCTGCTGCTCGGCCCTCCCGGCACCGGCAAGACGCTGCTCGCGCGCGCGATCGCGGGCGAGGCCGGCGTTCCGTTCCTCTCGATCTCCGGATCGGACTTCGTCGAGATGTTCGTCGGCGTCGGCGCTTCGCGCGTGCGCGATCTCTTCGACCAAGCGAAGAAGTCGGCGCCCTGTATCGTATTCATAGACGAGATAGACGCGGTCGGTCGCCAGCGCGGCGCCGGATTGGGCGGCGGGCACGACGAGCGCGAGCAGACGCTCAACCAATTGCTCGTCGAGATGGACGGCTTCGACCAGAACACCGGCGTGATCCTCATCGCGGCGACGAACCGCGCGGACGTGCTCGATCCGGCGCTGCTGCGTCCCGGACGTTTCGACCGCCAGATCGTCGTCGGCAGAGCCGACTTCCGCGGCCGCGAGAAGATTCTGGAAGTGCACGCGCGCAACAAGCCGCTCGGCAAGGAAGTCTCGCTCGAAACGCTGGCCAAACGCACGCCCGGATTCTCGGGCGCCGATTTGGAGAACCTGCTCAACGAAGCGGCGCTCTTGGCCGCGCGCAAGAACAAGAACTCGATCGAGATGATAGACTGCGACGAGGCGATAGACCGCGTCATGGTCGGGCCCGAGCGCAAATCGCTGGTGATGTCGCAGAAAGAGAAGGAGATCACCGCCTACCACGAATCGGGTCACGCGATCGTCGGGGGCCTGCTCGAGAAGGCCGACCCGGTACACAAGGTCACGATCATCCCGCGCGGCATGGCGCTGGGCATCACCTGGTCGCTGCCGGAGGACGACCGCCACAGCCGCACGCGCGAGGAACTGCTCGCGGACATCACGATGATGATGGGCGGCCGACTCGCCGAGGAAATCAAGTTCGGCGACGTGACGACCGGCGCCAGCAACGACTTCGAAAAAGCCACCGAGATCGCGCGCCGCATGGTGACGCAGTACGGCATGAGCGACCTGGGGCCGATTCAGTTCGGACGCGGCGCGCATCAGGTCTTCCTTGGGCGCGATTTCGGCGACGAGCGCAACTACTCCGAAGAGGTTGCCAGCAAGATTGACGCCGAGGTGCGCAAGATCATCGAGTCGTGCTACGCGAACGGCAAGCGTCTGCTAAACGAAAACTGGCAGAAGATCGAACGCATGGTGGCATCGCTGCTCGAGTACGAAACGGTGGAAGCCGAGGAGGTACGTTCCATCCTCAGCGACTCGCCGTTCGACCGCCCGCGCGGTTCCGAAGGGACGCCGGCTGCCGGCGCTCCGAACGAACGTCCGGCGGCCGAGGAGCCGAAGCGCCAAGAGAAACCCTCGCGTCTTCCGCCCACGATCTCTCCAGAACCCGCATGACGCCGGTGCGCACGATCGCCGCCGCGATGCTCGTCCTCGCATCGTCGCTCTTCGCCGCGCCCGCCGGTGCGGCGGCCGAACGCACGACCGGCGCCCTGCCGCGCGGCGGTTCGTACGTGATGCTCGCCGATCCGACCGTTGCGTCGGCGGCCGTGGGTTTGTGGTTCCGCGCACCCGGCGCGGGCTACGACAACGCGACGCCCGGGATTTCGAATCTTGCCGCGACCGCGGCTGCCGTCGCGCCGCTCGCGAGCGGCAAATCGCTCTACACGCTCGTTCACAGCTCCGGCGGCGACCTGACCATCGAGGTCTATGCCGACATCGTCGGCATCGGCGCGATCGTTCCGGCTTCGGCGGTGCGTCGCGTCGTCGCGGCGATGACGGCGGCCTACTTCGCGCCGTCCTTGGACGACGGCGCGGTGAGAACCGCGCGCGCGAACGCGGCCGTGCTCGGGGTTCAGCAGCGCTACGATCCCGACGCCACGCTGCACGACCTGCTCTTCAAGCAGATCTTCGCCGGCGGCCCGGCGCGTTATCCTCCGCTGCCTACGAGCGTCTCGGACCTGACGAGCATCACGACCGCGCAAGTCGCCGACTTTGCAAAGCGGGCGTTTCGCTCTCAGAACGCCGTGCTCACGCTGGCCGGAAACGTTGACGGCTCGAGCCTCTCGGCCGTCACCGACGGCGGCGGTCCGGGCAACATGGACGCGCCGATAGACTCGACCCTCGCGCCCTCGCCCGCTTCGGCGACCGCCTCGGGTGCGATCGACGGTTTGGGACTGGCGTGGGTCGGCCCGCCGATCGCAGATCAGAAGGCGGCGACGGCGCTCGACTTCGTTGCCGATTACCTCTTTCGGGACAAGACTGGGCTGGTGACGAGATCGCTGGATAACGCCGGCAGCGCATCGCTCGTGACGGGGCAGTTCGTAACGCTGCACGATCCGGGCGTCATGCTCGTCACGATCGGCGGCGGTCGCGCGAAGCAGGCCGAACAGAGCGTGCTCGACGCGCTTGCGCTGCTCGCGCAGCCGATGGACGCTCGTGCGTTCGCAGCGGCGCGCGAGGCCTTTCTCTATCACGTAGCCTCCGACACGCAGACGCCCCAGCAGCAGGCCGATAATCTCGGCTGGTACGCGGTCGAAGGCGCGCCCGACTACGCCCCCGGCATCGTCAACGGTGCGTACGTCCAGGCGGCGCGCTCGCTCGATCCCGAATACGTCGCGCAGATCGTCCGGCGGTATCTTCAGAAGCCGGTCGTCGTCGATTTGATCGCGCTCACGCCCCAGAAAGGCAGCAGTACCCCGTGACGCTCGCGCGCCTGTTTTCCGCCGCACTCGCCTGCACGGTCGGTGCGCTGGCGCCGGCTTCGCCCGCGGCCGAGATGGCGGTGCCCTCGCCGAGCCTTCAGAACGACGGCGGAATCCCGATCGTCAGTCAAGCCGACGCAAGCGCCGCCCTCGTGGGCGTCGTGCTCGTGCTGCACGCGGGGCTCGATCGCCAGAGCCTGCGCGAGAACGGCCTGGCCGCGCTCGTCGCACAAACCATCCTGCGCACGCCCGTCAAGCAGAGCGAGAGCCCCGCGATCCCGCTGGAGGACGCAATAGCCGCGCGCGGGGGCTCGATCCGCTTTACCGTTGACCCGAGCGACGTGCGCTTCTACGTCGAAGCGCTAGCCGGGAATGCGTCCGCCGCGGTAGCGCTCTTCCAGAGCGCGCTGACCGCGCCGGACTTCTCGCCCGCGACCGTTCGGAGCGCGCGCGAGGCGCTGGGACGCCGCATCGCGCAGAACCAGCAGCTCGCGCTCCAGGTCGGTCTCGACATGCTCGATCAGGCCTCTGCGACCCAAGCCAACGCCGGGCTCCCCGAGTTGGGCACCACGACTTCGCTGGCGCAGTTGGTTCCCGGCGACGCCCGCGCGTTCTACGCTACGTACTATCGGCGCGGCGGCGCGCTGGTGAGCGCTGCGGGTAACCTCGGCGCGCTCGCGCCCGGAGCGCTGGCCGCGCTCGCCGGCGCGCTACCAGCAGGCGAGACATCCGCCGTGCACGTGCACGTGCCGCAGTTGACCGGCACGACGCGCGAGATCGTGACGCACCGCGACATCAACTCGCCGTGGCTCATCGCCCAGTACCCGGGGCCGAACGTGAATAGCCGGGATTTCGGACCGATGCTCGTGCTGGCCGCGTTCGTGCGCCGCACGCTCTCCGACATCGCGCAGGTTCCCGGCGTCGTTTCGCCGACCTTCGCGTCGCGTTCGGTCGGCGCCGTCTACGACTACGACCGCGCGCCGGCGAGCCTGCTGCTCTACGTCAACGGCGGGCTGATCGGCGATCCGAGCCGCGCGTTCGCCACCGCGCTCTCCGTCGTGAACGTGCTTGCGGCGACTCGCCTGCAAGGCTCGATCGAGGACTTCAAAGCCGAGGCGACGGGAGACTTCGCGGGCAGCGCGGCGACGCTCGAGACGCGCGCCTGGCTCGCGGCGGTCTTCGCGCGGCAGAGCTCCTCGCCGGACTTCGTCAATCGCGGCCTGGCCGCGATCGCGGCGACGACGCCGGAAGACGTGCAGCGCGTCGCTCGCACCTACCTCGGCAATCCGACGATCGCTCTCGTGCTGCCCCGCGGCACGAATCTTCAAGACTAACGCCGGCGCGATGAGAATCGCGCTCGTTCACGACTACCTGAATCAGCGCGGGGGCGCCGAACGCGTCTTCGCGCACATCGCCGCCGCATGGCCGCAAGCGCCCGTCTACACCGCGCTCTACGACGAACGCGCCGTCGGCGACCTCGTCGCCCCCGAGCGCCTGCACCTCTCCTACCTCGCGCGCGTCCCGTTTGCAAATAAAGGCTTTCGTCTGCTCGCGCCGTTCTATCCCCGGGCGTTCGAAGCGTTCGACCTCTCGCAGTACGATACGATCGTCAGTTCGACGACCGCTTGGGCCAAAGGGGTGCGCGTGCCGCCCGGCGCCGTGCACGTCTGCTACATCAACACGGTCAGTCGTTTTGCGTTCGCGTACGACGAGTACGTCGGCGCGCTCGGCGGCGCCGCCGCGGCGTTGGCCCGTCCGGTCGTCGCGCGTCTAGTCGCCTGGGATCGCGCGGCCGCGCAGCGCCCGACGCGTTTCGTCGCCAACTCCGCCAACGTCGCGCGGCGGATTGCCGAGCACTACGGTCGCGGCTGCGACGTGCTCCACTGCCCGGTGGACGTGGATCGCTTCACCGTCGGAAGCGGGAACGGCGACTACTACGTGATCGCGTCGCGCCTGCTGCCGTACAAGCGCGTAGACCTTGCGATCCGCGCGGCCGCGCGGGCCGGCGTGAAGCTGTACGTCGCCGGCAGCGGAACGGCCGAGAACGCCCTGCGCGAGCTCGCGCGCGGGACGACGACGACGATGCTCGGATACGTCTCCGACGCGCGGCTGAACGAGCTGCTGGGGCAGGCCCGCGCCGCGATTCTGCCGGGCGAGGAAGACTTCGGCCTCGTGCCGCTCGAGGCGGCGGCGGCCGGGCGTCCGACGATCGCGTACCGCGGCGGCGGCGCGCTCGAAACGATCGTCGAGGGCCAGACCGGCGCCTTCTTCGACGAACCAAACGACGAGTCGCTGGCGCAGGCGCTGCGCCAGTTCGATCCCTCGAAGTACGATTCGGCTCGCCTGCGCGCGCATGCGGAGACGTTTTCGCCGGAACGGTTCGTCGAAGCGCTGCGCGCGATCGTCGAACGCGAGCGCCTGGAGGCGGGATGAGGGCGGCGTGGGTGGGTGCGGCGGTCTTTGCGGCGGTCTACGTCGCGCTGGACCTGAACAAGCTGTACGCGCTGCGCTACGGTGCGGATCTCGGAACCTACCTGCAGACGCTCGTGAACCTGCAGCACGGATCGTCCTGGAACTACGGAGAGTGGAAACCGCACCTTCAGGTGCACGATTCCTGGGCGCTGGTCGCGCTCGTACCGCTCGTCGCGCTCGTGCCCCGGGCGGAGACGCTGATCGTCGTGCAGGTGCTCGCCGTTGCGTCGGCGGCGATTCCGCTCGCGCTCCTCGCGCGGGAGCTGAAGTTGAGCGAGCGTGCCGCGGCGGCGCTCGGCGTTGCCTATCTGCTCGCGCCGGCGGCCCAGGGTCTGGCGTACGACAACTTCTCCGAGAACGCGTTCGTGCCGCTGCTTGCGTTTTGCGGAGCGCTCGCGGTGCGTCGCCGCGCGCTCGTGCCCTCGCTGGTCTGCGGCGTGCTGCTGCTCGGGCTCAAAGAGGACGAGATACTCTTCGTGATCTGGTTTGCGGCGGCGTGCGCGCTCTGGTGGGACCGGCGCATCGGGCTTTCGCTGGCCGGCCTCGCGCTGGCGACCGCGGCGGCGTTCTGGGGTTTCGAACGCTTTGCAGGCGCGCACCCGAACGATCCGCACTACGCGTTGCTCGTGCACGATCCCGGCGGAAAGATCGCGATGGTCCTCTTGCTGCTCGCGCCGTTCGCGTTCGCACCGCTGGCCGCCGGACGAGCGCTGCTGCTCGGCCTGCCGCTCTTGGCGGAGATCGTCTTCATGCAGCCGTGGAACTACGAGCCGAGCCGCATCGGCTCGCACTACGTAGCACCCCTCTTGGCTGCGACGGCGATCGCCGCCGCCTTCGGCACGATGCACCGGCCCGGCTTCGCGCGCGCCATGATTCCGTGCGCGCTCGTCGTCATGCTGCTCTTCAACGACGCGGTGCTGCGCCCGGGGCGCTGGCCGTACGTCGTCGACTGGAGTGCGTACGCGCGCGCGGTCGCGCTGCGCGACGGCGAGGCGAGCGTCTTGCTAGCGCGCCGGGATGAAGGCGTATGGGCGGTGGCCGCCGCCAACCCGCGCGTGCGCTTGGATCCTCGCCCGGATCGCTTCTTTGCGGCCTGCCCCGCCTACGATACCGACGCTCGAGCCTTCTTCGCGAGCCTGGCCGGGCGCGCGCCGCAGCGCGTCTGCGGCGGCGTGCCGCTGCCGCCGTGAGCGATCTGGGTCTCGGGCCGCTGCCGGCGATCCGCGAGGATCGCGGCCGCTTTGCCGCGCTGGAACGAACGCGCGTGCTCGTCTACTGGCCGCACGGTCTGGGCGATTGGGTGCACTTCGGAGCGGTCGTGCCGCTTCTCGAACCGTCGAACTCCTACGCGATCGCGCGTTTCGGCGACGACTACGCGAGCGTCATGGAGGGCTGTGCGGGAATGCAGGTGCTCTGGAGCGGGGTGCGTGCGCCGAGCGACGGGCGCGAGACCGGATCGCCGCACCTGGGGCTGACCCTGCGGCGCTGCAACGGGGCCGCGCGCCGTCTGGAGATCGCTGCGCCGCTGCGCGACGAGGTCGAGCGTTTCGCGCCGCAAGTGCTGCTGTGGACCGACTATCCCGAGACGGAAGGGCGCACGGCGTATCCGTTTCACACCAAGGCGCGCAACCTCGCGCGCCTGCTCGTGCGTCCGGCGCGGCTGAGCGCGATGGATCTAACGCACCCGCTGCACAGCGCGATAGATTTCGCCGCGCCGCCGGCCGTGCAGCGCGCGCTCGACGAACGGTTGGCATCGTTCGCGCCGCCCGGCTCGCGGCTCTGCGTCCTCTCGCGAACCGGCGTCACGGCGGCGCGCAAGAACTGGGGCGACGGCAGTGAGGCGCGCGCGTTCGCGGCGGCGCTTCGATCGCAGTCCGCAGGATGGCGCTGCATCTCGATGGACGACGAGGACCTCGGCGATCGCGTCGCCGGGTTTCGCGCGCTTTTCGGCGATCTCGACGAGCCGTTCGCGCGGCTGTACAAGGCGCTCGCGGCGCGAACGGATCTGTTCGTGGGCATCCCCGCCGGACCGCTGCACCTCACGATGGCGCGCGGAGGCGTCCCGGTGGTCGGGCTCTGGCTCTCGCACCATCCCGATTGGTACGACGAGCCGAATCGCGACGCGGTGCACCTCGTCGGTGCGTACGTGCGCGAGCGCGGCTTCGACCGGCGCGCGGCCAGCATGCATCTTCCGCCCACGCTGCGCCACCGGCTGCGCTACCTCGATACGCGCGGGATCGCCGCCGGCGACGTGCTCGAAGCGGCGCGAGAGGTTTGGTAAGCGCCGCTAGAGCGTTTTTCGCGCTGCCAGGAGCGCGGCGAGCGAGAGCGCGTTGAAGAGCGCGTGCGAGATCATCGGCGCAAAGGCGTTGCGCGTGCGGTAGTAGACGGCGCAGAGAACCACGCCGCCGAGCGCGAGCGGGATCGCCGCGTACAGATCGCCGTGCGCGATGCCGAAGAGAACGCCGCTCAGCACCGCGCCGCCCCAGAAGCCGCCGTAACGCAGCCCGAGATTGAAGAAGAGCACGCGGAAGAACGTCTCCTCGGCGAACGGCGCGAAGAAGACCGCGAAACAAACGAAGATGGCGATGGTTACGGGGTCGTGCAGATCCTTAAAGATCTGCACGAGATCTTGCTGGTGGCCGCTATGCGCTAAATAGTCTACGAGCGTGGCGCCGCCGTTCGCGACCACCGCCATCGCGACGGCTCCCAGGAGCGCACCGCCGAGCACGGCAAGGCTCGGCGTCTCGAACCCCAGTTCGCGGAGCGTGAACTTCGAGAGCAGCGGCATCGCGACGAGCACGAGCGCGACCAGCGAGGCCTCCAAAAAGGCCTGGGCGGCAATGCCGACGTCCAGCGCGATCGGGCTGATGTTGGCCACGCTGCCTTGCCGTAAGCCGAAGACGAAGGCCGCGACGAAGATCAGCGCGATGAACCCGGAGAGCAGCCAGGTCCACAGGCCGGTGAAGCTATCCGCAGGCCAACGCGTCGGCCAGGCGGGCGAAGTCGCTGAGGTCGAGTCGTTCACCTCGAAGCTCCGGGGAGAGGTTGCTGAGCGCCAGCGCTCGTTCGATCGTCTCGCGTTCGGTTCCGAGCGCGAGGGCGAGACTGTTGGCGAGCGTCTTGCGCCGGTACGCGAACGCGCCGCGCACGACCTTCCAAAAAAGGGCCGGATCGTCCACGCGCACCGGGGGACGCTCGCGTCGCATCATGCGGACCACGCGCGACTCGACCTTCGGCGCCGGATAGAACGAACCGGGCGCTAGGGTAAGCTCCGGCTCCACGATCATCGCGTACTGGATCGCGACCGAGAGACTGCCGTACGCGGCCGTTCCCGGCCGCGCGGCGAAGCGTTGCGCGACGTCCTTTTGCACCATGACGGTGAGCGATGCGGGGCCGCCCTCCATCTCGATCAGGCGCAAGAGCAGCGGCGTTGCGATGTTGTAGGGCAGGTTTGCGGCGACGAACCACGCCGCGCCGTTCGCCCATCCCGCGTAGTCGAACTCGAGCGCGTCGGCCTGCAGGATGCGCGCGCCGGCGAGATCTTCGCGCGAGCGCAGCACGTCTACGAGCCCCTCGTCTATCTCGAGAGCCGTGAGCGTGGCGCCTGCTTCGAGGAGGGCGAGCGTCAAGGTGCCGGTACCCGCGCCGATCTCCAGTGCGAGCGCGCCTGGCGCGGCATCGCCGAGCGCCAGGCGCGCGATGCTGCGCGCCGCCGAGGTGTTGACGAGAAAGTTCTGGCCGAAGCGTTGCTTCGGACGCAAGCCCGCTCGCGCGAGCAGCTGCCGGGGCCCTTGCACCCGGTTATTCTACGCTATTTCAGCCGGTAGACCGTGATGCTGCGCCGCCCGAAGAGCAGCGCTTCGCGCAGCGAGTCGAATCCCAAGTCGATGCGGTCGCCCACGATTGCGCCGCCAGTGTCGCCGGCGACGGCGATGCCGTATCCGGGGATGTACAGGTGCGTACCGAGCGGGATGACGCGTGGATCCACGGCTACGATGCCGTGCCCGGCGCGGCGTCCGGTCGCGGTCGTGCCGCCGCATCCGGCGCAATCCGCCGTATAGGCGGTCGCTACCATTTGCATCGCTTCGCGCGCGACGAACGTCATGCGCGAGATGCCGCGGGCTTCGAACTCGCCAAGGGGCGACGAACCGATCCCTTCGGCGACGATGCGGGATTTTGGCGCGCTCAGGACGCGCGAAGAGAGGAGGGTCGAGTGGACTGGGCCGCCGCCGCGCTGGGCGTAGAGCGTGCGCACTTCCCGCCGGCCCGGGCGCCCGGGCGCAATGACCTTCACTCGCCCGACGGCGAGGGAGGAGGTGAAGCGGTGCAGCGTTTGCGGCGCGATCGCGCGTTCGGTGACGCCCTCCCAGGTGACGACCCCGTCGCGATGCCAGGCGACGCCGGTGACCGTGGAAGCGGCTGCGGCCGGAGCGGCAGCCGGAGCGAGCGTGAGCGCGACGATAGTGAAACCGGCGCACAGCGTGCGTCTAATCAACCCGGGGTTCCTTTCTTCTCTCGACTCGCTCCAAGGCCGCGCTCTACACCACACAGAGAATCGGACGATGAACGGCGGGTCGGACGTAGGAAGCGGCGCACGCGGCCGCGGGGTGACGGCTCGACACAAACGCCTGGTACCGACGGGTCGCTTGCCATCCGTACCGGCAGGCCCATCTAGTAGCCCGCGCACTATACCATACCCTTTCGATTGGCGGGATACTATCTAGGTCGCATTCGCAAAAGGGGCAACCTTCTTGCTCCGGAGCCGGGCGCAAGCGGCCCCGGGGACGAAGAGAGGCGAGGGATGGACGCGCTGCGCATCGGGTTCTTTACCGAGATTTACCGGCCGGTCGTCAACGGCGTCGTAGCGTCGGTCGAAGCCCTCGCCGACGGGCTGCGATCGCGCGGCCACCAGGTCTTCTGCTTCGCGCCGCGCATGCCGGGTTACGACGAAGCCGACGGGCCCGTCTTTCGGATGCCGTCGCTGCCGCTGCCGACGCGCACGCCCTATCGTCTGACGCTGCCGCTGGTCAGCCGGCGCAATCTCAAAGGCGTGATCGAGCAACTCTCGATCGTGCACGTGCACTCGCCGTTCGTCACCGGCTGGATGGGAATGCGCTACGCACGCCGTTACGGCATGCCGCTCGTGTACACGTACCACACGCAGCTCGAAGCCTACGCGCACTACATTCCGTTCGAGCCGCACGCCACGCGCTTTGCCGCATCGCAGCTTACGCGCACGTTCGCGAACTTGGCGGACGCGGTCGTCGTGCCGACGCCGGCGATGGCGCTGCGGCTGCGCGAGTTGGGCGTGACGGCACGGATCGAAATCGTACCCAGCGGCATAGACGTCGGGCTCTTCGGCTCGGGCAAGCGCGACGAGGCGCTGCGCGCACGTTTGGGCGCGCGTCCCGGAGACCGCCTGCTGCTCAGCGTCGGGAGGCTCGCGCGCGAAAAGAACGTCGAACTGCTTCTCGACGCCTTGGCGCGCAACGGCGACGAATCGCTCAAACTCGCCGTCGCCGGGGACGGACCGATGCGCGCCGAGCTCGAGCAGCGCGCGAGCGATCTGGGCCTGGGTGCAAGAACCCGCTTTCTCGGCGCCCTCCCCCGAACCGATTTGCCGGATCTGTACGCGAGCGCCGACGCGTTCGCGATGCCGAGCACCACCGAAACGCAGGGGCTCGTGCTGGCCGAGGCGCTGGCCGCCGGCGCGTACGTCATCGCCGCCGACGCTCCGCAGAACGCCGACGTGCTCGGCTCGGCCGGCACGCTCGTACCGGCGACGCCCGAGACGTTCGCCCGGGCCTTCGCCCTGGTGCCGGTGCAGCGGGACGAGGCCGTCAGGGCAACGGCCGCGGCAGCCGCCGCGCGCTTCTCGATCGAGGCCCAGATAGACCGCATGCTGGCCCTGTACGGGAGCCTGCTCCGGCCCGCTCGGATTGCTTGACTCGAACATACGTTCGATATACAATGCTCGTAGGACTGCTGCGATGCGTACAACCTACGAAAACGAGACTTCGGCAACGGCGCTGCTCGGCTATGCGGCCGACGAGCGCGGAAACGGTCTCGTCTACGCCCGAGTCACCGCCCCCGGAGGCCGGTACCTGTTGCGGCTTCCCTTCCACGTCGCGCCCCGGGTCAGCGAACGTGGTGTCGGCTACGCGGCGACGGCGGCTACGGCGCGCCGGCTGCGGGAGCGCGGGTACCGGCGCGTTTGCTTCCAACTCGGCGACGCCGGTTTGGCGGCCGAGATGGGCTCCCGGGTCGAGCTGCCCGAAGCGCTCGTGCTGCCGTACGTGCGGCTGCGCTGTCTCTTCAACACCTTTGAAACCGCCGTCGTCGAACCGGGCGACGCGGAAGATCTCATCGCGCGGGCCCGGGCGGAAGTTGCGCTGAATCACGCGGCATGAGCCACACCCGGCTGACGCCGGGAGCGTTGCCGGTCCGGACTGCGGCGCTGGCACGGGCGCTTCTCGGCTGCGTGCTCGTGCACGAATCCAAAGGCGGCCTCACCTCCGGCCGCATCGTTGAAACCGAAGCGTACCTGCCGGGCGATCCGGCCTGCCACGCCTACAGTGGGAAGAGCCGGCGAAATGCCACGCTCTTCGGACCGCCCCATCGGGCCTACGTCTACCTGATCTACGGCACGTCGTTCTGCTTCAACGTTTCGAGCGAGGAGGAGGGCGAAGGGGCCGGCGTGCTCGTGCGCGCGCTCGAGCCGATCGAGGGGATCGCCCTCATGCGGCGCAGGCGCGGGGTCGAGAACCTGCGCGACCTCTGCCGCGGCCCCGGGCGGCTCTGCCAGGCGTTCGGGATAGACCGCCGGATGGACGGGCTCGATCTCTTCGCCCACCCGCGCCTGTGGCTGGCCCAGCCCGGCTCGGAGCCCCCGCGCGTCCGGCGCAGCCCCCGCATCGGCGTGACGAAGGCCGCGGATCGCCTCCTGCGTTTCTATACGCCCGCAAACCCGTTCGTGAGCGGGCCGGCCGGGATGCGCGCTTCTTGAACACGCGATAGGGCTGTGCTATAGTGTGGGCGTCGCCCGCATCGTCTTAGATAGCGGCGACATCCTTTGACACCCCCAACGCTCACGTCACCGGTCCGACCGCGAAGGCAGCCTCGCCTCGCGCCCGACCCGTAGAAGCTTGGCGTGTGCGGCTCCACGAGAGAGAATACTCCTCTGCAAACGGAACATCGCCCCAACCAGGAATACCGTCCCGGCAACGACTCGCGCTCGCAGCAAGGCGGCGGAGGCCGCCGCAGGCGCGCCCGGCGCCGCCACAACTTTCCGCAGCACGGACCGGTCTTTGCCGAGGGCCTGCCGCAGGTAGAGATACCGCCGATGCTCAGCGCGGCGCAGCTCGCGGAGAAGACGAAGAACGAACTCGTAGATATCGCCAAGGAGCTGGAGATCGAAGTCCCGGCGCCCGCGAAACTAAAGAAGGACGAGATCGTCGCGCAGATCCTGCAGGCGCAGGTCGCGCGCTCGGGCCTCGAGATGGCCAGCGGCATTCTCGACGTCTTACCGGAAGGTTACGGCTTCCTCCGGCGCGCCGGCTACTACATCGGCACCGACGACATCTACGTCAGCCAATCGCAGATACGCCGCTTCGAACTGCGGCGCGGCGACATGGTCGAGGGCCAGGTCCGCCGCCCGAAGGAGAGCGAGAAGTACTACGGCCTCATCCGTGTGGATACGGTCAACGGCCTGGACCCCGAGGCGATCAAGGGCCGGCGCGCTTTCGAGAAAGGCACGCCGATCTACCCGCAGGAGCGCTTCAAGCTCGAAGTGCGCTCCACGCAGCTCTCGACGCGCGTCATAGACCTCTTCTGCCCGATCGGAAAGGGCCAGCGCGCGCTCATCGTTTCTCCGCCCAAGGCCGGCAAAACGACCCTTCTAAAGAATATCGCCAACTCGATCTCGATCAATCATCCCGACGCGCACATCATCGCGCTGCTCGTGGACGAGCGCCCCGAAGAGGTCACGGATATGCAGCGGACGATCGACGGCGAGGTCGTCGCCTCGACCTTCGACGAGCATCCGGAGAATCACACGAGCGTCGCGGAGCTGGCCATGGAGCGTGCGAAGCGTCTGGTCGAACTCGGCAAGGACGTCGTCATCCTGCTCGACTCGATCACGCGTCTGGCCCGCGCGTACAACCAGACCATTGCAAGTTCGGGCAGAACGCTCTCGGGCGGCCTGGACACCGCCTCGCTGCACAAACCCAAGCGCTTCTTCGGCGCCGCCCGGAAGATAGAAGAAGGCGGATCGCTCACGATCATCGCTACGGCGCTGATCGAGACGGGCTCCAAGATGGACGACGTCATCTTCGAGGAGTTCAAGGGCACGGGAAATATGGAGATAGACCTGACCCGTAAGCTCGCCGAATCGCGCGTCTTCCCCGCGATCGACATCAAGCGCTCGGGTACGCGCCACGAGGAACTGCTGCTCTCGCCCGACGAGATGCGTAAGATCTGGATGCTGCGCCGCGCGACCGCCGTCCTCAACACCGGGGACATCACCGAGATCATCCTCGACAAGATGGCGCAGACGCGTACGAACGAAGAGTTCCTGCAGTCCGTCACCAAGGAAGCGCTCTCGATGAACCGCGGTTACGAAGAGAGCGGAAACGGCAAGTACTAGATTAGGCTAAATCGCTACCTGGCTCAGGCCGGGCTTGCGTCGCGGCGCGGCGCCGACGAGCTCATCGCTGCCGGCGCCGTGCGTATCAACGGCAGAACCGTGCGCGAGCTCGGTACGCTCGTGAATCCGGCGGACGAGGTCGAGGTCGGCGGAAAGCGCGTCCAACCGTACGCGCAGGCTTCGTACCTGCTGCTCAACAAGCCGGCGGGCGTCGTCACGACCATGCACGACCCGCAGGGCCGGCGCACCATCGCGGATCTCGTTCCGAGCGTGCCGCGGGTAGTACCGGTCGGAAGGCTCGACTACGCGACGACCGGCGTTCTCCTGCTCACGAATGACGGCGAGCTGGCGCACGCCCTGCTCCACCCGCGCTTCGGCGTCGAGAAGACGTATCGCGCCACGATCGCCGGGCGCCTCACGGACGACGACGTCCGCCGGTTTCGCGAGGGGATCGTGCTCGAATCCGTTCGGGCCGGCGGAGCCCCCGTGCGCGTCGTCTCCGTGCAGCAAGGCCGGTCGGTCGTGGACGTGACCATCCACGAGGGCCGCAACAGGCAGGTCCGGCGCATGTTCGAGGCCCTCGATCATGCGGTGCTCGCCCTGACGCGGACGCGCTTTGGCCCGCTCGCGCTGGGGGCGTTGCCCGTCGGCGCCGTACGGCCGCTAACCGAACGCGAACTTGCCGCGCTCGAACGCCACCGCAGGCCGCAGGAGCACGGGCCTCGTACCAACCCGGCGTAGCATTCACCGCACACCGCAGTCCGAGCAACTCGAGGTATTGCATGCGTCATCTTTTCCGAATCGCCGTCCCGCTGGCGGCGGCGCTCGCCGCGCTGGGAGCGCTGCCCGCAAGCGCGCAGTACGCGAACGAATTCACGCCCGCCAAGCTGCTCAAACAAGGAACCACCAGTAAGGACATCGCGGGTAACGGAACGGTCGTCGTGCAGGTCCAAGTCAACGCGGACGGCTCGCACAAGGCGATCAAGGTAATTCGCTCCACGAATGCGGGCGATAACGACGCCGCGATGGATATCGCGCAGAACTCCTCGTACCACCCGGCGCACCGCGGCACGACGCCGATCGAGTCCTTTTACGATTTCACGCTGAAGTTCAACGGCAAGTCGGTCGCGAGCTCGCAAGAAGGCGGCGGCTCGGCGGGCGGTGCGATCAGCCCGGCGGCCCAACAGGTCGCGGCGCTGATCCGGGCCCGCCAGTACGATCAGGCGAAATCGAAGGCCGAATCGGAGCTGCTCTCCTCGCCCGGCGACGACTCGCTGCGCGAGATGCTCGGCATCGCGGCCTACGACTCCGACGACTTCACGGCCGCTGCTGCGGCCTTCGACAAGGTTCCCACGATCGGCAAGCAGTTCCAGCCGATCGCGGCCCAGAGCTTTGCAACCGCGGCGGTGAAGGTCTCTCAGGACAATCCGACCCAAGCGATGGGGTACGCGCAGAAGGCGATCGCCCTCGATCCGTCTTCGGCGATCGCGCGGTTCGGGCTGGGCAGCGCGCAGCTGGCGAACGGTCAGAACGCCGACGCGCTGGCAACCCTCAAGGCGGCACAGAGTGCGGCCGCGGCGGATCCCAAGGTTCCGACCGCGTTCAAGGTCCGGATAGACGCCGCACTGCTGCAGGCATATCTGGCCAATAACGATCAGCAAGGCGCGCAGCAGGTCGCCGCGCAGATCAAGCAGCTCGACCCAACCAGCACGGCGGGCGCTCGCGCCATGGGCGCGACGCTCATCAAATCGGGCCAAGCGGCCGCGGCGGCGAAAGATACGGCGACGGCGCTCAAGGACTACGATCAAGCGGCGGCTCTGGGAGACGCGGAGGTCTCGGTCACGGCGAACGTCCTCGCCGCGTTTGCCATAGCACAGGGCACGAAGCCGGATTACAAACAGATGCAGGTGTACGCAGAGAAGGCGCTCGCACTCAAGGCCGACGACCCCGAGGCGAACTTCGCCGAGGGGATCGCGCTGACGGGCCAATGGGCCTCGAGCCACGACGAGGGAACGAAGAAGAAGGCGGCCGATGCGCTCGCCAAGGCCGACCAGGAAGCGAAAGCCGCGGGCAATGAATCGCTCGCGCTTCAGATAGAAACGTTCGTAAAAAAGGATCTTAATGCCGGCGGCGCCGGGTCGCCGGGAGGCAGCTGACGGCGCACCAAGGACTTTGAGCGAGGGTAGGCCAATGGGTCGCCCTCACGGGGCGAGGGTCGCCGCGAAACAACATCTAGTGGAGGGGTCGTAGAACACCGTGTTTTCCGGATTTATGGATCTCATGCGCCAGGGCGGCTGGGATATGTGGCTGCTCCTGCTGATCTCGATCGTCGGTCTCGCCGTCGTCATCGAGCGCCTCGTGTTCTTCCAAACGCAGCACGGCGACACGAAGGGGCTGCTTCGTCAGATCGGCGCGAAAGTCGCCGGCGACGATCTCAACGGCGCCATAGACATCTGCAAGAAGAATCGCGGCATGCTGCCGCGGATTCTCGAGTTCGGCCTTCGCCGAGGCGAGAAGAACCGCGCGGATATCACCGACGCACTTTCCATCGCGCTGATGGAGCACTTGAACGCGCTCGAGCGCAATCTCGCGATCATCGGCACGATCGCCGTCATCGCGCCCTTCGTCGGTCTCTTCGGTACGGTTCTCGGCATCATCCGAGCCTTCCAAGACATCGCGCTGAAGGGTAACTCGACGCCGGCCGTCGTCGCGGCGGGCGTATCGGAAGCGCTCGTGACGACCGCCACCGGTCTGATCATCGCGGTCATCGCGGTCGTGTTCTTCAACTTCTTCAAGTCGCGCATCAAAAACTACAACCAAGAGATGATCGTCGCGGCCAACCAGTTGGCCGAGATGCTCCACTTCCACAACACGGGAGCACCGATCCCGACCGACGTTTACCAGCCGTCCGGCGCAACCGGCAAGTAAATTCCCAGGGGCAGGGCGCAAATCGTGAGCTTGCTTTCATCGCAGCAAGATCAAGAGGTGATGGCCGAGATCAACATCACGCCGTTCACGGACGTGCTGCTGGTCCTCCTCATCATTTTCATGATTCTCGCCGCTCTCGTGGCTCCGCCCGGTTTCGAAAAAGAGCTGCCGAACAAAAATCCGAACTCGTCGGCCACCAATAAGCAGAAGAACGACATCGAAGTGGACGTCAACAACAAGGGCGTGATCTTCGTAGACGGCCGCAAGACCGACGAAGTCGGCATCTACCGCATGATGTACGAAGCCTCGAAGAAGAAGCCGCACCACCACGTGGCGATCGTCGCCGATGCCAAGGCTCCGTACGGCATCATCATTCGCATCCTCGACGCCTCCAAGCAGGCCGGCCTCGAAGATGTCGGATTCGTAACCTCATAAGAGCGCGGACGAAGCATCGGATACGAGAGGGAGGTTAGGAAGAGTTGGCCGTTTCCACCGGTGGGGGTGAAGATGAGGTGATGTCGACGATCAACATCACGCCGTTCACGGACGTGCTGCTGGTTCTCCTCATTATCTTCATCATTCTCGCCTCGGTCACCAAAGAGCCCAAGCTTCCCGACGCCTACAATAAGGACAAAGTCCAGCCCTCGCAGATCGTCGTCATCATAGACGAAGCAGATCACATTCAAATCGGCTCCAATCAGGTCACCATCGCCGACGCGAAGGCCGCCTTCGCGCAGCTCCAAGAAGCGACCGACCACCGCTTCAAGAGCGTCATCATCAAGGCGAATCCGAAGGCGACGTACGGCCTCATCCTTCAAGTGATGGACGCGGCAAAATCCGAAGACCTTACGGACTTCGGCCTGGCCAACCACGTGCAAGGCGCGCCCGAGGGACAGACGCAGTAGCCGATGGCACAGCGCGACCGGTACATCACCACGGGCGAGCGCGCCCGCAGTTTCCTCCTCTGGGCGTTCGTCATCTCGTTCTTTTTGCACGGCTTCATCGGGCTGATCTTCCCGGATATCGGCAAGCACGCCGAAGAGCAGCAGACCGAGCAAGTCACGATGTCGAAAATCCGCAAGGTCATCGTGCACACGCCGCCGCCGCCCACCCCGACGCCGCCGCCCACCCCGACCCCGCCGCCGCAGTCCACGCCGCCGCCCAAGCAGCAGCAGGTGACGCAGCCTAAGCTGAAGGTCAACCTCGTGCACACGCACAACGCGGGCGCCGCGGGCTCCACCGAGAGCACGGTCGCCCAGCCGCAGAGCGGCACGGAGAACGGCGTTCCGCAGGGGCAAGGCACCGCGCCCTCATCCGCCGCGCCGGCTACGCCGAAGGCTTCGTGCGCGAACCCGAACGTTGAGGCGACGGTCACCAATCCGGTGCAGCCGGATTACCCGGAGTCGGCCCGCGATCTCGGGCTGGGTGCCGTGACCGTGGAAATCGAAGTGACGGTCGGGCCCTCGGGCAATCTCATAGATGCGAAGATTTACAAGAGCGCGAGCAACATGGCGATCGATCAGGCGGCGCTTCGCGCGGCGCGTCAGTCCACGTACTCGCCCAAGCTCGTCAACTGCTCGCCGACGCAGGGCGACTACCTCTTCCGCGCAGACTTCCAGCCCGATTAGTTTCCAGTGGGTGCCATGAGCCATGAGACGCGCTCGGCGGCTCCTGCTCTTGGCGTTTGCGCTCTCGCTGCTCGTCCATGTGATCGTCGCGCTCGTGCTGCGGCCGGCCGCGCCGACGCAGCAGGGGCAGCCTGAGGTCGTCTCGCTCGAACGCCGTCACGCGATGATCGCGATGACGCGCGTGCCGCCGCCGCCGCCGCGTCCCAAGCACACGCCCGCTCCGAATCCGGTCGCGTCGGCACCGCCCAGCACTCGCAAGGGGCCGGGCTCCCACGGGCAAGTCTCCGGTGCGGGCGTTGCCCCCGCGACTGCGGCCCCCGCGCCTTCGCCGGCGCCGACAGTCGCGGGCGCGTGCCCGCAGCCGAACGCAGGACCCTCGGTGATCGCGACGCCCGACCCGCCGGATATCGCTCCCGACGTTCGCGCGGCCGCGACGAACGGCACTGCGGTCGTGAAGGTCGCGCTCGACGCGCAGGGCCAGGTCTCCGGCGCGAGCGTCGCGCAGAGCACCGGCAACTCCTCGCTCGACTTGGTCGCCGTCGCGATGGCGCGCCAGGCCCGTTATGCGCCGGCATACGCAGCCTGCAAGGGCATCGCCGGCACGTACGACTTCAGCGTGAAGTTCGTCGCGTGGTGACGGGGAGGCCGTGAGGCTCCTTCGGGCTAACGCTGCGCGGTGACGTTTTTCCAGGCCCTCGTTCTCGCGCTCTTGCAGGGCGTGAGCGAGCTGTTCCCGATCTCGAGCCTCGGACACACGATCCTCGTGCCGGCGCTGCTGCACTGGCGTAACGTGGACCGCTCGAACGCGTCCTTCCTCGCCTTCGTGGTCGTGCTCCACCTCGGGACCGCGCTGGCGCTGGTCGTCTTCTACCGCGCGCAGTGGTACGCGATCGCCCGCGCGCTCGTTCGCAGCGTCGTGCGCGGGCAACTGAGCGACGATCGCTACGAGCGAATCGGTTGGCTGCTCGTGGTCGGCACGATTCCGGTCGGGCTCTTCGGCGTGATCTTCGAAGCGCCGGTGCGCAGACTTTTCGCCTCGCCCGCGCCGGCCGCTCTCTTCCTGCTCGCAAACGGGCTGATCATGTTCGCCGGCGAGGCGCTGCGCCGCCGCCAGGGTGCGGCGGCGCAGCGGCCCTCAAAACCGATCGAAGCGCTCGGCTATCCGGCCAGCCTCTTCGTCGGCGCGGCGCAGTCGCTCGCGCTCTTGCCCGGCATCTCGCGTTCGGGCATCTCGATGGTCGCCGGCCTGCTCTGCGATCTCGACCACGAGGATGCGGCGCAGTTTTCGTTCCTGCTCGCAACGCCGGTCATCTTTGCGGCCGCCCTGCTCGAAATCCCCAAACTTTTCGCGCCCGGCGCGGACGTCGTGCTCGCCCAGGCCCTCTGCGGGGGCGTGGCGGCCGGCATCGCCGCGTACGTTTCCGTCGCGTTCCTCACCCGCTACTTCCGCTCCAACGACCTGCGGCCGTTCGGCTGGTACTGCGTCGTCGTCGGAGCGATCTGCTTCATCCTCGCACGCAAGGGAGTCATCACATGAGGGTCATCGCAATCGGTCTCGCGGTCGTGCTCTTCGTTCTCGGCGTCCTCTACGGCATGGGCAAGATCAACTACTTCACGCAGTCCGGCGCCGCACACGCGCATCACATCACGCATCTGGTGGTGCTCTGGGCCCTCGCCCTGCTGTGCCTCATCTGGGCTCGCTTCCAGAGCGCGCCGCGCAGGTGAAGGCCTCGCACGTTCGCGAGGACGGCAGCCTGACCATGGTGGACGTTTCGGGCAAAGCCGTCACCGAACGGTACGCGCGGGCCGAGGCGCTCGTGCACGTGAACGAACAAGCCGCCGAAGCGCTGCGCCGCGGAACGCTCGCGAAAGGCGACGCATTCGTCGCCGCGCAGATCGCCGGGATCCTGGCGGCAAAGCAGACGGCCGCGCTCATTCCGCTGGCGCACTCGCTGCCTCTGGCCGCAGTCGACGTGGAGTTCGATTGGCCGGAAGAGCGCGTGCTGCGCGTGAGGGCGCAGGCGCGGACGAGCGCGCAGACGGGCGTGGAGATGGAAGCGATGGTCGCCGCCGCGATCGCGGCGCTGACCATCTACGACATGACGAAAGCGCTCGACAAAGCGATCGTAATCGAGTCCGTGCGCTTGCTGGAGAAGCGCGGCGGCAAAGGAGGCGCGGGGTGACTCCGCGCGTCGCGCTGATCGTGCTCTCGGATCGCGCGGCCTCGGGCGCGCGCGCCGATGCGTGCATCCCGGCGATGCGCGAGCGTTTGGGCGATGCCTACGAGATCGTGCGCGAGCGCGTCATCGCCGACGATCCGGCCGCCCTGCAGGCCGAACTCATCGAGCTTGCCGACGCAAACCGCGCGGATCTCGTGCTCACGAGCGGCGGCACCGGGCTGGGGCCGCGAGACCGCACGCCGCAGGCGACCGCCGCCGTGCTCGACTACGAGGTTCCCGGCATCGCCGAGGCGATTCGTGCCGCCTCGATCGCGCTGGTGAAGACGGCAATGCTCTCGCGCGCGCTGGCGGGCGTGCGCGGACGAACGCTCGTCATCAACCTGCCGGGAAGCCCGAAGGCGGTCGCGCAATGCCTCGACGTCGTCCTCCCGGTGCTGCCGCACGCGATCGAGCTGCTCTCGGACCAGGTCGAAGACGGATGAACGGGATCGCGAGCTTCGCGCAAGCGGAAGCCTACCTATTGAGCACGGTGGACGAGAAGCGCTCGCGCTACACCTCGTACAAGCTGGACCGGATGCAGGCGTTTCTGCGCGAGCTCGGCGATCCGCACCGCGCGTATCCCAGCGTTCACGTCGGCGGAACGAGCGGCAAAGGGTCGACGTCCACGATGATCGCCGCGGCGCTGCAGGCCTCCGGCGCGCGCACCGGCCTGCATACGAAACCGCACCTGCGTTCGGTGAACGAGCGCGCGCGGATAGACGGCGAGCCGGTGGGACGCGAGCGTTTCGCGCAGTTGCTCGACGAGATGCTGCCGGCAATCGAACGCATCGCAGCGCAGTACGGAACCCCGACCTACTACGAGACGACGCTCGCGCTGGCGTTCGTGCACTTCGCGCGCGAGCGGGTGGACGTCGCCGTCGTCGAGGTCGGGCTGGGCGGACGCCTCGACGGCACGAACGTCCTCGATCCCGCGGTCGCGGCGATCACCTCGGTCGGCTACGACCATACCGAGATCCTCGGCGATACGCTCGAAGCGATCGCGTTCGAGAAAGCAGGCATCGCCAAAGCCGGGGTGCCGCTCGTGCTGGCGGACGTGCCGGAGGCCGCCGACGCTGCGATCGAGCGGCAAGCGGCGGCCGTCGGGGCGCCGCTCGTCCGCGTACGCGACGTGGTGCGCGCCGGACCCGCGGAGGCGATCGCGAGAGGGCAGCGCTTCGCCGCGACGACGCAGCGCGGCGAGTACGACGTCCGCCTGGCGTCGCTGGGCATCTTTCAGCGCACGAACGCGGCCACCGCGATCGCGGTGCTGGAGGCGCTGCCGGAGGCGCTCCGTCCGCAGCGCGAGGCGATCGAGCGCGGCTTCGCGACGTTCGCTCTCCCGGGGCGCATGGAACTCTTCGACGGGCGTCCGGCCGTAGTGATGGACATCGCTCACAACGCGGAGAAAGCGAGCCTGCTCGCGCAGTCGCTCCGCGAGCGCTTCCCGGGGAGAAGAATTCACTGCGTCGTCGCGATCGGCGAGACCAAGGACGCGCGGCAGATCCTGGCGACGCTTGCGGCGTTGCCGGCGACGTTTACCTTTACCGAGTTTTCGGCGGCCGGCCGCACGCCGATACCTGCCGCGCGCCTGGCGGTAATCGCGGAATCGCTTGGGACGTGGGGTCGCGCGGTCGGAGATCCGATCGAAGCGTTGACCGTGGCCCGCCGCACGGCCGGCGCGCACGACGTCGTCGTCGTCACGGGTTCGACGTTCGTCGTGGCCGCGCTGCGCGAATGGTACGCGCCGGCCGCAGCGTGAGGGGTTCTCTCGGCGTGCGCGGTGCGCCGATCCGGTGGGGAGAGCGCACGTACGTGATGGGCATCGTGAACGTCACGCCGGATTCGTTTTCGGGCGACGGCGTCGTAGAGGCGGGCCTCGCGCGGGAGCGCGCGTTCGCGCAGTGGCAGGCCGGCGCCGACATTTTGGACTTCGGCGGCGAATCCACGCGTCCGGGCCACGTTCCGGTCGAGGAGGCCGTGGAACGCGCGCGCGTCATCCCCGTCGTCGAAGCCGTGCGCGCGCGGCTCCCTTCGGTGCCGATCTCGATCGATACGTACAAGCCGTCGATCGCGCGCGCGGCACACGCCGCCGGCGCCGACGTGGTGAACTCGGTGTGGGGCGCCTCCGACGATCTGCTCGACACGGTTGCAGAGCTCGGCATGCCGATCGTGGCGATGCACAACCGGCACGACACTGCCTACGAGGGCCAGGTCGTGGACGAGGTGCTTGCGTTTCTGCTCGACTGCGCCGAGCGCGCCTCCCGCCGCGGAATCCCACCCGAGCGCATCGTCTTAGATCCGGGCATCGGCTTCGGTAAGACCGCCGAGCAGAATCTCCTCGTGCTGGCCGCGCTGCCGCGCCTCGTCGCGCTGGGCTTTCCGACCCTGCTCGGAACGTCGCGAAAATCTACGATCGGCAAACTCACCGGCCGCGAGCCCGGCGAGCGCGCCTACGGCACGGCGGCGACGAGCGCGCTCGCGGCAGCGGCCGGCGTGGACGTCGTCCGCGTCCACGACGTCGCGGCCTCGCGCGACGCCGTTCGCGTCGCCGACGCGATCGTACGAGGATGGAGGCCCGGCGAATGGATCGAGTGACCTTGCGCGGCGTGCGCGCCTGCGGCCGGCACGGCGTCGAGGCGAGCGAACGCGCTACCGAGCAGCCCTTCGAGATCGACGTCACGATCGAGATGGATCTGCGCGCCGCACAGTCGAGCGATGCGCTCGCCGATACGTTCGACTACGCGGCGCTGCAGGCTCGGATCGTGGAAATCGTCGCGACCACCTCCTACGCGCTGCTCGAACGTCTCGCGGGCGATATTTTGCAAGCGGTCTTCGCCGATGCCCGCGTCGTGCGCGCGAG
The DNA here is from genome assembly GCA_963794645.1 of Vulcanimicrobiota bacterium. Lineage (GTDB taxonomy): Bacteria > Vulcanimicrobiota > Vulcanimicrobiia > Vulcanimicrobiales > Vulcanimicrobiaceae > Cybelea. The sequence continues at coordinate 252,011 of CAWCEQ010000002.1, read as the reverse complement.
CGTGAGCGTGGCAAAACCCGGCATACTGCAGGGCGCGACGCCGTCGGTCGCGCTCGAACGAGCGAATCCCGGGTACGGCGCGCCGTGAGCGCGCACCGCGCGTACGTCGGCGTCGGTGCGAATCTCGGCGAGCCCGCCGCGAACGTCGGCCGGGCGCTCGATCTCTTAGCAGAACTGGGCACGGTTGCCGCGCGCTCGTCACTCTATCGCACGAAGCCCTGGGGCAAAGAGGACCAGCCCTGGTTCGTCAACGCGGTTGCGCTGCTCGAGACCGCGCTCGAGCCGGCGGCGCTCCTCGAACGTCTGCGTGCGCTGGAACGGCGCCTCGGCCGCGTGCCGGGCGAACGCTGGGGGCCGCGCATCATAGACCTCGATCTCCTTGCGTACGACGATATGGAGGCCGGCGACGAGACGCTGCGACTGCCGCATCCGCATCTGAGCGAGCGCGCGTTCGTCCTGGTTCCGCTGGCCGAGATAGACGAACGGTACGCCTCGCTGCGCGACCGGCTCGAAGCTCGCGAGCTCGCGGGGGTCGTGCGGCTGCGCTAGCCTGCCAAGGTCCGCTCGCCCCCGGGGCGAAAGCGGTACGGCAATGTCCGAGCGTCCGTCCGCTATCGCCGCGCGAGTCAACGCGCTGGCGCAATTCTTGAGCGCCGGCGACGCGCTGCGGGTGCGCATCGAGCGCGGCGACGAGACGATCGAGCTGTCGCGCCGTACGAGCGGCGCGCCGGCGCGAACGTCGGGCGAATCGGCGCCGGGCGACGCCGCAGGCAGGCGTCTGGACACGATCAAGTCGGATCTCGTCGGAATCTTTCGCCTCGGCCGTCCGGCGCCGTTGGAAGGCGACGCGGTCGAGAGCGATCGAGAACTGGGCTACGTCGAAGCGCTCGGCATTCGTACGCCCGTGCACAGTATGGGCGGCGGGCGGATCGTTACCGTTGCCGCCGTAGATGGAGAACCGGTCGAGTACGGACAGGCTCTGTTCGTCATCGCCCGAGGATAGAGGGTCGTAGCATTTTCCAGAAAGTCTTAATCGCAAATCGCGGCGAGATCGCGCTGCGCATAAACCGCGCCTGCAAAGAGTTGGGCGTCGCGACCGTGGCGATCTTCTCCGAAGCGGATCGCGACTCGCTCCACGTCCGCCAGGCCGACGAGGGGTTCTGCGTGGGGCCGGGGCCCGCCGCCCGATCGTACCTGAACATTCCGAACATCATCTCGACCGCGCTCATCACCGGGTGCGACGCGGTGCATCCCGGTTACGGCTTTCTCGCCGAGAACGCGCGCTTCGCCGAGATCTGCGGCGATCACGGCCTAACCTTCATCGGCCCCGAGCCGCGCGTCATCGCGATGATGGGCGACAAGGCCACCGCCAAGCGGGTCGTGCGCGAAGCGGGCGTGGCGACGACGCCGGGCAGCGACGTGCTCTCGTCGCTCGAAGCGGCGCGCGAGGCCGCGCGGTCGATCGGCTACCCGCTGCTGCTCAAAGCAACGGCCGGCGGCGGCGGCAAAGGCATGCGCGTGGTCGCGGAGGAGAGCGAGCTCGAGCGCGCCTACGCCGGCGCGACCGCCGAGGCCGAGGCAAGCTTCAAGGACGGGCGCGTGTACATCGAGCGGCTCGTTCGCTCGCCGCGGCACGTCGAGGTGCAAGTTCTGGGCGATCGCTTCGGAAACATCGTGCATCTGGGCGAGCGGGACTGCTCGGTGCAGAAGCCCACGCACCAGAAGCTCATTGAGGAGACGCCCGCGCCGCACCTAGCGGCGCCCGTGCGCGAGGCGCTCCACGAGATGGCCCTGCGCGCCTGCCGCGCCGTCGGCTACACGAACGCGGGGACGCTCGAGTTCCTCGTCGCGGGCGACGAGGTCTACTTCATGGAGATGAACACGCGCATTCAGGTCGAGCACCCCGTCACCGAGATGGTTTACAACATAGACCTCGTCAAGGAGCAGATTCGGATCGCAGCGGGCGAGCCGCTGGGCTACGAGCAGAAGGATCTCGCCGCCCGCGGGCATGCGATCGAATGCCGGCTCAACGCCGAGGATCCGCGAGCCAACTTCGCGCCCGCGGCCGGCACGGTCTCGAAGATCGTCTTTCCGGGCGGCCCCGGCATTCGCGTTGACACGCACCTGTACGCGGGTGCGACGATTCCTCCGTACTACGATTCGATGATCGCCAAGGTCGTGGCGTTCGGCGGCACGCGCGACGTGGCGATCGCGCGCATGGAACGGGCCCTGCGCGAGACGCTCGTCGAAGGCGTGAGTACGACGCGCGATCTCTGCCTGGAGATTCTGGCGACGCACGAGTTCCGCGAAGGACGATACGACATCGAGTTTCTGCCCAGATGGCTGAACTCGCTCGCGCAGGCGGGCTCGGCCCCCCGATGATTTCGCGTCGCGCCGCTCGCGAGCAGGCGCTGCAGGTGCTCTATTCGGTGGAGGTCGGCGCTCGCGAACCGGCGGAGGCGCTCGACGAGATCGTCGGCGACGCGGCCCCCGCCGAGCAGCGTACGTTCGTCCGGGAACTCGCGTTGGGCACGCTCGAGTACGCCGAGCGGGCCGATCGCATCGTGAGCCCGCTGCTGGAAGGTTGGGCACTCGAACGCCTGCCGACGATAGACCGGCTGCTGCTTCAGATGGCGACGTTCGAGATCTACTGCCGCCCCGAGACGCCGCATGCGGTCGCGATCAACGAAGCGGTGGAGCTGGCGAAACGATTCTCGACCGAGGATTCCGGCCGGTTCGTCAACGGGGTGTTGAGCGCGGTCGCCCATGCCAAAGCGTAAACGCGCGCGCAGCCTCTGGAAGGGCCTGGCGATCGGCCTGGCGCTGCTCGTTCTCTTCGCCATGGGAACGATCGCAGGAATGGTCGCCGCCTACGCGCGCAACCTGCCGGATATCAGCCGGATGGCAGATTACCAGCCCGCGAGCGCGACCCGGATCTACGCCCGCGACGGACTGCAACTGGCCTCGGTCTACAAAGAGAATCGGGTTTGGGTGCCGATCGCGCGGATTCCGCAGATGGTGCGCCAAGCGTTCGTAGACAACGAAGACCATAACTTCTACCGGCACCACGGCGTTGATTTGGGCGGCATCATTCGGGCCACGTTCGCCGACCTCACGCACCAGCAATTTCAAGGCGCCTCGACCATCACGCAGCAACTCGCGCGCCGGCTCTTTCTCAGCGATCGGGTCTCGCTGTCGCGCAAGATCCAGGAAGCGCTGCTCGCCATCGAGATCGAGCGCTACTATACGAAGGACGAGATCCTCGAGCGCTACCTGAACATCATCTACCTGGGCGCGGGCGCGTACGGCGTGGACGCTGCGGCCCACACGTACTTCGGGCGAGGCGTCGAGAGCCTGACGCTCGCGCAGGCCGCCATGCTCGCAGGCGTGGTCGCCGCGCCGTCTATCTACTCACCCGCCGTCAACTTCGATCTCGCGCGCGACCGCCAGCGCCACGTGCTCGACCGGATGGTCGAAAGCGGCGACGTGACGCAGGCGCAAGCCGATGCCGCCTACAACGAGCCGGTCGGATTGATCGCTCCGCGTCCGCCGGGCCTGCAAGGCTATCGTTACCCCTACTTCACCACGTATGCGATCGCCCAACTGCAGCACATCTTCGGAGACGACGCGGTCGAGGAAGGCGGCCTGCAGGTCTACACGACGCTCGATACGCGCATGCAGGCGTTGGCGGAAGGGGCCGTCACCTGGGGGGTGCGCCAAGCCGCGGCAGAAGGCATCGGCGCGCACCAGGCGGCGCTGGTCGCGATCCGCCCCTCCACCGGCGAGATCCTCGCGATGGTCGGCGGCGCGGGATTCTCTCTGAGCAATCAGTTCAATCGCGCCTGGCAGGCGCGCCGCCAGCCGGGCTCGTCTTTCAAGCTCTACGACTACACCGCGGCGATAGACACGGGCATGCCGGCCTCCACGATCGTCGAAGATACGCCGGTGAGTTATCCGATGGGCGACGGGACGCAGTGGACGCCCCTGGACGACGATCATCGGTACATGGGCGCGATCACGCTGCGCGAGGCGCTCGCGCTCTCGCGTAACGTCGTCGCCGTCAAACTCGCAGAACGCGTCGGCTTGGATCGCATCATAGATTACGCCCATCGGATGGGCGTCACCGCACCGCTGGATGCGAATCTCTCGCTCGCGCTGGGGTCTTCGGTGGTCTCGGTTCTCGATCAAGCCAGCGGCTACGCGACCATCGCCGACCAGGGGCTGCACATAGATCCGACGCCGTTCCGATTCGTGAAAGACTCGCTCGGCAGCGTCGTGCTCGACGATCGCGTTCCGGCCGCGACCGACGTCGTCGGCGCGGGCTCGGCGTACATCGTGACCTCGATGCTCGAAGACGTCATCGCGCACGGAACCGGCTACCCGAACGCGGTGATCGGCAGGCCGGCCGCGGGAAAGACCGGCACCACCAGCGATTTTCGCGACGCGTGGTTCGTCGGCTTCACGCCCGACCTCGTCACGGCCGTCTGGCTGGGTAACGACGACTACACGCCGATGGTCGAGTCCTACGGCGGCAACATTCCGGCGCGCATCTGGGCCCGTTTCATGAAGGCCGCACTGGCGGGTACCCCGCCGCACGATTTCACCTTTCCGTCGGATGAAGTCGTGAAGGTGGCCGGCTGCGGACGCGGCACCGAGTACTATCTCAAGGGTACGCAGCCGCAGTCCCTCTGCGGGAACTCGATCGATGCGTACGAGTCGGGCGCGGCACAGCCCGGCGCGCAAGCGGCCTTGCCCCAGCCGACCGTTCCGCCCGCCGCCGCGACGCCTCCGCCCTCGATCCCGCCGACCCTGCCGCCCGACACGCCGCTGCCCAGCGCCTCGCCGGGCCGGCGGTAGCGCCGTGCTCGAACTTTCGGTTCGCGAGTTCTCCGCGCGCTTTGCCGGTATGGTGGCCCGGCACTCGAAACTTCAGCGCATCGCGATCGTCGGCGAGGTCAGCGACGTCAAGCGTTCGCCCGACGGGCATCTGAACATGAAGCTGAAGGAAGGCGAAGCGGTGCTGAGCTGCTTCTCTTTCGCGGGCGAGGCCAAGCGCTTTCCTCCGATTCGCGACGGCCTGATGGTGCGCGCCGAGGGCAGCATCGAGGTGTGGTCGCTGCGCAGCATCTACCAGCTGCGCGCCGTCTCCCTCTCGCTCGTCGGCGAAGGGAAGCTCGCCGCGGAGATCGAGGAGCTGCGCGTGCGGCTGCGCGCGGAAGGCGCGTTCGACCTCTCGCGCAAGCGCGAGGTTCCCGCCTTTCCCCGCCGCATCGCGCTGGTCACGAGCGACGACGACGCGCGCGCGGATTTCGAGGGGCGGATGCGCGCGGACGCGCCGCACGTGGAGATTTTCTTCATCCCCACCCGCGTTCAGGGAAAGGGTGCCGAGATTGACGTAGCCGAGGCGCTCGATCGCGCTTCGCGCAAGGACGTGGACGCGATCGTGCTCACGCGCGGCGGGGGTTCGAGCGAAGATCGCCTCACGTTTAATCGCGAGCCGGTGGTCCGGGCGATCCTGCGCTCGCGCCATCCGGTCGTCACCGCACTGGGCCATTTGAAGAACCGCCATCTCGCCGACGAGGTCGCCGATCTCTCGCTGCCTACGCCGACCGCCGCCGCGGTCCACTTGGCCGGCGAATGGCGCCGCGCGCACGAGCGCATCCGCGTGCTGCGCGGCACGCTCGCGCACGGCTTTCGTTCGGTCGTCGCGGGCAAGACGCAGCAGTTAGCCGACGCGCGGCGCGACGTGGACGAACGCGTCCGAGGGACGATCTTCCGCTGCTCCGAGCGCTTGCGCGTGCTGGAAGGGCGACTGGAGCGGCGCAATCCCGCCGCGCGCGTGGAGCGTTGGCGCAGCGATCTGGAGCGAGGCAAGGCGCGGCTGGCCCGCGCGATCGAGCGATCGCAGGAGCAGGCGCTGCGGCGTCTCGAGCGCGCCGAGGCGGCGCTCGACCGCGAAGACCCGACCCGCCCGCTCGCGCGAGGCTACGCGATCGTCACCAAGGACGGCGCGGCGGTCTGCGACGCGGGCGATCTCGCGCCGGGCGACGCGGTCACCGCGCGCGTGATGCGCGGGACGTTCGGCGCGCGCGTTGAATCGGTGCAGGCAGAATGAGCGACGGCTTACCGCGGACCTTCGAGCAGAAGCTCGCGCGGATCGACGCGATCGTTAAAGAGCTCGAAGGCGGGACGGTCGAACTGCAGCGCGCGACCGAACTCTTCAAGGAGGGCAAGCTCCTCGCGCGCGAGTGCGAAACGTTGCTCAAGAGCGCGCAGCAGCAGATCGACGAGGCGACCTCCGAGCCCGCTCGCCCGCAGGGCGCTGCCGAGGCCGCCCTCGACGACGAACTGCCCTTCTAGCGCCGCATCTCGCTCGTGGCATCCGCAAGCAAACGCGACAACCGGCTCGATGCCGCCGTCGCGGCGCAGAGCGGGATCACCCGCTCGCAGGCACGCAGCCTCATCATGGAAGGACGCGTTCGCGTGGGCGGGAGCGTCGCCGGCAAGGCCGGGCAGAGCGTTCCCGCCGATGCGACGATCGTGGTAGAGCGGCCGCGGCGCTTCGTCAGCCGCGGCGGCGAGAAACTCGAACGAGCCCTCGACGCGTTCGGCGTTGACGTGCTGGGCGCGCGGGCGCTCGACGTCGGCGCTTCGACGGGCGGGTTCACCGACTGCCTCCTGCAGCGCGGCGCGGCGCACGTGAGCGCGGTAGACGTCGGCTACGGCCAGCTCGACTGGCGTCTGCGTAACGACCCGCGCGTGCTCGTCTTGGAACGAACGAACTTTCGCAACCTCCCCGACGCTGCGTTCGAGAAACCGTTCGATCTCATCGTCGTAGACGCGTCCTTCATCTCACTGCGCACGATCCTGACGCGCGCCGTCGCCTACCTGGGCTCGACGGCCGCGATCGTCGCGCTCGTCAAGCCGCAGTTCGAGGCCGGGCGCGACCGTGTCGGCCGAGGCGGCGTGGTCCGCGAGCGCTCGACGCACGAAGCGGTCTTGCGCGGCCTGCGCGAGTTCGTGCCGGTCTTGAACCTCGTTGCCGCGGGCGTCGTCGCGTCGCCGCTTCTGGGGCCGGCCGGGAATCGCGAGTTCTTCCTCGAGCTGCGGCGCAGCGGCTCGCCGTTCGACGACGCGCGCCTGGCGAGCGTGCTGGACGCAGAGGAGGGAACGTGACGCAGCGCCTCTCGCTGGAAAGCAAGAGGGTCGCGCTGTACGTCGACGCGACGCGCGAGCACGCGCGCTCCATCGCGGGCAGGATCGCGCGGGACTTTCGGGAGAGCGGATTCGAAGTCGTGGACGGGGCCGCCGCGGCGACGGCGGCGCTCGTGATTACCGTCGGCGGCGACGGAACGCTGCTGCGCGCTGCGCGCGTCGCGGTCGAAGGCGACGTTCCGCTCTTGGGCATCAACACGGGACGCTTGGGCTTTCTCACCGAGCTGGACGAAGACGACCCCCGTTTGGCGGATCTGCCGGCGCTGGTGGATCGCGGGCTTTTCGCAGACGAGCGCACCGCCTTGGAGGCCGAGTACGGCCAAAGGCGATACTTCGCGCTCAACGACGTCGTCGTGCGCAAAGGCGAAGTCTCGCGGGTCGTGCCGTTCGGCTTGAGCTTTGACGACGGCGCGACGACGCGCATCACCGCCGACGGCATCTGCGTCGCGACGCCGACCGGCTCCACGGCATACTTTCTCTCGGCCGGCGGCTCGCTCATCGCGCCGAGCGTGGACGCGTTCGGCGTAGTGCCGCTGCTGCCGCACACGCTCTTCTCGCGTCCGCTCATCGTCCCGACCAGCTCGCGGATCGAAATCACCTGCGACCTGGAGATCGCGCAGGCGCACTTGGAGTGCGACGGCGACGTGCTGGCCGACGTCGAGCCCAGCTCCAGCGTCGTCATCCGCCGCCATCCAAAACGAGTCCGGTTCGCGCGCACGGCGCCGCTGCATTTTCTCGAACGCTTGGAAGCCAAGATGTTGTGGGGGGTCTCGATCAAGGACCCGCGTCGCTAGGCAAGCCGGATGCTGCGACGACTCGAGATCGAGGACTACGCCCTCATCGCACGGGCGGACGTCGAGTTCGCGGCAGGCGCGACGACGTTCACCGGGGAGACCGGTTCCGGCAAGACGATGCTCGTCGGCGCGCTCGACTTCGCGCTCGGTGCGCGCGCCGGTGCCGACGCCGTGCGCCGAGGCGCGCGCAAAGCCGTCGTGACGCTCACGTTCGATCCGGACGAGGCGCTGCGCGAGCGTTTTGCCGCCGACGGCTTCCCGCTCGACGCGGGCGAGACCGGTACCGTCGTGCGCGAGATGACCGATGCCGGCCGTTCGAACGTACGGCTCAACGGGCGCCCGGCGACGGCCTCGTACCTGCGCGAAGTCGGCGCGCTCCTGGCCGAGATCGTCGGCCAGCACGAGGCGCAGCGGCTGCTCTCGCCGGGATACCACCTCGACCTCTTGGATCGCTTCGCGGGCGCCGCAGCGCTGCGCTTGCGCGAAGATGTCGCCGGCGCGTACGCGGCGATGCGCGCGTCCCAGTCGCATCTGGAGCGGCTTGCCGGCGACGCACGCGAGGCGGAGGAACGCTGCGAACGCGCGCGCCACGCCTTGGCGGAGATCGAACGAGCGCGACTGGACCCAAAAGAACGCGATACGCTCCAGCGCCGCCGCGCGTATTTGGATAACGTGGAGCGGATTGCGACGGCCTTGCAGACGGCGCGCGAAGCGCTCGCGGGTGAGGAAGGGGGCGTCGTAGCAAATGCGGGCGCCGCGGCTGCCGCGCTCGCGGGCGTCGGAGAGCTCGATCCGCAGTTGGGGGATGCTGCGGCTCGCGCCGCGGCGCTCCAGGCCGACGCGAACGATCTTGCCGCAGAGATTGCCCGCTCCCTGGATGCCGGCGAGTACGACGCAGGCGAGATCGAGGCGATCAACGCCCGGCTGGATCAGATGGAACGCGTCACGCGTACGTACGGCGACGTAGAGAGCGCGCTGGCCTATGCGGCGCGCGCGCGCGAGATCGTAGACGAGTACGAGAACGCCGACGAGACCCTCGCGCGAACGCGCGCGGAGCTGGAGGCGCACGAGCGCGCGCTGGCGGGGGCCGCGGCCGCGCTCGGCGCCGCGCGAAAGAAGGCTGCCGCCGCGCTGCGTCGCCGGGTCGAAGCGGAGTTCGGCGATCTCGCCCTCGGGACGGCGCGCTTCGACGTCTCGCTCGAGCCGCTCGAGCGCATCGGGGCGACGGGCGCCGAGCGCGTCGAGTTTCTCTTCGGAGCCAACGCCGGCGAACCGGCTCTGCCGCTCGCGCGCGTCGCCTCCGGCGGCGAGCGCTCGCGCGTGCTCTTGGCGCTCGTCGTCGCGCTGGCGCAGGCCCGCGATGGTTCGGCCGCGATGGTCTTCGACGAGATAGACGCGGGCATCGGCGGCGCGACGGCGACCGCGGTCGGCGCCCGGATCGGAGAGTTGGCTCGCCGCGGCCAGGTCGTCTGCGTGACGCATCTCGCCCAGCTCGCGACGTGGGCCGATCGGCACTACGTGCTCGACAAACTGGAACGCAAAGGCGCCACGGGAATCGCCGTACGCGAGATAGACGGCAAAGCGGATCGCGAGGCCGAGATCGCGCGAATGCTTTCGGGCGAATCGCACGACGTCGCGCTGCGCCACGCGCGCGCGCTGCTGGCCGCTTCGCGCCGCTAGGGAATCTGGTGGATCTTTAGGACGTTCGTACCGCCCGAACCGACGGGCATGCCGGTCGTAAAGGCGATGAGATCGCCCGAACGCGCCAGACCAGCGCGCACCATCTGACGTTCGGTCATGTACAAGAGCACGTCGAACGAAGGGTACGGTTCGATCAGGAGCGATTCGGTTCCCCAGACCAGCGCCAGTCTGCGGGCGACGCGCTCGTCGGGCGTGAGCGCGACGATCCGCGCCTGAGGACGAAACGAGGCGATCTGATGCGCCGTATTGCCCGTGGTCGTACCGGTGGCGATGTACGGCGTTTGCAGTTCCGCGCTCGCGCGGGTCGCGGCTTCCGCGATGGACGAGGCGATCGTCGGCTCGACGCCCTCCAGGCGGCGATCGCGCAGCGACACGTGCGGGTAGTAGCGTTCGGCCTCGCGGGCGATGCCGGCCATCGTGCGGACGGCCTGCACGGGATAGAGGCCGCGCGCCGTCTCGCCCGAGAGCATCACCGCGTCGGTGCCGTCGAGGATGGCGTTGGCGACGTCCGTCGCTTCGGCGCGCGTCGGCCGGGGAGAGCCGATCATGGATTCGAGCATCTGCGTGGCCGTGATGACCGGCTTGCTCGCGCGATTGCACTTAGCGATGATCTGTTTCTGCGCGATCGGCACCGTCTCGATCGGGATCTCGATGCCGAGGTCGCCGCGCGCCACCATGATCCCGTCCGCGGCGGCGACGATCGCGTCGAGATCTTCCAAGGCCTCGTGCTTCTCGATTTTCGCGATGACCGGCACGCGCGCGCCGCGTTCGGCTATGAACGCCTTCACCTGCCGGACGTCCTCGGCGCTGCGCACGAACGATATCGCGACGTAATCCACGTCGTGCTCGAGGCCGAAGGCGAGGTACTCGTAGTCGCGCGGCGTGACCGACGTGATGTTGAGCGATCCGTCGGGATAGTTGATTCCCTGCGCGGGGCGCAGATCGCCGCCGAACTCGACGGTCGTCTCGATCTGCGTTGCCGTCTTCGAGACGACGAGCAGCGCGATCTCGCCGTCCTGCAGGTAGAGCCGGCGCCCCGCCATGACGTCCGCAGGGAGGTCGGCGTAGGTCGTGCCGACTCGCTCGGCGGTGCCGGGAACGTCCTGCGTGGTGATCGTGAAGCGGGCTCCGCGCTCGAGCCGCACGGAACCCGCGCCCTCCGCGAGCTTGCCGGTGCGCACCTTCGGTCCGGGGAGATCCTGGAGGATCGCGACGTGAATGCCGAGCTCGCCGGAGACCTCCCGGGCGCTCGCGATGACCTGCGCGTGCTCGTCCGGCGTACCGTGAGAGAAGTTCAAGCGCAGGACGTTGGCGCCGGCCTGCATGAGCGAACGAAGGGTCTGCGGATCGCGCGACGCAGGGCCGACGGTCGCGACGATTTTCGTGCGTTTGCCAAGGGTGCGTTCCATATGCGCTCTCTGCCTTGCAAGGCCGCGGCGGCAGGCTCCTGCGCTCGTTTAAGCGCACTTAAGCCTGGCCGTGAGATTCCAGCGCGACCCGCGGGACCGCCGATATCCGGAGCGGTTGGCAGGGAGTTTTCTCGCATCGCTCATTTTTCACGCGCTGTTGGCCGTGCTGCTTTTCAGCGTGCTCGTAAGCACCTCGGAACTCGGGACGAACGAGAACGTCGAGGGCGGCGAAGTCGTCACGATCGAGCGGGCGGCTCCCGTCGCGGTGGCAAACCAGCCGGCCGCGCAGCACGAGGCCGCGCCGGTGCCGCACGTACCGCGCATCGCTCCGATCCGCCACGCTGCCCCGACCCAGCCGCGCACACAGCGCCTGCCGACGAACCGTCACGAACTGGCGGTAGCCGCGCCGACCGCACCGCCGAATCCGCGGCCGGTTCCGCAGCAGTCGCTCCAACCCAACCCGCAGCCGACGGAAAACATCTTCGAGGCGCAGCCCAAGAGCGAGGCGCCGGCAGCGCCCGTGAACGTGCCGACCGTCGCGCCCGTGGCGGTCGCGATCAAGGCGCCTCCGACCGCGGCCCCCTCGCCCGCGCCGACGAGCGCGCCGAGGGCCAAGCCGTCACCGAAGCCGCCGATGCCCAGCGCTCCGCCCAGCGCCAAACCGGCCACGCCCGCACCCGTAGGCCCCCGCCCGTCGCCCACCGCGGCGGCGGTCGCGCGCGCCAGCGCCGAGCCCAGCGCCAGTCCCGCCGCTGCCCCGCACGCCTCGGCTCCGCCCGCGCCGCATCCGGGAGTGCCGAACCCCAGCCCGACCAACGCCGCGGCCGTGGCGCGCACGCCCGGCACCGCGCCCAGCCCCGGGCCGACCAGCGGCGCTTCGCCGGGAGCCCGGCAGGAGGGCGGCACGAAGAATCAGAGGACGCCGCAGCGGCCGATCGAACTGCGCCCGACCCCCGTGCCGGCGAGCCCGGCGCCCAAGTCACGCACTGCGCCGAACATCAACGACAAGCTGCGTTCGCTGCTTCCGAACAATCCGGTTCACCCGGCCAGCAAGCAGTACACGCCGACGATCTCGCTGCACGGGCGCCTGGAGCCGACGCCGCCGCCCGACGTTCTGGCAAAGACGAAGTACCTGTACGAGGTGCGGCGGACCGGCAACGAACTGAGCGTGAAGATGTGGGTGACGGCGGCGCATAAGGAGGGGCCGACGACGATCTGCACGGGCTGGCTCGTGCGGTATCCGCAGCCCGAGCGCGGCGGCTATGCGCCGCTGCCCTCGAACGTTCAAGCCAACAGCGGCACGCCGAACGGGACGCAGATCTCGATCGGGGGAGGGGGGCCGGCGCACGAACCGCTCTCGCCGTTCGACGCGGGCATCGCACCGATCGTGGACGGCATGGTGACGCAGGCCTGCGACGGCCGGCTCCTGGCGCCGTACGCTCCGTCGGCCGCTCCGTCGCCGTAGGCCGTGGCGGTTCCCACTTGTACTTCGACTTTAGTCGCAGTACAATTCGAGCATGCCGGGTTTGCCGGCATCGCTGAACGCTCGCAAGGAGGGCGGTTTGGAACCGCAAGATCCGCCGGGTCACCACCGTCCGCGAGGTAGCGCCGAGTAACGGGCGCCGAGCGCGCCTACGACAGCCGGACGTAACCGGCGGGCGCCGATTCGCAAGACCTTAGAGAAGATTCCGAGCGAGGGGCCGCTGCCGCCAGGGTTGCGGCCCGTCGCATTTTTCGGTATCCTACAGACGAAAGGAGCGTGGGCATGGCCCGCGCTTCGTTGCTTCAAGGACGGTTTACGACCAAGCATGAGCGGCGGCGATACCACGCGTCTTGCGTTCGAGCGGGAGCTCGACGCAATCGTTCACGATGCATCGTTCCGCGAGCTGGAGATCGTGCAGCATCGCGCGCGGTCGCTGCGCGGCAGCACCGAACTGCGGGTGACGATAGATCGCCCCGGGGGCGCGGACCTCGCGCTGTGCGAACGCGTGGCGGCGCGCATCAACGCGGGGCTTGCGCCTCTCGACGAAGCGTACTCGCTGGAGGTCGAATCGGCGGGGCTGGAGCGGCCGCTCGTGCGGCCGGCCGACTACGCTCGGTTCGCCGGCCGGCGCGTGCGTATCGTCACGAGCCTCACGGTGGCCGGAGCCAAAACTCATCGCGGTACCCTCCAAGGCCTTCGCGGAGAGGTCGCGGTGCTGCTCACCGATGCAGGAGAACTGCTGCTCCCGACGGCGGCGATCAAATCGGCAAATCTGGAATACGACCCGCGCGCGGATTTTCAGCGCGACAAACGTCAACGGAAACAACTAAATGGCAACAGTAGACAGCGCAGCAACTGAAGACAAACTCATAGACGTCCTGCACTTCATCGCGAAGGAACGAAACATTCCGTTCGAGATGCTGCTCGAGGCGCTGGAAGCGGCTTTGCTTACGGCGTACAAGCGGCACTTCGGCAGCGAATCGAACGCGATCGTTGCGGTGGACCGGCAGACCGGTGCGTACCGCGTCTATCACCGGCGCATCGTCGTCGAAGAGGTGGCGGACCCCAAGCTGGAGATTTCGGCCGCTCAGGCCGGAAAACCGTACGAGGTCGGCGACTTCTACGACGAAGAGGTTACGCCGAAAGATTTCGGACGCATCGCCGCGCAGACGGCAAAACAGGTGATCGTCCAGCGCATCCGCGAGGCCGAGCGGGACACGGTTTACAACAAGTACGTGCGCAAGCTCAACGATCTCGTCACCGGCACCGTTCAGCGCTACGAGCAGCGTAACATGTTCGTGACGCTCGAGGGCCGCGACGAGGCCGTCATGTATCTCGACGAGCAAGTTCCCGGCGAGTCCTATCGCATCAACGACTTCATTCGCGCCTACGTGCTCGACGTGAAGAAATCGCCGAAGGGGCCGCAAGTGATGCTATCGCGCGCGGCGGAAGGCCTCGTCCAGCGGCTGCTCGAGCTCGAGGTTCCGGAGATCGCCGACGGCACCGTCGAGATCATGGCGATCGCACGCGATCCCGGGGGGCGCTCGAAGGTGGCGGTGCAGAGCAGCCGGCCCGAGGTAGACCCGATCGGCGCGTGCCTCGGACCGAAATCCAGCCGCATCGCGAACGTGACCGATAATCTGCGCGGCGAGAAGGTCGACATCATCCGCTACGATCCGGCGCCCGCGACGTTCATCATGAACGCGCTCGCGCCCGCGAAGGTAATCGAGGTCGAGCTGTTCGAGGACGACGGCGTCGCGCTCGTGATCGTGCCCGACTATCAGCTTTCCCTGGCGATCGGCCGCGACGGCCAGAACGTGCGCTTGGCCGCGCGCCTGACCGGCTGGCGGCTCGACATCGCCAGCGAGAGCGAGTCGGCGCAGGCGCGCGAGCGCTACCTCGCCGAGCGCGAGGAGCGCGGCGGGGGAGAGCCGGCGTCCGAGGCCGGGCAGGCCGAAGGCGCTGCCGCGGAGGGCGAGGAGATTGACGCCGAACTCATCCGCAAGCTCGAGGAGTTCCGTCGAGAGCGGCTCGGATCGGAAGAGGCATAGTACCCGTACGCACCTGCGTGGGCTGCCGCGCGCGATTCGCGCAAACGGAGCTCACGCGGTTCGTTCGGATCCCCGGCGGCTGGCGGCCCGACGAGGCCGGCTCGCGCCGCCGGCAGCCCGGCCGCGGGGCCTATCTCTGCTCGGCGGCGTGCGCCCGGCGGGCGCTCAAGAATCGCCGGTACCCGGGGCTTGGCACCGCGGCGGCCGAATATGGTTTAATAGAGAGCCCGTGCAAGAAAATGCAGCATCAATGAATTTTCGCGACGACCGCTCCCTCCGATGAGGGCGGACCTTTGATTACCTAGCGGAGCCGCGCCCGTCGGTTGGGGCTCCGCGCACTCCAACTGATGGGACTCGGGTGCATCGCGCCCGAGAGAGAATTTGGCCGGAAAAGTACGGATATTCGAGCTCGCAAAAGAAGTCGGACTCACCTCGAAAGAGCTGACGTCGCTCTTCAACGAACGCCTGGGCGGCGTTTTCGAGGCTAAGAACCAACTCAGCGTCGTACCGGATCAGATCGCCGATCTGGTCCGCAGCGTGCTGCTCAAGCCGAGCGCCAAGGCGCCGGCTCCGCCGCCGCCCCCGGCCCCGGCCCCGACCGTGGCACCCCCGCCGGCCGCCGTCGTCCCGAAGACCGAACCTGCCCCGCCGCCGCCAATCGCGCGCCTGAAACCGGTCACCGGAGCGCCGGCTCGCCCCGCCGCCAAGCCGGCGGCGGCAGCGCCCGCCGCGTCGGCAGCTCCCGACGCTCCGGTCGCCCCCGCGCCGCCCCGCCGCGCCCCCGCGGTGAAGCCGCCCGCCGAGCCGATCCCGCAGTTGCGCCCGGTGCCCGCCGGCCAGACCTCAATCGTCCGCCGCCCGGCGCCACCGCCGACGACCGGCGCCTCCGCCTCGCCCGGTCCGCGCACCGGTCTGCCCGGACGTCCCGGCGTCGCGCCGCGTCCCGGCGAGGCGCTGCCCGGACAGGGCGGCAAGGGCGGCGCCGCGCCCGCCCGTGCGCCGCTGCCCCAGCGTCTGGTCCCCGCTCCGCGCCGGCCCGCCGGCAACGGTCCGTTCCGTCCGATGGCGCCTGGTCCGCGCCCGGGGATGGCCCGTCCCGGCGCCGGTCCCGCGACGGATATGCCCATGCCGTCCGCCGGCGGCCGTCCCGGCGACCGGCTGCGTTCGCACGAGGACAAAGCGACCGCGAAGAAAGATCGCGAGAAGGAACTGCTGCTCGAAAAAGAGCGGCAGCGCAAGAAGAAGGGCGACCACGCGCCCGTCGCGCCGGCGCGAACGCTGGAGACGATCGAGATCCCGGACCTCCTCACGGTTCAGGAGTTGGCGACGTCCATGATCGTGCCGGTGAAAGACGTCATCACCGAGCTCATCAAGATCGGGACGATGGCGACGATCAACCAGAATATCTCCAGCGACGTCGCGACGCAGGTCGCCAAGCGTTTCGGTTTCAATGCGGTCGTCAAGGAAGCCGGCGAAGAAGTCACGGTCGAACAAGAAGAAGACAAGCCCGAGATGCTCACGCCGCGGCCGCCGGTCGTGACGGTGCTCG
The DNA here is from genome assembly GCA_963794645.1 of Vulcanimicrobiota bacterium. GTDB lineage: Bacteria > Vulcanimicrobiota > Vulcanimicrobiia > Vulcanimicrobiales > Vulcanimicrobiaceae > Cybelea. Next base: position 235,809 of record CAWCEQ010000002.1, on the reverse strand, counting down.
GCCACGTAGATCACGGCAAGACTTCGCTCTTGGACCGCATTCGCCAAGCGAACGTCGCGGCCGGCGAAGCCGGCGGCATCACGCAAAAGATCGGCGCGTACACGGTCGAGCGGAACGATCGCAAGATCACGTTCGTAGATACGCCCGGTCACGAAGCGTTCACCGCAATGCGCGCCAGAGGCGCAAAGGTAACGGACGTTGCCATCCTCGTGGTCGCGGCCGACGACGGCGTCATGCCGCAGACGAAGGAAGCGATCGCGCACGTCAAGGCGGCCGGCGTACCGATCGTCGTCGCGATCAACAAGATGGACCGGCCCGAAGCGCAGCCCGATCGCGTGAAGCAGCAGCTCATGGAGCAGGGACTGCAGCCGGTGGACTGGGGCGGGACCATCGAGATGGTCCCCGTCTCTGCCAAGACCGGCGACGGCATCGAGTCGCTGCTCGACACCGTGCTGCTCGAGGCCGACATCCGCGAACTGCGAGCGAACAAGACGCGCCGCGCCAGCGGCGTGGTCATCGAGTCGGCGCTGCATCGCGGACGCGGCGCGGTCGCGACCGTGCTCGTTCAGAACGGTACGCTGCGCGTGGGCGACATCGTCGTCGTCGGCGGCACCTTCGGCAAAGTCCGCGCGCTCATAGACGACAAGGGTAAGCAGGTCAAGAAAGCGGGCCCCTCGATTCCGGTCGAGGTTATGGGCCTCTCCGACGTTCCCGCGGCCGGCGATACGCTCAGCGTCGTCAGCGACGACCGCGTCGCTCGCGAGACGGCCGAGAAACGCGCGACGCGCCGGCGCGACGTGCGGATGGCCGCGACCGGGTCGCAGCGCGTCTCGCTCGAGACGTTCATGTCCATGCCGGCCGAGGGCAACAAGGTCCTCAACCTGATCATCAAAGCCGACGGGCAAGGCTCGCTCGAGGCCTTGCGCTCGCGCATGGAATCGCTCTCGACGCCCGACGTCGAAATTCGGGTCATCCACGGCGGCGTCGGCGCGATCTCGCCCAACGACGTCAATCTCGCCAGCGCTTCGAACACGGTGCTCATCGGGTTCAACATCCGCCCGGACGAGACGGCGCGCCGCCTGGCCGAGAACGAAGGCGTGGACCTGCGCTTCTACCAGGTGATTTACGAGATCGAAGACGACCTCAAGAAGGCCATGCGGGGGATGCTCGCGCCCATCGAGCGCGAGGTCATCCTCGGACGCGCCGAGGTGCGGCAGGTCTTCAAGGTCAGCCGCGTCGGGACGATCGTCGGCTGTTACATCACCAGCGGAAAGATCACGCGCAACGCCAAGGCGCGCGTCATTCGCGACTCGGCCGTCGTCTTCGACGGCGAGGTCGAGAGTCTGCGCCGCTTCAAGGACGACGTGCGCGAAGTCGCCGAAGGCTTCGAGTGCGGCATCCAAATCGCCAAGTTCCAAGATCTCAAAGAAGGCGACGTGATCGAGGCGTACGCCGTCGAGAAGGTCGCCGCCGAACTGGCGAAGGCATGAAGCAGCAGCGCTTAGCGAAGATAGATCACGAGATCCAGCGGATCGTCGGCACGCTCGTCTCGCAGGAGCTCTCGGATCCACGCCTTGCGTTCGTGACGGTGACGCGCGCCGAGGCCAGCGACGATCTCCGCCACTGCAAGATCTTCGTTTCGGTGATCGGCGATCGGCACCAAGCGCGCCAGTCCTTGGACGCGCTCAACCATGCCGGGCGCTTCTTGCGCGGCGAACTCGGCCGCAAGATAGACCTGCGCTATACCCCCGAGCTGGTCTTCGTCGAAGATCGCTCGACCGAACGCGCCATCGCGCTGGCCAAGACGCTGCGCGAGGCGGCGACGCAGCCCCAGACGGAGGAGAGCGAGTGATCGAGACGCCGGGCATCGCGACTGCCCAGGAAGTTGCCGCCGAACTGCGGCGGCGCAGTTCGTTCGTCATGGTCAGCCACGTGAAGCCGGACGGCGACACGCTCGGCGCCGGGCTGGCGCTGGGTCTGGCGCTCAAGCGCATGGGCAAGCGCGTCTGCTACTTCCAGCAGGACGAGGTCCCGCGGAACCTGCGCTTTCTGCCCGAGACCGAGCTCGTGTCGCGAGACCTGCCGCCCGATCTCCCTTCCGACGCGCTCTTCGTATTCTGCGACATGAGCGATCCCAAGCGCGCCGGCGAGCTGCTGCCCGCGGTGGCGCGAGAGAACGCGTTGGATATAGATCACCATCTCGGCAACGCGCTCTTCGGCAAGCTGAACTTCGTGCTCGAACGCGAGTGCTCGACGGGAACGGTCGTCATGCACCTCCTGCGCGAGCTTGGCGCGCCGGTGGATGCGGCGATCGCAACCTGCATTCTAGCGACGATCATGACCGACACCGGCGGGTTCATGCACTCGAACACGACGCCGGAAGCGCTCGCGCTGTCGGGCGAACTCATGCGACTTGGCGCCGACAAAGAAAAAATCACCGAAGAGATATTCCTTCGCAGGCGCGTTCAGGCGACGAAACTCTTGGGCTGCGTCATCGGCGCGATGCGCTTCGGCCGCGAGGGACGATACTGCTATTCGTACGTGGACGACGGCATGCTGGCGCAGACCGGCGCGGACGGCGAAGACACCGAGGATATGGTGAACACGCTCCTGGGCCAGGACGGCGTGGACGCGGCCGCGCTCTTCAAGGCGATAGACGGCGAGCTGCGCGTGAGCTTGCGCTCGAACGGCAGCGTCAACGTCCAGGCAGCCGCGCAGCGGCTCGGCGGCGGAGGACATTTCCGCGCCGCAGGGCTATCGTACGATGGTCCGCTCGAGGCCGCGTTCGGCGCGGTCGAAACGGCGCTGGTCGCGCAGGGTCTGTAGGCCGCACGTTCGCGGCCGCGCCGGCATGATCGGATTCGTCAATCTGTTCAAAGCGGCGGGGCCCAGCTCGGCGCGCGCGGTCGCGCGCGTCCGCCGCATCTACGGCCTGTACGCGGCCGACCGTTCGCTGAGCGCGGGCCATCTCGGAACGCTCGACCCTCAGGCAGCCGGCGTGCTGCCGATCGCCGTTGGGAAAGCGACGCGCTTGATACCGCTGCTGGCCGACCAGCGCAAGGCCTACGCCTGCACGATCGTGCTGGGGCGTTCGACGACGACGCAGGACGCGCACGGCGACACGCTCGAGAGCGCGGCCGTGCCGGCGGATTGGGCGGCCCGTTTGGAAGCGGTTCTGCCGCGCTTTCTGGGCAAGATCGCGCAGACGCCGCCGATGTACTCGGCGGTGCATCACGAGGGAGTACGCCTGTACGAACTGGCGCGCCAGGGCAAGCAGGTCGAACGCAAATCGCGCCCCACGACGATCTACGGCCTGACGCTGCTGGGAACGGAAGGCGCGGGCTCTTCGTCCGGTCCGGCGATCGCGCGCCTGCGGGTAGCCTGCAGCGAAGGCACGTACGTCAGAACGCTCTGTCACGAACTCGGCGCGGCGGCGGGCATTCCCGCGCATATGGGCGCGCTCGTGCGGGAAGCCTCGGGTCCGTTCGTTCTGTACGAGGCGCTCACGACCGAAGAGGTTGCCGCCGCGCCCGAGCGCGCGCTGATCGCGCCAGAGCACATCATTCCGTTCCCGACGATCGTGCTGAACCTGCGCGAATCGGCCGACTTTCGCGCCGGCCGCGTCGTGCCGCTCCCGCAGGGTGCTACCGCCCAGCACGTCTTCGTTCGCGACGAATCCCGCACGCTCGTCGGCGTGGGCGAAGCGCTCGGCACGCTGCTCGCTCCGCGCAAGGTATTCGTCTAATGCGCATGCATCACGAGCTCGCGCGCGATACGTCGCGCCCGCTCGTGGTGGCGATCGGATTCTTCGACGGATTCCATCGCGGCCATCGTGAGATCGCTCGCCGCACGCTGCTGCTGCGCAAGCCCGGCTGGCGCTCCGGCGTGCTCACGTTTGCGAACCATCCGGCGGCGCACCTACGGCCGGGAACCGAGCCGCCGCTGCTCTGTACCACCGCCGAGCGGCTCGTGCTCTTCGCGCACGCCGGCTTCGAAGAATGTTTCGTCCCGCCGTTCGACGAGCGCGTCGCGACCCTCTCGCCGCAGGCGTTCCTGGAGATTCTCGTAGAGCGTCTGGGCGTGCGGGGGGTCGTGGTGGGCAAGACCTTTCGCTTCGGTCAAGGCCGCGAAGGGGATACCGCGCTGATGGCCGGCTATCTCGCCTCGCGCGGCGTGGCGTGCGTCGCGGTGGATCACGTCCTCGAGCAAGGCGAACGCATCTCGAGCACGCGCATCCGTTCGCTCGTCGCCTCGGGCGACGTGGCGCTGGCCGACCACCTCCTTGGCGGCTGCGGCTATGAAATTCGAGGGCCGGTCGAGACGGGCGCGGGGCGCGGGCATGCTCTCGGGTTCCCCACGGCGAACGTGCGCGTTCCGGCGAAACTGCTCCCGAAGGACGGTGTGTATTCGGCTCTGGCGCGTTACGACGGGCGCGATTACGCCTCGCTCGTCTCGATCGGAACCAACCCGCAGTTCGGCGGCGAAACGCGGACGGTGGAAGCGTGGCTGCGCGACTTCCCGCACACCATCTACGGGCGCGAGCTCGCGCTGCGAGAGTTTCGCTTCGTGCGCGAGCAGCGGCTTTTCGAGGGCACCGGCGAATTGGTCGAGCAGATGCAGCGCGATCTACAGGCGGTCGGCTATCCTAGCTATGGCTGACCGCGCTCTCCCGTGCGCGCTGGCCGCTGCGCTCGTACTGACGGCCTGCTCCCATGCGAGCGCGGTCTCGGGCTCGCAAGGCAGCGCGCTCGCGCGCGAAGGAGCGGTCGCGCCCGCGTGGTCGGAGCCGAGCATCCCGGGCCCGAATCTTTCCTCCGCCTCCCTGCGCGGCAAAGCGCTCTACCTGAACTTCTTCGCGAGCTGGTGCCCGCCGTGCAACTCCGAGGCGCCCGCGATAGACGCGTTGGCGCGCGCGTACCGCGCGCGCGGACTGCAAGTGATCGGCGTGGACGTGCTGGAGAACGCGCGCAAAGCCGCAGAGTTCCGCCGGCGCCACGCGTTGAGCTATCCGATCGTGGTGGACGACGGCACGCTGCGAGACCGGTACGAGATCAACGGGCTGCCCGTGCACGTCTTCGTGGATCGCGGCGGCATCGTTCGTAAGATCGTCGTCGGCCAACTCGCGCCGCAAGCCATGCGCGCCGACATCGAGCGCGTGCTGCGGTAGCCGTGCGTCGCGGCTTCGTGAAACCCCATCGCACGCTCGCGGCCGCTCTCGGCGCGATTCTGCTGGCAAACTGCGCCGGCGGCGGCCAGAACGCGGCGATGGTGCCGCTGGGCGGCGGCACGGGCGGTGCGGCGGGCAACACGATCGTTCGCATTTACGTCCCCGCCGGCGGCCAGAGCGCGCCCCAGCCGGGCCGGCTTCCGACGCCCGCACCCGTCACGCCGCTCGTCTACGGGGCTGCCGGCGGTACGCCGACACCTCCGCCTCCTGCGCCCGCATCGCCCGCGTCCGCCGGCCCGCAAGTGCTGGCAATAAACGTGAGCGGGCCGGTCACGATCAGCCAAACCGTCGCGGTTGGACCGGGAGCGAGCGGGTGCGCGCCCTCTCTGGGCGGCACGACCTGCCAGCTCTCGCTGAGTCTCCCCGCGGGAACGTACGCGGGCACGATCGGCGCCTCCGCCCAGGGCGCATTTTCGGCCGGCGCTTCGGCCGGGAGCGCGGCGGTGGCGTTCACGGTTCTGCCCTCGGCTTCCAATACGCTCAACCTCACCGTCGGCGGCGTTCCGGCGCAGCTTTCGATCGTGCCGGCGACGTTCATGAGCGCTACGAACCCGCAGGGAGCCATTGACTTGTACGGAGCGGGACGTCATCCGCTCGCGGTCGAGCAGCTGGACGCGAATCAGAACGTCATCGTCGGCGGCGCCGCCGTCGGCTTTGCGCTGACGCAGACCGGCGGCGCGCTGCCGCTGACCATCTCGCAGGGGACCGCGCCGAACGTGTTCTACGTCTCGCCCGGCGCGTCGGGCAACGGTCTCTCCGGGATGCTGCGCGCGACCGCGAGCGCTCCGGGGGGCGCCAATCCATGCGCTCAGAGTGCCGCCTGCAGCGGCACGGCACGCGTAGAGGTTCGGCAGGTTCTCGGCGTTGCGAACGCAACGGCAAACGACGTGACGCTCTATGCCGGCGGATCGAACGCGCCGCTGGCGACGATTGCAAACGGCATCGGCGCCCCGCAGGCGCTCGCATTCGATTCGGCCGGCGACCTGTTCGTCGCCAACGAGCTCGGGAGCGTCAACGTGTACGCGGCGCCCTACGCGCAGGCGCCGACCGCGATCTCCCAAGGCATCAACCATCCCCAGGCGCTGGCGTTGGACGCGCGCGGCGATCTCTTCGTCGCGAATGGAAACGGCAGCAACACGGTGACGCTGTATTCTGCGCCGTACGGCGGCGCGCCGGCGGCCACGATCTCCGCGGGCGTGAACGATCCGGTCGCGCTCGCTCTGGATGCCGCCGGCAATCTCTTCGTCGTCAATGCCGCGGCGAACTCGGTCACCGTCTACGCGCCTCCCTACACGGGCGAGCCGGCGACGATCTCCAAGGGGCTGAGCGCTCCCAACTCTCTCGCGCTGGACGCGCGCGGGAACTTATTCGTCGCGAACGTGAACGCCACGCCCAACTCGGTCGTGGAGTACTCTCCGCCGTATTCCGAGCAGAGCGCGCCGGTGGCCACGATCACGAGCGGCATCAGCGAGCAAGGCACCATTGGGCTCAACGGCTCGGCGAATCTCTTCGTCCCCAATCAAGGCGCCAACACCATCACCGAGTACGTCGCTCCCTACACGGGCGAGCCGGTCACGATCGTCGGCGGGCAGAGCCAGCCGGTCGCACTGGCGATAGACGCCGGCGGAAATCTGTACGTCGCTAACTACGGCAACAGCACGGTGACGCAGTACGCGCCGCCGTATGCCGGTGGAACGTGGACGACGATCTCGAACGGCATCGCATCGCCGCAGGCGCTGGCCCTCTCACCCGCCACGAGCGCCGGCCCCGCGCTGCTGCCGTAGCGCGCGGCTAGGCCGCGCGCACCCGCAGTTCGTCGCCGTCGAGGGTGACGCAGGCGCGGCCGCCCTCTTGCAGTTCGCCTCGCAGGAGCGCCGTCGAAAGCGGGGTCGAGACGAAATGCGAGACCGTGCGAGCGACGTATCGCGCTCCGCTCCCGGCACCCATCGAAACGCGTGCGAGGTACGAACGTGCATCCGGCGTGAGATCCAAGTGCACGTTGCGCGCGCCGAGCCTGCGGACGAGCGCCTCCACCGAGATTGCGACGATCGCTTCGATCTGAGGCAGTTCCAAATCCGCGAATGGAACGACCTCGTCTATACGGTCGAGCAGCTCCGATCGCAGCGCGATCGCGAGTTCGTCGTCGGCGAGATTGGTGGTCAGGATGACGAGCGCGTGCCGGAAGTCTATCGTGCGGCCCTTCGCATCGGTGACGCGTCCGTCGTCGAGGATCTGCAGGAGGATCGCCGCGACGTCGGGGTGCGCTTTCTCCAACTCGTCGAAGAGAACGACGCAGTACGGGCGCCGGCGCACGGGTTCGGTGAGTTGGCCGGGTTCGTCGTGCCCGGCGTATCCAGGCGGCGCACCGAGCAGGCGCGAGACGGTGTGGGCTTCGGTGAACTCGGAGAGGTCTACCCGGACGAGCGCGGCTTCGCTTCCAAAGAGCGCTTCGGCGAGCGTCTTCGCCAACTCCGTCTTGCCGACGCCGCTGGGCCCGCGAAAGAGGAACGTGCCCACGGGCTTACGCGGATCGTGCAGTCCGGTGCGCGCGCGGCGAATTGCATCGGAGACGGCGACGATCGCGCGGTCTTGCCCGATGACGCGTTTTGCGAGCACCGTCTCGAGGTCGAGAAGCCGCTGTGCTTGGGACTCCGTGAGGGCTGCCTGAGGAATACCGGTCCAGCGCGTGACGACCGACGCGACGTCCTCCGCGCGCACGACCGGCCGGTCCACGGCGCCGGCGTTCGCGAGCGCTACCGAGGCCGCAGCTTCGTCCATCAAGTCGATGGCTTTGTCGGGCATGAAGCGATCCGCGATATACCGCGCCGCCAACTGCGCCGAGGCCTCGAGTGCTTCGTCGCCGATGGTCACGCGATGGTGCAGCGCGTACCGATCGCGCAGGCCGCGCAGGATCGCGAGGGTCTGCTCGATGCTGGGCTCGTCCACGGCGACCGGCTGGAAGCGTCGCTCGAGCGCGGCGTCGGATTCGACGTACTTGCGATACTCGTCGTACGTCGTCGCGCCGATGCATTGCAAGTCCCCGCGCGCCAGTTCCGGTTTGATCATCGAGCCCAGGTCCAGCGGCGCGCCTTCGGCCGACCCGGCGCCGACGAGCGTGTGGAGTTCGTCTATGAAGAGCACGACGTCGCGCGCGCTGCGTTTGACTTCCTCGAGGATGCGTTTGACGCGTCCTTCGAACTCGCCGCGGTACTTCGTCCCGGCGACGAGCGGCCCGAGCGAAAGCGCCAGTACGCGTTTGCCGGCGAGCGACGCGGGCGCGCTGCCCGAAGCGATGCGCTGCGCCAGGCCTTCGACGATTGCCGTCTTCCCGACACCCGGTTCGCCGACCAGGCACGGATTGTTCTTGCTGCGCCGGGCCAAGATCGAGATCACCCGCTCGATCTCTTCATCGCGGCCGACGACCGGGTCGAGCTTGCCCTCTTTCGCGAGTTCGGTCAGGTCGCGCGAGTACGCCGCGAGCGTCGGCGTGCCGCCCCGGAAACGCTTGCCCAGCTCGTCGAGCGGCGAAGCGCCGCCTTCACCTTGCATGCGCTCGGCGAGAATCGCGCTGCCGGCGACCAGGCCGGCGGCGGCCAATGCCGCGCCGAGAAACGGAAGGGCGCTCGTGAGCGCGCGGCGCTGCGCGCAGGTGCTGCAGAAGGAGCGGCCAGCGTGCGCGACCGGCGCGGGCGTCCGTCCGCAGCTATCGCATGTGGAAGTCATCGCCTAGAGTACCCGGGCGAACGCGGCGAGGTTTCGCCGGCGCGGCCTCACGGCTGGGCGAGGAAAACGACGCTGAGCGAAACGGTAACGCTGACGTCGCCCTGATCGAACTGCGTCGCCGGACTCGGTGCGGCGGCCATCCGCATCAGCGGGGTGGGGCCCGAGGGGCCGCTCAAGAGCTCGATCCGGCGAATCGCGACCACGTGCAGGCCGGCGGCCTGCGCCATCGCCTCGGCATCCGCCCGGGCCTGTGCGAAGGCCTTCGCGGTTGCTTGCGCGCGGGCGGCGGTGGTGTCGGCAAGACCGAAGCTGACGCCGTCTACCGAGGTCGCGCCCGCCGAGGTGCAGGCATCGCTGACGCGGCCGGCGTCGCCCACCGCGCGCACTTTCACGGCAAAGCCGCGCGAGACCGTATACCCGTAGCGCTCCGTCGAGCCGGGCGCGGCGACCGCCGGCGGCGGATTGTAGCTCATGTTGTAGTACGCGAGCGTCACGTCGCTCCGAGCGACGCCCGTCTTGACGATTGCGGCGACGACGCGATCGTACGCGGCGTTGTTCTGCGAGACGGCCGCATCGGCGGCCGGCGCGTTCGTCACGATCGAGGCGTTTACCGTAGCGACGTTTGGCGGGAGAGAAACGGAACCGCTGCCGGAGGCGGCAATCTCCGTGCCCGAGCCGGCGGCCGGGGCGGCGGGCGTGGACCACGCGAGCAGGGCGAGCAGGCACAATAACGTACGCTTCATACGACTACCTCCACCGCGCTCGGACGCTCTCCCTGTCTCTCGCGCGCGCTTGCCGGAAAAGAGGATCGCCGCTTGGTATTGCTCGTTTGGATCGCCGTGGGTCTCGTCGTCGGCCTGGCGGCCCGCTGGATCGTGCCGGGCACGCCCGCCGGGTTCGTTGCCGACGCCGTCGCAGGCGTGCTGGGCGCCGTCGCCGGCGGCTGGATCTCCACGCTATTCGGCCGTGCCGCGGCGAACGGGTTCGATCTTCCCAGCGCCGTCTGCGCGCTCATCGGCGCCGCGGTTCTGCTGCGGATCCTGCGCGCGGTGCGCCGGGCTCCGGCAGGCTGAAGGGCGCGCCAGCCTCTCGGGGGAAGCCTGAGGCCCATGGCCTACGTCATCACCGAACCGTGTATCGGCACGAAGGATAAGTCGTGCGTTGACGTCTGTCCCGTCGACTGCATTCACGGCAAGGACGAAGACGAGATGCTCTACATTGATCCCGAAGTCTGCATAGACTGCGGCGCCTGCGTTTCGGCGTGCCCGGTCGAGGCGATTTTCGCGGACTCCGACGTTCCGGAGAAATGGCAGAACTACACGGCCGTCAACGCCGAGTACTTCAAAAAAACTTAAACCCCCGCTCCCACCGTGTCATCCTGAGCTCGTCGAAGGACGGCTTGTTCCTCCGTGTCATCCTGAGCCCGTCGAAGGACAGCTTGTTCCTCCGTGTCATCCTGAGCTTGTCGAAGGACAGCTTGTTCCCTATGTCTTCGTGTGCGCGTCCTTCGACAGGCTCAGGATGACACCTGAGCAGCGCGTCCTTCGACAGGCTCAGGATGACACCTGAGCAGCGCGTCCTTCGACAGGCTCAGGATGACGCCTGAGCAGCGCGTCCTTCGACAGGCTCAGGATGACACCTGACCAGCGCGTCCTTCGACAGGCTCAGGATGACACCTGAGCAGCGCGTCCTTCGACAGGCTCAGGATGACACGGGGGGCGTGCGGGCGGTTTAGATCTCGACGACTTCGGTGACTTCGGGCACGTCGGCGGTTACGACGGTCTCGATCGCGCCTTTGAGCGTGAGCACGGAGGCGGGGCAGCCGCCGCAAGCCCCGAGCATCTGAACGAACGCGGTGGACCCTTCGACTTTGATCAGCCAGACTTCGCCGCCGTCGGCCGCGATCGCCGGACGCACCTTGTCGAGCGCGGCGTTGACTCGCGCTTCGATCGTGGCTTCCACTATTGCTCTTGGCCGTACGCCCCGAGGACTTCGTGGATGCGCGAAGCCATGGAGAGCGCCTCGTCCCACTTGCGTTGCCACATGTTGCGTCCGAAGATGAGGCCGCAGCAGCCCGCGGCCATCGCCACGTGCGCTTTGTGCACCGTCGCTTCGTCGCCCATCTTGCTTCCGCCCGAAACGAGCACGAGCGCGCGCCCGGCCGACTTCACGACCTTGCGCAAGCCCTCCACGTCGTCGAACGAGAGCGTGTTGTACGGCTTGGGAAGTTTTGCGGCGTCGTCGGCCTTCCAAACCGGCTCGTTGAGCTTGATGACGTCGGCGCCGATCTCGCATGCGACGCGCGCGGCGTAGTCCACGGCGTAGAGCGAATCTATGCCGCCCTTCGCCTTGATCGCGGCGCCTCGCGGATACGCCCAGACGACGAGCGGCATGCCGTAGCGCTCGCAGTCTCGGCGGACGTCGTTACACTGCGCGATGTCCATCTCTTGTGCCGGGCTGCCGACGTACAGAGTGTAGCCGACGGCATCGGCGCCTAAGCGAACGGCATCCTCCACCGACGAGGTGAGCGGGCTGAACGCGTCGTCGTCGGACGGAACGTTCGTCTTGCCGTTGACCTTGAGCAGCAGGGGGACGCGGCCGGCGTAGCGCTTTTGGTACTTCTCGGCCAGTCCGACGTGCAGGGCGACGCCGGAAAAGTTGCCTTTCACCGCCAGGCGGTAGATCCAATCGGTATCTATCGCATCGGGGTTGTCGAAAAAGTCTACCGGGCCGTGCTCGAGGCCTTGATCGATCGGGAGCATCATGAGCGTCCCGTTCGCGGGGCCGTGCTCGTACATCAAACGGTGCAGGCGGGTGCGCTTACCGGTGGACAGGTTCATCTCATCGTAGGTGGGGCGCACGATCGTGGCGGCGGGAGCGGTCGTCATGCGCGTATCTTCGCCGGGTGCGCGGGCTTATCCTGAAAACGCCCGTCTTTGGCGGGAAAGCGGCCGCACGGCGCCCAAAGGCCCGGTCGTGATTTCGCGGGTCGGTTTCGTCGGCTTGGGCGCTATGGGCGAACCGATGGCACGCTCGCTGCGCAACGGCGGATTCGAAGTAAGCGCAGCGGTCCATCGCAATCGTGCGGCGCTGGAACGCCTGCGCGACGCGGGCGTGCGAGAAGAGGCAAACCCTGCAGCGCTGGCGGCCGTCTGCGATGCAATCGTCATCTGCGTTCCCGACGCTCCGCAGGTAGAAGAAGTGCTCTTCGGCGACGGCGGCGTCGCGCAGGGCGCCAAGCCCGGCCTGCTGGTGATAGATACCTCGACGATCTCCCCGGTCGCGTCCCGGCGATTTGCGGAGCGGCTCGCCGAGCAGGGCGTGCAGTTCGTGGACGCTCCGGTGAGCGGCGGCCCCGCGCGTGCGCGCGAAGGGACGCTCGCCATCATGGTGGGCGCCTCGCCCGAGGCCTTCGCTCGCGCCGAGCCGGTGCTGCGGGCGATGGGCACGCCGCATCATCTCGGGCCGGCGGGAATGGGCGAGACCGTGAAGCTCGTTAACCAAATCATCATCGCGAACGTCATGATCGCCAACGCCGAAGGCCTGGCCTTCGCGCGGGCGGCCGGCGCCGATCTCGATGCGGTTCGCGCGGTGCTTGCCACGGCCACGGCGTCGAACTACATTCTGGAACAGTGGCTGCCGAAGACGTATCTAGCGGGAAAACTGGAAGGCGGCTTCGCAATGGACCTGCTGCGAAAGGATATCGCCGCCGCCCTCGCTGCCGCGCCGGATCCGAGTCGCTCGATGCCCGCGACCGCGCTCGCGTATCAGCTCTACACTGCTCGCTCGGCCGAAGGGGACGGCGCGCTGGACTACAGCGCGATCGCCAAATCGTATGAACGGAATGCCTGAAGTCCGGCAGATGCCGGCCCCGCTGGTGAAAAGTCCGGAGTTCAATAAAAAGATTCTCGTCGTTGACGACGAGTCGGCGATACTCCAGACGCTGCGTTTCAATCTCGAGCGCAGCGGCTACGCCGTGGTGACGGCCGGCGACGGCAGGAGCGCGATCGCGATGGCGCAGCGCGAGCAGCCGGACCTGATCGTCCTGGACATCATGCTCCCGGTGCTCGACGGCGTCGAAGCCTGCAAGGAGATCCGTAAGTTCAGCCCGGTTCCGATCATCATGCTCACGGCCAAGGACCAAGAGATAGACAAGGTGCTGGCGTTGGAGCTGGGCGCCGACGACTACGTGACCAAGCCGTTCGCGCTGCACGAGTTTCTCGCGCGCGTCAAGGCACGTCTGCGCCGCCAGAACGCGATGCACCCGGGCCAGGACGAGACGGTCGCGCTCGGCGAGATCGTTCTCGATCCGTCGCGCCAGCAGTTGACGGTGCGCGGAAACGAGGTCGCGCTCGCACCCAAGGAGTTCGGGCTGCTCCGCGTGCTGATGGAAAACCACGGCCGCGTCGTCACGCGACAGACGCTGCTGGACAAGGTGTGGGGGTACGACTTCGAAGGGGAGCAGCAGACGGTGAGCGTGCACATTCGCTGGCTGCGCGAAAAAATTGAGGAAGACTCGCGTACGCCGCGGCACATTCTGACCGTGCGCAGCCGCGGGTACATGTTCAAGGCTTGACCTCGCTGGAGTGGGCCGTCGCCGCGCTGGGCGCAGGGCTCGCCGGCGGTTTTGCCTGGGCCCGAAGCCTGGCGCCCCGAACCCCGCGCACCGGAACGGTGCAAAGGCCGGCGCCGCCCGCGCAGGCCGAGCGGCAGCCCTTCGCGGCCGACGACCCGTTCGCCAAGCTCGTCCGGGCGCTGCCGATCGGCGTGATCCTGGTCGACAGTTCGCGTCACGTGGAGTTTGCGAACGCCGCCGCGGGCACGACCTTTGGTTTCGATCCCGCCCGCGCGCTGAACGTGCATATCATCGAAGCAATTCAGAACGTCGAGCTCGAGCGGCGCGTGGTGGACGCGCTGCACGGCGAAGCCTCGGTCGCGCCGCTCATGCTCACGGGAGGACCCAGCCAGCGCACGTACCGCGTCTCGATATATCCGCTCACCGACGACGCCAACGAGGCCGGGCGCGTGGTCGTATTCTCGGACGATCAAACCGCGCTCGTGCGCCTCGATCGGGCGCGCAAAGAGTTTCTCTCCAACGTCTCGCACGAACTGCGCACGCCGCTCTCCTCGATCAAGCTCATGCTCGAGACCGTGCTCGAGGCTCCGGAAGAAGAGGCGCGCGATCTCTTCCTGCCCCAGGCGCTCGCGCAGGTGGATCGCTTGACCGCGCTCGTGCAGCAGCTCCTCGAACAGGCACGCGCCGAATCCGGCGCCCTCAAACTGGCGCTGCGCGACGTTGACCTCGAGACCGTCGCCCAACCGATCGTCGCGTCGTTCGAACAGCAGGCCGCCAACAAGGGTATCTCCCTCGAGATGGGCGCCCTGCGTCCGGTGCGCGTGGAAGCCGATCCCGATCGTTTGGCCCAAGTCTTCGTGAACCTGATAGACAACGCGCTGCGCCATACGTCGGAAGGCGGCCGCATCCGCGTCGAGATAGACGCGCGGGATAGCGACGCGCTCGTCCGCGTGCGCGATACCGGCGAGGGTATTCCGTACCGGGACCTCCCGCATATCTTCGAGCGGTTTTACGTGGTGGATCGCTCGCGGACGCGCGGTACCGGGGGTGCGGGGCTGGGCTTAGCCATCGTTAAGGGAATCGTGGACGCGCACGGCGGGTCCATCGCGGCCGAATCCATGCTGGGCCGCGGAACGGCGTTCACGATTCGGCTGCCGATCATGCGAATCAAGCGCGACGGCGGGTGAAGCCGGCGACCTGCGGCGAACGGTAGCGCGCAGATGCCCGCGGAGATGAAACTGCACGTCGAGGATCTCGACGTCTACTACGGCGCCTTCCACGCGATCCGCCGCGCCTCGCTGCGCGTCCCCGCGAACCGGGTCATGGCTTTGATCGGTCCGTCCGGTTGCGGGAAGTCGACGTTTCTACGGGCGCTCAACCGCATGCACGATCTTACGCCGGGCGCTCGCGTCGAAGGGACCGTCCTGCTGGACGACGAGAACGTCTACGCGCCCGAGATAGATCCGGTGACGATCCGCTACCGGATCGGGATGGTCTTTCAGCGGCCGAATCCGTTCCCGAAATCCATCTACGAGAACGTCGTCTACGGTCCGCAGCGCCACGGCGAGCGCCATTCGGGTGCGCTCATGGAGATTTGCGAGCGCAGCCTGCGCCGCGCGGCGCTCTGGGACGAGGTCAAGGACCGTCTGGACCGCTCCGCGCTGGCGCTCTCGGGAGGGCAACAGCAGCGTCTGTGCATAGCGCGCGCGCTCGCCGTGGATCCCGAAGTGATTCTCATGGACGAGCCGGCCTCGGCCCTCGATCCGATCGCGACGAGCAAGATCGAAGACCTCATCGGCGATCTCAAGCGCGAGTACACGGTCGTGATCGTGACGCACTCGATGCAGCAGGCCGCTAGAATCAGCGACAACACCGCCTTTTTTCTGCTCGGCGAGCTTCTCGAGACCGACACGACCGCGACCATCTTCACGAAACCGAAGGACAAGCGGACCGAAGACTACATCACCGGCCGCTTCGGCTGACGCTCCGCCGCACGCCCCGCGGCGAGTGTTAAGACGCCGTTAAAAGCGTCTTAATAAAACGGCCGTACAATCATCATAGAGCGTCTATAACCCTCTTTCTGCAAGGAGAACGCCTCACCGTGTCACGCACAGCTGCTCGCGTCGGCCTTTTCGTGTCGGCAATGGTTTTGAGCTGTACTTCGTTAGCGCTTGCGCAGCCGTCGGGGACGCCGGTCGCGCAAGAGAGTTCGCCGCCCGCGGCGGACTTCGGTGCGCCGCCTTCGGGCCAGATTCCGATCCTGTACAACGACCGCCACGTGTACGCCAACCCCGACGTGCTCAAGTCCGGCCGGGTGCTGGCGGCGCTGGTGCGGGGCGGTACGATCTTCATTCCGCTGCGCTCGATGTTCGAGCAGATGGGCGGCACGGTCTCCTACGACGCCGCCACCAAGACGGCGGTGCTCTCCAAATCCGGCGCCGACGTGAGCGTAACGGTCGGCAAACCCGAGGTAATCATCAACGGCGAGTCTCGCCCGCTGGACGTGGCGCCGATCGTCTACCACGGCGTGGTGCTCGTGCCGGTGCGCGTGATGTCCGAAGCGATGGGCGCGTACGTGCAGTGGGTGCCCGATAAGCACGTGGTGGTGGTGCGGTACGTACCGGCGACGCCGCCGCCGAGCCCGCCGCCGCCTCCTCCGGCTCCCGAAGCGACGGTTGTTCCCGCGCCGCCGCCGGTGCGCACGCCCGATCCGCTCACGCTGGGCGGATACTTCCGCTCGTACTACTTCACGCGCCAAAACGCGTCGAATAACCCGGGAGCCCAGTACAACTTTACTCCCGGCGCAAAATACAGCGCGACGGGCGTAAACCAGGCTTCTTGGAATAACGGCGTCGCGCTGCACGGCGATTACAACTTCGCCCAACAGCGGCTGGGACGTCGGCGGCACGTACTTCTATGCCAACCCGATGGACGGCCCGTGCGTAGTGCCGGCCAATCACGCCAAGGGTGCGGTCTGCATCTCGCAGGCGCCCCCGAATACGAATCCCGACGACACGCTGCCCGGCTTCACGCTGAGCACGTTCTACGAAGCGTACCTTCGGTACAAGGCCTACGGATGGAACGGCGAGTTGGGCAACCTGCTCTTCAACACGCCCTGGGCCAACCCGTCGGACTCGCGCGTCAAACCTGCCGCCTTCCAAGGCGCATACCTGGGCTACACGTGGGCCTCGGGTCTGACGGTCGAGGGCGCGGACATGATCGCGTTCGAGAACCGCACGAGCTCGGCGTTCAGCCAGCAGACGCTGCTCACGAGCTATCCCGCCGGCGGCGGCGGCCTGGCGTCGAACATCTACGTGCCGGGCGGCCAAGGCATCAATACCAACGGCTTCGGATTCGGCAAAGTCGGCTATTCGAACCCCTCCGGCGTGTCGGTTGACGGCTACTACTACGGCGTCAGCGATCTGACGAACATGTGGTGGTTCGACGGCAAGTATACGTTCAAGGGCAAGTGGGCGCCGTACGTCGCGCTGCAGGGCGGCTGGGAGAACAACGCCGGCCAATCGTACATCGGCAAGATAGACAGCCAGATGATCGGCGCGCAGATCGGCGCGAACGTCACGAAGAACCTGCTGCTGACCGGCGGATACGACAACGTGCCCTGGCACAACGACTCGGTCTACTTACCAACAAACGTGACGTGCTCGAACTCCAACTACCAGATCAGCGCCAAAGGAGCGACGCTGGGGCTACTTCCTGCCGCTCAACGCGGCGCAGTGCTACACGCATTCGAACGGCCTGACCGACGTCTACTACGGGGGCTGGGCCAGCCCGTACACGGACAACTATGCCACCGACCCGATCTTCACGACGAGCATTTCGCAGGGCATGACGGACCGGCGCGCGCCGGGCACGTCTTGGAAGGTCGCGCTGCAGTACACGTCAACGAACAAGAAGTGGATCTTCCTGGCCAGCGACGCGTGGTATAACTACGGCAACGCGCTGGCGCCCGAGAATACGAACGAGTGGGATCTGGACGGCCAGTACCACTTCAGCGCGGTAAAGCCGGGTCCGTATCACGGACTGCTGCTCCGCTACCGGTACGCCCAACGGACGCTCTCGAACACGTTCTGCGGCGCTTCGGGGACCGACTGCCCGGCCGGCGCCACGTTCGGCGCTACCGAGCTGGGCGGTCTGCCGCTCTTCAAGTACAACCGCGCACAGCTCGAGTACGACTTCTAGCAGGATGCAAGACCGCCCGGCCTAGCCGGCCGGGCGGTCTTTTCTCCCCGCACCTGCAATGAAGGAGGCGTGAGGAGTATCGCAAGCGCTCTGCTCGCGGCCGCGGCCTTTGCCGCGGGCGGCGGCAGCGCCGGGGCACAGAGCACCCCCACGCCGGTTCCGACTGCGACCCCGACGGCGACTCCGCTGACCGTTAGCGGCTTTTTTCGTTCGTACTACTTCACGCGCCAAAACGCGTCGAACAATCCGGGCGCGCGCTTCAACTTCACGCCCGGCGCGAAGTACGTCTCGAACGGCGTCAACCAAGCCAGCCTGAACGACGCGATCGATCTCCACGCCGATTACCGCTTCGCGGCCGGCGGGTGGTACGTGGGCGGCACGTACCTCTATGCCAATCCGCTGAACGGTCCGTGCGCTTCCGCGGCCAACCACGCGAACGACGCTACCTACCCTTCTCCGGCGTGCAAAGCGCAGATTCCGCCGAGTCAGAACCCGGACGACTCGCTCCCGGGCTTCGCGCTCAGCACGCTCTACGAAGCGTATCTGGCGTACGCGCGCGGCAACCTCTCGGCCAAGATCGGCGATCAGATCTTCACCTCGCCCTGGGCCGGTCCGATGGACACGCGCATGAAGCCGGCCGCATTTCAGGGAGCCGACGTTTCGTACGCGCCTCCCAGCGGCATCACGCTGGAAGGCGCCGACATGATCCAGTACCAGCCGCGCACGAGCTCGGCGTTCGCGAGCAGCACGCTGCTCACGAGCTACCCGGCCGGCAATCTCGGCATCCCTTCGAACATCAACTGGCCGGGCGGCGGGAACATCACGACGCCGGGCTTCGTCTACGGCAAAGCCGGGTACGCATCGCCGGACGGTACCCTCTCGGCGCATCTGCACTTCTGGGGCGTCTCCGATATCGTAGATATGTCCTGGGCGGACGCGCGCTACGCATTCGCGCGTCTTTGGCTGCAGCCGTACGTTGCGCTGCAAGCCGGTTGGGAGAACAATGCCGGCACCTCGTACATCGGCAAGATAGACAGCTCTCTCTTTGGCTTTCAAGTCGGCGCGAACGTCGCCAAGCAGATCGTGCTCTCGGCCGGGTACGACGAGATTCCGTGGCGATACGATACGATCGCGCTGCCCGCAAACGTCACTTGCAGCGGGACGAGCTACCAGATCACCGCCAAAGGCGCGACGCTGCCGTACTTCTTACCGCTCAACGCGGCGCAGTGCCTCGATCGCCCGGGCGGAGCTACGACGATCGCGTACGGGGGCTGGGCCAGTCCGTACGCCGACAGTTCGAATCCGCTCTTTACCGGCTCGATCTCGCAAGGCATGGGGAATCGTCGCGCGCCGGGTCAGTCGTGGCGTATCGCCGCGACCTACACCTCTGGTAACGGGCGGCTCGTCTTTCTCGCTGCCGATGCGTGGTACGACTACTCGAACGCGATCGCGGCGCAGCGCACCGCCGAGTGGAATCTGGATGGGACGTACCGGTTCATGCGCGTTCCGGCGAGCGGGCCGTACCGCGGCCTGCAGCTGCGCTATCGGTATGCCGAACGGACATTTACCGATACGTACTGCGGCGCGGCGGCCACGAACTGCGCACCCGGAACGCCGCTGGGGACGGCCGTCCTAGGCGGCCTGCCGATCTTCAAGTACAACCGGTTCATGCTGGAGTACGATTTCTAGCTCGGAATAGTAACTTTCATCAGTAACAAAAGTCAGTGACCAGGGTTATTATCCTGGACTGAGAAGTTGACGGCAGTTGTTTTCTGGAAAAAGGAGACTCCTGCTTGCTATGAAACTCAGATTTGCTGCGGTATTAGCCGCGGCCGCCGCCTGGGGGTACGCGTTGCCGGTCCTTGCGCAGCCGTCGGGGACGCCGGTCGCGCAAGAGAGTTCGCCGCCCGCGGCGGACTTCGGTGCGCCGCCTTCGGGCCAGATTCCGATCCTGTACAACGACCGCCACGTGTACGCCAACCCCGACGTGCTCAAGTCCGGCCGCGTGCTGGCGGCGCTGGTGCGGGGCGGTACGATCTTCATTCCGCTGCGCTCGATGTTCGAGCAGATGGGCGGCACGGTCTCCTACGACGCCGCCACCAAGACGGCGGTGCTCTCCAAGTCCGGCGCCGACGTGAGCGTAACGGTCGGCAAACCCGAGGTAATCATCAACGGCGAGTCTCGTCCGCTGGACGTGGCGCCGATCGTCTACCACGGCGTGGTGCTCGTGCCGGTGCGCGTGATGTCCGAAGCGATGGGCGCGTACGTGCAGTGGGTGCCCGACAAGCACGTGGTGGTGGTGCGGTACGTACCGGCGACGCCGCCGCCGAGCCCGCCGCCGCCTCCTCCGGCTCCCGAAGCGACGGTTGTTCCCGCGCCGCCGCCGGTGCGCACGCCCGATCCGCTCACGCTGGGCGGATACCTGCGGTCGTACTACTTCACGCGCCAAAACGCGACGAACAACCCGGGGACTCAGTTCAATTTTTCTCCAGGCGCTAAGTACGTCTCCAACGGCGTGAACCAGGCGACGTGGAACAGCGGCATTGCGCTGCACGGCGATTACAACTTCGCCCACAGCGGCTGGGACGTCGGCGGCACGTACTTCTATGCCAACCCGATGGACGGCCCGTGCGTAGTGCCGGCCAATCACGTCAAGGGCGCGGTCTGCGTCTCGCAGACGCCGCCGAATACGAACTCGGACGACACGCTGCCCGGCTTCACGCTGAGCACGTTCTACGAAGCGTACCTTCGGTACAAGGCCTACGGATGGAACGGCGAGTTGGGCAACCTGCTCTTCAACACGCCCTTTGCCAACCCGGCCGACTCGCGCTTGAAGCCGGCGGCCTTCCAAGGCGCGGACCTGGGCTACACGTGGAAGTCGGGCCTGACGGTCGAGGGCGCGGACATGATCGCGTTCGAGAACCGCACGAGCTCGGCGTTCAGCCAGCAGACGCTGCTTACGAGCTTCCCCGCCGGCAACAACGGCATGCCCTCGAACATCTACGTGCCGGGCGGCCAAGGCATCAATACCAACGGCTTTGGCTACGGCAAGGTCGGCTACGCCAGCCCGACGGGCGTGGGCCTCTCGGCCGACGGCTACTTCTACGGCGTGAGCGATCTCGTGAACATGTGGTGGTTCGACGGCAAGTACGCGTTCACGAATAAAGGCTGGGCGCCGTACGTAGCGCTGCAGGGCGGCTGGGAGAACAACGCCGGGCAATCGTACATCGGTAAGGTGCAGAGTCAGGTGATCGGCGCGCAGATCGGCGCGAACCTGACGAAGAACCTGCTGATGACGGTCGGGTACGACTCGATTCCGTGGCGCACCGACAACATCCACCTGCCCACGAACGTGACGTGCTCGAACTCCAACTACCAGATCAGCGCCAAGGGAGCGACCTTGGGCTACTTCCTGCCGCTCAACGCCGCGCAGTGCTTCACGAACCCCAACGGCACGACGAACGTGTACTACGGCGGCTGGGCCAGCCCGTACACGGACAACTACGATACCGACCCGCTCTTCACGACGAGCGTAACGCAGGGCCAAGTTGACCGCCGCGCACCGGGCAACTCGTTCAAAACCGCGCTGCAGTTCACGACCAACAATCGCAAGTGGATCTTCATCGCGGCCGACGCCTGGTACAACTACGGCAACGCGCTCGCACCCGAGAACACGAACATCTGGTCGCTGGACGGTCGCTACCGCTTCAGCCACGTTCCGGTCAGCGGTCCGTACCACGGACTGATGCTGCGCTACCGCTACATCCAGCGCACGCTCTCGAACACGTTCTGCGGCGCCTCGGATACCTCGTGCCCGCCCGGCTCGACGCTCGGCGCGCCGGAGTTTGGCGGCTTGCCGCTCTTCAAGTACAACCGCGCACAGCTCGAGTACGACTTCTAGAGAGGCATGAAGGTGATCAATACGGTCAAAGCGGCGCTGCTGCTGTCGGCGGCACTCGGACTTCTCGGCGGAGGGCCGGCTGCCGCGCAGCAGCCCTCCGCTCCCACGACCATTCTCAACGTCTCCTTCGATCCGACCCGGGAACTCTACGACGACTACAATGCGGTCTTCGCCAAGTATTGGAAGGCGAAGACCGGGCAGACGGTCACCGTGGAGCAGTCGAACGGCGGATCGGGCAAGCAAGCGCGCGCGGTCATAGACGGCCTCCAGGCCGACGTCGTGACGCTCGCGCTCGCCTACGACATCAACGAGATCGCCGATAAGGCGAAACTGCTGCCGGCCAACTGGCAGTCGCGGCTGCCGGATAACAGCACCCCGTACACTTCGACGATCGTCCTGCTCGTGCGGCAAGGCAATCCCAAGCACGTCCACGACTGGAACGATCTGGTCAAGCCCGGCATCTCGGTGATCACGCCGAATCCAAAGACGTCTGGCGGTGCGCGCTGGAACTTCCTGGCGGCGTGGGCGTACGCGCTCGGCCAGAAAGGCGGCAACGACGCGTCGGCTAAGGCCTTTGTCACGCGCCTGTACAAGAACGTCCCGGTCCTCGATTCGGGCGCACGCGGCTCGACGACCACCTTCGTCGAACGCGGCATCGGCGACGTCCTCATCGGTTGGGAGAGCGACGCGCTCCTGGCCGTCAATCGTCTGGGGCGCGGCAAGTTCGAGATCGTGCGGCCTTCGCTCAGCATCCTGGCCGAGCCGCCGGTCTGCCTGGTGGACGGCATCGTAGATAAGAAAGGGACGCGCGCCGTCGCGCAGGCGTATCTGAACTATCTCTACTCTTCGCAGGGTCAGGACGTCATCGCTCGGCACTATTTCCGCCCGCGGATGCCGTCCGTCGCCAAGCGCTACGCGGGGATGTTCCCGGCGATGAAGCTCGTAACGGTGAATCGCTTCGGCGGGTGGGATAAGGCGCAGGCGACCTTCTTCGCCGACGGGGGCGTGTTCGACCAGATTTACCAGCCGGGACAGTAGCCGCACGTGAACTTGCGGCGGCAACTGCGCGGCCTGCGTCGCCAAAGCATCATCCCGGGCTTCGGGCTGACGCTTGGGTTCACGCTCGTCTACCTCTCGCTCATCGTGTTCATTCCGCTCTCGACGACCTTCTTCGAAGCGTCGAAGATCGGATGGCACGGGTTCTGGCATATCGTCACCACGCCGCGAGCGGTCGCTGCGTACGCTCTGAGCTTCGGGGCGTCGCTCGCCGGCGCGACGATCAACTTCTTCCTGGGCGTGCTCGTTGCGTGGGTGCTCGTGCGCTACACGTTCCCGGGCAAGCGGATCCTGGATTCGCTCGTGGATCTGCCGTTCGCACTGCCGACCGCTGTGGCCGGTATCGCCCTGACGACGATCTACGCACCGAACGGCTGGCTTGGACGGCCATTGGCCGCACTCGGAGTCCACGTGGCCTTTACGCGGCTGGGAATCGTCGTCGCGCTGACCTTCGTCGGCCTGCCGTTCGTGGTCCGAACCGTGCAGCCCGTCCTGCAAGATCTCGACCGCGAACTCGAGGAGGCGGCTGCGAGTTTGGGAGCCGGCCGGCGGCAGACCTTCGCCCGCGTGCTGTTCCCGGCAATTTTGCCTTCGGCGATCACCGGCTTCGCGCTGGCTTTCGCGCGCGGCGTGGGTGAGTACGGGTCGGTCATCTTCATCGCGGGCAACATGCCGATGCGAACGGAGATCGCGCCCTTGCTGATCGTAACGAAGCTCGAGGAGTACGATTACGCGGGGGCGACGGGCATCGCGGTCGTGATGCTCGTTCTCTCGTTCGCGATGCTCGTCGCTATCAACGCCCTCCAGCGCTGGAGCAGTCGCGGCGAACGCAAGGAAGCGGGGAGCGCGCAGGCGCCGCGCCCCGCGTTCGGTTTCGATGGTTAGCGCGATCGCAGCGGCGCCGGCCGTTGGCGAGTCGGCATTCGTTCGCCGCGTGCTGATCGCGACGGCGGTGCTCTTTCTTACCGCGTTCCTGCTCACGCCCCTCGTCGTCATCTTTGCGGTCGCGCTAGGGAAGGGTATTCAGGCGTATCTGGCCAGCTTTCGGGACCTCGATACGCTCTCGGCGATACGCCTGACGCTCGTGGCGGCCTCGATCGCCGTCCCGGCGAACCTCGTCTTCGGCATCGCTGCCGCTTGGGCGATCGGAAAGTTCGAGTTCGTCGGCAAGAGCGTGCTCGTCGCGTTTATAGACTTGCCCTTTGCCGTCTCTCCGGTCGTGGCCGGCCTGACGTACGTGCTCGTGTTCGGAGCGCAGGGCTTGCTCGGGCCGATGCTCGCGGCTCACGGCATACGAATCATCTTCGCCATACCGGGCATCGTTCTTGCGACGATCTTCGTGACCGTGCCGTTCATCGCGCGCGAGCTCTTACCCCTGATGGCTGCGCAAGGCAACGACGAAGAAGAAGCCGCGCTGACGCTGGGAGCGAACGGCTGGCAGACGTTCTTGCGCGTGACGGTGCCGAACGTCAAATGGGCGCTGCTCTACGGCGTTATTCTCTGCAACGCGCGCGCGATGGGCGAGTTCGGCGCGGTCTCGGTCGTCTCGGGCCATATTCGGGGACTGACCGACACGATGCCGCTTCAGATCGAGGTCCTCTACAACGATTACCAGTTCGTTCCGGCCTTCGCGGTGGCGACGCTGCTCGCGCTCCTGGCGGTGGCGACGCTCCTCGTCAAGAGCATCGTCGAGTGGCGAGTCGGAACGGTGAAAGGCAACGCAGAATGAGCATATCCGTACGGCAGATCACGAAACGCTTTGGCGGCTTCACCGCGCTGGACGGCGTTGACATCGAGATCCCCCAGGGCAGTCTGGTCGCGCTGCTCGGCCCGTCGGGCTCCGGCAAGACGACGCTCCTGCGCATCATCGCGGGCCTGGAGAACGCCGACGGCGGCTCCGTTCGCTTCGACGGCCAGGACATCAGCAATCGCACCGCGCGCGAGCGGCGCGTAGGCTTCGTCTTTCAGCACTACGCGCTCTTCCGGCACATGACCGTCTTCGAGAACGTCGCTTTCGGGCTGCGAGTGCGCCCGCGTTCGACGCGCCCCTCCGCGGAGCGGATTCGCGCGCGCGTGCGCGAGTTGCTCGACCTCATCCAACTGGGCAACCAGGCACAGCGCTACCCCTCGCAGCTCTCCGGCGGCCAGCGCCAGCGCGTCGCGCTCGCGCGGGCGCTCGCGGTCGAGCCTAGCGTGCTGCTGCTGGACGAGCCGTTCGGTGCGCTGGATGCCAAGGTGCGCCTGGAACTGCGCCGCTGGCTGCGATCCCTGCACGACGAGGTCGGCGTTACGAGCGTCTTCGTGACGCACGACCAGGACGAGGCGCTCGAGGTGGCCGATCGGGTTGCCGTGATGAACCAAGGCCGGATCGAGCAGATCGGAACGCCAGACGAAGTCTACAACTCGCCGGCGAGTTCGTTCGTCTACAATTTCCTCGGAAACGTCAACCTTTTCCACGGCCGCGTGGACGACGGCACCGCCTACATCAACGACGTCGAGACGGGACACGTCGCGTTCGTCCGACCGCACGCGCTGGAGATCGCGCGCAGGCCGCCCGGCGGCGCGCAGTACTTCCGGGCGGTCGTTCGGCACGTCAATGCGGCGGGGCCGCTGGCAAAAGTCGAGGCGCTCACCGACTGGGGTGCGCCGGTGCACGTGGAGATGTCCCAAGAGCGCTACCGCGAGCTCGCGATCCGCAAGGGCGAGGAGGTCTTCGTGACGCCCAAAGACATCGCGGTGTTCGCAAAGGAGCAGCGGGCGGGCTAGCGCGCCGCGCGGGGGGCTTTTCGCCGGGCGGGTGAATATCGCGCCGTCATGGCTACGTCTATGAAGGCGCTCGTCAAACCGGGGGCACAGCCGGGGTTTCTCCTGGCGGAGGCGCCGGTGCCGGCGATCGGGCCGACCGACGTCTTGATTCGCGTCGAGAAGGTCGGGCTCTGCGGCACCGATCTCCACATCTACTCCTGGGATAAGTGGGCGCAGACGCGCGTCAAGCCTCCGTTGATCGTCGGGCACGAGTTCATGGGTACGGTCGTGGCCGTGGGCGAGGCCGTCCGCTCGATACGCGCCGGCGACCGCGTCTCCGCGGAGGGGCACATCGTTGACGGCACCTGCCTGCTCTGCCGAACCGGCCAGGCCCATATTTGCGAGCGCGTCGAGATCATCGGCGTAGATCGCGACGGAGCCTTCGCCGAGTACATCGCGATGCCCGAATACAACGTCTGGCGGCTGGACCCGGCGATTCCGGACGAGTGCGCGGCGATCTTCGATCCGCTCGGCAACGCCGTGCATACGGTCATGGCGGCTGGCGTGAGCGTGAAGAGCGTCGTGATCACCGGCGTCGGCTCGATCGGGCTCATGGCGATCCCGGTCGCCCGCGCGGCCGGCGCGACCTCCGTCTATGCCGTGGACGTCAACCCGCGCAAACTCGAGATGGCCGAGCGCTTGGGCGCCGACGCGACCTTCGTGGCAACGCAGGCCGGGCTCGTGGACGAGATCAAGGCGCGCACGCGAGGCGATGGCGCCGACGTGCTGCTGGAGATGTCGGGAAGCGGCGCCGCGATAGATCTCGGTTTGCAGTGCGTGCGCAACGGCGGAACGGCCGCGCTGCTCGGCATCCCTTCCGATACCGTCAACTTGAACCTGGCCGAGCGCATCATCTTCAAGGGGCTGACCGTCTTGGGCATCAACGGCCGGCGCATGTTCGAGACCTGGTATCAGACCGAAGCGCTCGTCAAGAGCGGCCGCGTGGATCCGCGCGCGATCGTCACGCACGTGATGCCCTACACCGCCTTCGACCACGCCTTCGAACTCATGCGGGCCGGCGAGGCCGCCAAGATCGTTCTCGACTTCAAAGGAGATATCGCCAAACCATGAACCAGGCGTTCGAAGCGAAGCTGCAGGCCGCGCTCGACGGTCTCAAGACGGCGGGCACGTACAAACACCTTCGCCACTTGACGACGCCGATGGCGCCCGAGGTCCACATGGAAGAGGCGGGCGACGTCATCGTGCTCTCCAGCAACAACTACCTCGGGCTGTCGGACACGCCGGAAGTCGTCGAGGCCGGCAAGCGCGGTTTGGACAAGTACGGCGCCGGGACCGCCTCGGTCCGTTTCATCTGCGGAACGTTCGACATTCACCGCACGCTCGAAGAGCGCATCGCGGCGTTCCTCGGCACGCAGGCAGCACTCTCGTACGTATCGTGCTGGAACGCGAACACCGGCCTGTTCCCGACGATCTGCGAAGAAGGCGCCGCGATCGTCTCCGACGAGCTGAACCACGCCTCGATTATAGACGGCGTGCGCCTGGCATCGAAGGCGCGCAGAGAGCGCTACAAGCACGCCGACATGGCGCAGTTGGAGGAGAAGCTCCAGGCGGTGCAGGGCTGCTTTCCGATTGCAATCGTCACCGACGGGGTCTTCTCGATGGAAGGCGACTTAGCGAAACTGCCCGAGATCGTCGCCCTCGCCAAACGCTACAACGCGATCACGATCGTGGACGATTCGCACGGCACCGGCGTCATGGGCGCGACCGGGCGCGGGACGATCGAGCACTACGGTTTGACCGGACAGGTAGATATTATCACCGGCACGCTCGGCAAGGCGCTAGGCGGTGCCGCGGGCGGCTTCGTCGCCGGAACCCACGCGCTCGTGGATACGCTCATCCAACGCTCCCGGCCGCAGCTCTTTTCCAACGCGCTGCCGGCGACGGTCGCGTGCAGTTCGCTCGCGGCGATCGAGTACCTCGAGGCGCACCCGGAGCTGGTCGCCCGGCTGCGCGAGAACACGCGCTACTTCCGCGATGCGCTCCGCCGTATCGGCTACAACCCGCTCGAAGGCGAGAGTGCGATCGTTCCGATCATCGTAGGCGAGACGGCGTTTGCGATCGCGCTCAGCGACAAGCTGCTGCGGGCCGGCGTCTTCGTAACCGGCTTCGGCTTTCCGGTCGTTCCCGAAGGAACCGCACGCATCCGCGTTCAGATCAGCGCCGCGCTCACCCGCGAAGAGATGGATCGGGCGCTGGCGGCTTTCGAACGGGTGGGTAAAGAGAGCGGCTTGCTGGCCGGCTAACTTCTCGGCCGGCGCCGCCCCGGCGCGGGCGACTTGCGCGCCGACGAACGATGCTTGGGGCGGTGCGAAGGCGAGCGAACGACGAGCACGGGCACTTCGGCGTGCCGCATCAGCCCTTCGGCGACGCTGCCGAGCAGGAAGCGAGGCAGTCCGCTGCGCCCGTGGCTGCCGACGACGATCGTGTCGGCCCGCGCCCTCCGTGCGTATTCGGTAATGCCCGAGATGACCGGCGCGTCGAGCAGTTTCGTCTCGATCGTCACGCCCGCCGCTTGTGCGCGCGCGACGGCTGCGGCGAGAATGGCTTTGCCGTCTTCGCGCAGCATCTTGCCCGCCGAGGCCGGCGTGTAGTGAAAGGCGGCCGCGACGCGGCCGATCTCGGTGGCGATGTCTACGGCGTAGCAGGCGACGATCGAGGAGCGCTGGTCGTGCGCGAGCGCGATGGCGACGTCGAGCGCCGCGTTTGCTTCCTCGGAGCTGTCATAGGCGACGAGCAGACGCGTCATTACCGTCCCGTACTTACGAGTCCGGGCTCCCGCGCCCTCCGCGCGGGTAGGGCGGCTTCCTTCGGCCACGGAAGAGCGGAACGTGCGCAATCTCAGCAAGGCCGTTTTGGTGCTTCTCGCGCTTTCGAGCGCCGCCGCGTGCTCGAATAGCAAAAGCTCTTCGCAAGCCACGACGGCGCCCTCGAACGCGGCGCCTTCGAATGGCGTGCCGGCGAACGCGGAGGGCGCGAACGTCTACACCTCGACCTGTTCGAGTTGCCACGGAATGACCGGAAAGGGCGTCGCAGGGACCTTCCCGCCGCTGGCGGGCAATCCGGCGGTTACCGGCGATCCCAAGACGCTGATCCACATCGTCAAGTACGGCCTCTCCGGCACGGTGCACGTAGGCGCCGGCACGTATAACGGCATGATGCCTGCCTGGGGTTCGCAGCTTTCGGACGGCGACGTCGCATCGGTTGTGACGTACGTTCGAACCTCCTGGGGCAACTCGGCAAGCGCCGTGACGACGGCCGACGTCCGGGCCGTCACGAAGTAGGGGCGGGTCCCCCAACCGTTTCCGCCGCTCCGGCATACGGAGGGCATGAGACACCTACTCGCACCCCTGCTCGGGCTGCTGCTTTCGGCCCCGGCCATCGCGTCAACCGCGGCTCCGGCAGTGCGCATTCAAAACGATGCGTACGTGCCCGCGATCTTGACGATCGCTGCGGGCCAGACCGTCACGTTCACGAACGCAGACGACGACGCGCATACCGTCACCGCCGTTGACGGCACGTTCGATTCGAAAGGGCTCGATACGAATGCCGCCTGGCGTCACACGTTCGCAAGGCCCGGCGTCTACAGGTATTTCTGCGAACTTCATCCGTTCATGAAGGGCACGATCGTCGTTAAGGCGGCCGGCTCGTGAAGCGCGGGTCGTTCATCGAACACGTCGCTTGGACGGGCGCCGGGATCGCGTACTCGCTCGGCGCCGGGGGACTGCTCGGAGGCCGGGCCGTTGCGGCCGGCATCGAAGGGCAGACCGATTTCGTCCAAATCAGCGACAGCCACATCGGCTTCCATCAAGCGGCGAATCCCGACGTGGCCGGCACGCTGAAGATGGCCGTGGATGCGATCAACGCAATGCGATCGCAGCCGGCATTCGTCGTCCACACGGGAGACATCACGCATCTTTCGACGCAGCAGCAGTTTGACGACGCGCGCGCGATCCTCTCGCAGCTGCGCGCGCCGCTCGTCGCGCTCGCCGGCGAACACGACGTCATCGGCAACGACCCGAAGCTCTACTTCGCGACGTTCAAAGTGCCCCACTCGACCCCGGGGGGCTGGGCTTCGTGGGACGCCCGCGGCGTTCACTACATCGTTCTCTTGAACGTCTTCAACTTCGAGAAGATGGGCGTGCTCGGCACCGATCAGCTCGACTGGCTGGCCAAGGATCTTGCCGGGGTCGCGACCTCGACGCCGGTCGTCGTCTTCACCCACGTGCCGCTCTACGCGCTCTACCCGCAGTGGGGCTGGACCACGGACGACGGCTCGAAAGCGCTCGCGCTGCTCCAGCCGTTTGACAGGGTTACCGTGCTGAACGGGCACATCCATCAGATCGTGACCCACCAAGAGGGAAACATCCGCTTCGCGAGCGCCGACGCTACGGCGTATCCGCAGCCGAAACCGGGGACCGCGCCGAAACCAGGCCCGGTGACGCTCCCGCACGACGACCTCCTGCGCGCGATCGGCTACAGAACCGTGGAAATCCAAGCCGGAACCCTCGCGTTCGAGGATCGCGCGCTCGGCTAGCGTGCGTGACCCCTCGCTCGAGGACGCATTCGCCCGCCGGAGCCCGGCGGGCTATGCCGGCGCGTACGAACGCTACGGCCGGCGTATGTACGCGACGGCGCTGCGGCTGCTCGGCGATCGCGAGGCTGCAAGCGAGTGCGTGCACGACGTCTTTCTGCAGTTGTGGCGCAAAAGCAGCGGGCTACGTCGTCGAGCGCGGGAGCCTCGAAGCGTTTCTCGTCACCTGCGCGCGAAACCGTGCGCTGATGCAGGTGCGCCAAGCCGGGCGCGGCCGCGCGGCCGTATCCAAGCTCGACCCGCCGGCCGGCTACGACCTGCAGGACGATCCGATCGAACGCGACCGCATCGCCCGCGCGATAGCGCAGCTCAGCGACCCGCAAGCCGACGTGATCCGGCTCGCGTACTTTCGCGGCCTGACGCTGAGCGAGGTCGCGTCCGATCTGGCGATACCGGTCGGGACGGTGAAAGGCCGCTTGAGCGCGGCGCTGGCGGCGCTGCGGCGCGCGCTGAGAGTGGAGGGCGGAAGTGAGATCTGAAGCGCATATCGGCGAGGCTGCCGAACTGTACGCGACCGGCCATCTCGACGAGAGCGAACGCGTAGCCGTGGACCGGCACGTCGCCGGCTGCGCGGAATGTCTGCGGCGTTTGGGCGAGGCCGAGGAGACCGTGCTGGCGCTCGAACTCGGCAGCGTTGCATCGGCCGCGCCGATCGGCAGCCTGACCCTTCCGGCCGAGCGCCGCGGCGTTTCGCCGTGGTGGCTGCTGCCGGCGATCGCCGCCGCGTTCGTTCTCGGCCTCTTCCTCCCGGGAAAACAGGCGCCGCGCGACGCGGCCACGCTCGCGATGATCGGCAGTCACTTCGCGCATTCGCAGTTTACAGGCCCGGCCGCCGTGCCGGCAAAGGTTATCTACGCACGCGACGGCGCGTGGTACTACGTCATCGTCGCCGGCGCGCACCGGTACGCCGTTTCCGGCGTGCGCGGTGCGACGGTGACCGGGCTCGGCGTCACCGAGCCGCAGGGGCAGGCGAGCGCCCTGTTCGTGCGCGCCGGGATGCGATTCGACCGGCTGACGATGAGCGACGGCGGCGCCGTGGTAGAGGCCGCCGCGATCCGCTAGCGCCCCGTGCGCTCTTCCAGTTCCTTGGGATATCGCGCGCCCCGTACCTCGATCTTTGACGCCGCTGCGTCAATCTCGCGTAGATCGTCGTCGGAAAGCCGGACTGACGCGGCTCGGAGATTCTCTTCCAACCTGTGCAGTTTGGTCGTGCCGGGTATCGGCACGATCCACGGCTTCTGTGCGAGGAGCCACGCCAGCGCGATCTGGGCCGGCGTTGCGTTTTTTCCACCGGCAATCTGCGCGAGCAAATCGATCAGCGCTTTATTGGCCTTGCGAGCCTCGCGAGTGAATCGAGGAACGGTGTTGCGAAAATCGCCTTTTGAGAAGACGGTGTTTTCGTCGATCTTGCCGGTGAGAAAGCCCCGGCCCAGCGGGCTGAAGGGCACCAATGCGATGCCGAGCTCCTCGAGCATCGGGATGATCTCGGCCTCGGGAGCTCTCCACCAAAGCGAGTATTCACTTTGAAGCGCCGCTACGGGTTGAACCGCGTGAGCGCGGCGGACGGTTTGCACGCCGGCTTCCGAGAGCCCGAAGTGCCCGACCTTACCCTCGGCAATGAGCTCCTTTACGGCGCCGGCCACCTCCTCGATCGGCACGTCGGGATCTACCCGGTGCTGATAGTAGAGGTCGATTCTGTCGGTCTTCAGCCGCTTGAGCGATCCCTCCGCTGCCTGCCGGATGTGCTCCGGGCGGCTGTTCATTCCGGTCTGCCGGCCATCCGTATCGAACTCGAAGCCGAACTTCGTGGCGATGACGACGCCGTCGCGGATCGGCGCCAGCGCCTCACCAACGAGCTCCTCGTTTGTAAATGGTCCGTACACCTCGGCCGTGTCGAAAAACGTCAGCCCGCGGTCCACGGCTGCGCGGATCAGCGAGATCATCTGTTGTTTGTCTGGAGGGGGTCCGTAGGCGAAACTCATACCCATGCAGCCCAGGCCCAAAGAGGAGACCTCCAGGCCGCTCTTTCCCAGCCGGCGTTTTGGAAGCGTGGTTCTAG
Organism: Vulcanimicrobiota bacterium; assembly: GCA_963794645.1. Lineage (GTDB taxonomy): Bacteria > Vulcanimicrobiota > Vulcanimicrobiia > Vulcanimicrobiales > Vulcanimicrobiaceae > Cybelea. Next base: position 203,650 of record CAWCEQ010000002.1, on the reverse strand, counting down.
TGTCATTCACGTTCTTTAGGCCTTTCCGTACTGCGCGTCGCTGACCGGTTCCATCCAATCCACAGCCTTGCCGTCGAGTTTCTCGACGATGGCAATATGCGTCATGGCCGTATTTGGCGCGGCGCCGTGCCAATGTTTCTCACCCGGCTCGATGCAACGACGTCACCCGGGCGGATTTCTTCGATAGGCCCGTCCCAGCGCTGCACGCGCCCGCATCCCGCCGTAACGATCAGCGTCTGCCCCAACGGGTGCGTGTGCCAGAAGGTCCGAGCGCATGGCTCGAAGGTGACGTTTACTCCCATGACGCGCGCCGGATCGTCGCGATCGAAGAGCGGATCTACGCGAACGGTTCCGGTAAACGTTTCCGCTGGACCCTTTGACGCCGGCTGCGCACCAATACGCCTGATGTCCATTGCGATCTCCGTTTGTGGCTCTAGCTGACCGTAAGCACGACTTTTATCGCGCTCCGTTTGTCCATGGCCGCGTACCCTTCTGCCACCCTGCTTAGCGGCAGCGCCAAGTCGAGAACGGGCGAAGGATCTACGTGGCCCGTCTCCAGGCTCGAGATGAGCTGCGGAAGAAACCGGCGTACGGGCGCGGGGCCGCCGCGCAAGGTGACGTGATTGTAAAATAGCGTTTCCAGTGGGGCTTGTGTCGGCGTGAGGCGCTCCGACGAATCCTACCGTGCCTCCGGGCCGTGCGACGCCGGCGGCGAGAGAGAGGCTATCTGGATTGCCGACGGCTTCGACGACGTGGCGGGCACCGCCGTCCGTGAGATCTACGATCTGTTCTTGCGTTTTCGGGTCATTTGAATCGAACGTGTGCGTCGCTCCGAAGCGCTTGGCGAGTTCGAGGCGCTTCGCATTGTGTCCCACGGCGATAATCCGTTCGGCTCCAAGGATCTTCGCTGCGGATAGGACCGCACAGAGCCCGACCGCTCCGTCGCCGACGACGACGACGGTCGAGCCCGGTTCGGTCTCCGCCGCGACGGCTCCGTAGTGACCGGTCCCCATTACGTCGCACAGCGTGACGCTCGCATCTAGTTTGCGTTCGTCACGTGCAATGGCGTCCGGCATGGCAACGAGCGTTCCGTCCGCGTACGGTACGCGGACGAGTTCGGCTTGCCCGCCAGTCCTTTCTTCGCCTCCGAAGAAGCCGCCGTGAACGCACGACGTCTGCAGGCCGTCGTGGCAAAACTCACAGGTGCCGTCGCTCCACGCGAAGGGTGAAATGACTGCGTCGCCGCGCCGAACGTGTCGAACCTCGGAGCCGACCTCCTCCACGATGCCTACGAACTCGTGGCCGACGAGATTCCCAACCGCCGGATTCGTGACGCCGCGGTAGAACCAAAGATCCGATCCGCATATCGCCGCTCGGGTGACGCGAACGATCGCATCCCGACCGTCCCGGATGCGAGGATCGGGAACGTTCTCGATTCGGACATCTCCGGGCCCGTGATAGACTGTTGCTTTCATAGGGATAACTCTACCCCTCGCCGTATACGGATGGGCGTCTCAAGTCCCCGGTGACGTATCCCAGGGTCTTTGCAGCAGTGGGAGCCGGCAGATCGTCGTGCTGCCCGGAGATTCCATTCGAGTGAAAATGAATATGCGGATTCCGATGGATTCCTTCGACGATATCTTTCGGTCGGCGGTAGTTTTCGGGATAGCGCCGCACGACGTCCACATTCGACTTGTCTGGTTCAAGGACAAGCCATCGTGTGGCTCTCGTATCTCTGACCACGACTCATCAACGATCCCGGTTGTGCGTGATTCGGTGGGGTACTGGTCGAAGGGTTCCGCGCCTGAGATGGCGCTTGGCCTACAGCAAGGTCCGCGGCGGGGTACGTTCGGATTGGCCTGGAGCATCCGGAGATGTATATAGGCTACGCGAAGGCGCTGCGCTTGGACGTTACGCCGAACTGATCAACCGAACACTTTCAGGGACACCCAACACGTTGCTCTGTTTGAGTCCCACTCTCGTTAGGTCAAGGAACTAATTAAAACAGGTCCGGAAACCTTTCGATTTCCGGACCTGTACAGGTTGCGGGGGGTGGATTTGAACCACCGACCTTCGGGTTATGAGCCCGACGAGCTACCGGACTGCTCCACCCCGCGGTGCAAACGACCCGAATACGACGGCCGGGGTTTCGCCCCTGCCGTCAGGCGCCTTCTCCCCCCGGTGACGGGGGCATCCCCGACGAACGAGCCGGTATGGCCGCCCAGTCCCTCGCCGAGCGCGTGCCGAAGATCCACCTGCACTGCCACCTGGAAGGGGCCGTGCGGGCCGAGACGTTCGTCGAGCTCGCTGCGCGTCGCGGCGTTCCCCTGCACTACCGCACCGCCGATCGGGGCGACGCGCAGGACCCGTACCGGTTCGGCGATCTGCAAGAGTTTCTCTATACCTTCGCGGCGGTGAGCCGCTCGCTGGCCGAGCCCGACGACTACGGGCGCGTGGCGCGCGAGTTCGTCGAGGACGCGCTGGCCCAGAACGTCGTCTACGGCGAACTCTTCGTTTCGCCGCCCGTCTGGACGTTTTTCAATCCCGGCCTGGACGTTCGGGCTGCCATGGAGGCGATCGTCTCGGAGCTGCGCCGCGCGCGTCCTCGCGCCACGTTCGCTCTGCTGCCGGACCTCACCCGGAACTTCGGCGCCGAGCGCGCGCTGGAGACGGCGCGCGCAGTCGCCGGCATGACCTCCCTGGATATCGTCGGCGTCTCGCTCGGCGGCGACGAGGCGGCGTATCCGGCCGCGCTTTTTGCCGACGCGTTCGACTACGCGCGAGCGTGCGGGCTCCATCGGGTCGCGCACGCCGGAGAAGCGGCCGGCGCGCAAAGCGTGCGCGATGCGATCGAACTGCTCGGCGCCGAGCGCATCGGCCACGGCATCCGCGCGCTGGACGATGCGGCCGACGCTGGAGCTGCTAGCAAGCCGGCGCATCGCGTTGGAGGTCTGCCCGACGTCGAACGAATTGACCGGCGTCGCGACGGCGGAGCGTCCGCATCCGTACGTGGATCTCGATCGTGCCGGCTGCGTGGTTACGATTGATGCCGACGATCCGGCGATCTTCGGGACCTCGATCGAACGCGAGTACGCGCTGGTCGAACGCATCGCGGGGGCGCCGGCGCTCGAACGCTACGTCCGCAACGCGATAGATGCGTCTTTTGCCGCAGCCAGCGAGAAAGCGGCGCTGCAGGCGCGAGTCTCCGCCGCCGTTGCGGAGATTTCCGCCGGGTCGCGAAAGTAGGAGGCTATGCCGGGACACTCGCACTCACACTTTGCCGAGTCCTTCGAGATGTACATGAAGGCGATCTACCGCCTGGAGCGGGAGGGGCCCGGTGTCAGCACCTCGGCGCTGGCGACCGAACTCGGCGTCGCGCCGGCATCCGTCTCGGGGATGCTCAAGAAGCTTGCCGGCGAGGGGTACGTCGAGCACGAGGTGCGCGGCGACATATCGCTGACGCCCAAAGGGCTAGGAAGTCGCCGTCGGCGTCGTCCGCCGCAACCGCCTGGCCGAGCGCCTGCTTACCGATATGCTCGGGATGCCGTGGGACGAAGTCTACGCGGAGGCGTGCATCCTCGAGCACGCGATTACCGAACGCGTCGAAGAGCGCCTCGTCGCGGCGCTCGGGAACCCGCAAACCTGTCCGCACGGGCATCCGATTCCGCCCAAGGATCTCACCGATCCGGTGCGCGTCGGCGTACCGCTCGCGCAGGTCGAACCGGGCGTGGACGTCGCCGTCACCGGCGTAACCGAGCAGGTTCCGGAGATCCTGCGTTACCTCGCGCAGGTCGGTTTACGCCCCGGCGCGCGCTTGCGCGTCTTGGAGAAGGCGCCGCTCGGCGGCCCGATCACCGTTGACGTAGACGGCGAACGCCACGCGATCTCGCTCGAGCTGGCACGCATGGTGATGATCGGGTGATCACGCGCTTCCTCATCGTACTGAACCTCATCGGATACGCATGGGAGATATCCGTCGGCGGTTCGGGGATGCTGACCGGCTTTGCCGGCGACGGCATCGAGCGCGTGCTCGCGGCCGGTGCGATCGTGCCTGCGATACGTGCTGCATGGACGGGCAATGGTGGCGCATCGTCACCGGCGCGTTCCTGCACGGCGGACTCGTTCACCTCGGCGTCAACATGGTCTCGCTCTGGGTGCTCGGCAGTTTCATCGAATCGGCGCTCGGCTCGTGGCGAATGCTTTTGGTTTACTTCTTTTCGCTCGTGGTCTCGGGACTAGGCGTCGTCTACCTGCACGGCGATCCGACGGTGGCGACGGTCGGCGCCAGCGGGGCGATCTTCGGCCTCTTCGGAGCGCTCTTCGCGATCGGATTCAAACTCGGCAAGCCCGGCATGGATCTCGTGCGCGCCAACGTCGGCATCCTCGTGCTCAACCTCATCATCACGTTCACCGTTCCGGCGATCGCGTGGCAGGCGCACGTGGCCGGATTGCTCGGCGGCTTTCTGCTGACGCTCGCGATCTACTCGCCGCCGCGCCGGCTCGCGCCGCTGGCCTACGACAGTAGCGGCCATACGCTGGAAACGGAGTACGAGTCGCCGGCCGAGCCTCGCTCGCCGGCGCGGTGAACGAGAGCCTCGAGCAGGTCTTCGGCCCGCAGGGACCGTTCGCGCGCACGCTGCCGGGATACGAACCGCGCCCCGGGCAACTGCAGATGGCGCAACTCGTCGAGCGCGGCATCCTCGAAGGCGTTCACACGATCGTCGAAGCCGGCACCGGGATCGGGAAGTCGTTCGCGTACATCGTGCCCGCGATCCGAAGCGGGAAGAAGGTCGTGCTCTCCACCGGCACGATCGCGTTGCAGGAACAACTCGTGCGCAAGGACATTCCGCTCGTGCAAGAGGCGCTCGGCGTTCCGCTGCGCGTGACGCTGCTCAAAGGACGCAGTCACTACGTGTGCCGGCAGAAGTTCGAGCGCGTGCGAGCCGATCGGCTGCTGGCGCCCTCGCGCTCGGCGCAGCGGCTCTGGGATTGGGCCGCCCGCACCGAGAGCGGCGATCGCGGCGAGCTCTCGTTCACGCCGTCGCGCGACGAGTGGGAGCAGCTGGACGCCGACGCCGACGACTGCGTCGGGGAGCACTGCGCGCACTTTCGAGACTGCTACTTCTTTCGCAAACGGGACGAAGCGCGTTACGCCGATATCGTCGTCGTCAATCACGCGCTGTTCTTTCTCGATCTGGCGGTGGGCGGCGGCCTGCTGCCGCCGTACGACGTCGCCGTGCTCGATGAAGCGCACCAGTGCGAACGCTGGGCAACCGACGCGCTCACCGTTGCGATCTCGGCTGCGTCCGTCGGCCGCATGCAGCGCAAGCTGCGCCGCAACTACGACTATCCGGGCCACTTCGATGCCGAGTTGGATGCCGGCGTGCGCCGGCTCGAAAGCGCGCTGGCTACCATCCCGGCAGAGCGCTACCGCCTCGCGGCGAACGAAGAGGCTTGGCCCGCACTGGCGTTTCTGCGCGAAACGCTCTACGGCTTGGAGAACTGGATTTGGGCGAACTGGCGCGACGGGCTCAAACCGGGCCCTCCGGGCGACCCGTCGGTCTCGCCGGAGGCCCAAGCGGAACGGCGGCGCGACCTCGCGCTTCGTGCGGTCGTCGGGAACGAAGTCGTCATTGACCGGATCGAGCGGGGGGCTGAGGATGCGATCGCCTGGGCCGAGCGCGCCGATGCCGACGGCCGCTACAGCGTCAACTGCGCGCCGCAGGAAGTGGCCGAGTTTCTGGGCCGGACGCTCTTCGAACGCACGGGGAGCGTGGTGCTCACCAGCGCTACGCTCGCCGCGGACCGTTCCTTCGATTTCGTTCGCCGCACGCTCGGCATCGAGCAGGCGCAAGAACTCGTCGCGCCCTCGCCCTTCGACTACGCGCGCCAAGCGCGGCTCTTCATCGCTCCGCCCGCGCTCAATCCGAAGTCGCCTGAGTTCGCCAAGCGCGCGGCCCCGTTCGTCGAGGAGTGCCTCGACCGCACGGGCGGCCGGGCATTCGTGCTCTTTACGTCGTACGCGCGGCTGCGCGAAGTGCACGCCTTGGTGCGCGAGCGCATCGCGTTTCCGCTGCGCTTGCAGGGCGAGCTGCCGCGCTCGCACCTGCTCGATTGGTTCCGCCGGACGCCCGGCGCCGTGCTCTTCGCAACGGGCACGTTTTGGGAAGGGATAGACGTTGCGGGAGAAGCGCTCTCGTGCGTCATCATAGACCGGCTGCCCTTTCCGCCGCCGAACGATCCGCTCGTGATGGCGCGTTTAGGTGCGCTCGAAGCCCGCGGTCTGGACTCGTTCGAGCACTACATGATTCCCGCCGCGACGATGCGCCTCAAGCAGGGCTTCGGGCGGCTCATTCGCAGCGGCACCGATCGCGGGCTCGTCGCCCTCCTGGACGGGCGCGCTGCGTCCACGCGCTATGGCGAGACGATTCTCGCCGGGCTGCCGCCCGCGACGCGCATCCATCACCTCGACGACCTAGGAACGTTTTTCGCCGGCGAGACTCAGTCGTAGGTCAGCTGCGCCTCTGCGACGACCTGAGGTCCGTCCATGAGCGCGAGCGTATCCATGCGGTGGCTCTTGGGCAGGTAGAGCGTGGCGACGTCGCCGTGCGGAACCGCCGAACCGAGCAGCGTCTGTTTGCCTTCGTGCATCCAGACGACGTGCATGGGCTTCGATGCGTTCGGGACGACGACGACGTACCACGATCCATCGGCGCCGTACGCGACGCTCGCGATCTCGCGCGCGTCCGCGGAACGGAAGGCCGCCGTGCGATGATCGCCTGCGGTTACGCGGCCGATCGCCGCATTTTGCAGCGCGACGGTCTCGCGCATCGCGCGTTCCTGCTGCCAGAAAATCATCGAGGGTAGGAAGCCCACGAGCAGTGCCGCCGCCATCGCCAGCGGCCAGAGCGTGCGCTCGCGGCGCGGCGCAAGCGCGGTCACGCCGCGCAGGCTCCGTTCGATTCGCGCCTGCAGATCCGCAGGCGCTTCGATCTGCCCTTCTGCGGCGACGATCGCAGCGACCTCCGATTCGGCCTCGCCGAGCAGGCGCGCGCAGGAGGGGCAGTGCCGCGCGTGCGCGTCAATGCGCGCGCGCTCGGCGTCGTCGAGCGTGCCGAGTGCGTAGAGGGCCGCGTTCTCTCCGACGTGAGCGCCGTTCATGGCCGGGCTCCTCGTTCGCTCGGCGGCGCGAGCGCCGACGCGAGCTTTCGCAGGCCGAGCTTGATCCGGCTCTTCACCGTGCCCAACGGCTCTTTGAGTTCGTCCGCGATCTCGACGTGGGTCTTGCCGCCGTAGTATGCGAGCACGATCGCCGCACGCTGGTCGTCGGGAAGTTCGCCCAGTGCCCGACGCACGCGATCCCGTTCGATCGGGTCTGGGACGATGAGTTCTTCCGATTCGGCCGGAAGCGCCGCCAGGCGTTCCTGCAGCCGTGCGCGCCGGCCGCTACTGCGCAGCCGCGAGATCGCGTCGTTGCGCACGCAGACCACGAGAAAACTCCTCAGGCTGCCGCGAGAGGCCGTGTACGCGTGCGGCGCACGCCAGAGCCGCGCGATCGCGTCGTGCACGCAGTCGCGCGATTCATCGGCATCTGCGAGCACGGTGTATGCCGCCGAGTAGAGCAGCGAGGCATAGCGGCGGTACGCTTCACCGAACGCCCAGCGGTCGTGCGCTGCGAACGCGACGGCGAGAGCCTCGTCGCTTTCGTGCGAGGGCGTCATGCGAGCTTCGCTTCGACGTGCCGGGCGGGCCGAGCCTGGAGGCGCGGCGATCCGTGCGGCCAGCGCCATCGTCATCACAGGGAGAACGCTTCGGAGGGGGTCCGCGGATGAACCGCGGGGCGAAGGTGATCCGTGCGTGTCCGGCCGGCGTACCGTACTCGAATCCAGCACGCTTTACTACGGAGGAATACCTTGAAGAGTCGAATCGTTCTCACGCTGATCGCGGCGCTCGCTGCCGGAGGGACCGCGCCGGCCGATACGATGGGCACGCCGCACCCCTCGCCCTCGCCCTCGGGCCACATGATGAGCCATAGCATGATGAAATCCACGGCCAAGCCCTCCCCGAAGCCGTCGCCCGCGCATTCGGGTTCGATGATGAGCCACGGGTCCGCCATGAGCCACGGCTCGATGGCGACGCCGTCGCCTAAGCCGTCCTAAGGCTGGAGCTACTCGTCCTGCGTGGCCTCGACGCGAGCGCGCTCCTGCAGTTCGTGCACGACTGAAGAGTCGGCCAGCGTCGTCGTGTCGCCGAGGGTTCTTCCCTCGGCGATATCGCGCAGGAGCCGCCGCATGATCTTGCCGCTGCGCGTTTTCGGCAGTTCCTGGGTGAACGTCACGTATTTCGGGCGAGTGAACTTGCCGAGCTTTGCTCCAACGTGCTCGCGAAGATCGTCGGCCAGTGCGGGCGTTCCGTTCTGGCCCGCCTTGAGCGAGACGAACGCGTAGACGGCTTGCCCGGTGACGTCGTCAATCTTGCCGCAGACGGCCGCTTCCGCGACGGAAGGATGGTCTACGAGCGCGCTCTCGACCTCGGTCGTGGAGATGCGATGGCCGCTGACGTTCATGACGTCGTCCACGCGTCCCATGAACCAGTAGTTGCCCTCGGCATCCCGGTGTCCGCCGTCGCCGGCGAAGTAGCGGCCCGGAAACTTCGACCAGTAGGTCTGCGCGTAGCGTTCGTCGTCGCCCCAAATCCCGCGCAGCATTCCGGGCCACGGCCGCGTGAGAACGACGTATCCGCCGCCGCCCAGCGGAACGGCCTCGCCCGCATCGTTGACGATGTCGGCGCCGATGCCGGGGAGCGGCTTGGTGGCGCTGCCGGGAAGCAGCGTCGTCACGCCGGGCAGGGCCGAGATCATGATGCCGCCGGTCTCGGTCTGCCACCACGTATCCACGACCGGCGTTCGGTTTCCGCCGATCCACTCGCGATACCAGATCCACGCTTCGGGATTGATCGGTTCGCCGACGGTGCCGAGCAATCGCAGCGAGGTGAGATCGTGCCGCGCCGGATATTCGGGACCCCACTTCATGAACGTCCGGATCGCGGTCGGCGCCGTATAGAGAATCGTCACGCGGTAGCGCTCGACGACGTCCCAAAAGCGGTCCTTGTCGGGGTAGTCGGGCGTCCCTTCGTAGAGAACGCTCGTCGCTCCGTTCGCCAGCGGCCCGTAGACGATGTACGAGTGGCCGGTAACCCAGCCGATATCCGCCGTGCACCAGTAGACGTCGCTCTCGTCTTTGAGATCGAAGACGAGCCGGTGCGACATCGTCACGTGCGTTAGATAGCCCGCCGTCGTGTGCTTGATTCCCTTCGGCTTGGCGGTCGTGCCGCTCGTGTAGAGAAGGAAGAGCAGGTCTTCGGCGTTCATCGCCTCGGGCTCGCACTCCGCGGACTGGCCCGCGACGATCTCGCTCCACCAGTAGTCGCGGCCGTCGTGCATGAAGACGTCGTCCCCGACGCGGCGCGCTACGACGCAGTGGCGGATCGAGGGCGTGCGCTCCATGGCGATGTCGCAGTTGCGTTTGAGCGGGACTTTCGCTCCGCGCCGCCAGCCGTAGTCGGCCGTGATCAGCGCGACGCACTGCGCGTCGTTCACGCGGTCCACGATGGACTCGGGCGAGAAACCTCCGAAGATGACCGAATGCGCGGCGCCGATGCGCGCGCAGGCGAGCATCGCGACGGGCAGTTCGGGAATCATCGGCATGTAGATCGCCACGCGGTCGCCTTTGCGAATGCCCAGCGAACGCAGGCCGTTGGCGAAGCGATTGACGTCCTCGAGAAGTTCGCGGTACGAGATCGAGCGGCGGTCGCCGGGCTCGCCTTCGAAGTGGAATGCGACCCTCTCGCCGCGTCCCTCGCGCACGTGGCGATCCAGACAGTTGACCGAGACGTTCAGTTCGCCGTCGCCGAACCATCGAGCGAACGGCTCGTTCCATTCCAGCGCAACGGTGAACGGCCTCATCCACTCGAGCCGGCGGGCCCAGGATGCCCAAAACTCGACGTAGTCCCGCTCGGCCTCTTCGTAGATCTGCTCGGTCGCGTTGGCGGCGGCGGCGAACTCCGGCGGCGGCGGAAAGCGCCTTCCCTCTTCGAAGAGGGCCTCGATGGCGGGGCGCGTCATAGGGGGCACGAGTTACCTGGTCCGCGGGGGCAGGCCTGCCGCTAGCACTCTAGGGCCGGGAGTGCTACAGTAGGGGGCGTGATAGAGCACAGCGGCCTGGATAAGAGAAAGGCCTACATCCTGGCGACGGTCGTCTACGAGTACATCGCCACTGCCGAGCCGGTCGGGTCGAACACCCTGACCCAGAAGTACAATCTCGGCATCAGTTCGGCTACCGTCAGGAACGAGATGGCCGAGCTGGAGGCGGGCGGCTACCTGGTGCAGCCCCATACCTCGGCTGGGCGAATTCCCTCGGACGCCGGATACCGGACGTACGTGGACAGCCTGATGCAGCCCGAAGAGCTCAGCGCGCACGATCGGCGCCGCATCGGCGAGGAACTGAGCGATGCCTCGCGCGAGCTCGACGAGATCATAGACCACGCCACGCGCATGCTCGGGCGCCTCTCGAATAATCTCGCCTTCGTCACCAAGCCGCAGCAGCAGGCCCAGACTTTCAAGCACGTCCAGCTCATCTGGCTCTCGCCGCATACGGGCGTTGCGATCGTCGTGACGTCGCTCGGCGTCATGACGCAGAGCCTCTTCGAACTGGGCGCCGAGGTGCAGCCCGACGATCTCACCAGATTCTCGAGCGCGCTGAACGCCCATTTTGCCGATCGCCCGATGCACGACGTGAGCGACGCCGAGATCGCGCGCGCCGCGCGGGAAGCGGGCGTCTCCGACGACCTGCGCGTCGCGGTCGTGGAGGCGTGCCAGAACGCGCGCTCGAGCGAGCAGCCGACGCTCGCGGCGGCCGGCGCACAGAACTTGTTGGACCAGCCGGAGTTTCAGGACCTGCGCAAGCTGCGCTCGATTCTGCGCATCGTGGAGGAGCAGAAGACGCTCTACCAAATCGTGGCAGACGCTATGAGCGCCGATGCCCCCAGCGTGAAGATCGGACACGAACTCGGACACGAGGAGCTCGCCGATCTCTCCGTAGTAACCGTCCCGTACCGCTTCGGCCCCAACGCGCTGGGCATGCTTTCGATTCTCGGCCCGCGGCGCATGCCGTACGGCCGGCTGCTCGCGCTCGCTTCGGGCACCGCCGAAACGCTCAGCCGCCGTCTTTCCGACGCAGAGCAGGCGCCGGACGCTTAGGATGCCGGCCGGCGACTACTACGAAGTGCTCGGCGTCGCTCGCGGCGCCTCCGGTGACGATATCAAGCGTGCCTACCGCGCCCTCGCGCGGGAGCACCATCCCGACGTAGCGGACGACAAGTCCCAAGCCGAGCACCGCTTCAAAGAGATCAACGAAGCGTACGAGGTGCTCTCGGATCCGAACAAGCGCGCGCAGTACGACCGCTTCGGCTTCGTCGGCAACGGTGCGGGCGGCCACGACGCCGGGTTCGGCGCGGGCGCTTTCGGCGATATCTTCGACATGTTCTTCGGCAACGCGCGCGGCGGCGCCCAAACGCGCCGCGCCGGCCCCGAACGCGGCGCGGACCTGCGCTACGATTTGGAGGTCACGCTGGAAGATGCGTTCGCGGGCGTCAAGCGCGAGATCTCGTTCGAGCGCCTCGCGCAGTGCGACGTCTGCGCCGGCTCGGGGGCGCAGCCCGGCACGATGGTCGTGCCCTGCGGTACCTGCGGCGCGACCGGCACCGTTCGCAGCGTCCGGCAGACCCCGCTCGGCCAGATGATGACGCAAACGGTCTGCGGGCGATGCGCCGGCGAAGGACACGTCGCAACGCATCCGTGCCAAGCCTGCGAAGGCCGCGGCCGCCGCCAGGCCGCCGCGCATCTCACGATCGAGGTGCCGCGCGGCGTGGACGACGGCTCGCGCATTCGTATCGCCGGCAACGGCGAAGCGGGATTGCGCGGAGGCCCGCCGGGCGATCTCTACGTGTACTTGCACGTCGCGCCCCACCCGCTGTTCAGGCGCGAAGGCCGCGATACGTTCGTGGACGTACCGGTTAGATTTACCGAGGCCGCGCTGGGTGCGACGCTCGAGGTGCCCTCGCTCGAGGGCGATCTCGCCATGACGCTGCCGCCCGGCACGCAGTCGCAGACGACGCTCAAGCTGCGCGGGCACGGCATGCCCGGCGTGCGCGGCGGACACCGCGGCGACCACCACGTAACGGTGCACGTGATGGTGCCGGCGTCGCTGAACAAGCGCCAGCGCATTCTGCTCGAAGAGTACGCGCTTGCCGGAGACGAAGCCGCCGAAGAGCGCACGTTTTTCGAACGCGTGAAAGAGGCGTTTCGCCCCGAGTGAGCCGGTGATCGCGGCGCGCCGGTTCTTCGTCGAAGGTGCAGTCGAGGCGGGGGCGGTCGTCGAGATCGGCGGCGGCGACGCGCGCAAGATCGTGCGCGTCTTGCGACTGCGCGAAGGCGATCGAATCGAGGTCATAGATTCGACCGCTGCGGTATTCTCCGCCACGATCGCCGAAGCGGGCCGCGTCGTGCGGGCCGTGCTCGTCGAGCGCGCGGCGGAGGGCGAGAGCGCTGGCGCCGTCCGCATTGACGTCGCGCAAGCGGTGCCGAAGGGTCAGCGGATGGAGTTCGTCGTCGAAAAGGGCACGGAACTCGGAGCGGCGGCGTTTCTCCCGTTCTTCTGCGAGCGCAGCGTCGCGCGCCGGCTCGGCGAGGAGAAACTCGCCCGATGGCGGCGGATCGCGCGCACGGCCGCGCAGCAGTGCGGGCGGCGAGACGTGCCGGAGGTTCTCGCGGCGTGCGGCTTCGACGATTTGGCCGAGCGATTCTCCGGCTACGACGCGGTGCTCTTCGCCTGGGAACTGGCCGAAGCGCGCTCGCTGCGGGAGGCGCTCGCGACGGCGCTGCGCGGCGCGCGGCGGATTCTCGTGGTCGTCGGCCCCGAGGGCGGTTTCACCCACGAAGAGGCAGAGGCGGCGCAGCGGCGCGGCGCGACGATGCTTTCGCTGGGGCCCCGCATCCTGCGGACGGATACGGCCGCGCTGGCGCTGTTGGCGGTGATTGGCGCCTTGGCGTCGTAGAAGCACCGGTTGCGCATGCCACTTCCTTTTTCAATCGTCATACCGACCTACAACGAAGCCGCCGGCATCGAACGGCTGCTTCGCGCGCTCGACGCCACGTTCAAAGCGAACGCGCTGGACGGGGAGGTGATCGTTGTGGACGACAACTCGCCCGACGGCACCGGGGCCGTCGTGGACCGCCTCTCCGGCGAACTGCCCGTGCGCTGCCTCCACCGAGCCGGCAAACTCGGACTGTCGAGCGCGGTCATCGAGGGTTGGAACTTCGCGCGTACGGAGTCCGTCGCGCTCGGGGCGATGGATGCGGACTTCAGCCACGATATCGCCGCTCTGCCGGCCATGGTGCAGGCGCTGGAATCCGGCGGGTACGGACTGGCCGTGGGCAGCCGGTACGTTCCGGGAGGAGGCATCACCAACTGGCCCATGCGGCGCATCGTGACGTCGCGAGTGGCCTGCGCGCTGGCGCGTCCCCTCACGCGCGTCAAGGACGTCACGAGCGGCTACTTCCTGGTTCGGCGCGACGCGCTCGAAGGCGTCACGCTCGATCCGATCGGTTTCAAGATCGGGCTCGAGGTGATCGCTAAGGCGCACTACGGGAAGGCGATCGAAGTTCCGTACGTCTTCACCGACAGGGTGGAAGGCGTCTCGAAACTCAACGAGCGCGAGATATTCAACTACCTCAAGCAGCTCTCTCGGCTCTACTCGGCCTGGCTCTTCGGCCGCAGGCCGACCGAGCGCGCGAGTTAATGCCGATGCCGGACTGGCTGCCCGCGCGGCGCGGAAAGGAGACCGCTGCCGCCGATGCGGCGCTCTGGACCAAGTGTCCCAAGTGCGGCGAAGTGCTGTACGGGCGCGATCTCGCGGCGAACCTGTACGTTTGCACGCGCTGCGGCCATCATTTCCGGATGCACGCCTACGATCGCATCGCTTCCATCGCCGACGGCGAGTTCGTGGAGATCGGCGGCGAGGCGGTGCCGAACGATCCGCTCGGCTGGTCCGATAAGAAGACGTATCCGGCCAAACTTGCCGCCGACCGCGAGAAGAGCGGCCTGTCCGAATCCGTCGTCTGCGGCTTTGCGAAGATCGGCGGCCACGAAGCGGGCCTGGGCGTGATGGATTTCCACTTCCGCGGCGGCACGATGGGTCAGGTGACCGGCGAGCGGGTCGCCCTTTTGCTGGAGGAGTGCCGGCGTCGCAAACTGCCCTGCGTGCTCTTTACCGCCTCGGGCGGCGCGCGCATGGAAGAGGGAATGCTGGCGCTCGTGCAGCTCGCCAAGACCACGGCCGCGGTGACGCGCTTCATGGAGGACGGCAACTTTCTGCTCGTCGTGCTCACCGATCCGACCACCGGCGGCGTCGCTGCCTCGTTCGCCTTTCAGGCCGACGTGATCGTCGCCGAGTCGAAGGCGATGATCGGCTTTGCGGGCAGGCGCGTGATCGAGCAGACGATTCGCCAGCGGCTTCCCGACCAGTTCCAAACCGCCGAGTTCCTGCTCGACAAAGGCGCTATAGACATGGTCGTGGACAGGCCGGCGCTAAAAGATACGATCGTCAGGCTCCTCGAGTACGTGGCGCATGAGCAATAACATCATCGTAGAGCGCGAAAAAGGTCTGCTCCAGTTGGAGCGGCGCATCGCCGACTTGCGCGCGGCCAGCGCGGCCCAGCCGCTCGACATGTCGGACGAGGTCGCCGCGCTCGAGCAGAAGTACCGCGAGATCCTCGCCGAGCTCTTCGGGACCCTATCGCCCTGGGAGAAGGTGCACATGGCGCGCCATCCCGCCCGGCCGACCTCGCTCGACTACATCTCGCATTTCGACCGTTTCGACGAGCTGCACGGGGACCGGCACTATCGAGACGACCCGTCCATCGTGGGCGGCTTCGCGCTGCTGCGCGGGCGCCCGGTGATGGCGTTGGGTCAACAGCGCGGGCGCGACACGAAAGAGAACCTGCGCCGCAACTTTGGGATGCCCGCTCCGGAAGGCTATCGCAAGACGAGCCGTCTGGCGAAGTTGGCATCGCGCCTGGGGCTGCCGATCGTCACGTTCGTGGATACGAAGGGCGCCGACCCCGGCATCAGTTCCGAGGAGCACGCGCAGTCCGAAGCGATCGCCACCTGCCTAGCCACGTTTACCGCGGCCCGGGTGCCGATCGTCGCGACCGTCATCGGCGAAGGCGGCTCCGGCGGCGCGCTGGCGCTGGCCATTGCGGACCGCGTGATCATGCTCGAGCACAGCACGTATTCGGTCGCTTCGCCGGAAGGTTGCGCCGCGATCCTTTGGTCCGACGCCGGCAAGGCGGAAGAAGCGGCGGCGCGGTTGAAGTTGACCTCCGATGACCTCTTCCGCTTCGGCATCGTGGACGAGATCGTACCGGAACCGCTCGGCGGCGCGCACCGGGATCCCGTCGCCGTCGTGGACCGAACGCTCGATGTGGTGGATGCCGCGTTGACCAGCCTGTCGGCGCTTTCCGCGGAGCGACTTGCCGAAGAGCGTTACGAGAAATACCGTCGCATGGGCGAACGGCGGGCGGAGGGGCTGAAATCAAGCGTTTGATGACGGCACGCACGAAGCCGCTTCTGCGCGCGGCCGGACGCCTGACGGCCCTCGCGATCGTCCTGCTCGTATCTACCTTGATAGGCGTACAGTTCACCCGCGAGATCGGCGAGAATATCTCGACCGCACGCGAACTGTCGTCGCTTCGTTCCGATATCGGCGCCCTGCAATCCAAGCGCGAGGAGCAAGAGCGCGAACTGCGCCGCCTGCAGGACCCGCAGGGCGCCATTCCGGAGATTCACGACCGCTTGCGACTGGTACGTCCGAACGAGACGATCATCTTCGTCTCGCCGCAGCCGGCGCCCGGCAGCTCCACCCAACCGTGAACGACACCCTCGGAGGCATCGTCATCAATCTCAACGCCTACGGCGCGACCGTGCGTCTGGACGACGGCGATATCGCCAGCGCCAGCGCATCCGACGTCCAAATCCATCGCGATCAGTACGAGCGCTCGCTGACGCGGCGCAAACGCCTCTCCTTCGAAGTGCGCCGCGCGGGGCGGCGCTGCGCGGTTTCGCTGGCGCCTCAGATCGTCGACGACGAGCTCGAAGAGCAGATCGCGGGCTACCTCAAGAGCACGCAGGAGTGGGACGCACCCGAGGGCGTGCCGGCGGCCGAGCGGCACTTCCTGCGCAAGAAACGCCGCGCTGCGTTCTTCGAAGCAAAGCAGCAAGCGTGAGCAAGCGGTATGCGATCGTCTCCATCGGCACGAACTCGACGCGGCTTCTGCTGGCCGACGTCGAGCCGGACGTTCCGCGCATCGAGCTTGCCCGCTCCTCGGGCACCCGCATCGGCGAGGGGCTCGGCCATCCCGGCGCGCTCGGCGAGGAGCCGGTGCGCCGCACGCTCGAGGCAGTCGCGCAGTACCAGCGCGCCGTGCGAGGGCGCTATATTCGGCTCTTCGCAGTTGCGACCAGCGCGCTGCGCCGGGCCTCGAACGAAGAGGCGTTTACCAAGCAAGTCGAAGCGGTGCTCGGCGTACCGCTGCGCGTGCTCTCGGGCGAAGAAGAAGCCGCCGCATCGTATCGGGGCGCGCTGACGGCATTCGGTGCATCGAACGGGCAAAGCATCGGCGTGCTCGACGTCGGCGGCGGTAGCTCCGAGTACGCGGTGGGATCGGCGCTGGAGCCGGAGAGCGTGGTATCGTGCGAGATCGGCGCCGTGCGGCTGACCGAATCGGTGCCGGAACTGGCCGGAGGAAGCGTCGCATCCGGCGCGGCCCTGGAGCGAGCCCGGGCCGCCGCACGAGAGGCGCTCGCCCCGCTGAAAGAATCTCCGAAGGCAGAGCGCTTCGCGCTCGTCGGCGGCAGCGCCACCACGGCCGCGGCGATCGTTCGGGGGCGGCCGATTTCCGGACCGTTCACGCTCACGCGCGCGATGCTGCAGAACGTTCTCGAGCAACTGCTCGGCATGACGCTGGAAGAGCGCAAGGCGGTCCCGGGGATGCGACCGCAGCGTGCGGACATTCTGCCGGCGGGCATCATCGCGATTGAGGCGGCGATGGAGATCCTCGGCGCGCAGGAAGCGGTCGCGACGACGGCCGACCTGCTGTTGGGCATCCTCTTGCAGGCGCGCGACGCCTCGGCAGGACAACGCCCGGCTCCGCGCGCAGGGGTGAGGGCTCGAAGGGGAATGCGGTAATGAACGATACGCAGATACACGAACACATCGAGGAGCTCGTAGCCGAAGAGCATCGCCTGCTCGAACACGGCGACGCCGGCGGCCTTACGCCGGACGATCGCGAGCGTCTCGAGACCATCTCCGTGCGGCTGGACCAGTACTGGGACCTTCTGCGCCAGCGCCGCGCTCGCCGCGACGCGGGGCAAGATCCGAGCGTCGCGCACTTACGCAGCGGCGAGATCGTCGAGCACTACCAGCAGTAGCGCGCCGCTCGCCGCGGCAAGGGATGGTGGTGGAACTGGCAGACACGACGGACTTAAAATCCGTTGCCCGCGAGGGCATCCGGGTTCGACCCCCGGCCATCCCATTAAACGGTCATCCAAACGTGTCATCCAAACGTGTCATCCAAACGTGTCATCCTGAGCCTGTCGAAGGACGTGTCACCCTGAACCTGTACGAAGGGCGAACCGGTGCTAGCGCGCTGCGTGAGGTCGAAAAGAGGTCCGCCGGGGCTGGGCCGCCGATGGACGTTCCCCCGGGCGGCTCGGCTCTATAAGTGAAGTTTTGATCGTCTTCGACGCCGAACGTAAGCGTCGGTTTAGATTTCACGGCGTCCGCGATGGCGTTAGACTCAATAGACCGAAGGCGCCTTTCCGTTCAGCGTCTCGTACGTCGCCGGCACTTGAACCCCAAACACCTTACGGAAGGAGGAGCAAGGCATATGAGGACCCGCGATCTATGCCGCACGCGCTCGCCAGTTTCATGCCGCGGCTTGTCGCAGGACTGTGGAAGAACGCAGGGCCGCTCGTGCGCCCGATGGCATGGCGCAAAGCCGCCCGGTGGCAGAGCGCGATGGATCGTGGATGTTACCAAACGCTAAGGCGATTAAGAAGCTTTTGTACGTTTCCGACGGTAGGAGCGGGTGGGTTTACGTCTACAACTATGCGACCGGGTCGCTAGTCGGTAAGCTCGGTGGTTTGCATAAGCCTGCGGATGCGTGCGTTGATGCGGATGGCGACGTTTGGTTTACGAGCGAACCCGGGTCCGTAGTGGAATACGCTCACGGCGGAACACGACCACTGAAGAACCTTCCTACGGCGACCGAACCCGTAGGTTGCTCCGTTTCAGCGAATGGGGATCTTGCCGTGTCTACGGCCGTCGGCGTGCTTGAGGTCTGGAAACATGCCGCCGGAAAGCCGGCGAAATACGAGGCTTCGGGCTGCGCTGAAATGTTGGGCCCCGGTTACGACAACGACGGCAATCTGTACGTGGAAGCCGTATTGACCGGCAGCGACGTTAGGGTCTGCGAGTTGCCTGCGCGTGGCACTCTGCTTAAGAACGTCGACTTCTATGCTCTTAAATACTTTGGCAGCCCCATATGGGACGGCCGCTATATGACCCTCACGGACACAGGCACGGGTGACAGCCAGTACTTGCGCACGACAACGATCTATCAAGTCGTCCAGAAGGCGCACGGGTTTGGCATAAAGATTGTCGGCAAGACAGTTCTAACCGACTCCTGCAAGAACAGCAACGTGGTGTACGCGCCTTTTATCGTTGGCGAAAAGAATACACCAGTAAATCCTAGTCAAGGGCATACGGTTATCGGAGCAAACGCCTTCTGCTCAGGGGAGGTGGCCTTCTGGCCGTACCCTGGCGGAGGAGCGCTTAGAAAGACGCTGCAGTCAGCGCCAGACAAACCGTCAGGCGCCGTCGTAAGTATCGCCAGATGAAGCTGCCTTTCGAGGTAATCAAAGAGTGAAACCTACTGCATGCGGCCACCTCGCGCTAACGAGCTGCGTGGCTGCGGGATTGCTCGCAGGCTGCGGCGGATCGCAGCCGCCGATCGGCCCTACGGTGGCACCGCCGAGCACGGCGCCGTTCTTCGATGCTCCATCTTGGATAAGGCGCGGTGCTCGTTCCGAAGACCTCACATACGTTGCCGACGCGAATGAGGGAGTCTCGGTCTTCAGCTATCCCCAGGGTAAGCTAGTCGGAGTCCTTAAGCTTGGCGGCTCGTTGGTTGGTGAGTGCGTAGACGGAAAAGGAAATGTGTTCGTCACGGATGAGATTCACGCAAGATTGGCCGAGTTTGCGCATGGTCGCACCGGGAAAACCGCGAACCTCAGGACCCATCGCGTAGCTCCGATCGCTTGCGCCATAGACCCGACGACGGGCGATTTAGCGGCGACTGGCTTCTCTAACAGAGTAAATATTTTCAAGGGCGGACAGGGCCAGCCAACGACCTACGCTGCCTCCAAGTACTATGCGTTTGGTTTTTGCGGCTACGATAGCAGCGGCAACCTTTTTATTGTCGGCACCGATGTTAAAACACACGAGGCGATACTCGTAGAGCTTCCGAAGGGCAGTCATGAGTTCGCGCGCATCAAGCTCGACGTCGCGATCGACAACGAGGGTAACGTGCAGTGGGATGGGCGGTATCTCGCCATCGGCGCGTACCTAAAGCCCGGCAAAAACGATACACGACCGGTGATTTATCGGTTCGCAATCAACGGCAACCAAGGCACGAAAGTCGGGACCGTCGCACTCGGTGGTACGGCTCACACCATCCTTCAGTTCTATATCATCGGCAAGTCCGTTATCGTCCCGAACTGGTACGACCCAAAAGGAAGTGGTCAGAGCTATGGAATCCTCTATTACAACTATCCCGGAGGTGGCGCGCCGACCATGGAGTTAACCAAACATGTCATCACGCCGCGCGGCGTTGCGGTTAGTCTCGCGCCTCAGCGATAACCTCGAGCACGCTAGGCCAGTCGTGGGGCTGTTTCGCTGGTCCCGCGGTGGCGCGCAGCGTCGGCCGAGCCGAAAACCGAAAGGCGCCGCAGCGTTCGCGGAGCGAGGAGCATAGAGATGAGGAGCCTAGGACTTAGACGCTGCGCCTTAGCCATGGGCATGGCGTTGCTCGCGGGCTGCGGCGCATCGCAGCCGCCAATCGGCGCGCCGGGCGCGCAGGCCTCAGCGCTCGCATCGCCCGCGTATCGTGGCGAGTCGTGGGTGCTGCCGGAAGCGAAGAGCGAGGATTTACTCTACGTTTCAAGTCTGACCGAGGTCCGTATTCACTCTTATCCATCTTACAAGGTTGTTGGGGTCCTTGGCGGGTTCGGATACACTACCGGTCTCTGCTCCGATCGAAACGGACACGTTTGGGTGACGGATTCCCGAAACTCGCTGATTAGCGAGTACGCGCACGCCGGGACAAAGCCGATCGTCCGCCTAAGCGACGGAAACGAGCCGGTAGGCTGCGCGGTCGATCCGCGAAGCGGAGACCTAGCCGTGGCGAATTATGCAGACAACATCTGGGTCTACCCCAAAGGCACTAGCAACCCAATAATTTACACCGCTCCCGATTTTTATTTTATGGAATTTTGCAGCTATGATGGCAGCGGCAACCTTTTCGTTGACGGCTACCGAGCGCGCCGAAGCGTTGTGGTCCCGGGGATTCTAAAACTGGCCTACGGCGGCACGTGGCTGCAGCGGTTCAAGCTGGAAGGCAGGCGCAAGGGCCTTCACTCTTCAGGAGCGCTACAATGGGACGGCGGCAGCCTCGTCGTCGGTTACGGAGGAAAACACAATAGCGTGCTTTACCGAGTTTCAGACGTAGGGTCGACTGGAAAGATAACAAAGGCAATAGAGCTAACAGTGCCTGGCGAGGGCTACTTTCCGGGATCGAATCCGTTCGTGCTCTATGGGGGGAAAATCATCGCGCCGTATGACGTAGAGGCGTCGAAGTTTTACGTCGGATGGTGGCCTTATCCGGAGGGAGGCGATGCCGTAAAGGGGTTCGAGGTTCGCCGCAAATCTGTTCCGGCAGGCCTTACGGTAAGCGTAGCTCCGAGATAACCCCGCCCGCCGCGCTCACGAGGACGCATCGAGCTAGGCGCTTAGCTTGGCCTCGCTGGTGCGCAGCACGGCGCCGATCGCATAGCACGTTGCAGCCGCGCACCCCGGCACGCACGGCCGCTGCGAGGCGCCGGGCAGTTCGGCCGAGGCTGAAAGGGCGCACAATCCGCGATGCAGCGCGACGCTAAGCCGCCGCTAGGCGAAGGTGTTTATCGCCGAACTAATGCGCAGGTTATTCATTGCCAACTCAAGACGATAAGGCCGTCGCCGATCGCGTTCTTCCAGCCTCGCCACATTTTCGCGCGCGTTGCGGTGGGCTCGACATACGATGAACCGCCGCCCCCGCCGCCGCCGGCCCTGCCGGTGCCCGCCGTGACGGAACCGCCGCCCCCGCCGCCTCCTCCGCCATAGTAACCACCACCGCCGCCACCGCCGCTAGCACCATCGCCGTCACTTGTCTCGCTACGGCCTCCACGCCCGCCGCGACCGCCTCCGCCTAGGTGGCCCAGTCGACCGCGCTTTCCGTTTTCGGCGTCATACCCGATGCCGATTCCGCCTTTGCCGCCGTGGCCACCGGTAAGTTGCGTGCCGCCGTCGCCGCCGCCGCCGTTACCATCCGTAGAACCGCCGGGATTGCCGGCGCCGCCAATGAGCCCTCCTCCGTTGCCACCCCCGCCACCGTAGGAATTGCCGCCCGAGCCGCCGCCGCCGCCAGCTACCAATATCCGATCGCGTAAGGCAGCACCGTGCTGTCGAATGTCCGTTGCACCGCCTCCGCCAAAGCCACAGCATTCTCCGCTCCCGCCGCCGTTAAAGCCGCCCTCACCGCGATAGGACGAATCCCTACCCCCTTCGCCACCGACGAAGACCCACAAACGCTCCCTCGGCGTGACCGGAATGAGGGCGAAGACGCGCCCGCCGAGACCTCCCGGGTTCCCGAAACGGCCGTATCCTGCACCGGCGGCGCCACGTGCAACGACCGTAACGGACGTTACTCCCGCGGGAACCACGAAGGATTGCCTGGCGCCCGTGTAGTCGAACGTTTGCTGGTATTGAAGTGCGTTTCCGGCATCGTTCGCGGGGACTGCGATCGCCGGACTTCCTCCGTTCGCGCCGCAGCCTGTGAGCAACGCCACAGCCGCGCAACTAGTGAGCGCGTGCCGTCCGAAGCGTGAAGTGGTGATAGCGGGCCCTTACCTTCCCCTGTGCTAAACGATCTACGGTTCGTTAGGTTCGGCTAGGAAGGTGCGGACTCATCGTTGCGCCTAGGCCGGGGGCGGACCCGCGAATCGCGCGGTTGTCGGCCGGGTAGCGGGGGCTAGCGCAGACTACGTCGTGGAAACAGGTAGATCGCTACGACGTTTTCGTCGCCTCAAACTTCCAGGGCGACCAGGGGCGTGCGCCTCGGCATTCAGATCGTAGCTCCGAGATCTACAATACTAAAATGCAGTTCAGCTCCGCGCGGCGAGGGTTCACTTGATCTCGAAGTTGGTAGCGGGCACTCTTGCGACGCAGCTTGTGTCGGCCTTTAGCACGTCAAAGAAGGACCGCGTGATGGCATGCGCGCACGCGTTTGCAGCCGCAGAGGGGCTCCCGAACGCTACGTGCGCCACGTTTGGGATCGTGACGACGGTAGAGTTCAGGCAACGTCTTTGCGACGTAGGCGCCGAACGAGGCCGCGGTTTGGGCGTCGTACTGTGCGCTTATGACGAGCGTCGGTAGCGTGCTTCTTGTCACCGATCGCACCGATGGGGATACGGCCGGAACGTTCCAAATGCGGCAGTTTTCGCGCATGAAGGGCAAGTTCGGAGCGTTTCGCAGGATGGAGATCGGAAACGTCGGGAACTCGCTTCGTCCGGCTGCGACGACGCGTTGTTCGGTTTCGTATGGTACCCATTCACCGCACGCGATCCCGTTGAACAGGCCGTTGGCAAAAACGCCGATACCCCCGGCACCCAGCTTCGGGGCGGCCCAGGTTGACGCGATCGGCGTCGCGTTGCCGTGGGCGAGCGCGTAGATGGCTGCCGGAACGGTCGCGGCCACATGCGTGCCCGGCGAAACGACCCACTGCACCAGCATGCCGCCGCTGATCTTCACGGGTACCTCTCCCGCGTGCCCGGGAACGTGAACCTTGAACGTCTTGGGGGAGGCTTCGTATTGGACGACTAGTCGCCGGAAGGTCGCTCCGATGTCGCCGTAGCGCTCCCGGCAGGGCGCTTGATCGCGACAGGCTTGGAAGACCGCATTGATTCCTTCGCCGGCGCTCTTCCACGTCGCGACCCCACCGCCGAGCGACGGCGGAAAGATGCCGTCAATGGCGACCGATCGAATCCCGCCGGGATCCTGCCGCATGTACGTGAGTGCGAGATCGGTGCCGTAAGAGATCCCATACACGTTCCACTGCGCGACGTGCAACGCCGCGCGCAAGTCTTGCAGATCCTCGGCGCTTTCCAGCGTGTTGTACGCGGCTAGGTCGGAGGTCCGCGCCTCGAGTTCTTGGCGGCACTTGCGCGTCGCAACGGAATACGCTTTCCCGGTTGCACGGGCGTCATACGGCATGTTTAGCGTCTCCGCGCCCCAACGGTCCACGGACTCGCACGTCAGGCGCGGCTGGGCTGTATACGTGCCGCGCTGCGACATGAAGATCACGTCGCGATTCGCATTGAGCTTGCCGGCGAGCGCCATGGGAATCTCGGTGATCGCGTCGTCGCCGGGACCCCCGGCAAGCCAGACGATCGGATCGCTCTGCGCTTTCGCCGAACTCGCCGCGACGATGGCAACCGCAAGGCCGATCGTGCGCGAGCCGGGATGCTCGCGATCCTCGGGGACGAGCAGACGGCCGCAGCGCGCGCGCCGCAGTTCCGCAATCGGCTGGGGCGGAGAGGGACAAGGACCCGGTACGAACGAAGGCGCCCCGGCCGCCGCCCGGCTCACGATGGAAGCGCCGGCGCTCAGCGTGACGAGCGCGCACGACGCAATAGCGAGCCACAATCTAATCTTCATGCGAAAACCAACTCCCGGCATGATGGGATGGCACTCTCGTGCGGCCTTCCATACGCGGCAGATGCCGTCCTCGAAAGGCGAACTCGTGTCATCCTGAGCCTTGTGTCATCCTGAGCCTTGTGTCATCCTGAGCCTGTCGAAGGACGAGCGGAGTCCGCGTCGTCACGCTTCGACGGCTCAGCATGACAGTTGCGCGGGTCGTCGAATCGAGCCAGATGCGTACCGCTGCGCCGATGCGAGGGACGACGTGAAACGATTTGCCATCCGACTGCTAGCGATTGCGCTTTTTACGGGACTCCCGATCGCGGGGCTGACGGCCACGACGATCGTGCAGCTGCTGAACGATCCCTCTACGTACGACGGCAAGCACGTCCGCGTCTCCGGAACCGTTAAGCACTTCACGCCGGAGACGTCACCCGACGGGCGATCGTTCGTGATATTCGCGCTCTGCTCGACCAGCTCGTGCGTCCGCGTTTTCGGGTGGGGTTCGCCCAAACTGCGCGACGATGCGATCGTCGCAGTCCACGGAACGTTCGCAGCGGTACGGCAGTTCGCAGGGTATACGTTCCATAACGGCATTGAGGCCGACGGAGGTTCGCTATGACTCGCATGCTTTCCATCGCGGCACTGACGCTAGCGGCCGCGTTCGTCGTTCCATCGCTCGCTCGCGCGGTCGCGATCAACGGAACGGCCGCCAAAGTGCCGTACGTGATCGGTTTCCATCCACTGAACTCGAGCCAGACGCCCTATCTCGGGCAGATGCACCTGACCTTTAACAACGGCGTTATCAGCGGTACCTACACGGACATATCCAACCGTCCGGGCAGTCCGTTCGCGAACGCGCAGAACGTCCCGGTCACCGGAGGCTTGAGCGGTTCTCACGTCACTCTCGTCATACGGCAGGTGACGTTCAGAGGGACCTTGAGCGGTGAGAAGATGAGCGGCAGCGCGACGATCCGCGGTACGATTTACGAGTTCGCCGCCCAGCAAGGGAAGCCGGGCAGCGGACGCTAGCCGCCGTCCTCCCCGTGCCAGGGGTCGGGTGCGTAGGCGATGCGCCTCATTCTCGCGGGATACGAGCCGTTCGGATATGTCGCTTGCCAGTCTTGCGCGAGGACGACCAGGTACTCGAAGTTCTCCCAGAGCGAATCGCCGGCGGCGCGCCGGCAGCGTAAGATCGCGCTCTCGAGCCGGCCCCATTCGGCCGTCAGGTGATACGCCCACGAGTCGAGCGCGCTGTCGCGGTCTATGAATCCGCGCTTTACCAGCAGTCCCATATTTTCGTAGAAATCTGCGACCACGGTGAGGTGCACGATTTGCGTCTCGACCTCGGCTGCGACGTGCTCTTTGTTCATGTAGGCAACGAGTTGCCGCCGAAATGCGGGGTCCTTCATCAACTCGGGCAGTTTGGTGTGAACGAAGTGCCGGGCCTCCTTGTATTCCGGAGTCTGCTGCGCTCCAAGGAGCTGGTTCAGCGCCGCGATTTGATTACTGCTTCGAGCGTGCCGCAGCTGCACGATCGCCGCGGTCGCCGTCGCCGCAATGACGAGAAAGGTAGCGAGGCTGGCTGCCGTGTTGATCAGCTCCAGAGACATACGGCCATCCCGGAAGCGGTCACGTCTTCCAGACCTTGCGGCAGGCGTCTATTCCGGCGGCGATGCCGCTCGATATGACGGCCGAATCGTTCGGGGTCAGCGTGCGCTTGTTGTAGCCGCTGTCGTCCCACGCATACCAGCCGACGTACGTCGCGCCGAACCGGCAGAAGGCGCGAGCCTGTTCGAGCATTTCACCACGCGTGAGACCCGGCTGGTAGAAATGCTTGTCGTACGAACCGCCCCAGGCTTGGCCGATCCCGTAGAGCGGCGTCTGCGCCATCTGCCAGCCTCGCTTGGCCAGGCTGCGCGCCATCGCGGGAAGCAGCGCCGACATGCTCCAGTCGAGTTCTCTGCCCAACGAGGGGCGATGCCGGCCGAACGGCGAGTAGTTGTACCAGCCGACGAGGTCGCAGCCCGCGTTCGAATAGTTTGCCGCCGTTCCGGGATCCCACTCGACTTTGCCCGGCTTGCCGACGCCCGCGCCGAATCCGCAGATCGCCGGATCGCGCGGTGCGTGCTCGGCGATCAGCGCGTGGATTTTCTGGAGCAGATCGCGGCCGCTCCCCGGGTCCCACCACGCCCAGTCGTCGAGTACCCAGTAGCCGACTACCGAGGAACGCTTCGCATCGCGCGCGAGAATCCGCGAGACGTCGCGCAGCACGACCTTGGGCGAATCAACGCGCGGATTGAAGTCCGTCTTGCAGTAGGGATTGTAGGAGTAACTGCTCGGGGGCGGCGCGACGGTGTGCGTGCGATGGCACTCCCAGGCGAAGAGCACGTTCGAGACGCTGCCGTCAACGACCGTGATGCCGTGTGTTTTGAAGGCCTTGGCCAGGGGCGTGCCGGGGGCCGGCGGCGCGCCGTACAGGATCGTCGTTTGGATGCCTTGTTTCGCGGCGGTGGCGGCACGCTGCGGCGTGTCCACGCTGAATCCGATGATCGCGTGCGCCGGCAGACCCGGCGAGAGCGCTGCCGGCGGCACGGCGGGCAGCGTTCGCAGGCCGGCCGTTCCGGCGCTGCAGCCGGCGAGCGAAAGCAGCATCGCGATCGTGGTTGGCGACTTCATCCTGCTCCCGATCGCCGGCATGCGAGGCGCGCTGCTACTTAGCCGGATGGACCGGCGCGAGCGTGTCGGGGCCGATGCCGCTTACCTCGATGATCGTCGGGCCCTTGGCCATCGCGTAGTGATGGACGCCGGCCGGAATGGAGGCGATCCCGCCGGCGGGAAGCGCCATCATTTTCGAGACGTTCATCGTGTCGCCGAGGCCGACCATGAGGGTGCCGCTGATTACGTTCACGTTTTCCGCCATTCCGTGAGAGTGCGGCGGGATGCTAAGGCCGCCCGGCATCTTGACGAGATACGCATAGTAGGCTCCGGCCCTGGCGGGATCGCCCACCACCGTGGCGACCTGCGTGCCCTTGAACGCGCCGGTGCCGGGCTGCCAATTCGCGGTCTGCACGGTGACGATGACCGGAGCCGGCGCCGCCGTGGCCGTAGCGCACAGCGCTAGGAACGCGAGGCCGGTGAGAATCGTGCGTGAAAGCGACATGGTTCCTCCTCGTGCGGTTTTACTTGGCGTGCGGGGCGGCGATCGCGGCGAGCATGTCGGGCGTTCCTTCGATGCGCTCGAGGTGCGGGTACCGGATGCCGTCGTGATAGTCGAGAGAGAGCGTTTCGAACCAGCGCGTCTGCTTGACGACGAGCGCGATTGCGGCCGTAGAGTGCTGCGCGCGATCGATCGCGTACTCGAGCACCTCCGGCGAGAACTCTTGGCCGTCCACCGCGAGGATCTGCGCGCCGGGCGCGAGCCCGGCCTTCCACGCAGGCGACGCCTCGCGCACGTCTCTCACGACGCCTTTCGCCGTGAGGTTCGCGCCGTACGAATACCAGCCGTTGATGCCTTTGTCGTCGGCTTGTTCGGCTTCGACGAACGTGTTGGGCTTTTTCGTGTAGACGATCTTCCAGCCGGCACGCGCAAGCTCGTCGGTGGGCGGATGCAAGTCCGGCTCGTAGACGTACTTTTCGAAGAATGCGTGCCAGTCGTAAGGCTCCACGTCGCCAAGCAGACTCTCGACCTGTTCGCGCGTATACGTTTCGACGATCGGGCCGGTCACGGCCGGCGCGGTGAAGCGGTGCAGAAACGTGTCGAGCGAACGTGCGCCGTGCGAACGTTCGCGAATGATCGTGTCCACGTCCAGCCAGAGCAGGTCGCCTTCGCTATAAAAGTCGTTGGCGTTGCGCCGTATCGCACCGTAGTCGCCGCGAGCGAGGTAAAAGTACGGCGCCCCGGTGGTGAGATCTATGAGCGGCGTCGTCGCCCGGCCCGTCTCGGTATCCATCTCGGCGTAGACCGATGCGAGGTATTCCGGAAAGAGGCGCGGCTCGCGAATGCCGGATCGGAAGGAGAGCAGGTCGCCCAGGTACTGGTTCATGCCTTCGTACACCCAGAGCAGATCGGTGAGCTGCGGCACCTGGAAGTTCGGCGTCGTGAGATCGGCCGGGCGGCGATACTTTCCGTTCCACGAGTGAGAGAACTCGTGCGTGATGAGATCGCCCGCGGCGAGCGACTGGTCGTCGCTGGTGAGAAAATCGTCCGAGGCGCGATCGTCGCTCGATTGGTGATGCTCGATGCCTTGGAAGCCGATCGAGTCGCTGAGGGAAAGCAGTGCGTGGTAGTCCTCGAAATGGCGCGAGCCGTACATCGCAAAGGCCTCGGCCGGCACGCGTTCGTAGGCCTCCATGCGCGCTTGGGGCACGTCGAGGTCTTGCGGATGATCGGCGAAGAGATCGAACTGGACGAACGCATTGCCGTCGCGCCACAGGTCTCGTTTGGAAACGTACCGTCCGCAGTCGAGCGGGGAGTCCACGAGCATATTGAGGGGCGTGACGTCGAAGTCCACGCGATTGCCGGTCTTGACGGCGCCGCGCAGCGCGGTCGCGTACTCCCAACCGGCCGGCAGAACGATGGACGGTTTGACGAAGTATGCGTGCGAATCCACGCCGTCTTGGTAGAGCAGAGCGCGGTTCCAGTTGAGAATCGCCAGCGAACGCGTAGACATAACGTCGCCCGGCGCGTTCATGAGGACGTCGAAGGTCACGTCAATCGAGCGAGCGTCGCTCGGCACCGTGACGTGAAACGAGTAGAGATCGTAGGCGTCGCGGCGCCAGTCCAGCGTCGCGCCGTTCGCCCCGACGCGCAGGCCGGCTAGATCGTTGAGCGGGCCGGTCGGCCCGTGCTCGCCCGGGATCCACTTCGGGTAGACGAACGTAAAGCGCCCGGGGGCGGCCGGGATGCTCTCCCGAACCTGGAGGAAGCCTTCGGAGGCTCGCGAGGCGTCCACCACGAGCGTTGCCGGACTCTGCCGGGTCGCATACGGGGCGGCCGGTACGAAGCCGCCCGAGGCGACGGCCGGGAGCATGGCGATGCTGAGAAGGATCAGGAGGATTGCGCAGTGCCGCATCCCCGCGCGTTCGCAGGCAGAATGGCGCCCCCTTCCTCTAAGTGCGAACGGCAGGTCCCCCTTCGCCGGGCGACCAACAAGACGCGGTTCTCCCTTTATCCCTCCCATTTCCCGACGGAGGCCGATGGACCACGTGAAGATCGTGGTGACGATTAAACTCGTTCCGGACCCAAACGCCGAGAAACGCATAGATCCACAGACGAAGCGTCTCGTCCGCACGGGGGTCGAGACGGTTCTCAACCCTTACGACGAGTACGCGCTCGAGGCGGCGCTGCAGTTGAAAGAGCGCGCCGGCGACGACACGACCGTCACCGTGTTCACAATGGCGCCCGAGAGCCTCAAAGAGTCGCTGCGCCGAGCGCTGGCGATGGGGGCCGACGAGGCGGTGCTTCTCAGCGATGCGGGATTGGAAGGCAGCGACGTCTGGGCTAGCGCCTACGCGATGGCGGCTGCGCTGCGCGCGATTCCCTTCGACTTGCTGATCGTGGGCGGCCTCACCGACGACAGCAGTACCGGCGCCGTGCCGGGCGCGCTCGCCGAGCATCTCGGCCTGCCCTGCGTTACGAACGTCCGCAAGGCGCAGGTAGCCGGCGGCCGCCTGAGCGTGGAACGCGAAACCGATGCCGGTTACCAAAACGTCTCGGTGCCGCTTCCCGCACTGATGACGACCGCGCTGACCTTCGGCGAGCCGCGCTACGCGTCGCTCAAAGGCATCATGGGAGCGAAGAAAAAGACGATCGCCGCGAAAACGCTGGCCGATCTCTCGCTCGACCGGCCGGTCGGCACGGCCGGATCGAAGACGCAACTGGAGAGTTTCGCACCGCCGCCGCCCCGCGGCAAAGGCCGAACCGTCGAGGCAGCCGACGGCGCGTCGGGCGCCGCGGCGATCTTCGAATTCCTCAAAGAGAAGAAGCTCGTATAATCGTGAAAAACGTCATCGTCTACGCCGAACATCGAAAAGGTCAGACGCGTAAAGTCACCTTCGAACTCGCGAGCGAGGCACGCCGCGTCGCCGATGCGCTTGGCGGCCAGGCGTGTGCGGTCGTGCTGGGCGCGGGCGCGGCCTCGTTGGCCGAGCAGCTGAAGGGCTATCCGCTCGACGCCGTCTACCTCGCGGAAGATTCCGACGTAGACGGCTTCCTGCTCGATCCGACGGTTGCGTATCTCGAGGCGGCGGCCAAGGCCGTCGGACCTTCGCTCTTCCTGATTCCGAATACGCTCTCGGGCCGCGACGTCGCCGGGCGACTGATGGTGCGTCTGGACGCGGGGCTGGCGGCCGACGTTACCGATATCCACGTCGAGGGTGACTCGATCGCCTGCACGTCGCCCAAGCTCGGCGGCGCGCTCGTCACGGTCTGCGCGTTGCGGCCCGGCGAGTACGGCGTTGCGACCGTTCGCCCGAACGCCTTTATCGCCGCCGCCGGCGGCAACGCGCGCGTCGAACCGCTGGCCAAGCCGCCGGCCAGCGGATATCCGGCCCAGATCGAGAGCGACGTCGAGGAAGGCGCGGGCGAGCTTGCGCTCGAGGAAGCGCCGGTGGTCGTCGCCGGAGGCCGCGGCCTCGGCGGCCCCGAGCCGTTCGAGACGATGCTCAAGCCGCTTGCCCGCGCCCTCGGCGGTGCGGTCGGCGCGTCGCGCGCCGCGGCCGACGCGGGCTGGGTTCCGTATAACCTGCAGATCGGCCAGACCGGTAAGACGGTGACCCCGAACCTCTACTTCGCAATCGGCATATCGGGCGCAATACAGCACAAGGTCGGGATGCGCTCGTCGGGCACGATCGTCGCGATCAACAAAGATGCCGCAGCGCCGATCGCCGAGTTCAGCGATCTCCTCGTTGTCGGCGACGCATTCGGCATCGTTCCCGAGCTGACGAAACTCATCGAAACGGCTAAAGGATAAACTTCTTGAAGAAACTCCCGATCCTCGTACTCTTCGCTCTCGCGTTCGTCGCGGGCGTTCTGACCACGACGCCCGCCGCGCAGGCCGGCCTCTTCGGCGGCAGCAAGGGTACGCCGACCCCGTCGCCCGTGCCGTCGGCGCTGCCGACCGCGAGCCCCGAGCCGCCCGAGGTCGCGATTCCGCGCCTGAACGCCAAACTGAAGGCGAATCCGAACGACGAACTGGCGATGACGCAGCTCGCCGCGCAGTACCTGCAGCTCGGCCGGCCCGACGTGACGCTGCAGTACACGCAGCACCTGCTGCAGATGGGAGATAAGTCGGCGCAGGTCTTCTACTACGACGGATTCGCCGAGGAGCAGCTCGGCAACTCGGTGGTCGCGACCTACGATATGGAACAAGCGGCCAATCTCGATCCGACGAATCTAGGCATCCTGGCACAGCTTGCCGACATCTACATCAAAGAGAATCGCTTCAGCGATGCCGAGCGCGTAGCCAAACGAGCGGTGACGTTCAATAAGACCGACGGCACGGCGCTGATGACGCTGGGCAGCGTGTACGCCGCCGAGCAGCACTTCGACGACGCGCGGGCGCAGTTTGAGGCCGCGCTGCTGCTCAATCCGAAGGATACGGCCCCGCTCTTCCAGATCGCGACGACCTACGCTCAGCAGGACAACATTCCGATGGCGCTCCAGACGGTTCAGCGGGCGCTTGCAATCAATCCGCGCGACGTTCAAGCGCTCGTCTTCAAGGCCGATCTCTACGCTCGTCAACACGACGACGCGCACGCATCCGAGGCGTACGACGACGCGGTCGTCGCCGCGCCGACCGACGGCACGAAGGTCGCGATCATGGCGCGCAAGGCCGGCTATTTCGCTTCGGAAAAGAAGGACGCGCAGGCGAATGCGATCTTCCAGCAGACCGTTGCGACGTTTCCTAAGGTGGCGACCGGCTTCGTAGCCTACGGCGATTACCTCGCCTCGCAGCATCAGTTCGCGCAGGCAGCTACGCAGTGGCAGGCGGCTCTGGCGCTCGAGCCGGACAACGCCGGAGCCCTGATGGGGCTCGGCGAGGCCGCGCTGCAAGGCGGCCGGACCGATCAAGCGATCGCGTACTTCAAACACTACACGCAGATCTCGCCCGACGCGCAGGGCTACGCCCTGCTCGGGCAGGCGTACACGCGCGTGCGCGACTACTCGGGCGCGCGCGACGCGTGCGGCAAAAGTTTCGAGATCCAGCGTTCGCCCGACACGCTCAGCTGCGTCGGCGGCGCGGACTACGAGCTGAAGAGCTACAAGGAGGCCGCCCGGATTTTCGACGCGCTCGATAAGGCGGCCAAGGGCTTTCTGGAGGCCAACCCTCAGTATCTCTACATCGCCGCCAAGTCGTACGCCGCCTCGAATCAGTGCGCTAAGGCGGTGGCGACGTACAAGCGCCTCTTGCCGATGATGAAGAAGGGGACGCAGGAGTACGACAAAGTGAAAAAGGCAGCGTCCGAGGGCTGTGCGGCTCCGGCGAAGCACTCGGGCTGAAGTTCGTCACCGATCCGCTCTGCGCCGAGCACCTGCGCGGAGTGGATCATCCGGAGCGGCCTGCCAGGGTTGAGGCAGTCCGGGAACGTCTTAGCGCCGCCGGCCTGCTCGGCGAGAGCATAGCAGCGCGAGACGCGACCGACGAGGAAATTCTGCTCGTTCATACCCCGGCGTATCTGGAACTGCTCGGCCGCGAGACCTCCGGCCTCTCCGGCGTGCGGGAGCTCTCCACCGGAGATGCCCTCGTTGACGCATCCTCGCTGCGCGCGGCCCGAAGGGCGGCCGGCGGTGCGGTCGCGGCGGCTCGCGCCGCTCTCGACGGCGCGCAGGCGGTCTTCGCGCTCGTTCGCCCACCGGGCCATCATGCCGAGCCGGATCGCGGGATGGGATTCTGCCTCTTGAACAACGCGGCCATCGCCGCACGCGCGTCGGGGCGGCGCGTGCTCGTCGCCGATTTCGACTACCATCACGGAAACGGAACGGAGGCGGTGGCCGGCGAGGGCCTTTCGTATCTCTCCACCCATGCCGCACCGGCCTATCCCGGCACAGGCGCGCACAGCTATCGCCGGGGCGACGACGTCGTCCTGAACGTGCCGCTGCCGGCGAGCGGCGTCTCCACCGAGGCGTTCGTCGCGATCTGGCAGTTTCTGCTCCCGGCCGTGGCGCGCGCCGTCGCGCCCGACCTCATCGTCGTCAGCGCGGGCTTCGACTACGTCGCCGGCGACCCGGTCGGCGATCTCGGCGTGGGCGTGGAGGCTGCCGGTCCGATTGCCGCCGCCGTGCGCGGCGTCGCCGAAACCTACTGCGGCGGCGCGGCGGCGTACGTGCTCGAAGGCGGGTACCGCCTCGACGCGATCGCGCAGTCCGTCGCATCCATCGCCGCGGCGCACGACGCGCGCTCGGGGCAGGCGAGCACGGCGGATCCCGCCGCAGTCCCGGCGCGCCTGCGCGAGAGCGTCCAAGCGTTTCTGGGAGCATTCTTAACGCAGCATCAAGGAGGCTCATAGGCGGCTGCGAACCTGCTTACGCAAGTCCCGACGACTTGTAGGAGGTGCGTATGTTTCGGAGATCGCTCCGCCATTTCGGTACCGCGTCGTTGCTCCTCGTCGCATTGCTCTGCCAGGAAACGTGGGCGCTGGCGGGCGTGACCGGCGGCCTCACGGGAACCGTCGTAGACGCCGATAGCTCGGCCCCCATCGCCGGAGCGCGAGTAACGGCAAACAGTCCGTCTCAAACAACATCCGCGACGACCGACTCGACCGGCCACTTCAGCTTTCTGACGCTCGCGCCGGATACGTACACGCTCAGCGTAGAAAAAGAGGGCTACCAGGCCACGAGCGCGCCGGGGCAGGTCGTCTTCGCCGACACCGTGCAGACGGTGAGCATTCGCATGCCGAAGGCGCTGCGGACGATCGCCCGCGTGAACGCCGTAGCCTCCGGTTCACTCGTGAAATCGGGCACCACCGCGGACGTCTACTCGCTCAACGCCGCGACGCAGCGCACCGCCGGCGCGCTCGGCGGCGGCGGCAACCTCAACTCCGCCTACTCGGCCATCTCGACCGTTCCGGGCGCGTACGTCGTACCAAACCAGAGCGGCTACTTCGATACGGTTCACATCCGCGGCGGCGACTTCGACCAGGTCGGGTACGAGTTCGACGGCGTGCCGGTGAATCGGTCGTTCGACAACTATCCGTCGGGTGCGGCATCATCGCTCGGAAA
The DNA here is from genome assembly GCA_963794645.1 of Vulcanimicrobiota bacterium. Taxonomy (GTDB): domain Bacteria; phylum Vulcanimicrobiota; class Vulcanimicrobiia; order Vulcanimicrobiales; family Vulcanimicrobiaceae; genus Cybelea. The sequence continues at coordinate 169,299 of CAWCEQ010000002.1, read as the reverse complement.
CTCCGAAGTGCAGGTCTACACCGGCGCCAACCCGGCCAACTCCGAGGGCCAGGGCCTAGCGGGGTACGTCAATCAAGTTATCCGGACCGGCACGTATCCGGGCTTCGCCGACGCGTCGCTCGGCATCGGCACGCCGACGTACTACCATCGCGCGATGGTCGAGATCGGCGGCGCGACGCCCGACCGGCTCTTCTCCTACTACCTCGGCATCGCCGGATACAATCAGGGCTTTCGCTACGTAGACGACAACAACGGCGCGAGCTACGATTCGTGGCTCGGACAGCCGCTCGCGCCGCTCACGACCTCCCAGTATCCGCTCTACGCGGAAGGCGGCTACTACCTCGGCCCGTTCAACTGGATGAACTTCGCTCAGATCGCCTCGCGCGACGTGGTCGCCAACGTCCACATCGGCATTCCGCACCATAACGACGGCGGCCGCGACGACATCCAGCTCCTGTGGGACAGTTCGTACCTGCAGAACTCGTTTTACAGCTCCAACAACGACGTCGCCTCGCCGCAGTGCTCGTCCAGCCTCTCCGGCTCGCAATGTTGGGGACAGATCAATCCCCTCGCAACGCTCGGTCTAGCGCCGAACCTGCCGGTCGGCTCGACGACGCCGTACATCGACGGCCTCTCGTGGAACTGCCCGGGCGCCGTCGGTCAGACGTTTTCTTCCGGTCAGCTGGCGACGATGGGACCGGGCTGCACGTCTCGTTACTTCTATCCGTTCAGCTCCACCAATCGTCGCTGGTCGGATTTCTCGACGGGATCCTCGTACGGATTCGTTCCCAACGGCCAACGCGACGGCTCGCAGAACCAGCAGGAGATCGTCAAGCTCCAGTACACGAAGAACTTCGGCTCGACGGCCTTCTTCCGGATATACGGCTACACGTACTACAGCACGTGGGATCTCGTCGGCGCCCAGTGCGCGGCGTTTTTCTACGCTTGCCCGACCGCTCCGGACTACGAACTCAGTTCGCACACCCGCGGCGTGAGCGCACAGTTCCAGGATCAGATCAACGCGCAGAACCTGTTGAGCCTGCAGGGCTCGTACGTCACGGCCAGCACGATCCGCGACAACAACACCCAGATGTACAATAACTTCGCCGCCTTCGGCGGCCCCAACCGCACGACGGCAGCCGTCGTCGTGAACTCGGCCGATCCCTACGGAGGCTTCTGCTACGGGCCCGGCGGCGGCCAGCCCGTGAGCTGCAACCCCGGCGTGGGCGCGGCGCAGTTCGTCAACTGGGACCAGCTCTACGAACCGAACGCATCGCCCAGTGGAGGTCCGGCCGCGCTGCCTGGGTCTTGCGTAGATCCGCGCGTTCCGGGTAAGACCGCCTGCACGTACCTGCTGGCGGAGAACGGCCTGTATGCGACCTACAACAACGTGCAGCCGAAGTTCGGCGCCGCCTCGCTCACCGACGAGTACCGTCCGAACGACAAGATCCTCCTGAACGTGGGCGTCCGGCTCGACAGCTTCACCTTCGACGGGCTCAACGGCAACGTCAACGGCAACGGCGGCGTTGCGCGCCAGTTCTGGTACAACGCGTACAATCGCGACACGTGCGTGAACGACCTGACCGGCCAGCCGATCGACAAGTCGCAGTTGCCGGGGACGCTGGGACCGACGTCGGCCTGCCCCGCCGGCTATCATGCCGCGGCTCTGCAGAACGTCGCCTATCAGAGTTTTACGTTCAACGAATGGCAGCCGCGCTTTAGCGGCACGTACACGCTCAGCCCCGACACGGTCATCCGGGCCTCGTTCGGCCGCTACACCGAAGCGCCCAATACCGCCTACGAAATCTACAACACGCTCCAGAACGACATCCCGTTCGCGCTGCTCGGCCCGAACCTGTATCCGTACGGGCGCAACTCGCCGGGACTTCCCGTGGCGCCCCCGACGTCGCTGAACTACGATATCTCGTACGAGCAGCACATCAAGGGCACCGACTGGTCGTTCAAGGTTACGCCGTTCCTGCGGCAGACCCAGAACCAAATCCAGAACTTCTACTTGAACCAAGCGACGGGCTTTATCTCGGGGCTCAACGTCGGCAGCCAGCGCAGTCAGGGTGTCGAGTTCCAGACGCAGAAGGGCGACTTCTCCCGCAACGGGCTCTCGGGTTTGCTCTCGTTCGCCTACACGAACTCGTACATCAAGTACGGAACGCTGCCGAACGGGACGACGATCATCTCGCCGATTAACGCGACGATCTCCAACTACAACGCCTATACGAGGGCGTGCGCGAAGGGCGGCGCCGACGTCGGCAAGTCGCAGTACGGGATCCCGCTCTGCGGCTCGACCACGAGCGGCGTTGGGGCGGCGAAATGCTACGAAGACGGCCAGCCTGCGCCGTGTAACGCGCCCGGCGCGGTACTCAACCCGTACTGGAGCGCGCCGGCGCAGTCGCTGCTCGATCCGGGGCAGAACTTCGCGACTTACGACGTCTTCCCGGCGGGCATCGGAACGGCGGCGAATGCGTACAACTCGCCGTACGTCGCGACGATGCTGCTCAACTACCGGCACGATCGCTGGGCGATCACGCCGTCGCTGCAGTTCCAAGGCGGCGGCAAATACGGCGCGCCGGAGTCCTCGCCGGGCATCGACCCGGCCGATCCGGGGTGCGTGCCGCTGCAAGGTTCGCGCCGTTACGACGCGTCGGCCTGTCCTAGCTCGCTGGTCATTCCCGATCCGTTCACCGGCGTCTACGACAATCTTGGAGCGTTTACGCAGCCGAACGAGTTCATGTTCAACCTGCAGGCGTCGTACGATCTCTCGCCGCGCATCACGCTCACCGCGTCAATGGCGAACATCGTCAATACGTGCTGGGGCGGCACGAGCGCGCCGTGGACGTACAACGATCCGAACATTTGCTCCTACGGCGTCGTGGGGAACGGTTTGGTTCCGCCGGTCGGCAACGGCTACAACCCGCCCGGCAGCACCTCGACCGTGAACGGTAAGAATGCGGCGACGATCGTTCAGAAGTTCTTGCTCTATCCCTACGAGCCGGCTCTCGGTCCGTACCTGGTTTCGGGCTTGAACAACTCGGTTAAGTCGCCGTTCCAGGCCTACATCACGGCGAACATCAAGCTCTAAGGCGAGAGCGAGGCGGCGATGCGCTGCAGATCGGGAAGGGCGATCTCTCCGACGAGCGTGTAGGAGAGATCGCCGTCGGTCCAGGTCAGCAGCGCGAGCGGGCCTCGCTCGGCGTACTGCGCGCGGCGGCCGGCGACGCTCGTCGCCTGCGGCTGCAGCGCGCTCAGATCCGCGTTCGAAGCCTTCGCGTTCTCGAAGAGCGAGATCGTACGAATGCCGTCGGAGTAGAGGAGATGCACCGTGCGGACGCCTTTGAGCTCCACGATCGTCCCCTCCACCGGCGAGAAGCCGTTAGGCAGCGATTTGGGCTCCCGCGCCTGAAAGCCGGCATGGCTGACGACCTCGGCGGCGTTCTCCGAGGGACGTCCGAAGGTGGGACCCTGCACGAGTTTGTAGGCTTTGGGCAGAGCGAAGTCGGAGGTTGGGATCGTCGCCGCATAGCGGATCTCGATGAAACGGACTTCGCTTTCGATCGCTCCGTCGGGTCCGAACTCCTGGCGATCCAGCACGACGTTGGTCGCGCGATCCACGCGCATGAAGAGCACCGTGCGATGGCTCCAGCGGTTGACCAGCGCGATCTCTGCCGTTTGCCGGCCGTCGAAGATATCGGCGCCGCGGGCGACGGCCTCGTAGTTCGCGCGCAAGAGCGCGTAGTTGTCTTTGCGCGCGAAGGGATCGTCCACGGCATCGTTTCTCGACTCGACGATACGCTCGCGCTTTGAGTCTATGGCAAAACTGACGTCGCCCTTCGAAACGACGGCATCGCCGGAGAGCGACGCGGGCGCAACGTAGAGGCGGCGCGTAAAATCGGGAGCGCGATGCTCGATGCGGTACTCCGATGCTTCGCTCGTCCGGCTGCCGAAGCGCACGACCTCCACGACGCCGGTATACGATGCCGATGCGTCCGAACCGATCGCGCGCGCGAGCAGCGTATCGGTAGGCGCGCTGCCCGCAGAGCCCGCATCGGCGGGCAGGCTCGCCGCGAGCAAGGCGAGGACGAACGCGCTAGCGCGTTTCATCGGCCGGGTGCTCGTCGGCGGGTGCGGCATCGGGAGACAGCAGGTCCGGCAGCGCCTGCTCGCCGGAGAACGGCGTCGTCGCCGCTAGCGCGGCATGGTTCTGGACGTAGTACGACGCGTCTATCGAAGAGGCGACGGCCTGGCCGCGATGGCCGAACCCAACGTACAGGAGCAGGGCGATCGCCGCCGCGACCGGGACGAGCGCGACCGGGCGGAACCCGGCGCTCAGGCGCTCCCACAGCGAGGGGGAACGCTCGCTCTCGATCGCGCTTCGAATGCGCGCCGCCAGCCCCGCCGGCAGTTCGCGCTCTTCCGCCCGCCCGTGCTCGCGCAGTCGATCGGTGATCTGCATTTCGGCGTCGCGCGCCTGCGCGCAGTCGGAACATCCGGCTATATGCGCGTGAACGGCGGCGTCCTGCGCGGCGGGGAGTTCGCCATGCAGGTAGTCTACGATCTGGTCGAGGGTCGGATGCACGTCGTTCATGGTGAAGATTTCATATAGCGGTTGACGAGTGTACGCAGCTGTCCGCGAGCGCGATGAAGGCGCGAGCGGACCGTTCCGACCGAGCAGCCGACGATGCCTGCTATCTCTTGATAGCTGCATTCTTCGATATCGGCGAGCAGCACGATCTGCCGCTGGTCGGCCGTCAGACTCTGCAGCGCTTTGGAGACCGGCTCGCTGAAGTATCCTTCCACGTACTCGTCGATTGGTTGTACTGCTAGAGGACGTCCTCCGCCAAAGGCTTGCGGTGCGTTGTCGTCGGGGATCTCTTCATGATAACGTCCTTTGCGGCGCCGAAGTTCGTCGCGGTGAAGATTCGTTACGATGCGGTAGATCCAGGAGAGAAAGGACGTCCCTGGTTTAAAGCTCTTCCAGGCCCGATAGACGCGGATAAACGCTTCCTGGGTGAGGTCCCGCGCGTCGGCCTCGTTGCGCGTGAGCCGATACGCGAACGTATAGGTCGCATTGCCGTACTGTTCGAGGGCGCGTTCGAGAAACGCCGACTGGTCCAGCGTCGTATCCTCGAGCGGCTTGCGCGCGGTCTCCATGGAGTCTGCCTAGGCTTCCTTGCTCTGCCCGGCATGTCATCCTCGCTTTCCCCAGATGAGACGCGCCACGCCCCACATCGCGCCGGCCACGATGCTCGTGATGAGAACGAGGAGCGTCAGTTCCATCAGAGCGATGCCCGCAAACTGACTCCCGCCGCAGAGCGCGATGACGTTCGCGATGAGGGCGAGTTTGAAGCGCTCGAACGGATTGCCGGGCAGTCCGGCGACCGTTTGCGCCTCGGCGATGACGGCCTGCGGATCCCAGTCGGCGGTTTCCACGACGTAGGCGACGCGCCCGGCCGGGGTCACGATGAAGAGACGGTCGCTGTGGAGGAAGTTGCTCGAGCTCACCCGCAGCGACGAGATGCCGAACTGATCGAGCAGGTGCGCAATGGTCGAGCCCATCCCGGTGAGCAGGCTCCAGTGGGAGGGCAGGGCGCCGTAGGAGTCCGCGTAGGCCGAGAGCACCGCGGGCGAGTCGTACTGCGGGTCGAGCGTGACCTCGGCCAGCGCGTAACGTCGCGGATCGAGGTGCTGCTGCAGGTAGGCGAACTTCCCGCTGATCGCGGGGCAGAGCGTCCGGTCGGGGCAGCGCGTGAAGACGAACGACAGGAGCAGCACCTTGCCGCGGAACGTGCGGTCGAGCGCGACGGGACGGCCGCGTTGGTCCACGAGCGCGGCGGCGGGCAACGGGCTGCCGACGTCCATCGCGACGACGCGGCCGGGATCGGGCAGACCCGGTGCGAACGGCCCGGCGGCGACGGCGTCGCGCAGAAGCGGCGGGCGCGCGGCCAGATCGAGAAAGGCGTCTATCTCCGTACCGTTGCGGAACTGCGCGGGCGGGTCGAAGCGGTAGCGGCGGATCTCGGCCGGGCGCATCTGCGTGAGCGCCTCGGCATTCACGATCGCCGTGCCGTCGTGCAGCGTCTCCATCACCACGCCGTGGATCGGGGCCAGCGAGAACGCGGCGGCCGCCAGCAGCGCGATCATTGCAGCAGCGAGCGCATCGCCTGGGCCAACGACGACGGCGACTCCGTATCGTCGTGAAGCCCGCCCTGGACGCCGCGCGAGTCAATGAAGAAGACGGTCGAAGCGTGCATGACGTCGTAGTCGTCGCTCCCGCGTTTGGCGGGCATCTTCTGCGCCCAGACGTGGTACGCGCGTTCGACGCCGGTTATTTGCGCGTTCGTGCCGGTGAGGCCGACCAAACGGCTGCCGCCGCTACGCGCAAACCGCGCGAGGAAATCGCGCAGCACGGCCGGCGAGTCGCGCGCGGGATCTACCGTGACGAAGACGATCTGCAGGTCGCCCGCGCGCGCGCCAAGTTGCTGCGAGGCTCGTTCGAGTTTCGAGAGCGTGAGCGGGCACGTATCCCCGCAGTGCGTGAAGCCGAAATCGAGCAGCATCGCCTGGCGTTGCTGGGAGCGAGTCCAAGAGTTCCCCGCGTCGTCGCGCAACGTGAAATCGGGTGCCGCCGGGCCGCTCGCGCCGCAGGCGGCAAGCGCCGCGAGTCCGAGCAGAACGAGCGGGCGAAGGGAGCGCATAACCTCATACTACGACGGGCGCCAGGGGTTCGGCCCGCCGGGGCGCAACAAAACTGCGAAAGATGGAAGCGATCGTTTTGGTCGTCCGCCTGCTTTTGGGTGGCCTGCTGCTCGTTTGCGGGAGTTCTCAAGATCGGGCACGCGGCGGATCTGGCGGCGAGCATTGCCGGCTTTCGCCTGCTCCCTGCAGCGATCGTCGGCCCGCTGGCGCTGGCGTTGCCCTACCTCGAAGTGCTCGCGGGCGCTTATTTGATCGTCGGCCTTTTCACGCGAGCCGTCGCGGCGATCGCAGCGCTGCAGTTCGTGCTCTACGCCGGCGCGATCGCTTCGGCCGTTATGCGCCACATTCCGGCGAACTGCGGCTGCTTCGGCCCGAACGACGTCACGCAGGCGGATTGGCCGCACGTTGGATTCGACCTGGCGCTGGCTGCCGCCGGCGCGTTCGTCGCGTGGCGAGCGCCGGGGCCGTACGCCGTAGATCGAAAGCTGCGCGGCGCGTGAACCGGCGCGGACTGCTCGGCGCGACGTTTCTCGCGCTCGCGGCCATCGCGCTCGCCGCGGTGCTCGTCTACTTTTTCGGCCCGAACCGGCATCAGGTGCAGACCGCCTCCCAATCGCCGATTCTCGGCAAGGCCGTGCTGCACAGCCCCGCGCCGACCTTCGAAGTCGCGACGACGCAGGGCCTATTCGATCTCGCCAAGGCGCGCAAGCCGGTGTTTCTCGAAGTCTTCGCGACGTGGTGCCCGCACTGCCAACGCATGACGGCGGTGGTAGACCGGCTCTATCGCGACTTCCACACGCGCGTGGATTTCGTCGGCGTCTCCGGAAGCGATACGGGGATGGACGGCGTCTCCACCTCGTCCCAGATGGACGTCGTGGCCTGGGCGCGGCGCTTCAACGTGCAGTATCCGGTCGCGTACGATCCGCTCCTGAACGTCGCCAATCTCTACCTGCAGAACGGCTTTCCGTCGTTTGTCATTATCGGCACGAACAAGAAAGTTTTGTATCTCAACAGCGGCGAGCTTTCGTACGGCGTCCTCGCCGCTGCGATCGAATCGGTGCTGCGTCAGTCTCCGGCCGGGAAGACGTAGTTCGGCGGCGGCACGAGCGGCGTGCCTATCTCCAGCACGACCTGTTGGCGCGAGTGCAGCTCGATCGCACGCAGATCGCCCTCGTACTTCGCTCCGTTGACGTAGGCGACCACGGGCCCTGCCATGCCGGCCACGTTGTTCGGACCGAGCGGCTCGCCCCAGATGTCGAAGAACATCCCGAGCGTGAACGGTCCGCCCTGCGGCGGTGAGAGCTGCGGCGACTCGACGTGGATGATGCCGCTGGCATCGTGCGTGTGCAGCCAATAGAGACAGCCGCCCGCGGGGTTGGGCGCGAAGCCGACGTACTGCGGAATCTGGATCTGCTTGCCGTCGTAGAAAATCGCCAGGTGCGTGTGCACGTGGAGCGTCGCATACTCCTGCGTTCCGCAGGATATGCCGTCAACCGTTTGTCCGCGACCGCCCTGCGCCGTTACCGGATACTTCGATTTGAAGTACTTCTCGCCCAGCGCCTGGCCGTCGGCGAGCGGAACCGGTTTGGACGAAGCGTTGGGGCCGGGGCTCGGCGTCGCGTTGGCCTGCGCGATCTGCTGCTTCTGCCAGAAGTTATATCCGAGAAAGACGAGGATCAGCGCGGCGAGCGCGATTGCGACCCCGACGTAGATCGGGCGCATCGGATCGCGGCGCGGCGGGGGCGCTGCGCCTCCGCGATCGTTGCGGCGGCGCTCTGCACGAGTTGGTTGCGGCATCGAGTCCCTTCTAGGATGGAGCTTTGAGTGGGGCTGCGACCGGGGCGTCCGCTATTTCGAGCGGCCGCTGCGGCACGAGGTAGTTGACGACGTAATCCGTGACGGCGTCGGCCAACGGCGTCGCCGGCCGGTCGTACCCGGCGGCGTGCAGGCGCCGCACGGTCGCGCACGTGTAGTACTGATATTTATCGCGTAAGTGGACCGGCATATCCACGAACTCGATCTCCTCGGGCAGTTCGAGCGCGTGGAAGATCGGCCGCACGAGATCGAGCCACGTGGACGCTACCCCCGAGCCTACGTTGAACAGCCCTGCCGCGCCCGACTGCGCGAGGTAGAGCGTCACGTCCACCGCATCCTTTACGTAGATGAAGTCGCGCCGCTGTTCGCCGTCGCGATAGTCGGGCCGGTGGCTCTTGAAGAGCCGAACCTTGCCGCACTCGCGAATTTGCTCGTACGCTTTCTGAACGATGCTGCGCATCTCGCCCTTGTGCTCTTCGTTCGGGCCGAAGACGTTGAAGTACTTAAGCCCGCAGAGCACTTCGTCCAGTCCGTTGCGATGCGCGTAGAGATCGAAGAGCTGCTTTGAGTAGGCGTAGGCGTTGAGCGGCCGCAGCGAGGTCAACTCGGCCTCGTCGGAGAGATCGCTCTCGATCCCGCCGTAGGTGGCGGCGGAAGAGGCGTAGACGAAACGCACGCCGCGCTCGGCCGACCAGTGCGCGAGGCGCTTTGTGTACTCGTAGTTGTTGCACAGCAGGTACTGCGCGTCGGTCTCGGTCGTCGAAGAGCACGCACCCAAGTGGAAGATCGTGCGCACGTCCGGGAAGCCGCCCCCTTCGAGCGCGCGCTCGAAGGCGTCCGCGTCGAGGTAGTCGGCGAAACGCAGCGGGACCAGGTGCTTCCACTTCTCGGAGCGGTCCAGCCGGTCCACGACGAGGATGTCGTCGAGTCCCCGGCGGTTGAGCGCCCAAATGACGGCGCTGCCGATCAGGCCGGCGCCGCCGGTAACGACGATCCTTCCACGTGCTAGGTCGTGCATCGCTCGCCTCCTTTGCGCCCGCGCCGCCGAGGCTCCTCGTCGCGAGCAGGGAGGGAATGCGAAAGCGCGAATCATTCGCAAATCGTGAGACGCGGGCCCGCACTCCTCGCCTACCTCTCCCTCTGCGTGCCCCTCGGCATCGCGGCGCACTTGGGCGCGGAGTTCGCGGGACTGGGCCGGGATGCCGACGACGTGGCCTTCTCTGCTCGGCACCTTTACCTGCTGGTTCTCGCCGCGGCGGCCTTCGCCGGCTTTCTGATCGCCGTGGGCGGCTTCGGCCGCCCGGCCGAACGCCGGCGCCGGGCCGGGCTCATCGCGCGGGCGTTGCCGCTGCGCGGCAGCGGTCCCGGCTTCCTGGTCTTGTCCGCGGCAGTGCAGTTCGGTTTCTTTTTGCTCACGCAGTTCGGCGAGGGCTGCCCGCTCTGCCGCGGGGATCTGGGCATCGGCATGCTCGCCGCGCTGCTGGCCAGCGTCGCCGGCGCATGCATCCTGGCGGCGCTGCGCCGTCACGTCGTCCAGGCGATCGCACCGCATGCCTATCGCTCGCGCCGATCCGGGCTTCTCTTCGTGCGCCGGTCCGTGCGCCGAGCCGCTCCCGCCCGGCGCGCGACGTATGCGAGCTTTGCCCGGACGCTCGGCAGCCGCCCGCCGCCCCGACTCTCCGCAGCCTGAAGACGCGCCGGCCGCAGGCCGGCTTCATCCCACTCTTTTCGCTGATTGGAGAATATCCATGGCACTATCGTGGCGCGCCGTCGCGTGCCTCGCATGCGCGTGCACGTTCTTTTGGAGCGCTCTGCCCGCGCGCGCCGCAGCCGTGTACCTCGAAGGCACCGTCGTGGACGCGAGCGGTGCTCCGGTTGCCGGCGCAACCGTCACCGTCTCCGGCGCCAACCTTACGATGACGCAGAGAAGCGACGCCGCCGGGCGCTTCTCGTTTGCAACGCTCGCCGTCGGCACCTACCGCCTGCGCGCGGCGAAAGGCGCTCTGAGCGCCGAACGGAGCGTCGCTCTCACCTCCGCCGGGCTCACGCTGCGCGTCCTTCTGGCACCGCCTCAGACGATCGGGCAGGTTGTCGTCGTCGGCCATCCCACCGCGGCGCGCTCGGGTACCGACGTCGCTTTTGACGCCGCGGATATCGCGCGGCTTCCAGGCGGATCGAGTCTGTCGGCCATTCTCCTGCAGTTGCCCTCGGCGGCGCAAGGTTCGAACGGACAGATCCACATCAACGGCAATCACAACGGCCTCAACTACTACATAGACGGCGTTCAGGTGCCGGCGAACCTCAATCGCGTGCTCGGCGGGGAGATCGATCCCTCCGACATCGGGTACCTCGACGCGCTCGAAGGCGCCTATCCCGCGCAGTACGGCGACCGCTTCGCCGCAGTGCTCAACGTGGGGACGAAGTCGTACGCCGGGCCCCCGGGGTACGACGTCAGCATTGCCGGCGGATCGTACGCAACCTACCAAAGTTCCCTCTCGCTTCACGCTCCGGTCGGTGCGAACGGAGGATCGCTGACGGTCGCCGGCTTCATGGGGCGTACGGGGTGGAGCCTCGACCCGCCGGTCACCGATCCGACGCACAACGCGGGAAGCGATACGAACGGCTTCTTACGCTTGAGTCTGCCGTTCGGTGCGGACACGCTGAACTTCGATGCGATCGACTCGCTGCAGACGTTTCAGATTCCGCCGGACACCTCGCAAGGCGTCCCGGCCTCCACCGACGACAACGAGTACCAGAGCGATCAGTTCCTCGCCTTGCAGTACCGTCACGCGTTCGGTGAAAACGGCGTCGTCCAGTTCGGTCCTTCGCTCAAGGTGTCGAACATTCTCGACACCAACGACCTGCAGAACGATCTCGCCGCCGGCGGGCCGCCGCCCGCGCCGGGGCAGATAAACTGCATAGATTTCACCGACTGTATCTTCTCGGTGTTTGCCGACCGGACGGCCCGCGACTATCGGTTCAACGTGGACGTCGCGAAGAAGTCGGCCCATCACGAGGTGCGTGCGGGCGCCCTGTACGACGCCTCGACGATCTTGGAGAACTATGCGATTACCTTACAGCCGTACAGCGCGCTCGATCGGACGGGCAGCTTTACCGCGTACGATACCGCTCCGAACGTCGCGCACCAGCAGGAGGCCTACGTGCAGGACGCGTGGTCGTTCGGTCCCTATCTGCTCGCTTACGGCCTGCGCGCCGACGCCTTCCAGATATTTTCGACGAACTTCGATAACGGCTACTCGCAAGTGAGCCCGCGGATTAAGTTCACCCGCGCTTTCGGCTCTCGCGCCTCAGCCTACGTGTACTACGGTCGCCTCTTCGTGCCGTTTTCGTTCGAGAACGTCAATCCGGCCACGGCCGCCGAACTCTACTATGCGCCGCCGCCGAATACGTTCGACCTGCGGCCCGAACGCGACTCGCTCTACGAAGCCGGCGGCCACCTGCCGGTCGGACGATTCGACGCCGGCCTGCGCGTGATGCACGAAGTCTCGACGGACTGGCTGGACGACACGCAAGTCGGGGCGACGAACCTCCATCAAGACATCAACTTTCCGGAAGGGCGGGTGGATCTGCAGTCGCTCTACGTGCAGGAGAACCTGGCGCGCGGCGGCCGCCTATCCCTATCGGTGACGCACAGCCTGGCCGTCAACTCGGTGATCTGCGAGACGAACCTGCTGCAGAACTGCACGCTCGGCGGCTACGTAACCGGCCCGAGCGCGGCGCCCGTGCCGTACTACGTATCGCCGGGGGGCGGGCTCGTGCAGGCCGATCACGATCAGCATTGGACGGCCGGGGCCGCGTGGCTTACGAACGACACCCGCGGCGGATGGCTCTCCCTGACCGGTGAGTACGGCAGCGGCCTCTCGACCGGAGACCCGGCGCAGGTCGTTCCCGGACCGCCGTCCTACGCGTACGCTGCAGACTCCGCGTGCTACACGCTCGATGCCGTCAACTGTAAGGTGGCGCCGCACCTGATCTTCGGCCTCGAGAAGGGAGTCGCGCTCGGCGAGCGAGTAACGGCCTCCTTCTCGATCCTCAACCTCCTCAACGACCGGTACGCCGTCACGCAGGACAACTCGCTGCAGGGGACTCACTACGCGAGCCCCCGCTCCTTCCTGTTTCGATTGGAGGCCCGCCGCTAGCCGGCGGGCTTCGCTCCGGCTTTCGCTGCGTCTTGGGTGAGCTTCTTCATCGGTATCTCGCCCGATTCGACGGACGTAATCTGCTTTGAAGCAGAGATGAAGACGACCGTCGGAAAGCCGCCCTGCAGATACTTCTTTGCGACGGTGAGATCGGGGTCGTACGCTACCGGGTACGTGAGCTTGAAGTACTGCGCGAAGCCCTTGACGTCGTCGGCGGTCTCCGCGGAGCGTTCGTCCGAGCCGGTGTCGCTGCCGGTCACGGAGACGATCGAGAGATTTTTGCCGTACTTCTCGTTCAACTGCTTGAGAAGCGCCGTTTCGCGCTGGCAATGCGGGCACCACGTCGCGAAGACCTCGAGCAGAATCGGCCCGTGAAGGGCGCTTGAATCTATCCGTTGGCCATCTATGGTGGTAACGGCGAACGGCGGTGCCTTCTGTCCGACCGTGAGCGGCGCGTAGATCGGCGCGTCGCTCGCGCTCTTGGGAATCGCTTGCCGGTTGACGATAGCGATCGCGACGACGCCCGCGGCGACCAGCAGCGTCGCGCCGATGGCCAGCCACAGGCCCAGTCGGTTGCGAGGCGGACCTTGATGGGACTTTCCCTGGCGGCGGCGTTCCGCTCGAGTGACGCTCATCGGTGCTCCTTTCCTCGTTAGAACGGCGCCGAAAGGCGCAGCAGGTACGAGATGCCGTTTGCAATCTGCGTCGTGTTGAAGCCGTTCGCCACCTTAATGGGATACTGATGGTTCAGCACGTTGAGCACTTGCAGCGTCAGCCCCAAGCCGCGATCCGATCCGGCGCGGCCGGGGGTGAGCTCGCGGCCGAGCGCGATGTCGAAGGTCGTGTGCGCCGGGAGCGTGCCGTTCAGGTTTACGTTCGCGTCCTGGAACTGCACCGGGAAGCCGCTGCCGTAGTTGGCTTGAAGCGTCGAGTACCAGAGCTGCGGCGTGCCGCCGAAGCGGTGGGTGTAGGCGGCGGTCGCGTCGACGAGCTGGCTGTGGTCCTCGAGCGAGAGCTGGGCGACGCACGGAACGCCGGGTTCGTTCGTATTCGGCGGAAAGAGAAACTCGGAACCCGATACGCAGGCGGCGTACGAGGCCGAGTACGTGCCGGTCAGAAACCATTGGTCGCCGCCGGGCTCTTGCGCTTGCAGGCGCAGTTCGCCTCCGTGCGCGATGCCGATCGAGTTGTTGTAGACGGCGAAGATCGGCGTGTTGAGAAGCTGCGTCGTGTCGAGCACGTTGACCGCACTCTTCTGAAAGATGTTGAGCGTACCGGTGAAGTGTGAGTTGAACGTATGCACCATGCCGATTTCGAAGTACGCGTCGCTCTCCGGTTTGAGATCGTAGACGGGGTTCGTGGTCGAGCAGGCCTGCTGGGCGGAGAGGAGCACGCAAGCCTGGCGCACGTCTTCCAGGAGCGGCGCTGCGTAGAAGCGGCCGTAGTAGAGGTGCCCGACGTTCCTGCCGCCGTCCCAAAGGTTGACGCCGATGCGCGGGCTGATTTGATCGCCGCTGGCGTAACCGGTCGAATGGTCGTAACGCACGCCGTAGTTCCAAATCACGTATGGGCCCATTTGCCAGCGATCTTCGGCATAGATGCCGATCGCCGATCCGGCCTGCCCCTGGGGTGTCGCATAGCTTGAATAGTAGGGAGGCACCACCGTGCCGGTCTGGGCGCAGTCGGCATAGTAGCAAGCGAACTGCTGCGAGGCGGTCGCGCTCTCACGGCTGATATCCACGCCGACCTTCCACGCGTGATTCTTCGTCGCGCGGAAATCCGATGCGCGCACGCCCACGTAGCTCGCGAACGTGTTTTGATTGAGGCCGACTAGATGAACCGTCTTATCGCACGATGGCGGGCAGACGCTGAAATCCGGCTCGACGCCGAGCACGTCGAGCGGGAGGTCGCCCAAGTAGTCGATGCGCGTCGAGCGCCACCACGGGATCACTTGGAAGACGCCGTTGCCGTCTTTCGAGGTCTGAGTCCAGTTCAGGTTCGAGAAACGATCGTACTCGAGCTGCGTATCGAGCGTGCCGGGTGCGTTCAGGATCGGATCGTACGGGTTGTTCGGGTCGGTGTTGATCGGAATCTGGAACTGCGAAAATTGGTTGGAGTAGTCGAACGCCAGGGTGCTGCGGGGCGTGAGCTGCGTGATGGCTCGAAAGAACTGGTCGCTGCTCGAACTGGCATCGTTTACCGGCGTGTAGGTCGGCGCATCCAAGCCTCGCCCGGTCGTCTGGGTATTCGCGTTTAGGAAGAACTCGCTCTGACCGGTGCGAGACTCCAGATCGAAGCTTCCGATGCCCTGGCTTTGGTTGCCGAAGCCGCCGGTCACCAGACCGTACGTGCCTTCTGGAATGTCGCTCGGGCGATTGGTGATGATGTTGACGACGCCGCCCATTCGCTCGCCGCCGTATTCGGCCGGGATCGCGCCGGTGAGCAGCTCGAGGGAGTTGATGATCTTCGGGTCGATGATCTCGGCGAAGTTCGAGGTGGTCGCAAGCGGGAGCGGCGCGCCGTCAATGTTGTAGGTGACGCCGTGAAAGCCGTTGATCACCGGTTCGTTGTACGAGAACTGCACGACGCCGGGCAGGGTCGCCAGCAGCTGGTTCAGGCTGTTATTCACCGGCGAGGACGCGATCGAGCCGCGGGTGAGCACGGTGACCGAAGGAGGGTTCGCCTCCGCGCCGGCGTGCGCCGTGACGGTCGTTTGCGCGATCTGCTGCAGCTGCGTCGAGAGCGGCACGTTGACCGTCGCGATCTGACCGCTTACGAGGTTGACGATGATGGAGAGGTCGTGCGCGCCCGCCGCGTGCGCCGTGACGCGGTACGTGCCGAACGGCACCTCGGAGAAGACGAACTCGCCGCCGGAGTTCGCGTTGGCTTGGAATCGAGAGCCTTCGCCCTCGACCACCACGGTCGCGCCGGCGGCAGGCTTGCCGTCAACGGTCACCTTGCCGCGGATGAGCCCGGTCGTTGCGCCGAGCGCCGGCAGGGCGAGGCAGGCGCCCAAACAGACGACGGCAAGCGTCAGAAAAATGCGAAGCATGGATCTCCTTCGATCGCTAGAGGAGGAGTGAGGAAGAAACGAACGCGGGCGCGCTTACGCGCGCAGGGCCGTTGCGATCGGAGGAGGACGTGCGAAGCGGCGCCTGGCGAAGAGCCGGCGTCGCGGGAGCGGGCGCGCGAGCGCGCGGCGGGTCCACGGCGGGGTGCGCGGTGCGAAGGCCGTTTTCGACACCGCGACGACGACGGTCGCGATGAGGGCGAGTGCGAGCCGGCCGAGCCGGCTCATCGCCCAGGCGGCGGCGGCCAAGACAACCAGGACGGCAACCGGCAGGGCGCCGGCATGGTGTGGCTCGATACCCTCGGCTAGGCCGAACCAGAGGGCGCCGGAGGCGGCAATCAGGCCGAACCCGGGAAGCCGCGAGGCTAGGCGCGAGGCAAGGATGCTGCCATCGGCGGCGTATCGAGCGCCGGCCCATGCCAGCGAGGCCAGGGCGGCCAGCAGTCCTACGGAGCCGGCGAAGGCGCACTGGACGAGCAGCGCGTGATAGGCTCCCCCGACGCTGTGCTCGCCGCCAAAGATGGCGGCGTGGGCGGCCAGCGAGGCGAGCAGTCCCAGGGCCAGAGCGGCCGGAGCCTTCCGAAGGGTCACGGGGGTCTCTTTCTAGGCCGGGACGCGGGGAGACCTGGGGGCGGCGTCGTACTGACCCTGCCCCTTGCCGAACCCCGCCCGAGCGGGAATGGAGCCGAGAAGCCGTAGAGCCGTCATGAGTAGCCGAGCCATCGTCGAGAATGCCGATACCGTGAGTCTGGTTTGCGCCCTGCTGGTGCGCTTTCCAGAGCTTGCCTCTATTCGTTCCGGCCCTGCCGATGGCACCGTGCGGCTCACCTTCGTCGTGCGCCGGCGTCTCGATCGCACGGCGCAAGCGGCGCTCGCCGCTGCGATCGAAGAGCACGTGGGCGGCTTTGTCGGCCTCTCCAAAGACGAAGCGAACGTCGTCCGGGTTGAGTGCGAAAGCGACCGCGCGCTGACCTTCATCCACGTGACGCGTGATCTCCCCAGCTTTACAAAGGAAGAGCTCGAGCTACAGGCCGGCTTTCTGCGCGAGCGCTTCGGGGACGCCTTGGTGCGCAGCCCGTACCCCGACGAGCACGCCGAGACCGATCCCGCCGCCGAGGACGAAGCGGCGCTGTACGCGGTCGAGGCACTGCGGGACCCGGCGCGCTCCAAGAGTCTCGTCGGATTTCGAGAAGAGAAACGCGTGCTCGTCTACTTCTTAAAGGCCCAGAAGAAAGCGAAGGCGTCGGCTCGCCGCTAGATAGCCCGACGCTGAACCTCCTGCTCGTCGGGGACGTCGTCGGATCCCCGGGCCGCGAAGTGCTCAAGCGCTGCGTCGCCCTTGTGCGAGAGCAGTACCGGATAGACGGCTGCATAGCCAACGGCGAGAACGCCGCGGGCGGCTTCGGCTTGACCGCGCAGACCGCCGAGGAGATGTTCGAGAGCGGCGTGGATTTCATAACCGGCGGCAACCACATCTTCGACAAGCGCGACTTCGGCGCGTACCTGGACCGCAGCGACCGCGTGATCCGTCCGGCCAACTACCCGCCGATGCTCGCCGGCAAAGGGGCGGCGACCTTCACGGCGGACGGGGTTACCGTCGGCGTTCTCAATCTCATGGGGCGGACGTTCATGCCGCCGGTGGACGATCCGTTTCGCTGCGCCGACGCGCTCGTCGCCGACCTGCAGCGCCAAACGCCGGTCGTCATCGTGGATATGCACGCCGAGGCGACCTCGGAGAAGGTTGCCATGGGCCGCTATCTCGACGGGCGGGTCTCCTGCGTCTTCGGCACGCACACGCACGTCCAGACCGCCGACGAGCAGATTCTCCCGGGCGGTACGGCCTACATCAGCGACCTGGGGATGACCGGCCCGACCGACGGCGTCATCGGCATGGAGGCGAGCATCGTGCTCGATCGGTTCCTCACCGGTTTCTCCGACCGCTTCAGCGTGCACAAGAGCGGGACCAGGCAGCTCTGCGGCGCGGTCGTCACGATCGATCGGTCGTCGGGAAAGGCCGTCGAGATCAAGCGGGTCTTTCTTCGGGGCATCGCGTAACTCCGGACCGGACGCCGCTACGAGGAGAACGTTTTCTTGATCGTTGATATGCACGCGCACACGGCCATGAGCGACGGGACGCTCAGCCCGCAAGACCTCGCCGACTTCATGGGCGAGCGGAAGGTGGAGGTATTCTCCATCTCCGATCACGACACGCTGGCCGCGTACGGGAACTTCGTGCCGCCCCCGGGCAGTCAAGTCGTCCCGGCCATCGAGATCAACACCACCTGGCGCGGCAACGAGGTCCACGTTCTCGGCTACGACGTGCCGCTCGAGGACTCGCCGATCACCGAACTGCTGGCCTACAATCGCGACCAGCGTCGCGTTCGCGCCGAGACGATGGTCGAGCGCCTGCGGCAGGCCGGCCACCAAATTACGCTCGAGGACGTGCTGCGCGAATCCGGCGGGGCGCTCGCGATCGGGCGCCCGCACGTGGCCAAGGCGCTCGTCCGATTGGGCCTGACCGAGAGCGTGGATACGGCGTTCCGGGATATGATCGGCGGAGGCAAGGCGGGCTACGTGCCGCAGCTCTACACCACCCCCGAGCACGCGATCGAGAAGATCGCCGAGGCCGGCGGCATCCCGGTGCTGGCACATCCCGGTCGCTTGAAGGACCGCATCCTCATTGACGAACTCGTGCCGCACGGCTTGCGCGGCCTCGAGGTCTTCTATCCGCTGCACGACGAGGCCGACACGCGCGAGTTTCGCGAGACGGCCAAGCGCTACGGTCTGGTGATGACGGCGGGCATGGACTTCCACGACATCCGCTACCATACGAAGGGCGTCGGCATGGAAGTGGACGCAGAAGATCTCAAGCCGTTCTTCGAACTGGTCGAAGTCGCGGTCTAACCTCGCGCCAGCCTCGCGGCGACTTCCGAGCGGATCGCCTCGAAGGCGGCGGCGGCCTCCGTTTCGCAGGCGCGCAGCCGCGCCTCCTGCTCCGCGATGCGCGCTTCGTCGCGCATGAAACGATGGTTGACGCGAACGTTGTAGGCGCTGCCGGCGAGCGCGGCGCGCGCGAACTCCGCGGCACAGCCGACGTCGCTGGCGAGCCCGGGCGCCGGGATATCCAAAACGTCGCGCGTGAGATGCAGCACGTCCAGAGCGAGCTGCACCGCGGCAAGCGGCTCGTCGGCGGCGCGTCCGAGTGCGCTCTCGAGCGCGTCCGTGCGACGCCGCGCCCGCTCGGGGTCGCCGCGGTCCATCGCCTGCGCCGCTACCACCTGGGCGAATGCCGCCTCGTCGCGCTGCCCGGCCTCCATCAGGGCGGCTCGCAGTTCGTCGGCGCGCCGAACCGCGTCAGCCGCCGCGGCGTGCAGCGCCGCGTACTTCGGGTTGCGGGCGGCGATGCGCGCTACCATGGCCGCGAGCGCCGCGCCGACGGCTCCGACGAGTGTCGCAGCGCTCCCGCCGCCGGGGATCGGCTCGTGCGAGGCGAGGGCTTCCAGATACGATTCGAGCTCCACTACCTATGGGTTGGCGAGCGGAAACGACGAGCCTGCGGCGAAAAGGCCGCGAGCCTTTATTGCCGCGTGACGGGAGTTGTAGAGTGACGGTTTTGGATTCAGCCCGCGAGTTCCGCGGCGACGTGAAAGATCGAGCCCTGGCCGAGGCCGGACGCTCGCGCATCGCCTGGTCGGGCGCGTATATGCCCGTCCTCGCGCAGATTCACGATCGCTTTACGATCGAGAAGCCGCTCAAAGGCATTCGCATCGGCGCGTGCCTGCACGTCACCACCGAGACGGCGAACCTGGCGCTCGCACTGCAAGCCGGCGGTGCCGAGATCGCACTTTGCGCGAGCAACCCGCTCTCGACTCAGGACGACGTCGCCGCCGCGCTCTGCGAGTACGGTATCCCGACGTACGCCATCAAGGGCGAAGATAACGCGACGTACTACTCGCACATCGAATCGGTGATCGCGTCCCACCCGCAGATATCCATGGACGACGGCTGCGATCTCGTCACGACCATCTTCACCAAGCATCGCGAGCAGCTCGCCGAGATGGTTGGCGGCTGCGAGGAGACGACGACCGGCGTCATTCGCCTAAAAGCGATGCAGCGCGACGGCGTGCTTCCCTATCCGGTCATCGCGGTGAACAACGCCCTCACCAAGCATATGTTCGACAACCGCTACGGAACCGGACAGTCCACGCTCGACGGAATCGTACGCGCGACGAACGTGCTCCTCGCCGGACGTACGATCGTCGTCGTCGGCTACGGCTGGTGCGGGCGCGGCATCGCCTCGCGTGCGGCCGGCATGGGCGCGCACGTCATCGTCACCGAGGTGGATCCACGCAAGGCGATCGAAGCGGTGATGGACGGCTATCGCGTCATGCCGATGAACGAAGCGGCGAAGCGTGGCGACATCTTCGTGACCGTCACCGGCAACTATCACGTCATCCGCGAAGATCATTTCAAGCTCATGAAGAACGGCGCGATCGTCTGCAACTCCGGGCATTTCAACGACGAGCTCGATCTGGACTCGATCCGGCGCATCTCGAAGGGGCGGACCGAGCCCCGTGCCTTCGTCGAACAGTACGAGCTGCAGGACGGACGCAAGATCTGTATCCTCGCCGACGGGCGTCTGGTCAACCTGGCAGCCGCCGAGGGTCACCCGGCGGCCGTGATGGACATGTCGTTCGCGAATCAGGCGCTGGCCACGGCCTATCTCGTGAGCCATCACGAGGCGCTGGAGAAGAAGGTCTACGACGTGCCGATCGAGATCGACGAGGAGGTCGCGCAACTAAAACTCTCCTCGATGGGTGTAGATATTGATACGCTCACGCCGGAGCAGGCGAAGTACATCGCCTCTTGGAGCGAGGGAACGTAATAATGCCGTACCAGCGACTCTTTACCAGCGAATCGGTCACCGAGGGACATCCCGACAAACTCGCGGATCAGATCTCCGATGCCGTGCTGGACGCGCTCATCAGGGAGGATCCGTACTCGCGCGTAGCCGTCGAGACGTTTGCGATCACGGGACAGATCCACCTCGCGGGCGAGGTAACGACCAAGACGTACGTTGACATCCCGCGACTGGCGCGCCAGGTGGTGCGCGACGTCGGCTATACGCGTTCGGCGATCGGCTTCGATGCCGAGACCTGCGGCGTCAGCGTCTCGATAGACGAACAGTCGCCCGACATCGCGCTCGGGGTGGATCGTTCGATGGAGGCGCGAGCGGGCGACGACGACGAGTTCGAGTTGACCGGTGCGGGCGATCAAGGCATGATGTTCGGCTACGCCTGCCGCGAGACCGACGAGCTCATGCCGCTGCCGATCGTGCTGGCGCACAATCTCACGCGCCACCTGGCGGCGGTCCGCAAGAACGGCGACATTCCGTATCTGCGCCCCGATGGGAAATCGCAGGTGACGATCGAGTACGACGGCGACCGGCCGGTCCGCATCGAGGCGGTCGTGCTCTCGACGCAGCACGATCCGGAGATCCCGCTCGAAGAGATTCGTCGCGAGATCGTAGAGAAAGTCATCAACCACGTGTTGCCGGCGAGCATGCGCGACGAGCGCACGCGCGTGTACGTCAACCCGACGGGACGGTTCGTCATCGGCGGCCCGAAGGGCGACGCCGGTTTGACCGGCCGCAAGATCATCGCCGACACCTACGGCGGGATGGCGCGTCACGGCGGCGGAGCCTTCTCCGGCAAGGATCCGACGAAGGTAGATCGCTCGGGTGCGTACGCGGCGCGATGGGTCGCCAAGAACGTCGTCGGCGCGGGCCTGGCTGATCGCTGCGAGGTGCAAGTCGCCTATGCGATCGGCGTGGCGCATCCCGTGAGCGTCCTGGTCGAAACGTTCGGCACGGGGCGCGTTTCCGAGGAGCAGATCGCGCGCGCCGTCACCGAGACCTTCGACTTGCGTCCGGCAGCGATCATTCACCACCTCAACCTGCGCCGGCCCATCTACCAGCAGACGGCGGCGTACGGCCACTTCGGCCGTCCCGACCTCGACTTGCCGTGGGAGCGCCTCGATCGCGTGGACGCTTTGCGCAAGGCGGCCGCTTTTAATGGAGAGCAGCTTCGTGTTCCGAACTTTGCAGGGTAATCGTCCGGCGGCGCTCTTTGCCGCACTCATCGCGCTCGCGACGGTACCTGCCGTTGCGACGACCTTTCAGCCCTCGACGACGATCAAGGCCGGCACGAAAATCGCGTGCGTGTTGGACGAAGCGGTCAACTCGACGACGTTGCAGCCGGGAACCGACTTCAAACTGCGCGTCGTGGATACGACGCAAGCGGTTCTGAATGGCGGTGAGATCCACGGGCACGTCACCGACGTGCGCCAAGGCGACTCGATGGACCGCGCACGCATCGGCTTTCTGCTCGATTCGATCCACCTGAGCAACGGCACCAAGAAGCCGATCTCGGCCTACGTCGTGAACAAGGCGGTGGTGCAGTATAACCCGGCGGCAAAACACGCCGCGCAGCAGCAGCTTCCGCCGCAGATGCCGTACGGCACGGTGACCCCGGGCCCGATCGCTTGGCAGATGCGCATCGGCGGCGGCGAGAAGCCGAGCGTTTCTACGCGGCCCACCACGGCCGTAGGCGGCTACGTCTACGCACAGCAGATGAACGAGCCGATCGTCATCCGCGCGGGCGTTCCGGTGACGGTCGAGCTGCAGAAGGACCTGACGATCCCGTAAGAGGGGGGATTCGCGCTCCCCGTGGAACCCAGGTCCGCCGGCCGGCCAGACCGGCAGCCGTTCCGGATTAGCTCAGTTGGTAGAGCAGCTGACTGTTAATCAGCGGGTCGTTGGTTCGAGTCCAACATCCGGAGAAGTGCGAAACAGCCACCCTATATCGGGGTGGCTGTTTCGTGTTTCCCGTTAAACTGTCGTCCCATCCGTCGAGGGACGACTAAACGCGTCATTCTGAGGGTCACGGCGGCGATGAACCTGCGCTAACGGGTACCCCTGGCGTGGAATTGCTTTACACGTCACTATGGCGAAACGATCATTGGTCCGTTTGGAAACGAAGGCGGACTCGCGGTGGCGCTTCGGAGCCGGAGGTGCCGGTCTCTCGTCGAAACGTCGTATCCACGACGGGGGTATTGCGTATGGCCCTGCATGGTGGGCGCTGCACGCTCGGCGCGTATCTGGCGGTCGCGCTGCTGGCGGGGTGCAGCGGCGTGCCGGCCACGCCCGATGGGCGGGCCGCCGTGCCGGCTTCGCCTCGAGCCGCGGACGTTCGGGGCACCAAGCCCTGGATGGCCGTCGGCGCGAGCGCGCAAGACCTGCTGTACGTAACGAACGGTAACGACGGCCAGGTTGACATATACTCTTACCCCAGCGGGGTCTTTGAAGGGCACTTGCCCGGCTTTTCGTACGCGTACGGCGGCTGCACCGACGCGAAAGGCAACGTCTACATTACGGACTTTAAGGCGGACACCGTCGTCGAGTACGCGCACGGCGCCACGCAGCCGACCCGCACGTTGTCGGTCCCGGGAATTGGACCCGCCGCTTGCGCGGTGGACCCGGTCGGCGGCAACCTAGCCGTCACGACCACTGGCAGTATCAGCGGCGTCGGCGCTAACGTCGCGGTTTTCCGTAAGGCGAAGGGCGTGGCGAAAGCCTATACGTACGCAGCGATATTCAGCTATGGATATTGCACCTACGACGGCGCCGGCGATCTTTTCGTGGATGGCACGCCCGCGCACGGTTACGGCTACGACTACGAGCTCGCGGAGCTAGCACGCGGGGCGAAGTCGCTGGAGGCCGTCAACCTCGAGTACGGGATGAGCTGGGGCGGTGCCCTCCAGTGGGACGGGCACTACCTTGCAGTCGGGCACCCGATATTACCCCAAATTCAACGCTACACGATCGGCGCACGGTACGGAACGTACGTTGGTTCGACTCCGCTCGCCGATGCCTATAATGCATTTCAGTTCATCATCGTTGGTCGAAAGACGGTCGTTGCCAACCTGTACTATTACGATCGCTACATCGTGAGGTGGGATGTGCTGCTGTTCGACTATCCGTCAGGGGGCGAACTCGGGGAGCTCGTGAACGCCGATTCGCAGGTGCTCAGTGTATCGCTCAGCCGGCGTCGCAGGTGATAAAGCCGGCGGACGGCGCCGGCATGGCGCGGTGGCATGGGAGCGGCCTCAGACTCGAGCGGCGGAACGCAAGAATCCGGCGCCGCCGGAGGTAGGGGCGGAAGCTCCTACGGCAACGGCATAGCCGGTCATTGGGCGCTGCCGGCGATGGCGGCGGGGGCGGCGCGAAACAGGAGCGCCCGTTAGGCCGTAGAGGGGGCATGAATCTATCACGCCCAGCCGCCGGCGTGCTCGCCGTGGCGCTCCTCGCCCTCACCGCGCCGGCCCTTGCAGGCCCCGTCGCGGATCCTCAAGCCGCCCGGGTCATCGCCGCCTCCGGCAAGGCTCTGGGCGTTTCGTCCCTGCGATCGGTCAACACGATCCGCATAGACGGGACCGTTTCGGCCGCGGGCCTGACCGGCACGGCAACGCAGTACGCCGATATCAAAACCGGGCAGTTTGCCGAGTCCACGAATCTGGCGCCTCTGGTCCAGTTGGACGGCTACGACGGCCGCGTTACTTGGAACGGCGACGGCACGCACTTGGTGTGGACGAACGGCGGCGACAGCGAGATCGCCTCGGAGATCAATCAGGCGTACCTGGCAACGCTTGGGCTCTGGCAGCCGCAGGCGCGCGGCGCGGCCGTGGCATCCCTCGGTAAGAAGACCGCCGACGGAAAGACGTACGATGCGTTGCGCATCACGCCGGTTGGCTCGAAGGTTCCGTTCGAACTCTGGTTCGACTCCGCCACGCACCTGCCGGCCAAGGCGCTCTTCGTCAACGGCTTCACCACCGCGACGACCACCTTCTCCGACTACCGCCGCGTGCACGGCGTGATGATCGCCTACAAGCAGCACGTCGAATCGAGCGACGAAAACAACGCCGACGTTGCGATCCATCGCGTCTCGGTCAATCCGCCGGACGCTCAAACGGCACTCGCGCGACCGCAGACGAAGCCAACCGACTTTTCGATCCAGGACGGCAAGACGTCCACCACCGTTCCGATCGCGCTCGGCGAGAACCACGTGTACCTCGACGTGATGCTCAACGGCAAGGGTCCTTACCGCTTTATCTTCGACACGGGCGGCTCGAACGTCGTAGATCCCGAAGTTGCCAAAGAGATCGGCGCGTTCGGCCAAGGCTCCGCACAAGGCAGCGGCGTCGGGTCGCAGACCGAGAGCTTCAGCTTCGCCAAGATCGCCACGCTCCAAGTCGGCGATGCGCTGCTCAAAGATCAAGTCTTCGCGATCGCCCCGACGCGCAAAGGCTTCGGCATGTCGGCGGGAAGCCACGTGGACGGCCTGATCGGGTGGGAAGTCCTCGCGCGCTTCATCACGACCTTCGACTATGCGAACGATCGCGTCACGCTCGCGTTACCCGGTACGACAGCCCCTCCCGCCGGCGGGCACGTCGTCCCCTTCGTGCTCTACGGCACGCAGCCGCAGATCGCGTGCACGATAGACGGCATTGCGTCCGAGTGCACGATAGATACCGGGGCGCGCGACACGATCAGCTTCATGACGCCTTTCGTCGCGGATCACCCGCAGGTTATGCCCGCCACGACGACGGCCGTCGGTATCGACGGCTTCGGCATCGGAGGCCCGTCCATGGGCAAACTCGGCCGCGTGCAGGAGGTCGGGATAGGCGATTTCCACCTGCAAAACCTCGTCGGCGATTATTCGGTGCAGAATGAAGGCGCGTTTGCCGCGCCCTTCGTCGCGGCGAACATCGGCGGCAATCTGCTGCGCCGTTTCACGGTCACGTTCGATTACTACAACGGGACGATGACGCTCGTGCCGAACGCAGCATTCGCCGAGCCGGACGCGTACGAACGCGCGGGTCTCTTTCTCATCAATCGCGCCGGGAAGATTACGATCGTTGACGCGCGGCCCGGTACCCCGGCCGCCGAGGCGGGCCTGATCAAAGGCGACGTCATCACCGCAGTAAACGGCGCGGCCACGAGCACGATGACGCTCGGCCAGATCCGCGGCTTCTTCGCGCAGCCCGCCGGAACGGTCGTGACGCTCGACATCGCAGGAAAAGACGGCGTGGCGCGCAGCGTTAAACTGACGCTGCGCGACTACGTCTAATGGACGTCGGCATGCTTAGCGGGCTGGGCGCCAGAGTGCACATATTCGCCCGGCCTGAGAACCGCGAGGAACTCGCTGCACTCTTTCGCGACGTTCTCGGCTGCAAGGTCGTGGAGCGCGACTTCGGGCTGGCCCATCCGATCGTTTTCGTCGGCTTCGCCGATGGCAGCGGCTTCAGCGTCGAGTTCTCCGAGGACGTCCAGGCGGGTGCTCCGTGCGCGACGTGGATCGAGTTTCGCGCGCACGACGCGGAGACGGTTCGGCAGGCGCTGCGCTCGGCCGGCGTGACCGAGTTTCGCCATCCGGGAAGCCCGCACGCCTACTTCACGGCGCCCGGCGGGCAGGTGTTCCGAATCCTAGATCTCGATTACACCGGGCCCTAGAGCACCCGGTATATCTGCCCGGTCTGCGCGCCCTCGATGCTCTTAGAGTACGCAAGCGCGACGCGCGCGACCGGGACCGCATCGAAACCGCGGAAGTAGGCGCCGTAGGCGTCCATGGATTCCGCGAGCACCGTCGGGCTCACCGCGTTGATGCGGCGGTCGTGCAGCTCGATCGCCGCCGCTCGTACGAAGGAGTCTATCGCCCCGTTCACCATTGAGGCGGACGCGCCGTAGCGAATCGGATCGTGCGCTAACACTCCCGAGATGAGCGTGAACGATCCGCCGGCCCGCACCGCCTCGCGTCCGGCGGTCACGAGGTTCACCTGGCCCATGAGTTTGTCGCGCAGGCCGAGATCGAACTGCTCGTTCGTCATCTCCTCGAGCGGTCCGAAATGGACGTTGCCCGCCGCGCAGGCGACGGCGTCGAGCGGACCGGCCGCGGTGTAGAGAGCGCGAACGCTCTCGAGGTTGGTGATGTCCACGCGCAGATCGCCGCTCGATCGGCCGGCGGTTACGACTTCGTGGCGGGTCGAGAGCTCGGCTGCTACCGCCTTGCCGATCGTGCCGCCGCCTCCAACGATGAGTATCTTCACGACGAGGGGGTTCGGCGTGCGATGAAATTCGCCCCGGTGACGGTTGCGACGAGTTCGTCGCGCTGGTTGAAGGCTTCGATGCGGCTGCGGACGATGCCGCGATCGGGGCGGCTCTTCGATTCGCGCACGTCCAGCACGGTCACGCGGATGCGCAGGACGTCGCCCGGCCGCACGGGCGCGCTCCAGCGCAGATCGTCTATGCCGGGTGAGGAAAGGCTCGCGGCGCCAGGCAGAAAGTGCTCGACGAAGAGACGCATCACCAGCGCGCTCGTGTGCCAGCCGCTCGCGATCAGGCCGCCGAAGGGGCCGCGCTGCGCCTCCTCGCGATCCACGTGCAGGTACTGCGGATCGTACCGCTTGCCGAACTCGACGATCTCGTCTTCGCTCACGGGGATCGAGCCGAACTCGTAGACCGCGCCTTCGACGTAGTCCTCGAGGTAGCGATCCTCGCGCGACGTCGGGAATCGGAAGAGCGCGCTCATCGCAGCACGATGTCGAGGCGCACGTCCACGCTCGAGCCGATCGTCGGGTCCAGGCGCGTCGTGGCCATGCCGAAGACGTGCCGGTCTACCGTAGCCGTTGCGTGATAGACGGGGCGTGCTTGGTCCCCCCCGATGGTGACGTTCAGCCGTTCGGGCCGCGTAACGCCGTGGATCGTCAAATCGCCGTCCATGGCGAACGAGGTCGGCCCTTCGGGCGTCACGTTCCTGCTGACGAACGTCCACACCGGGTACTTTGCGGCATCGAAGAAGTCCGGCGATTCGAGCGCCGCATCGCGGTCGGGCTCGTCCGTCCGAATCTTCGTCGCGTCGAGTTCGGCCGTGACGCTCGTGGGGACGAGGGCGCCCGGCGCGAGCGTCACCGCGCCGCGCAGGATCGGCACCGTCCCGGCTACGCGCTCGACCCAGACGTGTGCGACGCCGAACGATGCCTTCGATGCCGCGACGTCAATCTCGCGCGGCGTTCCCGGCAGCAAGGCGAGGACGAGCGCGGCAACGACGAGCATTAGTAGGCCACCGTAAACTGCAGGTTCATCGTGTTGGACGCCTGCGGCTGATGCGCGATGACGTCCTCAGCCGTGAAGCGCACGTTCTCGGCCGGCCCGTAGCCGAGCAGGAGCACGCCGTCGCGCGCAAAGCCGCCGCTTGGATCGTCGGTGCCTTCGTAGCGGGCTTCGGCATAGAGGCGGCGGCTGAAGGCGTAACGCAACTGCTCGAAGCCGCCGCTCGAAGTGCAGCCGCTCAGTCCCCGCGTCGCGCAGTTCGAATCCCATCCGTTGATGTAGACGGTTTCGCTGGAGAACCGCGTCCACTGACCGTAGGTGAAGCCAAAGCCGGTTCGCTCGAAGCGATCGAACGGTTCGCTCGCGATCGGGCGAAGGCCGTCGTAACGGAAGGCGGTGAGCGTGAACGGGCCCATCGCGTCCTGCGCGTCTACCTCCGTATCTACGCCGGTCGGAGCGAGCCCGCTCTGCTGGTCGTAGCCGGGGCCGGCAAAGATCTGCAGGTTCAATCCGTGCAGCGGGTCGCCGATGCCGACGCGAGCGCCCGTCTTGGGTTTGAAGAAGTCGAACGGATTCGCGCCGACCGTCTGCACGTACGGCGCGTACTCCTGATACGTGTCGCGGAACGTCTCGGGATCTACCGGGAGCGGCAGCGTGAACTGCCCGCCTTGCAGGTAGACCGGAATGCGCGCTTCCCAAGGATTGGCGCGTTCGCTCACCCACGCATCGCGCAGCAGCCCGGGCTCGCCGCCGTCCACGACGTACTGCTCGACGAAGTAGTTCGCGCGCGTGCCGATCGTGGCCGCGCTGAAGAGTTCGATCTCGTCAACGATGGCTTTGGGCAGTCCGGCGCCGTCCGGTCCGTCGCCCTGATTTTCACTGGAGTCCACGAGATTGACCTTGGCGGAGAGCGGTACCGCCGGCCCGGAGGCGACGCCCGGCAGGCGTTCGCCGTAGGCGAGAAAGGCGGCGCCGAAAAGATTCAGATGAGGGATGACCGAGTGGCATTTTGCGCAGGTCACGCCGTACTGCCGGGCATAGAGCGGGATCGCCGCGGCCGGAACCGGCTGCCACAGGAGTAGAAGAACGAGCGACGGCCAGGCAAGCCGCAGCCTTGTAAGCACGCCTAACTGGTTACTTAGGCGTTCCTAATACACCTCTTAGTCCGCTTGCCGGCCCTAGGCCCTCGCCGCGGCGTCTACCTCGGCGAGGTAGCGCGCCTTGGTGGCCTCGTCTATGAACGAGGCCTCGAACGAGTTGCGCGCCATCGTCACCAGTTCGGCGTCGCTCAGGCTCAACGCCGATGCGGTCTGGACGAAATTGTCGCCGACGTAGCCGCCGAAGTAGGCTGGGTCGTCGGAGTTGCACGTGACCATCAGCCCTGCGTCGAGCATGCGTTTGAGCGGATGCGCCGCGAGCGTGGACACGACCCGCAGGCGCACGTTCGAGAACGGACAGACGGTTAACGGAATGCGTTCCTCGCGCAGGCGCGCGACGAGCGCGGGGTCTTCCAGGCTGCGGACGCCGTGATCCACGCGCGAGACCTTCAGCAGATCGAGCGCCTCCCAGACGTACTCCGGTCCGCCCTCTTCGCCTGCGTGCGCGACGGTGAGGAATCCGTGCGCGCGGGCGCGATCGAAGACCGCTTGAAACTTCGAGGGCGGGTTACCGACTTCGGCCGAGTCCAGACCGACCGCCGCAATCCGATCGGCAAAGGGCAGCGCGCTTTCGAGCGTCGCCATCGCCGACTCGGCGCTGAGATCGCGCAGAAAGCAGAGGATGAGGTTGGAGGTGACGTTCAGATCGCGCCGGCCGTCTGCGAGCGCGTGCGAGATGCCGTCTACGACGGTCTCGAACGGAATGCCGCGCTGCGTGTGCGCCTGCGGATCGAAGAAAATCTCTGCATGACGCACGCCTTGCGCTTTGACGCGACGCAAGTACGCGGTCGTGAGGTCGTAGTAGTCCTGCTCGAGGCGCAGCGCCTCCATGCCGGCGTAGTAGAGGTTCAGAAACGACTGCAGGTCGGAGAAGCTGTATGCCTCGCGCAGCGCCTCGACGCTCGGATACGGCAGGCGAACGAGGTTGCGTTCGGCCATTGCGAACATCATCTCGGGCTCGAACGTACCCTCGACGTGCAGGTGCAGTTCGGCCTTGGGGAGGGCGAGTGCGTTCACGGCTTCGCCTCGAGCGCGGCGCCGCCGGCGAGCACGTCGCATTTCGCCGCGAAGATGAAGTCGCTCTCGGTCAGTCCGCCGATTTTGTGCGTCCAGATCTCGACGCCGAGCCGGCCCCACGAGATGGCGAGATCGGGGTGATGCTGCTGCTCCTCGGCCATAGCCCCCACGCGCACGGCCGCATCGAGCGCTCGCGCGAAGTCTGCGAAGCGATACGAGCGCGCGAGGAGCGAGATCGTGCCGCGTTTTTCGTCGGCGCGCTCGACGACGCGCCACGCCGGGTCGATCTGGGCGAGCAACGGCGCCGCCTCCTCGGCACTAAGCGGCGGCACGCCGCCTCGGCACGGCACGCACGCACGCTGCGCGAGCGCGCTCAACGGACCGCTCCCGCGGGAGTTTCTAGCGGACCTGCCAAGAGCCGCAGGGTGATCGCTCTGCCGCGCAATGCCGTTCTCCTTTCTTTCGAGGGGCCCGACCCCTATTCGATGGTCGGCGGCCTGGGTACCCGCGTGAGTGAGTTGGGCGCCGCGCTGGCGCAGGAAGGCATCCGCACTACGCTCGTCTTCGTCGGCGATCCGGCGCGCGAGCCGGTCGAGCGGCCCGCGCCGAACCTGGAGTACCGGCGCTGGTGCCAATGGATCTCCGCGCATCACCCCGGCGGGGTCTACGACGGGGAGGCCGGCAAGCGCAACGACTACGCCGCCAGCGTTCCGCCTTTCGTCGCCGGCATCGTCGAGTCGGCGGCGAGACGAGGGGAGTCCACGCTCGTAATCGCGGAGGATTGGCAGACGGCTCCCGCCGCGATCGCACTCGACCGCGTCCTGCGTTCTCTCGGGCTGCGCGAGCGTGCGACGATCCTCTGGAACGCGAACAACACGTATGGCTTCGACGCGATAGACTGGAGCGCGCTGTTAACGTGCGCGCGTATCACGACCGTGAGCCGATTCATGAAGTTCGAGCTGGCGCTGCGCGGCGTGGAGGCGCTCGTCGTGCCAAACGGCGTGCCGGAGCGGATCTTCGATGCGGTGCCCGAAGCGCTCGTGGCCGGAGCGCGCTGCGCGTTCGATCGCCGGCCGCTCGTGGTCAAGGTCGCGCGCTTCGATGCCGACAAGCGCTGGATGCCGGCGATAGATGCTTTCGCCGCGCTGCGCGAGGCGTATCCGCAAGCGATGCTCGTCATCCGCGGCGGCCGTGAGGCATACGGCGACGAGGTCGTGGCGCGCGCGCGCGAGCGCGGCTTGCAGGTCGAGGATGCGACGTTCGCGCGCGATCCGTACGCCGCGATCGAAGCGATCGCCGGCGTTCGCGCTGCGGTCGTGAACGTCCGCAGTTTCTTGCCGGAAGAAGCGCTCTTGGCGCTCTATCGCGTTGCCGATGCGGTGCTGGCAAACAGCGGCATGGAGCCGTTCGGCTTGGTCGGGCTTGAGGTGATGGCGGCCGGCGGCGTCGCGGTCACCGGTTCGACCGGCGAAGACTACGCGGATGCGTTCGGCAACGCCATCGCGTGCGATACCGGCGATCCGCGCGAACTCGCCGCCTATCTGCGCGATCTTCTCGAGGAGCCGGGCCTGGCGGCGCGGCTTCGCGCCGCCGGGCCGCCCACCGCGCGTCGGTACCTCTGGCCGCGCGTGCTCGAGACGCTCGCGCGCAAACTCGAATGGATTTAGCGGTCGCTCGCTAAAGGAGAGGCCGCTATGAAGACGCTTGCTACGATCGCGATCATCTTGAGCGCGACGCTTCCCGCTCTCGCCCAGACGCCTGCGCCGTCTCCACTCGTTCACCACGCGCTGGCGACGAACGCGCAGGCGCAGGCGGCCTTCGATCGGGGTCTGCTCGATTACTACGCCTATAATCCCGAGGCGGCCGAGCACGAGTTTTACACCGCCGCCGATCTAGACCGGCATCTGGCGATGGCGTACTGGGGCATCGCGATCAGCAACGCGCCGAATCTGAACGTTCCTGCAACCGACGACCGCGACAACCAGGCGCGCGAGGCGATCGAAGCGGCCAAAGCGGCGGAGCAGTACGCGTCGGCGGAAGACCGCGCGCTCATAGATGCCGCCGCCGCGCGCTTCGATGGCCCCAAGCGCGCGCCCGGAGCGGCCGAGACGGCCTATCGCGATGCGCTGGCGCGCATCGCCGCTGCGTATCCGCAGGATCCCGACGTTGCGGCGCTCTCTGCCGAAGCCGCGCTGTACGTCGCCGTCGGCGATACGAAGGGGACGTTCGATACGATGTCGCCCGCCCAGCGAGCGGCGTTCCGGGCGCGTGTGGCCGCGCTGCTGCCGTACTTTCAGACGAGCCTGGCTACGTTTCCGACCCATCCGGGCCTGCTCCACTTTTACATCCATACGGCGCAGATGGCCGGGACGTCGGCCGCAGCGGTAGATGCGGCCAAGCAGCTCGCGTCCTATACGCTCCCTCCGGAGGACTCGCACCTCACCCACATGCCGGGGCACACGTTCTTCGACGTCGGCATGTACGACGCGGGATTGGACGTGGCTACGCGCTCGGTCGAGATGGACTATGCCGATTTTAACTGCTGCCATCCGGGATACTACAGCGCGCCGCGCTACTACCACGATCATAACGTCAGCTTTCTGCTCTACGCGCTGACCGAGACCGGACATACGGCCGAGGCGGTCGCAGCCGCGCGTCGCGAGGGGGACGACGTCTTCATCGCGCGCCAGCTCCTCGCCGACAAGCACTGGCAGGCGGTCGTCGCGATGCCGTACGCAAAAGGCGACGCCCCGACGATCCCGTTCGCGCGAGGCGTCGCCTACGCAAAGCTGGGCAACGTCACCCTCGCGCAGCAGATGCTCGGCGACATCCCGCCGGCGCCCCTAACTGAACCGGTTCGTGCGGCCACCCTAAACGCGATGCACGCGCTTCTGGCGGGTGAGATCGCGCTGGCCCAGCACGACGATGCAAAGGCGCTGTCACTCCTGACGCAAGCCTCCGCCGATGCGACGATCGCGAGCCGGCTTGGCGCCGCCGAGTTCCCCGCGCTCTACTACTACTCGCCGCACATGGCGCTCGCGCAACTCGCGGTGCAGATGGGCAGGGCGGACGCCGCACGGGCGGCGCTGCAAGCGGAGCTCCAGGCTAGTCCCCGTTCGCCCGCCGCGCTCGCGGCCTTGGCGCAACTCGGCTCGCCCGCGCCTTAGCCGCGCGCGAGCTCTTCGATCCGGCCGGCGATCTCGTCGGCGTACCGGTTTGCCTCTTCGTCCGAGCGCCCTTCGGCGTAGACGTTGAAGAGCGGATCCGATGCGTCCGGGAGCACGAGCACCCAGCCGCCTTCGCGTCCGATGCGAATGCCGTCGGTGAGTTCGACGTTCTCGCCGTTCGTCTCGGCCAGGAGGCGGCGCATGATCTGCCCCTTGCGCTCCCACGGACACTGGTCGCGCCGTGAGGCGAGATGCCACGCAGGCAGTTCGTCAACGATCTCACCGAGCGGACGTCCTTGCCTGGCGAGCAGTTCCATGATCTTCGCCGATCCGTAGAGGGAGTCGAAGACCGGCTGGAACTCCGGAAAGATCAACTCGTAGTTCGCGCCGCCGGCAAACGCGAGTGAGGCGCCCTCCCGCGCGGCGAGCGACATGAGCGAACGGCGGTCGGCGCGCGTGCGGATCACGTGCGCGCCGTGCTGTTCGGCGACGCGCTCGATCGCGCTCGGCGCCATTACCGGCACGGCGATGCGCGCGTCCGGGACGACGCTCGAAATGAGCACGGTCAGCAGCGCCAGCAGCCGGCTTCCTTCGATGATGCGGCCGCGATCGTCGACGAGCGCGAGCGACTCGCCGTTTTGATCGAGCAGAATGCCCAGGGCCGCCCCAAGCGAGGTCGTCACGTTCGCGAGCTGCTCGAGATGCCGCCCCCGGTTCGCCCCGAACTCGAGCACCTTCGCGCTGTCGAAAAACGCGTTGAGGGCGATCATTTCGATGCCCAGGTTGCTCAGGATGCGCGGGAGGATGAGCGAGGTGTCGCCGTGCGCGTAGTCTATCACCACGCGCATCTTCGCCACGCGCATTGCCTCGGGTCCCAGCGCTTGCAGAAAGCCGGTGCTGTACGCCTCCACCGTGCGTTCGGGAAAGGCGAGCAGGCCGACGGCATCCAGCGGCGTGCGCCGGAAATCCTCGCGGAAGAAGATGTTTTCGATCTTGCGCTCGGTGCTTTTATCGAGATTGATCCCGGACGCGTCGTAGAACTCGATCGTGAACTGGTCGGGATAGTCCGACGAGATGCCCGAGTGCACGCCCGCATCGCCGGACATGCGCGTGCCGTACCGGGCGACGGCCGTCGGGTTCTGCTGCAGGTCGCCGACGTTCACGCCGACCGAAAGCAGACCAGCGATGATGCAGCGGTTCATGATGCGCGAGGCGGGATGCGCGTCGCGGCTGGTCAGGGCGCGTTGGCCCGGACGCAGCACCGAGCCTAATGCCTGGCCGAGTTTGAGCCCGAACTCGGGCGTGATCTCGATGTTGGCAAGTCCGCTCACGCCGTCGGCGCCGAAGAGCGAGCCGGGCCATTTGATGCCGTAGATGAGCGACATCGAGACGATCGCTCCCGCGGCTACCGATTTGTCGGGCCAGAGTTTGATGTTCGAGGGGACGGTCGCCCCGCTGCCGATCGTGCTGCCGCGGCCGATGACGGCGCCTTCCATGACCGTTGCGCGTTCCTTGACGATGACGCGGTCGGCCAACGTGCAGCCGGAAAGCGACGCGCCTTCGCCGACGTAGACGTCCTCCCAGGCGATCGTCCGATGCAGGCGCGCGTTCGGCGAGACGATTGCCGAGGCTCCGATCGCGGTGAGTTCCTCGATCACCGCGCCGCGCTCGATCGTCGCGTTGCGCCCGATGCAGACGGGCCCGCGTACGTGCGCTTCGGGCGATAGCTGCGCGCCCTCGGCGACCCACACGCCTGGCCGGATCTGCGTCCCGTCTATCTGCACGCGGACGGCGCCGGAGAGCGCGTCGTAGTTGGCCTGAACGTACTGCTGCAAGTTTCCGATGTCGCTCCAGTAGCCGTCGGTCACGTGGCCGTAGAGCGCGCGCCCGTCGCGCAGCATGAACGGGAAGATATCGTTGGAGAAGTCGTAGTTCTTACCCGTCTCCATATACTCGAAGACCTCCGGCTCGAGCACGTAGATGCCGGTGTTGATCGTATCGGAGAAGACTTCTCCCCAGGAGGGCTTTTCCAGAAAGCGCGTGATGCGGCCGGCTTCGTCGGTGACGACCACGCCGAACTCCAGCGGGTTGGCGACGCGCTGCAGCGCGACGGTCGCGACGGCGCCGCTGCGTTCGTGGGCGGCGATCAGCGTTCCGAGGTCTATGTCGGTGAGCGCGTCGCCCGAGACTACGATGAAACGCTCGCCTTCGAGCAGCGTGTGCGCGAGTTTCACGGCGCCGGCGGTCCCCAGCGGCGTATCCTCGACGACGTACCGCATCGAGATGCCGAGTTCCGAGCCGTCGCCGAAGTAGTTCTCGATCTCGTCGGCAAGATAATGCAGCGTCGCCACGACGTCGCCGATGCCGTGCCGGGCGAGCAAGTCCACGATGTGGTGCATCACCGGCTTGTTTGCTACCGGCACGAGAGGCTTTGGCCGGCTCGACGTGAGCGGCCTTAGGCGCGAGCCCTCGCCGCCGGCCATGACGACGGCTTTCATCGTTTCGCGTTCCTGCCGGCCCGCTGCAGCGCCGCTTCCATTCGCGGGTCTTCGAGCGCGAGGCTGCGCTTCCGCCGCCAGTTCGGATGTTCGTGGAGCGTGCCGGGAACGTTCACCGCCTCGGGTTCCCCAAGAACGTCCTCGGCGGCGAGGGTGAGGATCAGTGACGGCGTAGCGGCGAGGAAGCGCTCTGCCGCCGCGTTGAGCGCCGGCGCGTCCTCGAGCGTCCCGCCGAGCTCGGAATCGGCCCGCAGAGCGGCGGCGCCCGCCGCATCGAGCGCCCCGGCTCGCTCGAACGCCTCGACCAGCGCGGAGCGATCGCGTTCGCGCTCCTCGCCGGCCAGGTGCGCCGCTTCGGGCGTCGGGTAGAGTGCGATCTCTCGACGCAGCGCGACGTCGCCTGCGGTCCACCATCCGGCGAGGGTCGCCAGGTCGTGCGTGCCGATTCCGGCGGCGCTCAGCCGCGGGTAGGCCCGCGGCGGCAGAAACGCGCCGGTAGCATCATCGCGGGTGAAGTAGAGCACGCTGGTCGTAAGGACGTCGTGCGCGTGCAGCCGTTCCCGAAATCCCCGCGGCACCGTTCCGAGATCTTCGCCCACGACCGCGCACCGGTTGCGAACGCTCTCGAGCGCGAGAACGCCGAGCATCTCGCGCAGGTCGTAGCCGCACGTACGCGCCTTCGCTCGCCGGCAGGCCTCGCGGTATCCAGAAGGCGCGCTGCAGCGCCATCACGTGGTCGAAGCGCAGGATGCCGGCGTCGCGCATGTTCGCACGCAGCAGCGCGGCGAACGGTTCGTAGCCGCGCTCGCGCAACGTGCGAGGCGAAAACGGCGGCAGACCCCAGTTCTGCCCGAGCGCGTTGAGCTCGTCGGGGGTGCGCCCCGAGGGCCGCCGCTGCGACGAGACTCTCGCCGTCCGACCAGACGTCGGCCCCGTTCCGATCGGCGCCCACGGCCAGGTCTCGATAGAGCACCGCGCCGGCGCGGCGGCAGCCTCGCGGCCGTCTCACCGAGTTGCTCGTGCGCGAGCCACTGCAGGAAACGATGGAAATCCACGCGCTCGGCGCGTTCTCGCACGAACGCTGCGACTGCCGAGTCTTCCGGCGAGCCGTAGCCGGACGGCCAGTGCTGCCAGTCGTGCAGGCCGCTCGTGCGGAAGTGCTCGTCGAGGGCCTCGTAGATCGCGAGGCGTTCGAGCGGGGCTCCGCTGCGGCGAACGAATCGGCGGAAGGCGGCCGAGCCAGGATGGCGCGAGCCGAGCGCGCGCATCGCCCGGTGCATTCGAGCCAGCGCGTCGAGTTTGAGCGCGGCTACGCCCGCATACGCGACGAGCGGGGCGGCGCGCAGCTCGGCCAGACGCTGGGCGAATGCGGGCTCGCAGACGAGGCGTTCGATCTCCGTAAACTCGCAGCGGCGTGCCGCCCGCTCGACGTCTATGTAGAGAACGTTCAGGAAGAGACGGCTGGACGGCGCGTACGGGCTCGCGGCGTCGGGATCGCTCGGATGCAACTCGTGAAGCGGATTGAGCGCGATTGCGCGCGCGCCCGCGCGCGACGCCATCTCGCCGAAGGCCTGCAGATCGCCGAAGTCGCCGATGCCCCAGTTACGTTCCGAGCGCAGCGCGTAGAGCTGCGTCGCAACGGCCCAAATGCCGCGATCGCGCATCGCGGGCGGAAGGTAGCAGCGTTCCGGGGCGACGATGAGGCGGCACTCCCGCCCGCCCGCGGCGGCGCGGTGATACCCGAGCGGCAGAGCGTCGAGACTGCCCGCGTAGAGGCTGCCGTCCTCCAGTACGATCTCGTGCCGCGGCGGAAGTACGGGCGCCGATCCTTGGGTAACGACGAGGACCGTGGGTAACTCCTCGCGCCGGCGGCGCTCGAGATCGAGCAGTGCCGCTTGGGCGCCGGCGTCGGTCTGGGCCTCGAATCCTAGTGCCCCGAGCAGCGCGCGCTGAGTCGCGGGCTGCGCGCGAACTTCCTCACCGCGGTACGATACGTACCGCGCCTCGATGCCGGCCGCGTGCGCGAGCCGGCCGAGCGCGCTCATTCGCTCAGACGTCCGGCAAACAGGGAGAACGACCGGCCGGCGATCGCCAAGCGCGAATCCGGCGCGACTGGCACGTTCAGCAGCGCGTTCGGCCGCGCGGTGTCTACCAGCATGTCCCAGCGGCGAACCGCCGCGACCGAAGGTACCACGAACTCGACGTTCTCCGCGTGCGCGTTGAGGATCAGTAAGAAACTGTCGTCCACTTCGGGATAACCTTGCAGGCTGACGAAACGATCGCCGACGTCGCCGCCGAAGAGGGCGCCGAAGCAGCGGCGCCCCTGGTCTTCCCAGTCCCAGCGCTCCATCACGTGGCCGTCCGGCGCGAACCAGACGATGTCTTCGAGCGCGCCCGGTTCGCTCGCGACGCCGCGGAAGAAGCGCGGCCGGCGAAAGACCGGATGCGCGCGGCGCAACGCGATGAGCCGCCGCACGAAGTCGGCGAGAGGGTCGGGGCGCCAATCCACCCAGCTCGTCTCGTTGTCTTGGCAGTACGCGTTGTTGTTGCCCCATTGCGTGCGTCCGCGCTCGTCGCCGGCCAGAAGCATCGGAATGCCCTGCGAGAGCAGGAGGGTCGCGAGGAAGTTGCGTTGCTGCCGCTCGCGCAACGCGGCGACCTGCGGATCGTCGGTCTCACCTTCCACGCCGCAGTTCCAGCTGCAGTTGTCGTTCGTGCCGTCCCGGTTCTCGTCGAGATTCGCCTCGTTGTGCTTGTGGTCGTACGAGACGAGGTCGCGCAGGGTGAAGCCGTCGTGGGCGGTGACGTAGTTGAGGCTGGCCCGCGGGCGACGGCCGCGCCGGTCGAAGATGTCGCTGGAGCCGGTCAGGCGCGTGGCCATGTCGTCAATCGGGCCGTCGCCGCGCCAGAAGCGGCGCGTGCCGTCCCGGAAGCGGTCGTTCCATTCCGACCAGCCGGCCGGAAACTCGCCGATGCGGTAGCCTCCCGGGCCCAGATCCCACGGTTCGGCGATGAGTTTGACGCGGGAGAGAAGCGGGTCTTGCTCGATCGCGGCCAGGAAACTGCTCTGCTTGGAGAAATGGCGATCGCGCCGCGCCAACGTCGTCGCTAGATCGAAGCGAAAGCCGTCCACGTGCATTTCGTTCACCCAGTACCGGAGCGAGTCGGTGACGAGTTTGAGCACGTGCGGATGGTCGAGGTTGAGCGAGTTGCCGCAGCCGGTGTAGTCCACGTAGTAGCGCGGATCTTCCGCCAGTGCGTAGTACGACTTATTGTCTATGCCGCGCAGACTCAAGGTGGGGCCGAGCTCGTTGCCCTCGGCGGTATGATTGAAGACGACGTCGAGCACGATCTCGATGCCCGCGTCGTGCAGGCGGCTCACCATCGTCTTGAACTCGCCCAGGTTTGCGGCCGAAAGATAGCGCGGATGGGGAGCGAAGAACGAGATCGGACTGTAGCCCCAGTAGTTGCGCAGCCCGCGTTCGACGAGGTAACGGTCGTCGAGGAAGTAGTGGATCGGCAGCAGTTCGACGGCGGTGATGCCCAAGCGCGTAAGGTACTCGATCGTCGCCGGCGAGGAGAGGCCGGCGAAGGTTCCGCGAATCGCCGGCGGCACGTCGGGGTGCTTCATCGTGAACCCGCGGACGTGCAGTTCGTAGACGATGAGGTCGTGCCAGCGCGTGTGGAGCAGCCGGTCGTTGCCCCAGGTGAATGCGGTATCCACGACGACGCACTTGGGCATTCCCGCGGCATCGTCGCGCCGGTCGAAGGAGAGGTCCGCGCGCGGCGAGCCGATACGGTAGCCGAACTGCGCGTCGCTCCACTGCAGCGTGCCGGCGATCATCGTCGCGTACGGGTCGAGCAGCAGCTTGTGATGGTTGAAGCGATGGCCGTTCGCCGGATCGTACGGTCCGTATACGCGGTACCCGTAGAGCACGCCGGGCCGCGCGTCCGGCACGTACCCGTGCCAGATCGAGTCGGTATATTCGGGGAGCGCTATGCGGGCGATCTCCCGGCGCCCTCGCGGATCGAAGAGGCAGAGCTCGACTTTTTCGGCGTGCTCGGAGAAGAGCGCGAAGTTGACGCCCGCCCCGTTCCACGTCGCGCCGAACGGATACGGGCGTCCGGGCAGTACGGCTGCGCGGCCGCGTCCGGAGATCATTGCGGGCGCAGCACGAGGAGGGAGAGGGGCGGCAGCGTGAGCTCGAGCGACTGCGCGTAGCCGTGCGCGGGAAGGGCCCGCGTGCGAACGGACCCGCCGTTCCCGACGTTGCTCCCGCCGTAAAAGGCCGAATCGGTATTGAGCGCTTCGGCGTACGTTCCCGCACGAAGCGCGCCGATGCGGTAGCCGCGCCGCACGAGCGGCGTCGCGTTCATCACCACGATGCAGTGGCTTTCGCCGTGGTCGCCCGCCAATCTGGCAAAAGCCAGCACGCTGGCGGCGGCGTCCTGGAAATCTATCCAGGCAAAGCCGGCCGGGTCTGCGTCCAAGCGATGCAGCGCGGGCTCGTTACGATAGAGCTCGTTGCAGTCCCGCACGAGACGCCCGATCCCTGCGTGCAGCGGGTCGGCGGCGAGGTCCCACTCGAGCTGCGAGTCGTGATTCCATTCGAGCGATGCGCCGATTTCCGCGCCCATGAAGAGCAGCTTCTTTCCGGGATGCGCGAACGCGAGCGCCAAGAGGGTCCGCAGGTTGGCGAAGCGCTGCCAGCGGTCGCCGGGCATCTTGCCCAGCAGGGATCGTTTCCCGTGGACGACTTCGTCGTGCGAGAGCGGCAGCACGTAGTTCTCGCTGAATGCGTAGACGAGGGAGAACGTCACGTCGTTCTGGTGGTAGCGCCGGTAGATCGGATCGTAGGCGAAGTAACGCAGGGTGTCGTGCATCCAGCCCATATTCCACTTGTAGCCGAATCCGAGGCCCCCGGCCTCGACCGGGCGCGAGACCATCGGCCACGCGGTGGACTCTTCGGCGATCGTCGTCGCGCCGTCGTGGCGGCCGAAGACCGTTTCGTTGAGCCTGCGCAGGAAGGCGATCGCTTCGACGTTCTCGTTTCCGCCCTGTGCGTTGGGAATCCATTCGCCCGGGCGCCGGCTGTAGTCGAGGTAGAGCATCGAAGCGACCGCGTCCACGCGCAAGGCATCCACGTGAAACTCCTCGAGCCAGTAGAGGGCGCTCGCGATGAGAAAGTTCGCCACCTCGCGCCGGCCGAGGTTATAGATGAGCGTGTTCCAATCCGGGTGCCAGCCTCGTCGCGGATCTCCGTGCTCGTACAGGTGCGTGCCGTCGAAAAACGCCAGGCCGTGCGGGTCGTTGGGGAAATGCCCGGGCACCCAATCGAGGATGACGCCCAACTCCAGCGCGTGCGCGCGATCCACGAAGGCACGAAGGTCGTCGGGGGTGCCGTAGCGGCTCGTCGGCGCGAACATTCCCGTTGGCTGGTATCCCCAGGAACCGTCGAACGGGTGCTCCGTCACCGGCAGCAGTTCCACGTGCGTGAAACCAAGGTCGCGTACGTACGGCAGCAGTTCGTCCGCGAGCTGCCGGTACGTCCGCAGACGGCCGGCCTCGTCGCGCCGCCACGAGCCGAGATGGACTTCGTAGATGGATATCGGCGCGTCGGTGCGCTGCCGCGCCGCCCGTTCGCGCATCCAGCCGGCATCGCTCCAAGCCGGCGGTTCTCCCTTCCAGACGACCGATGCGGCGTCGGGGCGCAGTTCGGCGTAGCGCGCGAGCGGATCGGCTTTGAGCGGCAGCAGCCCGCCGCTCGCGCCTTCGATCTCGTACTTGTATCGAGCGCCCTGCTCCACGGCTGGCACGAAGAGTTCCCACACGCCGCACTCGACGCGCTTGCGCATCGGATGGCGGCGCCCGTCCCACGCGTTGAAATCGCCGACGACGCTGACGCGCCTCGCGTTCGGCGCCCAGACTGCGAACGACGTGCCGGCGATGCCCTCGACGCTGCGGCATCGTGCGCCCAGAACGTTCCAGAGCTGCACGTGCGTGCCTTCCGCGATGAGGTAGGCGTCCACGTCGCCCAGGAGCGGCCCGAAGCGGTACGGATCTTCGATCGCCTCGATCTCGTCGCCGGCCTGCAGTTCGATGACGTAGTCGAAGGGTTTGCGCCGGCCGATGCGCGCTTCGAACAAACCGTGTCCGTCCAGAGGGCGCATCTCGTGCGCGCGCGTCGCGCCGCGCCGGCGAACCCACGCGCGCCGCGCCTGCGGCAGCGAGGCACGCACGACGACGCCGTTCTCGTCCGCGTGCATGCCGAGGTAGGCGAACGGATCGGTCCAGTGATGGCGCAGGAGCATCTACGCCGTGCGAACCATTAGCCTCGCCGCAACGATGCCGGCATAGCAGGCGGCGACGCCGAGTACGACGCTGCCCAGGCCGTAGGCCGCGGCGCCGCGCCACTGACCTTCGCTGCCGAGCGTCCAGGCTTCGAACGACAGGGTAGAAAAGGTCGTGTAGCCGCCGAGGAATCCGGCCGTCAGTCCCATACGCAGAAGCGGATCCATGCCGAGCGCCCGGGTCTGCGCCAGTTCGCTGACGACGCCGATGAGAAACGACCCGCTTAGGTTGATGAAGAGCGTGCCGAATGGAAGACCGGCGCCGAAGCGCTGCACGAAGAGCACGTAGAGCGCATACCGGCAAATGCCCCCTAGTCCCGCGCCCAGGCCGACGGCGAGGTAGG
This sequence comes from Vulcanimicrobiota bacterium, assembly GCA_963794645.1. GTDB lineage: Bacteria > Vulcanimicrobiota > Vulcanimicrobiia > Vulcanimicrobiales > Vulcanimicrobiaceae > Cybelea. Next base: position 126,843 of record CAWCEQ010000002.1, on the reverse strand, counting down.
CTGCGAGACTTTTCATCGCGCCTTCGGTTCACCCGTCCGGTATGCGATGACCTCGACGGTCTCGAGCGTGACGAGTCCGTCGCTGACCATTTCGTCGAGTTGGGGAAGAAAAGCGCGCACGCGTTCTTCGTTATCCACGATCTCGATGAGAACCGGCAGGTCGGATGAGAGGTCGAAGACGCGGGCCGCGTGCACGACGGAATGCCCGCCGTACCCTTCGATGCCTTTGAACACGGTCGCACCGCTCAGCCCCGCCTTGCGCGCGGCCTCCACGATGGCGGTATAGAGGGGCTGATAGCCCCAGCGGTCGCTCTCGCCGACGAAGATGCGCAGGAGCTTGCCAGGTTCTTCGGTTTTCATTCGGTTCTCCCGTAGTGGTCCGTTCGCGGCGATCGCAGCCGTCCCCACGCGTCGAGCAGGGTTGCGACCGACCAGGCTTGGGCGATCGCTCCACGAGGCGCGAACGGCGCGGCGCCGTCGGCGATCTCGGAGATGCTCCCCAGTCCGTAGTCGCTCAACTGATCGGCGAGCGGCTCCAAGAACGAGAGCGCTCGCTCGCGGTCGCCGTACGCTCGCGCGTACGCCAGCGCGAACGGCCCGAGCAGCCAGGGCCAGACGGTTCCTTGATGGTAGGCGGCGTCGCGATCGTGCGGCGATCCGCCGTAGGCCGGTACGAAATTCGGATCGGAAGGCGCGAGCGTGCGCAGCCCGTTCGTGGTCAGCAGCGTCGCGGCGCACGCGTCCACGATGCTTCGCTGCTGCTGCGGGTCCAGCGGCGAGTGCTCGAGCGCGAGCGCAACGATCTGGTTCGGGCGCAGGGTGTCGTCGTCGCCGGCGGGGCCGTCGAGGACGTCGTAGCAGTAGCCCGTCTTCGCGTTCCAAAAGCGCGCGAAACCGCCCCGGGCCAGGTTCGCCAAGCGCTCGTACTCCTGGGTGGGCTCGCCGAGAAGCGATGCGAGCGCGCGCATGCGCTCGAGCGCGTTGTACCACAGCGCGCTCACCTCCACGGGCTTGCCCATTCGCGGCGTGACGACCCAGTCGCCGACCTTCGCATCCATCCAGGTCAGCTGCACGCCCGGTGCGGCCGCCGCGATCAAACCGTCGGCGTCCATATGTATGCCCCAGCGGGTGCCGTCGCGATAGTGCTCGACGATTCCGCGCAAGGCCGGCCAGAGCGCGCGCAGCGTGGAGGCGTCGGCGGCGGCGTCAACGTAGCGGGCCGCGGCTTCCACGTACCAGAGTGCGGCGTCCACCGTGTTGTACTCGCGCGCCGAGCCGTCCTCGGGAAGGAAGTTCGGCAGCATGCCGTCGTCCACGAGCGAGGCGAATGCGAGCAGCACGCTCTTGGCAATCTCCGGGCGCCCGGTCGCGAGCGCCAAACCCGGGAGTGCGATCGCCGCGTCGCGCCCCCACTCGCCGAACCAGTGATAACCCGCGATGATGCCGCGCGCAGCCGGATCGCCGGCAACCGGGCGGCGCACGACGAACTGATCCGCGGCCAGGGCGCATTGCGTCGCCCAGGCCGGAGCCTGCGCGCCGGCGGCGGCGCGCCACGCGCGCAGCACCTCGGCGTCGTGGCCGGCGCGCCGCTGCCACGCAGCGTCCCCGTCCACGTTCGCAGGTGCGTCGTCCAGCGCGGCGGCGATCGTCACGCTTTCGCCCGCTGCCAGCGAGAACTCAAAACGGCCCGCGCCGAGATTATCGTCGCGATCGTCCAGTCCGCGCCGCGTCTCCTCGGCGAGAACGAAGTCGCGGTACCAGACGTTCTCGAGCGCGACGTCGCCTCGCTCGGCCACGAGCCGGAACGGCGAGGCCCCGGGGTATGCCTCTACGCGAAAACCTTGCGGGCAGAGCGCCACGGACATCGCCCAACTGCCGGCGTGCGTGTTCGCGTGAAAGCTGCGGTAGTTGACCAGCGCGAGCGCGCAGATTGCCAGCGGCGCGGCGGCCCGCAGCGCCGCGTAACGCACGTACGTGACGCTCTCGCCGGGTTCCATCCAGATGCGTTTCTCCAGCAGCGCGTCGCCGAGCGCGTACTCCCAGACCGGCGTCGTGGCATCCAGATAGAAGCGTTCGATCTGCGCGAAGCCTTGCGGGTCGAGACGGCCGTCCTGCCAGCGGTTCGCCGCGATGGCGTACTCGGCGCCGCCGTAGCGCACGCGCTCGTCGAGTTTCGTCGCGAGCAGCGTTCGCCGCCGCGGCGGGGACAGGGCCGCGATCAGCAGGCCGTGGTAGCGCCGCGTGAGCGTTCCTGCGATGGTTCCCGAAGCGAAGCCGCCGTTGCCGTTGGTGACGAGCCACTCGCGCCGCTCGGCGCCGGCGAGATCTCCGCAAATCGCGCGCCCGAACGCGATGGCGTGCGCCTGCGGCATCTCAATCAAACGGGTGTCTTCCCTGTTTACAGTACTCGCCGCACTGCTGGATGAGCTTGGCGACGAGTGCGGTCCAGCCCGTCTGGTGGCTAGCCCCCAGCCCGGCGCCGTCGTCGCCGTTGAAGTACTCGTAGAACGGGATGTAGTCGCGCCAGAGCGGATCGTTCTGATACGTTTCGTCGCCGCCGAAGACGGCGCGGCGCCCCGATGCATCCCTGGTGAAGATGCTCGTGAGGCGATGCGAGAGCTCCATCGAGACTTCCCACAGCGTCATGTAACGCCCGGAACCGGTCGGCATCTCGACTTTGAAGTCGTCGCCGTAGAAGTAGTGGAACTTCTGCAGCGCCTCGACGATGAGGTAGTTGATGGGAAACCAGACCGGGCCGCGCCAGTTCGAGTTGCCGCCGAAGAGGCCGCTGGTGGACTCCGCCGGCTCGTAGTCCACGCGATATTCGACGCCGTTGAGCCGCAGGGCGTACGGGTGCGCGGCATGCTCTCGCGAGAGCGAGCGTATGCCGTGCGGGGAGAGGAACTCGTCTTCGTCGAGCATGCGGGTGAGAAGCCGGCCGAGCCGATCGCGGTCCACGATCGAGAGAATTCGGCGGATCGAGAAGCCGCCTTCGTTCATCTCCGCAACGTTCTCGATGAGGTCCGGCCGGTTGTGCACGAACCAATCCACGCGTTTGGCGAAGTTCGGCAGCTTGTCCCGGATCGTTCCGTCGAAGGTCTCGACGGCGAGCAGCGGGATGAGCCCGACCAGCGAACGGATCCGCAAGGGAACGACGTTCCCGTCAACGTGAAGGTAGTCGTAGTAGAAGCCGTCCTCGTCGTCCCAGAGCCCGCGATCTTCCTGGCCGCCGATTTTGTTCATCGCGTCCGCGATGAGGAGAAAGTGCTCGAAGAACTTCGAAGCGATGTCTTCGTAGACCGGCATCTCGCACGCCAGTTCCAGCGCGATCGCGAGCATGTTCAGGGTGAAGACGCCCATCCAGCTCGTTCCGTCTGCTTGATCGAGGCGCTCGCCTCCCGGCAGCGGCGCGCTGCGGTCGAAGAGGCCGATATTGTCGAGCCCGAGGAACCCGCCTTGGAAGACGTTGCGCCCCTCGACGTCTTTCCGGTTTACCCACCAGGTGAAGGAGAGCAGCAGTTTCTGGAAGACGCGCTCGAGGAAGAAGTAGTCTCCCTTTCCGGTGCGCTTGCGCTCGATCTTGAAAACGCGGTACGCGGCCCACGCCTGGACCGGAGGATTGACGTCGCCGAAGGCCCACTCGTAGGCGGGAATCTGCCCGTTGGGATGCATGTAGAACTCTCGCGTGAGCAGCGAGAGCTGGACTTTGGCAAACTCCGGATCCACGAGCGAGAGCACGACGCAGTGAAAGGCGAGATCCCAAGCGGCGAACCAGGGATACTCCCACGTGTCGGGCATCGCGAGGACGTCGTCGCTGTAGAAGTGGTCCCAGTTGGCGTTGCGTCCGTGCAGGCGCGAGGCCGGCGGCGGCGGCTCGAGGGGGTCGCCGTGCAGCCAGTCGTGCACGACGTAGTTATAGAACTGCTTGCTCCAGAGTAAGCCGGCAAAAGCCTGGCGCTGCACGGCGCGTTCGTCGTCGCCGATCGGAAACGGATTGAGCTCGCGATAGAACTCGTCGGCCTCGGCGATGCGTTGTGCGAAGACCCGATCGAAGTCGGCAAACGGATCGGCGAGCGCGCGATCGGCCAAGCGCAGCCGAACGACCGTACGGCTCCCGGGAGCGGCGGCGATATCGTAGCGCGCGGCGCACTTCGTCCCGGTCGCAATCGAGTTGACGGCCTCGCGGCGTCCCGAGACGATGCAGTCGTTGATGCCGTCCTTCACGTACGGTCCGGCGTTGGGTGCGTTGAATACGCGCTCGAAGTTCGTCTCGTTCTCGGTAAAGAGAATCTCGTCGCTCTCCTCGCAGTAGAGCCGGTACTCGCCCAGCGAGTCGTGCGAGGCGGCGATGCACGCGAGGTCCCCGTGCGCGGGGTCCACGGCCTCGCGCCGCAGCTCGGGCTTAGCCACACCCGGCTTCCAAGACCACGTATTGCGGAACCAGAGCGTGGGCAGGAGCGTCAGTTGGGCGTGCTCGGGCCCGCGGTTCTCCACCGTGATGCGAACGAGGATGTCGTCCGGACCGGCTTTTGCGTATTCGACGTACACGTCGAAGAAGCGGTTTGCAGAGAACACGCCGGTCTCGACGACCTCGTATTCGGGATCCATGCGCGTGCGGCGGCGGTTCTCTTCGACGAGCTGGTCGTACGGGTAGGCCGCTTGCGGATAGCGGTACAGCATCTTCATATACGCGTGCGAGGGCAGGCAGTCGAGAAAATAGTAGACTTCCTTGACGTCCTCGCCATGATTGCCTTCGTTGCCGCCCAGGCCGAAGAGGCGCTCCTTGAGGATCGGATCCTTGCCGTTCCACATCGCGACGGAGAAACAGAGGCGCTGGTAGCGGTCGCAGATGCCTCCGATGCCGTCTTCGCCCCAGCGATACGCGCGCGAGCGCGCCTGATCGTGCGGGAGGTACTCCCACGCGGTGCCGTACGGGCTGTAGTCTTCCCGCACGGTCCCCCACTGCCGCTCGCTCAAGTACGGCCCCCAGCGGTGCCACGCCGCCGAGTCGGGGGCGCCTTCGAGACGCTTGCGTTCGGCGTTCACAAGAAGGTGCGCACGAGGGCGGCGATCTCGGCAGGCCGCTCCAGGACGGCGTAGTGCCCGCAGTCGGGCAGTATCTCGAAGCGCGCGTTCGGGAGCAGTGCCGCGACCCTCTCGCGCACGTGCTCGGGTGCGTCGTACTCGGGAGCGATGACGAGCGCGGGCGCCGTCACGCCCTGCGTCGCGGCCGCGAAATCCGCGAATGCCCACGACTCGAAGCTTTCGATCGCGACGTCTCGCGACGTCATCTCCGCCGCAGCGCACAGACGGTCCAGCACCTCCGGATCCGGTGCGGTGCGGAAGGTTCGCGAGAGCCAGTTTCTTGCCGCAAGCGGATCGCCTGCCGTCGCTCGCAGAAACGCCTCGCCTTTGGCGGAGTAGCCGCCGCCGCTGGCCGGTACGGGAGCGACGAGCACGAGCGCGCGTACGGCGTGCGGTGCGTCAACGGCCAGCCGCAGAGCGGCGGTGGCGCCCATCGAGTGTCCCACGACGACTGCCGGTGCGGCATCGCGTGCTGCGAGGAGATCGCGCAGATCCGCTGCGTAGCGTTCGAGGCAGTACGGGCCGGGTGCCGCATCCGACGCGCCGCTGCCGCGCAGGTCGAGCGCGAGCGAGCGGGTCTGCTCCCCGAGTTCGGCGATCAGGGCGTTCCACACGGATGCGTCCGCCTGCCAGCCGTGGACGAAGAGCATCGGGTCGCCGGAGCCCCGTTCCAGGAACGCGAGCCGAGCGCCGTCGCTTGCGGTAAACGAGTGCACTTCCGCCGTGTACGGCGTCCTGCCGCAGGAGCCCTAGCCGACGGGAGTGCACTCGACACGAGTGAGCGAGCCAAACGGAGCACGTCGCCTGCGCGTTGCCGGTACGGAACTCGACGTGCGAGAGATTGCGCCCAAGCGCCCCGGCGCTCCAACGCTCGTCTTTCTGCACGAAGGGCTCGGTTCGGCCGATCTTTGGAGGGAGTTTCCGGCCGCGCTGGCCGCGAGCACCGGCTGCGGCACCCTCGCCTACTCTCGCCGGGGCAACGGCTTCTCGACGGTGCTTACCGGGCCGCGCAACGCACGCTACATGCACGACGAGGCGCTCGTCGTGCTTCCCGCCGTTTTGGAGAGCCTGCAGATCGCCGAGCCGGTGCTCGTCGGGCACAGCGACGGCGCCTCGATCGCCCTCATGTTTGCCGGCGATCGTCCGCAGGCCGTTCGGGCGCTCGTGCTCGAAGCGCCGCACGTCTTCGTCGAGGAACTCTCGCTGCGCGGCATCGCGGCGATTCGCAATGCGTACGAACGCGGCGGCCTGCGCGAGCGGATGCGCGCGCACCACGCCGATGCCGACCGGACGTTTTACGGATGGAACGACGTCTGGCTCTCCGCCGCGTTTCGCAATTGGAACGTCGAACGCTTCGCCGAGGGCGTGCGCGTGCCGGTACTCGCGCTGCAGGGGCTCGAAGACGAGTACGGCACCACCGCGCAGCTCGATGCGATCGCTCGCCGCGCTCCGGCGCCGGTAGATCGGCTCCTCTTAGCGCGATGCGGCCACGCGCCGCATCGCGACCGGCGCGTCTTCGTAGAGGCCGCGGTCTCCGCGTGGCTTCGGGAGAAGGTCGCTCTCGCTTAGATACGCATCGTGGCGGTAACGACGGGCACGACGTGGCCGCCGACGTCTATGCCGTTGGATCCGTGCGCGCCGTCTACGTAGACGTGCAGGATGCTGCGGCGGCACATCTTCGTGCCCTGTTCGCTGATGAAGCGCGTTCCGTGCGCGTGCGGCGCAAGCGCGTGTTCCATCATGAAGGCCGCGAGCGGACCGGTAGCGCTCCCGGTCGCGGGGTCTTCCACGATGCCGACCTCATCGGCGAACATGCGGGAATAGGCTCCCTCCTGTGTCGGGGCAAAGATGAAGATGCAGGTCGGCTCGTTTTCGTCCGCGAGCAACCGCTTTAGTGCGGCCGAATCGGTCTTCGCCCGGTCCACCGTCTGCCGGTCGCGCAGCGGGACGTACACGTTCGGATTTCCCGCGCTCAAGGATTCGCACGGGACTCCTTCGAGCAGATCGTCGGGCCGCAGCCCGACGGCGGCCGCGCAGAGCGCGCGGTCGTAGGAGCGGAGCCTGGCAATTGGCGGCGTGCGCAGCCAGAGCAGGGGATCGCCCCCTTCGTCCACGCGTATCTGCACGAGTCCGACGTTCTCGTGCAGCGCGAACTCGCGCGCGTCCGGCGGCACGATCCGCAGATAGCGCAGTACCCAGGCCGTCCCGATCGTCGGGTGCCCGGCGAACGTCATCTCGTGCGTGGGCGTGAAGATGCGTACGCGTGCCGCCGATTCTCGCCGTTCGGGCGAGAAGACGAACGTCGTCTCGGAGAGATTCAGTTCGCGCGCGATGCGCTGCATGGTCGCGGCGTCCAGTCCGTCCGCGCGATCGAAGACCGCCAGCGGGTTGCCCTCGAGCGGTGTCTGGGTGAAGACGTCTACGACGCGGTATCCTAGTTCCATCACGTTCCTTCGTCGGCGCCGGCGTGGAAGACGAACTTAACGACGAATCGGTCGAGCGTCGCTCCGGATGCCGGACTGCCGTAGTTGACGTATAGCTCGTTTCCCGTCTTGAAGCGCTGATGGAATCCGAGCGAGAGGTTGTTCCCGATTTGGGTCGCAAATCCGCCATAGCCGTTGATGTCGCGCAGTCCGACGGTAAGCGAACTTTCGTCGCTGACGTTGTATCCCAGCGAGACGCGCCGCAGCCACTGGGAGTCGAGTACCCCGTCCGAGAACGCGCGCTGGTACGTGCCGTCGTACTCCAAACCGAGACTGAAGCGTTTGGCGAAGACGCGGCTGGTCGAGATCGTGAAGAGGTGCACGTAGTTGTCGCCGAAGGGCCCCCAGGAGTAGTTCGCGTCTATCGGCGCCGGCGTGCCATCGTGGTACCCGACGGGAATCTGGTAGAGATTGAATGCCTGCGTGAAGCCGTCGCGATAGCACGGATAGCCGGTGAAACTGGAGTCGTAGAGAATCGGCCCGCTGCAGCCGGGGCCCGCGGGAATGCCGTACGATCGCAGTTCGCCGACGGCCGATCCCACCCCGTTGAGCGATAGGCCGTCGTTGAAAGTCGCGTTCGCGAAGATCTGCACGTCGGCCTGATGCACGACGCCGGAGTCGTCCAGAAAGCGGTCAGCCGCCGCGAAGAGCGAGTAGTTTTTGATCGCGGGCGAGGCGCCGTTGAGACTCGTGAATACCTGCGGGCCGCGGATGTCGGAGTTGGCCGTGTAGCCGTCTATCGGATTGTAGTTCGGAGACGTGTCGAGATAGCCAGCGGCGAACTCGGTGTCGCCTTTGTGCCGGTCCACGAAGAACTCCGAGAAGTTCGCGTGGCCCTGCGGCACCCAGGAACCGTTCTCGAACGAGTAGTCGGCGAAGTAGATCATCCCGTTGGCCGAGTCGCGTGCTTCGACGCCGCCTTCGACCGTGTCGTCGTAGCCCGCGATGCTGTGGTTGGCGAGTACGCCGTCGCTCCAGTAAATGAACGAACCGCCCTGAAGGGCATGCTCGTAACCGTAGGCCTGATCGCTGAACGTGTTGTTCGTGGTCGGGTCGTAGCCGTGAAAGGTAAGCGCGCCGAAGCTCTGGTCGCCGAACGTTCCTTCGACTTTCGCCCCGGAGTCGAACGGCCCGACGGAAGGCGAGTAGAAGACGAGGTTCGGCGGGGTGACGTTCGTTCCGGTCGGGGTGCGCGGGCCGGAAGCGGCGTTGATGAATGCCGCGCCTTGTGCGAAGAACGGACGGTACTCGACGAGTTGTCGCTGGAACTCTTGCGGCGCGATCGTCTGCTGGTCTATCTCGACGTTCGAGAAGTCGGGGTTGAGCGTGCCGACGAACCGGGTTGTCGCCGTGATCGGATAACTAAGATCGCCGCCGAACGAGCGCACGTTCATCGGCACGAACGTGCCGTTGGGCTGCTGGACGTAGTCGCGCTGGCTGCCGGCGGCGAGCAGACCGTAGATGTCCGCTCGCGGCTTGGGCTTTGCGGCCGCGGACGAGGCCAGCTCCAGGCTGCCGCCCGCCCAGAAGCGCGTGTCTTGAAACGTCGGCCAGGTGCCGGAGGGCTGGTCCTGCATGATCGGATCCCAGACCCACGAGAGGTGCTCGCCTTGCGCGGCGATGCCGCGAACGAACTGCAGGCGCCACTGCTGCTTGCCGCCGCGCGGGACGCGCAGCACGTTCAGGGGCACGATCATTACCGCGCTCCAGGAGCCGTTGCCGATGCTTCCCGCGGCGCTCCAGCGTGGGCGATAGCGGACGTTCTCGTTGGCTTGCTGATAGAGAATGCCGCGGGGCGTGGTCTCGAAATAATAGGCTTGGCTCCCCGCGCCGCTCGTATCCACGCCGATGCCCACGAAGTCGTCCAGACCGAAGCCCACGTCGTTCGTCGTTTGGGTCGCCACGATCGGCACGCCGGGCTGATCGGCTTTGAACGCAATGTAGAGGTTCGTGTCGTCGTAGAGCACGTAGGCGGTCGTCTCGACGCCGGCGGGCGATCGCTTCGTGACGTTCTCCCACGGGCCGCTTCCGTTAGGCACCTTTCCGGCGGCCCACGCGGGGTCCGCGAGGCTGGGATCGAGGGCGAGCCGGTGGGGCGCTCGGGCGAGCGGAAAGGAAAAGCCTGCGGTCACGAACGCGCAAGCGTTGGGCGTGGTTAGCCAGAGCGCGGCGCTCAGCCCGAGGGCGAAAACGAACGGCCTCACCATCGGCGAGTCTAGCATCCCGCGCCGCACCCGCCCCTCAAATCGTACCGAATTGATGGGACGCTGATGCGTTCGAGGGCACGGCGGTCTACGCCCGGCGAGGCAGCAGGTGCAGGCGCCCTGCGGCGTAGTCGAACCACGCGACGAACTGATTGAGAAACGCGGCGCCCAGATGGCCCGAAGCGGTACCGGCCAGCGTCTGCGTCGTGCCGATGCGTTGCGGGCCGGTGCGATACGTCCCGATGCCGACTTGCGGGATCTCTCCCATCGCCTCGACGCTGTTGCCCCCGATGCCGCTTACGAGGCGGCGGGTGGTGATGGCGAAGAGTTCGGAGTGTTTGGCGTAAAAATCGTGACCGAGATTGACGTTCGATTCATCGCCGGTGTCTACGGCCAGCTGCGCCGGCACGCCGGCCAGCGAAACGCCGACGACGGGCACGAAGTTTTCAAACGATAGCGGCAGGTCTATCGCCCCCGCATCCGGCGTGCTGCCCAGGCGCACGAGGTGATGCGCCGAGTCTATCTCGACGCTCGTCGAGGCGAAGAGATCGGCGCCTAGAACCACGTCGTAGCCGTAGCGCCGGAGATCGTTGAGCACCACGTAGTAGGCTTCGGGATAGACCGCGTTGCCGACGTGAAGCGGGCCTACGCGAACCACCTGCGTCGCGTAGCCGCCCAAGCCCCGCACGCGGTACGAGCCGACGACCGGAACGCCGAGCCGGCTCGCGAACTCCGAGCTGATCGAGAGACCGGAGTTGCCGGTGTCGAGCAGGCAGCGCACCGGAACGCCTGCCAACTCGCAGTCTACGATCGGCGTGACCGCGGCGGGATCCGTGGCGATCTGCGCGGGCGCTCCGTTGAACGCCGGAAGCGGCCCGTGCGGCGGGTGAAATGCGGAAGCGACCGGCGCTCGATCGTCGTAGCGCTCGTAAATCGCGCCGTCGTGGAGCACCAAGAAGGGCAGCTCGTACGCGCCGATACGGCGATAGTCGCGGTACTCGAAGGTATCGCCGCCGTCGAGCGTGCGCGCGGCGCGCACGAGCGCGCTGCCCGGATCTACGTAAAGGCGCAGCGGCACCGAGGCGCCGTCGGCGACGACGATCGTATCGTAGGTTTTGCCTCCGAACGCACGGGTGCCGGCCTCGCCGATTCGCCCCCCGCGAGCGGAAAACTCCGGCGAGAGAAAGCCGAGCGATGCGACGAGCCGCAGCGCGCGCAGGTAGGGTTCGTTTTGAGGAGAGGCCGGCAGTACCGTGCCGTTGATGTTGACCGAATAGAGACGCTCGCCGTCGAAATACTCTCCGTCGCACAGCTCTCCGGTGCACCGGCGGACCGCAAGACGCAGACCTTCGTTATCGCTCGAGACGACGGCCGACTCGCCCGACGACGCGAGGCGCGAGACCGAAACGACGTGGGCCTCCCAGACCGGTCCGGCCGCGGCGCGCATGCGCTCGAGCAGCCGCACGGCGTCGAGGCCGCCGCCGGTTGCGCCGAGCGTCGTCGCGAGGAGCGCGCAGAGCAAACCGGCCCGTATGGCGAATGACATCGTGCGATGGAGTTCGAGTATCTCGACGGCTATCTTCTCGACGGCACGCCGAGCAAGGGCGATGTCGTTCGCCGCCTGCTCGAGTCGCGGCCGCAAGCGCAGGGAGCGGCGCCCTTCTACGAGGGGATGGAACGGCTCGGGGCGCGCACGCCGGACTTGGCGCTCGTCGCCTTGCGCCTGGTGCTTGCCGGACGGCGCGCGGACGACGCGGCCGTTGCGCGTCTTCGCGATCTGGCGGCCCGGGCGCGTGCGGGCGATGCGAACGCGCGGCAGCTCTATCGCGGCGTTGACGGACCGGATTGGTGAGCGCGCTCAGCGCGGAGGCGATCGTCGCTTCGTATCCCGGCCGCGGACAGGCCGTACTGAACGGCGTCTCGTTTGACGTCGCGCAGGGCCGGACGCTCTGCATCGTCGGGCCGTCGGGAGCGGGGAAGACCACGCTCCTGCGCGTCGTCGCCGGACTGCTCCGGCCGCAGAGCGGCGACGTACGCTTGGAGGGGCGCTCTCTTCTCGGCGAACCTCCGCAGCGCCGGCGGATCGCGCTCGTCTTTCAAGACGACGCCTTAGTTCCCAGCGCGAGCGTGCGGGCGAATCTGCGCTTGGTCTTGCGCGAGCGCGCCGGCGGCGACGTTCGCGTTGCCGAAACGGCGCAGGCGCTGCGCGTCGCCGAGCATTTGGATCGCAGGCCCGCCGCGCTTTCGGGCGGCGAACGTCAGCGCGCCTCGCTGGCGCGCGCCTTGCTCTCGCAACCGCGCGCGCTGCTGCTGGACGAACCGCTCGCGCACCTCGACCCGTCGCTGCGGCGCAGCGTTCGCGAGGAAGTTCTCGGCGTGCGCGAACGTTTCGGCGGCCCGATTCTGTACGTGACGCACGATCACGTCGAAGCGCTCAGCGTCGGCGACCGGCTGGCGGTGCTCGTTCGCGGGCGGATCGAAGACGAAGGCGACCCGATGCGCGTCTACGATGCTCCGCGAACGACGGCGGTGGCGCGATTCTTGGGCGAGCGTCCCATGAACTTGCTCGAGGGCGAGGCCGTCGTTCTGGGAATTCGGCCCGAGCACGTGCGGCTCGATGCTGACGGCGCGCTGGCGCGGCCGAGTCGTGCGGCGTGAGACCACCGGCGCGGATGCGTATCTCGACGTGGAGACGCCGCGCGGTACGCTGGTCGTGCGCGTGCCGGCCTCGCGGCGCGAACGTCGCGGCGATCTCGTAGTCCTCGACCTGCCCTCGGAGCACGTGCGCCGTTTCGATCCGGCCGACGGCACGGCGATCGCATGACCGAGCTAGCCGCGCTCGCGCGGGGCGTAGTCGTCGCGGGCGTTCCGGACGCGGACGTCGTCGCGGCGCATCCGCCCCTGGCCGGATACGTCTTTTTCTCGCGCAACGGGGAATCGGTGAGCGCTCTGCGGCCCCTCGCCGACGCGCTGCGCGCTCGCGCCGGCGATCTCCCGCCGCTGCTGGCAATAGATCAAGAAGGCGGCCGGGTCGCGCGCCTTCGCGACGGCGTCGAGCCGCATGCCGCCGATGATGTCGCTCGGAGCAGCCGGAGACCTCGAACTCGCCGGGCGCGCCGGCGAGCAGGTCGCCTTCGATCTGCGCCGCGCCGGCTGTAATTTGAATTTTGCGCCCGTGCTCGATCTCGCGCTGGACGCGCGCAACGTCGCGATCGGCACGCGCTCGCTGGGTTCGGATCCGCAGCAGGTCGCCGCGCTCGGCATGGCTTTTGCCGGCGGCATGCAGCGGGGCGGAATGCTTGCGTGCGCCAAACATTTTCCGGGGCACGGCGCGACGGAAACGGATTCGCACGTAGCGCTGCCCGTGCTCGACGGCGATGCGCGAACGCTGCGAGAGCGCGATCTCGTGCCCTTTGCAGCGGCGGCCCGGAGCGTGCCCGCTATGATGAGCGCGCACGTGCTCGTGCCGGCCCTGGATCCGCAACGGCCGGCAACGCTCTCTCCGGCGGTCATGACCGAGCTCCTGCGACGCGATCTCGCCTTTGGGGGCGTGGCATTTACCGACTGCCTAGAAATGAAGGCGCTCGAAGCAACGGGAGGCGTTCGTCGAGCCCTAGCGGCGCTAGCTGCCGGCGCGGACGCCTTGCTCTTCAGTCACGACTTCGCTTTGGCGCTGGAGACGGTAGACGCGATCGTTGCGGCCGTCGAAGGCGGCACGCTGCCGCACGAACGTTTGGAAGAGGCGTACGGCCGCGTGCAAAAACTGCGCGCGATGGCGGCCGAACCGCTCGACGCCGATGCGTTCCCGCCGCATCCCGGCGTGGGACGCGAGATCGCGCGCCGCGGCGTCACGCTCGTTCGTGGAGTGCCTCACGCCGATCCGCTCGCATCGCTCGCCGTCGCCTTCGGCGCCGAGCGGGCGACCCTTGCGCGAGAAGCGCCGGCGCTGGTCGAACTCCTCGCACCGGTCGATCCGGGAGAAGAAGACGTTCGGAGAATACTGGAGGCGCTGGCGAAAAGCGGGCGGCGGCCGCTGCTGCTCTCGCAGCGCGCCCACCTGCATGCAGCGCAAGCGCGCGCCATCCGAGCGATCGTGGAAGGCTATCCCGATGCGCTCGTCGCCTCGCTCGCAGAGCCGTTCGATCTGCCGCTCTTCGGCGCGGCGCGCCACCTCGTTGCCGCGTACGGCGACGACGCGGCGGCGACGGGCGGCCTCGCCGACGTGCTCTTCGGCGGCAGTATGCCGCAGGGGCGGCTGCCCGTGGATCCGGCCAATGCGTCCGCCTCCCTGTAGTCGCGTCCGAACGATCCTGCGCGAGGCGTGCGGGGCGGAGTTTACCGGCGCGGTCGCACGCATCGAGCATCGGGGCCGGCCGGTCTTCGAGGCGGCGTACGGCTCCACGCGCGCGGACGAATCGGCGCGGCCGGTCTACTGCGACACGCGTTTCGATATCGCTTCGCTGACGAAGCTCTTCGTCGCGACGCTTTGCTTGCGGGAGGTTGCCGCGGAGCGGCTCGCCCTGGACGGCCCGCTCGGTGCGATTCTTCCCGATTGGAAAGGAACGTCGCGAGAGAGCATCACCGCACGCATGCTGCTGGCGCACGATTCCGGGATGAACTCGGGCGCGGATTACCGTGCGATTCTCTCCGAGAACGTCGAGGCGTTCGCGCTTCGATCGCCGCCGATCGCACGGCCGGGCGAACGGGTCGTATACAGCGACCTCGGCTTTATCGCACTCGGCGCCGTTCTCGAACGCTCGTGCGGCACGTCGCTCGCCTCGCTCGCCGCGAGTGCATTCCCGGGATCGGCGCAGTTTCGCCCGTGCGCGTCGCTGCGGCCGCAGATTCCGGCCACCGAACGAGACGACTGGCGGGGGCGCGTCCAGGGATTCGTGCACGACGAAAAGGCATATCTGATGGGCGGCGTCGCCGGCCACGCGGGCTTGTTCGCGACGGCGTCGGACGTCGCGCGGCTGACGGAAGCCTATCTCGGTCCGCTGTGCGGCCGGCCTGCAACGCTGCTCCCTGAAGCGCTCGTGCGCGAGGCGACGTCGGAACAGGCCGACGATCCGGTGCTGCGCCGCGGCTTGGGCTGGGCGCTCAAGACGAGCGACGACAACTCGTGCGGCCGCTTCATGGATCGCTCGTCGTTCGGACACACGGGATTCGTTGGGACCTGCGTGTGGGCCGATCCGGTCCGAGACCTGCAAGGCGTCCTGCTGACGAACGCGGTCTATTTCGGACGAAACGCTCCGGTCGGCGGCCAGGCGCTGCGCGCGAAATTCTACGAAGCCGCCGTCGAGGATCTGGGGCTGTAGCGTGTTGGCAGTCGGGCTGATGAGCGGCACGTCGCTCGACGGGATTGACGCCGCGCTCGTGAACGTGGCGCCGAAGGGCGCCGGTTATGCGGTAGAGCTCCTGAACTTCCAAACGCATCCCTATCCGGCCGACCTGCTCGGCGAGCTGCGCTCCGTGCTGCCGCCGAACTCGGGGAGCACGGCGGCGGTCGCAGCGCTGCACCGGGGTCTCGGCCAAACGTACGCAGCGCGCCGCCCGCGCGGTTACGGGGCGCAGCCACCCCGCTTTCGTCGCCTCGCACGGGCAGACGCTCTGGCACGACGGTGCGCGCTGCGTTACCCTGCAAGCCGGCGACGCGTTCGCAATCCGCGAAGCGCTCGACGCGACCGTCTGCTACGATTTTCGCAGCGCGGACTGCGCCGCAGGCGGGCACGGCGCGCCGCTCGTAGCATTCGTGGACGCGCTGCTCCTATCGAGCGAAGAAGAAGACCGCGTCGTCGTCAACCTCGGCGGCATAGCAAACGCGACGTTCCTGCGCAGGAGTGCCCCGCCCGCATCGGCCCGCGCGTTCGACACCGGCCCGGCGAACATGCTGCTCGACGCGTTCGTCGCCGAGCGAACGGGCGGCGCGCACGCATTCGATCCCGGCGGCGCATTCGCCGCGGCCGGGCGCGCCGACGAACGGCTCCTCGCCGCGATGCTCGCCGAGGACTACTTCGCGCTGCCGGCGCCAAAGACGACCGGGCGCGAACGGTTCGGCGCGTCGTTTCTGGCGGCGCACGCCGCCGCGCTGGCCGCTCTCTCTCTGGAAGACGGCGCGGCGACGCTCGTCGAACTGACGGCGCGCTCGCTCGCCGCGGCAGTGATCGGCGCCGGTTTCGGCGGAGCGCGCACGATCCTCGGCGGCGGGGGCGTGCGAAACGCGACGCTCGTCGCGGCGATCGCCGAACGGCTGGCAGGCTCTCGCGTCGAATCGTCGGATTCGATGGGGATACCTCCCGACGCCAAAGAGGCGATGGCGTTCGCCGTTCTCGGATACGAGACGCTGCGCGGGCGTCCGGCGAACTGTCCTGCCGCGACCGGAGCGCGGCGCGCCGTCGTGCTCGGCGCGATCGCGCCGTGCCGCTTGGCGGACCTGCTCGCAAAGGTGGAACGCGAATGCCGGGCTTCGTAGGCGTAGACGCGGGGGGCAGCAAGACGATCGCGGCTTACGCTCGCGACGAGGGCGTCGTTCGCACGCACTCGGGCGAAGCGGCGAATCCGCGCGTGCGCGGCGTGGAAGCGGCCGCCGATGCGATCGCGTCCGCGGTTGCGGGCGCGCTTGCGGGAGAGCGGGCCGACGCGATCGCGGTCGGTGCGGCGGGAGCCGGCAGTCCGGCCATGCGCGACGCTCTCGCGCTGGCGTTGGCGCAGCGCTTCCCCGGCGCGCGCATCGGCGTCAGCGACGACGCTCACATCGCCCTGCGCGCCGTCGTGCCTCAAGGGGACGGCATCGTGCTCGTTGCGGGCACGGGCGCGCTGGCTTATGCCGAGATTGCAGACCGGCGACTGCGGGCCGGCGGCTACGGCTATCTTCTGGGAGAAGAGGGTTCGGGTTTCGCGATCGGCGCGGCGGCATTGCGGCGTTTGCTGCATGCGTTCGACGGACGCGTGAAGAGCGACGCGCTGCTCGACGCGCTGCGCGAGCGACTGCGTGCGCGCAGCGCCCAAGACGTCGTTGCCGCCGTGTACGAGCGCGCGCTGCCGGTCGGCGAGATCGCGGGCTTCGCGCCGCTCGTTCTCGAACATGCCGCGCGCGGCGTGCGCAGCGCGAGCGTCATCGTCCAGGACGCCGCCAAGGCGCTCTTCGAACTCCTGCGTGCAGTCGTTACCGCGCTGGAAGAGAAGGACGTGCCGCTCGCGTTCTCCGGCGGACTGCTGCGCGAGAACAATCTCTTGACGTACCTGCTCGATCTTCGCATCGCAAACGAGTTTCCGCATTTCGCGACGATCAAGGGCGGTGCCGATCCGTACCTGGGCGCGCTTGCCGACGCGCGCCGTCTGCCGGCGCAGGCATGACCGCTCGCATTCCGCCGACCGAGGATAGCCATGCGAACGGCGGCCTCGATCTGCTCGCGACGGCCGAACTCGTGGGCCGGATCGTCGAGGATCAGCGGGCCGCCGTGGAGGCGGTGCTCGCCCGGCGGGATGCGATCGCAGCCGCAGTGGATGCGATCTCGGATCGTCTGCGTCGCGGCGGCTGCCTGCACTACGTCGGGGCCGGGAGCAGCGGGCGGATCGGTGCGCTGGACGCTGCCGAGATACCGCCGACCTTTGGGATCTCGCCCGCGCAGGTGCGTGCGACGATCGCAGGCGGCCCCTCGGCGATGGCGCATGCGGTGGAAGGCGCCGAAGACGACGCGAGCGCCGGCGATGCGGCGATGCGCGAATGCGTCGCGCCCGGCGATGCCGTGATCGGGATCTCCGCCGGCGGCGCCGCCGCGTTCGTCGTCGCGGCGCTCGAGCGCGCGCGCGCGATCGGGGCCTACACCCTCGCGATCACCGCCGTTGCGGACGCTCCGCTCGTATCCGCTGCGAGCGCGGCGATCGTGCTGGCGACCGGCGCCGAGGTCGTCGCCGGATCCACGCGGCTCAAAGCCGGTACCGCGCAGAAGATCGCGCTCAATGCAATCTCGACCGCGGTGATGGTGCGGCTAGGGCGCGTCCACGACAACCTCATGGTGGACGTCGTCGCAACGAATCGCAAGCTGCGGGCGCGTGCGCTGCGGCTCGTCGCGCAAGTGGCCGGGGTTGACCCGGCACGCGCGAGCGAACTGCTCGAGCGTGCCGGCGGCCGCGTCAAGATCGCCATCGTGATGGCTCGGCGCGACGTAGGGGCGAGCGACGCGGCGGCCCTGCTGGAAAGCTGCGGCGGCGTGCTGCGGGGATTGCTCTGATGCCTCTCTCCGCGCTGGCGCTTGCGGCCATTGCATTCGTCCCGCTCGACGACCGCCCCGTCACCGCGCAACTACCCGTCCTTCTCGGGCGCATCGCCGGGGTTGCGGTGACGACCCCGCCGCGAGCGATGCTGGGCCACGTTCTCGAACCCGGCCGCCCCGACGAGATCGTCGTATGGCTCAATCGCGAAGCCGCGGCGCGACGGCCGGGAGCGATCGTCGTTTCGACCGACATGCTCGCGTACGGCGGCCTCCTGGCCTCGCGCGTACCTGGGACGAGCTACGCCGACGCGCGTTCGCGGCTGATGGAGCTCGCGCACTTGCGTGCGGAGTATCCGCAGATGTGGATCGGCGCGTTCGGCACGATCATGCGCCTGGCGCCGACCGGGATCCCGGCCGGCACGCCGTACTTCGCCGCGTACCCGCAGTGGACGTACCTGCAGGAGTATGCGAACCTGCACGATCCGCCGACGGCAGGCGAAGCGGCGCGCGCCGCCCGCCTGCGCGAGCTGATCGGCGAGCCGCTCCTCGATGCCTACCTAGCAACGCGCGCGCGAGATCTCGCGATAGACCGCCTGCTCCTCTCGTTCGCCGCACGAGGTACCCTCGACCGGCTCGTGCTCGGACAGGACGACGCGGGGCCCGTCGGGCTGCACGTGCGCGAAGTCGCGCAGCTGCAATCCGATCTCGCGGCCGATCCGGCTGCGGGAGCCTCGATCGAGCCCGGAGCCGACGAGCTCGGCATGGCGCTGGTCGCGCATGCCCTTGCCGTGAAGGCGAGGTGGACGCCTCGCGTCGCCGTGCGCTACTCGATGCCGGGTGCCGGCGCATATCAGGATCCGATCGAGTACGCGCCTATCGCTGCGGCGATCGGTTCGCTCGTCGCGGCGTGCGGGGGCGTGATCGACGATGCCGCTCCCCAGATCGTCTTATACGTACGGGTGCCTGGGACGACGCCGCAGGCGGACGATGCGACGGTCGCCGCAATGGAGAGCGACGCTGCAGCGGGGCGTTCGGTCGCGCTCGCCGATCTCTCGTTTCTAGCTTCCTATCGCGATCAAGCCGCCTTCGCGCGGCGCATCCTCGCCGAAGGCGTCGCGTCGAAACTGGATGCGTACGCATCCTGGAATACGAACGCCAACACGGTCGGCACGGCGCTGGCCGAGGCGGTCGCGGCCGGAGCGGGGCGGCGGATGGGCACGTACGATGCGCTTGCGCACCGCACGATGACCTTCATCCGGTTTCTCGACGACTACGCGTATCACGACGAGGTGCGGCCGGCGCTCAACGACGAGCTGGCGGCAGCAGGCATCGCGGATCACACGCTTTTGCCGGCCGAGGCCGCCGCGCAGGCCAGTCAGAGGGATCGCGCGCTCTTGTGGAACGACGCGCTGCCGATTCTCGCACAGCTCGACCCTGGGTATCATATCGCCGCGATCTCGATCGGCCTCCCGTGGGGCCGCACGTTCGAGACGGCGATAGATGCGGCGATAGCGCCGAACCTCTAGTGCCGTACTTGGAAAAAAGAAGCGGGACGCCCGAAGGGCGCCCCGCTGGACTCGTCCGCGATCGTTCGCGGAGGTTGGGCTGTTACTGCTTCGAGGCCGGGTTGAAGGCTACACCTTCAACGTCGTAGCTGGCCGAGAGGCCGTTGTTGAAGCTGTACCAGTAGGCCAGGTTCGTCGGGTTGTAGGTGTAGACGTCGACTTCGCCGTTGCCGTAGTCGCCGGCTGCGAAGGTCATGGACTGCTTGTTCAGGTGTCCGAAGACCGTCGAACCGTGGAGCGAGAACGGACCGCCGACGAGCGTGCAGGCCGGGTTGCAGCCCGAGTACACGTAGACGGCAGTGCTGTTGATGTCAACCGAGACGATGTTGCCCTTGTTGTCGATGTCGAGACCGCCGAAGCCCGAGTTCACGAAGCCCGTCGCAGCAGTACCGCCGCCGGTGCAGCCGGCGAAGTACGTGAGCGTGGCGGTGCCGCCCGAGTTGATGGCATCGGCCCAGCAGTTGCCGCTCTTGTCCATGGCAACGCCGGCGACTTCATACATGGCCGCGTTGGTGAGGTTCGCGGTGCAGCCACCCGACACGGTGCAGACCGAGATGCTGCCTGCGCCGCTGGTGTCGAAGATGTTGCCGATGGCGATCGTGCCGGTCGCAGCGTTCATGCTGGCCGCGTCGGCCGGCTGTCCGTACGGATCGCTGAAGTTGCCGACGAGCGAGCCGCACATGCCCGGACCGGCGAAGACGTTGACCGAACGGCTGCCGCCGTCGGGCTCGATCAGGTTACCGGCCATATCGCTGGCTACGTTATTGACGTAGCTGACGGGGCTGATGCTGCAGGTCGGCGGGTTGTTGGCCGTGTTCTTGTGCTGGAAGCCGAACATGGTCGTGTTGTAGAACTCGCTGACGTAGATGCCGCCGGCCGTGGCCTTCTTTGGCGGGCGCGTTACGAGCTGCGGAAGTCTCGTGGCCGGGGGGACGACATTCGGGATGACCGAGGCGTACTTCGCCCAGTGCGGGATCACGTGGCCGGCGCCCGAAACGCGGGACTGCGTCCCGGCGGTCGGTGTAGTGGGATTCGTCGCTGACATGTTGCCCGAGCAACCTGCGAGAAGCCCAACAGCGACCGTCGTGCACAGCGCTGACGATAGCAATCGCATAGATAAGTCTCCTTGGCGTGTAGCGGGATGTAGAGCCGGTGGTTCTCCGGTTGTCTTGCCCTTCGGCGGCAGGGTGGCGGCTTCCCGGGTTGCCCCTCCTCAATCTTTATAGGCGGGGCTGGGCCGGGCCGGCGCTCGCCCCCAGGGCCGGTGTGCCCCGCCGGAGAGACGGAGCGTGAGAGCCCTCAGGCGGCCCCCGGGGGAGAGACTATGCTCGAAAAGTCGCCTTGCGAAGAAGATTCTGCGAAGTCCGTTCCCCGTTTCTTCCCTACCCACTGCTATCGTGGCCTCAAACGCTGCGCAACGTCCCGCGCTAACGTGAAGGTAAGGAAGGGAGCATGAAGCAGATCCTACGTAGTCTCGCCGTCATCGCCGCCGCCGGCGGCCTCCTGGCCGCGCCGATGGCGGCCTCGGCCCACACCACGGTAAACGTCGTCGCTTCTAACTGGAAGTTCACCCCGAACACGATCGAGCTGCACGTCGGCGAAACGGTGACGCTGCGGGTGACCTCGAGCGAGGGAGTGCACGGCTTGCAGTCCGACGAGCTCGGTATTCCGCTGACCACGATCACGCCGGGGACCTTCACGACCGTACAAGTGACGCCGAAGAAGGCCGGCAAGTACGTACTGCATTGCGCGATCATGTGCGGACCCGGTCACCCCGACATGACGCTGACGGTCAACGTCGTGCCATGATGCAGTCCGGCGGCAAACTCGGCATTCGTACGACCCTGGCCTTTATCGGCTTCGCGGCGGCTGCGCTCTTCACGAGCAGGCCCGCGCCGGCGATGCCGAACTTCGCACAAGCCTACGGCATCCCGTGCTCTTACTGTCACATTCAGGTTCCGGCGCTCAACGCATACGGGCGCTACGTTCAGCGGACGGGCTACGCCGGGCTGAACCCGCACGTCCTGCAGCGCGAGTCTCCGATCTGGGTTGACTATCCGGTCGGCTACAGCGAGCAGACGCCGGGCGCGGCATCCTGGGACATCGGCAGCATCGGCGTGCACGCCGACGGCGCCTTCGGCACGCCGAAGAGCGAATGGACCTACCACGTGCAGCAGTGGCTCTACGAATCGAGTCAAGCGGGAGGTCTCGACACCGCCTGGGTCGCGTACAACAATTTCCTCAACGGATCGGGCCACGTCTTCGTCGGAAAGCTCGAGGTGCCGGCCCCCTCGGAGTTCAGTCAGTGGCTCGACGTCACCGGACTCACCGCGAACTCGCAAGCGGAGATCACGGTCGGCGAGCACGCCTACCAACTGGACGGAAACCGCTGGGGAACCAAGTTCGCGTACATGCCGGGATCGCTCGACGCGGAGGTAGCATACGTGACCTCGAGCGCCGACCTCAACGGATTGGACGCATACGATTGGTCGCAGGACAAGACGCTGCAGTACAAACTCGCGTACGCGAACCGCAGCAACCCGTTCGAAGCCGGATACTACGGCGCTCGCGGCTCTTGGCCGCTCGGCGAAGGCGGCTTCGACCAGTACTACAGCAACGGATTCTACGCACAGCGCGATCCGGTCAACGGCATACCGGGATTCCTGGCGACGTATCAGATGAATCACGACAGCAATCCGGGGATGGGCGCGCCTGCGGCGGGCAGCAACGGCGTGTCGTACGAACTATTCGACAACATCGGTAAACGTGCGATGATCTCCGTCGGCGAGCAGCTCACGAACGACGGATTGGGAAACCACACCCAGATCGGCAACGTGGATGCGTCGTACCACCTCACGCGCTTCATCATACTCTATGCGGAAGAGGCGCTCGGCAACGGACAGAAACCGACGTGGAACGGACTGGTCTGGTTCGCGTTGCCGACGGGTCCGCTGTGGCCGCAAACAGGGTGGTGATTTTGCACCGTCGAAGCCGAAAATCCTAAAGCATAGCGCGCGCGTTGCAGCGCGCGCTGCTGGAGGGAGAGTGCGCTTTGAAAAGCACCGTTAGGCTCGCCTATCTCGCCGGAATCGTTCTCGCGGGATTGATGCTGGGAGATTCTCACGGTAAAGTCATGGGCGCGCAGCCCTCCGACGGCAAGTCCATTTTTCTTCTCAATTGCGCGGCCTGTCATCAACCCAATGGGAAAGGCGGCGGACCGTACCCGCCGCTCGCAGGTAACGCGGTCGTCACCGCAACCGACAGTTCGGGCGTCATCGCGACCGTGCTGAACGGACGCACGGGTCCGATTACGGTCAACGGAGTGCAGTACAGCGGCAACATGCCGTCCTGGCGCGAACTTTCCGATGCCGATATCGCCGCGGTGCTGACGTACGTGCGTTCGGCTTGGCACAACGACGCGCCGGCGGTCTCCGAAGATCAGGTCGCGGCCGCGCGCGCCCCGGTAGCCATGACCGGTGCGGCGCTCTTCTCGGCGCACTGTGCGACCTGCCACCAGGCTTCGGGGCAGGGAACCGACGCATTTCCGCCGCTAGCCGGAAACCCCGTCGTTACCGACGCGGATCCGAGCGCGATGATCGCCGTGATCGTGAACGGCCGCACCGGCCCGCTCACCGTCAACGGGAAGACGTACAACGGCCAGATGCCGACCTGGAAAGGGCAGCTCAGCGACGCCGATATCGCCTCGGTGGCGACGTACGTGCGCTCGGCCTGGAGCAACACCGCTTCGCCCGTGACCGAACAGGAGGTCGCCGGCGCCGGAGCGCCCGTCTCGGTCCAAGTCGGGGCTTCAGTCTATGCGAAGAACTGCTCCGCGTGCCACGGGGCCGGCGGAGCCGGCGGCGTGGGTCCCGCCCTGGCAGGTAACCCGCACGTGAACGTGGCGGACCCGACCTCGATGTTGACGACGATCGTTCAGGGCCGGAACGTCATGCCTTCTTGGCGCGGACAGCTGTCGGCGGGCGATATCGCGGCCGTCGCCACCTACGTGCGTTCCTCGTGGGGAAACAACGTCGCTCCGGTAACCGTGCAGGAAGTCACGGCGATCAAGTAGCGCTCGCTCCGACGCAGACGTACGACCGGTCGAGCGCGCCGGCATCGTGACAACCCAGTAATCGCAGCGTGCGAACGACGTCGCCGCGCAGAATCTCGATCGCCTTGGCGACTCCGGGGCCGCCGGCCGCACCCAGACCGTACGCGTAGGCTCGTCCCACGAGCACCGCGCGCGCGCCCAGGCATAACGCCTTGACGACGTCGCTGCCGCGGCGCACCCCGCCGTCCAAGAGCACTTCGACCTGCCCGCCGACGGCCTCGACGACTTCGCCGAGGGCTTCGAGTGCCGGCGCGACTTCGTCGAGCTGACGTCCGCCGTGGTTAGAAACGCTTACGCCGTCCGCTCCGGCCTCCACCGCCTTGCGCGCGTCCTCGGCCGTGAGAACCCCTTTGACGAGAATCGGGCCGTCCCATAACGTGCGAATCCACTCGAAGTCGTTCCAGGAGACGGTTGACTGGTCGAGCGCCGCGGTCGCGTCCTCGAACGACATCGGTCCGCTCGCGGGCAGCACGACGTTTGGGAAGCGCATCAATCCTCCGTCGCGCAGGAAGTCCATCAGCCACCCGGGGCGCGAGAGCAGCTGCGGTACGTGCGGGAGCATCCGCAGCAGGTTGCTGCTGCAGAGGTCCTTCGCGCCGTTGCGCAGGTCGCGTTCGCGCGCGCCGGCTACCGCGGTATCTATCGTGACGACGAGAACCCGGTAGCCCGCGGCGCGCGCGCGCCGGATCGCCGCAGCGGCGACCTCGCGGCCGCCGACGAGGTAGAGTTGGTACCAGAGCGGTCCGCTCGCCGCGCTTGCGACGTCCTCCAGACTGCACCCCGAGAGCGTCGAAAGCACGTACGCGGTGCCGGCGGCGCCGGCTTGGGCTGCCGCGACGCACTCGCCTCGCGGATAGAAGAGGCGGCTGCTGCCGACCGGCGCGAGCAGAAACGGCAGCTCGATCGTCGTTCCGAGCACGGTCGTGCGCAGGCTGCAAGGGGCGTTGGCGACGGCATTGCGTGGCCGAAAACGCACGCGTTCGAAGGCGAGCGAGTTCTCGCGAAGCGTGGTCTCGGCGCCGGCTCCGCCGTCAATGTAGTCGAAGACCACGCGCGGCAGGCGCCGCTGCGCTAGGCGCCGCAAGTCGGCGACGTTGACCGCGCGGCTTGACGCACCCGAAGGCGAGGCGCTACGCTGGCTGCGCACCATGGACGTCCGTTTCGTCGCAGCCGCGTTTGCAACCGCTTTTACGATCATCGATCCGATCGGCATGATTCCGATGACGATCGGGGCGACGGCGAACGTATCGCCTGCCCGGCGCAATCAAATCGTAGACCAGGCGGTGCTCGTCGCGGCCGGGCTCATACTCTTCATGGGCGCGGTCGGCCGCATCATCCTAGACTATCTCGGGATCACGCTGCCGGCCTTTACGATTGCGGGCGGCGTCCTGCTCTTCCTCATCGCAATAGACATGCTCTTCGCGCGGCCCACCGGCGCGAAACGCACGGAGGCCGAAGAGAAGGAAGCGGCCCAGGGAGAGAATCCGGCGGTCTTTCCGCTGGCAGTTCCGATGATCGCCGGCCCGGGCACGATCGCCACGGTGCTGCTCCTGGTGAATCTATCGCGCGGCGACCGGCTCGATCTGCTCGTCGTCGCGGCCGCGTACCTGACGGCGCTCGTCGTTACGTGGCTGTGCATGCGAGGCTCGACGTTTCTGCTGCGCGCCATCGGCACTACGGGCATTCACGT
The DNA here is from genome assembly GCA_963794645.1 of Vulcanimicrobiota bacterium. GTDB lineage: Bacteria > Vulcanimicrobiota > Vulcanimicrobiia > Vulcanimicrobiales > Vulcanimicrobiaceae > Cybelea. The sequence continues at coordinate 101,489 of CAWCEQ010000002.1, read as the reverse complement.
CGTCAGCCGGCTGCTCGGCATCATTCTCGCCGCACTCGCGGTACAGTTCGTACTCAACGGCCTGGTGCAGACGCCGCTGCTACGGCGCTGAGCCTTCGCCGTTACCGGCGGCCCACTGATTGTAGACCGATCTCTCGATCGGCGGCAGACGCTCGCCGTCGGGCAGTCTATATCCGGGTAGCGGAAACGGGAACGGCATCGGATGCGGCGGCTCCTTGAACGGGTCGGCGCCGGGATCGTAACAGAAGGGCCAAGCGATATCGCCGGATTCGTTCGCGCCGTCGGGGTACGTGTACTCGTAGCGGCCGTAGTAGCAGTCCAGGCCGTCGTGATGCCAGCTCTGCGTCGTCGTGATGATGCCGTTACCTTCGCTGCCGCCCGAGGACGAAGGAGAGAAACTGTAACTCTTCGACGACGACTCTCGCGAGGCGGGGTCTATCGTCGGGATTGCGTGCGGATCGTTTTGGGCGTTGAGCTGCGCGACTTCTTTTGCGAAACCGGCCTGGTCGCGCTGCACGACCGAGGGCATCGGGCGGCGCAGCACCGGCTGTGCCGGTGCGTTCGGCGCCGCCTTCGCCAGTTCGTGGCGCGGCGCCGTGGCCGGGGCGGACTCGCGTTGGCGCACCTTGCGAGCGGCATGCGGGCGCTGCGGCGCGGGCGTAGGACGCGGCGCCTGCTGGATCGTGATGGTCTCCGTCTGGGAGACCTTCTCTTTCTCTCCTCGGACGATCAAGAAGCGCGCTGCCGCCGTGAGGAAGATCGTCAGAAAGATGAGATGGAGCGCGGCCGAAGCGAGCGTGGAGAAGAGGAGCGCTCGGCGGCGCCGGTCGAGGTTTCCCGATAGCAAGGTCGGTGGTTAGGCTTTCCCTGGTGGTTCGTGCGGTTGGCAGAGTTCGATGAGGACGCCGTCCGTCGCCTTCGGGTGCAGGAAGGCGATAAGGTTACCGTGCGCACCCTTGCGCGGCGCTTCGTCTATGAGACGAACGCCCAGCGCCCGGAGCCGAGCCAGCTCCGCTAGGATGTCGTCCGTGCGGTAGGCAGTGTGGTGGAGCCGGCTGGGGGCGTCGCCGCGAAAGCGCGCGATCGGCGAGTCTTCGTCGAGCGGGCGCAGCAGTTCGATGACGGAGTCGCCGGCACGCAGCCCGACGGCCTCGATTCCTTGGTCGGCGACGACCTCGCGATAGACTTCCTCGAAGCCGAGGGTCTGCGTATACAGGCGCAGCGTCGCATCCAAATCCTTTACCACGATGGCGATGTGGTCTATCTGCATTACGCCACGATCTCTTTGGGACGATAGGTGCCGAAGACGTCTCGCAGCACCGCGCACAGCTCGCCCAGCGTTACGCCTGCGTCCACGGCGCTCACGAAGAACGGCATGAGATTCTCGGTGCCGGACGCGGCTTCGCGCACGGCGCTTACGTGCCTTCGGACGAGCTCGCCGTCGCGCTCGGCGCGAAACGCGGCCAGACGCTGCGCCTGCTCGCGTTCGACGCGCTCGTCTATGCGCTGGAGCGGAATCGCCGCTTCGGGGCGAGCCTCCGCGAAGCGGTTCACCCCGACGACCACCTGGTCGCCGCGTTCGATCTCCTGTTGCGCCCGGTACGCCGACTCGGCGATTCGCCTGCCCATCCAGCCGCTTTCGATCGCGGCCACGCTGCCGCCCATCCCATCTATCTCGGCGACGATGGCCGCAGCGCGTTCGATCAGGTCGTTCGTGAGCGATTCGACGTAGTACGAACCCGCCAGCGGGTCCACGACGTCTGCGACGCCGGATTCGTAACCGATGATCTGCTGCGTTCGCAGCGCAACCTTCGCGCTTTCCTGCGTGGGCAAGGCGAGCGCTTCGTCCATTCCGTTCGTGTGCAGGGACTGCGTGCCGCCGAGGACGGCCGCCAGAGCCTGGAGGGTCACGCGGACGACGTTGTTCTCCGGCTCCTGCGCGGTCAGGGTCGAACCGCCGGTTTGCGCGTGAAAGCGCAGCATCTGCGCGCGCGGATCGGTGCAGGCGAACTCGTCGCGCACGATGTGGGCCCACAAGTAACGCGCCGCGCGGAACTTGGCAACCTCTTCGAAGAAGTCGTTGTGCGCGTTCCAGAAGAACGAAACGCGCGGCGCCACCGCGTCCACCGGGATGCCGGCCTCGACCGCGGCGCGCAGGTACGCCTTGCCGTTGGCGAGGGTGAAAGCGAGCTCCTCGACCGCCGTCGAGCCGGCCTCGCGAATGTGGTAGCCGGAGACGGAGATCGCGTTCCACTGCGGCACCTCGCGCGCGCAGTATGCCATCACGTCGGTGACCAGCCGCATCGAAGGCTTCGGCGGGTAGATGTACGTGCCGCGTGCGACGTACTCTTTGAGCACGTCGTTTTGCACCGTGCCGCCCAGCTTATCGAACGGAATGCCGCGCCTGCGGGCGACGGCGAGGTACAGCGCGAGAAGGATGGACGCCGGCGCGTTGATCGTCATCGAAACGGTGACGCGGTCGAGCGGGACGTCTTCGAGCAGGGTCTCCATGTCCGCGATCGAGTCGATCGCGACGCCGACCTTGCCGACCTCGCCGCGCGCCTGCGGCGCGTCCGAGTCGTAGCCGAGCTGCGTCGGCAGATCGAAGGCAACCGACAGGCCGGTTTGTCCGCGTTCGAGGAGGTAACGGTACCGCGCGTTCGATTCGGCGGCGGTCGCGAATCCGGCGTACTGGCGCATCGTCCAGAGCCGCCCGCGGTACATATCCTCGCGAATGCCGCGTCCGAAAGGGAACGACCCGGGCTCGCCGAGATCGTGCGGCGTTCCGGCGGGAGCGTCGTAATGCGCTTCGATCGGCGTGCCCGACGCGTTGACGTCCCGGGCCATTACGCTATCGTCACCAGGGGCGAGCCGGCCTCGACGGTCGCTCCGGCAGCGACGTGCACTTTGCCGATGCTTCCGTCGCGGTGCGCGCGGATTTCGTTCATCATCTTCATCGCCTCGACGACCGCGACGACTTGCCCCTGCGCGACCGAATCTCCCTCGCGCAGGGCCAGTTCCACTACCAGGCCGTGCATGGGAGAGGGCACGACGTCGTCGCCGGCAGCCGCGCCGCTGCGCCGCACGGCGGTTAGGCGCGGCGCGAGGCGCCGGCGCTCGGGGACCGGGGACGCGGCGCGCGGTTGGGGGCCGGCAGCCGGCGGCTGCCAGGCTCGCGCAAACGGTTCCAGAGACGTCGTCGTGTAGCCGGCGGAGAGCACGAGCGGCTCGTCGCAGAGCGCGCGCAGCAACGGAAGCGTCGTCGGAACGCCGGCGACGGCGTACTCGCCGATGGCGCGGCGCAGCCGGGCCAGTGCTCCATCGCGGGTGGGGGCCCAGACGATGAGTTTGGCGATGAGGGAGTCGTATTCGGCCGGGATCGTCCATCCGGCATACGCCGCCGAATCTACCCGAACGCCGATGCCCCCGGGCTCGCGATACGCGGTGATGGTTCCGGGGGAAGGGCGAAAGTTCTGCGCGGGGTCCTCGGCGTTGACGCGTACCTCGATCGCGCAGCCGCGGAACGCGACGTCGCCCTGCGTATAGCCGAGCGGCTCTCCCGCTGCAACGCGAATTTGCTCGCGGACGAGATCGAGACCCGCGATCGCTTCGGTAACGGTGTGCTCGACCTGGATGCGCGTGTTCATCTCGAGGAAGAAGAACTCGTCGCCTGCGACCAGACACTCGATCGTTCCGGTCGAGTCGTAGCCGATCGCTTTGGCGGCGCGAACGCCGGCATCGCGCATGCCCTCGCGCACGCTGGAGGATATCCGGGCCGGCGCCTCTTCCCAGAGTTTCTGGTGTCGTCGCTGCAGCGAACAGTCGCGCTCGCCGAGGTGGACGACGTTGCCATGTTTGTCGGCCAGGATCTGCAGCTCGACGTGCTTGGCATTCTCGACGTACCGCTCGGCGTAGATCGTCCCGTCTTTAAAGTAGGCGGCCGCCTCGCGGCGCGCCGTCTCGAAGGCGGCCTGCACTTCGTCGCGCGAGCGCGCGACCTTCAATCCCTTGCCGCCGCCGCCGCCGGCCGCTTTGAGTGCCAGCGGCAAACCGTACCGCTCCGCGGCCTCGAGCGCCGCAGCGGCGTCGGGGATCGGCTCCGTTCCGCCGGGCATTACCGGCACGCGAGCCTCGATCATCGCGCGCCGGGCCTGGAGCTTGTCGCCCATCGCCTCGATGGCGGCCGCATGCGGACCGATCCACGCCAGTCCCGCCGCCGTGACGCTGCGTGCGAACGCCGCGTTCTCGGCGAGAAAGCCATATCCGGGATGAATGGCGGCCGCCTTGCTTCGCAGCGCGGCCTGGACGATCGCGTCGCCGTCGAGGTAGCTCTTGGCCGGCGCGGCTGGGCCGATGCGGTAGGCCTCGTCGGCCATCTCGACGTGCATCGCGCCGCGATCGGCATCGGAGTAGACGGCAACTGTGGCGATGCCCATCTCTCGTGCCGTTCGAATGACGCGCACCGCGATCTCGCCGCGGTTGGCGATCAGGATCTTGTCGAACAACTCCTCACGCCTTCTCGTTCCGAGCGGCGTCGAAGTCGGGCGGATACATGCCCATCATATGGTATCCGGCATCCACGAAATGCACGCCGGCCGTGATCGCGCTCGATAGATCCGAGGCGAGGAAGACGGCGCTGTTGCCGACGTCCTCGGCCGTCACGTTGCGCCGCAGCGGCGCGACCTTCGGCAGAACCTCGAGGATCTTCGAGAAGCCGCCGACTTGGCGCGCGCTGGCCGTCTTGATCGGCCCGGCGGAGATGGCGTTGACCCGAATGCCTCGTTCGCCCAAATCGTAGGCGAGGTAGCGCACCGCCGACTCGAGCGCCGCTTTGGCGATACCCATGAGGTTGTAGTTCGGCACGATCTGCGTCGCGCCAAGATACGTGAGCGCCATGACCGAAGCGCCGTCGTTCGTCTGTTCCCGCAGCGCGCGCACGAGCGCGACGAGCGAGTAGGCCGAAACGTCCAAGGCCAGCGAGAAGCCGTCGCGCGAAGTGTCGTAGACCTTGCCGGCCAGATCCTCTTTGTTTGCGAAGGCGATCGAGTGGACGAGGGCGTCGAGCCGCCCGAAGTTCGCCGCGAGGTTCTCTTGCAGGGCGAGAAGCGATGCGTCGCTCGACACGTCGCATTCGACCACGTGGGCTCCGCCGAGCTCGGACGCGAGTTTGACGACCTCGTCGCGTACGCGCTCGCCCTGATACGTCAGCGCCAGGGTGGCCCCGTGCTCGTGCAGTTTGCGGGCGACGCCCGTGGCGATGGACCAGCGATTGGCGACGCCCGTCACGAGGGCGCGCTTGCCTTCAAGAAGTTTCACGCGGGATTCCATACCAGCGCAAGGCGCCGCGACCCTCTGGGGCCGCTCGTCACAGGGGGATGTTCCCGTGCTTGCGTTCCGGGCGCTCGACCCGTTTGCTCGCGAGCATTCTCAAGGCGCCGGCCACGACGCTGCGCGTCTTGCGCGCCTCGATGACGTCGTCTACGTAGCCGCGTTGGGCCGCTATGTACGGATTGGCGAACCGTTCCGTGTATTCGTCCACCAGCTCTTGCATTTTTGCCGCGGGGTCCGGCGCCGAGGCGATCTCGCGGCGGAAGATCGTCTTTACGGCGCCCTCGGCCCCCATGACGGCGATCTCGGCGGTGGGCCAGGCGAGATTGAGGTCGGCCCGGATATGCTTGCTCGCCATCACGTCGTAGGCGCCTCCGTACGCCTTGCGCGTGATGACGGTGATCTTAGGAACCGTCGCTTCGGCGAACGCGTAGAGCAGCTTGGCGCCGTGCAGGATGATGCCGCCATACTCCTGTTCGGTCCCGGGCAGGAAGCCCGGTACGTCCACGAAGGTGAGCAGCGGGATGTTGAATGCGTCGCAGAAGCGCACGAAGCGCGCGGCCTTGACCGACGAACGCGTGTCGAGCACGCCGGCCAGCACGTTTGGCTGGTTGGCGACGATTCCGACGCTGCCGCCTTCGATTCGTCCGAAACCGCAGATGACGTTCTGCGCGTAGAGCGGCGCGATCTCCAGAAAATCGCCGTAGTCTACCACGCTTTCGACGATCTCGCGCATGTCGTAGGGCTTGTTGGGCGCATCGGGCACGATCTCGTCCAGACGCGGAACGTCGCGATTCGGATCGTCGTCGCAATCGAAACGAGTAGGCTGCTCGCGGCTGTTCTGCGGTACGAACGAGAAGAGCGCACGCGTGAGATCCATCAGGTGATCTTCGTCGGCCGCGATCAGGTGCGCGACCCCGCTCTTCGTGGCGTGCGTCGTCGCACCGCCGAGCTCTTCGAAGGTAACTTCCTCACCGGTAACGGTCTTGATGACCTCGGGCCCGGTGATGAACATCTGCGAGATCTTCTCGGTCATGAGGACGAAGTCGGTAATCGCGGGCGAGTAGACGGCGCCGCCGGCACAGGGCCCGGCGATCAGACTGATCTGGGGGACGACGCCGCTCGCGGCTACGTTGCGCCAGAAGATCTCCGCATAGCCGCCGAGCGAGACGACGCCTTCCTGAATGCGGGCGCCCCCGGAATCGTTGATGCCGATAATCGGCGAGCCGGTGCGCACGGCGAGATCCATCACCTTGCAGATCTTCTCGGCGAAGGCTTCGCCGAGCGAGCCGCCCAGCACGGTGAAATCCTGCGAAAAGAGAAAGACTTGGCGCCCGTCTATTGCGGCCCGGCCGGTGATCACGCCGTCGCCGAGAAACTCTTTCTCGTCCAGGCCAAACGCATTGGTCCGGTGGACGACGAAGCGGTCGAACTCGACGAACGAACCTTCGTCCACGAGGGCTTCGACCCGCTCGCGCGCGGTGCGTTTTCCGCGGTCGTGCTGTTTGGCGACCGCCTCGGCGCCGGCGGGCACGTTGGCCCGCTCGCGCTTCTCCGCGAGCTCTCCGTATTTTTCTGCGCGGCTCTTCACGCGGTCCCCTTGCACGTTCGCGGCGACGGCTCCTCGACGAGCGAGGCGCTCGGTCCCGTCCGTAGAATGAGAGAGCGCATGTCACGAACGATTTGCGCGCTCCTCGCGGCGGCCTTGGCGCTCGCCCTCACCCCTCTCGCCTTGCGTGCGGCCGCCGCCGGTGCGTTTCCGACGCCGCCGCCGCTCCCGGCGCCCAGTCCGGTCACCGAGACCTTCTTCGGAACGCCGGTCACCGACCCGTACCGGTACTTCGAAAATGCAGACGATCCGGTGGTGAGCGCGTTCTTCAAGGATCAGAACGCCTACGCGCGGGCGGTTCTCGGCAATTTGGGCCCGGCGCGAACGCGGCTCTTCGACCGTATCAAAGCGCTGGACAACGCAGGGGTTTCGGTCACCGGCGTCACGGTGGACGGCTCGTACTACTTTTACGAAAAGCTCAATCCGGGCGACAACTCGCCGAAACTCTACGTGAGAAATGCATCGGGCGGCGGCGAGCGCGTCCTCGTGGATCCGCAGCAGCTCGCAACCCCGGGCAAGCATTACACGATCAATTATTTCCTTCCGTCGCTCGACGGCAGCTACGTCGCGTACGGTATCTCCGAAGGCGGTTCGGAGGCCGAAGTCATCCACGTCGTGGAGACGGCGACGGGGCGCGTCCTGCCCGATGCGATAGATCGCGCGTACTTCGTGGGGGTCACGAGCTGGCTGCCCGACGGCAAGTCGTTCTACTACGTTCGCTTCCCCAAACTGCAGCCCGGAGAACCGGCGACCGACAAGGAGACGCGCGCGGTCAACTACCTGCACGTGCTCGGGCGCGATCCCGATCGAGACGTCCCGGTCTTCGGATACGGCGTGGATCCGAAGATCGCGTTCGCCGCGACCGATTTTCCGATCGTGGTCTATTCGCCGGCCTCGCCGTACGCGCTCGGCGTGGTCGCACACGGCGTCAAGAACGAACTCACGATGTATGCAATGAAGGGCGCGCCGGCCGACGCCGCTTCGGCGTCGTGGACGCGGATAGCGACCGACGCCGACGACGTGACCGGATACGACCTCAAAGGCTCGACGCTCTATCTCGTCACCCACAAGGACGCACCGACGTTCAAGGTTGTGGCAACCTCGCTGGCCGCGCCGAACGTCGCGCAGGCGCAGACGGTCGTCGCCGCGGGCCGGCCGGTCGTCGAGAGCATCGGCGTCGCGGCCGACGGCCTCTACGTGCTCGCGCGCGACGGCGGCTTCGGCCGGATAACGAAGGTAGCGCTGGATGCGGACGGTGCGCCCGGTGCGTCGTCTAACGTGAGGCTTCCGTACGCCGGCTCGATCAACGTCGTCGCCACCGATGCGCGCGTGCCGGGCGCGGTCTTCGGGCTGACCTCGTGGACGCATTCGCTGCTGTACTATTCGGTGAGCGCCTCCGGTGCGGTCGCCGATACGCAGCTCAAGCCGCTCGCAAACGTGGACATGTCCGGATACACGTCGTCCGAAGTGCAGGCGCGCAGCGCCGACGGGACGATGGTGCCGCTATCGCTGGTCTACCGCACAGGCATCGCGCGGGACGGCTCGCACCCCGCCTACCTCGAAGGCTACGGCGCCTACGGGATAACGCTCGCGCCGAGTTTCAGCGCGACGCGCGTCGCATGGATGGAACGCGGCGGCATCTTCGCGGTCTGTCATCCGCGCGGCGGCGGCTGGTACGGCGAGGCCTGGCATCGCGCCGGCATGATCGCCACGAAGCCGCACACGTGGGAAGACTTCATCGCCTGCGGCCGCTGGCTCGTCAAGAACAAGTACACCTCCCCGGCGCATCTGGCGGGGGAGGGAACCAGCGCCGGCGGCATCACGATCGGACGCTCCATCACCGCCGCGCCGCACCTCTTCGCCGCGGCGCTCGACGTGGTCGGCGTCAGCAACGCGCTGCGCTCGGAGTTCACGCCGAACGGCCCGCCGAACATCCCCGAGTTCGGAACGGTAAAGGACGAGGTCGGCTTCAAAGCGCTCTACGCGATGGATGCCTACCAGCACGTCGTCCCCGGCACGGCGTATCCGGCCGTCATGCTCGTCACCGGCTTCAACGATCCGCGCGTATCGTCGTGGGAGCTGGCAAAGATGGCCGCTCGCCTGCAAGGCGCCTCTACGAGCGGGCGACCGGTCCTTCTGCGCGTTGACTACGATGCGGGGCACGGGTTCCTCGCTGCCTCGCGCGAACAGAGCGAGCAGCTCCTCACCGACGAGTACGCCTTCCTGCTCTGGCAGTGCGGAGATCCGGCGTTTGCCGGCATCCCCAAACGCATCGTCCCGCGCCGCCCGGCGGCCTCGCCCTGACGCCCGCCTAAATCCGGCGCGCCGCTCGCGCCGTTCTAGAAGCGGGTTTATGGGAGGCAAGGCCGCGAAGCATGGCTACGTGGCAGATGCAGCTGCGCTCATGGAGCGAGTGCGCGCCGGCGATGCCGGTGCGTTCGAGCGGCTGTACGACGAGTACCACCGGCTCGTCTACGGCGTGGCGCTGCGCGTGCTCTCCGATCCCGGAAGCGCGGAGGACGTAACGCAAGCGGTGTTCATGAAACTCTGGAGCACGCCGGAGATCTTTCGAACCGGGAACTTCCCCGCGTGGATCGTCCGCGTCGCGCGCAATCGCGCGGTGGACGTGCTGCGCGCCCGCGCCGCCCGGCCTGCCGACGAGGTTCCCGAATCCATGCCGGCGGCCGACGCCCTTGAGGAGACGGCCCTGGCACGGATCGAGGCCGAGCAGGTGCGCAGCGCGATGACGCTCCTGCCGCCCGAGCAGCGCGAACTCATCGAATTGGGGTTTTTCGGCGGCATCACGCACGAAGAGATGGCCCGCTCTACCGGCCTGCCGCTGGGAACGGTCAAGACGCGCATCCGCACGGGATTGCGCCGGCTGCGCTCCACGCTGGAAGGAGCGGTCGCCGTATGATGGATCACGACGCGATGCTGGACGACGTCGCCGTTTACGCGCTCGGGGCGCTTCCGGCCAAGGATGCGGCCGCGGTCGCGGACCATATCCGCACCTGCGAGCGCTGCCGCGCGGAGTACGATCTGCTTCGCCCCGCCGTCACCGCCGTCGGCTACGGCGCGCAGGCCCGCGCCGACGGCGCAACCGGCGCGGTGGCCGGCCCTCTGCTCAAGGCGCGCATCATGAAGGAAGTGCGCGCCGCGTCGGCCGCGCGACGTGCCCCCGCTTGGCCCAAGTATGCCGCGGCTGCCTGCCTCGTGCTCTTCCTCGGCGCGGGTCTGGCGGACCTCGTGCTGCTCGGACGGACGAACGCGCAGCAGGCGCAACTCGCGGCCCAGACGCAGACGATTGCCGACCTCGCCGCAGCCGATTCGCGTCACTATCCCTTTGCGGGCGGACAGGTCCTCGTTCACGGAACGCGGCTCTACCTAGCGATGCGTGCGTTGCCGGCGCCGCCGCCGGGTAAGGTCTATCAGGCGTGGACGCTGCCTAAGGGCTCCAAGCGCATGTCGCCGTCGGTCACGTTCCGGCCCGGCTCGGGCGGCGATGCGATCCTGCAGCTGCCGGAGGCTGCAACCGGAGTCGTCGCGGTCGCCGTCAGCGTCGAACCGGCCGGCGGCTCGCTGCAGCCGACGAGCAAGCCGGTCGCCGTGGTCGCCCTCTAGCGGCCGGCACAATCCAAAAGGCGCGCGTCGCCGTTTCCTAGCGCGAGTACGCTGCAACCGAGCCTGCGGGCTCGGAGAAAGGAAACCATGCGCACCCTTCGTCTTACTGCCGCTTTCACGTTCGCCTTGGCCGCGGCCGGCACCGCGTTCGCGTCGGCCGCGCTCCAACCGAATCTCAGCAACGAGCCAACTCGCTTTTCGGGCTCGTGCTGCGTCTACACCGGAGCTCCCGCGCTGGCCGTCACCCTCTCGATGGTCGAGGCAGGCGGCGGGCCTTCGAACTTCAGCACCGTAACGTTGCTCAAGACCCTCACCGGCTCGCTCTTCGATGCCGAGGTCGGCAAGCTCACGCAACAGTACGGAAAAGATCAAATCGCTCAGTTTCTCAAGACCTTCGATTTCGTGGTGAGCGACTCGCTGCGAATCGTCACCGAGAAGAAGATCGCGCTTCCGAGCCAGCCGAATCCCGACCCGCACAACGGCCCGGCACTCGCTAAGGCGCTCTGGATGGCCGGCCAGACCGGCGAAGGCTTCAACGTCGAAGTGATGCTCGACCGCGCCGTCTCGCACCCGATCCATCTGCAAGTCATGAAAGACATTGACGCCAAGTACGGTCTCGCCGCAGACGCCCAGTACCACGCCATCCTCACGACGGCGATGAAGGACCTCGCGGCCGCGTATCACCTCAGTTCGTAAGGAGGGCTCCGAAGACTACCAGATTCCGAGCAGCACCTTCACGTCGTCGGATGCCATCGTGTGCGGATCCCACGGCGGCGTGAAGGTGACCTCCACGTTGGCGCTCTTCACGCCTTCGACGGCCAGTACTCGATCTTCCACGGACTTCTTGAACATGGGGCCGACCGGACACATCGGCGACGTCAGCGTCATCGTGACGGTGACGTGCTCGCCGTTCTCTCCTTCGGCGGCGATATCGTACACCAACCCGAGTTCGAGAATCCCGAGATTCAGCTCGGGATCTTTGACCTCGGTGAGCGCTTCGCGCAGTTGCTCGACGGTAGGCATGCCGACGAGGTTCCCCGGGAGATTCGGCAAACCTTGGCCGGAGGGCGTCGAGCCGGGCAGGCGCACGCACGGTACGAAACTTGTCGGTTGCGGGCAGGTTCTTTAGGGAAGTAAGTGCGGCCGGGTCGCCACCGCGGCCGGCAAGAGGAAAGGAACGTCAAGAGATGTCAATGTGGGAGCCCTTCACCGAGCGAGCGCGGCGCAGCATCGTGCTTGCTCAGGAAGAAGCGCAGCGTCTCGGGAACAACTACATCGGGACCGAGCACATCCTGCTGGGCATCATCTCCGAAGGCGAGAGCCTGGCGGCAAAAGTCCTCGAATCGCTCGGCGTCAACCTCGCCAAGGTCCGTCAGGAAGTCGAAGCCATCGTCGGGCGCGGCGGCCAGACGGTCCAGCAAGAGATGGTATTCACGCCGCGCGCCAAGCGCGTGATCGAACTCGCCTTCGAAGAAGCGCGCCAACTCAACCATAACTATATCGGAACCGAGCACCTTCTGCTGGGGCTCATTCGCGAGGGTGAGGGCGTCGCCGCGCGCGTGCTCACGAATTTGGGCGTGGACCCGGCCAAGGTGCGCGTGCAGACGACCTCGCTGCTCGGAGCCGAGGGGCAGCCGGCCGCGCCGAAAGGCAAGAGCAAGACGCCCACGCTGGACGCATACGGCCGCGACCTGACCCAGCTCGCCCGCGACAACAAACTCGATCCGGTCATCGGACGAAACGCGGAGATCGAGCGCGTCATTCAGATTCTCTCGCGGCGCACGAAGAACAATCCCGCGCTCATCGGCGAACCGGGCGTCGGCAAGACTGCGATCGCCGAGGGGCTCGCCCAGCGGGTCATCAAGGGCGATATTCCCGAGCCGCTGCGCGACAAGCGCGTGATCACGCTCGACCTCGCCGGGCTGGTCGCAGGTACGAAGTACCGCGGCGAGTTCGAGGAGCGAATGAAGCGCGTGATGGACGAGATCCGCGGCGCGGCCGGAGAGATCATTCTCTTCATTGACGAGCTGCACACGCTCGTCGGCGCCGGTGCCGCCGAGGGCGCGATAGACGCCAGCAACATCATCAAGCCGGCGCTGGCGCGCGGCGAACTGCAGTGCATCGGCGCGACGACCCTCAACGAGTTCCGCAAACACATCGAGAAAGACTCGGCGCTCGAGCGCCGCTTCCAGCCGGTCATCGTCGGCGAGCCGAGCATCGAGGAGACCATCGAGATCCTCAAGGGTCTGCGCGACCGGTACGAAGCCCATCACAAAGTGCAGATCACGGACGAAGCGCTGGCTTCGGCCGCGAAACTCGGCGACCGGTATATCACCGACCGCTTCCTCCCCGACAAAGCGGTAGACCTCATCGACGAGGCCAGTTCGCGCGTTCGCCTTCAGGCGACCCTTCCACCGCCGGAGATCCGCGAGGCCGACGCGCAGCTGCGCCGCCTCGTTGCCGAAAAAGAGGCGGTCGTCCGCAATCAAGAGTTCGATAAGGCCGCCGGCCTGCGCGATCGGGAAGAGAAGCTGCGGCTGGAACGGGCAAACCTAGAGACGCAGTGGCGCGAGCGCAAGACGCAGACCGATCGCGTTCTGCGCGTCACCGCGGAGAACATCGCCGAGATCGTCTCGTCGTGGACGAAGATTCCGGTGAGCCGCCTCGCTCAGGCCGAGACCGAGAAACTCTTGCGCATGGGAGAGCTTCTGCACCGGCGCGTCGTCGGACAGGAGGAGGCGATCCAAGTTCTCACGCGCGCGATCCGCCGTTCGCGCGCCGGGTTGAAGAGCCCCACCCGCCCGATCGGCTCGTTCATATTCCTTGGCCCCACCGGCGTCGGTAAGACCGAGGTCGCGCGCAGCGTCGCCGGCTTCCTCTTCGACGACGAAGAGTCCATGATTCGCATAGACATGTCGGAGTACATGGAGAAGTACTCCGTGAGCCGGCTCGTCGGCGCACCTCCCGGCTACGTCGGCTACGAAGAGGGCGGTCAACTGACCGAAGCCGTGCGGCGCCGGCCGTATTCGGTGGTTCTGCTCGACGAGATCGAGAAAGCGCATCCCGACGTCTTCAACCTGCTGCTGCAGGTGCTCGAGGACGGACGGCTGACCGATTCTCAAGGCCGTCAGGTGGACTTCAAGAACTGCGTGATCATCATGACGAGCAACGTTGGTGCGACCGGCATGACGACGACGACCGATATCGGCTTCCGCCCGCAGAAACTCAGCGCGGAAGACGAAGTCAAGGCCTACGAGCGCATGAAGGGCCGGGTCATGGAGGAGGTCAAGCAGACCTTCCGGCCCGAGTTCCTCAATCGCGTGGACGAGGTCATCGTCTTCCACCAGCTCACGCGCGAGCAGATCGAGCAGATCGTGACGCTCGAACTCGAGAAGGTCATGCGCGAAGTGCGCGCCCAGGAGATGAACCTGAAGGTGACCGAGGCAGCGAAAGCGCTGCTGGCAAAGAAGGGCTGGGATCCGCAGTTCGGCGCGCGCCCGCTGCGCCGGGCGATCCAGCGCATGGTCGAGGACGAACTAGCCGAGGAGATGCTCAAGGGCACGTTCGGTTCGGGCGATCACATTCTGGGCGACGTAGATCCCGACGACGTCGACAAGATGAAGTACACGAAGATTCCGTCGGTCGAGCCGCCCGCGGCGCCGTCTCACGAAACCGCGGTAACCTAGCGCGTACGAGCGCGGTAATCGGGTAGATGCACGCGCTCGTCCTCGCTGCGGCCCTCATCGTCTCGCCGCAAAGCGTCAGCCTCAATCCCGCGCAACAGCAGGTCGTGACCGTTACCGGCGCCACCGCGCCGCTGACGGTCACCCTCGATGGCAAACTCGTTAACGCGGTCGCAGCTCCCGACGGCTCGAGCGTGACGTTCACCGCAACCCAGGCCCGCGGAGACGACGTCGCGCACGTCGTAGACGCCGACGGATCGAGCGCGGACATCCCCATCCGCGTCGCGTTCGATGCGGGCACGATCGCGGCGGCGACGACGCTGCAGGTCACCGGCGATCCGGTTGACCCGGCATGGCTCGCACAGCGGGTCGCCGATGCCGTCACGCGGGCGACGGCGGTTGCGCCCGGCGCGCAGGCCGAGATCGCGGCGGTGCCGCCGCCGGCCGCTCCACTCCTGCCGGGTCAAAGCACCGCCTTCGACGTGGGCGTGCAGATACGCGGAAACGGTGAGTACTTCGACCAAACCGGTTCGACGCAGGTCTCCGTGCAGAACGTCGGCGCGGAGCCGTTCGCGCCGGTACTGCTCTTTTACGACGACGACCCCGAGCACGTTACCCAAGACGGCGTCCTCTTTCGCGGTACCATCGAAGCCGGCAAGCCGACGCGCCTGTACTACTATCACGATGCTGCAAGCGACGGGCGCCGTCTCGTAGTCGCGATCGGCGCCGATTCGCAGGATCCCACCTCGGTGCACCTCGTGGAGGCATCGGCCGGTCCAAACGAGGACGTCATGCACGTCGGGCAAGTCGCGACGAAGAACTTCCTCGTGACGAAATCGGCGGGCGAGGGCATCGTCATCAATCTCGCGCAAGACGAGCCGTATCTACTGGCCGACGTTCCCTTGACGGCGCGCCAGCTCGTCGCCGGCACGGTTGACTTGGAGGTCCTCTCCGGCGGACCGGCCGTCGTTACCGTGCTCGCCGTCTCTGCGAACGCAGATCCCCGCGCACTGCTCGCCGGTACCCCGCTGCCGGACGACGGTCACCACCGCACGGGCATCTTCGCCCTCTCTTCGTTCGGTTCGGACCGGCTCACGTATGCGGCAGGCGGCCCCGACGCCACGCTCGTGATCGGCGATACCGAGCCGACGCCGCCGAACGCCGATCCGAACGCGACCGGCCACGACTACGGGGACTACGGCGTGCTGCACCGGATAGATCTCACGCTAAGGAACGACGGCCCGGCGCCCGCGCCGGCCTACCTGTTTTTCCGGCCGCTCGCCGGCCCGGCGCGCGCCGCCTTTCTCATCGGAAACTCGCTCGTTGACGTCGGCTGCGTTCGTCTCTCCGTGCCGTATCAGATAACGTCGTTCGAACTGGCGCCCGGGCAGACGTACCGCGAGGTCGTGCAGACGATGACCGACGGCGGTTCGTTCTATCCGGCGCAGATCGGCGTGACGGCAACGCCGCCGCAGCCGAGTTCGCCGCCGATCGCGGCGCCCGACGGGTGCTTCCCCAAGCCGCAGGCTGCGGCGACGCGATGAGCCTGCAGGAAAGCGAGTCGCGGGTCGTTCTGCTCGTCCGGCTGCTCAACGCGATAGACCAAGGGCGGCATTCGTTCGAGGCACTCAAGGACCGCGTCGCGGAAGGCGGCCGGCGTCCGAGCACGCGCAGCCTTCGCCGGTACCTGGCGATCCTCTCGAACGCCGGTTTTCCGCTCCACTTCGATCGAGGGGCGAACGTCTACCGTTTCGCCGATGGATACAGTCTGCGGCGCCTCGATCTCACGGGCGGAGAACTCTTCGGGCTCGTCGCGCTTCGCTCGCTGGGCGCGAGCATCGGCGGAACGATCGGGGAGTCCATTGACGACGTCGCGGAAAAGCTGATCGGCAGCGCCGGGCGAGGCGCGCGCGCCCGCGTGGAGGCGGCCTCGCCGGTCGCTTTCAGGCTCTCGGAGATCGGTCTGGACGAGTCGGGAGAGCGCGCCTTCGCGCTGCTCTCGTCGGCGGAGCGCTCCTCGCGCAGCGTTCGCTTCACGTACTCCGATAAAGAAGGCAAGCGCAGCAAACGCACGGCCGACCCGTACGGCTTCATCGTGAACGCCGGCCGCGTCTACTGCCTCGCCTACGACCACGCCCGCCGCGACAAGCGAACCTTCGCGGTGGACAGCATCAGCGAGCCGGCCGTTCTCGCGAAGAGCTTCACGCGCCCGATCGGTTTCAGCGTCGAGGAGTACGCCTCGGCATCCATCAGCGGCGTGCTGCACCACGGGGGAGCGCCCGTGACGGTCCGCGTGCGGTTCGCGCCGCGCGTCGCCAAGGCGGCCTCCGCAGCCAGGGTCGTGGCGGATCGGCGCGTCGTGCCCCTCGCGGACGGCTCGGTCGAGATCGCCTATCGCGTCGGGGACGTGGACGAACTCGTGCGCTGGGTCCTCGGGTGGGGCGCGCAAGCCGAGATCCTCGCGCCCGCCTCGGCGCGCAAGCGGATCGCGGCTCTGGCCGCTGCAGTTGCAAAGACGTACGAGCCCTGTTACTGGCGGGCTCGGGCGGGATCGGGCGTTGCCGCTCGGACGCTCGTCGCTCGCATCCTGCTCGCTCCTGCTCGTGCGCTTTTTCGGGAAAACGAAGTTTTGAAGACCACATCCTGTGGTGCCCGAAAAAGTCGCACGCCTCGCTTGCAGCGCCCGACCCCGCCCGAGCCAGCAAACCGGGGAGCGCCGGAGGGCATGACGTTCAGGCCGCGGGGCGTCTCGATTTCCGGGCAACACAGGATGTGTTCTTCCGAGCTTCGCTCTCCCGGAAATCGAGTCGAGCGAGCGGAGAACAGGATGTTCGGAGCGAGCGTCCCCGAGGCGGGAACGTCGTGCCCTCCGGAGCGGTGGAATTGACGAAGCCCACCGGGGCGTTAGCCGAGATGGGCTCCGACGTGCTCACACACCTGCCTCGCCTGTTTGGCCCCCTGGTCGGAGAGCCCCACCGACGCCGGCGGACGGTTTGACTTAACGAACTGCGGAAACGCCGCTCGTCACGGCGGTTCACGAGCCATCTATCGCGATCGACACGTTCGTCGCCCTTCGAGAAGACTCGAAGTGCGTGAATGGTAGCACGCGCGTGGCGAGCCCTACAAGCGCGCCGGCGCGCAATTCACAAGCTTTCCACAACAATTTTTGCCTTATGAACACGCGCGGGTAGCGCGCGGGGCGGCAGCGAACTCCGCCCGCCATGCATATCGTGGCTGCGTTCTTACTCATCGCGCAAAGCCTGGTCGGCGGCGGCCTGCCCATTGACGGCATCACGTGCGACCGGGAGGAGGGCGCCGTCGAGCACGTCCACACCGATCTGCAAATATTCGATCGCGGAAAAGCGGTGCAGGTACCGGCGAATGTCGGCATGCCGGCCGCGGCGCAGTGCCTGTACTGGCTGCACACCCACGATGCGAGCGGCATCGTGCACATCGAATCGCCGGTCAAGCGCACGTTCACCCTCGGGCAGTTCTTCGACGTCTGGGGACAGGATTTGAGCTGGACGCACGCGGCCGCCGCGACCGCACCGCACTCGCAGCATCTCTCGATCTGGGTGAACGGCGCTCCCTGGCACGGCAGCGACCCGCGCTCGATCGTGCTGCGCGACCACGAGACGATCGTCATCCAGAGCGGGCCGCCGTTTGCAAAGCCGGCGCACGTGGACTGGTCGAAGTACTAGACGGTGGCTTCGGCGCAGACGATCGAGGTAGACGGGCGGCATCTCACCCTCGAGGAGATCGAGGCGATTGCGCTCGGCGCTGCGGTGAGGATCTCACCGGAGGCGCGCCGGCGCGTCGAGCGGGCCCGTGAGTTCGTGGATCGTCAGTTCGCGCGCGGCGACGCGATCTACGGCGTGACCACCGGCTTCGGGCGGCTCGCCAACATCCCGGTCGACCCGGCCGACGCGGTGGCGCTGCAGATCAACCTCGTGCGCAGCCACGCCGCCGGTACCGGCGCACCCCTCGACGTTGCGTGCGTCCGCGCGGCCGGTGCTCTGCGCGTGAACTCGCTCTCTGCGGGGCATTCCGGCGTGAAGCCGGAGACGCTCGATCTCATCGTCGCGACGCTCGAGCGGGGCGTGACGCCGGTCGTGCCGTGTCAAGGCTCGGTCGGCGCGAGCGGCGATTTGGCGCCGCTCGCGCACATGACGCTCACGCTCTTGGGAGAAGGCGAAGCGTTCTACCTCGGCGAGCGGCTGCCCAGCGCGGTCGCCCTCGAGCGTGCGGGCTTGCGTCCGGTGGAACTGGGAGCCAAGGAAGGGCTCGCGCTCATCAACGGTACGCAGGTCATGACCGGGATCGCCGCGCTGGGCATCCTGCGCGCGGAACGCCTTGCTGCCGCCGCCGACGTCATCGGGGCGCTCTCGCTCGAAGCGTACCTCGCGACCGAACGCGTCTTCGATCGGCGCATCAACGACCTGCGCCCGCATCCGGGGCAGGAGCGCGTCGCCGCCAACCTGCGCGCGTTGCTGGCCGATTCGGAGATCGTGCGCTCGCACGCCGACTGCGACCGCGTTCAAGACCCGTACTCGGTGCGCTGCATTCCGGTCGTGCACGGCGCCGTGCGCGACACGACCGCTCACGCACGTCGAGTCGCCGAGATCGAAGCGAACTCGGTGACGGACAACCCGCTCGTCTTTCCGGAAGACGGCGAGTTCCTCTCGGGAGGCAACTTCCACGGCGAGCCGATCGCGCTGGCGCTGGACTTTTTGAAGATCGGCGTGAGCGAGCTGGCGTCCATCTCGGAGCGGCGGCTCTACCTCCTGCTCAATGCCGAGGACCGCGGCTTGCCCCTCTTTCTCACGCAGCGCCGCGGATTGCAGTCCGGCCTGATGATCGTTCAGTACTCGGCCGCCGCGCTCGTCAACGACAACAAGGGCCTGGCCTGGCCGTCGAGCGTAGATTCGATCCCGACCTCGGCGGGCCAGGAAGATCACGTCAGCATGGGCATGACGTCCGCGAACAACCTGCTGCGCGTTCTCGACAACGTCGAGGGGGCGCTGGCCTGCGAACTTCTCGGCGCACTCGCCGCGACGGACTTCAGACGCCCGCTGCGCTCCGGGCGCGGGACGCACGCCGCGTACGAACTGGCGCGCGAGACGATTGCGCCGTGGACGCAGGATCGCGTCCCCGCGCCGGACATCGTCGAGGCACGCGAACTGCTGCGCTCCGGAAGCCTCGTGCGGGCCGCCGAAACGGCGATCGGGCATCGCCTTACAGCGTAATGTTTATCGAGAAATAGGCGTTGAACGGCCCCGGCAGCACGAACGAGTTCGTGTCCGCATATGCCGGAATGAACGGCTGGGAGAAGGCCGGGTTGAGCGGCACGCCGTTCGCCTTGCGGTCGTTGGGCGACGAGCCGTTGTAGAAGTTCGAGACGTAGTAGTAGTTCGAGATGTATCCGCAGGTGTAGGAGTTGGGCGGGTACTGGTGCGACCACGGCGTGGACGAACCGCCGAAGCAGGCGTTGACCAAGTTGGCGAGCAGCGCGTTGGCCTTCACGGTCGGCGAGATGCGATACGATATCTGCAGGCTCAAGTTCATCTGGCTGGGCTGGCGAAATTGTCCGAACGAGTCGAACGTGCCGGTCACCGGATTGGGAATGAAGAGCTCGCCGGAGGAGCTGCCGTTCTGCGTGGCCGCCAGGCCGCAGGTCGTGTAGTCGGCTTGCGTGGCGCGCGGTGCGCTCTTGATCTTGGTGGAGTTGCCGGTGCACGTGCGCGGATCCAGGCCAATGACGTCGGCGGGATTTCCGTAGAGGGCGCCTTCGTTAAACGTGATCGCGGGCGTGATCGCGAACCGGTCGTGCTTGTAGTTGACGATCGCGCTGGCCACGTTGGGCGATAGGTACGAGTAATCCAAGCCCACCGGATACCACGCATTGCGATCGAGCAGCGCCTGCGGCGCCATCGCGTAATATGGATTCCATATCGGGGCGTTGTACCCGGGCCGCAGCTGCGTGCAGCGCGGATCGGGGTAGACGTTTCCGTGCCGGTCGTTTTCGTAGCATTGCGTTCCGCCGCCGGCTTTCGTAAGGCCGTTGAAGTTCGCGATGTCCTGGTTGTATGGATCGATCGGGTTCACGCTCGTGCCGGGGTAGTTCCCCCACTTTTCCGACGCGCTCGTAAACGTGTACGAAAGCAAAAACGCGAGGCCGTTCTTGTCGAAATCGCCTTTCGTAAACTCGAGTTCGGCGCCCGCCACGCTCTCCGTGCCGGAGTTGAGGCTGCCGCCCAGGCCGAAGGGAAGCGAGATGCCGTACAGTTGATTGGTGGCGTAGCGATAGAATGGCGTCACCTTCACGGACATGTCGGTGCCGTTGAAGCGCCGTTCGTACGAGAAGTCGTAGTTGTCCGAATACTGCACGAGCGGGTCGTGACGCGGCGTCGTGTAGCCGTACTGCCAGAAGGCTTGAAACAGGTCGTAGGCGAGGTTGTTGTCCTTGGCGTTGTACTGCACCGAGTACGTCTGCGGTTCTTGGGCGTAGCGCCCGGCGGAGAGGCGCAGTACGGTATTCGGGTTGATCGTGTACGTCGCGCCCAAGCTCGGCGTGAAGGCGTAGTCGGTCAGCGTCGGGTCGTAGACGTTGCTCAGCAGCAGGTGACCGTCTTGACCGTCGGGGTGGACGGTTTGCACGGGGTGCGCGGGGACTGATTTGTCCACCGGGCAGTTGAAGCCGATAAACGGCACCGGCGGACGGCCGCTGGCCGGCGGCTGCGGTATGAAGTACGGAACGAGCGTTATCGGGTTGTAGCAAAACTCGTGCTGGCCGGCGAGGAACCAGAAGTTCTGGCCGTCGTTGGACGTATTCGCGAGGTCGTACTGGTACTCGTTTCCGCGCAGGCCCAGGTTCACGTTCAGCCGGTCCGTCGGGTTCCATTGATCCTGCAGCGCGACGGCGCTGAAGTTCGGCCGTACGTTGTTGACGAACCCGGAGTTGCCCGTATACGTGATGCGCCAACTGGCGTCGCCGAAGGCGGGCCCCGGCTCGGGATTCGTGAACGTGCCGCTCGTCGAGGGATCGTTGCACGGCGCGACGGCTTGCGTCTTGTAGTTGAAGCACTGCGTGCCGTTCGTCAGGCTCGTGGCGATCGTGCCCGCGGTGTTGTTGAAGTTGGTATTGTTGTAGCGATTCGTGGACGCCGTCGTGTAGTTCGCGTCGAGCGTGAGCAGGTGCTGCGAACTCACCTGATTGGCGTACGAGAACGAGAGACCGGCCGTGTGCGACTCCAGCTCGTAGTCGTAGCTGGTCACGCCGAAGCCGAAGAACGGCGTGCCGTAGCTCAGTGGGCTGGTCTGCAGCCAGTCGGAGTAAAACGTGTAGCCGTAAATCCGGAAGTACGCATTCGATCCCATGTTGTGCTGGTACTGGAGCTTGACGATCGAGGCGTTGTTCCAGAAGTTGTCGCGAGCGTCGAGCGGCACGGCCGAGTACGTGCCTGCCGCGCACTGGCCTTGGATCGGCGGTTGGCGGAAGCCGTATGGATTCACGTTCGCACAGCGGCCCGTCGGCGAACCGGGATCGAAGTACGGGATCGCGCTCACGCCGCTGGGACTCTGGCCGAAGCGCGTGCCGTTGGGCCACGTGATGAAGTCCCCCCAGACTTCCGGCACGGGTTTGCCGAAGGTAACGTCGCTCAGCTGCGTGATGACGTGCGGACCGAGATCGTTCATCGAGCTGTAGTACTGGCTGTTCATCCCGGTGACGTTGTAGAGGAGCTGGATGTCGTCTCGGCCGGAGTCGCGCTTGTGCGGCACGCCGATGTGGAAGTTCGCAATGCTCTCGCGGTCGGCAATGGACGAGTAGCTGGCATAGGCCGGGGAGATCGTTTGATAGCAGCCGGGATCGTTGGCAGCGCCGGTGGGCAGAGTCAGGTAACCGCGCTGACCGGGCGAGAGTTGAAAAGGATCGTAGACCGGCGAGCCGTTAGGCCCGTCGTAGTAGCCCGAGCCGCGCGGCGCGTTGTAGGTGCACGTGGGATAGACTCCTCCGAAGTAGAGGTACGTCGTGTTGTACGCGATCGCCGGATAGCCCCAGACGTCGCCGAGGTTGGAGCCGTTGAACTGGTCGAGGTAGCGGTAATCCTGATTGTAGCCGCCGATGCCGACGTAGTAGGAGAACATTCGGTCGGGCGTGGCGCCGCCGGCCTCGATCTGTAGATGGTGGTAGAACGCCGGCGTTCCCATCCCTAAGCCGGCGTTGGCGTAGCCCGGATACGTTCCGGTCTTGATGACTTGATTGATGAACCCGGCCAATCCGGTCGCGCTCTCGCCGGCGCTGCCGCCGCCGGTATACACCTGCAGCTCCTGTTGGCCCAGCGTGCCGGCCGTGCCGCCGGGATAGTTGTCGAACGACCGGTTGACCGGCACGCCGTCGAACTCGTAGCCGATCTGGTCGTAGCTGCCGCCGCGAATGTAGACGGTTTGGTCCCAGCCCGCTTGGTTCGGCGGAACGAAGGCGCCGGGTACGGCCGAGATGGCCGAGTACGCGTTGTTCAGATTACCACCGCCGCCCATGCCGGCCGCGGCCTGCGTAACCGTTGAGTTCACCGAGTACACGTCGGTCGTCGTCCCGGATTTCACGAGATCCATCGAGGAGCGCGCCGTGACGTGCGCGATCGTGTGAAGCGCCGGCGCCAGCGTCACGTGCAGGGTCTGCAACTGGTCGGCGAATACGGAGACGCCGGTGAGGGTCGTCGTTTCGAAGCCGGTTTTCGAGGCCGTGATCGCATACGTGTCCGGGGCCAGGGAGAGCATCGAGAAGCGCCCCGAGGCGTCGGTCGTCGCGGTCGTCGTCTGGGAGGGGCTGGTTGCGACCACGAGCGCGCCGGCGATGGGCGCCCCGGTGCCGCCGGCGACCGTCCCGACGATCGAGCCGGTCGTGCCGGCCGGAGCGGGGAGCGCACCCGCAAGCCACGCGAGCGCAAACGAGAGGGCAAGAACCGAGCGCATGCGGCGCTGGAGGCGTAATGCTGCCGGCATGCGTTAGCCTTATTCCGTAGCGCCGCTCAAGGTCTTGCCGCGATGTTCCAGAATTCAGCCCGCATGAATGCAGTGGCTGGAGCACGCACCGTACGAGCGCCGCGCGGCACCGAGATCACCTGCCAAGGATGGCCGCAGGAAGCCGCGCTGCGCATGCTGATGAACAATCTGGACCCGGAGGTCGCCGAACGGCCGGAAGACCTGGTCGTCTACGGCGGGAACGGACGAGCCGCGCGTTCGTGGAGCGCGTTCGATGCGATCGTTCGCACGTTGCGGCGCTTGGGGAACGACGAGACCTTGATCGTGCAGAGCGGTAAACCCGTAGCGGTCTGGAAGACGCACGCGCGCGCGCCGCGGGTGCTCATCGCCAACGCGAACCTCGTGCCCAAGTGGGCCGACTGGACCGTCTTCCGCGATCTCGAAGATCGCGGTCTAACGATGTACGGCCAGATGACCGCAGGCTCTTGGATCTATATCGGCACGCAGGGCATCCTGCAGGGCACCTACGAGACGTTCGCGGAGCTTGCGCGGCGGCACTTCGGCGGCTCGCTCGCGGGGCGCGTCACGCTCACCGCGGGCGTGGGCGGCATGGGCGGTGCGCAGCCGCTCGCGGTGACGATGAACGGCGGCGTCTGTTTGATCGTGGACGTGGATCGCACTCGTCTCGATCGCCGGCGCGACCTGCGTTACCTCGATCGGGTCGTCGAATCGCGCGACGAGGCTCTGCGCGAGGTCGAGGCAGCCAAGCGCGACGGCGAGGCGCTCTCGGTGGGTTACGAGGGCAACGCCGCGACCGAGTTTCCGGCGCTATACGAACTGGGCTTTCGTCCCGATGCGGTGACGGATCAGACCTCCGCGCACGACCTGCTCGGCGGCTACGTTCCCGCCGGCGTGACGCTGCAAGAAGCCGCGGACCTGCGCGCGCAGAGCCCCCACGAGTACGAGCGTCGCGCGCTGGAGAGCTGCGGCGCGCACGTCCAAGCGATGGTGCGCTACTTGGATGCCGGGGCGATCGTCTTCGACTACGGCAACAACATCCGCGCGCAGGCGCAACGCGCCGGCTTCGCGCGGGCCTTCGCATTTCCCGGATTCGTGCCGGCCTTTATTCGGCCGTTGTTTTGCCGCGGCTCCGGGCCGTTCCGCTTCGCCGCGCTCTCGGGCGATGCGGCCGACATCGAGCGCTGCGATGCGGCGCTGCTCGAACTCTTTCCCGAGGACGCCTCGCTGGCGCGCTGGATCCGGCTGGCCCGCGAGCGCGTTGCGTATCAAGGCCTGCCGGCGCGGATATGCTGGCTCGGCTACGGCGATCGCGCGAAGGCCGGGCTTGCGTTCAACGAACTCGTGCGCAGCGGCGCCGTGAAGGCGCCGATCGTGATCGGCCGAGATCATCTCGACACCGGCAGCGTCGCTTCGCCGTATCGCGAGACCGAGGCGATGCGCGACGGAAGCGATGCAATCGCCGACTGGCCGATCCTCAACGCGCTGCTCAATACGGCCGCGGGAGCGCACTGGGTCAGTTTCCATCACGGCGGGGGCGTCGGCATCGGCTACAGCCTGCATGCCGGGATGGTCGTCGTCGCGGACGGCAGCGACGACGCGCGCGAGCGCCTGGCCTGCGTCCTGACGACCGACTGCGGGATGGGCGTCGTGCGGCACGCCGACGCCGGCTATGAGGAAGCGATCGAGACCGCCGACACCGAGGGGATCGATTGGCGCCTCTGATCGTCCGCGCGAAGACCCTCCTCACGTGCGATACCGATGCCGCGCAGAGCGGCATCGGTTTTGATGCCCTCGGGCGCTTCGAGAACGGTGCCGTGCTCGTGGACGACGGACGCGTCGTCGCGGCGGGGGCGGCGCAGGACGTCGCAGCGCCTGCGGGCTGCCGGGAACTCGACTTGGGCAACTGCGTCCTCGTGCCGGGTTTCGTAGACGCGCACGCGCACCCGCTCTACGCCGGCGACCGCGAACGCGACTTTACCGCACGCCTGGCTGGAGAACCCGCGCCGCTCGGGATGCCGTACACCGTAGAGCGCACGCGCGCGGCGCTGCTCGATTCGCAGCGCTTCTACGAAGAGAGCATCCGGCCCCGGCTGCGAGCGATGCTCGCGCACGGCACGACGACGCTGGAAGTGAAGACCGGGTACGCCTTGCACAAGCCGGGCGAGGCGGCGCTGCTCGACATCATCGCCGCTCATCGCGAGGATGCGGACGTCCCGCGCCTCGTCGCAACCTTTCTGGGCGCGCACGCGCTGCCCCCGGAGTTCGAACGCGAGGAAGCGTTCGTGGACTACCTGGTGGATCAGTGCATCCCCGCAGCGCGTTCGCACGGCGCCGTTTACGCCGACGCGTTCTGCGAGCCCGGCTTCTTTTCTGCCGAACAGACGCGGCGCTATCTCGACGCGGCGCGCCTCCACGGCATGCGCTTGCGCGTGCATTGCGACGAGATGGCCTACGGCGGGGCCGCGAAGATGGCGGCGCTGCTCGACGTAGACGCGGTGGACCACTGCAACTTCATCACGCCGAGCGACGTCGAGGAGATCGCTCGGCGCGGCATCGTCACGGTCGCGTGCCCCGCTACGATCGCCTACCTGGACTTGCCGCAGCGCGTTCCGGTGCGCGACCTGCTGCGGGCCGGCGGGGCCGTCGCACTCGCCAGCGACTACAATCCGGGCACCTCGCCCTGCTTTAACCTGCAGACGGTTGCGTATTTCGGGCGTAAGCTCTTCGGTCTAAGCGCCGCCGAGGCGCTCTACGCCGTCACGCGCGCGGCGGCGCACTCGCTGCGCGTAGAGGCGGGGCGCATATGCCCCGGCGCGCCGGCGGACATGGTCGCGCTGCAGATGGAATCGCCCGAGGAGTTCGGCTGGCAGTTCGGCGGCAACCTGGCTGCGGCCGTCGTCAAGAGCGGCGCGATCTTCGCACGGGCGCCGGTGTGACGAACGAACTCGTGCGCTGCGGGCGGGCGATCGTCGCCGGCGAAGCGCGCGAGGATTACGCTTTCGCCATTCGCGACGGCTGGATCGCATCCGCCGGAGACTTCCGCGAGATCCGCGACGAAGCGGCGGATCTGCCGGCGCGCTCGTTTCCCGCCGACCGCATCGTCGTGCCCGGTTTCATCAACGGCCACAGCCACGCGTACCAGATCCTGCTGCGTGGATGGGCCGACGATCTTCCCTTCTCGACCTGGCGCAGCGACGCGCTCTACCGCGTCGTCCCGTACCTGCGGCCCGACGACGTCTACTGGACGTTCGTTGCGGCGTTTTCCGAGATGCTTGCGGCCGGCATCACGACCGTCGCCGAGTTCTTCTACTTAAACGGCGCCGGGAACGAGCACGCGGAGGCGGCAATCCGCGCCGCGCGCGACACGGGCATTCGCTTGGTTTTCGCGCGCACGTGGATGGATGCAGCCTACGCGCCTGCGGCGTTTCGCGAGAGCACCGAACGGGCCGCCGAGCGGACGCGCGAGCTCATGCAGCGGTATCCGGAGGCCCGGGTCTGCGTCGCGCCGCACTCGCTGCATGCCGCCTCGCAGGATATGATTCGCGCGGCCGCCGAGTTCGCGCGCGAGTTCGACTGCATGCTGCACGTGCACGTGGCTGAGGCGCCGTACGAAGGGGAGGAGACGCTGGCGCGCTTCGGCGCGACGCCGGTGGCATTGCTCGACGCGCTCGGTGCGTTGAACGAGCGCACCGTGGCGATCCACGCGATCTACCTAACGGAAGAGGAGAAGGCGCTGCTCGCGGTCCGGGGCGCGCGCGTGGTGCACAACCCCGCTACGAACCAGTACCTCGGCGACGGGATCTGCGACGTCGCCGGGCTGCAGGCACTGGGCGTCACGATCGGTTTGGGCACCGACGCGGACGTTAAACCGTCCATCCTCGACGAGATGCGCGCCGCCTCGCTGCTGCAGAAGATACGGCGGTTGGATGGAGCGGCGCTCGGCGCCGGCGAGGCGTTCGCGCTGGGCACGCGCCTAGGCGCGCGGGCACTCGACGTACCGGCGGGCGACCTGCTGGCGGGCTGCGTCGCGGACTACGTCGTGCTCGACGGGCGGAAGATCGATCCGTGGTCGCCGGCGGTGAACGCGCTCGTCTACCGCGGCGAAGATGCGTGGGTGCAGGCGACCTTCGTAGGCGGCAGGCGTGCCTACGTCGGCGAGCCTTCGCCGCTCGAGCGGCGCGCCCGGGAGGAGCTTGCCGCGCTCGCGAAACGCCTCCTCCCATAGGAGGGAACCCAAACATGCGCCGGATCGCTCTACTCTCTTTGTGTGCCGTGTTCGCCCTGGCCGCGTGCGGCGGGGGCAAGTCGAGCAGCGCTTCGTCGAGCGCTTCGAGCGCCGCAGCGACGCAGGCGGCTTCAAGCGCGCCGATGCAAGCTGCGGCCGGCTCCGACGCGGCGGCGGCCGGGGTGCCGAACTGCGGTGCAGTGCAGGCAGTCTGGGTGAACTTGACGTCAAAGGTCTACCACGAGCCGGGCGATCCGGTGTACGGCAAGACCAAGCATGGCGAGTACCTCTGCCCGTCCCAGGCCAAGGCGCAGGGCTTCCGGCGGGCCGGCGGCAGCAAGCACGCGCGCACGTCCGACTCCTCCATGTAGCGCTCGTCGGGCAGGTGCGTGCAAGCACTTGCATTCAGGCGCGACCTCATGCTAGACTCTGCGTGCAAGTACCTACTTGCAGCAAGCAGTCCGTCGAGAGGTTTTCCCGGAAAGCATGGATCGCGTCGTTATGGAGTACCGTCCGGAGGCCTATGAGGCCGTCGAGGCGGCCGCGCTGGCAGCCTTAAAGGCCGGCAGCCAGGTCGTAATGGATTTGGATGGGCTCGAAGCGCTCGACTCGGTAGCGGTGCGCGGGCTCATCTCGATACTCCGCCGCGCGCGGGCCGGGGGCGGCGAGATCGCCCTGCGCACGACCCGCCCCGAGATCCTGCGGACCCTCTCCGTCACGGGGCTCGACCGCGTCTTTACGACGGTCCAGCCGGAGCCGGTGCGGTGAGGCCCGTGGCTCGCGTCGCCCTCTTGGCCGCCTGCGCGCTGCTGGCCATGGGCCCGCTGCCGGGCAGTGCCTCCGCGATGGGCGTGCCCGAAGTGCTCGCGCGCATGGACCAGCGCAATCCGACGCTCGATTCCTATCGCGCGCGGGTGCACGTGGACGTGCGCATGACGAGCTTTCCGTTCTTGGCCCCAAAACTCGACGGCACGTCGTACTACCGGCGGCCGGATACGTACGTGGTCGTTTTCGACAGCGTTCCCAGTTACGCGCGGGGCTTTCAACGTATCTTCGACGACGTCGGGAACCCCGACGCGTGGGAGAAGGCAAACGATATCGTCGTGGCGGGCGACACCTCGCTGGACGGGCGCGACACGATCGTCCTGCGCCTAACGAAGAAGATTCACAGCGATATTCTCGATCATTCGCTCGCGTACGTGGATCTGGCGAGCTTCGTGCTCGTCCGGATGGAGTGGTATTACACGAACGGCGGCAAGATCGTGATGACCCAGCAGTATCGCAAACAGGGGCAGTTTTGGGTGCTCGGCCAGCAGCACGCCACGATCGCGATTCCTTACGTGCGCGCCGTCGCGGATGCCACCTACGGCACGTACGAGACGAACGTACCGGTAGACCCGGGGACGAAGGCACGATGATAGAGGTACGCAAAGCTCCAGACGGACGCTCCGCCTCGCCTGAAGAGACGCGGGAGCGAATCCTCGTCGCCGCGCGCGAGGTTATCGGACGCAAGGGAAAGCGCGGCGCGACGACGCGCGAGATCGCCGAGGTGGCGGGCGTGAACGAGGCCACGATCTTCCGGCATTTCGGGACGAAAGAGGCCTTGCTCGTCGCGTGCGCCCAGCACTTCTGCGGCTACTTGGAACTCGCCGGCGTTGCCGCGCAGAGCGGCGGCGATTTGACCGGCGATTTGCTGGCACTTTCGCGCATGATGCTGGCCCGGTTCGAGTCTTTGCAGGATATGATCCGCTGGTCGCTCGTCGAACCGGAGTACGAAAAGGACATCTTCGCTGAGACGGCCTGGCAGCCCCAGCTGGCGATCCTCGCGGTGCTGACCGAGTTCATGCAGCGGCGCATCGAGGCCGGCGAGCTGCAAGGAGATGCCGAAAAGCTCGCGCTGCTCTTCTTGGGGCTCGTCTTCATGCACGCGCTTGGAAGCAAAAAGTTCCCCAACTCTCTCCTCCATCGAGGAGATCCCGACGACGCACTTCGATTCTACATCAACGTCTTTCTCAACGGAGTAAAGGGTTCGTAATGGATACGCGAGAGGCAGATAAAACGCAGGCTGCGGCGCAGCGTAAACGCAACGGTCCGGCCGCCGAGCTGGATGGCAACGATTCGTCGCGCGCAGGCGCGCCGTCGCGTCCGTCTAGGCGGCTTTTCGCCATAGCCGGCATCGCGATCGTCGTCGTGCTGCTGCTCGTCTGGGGCGTACCGGCGCTGCTGTACATGATGGCTCACGAGGGCACGGACGACGCACACGTCGCCGCCGACGAGGTCGCGGTGACCAGCAAGATCCCCGAGCGCATAAATCAGATTCTGGTGGATACCAACCAGAAGGTTCACCGCGGACAGCTGCTGATCGTCCTCGACGATAAGGACGAACGGGCTAAGCTGCGTGCCGCCCAAGCGCAGTACGATCTCGCGGTCGCCGCCCAGCGCACGAATACCGAGCAAGGCCAAGGCGGCGTCTCGCAGGCCAGCGGACAGATCGTCAACGCGCAGGCGCAGGTGCCTGCGGCGCAGGACGTCGTGGCGCAGGCGCGGGCCCAACTGCAGGCGGCGCAAGCCGCAGTACCCGCGGCACAGGAAGCCTACAACAAGGCCCAGGCCGACTATTCGCGCGTGAGCTCCCTCGTGAGCACCGGCGACGTCGCCTCTCAGCAGCTCGACGCCGTTCGAGCCCAGAGCGCCGGCGCGAGCGCGCAGCTGCGCGCCGCGCAGGACCAAGTCGCGGTCGCGCGCGCGAACGTCTCGGCCGCCCAGGCGCGCGTCGAGGCGACCAGCGGCGCCGTCACGACGGCGTCGGGCGCCCTGACGACCGCGCAAGGAAAACTCTCGCAAGCCTCAGACCCCAGCCAAGTAGAGGCCGCCGCAGCACAGTTGTACCTGGCCAAACAGAATCTGGCGTACACGCACATCTTCGCCTCTACCGACGGTTACGTCGGGGAGAAGAGCGCCGAGGTGGGGCAGACGATCGGAGCGGGCATGACCCTCATGACCATCGTCCCGCATCACATCTACATCACCGCCAACTACAAAGAAACGCAGATGGGGCGGATGCGCGTGGGTCAGAGCGTGGACATCAAGGTCGACGCGTATCCGCACGTAACGTTCGAAGGTCACGTCGCCTCGATCAACCCCGCATCGGAGAATACGTACGCGCTCGTGCCCGCTCAGAATGCGAGCGGCAACTTCGTGAAGGTTACCCAGCGAATTCCCGTGCGCATCGAGATAGACACGCAGCGAGCAGATATGCCGCTGCGGCCCGGCATGAGCGTAGAAACGTACGTGAAGGTCAAGTAAGTCCCCCGTGCACAGCCGCTACGAAAGCGCGGTCGTCGAGCACGGCTGGCGCAGGGTCGTCATTAGCATTGCCGTCATCACGGCGACGCTGCTGGAGATCATAGACGTTACGATCGTGAACGTCTCGCTGCCGAACATCCAGGGAAACTTCGGCATCGGCGTGGATCTTGGCGCTTGGATCGTCACGGCCTACCTCATCGCGAACGTCGTCGTGATTCCGCTCAACCCGTGGCTGGCCGCGCGGTTCGGCCGGCGCCAGTACTTCTTTACCTCGATCGTGATCTTCACGATCGCCTCGCTCATGTGCGGACTATCGGGAAGTTTCGGGCAGCTGGTCTTTTGGCGTCTCGTGCAAGGGCTCGGCGGCGGCGGGCTCATCGCGACCTCGCAAGCGATCCTGCGCGATACGTACGGCATCAAGGAGCAGGGAAAGGCGCAGGGCATCTTCGCGCTCGGCGTGATCGTCGGCCCGGCGCTGGGCCCGGTGATCGGCGGCTGGATCACCGACAACTGGAACTGGCACTGGATTTTCTTTATCAACATCCCGATCGGAATCATAGCGGGCACGCTCATCTGGAACTTCCTGCGCAATCCCTCCGAGCCGCGCTATCAAAAGCTGGACTGGACCGGTCTCGTCCTCATGTGTATCGGGCTGGGCTCGATGCAATTCGTGCTCGAAAACGGCCAGCAGTACGACTGGTTCGACGACGCGCGCATTCGGTGGTTTACTTTTTTCTCGGTCGCCGGCCTAGCTTCGTTCGTCTGGTGGACGCTGCGCTCGAAGATACCGGTCGTAGACCTGCACGTGCTGCGCCTGCGACAGGTGGCCGCGGGCAGCGTCCTGGGCGCGGTGCTCGGCGTGAGCCTGTACGGTTCGATCATCATCCTTCCGCAGTACCTCATTAACTCGCTCGGTTTTACGGCGACGCTCTCCGGTACGACCGTCATGATCCGCGCGGCGGCCGTGCTGCTCTTCACGCCGTTTACCGCGATCGTGACCCAACGCGGCCTCGTGGACCCGCGCCTCTCCGCGGCGATCGGCTTCCTGCTGCTGGCGGCTTCGAACTGGATGCTGGCGGACATCACGACGCCGCAATCGGACTTTCACTCGCTCATCGCACCGCTGGTCCTCAGCGGCATCGGGCTCTCGCAGATTTTCGTGCCGCTCTCGGTTGCCGTCATCGGGAGCGTTCCGGATAAGGAAGTGCCGGCTACGGCCGCGTTCTTTAACTTGTCGCGCCAGATCGGCGGGAGCGTGGCCGCCGCCGTGCTCATCACGATCCTCGTTCGCGGCTTCACGGTCCATCAGACCGAACTAGCCGCGACCCAAACGCTCGCGCACGCCCCGACGCAGCGCTTCGTGCTCGCGCAAGGCGGTACGCAGAATCACGCGACGATGGAGAAGCTCACGATTCTCGTCTCGGCACAGTCCGCAGTGCAGTCGTATGCCGATACCTCGCGCTGGGTCGCCGTCATCACGCTCGCGCTCGCACCGTTGGTGCTTTTGCTTAGACGGCCCCGCATCGGCGTGGCCATAGAGGAGTAGCTGGAATGAAACGTACTCGCCTGGTGCCCGCGCTCGTCGCGGCGACGGCCCTCGCAACGGCGGTTCTGCCGGTGCAGCCGATCGGGGCGCAAACCAACGACAAGGCCGCGTCCGGCAAGGTGACGCTGCCGACGCCCATGGCGTCGGCCGTGCTTCCGCCCGTTCCGAGCGTCGCGCCCGGATACAGGGCGCCGGAAGTCGCGCCGTCAGCGGCGGCCATCGCCGGCGTCACCGCGCAGCCCTTCGTCGGCATCGCGCTCAACGATGCGATCGGCATGGCGCTCGTGAAGAATCCGAATCTCGCCGTCTCGGCTTCCAACACGCGAGTTGCGGCCTATCAAATCGTTCAGGCTAAGGGCGCGTTCGATCTCAACCTCAAGGTAGAGCCGACGTCGAGCTACTCGCTGCAGCCGCCGCAGAACCTCTTCTTCGCGGGGCCCGGTTTCAGCGATATCAACCAGCACCAGTCCACCCTGACCTACGGCCTCACCGGACAGACGGTCAACGGCACGCAATACACTGCGGGAATCGAGCAGTCGCGAACGTTCAACAACACCGGCCTCGACGCGTTTGCTCCGTTCTATCCGTACTACCTCGCATCGCTCAACGTCTCGGTGGATCAGCCGTTGCTTCGTAACGCGGGCATGAACGCGCCGAAGCGCCAGCTCAAGGTCAGCTCGATTAACGCAGACGCCAGCGACGCGCAGGCGCTGGCCGACTCGTCCAATACGATCGCGCAGGTATCCGACGCCTACTGGAGCCTCGTGGCCGCCTGGCGTAACGTCGCGATCCAGGAGGACGCTCTCAAGGAAGCGGTCCTGCAGCAGCAGAGCACGGAGCGCTTGGCCAAGCGCGGTGTCGCCGCGCCCATAGATGCGGTCGAATCTTCCACGCAAGTGGCTGCGTTCCAGGACAACGTCTTTTCCGCCCTGCAGACCGTTTCGGAGATTCAGAACCAGCTCAAAGGGTTGATCGTAGCGAATCCGGGCGATCCGATTTGGACGGCGAACCTCGTGCCGACCACTTCCGTACTGCAATTGCCGACTCAGCCCGAACTCCAGACGGTCGTTCACGAAGCGATGATCAATCGGCCGGAAGTCCGGCAGGCGCAGGATCAGAAGAAGATCGCCGACGTCAACATGAAGTTCGCAAAGAATCAGGAGCTGCCGCAAGTGGACTTCCTCGTGACGGTACAAAGCAACGGATTCGCGGGCATACCGTAT
Organism: Vulcanimicrobiota bacterium; assembly: GCA_963794645.1. Classification (GTDB taxonomy): domain Bacteria; phylum Vulcanimicrobiota; class Vulcanimicrobiia; order Vulcanimicrobiales; family Vulcanimicrobiaceae; genus Cybelea. Next base: position 67,945 of record CAWCEQ010000002.1, on the reverse strand, counting down.
CCGCTGCAGCCCTCCAGCCCGCTGTACACGGCCGTCTGCAACAACGCCCAGCTAGCGTGCCCGACGCCGCCGCCGAATACTCAGGGTCAGATGCCCTGGGCATATCACAACCTCTGGGCCTTTACGTTCCCGACCTATAACTTCGCTATTCTCTTCACGCAGCCGCTGCAGGGCAACCTCGTGCGTGGCCTTAAGGGGCAAGCCAGCGAGCAGGAACATCAAGCGCAACTTCTGATGCAAGGGGTTGCCGAGCGAATCGGCTTCGACGCTCGCAATGCACTGCAGGCGTATCAGTCGGCAATGTCGCGTCTCTATGCCGCGAGCCACGCGCGCTCGTCGGCCGAGGCCGTCTATCAGAGCGAGGTTCGCCGCTTCCACAACGGCGCGTCTACGACGTTTCTCGTGCTGCAGCGGCAGGTTCAACTCAATCAGGCGCGAGGACGCGAGCTGTTGGCCCAAACCGACCTCGACAAAGCCGTCGTCGAATTGCAGCGCGTCGAGGGGACGCTCTTGAGCGACAACGGGGTCAATCTGCAGACGCTCGGCTCGAAGGCGCTCGAACCCCTAAGCCCCTAGCGCGCCTTCTCTCCGAGCATCGCCGCGGCGTCCTCGTCCAGCAGCCAGAGCAGCCGGCCGGGGACCGGACGCACGATCTGCGCCGGATAGCGCACCGGGTCGAGCGGGCCTTCGTACACGGCTGCAAAGATCGCCGCCTTCTCGCTGCCTTCGGCGGCGAAGGCGACGGTGCGGCCCGCGTTGATGACCTTCGGGGTGATCGTCACGCGCCACATCGCCTGCGACTGGGCGTAGACCGCGCGCACGAGCGCGTCGTCGTCGGTGTCGGGCGGCGTGCCGGGAAAGAGCGAAGCGGTATGACCGTCGGGCCCGAGGCCGAGCATCACGAGGTCGAACTGCGGCGGGTCGCCCATGTCGGCGCGCAGCTGCGCGGCGTACTGCGCGGCGGCGGTTGCCGGGTCTATTTCGCCGCGAATCCGGCGCACGTTCTCCGGCGGAATGTTGACGGCGTCCAAGAAGGCTTGCCGCGCCATGCGGTAGTTCGAGCGCTCGTCGTCGGGCGGCACGCAGCGCTCGTCTCCGAAGTAGACGTAGACGGACGGCCATGAAAGTTGCGCGCCGGGCGTTTGGCGGCCGAGCAATTCGTATGCGGCTCGCGGCGTGGTCCCGCCCGAGAGGGCGACGCGAAAGACGCCTCGCTGTTCGATCGCCATCCGCCCGGTGGCGAGGAACACGTCGGCGAGCGCTCGGGCAAGCGCGGCCGGATCTGCGTAGACGAGCAGTTCGCCGTTCGGCGGCATCACGAATCCTCCGATCCGGCAAGAATCTTGCCCGCCGCGGCCAGCGATTCGGCGAAGATACGGTCGCCGCGCCCCCGCAGGATCGCACGTTCGACGAGCGCCGCGATGCCTGGGTTGGCGACCGGGAGAAAGCGTTGCGGATGGCGGCTGGATCCGCCGACGCTCATGAGGATCGTTTGCGTCTCGTCGTCGGCGCGTGCCTGGTAGACCGAACGCGACGAGCGCAGCGAGACGCTGCGGATTCTGCGAGGTTCGCCCTCGCGCCGTACCTCGAAGGCTACCGGCACGCCGTTGCGATCGAGCAGCGTGCCGCGGTCGTGCGCCTTCCAGCCCAGGCGCGCGGCGAGCCACCCGAGCAGGTAGTAGGCTTCGGGTTCGGATCCGCAGACGATCTCGACGTCGCGCAGATCGAAGAGTTCGCGCAGTTCGGCGCCGTCGAAGAAGATGGCCAGGCTCTCCTGCCAGGGCGCGAGCCGCAAGTACGCGATATCGGCCAGCGGCAGATCCGGGTGATGCCCCGCGTATGCGGCCAGCTCGCGGAGCGCGCCGCATCCGCCGTCGACGAGCGAACTGTTGTAGACGATCGTCTGTGCGCCGTGCGAGAGCAGCTTGAAGCGCTCGTCTCCCTCGATGCGGCGAGCGATCCAGAGCAGCACGACCGGCGCCTCGGGTAAACGCAGGACGTCCGTCGCGGCGGCGATCGTCCGCGCGCCCGCGCCTTTGACGCCGAGCTCGACCCAATCGGCCGCTTCCACGCGGTGCTCGCTCTCGTCGAGCGTTGCGTCGAGCACGATCACGCGGCAAGGATGCTTGCCCGCGAGCGTCCGGATGCGATCGCGCGCGAGTTCGCCGATGGCGCGGTCTTCGAAGTAGACGACGATCGTCATCGTCGCGACCGCGACGTCCTGGCAGAGAAGGCGATAGTGCCGCGAGAGTTCGACGAGTACGACCTGCAGGCTGGTCTTCACAGCCGGCGCCACTCTGCGAAGAGATCGTTCGCACTCTGCGGGCCCTGGCTGCCGGCCGCATAGTTCGGGAACGAAAAGTCTTTCGTGTTCTGCCAGACCTCGAGCACCGGCGTGACGATCTCCCACGCCCGCTCCACCGCGTCCCAACGGGTGAAGAGCGTCTGGTCGCCGAGCATCGCATCGCCGATCAGGCGTTCGTACGCCGGCGGCGATTGGACGCCGAAGCCCGTGCCGTAGTTGAAATCCATGTACACGCTGCGCACGTGCTCTTGGGGGCCTGGCACCTTCGCCTCGAAGCGCAGCGAGACGCCCTCGTCCGGCTCGATCTTGATGACGAGCACGTTGGGGGCGATCGCGTCGGTTGATTCGCCGTAGAAGCGATGCGGAATCGGCTTGAACGTGATCGCTATCTCGGCGACTTTGCGCGGGAGGCGTTTGCCGGAGCGCAGGTAGAACGGGACGCCCGCCCAGCGCCAGCTCTCGACGTAGAGTTTGATCGCTGCGAACGTCTCCGTGTTCGAATCCGGCGCGACGTCGCGCTCCTGCCGGTATCCGGGGACCTCGCGGCCGTTTATAGCGCCGGGGCCGTACTGTCCGCGTGCGGAGACGGACCAGACCTCTGCGTGGCCGCACGGGGCGATTGCCGAGAGCACCTTGTACTTCTCGTCGCGAATGTCGTCGGCGGCCGAACTGATCGGCGCCTCCATCGCAACCAGTGCCAGCAGGTTGATGACGTGATTCTGAATCATGTCGCGCAGCGCGCCGGCTTGATCGTAGTAGCCCCCGCGCTCCTCGACGCCGAGGGCTTCGGCCGACGTGATCTGCACGTGCTGGACGTAGTTGCGGTTCCAGATCGGCTCGAAGATCGTATTGGCAAAGCGCAGCGCGATGATGTCCTGAACGGGTTCTTTGCCTAAATAGTGATCGATGCGGTAGATCGCGCTCTCGGGAAATACCGCCTCGATCGCGTTCTGCAGCGCCCGTGCGGAAGCCAGATCCGTGCCGAAGGGCTTCTCGACGACGATGCGCGTCCAGCCCGTGGCGCTGCGTTCGAGGCCGGCTTGCTTGAGGTGCGAGATGATCTCGGGGAAGACCGGCGGCGGCGTCGCCAGGTAGAAGAGGTGATTGCCGCCGGTCGCAAACTCCGCGTCGTTGCGCGCCAGGCGATCCTTAAGCGTGAGGAAGTAGCGCGTGTCCTTGAAGTCGGCGGTGACGTAGCTGATGCGCCGCGCGAAATCCTCCCAGAGCGGGCCTTCGGGCTGCTGGTCCGCCGGCATGAACAGCGCGAGTTGCGCGCGGCAGTACTCTCGAAAGCCGGCGTCGTCGTACGCCGTACGCGCAAACCCGACGAGGGCGAAATCGGCGGGCAGCGTTCCGCGCAGTTTCATCGAGAAGACCGCCGGCAGCAGTTTGCGCTTGAAGAGGTCGCCGCTCGCTCCGAAAAAGACCACGCTGCACGGGTTGGATATCCGTTCGACCGGCAGGCCGGCGCGCAGCGGGTTGATAGATGTGGTCGTCACTCACGCACGCACGGCGAGAGCGTGATCCACCGCCGCGATCAGCGCGCGCAGCGCGGGCTCGACGTCGCCCTTGAGATGCACCCGCATCCCCCGGCGGCCGCGCTTGTCCAGAGACATCCAATCGCCGAGCGCTTGGGCCGTCAGAAGCGTGCGGAAGCCGACGTTCATGCCCGGTATCATCGGATCTTCGGGATCGTCGGCGGTGATCTGCAGGACGACGCACGTGTCCGGGCCGCCCTTGTGGAGCTGACCCGTCGAGTGGAGGAAGCGCGGGCCGAATCCGACGGTCGTCGCGATCCGGCGAGCGTCGCGCACCTTCAGGCGCAGTTCGTCGAGGAGCGCGGTATGCGCGGGATTTCGCGCGACGTAGGCCGTGATGGCGTTGTAATCGTGCGGACGGAGCTGCCCGAAGAGCGCGGCCAGCGCCTCGGCCGGCGTGCTCGCCGAGATGGACGCGCTGCCGGCTAAGTACGTCAGGTCGAAGGCCTCGCTTTGCAGGTTAGGCGCCGGTTCTTGGAAACTGCCGTTACGGGCGTACTGCTCGAGCAGCGCGACGGTGTTGTCCTTGGATTCCTGAACGTTCGGCTGATCGAAAGCGTTGATGCCCAAGAGACTGCCTGCCGCTGCCACCGCGAGCTCCCAGAGATAGAACTGCTCGCCCAGATCGTACTGGTCGTTCATCGCAAGGCGAATGACCGGATGTCCCGCCGCCTCGAGCGCCTGCAGCTTCTCGTCCACGCCCGGCTGCGGGTCCGGCAGATTTGCGCCGACGTACACGAAGACGCGATCGTCGGAGTAGTCCTGCGGAGTGCCGAGCGCCTCGCCTTCTACCGGGACGATGCCTTTGCCCAATTTGCCCGTTGACTCGGCGACGAGCTGCTCGGCCCAGGCGCCGAAGGCGTTGACGTCGGGATGCGCGACGATCGTGAGTTTGTCGCGACCTTGCAGGGCCAGGCCGCCGATCGCCGCACCGAAGCGTACGCCGGGCGCAGTGCGAGCATCAATCGTACGATCGTTCGCGTGCATCGCTCCGAGCGCGCGGTCGAGCAGCAGGTTGACGTCGTATCCTGCGATTGCGGCCGGCGCGACGCCGACGAACGAGAGTGCGGAGTAGCGGCCGCCGATGTTCGGATCGTTCTCGAACGTTGCGCGGAAGGCCGCCTCTTGCGCCTCTATGGCCAGGCGCGTGCCCGGATCGGTTATCGCCACGAAGCGGCGTCCCGCGCTCGATGCGCCGTTTTGTTTGGAGACCTTTTCGTGGAAGTAGGCGTAGAAGGCGTTGGGTTCGGTGGTGGTGCCGCTCTTGCTCGATATGATGAAGAGCGTCTGCGGCAGATGGATCCGTTCCTCGAGCTCCACGATTTGCTGCGGGCAGGTCGAATCGAGCACGAGCAGGCGCGCGTAGTCTTCGTACTCGCCGAACGTGTCGGCCAGGACGTCGGGCGCGAGCGAGCTGCCGCCCATCCCGCAGACCACGGCAAAGTCGAACGCCTCTTTGATGGCGGTGCCGAAGGAGCGCAAGCGCGGAACCTCCTCGAGCATGTGCTGCGGAATGTCGAGCCAGCCTAGCGACTTCTTCACGATCGCCGCGCCCTCGGGGTCGTCCGTCCAGAGGGATGCGTCGTGCGCCCAGATGCGGGTCAGGAAGTTGGCCGAGGCGAGGCGTTCCAGCGCGGCGTCGTAAGCTGCTTGCGAGGGCCCCAGCGAGAGCGCAACGCGCTCGGCACCGCCGGATTCGAGCAACTTCTGTTTGTAAACGATCGCGCCGAGCAGTGCGGCGAAGGAATCCGAGAAGAGCGTGACGCCTTCGGACTGCAGCTTGGCGGTGACGTCGAAGAGCGAGATCTGCGCGTCCTGCAGCGCCAGCATCACCGCCTTCGCGCCGTCGATATCGTTTTCGACCGTGTCGGGATGGATCGTTCCGTGATCCAGAAGCGCATCGAGGGTCGGCGAGGGCATCGTGTTGACGGTGTCGGGGCCGACGACGGTCTCGACGTACATGAGATCGGGGTAGTGCGGGTTCTTCGTCGAGGTCGAGGCCCAGAGCGGGCGCTGAACGGCGCCGCCCTTTGCTTTGATCGGCGCAAACTCATCGCCCAGGAAGATCTCTTTGAACTTCTGGTACGTGAGTTTGAGCCCGGCGATTCCGGCTTTGCCGAGCAGGGGCTCGAGTTTCTCGCCTTTGGCGATCCGGTCTCCGAGCAGCTTATCCACCGCGCTGTCGATGCGGCTGACGAAGACGGAGTTGACCGAGCGGATCCCATCTACCGGCAGGCCGTCGGCGACGCGGCGGGCGAGCCCTTTCACGTAGGCGTGCGCCGCGCGCTCGTACATCTCGACGGAGAAGATAAGCGTCACGTTCACGTTAATGCCGGCGTAGATCGCCTCTTCGATGGCCGGCAGGCCTTCTTTCGTGCCGGGGATCTTGATCATGACGTTCGGACGACTCACGCGGGCCCAGAGTTCCTTCGCCATCTCGATCGTACCGGGCGTGTCGTGCGCGAGCAGCGGCGAGACCTCGAGGCTGACGAAGCCGTCGTTGCCGCCCGACGATGCGTAGACGCCGGCGAATGCATCGCAGGCGTTCTGAATGTCCTGCACGGCGAGATCCCAGAAGAGCGCATCGGCGCTCTTTTCGGAGCCGACGAGCTGCGAGAGCTGTTCGTCGTAGTCGTTGCCGGCGCCGATGGCCTTCTCGAAAATCGTCGGGTTGCTCGTCATGCCGCGCAAGCCTCGCTCGATGAGTCGAGCGAGTTCGCCCGAGCCGAACATGCTGCGGCGCAAGTTGTCGAGCCATACGCTTTGCCCGGCATCGAGCAGCTGCTGCATCTGGTTCTTCATCGAGTCGTCTCCTAGTGAGGCTTGTGTGCGAATGTATCGAGGGCGAGCGCGGCGATATCGTCGGCGGTGAAGCCGAACTCCTTGGCGATGGCCGCCGCGGGTGCCGACGTTCCGAAGTGGTCCAGGCCGAAGGCCAATCCCCGGTCGCCGACCCAGCGCGACCATCCGAGCGTGGCCCCGGCCTCGATGGACATGCGAGCCGTTACGGCCGGCGGGAGCACGGAATCCCGGTACGCTTGCGGCGCGGCCTCGAAGAGTTCCCAGCAGGGCATCGAGACGACCCGCGTCCCCACGCCCTTTCCGTCCAGCACGCGCTTGGCCTCGAGGGCCAACGAGACCTCAGATCCGGTGGCGATAAGAATGAGGTCGGGCGCTGCGCCCGGCGCGTCCGCGAGCACGTAGGCCCCCATCGCCACCGCTGCATCGCGCGGGCCGAGGAAAGGCAGCTTCTGACGCGAGAGGACGAGCACCCACGGCGCGCCCTTGCGCGCGACGGCGAGCTTCCAGGCTTCGAGCGTCTCCAACGAATCGGCGGGCCGCACGACGTAGCAGTTCGGCGTCGCGCGCAGGCTCGCAAGCTGTTCGATCGGCTGGTGCGTCGGGCCGTCCTCACCGAGGAAGACGGAGTCGTGCGTCAGGACGTAGACGGAATGGATGCCGGTGAGGCACGCCAAACGCAGCGCCGGCTTGAAATAATCCACGAAGTTGAAGAACGTCGCGCCGAAGGGAAGCAGCCCACCGTGCAGGGCGATGCCGTTCGTGCACGCTGCCATCGCGTGCTCGCGTACGCCGTAATGAATGTTGCGCCCGGCGTACGTGCCGGGTTCGAAGTCGCCGCAGTTCTTCAGATACGTCTTCGTCGAAGGGTCGAGGTCGGCCGATCCGCCGACGAGTTCCGGCAGCGCCTGCGCGATCGCGTTCATGACCGTGCCGCCGGCATCGCGCGTCGCGACGCTGCCGTTCTCGGCGGTAAAGGTTGGCCAGGGGAGATCGGCGGGCAGCTCGGCGCGCAGCGTTCGCGCCAGCGTCGCCGCCGGCTCCGGAAATGCGCTCGCCCAGGCATCGTAGGTCTGCTGCCAGCGCGCCTGCGCCTGCGCCCCTTTATCCCCGATCTCGCGGAAGAACGCAAGCACGTCGTCGGGTACGTAGAAATCCGGTTCCAGCGGCCAGCCCAGTTCTTCCTTAGATTTCCGCACGTTTTCAGGACCTAGCGGCTCGCCGTGCGCGGCGCTGGTATCCTGCCGCGGAGAGCCGTACCCGATGTGCGTGCGGACGGCGATGAAGGAAGGGCGGTCGGTGACGTTCTTGGCGACCGAGATCGCGTTGTCTATCGCGTCCACGTCGTTGCCGTGCGCGACGTCTACGAACTGCGTGTGCCATCCGCTCGCGTCGAAGCGCGCGCAAGGGTCGTCGGTCAGCGCGACGTCGGTGGGGCCGGCGAGCGAGACGAGGTTGTCGTCGTAGAAGACGATCAATTTTCCGAGCTTGAGATGGCCGGCCAGCGAGAGGGCCTCTTGGCTGATGCCTTCCATCAGATCGCCGTCGCCGGCGAGCGCGTACGTGAAGTGGTCTACGATCGGAAAGCCGTCTCGATTGTAGACCGCACCTAGATGCGCCGCGGCGATCGCCATGCCGACCGCGTTCGCGACGCCTTGCCCCAGAGGGCCGGTCGTCGCCTCGACGCCGGCGGTCCGCTCGGCCTCGGGATGCCCCGGCGTCTTGCTGCCTAACTGGCGGAAGTTCTTAATGTCGTCCAGCGTGAGGTCGTAGCCGGTCAGGTAGAGCAGCGCGTAGAGGAGCATCGAGCCATGCCCAGCCGAGAGTACGAAGCGATCCCGGTTGAGCCAATGGGGATTCTTCGGATCGAACGAGAGGTGGCGAGTCCAGAGCGCGTACGCCATCGCAGCGGCGCCCATGGGCAGCCCGGGGTGCCCCGAGTTGGCTTTTTGGACGGCATCAACCGCAAGGAAGCGGATCGCGTTGATACGTTTCTCGTCGGCTGCCGAGTTCGGCACGGAAATCTCCTCTCGCGTACGATGTAACGGGGCGATGCTTTTCGCCGCTCGGGTCCCGCGGTACTCTTACCCATGCGGCGGGGGGACGCTGGTTCGATGCCGTAGCTCTCGCGCGTGGCCGATGAGGAGCTGCGCGAGCAAATAGAGGCGCTCGCGCGTGGGGAGAAAGACGTTCGCGGAAGCGACGGAAGCGCGGTGGACGAGGTCGTCGAACGGCTCGACGCCGGTACGCTTCGCGTCGCCGAACCGCGCGACGGCGGCTGGAGCGTGAACGCCTGGATAAAGCAAGCGATACTCCTGTACTTCGCGCGCCGCGACGTCGCGTGGATGGGAGACCGGGATCGCGACGCGCTGGTCTACTACGACAAGCTTCCGGTCAAGCGAGAGTACGAGCGCCAGGGCGTGCGCTGCGTCCCCCCCGGGGTGGCGCGGTACGGCAGCTTCCTCGGCCGCGGCGTCATTCTCATGCCGGCCTTTGTGAACATCGGTGCGTACGTCGGCGAAGGCAGCATGATAGATACCTGGGCGACGGTCGGTTCCTGCGCGCAGATCGGCAGCGGCGTGCACCTCTCCGGCGGGGTCGGCATCGGCGGCGTGCTCGAGCCCCCGCAGGCGGCGCCGGTCATCGTCGAGGACGGCGCGTTCGTGGGTTCGCGTTGTATCGTCGTGGAGGGCGTGCTCGTCGAACGCGAGGCCGTGCTGGGTGCGGGCGTCGTGCTCACCGCCAGCACGCCGATCGTGGACGTGCGCTCGAGCCAAGCGGCGACCACGAAGGGGCGCATCCCCGCTCGCGCCGTGGTGATCCCCGGCTCGCTCCCGAAGCGATTTCCGGCAGGCGAGTTCGGGACGCCTTGCGCGCTGATCGTCGGCACGCGCGGCGAGTCCACCGATCGCAAGACGTCGCTCAACGCGGCGCTGCGCGATTTCGACGTCGCCGTATGAACCCGCGCGTCGCGGCCATTGCGGGCTCGCTCATCCGCGAGGTCGCCGCGCACAAGCGCCCCAGCTCGATAGATTTGGGCTTGGGCGAGCCGACGCTCCAGCCGAATCGCCTGCACCTCGACGCCGCCATGGCCTACGCGCTCGAATGCGGGCTGCGCTACACGCCCAACGCGGGAGAGACCGAACTGCGCGCGGCAATCGCCTCGCACTACGCGTACCCGGGGATGGACCGCCCCGAGAACGTCTGCGTGACGGTCGGATCGCAAGAGGCGATGTACGTCGCGATCAAGACGCTGCTGGATCCCGAGCGCGACGAACTCCTTGTCGTAGAGCCGGCGTTCCCTTCGTACGTAAAGATGGCGGCCCTCGAGGGCGTAGCGGTTCGCCGCGTCGAGATGAGCGAGGGCGAGGATTTCGCCTTCGATGCCGAGCGCATCGTCGCGGCCGTCGGGGAGCGAACGCGCGCCGTCGTCATCTGCTCGCCGTGCAATCCAACCGCGCGCGTCCTCTCGCGTGCGGCTGCCTCACACCTGGCGAGCGCGCTGCGCGCGCGCGCCGGCGACCCGGTCTGGCTGATCCACGACGAGATCTACCGCGAGCAGACGTACGTCGGCGATGCCGGCTATCTGGCGGCGGAATACCCGTGGACGATCGTTACGAACTCGCTGAGCAAGAGCAACGCGCTCACTGGACTGCGTCTAGGATGGGTACTCGGGCCCGCCGAGTTCGTCGCGCAGGCCGTGAAGGTGCACGCCTGGGCGACCTCGTGCGCCGATACCTTCGCGCAGCGCGTCGCCCTGCACGTCTTTCAGACGCCGGGCGCGCTGGCCGAGCACGCTGCTTGGTACGAAGGCCGGCGCGTCGAGGTGCTCGACGACCTGCGCCAAAGCGGCCTGCGTTTCATCGCGCCCGAAGGCGCCTTCTACGCCTGCGTGCGCCTGCCCGACGGCGCGCTTTCCACCGATGCCGCCTACGCACTCATAGATCGTTTCGACGTCGTCGCGATTCCGGGCGTCGCGTTCGGCCAAGGCATGGAGGGCTGGCTGCGCTTGAGTTGGGTGGGAACCGCCGAGAGCGTGCGCGCGGGCATCCTGCGCATCGCCGAATACGCCGCCGGTCTATCGCGCTGAGCGCGCGAGCGGCGCGGGCTCACGCGATCCAGACGGTCTGGACGTTCGTGAACTCGCGGATGCCGAAGGCCGAGAGTTCGCGTCCGTAACCGCTGCGCTTGACGCCGCCGAACGGAAGGCGAGGATCGCTCGCAACCATGCCGTTGACGAAGACTGCACCGGCTTGGATGCGCGCGGCGAACTGCTGGGCGGCCTGGGTATCGCCGGTCCATAGGCTCGAACCCAAGCCGTACGGCGATGCGTTGGCCAGTTCGAGCGCGTGCTCTCGATCGCGTGCGCGCACGACGGCCGCAGCCGGCCCGAACACCTCTTCCTCGAACATGCGCATGCCGGGGAGGACGTCCCCGACGATCGTCGGCTGGTAGAAGAAGCCGGCGCCCTCGAGCGGCGCGCCGCCCAGCGCCGGCGTACCGCCGCGTGCGATCGTATCGGCGACCTGCCGGTGCAGTTCCTCGCGCAGATCGCCGCGCGCGCACGGCCCGATCTGCACGCGTTCTTCCAACGGGCTGCCGACGACTTGCGCGCGCGCGCCCGCGACGAAGCGATCGAGGAAACGATCGTAGACGCCCTCCTCGACGATGAATCGCTTGGCGGCGATGCAGCTTTCGCCGTTGTTCTGAAAGCGTGCGAAAACGGCGGTCTTGGCCGCGGCGTCAACGTCGGCGTCGGAAAAGACCACGAACGGGTCCGAGCCACCCAATTCGAGCACGCACTTCTTGAGCGCTTCGCCCGCCGCGCGGGCCACCGCGATGCCCGCGCCTTCGCTGCCGGTGAGGGTGATGGCGGCGACGCGCGAATCGGCGACGAGCGCGTTGATCGTATCGTGACCGCAGAGGAGCGTGCCGAAGAGTCCCTCGGGCGCGCCGCTTTCGAAGAAGATGCGCTCGATCTCCAGCGCGCAGCGCGTCGTGTTGGCCGCGTGTTTGAGCAGCATCGGGTTGCCCGCCATCAGCGCGGGTGCGGCCGCGCGGACGACCTGCCAGTAGGGAAAGTTCCACGGCATGACCGCCAGGAGCACGCCGAGCGGACGGAAGGCGACGTAACTGCGGGCGGCGTTCGAGGGCGCGTCCTCCGGCTCGAGCATCGCGCCGGCGTGCTCGGCGAAGAACTCCAGGGACCAGGCGCACTTTTCGATCTCGGCGCGCGCTTGTACGACGGGCTTGCCCATCTCGCGGACCGCCGTTACGGCGAGATCGTCGCGCTGCTCGCGCAAGCGCGCGGCGACGGCGCGCAGAAGCGGAGCGCGCTCCTGGATTGACGCAGCGCCCCAGCTCTTCGCGCAGCGTGCCGCCGCTGCGAGTTTGGCCTCGACCTGCGCGGCGTCCATGTACGCGATGCGCTCGAGAACGGCGCCGGTGGCCGGATCGATCGTCGTAATCACAGCGTCTGCTGCGCCCAGGGGCCGGGAGGCCCTGCGTATACCTCGATCAGTGCGCCCGGATGCAGGTACGTTCGCGCCACGCGCTCGACGTCCGCCGGCGTTATGCGCGCGAAGCGCTCGTTGAGGGTGGCGTAGTAGTCGAGAGGCAACCCGATGGAGGCGATGTCGAGAATCTGCTTTGCCTGCCCCACGGAAGAGGCCTCGTCGAGCAGAGCGTTGCCGGCCAGCCGCACCTTCGCCTCCTGCAGCTCGGTCTCCGAGACGGGCTGGCTCTGCAGTCGGGCGAGTTCCTTGCGTACGAACTCGACGGCTTCGACGACCCGCTGCGGCGATGCATTGAGTTCGATGCGGAAGTCTCCGCGATCGGCATCGGCGTCGAGCGTGCTGCTCACACCGTAGACGAGTCCGCGCTTCTGGCGCAGCTCCTGCCACAGCCGCGACTCGAAGGCGCCGCTCCCGCCGAGGATTTGGTTGAGCACGAGGAAGGCGTCGTAATCCGGGCTCGATCGCGAGATGGCCGGCTGGCCGAGCCTGATGTAGACTTGGTTTGAGGCCGTGCCGACGTAGTCGTGTCCCTGCGTCGCCGGGGGCATCGCCATCAGATGCGGATCGGGCTTGGGCCCCTCGCTCTGCCACGAGCCGAAGGCCGCGGTAAGCGCGTTGCGGACGCGGTCGGGCGATAGGTCGCCGGCGACCGCGATCGTCGTAAGGTCCGGGCGCCAGTAGCGGCGAGTATATGCGATGAGATCTTCGCGCGTTATCGAGTTCACGCTCGCAGCGGAAGGAAGAACGAGCGTCGGATCGTCGCTTGCGAGGAGAAGATGGTCGTACGCGCGGTCGATCATGACGCCCGAGATGTTCGCTTCCGAAGCGAGGCTGTTCGCCAACTGCGAACGCTCGACGTCGAGCCACGGGTCTGCGAACGAGGGGTGCTCTTCGCCGTCGGCGAGGATGCGCGCGATGCTCTCGAAATCTCCAGCCATACCCTGCGCCGAAAACGCTTCGCCCGTTTCGACGAACGCGCCCATCTCGTCGGTCTCTTTGCGGCGAAGCTCGAAGGGATACGCATCGCTGCCGTAGTCGGCTGCGGAGGAGGCGAGACGCTGGATACCGGCCTTCCCCGCTGGTTCGAACGCGGGCGACGACGCGATCTTTGCCCGCAGCACGAACGTGGGCCGGTCGCTCTTCTCCTGCACGATGACGCGCAGACCGTTAGGGAGCGTGAACTCCACCGGAGCCAGCGTGCTGCGTACGGTCGTCGGCCGTCGAACGGCCGCGGCAACCCAGGCCGGTTCGACGATCGGCCCGTTCGGAATGCGCTTGGAGAAATCGTCGGTGGCCGAGGCGCTGCTCTTCTGCGAACTGCCGCCCGGGGGCGTGTCGTTCGGGCTCAGGCGGCCCACGACCGTAGGTTCGCGCAGGTACTTGCGCGCCGCCGAAACGAGGTCGGCCCCGGTGAGGGCGGCGAGGCGATCGTCTTCATCGGAGATGCGCTCGCCCACGATGCCGTACGTGTAGCCGGCCAAGTCGCCGATGCCGTCAATCGAATCGGCCGAGTACATGCGCTCGGCGATCGTCAGGCGTTTCGCGGCGAGGACGAGATCGGGGTCTATCCCGCCTGCGAGCATCGAGTCGAGCGTAGACTGAAAGACGCTCTTGGCCGTGTCGGCGCTGTGACCGGGATTGATAATAATGAAGACGTTCAGCAGCCCCCCGCGCAGTTGGGTATCCGCCTCGGTCTCTATGCCCAGCGCGATGTTCGATTCCACCAGCGCGCGGTAGAAGGGGGAGCGCTGGTTCTCCAGCAGCGTGGCCAACGTGCTCACCGCCGGCTCCCCGGCCTGCACGTCGCCGGGAACCGCATAGGCCAGGTCCAGTATCTCAAACGGGAAGGGAAACTCCGCCTCGACCGTGTGCCCGGGGGAGGGGCGTGGATTTACGTTCGGCTTGGGCGGAATCTTTTTCGAGGGAATCGGCGCGAAGTAGCGCCGCGCCTTTTCGAATACGCTCGCGTGGTTCACGTCGCCGGCGACGAGGAGCGTGGCGTTGTTCGGCGCGTACCACTCGTGATAGTAGGCGGCGATATCGGCGACGGTCGCGCGTGCCACGTCGCTGCGGCTGCCCAGCGGCGTCCGGCCCTCGGCCTGCCCCGGGAACGCCGCAGCGCGCACGCGCGCGAGCAGGTTGTAGAAAGGCGAGCTCTCGTCGCCGTCTATCTCGTTGAGCACGGCGTTGCGTTCGATCGCCCAATCCGAGGCGCGCAGGGCCGCGTGCTGCATCCGGTCGGCTTCGACGAAGAGTGCGACGTCGAGGCGGTCTGCCGGCATCTCGAAATAGAAGTGCGTGTAGTCGTAGGAGGTTTCGGCGTTCATTTTAGCGCCCAGACGGGCTACGATATCGTCTAGCCCTCCGGCCGAGACCTCGGGGGTGCCGCGGAACATCATGTGTTCGAGCGCGTGTGCGAGACCGGTCTTGCCCGGGGTTTCCTGCAGCGAACCGAAGCCGTACCAGACGCCCGTCTGAACGACCGGCGCACCGCGGTCCTCGACGACCACCACGCGCAGCCCGTTGGAAAGCGTCGTCGTGAAAATGCCGCCGTCGCCGGGTCCGCCCTGAGCCCGCACGGCTGCCGGCAGTGCCGTTACCGCGAGCGCGAGCAGCGCCGCGATCGAGCAGCGGGTGGAGAAACGAAAGAACCCTCTCAAAGCCTAGAAACCCCCAAGTAGTACGCGGCGGCCGCTTCGGCCGCCGCCTGCGGCATGCAGCCGATCAGTTCGCTGCCGCGCACGCCGATGCCGCGTTCGGCGGCCAGGAGCGCGATCAGCTCCACGACGCGATAGAGCGGCGTGGCTGCGTAGTCCGTGACGTTCAGCGAGACCTGCACGCAATCCGGGCCGCGGGCGAATGCGAGCGCCCGAAGCGAGCGCAGCCCGCCGCCGGATTCGCGCACGGCCCGCGCGATCTCGCGTGCCTGCTCGATGTCGCCGGTGGCCAGCTCCACGTTGAAAGCGACGAGCACGTCGCGCGCTCCGATCGCGATCGCGCCCGCGCTGACGTGCCGGCGCACGTCGCCCTCGTCCGGTTCCCAATCTGCGTTCCGCCGAATCTCGGGGAGCAGGCGGCGGCTCTCGTCACGAGCGGCCGCGCCGTAGTAGAAGGAGGGAATCCCGTAGCGCTGCCAGATGGCGGCACCGGCGCAATGCGCCAGCGCTGCCGCGTCGCCGAGCGTCGCTTCGCGAAGCGGCACGAAGGGCAGAACGTCGAGCGCGCCGATGCGAGGATGCACGCCGGCGTGCTGCCGTAAGTCGATCCGTTCGAGCGCGACGCCGGCCAGCGCGATCGCCGCGTCGAGCACCTGTTCGGCGCTTCCGGCGATCGTGAGCACGCTGCGGTGGTGCACCGCATCGCTGCTGCGCTCGAGCAGGCGGGCGCCCGTGCGCGCGACCGCCGCTGCGGCGGCCTCGATCGTGGAGGCGTCGCGCCCTTCGGAGAGATTCGGTACGATCTCGAAGAGCATCAGCGGCGCAGCGCCATCTCGATCGCCTGCGCTACGTCGCGCGCGTTTGCCGGAGAAATGACATCGACGTACCCGAGTTTGCGCGCCTCGGCTTCGCGCCGTTCGGGCGAACCGACCGCGCGCACCTCGCCCGAGAGCCCCAGTTCGCCGAAAACGGCGAGATCGGGCGCGGCAGGCACGTCCCGGAACGAGGATGCGATCGCGAGCGCGATGCCGAGATCCGCCGCCGGCTCGCCGACGCGCAGGCCGCCTGCGACCGAGGCGTAGACGTCGTGCGAACCGAGCGAAAAACCTGCGCGCCGTTCGAGCACGGCGATAATCATTGCCAGGCGCTGCTGGTCGAGATTGTTGGCCAAACGCCGAGGCGTTCCGTAACTGGTTTCGCCCACGAGCGCCTGCACCTCGATGAGAACCGGGCGCGAACCGACGATCGAGGCGACCACGCACGAGCCGCTGGGCCGCTGCGTGCGCGCGCCGAGAAAGAGCTGCGAGGGGTTGGCGACTTCGTGGAGGCCGTCGTGGCGCATGGTGAAGACGCAGATCTCGTCTATCGAACCGAAGCGGTTCTTGTACGCGCGCACGATCCGGTGCTCGCCTCCGGATTCGCCTTCGAAGTACAGCACCGTATCTACGAGGTGCTCGAGCAGGCGCGGCCCGGCGATCGCGCCGTCTTTGGTGACGTGTCCGACGATAAATGTCGCGCAGCCGGTGCGTTTCGCAAACTCCATGAGCGCCTGCGTGCAGTCGCGCACCTGAGTGACGCTTCCGGCGTAGGCCTCGGATTCGGGCAGCCAAACGGTCTGTATCGAGTCTACGACGAGCGCGAGCGGCGGACGGCGCTCGAGACGATCGAGCACGGCGCGCAGGTTCGTCTCCGGATAGATGAAGAGCGCTTCGTCTCCGGCGAGCAGCGTGCGTTCGGCGCGCAGTTTTACCTGCCCGGCCGATTCCTCGCCGCAGACGTACACGACCTCGCCGCTCGCGGCGAGGCGCTGCGCGATTTGCAGCAGCAGGGTTGATTTGCCGGCGCCCGGAGGTCCGCCGACGAGCGTGAGGCTCCCGCGGACGACGCCGCCGCCGAGCACCGCGTCGAACTCCGGCATGCCGGCGCGCAGGCGCTCGACGCCGGCCGAGCCGATCTCTCCGAGCGCCACCGGCGCGGCGGCCGACGCCGGGGCGTTCGAGCGGCTGGGGCGGGCCGTTACGCGCATCGGCCGCTCGTCAAAGGAGTTCCAGCCTTCGCACTGCGGGCAACGCCCGAGCCAGCGCGCGGATTCGAATCCGCACGCCGAGCAGACGTATACCGCACGCGACTTCATGGAACACGCTCGTCTTCTGCGGGGCCGCCGCTTTGCCTGGGCGAATCGGGGCGCGGGTGAGCGCTCCTACGCACCTTCAGATTGCCATTGACGGGCCTGCCGCCTCCGGAAAGACGACCGTTGCGCGCGAGACCGCCAAACGTCTGCACGTGCTCTACCTGGATACCGGCGCTATGTATCGCGCGCTCGCTTACCTCGCGCTGCACAATAGTACCGACGTGGACAACGGCAGTGCGCTCGCGCGCCTGGCCCAGACGTATCCGATCGAGGTCGCGCTCGACCAGTCGGCGTCGCTTGGTTTTCGCATCTTCGCGGGCGGCCGCGAGCTCGACGAGGCGGCGCTGGCGAGCAACGAGGTAACCGCGATCGTATCGGTCGTCGCCGCGCACGCGCAAGTCCGTTCCCGGATGGTCGAGGCGCAGCGGCGCATCGCGCAGACCGGGCCCGTGGTTATGGCAGGGCGCGACATCGGCAGCGTGGTTCTGCCCGACGCGCCGGTGAAGATATTTCTGACCGCCTCGGTCGAGGCTCGCGTCGCGCGCCGCCGCGCACAGCTCGAGCGCGCGGGCGCCGACGTTGACGCACACCGTCTCTTCGAAGAGATCGAAGAGCGCGACCGGTTGGATCGTACGCGCCCCGTCTCCCCGTTGGAGGCCGCGCCGGACGCGCACGTCATAGACTCCAGCGATATCCCCGCCGAGCGCGTGGTGGACGAGATCTGCGCGATCGTACGGCGCTCGGAATGAACGCGCCGCTCTACGACTTCGCCAAGACGCTCGTCCGGACGATCGCCAAGGTCCTCTGGCGCGCGCGCGGCTGTGGTGCGGAGAACGTCCCGCTCGAAGGCCCGGTAATCGTCGCCTGCAACCACATCTCGTATCTTGACCCGCCGGTCATGGGGTGCTTTTGTCCGCGCCGCATCAGCTATATGGCCAAGAGCGAGCTCTTCGCCATTCCGGTGCTCGGGCCGGCGATTCGAGCGGTCGGCGCGTATCCGGTGGACCGGCACGGCAGTGCGGCCGCCGCAATCAAGCGCTCGTTGGCGGTCTTGCACGCCGGGGGGACGGTCGGCATCTTCCCAGAGGGTACCCGCAACGCGAACGGCGAGGTCGAGCCGCAGATGGGGGTCGCGCTCCTGGCCTCTATGGCCGGGGCGCCGGTCGTGCCCGCCTGCATTCGGGGGAGCGACCGAGCCCGCGCCTTGGGCCGGATTGACGTCGCGTTCGGTCCGCCGCTGCGGCTTCCGCCCGGCGGGAAAGCAACGCGCGACGATTTGGCGAAGTTCACCGCCGAGATCATGCGAGCGATTGAGCGTCTAGCGGAGAGGTTGTAGTGGAAATACGGAAGGCGTCGGTTCAGGGCTTCTGTTTCGGCGTCGCCATAACGGTGAAGAAGGCCGAGGAGGCGATCGCCTCGCGCGGCGACGTCACGACGCTCGGGCACGTCGTGCATAATCCGCAGATGGTCGAGTCGCTGGCGGCGCGCGGCCTGAAGAACGCTCACGGCGTGGACGAGGTGTCCTCGGGCGCCCTCTTCGTGCGAGCCCACGGCCTGCCGCTCGAAGTCTTCGAGAAGGCTAAAGAGAAGAAGCTCGAGATCATAGACGCCACCTGCCCGATGGTCACGAAGATCCACGTGCAGGCCGAAAAACTCAAAGCCGACGGGTACAAGATCGTCGTCATCGGCGACCCGAATCACCCGGAGGTGAAGGGAACGCTCAGCCACGTGCCCGGCGCGTGGTGCATTCAGAGCCCCGCCGACGTCGCGACGCTTCCTCGTTCCAGCCGCGTGGGCGTCGTCGTGCAGTCTACGTGGTCGGGCGAAGGATTCACGGAGATCGTGCAGGCTCTCTCGTCGAAATACTACGAGGTGCGCGCGGTCAACACGATCTGCACCGATACGCACAACCGCCAGAACGAAGCGCTTCGCCTGGCGAAGGACGTTGACGTGATGGTCGTCGTGGGCGGAAAGACGTCGGCGAACACCAAGCACCTGGCCGATCTCTCGGAGTCGCACGGCGCGCGGGCCTACCACATCGAAGGCCCCGACGAGCTGCGGGCGGAGTGGTTCGACGGCGTGGGCGTCGCCGGTCTCATGTCCGGTGCCTCCACGCCCGGATGGCTCGTAGACGACGTCGAGGCGCGCATGGTGGAGCTTTCGGCCACTGCGTAATCTCGACTACCTCGCGGAGCGCTTCGAAGGCGCTCTGGAGGAACGGATCGCGCGCTATCGGGGATCGGACCAGATCTCCGATATGCTTTTACGTCACTTTGGGTACGCGCCGTACGGCCCGGCGCGGCGCGGCAAGCGCCTGCGCCCCCAGATGGTCATGCGCGTCGCCGTCTCCGAAGGCGCGCCGCTCGAGAACGCTCTGGACGCGGCCGTCGCGGTCGAGATCTTTCACAACTATTCGCTGGTCCACGACGATATCGAGGATCGCGACGAGCTCCGCCACGGGCGGCCGACGCTGTGGAGCGAGTACGGCATCGCCGCGGCGATCAAAGCCGGCGATGCGATGTGCGCCCTCAGTTTCCTCAGCCTGGAACGCGCCGCGGCGCACGTTGACGCCGAGCGCGTGCTCCAGATGATTGCGCTCCTGCACGACGCACACGCGATCATGTGCGAGGGGCAGTCGCTCGACTTGGCGTTCGAGTCGCAGCGCTCGGTAAATCTCGCCGCCTACGACCGGATGATCGCCTGCAAGACGGCGCAGCTGTTCGACGCATCCTGCCGGCTGGGCGCCTATGCGGCGTCGTGCGGGGCCGATGCGATCGAAGGCTACGGGGACTTGGGGCGCGCGTACGGCATGGCGTTTCAGATCCGCGACGACGTCGCCGGGATCTGGTCGAGTCTCGACGAGACGGGCAAGACCGTAGCCGGCGACATCGCACGCAGAAAGTGGACGTTTCCGGTGGTTTGGGCGATCGGCCAGCCGCCTTCGCCGGCGCGCGACGCCGTCGCGGAGGCGTACGCGCTCGGACATCCGCTCGACGCAGCGGCCGTCGCCCGCGTCGTCGCCGCGCTCGACGAACTGGGCGCGCGCGAGGCGGCACAGCGCGCAGCCGGCACGCACTTGGCTGTTTTGGATCGCCATCCGAACCGGGAGCTGCGCGAGTACTTCTCGAGCACGCTCGGACTGGCCGCGGTTCGTTGATATCCTCAGCGCCTTCGCGTCCGGCTCTCGAACGGTGGGCGCTGCCCGCCTTGCTGCTCGGCGGCTTCGTCGTCCGCCTGCTCTTTATCGGAAACGAAGGCTTCAAGACCGATATCGCGACGTACGCCGCGTGGGCGCTGGCGCTCGCGCAGCACGGCTTCTCGAAGTTCTACGGCACGATCGGCTTTGCGGACTATCCCCCCGGCTACTTCTACGTGCTGGCCGCGATCGGGCGCATCTGGCAAGGGCTCTTCGCCGCCCACGACGCCGGCTTCGCCGCGTTGCGGGTCCTGGTCAAAGTCCCAGCCATCCTGGCCGATCTCGGCGTCGGCGCGCTGCTCTACTTCATCGCGCGGCGTTTCGCCGGCTTCGGCGTCGCGATCGGCATCGCCGCGCTCTACCTGTTCAATCCGGCCACGATCTACATCTCGGCGCTTTGGGGACAGGTGGATTCGATCTCGGGCGGCCTGGCGCTGCTCGCCGTCTATTGCCTGCTGCGCGTCTCGGACGAAAACGCGCAAGGGCGCCAAACGGCGTGGATCGTCGGCGCTTGGCTGGCGCTGGGATATTCGCTGCTCGTCAAACCGCAGGCCGCGGTGCTGCTGCCGCTGCTGGCGGCCTTTGCGTTCGCGGATAAAGCGAACCGCCGCACGCGCCTGAGGGCGACCGCCCTCGGCGCGCTGGCCGCGCTGCTCCTGGCGCTCGCGCTCACCGAGCCGTTCCACCCGGGTAATCCGGTGGCTGCGATCGGGTGGCTGCTCCAGAAGTACGCCTTCGGGTCGAGCGTCTATCCGTACAACAGCGTCAACGCGTTCAACCTCTGGGCATTGCGCGGGACGATGTGGCTGCCCGACAATCAGTACATCCTGCTGCTTCCGCAGTACGTTTGGGGCGTGCTGCTCGTGCTGGCCGCGCTAGCGCTGGTCGTGTGGCGATACCTGCAGACGGCGACGCCGCAAGCGCTGCTCGAGGGCTGCGCGATCGCGACGCTCGCCTTCTTTACGCTGGCGACCCGCATGCACGAACGCTACCTTTACGACGGCCTGCTCTTCACCATCGCCTGCGTCCCGTTCGCCAGGCGCTACCTCTGGGGCGCCGCGGCGCTGAGCGTGGTGCTCTTCGCCAACCTGGTCTACGGCTTGCAGTATCTGAACGTCGTCACGAATAACGTGGCCGGCGCGAACGCGCAGAACCTGTGGGGCATCTGGACGACGCTGCTCTCGCTCTTGGGCGTAGGCACGTTCTTTGCGCTCGGGTACCAGTACCTCGGCACCGAGAGCGTCGCGCGCGAAGCGCCGCCCCCTCGGCCGCAGCGCGCAGCCCCGAGCGCCGGTGAGGACGAATATCCGGGCGGCACGCGCGACTGGTTCGATCCGCGCGAGGGCCTAACCGTCATGAACGCGCGCGACTACGCGATCGCGGCGCTGCTGGGTCTGGGCAACTTCGTACTGTCGTTCGTCGGCTACTGGTACCCGAAGGATAAGGTCTTCGACGAGATCTACTTTGCGCGCGCCGGCGAAGAGTACTTGCAGAACCTCCGCATCTACGAGAACACGCATCCGCCGCTCAGCAAGCTGCTGATCACGCTTTCGATCATGCTGTTCGGCGGGATGCCTGCCGGGCACGGGTTGGGCGGTTGGACGGGTTTGAACGCCGTCATCGGGCACGCCTCCAACGGCGACAACTCGTACGGCTGGCGCTTCCTCGACGTCGTTTTCGGCGCGCTCGTCGTGATGCTGCTCTACGCATTCGCCAAGCGCGTCACGGGTTCGACCGTCTTCGCGACGCTCACCGCGCTGCTCCTCACCTTCGACGGCATGCACTTCGTGCAGTCGCGGATCGGGACGCCCGAAGGCTTCGTCGTATTCTTCGCGACCTTGGCCGTCTACGCGTTCTACCGGTTTTGGATCAGTTCGCAGGTCGGCGAGCGCCCGCATTTAGACGTGCCTTGGTGGGGCATCGCCGGGGCGGCGGTGGCCGCGCTCGCGTGCGGGCTCACGCTCGGAACGATCGGGCGTGCGTTTTGGGGATTCGACTTTGCAGTCACGACGGTCGTGACGCTCTACGTCGCCTGCGGCCTCTACCTGCTCGCACTCAACGTGATCTTCGTTCGAATCTTCGGGACGCCGCGCCGCGAGTTCTCGTTCGCGGAGGGCTCATACGCGCTGCGCGAAGGCGATGCGGTCGAAGTATTCGCGGTCGACGGGGGCACGATAGACGCAAGCGGCAAGGTCGTGCGCGGAGCCGTCTCGCAGAATAAGGGCGGGAGCCTCGTCTATGCCGACGACCCGCTCACGATCTCGTATCGGCGCGACGGCAGCGTTCTGTACGAGACGCCGGCCGGCGACGCGGCGTACTCCGGCGACGAGATCCACGCCGGTGACGCCGTCGAGAAGGGGCGCTCTTCGAAACTGTGGCTCGTGCTCTTTACCGTCGCGCTGGGCGCGCTCGTCAGTTCGAAGTGGTACGGCGTTATGGGCTTCGGCGTCAGTTTCGTCGTGCTCGTCCTGGTCTGGCTGCAGAAGTATCTGCGGCCGCTGCGCCCGGCACTGTGGGGCAATCCGCGCGGCTTCCGAATAGACGGGGCGCTCGCGACGATTCTCTTCGTAAGCGCGACCGTCTACGCGCTCGCTTGGGTGCCGGATCTCGCCCGCCGGTCGCCCGATCCCAACGAGGTGCACAACCTCAACGACGTCGTCTACCGGCAGTACACGATGTACGAGTACCATCACAATCTCGTCGCCACGCATCCGTACTCGTCGAGGTGGTGGAACTGGCCGCTGGACCGGCTCCCGATCGCCTACTACTATCAGGACCTGAGAAAGAATCAGAGCAACAAAGATGGATGCTGCGTCTACGAGATAACCTCGATGCCGAATCCCGTCGTGCTCTGGTTCGGGCTATTCTGCGTGCCGTGGGTGGGGTTCTTGGCCTGGCGAGAGCGCAACAAAGGCTACGCGCTGGTCGTGCTCACGTATCTGCTGCAGTGGCTTCCGTGGATGGAATCGCCGCGCTTGACCTTCGCCTACCATTTTTACGTGGACATACCGCTAATCTGCCTGTGCAACGCGATCGTGCTCCAGCGCGTCTGGCGGTGGTCTAGGCGCGAGGGGCGCGCGCGCTGGCTGGGGGGCCTGGCCGTGGGATCCTACGCGGCGCTCGCGGCGGCGGCGTTCGTCTACTTCTATCCGATCTTGGCCGCGCACCCGATAACGTGGAGCGCCTGGCACAACCGCATGTGGTTCCCTACCTGGATCATAGGCCCGGGCTAGGGGCCCGGTCGCCGAAGGCGAAGGCGATACCTCGCTATGTCCGGACACTCCAAGTGGCATAACATCAAGCTCAAGAAGGGCAAGGTGGACGCTCAGCGCGGCGCCCTCTTCACGAAGTTGAGCAAGGAGATCATCTTGGCCGCCAAAGGCGGCTCGCCGGATCCCGAGGCCAACTTTCGCCTGAAGATGGCGGTCGAGAAAGCGCGCGTGTTCAACATGCCGCAGGATAACATCAAGCGGGCGATCGCGCGCGGCAGCGGGCAAGG
Organism: Vulcanimicrobiota bacterium; assembly: GCA_963794645.1. GTDB lineage: Bacteria > Vulcanimicrobiota > Vulcanimicrobiia > Vulcanimicrobiales > Vulcanimicrobiaceae > Cybelea. The sequence goes on along the minus strand of CAWCEQ010000002.1, from coordinate 44,304 downwards.
CGACGAGCGCGACATCGAAGAGCTGCGCTACGAAGGATACGGCCCGCACGGCGTCGCCGTCGTCGTGGACGCGGCTACGGACAACCGGAACCGGACCGCCGGCGAACTGCGTTTCCTCTTTAGCAAACAGGGCGGTACGCTGGGCGAGAGCGGCAGCGTCGCGTGGATGTTCGACCCGGTCGGCGTGCTCGAGATAAACCCGGCCGGCAAATCCGAAGATGCGCTAATGGAAGAGGCGCTCGTGGACGGCGTCGAGGACATCGAGTACGATCCGGAGCTGGCCGAGGTCTACACGCAGCCGACGATGCTCGCGGGCGTCCGCGAGGCGCTCCGAGCGCGAGGCCTGCGGATCTCCGACGACTATCTGGGGATGCGGCCGAAGACGAAAGTTAGCCTGGAAGGCGGCGAACTCGCGGCCGCGCTCGCGTTCCTGGAAGCGCTCGACGAACACGAGGACGCGCAGCGCGTCTTCAGCAACCTCGATTTCAGCCGCGTGCCGGACGAGGCGTTCGTCTGAAGTCGTCCCTCGAGGCGTACCTGCCGCGCGATTGGGTTTTTCCAACCGTGCTCGCGATCTTCGTCGCGGTGGTCGTCTGGTTCGGCCACCAAATTTACGACTTCTTGCTGCCTTCGTCCGCAACCGTGACGCTTCCATCGTTCGTCGGGCAGACGCTGGGCGATGCGAATGCCGAGATCGCGCGGCTGCGGCTTAGCGCCGCCGTCGCCGATCACATGACGAGCGACCGGTATCCGAAGGACGTCGTGATCATGCAGCGTCCCGACGCGGGCGTTCAGGTGCGCGAAGGCCGGCAGATCTCGTTCGTCATCAGCGACGGCATCGTGGCCCGCCTCATGCCGGATCTGCGATACCAGTCCATGCGCGAAGTGCAGCTCGATCTTTCGCGAGCGCACCTTCAGCAGGGAAAGACTACGTACGCGCGCAGCGATATCATTCCCGAAGGGCACGTGGTCTCGCAGAGTCCGCTGCCGCTGGTGAGCGTGCACGAAGGCGACGTCGTCACGCTCGTCGTGAGCCAAGGCGGCGCGCCGTCGGTGAAGGTGCCGAAATTCGTCGGCCTGACGATCGACCAAGCCCGGGATCTGGCCTCCAGGAGCGCGATCAAACTCGGCCAGGTCGTGTGGACGCCGCTAGGCCGCAACGCGCCTCCGCACGGAATGGTCGCACGCCAGGTGCCCCCGCCGGGCGCGAAGATCGCCTCCTACGATCCGGTCTCGCTGCAGGTCAGCGCCGGGCCGTACCAATCGGGATACATCGTGCGTCAGGCGCACGTGCTCGTCTCGGTGCCCTCGCCCGAGGATCTCGACGGCAGCGCGCAACTCGACGTGCGCTTGACCCTCACCGACGCGCTCGGAAAGTACGATCTGTACCACGCGTTTGCATCGCCTGGGCAGAAACTGGACTTTACCGTGAATGCGGTCGGTACGGCCGTGCTGGACATGTATGTGAACGATCAACTGGCGGGCGAAACGCGCCTGGGCACCGAACCGCCGCGCGTCTACGACCAGAAAGCCTCGCCATCTCCCTCGCCCGCGACGCAGTTTTAGGAGACGAAAAGCCGATGACGATTCTCGCGCCCTCGCTCCTCTCCGCGGACTTCGCGCGCATCGCCGAGCAGATCGAGGCCGTGCAGAGCGCCGGCGCCGAGTACCTGCACCTGGACATCATGGACGGGCGATTCGTTCCAAACATCACCTGGGGGCCCAAGATCGTGGGCGATCTGCGTCCGCTTTCGCCGCTCGTCTTCGACGCGCACCTGATGATCGTCGAGCCCGAGCGCTACGTAGACGATTTCCGTGCGGCCGGCTGCGACCGCATCACGTTCCATTTGGAGGCGACGCACCACGCCCAGCGGCTCCTCACGCACATCCGCGCGGGCGGTGCGAAGGCCGGGATCGCGATCTGTCCGCAGACGCCGGTGCCGATGCTCGAAGACGTCATCGAAGATTGCGACACGGTGCTGGTCATGAGCGTGAACCCGGGCTTCTCGGGGCAGCATTTTATCGAGCGCTCGTACGAGAAGGTGCGCGCGGCGCGGGCCTTGGCGGATCGCCTCAATCCCCAGTGCCTCATCGAAGTGGACGGCGGCGTGGGCGAGGGCAACGCGCGCGCGCTCGTAGACGCAGGCGCCGGCGCGCTCGTGATGGGTAATGCGGTCTTCGGCGCGCCCGATCCGGGCGCGCGGCTGCGTCACGTCCGCTCGCTCCTGCGGTGACCGAAGACGACGTCGTCGCGGCGATCCGCGAGATCGTTGAGCCTTCTTCGCGCACGAGCGTCCGTTTGGGCATCGGCGACGACGCCGCGCTCTGGCAGCCTTCGCGTTCGCACCGTAGCGCGATCTCGACCGATATGCTCGTCGAGGGCGTCCACTTCACCCGGGAGACGATGTCGCTGGAGGATGCGGGCTGGCGGGCAATTGCCGCAAATCTCAGCGATCTGGCGGCGATGGGTGCCCGCCCGGTGCTCGCCACCGTCGCGCTGGGCGTGCCGGCGCAGGCAAGTTTCGACGATCTCATGGCGCTCTATCGAGGGATGGCGGCGCTTGCCGGACGCGCTGGGCTGGCAATCGTCGGCGGCGACCTGACGCGCGCCCCCGCATTGACGCTCGCGATCGCCGTCGTCGGCGAGGTCCGCCCCTCGAACGTAACCACTCGCGGCGGCGGCAGGCCCTCCGACGTGCTCGCCGTGACCGGCCCGCTCGGAGCGGCGCGAGCGGGCCTCGCCATAGCCCGGGGTGAGGCGACGCTCGACCCGCCCTTGGCAGGGGAGGCGCTGGCGGCGCTGCGCCGGCCGGAGCCGCGCCTGGCCGAGGGGCGCTTTCTGGCCGCCAGTAGGAACGTACGGGCGATGATGGATTGCTCCGATGGCCTTTCGACCGACCTGGACCGGCTCTGCACGGCCAGCGGATGCCGGGCGCGGCTGGAGCACGTCCCGGCGGCGCCCGCCGCCCGCGCGGCCGCGCAAGCGCGCGGCGAGGAGCCCGAGCGCTTCGCTCTGGCCGGAGGTGAAGATTTCGAACTGATCGTAGCGGTGCGAGCGCGGGCCTTCGGCCATCTCGCCGCTCGCTTTAAGGCCCTTTTCGGACGGGAGCTGCTGCGCCTCGGCGTTTTGCAGGAGGGCGCCGGCTTGTTCTGGGGCGAGGAGCCGCTAGCCCGGAGCGGCTGGGATCACTTCTCGGCCGGCTAGGCCCGGCGGGTGACGCGCTTGGAGCGCAGGCACTGCGTGCAAACCCGCGCGGTGCGATGAACGCCTCGGTCGTCAATCCGGACCGATTGGAGGTTGGGGAGCCAGCGACGCTTCGTTTTATTCATAGCGTGGCTGACGTTATTGCCCGCCTTGGGTCCCTTGTCGCAGATCTCGCAGCGCTTCGCCATAGCCGGCAGATAGTATCACGCGCCGGGGCGGTGGGGCAAGTGCGAAAAGATGACCGCGGCAAGGATTCCCGTTACGCCTCCCAAAGACCGCCCGCGGTGGAGCTTCAGCCGCGCATTGCCGTAGACGCCATGGGAGGCGACCACGCGCCCGAGGAGATCGTCGCCGGAGCGCTGCTTGCAGCGCAGGAGTTTGACGTCAAAATCCTCCTCGTAGGGGACGAAGTTCGTGTACGGCCGCTCTTGCGCGGGCCGGGCGCCGAGCACGTTTCCCTCATCCACGCACCCGAGTCCGTGGCGATGGATCTGCCGCCTTCCGCGGCGCTGCGCTCGGCCGGGCGTACCTCGCTCGGCATCGCCGTGAACCTAGTCAAGCAGGGCGAGGCCGACGCGATCGTATCGGCCGGAAACAGCGGCGCGTTCTTGGCCGTAGCCCTGATCACGCTGCGCACGATCGAAGGTATCTCGCGCCCCGCCATCGCGACCGTGTGGCCCGCGCTCAATGGGCCGACCGTTCTGCTCGATTCGGGCGCCAACGTTGACTGCCGCCCCGAATGGCTCGTGCAGTTCGGCATCATGGGATCGGCGTACGCGAAGGCGGTCCTGAACGTGGCCGAGCCTCGCGTCGGCGTACTCTCCGTCGGCGAGGAGCGAACGAAGGGAAACCAGCAAGTGCTCGAGGCCGGGCGCCTGCTCTCGGCCGCACCCGTGCGCTTTATCGGAAACGTCGAAGGACGCGACCTCTTTCACAACGTGGCCGACGTCATCGTTGCCGACGGATTCGTAGGCAACGTCGTGCTCAAAACCGGCGAAGGGATGATCGCCGACCTCGCGCGCGTGATGCGCGACGCGCTCCTCGGAGGCGGCATCGTCACCAAGATCGGCACGGCGATGCTCGCGCCGGCCCTCAAGCGGCTGCGCAAGAAGTTCGATTACGAAACGTACGGCGGCGCGCCGCTGCTGGGACTGCGGGGAAACTGCATCGTCACGCACGGGCGGTCGAGCCGAAACGCCATCAAGCACGCGGTGGGGGCGGCGGTGCAGGAGGTACAGCACGACGTCGTCGGCCGAATTTCCGAGATGATCGCACCGCATCTCGCCGCGACGTAACGCCGACACGCGCGGCGCCTCCGCCATGCTCGGCGTCTACGTACACCTCCCGTTCTGTCCGTATCTCTGCCCGTACTGCGATTTCGCAAAATGGCCGCTGCGCGCGTCGTCGGCGCGCCGGTACCTCCAGGCGCTGCGCGCCGAGATCGAGCGCGAACCGCAGGTGCAAGCGGCGACGGTGTTCTTGGGCGGGGGCACGCCGAACGCGTACGGCGCCGATGATATTGCCGAACTGCTGGCTCGTCTGCAGCGGCGTTTCGGCCGGGCGGGCGAGGTTTCGATAGAAGTGAATCCCGAGCTCGTCCGAGCCGGCGACTTCGCTCGCTACCGGGATGCCGGGGTAACGCGTCTGTCCATCGGCGTGCAGTCGTTCGAGCGCGGCGAGATCGAAACGCTCGGCCGCAAGCACGTTCCCGAGCAGATCGAGGCGGTGGTCGCGCAGGCGCGCGCGGCGGGCATACCGTCGGTGTCGCTGGATCTCATCTTCGCGGTTCCCGGTCAAACGGCCGCGAGCTGGAAGCGCTCGCTCGATCGAGCGATCGGATTGGGCGTAGATCACGTCTCGACGTATGGGCTCACGGTCGAAGAGGGCACGCCGTACGCCTGGTGGCGCGTCCGCGAGCCGGGCGCGTTCTTCTCGGACGAGAGCGAGGCCGAACTCTACGCCCTGGCGATAGATACGTTGCAGGCTGCCGGTTTCGAGCAGTACGAGATCAGCAACTTCGCGCGGCCCGGCCATCGTTGCACGCACAATCTCAACTATTGGGCCAACGGCGAATACCTGGGCCTGGGCGTCGGCGCCGCGTCGTATCGCGAGGGCGTCCGCGCCTCGCATACGCGCTTGCTGGATCGCTACGTCGAGGCGGCCCTCGGCGGAGAGGCGATTCCGGGCGAAGCCGAGCGTCTGGAGGGGCGCAAGCGGGCGGGCGAGGCGCTGATGCTCGCTCTGCGCACCGCGCAAGGGGTTCGCCTCGGCGACTTCAAAGAGCGTTACGGAGTCAATCCCATCGAAGCGTACGCGTCCGTCGTCGAAGAGTTCGCCGGAGCGGGATTGCTGGAGCGCATCGGTGATACAATGCGGTTGACGCGGCGGGGGCGGTTCCTCGCCAACGACGTTTGCGGAGCATTCCTAACATTCGAGTAACGCAGAACAACCTGGCCGAAACGGTACTGCGCGCGGCGTTCGTCGTCGTGTTCGGCGTCGCGGGTTTCCTACTGGGCCGCGAGGCGTACTTCAGCCTGCTCTCGCCGCACTTCACGAGCGAAGGGCTCCAGGTCGCCTGCCTGATCCTTTCCCCGGTTCTCGGCGCCCTTGCCGGCGCGCTGCTGGCGCCGCTAGCACAAGCGCTCTTCGAGGGGCAGCTGCGTCAGGCCGAGGGCGCGATGGAGCGCTTGACGCCCGCCGAGATTGCGGGCGGTGCGGTGGGGCTGATCGTGGGATTGCTCGTCGCCTTCCTCATCAAGAGCATCATCTTCGAGATGATCTCCGACGTCGGCCGCGCCGGCACGTACGTGGCGATCGTGCTGTATTTGATCGTCGCGATATTCGCCGCATATCTGGGCGCGCGAATCGGCGCGAAGATCCGCATCGTTCCGGTGCCGCGCGGTCTCGCGGGCGGCGTCTCCTCGGGGAGCCTGAAGATCGTCGATACCTCCGCGATCGTGGACGGACGGATCGTCGAGATCGTCGAGGCCGGATTCCTCGAAGGCGTGCTGGTCGTGCCGCGGTTCGTCGTGCGCGAGCTGCAGACGATCTCTGATTCGGTAGATCCGCTCAAGCGAACGCGAGGGCGGCGCGGCTTCGACGTGCTCAGTCGGCTCCAGGAGATCGCCTCCGTCGAGATCAGCGAGCGGGACTTCGACGATATGGCGCCGGGGAACGTCGACGCTCGGCTCGTGCGTCTCGCGCGGGAGTGCGACGCGAAGCTCGTCACGAACGATTACAATCTCAATCGCGTCGCACACGTGGAAGGCGTCGGAGTCCTGAACGTCAACGAGCTGGCCAATGCCGTCAAGCCGGTCGTGCTCCCCGGCGAGGAACTCCACGTAGCGGTCATACGCGAAGGGAAAGAAGTGCATCAAGGCGTCGGCTATCTGGAAGACGGCACGATGATCGTCGTCGAGCACGGGCGACGCCTCATCGGTGCGGAAACCGACGTCGTCGTCACGAGCGTTCTGCAGACGGTGGCCGGCCGGATGATCTTCGCCCGCCCGAAACGCGAGGGCATCGCCTCGTGAGGTGGGCGGCGGTGATCGTAGCCGCCGGACGCGGCACGCGCCTGGGCCAGCCCAAGCAGTTTTTGGAACTGGCGGGCCTGCCGATGGTGGGCTGGTCGGTGCGGCTCTTCGCCGCGATGGACGAGATCGCCGAGATCGTCGTAGCAACCGAACCCGAGTCCATCGAGCCGATGCGCGAACTCCTCGCGACGCTGGCGCCCGAGCGCGCGTCGCGCGTCGTGCGAGGCGGCGCGTCGCGTCAAGAAAGCGTCTACGAAGGAATCTCCGCGGTATCGGATGCCTGCGGCGGTGCGCTCGTGCACGACGGCGCGCGTCCGCTCGTTCGGGCCGAGGAGGTGCGCGCCGGCATGGCCGAGGTGCGCGAACGGCGAGCCGCGCTCTTGGCCGCGCCGGTCGTGGATACGATCAAGGCTGTGGACCCGCAATCGCTGCGCGTGCGCCAGACGCTCGAACGCCGGACGCTCTGGGCGGCGCAGACGCCTCAGTTCGCCCTCCTCGCCGATTTTCGCGCCGCGCACGAGCGCGCGCGTCGCGAAGGGGTCGAGGCGACCGACGACGCCGCGCTGCTCGAGCGCATCGGAATTACCGTCGTCGCCGTGCCCGCCAGCGACGACAACTTCAAGGTCACGCACGCGCAGGACGTCGCGCGCGCGCACGCATTGCTGAGCGAGCGCGCTCCGGCGGGCATTCGCTGATGCGCGTCGGGCACGGTTTCGACGCGCACCGGCTCGTGGAAGGGCGCGCGCTCGTGCTCGGCGGAGTGCGCGTGCCGTTCGAACGCGGCGCGCTCGGGCACTCGGACGCCGACGTGCTCGCGCACGCGCTAGCCGACGCGCTCCTGGGAGCGGCCGGTCTGGACGACCTGGGGTCGAGATTTCCGGCTAGCGATCCGCGCTGGAAGGATGCCGATTCGATGGAACTGCTCGCGCGCTGCGCGCAGGCAGTTCGCGAAGCCGGCTACGAGATCGTGAACGTGGATGCGACGATCGTCGTGGATCGCCCGAAGCTCGCCTCGCACATCCCGGCGATGCGCGAGAAGATCGCATCGGTTCTCGCCCTGCCGCCCGGCTGCGCGGGTGTAAAGGCGAAGACGAGCGAGGGCATGGGATACACGGGCGACGGCAGCGGCATCGCGGCGCACGCGGTCGCGCTGCTCTCGTAAGCGAACGATGCCGACATCCGAAGACCTGCAGGAGGCGATGCAGCGCCACGGCCTGCTCGAAAGCCCCGCGCCGCCCGCGGCTTTGCGCTGGATCGAAACGTTTCTCGAAGCGTACGGCGGGCAGTGCGAGGGCATTGACGACGCGTTGCCGATCGTAGCGGCCCTGCGCGCGGAAGCGTGCGTCGTCCCCGCACTGGAACTGGAGCGCTTGCGTTCTCGCTCCGCGTTGTTCTTTCTCGATTCGGTCGGACAGTACGTAGACGGCCAGGCGGAACTGCGCGGGCTGCCGCTCGCACACGATCTTGCGGCGATTGCCGGCGAGTTCGGCATATCGCCGGAGGATGCGTCGGGCGCCGTGCGTATGGCCCTGACGGGGCAGAAAAGCGGTCCGCCGCTGGAGCTGCTCTTTCCGCTGCTCGGCCACGACCGCATCCTCATACGGATCGGCGCGGTCAACTCTCGGCTGCTGCACGGTCGCGGGCTCGTGCCGATCGCGTATGGGCCCGACGGCAAGCCGTTCGAACCGATCCGCGGCACGCCGCCGAATCCTCGCGATTGACCCTTGGGTTACACTTAGTCGAGATGTCTAGGCCGCTTGAGACCTTTCTCGCCGATCTGCGCGCGCCGCTCGAACGCGACCCCGCCGCGCGCAACTGGCTCGAGGTCGTTCTGCTCTACCCCGGATTTCAGGCCCTCGAGGCGCATCGCCTTATTCACGCGCTCCATCGTGCGGGCGTGCCGTTCTTTCCGCGCTTTCTCGCCAATCTCGTCCGCTTTTTCACCGGCATCGAGATCCACCCGGGAGCGACGATCGGCAAGGGCGTGTTCATAGATCACGGGATGGGCGTCGTCTTCGGCGAGACGGTAGAGATCGGCGACGGCTGCACCATCTACCAAGGGGTCACCCTCGGCGGCACGAGCCTCTCGCACGGCAAACGCCATCCTACGCTCGGACGCAACGTAACGATCGGCGTCAACGCCGCCGTGCTCGGTGCGATCGTGCTCGGAGACAATGCGAAGGTCGGCGGCGGGTCGGTCGTCGTTAAAGACGTCCCGGCGAATGCGACGGTCGTCGGCGTGCCCGCGCGCGTCGTGGCGCAAGACGGCAAGCCCGTGCGCGCCGTCCCAAGCCGGCCGCAGGTTGAGATGCCCGACCCGAATGCCGATGCGATCGCGCAGCTGCAGGGCCGGCTCGATCGCCTCGAACGGCGTCTGAGCGATCTCGACCACTCGTACGAAGGCGACGACCAGACGTGGAGCTGGGTGATCTGAAGGCCTTCGCTGCGTGAAGCTTTACAACACGCGCACGCGCGGGGTCGAAGAGTTCGTACCCCTGCGCGACGGGGAAGTGCGCATCTACGTTTGCGGTCTGACGCCCTCGGCGCAGGCCCACCTCGGCCACGCCCGCTCCTTTCTGTTCTTCGACGTGCTGCGCCGGTATCTGGCGCATCGAGGCCATCGCGTCACGTACGTGCAGAACGTCACCGACATAGACGACCGCAGCATCAACACCGCCAAGCAGACCGGCGAGTACTACCACGATATCGTCGAGCGCTACTACGCCGAGTTCAAGGCGTGCATGCGCGAGCTCGGCGTGCTCGAGTTCGACAGCGAGCCGTACGCGACGCAGTTCATCGAACCGATTCAGGCGATGATACGCGAACTGATCGCGAGCGGTCACGCGTATGCCACCGCCGACGGCATATACTACCGGGTCTCGACGTTCCCGAACTACGGCAAACTCGCCAACCGCAAGGTAGACGAGTTGGAGTCGGGTGCGCGCGTCGAGGTAGACGAGCAGAAGGAAGATCCGCTCGACTTCGCCCTTTGGAAATTTGCCAAACCCGGCGAGCCGGAGTGGCCCTTCGAACCGTACGGCGCGGGCCGTCCGGGCTGGCACATCGAGTGCTCGGCGATGTCTCGCGCCCTGCTCGATCCGCAGGGCGTGGGCTTCGACATTCACGGCGGCGGCGCGGACCTCATCTTCCCGCATCACGAAAACGAGATCGCGCAGAGCGAACCGCTCATGCAGCGGCCGCCGATGGCAAACTTCTGGGTGCACGGCGGGCTGTTGCTCTTCGACAACCGCAAGATGTCCAAATCTCTGGGCAACTTCGAGCCGCTTTCGACCCTGCTCGAGCGGCACGATCCGCAGGCCGTGCGTTGGCTCTTTCTGCAGACCGGCTATCGCAAGGTGATGAACTTCACGGAGGACTCGATCGGCGCTGCGGGCTTAGGGCTGGCGCGCATCAAGAGCGCCTATCGCGCGCTGGCGCAATCGGATGCGCCGCTGCCGTTCGATCTCGACGCGCGCATGGAAGCGGCGCTCGACGACGACGCGAATACCGCGGCCGCCGCAGCCGTGCTGTACGAGTTCGCTGCGGCCGCAACGCGCACGCAGGCGCACGCTGCCGGGCCGCCGGCCTCGCGCGAACGGCTCGACTACTGGCTGCGCATCCTCGGGATCGCCCCGGACGATACGTGGCTGCGCGAGGAGAGCGTCGAGATGGGCGAAGATTTCATCGAATGCTTGCAGCGCGCGCTTCACGAGGCGCAGGCCGGCGAACTCGCCGGCGCCGTAACCGGCGCGCAGCCGGCGGCGGCGGTCGAGAGCGTGATTCTCGCCCGCAAGGGCGCGCGCGCCGCGAAGGATTGGGCCGCGTCGGACCGCCTGCGCGACGCGCTGCTGCAATGCGGTGTCGAACTAAAAGACGGTAAGGAAGGAACGACGTGGAGCGTCGCGCCGCGCCGATGAAACCCCGGCGCGCCGGTTCCCCGGGCCGACCGGGCCCACAACGCCGCCCCGGGCGCAGGATGCCGCTGGATTTCGACGATGTCATCTACGGCATTCATGCGGTCGAAGAATCGCTCGTCGCCGGAGAGCGCTTGCGCAGCTTACACGTAGCCGCGGATCGTAAGCGCGACGACGTACTGCGGGCGCTGCTGGCCGCGGCGAAAGAACGCAACGTCGCCATACGCTTCGAAGAGCGCCCGTTCTTTGCGGCGCTGCCCTTCAAGGCGCATCAGGGCGTCGTCGCGATCGGGCCGCCCTTCGATTACGCTTCGCTGCCGGATCTGCTCGCCGGGCGGGCCGGCGCGCCGCGCACGTTCGTCGTGCTCGATCACCTGACCGATCCCCACAACGTCGGCGCGATCGTGCGCACGGCCGAAGCGGCCGGCGCGGCGGGCGTCGTGCTGCCCGAGCGCCGTTCGGCCGGTATCAACGCGACGGTTCGCAAAGCGGCGGCCGGCGCGACCGCGCACGTGCCGATCGCCCGCGTCGCGAACGTAGCCCAGGCCATCCGGACGATGAAGAAGGCCGGGATTTGGGTCGCCGGGGCGGATGCCGGGCCCCAGGCTCAGCCGCTCTCGGCCGCGGACTTCCGCGGCGACCTGGCCCTGGTGGTCGGCGCGGAGGGCAGCGGGCTCTCTCCGCTGATCAAACGAGAGTGCGACTTCCTGGTTCGGATACCGATGAAAGGGCGCGTCGGCTCGCTCAACGCCTCGGTGGCGGCCGGCATTCTCATCTACGAGGCTCTTCGCCAGCGGGAAAGCGAGCCGCGTCCTTGACGGGGGAGGGGGGACCTCCTATATACTTAGCCTCGATGTGCCGCGCCCGACGGGCCGCGGCCTGCGCATGCGGCACACGGACCCACGAGGCAAACAAAACGATATGGCAATGACCCATCCCGCGACGGATGGAGTGGAGTACCAGCAACGGGTAGACGAGGAGCTGGTAGCCATCGCGAAGACCGGCGACAACCTGGCGATGGAATACCTCCTCAACAAGTACAAAAACTTCGTTCGCATCAAGGCCAAGAGCTACTTTCTCATCGGCGCCGACCGCGAGGACATCATCCAGGAAGGTATGATCGGCCTCTACAAGGCCGTGCGCGACTTCAAAGCCGACAAGCTCTCGAGCTTCCGCGCCTTCGCCGAACTCTGCATAACGCGTCAGATCATCACGGCCATCAAGACGGCCACGCGGCAGAAGCACATCCCGCTCAATCAGTACATCTCGCTGAACAAGCCGATTTACGACGAGGACAGCGAGCGTACGCTGCTCGACGTGATGGCGTCGCAGAAGACCTCCGATCCCGAGGAGCTCGTCGTGACGCAGGAAGTCTCCGACGATATCCGCCAGCGCATCCGGCAGAATCTTTCCGAGCTCGAGTCCCAGGTGCTCGAATCGTACCTGGAAGGAAAGAGCTATCAGGAGATGGCGCGCGATCTCGGCCGGCACGTCAAGTCCATCGACAACGCGCTCCAGCGCGTCAAACGAAAGATCGAGAAGAACCTCTCCGAGTTCGAGTTTCAGTAGTCGCCGAACGTCTCGACGATCGCGTCGTAGACGTTCTGCTTCTCCTCGATCGGATCTACGACGACGACGCGGGGCGGCTCGCCGTTCTGCGGATCTATGCAGACGGTGACGCGCCCGCGCGCGCAGACGTCCAGGCAGCTCGAGTCGACCGCTCGTATCGGGCCCCAGCGACCTTCGGCCTTCAGGCGCGCTTTGAGCCAATCGCGCAGGCGGAAATCGCCGATGCGCGCGGCGATGTCGGGGTCTTCTTCGGGGATGCGCTCCCGCGTGCAGCGCTCGCAGACGAGCACCAGTCCGGAGGCGAGCCATTTCGGTTTGACGTTCTGCATCGTATGTTTAGGCATTGGAGCCGACGGCCGGATTCGAACCGGCGAGCCATTGCTGGGCCTGATTACAAATCAGGTGCGTTCGACCGCTCCGCCACGTCGGCACCTGCGCGGCATAGTTGCATCGCGGCCCGGCGCTTACCTTTGCCGCGCAAGGCACCGTCCTCGCTCTGGTCGAACGCTGGCACCGCGACCGTAGCCGGGCGCAAGCACTCGTCGAATGGAGATCCGTATGAAATCGTTTTCCGTGTTGGCTGTCGTCGCGCTCTTGGGCGCGGCGGGATCGCCGACGAACGTCACGGTGGCGCCGTCGAGCATCGGGTTCAAGCAGGCGCTGGCGGCGTGTCCGGCGGGAACGCTGGGCGCGATCAGTCTCACGCTCGGGCACGTTCGCGTCGCCGAGGCGGCGGGCGTCCAGTCCGATATTGACGACGCGAACGCCGGCGCGCAGACGATTGCGCTATCGGGCAGCGCGGGAAGCGCCTCCGTAAAGGTGGACGCCGTGAAGAACGGGGTTTCGGCCAAGCACGTCACGCTCGAATCGGATAAGCGCGTAGCCTGCATCGCGCCCGACTAGCGGCTAGGTGCCGGAGACGAGCCAGTCGGTGACGACGTACTGCGCGCCGGTGCTGGTGATCGTCAGCGTTCCGTTACCGAACGCATCAACGCGAAACGATCCGATCTGACTGTTCGCGCGCTCGATCGCGCCGTCAACGTACGGGGCTCCGTGCACGCTCAGGGTTTCGACGTTCAGGCTCTCGCCTTGGGAAAACTTGGCATCGTAGACGCTCACGCTCTGCAGCGCGCCGCGCGCAAACGTCACCGAGATCGGCATCGAGAACGCATCGTGGGCGACGGCGCCGGCGAGCGCGAACGCGGGGGAGTCCATCGGGCAGCTTTGATGGCCGGCGCCGCCGGAGAGCGTGAGCGTTCCGATCGGCGCGCGAACCACGTCGCCGTTAACCGTCGCGAACCATCGCGCGAGGCCTTGCCAGCCGGTCGTCCGGGCGCCGTCCGCAAGCGTGCTTTCGTCCCATCCGAAGGTTTCGTCGAGCGAGGGTATACCCGACATCGCGTAGCCCGCCGAACTCAAGCAGAACTCGGCCACGTTGCCGAGCGAGGGAAGCATCGTAACCTCGGATCCCGATAGAAAACGGGCGCCGCCGGTCGTCGAGAGCTGCCCGGAGGTCCGAACGGTCAGAGCGTGGTTGGCGCGCGTGCGCGAGACTTCCGAGGCGTCGCTTCGAACGGCGAGCGGCGTCGTATGCCCGCGGCCGAAGAAGCTCGCGCTCTCGAGCATCGTGGCCGATCCGGGCGAAGTCTGCGAGGTGGTCCGGACGATCTGCACGGCGAGCGAGCGGCAGCGAGCGTCGTAGTAGTAGGCGACGCGCTGCGCCGTCAGGCTGCCTTCGAGCGAGGTCGAGGCCACCCCGCAGGTGCCGTCCGACCGCGAGCGGCCCGCCGGCAGTTCCAGATAGCGTTCCCGGCCGCTGAGATCGCGTACGTACGAGCCGAGCGCATCCACCGTCCCGATCGCCTCCTTGGCGCTCTCGGAGGCCAGGCCGCGGTGGAGGTCGAGGGCATCGGCGGCGTCGCTTACCGTTTGGACGCTGTCGGCTCCGGGCAGCGACCCGCCGACGCGCGGAAATGCTCCGCTGCTGCATCCGGCGATGAGAAGTCCCACCACGGCACCGGCCACGAGGGCCGTTTCCCGAGCCATCCTGTACAGACTCCAAGCGGCGAGCGAGTATGCTATGGCTTCCATGGTACGGCACGGAAATGAAGGACACATGAAGGCGCCATGAGGAGAGCCCTTCGTCGGTAACCCTTATCACCTTGCCGAGGAGCCCGTCCGTGCGGTATCGTACCCTGGTCCCCTGTCGTCCCGCATGGGTAGGTGGCCGAGTGGTTAATGGCACCAGACTGTAAATCTGGCGCGCGAAAGCGCTACGCTGGTTCAAATCCAGCCCTGCCCAGATCCGCGGGCGTTGCATAGTGGTAATGCCCTTGCCTTCCAAGCAAGAGTCGCGGGTTCGATTCCCGCCGCCCGCTCCAGAAAAGGCCCGCTGCCGGCCTAGATGAGGCTTGCGGCCTTTAGCCCGCGAGGTGCGAGTAGACCCTCTCTGCCCCAACCGTGGCGGGCGCCCTCATCGCTGGGCGGATGGGGCAACGGAAACGGTCAAGTCGTAAATGAAATCGTGCCCGCTCGTCACGCGGTAAATCCTCGACAAAGGCTTTCCGCCGAAGGGATATTCCCACCTAGCGACCGCGTAGTTGTTGTTCGTCTTAGGCGGATAGTAAAAATTGAGCAGTGACGACGTGGCATTGTCGATCCAGAAGTACTCGCTTTGACAATACTTCAGCAAGAATGAGTGCACGATCGTTGCGGTCTTGCCGCCGATCTGTAGTTGATCTACGGTCGTGCCGTAACCGCGGCCATTCGGCACCAGAAAGACCAAGTGCGCCCCGTCCCACTGTATTTGTCGAAGATATGCGTTCGGGTATCCGGTAATCTTGATAACGGTAAACTGAGTGCGCCCTACCTTCAACTCTGCTATACGGGCGCCGCGCGCTTTATTGACGGCGCTAACGAACAGGTTCCCCACGTCGTCGTAGGCCGGCGAAATCAGTCCCGGTAGCTGCTTATCCGTATACGTGACGGGGCTCCCTTGGGCTTGTGGGTAGATGAAAAGCGAGTCTCGAAGCTCCGTCGGCGTGCTTATGGCCGTGACCGCGAGATTGCCGGTCGTGGGATCCACCGCGCACGCCGTCGGATAACCCGAAGGTAGAACGATCGTAGCGATGGGCGTCGTACCGCCGTGCGCGTACTCTTCTATTTCATTCGTGCCTCTGATCGCGAACACGTTCCCATTGTTTGGGTCGGAACACACGCCGTACCAGCTGCGATAGGCGCGAATTCTGGCAACGATGGACCAATTGGGATAAGACAATACGACGATCCCTTTACTCGTTATTGCATAAACGAGGTCCCCGCTCGACCCCGACGCCCGATGCGCGCGCGCCGTCGCCTGCATCGGCGTTAACTCGGTCGCCGATTGCCCTCCGCAACCGGCCAGCAAAGCAGCGGCCAGCCCTATGCGAAAAGCCTGGCGGCCGAAGCGGTTAATCGTCATCTCTTGCTCCCTCGCCCGTACCCCCGGGCTATGGGAGTAACGTTCTGCGGAGGGCAGCTGTTCTCAGTCCCCCCGGCATCCAGCCAAACCAAGAGCGACGCCGGCCCGTTCATCTGTTGGGCCCCGGCGACGGGCTATATGGGGAAGCCGCGCCGTCGGGACCCTATGCCATCGCGACGTCGAAATTCTAAGTCAACGTCGTCGGTCCGTCCACGCGTTAACGCCGAAATTCGTGCGATACTCCAAGGCAAGCGCGCTCGTTCGCGCGTCTTTTCGAAGGAGTATGCTGCACGTGAAACGCTCGCTTCTACACGCGTTCGCTCTCGCTATTTTTGCGGCGGCGATTCTGCCGGGTTGTTCCAATGGTTCGAGCGGCATCCCGGCCGCTCTGAGCGACCTATCCGGGCCCGCGAAGGTCAAGGCGGGATCGCAAACGTTCTCGTATTCGGGCGGCGAGCAGTCGTTCACCGTGCCTACAGGCGTCAAGAAGGTAACGATCGCGGCCAGCGGCGCCAGCGGCGAGGGCTTCAAGGCTCCCAACCCCGGCGGCTTGGTGAAAGCGACCATCGACGTGACTCCGGGAGAGACGTTGGGCGTGTACGTCGGCGGATCGGGCGGCGCGGCCGGCGGCTACGGTTATAACGGCGGCGCACCGGGCGGGTGCGATCTTTCTTGCTCCACCGCAGGCCTAGGCGGCGGCGGCGCTTCCGACGTGCGTCAGGGCGGCTACGCTCTGAGCAACCGCGTGATCGTGGCAGGCGGCGGAGGAGGCGACGGCGCCGACCTGGGCAGCACGTACGGCGGCCTGGGCGGCTTGGGCGGCGCGAACACGGGCGGCGACCGGCGGCAGCGGTTTTGCGAGTGGATCCAACGGCACCGGCGGTTCGGGCGGCACGCAGAGCGCAGGCGGGGCCGGCGGCGTTACCGGCGGCGCGGGCTCTGGTTCGGGCTCGGGTTCCGGTTCGGGCTCGGGTTCCTGCGGTTCGGGCTCGGGCTCGGGCTCGGGCTCCGGCTCCGGCTCGGGCTCGGGCTCAGGTTCGGGCTGCGGCACGAACGGCGCAGCGGGCGAACTCGGCGTCGGCGGGCTCGGCGGAATCAGTGCGCTGGATCCGAACGCGGGCGGCGGCGGTGGCGGCGGCGGCTACTACGGCGGCGGTGGCGGCGGCGGCGGCTGGGCCTACGGCAGCAGCTACCTCGGCAGCGGCGGCGGCGGCGGCGGCGGTTCTTCGTACGTCGAGAAGAGCGCCAAGGACGTCACGAACAAACGCGGCGCGGCCGCGCACGGCAACGGCCAGGTCGTGATCTCCTGGAAGTAACCACCCGAATCTCTCCAGGGCCGCAAGGTCCGTTATGGAACGCTTAAATCGGTATAGTGGGGTCATGGAGTGTCCTCGCCTATACCGGGAGGGGACCGCTTAACGGCGGTCTCCTTTTGCTTCAGGGCTCGGAGAGCACCAGAACCGCGTCGTCGTCGTTGACGTCTTCCCAGCCGCGAACCGCGCGCGGCGATTCGCCCGGGCGCGCGGCGGCGACGACCGTCCCGTCGCGTTGCGCGGACGATGCCGATACGTGTTCGGTGACGCGAAACGCGCGTCCGCCGAACGCGACGCGTCCGCGGGCCGACGGCGTAGCGACGAGATCGGAGAAAACCGACGACGCGAGCGCGGCCGCCGAGAAGGCTCGCCGTATTTCGAAATGCTTGCGAATCGCCGCCGCAAAAGGCGGCTCCGCGATGCGCATGATCACCGGAATGTCTCCGTGGCGCGCCCGCGCGCCGAAGCCGATCTCGAGGTTGTTCGCATCGCTGTCGGTGACCACGACCGTCGAGCGCGCCTCGCCCAAGTTGCAGAGATCGAGCGTATCGTCGAGCGTCCCATCCCCGGTGAGAAGGCTGATCTCGCGCGTGCGCGCTCGCCGCAGCAGTTCCGGCGTCGGTTTGAGTTCGACGACCGTGATGAGCGCGCCCAGATCGCAGAGGTAATCCACGACGCGCGTGCCGACGCGACCCGCTCCGAAGACGACGATGTGCCCCTTATCGCGGATCGGCCGCAGCCCTTGCACGGCGTTCCACTGAGCGCGCACGAGCGCCGCGGCAACGAAGGCGATGGCCAGATTGGAGATGATGACCCCTAAACTCATGAGGACGATATCGGTCAACTGCAGGAGCCGGCTCTTATCCGCCAGCGCGATGTCGCCGTAGCCGACGGTCGTCATCGTCGAGGTCACGAAGTAGGCGGCGGTGACCGGATGCAGGCGCAGGGCGATCGAGAAGAAGATCGTCGCCGCGATGAAGACGCAGATGCCGGTGATGACGAGGATGCGCAGAAGCGGATCGAACTCGCTGACGATCGCCGCGATGCGAGGTATCAGCGATTCGAACGTGCCGTGCGAGCGACGCAGCGGCGGGGCCGCTTGCGCGAACGCTTCGAGCGGACCGAAGGCTACCGATGCCCGCTCGTCGCGCCAGAGGACGCGCGCGCCGGCGGGGGTGGGGCTCTCCGCCGAACCTTGCTGGACGAAGGCGACCAGCGAACGCGAACCGCTGGGAAACTCGACGCCCAGGAACGCGCTGCGCTCGACGGCGGCGGCGGCATAGGTGGCCGCGGAGTGAGCGGCGAGCGATATCACCGAACAGTCGGGAAGGTTCCGCTCGATCTTGCGGGCCAGGCGCCGGTTGAACTGGCGCATGACGATGCGGACCAGCGGATTCGCTTCGCGCGCTTGGAGGACGGCCTCGAGGTTGATGCGATCGTCGTGATCGAGCGCCAGCAGGGCGCGCGCCTCGTGGATCCCGGCCTCGGAGAGCGCGTGCTGCGAGCGGGGCGAGCCTTCGACGAAACGAGCGCCGGTGCGCTCGATCCGTTCGCGCAGGCCCGGATTGTGCCGGCCCAGGAACGTGGCGCGGTATCCGGCGTCGCGCAAGTCGCGGCAAACGTCCTCGATCAGCGCGTCGCCGCCGGTAACGATTACGAGCGGAGCCTCTTGGCTTGCCACGGCCGGAGGATTCGATGCGCGGGAGCCGGCGACCTCAAGGCCCGAGAGGGCTTTCGGGGGCACCGATAAGAAAAGGCGCAATCATGCGTCTTCACGTAGCCGCCGGTTTCGGCGCCGCGGTCGCTTTCTCGGTTGCCTTGCTCGCGGGGTGCGGGAGCGCGCCGCAGGTTCCCGGCGTCGCGTCCGCTCCTTCGGCCGCGGCCTTGCCTCGCGATCCGATCTCGCTGCTGCGACTGCAGGCCTCAGGCCAACTGCCCGGCCCGATCCCGCGCGAGCGTCTGCGCGAACAGCTCCAGGCGATCTCGTCGAAGCCGAAGCCCCGGTTTGCATCGCACAGCGGACCAAAGATCGGCATGTGGCTCGCGAACACGAGCTACGGCTATCTGCTCGGCACGACGGCGAACGCGAAGACGATCGTTACGAGCGTGAACGTCGAGAGCAACGGCTGCTACTATCCGATCACCGTGAAGGTGGACCACACGGGCAACGTCTGGACGGCATGCGAGTATGACGCCGCCTTCACCGGCGGGAGCGTTCAAGAGTATACGAGCGCCGGCGCGCAGACGGCCGCATATGACGAGAGCGGGCCGCAATGCTCGCCGAGCGCGACGTGCACGTTTTCAGGGTACGGCTTCGACGAAGCGAGCGACGCGACGAACGTGTTCGATACGCTCGCGACCTTCAGTCTGTCGGTTTGCACGAAAAAATGCACGGTGACGTCGGGGAGCGGCTTCGAGTACTGGCCGGCCGGATCGCCTTCGGCGACGCCCACGCTCATCGCGCTTCCGTACGGCTTACCGGTGAAGGAGGTCTACTACATGGACCTCGACCCCGCCGGGAATATTTGGTTCGACTACTATGGCTGCGTTAGCGCCGCGTGCGGGTACGGACTGGGCGAAATCACGAACCCGACGAGCCCGTCGTGGTCCTTCGTTTCGATTCTGTCCCCGGGAACGATCGGATTCGCGGGGGGCGTGTACGTGAGCGCCGCCGGCACGGTGCTTAACGTCACCGACCAGCTCGCCCGGACCATCGCGCAGTACGCTCTCCCGGTCTCGCCGAGCGGAACGCCGGTGGACACGCTCGGACCGACGCGGCAGAACCTCTTCGGCTGCGGCGACCCCGTATCGGGCGGGTTCAACCAGACCGATAAGATGCAGGCCGACGGGGATCCGTGCGGCTGGGTTGATATCGGCAAGGTTTCCGCAAATAATTGGCGAGCCGCCGGCGGCATAAACTACGGCGGGATTGAGGGCGCGGCCTACACCCCCTCGGACAAGTAGTTTACTTCCCGATTACGACCGGTCCCATCGGCGCGCTGGGGCGAACCCTCGGGTAGGGGCCCGGGCGCCCGGCGGCGTAGCGTCGTCAGGCTCGCCGGCCGTCGTAGCTCAGTGGTAGAGCACTTCCTTGGTAAGGAAGAGGCCACGGGTTCAATCCCCGTCGACGGCTCCAGTTTTTTGCCATGTGGCATATGAGTTTTTGGCCTCTTGAAAAAGGGGCCTTCGTTTATTGGTGGGGCTAATGGTGGGGCTAAACGGGTTTTACCGTTTGGCGGTAGGCCCCGGCCCCGGCCGCACTCAAGTGCCGCGCCGTGGCGAAGAACATGCGCAGGGCCCCGGGGAACGGCACGGTCTATTGGTCCAAATCCGAAGGCCGTTACGTTGGCGAGATTCACCTCGGCTACGACGAGGACCGCAAACGCATCAAGAGGCGCCTTCCCGGCCCGCGCGGTGACAAATCCGACGACGCCAGGCTTGGCCTCAAGGACCGCCTACAGCAAGCATTGCGCAAGCGCCCGATGGTTAAGCGGGGGCAAGCCCATTCGCGCATCACCCTGGGCGAATACCTGGATACATGGGTCGCAGGTAAGGCCGTCTCGCCCGCTACCAAGGCCTCGTACGAGTGGGCGATTGATTCGTACCTCAAGCCCAGCCTGGGCGCCATGCGTCTCTACCAACTAGAACGTAAACGGCTCCGGCTTTTCATCAACGGGTTAGACGTGGGCGATGCGTCCAAGGTGAAAATCCGAAACGTACTCGGCTGCGCGCTACAGGATGCCGTAAACGACGACGTTCTCGCCACCAACCCCGCCGCCCGCTTGCCGATTGACAAATCGGACAGTGGCCCGAGGGAGGTTAAGGCGTGGAGCCCCGCCGAGGCCAAGCAATTCCTCGACGCAAACAGGCAAGACCCGTACTACGACCTGCTTCTGACGATGACAATCGGTAGCCTCGGGCCCGCGGAGGCTTTCGGCCTCAAATGGCGATGCGTAGATTTCGAGCGCGCAACGTTCGCAATCGTAGCGAACCTTGTCGAAGTGGAGCTGTCCCGGTTTCATGGACGGTTGTTGATTATACATCAGGCGGCTTGACTCCGCCGTTCGTACTCTGCGGGTGAGATATTCCCGATCGAGGTATGGCGCCGATGCGGGTTGTACCAGCCCTCGATGAAGTCGAAGACCGCTAGCGCGGCGTCACGTTGTGTCTTGAACCGATGCCGATCGAGCAGCTCGCACTCTAAAGTCGCGTTGAAGCTCTCGCACATCGCGTTATCATAACAATCACCGACCGATCCCATCGACGGTCGGACGCCGGCTTCTTGGCAGCGCCGCCCAAAGGCGATCGAGGTGTATTGGCAGCCCTGATCGGAATGATGAATCACCTCTTTGGGCTTTCGTTGATAGATCGCCATGTCGAGCGCGTCGAGCACGAGCGAGGTACGTAAGTGCGTGGCCATTGCCCAACCAACGACGCGGCGGCTGAAGACATCAAGCACGACGGCTAAGAACAAGAAACCGCTCCAAGTCGGCACGTACGTGATGTCGGCGACCCACAACTTATCCGGTGCATCGGCGGAGAAGTTGCGATCGACCAAATCGGGTGCGGGTCGAGCGTCGACGCTGCGAACCGTCGTCTTGAAGCCTTTGCGACGACTTGCCCCATGAATATGGCGCTCTCGCATCAAACGGGCTAAGCGCTTTCCGCTTGTCCGGATCCCTGAATCACGCACGTCGTCAATGAGGCGCGGTCGACCGTAGGTGCAGCGCGAACGCTCGAAATACACTTCCAGCGCATCGCCAAGCGCGGCGTCCGCTTGCGCGTGCTCGCACGGCGGTCGCTTGAGCCACGCGTAGTACCCGCTGACCGAGACGTTCAGCACACGGCACTGCGTTGCGACTGGCCAGACAGCATGATGCGCTCTCACGAATTCGAAGACTTTGCGGGCACCGAATCGGTCTCGCGAGCGAACCACGCTGCGGCTTTTTTTAAGATATCTCGCTCGATCTCGAGCTCACGTACCTTCTTGCGCAACTTGGCGACTTCCGCGCTCTCCGCGGTGGTTAAGCCGTCCGACCGACGGCCGGCGTCGAGATCGTCTTGCTTCAACCAGTTGGTAATCGTGAGGCGAGCGATGTCGTACTCTTGAGCGATCGAACTCACGCTCTTGCCCGAGCGGGCCAGCTCGATGATCTTAGCCCGAAACTCCGGGGGGTAGGCTCGGTTTTTTGCCATGGTGGGGTCCTTCTCCGCAAGGCGGAAAGACTCCACGAAACCGGGTCAGCTCCAAACTTCAATGATTGTTGTCGCCGACGCTTAAAGTCACACCGCTGAAATTGGCGAACTTTCCTGCGACGTTC
Organism: Vulcanimicrobiota bacterium; assembly: GCA_963794645.1. Taxonomy (GTDB): domain Bacteria; phylum Vulcanimicrobiota; class Vulcanimicrobiia; order Vulcanimicrobiales; family Vulcanimicrobiaceae; genus Cybelea. The sequence goes on along the minus strand of CAWCEQ010000002.1, from coordinate 21,989 downwards.
TTGATTTCGCGCGTCGGCCTGCCTCCTTGCGGATATCTCCAAAACCCGATGTTGGGAAAGCGCACGTCCTGGATTCCGTATGGCATGATGACCGTGTTGCCGTAAATCCAAGACTGCGCTGCCATATGCTTGAGGCCTTTTATTTGCGTCGCGCCAACAATAGTCGCCTCGTCCCCCGAAATTGCGAGCCGATATATGGCGAACGCTTGCGGCTTGTGCTGCCCCGCGCCGACCTGAATAGTCACGTACTGACCGTCCCATTGCACCTGGCCGGGAGCGTACGTAATGTAGGGGTTTATCGAAATGTTCGAAAACATGCTGCCGCCACTCGGGAGCACCGCTAACCCCAGGAGAGTAGAGGGGGTCCAACCGTCAACGAAGAGATTACCTTGGTCGTCATAGCCGCAGAAGTAATCAGTTAGGTTTACTTGATAGGTCGTGGGAGTACCAGTAGCCGCTGCGAATACTGCGACGCTGCGATTTGACGAAAGCGTCACCGCGAGGTCTCCTGTTAGGGGGTCTACCGCGCAACTATACCCGTTATAGGGCAGACTTAAAGTCGCGCTCGGAACTGTCGCGCCATGCGCGTACTTTAGGACCGTATTTTGAACTGGGAGGTACACATTGCCCGCGCTATCGGAGCAAGCGCTCGCGGCGCTGACATCAATTGTGCCGACGAGCTTACCTTGCGGATAGGATAGTACGTAAGATTCGCCGCTTAAGCCCGCCACATACATCAAGTCGTCATGCTTGGCCTCCGGCGACATCCACGATTGCCCGTGCGCTGCCTGCGGCATCGCCGCGCCCGAAACGGCGCCCGTCGTCACGGCTTGCCCCCCGCAGCCCGCTAGAAACGCGAGTGCAACCCCGAGGCCAAAAGCCTGGCGTGCAAAGTGTGAAACCATCATCGTCCTATCCCTTCGACCCGTTCCGTGTTAGTCAGACCAAAGTCGTTCGACGGTCCCGGCTGTTTCCAGTCTGCCCTAGCGACTATTTTTCGGGGTTGCGGGGCGGCTACATGGCCCCAGGGATGGCCTTAATGCTCCCTAAAGCCCCGGCCGTTTATTCGCCTGGCCTGTCCCGAGTCTTTACTGCTTCCGCGCTCGGCTACGCCTGCCGCCTTTGCCCTTGCGGACCGGATACGTCTGCGGGTCGTGAAAGCCGAGCGGCACCGTTGACTTTACGCGCTCTTCGTCCGTGTCAGCCTCCATCACAGGAAGAACGGCAGCATGCGTTACCGCGCTTCCGCGCACGAAGGTCGTAAACGGCAAGGGCATCGTCCCGTCGTCAAACCGGAGGTGCGATTGGATAACAATCGGGTCGCCGTTGGCAATGCGCTCAAGAACTGCCGGGGCCTCGTCGCGCGCCATCGCAACGCTTGCCGAGCGCCCGCTACCGAATGTGACGACCAGGCGTACGTTCTCAGAAGGCTTTTCGCTCATGGGGGTTTATTCGCGAACAGGTGTTCGCACCCTTCACTTGCTGCTCTAGCCATCGCCTGCTTGCCTGCCCTGGTGGGGCTAGTGGTGGGGCTAAATGCCGAAACTAGTGGCGAATATGGCGCCTATGGCGCGTATGCCGAATTCAAATGGCCCTTATTTTAAAGGCTTTTCTCGAATTTACGGGCAAAACGGCCTTCCCTCGTGGTCTCCTTGGTAAGGAAGAGGCCACGGGTTCAATCCCCGTCGACGGCTCCATTCTCTATGTTCTTGAACCCGCGGCACGCGTGCGGCCGGCTATCGGCGGTCATAATCGCATCCCTGGCGCTGCTTTTCGGGCGGGCCAATGGCGATTGCGCCGACGCCCCGCCTTCCCCCGCCGCGAGCGCCGCGCCCCGCACGATAGATCAGGAGATCAGCGACGTCAACGTGGATTCGCCGATCCCGTCGTGGATGACTCAGACGTACTACACGAACGCGAGCTACGGTCCGACGTTCCCACGCATTCTGCAGATCGTTCCGCGGTTCGATACGATTTGGATCGGATCGGCATTGCTGCGTCTGACGATACCGCGTTATCAGTGGATCGAGGGCGTGGGCACCGGCATGGGAGATTCGCAGATCGCGTACCTTCTGACGCAGCGCACGCAGTCGGGCAGTCTTGGCATCGGTGCAAGCGCGTACGTTCCAACGGCGAGCGGTCCGAAACAGGGACTGGGTACCTGGGGCCTCGGACCCGCAGCTGCAGCGGTCGAGATCAACCGCAAGAGCAAGTTCGCGATCGGGTTCTCACTCTTGAGCTTGTTTTCGTTCGCCGGTCCCTCGACGCGGACGAGGCAGAGCGGCGTTACGATGACGCCGTTTTTCGTCAAACAGCTCGGGAACGGCTGGTCGCTGCGCTCGGCCGACGCGCAGTGGACCTGGGACTTCGTGCGTGGCTCGTCCCTCTACCCGGTGAGCCTAGGCTTCGGCAAGCTCCTCCGCTTCGGGCCCGAATCGCTCAACCTGATCTTTGCCGATGCGGTAACCGTCGCGCACCCGAACGCGCCGAATGCGCCGAAGAATACGTTGAAGTTCACCGCGCGCTTGATGTACCTTGGCGGCGACGGGATCCCCGCTTCGCCGTAAGGCCGCGCGGCTACGATTCGCAGTTGCGGGCCTTCTTGATGAATGCGTCGGCGGCGTCGCTCCAGGGACGCTTGAAGTCGCTCGGCCAGTGCGCCCCATCGCTCCAAAGGCGGTTCAGCCCGCTCTGAATCTCGGCGTTGCCTTTGGTGAACTGCGCGAGCAGCGCACTCCACCGCGCCGCGAGCGCGCGCGCGGTCGCGCCGGCCGGATCCTCGCCGTTCGCGGCTGCCGCCTCGACCTCGGCGATGAGCGCGGCCCAATCGCGCTGGCCTTGCTCGACGACCTCCTGCGGTGTGTTCGCATGCTCTCTCTCGAGCGCCGCGCGGCCCTCTTCCGTGTAGTACTTCTCGGTCCAGTTCCAATCGTCGCGCATTTTGAATACCTCGATGACGGTGCGGAGCACGCCCCAGCGATCGGCCGACGCATCGCGCGCGAGCGCGTCCTGCGCTTCGTCTATGGCAGCGATGGCCGTTTCCAGCCGCTGCTTTCTGCGCGCGATCGTTGCGCGCTGCATGCGCAGCGCGACCGCCAGCGGCGGATCCGATGCCTGGAGCAGTCCCTTGATTTGTTCGAGATTGAATCCGACGAACCGAAGGGCTAAGATATGCTCGAGCCGCTCCATTTCGCGTTCGCCGTACTGCCGGTAGCCCGACGCGGTGAGCGCCGCAGGCGCGAGCAGACCGAGCCGATCGTACACGTGCAGCGTTCGCACCGTGACGCCGGCGGCGTCTGCGAACTCCTTGGCTCGGAGCAGTTTTGGGGCGGGAGCGTCCATCGGATTCCTCTCGAAGGCAAGCCTAATCCCTAACGTAACGTCAGAGTCAAGACCCCGAACGCCTTTTTGCAAGCGAATTCTAACAACCGTAGAGCGTTCGCGGAGTATACTACAAGCAGATATGAACGCCCGTAACACATTCTCGCTCGCCAGCCGCGGAGCGGCGATCTCGGCGGCCCTCTGCTTGGCTCTCTCCGGCGCGGCGGTCGCGCAGGAGTCCGTCCCGAGCTATGGGACTGCGCCCGCCGTTCCCAGCTACGGCACGCCGGTCGCCCGCCAGGAGGCGGTCAAGGGCACGCTCATCAGCTTTGACGGCGCCTACATCCTGTACATGCGAGACGTTCGGGGATACGACGACCACGTCTCGCTGCATCAGGGTACGGTCATCAATCCGACCGGGATCAAACTCGTCGAAGGCATGCAAGTCACGATCTACGGCAATGCCAATGGTCCGACGTTCGAAGCCTATCGCATAGACGTCACCGGCCCGGACGGCGGCGGTTACTACCCGGACACCTCGTACGGCTACGGCTCCGGCTACGGCTACGGTTATCCCGGCTACTACGGTGGCGCCTATCCGTGGGGACTCAATATTGGTCTCGGCTGGGGCTGGGGCTGGGGTGGCTGGCCATACGGCTGGGGCGGCTATTACGGCGGCTACCCGTACGGGTGGGGCGGGGGCGGTTACTACGGCGGCGGCTACTATGGCGGCGGCTACTACGGCGGCTATCGCGGCCGGTACCCGTACGGCGGCGGCTATCCCGGGCGGTATCCGGGCGGCCACGGAACGATCCAGGGCTCCCCGCCGGGGCGCGGCGGCGGCGGCGTGAGCGGTGGCTCCGGCGGGCATGCGCCCGTGAGCCGGCCTCCGCGGCGCTAGCCGGCGGCCTCGACGCAACGGCTCGCTACCAGAGCGAGCCTTCTGCTACGAGCACGTAAAGGATCGGGCCGAGCCCCCACACCACGCTCACGACGAACCAGACGGTCTTCTTGAAGGCCGTCATGTCGCCGCGCGCGATGAGGCTGATCCACATGAGGATCATTGCGATCGGGTGCAGGACGATCGAGAGCAGAATTTCCAGCAGGAGCTTCATAGCGGGCTATTCGGCCCTGCATCGCTTTGGCGCCTCCGGAAGTTATGAGGCTGGCAAGGAGCAGGCGATGAAGCACGATCTTACCCCCGACGTCGTCAAAAGCGAGCAGGAGTGGAAGGCGCACCTCGGTCCCGAACGCTACCACATCCTGCGCGAAGCCGGGACCGAAGCGCCCTTTACCGGTTCGCTGCTCGACGTGCGCGACGACGGCACCTACGTCTGCGGCGCTTGCGGCCAAACGCTTTTCGTTTCGGACGCCAAGTTCGACTCGCACTGCGGCTGGCCGAGTTTCACGCGCCCGCAGGAGCGTGAGAACGTGCGCCTGCTCGACGACCACAGCCACGGCATGCATCGCATCGAGGTGCGATGCAAACGCTGCAACTCGCACCTGGGGCACGTCTTCGACGACGGTCCGGGTCCGGAAGGCACGCGCTATTGCATAAACTCCCGCTCGCTCGACTTTCGGCCCTCCTAGCCGGAGCCGTCATCGTGGCCTTTGCGTTCGGCGCGCTCGCGCGCGCCGGCACGAACGCCGTTACGGTGCTCTACGCGGGCTCGCTCGTGACGCCGATGGAAGGCCCGATAAAAACGGCGCTGCAGGCGCGGGGCATTACCTTCCAAGGCGAGGGCGGCGGGAGCAGGAAGCTCGCGAATCTCATCGCCGCCGGCATCCGTTCCCCCGACGTCTTTATCAGCGTGGATCCGGCGCTCGTGAGTAAGCTGGGCACGCGCGTTGCGTCGGCCACGACTTTTGCCGGTACCGCCCTGGGCATCGCGTGGTCGCCGAACTCGCGATACGCTGCCCTCTTTGCAAGCGTCGCGGCCGGCAAGACGACTCTTGCGGACGCGCTGCGGACGCCGAACTTGAAGATCGGCCGCACCGACCCGCAGCTCGACCCGAAAGGCGCGTATACGCTCCAGGGCGTAACGATGTGGCTCGGACGCGACGGCGAACGCGCGCTGCTGGGCGAAGACGAAAACCCCGCACAAATATTTCCCGAAGAAGACCTGCTCGCGCGGATAGATACCGGTCAGGCCGACGTCGGGTTTTTCTACCGTACCGAGGCAATCGCGCGCACGTACCCGTTCGTTCCCTTGCCGGGCGCCGCCGCGCTCACCGATCGCATTACCTACACGCTGGCCGTCATGAGCGCGGCGCCGCACCCGGATCTCGCCAAGACTTTCGCCGATTTCGTTCTCACCGGCGGCGGGCGCACGATTCTCGAACAGGCCGGCTTGACGTACCTGAGCCCCAAGAGGTGAACACGGCATGACGGTCAAGGCGCAGTTTCCCAGCGAACAGGCAAACGACGGCAGTTTCACGCGACAGCCCGATGCGTTCGAGCAGTGGGTGAAGGCCGACGGGAGCACGCAGTACCCGGCCGAGCCCGGGCGTTATCACCTGTACGTCTCGCTGGCTTGCCCTTGGGCGCATCGGACGATTCTGGTGCGCAAACTCAAAGGGCTGGAGGGAGCGATCGGCATGACGATCGTGGATCCCATTCGCGACGAGCGCGGTTGGCGCTTCGATCCGAGCCGCCCCGATCCGCTCAACGGCTGGGCCTTTCTCAACGAAGCCTACTTCGCGACGGAACCCGGCTTTCGCGATCGCGTGACCGTGCCGGTGCTTTGGGATACGCGCGAGCGGCGCATCGTCAGCAATAACGACGACCACATCATGCGCATGTTCGAAACCGAGTTCGATTCCGTCGCCGCTAACCCGGCGCTAGACCTATACCCGCAGGGCCTGCGTGCCGAGATAGACGCGCTCAACGGCCACATTTACGCCACCTTCAACAACGGCGTCTATCAGGCGGGCTTTGCGACGGCCCAAGCGGCGTACGAACGCGCCGCGCGACGCGTTTTTCAAACGCTCGACGAAATGGAGGCGCGCCTGGCCGGGCAACGGTATCTCTTCGGCTCGCAGCCGGTCGAGAGCGATTGGCGCTTCTTCGTGACGCTCGTGCGCTTCGATCCGGTCTACTACGGTCACTTCAAGTGCAATCTGCGGCGGATCGTGGATTACCCGAACCTCTACGGTTACCTACGCGACCTCTATCAGATAGACGGGGTCGCGGAAACGGTGGACTTCGACCATATCAAGCGACACTACTACATCACGCACGAGGACATCAATCCGACCGGCATCGTTCCGATCGGTCCGCTTCAAGACCTAAACGCCCCGCACGGCCGCGCCGCCCTGTCTTCGTAACGGGGCGGCGCGAAGGACTATCTAGCGCTGCGTGCGGGCTCGCGCTCCCGAAACGTTCACGCTCACAGGCTTGGAAGCGATGCCGTTGGCGACGACCACCAGCGTGCTCGCGCCGCTTTCGATTCCACTGGGAACGTCGAAGTAGGTCCATACGAGTTTGGAGCCGGTTGCGACGCCCATCGTGCTGTGATCGTGCGTTCGCGCGTAGAAGACGTGCGTGCTGGCATTGTTCGTGATGCGCACGAGGGGGTAGTTCGTCGCATTTTGATACTCGTCGCCGAACGACATCGCTTGCGAGAGGCCGTTGAACTGCATGCCGGTGATCTTGTAGGTCTTGCCCGAAGCGATCGTCTTCGGATAGCTCTTGATCTTCGGCGCCCAGCTCGCTTTCGGCGATCCGGCCGGCGTGTAGAGCGAGACCGCCGAGTTGCCCAGCATGAGCACCTGTCCGGTCGGCAGCAGCAGGGGCGGCCCTTGCCAGGATAGGCTCGTCTGCGTAAACGTGGATCCGTTCCACTCGTACGTCCCGCCGTTGTCGCCGAACACCAAGACGTTGCCGCTGGGCTCGAGCAGCGCGAACGAATCGGCGGCGTTATCGCCGTTGGGGAAATCGGGGCCGGTCGACCACGTTCCGGCCTGACTGCCGGTTGCATGATAGATGGCCGTATGCCCGACGCCGTACCCGCTCGCGCCGCTTCCCGCGCCCGTATAGAAGACCGTTCCGTCGGGACGCAGGATCGCAGGCCCGATCTCGCCCGGGGGATAGTAGCAATCCTTCGGTTTCGGTCCGTACATAAGGCAGCTATGGCTCGTCCAATGCATCGCCAAATCCACGATCGTCGAACCCGCGCTCTTCCATTGGCCGTTGGACGGATTGTAGATTTCGGAGTTCGGGTCGTTCTTCACGTCGGCGGTCAAAATCGTACCGTCCGGAAGGAGCGTCCAGCCCTCCTCGGCGTTGAAATCGTTCTTTCCGGCATCGCCCACTTCGATCCATTGCAAGGTTTTCGGATCCAGGTACGCGTCGCGTTTGGTCAGTTTTTGCCCGAGCAGCAGGCGTCCGTTGGGAAGTACGCTCGAAGGAGAGTCGCCGATCCAACCCCACTTCTTGGGATGGCCGAGCGCCGTCCAGGTATTGGCGACGGGATCGTAGATCGCTCCGAGATTCGTAAGATCGAACCGGCCGCTGTTGTATTCACCGCCGGTGATGACGAAACGCCCGTCGGCGAGCACGTCGGATGCGGCTGCATCGGGATTGTATCCCGACGGCAGCGATGCAACCTGTGTCCACGTTCCATCGGCATAGCTGCCGTAGGCATCGGGAGTGTAGCGGTAGTACGTGCCTCCCGCCGCCTTGGGCCAGCACGGAGCCGTCGGTCAGCAGATAGGCGATGCTGCTGCCCGGATACGCCCCATTTTTCAGATGCGAAAAGGGATGCGAAAAGTGCTCGGGGCCGCGCGCCTGCGCGCCGAGCGGTGCGGAAGGGGCGCCCGGCAGCGCCGAGCGGCCTCCCGAACAGCCGGTCATCGCTACGGCGGCCGCCGCGGCAAGGGTGAAAAAGACGGATCTCGAGCTGCGCATGCGACCTCCAGACGAAGTAAGAACGGTACCTCATAAGAGTCAATACGGCGCCTCCGCGGACCTGCTCCAAGCGCCTTGACAATCGAACATATGTTCGATTAGGATGAGTCTCCCATGTCGCCGGCGGCTTCCGAAACCTGTCCTCCCGAGCCTGTCGAAGGACCGTGTCATCCTGAGTCTGTCTCGTGTCATCCTGAGCCTGTCTCGTGTCATCCTGAGCCTGTCGAAGGACGGAAGCAAACCTTCGAGGCCCTCAAGGCGGCTTTGAGCGCGCGGAGCCTCCCGGCAGCCCTGGTTGAAGAGCGCGTGGCGACGGCCGTTGCCGAGCTCGACGCGCTCCTCGAGGGGGGCCTGCCGGCGGGCATCGTGGCGACGCTCGAAGGGCAGGCGGGCTGCTGGAGCGTGGCCGCAGGATTGGTGGCCCGGACGACCCGGCGCAGCCTCGTCGCCATCCTCGATGACGGCGCCCTCTACCCGCCGGATCTGGCCGAAGCGGGGGCGCGCCTCGATCGCGTCCTGATCGTTCCGGTGCGCAAAGCGCTCGCGATCGCACGCGCGGCCGACATCCTGCTGCGTTCGCGTATCTGCCGCTTGGTGCTCATGCCGGCCATCGCGCTGCGCGATGCGGTGTGGGTACGCTTGGCAAATCTCGCACAGCGCAGCGGCGTACTGCTGCTCGTAACCACCTCACGCGCCGGTGCCGCGCTGCGCGCCGCGGCGGGGCTGCGCCTCGTCTGCGCCCTCGAGCGAGCCCGTATGCGCGGCAGTCGCGGGCTTTGGGGAACGTTCGCGGGTTTCGAACTCTGTGTCGGCGTGCATAAGTACCGGCACGCCGTTAGCGGCCGTACGGTGCGCCTGCACGTCGGGCGCAAGGAGATCAACGATGCTGCTCTGCATTAACGCCGCCGGCGATTGGAGCGCCGGCGATCTGCAGGTTCGAGCCCTCTGGGAGGAGATGCTCGACGAACTCGATGCCGTCTCACCGCTGATCGAAGACGTGCGACCGGGTCTGGCCTTTCTCGATATGCACGGCGCCCCAGGCGAAGCGCCCGCGTGGATCGAGCGGACGCACGCGCTGCTGGCGCGTTTCGGCATTCCGATGCGTCTAGGCGTGGGAGCAAACAAGATGGTCGCGCGCGCAGCCGCATACGTTGCCGACGGCAGCGTCTGCCGGGCCGGGGGCGAGCGTGCGCTGCTCGAACCGCTCTCGCTCGCGCTGCTCGAGATCGATCCCAAAACGATCGAGCGCCTGCGCCTGCTCGGCATAGACTCTCTCGGAGATTTGGCGCGCCTGCCCCACGGGCCGTTCGTTCGCCGTTTCGGCAAGGCGGCGGCTCACTGGCATGCGCTCGCGCGCGGCATAGATTCCCGTCCGTTCGAACCGCGCGGCCATGCCGTCGCGATAGAAGCCGCGATCTTCGGCGAAGGGCGCGCGACCGACGAAGCGCAGGTCCTCTTCGCCTTGCGCGTGCTGCTCGCCAGAGTCTGCGCCGATCTCGAACGCTGCGGCAAGCGTGCCGGCGCGCTGCGGCTGGAGATCGAGTTGGAGGATGCCGATACGCAGAGCATGGACGTCCCGCTCGCGATGCCGACCGCACACGAACGGACGATGTTCGAGATGCTGCGCGCGAAGCTCGCGGGCACGACGTTTGCCTCGGGCATCGTCGGTCTGCGGGTGCGGGCGCTGCGCCTGGAAGAAGGAGGAGAGGCGCAGGCGCTCTTTGCCGCCGACGATCTCGATCCGCAGAAGGTTGCGATTACGATCGCGCGGTTGGAAGCCGTGCTCGGCGAAAGCATCGCTCGCGCCCGGACGCGCGAGGCCCACGTGCTCGAAGAACGCTTCGTCTACGAGCCGTTCGCACCGCCGGCCAAAGCGATGTTCGCGCCCGCTCATCCGGAAGGGGAGCTCGTGCCTCAACTGCGGCTCCTAGAACTTCGAGAGGTACCGGTAGAGCTGCGCGGCGGCGCCCCGGCCGTCGTAGGCCAGCAAGCCGTGCTGGAGTGCGTCGGGCCGTGGCGGGTCGCCGAACGGGCGTACGTGCCCGCACCGGTAACGCGCGACGAATACGACGTAGTGCTCGAAGACGGCACGTTTGCCCGCATTTACCGGCAAGGCACGCATTGGTACGTGCGAGGCATATATGAGTAGAGGCTACGATGTATGCTGAGTTACACTCGTGGTCTAACTACAGCTTCCTCCAAGGAGGTTCGCATCCCGAAGAACTGGTAGAGCGCGCGGCCGCGCTCGGTTTGGCGGCGATCGCGCTGACCGATCGCGACGGCCTTTACGGCACGGTGCGGTTTTCCACGCACGCGCGCCGGCAGGGCGTGGAGGCAATCGTCGGCAGCGAGCTCACTTTCGAAGACGGATCGCATATCGTGCTCCTCGTCGAGGACGAGCGCGGCTACGCGCACCTGTGCGAACTCATCTCGATCGCGCAGATGCGCGGAAGCAAAGGCGACGCGCGACTGCGCGTGGAGGATCTAAAGGGCCGCGGCGACGGCCTGATCGCACTCTCCGGCGGTCCGCTCGGGCGGGTCGAGCGTGCGTTGGCCGGTGAGGGACCGCGCGCCGCGGCACGAGAGGCGCGCAGGCTTGCGCGCTGCTTCGACGGCTTCTATCTGGAACTGCAGCAGCACCTCACCTCGCAGGAATCCGAGCGGAACGTGCGCCTCGTGCAGCTCGCGCGCACCTGCGCGTTGCCCTACGTCGCGACGAACGCGGTCGTCTATGCCGAGAAAGCCGATGCCTTGCTTGCCGACGTGCTGCTCTGCGTGCGCGAGGGCACGACCCTTCGCGACGCTCGGAGCGCCAACGCGCTGCGTCCCAACGAGGAGTTCTGCCTGAAAGATGCCGGCGCGATGCAGCGGCTCTTCGCCGAGTATCCCGATGCGATCGCAAACGGCCTGGCGATCGCGCGCCGCTGCCGTTTCCGGCTGGGCCGCTTGGAGGGTCAGTTTCCGCTCTTTCCGGTGCCGGAAGGCAGCTCGCCGCAGCGCCGGCTGCGCGAACTCGTTTACGAGGGCGCGGAGCGGCGGTATGCGTTGCCGCTCTCTTCGCGCGTCGAGCGGCAGATCGAGTACGAACTCGGCATCATCGCAAAGATGGATTTGGCCGGCTACTTTCTGATCGTGTGGGATATCGTGCGGGAGGCGAACCGGCTGGGCGTGCTCTGCCAGGGCCGCGGCTCCGCCGCGAACTCGGCGGTCTGCTACGCGCTCGGCATTACCGCGGTGGATCCGATCGGGATGGACTTGCTCTTCGAGCGCTTCATGTCGGAAGAACGCCGCGAGATCCCCGACATAGACATAGACTTCGCGCATCAAGATCGCGAGCTGGTAATACAGTACGTTTACGAGCGCTACGGCCGTACGAACGCGGCGATGGTCTGCGAGGTCATCACGTACCGCACGCGCTCGGCGATTCGCGACGTCGGTAAGGCGCTGGGGCTCTCGCCCGACGAGGTCGAGGCGATCGCGCGCGAGTTCGACGCAAGCGAGTCGCTGCCGGAGGATACCGGCCCGGCGCTGCTCTACGCGCTCTGCCGGCGGATCGCGGGCTTCCCGCGTCATCTGGGGATTCATTCCGGCGGCATGCTGATTACGCGCGATCCGCTCGTGCGCGTGGCGCCGGTCGAATGGGCGACGATGCGCGACCGCACGGTCGTTCAGTGGGATAAAGACGATCTGCAGGATCTCGGGCTGATTAAGATAGACCTGCTCGGCCTGGGCATGCTCTCGCTGCTGCGCGAGGCCTTCACGCTTTACCGGCGCAGCGTCGAGCGCGGCGATTCGTGGCTGCCCGAAGCGGTTTCGCCCACGCTCGCGCTCCATACGATTCCGGCCGGCGACGAACCGACCTACGAGATGATACGGCGAGCCGATACCGTCGGCGTCTTTCAGATCGAATCGCGCGCGCAGCAATCCATGCTGCCGCGTTTGAAGCCCACCTGTTTTTACGACATCGTCATGCAGGTGGCGATCATTCGCCCGGGCCCGATTCAGGGGCAGATGGTCCATCCGTTCTTACGCCGGCGCTCGGGCGCCGAACCGGTGACGTATCCGCATCCGAAACTCAAACCCGTGCTGGAGCGAACGCTGGGCGTGCCGCTCTTCCAAGAGCAAGGGATGCGTATGGCGATCGAAGCCGCCGGCTTTTCCGCCGGGGAGGCCGATACGCTGCGCCGCGCGATGGGCCACAAGCGATCGCGCGCGCGCATGCACGAGATTCGCACGCGCTTGATAGACGGCATGGTCGGAAACGGCATCGAGAAGTCCGTTGCCGAGCAGCTCTTTCACATGCTGGAAGGCTTCGCCGATTACGGCTTCCCGGAATCGCACGCTGCGAGCTTCGCACTCTTGGCGTACGCCTCGGCCTACCTCAAGTGCCGCTTGCCCGCGATCTTCGCCGCGGCGATCCTCAACGTGCAGCCGATGGGGTTCTACTCGACCGAAGTGCTCGTCAGCGATGCGCGGCGTCACGCCGTGCGCGTGAAGCCGGTCGAGGTCAATGCGAGCGGGTATTGGTCGCAGGTGGAACCAGACGGTTCGCTGCGTTTGGGTTTCCACGTCGTGCGCGGGCTGGGGGAGGGGCAGCGCGAACGGCTGCAGGCGGCGATCGGGCAGGGGCCGTTTGCAGACGTTCTGGATTTCACGCGGCGCACGAACCTCGGTCGCGAGACGCTCGAAAACCTCGCCGTCGCCGGCGCCTTCGCACCGTGGTACGCGTCGCGTCGCGAGGCGATGTGGGCGCTGCGCGGCATAGACGAGCGCGAAGCGCGCGGGGAGCTCGGCGCCCTCATGGACGTAGACGAGCCCAGCGCCGCGTTTAAGGCTCTACCCCCCAAGAAGCTGGCCTCGCTCGATCTCTGGGCGACCGGCCTCACGCCCGCATCGCAGGTGATGGAGCACTTTCGCGAGCGTCTCACCGGGCAGCGGGTCGTCACGGCCGCGCACCTGACGGACCTTCCGCGCAACAGCCTCTGCCGCGTCGGCGGCCTGCTCGTTACTCGCCAGCGCCCCGGTACGGCCAAGGGCTTCGTTTTTTTGACGCTCGAAGACGAAACCGGGCTGGTAAACGTCATCGTCCGTCCGAATATCTACGAGATCTTTCGCCGCCCGATTCGCACCGCAACGGCGCTCGTCGTCGAAGGGACGCTGCAGAAGGAAAGCGGCTGCATAGACGTCTTGGCGAAAAAAATCTGGAGCTTCGATGAGGAGGGCGTATGCGCAAAGTCAACACGAACGAACTGGAACCGGTAACCTGGGCCTCACCGAAGGGCACGTTTAAAGGAGAAGGCATCAACGTCTCCCACGCGCTGGGGCGCGATCCTCGCTCGACCGACCTGCGCGAACGCCATCCGTTCGACGTGGAAATTCTACGCGTCGCTCCGGGCACGGTGCCGTATCCGTACCATTCCCACAGCGCGCAGTGGGAGTTCTATCACGTTATCTCGGGCCGCGGCGCCGTACGGCACGACGAGGGCAGCACGCCGATCGCTCCGGGCGATGCGTTTCTCTTCGAACCCGGCGGCGCGCACCAGATCCTTAACGATGGCGACGAAGACCTCGTCGTGTACGTCGTCGCGGATAACCCGATCGGCGAATCCTGTTACTATCCCGACAGCAAGAAATGGCTCGTTCAGTCACCCGAACGGCGGATCGGGCGGTCCGAACCGCTCGACTACTTCGATGGAGAAGAATGATGCCGTGACGCGCGAAAAAGCAAGCGAGCGCAAGACCGGCGGCCCGCGTTCCTGTCACAAGAGCAACGGCGCGCCGAAGGCGGCGTTCGAGACGAAGAAAGAGGCCGAACGCGCGATCCCTCGTACGAGCACCGGGCTGCAGCCGTACCGCTGCGACCGGCACGGCTGGCACCTGGGGCACTGACGGTGCAGGCCCCGGCAGATGGCGGGATTAAGTCGCGCGCATGATTCGGCGCACGTTCGCACCGCTCGCGCTGACCCTCGCCTTTCTGCTCGTGGTTGCGGGCCTGCTGGTCGCGGGGGGCTTGCGGGTGCGCAGCGTGGTCGCGTCGTCGTTCGAAGCCTCGCAAGGCCTTCGCGCCGCGCGCATCCTCGTCTCGGAGATGCTGCAGGATCAGCTCGACGAGGAGACCGGCATGCGCGGGTACGTGTCCGCGCGGCAGCCCGTGTTGCTCGAACCGTTCTACGCGGGCCGCACGGAACTGCCGGAAACGTTCGCGCGCCTGCACCGCATCATCCTCGAGCACAACGTCCGCTCGGCGCTCCCTCCGCTCTACGACGCGATGGCGATGAACCGGCGCTGGATGCAGAAGGTCGCACGGCCGCTGCTCTCGCTCCGCCGCCATAGCGCTCGTCTAGAGGTGCGCGGCAAAGAGATTGTGGATCGCTTCCGCGGCGACATGGCGCTGGTTGACGAGAACCTCGCCTTCGAGGCCGCGCGCAGCGATCAGCGGGTGCAGGTCGCGATCCTGCTGGTCGGCGTGCTCGCATTCGGCGCGGTCGCCGCCGTACTGCTCGCGGCCGCATTCTTTACGGTCGGTCAGTACCGGCTCAGCATGAGCCTGGAACGCCAGCGCGAAGCCGCCGAGCACGAACGCCGAAAGTCGGCCGAGATGCGCGCCGCCTACGAGACTGAAAAGCGAATTGCGGACACGCTGCAAGAGGCCTTCGCGCAGCGCCGCTTGCCGCAGCTGACCGCGGTGCGTTTCAGCGCGGCATACGTTCCGGCCACCGAAGAGGCGCACGTCGGCGGCGACTGGTACGACGCGCTCCAGCTAACGCAGGAACGCGCGCTCTTCGTCATCGGCGACGTTGCCGGTCACGGAATCGAGGCGGCGGTGGCCATGGATAAGGCGCGGCAGGCGCTCGTATCCTGCGCGCTGATGGACCAGACGCCCGGCAAGATTCTCGAGCACGTGAATACCGAGTTGCTCGTCGCGCACTCCCCGATGATCACCGCGATCGTCGGCGTCGTGGATGCGCGCGCGCGGACGTTCTGTTACTCGGCCGCCGGGCATCCGGCGCCGGCGCTGGTCGAACCAGGAAAGCCGGCCCGCCTCCTTTCCTGCGGCTCGCTCCCCTTGGGCGTCAGTCCGGACGCTCGCTACCGAACGTACGAGGTTCCCAGCGACGCCGGTGCGATGCTCGTGCTCTACACGGACGGAGCGATCGAGCACTCGCGCGACGTGGTCGCCGGCGAGGCGCAGCTGCTCGATGCGATAAACGCCGTCGCGGCGCGTCCGATCGCAGGAGCCGCGAAAGCGATTCTTGCGGAGATCTTTGGCGACAGAAAAGGACCCGACGACGTCGCGATCCTCACGATATTGCTCGCCGGCGCGCCGGTAGCGCCGGTGCTGGCGGATTTCAGCGCGGTCTCGTCGTAGGGGTCGCCATGCGGTTCGTTTCTTCTGCGACCCGGGCGATCTTCGTTGCCGCGGCTGCCTGCGCGTTGGCCTCGTGCGGCGCCGGCAACGCGATTCCGCCGGCGCCGAACGCAGCGGACGCGCGAACGATGATCGAGGGCATGCGCCGCGATCCGTCGGGCGGCAAGATCAAACACGTCGTCATCATCGTTCAGGAGAATCGCAGTTTTAACAACGTATTTCTGGGCGTACCCGGCGCGACGACGCAGAACTACGGCTACGATTCGCACGGCAGGAAAGTCGCCATGCACCCGATACCGCTGGAGACGGTCTGGGATATAGACCACAGTTCCAGTTCGTTTTTTGCCGCTTGCAACGGCACCGGAAGTTTCCCCGGCACGGACTGCCGCATGAACGGCTTCGACAAAGAGCTATGGTACTGCGGGTCGTACGGCGAACCGCGCTGTCCCGACAAGTATCCGCCGTACAGCTACGTGCCGCGCTCGGAGACCAAGCCCTATTTCGAGATGGCCAAGGATTACACGCTGGCCGACCAGATGTTCGCCTCGAACTTCGACGGAAGCAGTTTCATCTCGCACCAATACATCATCGCAGCCCAGGCAAGCTCGGCCGTGAACTACCCGGGCGGTCCCTGGGGCTGTTCGCAGGGTTCGGACGAAATCCAGATTGTGACGCAGCAGCGCCAGCTCGGCGGCTACGAGCCGGTATGCTTCAACAACAAGACGCTCGGCGACGAGCTCGACCGGGCGCACCAGCCCTGGGCGTTCTATGCGGCGGCGCTCTGCTGCGACGGCGAGATCTGGAGCGCGTACCAGGCCATCAAGCACATCCGGTACGGCAAGGATTGGAAGAAAGACGTCATCTCGCCGCAGACGAACTTCTTCAGCGACGTTTCGAAGGGCAAGCTGCGGACGGTCAGTTGGATCACGCCGACCTGCGCGACCTCCGACCACGCAGGCTGCGGCGGAAACCAAGGGCCCTCGTGGGTTGCCTCGCTCGTCAACGCCGTCGGAGAGTCGAAGTACTGGGACTCGACCGCGATCGTCATATTCTGGGACGACTACGGGGGATGGTACGATCCGGTGGCGCCGGCGATGGTGGACTACGACGGGCTGGGGATGCGGATCCCGATGCTCGTGATCTCGGCCTACTCGAAGAAAGGCTACGTCTCGCACGTGCCGTACGAACACGGCTCGATCTTACGGTTCATCGAGGACGAATACGGCCTGCCGCGCCTGTCCGCCAGCGACTCGCGGGCGAACTCGATCGGGCCCGACTGCTTCGATTTCAAGGCCCCGCCTAGGAAGTTTCAAAAAATCACCGCGCCGCTGGATGCAAACTTCTTCATCCACGCGCCGCCGGACGGACGAGCGCCCGACACGCAGTAACGCCTAGCGGGCGCCTTCGATCGCGTCGAGCACCCGCCCCAGCCGCGCGTTGACCTCGTCCGCGAGATCTCCCATGCTCGCGTCTCCAACCACCCCCAGCAACGCCCGGGCGTCTATCGCCGAAACGAGCGTCGTGCCGCCGGCATCCTGCACGACGACGTTGCATGGGAGGAGTAAACCGATCGCGGGATGCGCCTGGAGCGCGCGGTGCGCCAGCGATGGGTTGCAGGCGCCGAGAATGCGGTACGGCCGAAACTCCGCGCCCAGCTTGTCCCGCATTGCGGCCTCGACGTCAATGTCGCAGAGCACGCCGAAGCCTTCGTCCTGCAGCCGCGCCCGCACGGCCTCGATCGCGGCTATAAAGGAAAGACCGGTGCGAACTTCGCGGCCGTACGAGAGGCGAGGTCCCAACTCGCTCATCTGCTGTGCGTCCTCGGGATTGAGACCGGCTCGTTGATTAACGGGCGTGAGCTCGCAGGTAGGGAGGCCGGCATCTCTGCGCGCGGGGCGATCCGCGGGTGTCGCCCCACCTCCGTTTGCCGCGGCGCCGGGGGCGTAAAGCGCATCCGAGGGGTCCTTTCTGAGGCAGTTCCCTGCTCAAAAGAGGCTGGAGAGGGTCGAAAAGCAGGCGGCGCCTTTCGATAGCGGCTCGGGGCGCGCGGCGAAGCCAAAGAGCCTTGATCTCTCGGCGTCCTACCAAGCCTTCGGAAGGTCTATTTGGCTCCCCCCCTACCATTGGAGGGAAATCCGTACTAGTATGTTCGTACTACTAGTTCTGCTTCCTCGCGCTCCCCAGCGCCCGAAAGGAACACAAATTGAAACAGGGGATCATCGCTATTCTTTCTCTGGCTGCCCTCACGCTGGGCGGCTGCGCCTCCGGCAATTTGGCGGGCGGCTCGGCTCTTCCGGCCGCGCCCCAGATGCGGCACCTCGACTCCGTGGGCGGCGGCCTACCCGGCACGATCCATCAGCAGGATTCGGTCGGCGGCGGTCTGCCCGGCACGCACGCTCGGATCCACCAGCAGGACTCGGTCGGCGGCGGCCTGCCCGGCACGATCCATCAGCAGGACTCGGTCGGCGGCGGTCTGCCCGGCACGCACGCTCGGATCCACCAGCAGGACTCGGTCGGCGGCGGTCTGCCCGGTAAGGGAAAGCACGGCGTTGTGATTCATCGCCAAGACTCAGTGGGCGGAGGCCTTCCGGGCACCACGGCGGGTCACTAGCGTACCCGGGAGGGCGGTACGTTGGTACCAGAGAAGGGATGGCTCGGCGGGGTAACCACCGGGCCTCGGGTCTGTGCTACAATACTTCGACCTGAATCCAGGACCAATGCTGACAATTGAACGACTAAAGTACGCTGGGTTTAGCAGCGGCGAGTTTGAGGGGGCTCTAAAGGCCGCCGACTTCGACCGTTGTCGCCAGCTGATCGAAGGACAAGAGACGCCCGAGGCTGCTTTAGCCGGGGCGCGCCTGGCGTTGCGCGAACATCGCGCCCCCGACGCGATCGGCTTGCTCTCGGAGTTCCCGGAGACGCCTGCCGAACGCCGGCTCGCCCGGGACGTCCTGCTCGGCGCTGCGCTCGGTCAGACGAAGGATTACGTCGCCGGCAACCGGCTCATAGACCGCGCGCTCGGTCACCTAGAGACCGGTGATCCCTTCTACGATGAAGCCCTCTACTATCGCGCGGCCATCGCCTGGATGCGGCACGAGCATCGCGAAGCCGAACAGGCTGCGAACGCGCAACTCGAATCGAGCGATCCGAATAACCGGGCAAGAGCCCGGATCGTCCTCTCCTGGATCGCGGTGCGCCGTGGCGACGTGCTTCGCCAGGTGCAGGAACTGCAGATGGCGCTGGACGAGCTCGACACTGCCGGCGAGCCGGATCAGTACTTCCGCGCCAACGCCCTCTTCACGCTCGCGCTCCTCTGTCGCGAGCTTCCCCTGCCGGACGTCGCAGAACGCGTCCGCGGGCAGTTCGAAGCCCTCCCCTGGACTTCGGGCCTCAAACTCGAGCGCTTCCAAGTCACGCGTTTCCTCGCGGCCGTTGACGAGCTTGACGGAAACGAACTGGCTGCCTTCAGCGGTTTCAAGCGGGCGGCAAAGCTGGCGCCCTCCGAACACTGGGGCGTCCTGTGCCTGCTCGACCGCGCCCTGCTCGCAAAGAACACCGGCGAAATCGCCTTCGCCGCGGAGCAGTTGGCCGACGCGCACGAAATCTCGCAGCGCCTTTCCTGGAGCGAAGTCACCGGCGAGGAGCGCTCGGCGCTGCTGGTGCTTGGCGAGCTCTTCGCGCATGAGAACGCGGCAATCGCCGAACAGTACCTCGCTCGATTCCGCTCGCTGGGCTCGACGGTCATCCCGCTGCTTTCCTATGGAAGCGACCCTCGCGTCAGAGGCTTCGAGGCCTACTCGCAAGGCGTCGCGTGGCTGCGTCTGGGCGATAAGGAAGTCGGCCAGGCTGCTCTCACCGAGGCGTGGGGCATCTTCGAAGACTTCAACTACGAATGGCGCGCCGCGCTCTGCGCGCTGGCGCTCGCCGAAGCGACGCGCGACCGACGCTGGATCGAGCGCGGACAGCGCAAGATCGCGTCCTGGCCTCGCAGCTGGATCGCGCGCCGCGTCAACGACGCCTCGCGCGTCTCGATGCTTCCGCTGGAACGGATTCCGCCCGCCAAGCGCGAGGTGCTCGAACTGCTGCGAGCGGGACGAAGGAACTCCGAGATCGCAAAAGTGCTCGGCCGCAGCCCGAATACCGTCCGCAACCAGTTGGCCCAGCTCTTCCAGACGTTCAACGTAAAGAGCCGCGCCGAACTGGTTGCCGTACTGTCCAAGCCCGTCGTCGAACTTCGCGGCAAGCGCTGACCATCTTTCGCGCCGGCGATGCCGACGTGGATTCGCTAGCCCCGCTCTTCAGAGCGTACCGCGAGTTCTTCGCGGGCAAGGCCGAGCTCGCACAGTCGCATCGCTTCCTCGCAGAGCGCCTATCGCGCGGTGAGTCGGTCGTCTTCGCGGGGAAGGACTCGGGCGAGACGCTCGGCTTCATCCAGCTCTATCCGCTTTGGTCGTCCTGGTACTGCAAGCGGATCTGGTTCCTAAGCGATCTGTACGTCGCGGAGCCGGCGCGTAAGCGCGGGCTCGGACGGCGTTTGGTCGAGCGTGCGATCGAGCACGCCGTCGAGACGGACGCTTCCAGCGTGATGGTCGAGTTGCCGCACCGCGAACCGCACCTTGGCTGAGTTTTACGCGCGGCTGGGCTTCCATCGCGACGAGGTCTTCGATCTCGCCCGCTACGTTATCGCGTCGTCCCGCGCGATGTCATCCTGAGCGCGGCGCGAAGCGCCGCAGTCGAAGGACGAAGGACGGTCGGGTCGCGCTATCGCTTCGTAGAGGGCGCCGGCGCCGACGATAACCGCCATGACCAGCAGCGTTATCCAGCCGTAGTTGAACACCGCGCGTCCGCTCGATAGCGGGCTTGGCCAGACGATGTCTGCAAGCATCAGCCCGAGGTAGAGCAGACCGCCCGCCGTCACGGGCAGGCCCCATACGCCGAGCCGGAACGTTCCGCTGGGGCGCCAGCCGCGCGTGCGAGCGATCAGCGCTCCGAGTACGGTGAGAAAGAAGGCGAGGTAGACGCCGGACGTTGCGAACGAGACGAGCGCGTAGAGCGCGTTGACGTGTGCGGGATAGTCGAACCAGAGCACGCGCACGGTGTGGCTCGGATTCACGAGCACGAGCAGCAGGAAGAGAAACGGCACGATCGTTCCGAGCAGAATCGCGGTCCCCGGCGTGTGATGGCGCGGCGAGATCGCGCGCACGCGCTCGCTCAGCGGGAGCGCTCCGTCGCGCGCGAGGGCAAACGCGACGCGCGCACCGGCGCCCTGCACGGCGGTACCGCAGCTGAAAAACGCTATCACGACCATTATGAGAAAGAAGTCCTGCAGCCAGATCGGCAGCTCGGAGAGCAGCCCGGCGATACCGCCATTGACGACGCCGGCGATCCCGGACGACGGCGTGGCGAGCAGCAGACCGAGGACGAGCACGAACGTAGCGATGCCGCCGTAGAGCAGGGCGTTGCGCATCGAGCGCGGCACCTGGCGCTGGGCCTCGAGCGTCTCTTCCGAGATTGCGCCGGCCGATTCGAATCCGTAGAAGATGTAGACGTTGGCGAGCACGGCGACGAGCGCCGCGCCGGTCCACCAGTGTCCTCGAAAATCGAGTCCGAGCGGATTTGCGACGGCGCGTTCGACGTGCTGGGTGGTGAAGACGAAGCCGAAGCCCTGGTGAAAGCCGGCCAGCGCGAGTGCGAGAAAGACGCCGAACGTCCCGATCGTCTCTACGTAGACGCCGAAGCGCGCGACGTGCCCCATGATCTTCGCCCCGCTATAGTTGAGGATTGCCGAGAGGACGATGATGCTGCCGGCGACGACGAAGATCGTAAGATGATCCGAAGGATTGAAATGCGTGCCGAACCACGCGTTCGCCAAAGACGTTACGTAGACGACCGCGCCGGAGTCCACCGAAGCGACCGTTGCCAGCAGCGCGAAACCGTAGATCCAGCCGACGAACCATCCGTAGCGCGCGCCGACCGCGTATTTGGCGTACTGGTAGAGCGCGCCGGAGAGCGGGTACTCGCTGGCAAGTTCGCCTAGGACGAGGGCGACGAGCATCATGCAGCCGACGACGAGCGGAATCGTCCAGATGTAGCGCGGCCCGCCGGTGCCCAAGCCCAACGTGTAGAGCGAATAGACGCCCACCATCGGGCTCAAGTAACTGAAGGCTACCGCGAAGTTGTCGAAGAGCGAAAGTACGCGCGAAAGCTCCGGGCGGTAGCCGAGCGCCGCGAGGCGGTCGTTCTCGTTGATGGTCGTCGTCGAGCCTCCAGAGCGTGGGCTTTGCAGCAGTTTATCCGTACTCCTTTCGCCGAGAATCGAAGACGTGCTTGCGTGAGAGGAATAACTCGAGCACGCGAAAGGCGATCGGCTACGAACGGACCTGTCGTACC
>CAWCEQ010000001.1:0-776633 GCA_963794645.1 Vulcanimicrobiota bacterium | reverse complement strand
GATGAGCCTCCGCCGGCTCCCGATTTTGACGTCGTAGATATTGTTGTTGTCAGGCGGTCAGGACGGGAAATGGCTTATTTCTATCTGGCTTCGCGACAGATCACTCACGGACATCTTTTCCGATCTCTGTCAGTCTCTGATCCATGCGGCTCGGGACGTCCCCTGCCAATTAGCCTGCCGGCATTCGTTTTTCTGCGTCTCCTCAGTTGGCAGCGACTCTTGGAGGCCGCGAAAGGAAACACTCTTGTCCGGCAACGCTTTGCGTGGTCTCGTCGGCGAAATGCTCATTCTAGAGCGCTGCCTGGAGCTCTTGCCATCCTCGCGTAGTCGTGGACGGGTGGATGGGCCCACTCAAGGCGCCGCAAGACTTTGCACTGCCGAGCACTCTCCTGGAAGTAAAGACCATTCTTCGCGCCGCGCCGACCGTTAGAATATCGTCCGTGGAGCAACTGGACGTTCCTGAGCGAGACGCCGCTTCGACTAGCTGTCGTTTCTGTAGTGCCGTTCGCGCCGGATGAACTGCCAAGCTTTTCACCTACGTCACTGATCATGCGCATCAGGCAGGCCTCTGACGGTCGACCCGCTAGCATCTTGAGACGTTCGACCTTAAACTAGGTGCGGCCGGCTACGCCGATGAACTCGATCTATCAGGACACGCGGTTTTCGATTACAAGATATAAGGATTCTATCGCGTTACAGACGGGCTTTCCGCGTCTGACACGAGCGGCGTTACCGGACGCTCTAGTGAAAGCTTCATATGAGATAAACATCGGCGCCTGCGAAACGTTCCGCACAGACCTTGAGGCACATTGAAAGATGGACATTGCGACATTTAGGGCAAGAGTTCCTTAGCGAAGTGGACGTGTGGGCAGTTGCTGACCACAACTTTCGACATTCATCTTTTGTTGATCTATGCATTCGCTACCTGGAAGATGCAGGCGAGGTGGCTGACTTTCAGTCCTGCTACTATAGGGGCGTGTCCAGGCGAAGAAACGTCGGCGTGGACGGCTACAGTTTCGATCGGGCGGACGGGTCCGTCCGTCTATTCTTGGCGAATCCCGCTGACGCCGAAGGGGCAGACCCTCACCCAGACCGACGCAAAAGGGCATTTCGGCAAGATACGCGCGTTCGTTGAGGATTCTGTAAATGGCCGACTCGACGAGATCCTGGACGAAAACAGCCCCGCTCGAGCACTCGCCGACGATCTACGTAATGGTTGGAAGCAAATCGCGCGCCTAAGGGTCTACCTCCTGACGGACGCCGCCTTAAGCCAAAAGGTCAGGGACTGGCCGGAGGGGGATGTTGATGGAATTCCGAGTAAAATTCCACATCTGGGATATTAGCAGGTTCTTTCGCGCGTTTTCATCCCGCAGTGGCCAAGATGAGCTGGTTGTGGACCTGCGTGACAGAAGCGGTAGCGGCCTTCCGTGTCTAGAGGCGAGCATCGAGGGGGACCAATATTCGTCATACTTGTGCGTGATCTCGGGTTCGCTGCTCGCCGACATCTATGACGCGTACGGAAGCAGGCTGCTGGAGGGCAATGTGCGCGCATTCCTGAGCACTAAGGTCAAGGTCAACAAGGATATTCGAAACTCGGTTATTCATCGCCCCGATATGTTCTTTGCCTACAATAACGGCATCGCGGCGACGGCATCGAGCGTCTGCACTGGCGAAACAGCCCCCAGGGCCTGCATATCGAGACCGTCACAGACCTACAAATAGTTAACGGAGGCCAAACCACGGCCTCCCTCTCGGCTGCGCGGCGCACCGACAAGGCTACTCTCGGGCACATCTTTGTCCCCATGAAGCTATCGGTCATTGAGCCGCGACTGGCCGAAGAGATGATACCGCAGATATCTCGGTGTGCGAACAGCCAAAACAAGGTTAGCGACGCGGATTTTTTTTCGAATCATGAATATCACCGAAGACTCGAGTCGATATCTCGACGCATGTGGGCGCCGGCGAAGAGAGGCGCGCAGCACGAAACTAAATGGTTTTACGAGCGGGCGCGGGGACAGTACACGAACGCGTATGCCGCTATGACCCCGGCTTTACGGCGTAGGTTTATCGAGGAGAACCCCAAGGACCGACTCGTGACCAAGACCGACTTGGCTAAGAGCGAGAACTCCTGGGCGCAGTTGCCCCAGAAAGTCAGTCGAGGGGCCCAGTCAAACTTTCTAGAGTTTGCAGGGACCATCACCGAGCAGTGGGCCTCCGATCGCGAACGGTTTAACGAAGCCTATTTTAGGCGCGCGATAGCGAGGGTGATACTGTTCAGGGCGACCGAGCGTTTGGTTTCTGCTCAGGAGCTGGTATTCGGGCGGCTACCGAGCGAACATTGTTACATACTCCATTGCGAAATTGGCATATGAAACCGCTAGGCGCGGCCGAGGCGAGCTCAACTTGGCGGACATCTGGCAGTTACAGGAAGTGCCAGAGCCGGTCTTGTCGCAGATCGCGGAGATTGCGCTCGCGGTTTACGAGTCGATAACTAAGCCGGCTCGCGGCACTGAAAACGTGACACAGTGGTGCAAGAAGGATGAGTGCTGGCTAGAGGTTCGGCGTATTCCGTGTGAACTTCGCCCTGGGTACCTTGCTCTGCTCGTCCCCCCACAGACTGTTCGCGCCGAGGAGCGTGCGGCCAGGTCTAGGCAGGAGCTCGGATAGCGGTATTGACGCGCAGTCAGCGGTAGTACGGCTCGGCCCCGACTATTGGAAAGCCTTCCTGCAGTGGGGCCGGGAGAAGCGACTGCTTCAAGGGCCCGACGAGCAGGTCGCCCGAATGGCTGCGGGCTACGCGGGCACCTTACCAAGCGATCGCCAGAGCAAGCGCCTACTGATACTTAAAGTGAAGTTTGAGGAGGATGGGCTTTCCGCCGCCGCCCACTCATCAGGACAGCGATGCTGGCCGATTCCTCGACGCCGCCAGCGATGGCCTGACGAGCCGCTACGTCATCACGCGTCTGGACTGTGTGATGAAGCGGACAGCGCGCTTCGTGGCCGCTGTCAGGTCCTTAAGTATCTCGCATTCCCAAACTGTCAAAACTCGCCACCCCTCGCCGCGGAGGCGACGTGTCACCACATGGTCTCTCACCTTGTTGTGGCGCAGCTTCGGCATCCAGTAGCCACGATTCGTAGTCGGCTGGGTCGCGCGCGAGCACGCCTCATGCTGATGCCAAAAGCAGCCGTGGACGAAAATAACGGCGCTGAATCGCACAAACACCAGATCCGGTCGCCCAATAAGCTTCGAGTCGCATATTCTGTAACGAAAGCCCAAGCGGTGCAACTGCGTCGTAGCCGAAGCTCGGGCTTTGTATTGCGATCTTTAATCCGTCGCATATTCTCGGATCGAGTAATCATGGTTCCTGACCCATCTTTGCGGTACGCACTTCGCCTTGTAAAGACAGCAACGCCTAGTGGCGCAATCGGAACTTTGGCCTCCGGGGCTGATCTGGCCACTGCACCTTTTCTACAAGGCCGTCCTGTATCAGGGAATGCAGCAGGGAGTACGATACATAATGATCTTGTGCGTCAAGGTGCAGCTCCAGTTCGCAGAGTCTCTCCAGCTCCACGTTTCCGAGCCCGCGTGACCCCGTAGCGCATTCTGGTTCACGCCGCATCCGATCAAGCATGTGCGCCTTCAGACTATTTACGAGGTCCTTTCCAGCCGCCATTTTTGCGGGTTTCAGATATGAGGGTTATCGGTCCTGCAGACGCTCAGAGCTAGTCAGGAGCGGAACTGGGTCTGCGTGGCGAAGTGCCATCAATGCCAAACATGAACTCGACACGTAGCGAAAGACTGGACCAAGGATTGTGCCCTGAATGCGGGCGCGAACCCAAGGGCGTCACCACGAAGCTCGGCGATACGTGCCGTGCGAAAAAGAACGAAGCGTCAAAAAAGTCACGGTCTAAAAAGCGATCAGTTCGATAGCCGAGTTTTGCTGCGGTGTACATTCAGGCCAAGAACCGTGGCTCCCACCTCTACAGCGCCTGACTGCCTTTGGATCATCGCGAAACGCCGGTGCCTTACCTGACCAACATTTCGGCGCGGGGTAACTCTGGAGAGACCTCCTTCGACCAGGTTGGCCCTGGCGCGCCGGCCGGCGCCGCGAGCTTGACGTCCAGCGGTCCAAGTACGAGTCGGATTCGATTACGACTTAGCCTGCTTTTTCATGACATCCGCCATCGCGCCGTTTCCTCAGCGCATGGCCGAGCCGGGAAGCACGGCCACGCTTCCCCAACCGATTCCACACCGGTGGATATGATTAGAGAACTGCAGGGCGAAGGGCAACCACTCGAAGGCTACACGGCCGGCCGAAGGTGGGGACTTCCCGCCCAACGTATGCCATCTGCGTGGACCAAGATAGATTAGGGGTCGACCCTCTTGCACTGCAGGAGATGAACGACATCAATGAGGATGTCGAACTGGAGATCGAGCCACGCGAATATGCCGACCTGCTTATCGGCGCACGTGATTGGTCTGTTGAAACAATCCTGTCTCAGATAACGAGCGGCAACATCGAACTGTTTCCCGCTATCAGCGCCGCAGTGCGTGGAACGACGTAAAGCGTAGCCGCTTTCTCGAGTCGATAATTCTTGGAGTCCCTATTCCGCAGGTCGTATTGGCTGAACTGACGCCCAAGGGACGTTACGTCGTCATCGATGGAAAGCAACGCCTTCTCACGCTTGCCGGACTGGCCTCGGAACAGTTCAGTTTTTGGAAATCGCGACGGCTCCGCTACATGCTGACGCTGCATGAGTTGAACGACGTACGTATTGAAGAGTTTTTGCACGACCCAAAATACGCCGGTCTGTAGCGACAATTCCAGAACCAGCCCGTCCGGGCAGCCATAATCGTCGGAGCTAAAACTGACGATGTTCTCTACGACATCTTCTACCGACTAAACTCCGGCTCGGTTCCTCTTAGCGGGCAGGAGTTGCGGCAAACATTCTTGCGAGGACCGTTTACAGACTATCTGTTTAATGCCACAAACGTGCCGCAGCCCATCCATCTGGTGATGAACCTCACCGGGCCAGATCAGCGCATGTACGACGCAGAGATAGTCTTACGATACTTTGCCGCGGCACTGTCGCTGGTCCCGTACGCTGGCAACCTTAAGCGCTACCTCGACGATACAACCAACGTGTTAAACGCTGATTGGGCGAGGTACGCCGCAACTGTTCAAAAGCAATACGACAGCATGAATCGCGCCATTTCACGTTTGTCGCATTTAGTAGAGGTTCGACATATCGGCCGACGGCTCATCCGCGAACGCTACGATGGCCGTCTCAGACAGAGCCTTGCTGGAGGTTCAGCTATACTTCTTTAGCCATCTGACTGCCGTAAAGAAAGGGCAGAGCGAGCAGTACGTTCACGCGCTCGGAGAGCTCTGCGCCAGCGAGGCGTTTGCAGATTCGATCGAACTTACAACCAAGAGCGTGGGGCGCTTTCACACGCGCTTCACAATGTTTGGGCAATTGGTCGAGCGCGTCTTTGGTCGTTCCATAAAGCTGCCTTCAATCGCATGACGTCCGGCGAGTGCCAAGTGCGGATGTCGTCGCCTTCCGCTACGCCAAAATATTTAATGCAGCGCTCCGCGAGGTGAAGGCTGTGAAGCGACGATACCTGAGTCAGTACCTTAGTTACAAATTCGGTGCGTTGCCACCGCGATATCTGAGAGACCTGCGCGCTTACGCGGTGCTGGTATCCGCCACGCTTGAGCAGTGCGCAGAAGACCTCATCTGGGCGCATCTCTATCAAATGGGCAGTATAGTGACGATGCATGCGCCAAAGGCGGCCCTTGCGACCAAGGCCGCCCACCTAATGCGGAATTTGGAGAAACCGCATTAGGTAAGAGTCACGGCCTTCGAGGCGAGGAGTTTAAGGCGGTTTCGTTGACTGGAGGATTCGCCCGTACGCTTACGCCGGTAGAAGGTAATGCATTTACTCAGCTGGGCATGATTCGAAACGAGTCCGCGCACACATACGTTGTCACCCTGAGAGATCCCAAGGACGTATGGACTTATACGTGCGAGGTCATGACATGCGTCAGAAACCTTGGCATCGAGTGCGCCGCAAATAGAATGACGGGCTTTCGTCCGATGCCACCTTTGGCCTGAGGCGGCGGCTGAGGATGTCTTCCGGCTCCGGCGCTTTGCGCCGCGCTCAGGCGACACGCGAAACCGCGGTAGTGCCAACGGGAATCGAATCGCTTCAGGCAAGGTCGCCAAGAGTCACCGACGATCGAAAAAGCCTTTCAAAATAAGACTTCCCCGGCTAGCTTCGGTCGCTCCAGTATGCCGAATCTCGCCACAGGCGGTTGGCAGTGGAATGGATGCCGTGTTTGCGCCCGAAAGGTCGGTCGCCGTGTTCCCGCTTCGAGCTCCTTAAGGACCGGGACGACCTTGGGTTCGCCAACCGACTTTTCTTCAAGAGCGAACCTCCTTACTGGATCTACACCACCCACGACTCCCGCTGGCCCGCCTTAGGCAATTACACGTCAGCTGCATGCTCGTGCCATACTGCCAGGCTGCAGGGCTAAGGACAAAAGAACCCAGGTGCGCGTGGACGACGCCCTGGCCGCGTGGCAACGGCAACGCTACTTTATCCTACGGAAGGGCTTGTGTGCTCCAGCTTCTGAAAAATCAGCGATCTTCTCCCGAACCATAAACGTATAAACCGTCGTGTATGAGAGACCTTCGGAGCCATAATCCTCCTGGAGTTGCCGAAAGAAGTCACCCCACTGAAGTCGCGCGGCCGGAAACTTGTCGAGCGTTGCGGTGATCATTTGGCGTTTCTCTGAGTCGGAAAAACCCCGCGCCATTTTGCTCCTCTGCGTAAGAGTAACATTGTAGAGTAGGCTGCTATTCAAGCTTTATGAGCAGAGCCCCGGGGGGATCTAGAAAGGAGACCCGTTGTAGCAAGCACTCCGATCAACCCCCGAAGCTCTGACGCTGCTATTACGTCAGCTGCGGTCAACTCCTCCGCCTCCTGGCCAAGCCTAAGCTTGCACGAGCGACCTCTACAAGACGTTCTGACGCCCCTTATGTAGTATCCCTCCGCGAATCCGCGCGTCCCCCTCAAGCACTGAAAGATCGGGCTGGCCCTTGATATCGACGCTCGGGTGACCAAAGTAGGTCGTCCTTCGACAGGCTCAGGATGACACGGTGGGAGCACGCTCATCCTTCGACAGGCTCAGGATGACACGGTGGTAGCGCCAACGGGAATCGAACCCGCGAATCGGGGTCCCAGCCGCTCCCGCCGAATGCCGGATAGTCCTTTCCTGTATGGGTTTTTCGAATTTCGAGTCCCGGCTAGTCCCGACGAATCCCGGTGAGTTTCGCAGAATCCGTTAGATCGCCGTTAGACGAGCAGGCGGCATCTTAGGCCGCTTTCGCTGCCCGGGCGGCGAGTCGGCCGGCGCTGATTTATGCCCTGAATCGAGAGCCAGGACGCCCAGGGAGTTCGCGGCCGACTTTCAAACTACCCAACCCTCACAGTTATCGGCTGCGTAAGATGCCACCTCAGGTCATTAGACAGGCGGAGTCCAGAGCCTCCATGCTGGCCGCCGTGACGACGGCTTAACGATCGACTCGACGCGGCAGATCCGGCGCTTTAAAATTCGCTCTAGCCAGCACCGCCGGGGGAGTTGCAGAAGGAGCACCCCGCCGCCTGTTCTAGAGGGCTAGAGCGAAGACAGTTCCATAATCGCAGATATCGCCTGAATGGGGACAACTCGGAGGCGCAATTCCGCCTTTAACCGTTGTGCCGTAGAGCGTTCCGTTGATATTTATCAGGGAAGCTGCTGGATATAGTCCGTCATTCTTATAGTTCTCACCGAAGCTATGCAGCACGCGCTCGTTTCCATTCGTTTTGACGCGGAAGATTGTCCCACAACCGATCCCGCTACCTCTACTGCCGCGACATGCTGTGCCGCCATTATACGTCGTGCCAAATAAAACGCCTCTCACAGCGATCAGACCGGCATACGGCCGAATTCCGTCGGAACCATCGTTGTTGAAACTGTGCAGCACGCGCTCGTCGGTGCCATCTAGACGAAGCCTGAAAACGGCGCCCCAGTCCGCTGAGCCGCCGCCGTACGTCGTGCCGTAGAGCATGCCGTTCATCATAGTCAAGCTGGCAATGGGATTGCGGGCAGCAGGAAGCGAACCGTTGAAACTGTAGAGCGTGGTCTCCTTGCCCGCGGTGCTCATTCCGAAGACCGTACCAGCACCGTTTTGACCGCCTTCCTCCGTCGTGCCGTAGAGTGTACCGTTCACATCGATCAGACCCGCTACCGGATATGCCCCATCTGCACTGCCACCGAAGCTGTGTAGTACGCGCTCATTGCCAGTGGCCACATTTACGCTAAAAACGGTTCCCCCCGAGTAGTTGCTCCCGCCGTACGCGCCGCCTTCAGCGGTGGTGCCGTACAGCCTGCCCCTTATTTCCAGGAGGCCTGCCATTGGATCAGCGCCGTCTGTGCCGCCGCCACGAAACGCGTGAAGTACGCGAAAACTCTTGCCGGTCATTTTGACGCAGAATACGGTCCCAAGGCCATAGGCGCCGCCCGCGGATGCCGTGCCGCAGAGCCGGTCTTTCACATAAATCAAGCCGCCAGCAGGGGCAGCGCCGTCGGTGCCGCCGCTAAAACTGTACAGCACGTTCTCCGCTCCGATGGTGCTGATGCTAAAAACGGTTCCGTAGCCGACATGGCTCCCAGAACCGTAGGATCCACCGTAGGCCGTCGTTCCGTAGAGTACGCCATTGACTTTAATCAGGCTCGCCAAGGGGTAGGCTCCATCATCGCCATAGACGTTGCTGCCGAAGCCGAATAGCACTTTGTATTGCTGAGTTGGTTTGCTAGGTCGCGTTCGTTCGGCCATCGCGCCAGATCGCGCATTGGCTAGCGAAGCAGGAATCGGCGTACTGACGCTCCCTGCACAATTTGTAATCGCCGCCGCACAAAACACAGAAGTGGCGGAACGGAACAAACGCCTCATAAACGTCCAAGTTGAGCCTCTAAAGGCCATGTGCACTAACAGCTTCCGCGGAAATAGCGCGAGCTGAAAACCCAGCGGGCCGTCCCGAACGCGTTCTCCAAAGCGGTTAAAGGGGACGCAGGGCAGCGGCGCGCGCTATCGCCCGGCGATGCTATTCTCTCAGGCGGGTTGTTTTCTGCGCACGCTGTCGAATAAAACCTTTTGCGAATATGCATAGTCAGTCAATCAGCGCATGCAGATATATGTAAAAGTTGAAATTCTTGACGAGTAGATCGTAATGGAGGAAGATGACGTTTTTGCGTAGCTCTCCGTAACGCCGCTCGTACCGATCGCACTGACCGTGCAATTGTAGCTCGTGTCGGAAAATGAGAAGCTATTGGGAAATGTACACAATGCCGTCGTCGAAACGCCCACACAATTGCCGCTCATGACGAGCGGGTGCGGCGTCGCTACTCCGAGAGGGAACGCCTCCGGCGCGTACCCGCCCGACGCCCCGTTTGGTCGAATGCCGCCCGCACTATCAATAAGCTTCTGATTACAAGTAAGTGCGTGAGCAGTAGTCTCGCCGTAATCACACTTGACGAAGTTTAAGGCGCCCGTGCTTCCCAGCAGTATTTCACCGCGCCCCGAGCCCGTGTACGAAACTAGTGAGCCAGTAGAGGGTGAAGGTTCTGGAGTGCTGGTACCTGCCCCGGCGATAATCGCCGCTCCCGCGTAAAGATCGCTCAACACTCCGAGGTTGCCGGTGCCGTCAACAGCAAGGAAGAAAGGACCCTGCTGTTGCGGGGAGGATTGAATCGTAGCGCCGAAAGCCTGATTTTCAACTCCTCCCGGGCATGAGCCCTGGCCGGGCGGCGTTGGAGTGCAATCAGCGGCTGCTCCGTAATGCGTGTATGATGTGCCTGGCGCCATGATGCTCGGCGGATTGACGTCATTACCGTACGCAAAAAAGTGATGCGACGTTCTTCCGGGCGATCCAAAGCACATGAAGGAACACTGGCCAGTATCTAATACGCCTGTCCCAGGAGCCTGCGAGGGGAAAGCATTCGTTGCGGTGTTGTAGATGTTTCCTGACCCCCATGCGCCGCCAATGCCGACGTACGCGGATACGGACGGGAGCGGCGAGGGTGACGCGTACCACGGTAGGTAGCTAGGCGGGTCGGCGGGCGAGGCACCCATTGCGGTGTAGGACGCTACTTGTGGGTCAACTGCAGTGTTGCCGCCCCCGTACGACCGCAGGCTCATGCTCTTATGCGGATCTGGGCCTTGAGCGCTGGAGTTGGACCAAAGCGAAAGCACCGCGGCTACGATCCCGACGAAAATCGTGGGGGGCCTTCTAAGAGGCTGGCAAAAGTTGCGAGGAGCCATAAACTATCGCATGCACATGTACGAGAACGTTGTACTGGTTGCGGAGTAGATAGTGATTTCAGAAGCTGACGTTTTTACGTAGCTATCGGAGACCCCAGTCGTGCCTTGCGCGCTTATTGTGCAATTATACGTCGTATCGGGAAAGAGACTGCCCGGAAACGTGCAGCCTGTTGATGGCGCAGTGACAGAGCAGCTACCCGTTAAGATCTGAGGGTGTGCAGTAGCTACACCTTGAGGGAATGCTTCCGGGGCGTATCCCCCTGTAGGTCCGTTAGGTTGAACTCCTCCATTGCTAACAATGAGCGGCTGATCACACGTGAGCGCTTTCGCATTCGTTTCGCCGTAATCGCATTTGACATAGTTTCCGGTGCCGGCGCTTCCAAGCAGAACGTCACCGGCGCCTGTGCCCGTATATGAGACGAGAGAACCAGGAGTGGGCGATGGGAAGGGGTTACCGGTACCTGCTCCAGCGATAATGGCAGCTCCCGCATAGACATTGTCGAAAACTGCGAAGTTTGCATTGAGGTCAATCGACACTAGTACCGTAGGGGTAGCCCCTGGTGAAGCGTAGCCTTCAATGCTAAAAACTTGATCCTTGATTCCTCCGGGACAAGGGGGAGCGCCAGAAGTTTTGCAGTCATCGGGAGCTCCAATGGTCGTGAATGAGTCGGGGTTGGGGCTCGAAACATCGTTGCCGATGGCAAGCACGTTGGCGGATGCCACTCCCGGCGACCCGTAGCATAGAAACGCGCATGTATTTGTCCCCAGAAGTCCCGTGCCCGCGGTGCCAAACCCATTGGTCGCGGTATTATAGATGTTGCCCGCGCCAAGCGCGCCTCCGATACCAACATAGGCGGAAGTGATGGGAGATGGCCACGGCGACGCCGTGTTGTACCACGTGACATCGCCGGAGCTTGGCGGGTCCACCAGGGGTAGAGAGTTCTGCGCGCTTGCGTGTAGGCACAGCGCCACGATGACCGCGAAGGTCGCGAGCCCGATCGCAAGGCGTTGAATCATAAGAGTTCTGCTCTCGTCACAGGCGGGCGGACGGTTGCAAGGAAGTTCGGCATCCCCTGCCGGAAAAGGCTGGAGAGCCTCCGCTTGGGTAGCACATATGCATCGTGGGCATCTCGGCCCTCCATGGTGTCCCGCTCCAGAGGTGAAGCCCGGCTCGTTGGGAACGTCTGCCCACCGAAGCCGGAATAAGCGTAGCACCGCGTGCCGCCAAGCGCAAGCCACCCGAGCGTTCGCCAGGCGTGGCGCGTATGTTCGGCGACTGCTTGCTAAAAGGTGCGTGCAATACAAATATCTGGTACCGTCACGTACAGTAGTCGGGCGAAGTGTCTCGCCCAGAATCTCGACACGTGTGCAGCGCGCCTTAGTGGAGTTGACCCGGTTCCGTGGACACTTTCGTTCTTACAGCGAAGCAATGCTGTGAAAACAACCGGCTAAAGCGATCTCGGCATCATCTACAACCGACGTCAACGCGCGAGCTTGGTCCCCGAACTGTAGGCTTGGATGCTTCGGCAAGAATCCGTTAGACGACACGCCGGCTGATGCGAAAAACTCTTGTTATATAAGGGTTGTTTTAGCGCCAACGGGAATCGAACCCCTCCTGTGCGGTCCCGGCCGATCCCGAGCATTGACGAAAACGCTTATCTTATCGGGTTTTCGGCGCTTCACCGTTCCAGCCGATTCCGACCAATACCGCGGCGATTCGGCCGCTCCGTGACAAATCTGTGACAACCTAACTCTTTTCGTGGCCGGTCAGACTAACGGGCAGACCTGGCGGAGCGGTTGAATGCGGCGGTCTTGAAATGTTTGCAGCTAGCCTCGATGAGTTCTCGCAAGCCTCAATTAAGCGCAGTTAGGAGTGCTGTGAAGGCATGCGGGACCTTACAGCCACTTATCCCGTGAGAAAACCTGTGAGAAGCGGAGCTTTCTCACGAGACCTGGTAAGGCGGCTAGCCAGGCGGGGAATTTTGGCTGCGACAGCGAGACGCGCGACGTCGCTACGCGGTCTCCTCAGACTCCTCATTTTCTTCTAGGTCTTCCTCAGGCTCGTCGAGAATGTCGACGCCTCGTTTGAGGATCGCCTGAAGCAAATTGCGGGCTTCGGCGAAGATCGGCTTGTTGTGTTCGTCGTCTCGTGGGATTTGCGAAAGTATCGCGACAGCCAAGGAGCCCTTCTGTAGCGCCATCTGCTCGGTTTGATGAGCCCGCTGCATCTTCGCCCGTTCGAGCTCGGCTGCGGCCTGCAGAGTTTCTCGTGACGGGAGGCTACGGTAGGCGTCAGCGAGGAATTTACGTCGCGCGCGGCGTTCTGCTGAATCAGACATTTCAAAATCTCCTGCTTGAGTTGATCTTCAGAGAGCGTAGGCTTACGACCCGATCGACACGGCTTCGCTCACCATCGTATCCTGCTTGTCCTTGCTTAGGCCGGTAATTATCTTAAAGGCTTGTCCGCCTTGCGGATAGTTCCAGAGGCCTAGCCAACGACCGTTATGCTTATGCGTCTTCGAAACATGGTCGCCGATCACGGTACCGTCTTGTATCCAGAACCATGGGTGCTTAGCCCATGCGCCACCAAGGGTCGTTTGGCCTACGATGGTGCCGGTGGACCCCGAAAGTTGGATTTGGTAGATGGCTGCGCCAGCCGCGACGGTGATGTACGACCCGTCCCATTGAACCGTCCCCATATTGTCCAGTTTCTGGTTCAGAGTCACGTCGTTGAAGCCGTTGCTACCCTTCGGCAGCTCGGCGAATACGTAAGGACCGTTTGAGGACTCTCTACCCTCGACGAAGAGATTGCCCTGATCGTCGTAACCTAGAAATCCCGGGTACTGCATGTTTGGCACGGCGTACAGCGTTGGGCTGCTAGACGGATTCGCGTAGATACCTACCGCGCCGCCGCCGGAGGGGTTCTGAAAGCTGACCGCGATGTTCTGGCTCGTAGGGTCGAACGCATAGTCAGCGGCTCCGCCGTAGCCCTGGCAGGCATCCACCTTGGCGATAGGTTCCTTCCCGCCGTGAGCATACTCGTAGATTTCGCAGCCTTCGTCGATCAGGATATCGCCGTTCGTTTCATTGGCGGCGATCGGCGACACGTGACCCTTCGCGGATTGCAAGGTTCCAAGCAATTTGTACCCCGGGTACGACAGGATGTCGACGACCGCGTCTCTGGTCATTACATATAGCAGATCCGAGGACGAGGTTCGTCGATGCGCGATGGAGGTTGCGTTAGCAGACGGCATCGCAATGCCGGGGAGGTCGTGCTGCCCTCCGCATCCCGCAAGCGCGAGGGCCGCACACGATGTTACGATTGCGTTGAGCAAGAGGTTCTGTTTCACGGTTTATACTCTTTCATTCACTTCGGAAACGAGCGGAGGGTGAGAAAGGTTCGGGCGCATGGTCGGCACAGCGAGCAAGCGGGTGCCGAAAAGGCACTATTAGCCGGATACCTTCCGATCTGGCCGCTGTGGGAAGGCGTTCCATGCGCCGGACTCAAGGAGGCGGTTATTTCCCGAGCCAGCTAAACTGCGCCGGGGCGGCGGAAAACTTGATATGGTCGTACGGTGAGGCGACGTAGTATACGACGAACGCGTTAGCGGGAACGGTTGATGCGACGCCATTTGTTGTGAACGTTATGGCGCTTGATCCGTTCGTAAAGATGACCAACGATGGCCCGTAATAGTTTATGCTGGCTCCGCCAAGAGAACTCGCGTCGGCAGCGTACGTGCTTGACGTCGGCGCAGTCGTAGAAATCGACGTATTAAGGTCGTTATAGCCGGGGCAATTCTTGATAATAAGCTCGGTCGGCGTCCCCGTGACGCTGACGGGGCTCGATGAGTATCCTTGCATTGAGCAAGTGTCCAGAACGACCGGGTCCGCCGGGCTTCCGCTGCAGAGGAACGCGTATTGCTGACTCTGGACGACATTGGCTTCGGGATAAGACGCGTCCAGGTTAACACCCTGAAAAATATGGCCGCCGCCGCTGCCGGTGAGCGCGATACCCGCACCGCCGGTGGGCCCATTCCCGGAAGAAGTCCCACCGAGGATCTTGATGTTCGATCCTCCATGGATCTCATATCCATGCAGATTACCTTGGTACGTTGTGCACCCGATGAACTCGATATCATTGACCGCGCCGCCGGCGGCATCGATGTAAACCAGCGAGGTCGTATTCGAAGATCCGTCACCTAGCGAGAATACACAGTCCGTATATTTTTGGTCGTAAATGGTTCCGTGCGAGTCCGAAGGCACCATGTAGACGCAAGTCGAGTAGCAGGAAAACTCGACATTTGTGATCATGCAGTGATTGATCGTAAAATGGCTGCTTATGGCATAGGATATGCCGTACGACCAGTGGGAAATGTGGAGATCACGAACGATGCCGTGCTCTAGGCCGCTTTGGAACGAAATGCAGCACGTGTTGGTGGGCATGCCTCCGCCAGACTGCGATGGCTGCAAGAACTCTCCAGGGCCGACGGCATAGCACTGAGGGCCAGCGAGGACCACGGCAGCGAAGGCCGTCGACCCGTGCGCGCCGCCCCCGTTCGGACCGGCGTAACCGGAGGTCAGTTGAACCGTGCATGACTCGAGGCCGCATGACAGTCCTTGCGCGTTAAATGCGACGGGGCAGTCGGTGAAAGTGCAGTTTATCGCACGACAGTTCCATGTGTTTGCGTAAACGCAAACGTCTTGATATGACGTGGTGCCCCAGTCGAACGCAAGATCGCGAAAGTACTGTCCACCTGTGGTGTGAGTACCGCTGCAATAGAAGAAATACGTAGCCGCGGAAGCCCCAGCCGGCGGGGAGATAACGAAATGATAGAAGCTAGCGGCGCCTCCTCCGTCGGTCCTCCCGCCTCCGCCGCTTCCAACAATATTGCATTGATCCGGGACGCTGAAGCCGCTTGCGCTAGAGTTAACAGAAAACTGCCCCTGCGGAATGAACGCGGTTCCACCGACTCCGGTAGTGCCGTAAGGAAGGGTGGCCGGCGAGGCCATTTTCGCCAGCATGTTCGTGAGAGCCGTGTTGGGGTTGTTCCCGACTGCAGTGGTAATGTAGTAGCCATAATTGTAGACGGTGATCGGGCTGAAATCTTCGCCGTACGTGATCGAGCACTGCGGCTGCTGAGCGCTTAACGTCTCGGCGCACGAGACCGCTACCTTATCCAGCGGAGAACGCCAAATCGACAGAACGTCCTGCATAGCCTCACCTTACCTAGATTCCGAGGCGAGTTCAAGCCTCGCAATCCCTATTACCTTACTTCTCCCGGGTGCCGCGGCCCACCTCGCCACGCCCCGGGGCGACGGTTGGCTAGGCTAGCGAACCAGCCGCACGCAGGCCGAGAAAATATTATCGAGCCACGGCAAACGATTTCTCAAGCTGTCCTCACGGTCGCCGTCGGCTGTAGACGAGGCGGCAATACGAACCTGCAGGCCTGGCGGAAGCGCGTCATCAAGTCGCGATGCGTTCGGCCTCTTCGGAAACGAGTCAGCGGCCTAATGCCGTCGTCATTGCCTCGCGACTGGCAAAGCTGAGCTTCACGGGCGGCGGCGTGGGTCGCGTCCGCACGATCCGAAGTCGCTTCAGTGAGGGTGTCGGACGGGGGGCACGCATTCCCGCTAGAAGTTGCCTCCGTTTTGGGAAGCGTCGTCACATCTTTCCGAACGCGCCCGCGAGTTGGTAGCTGCTAAGCAACTTCGGCAGTGCTCGAGCCCGATTTTCCCCGTTGAAAGCAGAGCGATCAGGTCCTGCCCGTGTTCGATACTAGAGATCTCCTTTGGGGGCGCTTCGTACAAGCGGGAGTCGTCGACTGCGCGCGACAAGCTGAGCGGAGCCGGGGCGCCGCGACCTCACAATCGGTCGCAGTGTGGTTGTACAC
The DNA here is from genome assembly GCA_963794645.1 of Vulcanimicrobiota bacterium. Classification (GTDB taxonomy): domain Bacteria; phylum Vulcanimicrobiota; class Vulcanimicrobiia; order Vulcanimicrobiales; family Vulcanimicrobiaceae; genus Cybelea. Next base: position 760,371 of record CAWCEQ010000001.1, on the reverse strand, counting down.
GCAACCACCGGCTTGCGTCGTGAAAAACGGGCGATCGCAGGCAGCCTCGATGCTGGGGATCGTGTTGCGTAGCGATTACTGCTTCGAACGGAAGAGAACCTCCCGTGAGCGCTTGATGCTTCCTCGCGGCACTACTAACGTTGCGCGTTGAATCTTAATGTAGGCGGAGACGGAGGAGCGGAATCTTCATCGTCGCGCGCAGAGTGTGCTTCGGCAAGAGTAGGCAGGCGGTGCACGGAGTCGCGGTCGCAAGTGGTCGGAGCAGCCGGGTCCAGGGTGTGCCGTAAGGCCGAGCGCAGCTCGCCCTGGACGCGGCTGCTATCATGCGATCGATCCGACTTCGCGCAGCGCCGATGAGGTCTCGAAGCGCGAGGTCGTCTCGGAAAAGCGCTGCGCTTGGTAGCGATAGGCTTGCATTTTGTGGTACAATTTCCTTGACAGAGTGTAGCAGACTTTCGCCCGCATTATAATGCAGGTGAAACTATGAGTCCCGCAGCGTCAGCAGTTCGCGCGGGACTTTTTCTTTTGCGGAGGTGAGGTCATGATTACGAAGGCGGTGCCGGCGCGTGCCCGTACCCGCACGTTCGCGATCGGCGTCGACTACATCACCGAGCACACCCATCAGCGCGCCGTCGCGAGCGCAGGCCGCTCCTTCGAGGGTGGCGTCGCGTATGCTAGCGCACCGGAGAAAGCCGAGTGGGTGCATCTACGCGGCGTTACGTCGGTGGAGACGGCAGCGATCGAGATGGAGGCGGCTGCGGCGTTGTCTAAGCGCTGCCGAGATCCGGTCTATCACCTGATCATCGCCTATGCCAAGAACGAACGCCCGACGCGCGAGCAGGTGGTGAGCGATGCCGAACGGCTGCTCAAGGCAATCGGTATGGAGAAGAGCCAGTACGTTCTGGCAGCGCATAAGGACACCGACGACTTTCACGCCCACGTGATCGCCAACCGTATCGGACCGGATGGTAAGGCGAATGACCTCTGGCACGAGCGGATCAAACGCGAGCGGGTTTGTGCCGAGATCGCGGCCGAACGCCGCTGGGCGATCGTGGTCGGGCATCACAACCGCGACATCGTGCAGCGCGTCGAGCATCTGTATGCGCCGCCGCCCGATCCGCAGCGTCGACTGAGCGACGGTGCGTATCGCCGGCTGCACGAGCGGGGCGAGTTGCCGTGGCAGGAGAGTGCGCGGCCCTACGTGCTGGATGCCGTGGATCGCGCCAAGGACTGGAGCGACCTGCATCAGCGCCTACGCGCGCACGGCGTCGTCGTGAAGCTCGTTCGCCGTGGTGAGCGCGTTCAGGGGCTCGCATTCGCCGAAGGGCTCGATCGCCGGGCGCCGGGATGCGCGGCGTCACGCATCGATGCACGTTGCGCACTGCGGGCGATGGAGTCGCGATTCGGTCCGTTCACGCCTGCACGCGAATCTGTCCCCGACATTGCGCGCTCCGCGGCATGGGCCGATACCGTTCGCCCAACGATTCTCGCGGCCGTCGATAGCGCAAAGACGTGGGGCGATCTTAGCCAGCGTCTCGATCGCGACGGCATCGCGATCAAGCTGATCCAGCGCGGCGCGCGTGTGCAGGGCCTCGCGTTTTCCGGGGGCAGAGATACCGAAGCGCCAGGCTGCGGCGCGGCGCGGATCCATCCGCGCTGCAAGAAAGCCGTCCTCGAGCGGCGCTTTGGTCCGTGTCCGTATACGCCGGAGCAGCCACCGAAGCGCAGCCGCAGCGCCATTGGCGATCGCGCCGAACGCGAAGCTCGTAACGACCCGCGCTGGGCGCTGCGCGACGCCGAACGCATCGCCGACCATGCCCGGCTACGGTCAGACTACCGAGCGTATCGCGACCGTTTCTTCAGTGAACGTGCGCAGGCAATGGGCGCACGCCGAAATGCAGCCTGGGAGCGCGAGCGCGAGCAACGGCAGCGCGATGCCCAGCGGCGCCGCGAAGCGCGCTTGCTCTTGCGCGCAGTGGCGCGGCTGGGCACGCGCGGTGTCATCGCCCGGCAGCTCGCGTACTGGTCGGTCGACGCCGTCATCGGGCGCCGGCGTGCGCGGGAGCATGACGCCGCGCGCGTGCGCTGGGAGGCGACGAAGATCGTGCTGGCGTCAGAGCGGAGGCGAACGCGCGAGGAGAAGCCGCTCGCCTATCGATCGTTCGTGAGCGAACGGGCGCGTTCGGGCGATCTGGGAGCGCAGCGGGTACTCGATGCGCTCGTTGCTCCGACGCGCAACCGGAGCGAGCACGTACCGCACCGTGAGCCTCGTCCGGTGACACTGGCCGAGGTACGTCTGCGGCTCAATGTTATACGCGCGGAGGAAGACGGGCGCTATCAGCGGGCTCGGCTCGAGCGTCAGCACCTGCAGCATGTCGAGCGCCCGCCATGCTTCGACGAAGCTCTAGCCACCGAGCGGCAGCGAATTCACGAACGCGCGGCGGAGGCTGCCCGCTACACGGACGCCGAGCGCGTTCGGCTCGCGCAGCTCGCCAGAGAGAGGCGGTCGTGGAATCCGCTGACGCGCCGCGCCGCGATAAAGGAAGAAGAACGATTGCACGGCGAGCAGCGCTCGCGCTACAAAAAGACGCTGGCGGATGCAACGCATGAGTTCGAGCAGCGTGACCTGCCGCAGCTTGAAAAGCAGCTTGCCGGCCACGAACGTGCCTACCGGCACTACGTCGCCGCGTCGCTGGGCCTGGAGCGGGAAAGGAATAACGCACGTGCCGCTCGGGACGAGGTACCGAGAATCGAGCAGCGACTGAATGTCCTCGAGCGTGCCGGCGTCGCGCGCATCGATTGCGACGCTGCAATGGGCGCCGCACGGCTCAACGACCTTGCTGCGGCGATCGAGCAGCAGTATCGAGCTCTGCCACACGAGATTCGGCGAGACGTTGAGTACAGCATTCGCAAAGAACAGCGCGCACGCGACTCCATGACGATAGACCGCTAACATTCGACCCGACCATCGAGCCGTTTCGTTCTCGGCAGCAATCCAAGAGGTGGGTGACCAGACATGACCACACAATCGATCAGGTCGATTTCGCCCGGCGCGCGGAGCGCACGCTTTGCGGACCTGCCGGACATCCTAACCCCACACGACGTCATCGCGTTTCTCCCGATTGGGCGGAACGCGGTCTACGATGCGATCAAGCGGCAAGCGCTCAAGAGCACCCGTGTGGGCCAGAAAATCCTCGTCACGAAGGCCGCCCTGCGAGAGTTTCTCGGCGGAAACGTCGAATAATATCCTCGCCTGGACCGCGGAAAGAATCCATGGCAAAACCAAAACACCTTGGAGTCAAGAAGTACATGATCGTCTACGACGTGCCCCCGCAAAACGGAAAGGCGCGTCAACAAAAGCGAGAGACCCTCCGCGGCGTGACCAAACACGAAGCGGAGTCATTTCTTGCCAAACGCATCGAAAGCGTCGCGCGGGGCGAGTACACTGCAGACGCGGACATGACCATGTCCGACCTCTTCGAGAAGTTCATGACGCACAAGGCAAAGCGCCTCGAAGCGACGACGATCGATCGATACAAAGGCATCATCGCCACCTATCTTCGCCCGACGTTTGGAAAGATGCGCCTGACCGCTCTGCGCAAGGCGCATCTCATCGAAGCGTACGAGAAGTGGCAAGCTGAGAAGCAGACGAGGCGTTCCGGTCGGACGATTCGGCACGTGCATGATCTGCTGCGGGCGACGCTCAATTGGGCCGTTAGTCTTGACTACGTCCAAACCAACGTTGCCGGCAAGATCACGTCCGACGACCTTCCCAAGGCCTTCAAACCCGAGAGCACGGTGCTCAACGAGAACGAGTTGCGCCACCTGCTGGCAGAGGCGCGGTCGCCCACCTTCCTGGCAAAAAAGCGCGGCACCGTCTCGTCGCTTCCCTGGTTTTATCCGGCGTTGGTCTTTGCGGCCTACACCGGGGCCCGGCGCGGCGAAGTCTTGGCTACGCGTTGGCCCGATCTCGACTTGGACGGCGGCACGGTTACGATCCGTGAATCGCTCGCCCAGCCGCGCTCGGGGCTCGCGTTCAAGCGGCCGAAGAACGGGCAGGTCCGCACGGTTACGATCACTTCGGAGCTCGTTGCCGTCCTGCGCTCGCACAAAGCGAGGCAGGCGGCAGAGCAGGTGTACCTGGGCGAAAGGTACCACCGGGACGACCTGGTCTTCGCGATGCCCAATGGCATGCCGGTTTCCCCCGAGGCCTTCGGGGCAGCATTCAAGCGGCTCGTCGAGCGGGCAAAGGTCGCGCGGATTCGGTTACACGACCTGCGAGACACCCACGCCTCGCTCTTGGCAAAAGCTGGCGTACCGATCGAGGTGGTCAGTCAGCGGCTCGGTCATAGCTGCATCGGCGTCACCGTCGATCGGTACGTGACCGTCTATCGGGAGCGTGACGCGGCGGCCGCCGCGGCGTTCGCGCAATTAGTCGCGTGACAAAAACAAAAAGCCAACGTGACAATTCCGTGACATGTCGGCTTTTCTAGACCGGTAAAAGCGCCGGATTCTCTCGTGAGATATGCGATTTTGTTCTTAGCGCCAACGGGAATCGAACCCGTCTTTCCGCCTTGAAAGGGCGATGTCCTAACCGATAGACGATGGCGCCGCGAGGCTCTAGCCCACCCTACCGGGGGCGGGGCGGGCTGTCAACTGCTCTACTTTGCGGCGGCGCTTACCGTGGTGCCGAGCAGCTCGACGGAGCCGGGGACGGTCAGATCGGCGGTCGGCGAGCCGCCGGCGGGATAGGCCCAGAGGCCGATCTTGTGCATCTGGCGGTTCGAGGTGCCGTAGGGCATGACGAGCGTCTTGCCTTGCAGCCAGAACTGCTCGATTTCGTCGGCGCGCGGGCCCTTGAAAGTCGTCGTGCCGACGACCTTACCGTTCGTGCCGCTGACCTTCACGCGGTAGAGCACGTCGTCGGAGACGTCTTCGATCGCGACGTCCTTGCCGTCCCACTGCACCGCTCCGGGATAGACGATCGTCTTATCCACGGCGATCGTATTCAGCGTCGAGCCGCCCTTCTTCAGGATCCCGAGCTCCGTCGCCGTCGTGCCGTTGTTCACGCCGTCTACGTACAGGTTGCCCTTCGTATCGTAGCTGCAGAAAAAGTATAGGAAAAAGTCGTTATCTACGTAGCTCGCCGGCGGCCCCGACGGATTCGTATAGATCGCGACGCTGCCGGCACTGGCCTGCAGGCCGTTAAAGTTCGTCACGGCGAGGTTGCCGGTCGTCGGATCCACCGAGCATCCTTCGGGATAGAACCCGAAGTCGTTGATGGTGGCGATGGGCGTTTTGCCGGCGTGTTTGTACTCGTAGATGTGCTCGCTCGGCGTGTCGGTGACGTACACGTCGCCCTTGGTATCCGAGCAGAGGCCGGCGGGTCCGCTAAAGCCGGCGAGCTGGCCGACGAGTTTGAGCGCGGGATATCCGAGGACGTCCACGACGCCGTCGTTGTCCGAGACGTAGAGCAAGTCTTGGCTCTTCGCTTCGGGCGACATCCACGAGACTCTGGCCTTGGCGGCGGCCGCGCCGGGCGCGCCGGGGTTGCCGAGCGTGCCTGCGCCGCCGCAGCCGGCGAGCAGCGCCGCGCCGGCGATGAGAGTGCTTACAACGAGATACTGTCGCATGTTATATCGCCTGAATCTTCGCCATCATCCCGGCATCTTCGTGATCCAGAATGTGGCAGTGGAAGACAAAGATACCTTTGATGATCGGGTCGCGGAAGTCCATGAGCACCACGATCGAACCCGGCGTATGCGGGCTCTGCCGGTGCGGAACGATCGCGGTATCTTGCCAGTACGGATGCGCGACCGGTACGCCGTTGCGCTCCTTGACGAGAAAGTGGATCTGGTGGATGTGGAAGGCGTGCACTTCCTGCGTGACGTTCGAGATGCGCCACTCTTCGACCGTGCCCGTGTGCACGACGAACATCGGCGGATCCGACATTTTGAACGCCTTGCCGTTGATGAAGAACCGCTTGTTGCCCTCGCTGAACACGACGAACCGGTGCGCCGACGGCTTGGGCAGCGCGGTCGTGTACGCGTTCTGCGGGAGCGGCGCGCCGACCGTCAGCGGACCGTAGTCAGGCGCGCGGCGCGCGCGAGCGTGACTGCCGCTGGGCGGCTGGATCGTCGCCAGCACGATATCCGGATCGCGGTCGCCGCCCGGCCCGGAATCGTAGCAGAGGCTCCGGAACGGCGTCGCGTCGGCTCGGACCGGTGACGATGAACTCGGCGCGCGCCGCCACCGGAATGATGACCGAGTTCTCGACGATCGGCTTGGTGCCGGGATACGAATCCACCGCGAACCCGTCTACCGCGAGCACGGTGATCTTCTCGCCGGGAACGGAGAGTTTGGCCGTCTTGTGCCCGGTAGCGTTGACGACGCGGAAGAACTGCTTTTCACCGGGCGCGATCGTAATGGTAGGGTCTACCGCGCCGTTGAGCGCCGGCGTGAGGCCGATCTCCGGCCCGCACGGATCGCTGTTGACGGTGTTCGGCTTGACGGTATCTTGCGCGCTGCCCATATCGCCCATGCCCGCCATGCCGTTCATGCCGGACGTATCGCCGGTGGGCGGCGCGTTCGCGCCGATGCCGGTGTCGCGCAGCACGATGACGCGCTCGCGCATGTGCGCGAGCTGCGGGAAGTGCTGCTGCAGGCCCTCAACGACGATCGCGCCGGACATCCCGCCTTGGCCGACCTGATAGTTCGTCTGGCCGTGGATGTGCGGGTGGTACCAGTAGAGCCCGGGGCCCTGCGTCGCCGGCACGTGAACGACGTAGCGAATCTTCTGGCCAGGGCGCGCGATCGTGCCGAGCACGTCGTCGCCGGGGGCCAGCGGCGAGCTGCCCATACCGTGGAAGTGCACGTTGATATCGTGCGAGTCGCCGGCGTTCACTTTCGTGAGATCGTCTTTGAGCTCCATCACGATCGTATCGCCGGGCTTGACGCGAATGGTCGGCGCGACGCCGGCCATGCCGTCGAAGACGAACTGCGGGAAGCCGGTCGCACCGCTGAAGGTGACGTCGAGGGTGAGGCGCGCGACGCCGTTGACCGATCGTACGACGGGCGGCTCGGGCAGCTCGTTCGGATTCGTGTCGCCTCCCGTTCGCGGCATCGGCATGGCGCCGTTCGTCGCGCCTTGCGGGAGCGGATTCTGCGGCGCGCTCGATTGGCAGGCAACGAGCATCGCGCAGACGATCGAGAGGGTGAGAATGCGACGTAGCATCGGTTAGATCTCCTTGCCGTCTATCTCGACGGAGTGAGGGTCACGGCGGCGCCGTAGCCCTTCACCTTGATGCGTCTTGGTCGGCGAACCGCCGGCCGGATAGTTCCAATAGCCGACGTCGTTATCGTAGTCGGGCCCGATCAGTTGGCCGTTCGCAATCCAAAACTGGCGAACGCTCGTGCTGCCGTTCAGCGGCGTGTATCCCTGCTCGACCGCGCTGCTTCCGCTCACGGTAAACTGATAGACGATCGACGGCGAGACGCCGGCGTCGCCGATGGCGAGGTACGTCGCCGTCCCACTGGACGGCGCCGGGCGCGGCGATGGACTGGCCGACCGAGATATTCTGCAGCGCCTTGCCCTCGTGCGGGAGCTCCGCGAGCATGAAGGCGTGGCCCGTCTTGGAGATGCCGTCTATAAAGAGGTTGCCGGAGGCGTCGTAGCCGGCGAACTCCCCGGCGCGCATCGCCGAATCGGTGTAGTGGACCGGGTCGCGCCAGGCGCCGCGCGTGCTGCGGTGATAGACCGAGAGCACGACGCCCTGCAGGCCGACCGTGACGGCCACCGTGTTGCCGGAGAAGTTCGCGGCGCAGCCGTACGGCGTGCCGGGCGTGTTGAGCGCGACGGTCGGTTTCGTGGCGCCGTAGGCGTACTCGATGACGTCGTCGCCGCCTTGGTCCACGATCCAGACGTCGCCGAGCCCGTCGGCGCACTCGGCGCGCGGCTGGCCGAAGCCGGTGAGTTTGTGGAGCAGGCCGCCGTTTGGATAGTTGTAGACCAAGACCGAGTTGCTCTTCACGTCGGTGAGGTAGAGCAGCCCGGTGGTGGAGGCGCCGCGCGCGGCTGGGGCTTGCAGGCGGCCGGCCGCGCCGCTCGGCTGGGCCGGCGAACCGCCGCACCCGCCGAGCAGTGCAGCCGCCAGGATCGGCCCAAACGCCCGACCCGCAGCTCGCGTGAACGTCATGGAAAAAATTGCTCCTTCTACTACTACAGCAACGCATCGCCGGCGCGCTCCGTTCCGAGAATCGCTACGTTCTCGGGGCCCGGTTCCCGTTCATTTAGGTCCGCCTAACTTTTTTTGGGCGTGGCGGGGGAGTCGTTCGCGGTGAGCGAACGCTTGCCAGGCAGCCCCTCTGGAGGTGCGCCATGCAACGACTCGCGTTCTTCACGCTCTTCGCCCTTTTTGCGGCGGCGTGTTCGCCGTTCCAAAGCGCCGCCGTGCCTCCGCCGGCCGCGAGCGCCGCTGCCGCGCCGAGCGCGGCGCAAAGCATCTACTGGGCCCTCTTCGCCGTGCAGCCCGAGCCGCAGATACAGTTCGCCGCGGCACCGCTTTCAAAGAAAAGCCGCGTCACGACGATTCCGGGCAGTTCGGGCAACATGCTGCAAGAGGCCAGCTCGATCCGTTTCAATCAGAACTTCGCGTGGGTGATGACGGAGCCCAACGGCGCGTCGTCGGCGAGTATGCTGCTGATCTTCTCGCTCCCGCTGACGAAATCGAGCAAGCCGCAGTATTACGACACGCTCGGAGGCTCGCTCGTCGGCGTGCACATCGCGTTCGACACGTACAACAACCTCTGGGTGAGTTCCGTGCAGAACAACAGCGTCGCCGAGTACTCCGGGGACTTGCTGCAGGCGGGCGGCAACCTGACGCCCTCGCTCACGCTCACCGATGGGCTAGGGTACCCGCAGGGGATCGCGTTCGACAAGAACGGCAACCTGTACGTCGCGAACGGCCGCACGGATCAAATCGCCGTCTTCGCACAGCCGATCTCCAACTCTCAGCCGTACTTTCTCGACGGCGTCACCAATCCCGGCGGCATAGCGTTCGACGCGCACGGTAACCTCTACGCAACCTCGAACGACAGCTCGGGAGGAGCGGTCGCCGAGTACCCGAGCAGCGACCTGCACTCCGGCGACAAGCCGGCGATCGTAGACAAGAAAGGCACCGGAGCATACCGGTACGGATCCGATCTCGCCTTCGACAAGGCCGGCAACCTCTACGACGGCGACTGCGGCAACATGGCCGGCATCTACACGTACCCGCTGGCGACGAAGAAGTTCGGCAAGACGCTCACGCCGTCGTTCTATACGAGTAAGAGCATTCTGAACGTCGGCTGCGTTTGGGGGCTCGCGATACACTAAACGCGGAGTGCAGATCGGCGATGAGATCCTCGAGGTCTTCGATGCCGACCGAGAGGCGAAGCAGATCGTCGGTGATGCCGCGCTCGAGCGCGCTCCTGCGGAGCGAGCGAGGCGTGCGTCATCGTGGCGGAGTGGCAGACGAGCGATTCGACGCCGCCGAGCGAGACGGCGAGGCTGAAGACGCGCGTCGCGCCGGCGATCGCGCGGGCGCGTGCCGCGCCGCCGTGCGGACGAAACGAGACGATCCCGCCGAAGCCGCTCATCTGAGCGCGCGCGAGCGCGTGCTGGGGGTGCGAGCGAAGGCCGGGATAGTAGACTTGCGCGACGTCGCCGCAGCCTTCGAGAAACTCGGCGACCGCTTGGGCGTTGCGCGCGTGCTCGCGCATGCGCAGCGCGAGCGTCTTGGCGCCGCGCAGCGTGAGGTAGGCATCCCACGGGCCGGGCACCGCGCCGACGCAGTTCTGGTGAAACGCGATCTGGTCGGCGAGACTGCGGTCGTTCACGATCACGGCGCCGCCGACGACGTCGCTATGGCCGCAGACGTACTTCGTCGTCGAATGCACGACGATGTCGGCGCCGAGCGCGAGCGGCTTCTGGAAAAACGGCGAGGCGAAGGTGTTGTCTACCGCGACGAGCACGCCGGGCGGCCGGGTGCGCGCGAGGGCGGCGATGTCGCAAAGTGCGAGCACCGGATTGCTCGGCGTTTCGAGCCAGAGCAGGCGCGTGTTCGGCTTTGCGGCTTTCCAGGTCTCGACCGCGTCGCTGGTATCCACGAACGTCGTCTCGATGCCGTAGCGCGCGAGCACGGCGGTGAAGAGGCGATGCGTGCCGCCGTAGATGTCGCGCGTGGCCAGCACGTGGTCGCCGCTCTGCAGGAGCGAGACGCGCGCCGGCGACGGCCGCCATCCCGGAGGCGAAGGCCGAGCAGTGGCGGCCTTCTTCGAGCGCGGCCAATTGGCGCTCGAGCGCGAGGCGCGTCGGATTGGCGGTGCGCGAGTAATCGAAGCCCTTGGTGACGCCGATCTCGGGCAGGGTGAAGGTCGCGGTCTGGTAGATCGGCACGATCGTCGCGCCGGTCGCGCCGCAGGCATCCTGCCCGCTCCAGATCGCACGCGTAGAGAACCCCATGACACTCCTTACAAAAAAGAAAACAGCCCCTCAACGTCGGTTGAGGAGCTGCGGACGATTTTCGTTTCTAGGTCTAGGCCGCGCTCAACTCAAGCCAACGCCGGACGGCGTGGCACATCATATCGCTGGACATCGAACGGTTGTGCGCGAGCATTGTCGGCTGACGGTAGCACGAGCGCGGGGCGGTTGTCAACGGTGTCGAAGGGTACGGGTGAGATGGAGGCTGGAACGCGCGTCGTCCTCATTCCCGGTTGGAACGAGGGCGCCGACGGCATGGATATCTTCGTACGCGGGCGCCGCAAGCATCCGGGGCTTGCGTCAATGGGATTCGATTGCGCGATCTTCTCCGGCGGAACGGGCTCGCTGACCGACCGCATAGACCAGCTCAAGGCATTCCTTGACGGATTGAACGCGGCGGCGTCGCAGCCGGCGCCCGTCGCAATCTTCGGCTACAGCGCGGGCGGATTGATCGCGCGAGGGCTGGTCCGCGCGTATCCCGATTGCGCCGTGTCGTCAATCTTCCAACTGGCGACGCCGAACGCCGGGATAGATTCAGACGGCGTCGCGGGGCTCTTTCACCGCGCGCACTACGAAAAGAGCGCGATCGAGGATCTCGATATGGAGTCGCCGTTCATGCTGTGGCTCAACGGAACCGGCGGACACTGGGAGAACGGCGACGATCCCAAGGCCCGGCGCTGGAAGCTCGACGGCCGGCCGTGGGTCGTTCGATCCGGCATCCCGATCCTGCATCTGATCGGGTGCATGCCGCGGTACCGCCTGCGCGGCGACGGCGTCGTCGCGATCGAATCGGCCACGCTCGACGGCGCGGTGCCGCACGAGACGATCGAGAACAACTTCGCGAATCATCTCAACTTAAGCGGCGCGTGGAATCCTCTCACCCTCACGATGCGCGGATGGCTGGCGAACGACCGGTGCTGGCCGATCGCGGTCGCTCGCGCGGCCGGGTTCTTTACGGCGTAGGCTAACAACCGCGGCGCAGGCGCTTGAAATCACAAAATGGTTTCTACGGTTGCCCGATCAGTACGCCCGTTGGCGAACTCATTCCATTATCAAAAGACGTAAATGCCTTGTAGCGCCCCCGCTTGAAGGCGTAGATCAGATTTGCGTTGGGGTCTGCGAGTACTGCCTCGCCCTGTAGGCTGCCATCCTCCTGGATGCTCAGCGCGTAGGCGTCTTTGAATCCGTCAATCTCTTCACTTGGCGACTGCGAGTTTGGAGGGTAGACGTAGATGCGATTTACAGCCGTCACCCACATATAGCCGGAACGCTGATCGATCGCGATGCCTGTAGGACCGCTAAGATCTTGAAGTTCTAATTCGTTGAGAGTTTGGCTGCCCGCCGGGAGCTCGAAGATCTTCTGCACTACAAAGTCGGCGATAAATAGGTTCCCGTCCTTGTCGAGAGCAAGGCCAAATGGGTGCGACATGCCGCCCCCGGTGATCTTCTCCGATGGCGAGGTGCTCCCGTTCGGATAGACGCTGATCCAGCCGGCATTGTTGCTGACGAACAGCGTTCCGTGTTTGTCTACGGCGACGCCCAGCGGTTCCTGGATGCCATCTGTGATGATCGCTCTTGCCGTAGTCGCGCCCTTAGCGTATTCGGACACGCTCCAGCCGCCGTACTGCGCGACGTACAGCGTCCCATACTTATCGAGCGCCATGCCGAACGGTCCACCACCAGTTGCAATCTGCGCGATAGGCGCGACGTTCTTTGCGGCGTCCCTCGTACTGTAGATGTTGACCGCATTCTGGCTTTGGTCTGCTTCAAAAATCAACGAACGGTCGGTCGGGTAGACCGATCCCGCACGCCCATGAGATTGTAAGGCAGTCCGTTCGGGGGGAGCGAAGGCGGCGTAGGTAACGTGCGAAGACTGGCCGCTGCATCCAACGAGGAGCACGCCGAAAACGCCAAGTCTGAAGATCTTACGGCCGAAGTCAGAGAGCATTATGTGTCCCGTTCGGGCCGTCGCCGGCTGGTTCCGGTATCCCCGCCTGATCGGACAGAGCGGCTCAGTTGTCGTTGGGTTTGGCGAAAGCGGCGTCACCGTTCCATTGCTTTCAAGATGAAAATAAGGCCCACGGCTAAGGCCGTCCCCAAGAGCACGCGCACGAACGCTTCGACCGCCGGCGAAGCACCGAGGCGCTTCATCAGCCATGCGAGGCCCTTGCCGAGAACGTAGACGACCCCCATGAATACGACGAAGGCGAGGTAGAGGAGCATGGCGGGATGCCGTTAGTTGCTGATCGTTACGCCGACCGGTTCGGAGACGCCGATTTGGCTCTTCGCCTTCCCGCCGGCGGGGTAGTCGTAAATCTGCAGCTCCCCGCCGCCGGGGCACGTGCTGGCCACCGCGACGTCGCGGCCCGTGACGAAGAACTGCTGGACGTCGCAGGCGTCGAGCAGCGGCGTCGTGCCGGTGACGCCGCTCCCGGAGGTCTGGTAGATCGCCGCCGTCGCGCCGGCGTCGGCGATTGCGACGCTCCCCAGCGCGTACAGGACGCCGCCCGGGCTCTGGATGGGTGAGCCGGTGAGCTCCACGCTCGTCAGTTTTTTCTGCCCGGCCGCCAGTTCCGCATAGGCGAACGCGCCGTGGCGGTCAACGCCGTCTACCCAGAGGTTGCCGCTCGCGTCGTACGATGCGAACTTGAAGTAGTAGATGCCGCCGGGCTGCGGACGGTAGATCTGCGCGTTGCGATGAGCGTGGTTGAATATCGCTACGTTGCCGCGGCCGTCGCCGGTTGAGGCGTTTGAAACGGCGAGATCGCCGTCGCTCGGGTTGACGGCGCAACTGAACGGCATGCCGCCGGGATCGTGCACGGCGGCGACGGGCGAGATTCCGGCATGCTTGAACTTATAGAGCGTGCGGGTGCCCGCGTCCATCACCCACACGTTGCCGGCCGCGTCGCCGCACAGCCCCTCGAGCCGGCTGAAGCCGGTCAGCGTCCCTGCCGGTTTGAGCTGCGGGAACGTGTAGACGAAGACTTCGTTATGCAGGACGTCGGAGACGTAGACGAGCGCTTTGCTCTTGGCGAGTTGCACGGTGCGCGCTGCGCCCGGCATGATCGGCGCCGGCTGCGTCGCTGCGCCGCCGCACGCCGCAAGCGCGAGGAGTAAGCCGAGCGATGCGAGAGCGCGGTGCGTCATAACTCGAACGTCAGCCAGTCGTAGGGCACGAACCCGCGGCCGAGATCGGTCCAGCCGGTCGCGAACGCGGCGTTGATGCCCTTCTGGTCGTCGAAGCCGGCGACGGCGACCGCCAGCACTTTTTCCGGCCGGATGTACCGCAGATCGGTGACGGGCAGCGCCTGCATGAACTTCCCGAGCATATCGCTGCCGCTCGTCGCGATCGCGACTTGATCGCCGCGCAGGCGCGTGAACGCGCGCTTGGCCAGCGATTGGAAGTAGACGTTGCGCATCTCGACTTCGAATATTTTGCGCTGCATCGTTCCGAAGATGCTGTAGGCGATCCCGACCGCGTCGCTCAGTTCTTCATCGGGTTCGAAGGGCGGATCGAGCAGCACGACGTCGGCCGCGCTCGAGACCGCGTGCGCGATCCCGACCGGCGAGTTGCTGGCGACGCCGCCGTCGCAGTAGTCGTTCGTTTCGCCGTCGGGTCCGGCCATCTTCACCGGATCGAAGACGATCGGCAACGCGGCCGAGGCAAAGATCGCTCGATGCAAGATGTCGGGCGTGGCCTCGCGCACGATCGTCTTGGGCCCGAGCGAGAGCTGCAGTGCGTGGATGACGCGTTTGGGGATATCCGAACTCGCGCCGGCCGGCCGCACGTAGAAGTACTCGGGGCGCTGGTACGTGAGGTTCGTGACCGCCCAGATGAGCGGCACGAGCAGCGGCGCATTGACGTCCACGTTGCGGACGATCCAATCGTAGACCGGCTCGCTCTGCAGAATGGCGGCCTCGTTTCGCACCAGACCGATCATGCTGACCGCCGCCGCGGCGCGATTGAGCAGGCCGCTCGCCGGATCGCGCAGCGCCGCGTACTGCGGTTTGGGCTGCATGAGATCCTGGCCGCTGATCGTCCACCAGAGCTGGCGCAGCTTCATGTACTGGCCCGTTGCGACGAACCAGCCGTTGAGCGCGCCGATCGAGGTGCCGCACACGACCTCGTAGGGCAGGAGCGGCGTGCCGTCTTTCACGTTGCCGACGGCCGCAAGCGCGCCGACCAGGCCCGCCTCGTAGGCGCCGCGCGCGCCGCCGCCGCTGAGCACCAGCGCGCGTTCGAGCGGCTGCACCTCCGGCTCTGCGGCGGCGGTCGCGCCGACGAGCGCCGGCGAGAGCCCGGCAACGCCGAGCGTATAGAGAAAGTCCCGGCGTTCGATCATGCAGCAGGCATTAAACGCAAGCGCCCGGCCGCCTGCGGCAGGCGCGGCGGCGCTCTTCGCAGCGCCGGGCCCGGCGCGGGCCGATTCCGCGCTCACCGGCCAGATGGCCTCCTTCAGCTATCTTATGGGCGCGCCGTTGAACTGCACGTCGAACGTTCCGGCGATGGGCGACATGGCCGCGCACACGGATCACCTGACCGTCGCCTTCGATATCGCGCCGCACAACGCGATGCACGATCACGTAACCGGCGACGGCATCAGCACGTCAACCGACGGGAAGACGTACACTGGCATGATGGGCATGGGGGGCATGCGTTTCCAGCAGACGACCACGTACACGAAGGTTGGCGACAACCACGTCACCATGCATCAAACGATGACCACGGAGGGCCAGCCGGCGACGACGATCGAGAGCGCCTGCTCGCGCAGCGCGTCCTTCGTCCTTCGACAGGCTCAGGATGACACTGGGGGCGTCCTTCGACGGGCTCAGGATGACACTGGGGGGAGCTCTCGAGATCACGCGCGTCCTTCGACGGTCCTTCGACGGGCTCAGGATGACACGGGGGGTTGCTGCCCCTCGGCGGCTTTAATGGGATGGGGCGATGCTGAGGGTTAGATCGAGGAGGTCGTTGCTCGCGCCCCTGTCTACGCCATACATTTTGGACGCTGGATGGCCTCCGGCGGGGTAGCGCCATTCGGCTAGCGGGCGGTTATTGTGGCTCTTCACCTGGCCGTCGAAGCCGTAAAGAGACGAGCCTTGAATCCAAACGTACGGGCTATCGAGGTGGAACATTTGCTCGGAGCCTACGATCGTCGCCGTCTTACCGGTGACCTGGGCCTGATACAGCACGCCCGGTTGGTGCGCGCCGGGAATTTCGACGAAATTCAGATAGCCGTTGTTCCATTGAATCTGGTTTAAGAACGGCAGGTTCTCGGCGGGCCTTATGATCGTGAACGTGCTTTTGCCTGCGGGCAACTCTGCGAAGCGGAACTGGACGTTATCGTTTACTGCTTCGGCGTATACATTGCCGCTATCGTCGTACGTCGGCGACATGAACTCGCGTATCTGCTTATCCGCATATGCCGTGGCGTAGCCTTGCCCGTTCCGATAGATCAGAATGGCGCCGTGGGTGTAGCCGCCTTGTTCGGCTCCCACCGCCAGGTTATCGGTCGTCGGGTCAACCGAACAACCGAAGACCGACGTGTATCCGGAGGGCACGCTGAGCGTCGCCATCGGCGTCGTGCTTCCGTGTGCGAATTCAAGCACTTCGGGCACCGATTCACGGTACGTTACGAAAACGTTGCCGTTGTTCGGGTCCGAACAGATGTAGCTGTCGTCTTCCCAATTGCCGGGCATAGTTCCGACAACCTTCTGATGCGCGTAGTCCACTACGACCAGATTGTTCGACGTCACCACGTAGAGCAGGTCGCCATACGAGCCCGAGGGGCCGTGCGCCGCGCTCTGGGCGCTTCGGGGCAGCGCGCCGGGCATAGCCGGCGATCCGCCGCAACCCGCGATTAACGCGGCCGCAACGATGATGAGTGCTGAGCGAACCAAGTAGCCCATAGGTAATGCCTCCGGACGTTGAACGAACGAACCGCTAAGAACGTTCGCTAGGGATTGGTTTCGTGCTTCTCCGGGTCCCGAGAACGTCGGTTTTGGACGGGCCAGGGCTACGGCAGGGGCGGCTATGTTCGGCCAAAGGGACCGGAACGCCGGGCGCGCCGCAGAAGTGAGCGCGGATGCGATTATTCCTGGCGCGAGGAGCCCTCGCCCTCGTGACGCTTCTGGTGGTCACCCTCTTTTACGTACCCATCGGGCACGTTGACTACGCGGAGAACTGGGGCGAAGGCACCTTCGGCATCACGCTGCCCCTGCGGACGGCAACGGTCATCGGCGTCGTTCCCGGCTCGCCGGCCGATCGCGCGGGCATACGCGTCGGCGATCGCCTGGCCCTCGAGGGAAACTACGAGACGCCGTCGCTCATCCGAGCGCCGTACGCGGGCGAACGCGAACGGTTGACGTTCGAGCGCGGCCGCGCAACGTACACGGTAACGCTGACGGCCGCGGCAAATCGCGGCTTCGGCGTGTTGCAACGCATCGGCGGGATACTGGCGTACGTACCGCCGACGGTCTTTCTCGTCGTCGCGTTTCTGCTCGTGTTTCTGCGGCCGTCGCTGATGTCGTGGTCGTTCTACGTCTTTGCCGTAGGATATTTCGGCACGAGCCCAGCGTTCATGTATTGGTCGCACGTGCTTTCGCCCTCCGCGTTCGAAGGCTTGACGTTCGTGCTGAGCACGGTCTTGGGCCCCTGGAGCGTCCTGCCGCTGCTGCCCTTCGTTCTGCGCTTTCCCAATGGCGACGCGCTCGGATGGCGGCGCCGGATCGACCCGTTCGTGTGGGCGTTCCTCGCGCTGACGTTCGTGCTGTACGTGGTCGAGTGGAGGATGTATTCGTCGTCTACGTCGGTTCCGGCGTGGGACGTCATCCCGAGCACGATCATTCCGCTCGCCGGGTTTGCGCTCGCCGGACTCATACTGGCGAAGAACGTTGCGACTGCGGCGCCGAGCGACCGGCAGCGGTTCGCCTTCATCGCGCTCGGCACGGCGATATCGTTCGTCGCGTATGCGATTTACTACGTTCCGGGCGTGCCGTTCGCCGTGGGGCAAGTCGTCGGTTTCGCCGTGGTGCTGATGCCGATCTGCATCGCCTACGCGGTGTTTCGACTGCGCGTGCTCGACGTAAACTTCGTCTTGAATCGAGCGCTGGTCTACAGCGTTCTCTCGCTGAGCGTGATCGCGCTCGTTTCCATCTTGGACTGGTTCTTCTCGCGCGTCGTGGCCATCGGGCGCTTTACGGTGGGTATCGAGCTGTTGGCGACGATCGCCGTCGGGTTTCTGCTCGACCGGATCAACCGCACGGTTGAAGGCGTGGTCGAGCGCATCTTCTTTCACGGACGGCGGCTTGCCGAGCGGCGTCTGCGGCGCGCGGCGGCGGCGCTTCCCTACGCTACCGACGAAGATGCGATCGTAGACGGCCTCGTGCAGGTGCCGGTGGACTCGCTGCGGCTCGCCGCCGCCGCGCTCTACCGACGCTCCGACGACGGACGGCGTTTTAGAGGCGTCGCGACCGCGCGCGACACCTTGATGGCGCCGCAGGGATTCGACGCGAACGACCTGTTGGTGCGCATGCTGCTCGCCGACGAGAAGATCGTCTGGCTCGACGATCTGCGCTCGCATCTCGATCCGGAGGATGCGGCGATGTACACGATCGCCGTGCCGGTGACCGTGCGCCACGAGCTCGTGAGCTTCACCTTGTACGGGGCGCACGCGAACGGCGCGCAGCTCGACCCCGACGAGGTTGAGCTGCTGGAGCTGCTCGCGCGCGAGGCCTCCCGCGCGTACGATCACGTGGAGGCCGAGCGCGTTCGGGCGCGCTACACGCAGCTGCTCGAGCTGCAAGCGCCGAGTGCGGCCACGTAGGCGTCAACTTCGACAAGCTCAGGATGACATTTGCTTCGACAAGCTCAGGATGACATGCGATGGTCCTTCGACGGGCTCAGGATGACACGGGGGGCTTGCGCTTGTGGAGAAAGATTAGGTTGCCTTCGGAGTCGGGGAAGGCGATCATGAAGCAAGTGGGCAGCTCGTGATCGAGGACCACGCGTAGCCCTCGTTCTTTGACCGCCTTGACGGCTGCGTCGAAATCGTCAACGGTGAAGAGGATGCCGTTGCTGGGCTGAAACGGCATCACTTTTCCGCCGCCGCCCCAGAGCCCGAACGTCGTGCCGTCGGCAAGATCGTATTCGGCGCCGCGATCGTCCGGATACAGACGTGCCGGCACCATGCCGAGCACGTCGCGGTAGAACGCGATCGCGCGCGGCGCGTCCTGCACCATGTAACCGCTTAGGTCCATGCCGGTGACGGCGAACGCCCGCTCTGGGTTCGAGTTCATACGGCCGCTTCTTCTTTGCGCTCGATCTTCAGCGGCTCGCCGGTCTCCAGCAGCGTCTTGAGGCCGCTGAGGATCATCTGCCAGCCGTGGTGCGTGCCCTTCGTCGTGCTCGTTTCGCCAGCGAAGTGCTCGTGCGTCAGGCGCAGCAGACACGTCGGACCGAGTTGCTCGATTTCGTACGTGACGCGGGAGACGGGGTCATCGGAGTAGGTCGAGTTGTCTTCCGGATTCGACTTGAACGAATGGACGATGCGGGTCTTCGGCTCGATGGCCTCGATCGTCGCTTCGAACGGGATATAGCCGTCGTCCATCGTGTATACGAGCGGCTTGCCCTGCTGCCAATCCGAGGCGACGGAACAGCCGAAAAAGTATTGCTGGGTCTGCGCGGGATCCGTGATCGCGTCCCAAAGCTTCTCCGGGGTCGTGCGGATGTAGACTTCGTAGACGTGCGTTAGTGTTTGACTCATGCTTCCTCCAGGCGTCGTTTGAGAGCGGTCAGCGAGCGCGCGGGCCGGCGGCGGTATTTGCCGACCCACCGATCGTATAGCAGTTGCAGCGGTATCGGGTTGAGATAGTGGAGCTTTTCGCGACCGCTGCGGCGCGTGACGACGAGATGTGCGTCTTCGAGGACGCGAAGGTGCTTCATCACGCCGAAGCGGGTCATATCCAGCTCTGCTGCCAGCTTGCCCAACGTTTGTCCGTCTTCGAGATAGAGACTATCGAGTAGGTGACGGCGGCTGGGGTCGGCCAAAGCCTTGAAAACCTCATCCACGCATATGGATTATATGTGACCTAATGGTCACCTGTCAAGCCGTCCTTCGACAGGCTCAGGATGACACGGGGTCCTTCGGCAGGCTCAGGATGACACGGGGCGGTCCGCTGTTCTTCGGCGGTCCTTCGACGGGCTCAGGATGACACGGGGGGTGCCACGCTGTCCTTCGACGGTCCTTCGACGGGCTCGGGTGCCACGCTGTCCTTCGACGGATTCGGGCGCCTTCGACGGGCTCAGGGTGACAAACAGAAAAGTGGTCACTTGACGACTTTTTTGTTATTTAGCGAAAGCGCTGATAATCGAAATCTCCATTGCCGCGACTGCGCTTCACGTTACGGTCCTGGGCCGCCGGTAACGTCACTTCGGCGGTCCGTCGCAGGCTTCGCCTTTGCGTAGAAGTGTGCTCCGATTCCGGAGAGCGACTCCACCTCCAACGTCTGGGTCTTTGCCAGCAGCCACGTGCAATTGCAGTAGACCCACGTATCGACTGATAAGGTCTGGAGCTTCTTTGGGATCGAAACGGCGTCTTCGGTAGTCGTCATTGCGTAATGTTGTAGGACTCTGGCGGCATTAGCGCTCGCTTCGATGTCGACGAGCGTCGTTGTCGCTGTTCGCCTTGAGCGATCGATCCGCAGACGCAGGACCGAATCAATCATTTGATCGCCCGTCGATTTCTTACCGCGAACGTCCACGCTCACAAAGCCGGACGTCAACAGCGCGGCGATAGCTTCGCGCCGGCCCGAAGCCATCGCCTCGCGCATGGCGGCGTAACGTGCATCCAGTTCAGTCCGCAGAGGGTGATCTGCTGGAGTGAAAGCACGCTCGAACAATCGCAGCTGCACCTGGCCAGACCCGCCACGAAGACGCCGTAAAATACCGCCGATAATACCCGCCATCGTCAGAACAAACGCCTGGCTGGTGGCCGGAGTTCCAGGTCAGTTGGGTGCCTGGCGCACGAATGCGGCTCTAGCGGTTTCATCGCAGAGTCCCGTTCGACGCCGCGCCCCCTATCCGCTGTCCTTCGACAGGCTCAGGATGACACGTTGTGGCGCGCGTCTTTTGGCTGTCCTTCGACGGGCTCAGGATGACACGTTGTGGCGCGCGTCTTTTGGCTGTCCTTCGACGGGCTCAGGATGACACGGTTCGGTCCGCTGTTCTTCGGCGCGTCCTTCGACAAGCTCAGGATGACACGGGGTCCTTCGACGGGCTCAGGATGACACGGGGGTGCTGTCCTTCGGCAGGCTCAGGATGACACATTGGTGGGGAGCTGAAGCGGGGCGGCGTGGGTGGCTAGGTAGTAGGGGGCGTCGGCGCCGGTTTCGCGGCGGACGCGGTTGACGACCAGGCCGATGAGGTTCGTGATGCCTACGCTGCCGGCGTACGAGACGGCCTCGCGTGCGAAGTCGGCGCCGGTGTTCGTCGCGGAGACGACGAGCACGGTGCCGTCGAGTTTTTCGGCGATTGCGGCGGCGTCTACGACGGGGATGACCGCCGGGAGATCCACGATCACGCGGTCGTAGCCGAGGTCTTTGGCGTCGCGCAGGAGGTTCGTGATGTCGCCGGACTGCAGGAGCAGCGCGGGAGCGACCTGCGGCGTTCCGCTCGTGAGCAGGTCGAGGCCGCGGATGGGCGTGCCGCGCACGCACTCCCGCAGCGTCGTGACGCCGCCGAGCACGTCGGCCAAGCCGAACTGATTCGGCACGTTCAGCAGTTTGTGCAGCATCGGGCGGCGCAGGTCGCCGTCTATCAGCAGCACGCGCTGCTGCATTTCGGCGAGCGTCCACGCGACGTTGATCGCCAGCGTGCTCTTGCCGTCGCCGGCGCGCGGGCTCGTGAACGCCACCGAGCGCAGTTCGCGCGGCGATGAGAACCAGATCGAGCGCACGAGTTTGAGCAGCGATTCGAGCGCCATCGCGCGCAGCCAGAGCAGGGCCTCGTCGTCGCCGGCCTGCAGATCGGGCATGACGCCGAGCACGTAGCGGCCGAAGGCGGCGCGGATCTCGGCCTCCGAGCGCGCGCGCCGGTCGAGATTTTCGAGCACGGCGACGAGCGTCGTGGCGAGGATGAGGCTGAGCAGCGTGCCGACGAGCAGCATCATCACGCGGCTCGGACGCGAGACCGCATCGGCCGGATCGGCGGTGGCGGTGACGGTGACGTCGCCGATGGCGCCGCTCTTGGCGATGAGCGCGTCGCTCATGCGCTGCTGCAGCGCGGTGTAGACCGCGTCGGCTTGACGCGCGTCGCGCTGGAGATCGGCCATCTGCATGGTTTCGTCGGGGAGGAGTTTGATCTGACCCAAGAGCTGCTTGCGCTGCGCGGCGATCTCGGCCAAGCCGGCGCGATCGGAGGCGATCTCGGTGCGATAGCCGGCGGCCTGCTGGGTGAGCTGTTCGTAGATGGGATTGGGCACCGTGCTCGTGCCCGAGACGATCGTCGCGGGCTCGTGCGCGATCTCTTGCTCGAGCTGGCGCTCCTGATTTTCGAGCGCGATGACGGTCGGGTGGCGCTCGGTGTACGTGCGGCGCGCTTCGCCGAGCTGGGTCTGCACGGTGGCCAATTGCGTGCGCAGCTCTTCCACGACCGGATTGGGTGCGAGGGACTGCGAGCCGGGAGCCGTCGGAGCGACGGCGCCTTCCTGCGATGCGTTGCTGCGCAGCTCCGCCCCGGCCTGGCGCATGTCGAGCTGGAGCTGGCCGGCTTTGACGTCGAGCGAGGTGAGCGCGCTCACCGTCGCCTGAGCCTGCGTGCTCATGTCGGCAACTTGGTGCGCTTTCTGGAACTGGCTCAGCGCCGCATCGGCGGCGTGCTGGCGCGCGGCGGCGGCCGGCATCTCCGCAGCTGAGGAAGTCTATCGCGGTCTGCGCCTGCGCGGTCGCTAGATCGCGCTCGCGTTCGATGAAGGCCTGCGCGAAGGCGTTGGCGATGCGCGCTGAGGTCTGCGGATCCGACCAGGTCGCCGAGATGCGAATGACCGACGAGTTGTTGACCGGCTCGACCTTCACTTTCGAGAGCAGGGCGCGATTGCTCGTCTGCAGGTTCAACTGCTTGATGACTTGGCCCGCCACCGGCGCCTCGGTCATGAGCTCGGCGTACGTCTCGCTGGACTGAATGCCGGAGGCGACGACGAGCGCGTTGAGGATCGGCAGGTTCGTCGGAGCGTCGCCGCTGTTGGGCTGACGCGCCATGCCCACGATCACGCTCGCCTGGCTCGTGTACGACTTCGAGGTGGTGAGCGTGATGAGCAGCAGCAGCGCGAAGAGCGAGCCGAGCGCGATGAGGAAGACCTTCTTGCGGCGCCGGAAGATCGCGATCCACTCTTCGACCATGACGAAGGCGTCGCGAACGGGCGGCTTGTTCGAGGAGGCGAGGGCGATCTCGTATACGTCAATCATCTCGTTCTTAGATTCCGAAGATCAAGCGGAGGACGCTCAGGAAGTTGAAGCCGTTCGCGTTGGCCTTCTTCGACTGCGGAACGAAGACGACGTCGCCTTTTTGCAGCTTCGGATCGCCGGCGAGGTTGCCGTGCTCGAGCGCCTGGTACATATCCACTTCTTGGGTGATTTCCGAGCCGCTCGGATCCTTGCGGCTGATGTAGACGTGGCTGAGATCGGACTGCGCGGTCGCGCTGTTTCCGGCCTTGGCCACGGCGATGCTCAACCGATCGCCGGCGTGCACTTCCACGTCGCCGGGATGGTCCACGGCGCCGATCACTTCGACGGCGAACGGCTCGCGCGACTGAATGTAGACGACCGAGCCGTCGGCGAGCGGAAGATCCTGCGTGTCGTCGCCGGCGCGGAAGAGCCCTTCGAGCGAGGCCGTGCGGACGGGGCCGCCGCTTTCGCTCACGACGCGCGCCGTCGGGAGGTCGCCTTCCACCGAGCCGTCGAGGCCGCCGGCGGCGGCGATCGCGTCGGAGAGTTTGGCGTTCGAGCGCAGCGCGTACTTGCCGGGCGATTTCACGTCGCCCAGCACGAGGGCGTTCATCTGCCCCTGCGTGACGACTTCGACCGTCACCATCGGATTGCGGACGTACTGCGCCAGTGCGTGCGAGAGCGCTTGGCGCGCGCCGTCGGGCGTGCGTCCGGCGACGCGCACGCTGCCGACCAGCGGCAAGTCCACGCAGCCGTCGGGCAGGACGCTCACCGTCTGCGTGAGCGCCTGTTCGCCGTAGACCGAGACGAGGAGCTGATCGCCGGGGTGGATGACGTACGCGCTCGCGGCGAGGCCGGCCGCGCCGGTTGCCGCGAAGGCGAACGCCAGCGCAAGTGATGCGAGAAGATTGGAACGTTTCATGAGACTCTCCCGAGTGGTTCTTTCCATCAATACTGACCGAGGGTTCCGTCGTGCCGCCCGCGGGCGACGGTGCGCGCAAAAATGTAGAGCGAGGAGGGCATGAGCACCGCCGTGAGCCCGAGCAGCCAGAGCACCTCCACGCGCAGGTCCCAGAGCGACGCGCCGTAGATCGCGGCACGAATGCCGTTGAGCGCGTGCGTGATCGGCAGCATCCATCCGATGACCTGAAGCGCGAGCGGGAGTTTGGCCAGCGGCAGATAGACGCCGCCGAAGAGGCTCGTCGCGCTGTTGACCGAGAACGCGAGCGGCCCGGTCTTCTTGAAGACCATCGTCGCGGCGGCGGCCAGCACGCCGATCGGCGAGACCGCGAGCATCGTGAGCAGCAGAAAGACGCCGGCGGTCGTCCAGTTCATGTGGTGCAGGTTCAGGCCGAAAAAGAGCGCGAGCACGAAGTAGAAGACGACGCGGCCGAGCGTGAGCGCGAACGACCACAAGCCCGTGGCGAGGATGATGAGCGAGAGGCTCGTGGGCGTAGCGAGCACCGCCTCGAGCGTGCCGGTCGTCTGCCCTTCGCGAATGTTCTCGGCGAAACTGAGCATCGCGTTGTTCTGAAAGGTGACGAAGGCGAAACTCACGACGAGGTAGGTGAAGTAACTGCCGGCGTGGCCGTTCGCGCCGAAGGCGCGCGAGGGCGAGACGATCATCGAGAGGTAGTAGGCGATCGTGACCTCGACGAAGATCGCGACCCACTGCGAGTGAAAGTAGGCAGGGTAGGAGAGCGCGACGCGCGCGTCGCGCACGAAGATCGCACCGGTCTTGGAGAGTGCGCTCAGCAACCATACGACGTAATCGCCTTGAAGAGCTCGATGGGGCTAGAGTGCAGGGCGGTGACCTTCTCGCCGCCCAGTTCGCTCGGGCGGCGCGACCGCGACGATCGTGCCGTTGCTCACGACGGCGACGCGATCGCAGATGGCCCAGGCCTCTTCGAGCAAGTTCGTCGCAAGCACGATCGTCTTGCCGCGCCGCTCGACGAGCTCTTCGCGCAGCATGCGGCGCAGTTCGTCGGCGTGAATCGGGTCCACCGCGCGCGTCGGCTCGTCGAAGAAGAGGATATCCGGATCGCTCAGCAAGCGCGCGCGCGACCATCATGCGCTGGCGCATGCCGCTCGAGAACTCGCCGAAGCGGCGATCTATCGCGTCGGTGAGGGAGACGTCGCGCATCGCCTTCTGGATGCCGCGCTGGAGGCGCCGCCCGCGCAGGCCCGCGAGCGCGCCGAAGAAGGTGAGGTTCTCGCGCGCGGTGAGCCGGAAGTAGAAGCTGCGGTCGTCGCTGCCGCACAGCCCGATGCGCGAGCGCACGAGCAGCGGATCCTTCTGGATATCTATCCCGTCCACTTCGATGCTGCCGCGATCGGGAATGGTGAGCGTCGCCATCATCTTCATGAGCGTCGTCTTGCCGGCGCCGTTCGGGCCGAGCAAGCCGAGCAGCTCGCCGCGGCGCACCTCGAGGTTGACGTCGTGCAGGACGGCGCGTCCTTTGAAGCTCTTGTGGACGCCGCGCACGGAGATGGCCGACGCGGCGACGGCGTTAACTTGCAACATCGAACCTCGCATAGAGTGCCGCGTGTGCGCGCGCGGTCAGGCGGATATCGAAGCGGCTGCGCACGACCGCGAAGGCCGCATCCGCGGCGCGCATCGTGCCTTCGCGATCGGCGAGCCAGTGCGTGAGGGCCGTAGCGATCGCCTTCGGATCGTAGTTGGGCGCGATGCAGCCGAGCCGGCCCTCTTCGAGCAGCTCGCGCGCGCCTTGCCAGGGCGTCGTGACGATCGGCGTGCCGGCGTACATCGCCTCGAGCACGGTGAGCGGCATCGCTTCGTTGAGCGAGGTGACGAGCACGGCGCTGCAGCGGCGCATGATCTCGTCAACGTCGCTGCGGTAGCCGAGAAAGCGCGTGCGATCGGCGACGCCGAGCGTTTCCGCCAGTTCGCGCAAGGCGGCTTCGTCTTCGCCGGCGCCGGCGAAGAGCACGCAGAAATGCTGGTCGGGCGCGAGGTCGCGCAGCGCGCGGCAGACGCGGACGGCGAGCTGCTGGTTCTTCACCTTCTGCAGGCGGCCGACGTGCAGGAGGAGCTTGGCGCCGCGCTCGAGCGGCGGCTCGACGCGCAGGGTCGCTGCGGCCGCGCGAACCCTCCGGCAACGCGACGCCGTTGGGGATGACGACGATGCGCTCGCGCGGGACGTTGTCTTCGCGGGCGACGCGCGCGGCGAGCCCTTCGGAGAACGTGACGACCGCGCCGGTCGAGCGATGGAGGATGCGATTGACGACGCGCTGGACGGCCTGGCTGCGCAGATCGCTGTTGTGCTCGGTGTGCACGATGTTGTGCACGCCGGCCGCGCGCGCGGCCAGGCGGCCCCAGAGTTTGCCGTGGTAGCCGTGCGTGTGGACGACCGTCGGCTTCTGCTCGCGGATGATGCGCACCATGCGCGCGAAGAAGGCGAGATCCCAGCGCGAACGCCGCTGCGCGCTCAGCACGGGAACGCTCCCGAGATTGCGCGGCTCGCCGCGCACGGTGAGGATCGCGACCGAGACGCCGAGGCGATCCAATTCGCGGCTGAGCAGCGAGACGAAGTTCTCGGCGCCGTAGGAATCCAGGCTGCCGACGATCTGCAGGACGGAGCGCCTTCCGTTACGCGGCATAGAGACTCCGCATCTCGCCGACCCAGCGTTCGAGCCCGAACCGCACGCGCGCGTTCTCGACCTGCGCGGGGGCGTAGGCGAACGGTTCGCGCAGCGCGCGACGCGAGGTTTGCCGGGTCGCTGCGGAACGAGGCGCACGCCGGAGGCCTCGCGCGCGATCTCGGCCAGCGGCGCGATATCGCTCGCGATCGCCGGCAAACCCGCGCAGAGCGCCTCGAGGAGCGTGTACGGCGCGGCTTCGCGGCGGCTCGGCAGCGCGAGCAGATCGGCGGCCCAGTAGAGCGGCGCGGTATCCGCGACGAAGGGCAACTCGATCGTGCGCACGCGGTTGCGAAACTCGGCGGCGGCGCTGGGCGGAAGGCCGACCGCGAGAACGGTGAGCGGCGGGCGCGCCGTCGAGCGCGTTCCAGAGCAGATCGGCGCCTTTGATCGCGACGTCGCGCCCGAAGAAGAGCACGACGCGCTCTCCGGGTGCGATGCCCAAGGCCTCGCGCGCGTTCGCGCGCTCGGCGGGCGAAGGCGGACGGAAGCGATGCGTATCTACCGCGTTGCGCAGCACGGTCGTGCGCGCGGGCGCGACGCCCATCGCGATCGTCGCGCGGCGCAGCGTATCGGAGACGGCGACGAAGCGATGGACGCCGGCGCCGAAGAGCGCGTACTTGCCGGCGCGCGCCGCGAGGCGCAGCGGACCGGCGCCGCTCTCCATCGAGCTGTGCAGATGCCAGATGACGCGCCCGCCGCGCGCGTAGGCGGCGGCCGTCGCCGGGAGCGACCACCCGGCGAAATGCACGTGCACGACGTCGGCGTTCGCGCGCCAGACGCCCTCGAAGACCTCGCGCGGCGAGGATGCGGTCGCGAACGAATCGAGCGCCGCCGCCGCATCGGCATGCCACACGGCGCCTTCGACCGCCCGTACCAGAAGCGAGCAGCGGTCGCCGGCGGCGCGCAGTTCCTTGCGAGAGCGCGACGATCGCCGGCACGAAACTGCCCGGAGCGCGATTGCCGTAATCGGCGACGTGGAGCACGTGCTGCGACATTACGCCAGCGCTCCGATCCGGCCGGCCAGGCCGAGCATGATGCGCTCGCGATCGAAGTTCGCGCGCACGAAGGCTTGCCCGGCGGCCGCGCCGGCTTCGAACGCGCCGCGTTCCTGCAAGCAGCGCTCGATGCCGCGCGCGAGCGCGGGTCCGTCGTTCGGCTCGACGTGCACGCCGCCGCCGCTGGACTGCAGGAGGCGCACCGCCTCGCCGCGCGCGCTCAGGATCATCGGGCAGCCGACGGCGAGCGCGTCGAACATCTTCGACGGAATGGCGTCTTCGAGCCCGCCGTGCAGCGGCACGATCGCGGCATCGGCCTCGGCGAGCAGTTCGAGGCTCTGCGCGCGCGAGAGCACGCCGAGAAAGCGCACGTTCTCCAGACGTTCGCGCTCGATGCGTTCGAGCAGACGCCGCGCGTCGAGGCCGCCGCCGGCGAGCACGAAGCGCACCTCGGGGCGATCGCGCAGCATGGCGGCGGCGTCGAGCACGATATCCAAGCCGGTCGCCAGGCCCATGTTCCCCGCGTACGCCACTTCGAAGGTGCGGCGCGCTTCGCGGCGGCGCGGCTTGATGGCTTGCGAGAAGTCGAACCCGTTGGGCGCGAGCACGACGCGCTCGGGCGGCACGCCGCGCGCGAGGATCGAGTCGCGCGCGCTCTGCGTGACGGCGACGACGAGCGAGGCGCGCGCGTAGAGGCGGTCCACGAAGAAGCCGAGCGCGCGCGCGACGAGGCTGCCGGAGCGCCAGACGCCCAGGCGCACGCCCATATCCGGGAAGACGTCGCGCACGTCTACGACGAGCGCTGCGCGATGCCGCCACGACGCGATCAGCGCGGGGATCGCCATCGTGATCGGCGGCGACGAGACGATCACCGTATCGGTGCCGCGCAGTTCGGCGAGCGCGCTCCAAGCGAGGGCGAAGGCTTGCGCGAGCCAGTTGCGCGGGCGCGCGGCGAAACTGCCCGGACGCGCGAGCGGCGCGCGGCGGCGCAGGACGCGCACGGGGCCGTCGCTCTCGACGCAGCGCTTGATGCCGCGGTACGCCGCGTCCACTTCGCCCTTCGGAAACGACGGCATGCCGGTTACGACCGTCACGCGGTGGCCGCTCTTGGCTAGCGTGCGCGCGAGCGCGGCGACGCGATTGCTCGCGGCGCACGGCTCGGGCTCGTAGAACTGCGAGAAGATCGCGATCTCCTTGCGAACCTGCACGCTCATGCGGGCCTCCGCAGAATCGTGCGCGCGACGCCCTTGGCGGCGACGATTCCCTGACGCCCGGCGTTGACGGCGGCGGCTTTGAAGCCGCGGCGCGTGAGCTTGGCGTGATTCGTGTGGGCGATCTGCGTGCAGAACGAGAGCTTGAACTCTTCGCTGCCGCGCGCGAAGTCGTAGCGCGCGTAGCCCTGCTCGATCGCGTAGCGGATGCTCAGCGCCAGCAGCAGCGCGCCGGGCGATATCTTCGCGTACTCGTCGTTGTAGCCCATCATGTAGCCGAGCATCGTCTTGGAGTGCGGCTCGACGAAGGAGCCTTGCGCGGCGAGCGGCGTGTCGCCGGCGTGGAGCGTGGCGACGACGAAGCGGCCGGAGGCGGCGCAGCGGCGGAAGAGCTCGCCGAAGATGCGGCGGCGCTTGGCGAGATCTTTCTTCCAACGCGCGCTGTTGAGCTGGAGAAGCACGTCTATGGCGGCATCCGCGTCGTCCGGCGACGAGATGGAAAAGCGATAGCCCGGGAGCGCCTCGGCCTTGCGAAACTTGGCGCGCAGCGAGCGGCGCGTCGAGTGTCCGCGCCCGGCGAAGTACTCATCCCAGGTGGCGGGGAGATCAATGTACGGTGAGGGCGTCGGCTCGCCGGCGGCGAGCGCGTAGCGATCGGAATCGAACGCGCGCGCGAGCGCCGCGATGCGCTCGTCGGCGGAATCGCTGAGCGTAAAATTGTCCCACGGGAGCGCATCTACGTACCGCGCGAGCGCCGGAACGACGCGCGACTCTTCGCCCGGCAACGCGAGCATGCCGGTGTAGTCGCTGCGCGGGATGCCGGCGAGGTACAGTTCGCGGTTGAGCGTGAGGCCGGCGGCTTCCACGCTGCCATACGTGAGCGCGAGGAAGGCGAGGTACGGGCCGTCGCCGTCGCGCACGGCGAGCACGAACCACGACTTGCCGTCGGTGGAAAGGCAGGCGTGCATCCATTCCCACGAGAGGAAAAAGTTCGCGTGCAGATCCACCGCGAACAGCTCGTTCCAGCGCGGACGGATCGCTTCGAACGATTCGAAGCTCGAGAGGCGGTCTACGACGATCATTGCTTCACGATCAGGGCCTGCACCGGCCCGAGCGAGGCGGGAACGTTCCCGTTCCAGAGCGCGCGGCCGCCCGCGGCGGCGCTTTCGTCGGTCAGCGCGAGCGCGTGCGTGTAACGGCGGCTCAGCGACGGCAGAGAGCGCGGCGACGCGGAGGGATTCACGAGCGCGGCGCAGGGGCCGATCGGATTGCCACCTTGGAAGCAGCGATCGAACTCGCGCACGTAGAGGCCGCCGCGGTAGAGCGCGCGGATGCGGCCGCCGGATGCGGAGCTTTTTGGCCCCTGCGGCACGATTTCGTACTCGGGGAAGACCGTGTTGCCGTCGGCTGCCGGCGCGATCGGCGCGATCACCGAATACTGCGGATCGTAGGTGAGCCACCACGACGCGAGCGCGTAGAGGCGATTGGCGGCCACCGGCGGTCCGTTCATCATGCAGAACGAGTACTTATGGAACGGGAGATCGGCGAGCAGACCCTCGGCCTGCATCTGCCAGGCGTTCTTGGCATCGCTCACGCGGCCGCCGTAGGCACCAGCGTTAAAGCAGCCTTCGTGATTGGCGCCGGCGACGTTCGGATTTTTCAAAAATGCGCCGTCGTAGGCGGGCTTGAAGCCGTCGCCGCCGTTGATGACGAGCTTGCGCGGCACGCTCGCGAAGAGCGCGTTTTCGCCGGCGATCCAGCCTTCGTCGCCGGGAATCTCGACGCCGACCGCGTTGAAACCGTAGAACATGCCGGTCGCCGGCGTGAGGTCGGGGCCGGAGAACGTGGAGCCGGTATCGTCGGCAAAAAAGAAATCGAGATCGGGCGATTTTGCGACGTACCAGTTCATCCACTGCACGATCGCTTTGCGCGCCGCCGACGCCGCCGGGTTGAGAAACTCCTGATACTGCCCGGTGTAGGAATCCTCGCGATGCACGCGCGCGCCGCCCGCATCGTGGAACCACGCGCTCTCGGCGGGATTGAGATCGCCGATCGGGCCGGCACAGCGTCCGGCCGGTGGCCTGAACGGCGGCACGCAGTACGGAACGTACGTCGGATCCACGTACGTCATCCCGAAGCGGCCGCCGGCGGCTTTGAATGCGTTGACCGCCTCGTTATTAAAGCCGCTCGTCTCCACGAAGTCTGCGTGCGCGGCCATGTAGCGCGCGGAGAGTTTCGCGTTGACGGCCGTGGCCCCGAACGACTGGTTATAGTACAGGAAGGTGAGCACGTGCGCGATCATTCCAGGCACGCTCGCAGGAGGGCGATCAGGCTCAGCGCGAGCCAGAAGACTTTGGCCGTCGTGAGGTCCACGAAGAAGCCCGCGACGCAGAGGCCGAGCAGCGCGGCCACGATGCCGGCGCGCAGCGTGAAGAGCGGATGCGTGCGGCGCAGGCGCGGAAGGCCGCGCAGCGTGAGCCAGATCGCGCCGACCAGCAACGCGAGCCCGACGACGCCGTACTCGACGCCGTTCTGCACGAGCATGTTGTGCGCGGCGCGCGACCAGCCCATATCGTACGGCTGAAAGACGCGCAAGTAGACCTGATCGTACGCGGAGGCGAACGATCCGCTGCCGGCGCCGACGAGCCAGTGTTCTTTGAAGGCGGCTAGACCCGCGGTCCAGATCGACAGGCGCCCCGATCCGCCGCTGGCCGACGCGGAGAGGAAGCGATGCAGCAGATTTCCGTTGGCCAAGACGAGCGCGGCGAGCCCCGCGCCGAGCGCGCCGATCTGCGCGCGCTGCGGCATCACGATGAAGAGGTAGCCGAAGACGACCGCGACGGCGACGAAGGCTTCGCGCGAGGCCGCCAAGCTCATCGCATAGAGCAGCACGCCGATCGCCGCGACGCCGGCGGCCTTCCATGTGATCTTGCGCGCGCTCACCGTGGCGGCGCCGGCGATCGCCAGCGGCAGGAGCAGGCTGTCGGCGAACTCGTTCACGTCTAACCGTTGCGTGCCGACGAGCAGCGGAATGCGGTCGGAGACTTGGCTGATGAGCTGCTGCGCGGCGGTGGGATGCGCGAACTCGCGAATGCCGAAGCACGCGGCGATAAGGCCGCCCACGACGACCGCGCCGAAGAGCGCGATGACGTCGCGCGGCGTCGCCGGGACGAGCGAGACGATCGCGTAGAGCAGCACGAGCTGTGCGAGCGTGCCGCACTCGTGCGCGGCGCTGGCCGCATCCGGCGCCCAAAGCATCGAGACGCACGACCAAAGCGCGAGGCCGAGCCACGCGGCGAGCGCCGGCGCTGGCACGACGATCTTGCGCGTGCGCAGCAGCCAGAGCAGCAGCGCGAGGCCGGAGACCGCGCCGCCAAGGCGAGCGGCCGTGCCGAGCTGCGGCAGCGAAAGCAGCAGATCGAACGGAATGAGAATCGCGTACGCTCCGTACGGGAAGACGAGCGGATGATTCCACGCGAGCACGAGTAAAACGGGCAGCAGCGCGATGGCCAGCGGCACCACGAGCGCCATCGCAGCGCCCGACGTCGCCGCGTACATTGCAACCGCGAACACGGCGCAGGTGAGCGCGAGCGCGGCGAGCAGCGGCGGACGCAGAAACGGCACGGGGGCCGGACGCGGCGCGATCATCACGCGGCGGCCCTCCCGATACGCGCCGCCAAGCGCTTTAGGCGACCGCGAATCACGGCGGGGCTTGCGAAGATCGTCTGCTTGGAGTCTATCGCCATGAGACCGCCGTCGTGCGAGAGCGTGTGCGCGCCCGGCGATCTCGCGATCGTCTCCTCGGCGAAGGCGCGCTCGTCGAGCGCGATGACTCTATTGAATGCGATCGCATCGCCGTAGGCGCGCGCGCAGTCTTGGGCGGGACGGTAGAGCGCGCCGTCTTCGACGAATGGCGTGCCGGCGGGCCGCGAGGAGCGGATATCGGTCTTGACCGGATTGCCCGGCGTGCGCGGTCCACGGCCCGAACAGATCGCCCGCGTAGTAGAGGAAGAGATTCAAGTGCGCGTCGCGATCGGCGTGCGTGCAGAACAGCCACCATCGGCCGCCGTGGCGAACGATCGTGTTGTCGCAGGCGGCGACGTCCTCGAGGAGCGTCGCGACCGGCTCCCATTCGTACGGCAGCGCGGCCGCGCGATAGAGGACGACGCGGCGTTCCTGCGCGCTCTCGGGAACCATGTACCACGCGCCGGCGTGCTCGAAGGCGTACGGATACGAGAGATGGCGCTCGGACCGCATGACGAGCCGCTCGCCGCGCACGCTGCCGTCTTCTTCCACGTCCAGACAGGCGATGAAGCCGTTTTGGGTCGCGCGGTCAATGCGTTCGCCGAGCACGTAGCGCCGGTCGCTCGCGCGCACGACGAACGGATCGGCAAGAAAGTCCGGCGCGGGCGTGCGCAGCCAGGCGATTTCCGGGCGATAGGCGGGGCGCAAGAACTCCCCGGGCGTGCCGCGGATGAGCCCGACGCTCCAGCGCGCGTCAACGAAGATATGCGTGTAGAGGTGCGCGACGAACGCGGCGGCTTGGCGCAGCAGCAGCGACGCGAGCGGGATGCGGGGCGGCGTTGCGTCGTGTGGCTTTGGCGGCGGGGTTTCGCGGCGCGGCGCCCGGGCCGGGTCGGCGGCGAGCGCCAGCGCGAGCGCGGGCCAGCGCGCGCACTCGGCGAGCGCGACCTCCATCGAGCGCGCGTACGTATAGAGCGCTTTGAACGTCCCCGCTCGCAGGGTCTGCGAGCCGCTCGCGTCGCGTGCGCGCAGTTCGAGCGTAAAGGTCGGCGAGCCGGCAGCGATCTCGCGCGCGCCCGGCAGCGTGCCGAGCGGGGCGCCTTCGCCGTCGCAGAGATACCAGTAGCGCGCGCACGCGCTTTCGCTCGCATCGGCGGGCGCGCCGGCGCGCAGATCGAGCACGAGGTCGGTTGCGGCGTTTGCGTGCGCAGCGGCGATCTGCGGCGGGGCCGTCGCGCGCAAGGCTTTGCCGCCGACCAGGCCACGCACGAACGTATCGCTCGCGCGGGGCGGCGTGCTCGGAAGCACGCTCACGGCGACGGCGTGCTCGGCCGCGAGACGTTCGATGCAGTCGCGCTGCCAGCGCGCGGGACGCGCGGCATCCATCAGCACCAGGCAGTTCATGCCGGCGTTCGCTCCCGCTGCCGACCGGCGGGCGGCGCCGCGACGTGTGCGCCGCGGCCGAGCGCGTAGACGGCGAATCCGGCAGCCGACCACGGCGCCTGCGGGAAGAAGTTGTGGCAGTCTACGAGCACGCGCGAGCGCACGAGCGGCGCGAGCGCCTGCGGATCCACGCTGCGGAACGCGTCGTGATCCACCGCGAGCAGAATCGCATCCGCACCTTCGGCGGCCTCTTCCAAGGTCTCGGCGGCGCCGGCGAGCTGCGCGACCGGATCGTAGACGGTCGTGCGGAACCCGCGTTCGTCTAAGAGCTCGCGAATGCGGCGCGCCGGGCTCTCGCGCACGTCGCTGACGTTCGCTTTGTAACTCGCGCCGAGGATCGCCACCTTGCGCTCTCCGTCGCCTTCGCCGATGAGGCCGACGACGCGGCGCGCGATGAGATTGGGCATCCGTTCGTTGACGCGGCGCGACGCCTGGATGAGCTCGGTCGCGAAGGGATTCTGATCGGCGAGGAAGCGCGGATCTATCGGAATGCAGTGGCCGCCGACGCCCGGGCCCGGGCGCAGAATGTTCACGCGCGGATGATTGTTGGCCAGCGCGATCGCCTGCCAGACGTCAATATCGAGCTCTTCACAGAAGAGCGCCAACTCGTTGGCGAAGGCGATGTTCACGTCGCGATACGTGTTCTCGACGACCTTCACGAACTCGGCGGTGCGAAGGTCCGTGCGATGGATGCGCCCGCCGACGAACGAGGCGTAGAGATCGTGCGCGGCGTTCGCGTCTTCGGGGGTGCGGCCGCCGACGATGCGGTCGTTCACGAACAGCTCGCGCATGATGTCGCCGGGGAGAATGCGCTCGGGCGCGTGCGCGATGCCGACGTTCGTAAAGCCTTTGCCCGCGGCGCGCAGGGCTTGGCGCACGGCGCGCTCGGTCGTTCCGGGCGGGACGGTGGATTCGAGCACGATCAGATCGCCGGCCCGCACGACCGCGGCTACCTCCGCCAGCGCCGATTCGACGTGGCGCATATCGGGCCGATCGCCGGCCATCGGCGTCGGCACGCAGACGACGTACGCATCGGCCGCTGCGACGCGGTCGGAGATCGAAAGGCGTCCGTCGCGAACGACCTGCTCGACGAGGTGCGCAACGTCGGCCTCGCAACCGTCGAGGCGCGCGTTACGCAGCGCGTCGCGCAGCGCGGGGCTGCTGTCGTATCCCTACGACCGTATGCCCCGCATTCGCAGCGAGCGCGGCGGTAGGGAGGCCGACGTAACCGAGACCGACGACGCAAACGTTCACGATCGCTTGATGAGCTCCGCAAGGGCCGGGCCGGTGCGTTCGATGTTGAACTCGCGCTCGACGCGTTCGCGCGCGGCGTCGCCCAGCCGCCGGCGCAGGTCCGCGGAGTTCGCCAGGCGCTCGAGCGCGTTGGCGATGCGGCGAGCGTCGCCGGCCGGCACGACGATGCCGGTTACGGCGTCGAGCAGTTCGGGGATGCTGCCGGAATCGGTGGCGACGCACGGCAAACCGGCGGCCATCGCCTCCATCGAGCGCGACGGGAATGCCTTCCATCCGCCCGTTGCCCTCGCTGCGGCTGGCGAGCACGGCGACGTCGTATTCGCCGCGCTGGAGGCTCTCGAGCAGACGATCGTGCGCGACGCGTCCGCGCAGCGTCACGCGGTCGCTCAAGCGCAGGTCTTCGATGCGGCGAGCAAGTTTGGCGTAGAGCGGCCCGCTTCCCGGCAATATCGCAGCGAAACGCAACCTTGCGCAGCGCGAGGATTCCCAGCGCCGCCAGCAGATCGAGATGCCCCTTCTGCTCGATGAGATTCGCGGCGCAGATCACGCGCAGCGGGCCCGCGGCGGCGCGCGCGCCGAGCGCCGGCATCGCTCACGCCGACGCGTACGCGCGATACCTTGGCGCGATCGCTTGCGCCGATGCGCTCGCGCAGATCGCTGGCGCCGCGCTCGGAGATCGCGCGCAGAAAGGCAGCCTTGCGCGCTTTGCGCTCGAGGAGATTGTTCTCGTAGATGTCCCAGCGGTGCGCGCTCGAGCTCCAGGGGATGCCGGTAACTTCCGACGCGACGAGCGCGACGGTCGCGGGCGCCGACAGCCAGTACGCGTGGATGTGATCCACCTTCTCGCGTTCGATCGTGCGCGCGACGGCGAGCGCGCGCGGCAGCACGAGCACGTTCTTAAAGAAGACGCTCGGGCGGCCGGGCGGCCGAAGAGCGTGCGCAGAACGCCGGCGGTGCGCCGCGGATGCCGGGCGGCCGTGCGCAGCGCGTCGGCGACGGTCCGCAGCGAGAAGAGCGACTGACGAACCGGCACGACGATCACGCGCGCGAAGTGCGGGCGCAGCCCTTCCAGTTCGGTGCCCAGGAACGTCTCGGCGCCGAAGCGCGGAAAGCGCGAGGAGATGATCGCGACGGTCATGCGGCGATCCGGTGCAGCAGCACTTCGCAGCCGGTCTTGATGACGATCGAGAGATCCATCATCGGCGACCAGTGCTCGATGTAGAACAGATCGTATTCCAGGCGCTTGCCGATCGCCGATTGGTCCACGTCGCGCGCCATGTACACGTGCGAGAGGCCGGTGATGCCGGGACGCACGAGGTGACGCTCGTCGTAGCGTTCGTTCGCGTCGCGAAAGCGTTCCACGAAGACCGGTCGCTCCGGACGCGGGCCGACGACCGACATTTCGCCGCGCAGCACGTTCAAGAGCTGCGGCAGTTCGTCCAAACTCGTGCGGCGCAGGAACTTCCCGACGTTCGTCACGCGCCCGTCGCGTGCGGTCGCCCAGACGGCGCCGGTCGAGGCCTCGGCGTCGCGGCGCATCGAGCGAAACTTCAGCATCTTGAACACGCCGCCGTCCTGGCCGACGCGTTCTTGGCGGAAAAGCACGGGGCCGCCGTCTTCCCAGTAGATCGCGATCGCGGCCACCAGCATCACCGGCCAGAGCAGCGCGAGCGCGCAGGCCGCGACGCCGAGGTCTACGATCGCCTTCCAGATGCCCGCGCTCGGATCGCAGGCGCGCGGCAACACCGGTACGAGCACCGGCTCGCCGGCCACGTGCTCGATGTGAAACTCTCCGCTATCGGTGAGGATCTCGCGCGAGGCGAACGCGATGCGCAGGCGCTGGCGCGCGGCTGCGGCGGTCATCATCTTTAGCACCTTGCGCGGCGGGACGCGCATGACGACGAGTTTGTCGGCGCCCCATTGGCGCGCCGACCAGCACCATCGCTCGTATTGCTCGCGCGCGGCCTGGTCGACGCCGGCGCAGTCGGGCCAGCCGGGCGCCGGGATCAGGAACGTGTCGGCGCCGCGCAGCTCGCCCAAACGATTCTCGGCGTCTTGGATCTCGCGCGGCTCGCCCAGGAAGGCGATGCGCGAGCGCAGCTCGCCGGTGCGATCGCACCAGCGGCGCAGCACGGCGCGGAAGGTTCCGATGACTACGACGTTCGTCGGAATCGTCGCGAGCAGCAGCATTCGCGAAGGCGAGATGTGCGGCAGCAGCGTGAAGAGGATCAGCTGCGGCACGACCGCGAGCGCCGAGACGGCCGCGACCCAGTAGTACTCGTCGTGCCAAGAGACGGCGAACGAACGCCGGTAGAAACCGGCGTAGGCGAAGATGGCGATCCACACGCAGCCCGAGGCGAGTATCGACGTAAGCGCCGCCAGCGGCTCGATCGCGCGATGTCCGAGCCGCTCCAAGACGATCGCCGCGACGAACGAGGAGAGCAGCAACATAAACGCATCGCCGATCATAAGATTCGTGGCGAAGCGTGCCGGATATCGAACGAGCTGCTGCGGCGCCGTCTTATCGACGAGCGCGGAAGCAACGACTCCCTGCATTACGATAAGCGTACTGCGTAAATGCCCGGCGCGAAAGTGCCGGCCGAACCGCTTTCTAACGAGCTACGGCCTAGCTATCGTAGCCCCTTCGGCCCATGCGGGCCGGTTATGCGAGTCCGTTGCGGATGGCGTAAACGACTACTTGCGTACGTGCCGTTGCGTTCAACTTCGCAAAGATATGCGAGATGTGATTCTTCACCGTCTTGTCCGATAAGCCGAGACGGCGGCTGATCTCTCTGTTCGACAACCCTGCCGCAATCAAGCGCGCGATGTCGGCTTCTCGGCGCGAGAGTTCGTTCGGTTCGCGACGTCCGATGCCGGCGTGCTTGCGAAGAATTAGCCCGACCAGGCGCGGATCCACGTACAGGCTGCCCGAGCTCATCGTCTTCACGGCAGCGATCAGCTCCTCGGGCAAAATGTCTTTCACGATGTAGCCGTCGGCGCCGGCGGAGAAGGCGCGCTGCATCACTTCCGAACTCAAATGCTCGGAGAGCACGCCGATTCGCGCGCGCGGGCAAGCGAGCCGGCAGGTTCCGATCGCGTTGGAGAGCGTGTCGAACGACGTCTCCGAATCCAGGAGGATCAAGTTGGGCGCGGTTCGCGCCAGATCGTCGGCGTCCACCGCGGCGCCGTCGCCGACGACGGTGATGGCCGGATCGTGCGCCAAGACGCTGCACAGCGCCTTGGCGACGAGCACCTGGCGCTGGACGACGTACACTCGAGGGCTCGTAGGAGCGCTCGTTTGCAACGGCGCCACGCCCTCGGTCACCGGCGCTAAGGTCTTCATTATTCCCCGACTCCCCCCAACGATGCAGCTCTAACGTCCATGAGAAAACAACCAGGACGGTCCGTCTAAATCTCGTCGAACCACACCGACGTTTTTTAGACCGAACCGCGTGACTAGTTGAACCGCCCGTTCTGCCGTCTAACAGCGTCGCCCTTCGAGTTCCGACAAACTTTTTTCACGCGCGCCGAAGGGTGGTACAAACGTACCATGACGCTGCGCCGATAGCGCCGCATCGCGCGTACTTTCGGCAGACGTGCGCCCGCCGATGCGTCCCCTCTCCGGGTTCGCCTTTCGGGCCCGTTCCCTGGGCTCTGGAGCAACGCTTTCGGGACTTGCGCCTCTACCGCGGACACCTTCCATAGCGTTCCATTACAGGAGTAGAGCTGGGTATATTTTTTGGAAGGAGCACGTTCCTAAATTATGAGGATCTCAGTTGTCGGCTGCACCCTGATCGCGTCGCTCACGGTGACGTCGCTCGGCGGCTGCAGCGGTACCGGCCCGCAGGTGCCGATGACGGCTTCGGCCGGCGCGGTGCAAAGCGCCGGCGCGGGACATCTTCCCAAGCCTAGCGCCGAAATGATTGCGATGACGACGCGGGAGCACATTCTTCCCGGCCCGCAGCGTCTCGTCACGAAGTCGTGGATGAGCCCCGCGGCAAAGCACACGCAGTATCTTTTGTACGTTTCCGATCAGCCCGCGGGAACCGTCGACGTCTACGCATATAAGTCGAAGAAGGGCAATCTCCTCGGCCAGCTGGCGGGCTTCCAGTTCCCATACGGCGAGTGCCTGGACAGCGCCAGCAACGTCTACATCACCGATTTCGCCGCGGCGCAGATTCTCGAGTTCGCGCACGGCGGCACCAACCCGATTAAAACGCTCAGCGACACGTACGGCTATCCGATCGGCTGTTCGGTCGATCCGACGACCGGCAACCTCGCCGTAGCGAACTTCGAAGGCAATCAGACGACGTGCATGGGCGGAATCGTCGTCTACGCAGGCGCTTCCGGCGACGGAACGCTCTATCAGGATAAGGACTTCAACTACTACTGGCCGCCCGGCTACGATTCGCAAGGCAACCTGTACGTCGAAGGCAAGAAGAAGTACAAGCACGGCGCGACCGGCGTGGCGATGCTAGCGGCCGGAAGCAGCACCCTGACGACGCTCTCGTTGAGCGGCGGCACGATCTCCTACCCCGGCGGCATGATGTGGGACGGCCACTACATGACGGCCACCGATCAGGCGTACCAAGGCGGACACACGTCGGGAATCTACCGACTCACCGCCTCGGGTTCGGCGGGACAGATCGTCGGCGCGACGGAGCTCACCGACGGATGCCTGAAGGACAACGTCGCGTATAACGACGTCGTGCAGCCGTGGGTCAACGGAACGGCGCGTCCCGATCACGCGGTCGTCGCCGGCAACCTGGCCTGCACGTACCGGTACCCGTTCTGGAACTACATCAAAGGCGGCGACCCCAAGCGCACGCTGCCGTACAACCTCTCCCCGCAACTCGCATACGGTCAGACCGTAAGCGACATGAAGCGCTAGGTCAGACCGCAAGATCCCTCCTACGGGGACGAAGGGGCGCAGCCGTGCAAGTGCGGCGCGCCCCTTCTTAATTCTCCTGCCGCATAGGACTTTCCGACCATGCGCGTCGTGACGTTGACGCGCACTCGCTCGCGGTGGCATAATCGCCAACAACGGTTGTCTTTTTAAAGACGAGCGGGTAATTTCATTGATGAGGCGTGTTTCTTATGCGAGCCGGGAGCGTTAGCGTGTTTAGCAACTGGAAGCAGCAACTCCAGTCCCTCGCTCGAGGCGATGCGTTCGGCGGTAGGCCGAACGGGGATTCGTTCGATGCGTCGGAGGAAGCGCAGGTGGATAGCCTGCGCAAAATGCTCACCGAACTGCGCGGCGGCGCTATCGCCGGCGCCGCGCCGGCTGCGGCGCAGCCGGCCGCACCCACGCCGCAAGCCTCGCACGTCGCCTCCGAGTATCTCGTCAAGCCCGAAGAGATCGCCGCCGCCGCGAAACTCATCGCCGAGCAGCGCGAAGCGGCGGAACGCCTTCTCGCCGATATTCGCTCGCTCGAAGAGCGCCTCAAAGCCGAAGTGGATGCCGCGCGAGCGGCGCGCGAGTACGCCGCCGCCATGGAGAAGGTCGAGGCCGCCGCCGCTCTCGATCGTCAAGCCAAGGAGATGGCGGCCGCCGCGGTCGAGCGTTACCACGCTGCACTGACCGAGCGCAAAGAGGCCGACCTGCTCGTAGCGATGGCGCGCGCGGACGCTCAAGGCGTCGAGTCGCTAACCGCCGAGCTCGAGCAGCGTCTGAGCGAGGCGCAGCAGCGCAAAGCCGAGATCGCCTCGCTTCTCGTCCAGTATCAAGACCGCGTAGAAGAGTACGCTGCCAACGAACGCGACGCCGCGTCGAAGGCGGACGAAGCGACCGAACTGCGCGCGTCGTGCGAAGCGACGTACGCGCAGGCCGAGCGCGAAGCGCAGGCCGCGAGAGAGCGTCTGGATTTCCTAAAGCGATCGTTCGAACGCTAGCGCGCGGGCGCGAGGTGGTGGGCCCGGTAGGATTTGAACCTACGCACAACCAGTTATGAGCCGGCCGCTCTACCGCTGAGCTACGGGCCCGCAGAACGAGCCGTATTCTCCATCACGCGAGCGTTGCCTACGGGCCCCTCCGAAACCCCTTCTAAGGGCTACGGTGACGGCTGCGTGTTTGTCGTTGAAGTAGTGTCGCTCTTCTGTGACGCACCCGAACCGGGCTGCGTTACCGTCGTAGTGCTATTGGTCGTTGTTGAGGTGGCCCACGGATGCCAATAGAACAGGACCACGAGTACGGCGGCCACCACGATGGCCACGCCTACGACCCACGCGACTGGCCCGGCGGCGCCATCCTTTACAACGACATTCGGTTGGTCTTGCATATCTCTCACCTCCTCGAGCGTTTCTCCCCGCGCGCCGACAATGATTAAACGCGTCGCGGGATCTCACGAGTCGGCGGGTTTAGAGCGGACGTTGGTCGCTTCTGCGCGCTCTAGGATGCCCCGTACGAGAATGCGAATCGTCGCAAGACGATGCCAACGCCGGATGAACGTCGCTTCGCCTCGTTTCTGGCCGAGTTCGATCCGGCGGTCGCCGCCGTCGGGCGCGACGCAGTGGCCTCCCTGCGCGCGCAATTGCCCTGGGCCGACGTCATGATCTACGACAACTACAACTTCCTCGTCGCAGGCTTTTCGCCGAACGAGCGCCCTTCCGACGCGGTGCTTTCGATCGCCATGAGCAAACGCGGCGTCGCGCTGTGCTTTCTTCAGGGTGCGGGCTTGCCGGATCCGCACAAACTCTTGCGCGGATCCGGCCGCGTCGTTCGCAACCTGCGCCTCGCCTCCGCAGACGACCTTGCGCGCCCCGAGATCCAGGGACTCATCGCTTTGGCGCTCGATCGCGCCCGCGTTCCGTTCGACACAGCTCGCACGGGCGCGTTCTACGTGCGATCCGTTTCCGACAAGAAACGGCCGCGTCGCTAGCGGCCTTTGCGCCTCGTGGTGAACGCGGCGGCCCCCGGGTAGCGCGCGGCCTGCCCGAGCTGCTCCTCGATCGCCATCAGGCGATTGTACTTCGCGGTCCGATCGCTGCGGGAGAGCGAGCCCGTCTTTATCTGTCCGGTGCCGGCCGCCACGGCGAGGTCTGCGATGGTCGTGTCCTCGGTCTCGCCGGAGCGATGTGAAATGACCGACGCAAAGCCGGCCGACTTCGCCATCTCGATGCAGTCGAGCGTCTCGGTGAGCGTGCCGATCTGATTGACCTTGATGAGGATTGCGTTCGCGGCGCACTCCGCGATCCCGCGTTCGAGGAACCTCACGTTGGTGACGAAGAGATCGTCGCCGACCAGCTGGATGCGATCGCCCAGCGCGGCGGTAAGCTTCTGCCAGCCGCTCCAGTCGTTCTCGGCCAGGCCGTCTTCGATCGAGACGATCGGATAGCGGTCGCAGAGATCTGCGTAGAGCGCGATCATCTCGTCCACGCCGGCCGCGCGGTCCTTGGAGAGCGGATAGTATTTGCCGTCTTGGTAGAACTCGCTCGAAGCCGGATCGAGCGCGATCGCTAGGTCGCGGCCCGCCGCGTACCCGGCGCGTTCTATCGCGGCGACGATGAGGTCGAGCGCTTCGTGCGGAGTCGAGAGCGGCGGCGCGTAGCCGCCTTCGTCCCCGACGAGCGTCGGAAGGCCGCGTTCGTGCAGAATCCGTCCGAGCGCGTGGAAGACTTCGGCTCCGTATCGGACCGCTTCGGCCTCGCTCGCGGCGCCGACCGGCACGATCATGCACTCTTGGAAGGCCAGCGCGCCTTCGGCGTGCTTCCCGCCGTTGATCACGTTCATCATCGGCACAGGAAGCGTCGCCGCAGAAGGTCCGCCGAGGTAGCGAAAGAGCGGCAGCGCCAGGCTCGCCGCCGCTGCGCGAGCGACCGCGAGAGAGACGCCGAGCATCGCGTTCGCGCCCAGGCTCGACTTGTTCGGTGTCGAGTCGAGTTCGATGAGGCGCTGGTCGATTTCGCGCTGCGCGGTCGCGTCGAGCCCTTCGATCGCCGGACCGATGACGTCGTTTACCGCGCGCACCGCGCCACGCACGCCTTTGCCGCCGTAGCGCAGCTCGCCGTCGCGTACTTCGACGGCTTCGTTCGCGCCGGTGGAGGCACCGGAGGGTACCATCGCCTCCTCGACCGCGCCGAAGCTCGTCGCGACCGTCACGGCAACGGTCGGATTGCCGCGCGAGTCGAGAATCTCGCGCGCGTGGATGCCTTCGATCAGCGGATTGCCCCCGCCGCGCAGCGAGTCGAGCGTCACGGCTACTCCTTCAACCAGCGTTCCATATCGTGGCGTCGCGAGACGAAGTCGCGATCTTCGAAGAAGATCGTCAGCTCGCGCGCGGCGCTGACCGCGCCGTCGCTCCCGTGGACGAGATTGCGTCCGATGGACTGCGCGAGGTCGGCGCGGATCGAGCCCGGCGCGGCGGCGAGCGGATCGGTCGCTCCCATGAGCTGGCGGCAGCCGTCTATCGCGCGCTCCCCTTCCAC
Source organism: Vulcanimicrobiota bacterium (assembly GCA_963794645.1). GTDB lineage: Bacteria > Vulcanimicrobiota > Vulcanimicrobiia > Vulcanimicrobiales > Vulcanimicrobiaceae > Cybelea. The sequence goes on along the minus strand of CAWCEQ010000001.1, from coordinate 716,677 downwards.
GGCCAGCGCGAGGAGCGGGCCGCTCGTGATGAAGCCGACGAGGTCGTCGAAAAATGCCTTCCCCCGGTGCTCCCCATAATGCTCGCGCGCACGCTCGCCGTCGAGCTGCATGAGTTTCATTGCAGCGATAATGTAGCCGCGCCGCTCGATGCGCGAAACGATCTCGCCGATGAGGCCGCGCGAGACGGCGTCGGGCTTGCAGAGTACGAGCGTTCGTTCGATAGCCATAGAAGCGCGCATTACGTCGCCTCGCCCTTCGACTCCGCTCGCCCTTCGACGGTCCTGCGACGAGCTCGGGATGACACGGGGGGTCAGGGTGACAGTGGGGGAAGGGAGCCGTATGAGCGATAGCGCCGGGCCGTACGAAGAGGTCGCGCGCCGGCTTGCCGGCTCGCCGCTCGGCGCGGTCTCGTACGCGTTGCAGACTGAGAGCACGAATGCCGACGCGGCGGCGCGGCTCGGGGAAGAGCGCTCCGGCGGCCTTACGTTCGTCGCCGAGTATCAGCGGCGGGGCGTCGGCCGCAAGGGACGCCTCTGGCAGGCCCCGCCGGGAACCGGGCTGCTGTTCACGACCATCTTACCGCGGACCATCGCGACCGAGCGGCTCTGGATCGTCCCCTTTTGGACCGCGCTGGCGGTCCGAAAGGCGCTAACCGCGTGCGGTATCACCGCAACCCTGCAGTGGCCGAATGATCTGCTGCTCGGCGAGCGCAAGCTCGCCGGAATACTCTGCCAGTCGCGGATCGCGGGTGGGCAGGCCCGGGTCGCCTGCGGCGTGGGCATCAACGTGCGGCGCCCCGCGGCCGATACCGGCGTGGATCCGCCGCCGGCGTACTGCGACGACGTCGCGCCAGTCGAGCGGCCCACCTTGCTGCTCGAGGTCCTGCGCGGTTACGAATCCACGCTTGGCAGGCTCGACGATCCGGCCGGCGTAGCGGATGCCTGGGAGCGCGGCGCCGGGCTGCCGGGCCGGCGTTACCGCATCCGCCGCGAGGGCGAACCCGAGGCCTTCGAGGCCACCGCGATAGGCCTCACTGACGACGGCAGCCTTCGCGTTCTGCGCGGCGGCGCAGAGGAAGAGCGGGTCGCGTTAGGGGATGCGCGCGTGCTGCGCTAGCGCTCGTTGCGAGTTCGTCCCAGACGGCGGTCGCAGATCTCGCAAAAATGCGGCATCTTGTTGTCGGTCTCGAAGATCGAGTTGGAATAGTACATCGCGCAGCGCACGTTGTGGCAATGCTTGAGCCCGAAGGCGTGGCCGAGCTCGTGCGTGCTCTCCTTCAACGTCCGTTGGAAGAGCAGATTGGCATCGGCCGGCTCGCCGTAAAATTCCGAACGCAGGCGGTGCACCGAGACCGCGGCAACGCCCTGCGATTCGTCGGAGTCGCCGAAGACGTAGCGATGCGAGGTCTTGTAGAGATCGAAGTCGGTGATCGCCAGAACGATGCCGCCGTCGGGATACGTACGCTGGACCTTCGAGATGAGCGTCGAGGCGAAGAGCTGGCCGCGCGTGGCGTTGAGCGTGCCGCGCGGTACGACCAGCGAGCGCTCCGGGCGCACGGTCGCGAGGAAGCGTTCTTCGAGGCAGGGCGCGAGACGATCCAAGAATGCGGTTTCGACGGTGTTGATCGGCACGATGCGAATCCGCGAGTCCATCTCGTCGTGGAACGTTCGCCCTGCGGCCGATTAAAACTTGCCGAGTCGCAGCCCTCGAATGACAAGCACGGGGTTCGTCGAAGGCGTCACGGTGATAGTGGGATTGGGTATTGACTTGGCCGAGGTCGAGCGCTATCGGTTCGGAGAGCGCGAGCTGGCGTGGTTCTCGAGAAAGATCTACACCGAGCGCGAGATGGCCTACGCCATGCGCAAACGTAACTGGCCGGAACGGCTTGCCGGCTTCTACGCCGCCAAAGAGGCGACGCGCAAGGCCTTCGGCCGTTGGATCCCCTGGCGAAGCGTCGAGGTCTCGCACGAAGGCAGCGGCAGACCGATCATACAGCTGCACGACCTGGGCGAGCAGCTCAAGCGAGCGCGCGGCGTGACGACGATTCACCTGACGATCACGCATACGGCGAGCACTGCGGCGGCCGTGGTGGTGCTGGAGCAATGATCTACGTCCTGACGCCCGAGCAGATGCGCGCCGCCGATGCGGCGGCGATTGCCGTCGCCGGCGAGGACGCGCTCATGCAGGACGCGGGCATCCGCATCGCCGACCGCCTTCGCGAGATGGCGCCGCCGGGCTCGCGCGTCGTCGCGTTCGCCGGGCCGGGAAACAACGGCGGCGACGCCTTCGCCGCCCTGGCGGAGCTGCGCCCCGAGTACGAGTGCACGGTCGTCGCGCAGCCCGCCGAGCATCCGTCGGCGGCGCGCCGGGCCGCCCAGGAGCGAGCGGCACAGGCCGGCGTACGCGTGCAGCCGCTGCCCTCCGACGAGCGCGAGGCGCGCGAGCTGCTCGCCGATGCGATCGGCGTGGACGGCCTCTTTGGAACCGGAGCGCGCCTGCCGCTGCCGCCGGCCTACCGGCATCTCGCCCGAGCGCTCGACGGGCGCGAAGGGCCGGTGCTCGCGATAGACATTCCGAGCGGCATAGACGCACTTACCGGCGCCGTCGCCGACGATGCGGTGCGCGCGGACGTCACGGTGGCGCTGGCCGCCCTCAAGCCGGGCCTGCTGCTCGAGCCCGGCCGGCAGCGCGCGGGCGACGTGTGGTGCGCGGAGATCGGGATCCCGGAAGCGATGCTCGCCGCGCAGCCCCGCACGTACGCCTCTCTCGACGACGAGGCGTTTCTCGAACTGCTCCCGCTGCGTCGAGCGGACGCCGACAAGCGCACGGCCGGCGCGCCGCTCGTCATCGCCGGCTGCGAACAGTTCCCGGGAGCGGCCGTCCTCTGCGCGCGCGCAGCGGCACGTGCCGGCGCCGGATACGTGACCGTCGCGACCTCCGGCGCCGCGGCGGCGACGCTGCGCGCGCATCTCGTCGAGCAGGTGGTCGTCGCGCTCGACGACGAGGCGACACCCGAGGCGGTCGCCGACGCACTGATCGAACTATCCGCGCGCAACGGCTCCGTCGCGCTGGGGCCCGGTTTAGGGCTGGACGAGCGCACCGGCGAGATCCTCGAACGATTTCTCGCCAAGAACGCGCTGCCGATCGTCGTGGACGCAAGCGCACTCTTCCATCTGAGCAAACGGCTCGAACTGCTGCGCGGTAAGCCGTGCGTCCTCACGCCGCACGCCGGCGAGTTCGCGCGCCTCTCCGGACTGGGCACGATCGCACCCGGTACCCGCGTCGAGCGCCTGCGCGAGTTCGTGGACCGCACCGGCATCACGACGCTGCTCAAAGGTCCCGATACGCTCGTCTACGACGGCGTTACCGTGCACGTGAACGCAAGCGGTACGAGCGCGCTGGCAACCGCCGGCTCGGGCGACGTGCTCACCGGTATCATCGGCACGCTGCTCGCACAGGGCCTCTCGCCGGTAGATGCGGCGCGCGCCGGCGCGTACTGGCACGGCCTGGCCGGTGCGTTGGCTGCGGAGGAGCGTCACGTCGGCGTCGTCGCCGGCGATATCGCCGACGCGTTGGGTCGCGCGCTGCTAGAGTAACAACCGGCGCAGTCCGTCTTCGTCGAGGATCGTAACGCCGAGCTGCTCGGCCTTAGCGAGTTTGCTCCCCGGCTCGCTTCCCGCAACCACGTAATCCGTCTTCTTGCTTACCGACCCGGTGACTTTGCCGCCGGCGGCGACGATCCGTTCGGCGGCCTGCTCGCGCGTGAGGTTCGCCAGCGTTCCGGTGAGGACGAACGTTTTTCCAGCGAGGGCGCCCGCAGCGGCGCGCGGTCGAAGCGGCGCGGTCGTGTCTACGCCCGCGCGCTGCAGTCGCTCGATCATCTTCCGGTTAGCCGCCTGTTTGAAAAAGAGTGCGACGCTGGCGGAGAGCTCCGGCCCAATGCCTTCGCTCGCCTGCAGTTCCGCTTCGCTCGCGTCCTCGATCGCTTCGATCGTGCCGAAATCGCCGGCAAGAATCTGCGCCGTTTGAGAGCCGACGAACCGGATGCCGAGCGCGTAAAGCACGCGTGCCAGACCCCGGCGCTTCGAGCGCTCGATGCTCGCGAGCAAGTTCTCGATGCTCTTGGGGCCGGTGCGCGGAACGCTCGCGAGCGCCTGCGCGTCGAGCGCGTAGACGTCGGCGATGTCGCGCACGAGCCCGAGTTCCGTGAGCTGCTGCGCCATGACGTCGCCCAGCCCCTCGATATCCATCGCCCCTCGCGATGCGAAGTGACGCACGCGCTCGTACACCTGCGCGGGGCAGGCCGCGTTCGTGCAGCGCGACATCGCTTCGCCGGGCGGATGGTCCACGTCGGAGCCGCAGACCGGGCAGAGGTCCGGCATGGTAAACGTCCGCTCTTTGCCGGTTCGCTCCGACGGCACCGGGCCGACGACGCGCGGGATCACGTCGCCGGCGCGCGTCACGAGCACCGTGTCGCCGATTCGGATGTCGTTGCTCTCGATGTACGCGATGTTGTGCAGGGTGGCGTTGCGCACCGTGACGCCGCCGATCTGCACCGGCTGCAGGATCGCGGCCGGATTGAGCGTCCCCGTGCGACCCACGTTTATCGCGATGTCGAGCAGCTTCGTGCGCGCTTCGCGCGGTTTGAACTTGAACGCGATCGCCCAGCGCGGATCGCGGGCGACGGTTCCGAGCCGTTCCTGCTGCGCGAGATCGTTGACCTTCACGACGACGCCGTCTATCTCGTAATCCAGCTCGTCGCGCCGCGCCTCCCAGGTACGGCAGTAGGCGATGACTTCGTCCACGCCGGCCGCCTGCGAAACGTTGGGATTCACCGGGAAGCCCAAATCGCGCAGGTACTCCAACGCCTCCCACTGCGTGCGCAAGCGCTCGCCGCCCGCGGCGATTTGATAGGCGAAGAACGAGAGCCGCCGCTGGGCGGTCAGCGCGGGGTCGAGCTGGCGCACGCCGCCCGACGCGGCGTTGCGCGGGTTGGCGAATACCGGCAGCCCCTCGCGATCGCGCGCGGCATTCAGCCTCTCGAAATCGCTCTTACGCAGGTAGACCTCTCCGCGCGCTTCGAGGAGCGCGTCGCGAGGTTCGACGCCCGGGCGCAGACGCAGCGGAATCGTCTTGACCGTGCGAAGATTCGCGGTAACGTCTTCGCCGATGCTGCCGTCGCCCCGCGTGCCGCCGCGCGCGAAGGAGCCGCCGCGATAATCCAGCGCGATCGCCAGGCCGTCTATCTTCAGTTCGCAGACGTACGAGATCGCCTCGCCCGCGAGTTTGCGCGCGCGTTCGTCAAACGCCCGCAGCTCCTCTTCGGTGACGGCGTTGGCGAGGCTGAGCATCGGGCGAGCGTGCTCGTACGGCGCGAAGCGCTCCGAGGCCGCGGCGCCGATGCGCTGCGTCGGCGAATCGGGCGTGCGCAGTTCCGGGTGCTTTTCCTCCAGGTCTCCGAGCTCTCGCAGCAGCGCGTCGAACTCGGCATCGGTGATCGCGGGATCGTCGAGGGCGTAGTAGCGGTAGTTCGCCTCCTCGATCTGCGCCCGCAACTCGTCCGCGCGCGCCGCCGGCTTCACGACGCCGATTCTATCGGCACCCGCCCGCTCTCGGCGAGGTCGCGCAGCGAGAAGAGATTCTCGTTCTCCAAGCGCTCCAGCTCGGCATCGTCGGGCAGGTGGTGCCCGACCGCACGCTCGTCGCGCAGCACCGGAACGAGGTACGCGCCGGTAAAGGAGCGTTCGTTCTGCGCGACTTCCTCCGGCGTGCCGGTCGCGACGACCGTCCCGCCGCGGTTGCCGCCTTCCGGGCCGAGATCTATGAGGTAGTCGGCGGTCTTTATGACGTCCAGGTTGTGCTCGATCACGAGCACGGTGTTGCCGAGCCCGACGAGCCGCTCGAGCACCTCGAGCAGTTTGTGGATGTCGGCGAAGTGCAGGCCGGTGGTCGGCTCGTCCAGCACGTAGAAGGTGCGCCCGGTCGAACGGCGCGAGAGTTCGGTCGCGAGTTTGACGCGCTGGGCCTCGCCGCCGGAGAGCGTGGTCGCCGGCTGGCCCATCTTGATGTAGCCGAGGCCGACGTCGCAGATCGTGCGCAGCTTGCCGTGTATGCGAGGGATCGCCGCGAAGAAGTCTGCCGCTTCGTCCACGCGCATCTCCAGCACGTCGGAGATCGTCTTGCCCTTGTACTTCACCTCGAGCGTCTGCGCGTTATAGCGCTTTCCCTTGCAGACCTCGCACGGCACGTAGACGTCGGGCAAGAAGTGCATCTCGATCTTGATGATGCCGTCGCCTTGGCACGATTCGCAGCGACCGCCCTTGACGTTGAACGAAAAACGCCCGGGCGTGTAGCCGCGCATGCGCGCCTCGGGCACGAGCGAGAAGAGCTCGCGTATCTGATCGAAGGTGCCGGTGTACGTGGCCGGATTGCTGCGCGGCGTTCGGCCGATCGGCGACTGGTCTATCACGACGAGTTTGTCGAGCTGCCCCGCGCCTTTAACGGTGCCGTAGGTGCCGCCCGGGGGCTGCTTGTGCAGGTGCTGGTTGAGCGCGCGCACGAGCACTTCGTTGACGAGCGTGGATTTGCCGCTGCCGCTCACGCCGGTGACCGCAGCGAACGTGCCGATCGGGAAGCGCACGTCTATGCCTTGCAGGTTGTTCGCTTTTGCATTGCGCACCTCGAGCCACCCGCGCGGCTCCCGGCGCCGCCGCGGAATCGGAATGAACTTACGCCCCGAGAGGTAGGCGCCCGTCTCCGAGACCGGATTGGCGATCACGTCGGCGAGCGTCCCCGCGCTGAGGATCTCTCCACCTTCGGCGCCGGCGCCGGGTCCGATATCCACCACGACGTCGGCGGTGCGCATCGTATCTTCGTCGTGTTCGATGACGACGAGCGTGTTGCCGAGATCGCGCAGCGTGCGCAGCGTCGCGAGCAGACGGTCGTTGTCGCGCTGATGCAGCCCGATCGAAGGCTCGTCCAAGATGTAGAGCACGCCGACGAGCGCGCTGCCGATCTGCGTCGCGAGGCGAATCCGCTGCGACTCCCCGCCGGCGAGGGTCGTAGCCGAACGCGAGAGCGTCAGATAGTTTAAGCCGACGTTGGTCAGGAAGCCCAGCCGCGCGCGAATCTCCTTAACGATCTGGTGCGCGATCTGTTCCTGCCGCGCCGTCAAGGTCAGGCCCGCGAAGAAGGCTTCGAGATGCTCGATGGACTCGCTCGTGAGATCCGAGATGCTGCGGCCGCCGACCGTGACGGCGAGCGCCTCGGGCTTTAGGCGCGCGCCCTTGCAGGCGGGGCAAACCGAGGCCGACATGAACTTCTCGATCTCTTCCTTCACGTAGTCGCTCGAGGTCTCGGCGTAGCGGCGCTGCAGGTTGTTCACGACGCCTTCGAACGAGGCGCGGTATTCCCACGTCTTCCCGCCGCGCGAGGTGTACGCGAACTCCTGCTCTTTGTCGGTGCCGTAAAGGATGAGATTCAGTACGTCGTCGGAGAGCTGCTCGACCGGCGTCGTCAACTTCACGCGGCGACCGCGCAGCACGCGCTCGAGCTGCTGCATGTAGTACGGATTCATCGAGGGGTAGCGTCCGCCGCCCAAGTTGCGGCTCCACGGCACGATCGCGCCCTCCGCGATGGACTTGCTCCGGTCCGGCACGACCTTCCAAGGATCGATCTCGATCTTCTCGCCGAGCCCGCTGCACGAGGGGCAGGCGCCGTACGGCGAGTTGAACGAGAAGAGGCGCGGGGCGAGCTCTTCGAACGAAAGCCCGCAGTAGACGCAGGCGAAGGCCTCGCTGAACGTCAGCTCGGCGGGCCCGGAGTTCCCCGATGCGTTCGTCAGCACCGTGACGATGCCGGTGGAGAGCCGCAGCGTCGTCTCGACGGAATCGGCGAGACGCTTTCTGATATCCGGCTTGATGACGAGCCGGTCTACGACCACCTCGATCGTATGCTTGCGCTTCTTGTCGAGCGCGATCTTCTCGCGCAGCTCGCGGATCTCGCCGTCAACCCGGACCCGGGTGAAGCCCTCCTTGGCCGCCTCCTCGAAGAGTTTGGCGTACTCGCCCTTGCGGCCGCGTACGAGCGGCGCGAGCAGCGTGATGCGCGTCCCCTCCGGCAGATCCGCGATTGCTTCGACGATCTGCTCGCTGGACTGCGAGCTGATCGCGCGGCCGCACTGATAGCAGTGCGGCGTGCCGACGCGGGCGTACAGCAGGCGCAGGTAGTCGTAGACCTCGGTGACCGTGCCGACCGTCGAACGCGGATTGCGCGAGGTTGACTTCTGGTCTATCGAGATCGCCGGGGAGAGCCCCTCGATGTAATCTACGTCGGGCTTCTCCATCTGCCCGAGAAACTGTCGTGCGTACGAAGAAAGGGACTCGACGTACCGTCGCTGCCCTTCGGCGTAAATCGTGTCGAAGGCGAGCGACGATTTACCGGAGCCCGAAAGCCCGGTCACGACGATGAGCCGGTTGCGCGGCAGCACGAGGTCTACGTTCTTGAGATTGTGCTCGCGCGCGCCCTTAATAACGATCGAGTCTAGCGGCACGACAATTACCTGACACCCGCCGGGGCTAGAAGTATGCGCCCGACTTCGGCGATCGTGCTGCAGGTCGCGTCGGGCGGGGGGGCGCCTGCCGGCAGGTCCTCGTCGCGCACGTTCAGCCAGACGGCGTAGAGCCCGGCCTCGAGCGCGCCGCGGATGTCGCGGTCGTAGCGGTCGCCGACCATCGCGGCGTGGGCGGGCGCGCCGCCGAGCGTCCGGCAGGCGTGCGCGAACAGCAGCGGGTCGGGCTTGACCATGCCGACCTCGTCGGCGAGGAAAAGCGCGTCGAAGTACTCGCTCACGCGCAGGACGTCTATCTTCTCGCGGTGGGTCTCGGAGAGACCGTTGGTCACCATTCCGATCTTTTTCCCTTGCTCGCGCAGCGCGCGCAGCAGGTCCAGCGCCCCCGGAAAGAGCGTGTAGTATTTCGATCGGTACTCGTTATAGCGTCGCGCGCTGCGCTCGGCCAGGGCCTCGTCGCCCACCCCGACGCTATCCAGCGCCGTCTGCCACAGGCTCGCACGCAAGGTCGAGAGTTTACGTGTGAGGTCGTCCCGCGAGAGGCGAGACCAGAAGCCCTCGGCCTGAGCGATGTACGCATCTTTGAGCGCGAGCGCGTCTACTCCGTGCTCGGCTGCGACCTCGCGCGCGACCTCTTCGGCCGCGCTCTGATACGCGTACGTATCGTCGTGCAGCGTGTCGTCCAAGTCGAAGAGGACGATCTCTATGCGGCGCAACGCTTCGTCGTCGCTACGGCGAGGGGGGAATGAGCCGCAGACCGGAGACCTTGCCTTCGCTATCTATGGCGAAGGCGAAGTCCATCGTCGAGCCGTTCGGAAAGGTCAAGTGATAGACCCCGACGGTATTGCCGCCTTGCGACATCTCCTGCTTCTGAACGAACGAGGTCGGCGCGCCGAGACCGCCGATCATCTGCTTAGCCTGTTGGACCTGTGCGTCGGTGAGCGCGCCGTTAACCGCGGTTGCGAGCTGCGAGCGGTCCACCTTGCCGGTCTGCAGTTGCGAGAACCAGCTTTTTGCGCGCGCCATGAGCGAGGCGTCGGGCGTCTGCGCCGGCGCGGCGGCCGAACCGCCGGGCTCGGGCGGAGGGGTCGGCTGGCCCGGCGCGGCGGCCAGCGAGCAGGCCAGCAGCGCCGCACAGAGCAGCGCCTGGAACGAGGCAGGCATGAGAGTCCCTTTCATATACGACGATGTCCTAACGGATTTGCGAGATGCGTTCCTGCAAGAACGTCCAGCCGTCGGCCGAGATCCTCACCGAACCCGAGAACGGCGTCGCGAACTCGTGGACGACCACGAAGAGTATCCCGATCAGGCCCATGAGGATCGCGGTCATCGTCAGCTGCGCGGGACGATTCTCAACCCCGAAAATGAAGCAGAACGAGAGCATCGCGAGCGCGCCGGCGACGAGCGCGAACCAGAGCACGAACGGGACGGCCGGAGCGGCCTGGATGATCCGCTGGCGGCGCGCGTCGAAGAGGCGGCCAACGTCGGCTTGGGCGATCTGCTGCGCGTTGCTCTGGCGCAGCGTGGTGGGCTCGAAGACGTTGATGCGACGCGACATGTTCTCGATCATCGGCACGGCGTCCGCCGAAACGTCTCGGTCGTCGTACATGGCGGGCCACTCCTTCGTGACGAGGGCCTTTGCATAGGCGCGAATGTCGCTGCGGACCGCCGCGGCCAGCGCCGGCGGGAAGCCGTCCACGTCGTGATACAGGTCGGCGCCGGCGTCTACTTCCGCGATGACGTTCGTTACGGAGGCGTCGTACTTTTGCCAGACCACGACCACGACGAAGCCGAGCAGAACGGCGTAGAGCACGCCGACGGCCGAAAAGAGGTAGCCGGCGACGTCGTTGTGGCGCCGCATCACCTCGGTCTTGAGGTGGCGCTGAAAGAATGCGTGCAGACTCACCGAGCAGACGACGACGACCGCGATGACGAGCAGCTCGTCCACGAGCTCGGGCATGCTCAAAATCGTATGCGTCATCACGCCGAACACGTCAGCCTCCTACCAGTTCGGCCAGCGCCTTGTCCAAGATCTTCGGCGCTTTTCCGCCGAAGAGGATGCCCTCGCTGCCGCCGGCCTGCTTTCTCACCTCGATGAGTTCGTCGCGCAGGGCGGCGGCCTTCTCGAACTCGAGATTCGCCGCGGCTTCGCGCATCTTGCGTTCTAGATCCGCGGCCATCCGCAGCGCGACCTCGCGCGGCAGGCGCTCCTGGTATTTGGCCGCCTGCTCTTGCGTCGCGATCATGCTGAGGATATCGTGAATCTCTTTGCGGATCGTCTGGGGCTCGATGCCGTGCTCGAGGTTGTAGGCAACCTGCATCTCGCGGCGGCGGCGCGTCTCGCCCATGGCGCGCGCCATGGACTCCGTGACGACGTCGGCGTACATGATGACCCTACCCTCCACGTTTCGCGACGCGCGCCCGATCGTTTGGATGAGTGCCGTGCCGCTGCGCAAGTAGCCCTCCTTGTCCGCATCCAGGATGCCGACGAGGGAGACCTCGGGAAGATCCAGTCCTTCGCGCAGGAGATTGATGCCGACGAGCACGTCGAAGACGCCGGCCCGGAGATCGCGCAGAATGGCGACCCGCTCGAGCGTATCCACTTCGCTATGCAAGTATCGCACGCGCAGGCCGTTTTCGAGCAGGAAGTCGGTGAGGTCCTCCGCCATCTTCTTCGTCAGCGTGGTGACGAGGACGCGCTCCTTGCGCGCCGCGCGCTGCACGATCTCTTCCATGAGGTCGTCGACCTGGTTGCGCGTCGGACGCACCTCGACCTCGGGATCCACCAGACCCGTCGGCCGGATGATCATCTCGACGACCTGCGCGCTCCGAGCCGTCTCGTACGCGCCCGGCGTTGCGGACACGTAGACGACCGTATTGACGTGCGCGTCGAACTCTTCGTACGTGAGCGGGCGGTTGTCGAGCGCGCTCGGTAGACGGAATCCGTGCTCGGCGAGCACTTCCTTCCGGCGCCGGTCGCCCGCATACATCGCGCGCACCTGCGGCAGCGTCACGTGCGACTCGTCCACGAAGAGCAGCCAGTCTTTGGGAAAGAAATCCAAGAGGCACCACGGCGTCGAGCCCGGCTCGCGTCCGGTGAGGTGACGCGAGTAGTTTTCGATGCCGTTGCAGTAGCCGACCTCGCGCAGCATGTCTAGGTCGTAGCGCGTCCGCATCTCCAATCGCTGCGCCTCTAGCAGCTTGCCGTTTCGCCTGAAGTAGGCCAGCCGCTCTTCCAGCTCCGCCTCGATCGAGACGATCGCCCGCCGCAGCTTCTCCTCGGGCGTGATGAAATGTTTGGCCGGGAAGATGAGCAGTTCGTCCTTGCGCGCGACGTACTCGCCGGTGAGGAGGTTGACCACGTCTATGGATTCGATCTCGTCGCCGAAGAACGCGATGCGGTGAACGAGCTCCTCCTCGATGCCGACGTATTCGAGGGTGTCGCCGCGTACGCGGAAGGTCCCGCGCACGAGATTGAGATCGTTGCGGCGGTACTGCATGTCCACGAGTTTGCGCAGCAGCACGTCCCGGTCCACCGTCTCGCCGACGCGAACGCGCGCCGACATCTCCATGTAGTCCGACGGCGAACCCAGGCCGAAGATGCAGGAGACCGATGCGACGATGAGCGTGTCCGGACGCGTCAAGAGCGATTGCGTCGCCGAGTGCCGGAGGCGCTCGATCTCGTCGTTGATCGAACTGTCCTTCTCGATGTACGTATCGGTGGACGGGACGTACGCCTCGGGCTGGTAGTAATCGAAGTACGAGACGAAGTACTCGACCGCACTGTTGGGAAAGAACTCGCGGAACTCGGCGCAGAGCTGCGCGGCGAGCGTTTTGTTGTGGCAGAGGACCAGCGTGGGCTTGCGGACCATCTCGATCGTGCGGGCCATGGCCATCGTTTTGCCGCTCCCGGTGACGCCCAGCAGCGTCTGCGCCCGGTCGCCCCGCTCGATGCCGCGGGCGAGCGCCTGCGTCGCGGCGGGCTGATCGCCCGCCAGCGCAAAGGGTGAAACGAGGGTAAACTCTTGAGCCACTGCCTTCCTCCAAACCGCCTTCGAGGGCCTACCGATTCAGGGCGCGAACGTTTCAGCCGTCGTCTTGCGCCTAGCCCGGGGAGAACGGCCATGAACCAGCACCCGCTTCTCTTCTGCGGAAACTCGAATCCGCAGCTCGCTGAAGAGATCGCCAAGCGCCTGCGGCTCCACGTCGGCAAGGCGCTCGTTTCCGAATTTCGGAACGAAGAGACGCGCGTTGAGATCAAGGAGAACGTCCGCGGCTCGGAGGTCTTCGTCGTGCAGTCCATCTGCAAAGCCCCCAACGGCAAGGGCGTCAACGACTCGGTGATGGAGCTGCTGCTCATGGTTGACGCGCTGCGCCGGGCCTCGGCGGCCCGCATCACCGCGGTCATCCCCTATTACGGCTACGCCAAACAGGACAAGAAGACCAAAGGCCGCGAGCCGATCTCGGCTAAGGTCATCGCGAACCTGCTGAAGGTCACGGGCACCCGTCGACTCGTCACCATGGACCTGCACGCCGCTCAAATCCAAGGCTTCTTCGACATTCCGGTGGACAATCTCATGGCCGAGCCGGTGCTCTGCAACCACCTTAAGAAGGAGGGCCTCTGCGACGACAAGATCGTGGTGGTCTCCCCCGACGCGGGGGGCGTGCACCGGGCCGAGCGGTTCGCCAAGCGCCTGGGCAGTTCGCTGGCGATCGTTTTCAAGCGGCGCCCCGAGCCGGACGTGGCCGAGGTGACCGACATCGTCGGCGACGTCACCGGGAAGGTGGCGGTAGTCGTGGACGACATGATCTCCACCGGCGGCACGCTCGCCAAGGCTGCCGAAGCGATCAAAGCCCGCGGTGCGACGAAAGTCTACACGGTCGCCACGCACGGGATATTTGCGGGCGACGCCGTAGAAGTTTTGGAGCAATCGGAGATCGAGAAGGTGCTCGTTACGAACACCATCCCCTTCGCGAACGTCGCGAACCACCCGAAGTTCGTGCAGTTGTCCATCGCGCAGGTCTTCTCCGATGCGATAAGCCGCATTACGACGAACCGTTCGGTCTCCGAACTCTTTGACGGAGACGAGACGGCCAACGGGCTCGTCGAAACGCCGGCAGAGACCCTCGCCCCCGTGTAGAGAGCAGAGAGAAAGGAACTCGTGGCTACCAACGATTTGAACCTCCCCGTCGAGCGTCGCGGCAAGCTCGGCACGACCGGGGCCCACGCGCTGCGCGCCGCCGGAAAGATTCCGGCGGTCGTCTACGGCCATGGCGCCCAGCCCGATCACGTCGCCGTTGACGCGCACGCCTTCGAAGAACTGCTCCACCGTTCCGGGCGCAACGCAATCGTCACGCTCGTCGAGAGCCCCTCGAAGCGCCAAACCGCGCTGATCCGCGTCGTGCAGCGCCATCCCGTCTCGCGCCGGGTGGTCCACGCCGACCTCCAGCGCGTCTCGGCCGACGAAACGATCTCGGCCATGCTCCCGATCGTCACGATCGGCGTCGCCGAAGGCGTCAAACAGGCCGGGGCCGTGATGGACGTGCTCGCGCACCAGATCGAGATCGAGGGCCCCGCCGACAAGATTCCCGAGCGCGTCGAAGTGGACGTCACGGCGCTGGGCGTGCACGATCACGTGACGGCCGCCGACGTCCCGCTGCCGCCTGGATTCAAACTGCTCACCCCGCCCGATACGGTCGTGATCACGATCGAGCCCTCGCGCACCGCGCAGGACCTCGAAGCGGCCGCAGCCGGCCCGCTGGAAGCCGCCGAGCCCGCCGTCGTCGGCGCCGAAACGCCTTCCGAGGGCGGTTAGCGCCTGGCCGAACGGCGCTCGCCGCGCGTGGTCGCCGGCCTGGGAAATCCGGGCGACGAGTACGCGCGCACGCGGCACAACGTCGGGTTCATGGTCGTGGACGAACTCGCGCGGCGGCGCGGCATCACGACCTGGAAGAAGAAAGACTCGGCGCACCAAGCGCTCGACTCGGCCGGGCGCGTCGTTCTCGTCAAGCCCCTTTCGTTCATGAACCTCAGCGGCGCGCCCGTGCGGCTCATCTCGTCCTGGTACCGCGCGCCGGCCGCCGACGTGCTCGTCGTCAGCGACGACATGGATCTCCCGTTCGGACGATTGCGCATGCGCGCGTTCGGCGGTCATGGCGGCCATAACGGCCTGCGTTCGGTGGTCGCGACGATCGGAGAGGGCTTTCCACGCTTGCGCGTCGGCGTGGGGCGCCCCGCCTACGACAGCATAGACCACGTTCTCGGGCCGTTCAGTGCCGAGGAACGCGTACGCTTGCCGGAGATCGTCTCTGCCGCTGCCGACGGCGTGGAAGTTTGGCTCGACGAAGGCGTGGATGCGGCGATGCGGATGGTGAACCGCTACGGGCAGCCGCTGGAGACGTGATTGATCGCCGCGACGCGCGCCCCTGTGCCCGGATGCGTGTAGAGAAGGAACGTGGCGCTTGCCTCGGGACAGACTTCTTCCATCCGCTGATCGCTGTCGCGAACGAGCGCACGCACCGCCGCAGCCGGATCGCCGGTTAGCGCGACGGCGTACCTGTCGGCGCCGAAATCGTACGAGCGCAGCGCCGCATTGCGCACCGGTACCGCAGCCAGGTAGACGAGCGCGAGCAGCGCGCCGACGATCGCCAGGCGCGAGAGCGGATCGTCGTCGCGGCGGAACGGAATGCGGTCGGCGATGACGACCGCCAACGCCCCGAAGACGATGATGACGCCGCCGACGATCAGCGCGATCGAGATGAGATCGTGGTGCACGATGTGACCGAGCTCGTAGGCAACCTCGTAGGCGATCTCCGGCGGGGTCGAACCCGCGACGAGCGTATCGGTGAGCAGAATCCGGTGCGCCTCCCCCAAACCGAGCACGACCGCGCCGCCGCTGGGAGAGTTGTGGACGACCTCGATCATGACCGGGACGTTCGAAAGATGCGCGCGCGCTAGGACTACCTGGAGTTCGGAAGAGAGAGCGCCTGCGACCGGTCGAATCTGTCGCGGCGCCGCCTGCAGGTACTGTCCCACGTACGACCAGCCGACGCTCAGGGCGAGGATCGCGACGATCGCGTAGGCGTACCATTGGTGCGTGCGTGCGGCCAGCCACAAAACGACGGCGGCGATAATCCCCGCGACGACCATACCCAGCAGCGTGTAGCCAAGCCAGGCGAGCGCCCAGGCTCCGGTGAGCTCGACCGAGAGGCCGAGGGTCCGATCCACGCGATACAGGTAAAACGCCGGAACGAACCCGGCCAGCCGGGCGACGAGGGCGAGGGCCGCGCCGAAGAGGAAGCGCACGGTCCACTCGTTACGGAAGCGCCGCCGCAAGCGATCGCGCATCGCGGCCGCGCCGCCCGAACTCCATAAATAGAAGAGCGCGACGGCTTCGAAGAGCTGTACGAGCACCAAGCCGGGGATCGTCCAATGCGCGCGCCGGATCGCCGCCCGCTGACGTGCCGGATCCACGAGCGCGGTCGCCGGCTGCGCGAGGAGCGCGCCGGCAGCGATCGAGTCCACGCTGCGGTCCAGTTGGTTGGGACGCTCGATGGCGGCCGCCGCGGAGGCGTACGAAGCGAGGGCCATGAGTACCGTCAGGGCCGCCACGACGAGGGTTCGCCGATCTCTGAGCCCCATCACGGCGGACTTCGCGGTAGCCGAACCTATCTCTTGGGCAGCGGGCGAGCCGGATTGCCCGCAACGCGTTCGCCGGCCGCCACGTCTTTCGTCACCACGGACCCGGCGCCGGTGAGGGCGCCGTCGCCCACGCTCACCGGGGCGACGAGCGAGGTGTTCGAGCCGATCGAGACGTTGCGGCCGATCGTGGTCGGATGCTTGCGTTCGCCGTCGTAGTTGCAGGTAATCGTTCCGGCACCGACGTTCGTGCCCTCGCCGATCGTCGCGTCGCCGACGTACGAGAGGTGGCTCACCTTGACGCGCCGGCCGAGTTTCGATTTCTTGATCTCGACGAAGTTGCCGATGTGCGCCCCTTCGCCTAGCTCGGCATCGCCGCGCAGGTGCGCGAAGGGCCCGATATGGACGCCGTTGCCGACGCTCGCGTCCACGACCACGCTCTCGCGCACGGTCACGCGCTCGCCCAACCTCGCGTTCGAGAGCCGCGTGTTGGGCCCGACGACGCAGGCGCGGCCGATCTGCGAGAGCCGCGAGATCGCCGTGTTCGGATAGAGGACCGTATCGGCACCGATCTCGAGTTCCGGCTCGAGGTACGTGGTATCCGGATCCACGATCGTGACGCCGTCGCGCATGTGCTGCGCGCAGAGCCGCGCGTTGAGCTCCTTGCGCGCGAGCGCGAGTTCGATGCGGTCGTTGATGCCGAGCACGTGCAGGTGATCGGTCGCGCGAACTGCCAGCACGCCCTGGCCGGCGCCGGAGAAATGCGCGACCGTGTCGGTGAGGTAGTACTCGCCTTGAGCGTTGTCGCGCTTGAGGTGCGGGATCGCTTCGCGCAGCGCGGCCTCGTCGAAGGCGTAGATGCCGGCGTTCATCTCGTCTATAGCCAGTTCGTCGGGCGTGGCGTCGCGCGCCTCGACGATTCGCTCGACCTGTGCGCCGCGCCGCACGATGCGGCCGAAGTTCGAGGGGAGCGGCATACCGACGGTGACGAGCGCCATCGCCGCGCCGCCCGGGCCTGCCGCGTCGAGCGAACCGATCGTCCCGGCGAAAATCTCCTGCGAGACGAGCGGCATGTCGCCGCAGGCGACGACGATTCGGCCGTTCGCCCGCGGTTCGAGCGCCTCGAGCGCGATCTTCACCGCGTGGCCGGTGCCCAGCCGTTCCGACTGCAGAATGCCGGCGACGCCGAACGCATCGATCTGCTCGGCCAGCTCTTCGTTGACGACGACCGCGATCTCCTCGACGCCTGCGCCGCGCAGCGCGCGCAGCACGTACCAGAGCATCGGACGCCCGCAGATCTCGTGCAGGACCTTCGAGCGCGCGCTCTTCATGCGCGTTCCCTGTCCAGCGGCCAAAACGATCGCTCGTACCATCCTACTCATGCGCTATCGAGCATAGACTCCCACGCCTCCTTCTCGCTCTTTGTCGGCGCGCCGAGGAGCGCCAGGGCGTCGCGAAGACGTTCGCGGACCATATCGCGCCCGAGCAACTCCATCGAGTCGTAGAGCGGGATCGAAGTCGGGCTGCCGGTCACCGCGACGTAGAAGGGCCGCGCGATCTCGCGCGGCTTCTTCCCAAGCGCGGCGGCGACTCGTCCGAGCGCACCTTCCACGGCCGGCGCGTTCCATGCAGGGAGGCGCTCGAAGACGACGAGCGCCAGCGCGAGCGCCTGACGGATCTCACGCTCCTCGAGCTTGGATCCGCGGAAGGCCTGCGCGTCGAGCGATAGTCGCCCCGAGAAGAGAAAGGCGAGCAGCGGCCCGAGATCGCTGAAACGCTCCACGCGCGGCGCCGCCAGGCGTGCGATGCGCGCCAGGCGCTGCGGCGAGATCGCCCAAGCCTGCGCGCGAGCCGCGAACGAGGCGGGATCGAGGCGCTCGCGCAGGTAGCGGCCGTTGAGCCAGTCGAGTTTGTGAACGTCGAAGACCGGCCCGCCGACCGGCACCGCATCGGGATCGAAGCGGCGCACCATCTCGGCAAGGTCCATCAGCTCGTCCTCGCCCTCACGCGCGGCATTGGCGAGCAGCGCCAGAAAGTTCAGCAGCGCTTCGGGCAGGTAGCCCATCGCCTGGAAAAAGAGCATTCCGGTCGGATTTTTCCGTTTGCTCAGCTTGCTCTTATCCGGATTGCGCAGCAGCGGCAGGTGCATGAGCTCGGGCGGCTGCCAGCCGAAGTACCGGTAGAGCAGCAGATGTTTGGGCGCGCTCGAGACCCACTCTTCGCCGCGAAAGACGTGCGTGATCTCCATCAGGTGATCGTCCACGACGTTGGCCAGATGGTAGGTCGGAAGGCCGTCGGACTTCATCAACACCTGCATGTCCACGCTCTTCCACTCGAACTCGATCGGGCCGCGCCGCCGGTCGTTCACGATGCAGACGCCTTCGTCGGGAACGCGCAAGCGAACGACGTACGGTTCGCCCGCGGCTTCGCGACGCGCGACCTCCCGCGCATCGTACCCCAAGCAGAGCCCGTCGTAGCGCGGCGCCTGCGAAGCGGCGCGCTGCGCCACGCGCATCTCTTCCAAGCGTGCCGGCGTGCAGAAGCACTTGAACGCGTGACCGCTCGCAAGAAGTTTGGCGGCGTACTCGCGATAGATGCTCGAGCGTTCGCTCTGACGGTACGGGCCGTGCGGACCGCCGACGTCCGGGCCCTCGTCCCAATCCAGGCCGCACCAGCGCAGCGCATCGAGGATGGCGCGCTCGCTCTCGGCGGTGCTCCGGGCTTGGTCGGTGTCCTCGATTCTCAGCACGAACTCGCCGCCGTGCTTGCGCGCGAAGCAGTAGTTCACCAGCGCGACGTAAGCCGTGCCCACGTGCGGGTCGCCGGTCGGCGACGGCGCGACGCGCGTTCGTACCTTGGTCATGGACGGAAGGCTAGGCGACGGGAGACTGCCGCTTGCCGCACTCGCGCCGCACGAAGTCCACGATATCCTGCAGCGGTGCGCCCGGCGTGAAGATCTCGCGCACGCCGAGCTCTTTCAAGCGAGCGGCGTCCTCGGGCGGAATCGTTCCGCCGCCGAAAAAGACCACGTCGCCGGCATCTTGCGCCCGCAGCTGTTCCACCACGAGGGGAAAGAGCGTCATATGCGCCCCCGAAAGGATCGAGAGGCCGATGCCGTCGGCATCTTCCTGAATCGCCGTCTGGACGATCTGTTCGGGCGTTTGGAAGAGCCCGGTGTAGATGACCTCCATGCCGGCGTCGCGCAGCGCGCGCGCGATGACCTTCGCGCCGCGGTCGTGCCCGTCGAGGCCGGCTTTGGCGATGATGATGCGCAGCGGGCGTTCGCTCATTTAGATAACCGCGCGCTCGACGTAGCGGCCGTACACGGAGGCCATGGCTTCGACGATCTCGCCCTCGGTGCAGTAGGCGTTCGCGCAATCTATCAGGTGCGGCATGAGGTTGTCCTGCGGATCGCGGCAGGCCGCGCGCAGGCGTTCGATCGTGCTTGCCGCGGCCGCTTCGTCGCGCCGGCCGCGCAAGTCGGCGACGGAGCGCGCCTGTTCGCGTTCGGTCTCTTCGGTGATCTTCAAGAGATCGCCCGGAAGCGCTTCGTCTTCTTTCACGAAGGCGTTCACGCCGACGATGATGCGCTCGCGCGTCTCGATCGAGCGCTGGTAGCGATAGCTCGCTTCGGCTATCTCGCGCTGGAAGAATCCGGATTCGATCGCTTCGATCACGCCGCCGTACTCGGCGATCTGTTCGAAATACGCCTCGGCCTGGCGCTCCATCTCGTCGGTGAGCGCCTCGACAAAGTACGATCCACCGAGCGGATCCACGACGTTCGTCACGTTCGTCTCGTATGCCAGCACCTGCTGCGTACGCAGCGCGATTTCAACCGATTTCTCGGTCGGCAACGCCAAGACTTCGTCCATCGAGTTGGTGTGCAGCGACTGCGTGCCGCCGAGAACTGCGGCCATCGCTTCGAAGGCGACGCGCACGATGTTGTTTTCCGGCTGCTGGGCGGTCGCACTGCAGCCGGCGGTCTGGGTGTGGAAGCGCAGCTGCCACGAGCGCGGATCGCGCGCGCCGTACTTCTCGCGCATGTGGCGCGCGTAGATGCGCCGGGCGGCGCGGAACTTGGCGATCTCCTCGAAGAAGTCCAAGTGCGAGTTGAAGAAGAACGAGAGGCGCGGCGCAAACGAGTCCACGTCCATGCCCGCGGCCATGGCTGCCTCGACGTACGCGAAACCGTCGGCCAGCGTGAAGGCGAGCTCCTGCGCGGCGGTGGATCCGGCTTCGCGAATGTGGTAGCCGGAGATCGAGATCGTGTTCCACTTCGGCATCTCGCTCGTGCAGAACGCGATCATGTCCACGATGATGCGCATGTGCGGACGCGGAGGGAATATCCACTCCTTCTGCGCGATGTATTCTTTGAGGATGTCCGCCTGGATGGTGCCGCCGAGCTTGGCACGCGGGATGCCTTTCTTCTCGGCAGCGGCGACGTACTGAGCCAGCGCGATGCAGGCCGGTCCGTTGATCGTCATCGAGGTCGTGATCTCGCCCATGTCTATGCCGTCGAAGAGCGCTTCCATGTCGGCCAGCGAGTCTATCGCGACGCCGCACTTGCCGACCTCGCCGCGCGACTGCAGAGCGTCGGAATCGTACCCCATGAGCGTCGGCATATCGAACGCGACCGAGAGACCGTGCTGTCCCTGCTCGAGCAGAAAATGGTATCGCTCGTTCGTTTGCTTTGCCGTCCCGAATCCGGCAAACTGCCGCATCGTCCAGAGCCGATCGCGGTACCCGTTGGGGTGGATGCCGCGCGCGTACGGATACTCGCCCGGCCACGCGAGATCGCGAGCGAGGTCGAGTCCCGCGACGTCGGCCGGGTCGTAGATCTTCTTGAGCGGGACGTCGGAGATCGTCCGGTCCACCGCGCCCGAACCCGGGCCGCTGCGCGGACGTCCCTTGGCCGAGGCCTCCTCCCAGCGCCGGCGCTGCTCTTCGTAGGCCGGCGTCGTCTGCGCCCCCAGCCCGCTCGGCCGCTCGATCATCTTCGCCATTACGTGCGCACCATTCGACGCGCCAGGGCGATTCTCCCTAAAGAAGGCCCACCTCTAAAACGTCGCGAGGATGCGGTCTGCGGCTGCGTAGGGGTCGAGAACGCCCGTATCGCCGTCGCGCAGCGCGGCGTCCAGACGAGCCGCCAGGCGCCCCATGGCGAGCTGGCGCACTTGATGGACGAACGCGTCGCGCCTGCGCCGTACGATCTCCCCGGTTTCGTTCAAGTACGCTGCGTGGCGTTCGATCGCGTTCCAGAGTTCGTCTATGCCCTCGCCGGAGAGCGCTTGGGTCGCGACGAGTTCGGGCACCCAGCCTTCCCACTCCAGCATCTCCATCATCGAACGTATCTCGCGTCGCAGCTGGTTGGCCATCGGGTGGTCGGACTTGTTCACGACGAAGACGTCGGCGATCTCCATGATACCGGCCTTGAGCACCTGAATCGAGTCGCCGCTGCCCGGCTGCAGTGCGACGAGCGTCGTCTGCGCGAGCTCGGCGATAGCGATCTCGCTTTGGCCGACGCCGACGGTCTCGACGATGACGACGTCTTTACCGAACGCATCCATCAAGAGCACCGCATCGGCGGTGGCGCCGGCCAGACCGCCGAGGTGTCCTCGGCTGGCCATCGAGCGTATGAAGACGTCGGGGTCCGTGAAATGCTCGACGAGACGAATCCGATCGCCCAGCAGAGCGCCGTGAGAGAACGGCGAGCTCGGATCTACCGAGACGACGCCGACGCTCTTGCCGAGGGAACGCGCTTTGGCGACCAGTCCGGCGCAGAGCGTGGATTTTCCGACACCGGGCGGCCCGGTAAGTCCGAGGATCGTCGCGCGCCCGGCTTTCGAATAGAGTGCGCCGACGAGGGCGGCGCCGCGTCCGGCTTCGGCGTACGAAATCGCGCGCGCGAGCGCGCGCGGCTTGCGCAGTTCGAAGTCGTGCAGCAGTTCGAGGCCGGCGTCGTCGGTCAAAGCCTTGCTTTCTTTGGTTCCCGGCCCGCGCGGGGCCTCCGGCAAGGCGACGCGAAGTTACCGGGCTCATAGTGTCCCTGCTCTTTTCCGCGCTCCTGGCGCTGGGCTCCGCGCAGGCCGCGCGCATAGACGAGATCGTCGCCGCGACGATGCGCGACGATCACATCGCAGGGTTGTCGCTCGGCATCGCGCGGCGCGGAGCGCCGCTCTACCTGCGTGGATACGGCGAGCGCGATCTCGAGCGAGCCCTTCCCGCCGACGGCTACACGGCGTACTGCGCCGGCTCGATCGCCAAGCAGTTTACCGCCGCCCTCGTGATGCAGCAGGCGGCCGCGGGCCGAATCGCACTTGGGGCGCCCCTCTCGCGCTATCTGCCCGTCGCCGGTGCATATGCGGACGTGACCGTCGCGCAGCTCCTCGGCCAGACGAGCGGCATTCCTTCCTACACCGACCGTTCGGAAGACGATCTGCGCGCGCTCGCCGGTTCCGATCCCTCGCCGCAAGAGCTCTGGCAACTCGCGGCCGCGGCCCCGCCGGCGTTCGCGCCGGGCGACGCGTGGCAGTACAGCAACACGAACTACCTGTTGCTCGGGATGATCCTCGAGCGGATCGCCTCCGAACCGTACGCGGCGCTGCTGCGGAACGAAGCGAGCGCACGAGGTTTGCACTCGACTTCGTTCGGCGCGCCGACGACCGGCGATGCGGCGCAGGGGTACGCCTGGCGCGACGGCTTCGTACCGGTCACGACGACGGTGCGGATGGCGAATCTCGCGTTCGCGGCGGGCGGCCTGACGTCGAACGTGCCCGATCTGCTCGCCTGGCTCGATGCGCTGCGCCTCGGTACAGCCGTTTCCCCATCCGCGTTTGCGGCGATGACCTCTTCGGTTCGCTTGAACGACGGGGTACCGGCGCATTACGGGTACGGATTCTTCATTACCGACTGGTACGGCCGGCGCGTCGCGTTCGCGCCGGGAGAGCTCGACGGTTTCTCCGGTGCGGACGCAATCGTGCTCGACGACGGCCTCGAGCTCGCGCTGCTCAGCAACGCCGACCGCGTGGATCTAGGCCCGCTGGCAAAGAGCGTCGCAGCCATTGCAGATCCTCCGCCGGACCGCGATGCGCTCGCACGACCGGCGGAAAACGAAAATCCCGCCGTCACCGCCCAGGTGCGCGCGATCGCGGCCACGGCGGCGTTCGCGCCGCTCGGCCCGCTGCGTCTCGTCGAGTTCGTCGAGCGGCGCGTTGCCGGTGCGATCGCATACGACAAGTACCGGCTCACTTTCGCGAGCGGCCAGTGGTGGCTCACGATCGGCTACTCGCGCGGCGACGCGATCGAGTCGCTCTCGTTCGAGCCCGATACCGAATGATCCGCATCGCCGCATCCCTCGCACTCGCCGCTTTCTGTGCGGCCGCGCTTCCGCCGCCCGCGGCTGCCGAAACGCTCGTCGTTCCGCTCACGGGCAAACGCGTGCGCGACATCCAAACCTCACAGCTCTTTCACACGCTGCTGCACGACTTCTTTCTCGAAGACGATGCCACGACGTACGTGCAGACCGGCGACATCCCGGCGATGTGGCTGCGCGACTCGTCGGCGCAGACGATTCCCTACATCCGCTATCAGAAGATCTACCCGGTTCTGCGGGCGCGCTTTGCGGGCGTGATCGAGCGCAACGCGCGCAACATTCTTACCGATCCGTACGCGAACGCGCTCCAGGCCGATTACCACGTCTGGGAACGCAAGTGGGAGGTGGACTCGCTCGCCTGGCCGGCCGTTCTCGCTTCGGTCTACTGGCGCTCGACGGGCGATGCGACGATCTTCACGCCGGATCTGCACGCGGCGCTGCGTACGATCGTCTCGACGTACGAGTGCGAAGCCGAGCACGCGCAATGCAGCCGCTACCGCTATCCCTACGGAACCGCCACCCACGACGTCTACAACCCCCGGACGGGCATGATCTGGAGCGCCTTTCGTCCCTCGGACGACCCCGTGCAGTACCGTTTCAACATCCCCCAAAACGCGCTGGCGGTCGTCGCGCTGCGCGATATTGACGAGCTCGCGATGGACGGGTACGGGGACGAGGCGCTGGCCGCGCGCGCGCTGGGGCTGGCCACGCGCGTCAATGCCGGCGTCCAGCGGTACGGGCGCTACTTCGACCGGAGGCGCCACGAGTGGATGTACGGGTACGAGACGGACGGTTTCGGACGCTATACCATCATGGACGACGCGAACATTCCCAACCTTACGACGCTGCCGTACATAGACTGGTGCTCGTCGTACGATCCGATCTACGTCGCAACGCGCAACCTCGTTCTGAGCCCCGCGAATCCGTACTACTACACCGGCCGGTACGCACAGGGGCTCGGCAGCCCGCATACGCCGCCCGGCTACGTCTGGCCGCTCGGTCTGGTCGGGCGCGCGCTCACGGCCACGTCTTCGATCGAAGTGGCGACGGCCATCACGACGCTGGCGGAAACCGACAGCGAGGGCGGTCTCACGCACGAGAGCTTCTATTCCGACGGGTATTGGCGCTACACGCGAATGGAGTTCGGATGGGCTAACGCGCTCGGCGCCGAGCTTCTCTTCCGCAGCTTGGCAGGCGAGCCCGCGACGCAGTTCGCGTGGACGGGCCCGATCCTCCCCTTCGAGCGCCGCTCGACGACGCCCACGCTCGTCCCGCTCTTCACGCAAATCGAGAACGCCGGCGAAATCGTCGCAACGCTCGGCCGCCTGCTGCACGCCGGCGGGGGCGCGATCGGCCCCCCTCCGCCCGAAATGCGGGGGTCGGCCAGCCCGTTCGCAAAGGTTCGCCTATGGATCAAGGCTACTACCGCTATCCAACGATAGCAGGCGAGCGCATTGTCTTCGTATGCGAGGACGACCTCTGGAGCGTGCCGGCGACGGGCGGCGACGCCGTACGTTTAACCGTCAGTTTCGGAGCCTGCACGTATCCGCGGCTCTCTCCCGACGGCTCGACCGTCGCATTCATCTCCACCGACGACGGCAACCCGGAGCTCTATACGATGAGCTCGCGCGGCGGCGAACCGGTGCGCCGCACGTTCCTCGGCGCGACGCTCGCATTTGCGAACGGCTGGAGCGCGGACGGGCGGGAAATCTATTTCGTCGGTAATCCGGTCGCGTGGTTCGAAGGCGAGACGAGGCCGTTCGTCATCTCGGCCGACGGCGGCACGCCGCGCGAACTGAACGTCGGGCACGCGCGTTCGCTCTCGTTCGCTGCGGACGGAAGGCTCGCCATCGGCCGAAACGCGGGCGATCCGGCACGCTGGAAGCGCTATCGCGGCGGAACCTCGGGGGAGATTTGGGTAGACGCACAAGGTACCGGTACGTACGCGCGCCTGCCGTTGCCCGACGGCAACCCGTGCTGGCCGATGTGGATCGGCGAGCGCATCTACTTTCTCTCCGATCACGAAGGCATCGGCAACCTCTACTCGTGCACGCTCGACGGCGGCGACGTCACGCAGGCACACGCACGAAGGCGAGTACTACGTTCGCTTTCCGTCTACCGACGGCCGGCGGATCGTCTATTGCGCCGGCGGAGAGATCGCCGTGTACGACGTCGCGAGCGGCCGATCCACGCGGATTCCCGTCAAGGCGCCCTCGCCCGCGCCGCAAACGACGCGCCGCTTCGAACACGCCTCCGAATCGCTCGGGCACTTCACGCCCCATCCCGACGGCACGCAGATCGCCTTCGACGCGCGCGGCCAGGCGTTTACGATGCCCCTCTTCGAGGGCGCGGTGACGCGCTACGGCTCGGGCAGCCGCGCCCGGACGCGTCTGGCGCAGTGGATGCACGACGGTAAGGATATCGTCGCCGTCACCGATACGAACGGCTACGAGCAGATAGCTCGGTATCGCGCCGGCGCGCCCGGGGAACCTATTCTGCTGACGACCGGCGATATCGGGCGCGTCACGGAACTGGCCGCTTCGCCCGCCGCCGGCGTCGTCGCGTTCACCAACCACCGCCACGAACTCTGCGTGCTCGACGTGGAGGACGGCAAGGTGCGCGTGCTCGATACGTGCCCGGCGCATCGGATCGAAGACATCGCCTTCTCGCCGGACGGGCGATTCATCGCCTACGTCTGGTGGCCGGCGAACGGCACCTCGATCGTGCGCGTCGTCAAAGTGCGTTCCGGCAAGATTCACGACGTCACCTCGCCGCTGCGCACCGACGCCTGCCCGGCGTGGGATCCTGAAGGGAAGTATCTTTACTTCATCTCGACGCGCGACTTCAATCCGGTCTACGACGCGCTGCAGTTCGACTTGAGCTTTCCACAGGCGAGCCGGCCGTTCGTCGTCACGCTTCGGTCCGACGTGCCCTCGCCGTTCGTCCCGCGCCCGAAGCCGGTTCATCAGGGCGATCAAGAGCGCGAGCGCGGCAAAGGCAAGAGCGACAAACCCTCCGACGTCGAGATAGATTTCGACGGGATCGCCGGACGCGTGCTCGGCTTTCCGGTGGACGAAGGGGAGTACGAGCAGATCGTCGCGACGCGCGATCGCGTGCTCTTCACGCGTTTTCCCGTCAAAGGCATCAAACCTACAAAGCGCGAGGATCTCGATCGCGAATCGCACGGTACCCTGCTCGCATACGACTTCGAGCAGCAGCGCCTGGCGACGATCGCCTCGGAGTGCGACGAGATATGCTTAGGCAGCGACGGGCGCACGCTGGCCTATCGCGTCGCCGACCGCCTGCGCATGATTGACGCCCTCGGCGAGCTTTCGGAAGAAGGCGAGGAGCAGAAGCCGCCGGTGGATACCGGGCGGCGCAGCGGCTGGCTGGATCTCGACCGCGCGAGCGTCGAGATCGTCCCGCGCGACGAGTGGGCGCAGATGTATCGCGAAGCCTGGCGCCTGCAGAGCGAGCAGTTCTGGGTCGAGGACATGAGCGACATCGACTGGGACCGCGTCCACGATCGCTACGCGACGCTGCTTCCGCGCGTACGTACGCGCGGCGATCTCTCCGATCTCATCTGGGAGATGCAAGGCGAACTGGGTACCTCGCACGCCTACGAGTGGGGCGGGGATTACCGCGAGCCGCCGCAGTACCAGCGCGGATTCCTCGGCGCCGACCTCGTCTGGGACGAGCGCGGCGGCTACCGCGTCGAACGCATCTACCGCGGCGACTCGTGGAATCGCGAGACCGATTCGCCGCTGGCCGAACCCGGGCTGGACGTGCGCGAAGGCGACCGCATCGTCGCGATCGGCGGCACGCGGCTCTCCGAGGCGGTCTCGCCGGACCGCTTGCTGGTCAACTCTTCGGGGCGCCACGTAACGATCACCCTGCGTTCGCGCAAAGACGAAGAGCGCACGATCTTGGTAAAAGCGCTCGCGAGCGAAGCGCAGCTTCGCTACCGCGCTTGGGTAGATCAGAACCGGCGCATCGTTCACGAACGCACCGGCGAGCGCGTCGGCTACCTGCACGTGCCCGACATGGGTCCGTGGGGCTTCTCGGAGTTCCACCGCGGATACCTAAGCGAGTTCGACCGCGAAGGTCTGCTCGTTGACGTACGCTACAATCGCGGCGGCCACGTCTCCCCGCTGCTGCTGGAGAAACTCGCGCGCAAGCGCGTCGGCTACGACGTACCCCGCTACGGTTCGCCGATTCCATATCCGCCAGAGTCGGTCGCGGGCCCGATCGTCGCGCTCACGAATCAGTTCGCGGGATCCGACGGCGACATCTTCAGCCACTGCTTCAAGCTCTACAAGCTCGGACCGCTCGTGGGGAAACGTACCTGGGGCGGCGTGATCGGCATAGATCCGTACCATGCGCTCGTGGACGGCACGCTCACCACGCAGCCGGAGTTTTCGTTCTGGTTCGTGGACGTCGGCTGGCGGGTCGAAAACTACGGCACCGATCCCGATTACGACGTTGACATCCCGCCGCACGACTACCGCGACGGCAAAGATCCGCAGCTCGACTTGGCGCTCGAACTGATGGAACGCGCGCTCGAAAGCCACCGGCCGGACGTGCCCGACCTCGCGACGCGCCCGTCGCTGCCGTTGCCGACGCTGGCGTGACGTTCGCGCGCCCCGCTCGCTGGGCGGGGTTCGCTTTCGGGTTCGCGGCTTTTGCGGTGCCGGCGGCGCTCTACGTCGCCAGCGCGTCCTGGGAACCCGGTTCCTGGGACACCGCGGAGCTGCAGGGCGCGCCGTATATTCTGGGGATCACGCATCCGACCGGCTTTCCGCTCTACGTGCTCCTCGGATACGCATGGTCGCACCTCTTCGCGATCGGAACGATCGCGTGGCGGATGAACGTCGCCGGCGGCCTCTCGATGGCGGTCGTCGCGCTCGCGGCATACCTCACGGCACGCCTCTTCGGCGCGAGCCGCACGATCGCGCTGCTTGCCACGCTGTGGTTTGCCTGCACGCAGAACGTGTGGGCGCACGGCGCGCGCGCCGAGGCGCAGACGCTCGCGGCGGCCTGCTCGGCCGTCGCCATCTACGCGATCCTTCGCTGGCTTCGAGGCGCGTCGGATCGCTGGTTCGTCGCCGCGTTCGCGCTGTGCGGCCTAGGCATGGCGGCGCATCCGAACGCACTTTGGCTGCTGCCCGCGCTGGGAGTCGCTTGGGCGATCGCACGCCGCCGCCCGTCGCGTCGCAGCGCACTCGCGGCGTTCGCGGCCGCGGCGGGCGCGCTACTGCTCTACCTGTACTTGCCGCTGCGGTCGGCGTACGTCGTCGCGCACGGGCTGGACCCGGCTTCGGCGTTGCCGGGCGCCGGCGGAGGCATCTTCTGGAACTACAACGATCCGAGCACGCTCGCCGGGATTCGCAAGAGAAGTGACCGGCACCGAATCGCAGGCGCCTTCGTACTTCCTCGCATCGTTCAATCCGATGCACGTGCAGGACGCGCTGTGGACCTTCGTAACGACCTGCGCGTCGCAGTACGGCACGTTCGCGTTCGTTCTCATCGCTGCCGGCGCGGTGGCCGCGTGGCGACGCGACTGGCGCGCGACGCTCGTGCTCGTAGCGGCATGCACGGCCGGCCTGCTCTTCTCGGCGGTCTACCCGAACGAAGGCGATGTAGGCCGCTACCGGCTGCTCGCATCCTGGATCGCGGTACCCCTGTTCGGGGCGCTCGCGCCGGACCGGTCGCGCGGCGGCCTCGCGCTCGCGGCGTACGTCGCACTGGCGCTCGCGCTGGCTACCGGAACGTACTCGGCCTTCACGCACCAGCGCGCCTTCTTCAGGCGCATGCCCGGCGAAGGCGGCCGCTGGGTGATCGAGGCGGTGGACCCGTACGTGCCGCGGGGCAGCGTCATCGTTACGGGCTGGCTCGACGCGACCTCGCTCGCCTACGGCGCGTACGTTGACGGCTCGCTCGACGGACGCATTATCGTCTCCGACGACCGGCTGCGCACGACGATCTACCGGCGGTGGGCGCAGCAGCGTCCCGTCTTCGTGCTGGTGGACCCGCACGGCGGGGCTTCCGTCCCCGGGACGCAAGAAGCGGCGATGCTCGACCCGTACCACGAACTCCTGGAGGTGACGCCATGAGACCGCAGCGATCGGACCGGACGGCGCTCGTCGCCGCGATCGCGACGCTCGTCATCCACCTCGCCGCAAATCCGCACTACGGCTTCTTCCGCGACGAGCTCTACTTCATCATCTGCGGCTACCATCCGGCGTGGGGATACGTGGACCAGCCGCCGATCGCGCCGCTGCTCGCCGCAGGATCGCAGATGTTCGGTCACTCGCTCTTCCTGCTTCGCGCCGTTCCGGCGCTCTTCGCGGCGGGCGGAGCGTACGTTACCTGTCTCCTGGCCATCGAGCTCGGCGGGGGCGTCTTCGCACAAGTGCTGGCGGTGCTCGCATTTCTGGCGGCGGGAGTACTCGAAAGCTTCGGGATGAAGGTCGGCCCCGACATGGTCGGCCTCTGGCTCTGGCCGCTCGCCGCGCTCTACGTGCTGCGCGTCGTCAAAGGCGCCGATTCGCGGCTATGGCTGGCGGCGGGCGCGGCCATCGGCTTCGCGCTGGAGAGCAAGTACAGCGTGCTCTTCTTCGCCGTCGCGATCGTCGCCGGGCTGGCGCTCACGCCGCAGCGCCGAGTGCTCGCGACGAAATGGTTCGCGGCGGGCGTCGCGCTCGCGACCGCGATCGCGCTGCCGAACGTTTTGTGGCAAGCGCTGCACGGATTTCCGATGTGGGAGCTGCTGCGCAACGGCCAACACGGGAAAAACCTCGTAGCCGGCCCGGCGCTCTTCCTCCTGCAGCAGCTGCTGCTGACGAACTTGTTTGCGTCGCCGATCTGGATCGCCGGGCTCGTCTGGCTGTTCTGCAGCCGCACCGGGCGTTTCTTAGGGTACGCGTACGCGATCCTCATCGCGATGATGATCGCTCTGCACGCCAAGCACTACTATCCCGCGAACGTCTATCCGATCCTGATGGCGGCGGGCGGCACGGCGATCGAAGGCTGGACCGCGCGCGCGCGGCTGCTGCGGCCCGTGCTGATCGTCGCAACGCTCGCGGCCGCGCTCTTCTTCATGCCGTTTTCGCTGCCGGTGCTCTCCGAGAACGGCATGGTGGAGTATCAGACGTGGGTGGGAAGCGTGCTGCACATCGGCCGGTCGACGATGGCGACGGAACGGGGCCGCAAATCGGCGCTTCCGGAAGATTGGGCCGACATGCACGGCTGGCCCGAGCTGGCGGCGACGGTCGCGGGAGTCTATGCCTCGCTGCCCCCCAACCTGCGCGCGCAGGCGGCGATCGTGACGAGCAACTACGGCGAGGCGGCGGCGATCGATTTCTTCGGGCAGCGCTACGGCCTGCCGCCGGCGCTCTCCGGGCACAACAACTACTGGCTCTGGGGGACGCACGGCTACAGCGGCAACGTCGTCATTGACGTCAACGGGGATTGCGGCCGCAGCAGCTATCCCGGTCTCTTTCGCACCGCGCGCGTCGTCGCGCGTTCGAATCCGGCATGGGCGATCTCGTACGAGAACGACATCCCAATCGCGCTCTGCACGGGCATCAGTACGCCCCTCTCGGTGCTCTGGCCAAAACTGCGCGATTACATTTAGGTGGCGGCTCGCTGCGTTCGCCCGCGTTTTGACGCGGCGACCGCGTCTTGGATGCGCTTTTGGCGGGTCTCCGGTTTGACCGCCTCGTCAATGCGCCGCAGAATAAAGAGCTGCCGGCCCCGAGGCAAGGCCTTGAAGTCGTCAGTAACCGCGTTCGCCCGCAGAGCCTGGAGAAGATCCTTCGGATAAGATATGGCGGCACGGTCCACGACGGTAACGTGCATGCGCACCCGGTCGCCCGTCTTGGTTCCCGTCTCTTTACGGACTTTGGCCTTGATGCGCATGTAGTGCTGCCCGCCGCCGACGGGAAATAGGCTGACTTGAAACGGCGCAGAGCCGTTGAGGCGAGCGACGACGAGAACCGGGCCCTTGGTGCCAAGCGTCTTCGTGATCTTCGCCGGTACCGCAAGGGCGCAGTAGTCCATCCCTTCGGCCCAGTTTTCGAGCTTCGCTTCGAAGGAGAGCTGCTTACCTGCCGGCGACTCTTTCACGTGCTACACTCCGAGGGCTTCGAGCAGTTTTGGGTAGACCAGGTCGGTACGCGCGAGCGCGTTTTCCGGATCGATGATGTCGTGATTGGTCGGCAGATTAGTCAGCTCGAGGTAGCGCACCCGTTCCGAGCAACGGCCGGCCCAATCGTCGCAGACGCTCTTCGTAATCTTATTGTTCACCGCGGGGTCGGCGCGGTTGACGACCGTGACGATCCGATCGGCGAGCGGATCCTCGCAGCGCGCCGCGCCGTGGACCGCGTCGCCGATGCGCAGCGTCTGGGCCAGCGCGCGCGACGAGAAACGCGGATACGCGGTCGCGGGGGTCTGGCGCTCGCCGACGCGGGGATCCCACCAGAGAAAGAAGTTCGGCAGCGCGCGCAAAACGCCGGCCGCCAGACGGCTGACCGGATATGGGAGCCCGAGCAACGCGAACTCGGGCGCCACGGGCACCGCCCGCGCGATGCTGCGAAACTGCGCCGCATGAGCCGCCAAGGTTCCGCCCATCGAGATACCGAGGACCGCGACCTCTTGCCCGAGGCCGCAGGCGATATCTATGGCCTGGCTCGCGCAGGCCACGAGCATCTCGGCGGTGAGATGCGCGAGCGCCTTCGTCATGCGATCCGCGTAACCGTGTTCGGGCATGCGCGGGACGAAGACGTTGATGCCGCGCTGCACGAGCAGCGGCGCGAAGGTGGCGTACTGCGCCGGGCTGTTCGTATAGCCGTGAAGCAGCACGACGGCGAGAGGTCGCCGCTCTCCGTGCACGTGAAGCGCCGTTCGCGCACGGCGCATGACGCTTGCGTCGTCGCGCAGCCATGAACGCACGCGCCCGTTCGATTGCCTGCGCGTACGAAGACGCCGGAGAACTGGGGACTTGCAGCGTCACGCTCGATTGCCTCGGCCGTGCCGGAAGCACTTCACGAGGTGGTCGTCCACCATGCCGACCGCCTGCATGAACGCATAGCAGATCGTCGGGCCGACGAATCGGAAGCCGCGTCCGCGCAGCTCTTTGCTCATCGCTTCGGATTGCGGAGTGGACGCCGGGATCTGCGACGATTGCCGCCAGCGATTCTCGATCGTCTCGCCGCCGACGAAGCGCCAAACGAAATCGTCGAACGTGCCGCTCTCCTCGCAGACCTTCAGAAACGCACGAGCGTTGGAGACCGTGGACTCAATCTTGGCCCGATTTCGAATAACGCCGGGATCTCGTAGGATCCGTTCAACTCCCCGCTGCGTGATTCGGGCCACTCGCAGCGGATCGAAGGCGTGAAACACCTCCCGGTAGCGATCGCGCTTGCGCAGAACCGTCTCCCAACTCAAGCCCGCCTGCGCGCCTTCGAGCACGAGGAACTCGAAGAGCGTCGCATCGTCGTGTACGGGCACCCCCCACTCGCGATCGTGATAGGCGATCAGCGGCTCGCGCGTAGCCCACGGGCAGCGCTGCACGGCCGGCTAGGGATCGATCGCGTTGAGCAGGTGCGGGTGAACGCGGTCGGCCAGGCGCCAGGGGCGGCTCGGCGATACGATGTCGTGCGAGAGCGGCAGCCCCGTGATGACGGAGAGCTCGACGGCTTCGGGACGGTGGCGGCGCCAGTGTTTGTAGATCCGCTTGATGGCGTAGTTGTTCACCGCGACTTCGCGCGCGTTCGTGACGAACGTTACGTGCTGCGCCTCCGGTTTACGCAACGGCGCTTGATCGAGCAGCGAGCGCGCGATGCGGTACGAGTGAGCGATCGCGTGGGTCGCGTAGCGTGGATAGCCGGTCGAGTAGACGTGCTTATCGCGCAGGATCGGATTCCACCAGTGAAACCGGTTGGGCGCCTGCAGCAGGCGTTCGGCGACGCTCCCCATGAGTTTGTTGGGAATGCACGAGATGCCCAGGAACGGCGCGATCGGAACGCAGCGGTCTATCTCGTAGTTCTGCGCGATCCACGTCGCCAGCAGGCCGCCGAGCGAGAAGCCCGCGACCGTCACCCGGTCGCCGAGTTCGCGAACGATCTCGACGTACTCGCCGACGGCTTCGTAGAGTTCTTCCGCGCGCAGGCGCTCCAGCGCGGTCGAGAGCCGATCGGCGTGACCGTGGCGGGGCAAGCGCGGCACCACCACGTTGTGCCCGCGTTCGAAGAGGTCGCGTGCGACGCGCGCGAACTGGGCGGGACTCGCGCTCATCCCATGAATGAGCAGGATCGCGCGCTCGCGCCGCTCGCCGTGGACGTGCGCGATCGTGCGCCCGCGCGGGGCGACGCCGGGGTGGTCCCGAGCGATAAGGCGCTCGAGCCGTTCGAAAGAGGTAGCCAAGGAAAAGTCCTTAAAACGATGGGCGTGCATCTCCTTTCGGATCGCGCACAAGCCCTCATCGCCGGCGAAGGAACCTACGGAGCGAATAACTACGCGCCGCTGGACCTCGTGGTGGAGCGGGCCGAGGGGGTCTGGCTGTGGGACGTAGACGGCAACCGCTACCTCGACTGCGTCAGCGCCTATTCCGCGGTTAACCAGGGGCACTGCCACCCGCGCATCCGGGAGGCGCTGGTCGAGCAGGCCAAACGCGTCACGCTCACGTCTCGCGCCATGCGCAACGACCGCATGCCCGGCTTCCTGCGAAAGCTCACGCAGATCTGCGGATTCGAAAAAGCGCTGCCGATGAACACCGGCGTCGAAGCCGTCGAAACCGCGATCAAACTCGCGCGCCGCTGGGGCTACGCGACGAAGCGCATCCCGCCGGATCGCGCAGAAATCATCGTCTTTTCCAACAACTTCCACGGCAGAACGCTGGCCGCCGTCAGCGCGAGCACGACGCCCGAGTACCGCAGAGATTTCGGGCCGCTCGTGCCCGGTTTCGTCGCGGTGCCGTTCGGCGACGCCGACGCGCTCGAGCGGGCGATCTCGCCGAACACCTGCGCGATCCTGATCGAACCGATCCAAGGCGAAGGCGGCGTGAACGTGCCGCCGGAGGGATACCTCAAGAGGGCCTGGGCCCTCTGTCGCGAGCACGACGTGCTTTTTATTGCCGACGAAGTGCAGACCGGCTTCGGGCGCACCGGCGATCTCTTCGCCTGCGATTACGACGGGATCCGCCCCGACGTGCTCGTGGTCGGCAAGGCGCTGGGCGGCGGCTACTACCCCGTTTCGGCAGCCCTGGCGAGCGATGCCCTCATGCGCCACTTCCAGCCGGGAGACCACGGCAGCACGTTCGGCGGCAACCCGCTGGCCAGCGCGGTTGCCGAGGCCGCCTTGGAAGTAACCGTCTCGGAAAAGCTTCCGGCGCGCGCCCGCTACGCCGGGGCCAGGCTCATGCAGGGGCTTCGGGCGCTGGGTTCGCCCCTGATCCGCGAGATTCGCGGGCGCGGACTGCTCGTGGGCGTCGAGCTGACCCTCCCCGCCGCCCGCCTCTCCCACGCCTTGCTCGAGCGCGGCGTGGCGGCCAAAGACTGCCGGGAATACGTCCTGCGCCTGGCGCCGCCGCTCGTCATAGACGACGAGGCGATCGCCTTTGCCCTAGAGCGCTTTTCAGAGGCTTTGGAGGCCGTCTCCCGGCCTTGACACTCCCCCGGTCGCGCGTGATATCGTGGGCAAGCCGAAGCAGCGGCGCGGGCCGCTCACCGGATACCTACGGGTGATCCGGTCTTCACTCTCGGGAACCCTCGGCGGGGTTTCTACGGTGGGGCTGCTCCGGCAGCGCCATTTTTATTTGGAGATGAGCTCATAGCAAGACCCCTGCGCATAAACGATCAGATCCGCATCCGTTCGGTTCGGGTCATAGACGAAAGCGGAAATCAGCTCGGGATACTCGCGACCGAAGATGCGCTCGCGCGTGCCCGGGGAGCCGGGCTGGACCTCATCGAGGTCTCGCCGACGGCCCAACCCCCGGTCTGCAAGATAGCCGACTACGGGCGCCTGAAGTACGAGCAGTCGAAAAAAGATAAGGACGCGCGCAAGAAGCAGCGACACTTCGAGTTGCGAGAAGTGAAACTGCGGCCTAAAATCGAGACGCACGATTACGAGACGAAGGCGCGGATGGCCGAGCGCCTGCTGCTCGACGGAAGTAAGATCAAAGTGACGATCATGTTCCGCGGGCGAGAGATCACGTACACGTCGTTCGGGCGGCGGCTGCTCGACCGGATGGCCGAGGACATGGCGCCGCTCGCGATCGTCGAACGCGAGGCGCGGCTCGAAGGAAAGAACATGTTCATGATTCTGGCGCCTCGTGCGGTGCCCTCGGGTCCGCCGAAGTTTTCAAGTCAGCGCGAAAAAGAACCGAAGCCTGACGCGCAAGAGAGTACACCGAAGGAGCAAACCAGTGCCTAAGATTCGAACCCACCGAGGAACCGCCAAGCGCGTGAAAGTGACCGGAACCGGAAAGGTGATGCATCGTCATCAGTTCGACGGCTGCGGACACATTCTCAGCAAGAAGTCGAAGAAACGCAAGCGCAACTTCAGAAAAGATCAGCACACGTTCAAGGGCGATCTCAAGCGCTTGGCGCCGACGATTCCGTACCTGGTTTAAGGGAGGGCGTACAGAATGGCACGCATCAAACGAGGCGTACACGGTCTCAAGCACCGCCGTAAGGTGATGAAGCTCGTCAAGGGCTTCCGGGCCGCGCGCCGGCGCAACTACCGCGTCGCAAACGAAGCCCTCCTCAAATCTCTGGCCTACGCGTTCCGCGACCGGCGCGTCCGCAAGCGCGACTTCCGCTCGCTCTGGATCAGCCGCATCAACGCCGCGGTCCGCGCGGAGGGGCTCTCGTACTCCGTCTTCATGCACGGGCTCAAGAAATCGGGCGTGGCGCTCAATCGCAAGGCGCTGGCCGATCTGGCCATCTCTGACCAGAAAGCCTTCGGCGCGCTGCTGAATCTGGCCAAGGCGGCGGCCCAGAAGTAACCCGTTCCGCCTGCCGCGCGAGGCGGAAGGCGGTCCGCGGTCAAATCAATCGCTTCATGAGACGTTGGGCTCGCCCGCTTGGGGTCGCTCAAGCCGTCCTTCTGGCCTGCGCCCTTCCTGCGCAGGCCGATGCCGTTGCGCTCGCACCGGCGATTTCCGGGCAGATCGACGCCTTGGCCAAGGACCAGCTCCACGCCGGCCGGACCGTCGGCCTGGCCGTCGGCGTCGTACAGGACGGGCACCTCGTCTACGCCCAGGGCTTCGGCTTTGCCAGCCTGAGCCCGCACGTGCCGATGACGACCGATACGGAGTTCTACGTCGGCGGACTCACGATGCAGTTCACGGCGGCGGCGATTCTGCTCCTCGCACAAGACGGCAAGCTTCACCTGGACGATCGCCTCACGCGCTTCTTTCCGCAGTTTCACGCGGGGGCAAACGTGAGCGTCGAGCAGCTCCTCACCCAGACCTCCGGGCTGCCGCAGCCATCGCAGGTACCGGGACTCCCGACCGACTTCACCCATCCGGTGAGACTGACGGACGCCTTCAGCGCAATCGACCGCAAGGGAGCGACGCCTGCGCCCGACGCCGCCTACGAAAACAATCCGCTCAACTACCTCATCGCCGGGGCGATCGTCGAACGCGCGAGCGGTCTGCCTCTCTCGGACTACCTGCAGCAGCATATCCTCATTCCGCTCGTCATGAACCACACGTTTCTCGCAGGCGATAGCGGTATCGCGCCGACGCACGCCGCGGGATACACGCGCGGCGGGCGCGACTTTCGCGTTGCGCCGGCCTGGGATCCGTCGTGGCTGGGCGGATACGCCGGTCTCGTTTCGACCGTGAACGATCTCGCAAAATGGGATATCGAGATGCCGATTCTCCTGCGCGTGGACGCGGTGCGGACCATGTTCTCTCCCAGCGCGAAAAACGGCCCGACGAGTTACGGCATGGGCTGGGTGATAGACCGGCGCGGCGGCAAAGACTTCGTCTGGTCGAACGGCGAGATCTCCGGGTATCGAGCCACCAACGCGCTCCTGCCGCAACAGCACGTCGGCGTCATCGTGCTCTCGAACGCAGATTCGCTGCACGGCGGACCGGTGACGGTGCCCGAAGCCGTCGCCGCGCAGATACTCGACCTGCTCGTCCCGCCGACGAACGCGCGATTGGACAACGCGGTCATAGCCCGCGCCAAGGAATGGATCGCGCGTCTGGGTTCGCGGCGCATAGACCGTTCGGAGCTCACGCCGGCATTCAGCGCGTACCTGACCGACGACGTGCTCGCGCAAGAAGACGTGCAGGCCTTCGGGACGCTGACGTCCATCGTGCCGCTATCGAGCGAGACGGAAGAGAACGGCGATACGCGGTACGAGTTTCTCGTGCGCTTCTCGCACGGCGGCCGTTACCACTACACGTTCGAAACGGCGGCGGATGGAAAGGTAGACGGCTTGGAGTTGACGGCTTAGGGGCTAGTCGTCGCCGTCGGCCAGGCGGCGTCCCGTCGCCTCGACGACTTTGCCGAGCATCGTAACGGCTTCGGCACGCGTCGCGTTGCTGAACATGTAGCGCAGGCGTTCGTCGGCGTCCTCGACGATCAGCACCGCGCGGCGCCCCGCGCGTATGGACGCGATGAGCGAGTTGAGATAGGCCTCATCTTCCGGCGCTAGGATCGATTCCGCGCCATCGCGGCCAGGCTCCAGCAATCGTTTGAGAACGGCGTCAATGTCGCTCGGTAATTCCACGACGAACCTCCAAGACCAATTCCGCACGTCGCGTAGCAACTCGCGAAGGCGGCTCTGTAGACTACGACCGTCGCCGGTCACTTCCTAGTACGCCGCCGCCGCCCTGCAGCCAGAGCAGGGCGAGCAGCGTTTTTGCGTCCACCGCGCCGCCAGCGACCAGGCGCCATGCCGCCTCGAGCGTGAAGGTGCCGACCTCGATGCGTTCGTCGTCGTCGAACTGCGGCTCGCCCGGCACGAGCGCGTCGGCATGGAACAGGTGCATGACCTCCGCGCAGAACCCCGGCGTCGTCCACAGGCTCACGATCGGCGCGATAGCACCTGCTCGGTATCCCGTCTCCTCGAGCAGCTCCCTGCGCGCGCCGACGATCGGATCCTCCCCCGGCTCTGCGGTGCCGGCCGGAATCTCCCATAGCAGCGCGCCCGTGGGATGCCGGTACTGGCGGACCAGCACGATCGCGCCCGGCGCGGGCGTAGCGACGATTCCCATCGAGGCCACGTGCTCTACGACTTCGATGCGGTGTTCGGCGCCGTCGGGGAATCGCAGCTCGTCCACACGCAGGTTCACGACGCGCCCTTCGTATCGTCGCTGCGAACGGAGCACGCTGGGGAGATCGTCCATCGAGAGGGCTTGGCGGAACGCCGAGCCGGCGCCTCGTAACAACCACGAACGTTATGCAGCGATCGCGTTCGTCCGTCGCCGTCGAGGTCGGCTGGCTCCTCGTCTTCCTGGCGATCTTCGCGGCGATCGCCTGGACGCTCTTGCGTTGGCTCGTGCCGCACCACTTCAACGACCGCGTCGCGGTGATGATGGCCGCCATCTTCGCGGGGCTGGCGATGATTGCGATCCGCGCGCGCCTTACCCCGCGGCCTCCCCGGCGTTAGCGTGCCGACGCGACTGGGGGCCCGCGCCGAGCGTCTCGGGCGACTGAGAGCCCTGCGGACCGTCAAAGGACGCCGCGAACACCAGCGCTTCTCCTTCGAGGGGCCAACCCTGCTGGCCGAAGCCCGCGCGAGCGGATTTCCGATCGAGGAACTCTACGCCACGCAGGCGGCCTACGAGGCGACACCAGGTCTGGCGGAGCTCGAGGCAGCCGGCACGCCGTGCTTCATCCTGCCGGAGACCAGCCTGGCCGGGCTCTCGGACGTCTCGACCCCCAGCGGAATCATCGCCCTTTCGCCGGTACGGCTGCTGCCAATCGAGGAGCTCTTCGCCCGCGGCAGCCCGCTGCTCGTCCTGGCCGACGTGAGCGATCCCGCGAACGCGGGCACGCTCCTGCGCTCGGCTGACGCCTTCGGCTGCGCGGGCGTCCTTTTCGGGGCTCTCGGCGTGGACCCGTACCATCCGAAGGTCGTGCGCGGCTCGATGGGGGCCGTCTTTCGCCTCGCGCTGGCCGTAGGAGGCCCCGAACATGCTTCTCGGGCCGCATCCGCCGCCGGTATCTCCTTTCTCGGCCTGGCCGCCGCCGGCGACCCGCTCTCGGCGGAGCGCTGGGATTCGGCGTGCGCGCTGGTCGTCGGCCACGAGCGGCACGGACTAGGCCCTTGGGCCCCCCTCTGCGTGAGACTTTTGGCGATTCCCATGAGCGGATACGCCGAGAGCTTGAGCGCCGCCGTGGCCGGCTCGATCGCGCTCTATGAGGCCAGGCGAGCGCAAGATTCTGTCATAAGCCGCCGACCGTTCGCCGTTCGCGCAGAATCTTGTCAAGAGAGTACTCCAGGGCCGAAAAGTCAAGACTACCGAGCGCAAAATTAGCGTGCTATACTCAGCCCATTCCGCGAAGTGGGCCGCCCGAGCCGACGGCTGGGAAGGAGACTGCAAACGCTTATGGCAACGTCCAATCTCTTCTGGAGGCTTTTCGCGCAGACCGGTTCGATCGACGCCTACTTAGCCTATCGGAGATTGTACGCAACGCCCTCTCCGAGCTAGGTTTTGGCAACCGCCGGCAGCGACCAAAGAAGTCGCAGCCGATTCCCCGAAGCGCCCGGTAGAATGAATACGACCGGGCGTTTTACATTGGCCGACGCATGAACGAACTCGACGTACGACTCGACGACGTGCGGCAGCGCTTTAGCGCCGCCGCCGCCCAGGCGCGCGACGAGCGGGAGCTGGAGGAGCTCCGCGTCGCCTACCTGGGAAGGAGCGGCGAGGTAACGACCGTCCGCCGAACGATCGGAACCCTCTCGCCGGAGGCCCGGCCCGCCGCCGGCAAGGCGATCAACGAGGCGGTGGCGGCGATGGAGGCCGTGCTGGACGAGGCACGGGGCAGGCTCGAGATGCGC
The DNA here is from genome assembly GCA_963794645.1 of Vulcanimicrobiota bacterium. GTDB lineage: Bacteria > Vulcanimicrobiota > Vulcanimicrobiia > Vulcanimicrobiales > Vulcanimicrobiaceae > Cybelea. The sequence continues at coordinate 676,071 of CAWCEQ010000001.1, read as the reverse complement.
GCCTTCGAAGCCGACCTGGCCGCGAAGATAGACGTCACCTACCCGGCAATCGCCGCGCCGGCCGGTTCCATCCATCCGGTGCGCCGGATCGTCGAGGACAGTTGCGCGTACTTCAAGCGCCACGGCTTTGCCGTCGTGATCGGCGCCGAGGCCGAGCCGGTCTACTACAACTTCGACGCATTGAACATCCCCGGCGACCATCCGGCCCGCGAGAGCTTCGATTCGTTCTGGCTAACCGATACGATGCTGCTCCGCCCGCACACCTCGCCGATGCAGATCCGCACGATGCAAGCGCACGCGCCGCCGATCGCGATCGTCGCCCCGGGAAAATGCTTCCGGCGCGACGCCGTGGACGCACGCCACCTCTTTGCCTTTCACCAAGTCGAAGGGCTGCTCGTCGCGGAAGGCATCCACTTCGGCCACCTCAAGGGGATGCTCGAGGGGCTCTGCCGCGAGCTCTTCGGGCCGAATCAGCGCGTTCGCTTCCGGCCTTCGTACTTTCCGTTCACCGAACCGAGCGCGGAGGTGGATACCACCTGCCCGCGCTGCAAGGGCGCAGCGGGCCCCGAAGGCTGCGGCATGTGCGGCGGGTCGGGGTGGATAGAACTGGGAGGATCTGGAATGGTCCATCCCAACGTGCTGCGTGAGGTGGGATACGACCCAGACGTTTACTCGGGCTGGGCCTTCGGTTTTGGCGTCGAGCGGCTCGGCCTCACGCGCTACGACGTTGACGATATCCGCCGATTCGTCGAGAGCGATTCCGACTTTCTGCAGCAACTGAGTTGACGGCCGTACGATGCGCGTTCCGATAAGCTGGCTGCGCGAGTACGTCGCGCTGCCCCCCGACGCCGATGCGATTGCCGAACGCCTCGCGATGCTCGGCTTTCCGGTCGAAGAGATCGTGACGCGCCCGAAACTGACCGGCGTCGTCGTCGGGCGCATCGCCGAACTCGAGAAGCATCCGAACGCGGATCGCCTGCAGGTCGCGCGCGTGGACGTCGGCGCACGGGATCCGCTCGTGATCGCGACCGCCGCCACGAACGTGGCCGAAGGCCAGACCATCGCGGTTGCAACCGTCGGCGCGCAACTCGTGAATCTGACGATCGCCCCGCGAACGATGCGAGGCGTCGCGTCGGCAGGCATGATGATCTCCGCCGAAGAGCTCGCGCTGGAGCCGCAGTGGTTCGAAGACGGCATCATGCAGCTCGAACCGGAGATCGCGCTCGGAACCGACGTCGTCGAGCTCTTCGGTCTTGACGACGCTGTGCTCGACGTGGAGATCACGAGCAACCGGCCCGATGCAATGTCGATCGTCGGTTTGGCGCGCGAACTTGCCGCATCGTACGGCGTGCCGCTGAAGCTGCCTTCCCTGGAGAATCCCGGGAACGCGGTAGAGCCCGAAGGTTCGAAACCTACGGTCACCATCGAGTCGCCGGATTGCCGCCGCTTCGTCGCGCAGCGCTTCGACTCGCTGCGGGTCGGGCCGGCGCCGGCCTGGATGCGCGTGCGCCTCGCGCTGGCCGGTCAGCGCCCGATCAACAATCTCGTGGACGTCTCGAACTACGTCATGCTCGAGACCGGACAGCCGCTGCACTTTTACGATGCCGCGAAGATTGCGGGATCGCATCTCGTCGTGCGCGACGCGCGCGAGGGCGAACGCTTCGTGACGCTCGACGGCGTCGAACGCACGCTCTCGCCGGTCGAACTCGTCATCGCCGATTCGCAGCACGTGCTCTGCCTGGCCGGATTGATGGGAGGCGCGGCGAGCGAGGTGGGCAATAACACGACGGCCATCGTGCTGGAGGCGGCGAACTTCACCGGCGCGCGCGTGCGCCGCGCGAGCGCGGCGCTTGCACTGCGCTCGGAGGCATCCTCGCGCCACGAGAAATCCCTCGCTCCGGCGCTCGCAGAGGTCGGCGCGGCGCGTGCCGCGCAGCTCCTAGTCGCAATGGGCGGCACGGCCTATCGCCCGCACGCGTACGGCGAAGGCGTTGCCGCCGCGGCGTCGATTGCGCTGCGCACCGCGCAGGTCGAACGCATTCTCGGCATGGAGGTTCCCGGCGAACGTATCGCCGCGCACCTGCGCGCGCTGGGCTGCACCGTCGTCGAAGGCGGCGACGGCGGGTTTGCGGTCACGCCGCCCGTCTGGCGGCGCGATCTCGCGCTCCCCGCGGACCTGATCGAAGAGGTGGCTCGCGTCGAAGGCTACGAGCGCATTCCCGCAGTCGTCGCAGCGGTGCCGGCGCACGAGATCTCCAGCGCGGCCTACGAGCTGGAAAATCGCGCGGCGCGCACGCTCGCGGCTTTGGGCTACCGCGAAGACGTCACGCAGTCGCTGCACGGCGCGCAGGTATTCGAACGCTGGAACCGGGCCGGTCTCCCGCCCAGGGAGACGCCGCTCGAAGTGCGCAATCCGCTCTCGGAGGAGCAGCGCTACTTGCGCGATTCGCTCCTCCCCGGACTGCTCGGGCATCTCGGCCGCGCAGACGGACCGGCGCGCGTCTTCGAGATCGGTCACGTCTTCGCACTTCGCGAAGGCGACGTTGCCGAGCGCGCGCTGATCGCATTCGCTTTCTCGGCCGAACCGCTCGGAGAGCCGCCTTGGCGTGACTCGCACGTCCTGCGTCTTAAAGGAGACGCGCAGGCGCTGCTGCACGCCCTGACCGGACGCACGCCGGATGCTTCAGCCGGAACGCAGCCCGGATTGCATCCCGGCAAGTGCGCGCTGCTGACCATTGACGGCCGGCCCGTCGGCGCGCTAGGCGCGGTGGATCCGCGTCTGTGCAAGAGCTACGACCTCAAACTGCCCGTCTACGCCTGCAGGATCGAGACGGCTGCCCTGCCGGAGTATGCGACGCCGCGCTACGCGGCACCATCGAGGTATCCTTCGACCTACCGGGACGTCGCGCTGGTCGTTGACGAGGGCGTCGCCGCCCGCGAGGTCGAGCTTGCCGTTGCGCGCGCGCTGGGCCCGATCGGCACGAGCGTCGCCGTCTTCGACGAATATCGCGGACCGCAGGTAGGTGCGGGCAAGAAGAGTCTAGCGGTGCGTGCGACGATGCAGCGTTTCGACGCCACGATTACCGACGAAGAAGCGGACGCTGCGATCGCCGTCGTCCTCGATGCGGTTCGCGCGGCGTTCGGGGCGACGCTGCGAACGTGATCGCAGGCGTCGCGTGGCCTGACGCGATCATCTTCGTCGTTCTCGCGATTGCGGCGTACAAGGGCTTTTCGCGCGGCTTCGTCTCGGAGCTAGGCGGGGCGGTGGCCGTCACGGCAGCCCTGGTTACGCCCTGGTTCTACAACGGCAGCCTCGACGGTCAGATCGCGGCGGTTACGAAGCTCGGCCCGGGCTCCGCGCACGTCGTGGGCATGTTCGGCACGGGTCTGCTCACGTACGTGGCGGTGCTCGTCGTCGCGCGCTTGCTCGGCGTCATCGCGAAGCTGCCGGTGCTCGGCTTGGGCAACTCGCTCGGCGGCGCGCTGATCGGTCTTGCAAAAGGAGCGGTGCTGCTGTGGGTCGTCCTCTTCGTCGCGCTGTTCTTTCCGCTCTCGCCGGATATTCGCGACGGGCTGCACGAATCGCAGCTCGCGCCCTACCTCACGACGTACGACGGGCAAGTCGAAGAGGCACTGCTCTCGACGATTCCGTGGTTCGCTCGCCCCTTCGTGCTGCCGTACTTTAGGCGACACCGCTTGTAGCGCGCGCGATCTCCTCGATCGCCGCGAGCGCGCCGCGAATATCTTCTTCCGTGAGATCGCCCATCGTGCCGAAGCGCACGATCTTGCCCGCTAGTTCGGCTTGTCCGCCGGCGAGCACGATGCCGCGCTCGACCCGAAGGCGCCGCAGGAGCGTTGCCGCATCTACGCCCGCAGGCGGATACGCGGCGACGACCGTCACCGAGCGCGCCTGCGGGAGGGCGACGAGCGTAAAGCCGAGCCGCTCGAGTTCCCGCGCGACGATGGCGGCATACCGCGCGTGCCGCTCGCAGGCAGCCTCCACTCCTCCATCGTGGTAGCGAGCCAGCGCGACGTCGAGGGCGTAGAGTATCGAGATCGGCGGAGTCCACGGGGTTTCACCGGCGCGCGAGGCCTCGCGCGCCCGCCGTAAATCGAAGTAGTAGCGGGGCGAGCGGCTCGCCTCCATCCGCTCCCACGCGCGCTCGCTCATCGCCGCCATCGCGACGCCGGGCGGCGCCGCAAACGCTTTCTGCGAAGCGGTCACGACCGCGTCGTAGCCCCACTCGTCCATGCGAAACTCCGACGCGCCCAGACCGCTCACCGAGTCCACCAGTGAGATCGCGCCGTGCGCGCGTACGATCGGCGCGAGCGCCGCCATGTCGTTCTGTACGCCGGTGGAAGTCTCGTTATGCGTGAGCAGCACGCCGGCAATTTCACGCCTTTCGTCGCTCTCGAGCCGCGCGCGAAGGGCCTGCGGATCGAGCGCTGCGCCGGTCGGCGTCTCGAGCTCCTCGACGATGCAGCCGTAACTGCGCGCGATCTCGCCGAAGCGCCGTCCGAAGACACCGACGGGGCACGATAGCACGCGGTCGCCGGGCGAGAAGAGGTTCACCACGCTCGTCTCCATCGCGCCGGTGCCCGAGCTGCCCACCGGAATGACGTCTCCGCTCGTGCCGAAGACCGGACGAAGCGCGGCGCCGACGCGTTCGAGCAGACCTGCGAACTCGGGCCCGCGGTGGTTGACCAGCGGGCGAGCGAGCGCGTCGAGGACGTCGGGAGCGACCGTAACCGGGCCTGGGAGGAATAAGAGCTGCCTGCGCATTGAAGTACTCCACTTCTATGGACGTCGCGAGCATCCGCCTGACCGAGCTCTCCTCGTGCGCCGGCTGTGCGGCAAAGCTCGGCGCGGCCGATCTGCGGCGCGTGATGGAGCGGGTCTCTCCCGCAAGCGACGATCGCGTGCTCGTCGGCTACTCCGGCAGCGACGATGCCGGCGTCTATCTCTTAAGCGACGGTCTCGCCCTCGTGCAAACGGTGGATTTCTTCACGCCGATCGTGGACGACCCGTACGATTTCGGACGGATCGCCGCGACGAACGCCCTCTCCGACGTCTACGCGATGGGCGGCAAGCCGCTCACCGCTCTCAACATCGCCGCGTTCCCCGAGGATCTCGATCTCGCGATCCTCTCGCAGATACTCGAAGGCGGATCGAGCGTCGCGCGCGCCGCGGGCGTCGCGATTCTCGGCGGCCACACGATCAAGGATGCCGAGCCGAAGTACGGCATGGCCGTAACCGGCATCGTGGATCCGCAGCGCGTCGTCACGAACGCGGGCGCGCGGCCGGGCGACGCGCTCGTGCTTACGAAGCCGCTCGGCACCGGCGTGCTGACGACGGCGCTGCGGCGCGGCGCGATCGGACGCGCGGGCCTCGACGAAGCGGTGGCCGCGATGACGACGCTCAACGACGCTGCCTGCGAGGCGATGCTTGCGGCGGACGCGCATGCAGCAACGGACGTGACCGGTTTCGGGCTGCTCGGCCATGCCGAGAACGTCGCGCGCGCCTCCGGCGTGCGCCTGGTCTTCGATTCGCGGCGCGTGCCGCTCATGGCGGGCGTGCTCGATCTCATTCGCGCCGGGCATGCGCCGGGCGGTTCGCGCAACAACGCCTCGACGCACGCGGCGTTCACGAGTTTTGCCGATTCGGTATCGGAGCCGCTGCGGCTCGCGCTCTCCGACGCGCAAACCTCGGGCGGATTGCTGATCGCCGTCGCACCCGACCGGTTAGAAGGCTTGCGCGAAAGGCTGCGCTCGCGGGGCACGCTCGACGCGGTGATCGGCGAGGTGCGCGCGGGCGAGGGTATCGCGGTAGACTAGCGCTTTATCGGGCGCTTGCGCTCGGTCGAGCGTTTGGCGACGCCGTTCCGCCGCTTTACGTGCGAGCCGGGTCGAAGCAACACGACGTTGCTCGTTTTGCCCGGGCCGAGCGGCACCGGCGAGATGAGCCGCTTGCCGAGCGCGTGGTAGAAGACCTCCGACAGCTCGTCAACCGGCACGAACGTCATCGTATCGCGCACTTCCTTCGGAATGTCGTCGAGATCCATCTCGTTGCGGCGCGGCAGCAGCACTTTGCCGATACCGGCGCGCTTCGCACCGAGCACCTTCTCTTTGAGGCCCCCGATCGGAAGCACCTGACCGGTGAGGGTGATCTCGCCCGTCATCGCCAGATTCGTGTCCACCTTCAGGCCGGTGAGCATCGAGGCGATCGACGTCGCCAGCGCGATGCCCGCCGAGGGGCCGTCCTTCGGCGTCGCACCTGCGGGTACGTGAACGTGCAGGTCGTGCTTGGCGAAGTAGTCGTCGGCAAGGCCCAGTTCGCCCGAGCGCGAGCGCAGGAACGAGACCGCCGCCTGCGCGCTCTCTTTCATGACGTCGCCGAGCTGTCCCGTCAGCACGAGCTTTCCGGTTCCCGGCATCGCCTGCGTCTCGATGAACAGAATGTCGCCGCCTACCGGAGTCCAGGCCAAACCGGTCGCGACGCCGACGGACGCGACGCGCTTGCGAACCTCGTTGAAGAAGCGCGGCTTGCGCAGGTACTCGACGAGCGTCTCGGGCGTCACGCGCGCCTTGTAGCGAGCGTTCTCCGCGATTTTTCTGGCGACCTTACGGAAGACGGTGCCGATCTCGCGCTCGAGGTTACGCACGCCGGCCTCGCGCGTGTAGTCGTTGATGATGGCCCGGATTGCCTGGTCCGAGATCTGCGCCTGCGAATCGCGCAGTCCGTTGTTCGTGCGCTGCTTCTTTACGAGATAGCGCTTGGCGATCTGCAGCTTCTCCATCTCCGTATAGCCGGAGAGGGTGATAATCTCCATACGGTCGCGCAGCGGAGGGGATATCGTGTCGAGCGAGTTGGCCGTGCACACGAAGAGCACTTGCGAGAGATCGAAGGGCAGATCGAGGTAGTGATCGCGGAAGTTCACGTTCTGTTCGGGATCGAGAACTTCGAGCAGCGCCGACTGCGGATCCCCGCGGAAATCCGCGCCGACCTTATCTATCTCGTCTATCATCATGACCGGGTTCTTCGTTCCGGCATCCCGCATCGCGCGCACGATCGTACCCGGCATCGCCCCGATGTACGTGCGGCGATGGCCGCGAATCTCGGCCTCGTCGCGTACGCCGCCGACCGAGAGACGGACGAACTTGCGGCCCATCGCCCGCGCGATCGAGTGTCCCAGCGACGTCTTGCCTACGCCAGGCGGTCCCACGAAGCAGAGGATCGGCCCGGTCAGGCGTTTCTTCAGCTTTGCCGACCGCCAGGTATTCGATGATGCGGTCCTTGATTTTCTCGAGATCGTAGTGGTCTTCGTCCAGAATCGCGCGCGCCGCCTTGATGTCGATGTGGTCGGCCGTCTCGGCCTTCCACGGCAGCGTGACGAGCCAGTCGAGGTACGTCCGGATGACGCTGAACTCGGGGCTGGCCTGCGGCACCTTCGAGAGGCGGTCGAGCTCGCGGTCGGCGGCCTTGCGTACCTCCTCGGGCATCTGCGCCTCTTCGATCTTCGTGCGCAGTTCGTTCGTTTCGGCCTGCTGCGGATCTACTTCGCCCAACTCTTCTTGAATGGCGCGCAACTGCTGGCGGAGGTAGAACTCGCGCTGATTCTTTTCCATCTCCCGCGCGATGTCGCTCTGGATCTTGTGGCCGAGTTCGACGACCTCGAGCTCGCGGGTGAGGAGCATCGTGAGGCGGCGCATGCGCTTGGCGGTGTCGCGCTCCTCGAGCAGCCCCTGACGGTCGGCCGTCTCCAGCCGCATCGTAGATGCGACGAAGTAGGTCAGCACGACCGGATCGGTGATGTTCGCTACCTCCATCTCCATCTCGCGCGGTGCCTGCGGCAGATAGGAGAGGAGTTTCTGAAAGAGGCCGGCCAGATTGCGCTGCATCGCGACGAGCTCTTCGCTCTCCACGGTGACGTCGGGCAGCTCCACGTACTCGGCGACCATATACGGCTCGAGCTGCGAGAAGCGCTCGATCTTGAAGACCTGCTGGCCTGCGACTATACAGCGCAGCGTGCCGTCGGGCACCTTGAGCATCTTCTGAATGACGCCGATCGTGCCGACGCGCTGGATATCGTCGGGACCGGGGTCCTCGGTCTCCCGATCGCGCAGGACCGTCAAGCCGATCGGTTTGCCTTCGCGCAGTGCCTCTTCGACGAGCGCGATGCCCGATTTCTTCACGACGGCGAGCGGAATCACGGTGTGCGGAAACAGCACCGCTTCCTGGAGCGGCAGGATGCCGATCGAGTTGACGGCGACGGCTGGGGGTGTCGTTTTTGGGGCCATGTGTTTAGGAATGCGTCCTCGTTACCATGATGTGGAGCTCCGTCCGCGCCGTCGGCAGGTACGCGGTCGCGGCGATGGGCGCGACCACGATCAGTAGGCCGTCTTCGTAGCTGGCGGCGACGCCCTCGTACTCGACGGCAACCGGCAGCGGGATCCGCTTGACGAACTCGCCGCGGGCGATCTCCTTCTGGACGAAGGACCCGCGGCGAAGACGGTCCGCATCGAGCCGGCGCCCGGCGATGACGAGGTAGCGCTCGTCCACCCCGATGCGCAGCGTCTCGGTGTCGGCTCCGGCGACCTCGACGATGGCAACGACGCGACGGCGCTCTTCGTCTACGAAGACGTCGGCATTCGGCTCAAACGTAGCCGGCCGGGTGCGCAGGACGAACTCCATCGCCCCTAAGACCCCCTATCCTAGCAGTCGGATGCGACGGCTGCTAGAACTTCATGCTCGGGTCCGGCAGCTGCCGCGTGGTGGGCCAGACCACGCAGGGGACCACCTGGATCCGGAGCGGCTGGTAGGCGTCGGGCGGGATGCGGACCTGGAAGTAGAGGGCGGCCTTGGTCGGCACGCCGTAGCGGGTCACCGGCGGGAACTGGTTCTTTTTTGGGCCGGCCAGGTGCGTTGCGGCCAGGACCTTATTGATCGCCTCGGCAGAAGCAGGCGAAAGATAGTCCGAGGTCCGCTCCGCCAACCAGGTCGTGCCGTCATGAGTTGTGTAGAGGAACCCGATGATCTCACCAGGCGTCATGGTCGCCGTGGATACCACCTGGTCGATGCGGACGATCTGCATGGCGCGCGAGACCGGGGGCTGGAGCACCTGCGGCACGGCGCGCGTGGAGTCGAGGCAGACCCCGCTCTCCAAGGGAGGCGTCGGCGGGGCCGCCTGTGCGACGACCGACGACGACAAGAGAGCCAGGGAGAACGCTGTTATCGCAAACATGGTCGTCATCTTCGCACTTGGGTGCCGTACACCATTCGCGTTCGGCGGCGCAGCCGGCCGAACGCGCTAGAACGCAGGCGATGGAGGCCGCAGCCGCAGTTTCGACGTTCGGCGATCCGCGAAATCCGCCGATCGTCTTTCTCCACGGAATCCGGCTAGGCCGGGAGATCTGGATCCCGCACGCCGCCGCGCTGGAGCGGCAGTATCACGTGATCGCGCTGGATCTTCCCGGTCATGGCGCGCTCGCAGACGTTCCCTTCACCGAACGAAACGTCGCCGACTTGCTCGACGACGTCATCGCAAACGTCGCCGGGCGCCCGTCGCTCATCGTCGGCTACTCGCTGGGCGGCTTCGTCGCGATGCGTCACGCGGCGCGCAACCCCGAACAGACGGCCGGGCTGCTGCTCGCGGACTGCACCTTCGACTTTGAAGGATGGCGGTGGTGGCCGTACGGCGCCTGGGTGAACGCCGCGCAGCATCTTCCCGCCGCTTGGCTGGACGCCATGCAGCGTCTCGGACTCTATGCGACGCTGCCCCATAACTGGGTGGACGTCGTGCAGCGCATCCCCTTCAATCGCAACGTGCTCTTGGAGACGAGCGAGATCGTCCGCTCGTCACGCAACGCCCTGGATGAAGTCTCGACCTACCGCAAGCCTGTCTCGATCGTCAACGGGGAGTACGACCTCCTCTTCCGCATGGATGAGAAGCGCTTTCTCCATCGCCTGCCGCAGGCGCGCCTGCAGATCATGCGCGGGATGGACCACGCCGGGCCGTTGCGGCGGATCGCCGAGTTCACCTCCATCGTCGAGGCCTTCGCTCGCCGCGTCTTCGCCACGGTTCCGCCGACATGAAGCCGGGCGTGCACTTGGTGCGGCGCTTGGGCGCGCGAGATGCCGCGCTCATCGTGATGGGCGGTATCGTCGGCTCGGGCATCTTCATGAACCCGTCGGTCGTAGCACGCTTCGTTCACAGCGCGCCGCTCGTGATGCTCGTCTGGGTCGGAGGCGGCGCGGTCGCGCTCCTCGGCGGCGGCATCTTCGCCGAACTCGCGGCCCGGCGGCCGGCCGACGGCGGACTCTACGCGTACATGCGCGACGCATTTCATCCCGGCGCTGGCGTTCGCGTACGGTTGGACGCTCCTCCTCGTCTCGCAGAGCGGCGGCATGGCCGCAGCCGCCGTTACCTTCGCTGCGTACTTCACGCCGCTGACCGGCTGGCACGCGCCCTCAGCGGCGATTGCGGCGATCGCGATCGCCTTCTTTACGGCCGTGAACGCATTGGGCGTTCGCACCGGGGCGACCGCGCAGAACGCGTTCATGATCGTAAAGGTGCTCGCCATCGGCGGCTTCGTAGCGGTCGGTCTCTTCGCCGCACGCGCGGCCTCCGCCGTAACGCCGCCGGTCCTTCCGGAGGGCGGAACGATCGCAGCGATCGGGCTCGCCTTCGTTCCGGTTCTCTTCGCGTACAGCGGCTGGCAAACGTCGAGCTTCATGTCGGCGGAACTAAAAGAGCCCGAGCGCACGCTGCCTCGCGGACTCATCGCCGGCGTGATCGCGGTGGTCGTGCTCTACCTGGCGGTGAATGCCGTCTGCCTGCGCGTGCTCGGCGTCGAGGGTCTCGCCGCCACGCGCACGCCGGCATCGGCGATCGCCCAGATCGCGTTTGGCACCGTGGGGCTGCGCGTGATGGCGCTGGTCGTCGCGCTCTCGACGCTGGGCTTCTTGAGCAACCAGATTCTCACTTCGCCGCGCGTCTACTTTCAGATGGCCGCCGACGGAACGTTCTTCAAGCAACTCGCGTGGGTCAACGCACGCACGCGCGTTCCGGTTCTCGCGATCGCCCTCCAGGGCATAGCCGCCATCGTCATCGCGCTCTCGGGCCGCTACGATCAGATCCTAAACTACGTCACGTGCGTGGATTACGTCTTCTTCGGACTCTCGGCGCTCGCGCTCATCGTCTTCCGCTACCGCGACGCACGCGATCCCTGCGCGCCCCGCCCGCACGTTCGCATGCCCGGGCATCCGGTAACGACGCTGCTCTTCCTCATCGTCGCGTGGGGCGTCGTCGGCGACGTCGTCGTGAAGTCCCCGGTTGACACCTCGATCGGCCTGGGGATCCTCATCTCGGGGGTGCCGGTCTACTACTGGTTTGCGCGACGCGCGCGCGCGAGCGCCGCACCTCGCGTATGAGCGCCGCGATCCGGATCGTCGTCGTCGCGATGCTCGCGTGCATCGAGATCGCCGGAGCGGCTGCCGGGATTGCAAGCTACGGCCGGCCGATCGGATCCTACGGTTTCGTGGCCGACAAGAGCACGATGCGCGTCGTCTCGGTGGAACCGGGTTCGGCCGCCGCACTTGCGGGGCTGGCGGCGGGCGATGAGATCGCGTACCGAACGCTCTCCTTGCGCGGCCGCAAGTTCGTCATACTCGATGAGAACGTGCCCGTCGGTGCGATCATCTCGTTCGAGGTCGTGCGCGGCGGCGCCGAACGTGCGGTGACGCTGCGCGCGCGCGAACTCATGGACGTGCTGCGGGCCGTACGCTTAACGTACGCGATCGCCGGCCTCGCCCTCGGACTCGTCGGCCTCGCACTAGTCCTGATGCGGCCCAGCCGCATGACCTGGGGCTTTGCGTTCGCCGCGCCTCCGCTGCTCATCCCTATTGACGCGATCTTCTGGGCGCAGCAAGACCGAACGGCGGCGGGCGCGCTCTGGGACGGCCTCATAGCGCTCTCGCTCGCAGCGCAGGTCACCGGCGTGCTGGTCTTTGCAAGCCGCTTCCCCGACGACGATCCCCGCGGGATCGATCGCCTGATCGATCGGGTCGCCGTCCCTATCGGCATCGTCCTCGCCGCGATCTACCTCGTCGTCGCCGCGTACGTGCGCTTTGCCGGCCTTCCCCCCGCGGGCTGGATCGAAGCCGCAGACTACGCGCTGATCCTGCCGGCCGTTGCCGCGCTGACGGCGCTCGTCTCGACGTACGTGACGACGCCCGGCGGCGCGCGCACGCGCCTCGCCCCGGTCATCGCCGCCTTCGTCTTTCTCATCCTCGCCGGCGTATCGCGTCAACTCGCCAGGGAGCTGACGGCCGACGCGGGCGTGCTCCTCGCGTTGAGCGCCGCGTTTGCGGCCTCGCTCGTGCTGCTAGCCGCCGCGGTCGCCTACGGCGTCATTCGCCACCGCGTCATGGACGTGAGCTTCATCATCAGCCGCACGCTCGTCTATTCGCTGCTGACGATCGCTGCGGCGAGCCTCTTCACGCTCATCGAGTACGTCTTCGGCAAACTGCTCGACAGTCGCGGCATCGCCGCACTTATCGAGATCGCGGCAGCGATCGCTCTCGGTCTCTCCCTCAACGTCGCGCATCGGCGCTTGGACGACTTCGTGGACCGCGTGCTCTTCCGGCGCCGCCATCAGGCGGAGCGCCGTTTGGCCGGCGCGGCGCAAGCGCTGCCGTACGCCACCACGGCGGATGCGGTGAACGCGGCGCTCGTCGAGGAGCCCGCACAGGCGCTCGACCTCGCTTCGGCGGCGCTCTTCCGGCGCGACGGCTCGTCGTACCGGCGCGTAGACTCGCACGGGTGGAACGCGAACGAGGCAGCGGCGTTGGAGGCAGACGACCGGCTCGTGTTGCGCCTGCGGGCCGGCTTGGAGCCGATCGACCCTGCGGAAATCGAGTGGCGCCGGCCCGACCTTCCCGACGGCGAACGGGCGGTGCTCTACGCGGTGCCGGTCGTAGCCGAGCGGAGTTTGGAAGCCCTCGCGCTCTACGGCGGGCACGTTGGGAACGAAACGCTCGACCCCGACGAGCGGCGCTGCCTGCGCGAACTCGCCGTTGCGGCGGCGATCGGCTACGAGCACATCGTCGCGTCGGAGCTTCGGCGACGGCTCGACGGCCTCGAAGCCGAGAACTCCTCCCTGCGCGCGCTCGAGAAGAAACTCAGCGATCTGCTCGGCCGGCGGCTCGCGTAAGGTCACTGCGGGTGCGGCCCCCGCGTTATCGTAGCGGCATGATCCACCGGGCGGCCGTTGCGGGCGCCGCAGTTCTCGCCCTCATCGGCGCCGGTCCCGGCATCGGTGCCGATACCCTGCGCTCCGTCGCCGCGACCTACTACGCGAAAGCCGGCCGCATCTCGACCGTGACCGGTCGCGACACGACGATGGACTACTATCAGCGCCTCCTGGACGACGCCGATCTGCTGGCCGCGCCGCGGCCGGCCTCCTACCCGCCGCAAGCGTGGCAAGACTCGGTACAGGCGGTCGCGCGACTCGATCTCAGCCTCGCGACGCAGCTGCTCTCGCAGTCGTACCAAGAGATGCCGGCGATTCGCGGTCTGGGCGAAACGCTCGTACGCTCCTCGCGGGACGGAACTCTACAGCCGGTCGCCGTGTACGTTCCGAGCACGTACTCGCCGGAGAGACCGGCGCCCTTGGCGATCTTTCTGCACGGCCGGCAAGAATCCGAGTCGCAGTTGATCGGGCCGCAGTTCGTTCGCGAGATCGCCGAACGCACCGGTACGATACTCGTCGCGCCGTACGGACGCGGCGACTACGATTTTCGCGGCGCGGAGTCCGACGTGTACGACGCGCTCGACGCCGCCCAGCGTGCCTTCGCCGTTGACGAGCACCGTCGTTACCTCGCAGGGTATTCGATGGGTGCGTTCTCCGCATTCCGTTTGGGGCCGATGCATCCGGAGGATTGGGCGGCCGTAATGTGCATCGCCGGCTCGCTGCTGGCGTCGCGAGCGGGCACGCTCGTTTCCGCGATGCCGCGAGCCCGCTACTACGTTCTGACCGGCGCGAAGGACGAGGTCGTGCCGACGCTCTGGCCGACGGTTACGGCGATCTTCCTACGCGACGCGGGGCTCGCGGTGACCTTCTACTCTCAGCCGGACGGCACGCATTCGCTCCGATCGCTGCAGGATATCCTCGCGCAAGCGTTTGGGGACATGGAGCGCGGGGTCGTGCGCTTGCCGACCGGGCTGACCGGCAGCGCAGACTTGCCGGATTTCGCGGGACCGCGAGGGCCTTAGTCGCCGAGATACCTCGCGACCGCCAACGTCGTCCGAGAACCCCCCGCGGTCGCGACTCCGGCGGCGACGATCTTGCCGTCGTCTTGGATCGCGAGCGCCGTGAGATCGGCCTGACCGGGGAGCGCGGTGAGAACCCGGCCGCGCCGGCCGAACGTGTCGTCGAGCGGACCGCTGTCCGCAAGGCGTGCCAATCCGAAATCGGCATTGCCCGCGTGCGCACCTTGGCCGCCTACGAGCAGCTTACCGTCGCTAGCGACCTCGACGTCCTCCGGCCGGTCCAGAAGCGGCGATCCGAACGCGAATCGTACGGCTTTGAAGCTCGGATCGCTCGAATAGTCGCGCAGCCGGCGAATGACGCGTACGTACGCACCGTTGCCCGTACGCACGCTCGTCCATTGCAGGAGTGTGCCGTCGAGCGCAAATGCGTTCGTTCCGCCGAAGGTGAGGCTGCCCGTATGCGTCACCGTAACGAGCGTGCCGCCCGCGTCGTTCTTATCGAGCGCGCCGTTCTGGAGAAAACGTACGACGAGCCGTTTCCGGGGCGAGATGAAACCGCCGCAGACGAGAATCTTGCCGTCCGATTGCAAACCCAGGGCGGTGACGCCGCCCACGAGTTTCATCGCCACGACGCCGCCGGTGCCGAAGCTCGTGTCGAGCACGCCTTGGGCGCTGAAGCGCGCTAGCGACGTGAGGTAATCGTCGCCGCTCGTCGCCAGCCCAAAGCCGCCCGCGATCAAACTTCCATCCGCTTGCGGCGCGACCGCCAACACGGCGTTCGAGGAGTTTGCAACGTAGTCGAATCGAGCGGCGCCCGCACTGCCGAACGAGGGATCCGGCGTGCCGTCGGCGCGGAGCTGCACGAGCTCCGCATCGCTGCCGCCCGCTGCGATGCCGCCCAGCAAGACCTTGCCGCCCGGCAGCAACGCTAGAGATGCGACGTCCCACATGCTCAGCGAGACGATGCCGCCCGAACCAAACGAGGAATCGAGCGTGCCGTTGGGGAGCAGACGAATCGCCTGCACCTCTCCCGGCGCGGGCCCGACGTTTCCCGCTACGACGACGTTTCCGCCGCCATCCACCACCGCCGCGACCGGCTCCATCCCGCTCGAAACGGTCGCGATGCCGCCGCTGCCAAACGTGCCGTCGAGCGAGCCCGGGCGCGAGGCCGTTCCGGCACCGGCGAGCAGCGTATGCGCCGGCAGTGACGTTTGCGGTGTGACAGCGGCGCATCCGGCAAGAATCGCCGCCGCGGCCAGAGCGGCGCCTATGCGTATCATTCCGTCAGCGTTCTCTCGATCAGCGGCAGCATTTCGGCAGAGGTTCCGTTCAGCACGCAGTCTACCTGGGCGCTGATCGGCGTCTCCTCCGGGTTGATCTCGGCAACGAACGCGCGGCGATTGTAATGCGTCGCCAGCGCCGCCGCCGGGTAGACGACCGCGCTCGTGCCGACGACGAGGATGACGTCGGCGCGCGCGGCCGCTTCGCGCGCGCGATCCCAGGCGTTTTGGGGAAGCGCCTCGCCGAACCAGACGATATCGGGCCGCATGAGCCCGCCGCACTCGTGCCGGATCTCGTCCAGCGGGAGGCCGGCCGCGTCGAAGGGACGCCGCGCGCCGCAGCGGCTGCAGCGCGCTTCCCGCAGACTGCCGTGCAGCTCGACGACGTTGCGCGAGCCGGCGCGCGCGTGCAGCGAGTCCACGTTCTGCGTGGCCAGCGTGAAATCGGGGAACGCCTGCTCGAGGCGCGCCAGCGCGAGGTGCCCCGCGTTCGGCTCCGCGCGGGCGTGGGCGGCGCGCCGCTCGTTATACCAGGTCCACACGAGCTGCGGATCGCGTGCAAATCCCTCCGGGGAAGCGAGTTCTTCGACGCGATGCGTCCGCCAGAGGCCGCCGATGCCGCGGAACGTCGGCAGGCCGCTCTCCGCCGAAATCCCCGAACCGGTGAGGACGAATACCGACCGCGCGCCGCGCAGCGCAGCGACGAGGGGTTCTATGCGTGCATGAACTGCTGCCATTGCTCCCGGGTCATGCGCAGCGCGTCTTCGTCGAGCTGCGCGAGCGGGGTGGCCGTCAGGCGTTCGCGCCCGCAGAGGTCGGCTTCGTCGGTGTTTACGTAGAGAAGGCCGGTCACGTATTCGCCCCGGTTGCGGCATTCGTGAATCGTTCGCAGCGCGTTGATACCGTCCGTCGGGTCGTACTCCACCTCGAGCTTGCGCAAAAGCACGTGCGAGCCGTCGTCCAGCTCGACGTCGTGCGTCGTGCCCGGCTCGTATTCGACCGTAATCTCTCTGCCGCCCGCGATGTAGTCGGCGGTATGCAGCACCACGCCGTGCTCCTTGACGTACGCATAGCTCTTGGTCGAGCCTTCGTGATCGTTGAACGTCACGCAGGGGCTGATGACGTCGAGGATCGCGGTGCCGCGGTGCGAGAACGCAGCCTGCAGCAGTGGAACGAGCTGCTTGCCGTCGCCGGAGAAGGAGCGCGCCACGAAGGTCGCGCCGAGTTCGATCGCCAGGCTGCAGATGTCTATCGTCTGGTACTCGTTGACCTTGCCGCCCTTCTGCTTCGATCCAACGTCGGCCGTGGCGGAGAACTGTCCCTTGGTCAGCCCGTAGCAACCGTTGTTTTCCACGATATACGTGCAGTCCACGTTGCGCCGGATCATGTGGCAGTACTGTCCCAATCCGATACTCGCCGTGTCGCCGTCGCCGCTGATTCCCAGCACGAGCAGATCGCGGTTGGCGAGTTTGGCCCCGGTGGCGGCCGAAGGCATGCGTCCGTGCAGGCCGTTGAAGCCGTGCGCCTGTTCGACGAAATACGCCGGCGTCTTCGACGAGCAGCCGATGCCGCTCATCTTCGCCAGCCTGTGCGGCTCGACGCCGTATTCGTAGAGCGCCTTGATCAGGTGATTCGTTATCGAGTTGTGGCCGCAGCCGGCGCAGAGCGTCGTCGGCAAGCCCTTGTAGACCTCGCGGGTCAGCCCGATGATGTTTACCGTTGCAGTCATTTTTCGTTACTCCGCGACGACGGCTGGTTCGCGCTGCGCTTCGAGCAGCGGCGCGACGATGGCGTGGGCGTCGATCGGCACGCCGTTATAGTGACGAATGGATTCCAGTTTTCCGAGCAGGTGGGTCGGCAGCTCGGCCCGCAGGATCCCATAGAGCTGTCCGTCGCGATTCTGCTCGACGACGAAGACGCGATCGTGACGCTTCACGAAGGTGGCGACTTCCGGCGAGAGCGGCAGGGCGCGCACGCGCATGTAGTCCACGTCGAAGCCCGCCTCGCGCAGGCGGTCGCGCGCTTCTACGACCGCGTGGTGCGTCGTGCCGTAGGCGAGAATCGCGACCTTGCGCCCGCGTGCTTCTACGATCGGCGCGGGAACCGAGCGGCGCGCGGTGTCGTGCTTGCGCACGAGCCGGTCGAGGTTTCGCTCCCAGACGTCGGGCAGTTCGGAGTAGCGAGCCTCTTCGTCGTGGCCGGTGCCGCGGGTGAAGAATCCCGCATTCGGATGCTTCGTGCCCGGCAGCGTCCGGTAGGGGATGCCGTCCTTGTCCACGTCGCGATACCGCCCCCACGACTTCATCGTGTTGAGATCGTCGGCGCCGAGCACCTTGCCGCGATCGTAGGGCTTCTCCGGATACTGCAGCGGCGGCGTGAGCCAAGAGTTCATGCCCAGATCCAGATCGCTCAGCACGAATACCGGCGTTTGAAAGCGATCGGCGAGATCGAAAGCTTCCATCGCGAACTCGTACGCTTCGCGCACGGTCGCCGGAAGCAGGACGATGTGCTTGGTGTCGCCGTGCGAGAGCGTATAGGCAAAGGCGACGTCGCCCTGCATCGTTCGTGTCGGCAGCCCGGTTGACGGGCCGGCTCGCTGCACGTCGAAGATCACGCCGGGTATCTCGGCAAAGTATCCGTAGCCGGCGTATTCGGCCATCAGCGATAATCCCGGCCCCGAGGTGGACGTCATCGCACGCGCGCCCGCCCACCCGGCGCCGAAGACCATGCCCGCCGCCGCGAGTTCGTCCTCCGCCTGAACGATCGCCACGTTGCGCTCGCCCGTCTCCTGGTTCACGCGATAGCGATCGCACAGCTGGATGAAGTATTCGCAGAGCGAGGACGAAGGCGTGATCGGATACCAGGCCGTGACGGTGCAGCCGCCCATGAGGCAGCCGATCGCCGACGCGCGATTGCCTTCCATGAAGAGCAGTCCGTCGGTCTTGCCGGACATCGGCTCGAGACGGTACGGATCGTGCTTTTCGATGTGCTCGGCGGCGTACTGCAGGCCGACGCGAACGGCCGCCATGTTCTGCTCGACTGCGGCGGCCTTGGTGCGAAACTGCGCCTTGAGACCCTCTTCAATCGTCTCGGCCGGAATGTCGAGCAGCCGCCCCAGCACGCCGACGTAGATCATGTTCGTCAGGTACTTGCGCAGGTCGCCTTTATCGCCGAAGTGCTCCTTCGCCAGCGCCGCGAACGGGACGGCGTAGTACGCGAGATCGTCGCGAAGCGTCGCTCCGTCCAAGGGATAGGTCGCCTCGTGGATCACGGCCCCGCCGGGTTTCACCGAGGCGACGTCCTGCTGCCACGTGGCCGCGTTGAGCGCGACGAGAACGTCTACGTCTCGCGAGCGGCACTGGTAGCCCCGCGCGCTGACCCGAACGTCGAACCAGGTAGGCAGGCCCTCGATGTTCGAGGGGAAGACGTTTTTCGGCGCGACGGGAATCCCGAGGCGCACGATTGCGTTCGTGAGCACGAGGTTCGATGATTGGCTTCCGGAGCCGTTGACCGTCGCGACCCTGATCGTGAAATCGTTGACCGCTCGTGTAGCCATACGCATCACGTATTCGCCGGATGCGCCTCCCGGTCCGCCAGGCCCGCACGGCCCGACAAAAGAAGCAAGCCCGCATGCTGCCGCTCGCGCACGTCGTACTCCACGTCGGCCTCTGCGGGGCCATCGCGCGCTCGCCTTCCGGCTCGCCGATCGCGCTGCACGTGCACCTGGCCGACCGCACCGGGAGAGTGCAGGTGGACCGCACCTACCGCCTCGAGCGCGGCGACGATCCCGAGGAGATCGTCGAGTTCGACAGCGCCTTCGGCATCTACCGGCTCGACCTCGACGCCGCGAAGTACCGCTGCTCGGCCACGGACTATCTCTTTTTCATCTCGGGGCTAGAGCGCAGCGTCACCGAGAACCTGAGCGACGCGCCTGCGCCGCCGCCGCCCGAACCGGTGCTGCTCTCCGGAACGGCGCCGCAGTCGTTCCTGTACGTGCAGCCGACCTTCGTGCTCTTCAACAAGGGTGACGTCGCGTGCGATAAGCCCGTCGCACAGCCGCTGCCCGCGAAGATCGTCGTCGAGAACGACCAGGACGGCTACTATGCTTCGTTCTACTCCGACGCTTCGCTCGGTAACGGCGAGCCTCAGCTGCTCGCGCTGCGCTTGCGCACTCCGACGCATCAGTACCACTACGTGCGCCTGCCGATCCCGTTTCCGTCCCCCTGGCGCGGCTGGCCGACGAGCGTGCAGTTCAACGTCACCGAGAATATGGTGGACGGGATCGCCGGCGATCCGACCGGCGTGCTGCTCTGCCCGAAGCTCTGGCAAACCTCGGCCGGATAAAACGAAAGGCCCGGCGCTAACGCCGGGCCTCTACGTTTCCGCGGTGTCGTCCTTCGACGAGCTCAGGATGACACGAACCTCAGGATGACACCAACCTCAGGATGACACGGTCCGCGGAGGCTACATCATGTCGTAGCCGCCCATGCCGCCGGGAGCGCCTACGGGCTCCTTCTTCGGCTCGGGCTTGTCGGCGATGAGCGTCTCCGTCGTCAGGATCAGCGCACCGATGGACGCGGCGTTCTGCAGCGCCGCTCGCGTGACTTTGAGCGGGTCGATGATGCCGGCTTCGAACATGTCTACGACCTCGCCGGTCATCGCGTTGAAGCCGAGCGGAGCGGCCTTCGAGCGCACGTTATTGACCTGAACCGAGCCCTCGAAACCCGCATTTTCGGCGATCTGCCGCAGCGGCTCTTCGAGCGCCTTGCGCACGATGTTGATGCCGATCTTCTCGTCGGCCCAGGTGGCGCCGTGGCCGTTGGCCTTCGGCGGCTCGTATTTGTCGATCGCCTTGACCGCGTGCACCAGCGAGGCGCCGCCGCCCGGGATCATGCCCTCTTCGACCGCAGCGCGGGTCGCCGAGAGCGCGTCCTCGATGCGGTGCTTCTTCTCTTTGAGCTCCGTCTCGGTGGCCGCGCCTACTTGAATGACCGCGACGCCGCCGGAGAGCTTGGCGAGCCGCTCCTGCAGTTTCTCGCGATCGAAGTCCGAGTCGGTATCCTCGATCTGCTTCTGAATCATCTTGATGCGGCCTTTGATCGCATCGTCCTTACCGGCTCCGTCTACGATCGTCGTCTCGTCCTTGTCAACGGTAACTCGCTTCGCGCGACCGAGCTGTTCCGGCGTGACTTTGTCGAGCTTGAGACCGAGCTCTTCCGAGATGACCGTCGCGCCCGTGAGCGTGGCGATGTCCTTGAGCATCTCCTTGCGGCGGTCGCCGAAGCCGGGCGCCTTTACCGCCACCGACGTAAACGTACCGCGCAGCTTGTTGACGACGAGCGTCGCGAGGGCTTCGCCTTCGACGTCTTCGGCAATGATGAGCAGCGGCTTCTGCATCTGCACGACCTTCTCGAGGATCGGCAGGATGTCGGCGATCGCCGAGATCTTGCGCTCGGTCACGAGGATGTACGGATCGTCCAGGGCGGCTTCCATGCGCTCGGAGTCGGTGACCATATACGGCGAGATGTAGCCCTTATCGAACTGCATGCCTTCCTTGGTCTCGACCTCGGTCTTGAGGGTGCGCGACTCCTCGACGGTAATGACGCCGTCCTTGCCGACCTTCTCCATCGCGTCGGAGATCAGTTCGCCGATCTCGCGGTCGTTGGCCGAGATCGAGGCGACTTGTGCGATCTCCGCTTTGGTATCTACCTTTTTCTTGAACGTCTCCATCTCTTTGACCGCGATCTCGACGGCCTTCTCGATGCCGTGCTTGATCTGGAGCGGGTCGCTGCCCGCGGTCACGTTGCGCAGACCTTCGCGGATGATCGCCTGGGCGAGCACGGTCGCGGTGGTGGTGCCGTCGCCCGCGACGTCGTTCGTCTTCGAGGCGACTTCCTTCACGAGCTGCGCCCCCATGTTCTCGAACGGGTCGGAAAGCTCGATTTCTTTTGCGATCGTCACGCCGTCGTTGGTGATCGTCGGCGAGCCGAACTTCTTGTCGAGCACGACGTTGCGACCCTTCGGGCCGAGCGTTACCTTTACGGCGTCGGCGAGGATGTTCGCACCGCGCTCGAGCGCGCGTCGCGCGCTTTCATCGAATACGAGTTGCTTTGCAGCCATAATAAAATCTGAACTCCTTAGACGCCGGCCGGCACTTTGTCGACGATGGCGAGAATGTCTTTTTCGGGCACGATGAGGTACTCGGTACCGTCAATCTTGACTTCGCTACCGGAGTACTTGCGATAGAGCACGCGCTCGCCGACCTTGACGTGCATCTCCACGGTCGTGCCCTTGTCGGTCACGCGGCCGGGGCCGACGGCGCGGATGACGCCCTCTTGGGCCTTTTCCTTCGCGGTGTCTGGCAGGAAGATGCCGCCGGTCGTTTTGTCGTCTTGCTCTACGTGTTCGACGACGACGTTGTCGAACAGGGGCTTGAGATTCACGGAAAACCTCCAACAGATCGGTCGTTACGTGGGGGAATGTGAGCGTTAGCACTCTACGCGCTAGAGCGCTAGCAGTGCCATATTAGCAGAGTGAGCCGGAGAGTGCAAGCGAATTGGGGGCACCTGGGGGCCAGGCGAGCCCAGCCTCCGGGCGAATCCCACGCCCATGCCTTCAACCGCCTCGTTCTCCTGGGGCCGCGTCGCCGTGCAGGCAGTTCTCGGCGGGATCGCGGCCGCAGCCGTCTTCGATCTCTACACCTACCTGACGGTCGTCCTCCCTTCGCACGGCAGCATGGCGGCGCTCTGGCAGTCTGACGCGGCCATCGCGCTAGGCCAGGTGGCGTTCACGAGCGCGACCTACGCGTGGGTCGGCGTCCTCGTCCACGCGCTCGTCTCGATCGGCTGGGCCGGCGGCTACGCGTACTGGGCCGTGCGGCAGCCCATCCTGCGCGAGCGCTGGCTCGTCGCCGGTCCCGTCTACGGCATCATCGTCCTTATCGCGATGCAGCTCATGCTGCTGGCCGTCAACCTGTACAGGTTCCCTGCCACGCCCACGATCTTCGTCAACGGCGTCGTCGCCTACGCGGTCTTCTTCGGTCTGCCGCTCGCCTACGTCGTGAAAACGCTCGACCGGGAACGCGCCGCGTGATCGGCGGCCTGCGCGTCTCGACCAGCGCGCTGCGCCACAACGCCGCGGTGCTTCGGGCGCTCGCCGGCACGCCGCGCGCGGCGTTCGTCGTCAAGGGGAACGCCTACGGACACGGCCTTATCGAGACGGCGCGCGCGGTCGAGGCCTTCGCCGCGCGTCTGTGCACGTACACGATAGAAGAAGGCCTCGCGCTGCGCGAAGCGGGGATAGCGGTACCGGTGCTCGTGCTCGGCCCCGTCCCACCGAATGCCCTCGACGACGCGCTTGCGGCCGGCCTCGAACTGACGCTCTGGGATGCCGCATCCTTCGCGCGGCGGCTCTGCGAGAGCGCCCGCCGGCGCGGCACCGCCGCGGCGGTCCACGTGAAAGTGAATACCGACCTCAATCGCCTAGGCATCGAGCCGAACGAACTGGCCGCGACCGTCGAATCGCTGCTCGGCATGCCGGAGATCCGCATCGCCGGCATCTTCTCGCACCTCGCATCGGCCGAAGAGATGGATTCGCCGTACTCGATGCACCAGCTCGACACGTTCGAACGTGCGCTCGCCTCGGCCAAACCGCTGTTAGATTCGCTCGGAGCCGCGCCGCTCGCGCATATCGCCGCCTCCGCCGCCGCGATGCTCTGGCCGCAGACGCGCCTGGATATGGTGCGATTCGGCATCGCACTCTACGGCCTGTGGCCCTCGGCACAGACGCGCGAAGCGCTCGGCGCGGCAGGTCCCGACCTGCGTCCGGCGTTGTCGTACCATTCCCAGCTCGTCGCAACGCGCACGATCGAGGCCGGCGCGTCGGTGGGATACGGCCGCACCTTCCACGCCGCTCGAGCGATGCGGATCGGCGTCGTTCCGGCCGGATACGCCGACGGCGTGCCGCGCGCGCTCTCCAACACCGGCGCGTTTCTCGTGGACGGCATCCGCTGCCCGATCGTCGGCCGCGTTGCGATGAACGTAACGCAGATAGATCTTTCACGCGCGCCTTCGGCGCGTCCGGGATCGCCGGTAACGCTGATCGGATCGCAGAACGGGGCGACGATAGCCGCCGACGACTGGGCCGCCTGGTGCGGTACGATAAACTACGAGATCGTCGCGCGCATGCCGGAGGCTTTGCGGCGCGACTACGAAGAGTGATGGATGCGCCTTTCGGCGCCCGCCGTAACCTGGGTTCGTGCAGGCCGCCGACGGAAAGATCTACGGCGGAACGGCGACCGGCACGATCTTCGCTATAACGCCGTAGGTTTAGCCCTTCGAACCGTTCGCGCCGCGATTCTCGATCGCGACGTACGGGCCCGACGGCGGGCCGTCGTACGCCGCTTGGGGACGAATGAGGCGGTTATCGGCGAGTTGCTCCAGGATGTGTCCCGTCCAGCCGGCGATGCGGCCGCAGGCGAACATGCTGGTGAATTCATCGCCCGGAATGCCTAGATCGGCGAGCACCGGCGCCGTGTAGAAGTCTACGTTCGCGTAGATGGTGTTGCCGGGCTTGCGCTCCTGGAGAACCTTGCGGCTCGCCTCTTCGACGGCGTGCGCGGTTTCGTAGAGCCGTCCGCTGCCGACGTACGCGGCAAGTTCCTTGGCCATCGCTTCGAGATGGCGGGCACGCGGATCGCGCACCTTATACTCGCGATGTCCCATGCCCATGATCCGGGACCCTCGCTCGAGAATATCGCGCACGTAGCGCTCTGCGTTCTCTGGCGTCTTTACGTCGACGAGCGTACGGTACGCGGCGCTGGCCGCGCCGCCGTGCAGATCGCCCTGCAGCGTCGCGAGGGCGGCGGTGACCGATGCGTAGATATCGGCGCGCGTTGATGCGGCTACGCGTGCGGCAAAGGTCGAGGCGTTGAACGAGTGATCGGCGAGAAGCACGAAGTACGTGTCGAGCGCGTCCT
Source organism: Vulcanimicrobiota bacterium (assembly GCA_963794645.1). Classification (GTDB taxonomy): domain Bacteria; phylum Vulcanimicrobiota; class Vulcanimicrobiia; order Vulcanimicrobiales; family Vulcanimicrobiaceae; genus Cybelea. The sequence continues at coordinate 651,544 of CAWCEQ010000001.1, read as the reverse complement.
CCTCGATCGCGTGCGGCGCTTTGCCGGTGCGCATGTAGATGAAGTTTCCGGCCGTCGAGAGTTCGGCATTCGGTGCGATGGGCTCGAGCCCGCGGCGAATGCGATCCCACGTGGCGACGATCGCCGGCACCTTCGCGATGAGCTCGATCGCGCTGTGCACGTCGGAGAGGTGTTCGCCGTGTGCGTTGACGGGTGAGAACAGGCCCAGCCCGCTCACGATCGTGCGCAGAACGTCCATCGGCCATGCCGTCTTCGGCACGTTCCCCATCGCATTTACGAGCGGTTCGGGCAGCGCACGGCGCGAACCGATCTCGCGCTTGATCGCGTCCAGCTGATGGCGGTTCGGCAAGTGGCCGTAGAGCAGAAGGTGGACGACCTCTTCGTACGTCGCGTTCGGCGCGAGGTCGTCTATATCGTATCCGCGATAGGTCAGGCGTCCGACAGCGCCTTCGACATTACTGAGCTTGGTGGACCCGACGACGATGCCTTCGAGGCCACGATCGACAACGGTTGGCAAGAAACTCCTCCAGTAGACGCGGGGGTGCGGCCCGCAGGCTCGCCCTATGCGCGGGCCGACTCTCTTTCGACGGAGGGAAAGATTCGACTCCTTCTTTTAGGCGACCGCGTCCCGCATCTCGGAGCGAGCGAGCGCGTAGCCGAGTAGGCGGTCGATCAACGCTTCGAAGCTGATTCCGGCCGCCGAGCAGGCGTCCGGAACGAGGCTGCGCTGGGTCAGGCCGGGGAGCGAGTTTACCTCCAGGACGTACGGGCGGTTATCCCGGCTGACGATGAAGTCGCTGCGAGAATAGTCGCGTAGCCCGAGCAGGCGGTGCGCCGAAAGTCCGAGCATCTGCAAGCGCGCCGCCAGGTCCTCGTCGATCGGCGCGGGCGCGACGTGCGTGCTTCCGCCAGGTTCGTACTTGGCATCGTAACTGTAGAAGCCGTCCCGGTTCGCCACGATCTCGACGATCGGCAGCGCTTCCTCGCCGAGCACCGCGCACGTGAACTCGCGGCCCTCGACGTACTCTTCGGCGAGTATCTGTGCGTACGACTTCGACGCTTCCAGCATCGCGCTCGTCCACTCTTCGTGCGTGCGCACGATCGCGATTCCCGCCGACGAGCCTTCGAACCGCGGCTTTATCACGAGCGGAAGATCGAGCGAGCCGGGCAGGAGCGGCAGCGTGCCGCCGGTGAGGTCGAAGAGATCCCATACCGGCGTGGGCAAGCCTTCGGCGGCGAGCAGTTTCTTCGTCAGATGTTTGTCCATCGAAAGCGCCGCCGCTTCCAATCCGCTGCCGGTGTACGGAATGCGGAGATAGTCGAGGATCGCCTGGACGTGCCCGTCTTCGCCCCCCTGGCCGTGCAGCGCGATGAAGACGGCGTCGGGCCGCAGCTCGCGCAGGCCGTCCACGAACCGATCGTCGTAGTCGAGCGATCGCGCCTCGTAGCCCAGCGAGCCTAGGGCGCGAAGCACCGCCGACCCGGTTTGGATCGAAATCTCTCGTTCGGCGCTCTCTCCGCCCATCACGACGGCGACGCTGCCCCGGGCAGCCGCATTACGTTGCATCAATGAAGACCCCGACCAAGTGCACTTCGAGCTGCAGTTCGACTCCATGCCGATCGTACACCGCGCGGCGCACCCGCGCGAGCAGCGTCGCGACGTCCTTCGCCGTCGCCGCGCCGACGTTATTGATGAAGTTGGCGTGCAGCGGCGAGACTTCCGCGCCGCCCTCGCGCCATCCCTTAGCGCCCGCGGCTTCGATGAGCCGGGCGGCCTTCTGACCGTCGGGATTTCGAAAGCAGGAGCCCGCGTTAGGCAGCGCGATCGGCTGCGTCCGTTTGCGGCGGACGAGCCGGGCCTGCATCTCCTCGCGCACCTCGCGGGCGCTCGCGCCGGCAAAACGAAGGGTGACGCGCGAGACCACCACGTCGCGCCCGAGGGTCGAGCGGCGGTAGAAGTAGCGCACGTTCACCGCGTGCGGCTCCGGCCGGCTGGGAGACTGCACCCAGACCTCGCGCACGAACTCGCCGATCTCGCGATCGGTGCCGGCATTCATCCGCAGCGACCCTCCGACCGTGCCCGGGATGCCCGCGAGCGAATCCACGCCGGACGCACCTGCCGATGCCGCCTTCGCGGTGAGCAAGGCCATGGATGCGGACGCTCCGGCCTCGACGATCACCTCGCCGCCTTCCTCGCGGACCCAGACCTCCGCAAACGCGCCCGCCAGACGGATCACGACGCCGCGCACGCCGCCGTCGCCGACGAGCACGTTGCTCCCGCCGCCCACGATCCACCACGGCATCTTCGCCCGCAGGCAGAAGCGCATGAGCGCGGCCAGTTCGCCTTCGCCGTGCAAGGTGACGAGCGCATCGGCCGGGCCGCCGACCTTCCAGGACGTATAGGGCGCCAGCGGCTCGTCGAAGAGAACGCGCTCGCCCACGATCTCGCGCAGTTCGTCGCGCTGCGAGGGCGTGACGAGCGGGCGCAGCGCCCGTTCGTTCGTGAGGCTCACGTGCCCGCCGATGCGCGGGCGGGCGCGGCGGCGAGCAGGCGTCGCGCGAGATCCACGGCGACGCCGGTGATGTTGCCCGCGCCGAGCATGAGCACGATCGCGCCGACAGGAGCCTCCGCGGGCAGACGCTCTCCGAGTTCCCCGACGTTCGAGACGTACGTGACGCGCGTGCCCATCGCAGCGAGTGCGTCGCCGATAGATCGTTCGCTCACGCCGGGAATTGCCGGCTCGGAGGCAGCGTAGACCGGCGCGAGATAGACGCTATCCGCTCCGTGGAGCGCCTCGGCGAACTCGCGCGCGAGGTAGGCGGTGCGCGTGTAGCGATGCGGCTGGAAGGCGACGACGACCGGTCCGCGATGGCAGTGCCGCGCCGCGGCGATCGTCGCGCGAACGGCCGTCGGATGATGCGCGTAATCGTCAACGAGCGTCAAGCGTTCGGACGAGACGAGCACGTCGAAGCGCCGCCGCACGGGGCGGAACGCACGCAGCGCCGCCGCGACGCGCTCGAAGGGCACGCCCAGTTCGATGCCCACCGCAATGGCTGCGAGCGCGTTCTGCACGTTCATCGCGCCCGGCACCGGGAGCGTCGCGGCACCGAGCCGGCGGCCCCCGGCGACCACCTCGAAACTCGAGCCAAAACCGGCGAAGCGCAGCCGCTCGGCTCGCACCTGCGCGCCGGGATCGAGACCGAACGTAACGACGCGCGCGCGCAAGTCGTGCGCGGTCAGCGATGCGGCGAGCGGATCGTCGGTGCCCACGACCGCAACCCCGCCCGCGGGCAGCTTAGCGAGAAACTCGGCGAAGGCACGCACGAGGCCCGGCAGTTCGTCGTCGCTCGTGAGATGATCGTTCTCCACGTTCGTGACGACCGCGATCTCGGGCTGGAGCAACGCGAACGAGCCGTCGGACTCGTCCGCTTCCGTAACGAACCACGGTGAGGTACCTTCGTGCGCGTTGCTGTCCAGCGCGGCGTCGATGCCGCCCAGCACCAAGCCTGCGTCCACGCCGCCAAAACGCAGCACGGCGTGCGTCATCGCCGTCGTCGTCGTCTTGCCGTGCGTTCCGCAGACGGCGATACCGCGACGCTCCGCGAGCAGGCGCGCGAGCATTTCGCCGCGGTGCAGGATCGGCAGGTGCAGCCGCTCTGCCGCCTGACACTCGGGATTGCGCCGGTCGATCGCCGAGCTCACGACGACCGTGTGGGCCGTCGCGACGTTGCCGGCGTCGTGACCGATCGTGACGTGCACGCCCTCGCGGCGGAGCCGGTCGAGCAGCGGCGTCGGTGCCAGGTCGGAGCCGGAGACCGCCTCGCCGCGCGCCAGCAGGATGCGTGCGATCGCACTCATGCCGATGCCGCCGACGCCGACGAGGTGATAGGTCTTCACGAGCGGCCTTTTCTCGGTACGAGCGCATCTATCCGCGCGAGGACTTCTTCGACCGCATCGCTGCGCCGCATCCGCCGCGCGGCGCCGGTGAGTTCGGCCAGGCGCTGCGGGCTCGTCGTCTGCGCCAGCAGCGCGGCAAATCCGGCGGCGACGTCGCGATCGGCGATTACGACCGCCGCGCCGGCCGACGCAAAGCGCTCCGCGTTGAGTTCTTGGTGGCCTTCGGCGGCGAACGGGTACGGTATCAGGATTGCCGGCTTCCCGAGCGCGGCCAGTTCGCCGAGCGTGGACGCCCCGGCTCGGGTCACGATCAAGTCGGCGGCCGCGTAGGCATCGGCCATGTCGTCCAGGTACGCTACGGCGCGCCGCGGCGGCGCCGAGCCCGCAGAAGCGGTCTCAAGCGCGGCGCGCACGCGATCGTAGTCGCCCCGGCCGGTTACCTGCAGGATCTGCCATTCCGCGGGCAGCGTGCCGGCCGCTGCCAGGACTGCGTCGTTAATGGTTCGAGCGCCTTGACTTCCGCCCATCGCGAGGAGCGTCCGATACGCTGGATTCAAGCGCAGGCGCTCGAGCGCGCCCTCACGCTCCGGAAGCGCTTGCAGCGAAGCGCGAATCGGAACGCCCGTCTCCCGATATTTCGCTGCGAAGCGCGGCTGCGCGTTCGCGACGGCGCCCCAAATCTCGTCTACGATCGGCGCGAGCAGACGGTTCGTCAATCCGGGCGCTGCGTTGGGTTCGAGCAGTACGATCGGCGCGCGCGAAAGGCCGAGCGCGCGGCGGACGCGCGCGGCCAGCGCGAGCGGAAAGCAGACGTAGCCGCCGGTGGCGACGACGAGATCGGGGCGCTCGGCTCCAAGCAGCCGCAGGCTCTGCAGCGTGCCCCAGAAGTTGGCCGCGAGCGTGACGAGCGCGTCGAGCGAGAGACGCCGGCGCAACGGCCGCGCGGCGATCTCGTGCAGCTCGTACCCCGCACGCGGCACGATCCGCGCTTCGAGACGGTCCGCCGTACCGACGAAACTGATGCGCGCGTTGCGTTTGCGCAGCGCGTCGGCGATCGCGATCGCCGGATAGAGATGCCCGCCGGTACCGCCGCCCGCGAAGACGACCGTCACGCTCGCGGGTTCACGCGGCGGTGGCGTCCCACGTTGGCGATCAGCGCGACGGCGAGCAGGTTCACCACGAGCGAACTGCCCCCGAACGAAATGAACGGCAGCGGGACGCCGGTGACGGGCCACGACGACGAGACCACGCCGATATTTACGAACGCCTGGATGACGATCATCGCCGCACATCCGGTTGCGAGAAAGAAGCCGAACCGGTCCGGAGCGGCCAAGGCGATGCGAATCGCGCGATAGGCCAGCGTGAGGAAGAGCGCCACCACCGCGAGCGTTCCGATCAGCCCGAGCTCCTCGCCGAGCACCGAGAAGATGAAGTCCGTGTACTGCTCGGGCAAATAGAAGAACTTAGCGCGCGAGGCTCCCAGCCCCACGCCGAAGAGCCCGCCGCTCCCCAGCGCGAGCAGCGACTGCACGATGTGGAAGCCGGTATTGAGCGGATCCTTCCACGGATCCATGAATGCGAAGACGCGGGCGCGCCGGTACGGACTGGCCAGGACCGTGAGCGCGGCGAAGGGCAGCGTCGCCAGCGTGACGGTGAGGAGATGAGCCAGACGCGCGCCCGCGACGAAGAACATCGCGAACGCGGTAAAGACCAGCAGGCTCGCGGTCCCCATATCGGGCTCCTTGAGCACGAGCATCGCCATGATCACGACGGGCACGCAGAGCGGCACGAGCCCGCGGGGGAGCGAGGTGATCCGCTCGCCCCGCGAGGCGAGCATCGTCGCCAGATAGATCACGAGCGCGAGCTTGGCAAACTCCGACGGCTGCAGACTCAAACCCGACGCGCCGATCCAGCGCCGTCCGCCGTTCACCCCCAAGCCGACGTGCGGCACGAATACGAGCAGCAGGCCGATCGTCGCGGCGACGAGCAGAAACGGCGCGGCTCGCTTGAGGAAATGGTAGTCCGTGCGGTAGAGCGCGTACGCGCCGGCCAAGCCCACCGCCAGCCAGACGAGCTGACGTTTGAGATAGTACGCGATATCGCCGTGCTCGGCGTACGCCGTCGCGCTCGACGCCGAGAATACCATCACCAGCCCGATACCGACGAGCGCCGCAACGCAGACGAACAGCACCGTATCCAGCGGCGCGCTGAGGTACGAACGCACCGGTGCGCGCTCCGCCGCGTGGTGCCTCGCCCGCGCCGCCGCCCCGCTAGGCACCCGCCGGCTCCCGCAGGCCCGCGACCGCCGCGGCGAAACGCTCGCCGCGATCCTCGGCCGAAGCAAACATGTCGAAGGACGCGCAGCCCGGCGAGAGGAGGACGATGTCGCCGGGCGCAGCCAGAGCGCGGGCGCGGTTCACCGCTTCCTCCATGGAGGAGGCGAACGAAGCCGGGACGCTCGGTGCCGCTGCGGCGATCTCGGCCGCCGCTTCGCCGATGCCGACGAAGGCTTTCACCCGATCGCGCATCCCGGCACCGAGTTCGCCAAACGGGCTGCCTTTCGCGCGACCGCCGCCGACGAGCACGATTGGACGGTCGTACGCGCGCAGCGCGGCGAGAACCGAACCGGGATTCGTCGCCTTTGAATCGTCCACGTAAAGCACCCCGTCGAACTCGGCCACGGGCTGCAAACGGTGCGGCATCGGCGCGAACGTCCGCATCGCCTCGCGCAGCGGTCCCGGCGAACAGCCGACGGCCAGCGCAGCCAGCAGCGCCGCCATCGCGTTTTGGACGTTGTGATCTCCCGCCAGCGGAATCTCCGTACGCGCCACGATCGGGATGGGCCGCGGATCGCCGCTGACCGGCGCGTACGTCAGCACCCCTTCGCGCAGGTACATGGTCGCCACGTCGCTGCGTTCCAGCGAAAACCACAGTTGGCGGGCCTGTACGCGTGCCTCCCCGTGGCGCCAGCCGAGCGCCTCGATGCGCTCGTCGTCCAGGTTTCCGACGAACCAGTCCGACATGGACTGATTGGCGCAGATACGGTACTTCGCTTCGGCGTACTCGTCCATCGAATGGTAGCGGTCGAGGTGGTCCGGCTCGATGTTGAGCAGGAGCGCTACCCGCGGGCGAAACGACCGAATCGTTTCGAGCTGAAACGACGAAACCTCGGCGACGACCCAGTCGTCCGGTCCGGCGCCGCGAACTTCGCGAATGAGCGGATTGCCGATGTTGCCGCCTACGCGCACGCTCAGGCCGCAGCCGCGGAGCAGATGCCCGATCAGCGCGGTCGTGGTGGACTTTCCCTTCGTCCCCGTGACGGCGACGATCGGCGCCTTGCAGAGGCGGTAGGCCAGTTCTATCTCGCCGAGGACCGGCACGTTGGCTGCATGGATCGAGCGCACGACGGGCGAGGTGGGTGGAACGCCGGGCGAGAGAACGGCCGAGTCTATCGAGGGAAGCAGCGCTTCCACGGCGGCCGCCTCCACGAAGCGCGCTCCGAACGACTCGGCGGCGGCGATCGCGTCGCTCAATTCGTTAGCGGGCTTCTCGTCGGTAGCGTAGAGCGAGACGCCGAGCTCTGCCAGCACCTCGATGCTCGCCAATCCGCTTCGGCCCAACCCAACGACGAGCACCTGCGCGCCCGCGTCGAAGGTAAAGATATCGGTCATCTCACGATGGCCCATCCTACCAGCGAACAGAGCAGCGACGCAAGCCAAAAGCGCGTCGTCACCTTCACTTCCGGCCATCCGAGCATCTCGAAGTGGTGATGCAGCGGGCTCATCCGGAAGATTCGTTTGCCGCCGGTGGCTTTGAAATAGGTAACCTGCAGGATCACCGAGAGCGCTTCGGCGACGAAGACGCCGCCGACGACGAGCAGCAGCAGCATCTCGTCCGTCACGATCGCGACACCGGCGAGGAGCGCTCCGAGCGCGAGCGAGCCGGTATCGCCCATGAAGATACGCGCCGGGTGGCGATTGAAGAGCAGGAAACCGGCGCACGCACCGACGCCCACCGACGCGGCGGCGGCCGCGGGCAGGTTGGGCGCAGCGAGCGCGGCGAGCACCGCCAGCGGCGGGATCATCGTGCCGCTCGCCAAGCCGTCGAGGCCGTCGGTGAGGTTAACGGCGTGGATCGTTCCGGTGACGGCGAGAATGCCGAGCAGCATCCAGAGCCAGTACGGCACCCAGAGCCAGAACGCGCCGGCGTGGAAGATGACGGTCGGTACGAAGGCATCGTTCCAGCCGTTGATGGCCCGCAGAAAGATCGTGGCGGCCAGGGCGGTCGCGAGAAACTTCGTGCGTGCCGGTAAGCCCCGGTTGGAACCGCGGCGGATCGCAAGGTAGTCATCCACCGCGCCGATCGCCGCGCAGACGACCACGAGGAAGACGAGCTGTCCCATCGGCGCAGAACGCAGCAGCGCGAACGCGCCGAGCAGCGCGAGCACGAAGACGAGCCCTCCCATCGTCGGCGTCCCGCTCTTGGTGCGGTGCGTCTGCGGTGCATCCTCGTATGCGTGCTGGCGCAGGTTCAGCCGCGCGAGCACGGCCAGCAGCACGGCGGTCGCCGCGGCGGAGAGGCCAAAGCCAAAGAGCGCCCAGAGCGAGAGCGTGAGGAGCGGCGCGCTCACGGCGCCGCCTCCCCGAGCGGGCTCTGGCCGGGGCCGCGCCACTTGAGGACGACGACCGGCGTCTGCTCGTCTCCGTTACCGTGCGGATTGTCGAGCAGCGCCGCCTCAACGACGGCGTCGGCCACGCCCTCCGAAGACCCCAGCACCTTGGCTTTCTCCAGATCGTTGGCATCGACGACGGCGCACGCGATGCCGCTACGGCGTTGGAACGCAGCGGCAAACCCGGCGGGATCGCGGGGCGCGAAGACGATGGCCCGTTCGTACGGCGGCATCGTTCCGGTGTACCCGTCGAAGGCCGCGATCGTCTCGCCCATGACCTCGTAGAAGGCCCCGCGCTTGCCGCCCAAGCGCCCGATCACGTGCGCCGCCGTTGCATAGAGAACTTTCCAGAGCCCGGCGGAGTCAATGACCAATTGCATGGACTCGGGCTGGTTCACGGTTGCGAGCGGGCCCGCCCGGCGCGAGAGCGCGTAGGCCAGCGCCGACGGGCGCACGTGCTCGGCCGCGACGAACTCGCCCTGTGCGATGGCGACGGCGCTCTCCGAGATGGCAACCACGTCGCCGGGCCGCGCGATGCCGCGCACCGCATCCGCGACGAGCTCGACGAGATCGTCGCCGGGCCGCACGAGCCGCGTGCGCACGGGGATGGCCGTCAATCCCGCCGGAGCCTCGGGGCGGCTTACGGCCAGGCCGCGCGTCGCGACGCTCACGCGAGCAGCTCCCGCACGATCTCCTCGAGGCGGTACTTGCGCGAGCCTTTGAGCAGTACGGCGTCGTCGCGGCGCGCGTGCTCGCGCAGCCAACTCGCCGCTTGCGCGTTGCTTTCCAGCCGGACGACTCGTTCCGGCAGCATACCGCCCTCGCGCGCACCGCGCGCGAAGGCTCCCGCGTACTCGCCCAAGACGAGCAGGACGTCCACCCGGCCGGCAGCGTGCGCGCCGACGCGCTCGTGCAGCGCCTGCGACTCATCGCCGAGTTCCGCCATGCTCGCGAGCACGGCAATGCGCCGCGCGGCGGCCTCTTGCGCGAACGTATCGAGCGTAGCAATCGTCGCGCTTGCATTCGCATTGTAGGCATCGTAGATGAGCCGGACGCCGCCCGGCAGTTCGACGCTGTCGTAACGGCCCGGCGGCAGCGCGAGCCCGGGAATACGAGCGAGCAGCGGATCGAGGGCGACGCCGAGTTCGAGCGCGCCGGCCAGCGCGGCCACGAGATTCGCGCGGTTATGCTCTCCCGGCAGGTGCACCTCGACTTCCCGTTCCACGACGCGGTCGCCGTCGCGATCGAGGAAGCGCCGGTCACCGGCGAGCGCCGTCAAACGCTGCGCCCACGCGAGATCCGGCAGCCGCGGGCTGCTGGCAAACCAATGCGGGCTCAGGTCGAGCGCGGGGGCGCGCCGCCGCGAGACCTCGTCGAACGCGTTGAGCACCGGCCGCGCGCCGCGCGAGAAGAGCGCCCACTTCGTCTCCTCGATCGCTCGGCGCGAACCCATGATCTCCAGATGCGCCTCGCCGACGTTCGTCAGGATGCCCACGTCTGGTCGCGCGATCTCGACGAGCTTTTCGATGTCGCCGGCGTGCCGCGCGCCCAACTCGGCGATGAGAACGTCGTGCTCTGCGTTCTCCGCGCGCAGGAGCAGCCGGCTCGTACCGATTTCGTTGTTCTCGTTCGCCGGCGATGCGAGAACGCGCCCGTCGTACGCCGGCCCGAGCAGCTGTTCGAGAAAGGCCCTCGTCGTGGTCTTCCCCGCGCTGCCGGTCACGGCGACCACGCGCCCGCGAAAAAGTCGGCGCGCCGCACCGGCCAAGGCCATATACGCCCCAAGCGTATCTTCGACGAGCATCGCAGCCGTGCCGGGGACGCGAGACTCGGAGCGATCTATCACGACCATCGCGGCGCCGCGACCCACGGCGTCGGCGGTGTAGTCGTGCCCGTCGAAGCGCTCGCCCCGCAGCGCCAGAAACGTGTCTCCCGGCTCGATGGTACGAGTGTCGGTGCTCACGTTCAGTTCCGGCGGCGCATGCGCGGCATCGAGGAGCGTCGCGCGGGTCGCTTCGACCGCGCGATCCAAGAGAATCTTCATTCCGCCGGTCCTCGCCCGGCGAGCGCCTCGCGCGCGACCGCCGCATCGTCGAACGGCAGCCGCTGCGTGCCGACGATCTGATACCGTTCGTGCCCTTTTCCCGCCACCAGTACCGTGTCGCCCGGCCGCGCCTCGCGGACGGCGCGCTCGATCGCGCTCCTGCGATCCAGTTCGAGGACGTATGCGCGCGCGCCGATGCCGGCGGCAATCCCGGCAGCGATCGCCTGCGGTTCTTCCGAGCGCGGATTGTCGTTCGTAAGGTAGATGCGATCGGCCAAGCGCGCGGCGACCTCTCCCATCGGCGCGCGCTTGCCGGCATCGCGGTCGCCGCCGCAGCCGAAGACGACGGCCAGCGCACCATGCGAGGTCTCACGCAGCGACTGGAGCGCGTTCTCGAGCGCGTCGGGCGTGTGCGCGTAGTCCACTACCACGTTGACGTCGCCGCAGCCGATGCGCTCCATGCGCCCGGGAACGCGTTCGAGCGCGGCCAGACCGCGCGCGCTCGTCGCGTCGTCTATGCCGAGCACGCGCGCGGCCGCTATCGCCGCGAGCGCGTTCCAAACGTTGAACCGTCCGGGCAGGCGCAGTTTCACCGGCTGGCCGCATACCACGAATGCCGAGCCGAACGCATCGGCCTGCACGTCGCTGGGGACGAGCGTCGCATCGCCGGCCTCCCCGTAGGCGATCGCCGTGCGGCCGCCCGCGCGCAGTTCCGCGATCCAGCGCGCCCCGCATGGATCGTCGGCGTTGAGCACGCACGCTTCCGCGAGATCGAAGAGGCGGCGCTTCGAGGCCGCGTACGCCTCCCAGTTTTCGTGAAAGTCCAAGTGGTCGCGCGTGACGTTCGTCAGTACGCCTACCCGGAAGCGCACGTCCTCCACGCGCTCGAGCGCGAGCGCGTGGGAGCTCACCTCCATCGCCACGGCACCCGCACCCGCGTCGCGCATCTCCGCGAGCAGGGCGTGCAGCTCGGGAGGCAGCGGCGTGGTGTTCGCGAGATCCCAGCGCCGGTCGCCCAAAGAGGCGCCGGTCGTGCCGATCACGCCGCACGCCGTACCGCTCGCTTGCGCGATTGCGGCGATCATGTACGCCGTGGTCGTCTTGCCGTTCGTGCCGGTGATGCCGATCGCTTCGAGCGCGAAGGATGGATCGCCGTAAAACGCCGCCGCGAGAGACGAGAGCGCCCGGCGCGTATCGGCGACGCGCACGACGGCGGCCCCGTCGGGAAGTTCTCCATCGTAGGATGGCTCGACGACGACGGCTCGAGCGCCGCGCGCGATCGCTTCGGGCAGGTAGCGGTGCGAGTCAACCGCCGTCCCGCGCAAGGCGACGAAAAGCGCGCCCGGCGTCACCGCGCGCGAGTCGGTTTCGATCGCGGTTACGTACCGGTCGAGGTCGGCGCCGGCCGACGCGCCGGGGAGACGGCGCAGGAGCGTCGCCAGCGCGACGCCGCGCTCAGCGGCCATTGCGCGCGACGGCGTCGGCGCGCGGCAAGACTCCCGCATGCAGCATGGCCCCGCGGGCGATGGCGACGAATGCCGGCGCCGCCACGACGCTCCCGTAGTACGCACCGATAGGCCGCTCGACTTTCACGTAGATGACGTATCGCGGCCGTTCGTACGGAACCATGCCGATAAAGGAAGCGGCGTAGTAGCCGGAGCGATAGAGGCCGCTCACCACCATCGAAGCGGTGCCGGTCTTACCGGCGGTCTCGTATCCGGGAACTTGCGCGGTGGGATCGCCCGTTCCGTGAAGCACGACGTCGCGCAGGAAGCCGCGCAACTGTGCGGCGGTGGTCGCCGAAAAGATGCGGCGAGGCGGTGCGGGGGGAAACTGGCGCACGAGGTTGCCCTGCTGATCGTAGATCGCCCGCACGATGCGCGGCTGCACGAGCAAGCCGCCGTTGGCGATCGCGCAGTAGTAGCGAGCCATCGCTAAAGGCGTCACCGAGACGCCTTGTCCGAACGACATCGTCGCCAGCGACGAGCCGCTCCACACGTTCGGCGGCGGAACGATGCCGGGATTTTCACCGGGCAGACCGACGCCGCTCGGCTCGCCGAAGCCCGCTTTTCGTTCCATCTCGTAGAAGGTCTTCGCGCCGATCGCCAGGCCCACTTCGGCCGCGCCGACGTTGTGCGAGTACTCGATGATCTGCCCGAGCGTTTCGCTGCCTCCCGTGCCCGCCATGAAGCCGTCTTCTGCGTTGTGAATCGTTTGGCCGCCTACTTCGATGACGTCGTGCGCGGGAAAGCGCGTCGAGAGCGTCACCTTGTGCGATTCGAGCGCCGCGGCGGCGGTCACGAGCTTGTAGGTAGATCCCGGCTCGTAGGCATCGAGCACGGCGCGATCGCGCCGGGCGTCGTCGCCGTACTGCCAGAACCGGTTGGGGTCGAAATTCGGCAAGTTCGCCATCGCGAGAATCTCGCCGGTCCACGGATCCATGACGATCGCCGTGCCGTCGAGCGCGTGATAGGCGGATACTTGGGTAGCGAGTGCTCGCTCGGCAACGAACTGAAGGTAGGGGTCGATCGTCAACTCGAGATTCGATCCGGGTTGTGACGGCGCGACCACGCGTTCGCTTCCGAACGGAATCGGACGGCCGAACTCGTCGGCTTCGAGCGTCACACGCCCAGATCGTCCGCGCAGGATACCGTCGTAGGCGTATTCGATCCCGTCCAAGCCGTTCTCATCGGTGCCCACGAAGCCGAGCACGGTCGAGAGCAGCCGTCCCGCCGTGTCGACTCGGACGCCGGTCTCCTCTTGCTTGAGCGTCACGCCGGGCAGATCGAGGGAGGCGATGCGAACCGCGATGCTGTGCGGCACCTTGCGCGCGATCCACACGAACCAGAGATGCTTATCGTGCAGGGCCGAGACCACCGAGGGGTCGAGCTTTCCAAAGATCGCCGTCAGCTTGGCGGCGGTCGCGTCGGGGTCCACGATCTCGCGCGGTACCGCGTAGACGCTCTGCGAGGGCAGCGAGCGGACGAGTACGTTGCCGTCGCGATCCAGAATGCTGCCCCTGCGCGCGAAGACCTCGACCGTATCGGATCGCTGCGCCAATGCTTTACCCGCGTACGCCGCTCCGTTGATCGCTTGGACGTCATAGAGCCGCCAGGCGAGGAAGAGCGCGATCGCCATGCATCCGTAGAAAAACGCACGCGCGCGCATCGGCCCGATGCGTGCGAAGGCTCTCTGATGCATTCCTCGGCGGCGCCGCTACTGCTGGCGGGTGACCGCCGGTACGAAGAAGCCGGCGAGCGACGAGAGCACGGGGAAACGGCTTTGCGCGCGGGCGACTTGCGGCATCGGCAAACGAACGACGGCAAAACGCGCAGGCTCGCGCATGCCCAACCGCACGGCCAGGGCGGAGAGGCGGTCGTCGGAGCGCAGTGCCGCGATCCGATCGTCGAGACGGATCGTCGCCTCCACCAGGTTCTCGCGCTGAACGCGGGCCTTCGCAACGGCGTAGCTCAACCCGGTGAGGGTGGAGGTGAGCACGACGTAGCCCATGAGCAGGAGCATCACGGCACCCAGGGCCAACGAGGCTCGCGCCACGCCGGTGTAGCGGGCCCGCGACTTTCGGACGATCCGGCGTTCGGTGGCGGCGCGAACCCTACGCGGATTGGCGATCCGGGCGGCGCGGTCGAAGAAACGCGGCTCGACCATCAGCTTGCCTTCCGCGCGGCAGCGCGCAGCTTCGCACTGCGTGCGCGACGATTCTCGGCGACTTCGCTCTCGTCGGGGACGACCGGCTTTTTCGTGAGGACGTCGAGGCGCTCGTCTTCGCGGAACGTCTGCTTGACGATGCGATCCTCGAGCGAGTGAAAACTGATCGCAACGACGCGGCCGGCCGCGCGAAGGCGCCCCACGGCGCTGTGCAGTCCGTCGCGCAGGGCCCCCAACTCGTCGTTAACGGCAATGCGGAGCGCCTGGAAGACGCGGGTGGCCGGGTGGATCGGCTCGCGCCGGCCCGGGCGTTGGACGACGCCGGCCACGAAGCGGGCAAACTCCGAGGTGGTGCTCGGCAGCGTGCCGGCGCCGCGTCGCGCCACGACGGCGCGAGCGATTCGCCGTGCGGCGCGCTCCTGCCCGTAGTGAAAGAAGATGTCCGCGAGCTCGCCTTCGCTGGCGGTGCTCAGGATATCGTAGGCGCTGCGTCCGGCGAGCGGATTCATGCGCATGTCGAGCGGCGCGTCGCCCCCGAAGGAGAAGCCGCGCTGCGGATCGTCAAGTTGCATGGACGAGACTCCCAAGTCGAAGAGCACCCCGTCGACGAGACCGATGCCGCAGCGATCGAGCACGTCGTCGAGTTCCCGAAAGTTGGCACGTATGAAGGTAAGCCGCGGATCCGACATCCGCTCCGCTCGAGCGGCCGCTTCCGGGTCGGCGTCGAGGCAAACCACGCGCCCCGTCCCGAGGCGCTCCAGGATCGAGCGGGAATGACCGCCCGCTCCGAAGGTGGCATCCACGTAGATGCCGTCCGGCCGAACCGCCAGATACTCCAGCACGGGGCCGAGTAGAACGGAAACGTGACTCATGCGGCCGCCACATCGCCGGCTTCCTACAGTCCGAGGTCGGCCATGAAGCCGGCCACCTCACCCTCGGGGGGCGTTTGAAATGCGTAGCGGTCCTTGGCCCAAATCTCGATGCGCGTGAGCAGGCCCACGGAGACGACGAAACGCTCGATCCCTGCGTAGGCGCGCAACAGAGATGGGATGACGACGCGCCCCTGCGCGTCGCAGCCGACTTCTTCGGTATGGGCGAACAGATAGCGTACGAAACGGCGGTAACGCTCGTCCTTGACCGGCACCGACTCGAGCCGGCCGCAGAACTCGACCCACGTCGCGCTCGGATAGAGCGCAAGACACGGGTCCGGGTGGCAGATGGTTAAGACGAACTGCGGGCCGAGGCGCTCGCGAAAGCGCGCAGGAACGATGAGCCGCCCTTTGTTGTCAAGGGCGTGCTGCTCCGAACCGGCAAAGCGCGGGAGTTCCGCGTGCACAAAATCCTCCGGGAAGCACCACTTAGCACTACTTCGCTCCACTATACGCCTCAGGCAACCCCAAGGCAAGGCTGCACACGCCGAACTTCATGCGAACACGCGTTCGCGTAGAGGGTCTCGCAACGTGCCGCAAAATCCGCCGCGCGAAGGAGTTTTGTCAGCATGCTCGACATGCCGAACAGGTGATTACGCCGCTGCTCTGGTTCACGGACGAGGCCGAGACGGCGGTTGAATTTTACGTATCCATCTTCGCCGATTCGAAGATTGATAAAGTGAGCCGCTACGGCGAAAACGGGCCCCTGCCTGAAGGCACGGCGATGATGATCGAGTTCACGCTCGAAGGTCAGGAGTTCATGGCGCTCAACGGCGGCGTCGTCTCGAGCGAGACGGACGCGGCGGCTCCGCCGCGAGGCGGGATCGCGCTCTTCGTCACCTGCCGAACGCAGGCCGAACTCGATACGCTCTGGGAGCGCTTAGCCGACGGGGGGCAGACGATGCAATGCGGGTGGCTCCGCGACAAGTTCGGCTTCGCCTGGAACGTCGTGCCGACGGGGATGGGCGCGTATCTCGGCCACGAGGACGCCGCTAAGCGCGAGCGCGCGATGAAGGCGATGCTCCAGATGACCAAGCTCGATCTCGAACTGCTGCGAAAAGCAGCGGAGGGCGCCTGACGGCGCCCTCCTTGTTCCTTGGACCGAACCGCGGCTACTGGACGGTGATCATGAGGGCTTGCGTGTAGGTTACCTGCACGACGTCTCCGACCTTGAGCCCGGAGAGATTCGCCGGATTGTTAACGAGCATGGTGATGACGTGGCCGTCGGCGGTCTTCACCGTGATTGAAGGCGTCGCGGCGTCAATGGCCTGGATAGTCACCTGCGCCGAGACCGTCTGCGAGATCGTGCCGCCCGGCTTGTCCCCCGGAGCGCGCGTGACCATCGGCGTGCTCGCCGGCGCCGGAGCAGTGCCGGCCGGCGCGATCGCGTACGCGATGGACTCCGAGTACTGGAACGTCACGGTGTCGCCGACCTTGAGCGCGGCAAAGCGCGTAACGCCGGCGCCGGCTTTGATGGTCGAGACGTTCCCCTGCGCGTCCTGGAGCGTCACGATCCGGTTGTCGTAGTCGATCGCGACGACCTTTGCGGTCAACTGCGCCGTCGCACCGACGGCGGGCGGCGACGTCTGCGCGATTGACGTTGCCGGCAAGCAAACCGCCAGACTCAGCAGCGCCGCGGCGGCGTAGAGAAACTTCACGAATGGCCCTCCTTTTCCGGCGCTCGTGCGCCGCTCCAGTGCGTCGTACCGACCAACGCTACCATCCCGGCCCGCGGTCGTGCAACGACCTCTCGGCCAATTATCGCAGCGTGACGCCCTTGGTTTCGGGAGCCCATCGCAGCGCGACGAGCGTGCCGAGCACGCAGAGGCCGCATGCCAGTGCGACCACCGTCGTCACGCCCCAGCGTACGAGCATCCACGGGAGCGCGAAGGTTCCGAAGAAGGCCCCTACGCGGCTTACCGCCGCGGCGACGCCGGTCGCGGTCGCGCGCAGCGCGGTCGGGAAGAGTTCGGCCGGGTACGTCAGTTCCAGCCCCGCCGCGGCTCCGATGCCGACGGCGTAGGCGAGAAAACACGGGACGACCGCGGCGGTGCTCCCGGAGAGAAGCAGGGCGAAGGCGACAACGCCGATCGCGAACCCGGCGATGCAGAGCGGGCGGCGTCCCCACGACTCGACGAGCGGCAGCGAAAGCAGCGAGCCGGCCAGGAATGCGCCGGTGATCGCGACGCCGCCCGCCGGCGAAGAGCCGGCGTTCAAGCCGAGCGCGGCCAGCACCGCCGGCGCGAAGGTATAGATCGCAAAGAGCGGCACCACTTGCAGCAGCCACATCGTCGAAACGAACGCGAGAGAACCTGCGTGCTCGCGCGAAAACAGGGCGGAGAAAGGCGTTCGGTCGAGCTGGCCGGCCTGCTTCGATGCCAGCCACAAGGGCGACTCCGGCGCGCTAGCCCGCAGGAAGAGCCCGAGGGCGGCGACGAGCGCGGGGCTGGCCAGAATCCACTTCCAGCTCTCCGGCCCCAGGCGCAAGAGCCCGTAGCCGGCGACGTATGCGACCGCGGCTCCCAAGAACCACGCTACCTGCATGCCGTTCGTCGCCGCGCCGCGCGCCTTTGCGGGAACGTGTTCGGCGATCAGCGCCGCGGCAATCGGGTAGTCGGCGCCGATCGCCAGGCCGAGAACGAAGCGCAGCGCGACGAGTTCCCACGCATTGCTCGCGAAGATCTGGGCGAGCGATGCGACGACGAATACGGCCAGATCGGCGATCATGAGCCGCCTGCGCCCGTAGCGATCGGTCAAGTGCCCGAAGACCGGCGCGCCGATCAAGATCCCCAGCAGCGTCGCGCCGCCGATCAGCCCAGTCATCGCGGCATCCAACGAAAAGCGCGGCCCGAGCGTCACCAGCGCGAGACCGATGCTGCTCAAGACGTACCCGTCGCAAAAGAGCCCGACGTTCGCGTAGACGAGCAGACGGGACAAGACTACGGCGCCGCTTTGCTCATCTCGTAGTCAACGTGCGCCCGCAGCGTGTCGAGCGTCATCGAACCGCCGTCTATCACCCACGAGTGGAAGCGCCGGATATCGAAGGCGCTGCCGAGCTTCTTGCGGGCGTCTTCGCGGATCTGCAGCAGCGTGAGCTCGCCGGTCTTATACGCCAGCGCTTGACCGGGAATGTCGGTCGAGTAGCGCAGCGATTCGCTGGCGATCTGCGCGTCGCTCAGGGTCAGGTTCTCGCGCATGTACGCCATCGCCCGCTCCCTGCTCCATCCCAGCGCGTTCATGCCGGTATCTACGACCAGACGCGTGGAGACCATGAGATCCTGCATGATCCGCCCGGCCTTGTCGTACGGCGTGCGATAGACGCCCATATCCCAGCAGAGCTGCGATGCGTACTCGCCCCACCCTTCCACGAATCCCGTTTCGCTGAAATCGTAACGGCGGACGTCCGGCAGGGCCGCATTCTCCTGCTGCAGCGCGATCTGAAAGTGATGGCCGGGGATGAGTTCGTGGCAAATCAACGCGCCCGCGCCGAGCGTGGAGGTGCGCTCCGGGTGCCACGCGTTGTAGAGGTAGAGGCCTTGCGGACGCGCCGCCGTCGGCTGGTCGTAGTATCCGAAGGTCTGCGCGCCGGCGAGCGCTTTGGGAAGCGGCGCGACGCCGTACGGCGCCGTCGGCGTGTGCGAGAAGAACGCCGGCACGGCGCTCTCCGCGCGGCGCACGTAGACCATCAGACGCTCTCCGAACCCTTGCGTCGTCTTGGCGAAGAACTTCGGATCGTGCGCGAGGTACTGCTTGAATGCGGGCAGATCGCCGGCAAACCCGACCTCGTCTCGGATGCCCTCGAGCTCGGCGTTGAGACGAGCTACCTCCTGCAGGCCCAGCGCGTGCAATTTCTCCGGTGTAATCGTCAGCGTCGTATTCGCAACGATCAGGTACTGATAGTAGTCGCGTCCGCCGGGATACTGCGCGAGCCCGACGCCGGAGGGCGCACCATCGCGGTACGGCCCTCGCAAATACGCTGCGACGCCGTTCAGGGCAGGCACTACCTCGGAGGCCACGGCATCGCTTGCCTGTTTTTCGAGCGCGGCGCGCGCCGGCGGCAAGAGTCCGCTCAGCCGCGATTCCCCGGGCACAAGCGCGCCGCTCTGCGCGGGCGCCGCGTAGCCGTCGAAGACTGCGGCCGACGCTTCGCTCTCGACGTCCGGCAGGATGATGCCGCGCTCGTGCTGACCGAGCGCGAGCGCCTGCAGCGATCGGACGAAGAGCGCGTACTGATGCAGCAACGAGACGTACCGGCGCGCGTCGTCGGCGGTCGCGAACCGGAAGCCGGTCAGCAGCGACGCGATGTAGCCGAGCTGCGATCCGCCGGCGTAGGGCGTCACCTGCTGGCGAAGCCAAAAGTACGTACGCGTCGCCACGTCGTTCGTCGCCAGGAAACGCAGCGTGCGGTAGGTGAGCCAGCGATCCTGGTCCAACCGCGCCGGCTCCACCACGCTCAGGCCGTCGAGGATGCTTTGCGAGAAATCGGCCTCGCTCTGCGCGCTTTCCAACGTCGCCGGAGGGAGCGTTTCGATCGGCAATCCGAGTTCCGATCGCAGGACGTAGTCTCGCTGCAGTTCGTGCTGCCAATACTTCGCGGCCAGATCGTCGAGCAGCGCGGCGCCGGAGGCGCTCGGAGCGGGCGTCGCGGCGAGGAGCATCGCGGCCAGGGCCAGGTACGTCAAACGCTTCATCGCCGCGCCCCCGCCACAGCCAGCCCGATCCGCACCCCGACCGCGCCGATGCAGATCGAAACGAGCGCGCTTTCGACCGCCATGACGACGAGCGCGCGCACCGTCCATCCGGGTACGTATCCCGGGCCGATCAGCCACGCGACGTACCAGCCGGCCGTCGCCTCGACGCCGGCGGCGATGGCGACCGGCACGAGCCCCCGCCACGATCGCATCTTTCTCCCCGCGAGGAGGCCCGCGAAGAAGAACAACACGAGCGCGGGTATCAGGAACGAGTTGTACGAGACCCCCACCGCCGCCGCGATCAGTGCCGCGAGCGTATCGTACGCGACGAGGACGATCGAGAAGAGCAGCGCCAAGCGCAACACGCGAAGCGGTGCGGTGCTACCGAAGCGCGATCGCGCCGACCACGGCGCCGCCGAGGATCATCCAGAGCGGGTTGAGACTCGTCCGGTAGATGACCGCAAACGTCACGAGCCCGATGGCGGCGGTGAGCCAACCATTGATCGAGGTCTTGCCGAACGTGATCAAACCGGCGACGGCCAAGCCGATCGCCACGGGTCCCAAGCCTTTTTGGATCGAGTCGCGCCACGGCCAGTGCTCGAGACGTTTCCACAAGCGGCCGACGCCGAACGTGAGCAGACCCGTCGGAACGAAGAACGCCAGCGCGCAAACGAGCGCGCCGGCGATGCCGCTCACCAAGAAGCCGACCTCGGCCACCATCATCATATTCGGTCCCGGCGCCATCTGCCCGGTGCTGTAGACGTGGACGAGCTGCTCGCTCGTGAGCCAGTGATGAGTACCGACTACCAGCGTCTTCATCTCCGGATACGCCGCCATGCCTCCGCCGATCGTCAGCAGCGAAAGGTAGGCGAAGACGCGGGTCAGTGCAGGGATCTGATCCACTTTTCGTTCTCCTCCCGGTGCTTTTCGTGCGGCACGTGCGGACGGAACGCGAAGATCGCGACCCCGCCGACGACCAGCAGCGTTACCGGAACGCCGAGCTTGAAGTAGTTGACGCCGAGGATCGCGGCGAGCACGAACAAGGTGTCGTAAAAGCCCTTGAGCGATTTCTTCCCGATCGCAAACCAGGTCGCCGCCAGCAGGCCCGTCGCCGCGGCAGCGACGCCGCGCAGCGCCGCGGTCGCAAGCGGCCGGGCGTGCGAATTGCTGTAGAGCACGCCTGCCGCCGTCATAAAGAGGAAGGCCGGCAGGCACATTCCGAGCATGGCGCCCGAAGCGCCGAGCGGGCCGCCAAGGCGGTCGCCCGCGAGGATCGCCACGTTCGTTGCGTTCAGGCCGGGTAGCGTGTTGCTGATGGACATGATCTCGAGAAACTCGACGTCGTCGAACCATTTCTTCTTGCGCACGAGCGTGTCGCGTAGATACGCGACCACGCCTCCGCCGAAACTCGTCGCGCCGATCCTCAAGAATTCGAGGAATATCTCGATCTGAGACGGTTTATTCATGTGCCTGCGGCGGGTTGCCCTTGAGCTGATAGACCAAACCGGTCTTGGTCGTACCCAGGTAGAGCCAGCCCGTCGCCAGCAGCTGCAGTTTAATGAAGAGTTCCTCGGCCCGCTGCTTGATGGCCACTTGCACGGCATCGGCGCGGTCGAACCTGGTCTGGTAAGCGAACTCCCCGCACATCACCTTATGATCGCCGAGCGAGCGCCATAGCGAGACGTTGCACTTCGCCGTGAGACCTTTCCCGAGATCCAGCGTGCCCAGATCCATGAGGACCTCTTCGACGAGCGTCGAGTTCACGAGTTCGACCTTGCCCTCGTCGTCGCCGATGAGGCCGGCGATGGCGGGTAGGCCGCGCGCGATCGTGCGCAGATTCGTCCGGTCGCCTTCGTGCACGGAACTTACCGGGAAGATACAGTTGTGCGAGTAGAGCATACGGAAGCCGCCGACTTGGTCTTTCTGCGGCAGCGCCTCCGATTTGAATTTGACGCGATACGGCCCGGCAATCTTCGGGCGAACGTCAATCGAGGCGGCCAGCGCGAGATCGGGGTTGCGGAACTTGAAGACGATCTCCGGGTCCGCGATCGGGAAGCCGTCCTGATAGGCCGTGCGACGGCGCAGAATAAACGAGTTGTTGTAGAGACGGAAGTCGGCCGTGTCGAGGAACATGACCTCGCGGATCCGCGGCCGCTGTTTCGAGAGATCGAGCGTCTTGTAGCTTACGCCCTTGACCTTGCCCACAGCCTCGGCCACGATCTCGCTGAACTCCTTGAAGCCGCGGACCGTATAGAAGAAGTCCGGCTTGAGGATCAGCTTGGCGTCGAAAAACTGGATGCGGTCGTGCGGGTTGCCGTCCGCATACGTCAAGACGGTATCGGGGGCAGCCTTGACCGGTATGTTCGCGCTCTTGGGCGCCTTGGAAGCCTTCGAGGCCTTAGCAGCCTTCTGGGGCTTGGCGCTCTTGGTTTTCTTTGGACTCATGGTTGCGGGTCTTTGAGGATCGCCGCCGGAGTCCCCTATCCTGGCCGGTCCCTCAGCCGCACTACAGGCTTGGCGGCTACGATGGCCGCGTCGTTCCGCGGGCCTGCCTGCCAGGCGTCGCCTGCGGACGGGAAGAAATGCGACGCCACGGTGTTGAGTATGAAGCGATCGTTGGGAATTTGGTGCTTGCTGGGCCTGCTCTACGGATGTAGCGGTGCGGGCTACCTGCCCTATGCCCCGCACGCGCTCGACCCGTCCGCCATCAACTCGCTCGTGAGCGATGCGTCGCAGGGAAGCGGCGTCCCGCCGGGGCTGTTACGCGCCGTGCTGATGGCCGAATCGTCCGGCGACCCGTCGGCGATCAGCGACGCGGGCGCCCAAGGGCTCATGCAGCTCATGCCGGGGACCTCCGCCGGCTGCGGCATCGCCAACCCCTTCGAGCCGATGCAGAACGTAGAGTGCGGCGCCGGCTACCTGCGATCGCTGTTGCGTCGTTACCATCAGAACGTCACGCTCGCCGTAGCGGCGTACAACGCCGGGCCCGGCGCGGTAGACCATTACGGAGGCGTGCCGCCGTACCCGGAGACGCGAGCGTACGTCCAACGCGTACTCAACGCGTACCGCAGCTACTGATCGTCGAGCGGTGAGCGCATGGCGACGCTGACGCTTCCTCGCGTTCGCTCGATACCGTTCCGCCTCCCAATCCTCGACGGCTACATGCTGCGCGAGATGGTCGGCCCGTTCGGCTTTGCCTTCGGAGCGTTCTTGCTCTTTTGGGCTTTGAACATCTTCTTTCTGGCGGCCGACTACATCATCAACCAGCACGCGCCGTTCTTCCTCGTGCTGCGTTTCGTCATCTTCCGCGTGCCGCAGGCGATTCCGATGGCCTTTCCGTTCGCGTGTCTTTTCGCCGCACTACTGGCGATGGGCCGCGTCATGGGCGACAACGAGGTAACGGCGCTGCGCACCGCCGGGATCGCGGTCGTCCGCATCGCTGCGGCGCCGCTGGCCTTCGGCTTCGCGATGTTTCTGATCGCCTACGCGATGAACGAATGGATCGCGCCGGCGTCGGTCGAGCTTTCGACGCGCACGTTCTATCAGATCATCTACCACACCGACGCGCTTCCGGTCGAACCGCAGTTCTTTCGCAAGGACCCCGACACCGGAAATACGTTTTACGTGACGCAGGTCGGCCCGGACAACAAGACGATGATGGACGTGCAGATATTCAAGCCGGCGAAGTACGGACCGTGGAACGAGACGCTCCAGGCGCGCACCGCCACCGTGGCCGGCAGCACGCTCGTCCTGCACGACGTCATAGACACGCGCTACAACAACGACGGCTTCCTGACCAACCAGCAGCACGTGAACACCGTGACGATCGGCCTGCCGCTCGGCGAGACGGCATCCCAGTTCGTCAGCCAGGTCAACAACGATCCCTGGACGATGAGCAGCAAATCCCTGCGCACGCAGGTGAGCGCGCTCCAGTCGCAGGGGATCGGCGGAACGGCGATGGGCAACCTGCAGATCAATCTCGCCAACAAATTGGCGTGGCCGTTTGCCTGCTTCATCGGCGTGGTCGTCGCCGTTCCGCTCGCCATGCGCTTCGGCAAGCGAGGCCGCACGCTGGGCATCGCCTTGGCAATCATCGCGTTCTTCGTCTACTATCTCATGACGTCCGCGGCTTCGGCCTTCGGGCGAAACGGAGCGATCAATCCCTTCCTGGCCGCGTGGCTACCGAACCTCATCATGGGAACCGCGGGCAGCCTGCTGCTTTGGCTGGAAGAGCGCTGACGGCGTGCCGTTTAGAGACCGGCGGCACCGCGGCCTAGTCGCGGCCGCGACGCTCCTCGCATTCCTTTTTTGCGCGCTCGATGCGCCGGTACGCGCCCAGGATCCGGCGCAGCTCGCGCTCCTGCTCTTCAACACGCAAAGCTGCGCGCAGCACTACCGGGACGACGGCCCAACGCTCGTCGCGCAAGGCGCGCCCTCGCCGAGCCCCACGCCGACGACGGCCGCTACGCCGGGAATTCCGCTCGTTCCGCCCGGGACCAACAACGGCACGTTCACGCTCAATCCGACGCCGCGTCCGCACGAGTCGCCGGTTACGCCCCCGCCGATTCCCGGCGCCACGCCGAGCCCGCTCTACTCGACCGCTCCAATCTTCCTCGTCCGAGGCGGTGAGACGCCGCCGCCGATCGCGCCGGCGGGGCAGGCTACGCCGACGCCGACGCCCGAGCCGACCGGAGCTCCGACGCTCGCTCCCGGCTACGTAGCCGTCATCTCGGATAAGTGGAGCGGCGCGCGCGGGCGCGGCCAGCCGAGCGACGCGATCGGCAACGTCCACATCTACTTCGGCGAAGAAGAGATCGTCGGCGAGCACGCTCACTTCGACGGCGTTCGCACGATCACGATCACGGGCCATCCGTTCCTGGTGAATCACCAGCACGACTCCGTGCTCACCGGCGAAGAGATCGATTTCGATACCGTCGAGCAGACCGCCAAGCTCGTCAAGGGAAAGGGGGCCAGCGACGAAGGCGTCCAGCGCGGCCTCGTGCATTTCTCCGCCGACGATCTCCACACCGATCCAGACGGCACCGCGCACGGCATCAACCCGTACGTAACGACCTGCGAGAATCCTCGCGGGGGATACCACATCACCGGCAAGGACCTGGAGGTCGTGCCCGGCGACCGGATCGTCATTCACAAGGCCGTGCTCTGGCTCGGCGCCGCCGCCGTGTTCTATCTCCCGCTGCTCATCATCCCGCTGCGCACGCTGGAAGGCCAGCACGCTCGAGCGCACTGGTTCCCTGAGGTCGGCTACAACTCGTACGAAGGAGCCTGGATCAAAATTCAGGTTCCGTTCGGGAAAGACCAATACTACTACGGTTACTACATCGTCAACTACTACACGAAGGAAGGGCTTGGCCTAGGCTACGTCGGGTTCTATACGAGCAAGCGCGGGCGCCGCAGCGTCAACGTCAACCTCTA
Organism: Vulcanimicrobiota bacterium; assembly: GCA_963794645.1. GTDB lineage: Bacteria > Vulcanimicrobiota > Vulcanimicrobiia > Vulcanimicrobiales > Vulcanimicrobiaceae > Cybelea. The sequence continues at coordinate 626,211 of CAWCEQ010000001.1, read as the reverse complement.
CACGATCAACAACCGCCTCGCCGGCGGCACGCAGACGAACCTGGCCGTCCAAGAGCAGGAGAACTTTTCGCAGCACTTGCGAGGGAACTTTCAGTTCGCCTACCAGTCGAATTACGGCCCGCTCGTAAGCATCCCCCCGAACGAATCCATCAGCGCCGCGATCGGCCACCAGACGGCGCAAACGTCTCAGAACTACAGCTTCAGCCACAGTTACGTCGGCGGCCAATCGAGCTCGTCGAGCTTCACGTTCACCGATACGCGCCAGTTCAACGAGTTTCTCAATCAGACGACGAGCTACAATTTCAGCGCGACGAGCGCGAGCTTCGGCGGCATCAATCAGTTCAGCAACCAGTCGGAGTTCGACTATCTGCTGCAATACACGACGCCGGGCGCCGACTATCAGGGCGAGTTCGATAAAACCTATTCGCAGGAAGCGACGGGAATCAACAAGATTCCCGAGTTCGAAGTGCGCCCCGCCGATTTCTTTCCGCACTTCTTCTTTCCGCTTTCCGCAGACCTGACCGTCGGCGAGTACAGCCAGCCCTCGGGCGAGGGCCAACCGCAAAGCCTGGCTACGTGGCGAGGCGATGCCAACGTCGTGGCCGGCCCGATCGAGGCGAAGGTTCTCGGGAGCGATTTTCAGGGGACGGTGACGGTGGACCAGTATGCGTACGGCACCGGCGACCTCAAGGCCGCGATCGAACAGGAGCTGGGATTGACCACCCCGATCGGATCGCACGTCGTCAACACGATTACGTATAACGAAGCCAACTACAACGGCCCCGCGCTCGTTCCGTTTCAGTACCTCGACCAGCAGCCGACGAGCAATACGAAAAACGCTCAGGACATGATCCGCTTCTTCAACGACGACGTCTACGCGATGTCGGTGGGCTGGTCTACGAATTTCGACGGCGTGGCGCAGCCCGTGAGCTATCAGCTGACGGCGCGGCCCTCCCAGCGCTCGGTGGTCATGTTCAGCGGCTCGTTCATCCCCGGGCCCGGCCTCGGGTTCGAGACGACGAACATGCAGCTCTCCACGCCTTTCGGGCGAGATGCCAGCCTGCAGTTCGTCACGAATATCAACTGGAAAGGCACCGGGTTCTTTAACGACAAGATCATCTACTATACGCGAACGATCGGCAACTGCTACCAGCTCATGGTCCTCTACAACGAGTCGCAGCAAGCGGTGAACGTCGGGCTCAATCTGCTGGCCTTCCCATCGCAGACGGCCGTCTTCAACATCGCGCAGCCGCAGCCGGTCGTCCCGACCACGTTCAACTTCTAAGGTTTTACCTGCCGGCGCTCTACGGAACGTCGCACTGCGGGTGAGCGCAGGCGCAGGTCTCGCCTTCGAGACCGCTCTCGGTCGCGTTGCGGCAGAAGGAGCTGCAATACGCTTCGCCCCCCTCGGCCGGGCCAACAACCGAACAGCTGCACGGATCGTACGTGCATTCGACGGGAGTCTCGTGCATGAAAGGTCCTCCGGTTACGAGCAGGGCGCGGGCGAGATCGGGTTGTTCGAAATCTCGATGCTCACGATATCTGCCGTTGGATCCGAGGGAGTATAGAGACCGTAGAACGTCCGATCGAACGGCTCGGTTACGCACAGCTTGGGCGAAACGAACTGCGGATCTATCGGGCCGCCGGCACCCATCGAATCGAGAAAGTACCAGGGCCCGCCGTTGCTCGCTTGGGTGACGTAGGCATTGAAGGTCCAGAGGTTCGACGGGCTCGCCGTCGGCGAGGGCGACGGCGAGGCGATGCCCTTGAGAATCGAACGCTGGAAAACGAGCGAGAACTCGGTGCCGCTTCCGTTGCTGTTCGCGTTGTACGTAAACTGCTGCGGCGTCGTTCCCAAACGCAGCCACGAAGGCGGGATGTGCGGGTTCGAGTTGGTGACGAACTGCACCGGCTCGGCGTAGGAGGTTCCTCCGTTCCCCAGAGCGATCAAGGCGAACGAGTAGCCCGCCCAGTTCGTCTGCAGCGTATCGGTGGATGGGGTGACGCCGCTGCCGGTCGTGTTGAGAACGACCATATACTGGTAGGTCGAGAAGTTGAACGGTGCCTGCACGTCAAAGTGTATCGCCATGTATCCAGGAGGCGCGCCGCCGGCTCCCAGTCCCGGAGGGTCAGGCGTTACTTGACGACCGCACGCCGCTACGATGAACGCCGTTACTACTACTAAACCGAAGCTCAATCTGCGTATCATGGTCTCCTCAACGCGGTTGCGCGATGCAGCCGTCGCCGCCGCTGCGGCCGTGGTGCTCGCCGCGGCGTTTCCGAAGGTTGGTGCGGCATGGCTCGTGCCGTTCGGAACTGCGGCGCTTTTCTGGACTTGGCAGGGCGCTTCCTGGAAGCGCGCTGCGCTCCTGGGCTGGCTTTTCGCGATGATCTTCTTCACCCTCGACTTTGCGTGGGTCGGGCATACGGTCGGACGCTATATCGGGCCGTTCGGACCGTTCATCGCGCTGGGCCCGGCGCTGATCGAAGCGCCGTTTCTCGCGCTCGCCGGCATCTTGGCTTCCTTTTCGTACGCGCGCGCTCGACCCGCATACGCACCGCTCGGCGCCGCCGCTGCGTTCGCCCTGTGCGAGTGGCTGCGTTCCATCGGAATCTTTGCCGCGCCGTTCGATCAACTCGGCTACACGCAAGCGGACACGCCGCTGCGCGTGATCGCCGCATATGCGGGTACGTACGGCATCACGCTGGCACTCTGCGCGATCGGCGCGTACGCCGCCGACGCGCTGCGCCGGCGCACGATCGGACCTTTCGCAACTACGCTGGCAGCGCTCGCGGCGCTGACGCTCCTGTTCTGGATCGGGTGGCCGGCGCGGCGCTTGCCCGCGCCCACGATTCCGGTCGCCGCCGTTCAAGGCGACATCGCGCAGTCGTTCAAGTGGAACTCGCTCTGGCTGGCCGTGAATCGCTACACGGCTATGACGCGCGCCGCAGGGAAGTCCGGCGCCAAGCTGATCGTCTGGCCGGAGACCGTCATCCCGACCGAACTCGACGTCACGGCGTATCTTCTCGGGCAGTTCGCGGATCTCTCGCGCGAGCTCAAGGCGACGATCGTCGCCGGCAGCCTGAACGTGAACTCGACGAAGATCTACAACTCGCTGTACGTGTTCACGCCGCAGGGCGGTTACGAGGTCTACAACAAGCGCCAGCTCGTCCCGTTCGCAGAATGGTTCCCAGGACGCAAGTTTCTCTCGTGGCTGCCGTACGTCGGCGCGCTCAACGGCGGCATCACGCCGGGAACGCTCGACGGCGTCTATCAAACGAGCGCGCTGCCGATCGCGCCGCTCATCTGCTGGGAGTCCGCCTTCGGCGACTTGGCCTTCGAGCAGGTACGCCGCGGAGCGCAGCTGCTCGTGGTAAGCACCGACGATGCGTGGTTCGGCAAGACCTCCGGACCGTACATGCACGCGCAGATCGCGCAGCTGCGCGCGATCGAGACCGGCGCGTACGTCGTCCGTGCCGCTGCGACCGGCATCAGCGGTATCATCGCTCCGGACGGACGATGGCAGGCGCGCAGCCGGCTGCAAGAGCAGACGATCGTCGAAGGAAAGGTTGGGCGGCGCGTGCCGACGTTCTTTTCGAAGATCGGTCCGACGGCCGTAGCCGGCGCGATCGCCGCTTTGTACCTCGCACTGGTCTTTCTGCCCGGGCGGCGCCGTTCCGGCGGCAGCGATGCGTAGATACCGCCTCGCCTGGAAGCGAGTGGCGATGGTCGCGGGGATTCTCTTCGGCTTGTACGTCGTCGTGGAGGTCATCCTAGCCGGGCGCGGCACGCCGCCGCTTCCTCCAGATCAAGCGCCGATCGACCTGCGCGGCGGTCACGTGCTCAACAACCACATCGCTACTAAATCCTGGAGCTTCGACTACGATCACGCTCGCCTCTCGTCCGACGGGCTGAGCGGCAGCGTGGACGGCGTGCGTAACGGTATCGTGTTCCGCAAGGGAAAGCCGTACGTGCGAATCTCCGCTCAACACGTGCAGCTTAACGTGCAAAGCTTAGATTTTACCGCGATCGGCAAGGTGCACATCGAGCGGATAGACGATCCGCAGCACCGGTCCTTCGACACCGACCTCGTCACCTGGACGAACGATGCGAAGCTGCTTAAGATGCCGCACCCGGCCTACATCCGGTCCGGGGGCCAAACGCTGCGAATCGACGGCATAACCGTCGATTTCGACAGCAACACGATTCACTTGGGGAAGGTCGGCGGTAACGTAGACGTCAGACGCTGATCGCGACTACGGTTTTTCCTCGCCGAGTTTCTTCTTGGCCTCGGCGATAAGCTTTTTGACTTTCTGTCCGCCCTTGTGCCCGATCGCTTCGTAGAAATCGGAGCCGTATTTTTCCTTTACGACCTTCCCGCCTTTTTTACCGACGGATTTGTAGAACTCCACGCCGTGGCGGTCGCGCGTCGCGCGCCCGCCCTTGCGGCCAATGTCTTCGTAGAACGTCGTGCCGTAGCGCTCGCGCACGGTATCGCCGCCCTTCTTGCCCGCCTCGCGGACGGACATCTCGCGCTTGCCCGCATCGTCGTGTTTCTCAGCCATGAGTTCGTCTTGTCGTTCCGAGCGCTAGTTCGCCGACGGCTTACGCTTCGGCCGCTGGCCGCCTTTTTGACCGATCACTTCGTAGAACGAGGGGCCGTACTTGTTTTTCGTCGCCTCGCCGCCTTTACGACCGATCTCCTCGTAGAACTCCGAGCCGTACTTTGCCTTCACGCGCTCGCCGCCGCGGCGACCCGCTTCGCGAACACTCATGCCGCCGGTGTGTCCCGGTTCTTGTGCCATTGTCAAACGATCCTCTCTTAGTTGCTGAGTACGATGTACTCTATTCCCATACAAGCGCTCGGTAAACTCAGGATTTGCTGAGAATCGGGCGCTCGACCGCGTATCTAGCCAAAGCTTCATCTCTTTTTGATGGATCGCGCGGCGATTCGTTAACGGCGCAACGCCTCGTAAACGGCGGCCGTACGCTCTCGCAGTTGACTAAAGTCGCCATCGTTCATAATCATAAAGTGCGCGCGGCGCGCCGCCTCGTCGGGATCTATCTGCGCCGCCATGCGCGCGCGAACGTGCGCATCGTCGGCGCCGTCGCGCTCGACCAGCCGCTTCACCCTTCTCTCTAACGGGGCCAAGACGACGATGGATGCATCTACGAGCCGATCGTACCCCGTTTCGAAGAGCAGGGGCACTACGTGGACGACGAGCTGCCCCGGGGCCGCCAGCCGCTCGCGCTCCAGCGCCGCCCGGCGAATGCGGGGGTGGAGCAGAGCGTTGAGCCGTTCCCTGGCGCCGGGATCTCCGAATACGACGTCGGCCAAGGCCGCCCGATCGAGGAGGCCGCCGTGGACGGTTTGGGGCCACTCTCGAGCGATCTCCGCGAGGCCGTCGCTGCCGGGAGCGACCACCTCGCGGGCGATCTCGTCGGTATCTACGATATAGGCGCCCAGGCCCGCGAGGAGCGCCGCGACCTCGCTCTTCCCCGCGCCGATGCCGCCGGTCAGGCCGGCGCGCACGGATAGGCCCAGGGCCTGGGCATTGCCCTACTCGGCCGTTTCCGGCTCCGCAGCGGCGGCCACCGGGACGGCGGGTGCCTCGACCTCGGCGATCTCCTCCTCTACGGCGTACTGCTCGATCTCCTCGAGCGGAACGTCGGCAACGTGCTGGATCGAAGCGGTGATCCGGCGCGTCGCGTGGTTAATCGTCAGGAGCGTGACCTCGACCTCTTGCCCCGCGCCGAACTGCGCGGACGCGTCGAACTCGCCCTTGGGTACCATCGCCAGAATGCCGGGGATGACCTCGACCAGCAGGTAGTTCGGGGTGACCTTCACGACCTGCGCGGTCAGCTTGTTCGTTTCGTAGAGACGGTCGGCGTACTGATCCCACGGATCCGGCAGCGCGTGCTTGAGCGAGAGGCTCACCTTCTTTGCCTCCGCATCGAACTTCATGATCTCGACTTGAACGACGTCGCCGATCTTCACGACTTCGGACGGATGCTTGATGCGCGCGTACGAGAGTTCGCTGTTGTGGATGAGGCCGTCTATGCCGCCGAGATCTACGAACGCACCGAAGTCGGCCAACCGCACGACCACGCCCTCGCGAATCTGCCCGACTTCGAGCGTGTCGAGCAGTTCCTGCTTCTTGGCTTGCAGCTCTTCCTCGAGCACGAGGCGCTGAGAGAGCACCACGCGGTGGCGCTTGTGGTCGAGATCGATGACCTTCAGACGCAGATGCTGGCCGACCAGCTCGTCGAGGTTGCCGACCGGCTGCCGGCGGATCTGCGATGCGGGGACGAAGCCGCGCATGCCGAGGTCCACGAGCACGCCGCCTTTGACCACCTGGGTGACCGTCGCTTCGATGACTTCGTCGTGCTCGTGCGCGGCGATGACCTTCTCCCAGGTCTTGAGCGCGCGAGCGCGGCGCTCGGAGAGAAACAGGGTTCCGTCCATCTCGTCGATGCGATGCACCATCACTTCGAGGGTGTCGCCGACCTTGAGAACTTTGGGATCGATGGCGAGCGAGAGCTCGCGGAAGGGAAGTATTCCCTCCGACTTACCGCCGACGTCCACCAGCACTTCGTCTTTGTCTTTCTGGACGATCGTGCCGGTGAGCACCTGGCCCTCGTCGAGAACTTTGAGCGATTCTTCGTAGAGGCGCTGCTCGAAAGCGAGCTGGTCTTCGTCGTACTGAGTCGGAGCGATTTGCGTTGTAGAGATGTTTGTAGTCCTACCTTTATATTTTTTTAAAGTTTTACCGTTGGCATTGCCGGCACCACCAGGTTCCCCGCGCAGCCAGCACCGTCCGGACGATCCGGCCGTTGCAGCGGCGACACCGCTGCTCGCCCCTGCCGTAGACGGAGAGGCTATTTTGGAAGCCGCCTCGCAGCCCGTCCGCGTCCACGTAGTCGTCAACGGTCGTTCCGCGCAGGTCGATCGCACGGCGCAACACGTCGACGATCGCGCGACGCAAGCGGATTGCCGCCGGCTTTTTCAAGGCTCCGGCCGGCCGGCTCGGACGGATCCGCGCCTCCCAGAGCGCCTCGCACGCATAGATGTTTCCTATACCCGCGATGTGCCGCTGATCGAGAAGGAAGGCCTTCGCCGGCGTCGTCCGCCCCGACAGCATACTCAGAAAGGCTTCCTGTGTAAAGCCTGTGGAGAGAGGTTCCACCCCGAGGTCGCGATCCCACGGCTCGCCCGGCTCGACCAGCCGCATGCGGCCGAACGTGCGCACGTCGGCGAAGCACAGATGCGTGCCGTCGGTGAAGTGCAGGATCGCGCGGGTCGCCGGATACTCGGGATCCCCGCGCTTGCCGACGACGAGGCGGCCGGTCATGCGCAGGCTCGTCACGAGCGCCCTCCCGGAGCCGAGCTCGAGTACGGCGTACTTGCCTCGCCTGCTCGCGCCGCCGACGCGCTCGCCGCGCAGCGCGCGCGCAAAGCCGACGCCCTCCGGCGCAAGCGCGACCTTGGCCAAGCGCACCTCGGCGCGCGCGATCGTCTTACCGACGATGCTGCGCTCTAGGCCGCGTACGATCGTCTCGACTTCCGGAAGTTCGGGCACGTTACTCGGCGGCCGGCACGCCGCTCAAATCGAGCTTGACTCCCGCGGCGATGCCGTCGCGCGCCGCTTCGCCGGCGGGCAGTTCGATTACGTACTTCGCGCTCGCGGACTCGCGGGGAATGCTTTCGTCCGCAAGCGAGGCGGGTACCACGCGAACGTTTGCAAAGACGCGGCGCACGGTGCCGTCGCCGGCGATGAAGACCATGTCGAGCGGCACGAGGGTATCCTTCATCCAGAAGTCCACCGGAGCGTCCCCGCCGAAAACGAAAATCATCCCGGTATGACGCGCGAGGGACGTACGGTTCATGAGACCGCGTTCGCGCTGCGCCGCGGTTTGCGCGACCTCCAGCTGTAGGTCGGCGCGCGGCGCGCGCAGGGTAACCGCTGCCGGCGCGACGGCGAGAAGAGCCGCGAACGCCGCGACCGCGCTACGCACGCACGGGCTCCACGTCGTACCAGTTGGCGCCCGATTTCAGCGTGACCTCGAGAGGGACGGCGAGTTCGAGCGCCTTCTCCATGTGATCGCGCACGAGGGCGGCCGCGTCGTGCACGTCGCGTTCGCTCACCTCGAATATCAGCTCGTCGTGTATCTGCAGCAGCATCGCCGCATCGAGTCCCGATTCCTCGAGGGCGTGATCTATACGTACCATCGCAAGCTTCATGAGGTCGGCGGCGCTGCCTTGAAGCGGCGCGTTCGTGGCCTCGCGTTCGGCGGCGGCGCGCAGCATGTAGTTTCCGGAGACGAGGCCCGGCATGTACCGGCGGCGCCCTAAGATCGTCGTGACGTAGCCGTCTCGCCGGCCCGCTTCGAGCGTGCGGTCTATGTACGAACGCACGGAGGGAAAGCGCGCGAAGTAGGCCGTCGTGATCTCCTTTGCCTGGGCGCGCCCGATCTCCAATCGCTGCGCCAGCCCGAAATCGGACATGCCGTAGAAGAGCCCGAAGTTCACGCTTTTGGCCATGCGGCGCTGGTTCGGATCCACCGCCGCGCCGGCCGGAACGTCGAAGATCGAACGTGCGGTGACGTCGTGGATATCCTGCCCCTCTTCGAATGCAGCGATCATCGCTTCGTCGCCGGACAGGTGCGCCATCAGCCGCAGCTCGATCTGACTGTAGTCGGCTGCCAGCAGCGTGTAGCCCGGACTCTTGGCGACGAAGGCGCGGCGGATGCGACGGCCGAGTTCGCCGCGCACCGGTACGTTCTGCAGGTTCGGATTCGTGGACGAGAGCCGTCCGGTCGCCGTCGCGGTCTGGTTGAACTCGGTGCGCAGACGGCCGTCGGCGGGATCCACGAGCTGCGGGATCACGTCTATGTAGGTATTTTTCAGTTTCGTCACTTCGCGCCAATCGAGCACGAGCGCGCAGATCGGGTACTCTCGCGCGAGCGAAGCCAGCACCTCGGCGCCGGTGGCCCAGCCCGTCTTCGTCTTCTTTCCGGCGGGGATCTCGAGTTTGCCGAAGAGCACTTTGCCGAGCTGCTGCGGAGAGCCGATGTTGAACTCTTCGCCGGCAAAATCGTAGATTTGTTTGCTCAGGCGCTCCGCTGCCGCATCGGCCTCGGCCCCAACGGAGCGCAGCTCGCTCGGGTCTATGCAAACGCCGGCCTCTTCCATCTTTGCCAGCACCGGCGCGAGCGGCACCTCGACGTCCTCGTACAAACGCAGCTGATCGCGGCGCGCCAGCTCCGCCCGCGCGTGCTCCACAAGACGGTACGTCGCGTCGGCGCGGGCGGCCGCTCCCTCCGGCAGGTCGCCTCCAAGAAACTGCGTCGCCGCGTCCTCGACGTCGGCAAAGCCCCGCGCGGGATCCAGCAGGTGGGCGCCGATCATCGCGTCGTCGGCGAAGCGCGCCGATCGCACGCCTCGGCGGTGCAGCTCGCGCAGCACGCGCTTGGCGTCGTACGCCCCGGCGCGCGGCGTGCCGGCAAAGAGTGCTTCGAACGCCTCGCGCACGCCGTCGTGCGCTAGTGCCTCGCTCGCGAACGCGATGCCGCGGCCCGCCGCAGCGCTCAGGCCGAACGCGCCGCCGGAGAGCGCCAGCGCCGCGCGTCCGGCCTCACCCATCGCGAGAATCTCACCGGCGAGACGTTCGAACTGCGAAGGATCCGCGGGCGATGCGTAGTCGCGGTATTCGCCCTCCAGTTTCGACTCTTTTTCGAAGAGCGGAAGATCCGGCGTGGGCTGCAGCTTGGCGAGAAGCGTCTTGAACTCGAGCTCGCGGTAGAGCGGGTAGAGACGATCGTCCGGAGGCGGGCTGTAGCGGCTGTTCTCCCAATCCACCGCAATCGGCAGATCGCGCCGCACGAGCGAGACGGCGCGGCAGAGCGCGGCCTGCTCGCCGTACTCTTCGACGAGGCGCTCGAGTTTCGGATTGCCCGCGAGGGCGGGATTGGCAACGAGCGCGTCGAGCGATCCCGCCGCCTGCAGGAGCTTCGTCGCGGTCTTCTCTCCCACGCCGGGAATGCCGGGCAAGTTGTCCGACGGATCGCCTTTGAGTCCGCGGTAATCGGGTAGTTGCGCCGGATCGAGCCCGAATCGCTCGCGCACCGCGGCCGGATCGTAGCGTCCGAGTTCGGTGATGCCGCGGCGAGTCGTGAGAACTGTGGTTCGGTCGTCCACGATCTGCAGCAGGTCGAGATCGCCGGTCACGACGATCGTCTGCTCCCCCGCCTCCTCGGCCTGCCGCGCCACGGTCGCAATGACGTCGTCGGCCTCCTGCCCCTCCACCTCGACGACCGGTATGCCGTAGGCTTCGAGCACGCGGCGAACCAACGCGAACTGACCGCGCAGTTCGTCGGGCATCGCGCGCCGCTGCGCCTTATACTGCGGAAAGAGCGCGACGCGTTCCGCCGGCATGCCTTTGTCGAAGGCCGCGATCGCGTGCGTCGGCTTTTCGTCGGCGAGAATCTTGCCCAGCATCATGGTGAAGCCGTAGACCGCATTGATCGGCACGCCCTTGGTCGTCGTCAGGCCGGGCAGCGCAAAGAACGCGCGGTAGACCAAACCGTACGTATCGAGCAGCATCAACGACACGGCGCGAACCTACCGCACGACGACGGTCGAGGAGCCCGCGCTCACGCTGCCGTCGTCCGAGATGTCGAGGATGGAGAGCGTGTAGCGTCCGCTCGTCGCGGGCAGCACGACGGAGATCTTATCCGCGGCGGCGTGCGAGACGCTCCACGAGACGGCGTTCGTCTCGGCCTGCACGAGGAGCGCTTCGGGCGGCTGCGTGCGCCGCACGAAGCCGATTACCTGCGCGTGGTCGCCGGTCGAATCTACCCACGGATGCCAGGTAACCGTCTGCGGCGCGCTGTTCTGCGTGCTCGTCACGCCGATCGCAAGCAGCGCCGGCGCCGTGCCGAAGACGGCGCTGCCCGAAGGCGTCGCGCGACTGAGACGCACGACGATGGTTCCGGAAGAACCCGCGGCGCCCTCGAGCGAGACGCTCGCCGTCTCGCCGGGCGCGAAGGCCGCGTGAGAGAGCAGCACCGACGAAAAATACGGCCGGCCCGCCGCGGATAGCGTCAACGGTATCGTGCTCCACTCGATCGCGCCGTCGCGAACGAAGGCGGCGCCGACGCGCACTTCTCCGGGCGCGTTCGCGGCGCGCAAGTGCGCGACCGCGCGACCGCCGGAGGTACGAACGAGGCTCGTCTGCACGCCGGATTCACTCTCGAGCGTCACGAGCGCTTGCCCCTGCGCGCCCGGCGCTTCGGCATCCACGGCGACGTCCTCGCCGGCCCGATAGCGGCCCTTGTCCAGTGCGATTCGCACGTCCGCGCTGCGGCCATCCACGTTTGCAGTCGCGGCTTGCGGGTCCACCAGGACCTGCGCTGCGTCTGCCGCTTTTCCGCCGCGGTCTACGGTAGCGATCACGAGATTCGTGCCGAGCTGCGGCGATGCAAAGCTGCCGCGGGCGTGGCCGTCGGCATCGAGCGTGAGGCGCTGCTGCACTTCCGAGGTGCCGTGAACGAGCGAGACGCTCGCAGAGGCGCCGGCGAGCGGCCTGCCGTCGAGTTCCTCGGCGTAGACGTCGAAATCGATCGGCGTTCCCAGGCTCTGCTCGGGCCGATCCACCACGACGCGTACCGTGTGCGCCGCAGTCGGTACCACGATCCGCGTATCGGCGGTCGCGCCTCCCGCTTCCGCATGAACGCCGTACGTCGAGGCCAGCTCGTCGTTCGGATGCGGAATCGCGATCGCGGCATTTCCTGCGCCGTCTACGCGCACGGTCTCGTCCAGCCACGGCGTCGTCGCCCACGGAGCGTCGTCGTTCGAGTCGCCGAGGTAGACGTGCGGCGAACGCACGACCGTCACGTGCACGTCCGTGCCGCCGCGCGATGCGTGGACGGTTAGCGGCACGTCCTGGCGATAGTCGCAGACGCCGTTGCACGCCGTTCCCAGGTCGAGCGAAAGATCGGCGGCGTTCGCGTCCACGTGCACGGTCGCGCCGCCGACGCCGCCGCCCGCCTGCGCGAGCACGGAGTAGTCGCCCGCCGGCGCGTTTGCCGGAACGGTGAAGGACGTTTCGAAGGCGCCCGCGCCGTCCAGCGACGTTTGGCGCTGCGCGATCGTTCCGGAGCCCGAGCGCAGGGTGACGACGACGCTTCCGCCTGCGGCCCGCAGGACGCCGCGCTGCCGCGTCCTGGCAAAGCCGACGACGCGCACGACGCCGCCTGCGTGCACCACGGCCGAATCGGTCCGGATGCCGACGATCGCCGACGGAAACGGCGGCTGTGGAAGGAGGCTCAAGAACGCGTAACTGTCGCCCCACTGCGCGAGCGCGAAGACCGGACGCGGCCACCGGTTCCAGCGAACGATCCCGTCGTCGTCGGTCAGCATCGTCGAGAACCTCGTGTTGACCACGAACTGCACGCGCATCCGTGCGAGCGGCATGCCGGTGCCCAAATCCGTCCCGTACAGCAGCAGCCCGCTGGGCGTCGTCTTCGAAAGCAGCCCGACGCGCGACCGGTTTATCCACACCTGCTCGCCGACGTCGCCGCGCCGTGCTTCGACGACGAAAAATCCCTCGCGGGAACCGAGCTGCACGTCCACCTCGTTCGATTGAAACTCGTAGCCGCCCGGCGGGGAGAACGTGAACGATGCGACCGCACGCCGGCCGGCGGTAGAGACCGCGCGCGGCCGCGAGTTGGAACCGGCCGTCAGCACGTCTGCCGGATCCACCTGGTATACGGAGAACGCAACGGGCGCACTCGAGTAGGTGTCCAAGCGGACCGTCGTCGGCTTCCACGGCACGTTCGAATCGCCCGCGAAGAGCGCGAAGTAGGCGTCGAGGCGATGCAGATCCACGATCGGGCGCTCGGCTCCGGCCGGCGCGATGCATACGGCAAACGCGACGAAAATCGCGGTAACGAAACGGGGGGTCGCCATGCGTCCGTCTTGCTTTCGGCAGGTCGAACTGCGAGGCCCGCGTAAAGCGCTTTACGATGGACGAACAGGCCGCCGAACAGAGCCCGACCTCGACGCGATGCCGCTTCTGCGGCTTCGACGAGGGCGCCGGCGAAGCGCAAGCCGTGCGCGAGAAAGGGCATCTTCAAGTCGTCGTCGCCTGCGGTTCGTGCGGACACCCGTTCGCCGTCCTGGCGCGTAACTAGCCGGTGCGCCGGTTCGCCGAGCGAGCGGTGCTCGCCGCTGCGATCGTCGCGGCGGGCTCGCAGAGCGCAAACGCCGCAACGCCCGCGCCCAGTGCTTCGCAGAAGCCGGTCGGCGCGTTCGGAATGCAGAGCGCGCCGGTCATGCGCTATCCCGACGTGCCGCTGCACTCCGAGATCGTCGTCGAAGTCAATCACAAAGGCCAAGTCGTGCGCGTGAAGTCTACGAAGCCCAGCAAGATGCAGACTTTCAACCTGCAGACCTACGGCAACGCGCTCCAAATGTGGATCCGCAAGCCGGACGGCAGCGCGGAGACGGGCCTGTACCGCGTCACCTACGACTACAACCCGAAGACGCGCAAAGTTACTCGAGCCGTTGCGATCGTTTCTGCCGGCGGCAACTGGGGCAACGAAGAGGGCGCCGCCGACGTGATGATGGAGCTCGTGAAAAAACAAGCCGAGGCAGCGCACAAGCAGCAGCAGGAACAAAACGCGAAACTGCCTTCGCTCAATCAAATACGCGGCGCGCCGCCCAGCCCGAAGCCGACGCCGGCCGCAACCCTGCCGCCGTAGCGGCAATCGCGCTGCCGCCGTGAAGTTCGTCACGTATCGTACCGCCGACGGGCGAACCCATCCGGGCGTCGTCGAAGGCGACTCGATCCGTACGATCTCGACCCCGACGCTGCGCGAGTACGTCGCGCTCGCGCCGCACGAGCGCATCGCCTGGCACGCGTCCGGCGAACTGGTCCCCCTGGACGCCGTCGAACTCGACGCCCCCATCCGTCCGGCGCGCAACGTCTTCTGCGTCGGACGCAACTACCTCGAGCATGCCAAGGAAGGCGCCCGCAGCACCGGCCGCGAGCTGCGTCTTTACGACGTTCCGACGTTCTTTACCAAGGCGCCGACGGCGATCGCCGCACCGGGAGCGACGCTCCGCCTCGACGCCAAGGTATCGCAGGAGTACGACTACGAGGCGGAACTGGGCGTCGTGATCGGTGCGCGCTGCAAAGACGTACCGGAGGACGAAGCGCTGCACGTCGTCTTCGGGTACACGGCGCTGAACGACCTCACCGCCCGGGACCTCCAACGCGCGCACGGCCAATGGTTTAAAGGAAAGAGCCTGGACGACAGCTGCCCGATCGGGCCGTGGATCGTCGCCGGCGAACGGGTGGGCGATCCGCAGTCGCTCGACATCCGCCTGCGCGTCAACGGCATCGAAAAGCAGTCCAGCAACACGGCCAAGATGATCTTCTCGGTCAAACGGATCGTCGCCGAGCTCTCCCGGGGGATGACGCTGCTCCCGGGCGACGTGATCGCGACCGGCACGCCCGAAGGCGTCGGGTTCGCGCGGACGCCGCCCGAGTTTCTCGCAGACGGCGACGAGGTCGAGGTCGAGATCGAGCGGATCGGCACGCTGCGCAATACGGTGAGCATCGCGTAGCGGCCGGCAAACAGGGCGCCGTCGCACCTAAGCCGTATGCCCGCCGTATGATCGTAGCCGTTCCTCGCGAGACCGCGTTGAAGGAGCGCCGAGTGGCGCTCGTGCCCGAAACCGTCTCGCGTTTCGTCAAGTCGAACGTCGCCGTCCGCGTCGCGCGCGGCGCGGGCGAGGCAGCCGCGTTCCCCGACGACCTGTACGCACAGGCCGGTGCAACCTTCGCCGACGACGAGCGTTCTCTCGCGGCCGACGCCGACGTCCTCGTATCGGTCGGGCGCCCCAGCGACGAACTGCTGGCGGCCCTTCGACCAGGCACGGTCGTGGTCGGCTTCTTCAACCCGCTCGGCGACCCGGCGTACGTCCAACGTCTCGCACACGCCAAGGTGACCGCCCTGGCGATGGAGATGATTCCGCGCATCACGCGCGCACAATCCATGGACGCGCTCTCGTCGCAAAGCAATATCGCGGGGTACAAAGCGGTTCTCTTGGCCGCGGCCGCGCTCCCGAAGTTCTTTCCGATGCTCACGACCGCCGCGGGCACGATTCCGCCCGCCAAACTGCTCGTGCTCGGCGCGGGGGTCGCGGGGCTGCAGGCGATCGCGACGGCCCGGCGGCTCGGCGCGGTCGTCAGCGGCTACGACGTCCGCGCGGTCGTGCGGGAGCAAGTCCAGTCGCTGGGCGCCCACTTTCTGGAGTTCGACCTCGGCGAAGACGCGCAAACGGCCGGAGGGTATGCCAAGGAGCTGACCCCCGAACAGCAGGAGCGCCAGCGCGCGTGGATGGTCGAGCAGATCGGTGCGAACGACGTGGTCGTCACGACGGCGCTGGTCCCCGGCCGCAAAGCGCCGGTGCTCGTTAGCGAGGCGGCCGTCGCCGCGATGAAGCCCGGAAGCGTGATCGTGGATCTCGCCGCCGAGGCCGGCGGCAACTGCGCGCTCACGGTCGCCGACCAAATCGTCACTTCGCCGAACGGCGTAACGATCGTCGGTACGACGAACCTGCCCGGCACGATGCCGGCCGACGCCAGCCGGCTCTACTCGCGCAACGTCTACGCGCTGCTTTCGCCGTGGATCAAGGACGGGTCGCTCGCGATAGATATGGACGACGACGTCGCGAAGGGCGCCGTCGTCGCCCGCGACGGCAACGCTCTGATCGGAGGAACCTCGTGACCGATATCTCCCACCTCGTCGAGCTGCTGACCGTGCTGCTGCTCGCCGTCTTCGTCGGATTCGAGGTCATCTCGAAGGTACCGACCACCTTGCACACGCCGCTGATGTCGGCAACGAACGCCATTCACGGCATCGTGCTCGCCGGCGCGCTCCTGATCGTCGCGGCGGTCTTCGGAGCCGACCGCGGGCCGCTCCTCGGCACGCTGGCGGTCGCGGCGGTAACGCTCGGCGCGATCAACGTCTTCGGCGGATTCGCCGTGACGGAACGAATGCTGCAGATGTTCCGGCGCAAGGAGGATCGCAAGTGAACGTCGCGATCGACATCGCGAACCTCGTCGCGATCGCGCTCTTCATCTACGGGCTGCACGAGCTCAACTCGCCGGCAACCGCGCGGCGCGGCAATCGCCTGGCGATGCTGGGCATGGCGATCGCGCTGACGGGTATCGTCGTTCATACGCAGGGTGTGGGCTGGCAAGCGGCCATCGTGGGCGTCGTCATCGGTGCGGCCATCGGCGTCTTCGCAGCCCTCAAAGTGAAGATGACCGCGATGCCGCAGATGGTCGCGCTCTACAACGGCGCCGGCGGCGGCGCGGCCGCGCTCATCTCGACGGTGCAGTACCCCATCGCGACGCAAGCCGGCAGCATGGACGGCGTCGTCGCCGTCTCGCTCGTGCTCTCCGCGATCATCGGCGCGATCAGCTTCTCCGGCTCGATCGTCGCCTTCCTCAAACTGCAGGAGCTGATGACCGGACGCCCGGTCACGTATCCGGGGCAGCAAATCGTCAACGGGCTCGTGCTTCTTTCGATTGCCGCCCTGGCGGTTTGGTTCGTCGCAACGCTCGGCACGATGCCGGCCTGGGGATTTGCGGCGCTTCTGGCCGCGGCGCTCCTCCTCGGCGTCCTGTTCGTGCTGCCGATCGGCGGCGCCGACATGCCGGTGGTCATCTCGCTCCTCAACTCTTTTACCGGCATCGCGGTCGCGATCACCGGATTCGAGATAGACTCGACGCTCCTCATCATCTGCGGCGCGCTCGTCGGCGCGAGCGGCACGATTCTCACCGTCGCGATGAGCCGCGCGATGAACCGCCCCCTGACGAACGTGCTCTTCGGCGCGTTCGGCGCCGCCGCTGGTTCCGAGCCCGCAGCCGGCGGAGCGGGCGGACCGCAGCAGGTCCGCAGCGCCGGCGCCGACGACGTCGGCGTCATGCTCGCCTACGCCAACAAGGTCGTCTTCGTTCCCGGGTACGGCATGGCCGTCGCGCAGGCGCAGCACAGCGTCAAAGCGCTCGCGGACCAGCTCGAAAAGCGCGGCGTGAAGGTGCTCTACGCCATCCATCCCGTGGCCGGGCGCATGCCGGGGCATATGAACGTGCTCCTGGCCGAGGCGAACGTACCCTACAACCAGCTGCTCGATATGGACGACGTCAATGCCGAGTTTCCGACCGCCGACGTAGCGCTCGTCATCGGCGCAAACGACGTGACGAACCCGGCAGCGCGCACCGTCGCCAGCTCGCCGATCTACGGCATGCCGATCCTCGACGTTGACAAAGCGGCGAACGTCGTCGTGCTCAAGCGTTCGATGCGTTCGGGTTTTGCGGGCATCGAGAATCCACTCTACGAACTGCCGAACTGTTCGATGCTCTTCGGCGATGCGAAGGCATCGGTCGACGCGCTGACGGCGGCGGTAAAGGCCCTCTAGCGACGAGGTTCCGATAGCGGAGCGAGCGAACGCCTACCCCATTGCTTCTCGACGCTGACAAAGGGGATGGACCATGCCTCTCTCCAGGCGACTCGCAGCGGAAACATTCGGAACGTTCTGGCTCGTTCTCGGCGGCTGCGGCAGCGCCGTGCTCGCCGCAGCCTTTCCACATCTGGGCATCGGGTTCGCGGGCGTCGCGCTCGCATTCGGGCTCACGCTTCTCACGATGGCCTTCGCCATCGGCGGCATCTCGGGATGCCATATCAATCCGGCGGTAACGATCGGCCTTTGGGCGGCGCGCCGCTTCCCCGCGCGCGACGTGCTTCCGTATATCGTCGCCCAGGTCGTGGGCGGCATCATCGCCGGCGGCGTCCTGTACGTCATCGCCAGCGGCCAGGTCGGCTTCACGGCCGCAGGCGGCTTCGCCAGCAACGGCTATGGGGATCATTCGCCGGGCGGCTTCTCGATGATGGCGTGCGCCGTATGCGAAATCGTCATGACGCTCGTTTTCATCTTCATCATCGCAGCCTGCACCGACAAACGCGCGATTGCGGGCTTCGCGCCGATCCCGATCGGCCTAGCCCTCACGCTCATCCACCTCATCAGCATCCCGGTGACGAACACGTCCGTGAATCCGGCGCGTTCGACCGGCGTCGCCATCTACGCGGGCGGGTGGGCGATCGCCCAGTTGTGGTTCTTCTGGGTCATGCCGATCGTCGGCGGCGCGATCGGTGGAAAGTTCTACGATTGGCTCTTCGGCCGGCCGGAGGCAGCGGCGGCGGTGGAGGTCGCCACCGTTCAGTAATTGCCCCCTTGAACTGCCGCTCTCACGAGGGAGCGGCCCGGGCCGGCTCTTCGGGGCCGGCCTTTTTCTTTTTCTTACGTTCGGTCAGCTCGATAACCACGACGTAAAGCACCGGCACGATCGCTAGGTTCATGACCGTCGAGACGAGCATGCCGCCCAAGACCGCCGTGCCCAGCGAGATGCGCGACTGTGCGCCGTCGCCGTGTGCGAACGCGAGCGGAATGATGCCCAGGATGAATGCGATCGAGGTCATGAGGATCGGACGCAGGCGAGTCGCGGCGGCGTGCGCTACCGCGTCTATCGGGTCGCGCCCCTCGGCGCGCAGCTGATTGGCGAACTCGACGATGAGAATGGCGTTCTTCGCAGCCAGTCCGATGAGCATGACGTACCCGATCTGCGCGTAGATATCCGACGACGTGATCGGTATCGGGACCGGATGCCCGGCGAGAATCGAGTGGACGATCTGGCTCAGCAGTTCGCTGGCCCGGCGCAAGTAAATCGCACCGACCGCACCGAGGAGCGCCAGCGGCACCGCCAGCATGATGACGAACGGCGTGGACAGGCTCTCGTACTGCGCGACGAGCACGATGAAGACGAACAGCAGTCCCATCGCAAAGACGGCGATCGTCTGCGGACCGCTCTGCACCTGCTGGCGCGCGATACCGCTCCACTCGTAGCCCATGCCCTTCGGCAAGTTGTCTTTGACGTGCCCTTCGATCGCGTCCAGCGCCTGACCGGAACTGGCGCCCGAGCCGGGCGATCCGTCTATCTCGTACGCGTTGTACTCGTTGAAACGCATGATCGAGACGTTGTCTTGCTCCAGCTTCGTGCTTAAAAATTGGCTGACCGGCATCATGGCGCCGGCCCCGTTCGGCACGTACAGCCGGCTCAGATCCGACGGTGAGGTGCGCTGCCCGGCCTTCGCCTGGACGACCACTTGGTACGATCGCGTCCCATAGTCGAAGAAGTTCACGAACGTAGAGCCGGTCGTGCCGTTGATCGTATTGAAGAAGGCGCTGGGCGTCACGCCGAACGCGAGCGCCTTCGACCGGTCGAAGGTCGTCGTGAGGTACGGCCCCGTGAAGATGGTCGGCAGGCGGACGGCGGTCAGCGTCGGGTCTTTGCGCGCCTGCGCTACGATCGAGTTTCCGACCTTGTTGAGCGTCGGCAGGCCCAGGTTGTTGATGTCTTCGATTTCGATCGCGAAGCCGCCGGTAGAACCGAGGCCGGGAATCGCCGGCGGGTTCGCGGGCAGCGCCGTCACCCCGGGAATCTTACGAAATTGCTGGTAAAGCGCGTACTGCAAGGCGAGCGCCGAGTTTTCGACGCCGTGCCGCTCGGACAGCGGTTTGAGCTGAAGGAACATCGTCGCCTGGTTGGAGCTGTTGTTCGCAAACCCGAAACCGATACCCGAGGTGACGGCCTGCGCCTGCGGCATCTTCAGCATGATGCCCTCGAGCTTGACGACGGCAGCCCGCGTCTGATCCATGGACGCTTGAATCGGCAGCGTCACGAGGATGTACAGCAGACTCTGATCCTCGTCCGGCAAGAAGCCTTGGGGCGTGATCTTGAACATCACGCCGAGCAGAACGATGCCGCCGAGGAAGATGGCGAGCATCACCTTCTGGCGCTCGATGAGGGTCGGAACGAGTTCCTGGTACCACGAGGTCAGCGCTTGCAGGCGCGCGTTGAACCAGAGCATGAAGCGGTTCGTCGTAGGCTCGGAGCCGTGAACCAGCAAGTAGGTAAGCACCGGCGCCAGCGTCATCGCGGTGAACAGCGAAATGCCGATCGAAGCGGCCATCGTGAGCGCGAACTGCTGGAAGAGCAAGCCCGTCGTGCCCGGCAGGAAGGCGACCGGTACGAAGACCGACATGAGCACGAGCGACGTAGCGATGACCGCGCCGCCGATCTCGCCCATCGCCTTCGCCGTGGCTTCCATCGGAGTCGTCTTGTCCTCGACGATATGACGCACGATGTTTTCCAGCACGACGATCGCATCGTCCACGACGAGACCGGTGGCCAGAGTCAACCCGAAGAGGGTGAGCGTGTTGATCGAGAAGCCGAGCATCTTCATGGCGGCGAAAGTTCCGACCAGCGAGACCGGGATCGTGATCGCCGGTATCAGCGTGCTGTGCCAGTTCTGCAGGAAGATGAAGATGACGAGCACGACCAGCAAGATCGCGATGAGCAGGGTCACGACCACTTCTTTGATGGACGCGCGGACGAAATCGGAAGTATCGAACGCGATCTTGTACGAGATGCCGGTCGGCATCGTTTTGGCGATCTGCGCCATGGTGGAGCGCACGTTTTCGGATATCTGAAGCGAGTTCGCGGTCGGCTCGCCTTCGATCGCCAGGACGACCGACGTCTCGTGGTTGTAGCGAGCGGACGTGATGTAGTTCTGGGCGCCGAGTTCGACCTGGGCGACGTCGCCCAAGCGCAGAAAGCCGCCGTTGGGCTGCGCCTGGACGACGATCTGCTTGAACTCTTCGGGCGTCTGCAGGCGGCCGTTGATCTTGATGGGTATCTGGAAGGGCTGAGAACCGGTCGTCGGGGGCTGGCCGATCGAGCCGGGGGCCACGTCGGCGTTGTTTTGCTTGATGACGTTGATGATCGTGTCGAGCGATACGTTGTTTGCCTGGAGCTTATGCGGGTCCACCCAAACGCGCATGCCGTACGTCCGGTCGCCGAGCACCTCGACTTGTCCCACCCCGGGAATCCGCTTGAGGTTCTCGATGACGTTCAGATCGGCGTAGTTGCTCACCGCAATATCCGAGACGGAGGAGCTCGTCGAGAGCATCGCTACCGCGATCGTGATGTTGCCCGAGCTCTTTTCGACGCTGACGCCCTGGTTCTGCACGGCCGACGGCAGCTGCGCGAGCGTGAGGTCCACGCCGTGCTGCACGTTCGTCTGGTCGGTCGTCGGATCGGTCCCGAGCGCGAAGGTGCACGTGATGACGCTCGTTCCGTTGGCGCTCGAATACGATTGCATGTACTGCAGGCCGTCGGCCCCGTTGATATTGATCTCCAGCGGCGTCGTCACCGAGCGCATCACCATCTCCGCGCTCGCGCCAGGATACTGAGAGGTAACCGTCACCGTCGGCGGCGAGATCTGCGGGTACTGCGAGATCGGAAGCGTCGGGATCGTGATGAGGCCTGCGAGCAGGACGATAAAGCTCATGACCGCAGCGAAGTGCGGACGCCGGAGGAAAAACGTAATCACCGGGCGGCTCTTGGCAAGGTGGCGCTCATCCGACGACGGGCGTTCGCACCTATCACCGCGTCAGCCTCCACCGGTACGCGTTCCACGTCGGCAGGAAGGCGTTGGGCCCAAAGCCCCGCAGACGGCTGCGGTACGCGTAGACGTACGCGGCATTGAAGAGGTAGAGCACCGGCACCTCGCGCGCCACGATCCGCCCGACCCGTGCGTAGATGCGCTTGCGCGCGGCATCGTCGGTCGTCGCCAGTGCCGCCCGCTCCAGCCGCTCCACCTGCGGGTCGCACCAGCGCATGTAGTTCGAGGCTCCGCCGCATCCGAGCACCGCGGAGTCGTCGGGATCGGCCCCCATCGCCCAGGGAACGTACGCGAGGTCGAACAGACCGGCGGCGAGCACGCCGGTGCGAGGCAGAAAGAGCTGCGCGTTACTGACGGCCTTGATCGCGACCTCGACGCCGCGCTCCCGCAGCGCCGCCTGCACGGCCGTCGCCACGCGCACCCCGGTCGCGCTCTCCGGGAACTGGACGTAGAGCAGATGCAGCGCCGTGCCGCCGCGCCGCCTCACGCCGTCCTCGCCTCGCCCCCAGCCGGCCAGATCGAAGAGGCGGTCGGCGCCGCGCGGATCGTATCCGGGCTCGCGCACGCCGGGATCGAACGCCCACGAGAACTGCGGCTGGATCATATTCGTGACCGGATAGACGCCGAGCGTGATCTTTCGAGAGATCGCCTCACGGTCAATGGACATCGCGAGCGCCCGGCGGACCCGCGGATCGTCGAGCGGCGGATGCGCCGTGTTGAAGGCCAGACCGGCGACGACCGCGGTCGGCACGGTAACGAACCGTAAGCCGGGCTTGCCGCGCAGCACCGGCAGCTGCGCGGGTGCGACGAGATTCCAATCGAGCTGCCCGGATTCGAGCAGCAGCAGGTTCGTCGTCGGATCGGGTACGATCCGGGCCTCCAGCGGCGCCGCCGGCGCGCCTGCCCAATAGAGCGGATTCGGCTCGTAGCGCAGCATTTCGCCGCGACGCCAGAACGCGAAGCGGTACGGACCGTCTCCTACCAGCGGCGCGCTGCCGAAGGCCGCGGTAGCCAGCGCTCCCTGCGAGCGCAGCACGTGCTCGGGCAGCACGAACTGCGGCGAGAACCCGTACGAGAAGTACGTCATCACCGCCGGCGCCCAGGCACGGCGGAGGTGAAAGACGACGCTCGTGGGGCTCGGCGCGTACGCACGGTCTATGAGATCGTAGCCTTCGGTCGAGCGCACCGGGTTGCGTGGATCGAGGATCGCTCGCAATGTGAAGAGGACGTCTTGCGAGCTTACCGGCCGCCCGTCGCTCCAGCGCACGCCGGGCCGGAGCCGGTAACGGATCGTCCGGCCGTCGGCCGAGAGGCCCCCGTTGGCGCGAGTCGGGATGACGGCCAGCAAGGCCGGCACCGCCCGGCCGGAAGCGTCGAGGTCCACGAACGGCTCGAAGGTTAAGCGAGCGGCCTGCTCCTCGACCGAGGCGGCGTCGGGGGTAAGGAAGAGCGGGTCGAGCGTGCGGGGGTCGGCGGCCAGGGCGAACCGGACCGCGGGCGGCCCGAGGGCGCTCTGCCCGCGGCTACAGGCGACCGCCGAGAGGCAGACGAGCATTGCCGTCCCGGCGAAGAGGCTTGCCCCGAACGGATAGGCGGTGTTATTGTTAGAGCGCCGAAGATCTTTCGGCAATTTTCCCCTCACTGTCGAATATGATGCTGATAAACCAAGATATAGACGAGCTCGACCTGCAACTCCTCGACGCACTGCAGCGCAACGCGCGCTCGACCTTTACCGAACTCGGCACGATCGTCGGTCTGCGTGCTCCGGCAGTCCACGATCGTGTCAAGCGGCTCGAGCAGCGCGGCTTCATTCGCGGGTATTCGGCGCAACTGGACCCGGTGCGTCTCGGCCTGCATCTGACCGCATTCGTGAGTTGCTACACGTCGCCCGACTGCGCCTACGACGACTTCACCCGCCGTCTGAGCGAGATGCCTGAAATTTGCGAGGTCCATTCCGTCGCCGGCGAGGAGAGTTTCGTCTGCAAGGCGCTCACGCGCTCCACCCAGCACCTCGACGAACTTCTCGCGCGGCTCAAGGCGACGCCCGGCATGGCGCGCACGCGAACCACCATCGTGCTCAGCGTGCCGTTCGAACGCGGCGGGATAGCGGTTACGCCGGCATGAGCGTCTCGTTCGCGAAGAGCCATCCGCTCGGCGCGCATCGCGTGCTCGAGCCGGCGGGCGCGATGCCGCAGGACGCGTGGAGGATTGACAACACGCCGGCCGCGGCGCACAACGAGCTGCTATGCGAGGTCGAGATCCTCAACATAGACTCGGCGTCGTTCAAGCAGATTCGCGACGAATGCCAGGCAGATCCGCAGCGCATCGCCGCGCACGTCGAACGGACCGTCGCGCAGCGCGGCAAGCAGCATAATCCGGTCACCGGCAGCGGCGGCATGTTCGTCGGCCGCGTCGCCGAGATCGGCGAGTCGCTGCAAGGCCACGCGGGCCTGCAGCCCGGCGACCGTATCGCCTCGCTCGTTTCGCTCACCCTCACGCCGCTCTACCTCGAGGCCGTGACGCACGTTGACGTGGCTACCGGGCAGATTCGCGTGCGCGGCAAGGCGGTGCTGTTCGAAAATTCCCTCTGGGCCAAGCTCCCCGACGACCTCGACGAAGGGGTCGCGCTGGCCGTGCTCGACGTTGCCGGCGCGCCCGCGCAGGTACGACGCCTCTGCTCGCCGGGCGACACGGTGCTGATCGTCGGCGCCGACGGCAAGAGCGGCCTGCTTTCGTGCGCGCAGGCAAAAAGCCGCACCGGGCCCGCCGGACGCGTGATAGGCCTCGTGCCCGATGCCGATACTCCCTCCGCGCAGGTGCTGCGCCGCGCGGGGCTCGTTGACGATCTCATCGTCTGCGACGCGCGCGACGCGCTGCGGTCGAGCGAGGCCGTCGCGGCGATCGCCCCGTTGCTGGCGGACCTTACCGTCAACTGCGTCAACGTTCCGGGTACCGAACTGGGTTCGATACTCTCGACGCGCAACGAAGGCACCGTCTACTTTTTCTCCATGGCCACCTCGTTTACGGCCGCGGCGCTCGGCGCCGAAGGCGTCGCGCGCGACGTGACGATGGTGATCGGCAACGGTTATGCAAAAGGCCACGCCGAGACGGCCTTGCAGACGCTGCGCGAGCATCCGCACGTTCGCGCCCACTTTCACGCAACCTACGCAAGGAAGAACCGATGACGCAGACCCTCAGCCCGACCTCGCACCTCAAAAAGCCGGCACCGGCAGAACAGTTCGCCTATAAGAACCTGCGGCAAGGAGAGTTCTGGCGCGACGTTCCCGCATACGCCGACGTGGACGAGGCGACGTTTCTCGATCACCTCTGGCAGCAGCGCCAGTCGGTGAAGACGGCCGAAGAACTGCTCGAAACGATCCGCGACGTCTGCTCGCCTGAGTTCTACCGCGACGCCGAGGCCGGATTCAAGCGAGCGCCGATGGCGGTTCGCGTCTCGCCGTATGCGATCTCGCTCATAGACTGGAACGATCCGGTGAACGACCCGATCCGGCGTCAGTTCATACCGCTCGCCTCAACGCTCCTGCCCGATCATCCGCGCCTGACGCTCGATTCGCTGCACGAACAGGAAGATTCGCCCGTTCCGGGCCTCGTGCACCGCTACGTGGATAAAGCGCTCTTTCTCCCGCTCAACGTCTGCCCGGTCTACTGCCGCTTCTGCACGCGCAGCTACGCGATCGGCCCCGACACCGAGAACGTGGACAAAGTCTCGCTGGCCAAGACGCCCAAGCAGTGGCAGGACGCATTCGCGTATATAGCGGAGCGGCCGGAGCTCGAGGACATCGTCATCTCAGGCGGCGACGCCTACCAGCTGCCGCCCAAGAACGTCGAGTTCATCGGCAACTCGCTACTCGACATCCCGCACGTGCGCCGCCTGCGCTTCGCGACCAAAGGCCCGGCGGTGATGCCGATGAAGATCGTCACGCACACGGAGTGGCTCGACGCCCTCACCGCCATCGTGGACCGCGGACGGAAAATGGGCAAAGAAGTCGTGCTGCACACCCATTTCAACGCCCCCGAAGAGATCACGTGGATCACCGAAAAGGCGATGCGCCTGCTCTTCGAGCGCGGCATCTTCACCCGCAACCAGTCGGTGCTCATTCGCGGCGTGAACGACACGCGCGAGCGCATGCAATTGCTCGTCAAGCGGCTCGGCCACATCAACGTGCACCCCTACTACGTCTACATGCACGACATGGTCAAGGGCGTGGAGGAGCTGCGCACCACGATCTTCACTGCGACCGATACCGAGAAGTTCGTGCGCGGCAGCACCGCCGGCTTCAACACGCCGACTTTCGTGTGCGACGCGCCCGGCGGCGGCGGCAAGCGCGACGTGCACTCGTACGAATACTACGACCGCGAGAACGGCATCGCCGTCTACGCCGCGCCGAGCGTCAAGCCCGGCAAGGCTTTCGTCTATTTCGACCCGGTAGACAAACTCTCGCCCGCGGCCCGCGAACGCTGGGCTTCGCCCCAGATGCAGGACGAGATGATCCAAGCGGCCGTGCGTCGGGCCGGCGTCGGAGACGAGCAGCTCGTTTTAGCGTAGAGGCTGCAGGAGGTGAGGCGCGTGAGGTTCTTGGCTTCTTGCGCGGCGGCAGGCGTTGCCGCGCTTCTCGTTTCCGGCTGCGGGCAACTGCAGGGTGGAAACGGCATCCCGGGTGCGACGGCCCGGACGTTCGCTGCGCGAAACTCCGGCGGCGGACAGCTCATGTACGTTGCGGAGCACGACGCATACGGTCGAAGCAGCGTTCGCACGTACACCTTCCCGAAGGGGAAACCTAAGGAACGGATTCAGATCGCCGGCGTCAACGGCGACTGCGCCGACAATCGCGGCGACGTCTTCGTCATGAGTTTGGGTTCGCCATCCACCATCAGCGAGTACGCGCCCGGAAACGATCGCGCCATACGAGTCTACTTCGATTGGGGGTACACGCCGACCGGCTGTGCGGTCGATCCGACGACAGGCAATATCGCCGTAGCAAACTTCTACTCGAACGACTACACCACCGGGACCATCGGGATATTCACGCCTCAGAGTGACGCCAGCGGCGCCAAACTGTACGCAGACCCCGACATCTTCAACCCGCGCTACTGCGGCTACGATGCGAACGGAAATCTGTACGTTGACGGATACTCGAAGACCCTCGCGATTCTTTTTGCAGAACTACCCGCGCATTCGTCGCAGTTTAACGCCGTTACGCTGAATCAGGTGATCGACGAGCCAGGCAATCTGCAATGGGACGGACGGTACCTGGCGATCGGCGATTCGAGTACCAACGTGATCTACCAGTTCAGCATGAACGGCAGCAGCGGAACCGAGGCCGGCGCGACGACGCTCCAAGGCGTAGCGTACGGTCTCACCCAGTTCTGGGTCACCGGGTCCACCGTCGTCGGCGCCGCAGCGGTGGACCACGCGGTGGGTATTTGGAAGTACCCGCAGGGCGGTGCCGCGATTAAGACCATTAAACAAAAACAGATTCCGATCGGCGTCGCCGTGTCCGCGCCGCGGTAGGGAGCGCCTCACCGCTCTATATCTTTTCACATTCGGGCGCTCGCGTGAGCGCGGGCGCCACCACGCGGATTCAATTTTTTTCCAGGCTACTGCAGCGGCGTTGTCGACATCCTCGTGAAGCGCCGCCTCCATCTATGAGGGACCGCGCCGTCCTTGAAGGATGGAGACTGCCGGGGCGAGCATGATAGCCGCTCCGCAGCAGCCTTCCACCCGCAAGGAGCCGATCGCATCGTGGCCGAGAACGACCGCCGTAACCGAACGATTCTTCCCATTCCCGACGAGCACTCGGTCGGGCTGACCACCTACGACGCCAAAGACCCGAACACGACGTATCCGCCGATCACGGCGTTGCGCCCGCCCAAGGGCGCGCCGAACGTGCTCCTCGTGCTCATAGACGACGTCGGCTTCGGGGCGTCCACGGCCTTCGGCGGGCCCTGCAGCACGCCGACCGCCGAGCGCTTGGCGAAGAGCGGCCTGAAATACAATCGCTTTCATACGACCGCGCTCTGCTCGCCGACGCGCCAAGCGCTCCTCACCGGCCGCAACCATCATTCGGTGGGCATGGGTGCGATTACCGAGATGGCGACGTCGGCTCCGGGCAACAGCAGCGTGCGTCCGAAGAACAAAGCGACGCTGCCCGAGACGCTCAAACTGAACGGATACTCGACCGCTCAGTTCGGAAAGTGCCACGAAGTCCCGGTCTGGGAAGTCTCGCCGGTCGGCCCGTTCACGCAGTGGCCAACGGGCTCCGGATTCGAATACTTCTACGGCTTCGTCGGCGGCGAAGCCAATCAGTACTATCCGGGCCTCTACGAGGGCACGACGCCGGTCGAGCCGCCGCGCACGCCGGAGGAAGGCTACACGCTCACCGAAGACCTGGCGGACCGGGCCATCACCTGGATGCGCCAGCAGAAGGCGCTC
This sequence comes from Vulcanimicrobiota bacterium, assembly GCA_963794645.1. GTDB lineage: Bacteria > Vulcanimicrobiota > Vulcanimicrobiia > Vulcanimicrobiales > Vulcanimicrobiaceae > Cybelea. The sequence goes on along the minus strand of CAWCEQ010000001.1, from coordinate 598,156 downwards.
ATGCCCGACAAACCGTTTTTCATCTACTTCGCGCCCGGCGCCACGCACGCGCCGCATCACGTTCCCAAGGAGTGGGCCGACAAGTACAAAGGCAAGTTCGACGGCGGCTGGGATGCGCTGCGCGAAGAGATCTTCGCACGGCAGAAATCGCTGGGCGTGATTCCGCCGGATGCCGAACTCACGAAGCGCCACGCCGAGATTCCGGCGTGGGACGAGATGCCCGACGATCTCAAGCCGGTGCTCGCCAAGCAGATGGAGATCTACGCCGGCTTCCTCGAGCAAGCCGACCATCACGTCGGGCGGCTGATCGAGACGCTCGAGGATCTGGGCATTCTCGAAGATACGCTCGTCTACTACATCATCGGCGACAACGGCGCCTCGGCCGAGGGCACGCTGCAAGGCTGCTTCAACGAGATGACGACGCTCAACGGCATGGCCGGGATCGAGACGACCGAGTTCCTGATGAGCAGGATAGACGACTTCGGAACGCCGCGAGCGTACAACCACTATGCGGTCGGCTGGGCCCACGCCCTGTGCACGCCCTACCAGTGGACCAAGCAGATTGCCTCGCATTGGGGCGGTACGCGCAACGGCACGATCGTGCACTGGCCCGCCGGCATCCAGAGCAAAGGCGAGGTGCGCTCGCAGTTCCACCACGTCATTGACGTCGCCAAGACGATCCTCGAAGTCGCCGGGCTGCCCGAGCCCGAGTTCGTGAACGGAACCCAGCAGGCGCCGCTCGAGGGCGCGAGCATGGCCGAGAGTTTCAACAACGCCGGTGCTCCCGAGAACCACCAGGTGCAGTACTTCGAGATCATGGGCAATCGCGGCATCTACTTTCAAGGCTGGACCGCTTGCACGCGCCACCGCGTCCCCTGGAGGGCAGACACGCCGCCGCCGTTCGATCAGGACAACTGGGAACTCTACGCGCCCGGCGACTGGACGCAAGCCCATAATCTCGCCGCCGAGAATCCTGAGAAGCTCGCCGAACTGCAGCGTCTGTGGCTCATCGAAGCGGTGAAGTACAACGTCGTGCCGCTGGACGACCGCGGCTTCGAACGCATCAACCCCGATATCGCGGGCAGGCCGCAGCTCCTATCCGGGAACTCGCAGCTGCTCTTCCCGGGGATGCGGGTGAGCGAGAACTGCATCCTCACGCTCAAGAACAAGTCGCACAGCGTCACGGCCGAGATCGTCGTGCCGGCGAGCGGCGCGAGCGGCGTCATCGTGACGCAAGGCGGACTGGCCGGCGGGTGGGCGCTCTACGCGCACGACGGCAAACTCAAGTATTGCTACAACTTCTTCGGCATAGACTATTTCACGACCGAGGCGAGCGAACCGATTCCGGCGGGCAAGCATCAAGTCCGCATGGAGTTCGCATACGACGGCGGAGGCCTGGCCAAAGGCGGGAACGTGACCCTCTACTACGACGGACGGCTCGTGGGCAGCGGCCGCGTCGAGCGCACCGAACCGATGGGCTATTCCGCCGACGAAGCCTGCGACGTGGGCGCCGACAGCGGCTCGCCGGCGTCACCGGACTACGCGGCGACCGGGAACGCCTTTACCGGGAAGATCGAGTGGGTGCGGCTGGACGTCGGCGACGACTCGCACGACCATCTCATCCGCCCGGAGGATCGCTTCAATCTCGCGATGGGTAAACAGTAGGCGGACGGGCGGCCGGCGGGGCGTTCCGAGCAGGGATAGGCTGTGCACGCGCGGGAATTGACTTGGTTAGCCCCAACTAACTCTTACCGAATTCGTCGCACCGGCTGCGACGCGCCGCCGCAGAGGAAACCCATCCGTGAAGACTCTTTTCCTGAGCCCGCCTTCGTTCGACGGTTTTGACGGAGGCGCGGGCGCCAGATACCAAGCGAAGCGAGAGGTCACCTCCTTCTGGTATCCGACGTGGCTGGCTCAGCCCGCGGCCCTCGTGCCCGGCAGCACGCTGGTAGACGCCGCTCCCCACCAGCAGACGATCGACGACGTGCTGGCGATCGCGAAAGACCACGACCTCGTCATCATGCACACGAGCACGCCCTCGCTGCCCAACGACGTCGAGTGCGCGCGCCGGCTCAAGGAGCAGAACCCGAACGTGAAGGTCGGCTTCATTGGCGCGCACGTCGCGGTGCTTCCCGAACAGACGCTGCGCGCTCACGAGATCATAGACTTCGTCTGCCGCAACGAGTTCGACTATACGTGCAAGGAACTGGCGGAGGGGCGCCCCTGGAACGAGATCCTCGGCCTTTCCTATCGCGATGAAAACGGCGAGCTGCAGCGGACGGAGGAACGCCCTCAGATCCACGACTGGGACGCCATGCCCAGCGTGCTGCCGGTCTACGCCAAGCACCTCGACGTCACGCGCTACTACAACGGCTACCTGCTGCATCCGTACGTCTCCTGGTACACCGGCCGCGGCTGCACGGCAAAGTGCACGTTCTGCCTCTGGCCGCAGACGATCGGCGGGCACGTCTTCCGGCATAAGAGTGCCGAAGCGGTCGGCCGCGATCTCGACGAAGCGAAGGGCATCTTCGGTTCGACGGTGCGCGAATACATGTTCGACGACGACACGCTTACGAACGAAAAAGAGTACGCGATCGCGCTGAGCAAGCACATGAAGCGCTTGAACCTCAGCTGGGCCTGCAACGCGCGCGCCCACGTTGATTACGATACCCTCAAGACGCTGCGCGACAACAACCTGCGCGTGCTCCTCGTGGGCTTCGAGTCGGGGAATCAAGAGATTCTCTACCGCATCAAAAAGGGTCTCAAGCTTGAGATGGCGCGCGAGTTCATGAAGAACTGCCACAAGCTCGGGATCAAGGTGCACGGCACCTTCATCATCGGCTTACCGGTTGACACGCCGGAGACGGTGCGCGAGACGATCGAGTTCGCCAAGGAGTTGGACCCGCACACGATTCAAGTCTCCATCGCCTCGCCGTATCCGGGAACGGAACTGTACGATCAGGCGCTGGCGAACGGATGGTTCGCGCGCGACGACTTGGTTTCCGGAAAGGGCCACCAAACGTCCACGCTGCGTTACGACACGCTCTCGACCGCAGAGATCGAAGACTCCGTCGAGCGGATGTACCGCGAGTTCTATTTCCGTCCGAAGAAGATCGCTAAGATCGTGGGCGAGATGGTGACGAGCCGCCAGATGATGGTTCGGCGCCTGCGCGAAGGCGGCGAGTTCTTCGGCTATCTGCGCTCGCGGCGAGCGCAGGCCGGCGAACGCAGGCTCGAGGCGGCCTCATCGGCTCCCGCGCCGACCGGCTGACGCGAGCGTTTCTTCCAGCATCGCGCGCTGGTACGCGACCATGTCGGCGACGTGCGGAAACCGCTCGTCGCCGCGCTGCGTCGTAAGGCGATAGCCGCCCCCCTCACACCGCTCGAGCGTGCCGCGCCGCAGCAGCGCCGCGAATGCATCGGCTACCACTCGCGCGGGGTCGGCCTGCAGTTCGGGATCCACGAATACGTCGCCGTCTGCTAGCGCGCCGAGCCGTTCGCGAACCGCGCTCACCGCATCCTCTCGAGCAAACGTCTTCGGACCGTCCAGCAGAAACTCGGCGACCAGTGCCGACGTCGTGACCGGGCGCGCCGCGGCGAGCGCCGTTCCGACGTCCTCCCCTTCGTTCGGCAGCACCCTATAGAGCATCGAGAGGCGGCCCGTGCGAAACGGGTCGTAGGCGATCGCGCATAGCCAGAGCCGCGCAAACGGCGCGAGCGCCTCGACGATGCCGCCGCGCATCGGGTGCATCCGGCCGTCGCGGCTGAAATCGCCCTCGGGCGTTATATAGAACGTCGCGCCCTCGCGTACGTTTTCGACGATCGCGGCTACGTCGCGCTCGGTGACGCTGCGAAGCCGTTCCAGCACCTCGCGCCGATACGGGGGCCTAAGCTGCGCCAGTTTGATCCAGGCCTGGGCGTTCATAAAGTGCTCGCGCTTCCAAAGGTCGCCGAGCGAAAGACCGTCCAGGCCCAGCGGCGCGATCGATTCGGAGGGCAGGATCTCGTCGAGCCGCAGGTCTCCGTGCGACGCGCGCAGTTCCTCGGCCAAGCTGATGAGCGGCCGCGAAAACAGATGGTTCTCGATCGGGAGGATGCCGTATGCCTCCCAAAAGCGGCTAAGGTTCAGCCCGCGCGTGAAGCCCAGGCTCCACGGCAGCCGAGCCGCGATAAAGCCCGTCTCGAACGTGCGCCGCGAGTTGCACATGAGCAGCAGATGGAACGGATGCCGCAGGAACGTGCGTCCGACGACCATCTCTCCTTCGTCTACGTGCTGGTGGTTGGTGATCAGTACCGTCGGGCCGCGCCGGGCCGGCAGATGGCCCCACTGGCGTACCCGAATGCAGAACTTGAGGTAGATCTGCCGTATGCCGATCGTCGTCGCCAGCAGCGGCCAACTCCGCCTCATCTTCCCGGAGCGCCCGTCTTGTGCGCTGCGAGCACCGTCAGCGATCCAGCGAAGAAACAGACACCGGCGCCGGCGAACAGCCAGCGATATCCTTGGCTGACGCTGGCTCCGCTGCCGATGATCGCAGCGCCGATCGCCGGTGCGAAGACCATCGGCAGATTCGAGAGCGTTCCCCAGATGCCGAGATCCCGCGCCACGTCGCTCAGTTCCGGAATCGAATCGAGCGCGAGCGCCCAGCCGACCGAAAATACCGCGCCGTAGCCCAGACCGAAGAGCAGCGCGTACACGAATACGAAGCGCAGCTCGGGAGCCAGCGCGAAGCCGAGGGCCGCGGCGGTCATCGGCAGGCCGGAGACGAACACGACGAGGCGACGATCAACTCTGTCGGAGATCGCGCCGGCCCACACGCTCGAAACAACCGCGCCCACCATCGCGGCGCCGGCTACCAAGCCGGTGTTCGCCGAGGCGTTGCGAACGCCGAGCACGTCGTGAAAAAAGTACAGAACGTACGTGTTGAGCATCGTCATGCCCATCACGATCCAGGCGCGAGCGAGCAGCGTAACGACGAGATCGCGGCGATCGCGCACGCGCGGACCCTCGCGCCGCACTTCGACGTACGGCGGAGATGCGGGCACGAGCACGAGGGTCAGCGCGCTGACGGCCACGCCGCCTGCCGCCGCCAAGAGGGCGATGCGCGGCGCCAAGAGCGCGCCGAGCAGCAGGCCGACGATCGTCCCGAGCAGCGTCATCGCGCCGCGAAATCCGGCGGCCGTCCCCCAGAAACGCCGAGGAACGATCTCGGGTACGAGGACTTGGAAGACGACCGACCCGCTGATCAGCGCGATCGTCGCGGCAACGGCGGTGACTCCGAGATCGAAGGCCGATTGCACGTATGCCATCGCGACGAGCGCGAGCGCGTCTATCGCGAGCACGACCGCCGTCTGCACGCGGCGATCGCCCCCACGCCGCCGAAGCCGGTCGGAGAGTGCGCCTGCGAACGGCGGCACGACTGCCGTTCCGACGGCGACGGCGGTCGAGACGACCGCGAGCGCGTACGTGTGATCCGCCGGCGCCAGCTGCAGCAGCAATGCCGGCACGATAATCGCCATCAACGCCGCGTCTTGGAAGTGCACGCCTACCCACAGCGCGTTGATGGCGACGTGATCGCGGCGGCGAAATCGTTCCGTTCCCAACTCGACGGCGGCTTCTTCGCGCGCGGCTGCAAGGCCCGCTTCCGCCGATGGGCGAACAGCGCCCGGTGCAGGTAGTGCCTCTCCTCGCATTCGGTCTGGAGGTCGCCGCAATCGCCGCGATAGCGTACGCCGGTGCGGCAATTGTCGCTAGCGCTCGTTTCGGCAGCGAACCCGCGGACGATACCGCCGGCGATCTGCCGCCGGTCACGCTCATCGTGCCGCTTCACGGGCAGGAGCGCGAACTCGAAGAGAATCTGCGCTCGTTCGCGTTGCAGGACTATCCCGTCTGTCAGCTCGTGCTGGGCGTCGCGCGCGACGACGATCCCGCACTGCCGATCGCGCGCCGTCTCGCCGCATCGCTGCCGGATCGAAACATCGAGATAGACGTCGGCGAAGTCCCGGGAGCGCGCAATCCGAAAATTGCCAACGTTCTCTCGATGATGCGTCTGGTTCGCCACGACGTGCTCATCCTCGCCGACTCCGATACGCGCGTGACGCCGTCGTACGTGCGCTCGGTCACGGCACGTTTGCGCGAACCGGCGGTGGGGGTGGCGACCTGCGTCTTCGCCGGCATCCCCGACGCGTCGCTCTCCTCGAAACTCGGCGCCATGTTCATGAACGAGCAGTTCATCCCGTCCGTGTTCGTGAACCGGCTCTTTCGCCCGATGCGCCACTGTCTGGGCCCGACGAATGCATTCCGCGCGGAGCTGCTCGCGTCGGTCGGCGGCTTCGAGGCGCTGGCGCCGCATCTCGCCGACGACTACATGTTGGGACACTTCGCGACGGCCCGCGGCCGGAGCGTCGTCATCCCACGGTACGTCATCCACACGATCGTCTCGGACTCGAGCCTCGCAGCGCTTTGGAATCACGAGCTGCGATGGCATCGCACGATTCGCGGCGTGCAGCCCGCCGGCTACGCCGGAATGTTTCTCACCTATCCGCTCCCGTTGGCGCTGCTGGCGTTTCTCCTGGCGCCGCGGCCTGCGAGCCTCGTCGTGCTGTGCGTTGCGGCCGCGCTGCGAATCGCGCTCCAGCGCGTCGCGGCGCGCGCGCTGGGCGTCGCGCCCGCCCCGCTGTGGCTCGTACCGCTGCGCGATTTCTTCGGGCTGGGAGTTTGGGCGTTCGGCCTGGGCGGTGCCGGCGTGCGCTGGCGCGATGCCGACCTGCAGATCGAAACCGGGGATATGCTCGCCGAGCGTCCCTCGCGGGAGTGACGCGAAGGCATCCGGGCCCCAGCTTGTGGAATCATAGGGGGAGACGTATCATCAGATTCGCTTTTTTTAAGAAGAGGGACGACTTTAGTATGAGAGCCTTTAAGACATTTGTCTTGGCGTCGTGCGTGGCGGCGGCGGCAGTTTTTGCCGGCTGCAGCGGCGGCGCGGCGCCGTCGACCGGCGCAACCGCACTGGGAACGGCCGGGTCGGGGGCCAACGCGCGCGGCGGCCGTCACATCGGCACCGCGGTCGTGCCCTACGGCCGGCAAGTCCCGATGCGCCCCGATCGGCGCAAGTCGTGGATCTCGCCGCAGATCGCGCAAGGAAATCCTCGTATGCTTTGGGTCTCGGATTTCTCTACCGGCGACGTTGACATGTTCTTGCTGAACCACAACCCGAGCGCGGCGATGAAGCTCCGCGGCGTTCTCACCGGCTTCAGCGAGCCGCAGGGGATTTGCGCGGACGCCCTGGGCAACATGTGGATCACCGAAACCGGCAGCAATCAGCTCGTGCAGTACTCGCGCCTGGGCGCGTACATGGCCACCTTGACCGATCCGGACGGCGGCCCAACCGGCTGCTCGGTGAATCCCGTCAACGGCGACCTCGCCGTCACGAACCAGTACAACGGACCGCCGAGCGATCCCACGGCGGCATCGGGCGAAGTCCTGGTCTATCCGGGCGCGGCCGGCACGCCGACCGCGTACACGAATCCCTCGATGTATCAGTACTGGTACCCTGCATACGATACGCAAGGCAACCTCTTCTTCAACGGCTGCACCGGATCGAACAGTCAGTGCGTCAACCAGTTCCTTCTCTCGGAACTCCCCGCGGGGACGTCTACGCCGGTCACCGTCAACGTCGCCGGCGGAACCATCTACTTCCCGGGCATGATCCAGTGGTACGCACCGGGCAACTACCTGGCAGTGGCAGATCAGGAATGCAACGACGCCGGCATCGTCAGCTGCGTCTATCCGGCAACGATCTCGGGCTCGACGGCAACCCTGGGAACGAGCATCGCCCTGAACAACTCGAACGGAACCCCTGCTTGCGACATCGTGCAGCCGACGCTCATGAGCATCTCGGGTAAGCGATTCATCGCCGGCGCCGACTACACGCCGAACTGCGGCGGCAGCCCCGTGGATACCGCCTACCGGTGGAAGTTCCCCGGCGGCGGCAACCCGACGCAATCGAACGCCTACGCGGGATTCGTCTCGCCGTGGGGCTCGGGGATCAGCACGCACTAATCGCGGACGGCGCGTCGCGTCCCGGCATTCCGCGAGCCCGGCCGTTTCGGCCGGGCTCGCGTGCGCTTTGCGGCTTTACACTCCGGCCAGACGCGAGAGGATCTCGTATGCCAGCTTCACCCGCTGCGAGATCGGATACGACTTGTTGGCGAGAATGACGATGCCTAAGCGCTTGGCCGGCACGAAGGCAACGTAGGCGCCGAAGCCGTTCGTCGAGCCCGTCTTGTTTATCCAGACGTCGTTCCGCGGCGCCTCCGGCGGGTTTAGGCGGACTACCCGTACCGTTCCAAATATGATCGCGCGGCCGTTTCCCTCCAGCAGCGCTTCGCGCGCGACCGGGTACGGATACTGTTCCCAGATCAGGTCCTGCGTCATGCCTGCGACCTGGAAGTAGCCGGTATGGGTCTGCAGGATCGCGCCGCGCAGCGCTGCCGGCAGCGCGATCGCGCCCATATTTGCATCTAGAAAGTGCAGCAGACCGCCGGCGGTCGTCTTCACGCCGTACGCCTGCGCCGCGAGCACGCCGTCGTGCACGCGGATCGGCGCGTCGTCCTCGGTATAGCCCTGGGCGTAGTTCGCCATCTGCGACGCCGGCACGCGAACGTACGTCCCTCGCAGGCCGAGCGCGGGAAAGAGCTGCTCCTGCATGAGATCGACGAAGTCACGGTGCAGGCTCTTCGCCGCCACGACGCCGAGCAGTCCGATGCTCACGTTCGAGTAGGATCTGTACGTACCCGGCGGATGCGGAGGCTGCCACCGCTGCAGATACGTTAGAAGACCGCCGAGGTCCGCAATGCCGTCGGGAACCTGCTGCGGGAGTCCGCCCGTCGCGTGCGTGCCCAGTTCGAGCAAGGTTACGGAGCCGAAAGGCGTTCCCGCGAGCTGCGGCAGATACGTAGAGGTTCTATCGGATAGCGATAGGCGGCCCGTAACCTGCGCGTAGGACGCGAGCGTCGCGGTAAACGTCTTACTGATCGAGCCGACTTCGAAGAGCGTATCCCCGGTGACCGGCCGCCCCGTCTGCCTGGAGGCAACGCCGTAGCTGAAGACGCGCTCGGCGCCGCCGGAAACAACGCCGACCGCCATCCCGGGAATGCGGTACGCTTTCATGACGGGCGCCACCGCGGCATCCACGACCGCTCGAACGCCGGCCTCGCCGGTATCCGAGCGTTGCGATGCGGTGCAGGCCGCCGCAACGATCAGGGCGGCGAGCGCGGTCGCGATGCGGGCAACGTTCACAACGCACCGTTCCCGGCGCGATGCGACGCGCGCAGAAGAACCGGTCCTGCCGGGCGCAGCGTCACCAGCGCCGCGGCCCGGACGGGCTCCGTAGAAGCCCGCGTGAAGCGAAAAGGCCCGAGCAGCGCCGCGAGCACGATCCCAACCTCCGCGAGCGCAAACTCCTCGCCGATGCAGCGGCGCGCGCCTGCGCCGAACGGCAGATACGCATACGGCGGCGGTTCGCCGCGCGTCCAGCGGTCCGGATCGAAGCGCTCCGGATCGGCGAAGACGTCGGCGCGGCGATGCAGCACGAGCGGCGCCATGAAAACGGTCGTTCCAGCGGGGATGAAGCTCCCCTCCACGAGCGTCACGTCGCGCAGCGTCTCGCGGCCGAGAATCCACGCCGGCGGATAGAGCCGCAGCGCCTCCTTGACGACGCAGTTCAGATACTCGCGGTCGCCCTCGCGCACCGCCGCGCCCACGCGTTCGTCAACCTGCGGGTTCTGCGCGAGAAGCCACAGCGTCCAGGTGAGCGCGTTGGCCGTCGTCTCGTGGCCCGCGAGAAAGAGCGTCATGATCTCGTCGCGGATCTGCTTGTCGTCGCCGATCTCCAGAAGCATCGAAAGCGCGTCGCCGCGATCGCCGCCCTCGCGCCGTCGCCGGGCGATTAGGCGGTAGATGATCTCGTCGAGCGTCGCCTGCGCGCGATCCAGGCGTCGCGTGCTCGGGAGCGGCAGGCGCCGCCGCAGCGATCCGAACGGCACGAGCATATACGGAAACTCCTCCATCATGAGGCGGAGCGCGCCGGCGACGGCGGCGGCCGAGTCGCTTTCGTCGCTGCCGAAGAGCGTGCGCGTCGCGATGCGCAGCGTCAGCTCCGTCATCGCGGCGTGCGCGTCGAATGGTTCGTCCGTCCGCAGACGATCGGCGAACGCGCGCGCATCGTGCTCCATGATCCGAGCGTACTCGGCGATCCGCTCGCGATGAAAGGCCGGCTGCACGATCCGCCGCATCTGCCGGTGGAGCGGATCCTCGCTCGTGAGCAGGCCGTCGCCCAACAGCAGGCGCAGCACGCGCGTGCCGAGCGATTTCGAAAACGCGTGCTGCTGCGTGACGAGCACGTCCTTGATCGCCGCGGGCTCGTTGAGAAAGACGTACGAGCGCCACGGCAGTGCGAAGGCGAGCACGTTGCCGTAGCGCGCCGTCATCTCCGTCATGAAGGCGGGAAAGCGTTCGAAAGGACGGGGCAGCAGACGCGCGAGCGCGGTCCAGCGGCTCGGCCCGGGAATCGCCCCGTTCATCGCGCCACGTAAGCGGCGACGTCGCCAAAGCGGCAGAGTACGCGATACTCGCCGCGCGCCAGCGCGGCCGAGAGTTCCGGCGCGATCCGGGACTGCGTGCCGCCGGCCGGAAAGTCGGAGGCATACACGAGGTATTGCACGCCGCCGACGCGATCGATCGTCGCGGCCGGACGCTGCGCCGCGACGGCCGAGAACCACTCGTCGTAAGTGGCCAGCGACGCGTCCTTCGGGACGCAGCCTATGGCGCGGCGCGCCGATGCGAGATCCCGGTAGTACGGATGGAGGTAGTGCAGCGGATGCATCGGATCGAACGCGATGAGGAAGATCGCGCAGACGACGCTTGCGGCCGTCGTCCACCTGCGCGCCGCGATCTCGCCGGACGCGCGGGAGAGCGCCGAAACCGCGCCGGCCGTGGCTACGAGCAGCCACGGTATCCAGAGCGCGGCGTAGTGATCGCCCATGCGCCAGACGTAGCCGGAGTTGGCGAGCAGCACGATCGCGCCTCCGGGAAGCGCGAGGAGCGCCCAACGCGAACGCAGCGGAAGGAACGCGAGCGGTACGAGCGCTTCGAGCACGTACGTGAGCCGTCCGAAGGTGAAGATCGCACCGGCGAACTCGCGCGGATGCACGAGCGGCGCCAGAACGAGCGCAAGCGGCCCGTCGGCGAAAGGATAGACGTAGAAGTGGCTCGGCTTCCAGCCGCCCAACCTCGGCGCGATGACGCCGTAGTACAGGAGCAGCGCGGCCGCCGATGCCAGCGCGAGCGAGCCGCCGGCGAGCGCGAGCGCGCGGGGCGAAGCCGGCCGCCCTTCGAGCAAACCGCGTCCGCGCTCGGCGGGACGCGCGCCTATCGCCGCCAGGACGATGCCCGCTACGCCGAGCGTCAGCGCGGCATCCTCTCGCAGTCCCACGGCGACGAGACCGCACGCTGCAAACCAGCCCCAACGTTCGCGATCCGCGCAGAGCAGCAGCGCAAGGACGAGCGGCGCGAACAGGCCCAGCTCGTGGAACTCGTCAAAGCCGAGGGCGAGCAGCGGCGGATAGAGGAGCGCCAGGTATCCGAGCGCGCGCGCGAGCCGCGCGCCGGCGTACGGAAGCGCCAGGGCCGCGAGCAGCGGCGCGCACGCCACGGTCGCCGCGGCCTGCACGATCTGCAGCGGCAGCGCGCTGCGCGTGACCGCCACGAGCGGCCAGAGCAGCGCGAGCGACGGCGACCAGTGGTAGCGAAAGTGGGAACCGCCTTCGACGCCGTCGCGCATGCCGTGGAGCGTGTCCGCGATCGCTTGTGCGAACGTTCCGGTGTCCGAGCCGTACGTCCAGAGCTTCGCACGCACGCATGCGAGGACCGCGAGCACGGCGAACTCGGCGCAGGCCCAAACCCAGAGCCTCACCGGCAGGCGCAGCCCGTCCGCGCGACCAACCGCGCAGGTCCATGAAACGCATCTGCATCTTCTGCGGCTCGCACTCCGGCAGCGAATCCTACGTAGCGACGGCTCGCCACGCCGCCGAAACGATCGCCGCCGCCGGCTACGGCATCGTCTACGGGGGCGGCAGCATCGGTTTGATGGGTGCCGTCGCGGACGCCGCGCTCGCGTGCGGCGGCGAAGTGATCGGCATCATCCCCGAAGCGCTCGCCCGCGCCGAGATCGCGCACGAAGGCCTGGCCGAGCTGCACGTCGTCAAGACGATGCACGAGCGCAAGGCGCTCATGAACGAACGCTCCGATGCGTTCATGGCGCTTCCCGGCGGCTTCGGTACGATGGACGAGTTCTGCGAGGTGCTGAGCTGGCGACAGCTCCGCATCCACGACAAGCCGATCGGCTTGCTCAACCATCGAGGGTACTACGACGCATTGCTGGCACTCTTCGACTCGATGCTGGGAGAGGGCTTCATCGGGCCGCAGACGCGCCGGCTTTTTACCGACGCCGGAAACGTGGAGGAGCTCCTTCGCAAGATGTTCGAGGCCGGCAGTCTCGCGTAACGCCGCGCCTTATTCGGCGAGCGCCGTGGCGACGATACGCTCCTGTTCGACGGCGTGCTGGCCTGCGTAGCCCTCACTCGGACTCGCGCGATAGCCCCGCCCGATGTACTCGATGTCGAAGCCGTCGCGCTTGCCTTCGAGCAGGCGCCTGCGCACGAACGCGCGCGCTCCCATGTTCTTCGGCTCCTCCTGCACCCATACGATCTTCTTGAGCTTCGGGTACCGGGCGATGAGCGCGTTGATCTCGGCCACCGGCAGCGGCGCGAGCAGCTCGATCCGCGCGATGGCCGTCCGTCCGAGTTTGCGGTACGCCTCGTGTGCCGCGAGATCGTGGTAGATCTTGCCGCTGCAGAGCACGAGCCGCTCGATGCGCTCGCGGTCGAGCGCGCGCGGATCGTCTATCACCGGCTCGAACGCGCCGTCGGTCATCTCCTCGACCGTTCCCGACGCGCTCTCGGCTCGCAGCAGCGATTTGGGCGTCATTACGACGAGCGGCACCGCGATGGGCGAGCGCGCCTGCATGCGTAAGAGGTGGAAGTAGTTGCTCGCCACGGACGGATACGCCACGCGAAGGTTGCCTTCGGCGACGAGCTGGAGAAAGCGTTCGAGACGCGCGCTCGAGTGTTCCGGTCCGCCGCCTTCGTACCCGTGCGGCAAGAGAAGCGTCAGCCGCGTCGTTTGTCCCCACTTGGCTTGACCGGCGGCGACGAACTGATCCACGATCACCTGCGCGCCGTTGAAGAAGTCGCCGTACTGCGCCTCCCACAGCACGAGCGCCTCGGGTTCTTGCGCGGCGTATCCGTACTCGAAGCCCATGCACGCATACTCCGAGAGCGGGCTGTTCCGAATCTCGAAGGACGCCTGACGCTCCGCGATATGCTGCAGCGGGATCCAGACCTCGCTCTGGGAGCTCGCCGGCGGCGGCGATGGATGCAGCACGGCGTGGCGGTGGCTGAACGTGCCCCGCTGCGTATCTTGCCCGGTCAAACGAATCGGCGTGCCGCCGGCCAGCAGGGAGGCGAAGGCGAGCGCTTCGGCCGTTCCCCAATCCACGATGCCCTTCTCGGCGATCGCGGCCCGGCGCCGCTCGAACTGCCCCTTGAGTTTCTTGTTCAGCGTGAAGCCGGCGGGCACGCTTCCGAGCGCGTCGGTCCACGCCAACAGCGCTGCCGCGCTTACCGGCACGAGCCGCGTGCCGTCGAAGGTATTGCTTCCGGACATCTTGCGTCCGTGGATGTGCGTTGCGAGCGCGCCTTTGACGGCGCGGCGCGCCTGCGCCAGGCGTTCGGCCGTTTCGTCCGCCATCTCGCGGGATTGATCGGCGGTGATGATGCCTTGATTGATCAGCTTGTTCGCAAAGAGCTCCCGCACGGTCGGATGGCTCTTGATGCGCTCGGCCATATGCGGCTGCGTATAGGCGGGTTCGTCCTGCTCGTTGTGGCCGAACCGGCGGTAGCCGATGAGGTCCACGAGCACGTCGCTCCCGAAAGCGCGGCGGTAGTCCACGGCCAAATGCACGGCCGCGATACACGCATCCACGTCGTCGGCGTTGACGTGCACGATCGGTACGTCGAAACCTTTCGCGAGGTCGGACGCGTAGCGAGTCGAACGCGCGTCCTGCGGATCGGTCGTGAAGCCGATCTGATTGTTGGCGATCAGGTGAATGGTCCCACCGGTCTGATATCCCGGCAGCGCCTGCATGTTGAAGACCTCGGAGACGATGCCCTGGCCGGTGAACGCGGCGTCTCCGTGGATGAGAATCGGCACCGCGCGTTTGCGGTCGCGGGAAGGTACGCCGTGCGTGTGGTCCGTCTGCAGGGCTCGCGCGACGCCTTCGACGACCGGATCCACCGCCTCGAGGTGGCTCGGGTTGTGGGCGAGGGTCACGCCGATCTCTTTGCCCTTCGAGGTCGTGAAGACGCCGGTCGCGCCGTGATGGTACTTCACGTCGCCCATGACGTCGTCGTCGCCGAGGTTCCCGCGGTACTGCGCGGCTTCGAACTCGGTCATCGCTTCTTCGTACGGCAGGTTGACGACGTGAGCGATCACGTTGAGGCGTCCGCGGTGCGCCATCCCGAGCACGGCGTTCTCGATGCCGTCGTCGGCCAGCATGTCGAGCATCTCCTCGAGCATCGGCACCATGACGTCGAGCCCTTCGCCCGAGAAGGTCTTCTGACCGAGGAACGTCTTGCGAATGTAGCGATCGAAGCCTTCGACGCGCGTGAGCCGTCGCAGGAACTCGACCTGAGTCTGCGCGGACTGCTGGACTTTGTTGCGGCCCGACTCTATGTAGTCGCGCAGCCATAGGCGTTCTTTCGCGTTGGAGATGTGCTCGATCTCGTATGCTATCGTCGAGGCGTACGTCTCTTTGAGGTGCGGCAGCACCTCGGCCAGCGTGCGTCCGGGAACCTTCACGTTCAGGACGCCGGCCGGTATCGCGCTCTGAAGCGCGGGCGTCAGCCCGTAGTTCTGCGGATCGAGCGATCCGTCGCCGACCGGGTCGGCGCCGAGCGGGTCGAGATTTGCTGCGAGGTGGCCGTGACGCCGATAGGCCGCGACGATCGCCATGCCCGAAGCGACGGCGCGGAGCATCTCGTCGGACGGGCGCGCTGCGGCCGGTGCGCTCGCCGGGGCGGGCGCCGGTGCGGCTTGCAGTCCGAGCGATGCGAAGACCTCCTCGTAGAAGCCGTCCGCGCCCTGCAGCAGATCGTCCACGCGCCGCAGGTACTCGCCCGACTGAGCGCCTTGAATGACGCGATGGTCGTACGTGCTCGTGATCTGCATTACTTTCGAGACTCCGAGGAGCCGCAGAGACTGCTCGTTCGCCGTCGCAAAGCCCGGCGGGTATCCGATCGCGCCCGCCGCGAGGATCGCGCCTTGCCCCGCCATCAAGCGGGGTACCGAAGCGATCGTGCCGATACCGCCGGGATTGGTGAGCGTGAACGAAGCGCCTTGCAGTTCGTCGGCGACGAGTCTGTTCTCGCGGGCTTTGGCCACGAGATCTTCGTACTTCGTCCGGAACGCCGCGAAATCGAGCGAACCTGCATCCGCTATAACCGGAACGACGAGGAAACGCGTGCCGTCTTTGCGTTCGCTGTCCACCGCGAGGCCGAGATGGATGCCCGGTTCGAGACGCGCAGGTGCGCCGCGCTCGTCCCGGCGGAACGAGTGCGTGACGTACGGCAGTTCGCGCGCAGCGCGTACGAGCGCGTAGGCGATGAGATGCGTGAACGAAATTTTCTCGCTGCGGCCGGCCGCGTTAATCGCGCCGTTGCACTCCTTGCGGCGCGCGTCGAGCACGTCCACCGGCAGGCTCCGGAAACTCGTCGCCGTCGGGATCGTAAGGCTCTGCTCCATATACCCGGCCAGCGCAGCGGCGGGTCCGCGCAGCGGCACGAGCGTCGATCCTTTTGGCAGGGGCGGCTGCGGCGCGGCGGGAGCGGCGGCCGGCCGGCGACGCGCGCTCTGTTCTTGCGCGAGCACGTCCGAGCGCAGAATGAGGCCGCCCGGCCCGGAGCCGCGCACGAGCGCTAGGTCAACGTCGAGCTTGGCTGCGATCCGGCGTGCCGGCCGGTCGGCGAGCCCTTCGCCGGACGGTCCGGGCGCCGCGGCGGCCGGGGGCGGCGGAGCGGGGGCGCGGGAGGCGGTGCCGTTCCCTGCGGACGGTTTGGCGGCGGCGTCGCTCTGCGCGGTGTCTATCTCGGCCAGCGGCGCTCCGACGGCGACCGTGTCGCCTTCCTGGGCAAGGATCCGCGTCAGGCGGCCCGAGGCGATCGCCGGCACCTCGACGTCCACCTTATCGGTCGTCACCTCGACGAGCGCGTCGCCCTCAGCGACGAAGTCGCCGACCTTCTTGCGCCACTCGACGATGGAGCCTTGCGTGACCGACTCCCCCATCTCGGGGAGCGGTACGCTCACGATCGTGTGCTGATCCAAAGCGGGTGTCATTTTATCTTTTTCGGCGTCCGAGGCCTACGACTTGGGGCAACTGCCTGCTCGCACGGTTGCTTCGAGGAGCGTCCGCTCCGGCGATGAAACTCGTCCGTATCATGGCCGGCGACGACGCAATCTACTCCGATCGGTTCGCGCTCGACACGGGCGACGGGAACCTCGACGTCTACGGCGCGTGGCCCACGCATTCGCTGGCGCAAACCCCTTCCGTCGTCGTGGCGATGCACGTTTGGGGCATAGACCTCTCCATGCGCGACGTAGTAGACCGGCTCGCGAAGACCGGCTTTGCCGCCATCGTCCCCAACCTCTACTCACGTTTCGAAGGCGTGCCCGACGGCGACGGCGCTACCGACTCCGTCCCGTTCCGCGCCTTTGCGGGGCGACTCGAACCCCAGCGCGTTCAAAGCGATCTGCTGGCCGCGCAACGGCTCCTGCACGATAAGTTCCCTAGGACGAGGACGGCCGTCCTAGGATTCTGCATGGGCGGGCGCATCGCGCTGCAGTGCGCCGCTGCGAATCCGCAGGCGTTCGACGGCGTCGTCTCCTTCTACGGTGCGGTAAGGGAAGTGGATCCCGCCGCGCTGCGCGTGCCCGTTAGCGGCAGTTACGGCGCCGACGACCGGAGCATCCCCGCCTCCGAGGTGGAGGCCTTCGCCGCGCGGCTGCCCGAAGGCAGCGACGTGCGTATCTACGAGGGTGCCGGGCACGCCTTCTTCGACTCCCGCCGGGCGTCGTACGCGCCGGACGCCGCGCTCGACGCGTGGACGCGAACGGTAGAATACTTGCGCGCGCGCTTGGGCGAACAGACGCCGTGACCGCGCTCGCCATAGCGGCAATCTTCATCTTCGGCGCGGCGATCGGCGCCGCGCTGGCCTATCTCGCCGCACGCTCGGAGAACGCGGCGCTGCGCGCTACGCTAGAGAGTGCGCAAAACGTTCAACACAACGCGATCGAAGCGCTGCTCGAACGGGCCAAGAACGAGCTGCGCGAAGCGACGGCGCTGCGCGCCAGCGAGCGGGTCGGCGAGCTCGTCTCTCCGGTCACGCAGAAACTCGGCGAGTTCGACAAGATCATCGCCGACCTGGAAGCCAAGCGCCAGCGCGATGCCGGGAGCCTGCGCGAGCAGATAGACCAGCTGCTCGGGCGCGCCGACAAACTCGAGAGCGCGACCGCGAATCTCACGACGCAAACGTCCACGCTCGTCACCGCGCTGCGCAACCCCGCCTCTCGCGGGAAGTGGGGCGAGATGCAGCTGCGCAACGTGGTCGAAAAGGCCGGGATGCTGGCCTACTGCGACTTCACGGAGCAGCGGACCATCGCGCTGGACGAAGCGCGCGCTCGCCCCGATATGACGATCACGCTTCCCGGCGAGCGCTGCGTCTTCGTGGACGCGAAGGCGCCCATAGACGCGATGCAGGCGGCACTGGAGGCCGTCGACGACCAAGCCCGCCGCACGCTTACGAAACAGCACGCGCGCGCTCTACGCGATCACGTGGACGCGCTTTCGCGACGCGGCTACCAGACCGCACCGGGTTCCGCCGACTACGTCGTCATGTTCGTCCCTGGCGAGGCGTTCTTGAGCTCGGCCTGCAGCGAGGATCCGGCACTGATCGAGTACGCGCTGGATAAAGGGGTGCTCGTTGCGGGACCTCTCTCGCTCATCAGCCTCTTGCGCACGTTTGCTATGGGGTGGCAGGCGCTTCGGCAGGAGGAGAACGCCAAGCGTATCGCCGCGATCGGCCGCGTGCTCTACGAACGCGCGCTCAAGTTCTCAGAACATCTCTCCGACGTACGCAAGCATCTCGAGCGCTCGGTCAATGCGTTCAACGGCGCGGTCGGCTCCTACGAAACGAAACTGCTCCCGCAAGGGCGCAAGCTGAAAGGACGAAGCGTGGCTGGGCGGCGAGGAGATGACCGAGATTCCGCCCATCGACGTCGTGCCGCGCGACGTTACCGCGCTCGACACCGGCGAGCGGGCGAAGCGCCTGCCGCGAGCCCAGCAGCTCTTCGCCAAGGACGACGCGGTCTAAGGCTGGGGCGAAGACGCCGGCCACGAGCGCCCGTCGGCGTACTCGACCGCACGTACGTGATACGTGACGTACCGGGCGGAGAGCAGCGGAAAGGCAGCAACGCCGGAACTATACGTCTTGCAGTTGTCGCCGTATCCGCGATGCCCGACGCCCCCTTGCCAATCCGAGAGCGACTGCCACCCTTCGATCGGAGACGCCCGGCGAAAACGTGCCCTTCCGGTCCAGTTCGAGATCGGCCACGTTCGCTCCGGAGCGATCCGTTATGGAAAACTCGAACACGACGCGCGTCGCCGCGAGCGACGCTTCATTTTTGAACGACACGCAGACGACCGCGCCTTTACCGTCGCGCTTGACGGCGGCCCAACCCCCGGTGACGGCGATCCGGCCCTGCGGCTGTGCGCTCAGCGTCGGCGACGCAAAGTCGAGCTGACGGTACGGATTCGGCGTCGGCCTGGGAGAGGGGGAAGGGCTGGGCGTCGCGCCGATCGCGACGAGCGCAAGCAGCGCGACCGCACGCGCGTCTCACGGGGACGAGGCTCCGGCATGATCGGCTTTCCAGGCCTTGAGCGCGTTGAGCGTGTTCTGTACGTGGTCGGCCGGATCGAGGCTCGTGTACGTGTAGACGATCGTCCCATCGGGTGCGATGACGTACGAGGTCCGGTTGGCGTACTGCGGATGGGCAGCGAGCACGGCGTCGTACGCCTTCATGACGGTTCCGTTCGTGTCGGCCGCAACGGCGAACTTGCTCCGGCACTCGCTGACGGAAAACTTCTGCAAGGTCGCGATCGGATCGTGCGAGACGCCGATCACCGTTGCACCCAGTGCCTGGTACTGATCGATAGCGTCGGCAAAGTCGTGCGCCTCGATCGTGCACCCGGTCGTGAACGCTGCGGGGTAGAAGTAGAGCACGACCGGCCCCTTTTTGAGCGTTTGGGCGAGATCGAAGGTGAATACGTTCCCGCCCAGCGAGGCTTGCAGACTGAACGCGGGCGCTTTTGCGCCGACGGAGAGCGCCGCCGCCGCGGGCAACGCCGTGGCCGCGACGAGCGCCGCGGCCAAACAAAGACGGAATCTCATCGAAGGCTCCTCCTCCGCCCCGTACTTCGAGCGCGCGCTCGGCGCGACCCCTACCCTAGAGGTTGAACGTATAGCCTACCAGCGGCCCGTATAGCGACATCTTCTGCACGAAGCTCCCCGGCGCGAAGCCGGAGTAGTTCAGCGCGCGGTACGTCGCCAGCAGCGTCTGCCCGTGGTTGAAGCCGTAGCCGAGTCCCGAGTAGGCCTCCCACGTTAGATTCGGGACTTGATTGATGGACGTACCGATATCGGCGTAGTACGGAACGTACCAGTGCGAGTCGCCGAGGAAGGCTTTGCCGCGCAGTCCGAAGACCGTGTCGCTCAAGTAGCTTGCCGAGCGGACCGTCCCCGACGGATTGATCAAGCCGCGCCGGCCGATCGTGGCGTTGTAGCCCAAAGTAACGGTCGCTGGGAACGAGCGGATGCCCCAGAACGCGCTCAGATCCGCGTTGTGGCCCCGCGCGACGGTATAACCGAGCGCGGCCTCCCAGATGGACGTCGCAAGCCGCGCGTCGGTGCTGAACGATACCGGAATCTGCACCCTGCCGTGAGGGCCGGTAACCGTCGTATAGGCCGACGCACTGGCAGTCGCATTGAGGTAGATGTAGTCGCCGAAGACGTCGAAGGCGCCCTTGCGCGCGTCAACCGAAAACATCACCGTCGAGTTGATGTTCGACAGGTAATCGCTCGGACCGACGCCGACGCTCGGCTGAACCACGCCGCCGCCGTGCCGCGAGAGCGTGGGAATCGAGTACTGGAAGTTTCCCTTGACGGTCGGCAGCCAGACGTACGGCGCAAGCGTCAGGTGCCAGTTGCCGTCGTACTGCCGGTCCATCAGGGTCGGGCGTGGACGTCGGCGCGGGAGCCGCTTCCTGCGCGCGCGCCGCCTGCGTCGCGCAAGCAAGCGCTGCGGCAAAACCGGCGAGAGACAAAAGTCGCGTAAGGAACGTCATAAATGCATCAGATCCTTTCGGAGCACATTCTATAGGGTCGGCCACCGACTTGTCCACTCCGAGAGTCTGAAGCTTAAAGACCCATTAAACGCGCCAGAATCAGCCGCTGGACTTCGTTCGTGCCCTCTCCGATCTCGTTGATCTTCTGGTCGCGGTACATACGCGATATCGGATACTCGTCCATGAAACCGTAGCCGCCGTGTATCTGCAGCGCCTCGTTGACGACGCGATGCGAGACCTCCGCGGCGAAGAGCTTCGCGAAGCTCGCGGTCTGCACGAAGTCCCGTCCGTTATCTTTCTCCCACGCGGCGCGGAGCGTCATGAGCTTGGCGTGCTCGATCTCGGTGAGCATGTCTACGAGCTTGAACGAGATGGCCTGAAACTTGCTGATCGGCCGGCCGAATGCCTGACGCTCTTTCGCGTAGGCGAGCGCTTCGTCGTACGCCCCCATGGCCAAGCCGATCGAGAGCGCCGCGACCGATATGCGTCCGCCGTCTAGAATCGAGAGGAACTGCCGGTAGCCGTCGCCCCTGGGGCCGAGCAGGTTCTCTTCGGGAACTTTTGCGTCCACGAAGGCGAGCTCGCGCGTATCCGACGCCCTCCAACCCATCTTGCGATACTTGCGGCTGCGCGTAAAACCGGGCGTATCCTGCGGCACGATCAGGTTGGAGATCTCCCTCGAGCCGTCGGGGCGGGTACCGGTCATCGCCGTGATCGTCGTACCGCCGGTGATCTCGGTGCCGGAGTTCGTGATGAATGCTTTCGTGCCGTTGACGATCCAGGAACCGTCGCGCAGCTCCGCCTTCGTCTGCACGTTTCCCGCGTCGCTGCCCGCCTGCGGTTCGGTCAAGCCGAATCCCCACAGCATCTCGCCGCGCGCGAGCGGGACGAGATACTGCCGCTTCTGCGCCTCCGTGCCGAACAGGTAGAAAGGCGTCGCGCCGAGCGAGACGTGCGCCGCCATCGTGATCGCCGTCGAGGCGTCGGCGCGCGCGATCTCCATAACGGCCAGCGCGTAGCTCACCGTGTCGGCGCCCGCGCCGCCATACTCTTCGGGGAAGGGCAGGCCCATGAAGCCCAGGTCCGCCATCTTCTTGACGAGGTCGTACGGGAAGCGCTCCTCCCGATCCATCTCTTCGGCGCGCGGCCGCACCTCGTTTTGAGCGAACTCGCGCGCGAGGCTCTGGATCGCCTTCTGCTCGTCGGTCAGGTCGAAGTTCATGGCGAAGGTATAGCCCCCACCCTCCGTAAAACTCCTCTCGCAGCGATGATCTCCCTCCGCGGCGTTTCGCTCGTCTACCCGAACGGCGTACGCGCCCTCGACAACGTCAGCCTCGAGATCGCAAAGGGCGATTTCGTCTTTCTCGTCGGGCACTCGGGAACCGGGAAGTCCAGCCTTATGCGCCTGCTTTACCGGGAGGCGAAGCCCACGGCCGGCGAGATCACGGTGGACGGCATTCGCGTGGACCGCCTGCGCCGCAGCCGCGTGCCCGCGTTGCGCCGCCACCTCGGCGTCGTCTTCCAAGATTTCAAGCTCCTCTCGGACAAAACCGTCTGGGAGAACGTCGCGTACGCGATGCAGGTCACCGGCGCGCACACCAAGGACGTCATGCGCCAGGTACCTCGCTCGCTCGACCTCGTCGGACTTTCGCACAAGAGCCGCATGTATCCAAGCGAACTCTCCGGCGGCGAGCAGCAGCGCACGGCGATCGCGCGCGCGCTCGTGAACAATCCGAAGATCCTCCTCTGCGACGAGCCGACCGGCAACCTCGATCCGGCGAACACCGGCGAGATAACCGCCCTTCTGCTGCGCATCAACCTCAAAGGCACGACGGTCGTCGTCGCCACTCACAATCAAGCGGTAGTGGACCGTATGCGCCGGCGCGTAGTGCGCTTGGAAGACGGCCGCGTCACCGCCGACGAAGAACGAGGCTTCTACTATCTTGGACTCGGGGAAAGTCAAGTTCTTTCTGGGTGAGGTGCTGCGCAACTTTTCGCGCAACGCCGGCATGCAGGCGACGGCCATCGGGACGGTCGCCATCACGATCGTTCTGCTGGGCGTGTTCGTCTTCGCCCGCGCCGCGCTCGCCGGCGTCGGGAGCCGCGTACTAGATCAGATCGAGATTTCCGCCTATCTGCGCGCCGATGCAACCGGCCAGCAGATCGGCGCGATCTCGCGCGCGCTGGCGCAAGACCCGCGTATCGTTTCGGCGCGGTTCGTTCCAAAAAAAGAAGGCCTGGCCGAGCTTCGTACGCAGACCAAAGGCGTCATAGACACCGCGCTGCTCACCGAGAACCCCTTGCCCGACAAGTTTCGCATCAAGGTGCGCGATCCCGAGATCGTGCCCGTCGTCGCGGCGAGCGTTCGGGGCCTCAAAGGCATAGACAACGTCGTGTACGGGGCCGCGGTAGTCGCACGTCTGATCGAACTAGGTGCGGTGCTTCGGCGTATCGGCATCACCGTCATCGCCGTTTTCTTCGTCGTCGCGGGTATCATCATCTCGAACACGATCCGCCTGACCGTCTTCGCGCGGCGCCGGGAGATCGCGATCATGCAGCTCGTCGGCGCGACGAACACGTACATACGGCTGCCGTTCATCTGCGAGGGCTTGCTCGACGGCATCGTCGGTGGCGCGCTCGCCGTCGGTTTGCTCGCGGTCGCGCACGCAACGGTCTGGCCCCGGCTGCTCGCCGCCCTTCCGTGGGCGCAACTCGATGCGACGCCGGTCTCTCCCCCGCTGCTCGCGGGCGAGTTGCTGCTGGTCGGCGCCGCAATCGGCATCGTGGCGGCCTGGATCTCCGTCGGGCGTCACCTGCGCACGTGATCGCGATCGTGCGCGCGGGCGCGCTGCTCGCCGCGCTCGCGGCGGCGTTCGCACCGATCTACGCCGGAGCGGGCGGCCCCAGCATTGACGAGCGCATCCGAGCCGAGCGCGCCAAGGCCGAGCAGATTCAATCCCGGCTGCACGAAAAACGCGCCGAGCTCCATTCCGTCACGCTGCACTATAACGACCTGCAGGCGCAACTCGGCCAGACGAATGCGGCTATCGGTGAGGTGACCGGGCGCATCGGGACGCTGCAGGCGAACGAAAACTGGACGCAGCGGCGCCTCGATTGGAACGCGATCCAGCTCGACGCCGCGCGCCGCTCGCTGCGGCTTCACGACGAACTGCTCAAGCGCAGGCTCGTGGACATCTACGAATACGGCGACCTCAGCTACGTCAACGCGCTCGTCGCCGCGCGCTCCTTTAGCGAGTTCGTGGAACGCTGGGAAGACCTGCGCCTGCTCATCGCCGTCAACGAACGTGCCGTGCGCGCGCGCAAGGCCGCCGAGAAACGCGTTTCCTCGATGGAAGCCGATCTCGAGCGCACGCGCCTCGTGCTGGCTCAGGAGGAGCAGGCGCAGGAAGAAGCGCGCAGCCAGCTCGATTCGCTCGCCTCGGAACGCCGGAACCTCGTGGAACTCGCGGGAGAACAGAAGCACCAGGTCGCCTCCCAGGTGGCCGAGATCGAGGGCCTTTCGGCGGCCGAAGAGGCTCAGCTCGAGTCCCTCATTCAGGAGCGCGAGCGAGAACTCGCGGCCCAGCGCAAGGCCGCGGGTATCGCGGGCGGCGTCGAGAGCGAGGGCGGCCCCGGATCCTTCTCTTGGCCGGTCACCGGCACGATCACCTCACCCTTCGGTTGGCGATCGAATCCGTTCGGCGGCTCGCCTGAGTTCCACCAGGGCCTCGATATCGCCGCACCCAGCGGCACGACCGTCACGGCCGCGGCCGGGGGCACGGTCATCATGGCTCAGTGGTACGGGGGCTACGGCAACTACATCCTCATAGACCACGGCGGCGGCTACTCCACCGGGTATGGCCACCTCTCGGCCATCTACGTCTCTAACGGCCAGTCGGTCTCGCGCGGGCAAGCGATCGGCGCCGTTGGCTCGACCGGTCAGTCAACCGGGCCTCATCTGCATTTTGAAGTACGAATTAACGGCAAACCGGTTGACCCGGCCCCCCGGCTTCATTAAGACTTAGCGGGTACGCTGGCCGAGGAGAAACTCTTAGCCGGTCCGGCACGGTATTGTAGAGGACAGATGACCCCTTCAAAACGCCTTCTCCTGACGGTTCTGCTGGTCGTCGCACTCGGTGCGGCCGGCGCGATGCTGCTCGCCTATCGGTCCGGCGCGGTCTCCGGCGGATCGGCTTTCGACGTCGCGACCACCGGCGATCTCCAAGATCTGTTCGCGACCCGAGGCGCCGGCGACTCGACCCTTGCCGGACTCGCGCTGCGCAAGCTGGAGAGCAGCTACTACAAGCAGATAGAGCCGCAGACGCCCATCGCCGCTGAATCCCAAGCGCTGCGCGCTTTTTTAAGCGATAAGAAGATCCGGCAGGCACAGCTTCCCGGCGAAACGGCCAGCGGCGACCCCGTCCAAGACGGCAAGCGCGCCGCCGACGTTCTCGCCTACGCGCAGGATCGCTACGCGGCCCAACTCGGCGCGAACGGCCGGGACGATCTCGCCGACGTCGCGCTGCGCGCGATCATGACGTCCGTGCGCGATCCGTACACGGTCTATCTCTCTCCGCGCGAGATACGAGGACTGGACGAATCCCTTTCCGGCGGAAACTTCGGGGGCATCGGAGTCTACATCTACCAGCTCAAAGATGGACGCATCGTCGTGCAACCGATCGAAGAGATGCCGGCGGCGCGCGCGGGCATGAAGCCCGGCGAGATCGTGGATACGGTGGACGGCGCGCCGATCCGCGGGCAGACGATAGACCACGTCATGCAGATCATTCGAGGCCAAGCCGGCACGACGGTGCGCCTCACCGCGCACCCGTACAACGCCCCCTCGCGCGAGCGCTCGTACCAGATCGTTCGCGAGATCATCCACGTCCCGACCGTCCGCGCGAAAATGGAAGACGGGATTGATTACATCCGCCTCTCGGACTTCGGCACGACCTCGGGCGATGAGATGCGCAAGGCGCTGCTCGCTGGCAAAGCGGCCGGCGCGCACGGCTACATTCTCGATCTGCGTAACAACGGCGGAGGGCTGCTCGACGCCGCGGTCTCGATCTCGAGCCTGTTCGTACCGCAGGGAACGATCGTTTCAACCATTCGGCGCGACGGCCAAACGACGAGCGAATCGGCGCTCGGCGATGCGATCGGCGGGCTGCAGCCGCTCGTCATCTTGGTGAACAAGTACACCGCCAGCGCTTCGGAGATCACCTCGGGGGCCTTGCAGGATTACCATCTGGCGACGCTCGTCGGTACGCGCACGTTCGGTAAGGGCGTCGTTCAGAGTATCTTCCCGCTTCCCGACCAGGGCGCACTGAAGATCACGACGGCGCGCTACGTCACGCCGGCCGGCCGAGACATCCAGCATCACGGCATCGAGCCGGACGTCGTCGTCGAGCAGGATCCTAATCCGTCGCTCATAGACACGCCGGCCGATAAACAGCTCGCCGCCGCCAAGGCACGTTTACAAAACTTCTTACGTTAATTTGGATATCATGAAACGTCTGTTTGCGCTCCTGCCGGCCGCCGCGCTGGCAACCTCACTCGTCGCGCTCCCGGCCGCCTCGACGCCCGGCACCGCGCGCGTACCCGCGCAGGAAGTGCGCGAGATCTCCACCAGCTACGAGTACCTGACCGAGAACTTCTACAAGAAGGTGGACCAGCAGGCCATCCTCGATACCGTGCGGCTCGAGCTGCTCGCCGCGATGCGGACCGCCGGCGTCAAGAATGCGACGCTGGCCCCGATGCACGCAACGGGCTCGCAGGCAGCGAACGTTCGAGAGATCGATCGCGAAGTCGAACAAGCCGCCGGCGAATCCGGTCCGAAGTTCAGCGCGCACGATCTCGGATACGTCGCACTCGACGGCATAATGCGATCGGTCAAGGACCGCTACACGGTCTTTTTGACGCCCAAGGAGTTCGCCGGGCTTAACGAGGGCCTGGACGGCGGCGATTTCGGCGGCACCGGCATCGTCATTCAGACGGACGATCAAACGAAGTACGTGACGGTAGAGAACGTCGTGCCGGACGGGCCGGCCGACAAGGCCGGCATCGAGCAGGACGACCTCATCACGGCGATAGACGGAGTCTCGACAAAGGGTATGAGCCTGCAGCAGGCCAGCTCCAAGCTGCGCGGCAAAGAGGGCACGAGCGTCTCGCTCACGATCGAGCGCGATAAGGCCGTATTGCCGGCCCCGATCGCGATCACTCGCGCGAAAATTCATCAACTCAGCGTTTACGAGAAGATGCTGCCGAACAAGATCGGCTACGTCGCCCTGACCGTTTTCGGGCGCGACACCGGCGACGAGCTGAACGCGGCTCTCGGGCGATTACAGCAAGAGGGTATGCGCGCGCTCGTTCTCGATCTGCGGGACAACGGCGGAGGCTACCTCGATGCAGCGGTCGCCGTCAGCTCGAAGTTCATTCCGAGCGGACCGATCGTCTCGGTCGAGTCTCGCGCCTCGAACATTACCACGCTCGATGCGGACGCTACGGCGATCGAGCCGGTTCCGCTCGTCGTGCTGGTGAACGGCTATACTGCCTCGGCGTCTGAGATTACGTCCGGCGCGATTCAAGACAGCAGCGCCGGAACGATCATGGGGACGAAGACCTTCGGCAAAGGCGTCGTCCAAACGATCTACCCGCTGCCGGACGGCAGCGCCGTGAAGGTAACGACCGCGCGGTACTTGACCCCGCGCAACCGCGACATCAATCACTTGGGCATCACGCCCGACGTCGTCGTCGTCGAAAACAAGCACGCGCAGTTCGGGAAGCCCGATAAGGACGACCAGTTAACGCGCGCGCTCGACTACCTCAACGACAAGCTCGCGCACCTCAATCAAGAGAACGGCGTGTAGCGCCTTTCCGTGAGGCCGCCGGCTTGGCGGCCGCACCGGACTTCTTTCGCTTCGGAGCGGCGGCCGGCTCTGCGGGTTCCTCGGTCTTCTTACGCATCACGCGGCGCTTGGGCGCCTCCTGCGGCTGCGGCTCCTCTTTCGGCGCCGCCGCGGCCTTGCGCGTGCGCCGGACCTTCGCCTCGGGAGCCGGCAACGCAATTGGACTGGCCGCGCCTTCCAGCTCGCCCGCTACGGTGACGGCAGTGCGCCGGCGGCGCGCCGGTTTCGTGCGCTTGGGCTCGTCGGCCGGCGTAGAGAGGCTCGGCGGCGGCGCCTCGACCGCCGGGAGTTGGGCTCCGCCCACCGGTGCGATGGCGCGCGAGGGCTGCCGCGGCGCCCGCTCGCCGGTTGCTTGAGCCGCGCCGTCCGAGGCGACCTCAAAAATGTGACGCTCGGGAAGCGCCGCACCCGCGGCCCCGCCCCCTCGTCCTCCGCGGCCCCGCCTGCGCCTCCGGCGACGGCGGTGCTGGCCCCCTTCTTCCGACGAGGCCTCCGATGGAACTTCGGGAAGCGGCGCCGCCGGCGTCGCGGGCTGCGCGAGCACCGCAGTCTCGCCCTCTTCGCCACGGCCTCCACGGCCTCGGCGACGGCGACGGCGCCGTCTGCGCCGTCCTTCCTCGCCGTGCTCCTGTACGGCACCCTCGGCAATAATGATCGCATCCGGCGCAGCCTCGCCCTTTCGCTCGGCGCGCAGGGACCGGTCTTCGGCCTCCTCCTCTTCGGTAACCGGAGAGATTCCGATCGGCGGCCGGGCCGCCGACTGGCGTGCCGCATCCTCCGCCAACTCGCGCAGTTGGCGAGTCTGCTCGGCGGCCGTCGCCGGTTTGGCCGCGCGCCCGGTGCGGCGGCGACGCGGCTTCGCGCCGGCCGTTACGAGCTCGGCCAAAACCCGGTCGTTCCGATCGTCCACATCGAGGATGCGCAGGCGCACGAAGTTTCCGGCGCTGTTGGCGGCGTTTTCGACCTCGACGATGCGTCCCTCGACTACGGCAGCGGCCGAAGTCGCATTCGGCAGCCGCCCCGCCAGCAGCTCGACCTCGTGCTCGTCTCCGACGCGGACCGCGTGCTCTTTCAGGCGGTCCGGCCGCCCGGAAGTCTCGATGCGCGCGCTCTCCGGATGGATCATCGGATCCACGCGAACGTGGATGGGACGCTCGATCGTTTGCGCCAAGTGCTCGCACTCGTCCGCGTACCAGAACTCCATTTGGGCAGCGACGGTAGGGGCGACGTGCACGACGACTTCGCCCGCAGCGCGTCCGGCGTCGGCCGCGATGCGGCGAAACGTGTCGATCGCAACCGACTGCGACGACATGACGCTCCCCATCCCGACGCAAGTCGGACACGTGCCGCGCAGCTGCGCGCCGAGGTCCTTGCCGATGCGTTTGCGCGTGAACTCCAGCAGGCCGAGATTCGAGAAGGATTGGATGGTCGCTCGGGTGCGGTCGCGCCGGAGGCTGTCCTCCATCGTCTTGATGATCTTCGCGCGCGATGAGTCCGACGACATGTCTATGAAATCCACGACGATGATGCCGCCGATATCGCGCAGCCGTACCTGGCGCGCGATCTCTTCGGCCGCCTCGACGTTCGTCTTGAGGATGGTGTCCTCGAGGTTCCGGCCGCCGGTGAACTTGCCCGAGTTGACGTCCACGACCGTGAGCGCCTCGGTGGACTCGATGACGATGGATCCGCCCGAAGGCAGATTGATCTTCGGCTTCATCAACTTCTGCAGCTCTTCGTTGATCTTGTAGTCGTCGAAGAGCGAGCGCCCGGAGTTGTAGTATTCGATTCGGTTGATGTACTGCGGTCCGAGCAACTGCAGGAAGTCGCGAACCTTGCGGAACTCCTCCTCGTTGTCTATGAGCACGCGGTCTATGTCGGCAGTGATGAAGTCGCGTGCCGCTTTATAGATCAAGTTCATGTCTTTGTGCAGCAGCGACGGCGACTCGGCCCGGCGATACGTCTCCAAGATGCCGTGCCACATGCGGATGAGCACGCCGAGATCGGCGATGAGCTCGGCTTCGCTCACGCCCGATGCGGCGGTGCGAACGACCGTGGCCATGCCCTCGGGACGAATGCGCTTCATCACGCTCTTGAGGCGGTTGCGTTCGTCGGCCGACTCGATCTTTCTCGAGACGCCGGAGTATTTGCCGGTCGGCATCAAGATCAGATAGCGGCCGGGGAGGGAGATGTTCGTGGATATCCGCGCCCCTTTGAGGCCGCGCGGCTCCTTGACGATCTGAACGAGCACGTCGTCGCCGCGCTTGACCTTCTCGCCGATCGTGAACCCGCTGTGACCTTGCGTGATCTCGACGTCGCCGATGTTCAGCGGCTGCTTGTTGATGTCGTCCACGTAGAGAAACGCGTTTCGGCCCAGGCCGATATCGGCGAAGGCCGCGCCCATGCCGGGCAGCACGTTCTGGACCTTCCCTTTGTAGATCGAGCCGATCACTTTTTCTTCGCGCTCGATGTAGAGTTCGGCGAGGTCGCCGTCCTCGAGTATGGCGACCCGGTTTTCCCACGGGTCGCTCGAGATCAATATCTCGCTCGACAAATCATCCTCAATAGTACCGGGGCTTACCTCTCGCCGCGCCCACGCGTTACCGGGGGCGCTCGGCGGGCGGCGCCTCGCGCCGCCGGGGGTTAGCCCGCAAAATGTTAAAAAATTTCTCGCCCGGCGGCCCTTCGTTACTGAACGGAGCCGACCGATCTGGCTGAAGGCCGTGTTCCAGCCGGCTGGGGGGCGGACCTTCCCAGACGCTTACTCGCTCGTCGCCGAGACGAAGCCGGCATCACGCGTTGCCCAGCACGTCGCGGTCGCGCTGCGAGTAGACGTTCAGCAGGATGCCCAGTGCCGCAAAATCCGTGAGCATCGCCGAGCCGCCGTACGACATGAACGGCAGCGGGATGCCGGTGATCGGCATGATGCCGATCGTCATTCCGACGTTGACGAGCACGTGGAAGCAGAGCATCCCTACCAAGCCGGCGCTCAGCAGCAAGCCGAAGCGATCGCGCGCGGCCAGCATCGTCCGGATGCCCGCGTACAGAATCGTCGCGTAGAGCGCGAGCAGCACGACCGCACCTGCGAGCCCCCATTCTTCGGCCAGGACCGTAAAGATGAAATCGCGCGAATGCTCGGGGACGAAGTCGAGTTGCGTCTGCGTTCCCTGGTAGAGGCCGCGCCCGAACCACTCGCCGTTGCCCACGGCGATTTTCGACTGGTTGAGATTGTACCCGGCTCCCTGCGGGTCGGCCTTCGGATTGAGAAAGACGAAGAGCCGCGCGCGCTGGAACGGCTTGAGCACGGCGTTCGTGCCGACCGCCGCCGCCGCGATCACGAGCAGCCCGAGCGCGTAGATACCGAAGTCGCTCACCTTCGGCAGTGCGAAGAAGAGCTCGGCGGTGAGGATCGCCAGCAGCACCAGCGAGGTGCCGAGATCGGGCTGCTTGAGGATGAGCAGCGCCGGGATCGCGACGGCCAGCAGCGGCTTCCAAAGGTCCTGCAGATTCTCGTACGTTCCGCGGCAGAGCACCGCCGCGAGCGAGATCGCGATGACGAGCTTGGCCGGCTCGGACGGCTGAAAGGTGCCCAGCGGTCCGAGCGAGATCCAGCGCTGCGCCCCGAGCGCGCTATGCCCGCCTCGCAGGATGAAGAGCAGCAGCAGCAGGTTGACGACGTACAGGACGCCCGCCCAGCGCTGCCACGAACGATAGTCCACCAGCGAGACGCCCCACATCAGCGGTACGCCCAGCAGCAGGTAGAGAATCTGCTTGCGGTATTCGCCCGACGCGTCGGGTGAATGCAGGCCGGCGGAACGAATGCAGACGATGCCGATCGCCGCGACGAGGATCCCGCCGGCGGCAAGCGGCCAGTTGACGTTCCGAAGGTAGCGCTTTGCGCCGCTGCCCGGGAGCGGCAATCAGCTCGCTGCGGCCGGCGCCGGCGAAGGCGCGCGCTGCGCTTTCTTGCGGCGACGGCGTTTGCGCGCCGGCGGCGCGGCGCCGTTGCTCTCCGCAGGCGGAGCGAGCGCGGCCGCTGGGGTGGGCGCCGCAGCCTCCGGTTCGGACTGCGTAGCGGTGCCGTTCGGGCGATTCACCGAGAGGATCGGGATGTTCGCCAGCATGGCCAAGGCGCTGTCTTGGCGTTCGAAGCTCACGTCGATTTTCTCGCGATCAACCTCGACGTAGCGCGATATCACGTCCACCAAATCCCGCTTCATCGCATCGATGAGCTCGGGGGCGAGCTCCAGATGATCGGTCATCAAGACGAGGCGCAGCCGCTCCTTTGCCGTCGCGCTCGAGCCGGGCTGCCCGAAAAGGCGCCTGAGAAACTCGATCACGAGCGTTTGCCTCCGAACAGCGTGCCGATGCGCTCGAACAGGGAAGTTTTCGGCGCCGCCGGCATCGGCGCGGGCACGTCCTCGCCGGCAACGCGCGCGGCGATCGCGTGGTAGGCGGCTCCGGTCGGCGTGTCGTTTCGCAGCGCGAGCGGTTCGCCGCGATTGGTCGTAACCACGATCTCGGGCTCGTCGGCTATGACGCCGAGCAGCGGCAAGCGTAGAATGGCGTTCACGTCTTCGACCGAAAGCATCTTGCCTTTCTTGACGAGCAGCGGACGCAGACGATTGATCACCAGCTGCGGCCGGAAGCGATTGCCCAGCAGGCCGACGACGCGATCCACGTCGCGCACCGCCGATACCTCGGGCGTGCAGACGACGATCGCTTCCTGTGCGCCGGCCACGGCGTTCTTGAAGCCCAGCTCGATGCCGGCCGGGCAATCTATGAGGACGTAGTCGAAGCGCTCGCGCAGCGATGCGATGAGCGCTTCCATCTTCGGCGTTTCCACTTCGTCTTTCTCGCGCGACTGCGCCGCCGCGAGCAGGAAGAGGTTTTCGCCGTGCTTGCCGGGGACGAGGGCGTCGTCGATCGTCACGCGCTCCTCGAGTACGTCCAGCAAATGATGCTTCACGCGGCTCTCCAAGCCCAGAACGATATCGAGGTTGCGCAATCCGATGTCGGCGTCCACCAGGCAGACTCGGGCGCCTCGTCCGGCGAGTGCCGTGCCGAGATTAGCCGTCGTCGTCGTCTTGCCGACGCCGCCCTTTCCCGACGTGAGCACGATGGCGCGTCCCAGCTTGGCGGCCGCCTCGCTCGGCTCGTTCTGCGGCGACTGCGGCTGCAGTTGATGCACGATCTACCCCGCTTTCAGCGCGTCGAGAAGACGCCCGAAGAGACTCTGGTTGTCGAAGTTGGTAAAGGGCACGATCTCGCCTTCCAGGCGCCGCGCGATCTTGTCGTAGACCACCCGCAGCCGGTTCGTCTCGTCGAGCACGACCGGCTCGCCTCGATTGGTCGTATCGATGATCTCCTCGTCGTCGGGTACGACGCCGAGAAGTTCGATCGAGAGCACTTCGCAAACGTCGTCGACCGAGAGCATGTCCCCGCTGCGCACCATCTCCGGACGCAGCCGGTTGACGATCAGGCGAATCGGCTTGCCGGCCTGCGCGATCTTTCCGACCACGCGGTCCGCGTCGCGAATCGCGCTCACCTCGGGCGTCGTCACGACGATCGCCTCCGCCGCACCCGCGACCGCGTTGCGAAAGCCCGTTTCGATCCCGGCCGGGCAGTCGATCAGCACGTAATCGGCCTGATCGGCCGCTAGTTCGACGATCGCGGTGAACTGCTCGGCACTGATTGCATCCTTTTCGCGCGTCTGCGCCGCCGGGAGGATCGAAAGCGACTCGAAGCGCTTGTCCTTGATGAGCGCCTGGCGCAGCTGGCAGCGGCCTTCGGCGACTTCGACGAGATCGAAAACGATACGCTTCTCGAGCCCGAGCACGAGGTCCAGGTTGCGCAAGCCGATATCGGCGTCTATGAGGATCACGCGCTTCCCGCGCTTGGCCAGCGTCGCCCCGAGGTTCGCGGTGGTCGTCGTCTTTCCGACGCCGCCCTTGCCCGAGGTCAGGACGATGCGGCGCGCGCTCATGCCGGCGCTCCCGTTCCGCCCAGATCCGCGAGACGGTCGAGCGGGAGTATCGCGATGCCGCCCTCGCGCGCGACGGCCATCTCGGCGGTCTTGCCCGCGGGCCGCTCGTCTTCGCCTTCGGTCGCGATGAACGTGGCGATGCGCAGCTGCGTCGCGGCGAGATCGATCGCGTAGATGCGCGCGTTCTCATCACCCCTGGCGCCGGCGTGAGCGATGCCTGCCAGGCGGCCGAAGACGAGGATATCGCCCGTCGCAACCAGCTCGGCTCCCGGATTCACGTCGCCCACCACGACGATGTTGCCGTTGTGGTGGAGCGTCTGCCCTCCGCGAAGCGTTGCCGCGTGATAGAGCGTGCCTGCAGCCGCCTCCACCACGCGGAGCGGGCGCACGGCGACCGCAGCCGGCTCTGCGACGGGCCGAGGCACGCTTGCCTCGCCGCGCTGACGGCGCGCGGCGATATCGGTGCGAGCCCCCGCGAAATCCGCGACAAGCGAGCGAGCGGACTCGGAGAGGCGGAGTTCGCCTCGAGGCCGTAGGGAGCGCCGCCGCTGAAGTTCGCCTGCCTGGTACGGCTCGTAGGCAAGGCCGGCCGCCTGCGCCAGCTCCTCGAGCCCGTTCGCGCTGCCGCGCAGTGCGCGAAGGCCGATCTCCGCCGAGCCCAGCAGCGCCCGCAAGCGCTCGACCTCGTCGGACGAGGGCAGCGCCGCGCCGAAGTTGGCAACCGCGCTCGCGCCGCGATAGAAACTCGGCTGCTCGGCAAGGCGGCCTTCCAGCTCGTCGAGGGATTCGGATAGGCTCTCCTCCGAAAGCCTCACCTCGAGGCCGTCGCCCCTTCCTCGCAGCATCGTCACGCCGCGCTCTGCGCGACTTTGCAGGCGCATCCCCCCGGCCATCCACACGTCATTCGCAATTTCTTGAACTTTTCCACATATAATACACAGTTGACGCGCGTAACTTCAGAAGGGCTCCGGAGGTACATGAAGACAACCCGCATGCTGCGCCGCATCATTCCGCTTTTCGTCATCGTCTCACTGCTCGGCGGCGCCGTTCCGGCGCAGGTTTCCGCCATGTCCACGCAGGCCGAGATCGCCCTCGGGCAGGAGGAAGACCAGCAGATCGTGGCGAGCAGCGTGATCGAAACCGATCCGCTCCTCAACGCCTACGTCCAAGGCATCGCCGGGAACCTTTGGAATCAGGTCGCGCGCAAGGACGTCCCGTACTCCGTCAAGGTCATCAAAGACAGCCAGATCAACTCGTTCGCCACGATGGGCGGCTTCGTGTACGTGAACGAAGGCCTCGTCGACTTCGTCCAATCGGACGACGAGCTGGCGAGCGTGCTGGGCCACGAAACCGGTCACATCGAGCGCCGCCACGTCATCACGACGAACTCGAAGGCCGAGGTCCTGAACATCCTCTTCGGGATCGCTTCGATCTTCTCGCCGATCATCTACGAGTTCGGCGGATTGGCCGAGGCCGGCCTCATGGCGAAAGTCTCGCGCGAAGACGAACTCGAAGCCGATCGCTACGGCTTGCAGCTCATGTCGCGCGCCGGCTACGATCCGGAGTCCATGGTGACGATGATGGCGCACCTGGCGGTCCTGCAGAACGAGCACAGCGACGCGGTGAGCAAGTACCTCGAGGACCACCCCGATCCACAGGCGCGCGTCGCGCATCTCATGGGCTACCCCGAACTCGATCCGAAGGACGTCACCTCCACGCAGGAGCTCGTTCAGGCCTCGAGCGACGAAGAGCGCGCGCGCTACGCCTTCGCTCAGTTGCGGCTGGACCAGCTCCTAAAGACCGACCCGAACAACTCCGAAGCGCTGCTCGAGCTCGGGCAATCGGAACTCGCGCTGGGACTGCCGAGCAAGAGCGAGCAGACGCTCGCGGAAGCGGCGCAGCTGGGCTCGCCCGTCACGCGCGCGACCGCGGACCAGCGCATCGCCGCCCTGCGCAAGCTCGAAGTGCAGCGCGTGACCCTCACCAAGCCGAACCTTCCCAAGCTGCAGGCGGCCGTGCAGGCCGCTCAGGCGGCGCAACTGCAGGACGCCACCGAGATCGCCTCCCGCGCGACGGAAGGCCGCGACCAGCTCAAGTCCGTTCAAAGCCGGATCGAAACTCTGCAGTACGAAATGCCCGATCTGAGCCGCGTGAACGTCCGTCACGGTTCGAAGGTGGAAGCGGTGGTGAAGAACATCACGTCCATGGCGCGTTCGCTCGACAGCACGCTGCAGGATACGGGCAGCGATGCCGGCCCGCTCGGCGGCGTGGGCACGCTCGAGAAAGGCAAGCAGTCGGGACTGCTCAAGGACGGCGCCGACATCTATACCGAGATGCTCGCGCCCTTCTCCTCGACGCCGATCCCCACCGACGCGCTCGCGCTGCTGCCGTCTTACCCGCAGATGATGGACGAACTTTCGCTCGGCGACGCCGAGATGCTGCGTTCCGTTGATGCCGCGCGCGCCGCGCTCACTATCCTCGATCAATCGCTCGGAGATCTCGACGATTTCCTCAAGTCGCTCGATCACGAGCAACTTAGTTTTAACGGCGACCTGAGCGCGAGCGAGTACGACGCGCTCCAAACGACGATGCAGAAGACCGTGACCGAGTTCAGCACGGCCGCCACGGCTGCCTCGCAAGCCGCCCAACTCTATAATCTCGCCCGCTCCCGCCAGCTCTCCGTGCGCATCACGCTGCTGGGCCTGGGTACGTCCCCGCAGCTGTACTCGACGCTGCGGTACGCGCTGCAAGAGCGCTTCGGCAGCCCCGGCATCGAGTATCGCGCGATGCTGCGCGACGGCCTGACGCCGGGGGACGTCGCCGCGGCCACGATCGTCGCCGCCGACATCAAGAGCACGCCGGAGGCCGTAATCGCCGAAGCCAAGAGCAGCGGCGAGACGATCGTAGACGTCGCGAACGCCCATAAAATGCACGCTTGGCCGCTGGAGATATTCCTGGGGCTCGTCTACCTCGACTACACGGACGATCCGGCCAAGGAACTACGCAAAGCCGACGGCACGATGGCCGTCGATCTCGACAAGCTCGGCCTGTAGGAGGGCACGTGACCGTGGTAGCGGACGCACGCCAACTTTTTTCGCTCGTACGTAAGGGCATCGACTCGCGTGCCGTCTCGGCTCACGTGCGCAAGCCGTTCCGTTTTCTACTCTGCGGCGATCCCGCGCTCGTCGTCGCGATGCGCGCGCTCTTGCTATCAGGTCACGCCGAGCACGTCCCGCTCGACGCGGCGGCGTGCCTGGAAACGCTCCGCGACGGCGACACCCTCACCAATCCGGCCGAAGTGCGTGCCGTTATCTTCTTAGGGTATGCCGGCGACGCCGCGGCGGCTCGGTTCGACTCGCTGCGCGTTTTCAAAGTTCCGATCCTCGCGGTAACGGTGGATCCCGGGGCTACGCCCAGCGGGCCGCCGGCGCCGCCGGCGGCCGGTTCGTGGGCCGAGTACGTCGTCACGACGATCGATCGCGACGCGCTCAAGGAACGCGTCTTCCCTCACCTCGTCGAGTGCTCGAAAGCCGTCGAGATCGCCGTCGGGCGGCGCCTGCCCATTCTGCGCGAACACGTTGCGGCGAAACTCACGCGAGACGCCGCGAACGCCGCCCTCAAAGTCGCCCTGGCCAGCGCCGTCGTGGATCACATCCCGCTCGTCGGCGTCGTTCTGGGCGCGTTCGCGTCGGCCGGAGACATGGTGGCGATAACCGGCATCCAGGTCATGCTCATGCTGCACATCGAGGCCGCCTACGGACGCGACCCCGACGTTCAGCGTACGTGGCAGCTGCTGCCCGTCATCGGCGGCGGATTCGGCTGGCGCACGCTCGCGCGCGAACTCGTCGGCTTCGTCCCCGTGGCCGGCATTGCGATAAAGGGCGCGATCGCCTACGCCGGCACGATCGTCGTCGGCGAAGGGGTCACGTTCTTTCAAGAGCACGGAAAGCACATGAGCAAAGGGCAGGCCGCGCAGCTCTACGAGCGGACCAAAGCCGAAGCGCTGCGCTTCGCGCGCGGTCTCGTAGGGAGATTGCGCCCCTAAAGCCGTTCCAGCAGCGATTCGTCGTCCAGGCGACGCAGGTCGGGTCCGACGCGCTCGCGCGCAGGCGCGGCAAGGCGAGCGGCCAGTTCCGCACGCCGGTCCGCGTCCAGGCCATCCCGGCGTTCCAGGAAGCGCTTGATCAACCCGCGCTCCCACCCCGAGAGATAGGCGGTTGGTGCGTACCCGCCGTCGTCCGCGGGATCGCCGGCGGCGACGCGGTCGAGAACGAGTTCTACGTCGTACCCTTCGTGCCGAATGCGGACGTCTAGGTAGTACGCGGCCAAGAGCGAGGCCGGAAAGGGCGCGACGACCGCGCGGAGCAACGCCTCCGGCACCGCTATGACGGCGCCCCACGCAGCTCGCTCGCCCAAAACGGCGACGATGTTGACGCAGAGCGAACCCGCCAGCATGACGACGCACGCGCCGCCCGAAAGCAGCAACGCGCGGCGTACCTCTCTGCGTCCGAAGAGCCGCACGAAGCTCGATCGGAGCGAAGCGGCGGCGTGGAGCCCCTCGAGCACGACGCCGAACGCGGCGAACGCGAGGATCGCCACGAGCAATGCGAAGGTGAGCATCATCGTGAGCGAGATGAGGACGCCCGCGAGGGGCACCGCCGTCGTCGCGGCGCGTACGGCTCCGAAGGTCGCCGCGATGAAAACGAGCGCCAGCAGCGTCTGCAGAAGATCCCACGCGAACAGCACGAGCACCCCGAGCCCGACGATCGCCGCAATCCGGTTCCACGCGCGCAGCACCGGACCGTAGCAGACCGCAACGGTGACGCGCTTCCCGCAGTAGGCGGCGAGAACCCCGGCCGCAATGGCGGAAAAGGCGATCGTCCCGCCAGCGTACGCGAGCAGCCCCGAGAGCGCCTCGGCGCCGAAGAGCGAAGGCGATATCAGCACGTTGGGGGGAAGCGCACCCGCGCGCGCGGGTGCGCTCTGGAACGCTTGAATGAGCCCCTGCAGCTGGGGCTGGACGATTCGATCGAGCAAGTATTGCGAAACGCTCAGCGGCAGCGTCACGGCGATGGCGACGAGTGCGAAGGTCGGGACGTACCGCGCGTACAGCACCGCCGCACGTCCAAAGATCTCGCCCAAGTCGAGCGGCCGCAGCTCCATTGCCGCGCGCTTCGAGTCAAGGCGTGCGCGAACCCCTTGCGGAAAAGCAGAGCAGCCATGCTCGTCGGCACGCTCGCGGCGCTGCGCCGCTACCCGGTGAAGAGTCTCCAGGGCCAAACCTTGGACGAGGTGCGGATAACGCCCGGCGGCATTGACGGCGACCGCACCGCCGCGTTCTTCGTACGCGAAGGCCAGACGCGCGAGGGCAAGGCGTATCGCGGCAAAGAGGACGAACGCCTGCATCTGACCTCTGACGCCGCCGCCGCCGAAGCTCTCGCAGCGCAGCGCGGCGTTCGGCTCGAACTGCGCGAAGGCGCGCGCTTTTTCGACGACGCGCCGATCTCGATCGTCCTAGACTGCTGGCTGAACCAACTCTCCGCTCTGCTCGGATACGCGGTGCAGTGGGAGCGATTTCGCCCGAACTTCTTCGTCTGCGCGGCCGCCGGTTTCGCCCGGAGCGAGACCGATCTAGCCGGCGCGCGGCTGCAGGTAGGCGGCGCGCATCTGCGCGTGCGATCGCCGATCGAGCGCTGCGTGACCGTGACGTACGATCCGCTGGGTAACGCGAGCGATCCGCTCGTCCTACGCGCGCTCGCACGGCATCGGGAGAACCTCATGGGTATCTACTGCGACGTCTTGCAACCCGGCGCAGCGCGAGCCGGAGACGCGCTCCTCCTTCTATAAGCCCTATAAGCCCCGGCAAAAGTAAAGAGGCGCCGGTTCTGCTCGGCGCCTCTACCCACACCCGAGGCACCTTCAGCATAGCGCCTTGCGGCCGCACGCACCCTAATGAAACGTGATTAGGAGCTTCCTACAGCGCGCGGCGTCCTTCTAGTGCCTTCGCGAGGGTCACCTCGTCGGCATAGTCGAGATCGCCGCCGATCGGAAGACCGTAGGCCAGGCGCGTCACGGAGACGCCCAGCGGCGAAAGCAGGCGGGAGAGATACAGCGCGGTCGCTTCGCCCTCCGCGTTCGGGTTCGTAGCCAGGATGATCTCGCTGGGAGTCTCGCGGCCGATTCGTTCGACGAGCTCCTTGACGTGCAATTGCGCCGGTCCGATGCCGTCCATCGGCGAAATCAAGCCGCCCAGGACGTGATACCGGCCTTTGAACGCGCCGGTGCGTTCGATCGCGTAGACGTCCTTTGCCTCGGCGACGACGCAGAAGACCGTCGCGTCGCGCCGCTCGTCGCTGCAGAACTCGCACGGATCGGACTCGCAGAGCGAATAGCAGATCGAACAGAAGCGCACGTTGTCCTTGACCGCGAGGATCGCCTCGGCCAGACTCTGCGCCTCGTGCCGGGGGCGGTTGAGCAGGTAGAAGACGAGTCGTGCGGCTGTCTTCGGACCGATGGTCGGAAGCTTGCTCAGCTCGTTGATAAGCGCGGCGACGGGGCTCGCCACCGAGCCAGGTGCCGCCACGTCACATGAGTCCGGGGATGCGCATCCCGCCCGTCGCAGCGGACATGCGCTTCTGCGACGCTTCGCTCGCCTTCCCGAGCGCGTCGTTGACGGCCACCGCCACGAGATCTTCGAGCGTCTCGACGTCGTCGGGATCCACGGCCTCCTTGGCGATGCTCACGCGCTTGACGCGTTGATCGCAAGTGACCTCGACCGTCACGGCGCCGCCCGCCGCGCTGCCGCTGACGACCGTGTTTGCAAGTTCTTCCTGCGCCTTTGCCATCTCGGCCTGCATCTTTTTCATCTGTGCCAGCAACTGGGCTTGATTCATCTGGTTCCTTCTGCCTCTTCGTTATCGGATGCGTTCGTTCGCGTAGTCGAACAGCGCGTCGGGATCGTCTTGCGATGCGGCAGCGGGTGCCGCTTGGGCGGTCCCGACCCGCAGCACGATCTTGAGCGGCACGCCGAGGACGTCCGCGATCGCCGCTTCGAGCAGCTGGGCGTGATCGCGCAGCGTGTCCGCACTCCAGGAGTTCGGGAGTTTGAGCACGATCGCGTTGCTCTCGAGCGAGTCTATCGCCACGCGCGAAAGCGGCGCGCGCAGCGACTCGCGCTCCCCCTCGACTTTTCCGCGGATGCTCTGCCAGGCGGCGCGCACTTTCTGCAGCGACAGGGGACCAGTCGGAGGGGGCGCCGGCGCGGCCGCGGGGGCGGGCGCCGGCGAGGGAGCGGGGATCGGTGCCGGTGCGGGCTTGGGCGCGGGCTTGCCGGCGCGCGGTGCGGCGGGGGGAGTCGCGGACGATGCCGGCCGCTCCTCGAGCGCCGCGATCCGTGCCGAGATGGACTCCAGCGACGGGTCTTCCGCCGCGAGGATGAAACGCAGGAGTGCGGTCTCCAGTTCCAGGCGCGCGTTGCCGCCCGCCCGCACCAAGTTCGAGCCCTCACCGAGCGTCCGTATGCCGCGCACGAGCGTCGCCTGCGAAACGTCCTTAGCCTTGCGTTCGGCGCGCTCCGCATCCTCGGGAGCGAGGTCGCGGGCGAGGAGCGCCGGATTCACGCGCGCGACGAGCAGATCGCGCAATCCGAAGATGAGCAGCCTGATAAGCCCTTGCAGGTCAACGCCGGCGTCGCTGGCGTCTTCGACGATCCGCAGCGCCGCGGAAGCGTCGCGCGCGAGTGCCGCGTCTACGAGCGCCTGGGCGAAATCGCGGCCGGTCGAGCCGAAGGCGAGGTCGAGCGTCTGCATCGTTACCGCGGCTCCGCCGGCATACGCCGCGAGCTGTTCGAGCATCGTGAGCGCATCGCGCAGTCCGCCGTCGGCACGATATGCGATCGCCGCAAGCGCGGCGTCGTCGATCGCGATACCCTCGCCCCGGGCGATCTCCTGCATCTTTTCGATCATGACCGGAATCGCGATCCGGCGGAAGCTGTAGCGCTGGCACCGCGAGAGCACCGTCACCGGGAGTTTTTCGGGTTCGGTCGTGGCGAGTATGAAGACCGCGTGCGCGGGCGGCTCTTCGAGCGTTTTGAGAAAGGCGTTCGCCCCTTCTTTGGTCAGCATGTGCGCCTCGTCAATGATGTAGACTTTCATCCGCATCGTAGCGGGCGCGAACTTCACCGCTTCGCGCAGGGCACGAATTTCGTCTATCCCGCGATTGCTGGCCGCGTCGATCTCCAGCACGTCCAGCGCGGTCCCCGCGAGCATCGCACGACAGTTCTCGCAACTGTTGTCGGGGGTCGCCGTCGGACCTTTCTCGCAGTTGATGCAGCGCGCGAGGATCTTCGCAGCCGAGGTCTTCCCCGAACCTCGCGGCCCGGAAAACAGGTAGGCGTGGGCCAGTTTTCCGCTTTCGATCGCCGAGGTGAGGGTACGGACGACCGCGTCCTGGCCGACCAGTTCGGCAAACGTCGAGGGGCGCCAGGTGCGGTAGAGGGACACGGCACTAGCCTTTTAGCGAGGCGTTTGGCCGCGCCTGCCGGGGGGTATCTCCTAGACGCTCCCCTGGTAAGCGACCGGAGAATTTGCTTTTCGGCCGGGGGGTCGGCTATTCTGATAACGGACAGAAAAAATCGTGGATCTGCGTTTAGCACTCCAAGACAAGTTTGGGTTTAAGGACTTCTACCCAGGCCAGGAGGACGTGGTCTTGCGCGTCTTACGGCGCCAGGATACGTTGGCAATTCTGGCCACGGGCGCCGGCAAGAGCCTCACGTACCAACTTTCCGCGCTCTTGCTCGACGGGACGACGCTCGTCGTCAGCCCGCTGATCGCCCTTATGAAGGACCAGCTCGACATGCTGCGCGACCGCGGCATCACCGACGTCGTCGCGCTCAACTCCACGCTCTCAGAGGAACAGGAAGCGCGGGCGCGCGAGCGCATCGCCTCGGGCAGCGTGCGCATCGTCTACACGACGCCGGAGAAACTCGAAGACGAAGGGTTCCTGGAGCTGCTGCAGTCCATCGAGATCCCGCTCTTCGTCGTGGACGAGGCCCATTGCATCAGTCAATGGGGCCACGACTTCCGTCCCGCCTACCTCGCGCTCGGCGGGATCATCGCCAAACTCGGCCACCCGACGGTTCTCGCGCTCACGGCGACCGCGACGCCTTCGGTACGCGAGGATATTCTGCATCAGCTGGGCATCGATCAGGTCAAACCGATCGTGCGCGGCTTCGATCGCCCCAATCTCGTGTACGAAGCGCGCAAGGCCGACAAAGAAGCCGACAAGCTGAAGATCCTCGGCTCGCTCCTTAGCGGAGAGGACGCGCTCGAAGGCACCGGCATCGTATACACCGCGACGATCAAAAACGCCATGGAGGTGCAGCAGTACCTCACCGAGGAGCTGGGCATCCCCGCGGCCGTCTACCATTCCAAGCTCCATAAAGAAGATCGCACGTTGGTCCACAACCTTTTCATGGACGAAGCGATCCGCGCCGTCGTCGCGACGAATGCATTCGGCCTGGGCATAGACAAGCCGAACATCCGCTTCGTCGTGCACTTCGATCTCCCGGGATCCCTGGAGGCCTACACGCAGGAGGCCGGACGCGCGGGCCGCGACGGATTGCCGTCGCGCTGCATTCTCGTTTACCGCATGAGCGACACGCGCGTGCAAAACTACTTCTTGACCGGCAAGTACCCGGACGTCGAGGAAGTGCAGCGCGTCTTCGGAACGATCGAAGTGTTCGGCGATCAGGCCGATGGCGTTTCGATGGTGGACCTGCGCAAGATCCTGCAGCTCCCGCTGACGAAACTCAAAGTCATCATCGCTCTGCTCAAGAAGTCGGGCTACATCGAGCACGTCGGTAAATCGGCATACGGTCTGACCGAAGCCGTGCGCAAGCACGGCAGGCTGATGCTCAATCTCGCAAACTACGACACGAAGAAGTCGTACGACCAGAGTAAGCTCGCGATGATGCTGCAGTACGCCGAGACGACGTCTTGCCGCCGCCGGTTCATCCTCAACTATTTCGGCGAAGAGTTCAAACGCCTCAACTGCGGCACGTGCGACAACTGCCTGGGCGCCCTGCGGCGCGGCGTGGACGAACGCAGCGCGACGGGCGGCTTCAAGATCGCCGACGTCGTCCATCACCCGCGCTTCGGCGTCGGGACGGTCGAGCGCGCAGAGCGCGATCTCGTAACGGTGCTCTTTCCCAGCGTGGGATATAAGACGTTGCTGGCCTCGGCCGTCAGCCACTCCCAAGTACAAATTGCGTAAGGCGCCGCTCTTCATCGCCCTCTTCGCGGCGCTTACGACCGTCGCGCCCGCCCAAAGCCCGCCGCCCTCCTCGCCGGCCCCGGACGTCTCGCCGTCGCCGGCAGCCACGGCCACGCCGTCAACCCCGGCCTCGCCGCTCACCTCTCCATCGCCCGGTCCGACCCAACCGCCGATCACGGTCGCGCCGGCGGCTGCGTCGGTTCCCGTCGGGTCCGCCGCGCAGATCGCCGTGGGCTCGGCGATCTCCCCGCTGACCGCCGTCGTGCGGGACCCTTCGCTGGCAGGCGTTCAGATCGACCAGGCCGCGCAGCGCGTCGTCCTCTTCGGGAAGACGCCGGGCGCGACGGTCGTGACCATTACCGATGCGCGCGGCTTAACGCGCGACGTCCCGGTGCGCGTGGCCTACTTCGCCGGCTCGATCGCGCCGCAGATTGACCTCTCGCTCACCGGCGACCCCGCCTCCAGTCTCTTCGTCCGCGAGCAAGTCGCGCGCGCCGTCCGCGCTGCGGCCGACGCTCGGCCGGGCGCACAAATCGTCGTCTCGAGCGACGACGTGCCGTTCCACGGAACGCTCGATCAAGATCGCGTCGCCTCTTTCGACGTTCCGGTGCTCGTTCAGGGCAGCGGCTTGTTCGAAGTGGACGGCTCGACGCACGTGAACTTGGCAAACGTCGCGG
The DNA here is from genome assembly GCA_963794645.1 of Vulcanimicrobiota bacterium. Classification (GTDB taxonomy): domain Bacteria; phylum Vulcanimicrobiota; class Vulcanimicrobiia; order Vulcanimicrobiales; family Vulcanimicrobiaceae; genus Cybelea. Next base: position 553,746 of record CAWCEQ010000001.1, on the reverse strand, counting down.
TTCCTCGCATCTCGCCGGCCTCGCTCATGGTCAGCGACTACCCGGAACGTTTGACCGAAGACGGCACGCTCTTCACCGCCGACTTACGCTACGAGCAGCCCTCGCGCTTCCTGTACTTTCACTACAACCCGCCCGGACAGACCGACCGCCGCATCGTCTTGCGCGCGCAGAACCTCTCGCACGAACCTTCGATCGTGCAGTTCATCAGCGGACACGGCGGTCCGTCGAAAAACGAGATGGAAGTCGGGCACACCGCGACGGCGCGCTTCCTGGTAAACGTCGTGCAGAATCAAGGCCGTCTGCTGACGATCCCGGGCGACGCGACGATAGATATCGCGAGCCAAGATCTGCCGGCCGGTACGATCGTCTGCAACGTCCTGCAGCTGCGCGTCCTCTCCGGCGGCAACGTGCACCTGACGCTGCTCGCGCAGGACGCTACGCAGAGCGGGAACGCCGACGCCACCGCCGCCTTGCTGGAGGCCGAGCACAAGCACGCCCGAGGTATCTATCCGATCGCGGAGTTCCACCTCGCCACCCAGTGGAAGGTGAACGACGACTACCTCGAACTTCCGATCGGCCAACTGCCGCTGCCCAACGACCTGCAGGGCCAGGCGCTGGCGGGCGATTACGGCGTGCTGCAGTCGTTTGTCGTGAACGTTCAAAACCCGCTCTCGACGCCGCAAGCGATTGCGATCTACGAAAACCCGCGCGGCGGACGCTCCACAGCCACGTACCTGATAGACGGCGTCCTGCTGCAGTCGCACCAAGTGCCGGCGTTCTCGCGCTACAAGGTGCGCCAGTACGTCGTTCCGGCACACGGCTTCGTCCGCGTCACGATCGTCACGATGCCCGAAGCGGGGTCGAGCTTGCCGCTCCATCTGATCTTCGCGCCGGACGACGGGAGCGTCACGCCGGGCGCTCCCGGCTCTCCGATCTACTAACGCCCGGCGTCCAACGCTTCCCGGTAGACGCGCGCGGTTTCTCGAGCGCTGCTCTCCCAGGAAAAGCGCGCGATCGCTCTCGATCGAGCGCGCGCGGCGCGCTCGTCGCTCTCCCCCCGCAACGCCGGCTCCAGCGCCCGCGCCCAGGCTCGCGCGTCCGCCGCCGAGACCACCGGTGCGTCGCCGCCTGCGACTTCCGGCAGCGAGGTGCGATCCGATACGACGCACGGCACGCCCGCGCACAGCGCCTGAGCCGCCGCATAGCCGAAGCCTTCGTACGTCGAGGGGACCGCAGCGACGGCGCACGTTCGATAGAGCGCGCGCAGCCGTTCGCGCGGTACGTACCCGCTCAACTCAAACCGATCGGCGACGCCCAGTTCGCGAGCCAAGGCCGCGCACTGCGTCGCGTACGCCGTTTGGGGACCGACCGCGACCAGGCGCGCGCCGTCGAGCTGCGCGAGCGCGCGAACGAGCACTTCGAGGTTCTTCCGTCTCTCGACCGTTCCTACGGCCAAGATCGTGCGGCCGTCGCCGCGCTCGCGCGCGAGATCGCAGAAATCGGCGGCGACGCCGGGATGCACGGCGTGCACCCGCCCGGGATCTACGTCGCCCAGCAGACGCAGCAGCGCCTCGCGCGAAAACGCCGAGTCGGCAATGATGCGAGAGGCGCTCCGGTACCGCGTCAGGGAAAACCGCCCGAAATAGAGGCGGGCGTACGCGGGCGCATGCGCCTGTGCTTCGAACCAGGCCACGTCGTGAACGGTCGCGACGACCGGGAGGCCGGGACGCAGCGGAATCGTTCCCGCCGCGCAATGCAGGAGGTCGGCGTGCGCCGCACGCGCGCGGCGAGGGAGCACGAGCTGGTCCCAAATGACGCGCCGGTCGAAACGCCAAGGATCGAGCCGCGGTTCGCACAATTCGACGACGTCCAGGCCCGCGCGGCGCAGCGCCGGCGCCAGCCCGCGCACGTACTCGCCGATGCCCGTCGCCGTGCCGACGGTCAGCTGCGCGTCCAGCGCGACTCTCACCGCAGCGCGCGTTCCAGCGCGCGCACCATCAGCGCGTTCTCGTCCAGCCGGCGCGCGCGCGAGAGATACCCGAGGGCCGCCGCACGATCGCCGTCCTGCAGTGCGATCACGCCGAGTCCGGCGATCGCGTCGGCGCTCGCGGGATCTATCTGTGCGCCGCGTAAGAAGAGCGCCCGTGCGTGCGGCCGTTCGCCCAGTAAATCGGCTTGGTTGGCCGCGGCGATCGCGTAGCGCTCGGAGAGCGGCGCGAGCGCGACCGCCGCATCGAAATCGCCCATGGCGCGGCGCAGCCAGGCGTTCTGAGCGCGACTCCCCGAGATTTCGCGCCAGGCTTGGCGGTTCGCGAGCAGGCCCATCTGCCATCGCGTCTGGGCCACGACGTCGGGATGCACGGCCGAGAGCGCTAGGCGCGCGAAGAGCAGCCGTTCCAGCGCGTAGCCGGCGGCGGGGCTGCGTGCCGCCAGCGCCTGCGCGGCATCCCCGAGCGCGGCGGCATCGGGCGCCGCGAGAAAGTACTCGAGCGCCAGTTGCGGCCGTCCGCGCAGCAGCGCGACGCGCGCGAGCAGTTCGTCGCGAACCGGTGAAGCCGGTAGGCGCAGCGCGTAGCGTTCGGCCGCATCGGCATCGCCGCCCGCGAGCGCGTGCGCCGCTAGCGCGGCTTCGACGTAGGGCGCGGGCGCGATCCGGTCGAGCGCGCGGTAGACCGCCGTGCCGAACGACTCGGGCACGCGAGTTGGAAACGTACCGGGAGCGGCGGCACGAGCCTCGAGGGCGTCCGATGCGAACTGGACGGCTGCGAAGGCGGCGACGGCGGCGGCGATGGTCGCGGCGGCGACGATGGAGAGGATGCGGCCGCGGTTAGAATTTGACGGTAAAGTTCACGTCCTCGCGCGTCTGCGTGTACCCATTTATCGGCAGCAGGTTATCTTGATACCGGTCTTGATACGCGCCTATGGACAGCGCGCTCGAAGAGTACGGAATCTGAAAGGTCAGCTTTCCGCCGTACGTGTTGTTCGCGGCGTCGAGATCGAGCAGCCCGGGAAGACCGTAGCCGCCGTACAGACGCTGGGCGCCGTAGTTGACGTCCAGCGTCAAGCCGCGCACGACCGGCACGGCAAGACCGGCGCGTATCGAAAAGCGATTGAGATCCGAGTAGCTCGGGACGACGCCGGGTCCCGATCCGCCGGGAAGCTGCCAGGACGAGGACGGATCGAAGGCGGCGGAAGAGAGTCCGCCTGCATCGCTGCGCTCCACGTGCTCGTAGCCGCTCGCGACGTTGAAACTCAAGTTGCGCTTACCGGCACGAAGGCTGAAATTCGCGCCGGCATCGGCAGAGTTGTCGTGCGGCGCGAGCTGCGCTCCCGGCAGCGAGAGATCGGCGTGTTCGTCGAACTGCAGGTGCGCGGCGGTTGCGGCGACCGGCACCGTCAAACTTTCGCCGGGCGTCTCGCCGAATGCGAGCGTGCCGGGATCGGGCGATATGCTCGCTGCGGGGGCGACCGGCTTGTAGGCGGCGGTGAGCAAGGCGGGTTGCGCGATCGTGGGAACGTATTGGCCGGGCAGCGCCGCTGAAGGCGAGAATCTCGCACCGTCCTGCGCGAGGGCGGCGGCTGAGGCGGCGCCGGTATACGGATCGCCCGCGGCAAAGAGTGCTCGGCCGCCATCCGCGCGGGCGACCTCGACCGACCCGGTCCCCGATAAGAACCCCGGGGCCGGGGCAGGGCGCACGACCCCGAGCGCAAGTTCCCGTAGCGGCGATTCGCTCGACTCGTCACCGCGAGCGGCATCGAACGATGCGGTCTGGTCGCTCGTTTCGCCGAAGAGGCGCAGCATAATTTGCGGGCCTAGATCCGGCCCGCTCGTAAACGACAGTTCGGCGGCGGCAACGCTCAACCGAAGCGCTAACGCTAGCGCCGTAAGGGCGACGACGCCGACGACTCGACGCACCTGTCCTCCGCTTTTTCCGACGTTTCTACCCGAGCCGCGCTCCTGCAAAAGAGGGCACCTACCCGGGGTTACCTACCTTGGAGGTTCGCCCCCCGGCCCCCTTGCGAGGTACCGTCTGGCGATCAAAATTGCTGCGTAGTCGTCTATCGGTCGGGGCGGCAACTGGAGCCCGAGCGGGACCAGCCGGCGCCATCCGCGGGGCGGGTGTTCGGCAAAGTAGAGGCTGCGGGCGCGGCGGGTCGTTTCGTACTCATCCACGAGGTGGATCGGCAAGCCCAGCGCCTCGAGCCGGCGGCCTATCGCCCGCGAGTTCGTTCCGCGACCCAGGGCGATCGCCTCGGCCGGGTGCCGGGCCAGAAGCGCCTCCAGAACCGCCTCCAGGCCCTCAATCGGCTCGATCCCTGCCGCCACCGCCACTCCGGCCGAGTCAACCAAGGCGTATCCGGCCTTGCTCCTCCCGGGATCCACCGCGAGCACGGCCCCCGAGCTCACTGCTGCTGCGTGAGGACGATAACGATCGGGATGGCTCCCAGGTGCGGGTAGAAATCGGCGGCGGCGAAGGCCGTGAGCACGTACGTGCCCGGCTTGGCGATGCGCTGCTGCATCTGCGCCAGGTCGGGAATCAGCTGCACCGGCTGCACGATGTCGGAGAGAAACGGCGGCATGTGGAGCCGGCGCGCCGTGATCGAAACGTAGTTCTGCAGCTGTCCGATCGCGATGTTCACGCTCGCGTCGCTCTTGCCGGGAATGACCAGCTGCGAGATGACTTGGCCCTTCTGGAAGTAGCGGATGTCGGGCGTCACGTTGATCGCGAAGTGAATCTGATCGTTCTCGAAGAGATTCTGATCGGACGTGACCGTGAGCATCGCGTCGGCCTGCGACAGTTTCGCGGCGGTCGTCAAATCGTTCGCCAGGCTCGCCAGCTTCTTGTCGGCATCGGGCGGTATCGCATACGGCCGAAGCCCCAACCGCGGGTACGTCGCGTTCACGTACTTGACCGCAAAGAAATAGTAGTCGCGTATCGTCGTGAGACGTTGCGAGGAGGACGACGACTGCGGGATGATCCGGTAGAACGGGACCATGAGCGTATCCACCGGAAAGACGAGCTTGCCGCTGTTGACTTTCGCCTCGAGGTCGCGTTGACGAGCCTGCAGTTCGGTTATTTGCTGGTTGATCGAGTTCAGTTTGAAGAACGCGGTCTTCACTTGCTCCGAACCGAAGATCGCACCTAGCGTCACCACGAGCGCGATCAGCACGCCCGTCGCGATCGCGACGATCGTGGACGTGTAGCGTGGGCGTATTCCCAAGAGGCTCAATCGCCGACGGCCGACCTGATGCCCGACTCTATCCCCCACGTAGGCGACCGTTCCCGCCAGCGCCAGGACGAGCGCGATGTTTCCGGCGCCCCGGACGAACTCGACGAAGTTCATACGCTTGCCGCGCGGCGCAGTCGCGCCAGCCCGATCGCGGTAAAGATAAGGTTCGGCATCCACGCCCACAGCCAAGCCAGCGCCAGCAGCGCCTCGGCGGCGAACGCGCAGACCGTCATCACGACGTAGTAGACGAAGACGATCGCCAGCGAAAGCCCGAAGCCCAGGCTGGCGCTGCCGCTCGAACGAATCTGGCGCAAGCCGAAGGGGATGGCCGTCAGGATGAACACGAAGCACGCGAAAGGCCTGGCAAGCTTTTCCTGATAGGTTGTGACGTACTTGCGTACTTCGCCCTCGGTCAGCTGCCCCGTCCGAACGACGTCGGCGATCTGCCGCCGGCTCATGTTCTCGGGATCGTCGTTGCTCATGCGCTTTACGAGGTCGGTTGGATTTTCGCCGATTTCGACCTGCTGCTGCGCCGTGCGCGGCTCGGCCAGCGTGGTTCCGTCGGGGTTGAAGCGATAGACGCTGGAGTTCTCCAGCGTCCATTTATCGGCCGTGAACTCGGCGCGGTCGGCGAATACGATCTGCCGCGGCTCGTTATGGTTGTCGTACTGAATGAGCGTCACGTGCAGCAGCGCTCGCGAATTCGGCTCGTACGCAGTGGCGATCGTCACCTGGCGGCCGCCGCCGGGCAGCCCCGCCGAGACGGTGAGGTCCCGATTGAACGCGCTCGTATGGTTGATGACGGCGTTCTCGATCTCGGTAAGCTGATCGTTTGCGTACGGGACGAGCCCCTCTTGAAGGAAAAGCGTCACGAACGACATGACGATGCCGACGGCGAGCAGAGGCGCCACGATTCGTGCGAAGGTCACGCCCGCGGCTTTGAGCGCGGTAATCTCGCTCTCGCCGGAGAGCCGCTGCACGGCCAGCAGCGTCCCGAGCAGCAGCGCCATCGGAATGACCAGCACGATATCCGCCGGCAGCGACCAGAGAAAGACGAGCAGCGCCGCCCAGAGCGGCGCGTGCTCGTTGCTGACGAGGCGCCCGATGTTCAGGATCTCCGTCGCGGCGAATATGAGCGTGAACGCGGCCAATCCGAAGCCGAAGGGCCCTGCGAGCTCTTCGAGCATGTATCGGTCGAGTATCGTAAATCTCATCGCGGCCAGCGCTAGAGCCGAAATCCTTCCCCGAGATAGAACTGGCGCGCGATCGGCGAGTCGAGAACTTCCTGCGCGCTGCCCGAAACCTCGATCCGGCCGTTGTTCATGATGTACGCGCGATCCACGATCGCCAGCGTTTCGCGCACTTGGTGATCGGTGATGAGCACTCCAAGGCCCCGGTCGCGCAGTTGACGGATCATCGCTTGAATGTCGGCTACGGCGATCGGGTCTATGCCGGTGAACGGTTCGTCGAGCAGCAGAAACGCGGGCTGGATGGCGAGCGCTCGCGCGATCTCGACGCGCCGCCGTTCGCCGCCGGAGAGGCTGTCGCCGCGCGCGTCCACGAACGCGCGCAGGCCGAACTCCTCGAGCAGCGCGGGCAGACGGCGTTCGCGCTCTTCGTGCGGCACGCCGTTCTGTTCCCAGATGAGGCGGATGTTATCGCCTACGGAGAGCTTGCGAAAGATCGAGTTTTCCTGCGCGAGGTAGCCGATGCCGTTGCGCGCGCGTGCGTACATCGGCGCGGAGGTCAGGTCTATCTCGCGGTCGCCTTCGGCCAGGACGACCGTTCCGCCGTCGGGCTTGATCAAGCCGACGACCATATAGAACGTCGTCGTTTTACCGGCGCCGTTGGGCCCGAGCAGTCCGACGACCTCGCCGGTCTCGACTTCCGCGCTCACGCCGTTTACGACGGTACGCTCGCCGTAGCGTTTCACGAGGCCGCGCAGTCGTATCGAAGGTGTCTGGGTCATTGCATCCGCATCGCTGTAAGTGAGAGGTCGGAATCGAAGCTCGTCCCGGTTGCCCGGAAACCGTTCGGGTCGGTGACGACGACGTGGCCGGTGCCGTGCAGCCTGCCGGCAGCCCGCAGATAGACGAGCCGATCGCACTGCAGCGTCATGCCGCTCGAGGTGCGCGCGTGCACGCCGTCGGTCAACGTCACGGTATTCGCCCCCTGGTCCACGATCGCCGTCGGCGCGTCCGCCGCGATCGTCGAACCGTTGCGATCGCGAAACGTCACGCGCGCCACCTTAAAGACGGCGCGGGTGCTGCCTTGCGGACCACGGCTCTCGTACGAGTTTGCCAGGAGATCGTAATCTATCCGGTTGTGGACTTGCTGAATGAGCTCGACGGGGCGTTTAGCCGTTCCCTTGCCGGTGATCTCGAGCACTAGGGGGGTGGACGAGGGCCGCGGCGAGCCCCCCGTTGAGGGCGCGGGCGTCGGTTTGGGGGGCTGCGGGTTGCAGCCTGCGGCTACGGCCACCAGCAGGAACGCTGCAGCGAGGCGCGCGTCGCGCACCTACGCCTCGCCTCCCCAAACGACGGCATCGCCGCGAGCCGCAGCCAGTGCCAACCCCATCGTTGGGATCCACATCCCGAAAATCACCACGGTCACGGTATCGATCAGCCCTTGCACGGCAACGCCGACCAGTCCCGCCGCGACGCCGAGAGCGATCGCGGCGGCCGCCGGCGGAGCCTCGGCCACGCGGCGCCGCAGTTCCGATGCGAAGCGCCACATGGTCCAGGCTACGGCCGCGACACCGGCCAGCCCGAACTCGGCAAAAAAGGTGAGGTAGAGGCTATGTGCGTGGAAGGCGGTCGGGTCGGCGTCGGGGGCGCGCACGACCGCATACAGGTGCGAGAAGTTGAACGGACCCACGCCGGTAAGCGGAAAGCGGTCGATAATTTGGACGGCCGCCTGCCAGATGGACAGCCGCGTGTAATCCTCGCTCGGATCGTGATGCGCGTTGAAAAGAGCGAGCACGGCGATCGCGCCGGCGGCTACGACCGCCGCCGCCGCGCGCGCTCCGTAGCGCGTTCGCACCGCGAGCAGGAACGCCGCCGCCGCGGCGAAGCCCATCCAGCCGGCGCGCGAGTAGGTCAACGCCATCGCGACGAGCCCGACGGCCAGGGCGCTCCATGCGGCGGCACGCAGCGCACCGCGGGTCCCGCGCGCGAGCACGTAGGCAACGGGAAGAAAGATGATGAGGTAGCCGGCGAGTTCGCCCGGAAGCACGAACGTGCCGGTCGCCCGCCCGTGCTGCAGCGCATACTGCGCCGCGGGCCAACGCGTGACGACCATGACGATCGCGGCGGCGGATGCGATACCGCCGGTCAGCAGGTACGACCAGAAGATCGCGAGCGCGGCGCCCGCATCGGAATAAAAGCGGACGATCGAGCAATGCCACACGATGCCCATCGCGCCGATCGCCGTGAAGAGCAGGCCCGCGCGCGGATCGAATCCCAGCACGTCGGCGAGCACGCCGGCGCCGAGCATGCAGAGCAGCGGAAGCAGCAGCGGCTGCGAGCCGGCTCGGCGATAACGCAGCAGCATCGCGATCGCGTAGATCGCCAAGAGCCCGCAGAAGCCGATGGCGGCGAGCGCGGCCGGACGCGGAATGACCGAGATGCCCGGGAACTCGACGGCGGTCAGCGCGATGAAGCTCGGGAAGGCGGGCGAGAGCGCATAGATCGCCGCGAGCGCCGCGGGCATCAGACGCCGCATTTATGCGCCTGCCCGCAGCATGGCCGCCGCACGCTCGGCGATGCGCCGCGCCGCGCCCGCGGGGCCCATCCGCTCGCGCCCGGCTTGGCTCATCCTTCCCCTGCGCTTCGCATCGTCCAAGATGGCTTCGACGCCCGCCAGCGCCTCTTCCAAGCGTCCGGGAAAAACTGCGAGTGCCTCGCCGAGCAGTGCGCGCTGGCGCCGGCGGTACCAGCCTGACTTCGCGCTTGGCTCCAGCGCGATCACCGGGACGCCCGCGGCGGCGGCCGCTTCGTTCGCGGTGCCGGCCTGACCCAGCGCAAGATCGGCCCGCGAGAGCAGCGGTCCGAGCGCGCCGCGCCAGGCGCGCACGACGACGCGCCCGTTCGCGCGCAGCTCCAGCGCGACCGGGTCGTCGCCGCGTTCCCGCACTTCCCATCCGTCGCGCCGCGCGTCCAGCGCGAAGCGCTCCGTCTGCAGCCCGGGTGCGATCGAGAGAACCGCGCCGGCCGAGGGACGGCGCGAAGCGAGGGCTCGAACGACGCCGGTCAGCAACCGGGCGTCTGCGTACGCAGCCTCTCTGCTTCCCGGCAGCAGTGCGATCGCCGGCGAGAACCCGTCGTACGCGCGCGATGCGCGCGGATCGTCTTCGGCGGCAAAGAGATCTACGATCGCGTTTGCGGACTTCTCTACCGTTAGCCCGCGCTCGCGCAGCGCGCGTGCCGTCGCTTCATCCCGAACGAAACACGCCGCTGCGCGGCGCAGCAGTCGTACCTCGTAGGGGCCGTACGGTGCGACGCTGACGCTCTTGGCCGTGCCGACGAAGATCGTCGGCGCTCCGGCCGCGAGGGTCATCGCCAGCGCGTAGGCATCGCCCACGGCGATAGCGAGATCGTACGATCCCCGCGCGCCGCGCAAAAAGCGATACTGAGCCGCCGTAAGGCCGGCTAAGCCGGCTCGAAGGTCGCGCGCGATGTTTACCAGGTTGCCCATCGCGATGAGTCCGCCGCTGGGCATCGCACGGCGCGGCCCGACCTCGCGCATCGTGCCGAACGCGGGGCCGGCGACGAGCGCGAGATGGTCGAGCGATGCGTCCTCGAGTATAGAAGCCAGTTCGAGCGCGATGCGATCCGCGATGGACGCCTCGCCGTGACCGTTGCTCACGAAGAGTACGCGCATCAGCTCTCGAGCAGGGCAAGCAGCGTGCAGCCGGACAGAACGAAGCGAGCCTTGCGCTCGTCGAAGACCAGCTCGCTGCGCGAGACGAAGCGTCCGTACGGCCCGGCATGCACGATGGGCACCTCTCCGGCGTAGCGCGGTTCGGGGAGCGTGTCGTGACTGTGCCCCCCGAGCAGAAGGTCTATCCGCGGGACGCGACGCGCGAGCTCGTGGTCGAGCGAAAGGCCCAGATGCGAGAGCACGACGAGCGCCTCGCCATCCGGAACGGCTCGAGCGTATGGAGCGATCGCATCCCACGGGTCCAGGAATCGCCAGCCGAAGATCCGCTCCCAGGGGCTACCGACGGGATACTGCATGACGAGCAGCCCGAGCACGTGCACCCGCGCGGCCGGCGCGCCCGCTTGCGGGACCTCGAACTGCAGCGCAGGTGCGAACGGCAGCGCCCTGCCCTTCGTGTCCACCAGATTCGTGCAGACGAGCGGGTGATGCATGCGCGCGGCGCGGGCCCGGAGCAGCCCGAAGAGGTAGTGAAATTCCCGGTTTCCGATCGCTTGGGCGTCGTAGCCCGCGGCGTCCATCTCCGCGACGATCGGCTCGTCGCGAAGGTAGCGCGTCTGACTGCCGCGCAGCGAATCGCCGCAATCGAAGAGCAGTCCCGGACGATCGTCGCGCAAAGCGCGCAGGCGCGGCACGATGCCGCGCCGGTCGTGCAGATCGGAGGTATGGTATATGCGGATCACTCCTTCGCTCCGGCGCGTGCGAGCTCTACCGCGAACGCCGCGCAGCGATCCAGTGCGTCCTCCGACCCCAGCGCCTCGCGTAAACGTTCGTACTCCGCGTACTGAACGCTAGGTTCGTTCATCAACGCCTCGATCGCGTCGGCCAAGGCCTGCGGCGTCGCCGCGTCCTGCAGCAGTTCGGGAACGACTTCGCGCCCGAGGATGAGGTTCGGCAGGGTGATGTAGCGGTGTTTGATCATCCGGCGGCCGTAGCGGATGAGCATCGGCGGAATGACGTACAGCGCGACCGCAGGCACGCCGAGGAGTGCGGTTTCCAAGACGGCCGTGCCCGATGCGACCCACGCCGCATCGGCCTCGGCGAGCGCTTCGCCGACGCCGCGCGTCACGCGCACGTTTTCGAGGCGCTCCGAGGCGATCGTTTGCCGGATTGCCCGCTCGGCACGCGCGTCGGCGGCGCCGAAGATGCCGCGAAGCCGCGGACGGCGTTGCGCAAGCAGGCGGAATGCCGCCGCGAGAACGGGCAGATGCCTGCGCAGTTCGCCGCTCCGGCTGCCCGGCAGCAATGCGACCGTACCGCCCTCCGCATCGGGCGCGGCGCGACGAGCGCGCATCGCGTATTTTCCGGCTAGCGGGTGTCCGAAGTAGGCGATACGGCAACCGATGCCGCGGTAGAACTCGTACTGGTGCGCGAAGGCGGTGACCGGATAGGTGAGATCGCTGACGCGCCGGGCTTTCTGCTCGTCGTCGAGCCACGTACCCGGCGGAAAGAGGTCCAAAATCGGTCCGGGATACGCGAGGTGCCGCAGCCGCGACGCCAAGCGCAGGTTGAAGACGCCGAAATCCACGAGTACGACGAGGTCGGGTTTGGTGCGCCGCACGTGCGCGGCCGTTCGCAGCATGGCGGCGAGCAGTTTTGGGATTCGCGGGATTGCGGCGACCGGGCCCATGCTGGCCCATCCCGTGTGATCGAGCCACAACGTAAAGCCCGCCTCCCGCAACGCCGCCGCGCCGATGCCCTCGAAGCGTGCGTCGGGATCGATTCGAGCGATGGCGGCGGCTAAGGAAACCGCGCTCGATTCCCCCGACGGCTCGCCGGTCGAAAAGAAGTACCTCAACTCAAAGTAAGCCTCGAGCGCGGCCTACGGCCTATTTGAGGACGCCGCGTTCCGAGGGCGCCTCGAGGAACGCGACGATCTCGCGTCCCGGGCCGGTGGAGACCTCTGCCTGCATGGCGGCGATCGCCTGGGAAACGTTGAGCTTCGGATTGTAAAGCGTCTTGTAGAAGCGCTTGATTTCCTCGCGATCTTTGGCGGAGAAGGACGCGCGACGCAAACCGACGCTGTTGAGGCCGTAAGGACGGCAGGGGTTGCCTTCGACCAAAAAGTACGGCGGCACGTCCTTCGTGAGCTTCGTCATGCCGCCTACCATCGCGTGGCGCCCGACGCGAGTGAACTGATGGATGCCGGTCTGCCCGCCGATGGTCACGTAGTCGGCGACCTGCACGTGCCCGGCCAGCTGCGCCAGGTTGCTCATCGTGACGCCGTTGCCCAAGATGCAGTTGTGCGCTACGTGCACGTACGCCAGGAGCAGGCAGTCGTCGCCGACCGCCGTGACCGCGTCTTCGCCCGTAGCCCGCTGCACGCTCACGTACTCGCGCAAGGTCGTGCGGCTGCCGATCCGGGTGAACGCTCGCTCCCCGGCGTACTTGCGATCCTGCGAGGCGGCGCCGATCGTCGCGAAGGGGTAGATGTAACAGTCTTCGCCTATCTCAGTCCAGCCGTTTACGACGACGTGGGCCTGCAGCACGGTTCTGGCGCCGATGGATACGTGCTCGCCGACGATACAGTAGGGTCCGACCTCGACGTTCTTTCCGATCTCCGCGCTGGGATGCACGATGGCGGTGGGGTGCAGCATTATCGAAGCGCCTCGTTCACGCGTGCAGGACGCTCGAATCCCCACCGAACATGCGCGGATCCGACGCGATGGAGAACATAATCTCGGCAGAGCACGCGAACTGTCCCTCGACCGTCGCGACCCCGCCGACCCAACCGATGTTGCGCTTGTGCCGCAGCATCTTTACTTCCATGTCCAGCCGGTCGCCGGGAACGACCGGGCGCCGAAACTTCGCCTTGTCTATGCCCGCTAGATACGGCGTCTTTCGAGAGAACTCGCCGGGCTCGAGGATCATCGCGCCCCCCAGCTGCGCGAGGGCTTCGATCATGTATACGCCCGGAAGCACCGGATTGCCCGGAAAGTGTCCGGCGAATATCTGCTCGTTATACGTTATGTTCTTGTACCCGCGCACGCGCACCATCGGCTCGAACTCCAGGATCCGGTCTACCAGCAGCATCGGGTAGCGGTGCGGCAGCACCTCGAAAATCTGACGTATGTCGAGTTCGGACAACTTCCCCTCCCTACGCGGACACGGCGTGCAGCCGCCCCCGCAGCGCCCGCGTCGCCGACGCGTGCAATTCGTGACCGCTCTTGACCGCAACGATTTCGCATTGAGGCCACGCGCCGAGAAGCGCCAGATCTCCGATTAGGTCGAGCACTTTGTGACGCACCGCTTCGTTCGGCCAGCGCAACGGCTGCATCGGGCCTTCGGGGGCGAAGACGAGCGCGTTGTCGAGCGTGGCTCCCAGCGCCAGCCCGCGGCTGCGCAGGGCCTCGACCTCGTGCAGGTAACCGAACGTACGCGCCGCCGCGATGTCGTCGCAATAGCGCTGCGGATCCACGCTATCGTAGAAGTACTGCGTTCCGATCGGAGGCGGGAAATCGGCAACGAAGCGCACCGCGAACTCCTCGCTCGGCAGTGCCGCCACAACGCGGTCGCCCGAGCGCACGTACAACGGCTCGTCCAGCACGAGCGTGGCGCGTGCGAGCGCCTGGGTCTCGATGCCGCACGCGAGGACGTCGCGGACGAACTCGGCCGAACTGCCGTCGCGCGCGGGTATCTCGGGGCCTTCAACTGCGATCTCGGCATTCGTCACGCCGAGAGCGAAGAGAGCCGAGAGCAAGTGCTCGGTGGTGGACACGCTCGCGCCGTCTCGCCCGAGCACGGTCGCGCGCGAGGTATCTACGACGTACTCGACCGTTGCGGGCACGCGCGTCCTACCGAGAAGGAAAACCAGACCGGTACCGGCCGGCGCGGGGCGCAGTTCCACCGCGGATTGCGCGCCGGTGTGCAGACCGACCCCGTCGAACCGAATGCGGTCGCGCAGCGTCGCCTGCATCATCGCGGGCTACGTCGCCCGTCGCGAGCGCTCGCGCTCCAAGGCTTCAACACGATCGAACAGCTTTGGCAGCTTGCGAATCATGACCTCTCGGCGCAGTTCGTCGCGGTGCTCCTGCGCGGGATTACCCGAGACGGTCTTGCCGTCGGGGACGTCGCTCCAGATACCCGACTGACCGGCGATCGTCACGCGCGAACCGACGGTGACGTGTCCTTTGAAACCCACTTGCCCCGCGACCTTTACGTAATCGCCGATGACCGTCGAGCCCGCCAACCCGGTCAGGGCCGCGATGACGCAGTGCATGCCGATTCGGCAGTTGTGGCCGATCTGCACGAGATTGTCCACCTTCGTTCCAGCTCCGACTGTCGTGCTGCCCGTCTGCGCTCGATCCACGCACGAGTTCGCACCGATTTCGACGTCGTCTGCGAGCACCACGTTGCCCACCTGCGGAATGCGCTCGGAGCGTCCGTCCACGAACGCCCACCCGAAACCGTCCCCTCCCACGGTGCAGCCCGAGTGCAGCACGACGCGGTCGCCGGTGCGGCAGCGCGCCATCAGGCGCGCGTGCGGATGCATCCACACGCCGCGTCCGATGCTCGCGTCGTCTCCCACGTACGCGCCGGTATCTATGACGCTGCCCTCGCCTACCACGGCGCGCCGGCCGACGTACGCGTTCGCGCCCACGTAGGCGTCCGCCGCGAGTTGCGCGTCCGGTTCGATCACCGCGCTCGGATGCCGGAACGGACCGCGGGGACGCGGTGGTGCGAACGACGCCAGCACGCGCGCGAGGGCGTGGCGCACGTTTTCGACGATCAACAGGGGTTTGGAGGCGGGCTCGGGCGCGATCGCCGCCTCGACTAATACCGCGGCAGCGCTTCCCGCCAGCGCGGCCGCCAGGTAGCGTTCGTCGGTAGCGAAGGTCAGCGCGTCGGGGCCGGCGTCGTCCACGCTGCCGACCCGAGAGATGCGAACGCTGCCGTCCCCGGCGACTCGCCCGCCGACGCTCGCGGCCAACTCAGCCAGCGTGGCCGGCATGTCGCACCTCCTTCAGATGCCCGGCGAGGGCGTTGCCTTCTCCGTAATGTTCAGCGCCTTTTCGACGTCGGCGGTGATGTCCACGCCGCCGTAGCCCACGCCTTCGCGCGTGAAGACGAGCTTGAGCTGGCGCTGCGAAGCAATCTTTCCGGCGGCGTCTCGAATCTCGCCCGAGAGCCGATCGGTGACCTTTCCGTACTTGCGCTGGAGCGCGACGGCGTCGAGCTGCTTGCGGGCGTCGCTCTCGCGACGCGCGCCGATGGAGCGTTCGTCGGCGTTGAGCTGATTCTGATAGCCTTGGTACTCGGGCCAGTTAGCGACGATGCGCTGCACGTCCACCAGCCCGATCTGGCTGGACGGCGCGCAGGCTGCCGGCACCGCGGCCGCACAGAGGGCGATTGCCAATAAATACTTCTTCACTCGTGTTGACTTTCGACGTCCTTAATCACTTGGTTGGTCATGTCGTAGCCGCCTGCCGCGGCGCGAACGTTGTCGAAGACGATGCTGAATCCCTCATCCTTCGCCAGGCGCGTCGCATCCCGCCGGACCTGTGCCACGATCTGGCCGTACAGGTCGCTGCGGCGGGTCTGAAGAGCGGCGAGTTCCTTCGCTGCGGCGCCCGTCGCCCCGACGTCCGCGCCGTGAAGCGCGGCAAACTGCCGATCGAGATCGTTCTTGGTCGCGTTGTATTCCTGTATCGTCTTGGCGGCGTCGGCCTGGAACATACCGACGAACCGCCGGTGAATCTGCGCGAGTGCAGACTGCACGTTGGGTGAAAGATTCGAGGGCAGCGGAGCCGGCCCGATGCTGCGGAGCTGGGCGCCCACCTCGTTCCGGTGCTCGAGGAGCTTGGACTGCGTCTGCGCGGCGATCGCCCCTGCCTGCGACCGGATCGCGTCGCCGGTCTCTTTGTCGAGTTGCGCGCGATAGGCTCGCAGGACGGCGGCATCGGCGCTGCGCTGCGTCGCCAGCTGCTGGCCCTCTCTCTCGTCGAGCGCGGCGAGCTGCGACTGCGCCTGCTTGCGCGCCGCCGGGTCCATTGCCAGGTTCGAGAGCCGCATCTTGATCGCCAGACGCTGCGATGCGTCCTCCTGCGTGAGCCGGAGCGAGAGATCCGTCTCGTTCTGCTGCAGCTGCTCGGCCTTCGCGCGGTACTTCTGGTTGGCTTGCGTCTCGAGCTGATTGGCGATGGCCGAGGTCGCCGCGTTGTTCTGCGCGACCACGCTCTGCTGATACGCCTGCAGGTCCGCATTGGCGGCTTGGGCCGCCTGCGATGCCTGCTGCGCCGACGCGCCGCTCATCTGCGCTGCGGCCAGCGCGCCGCCCCCCTTTACGCCGGCCGCCGCGAGCGCCGCCGCGATCGCCTGCTGTTCGCGCTTTTGGTAGTTTTGCTGCTGCAGGGCGAGAATTCGATCGGCGCGCACCTGTGCGGCCCGCAGCTCGCGGTTGAGTTCGGCCGTTTGCTGCGCGATCTGGGCGGCCGTGCGCGGCACCTGCGGCGCCGATGCGGCCAGATCGATCGCCGCGATCGCGTCGTCGAGTTGGGAGAGCTGCGGATAGAGCGGATGATGCTTCACGACCTCGTCGAGGCGCACGTACCCCGCGCCGCGGACCGATGCGGAGTGGACGTTCGGGCCGCAGCCGGTGGACAGCGCCGCCGCCGCGCCGGCCAAACTCAGCGCCATTGCGAGTCTCGCAGTGCCGAACCGGCTACTTCCCGAGCTCATTTTGGACGTCGGTTGTGATGTCCGTGCCCCCGTAAATCACGTCCGCGCGGTCGAGCACGAGCAGAAGGTTCTTTTTGCGCGCGACGTCTTGCGTCGCCGACTTCGTCGCATCCACGAGCGGTTTGAGCAGCTGATCCTGCTTGTCGGCGACGGTCTTATCGTACTCTTGCATGATCTGCTTTTTGTCGGCGTCGCTCTTGGCCTGCGCGATCTTGGACGAGTACAGCTGGCGCTGCACCGAGACGAACTGACTCATCTGATTGTTGGCGCTTTGCACTTTCGGCAGCGTGTCGAGCGCGTTCTGATCCACGAACCCGATCTCCGAAGGCGCCGGGGTCGCCGCGGGCGGATTGATCGCCTGCGGGCTGGCGAAGAGGACCTCGACGTCCTTCGTGATGTCCTGACCGCCGAAGATCACGATGCGCTTGTCCACCACCACGGAAAGATTGCGCGTTGCGCTCACCGCCGCGATCGCCAGCTGCGCGCGCTGAAACATCGGGCCGATTATCTCCCGCTGCTTGTCCTCGTACTGCTGCTGAAACTGCAGAGTGATTCTCTGCTTGTCCGCATCGCTGCGAGCCCGCTTGACCTGCGCGTTGTACTGCGCGTCGAGCTGGGACTTAAACGAGGCGAGCGCGCGGTTCGCGGAGACGAAGGCCGGGAGACTGCCGAGTTCGGCTTGATCCACGAAGCCAACGTCGGTAATATCCGCCGCGATGGCTCCCGGCGCCGTACCGACGGCCAACAGGAAGCCGGCGGCGATGCAGATCGCTGACCGGATGTTCATACTCTTCCTTTTAGAAACTCTGTCCGATTCCAAAGCTCGTGTGCGTACCGTTCACGCCCTTGGCGAAGTCGATGCGTATCGTGCGCAGGCCCAGTTGCGGTACGTCGAACCGGAACCCGAAGCCTGCGTCGCCGTAGAGCGCCCAGTCCGAGGGGTAGCCGGTGATGCGGTTCGTGTAAGGATTCAGCAGCGGGTCCGCGCCCCGAATCCGATAGTCCAGCTCGTCTACGAAGACGGCGACGGTGATCCGCCTATCTACGGACAAAGGCTGTCTCAGTTCGACCTGCCCGAGGTAAGCGTTGGTCGCGTAGAACACCTGGTTGTAGCCGCGCATCTGCTGATCCGAGAACGTAAACAGCGAACTGGGCGGGAGCACGCCGTTCGAGAAGTACCCCGCGCCGTGAACGCCGAGCGACGCGCTCTTGAGCACGGGGAAGAATTTTGCGATGTCCAGCGTGCTCTGCGTGAAGGAGAAGTTCGAGCCGATCGCCGGCTCGGAGATCGTGGTCGAAAGCAGCGCGCGCACGCCGTCGCGCGGGTTGAACGGATCGTCCAGCGTGATCGTCTGGAGGCTCAGGCCGGTCGTCACGAGATTGTAAGGAAGGCCGGTATTGACGTTCGCGATCGAAGACGCCGCGATGCCGAAGGAACCGCCGTTGCTGTTCTGCGAGGAGTTGATCGGGCTGGGCGTCGGCCCGACGAAGATGTTCGGCTGGTTTCCTTGGAAGTAGTACGGCGACGGCACGGTCGTATCGTATTTGATCTTTTGGGCGCCGACGTTCAGCGAGAGAATCGTATAGTCGCTCATGCGCCGCCCGATGTTGCCCGTCACGCCCGCGGCGCTCGACGTGTTCGTCGCGTCGGCGCTGCCGACTTGCTGCGCGTTCGAGCTGGGGTAGAGCGTCACGGGTATCGGCACGTTGCCGTTGCTGGCGATGCCGCTTCCGGCTCCGGTAATGGCGTAGATCGGATAGTAGTACGTCGAGCGGTTGGCAAAGACCGAGCCTCCCACGGTGTACTTCATCCCTTGCGGCGTCGTGCTCAGGTAGGGTACCGAGACCGAGAGCTGCGCCAGCGACGTTCTGGCGCCCACTTCGAACTGGATGCCGCCGGAGTTGCCGGTGCCGTGCAGGTTGTTATCCGAAAGACCGAGCGTCGCATAGAGACCTTGTCCGGTAAGTCCGCCCGAATAGCCGAAGCCGACGTTCGCCGAGGCCGTGCGCTGCTCGGTGACGTGCCAGACGACCGTTACGTCCTGCGGCTTCTTCGGATCGGGCCCGGGCTTGATGTCGGGCTCGACCTTCGAGAAAAAGTTCAGCGCCTGAAGACGCTCGTAGTCGCGCTTGATCGCGTCGGTGTTGAGCACCATGCCCGGCCGCTCGCGCAGTTCGCGCCGGACCACTTGGTCGTGCGTTCGGGTATTTCCGGTGATCTCGACCAGTGCGATGCGCGCTACGTAGATGTCGTACTTGACGTTGGCCGTACCGGCTTTCAAGTCGATGGACGACGGATCTATGCCGCCCTCGAAGTTACCCAGCTCGAGATGGAACTTCGTCTCGTAGAGCTTCTGCAGCGCCTTGTAGTCGGCGTCGCGCACGGCGTCGGAGTAGACGCTTCCCGTTTTTAAGGTAAGCGTCGGCAGGATCAGCGGCGGCGGCAGCAGCGGATCCCCGCCGATGATGATCTGCTTGACGATCAGGCCCTCCTGAATCGTCAGCGTCAACGTGCCGGTCTTCGGATCGAGATTGATGTCCTTGACGTGGGTCGGGACTTGACCCCCGTAGCCGATGCGTTCGTAATAGTTATTGATCTTTAGGACGTCTTGGCGGAAGGTGTTCGTATTGAAGACCTGGCCGACGGAAAGGTCCATCAGCGCCGCAAGGGTATCGCTGGGCACCTTCGCGTTGCCGGTGAAGGCGATCTTCGTGATCACCGGATTCTCGACGACCCGGTACGTGATCGCGATCCCGCCCGGCCGCTCGCGGACCAGCGGCGGAGCGATATCCGCGAAGTACCCCAGCGCGTTGATCCGGGCCAGGTCCTCCTGGACGACCTTCGGATCGTAGGGCTGGCCGGGGCGAGCCTCGACGACCCCCATGATGGTCTGCGTGGGAACGCGGACGTTGCCCGTGACGTCCACCGAAACGATCTTCAGCCCGGCCGCCGACTGCGCCGTCGCGGACTGCATCGGCAGCAAGCCGAACCCCACCGCCGCGAGCAGCGCGAGGGCCGTGCCAACGAGTCGTTTCGACGCACCGCTGCGCCAGAGGTCAAAGGTCATGTGAAAAAATCGTCCTCGATCAACCAAGCAGTGTCGACGCCGTCAACACGGGCCAATGCGCGCGGGTGCGTTCCCTGCGACCCGGCACGCCCTGTTCCGCCCTTGCGGCCCGGTGTCCTTGCACTCCACGGGTGCAGGAGCGCGCGTCTAATCAAAATGCCATCACCAGAAATAGTGCTGCGCCGTCAGGCTAAAGCCGCTGTTGCCGACGAGCGGCTGGCCGATGAGATAACCCGCGCCGTATCCGACCGACGAGTTCGGCAGCTGCACTAGTTTGGTCGGGCCCGTTTGATAGAAGAAGTTGAGCGTTGCCGTCGTTTCCGTACCTGCCTGTACCTGAAGTCCGAACGATTGAATCTGAGGAATCCCGAAAGTCACCGCGTAGACCGCGCTCACGGCCTTACCAAGCAGCCGCGTCGCGCTGAAGCCGACGTTGCCGTAATACCCGAGGGTGAGGTTGACGCTCGATAGGCCAAGTCCTTGCCCGATCGTGCTCTCCACCGGAGCGAGCAGGCCGGCGGCAAATTGCGCGTTGAGGATATTGAAGGCTTCCTGCCCGACGGTGATCGTGCTGTTCTGACTCACGGAGACGTTCGGGATCGGCGAGAGCGCTCCCAACGGGGTGACGCCGCCGGGCTGCTGCTGGGCGAGCATGGACTGGCGGTTGAAGCCGATCCCTCCGACGAACCCGCCGAAGGGCGCGATCAGCCCCAGCAGCTCGCTGCGGCTATACCCCGCCGGGATCGAGGTCAGGCCGATCTTCAGCCCGGCGATGGGACCGTCCACGGTGATGGTTATCTCGGCCGAGCCGTAGGGGTTGCGGGCCCGGTCCGGGTCGGGATTGACGACGCTGGCCGAGGCGACGGCATGGAGATTGGGAGCCAGGCCGTCCGCCGCGTTGAACGTCACGGCACCCTCCTTAACCCGAAAGGCCCGGTCGAAATACGTAAGCGTACCCCCGGTTGAATTGATCTTTCCGTCGAGCGTCGGGGCGGCGAAGGTCCCGCCGACCGAGACCGAGCCGCTCGCACCGATGTCCAAGCCTGCCCCATAGCCGCTGCCGCGCACCCGCACGTTCTTGCCGGCGGTCGCCTTGAGATCGAAAGCCAGAGGA
The DNA here is from genome assembly GCA_963794645.1 of Vulcanimicrobiota bacterium. GTDB lineage: Bacteria > Vulcanimicrobiota > Vulcanimicrobiia > Vulcanimicrobiales > Vulcanimicrobiaceae > Cybelea. Next base: position 532,716 of record CAWCEQ010000001.1, on the reverse strand, counting down.
GGCGGCGGGCCGGTCTGCTCCCCGGGCTGCGCCGCCTTCAAGAACCCGGCGAAGGGGAGGATGGCATTGTTGAGCGTCGCGCTTCCAGAGAGCAGCGCGATGCCGCCTGCCTTCTTTACGAGCGAAAGCTTTGCGTCCACGCTGCCGTTGCCGTAGGCCGGCAGATCGAGCTGTGCATTCGACGCGCTGGCCACGGCCGAGAGGGAGGCACCGCGCGCGGCAAAACCGTTTTGAAAGTCCATGCTGCCCGAGCCCTGCAGCGTTCCGGCGCCGAGTTGCGCCGTGGCCCGGGCGATGGATGCCGAGGTGCGATTGAAGGCGAGCGAAGCGGCCGCCCGTTGGATCGGAACGCGTTCCAGGTCGCTCACGTAGGAGCCGTTCTCCAGCGCGACGTGCCCGAGAATCTGGGGCTGGCGAATCGTGCCCGAGAGTCCCAGATGGCCGCGGATGTCGCCCCCCAGTTTCGTATTGCTGCCGAGCATCGCATCGAAGATTGCCGGGTCGAGATCTGCGACGTCCACGTCGAAGCTCAACGGCTCGTTCGGCGAAGCCAAGCGCAGCGGAGAGAGCTGCAGGGGCAGCGATCCTGCGAGCGTCGCCTGACCGCGCGTGAAGGTCGCGCCGGCGTCGGAGAGCACGAGCGAACGCCCGTGCAGGCGTACTTCACCAAAGAGCGCCGCGATCGTAACGCCGTACGCGCGCACGTCCGTACCGTCGAATCCGGCGACGAACGCCGGGCTGCGATACGTTCCGCCTATGCTTACCGTGGATTCAAACGAACCGCTAACCGGCACTTTTACGTGCGCTATGCGATACGTCAAGCCGGCTAAGTCGTCGGTCGCGGCGTGGACGCGAACGTCCAGCGCCGCGTCCGGCGCCAAACCCATCGAACCGGCCGCCGACGCGGCAAGCTCCGGCGTCGCCAGTTCGGCGCGGTCGATGACCAGGCGCTCGCGGGCCGCGTGGAGCGCCAAATCGGCGCGTTCGAGCGTGAGCGGGCCGAGCGTTCCGCTCGTCACGCGCGCGTCCGCCCGAAGGTCCATCTGCGGGAAGCGTCCGCGCACCGTCGCTTCCCCCGAGGCACGCCCCGTGATCGGGATGTCGCGCATTCCCAGCGCCGGCATCCAGAGCGAGAGGTCGAGGTCCTTCACGTCGGCGTTGAGGTTGAACTGCGACTTCTCGAGCGTCGCCTGCCACGAGGCGCGCCGCGCCAATCCGATGGATCCGCTCGCGCTGAGCAGACCCTCCGCCCCGCCGATCGAGAGACTCCCGCCAAGCACGTTGCGTTCGCTCGACCACTGTGCCCGCGTATCGCCGATAGGGAGGTTGCGATACCGAAATCCGCGCACGTCAACGTCGCCGCTGGAGGCAAACGCACCGCCGTGTAGAGCGGCGTCTATCTGCACCCGGCCGTCGCCGTCGAGCGTATCGCCGGTATCGAAGAAGTTATTGAAATCCGAGAGATCCGCGTGCGGCGCGCGCACCTCCACCGCCAGGTCGTGCGGCCGCACCGTCGCAGCAAAGCGCGCGAGGGTCGTGCCCACGAGCACGGCGCCGTCGCGCACGCTTACGCCGCTCTGGTCCGCCGCGATCGTTCCGCTGGCATCCACGAAGGGCAAGCCGTTGACGGCTCCGGCCGGAACGGCGACCCGGCCGCTTACCTGCGGCGCGGTCGTGCGTCCGGTGACGTCGAGGTGCGCGTTGAAGGTGCCGTCGGCCGGATAATTCGGCAGTTTGAACGATCGCAGCGCACCGGCGACGCCTGCCGCCGGAACGTAGGCTTTGAGCGCGTATTGCGGCGCCGTCGAAGAGAGGCGCTCGATGCGGCCGTCCACGTCGGCATACGCATCGCCCAGCGACGCGACGACGCCGCGAAGCGCGACCGCATCGGAACCGAGCAGGACGTCGCCGGATCCGGACATCGCAAATCCCGCCGCGCGTCCGTTGCCGATCGTCACGCCGCCGGCGAATCTCGGAAAAGGCGAGCCGGCCGAGAGATTCCCGGTTGCCCACAGCGCCCCGTCTTCGAGCGGCAATCCGATTCCCGCGAGCTGCCGCGCGCTCAGGCGGCCGGTAACGATGGAGAGCTTCCCGCCGTTCCCGGCGCTGGGATGCGGCGCCGTCGAAAACGTCCCGGCCGCGACGACGTCGCCGCCCGCGACGCGCGCGTGCGCATCGTACAGACGCAGCGTGTCGCCTTCGACGGCGAGCGTGAGGCTCGCTTGCGAGAGCGGTATGCCGTGCAGCGTAGCCCCGCGCATGGTCAAATTCGTGCCTTGCACGAGGATGCGATGCGGCTCGACGGCGACCGCTACGGTTCCCGCGAGAGCGCCGTGCCCCGGTATCGCCTTGCCTAGGAACGGCTGTAAGCCTTCGAAGGTCCCGCGATACTTGCCGTACGCGACGAAGCGCTGCGTCGAAAAATCGCCGCTGCCGGCGAAGCTGCCCCATGGTCCAGAAGCGTTCATCCGATTGATTGCGGCGCCGTTCAGCGTTCCGGCAAACTCGGCGGCCAGCGTGTCGAACGCGATGCCGGCGATGCTCGTCTGCGCTACCGAGGCCGAACCGGCGACGACGACCTGCGAACCAGATCCGCCGCCTGCAAGCGTCATTGCGACCGCGCGCCCGGCCACCGGAGGCATCTGCGGCAACGCGAGGCCCGGAAACGCCGGCAATCGCGGAACGCTCATACGTAAGCCGCGCGAGGTCAGCCAAAACGCGCTCGTGCTCTTCGGACGGTCCAGCAGGTATCCGCCGTCGAAATCGCCTCGCTCGGTGTGAAACCAGAACGGCGAAACGCTCGCCGTCCCGTTCGGGTCCATTTCGAAGAGAGCGGCCAGCCGCGACTCGTCTCGCGCCGACGCCGCCGTTCCGATCACGTGGAAGAGCAGATCGCTGCCTACTGCCGCCGCATCCACCACGATCGGTTCCTGCCCAAGCATCTCGTCCAGGTACGGCAGACGGCCGGCAGGCGCGGCGACGTGCAGCGCCAGCTGCGAGCGCAAGTGCTTGCCGAGAATCAAACTGCCGCGTATCCGCACGGCGACCCCGCCGTAGGACGCGCCAAGCGGCGCGAACGCGATGACGCCGGAATGGTAGATCACGTTGGCGTCGAGCGCATCGAAGGGCAACGTCCGGTAGCGCGCCCGCGGCGCGCTCGCCTTGGCTACGATCAGCGGATCGTCTATCGGGCCTTCGACCAGCACGCCCAGGCTCGTGCGGCCGGCGATCGGCTGGTCCTTCGTAAAGGTGAAGGCGTTGCGGAAGATCGCGAGATCCCCGGCGGCGGAGATCCCCAGACGCAGCTGCGCCTTCCCGCTGAGCGCGCCGCTGAAATCGTATACGCCGCCGTCAACGCGCATCGGCATGCCGGCGAGCGTCGCGCGAACGCCGCGTACGAAGAACGCATTGTCTATTACCTCCAGGCGTCCGTGAATGTCGTCCACGGGCTGCGCGAGCGGCTCGAGCGCGATGCGCGCCCCCTCGACGTCCAGCCGCAGACTCACGTGATATTGCGGTGCTACGTCGGGCTGGACGTCGAGCGCGTAGATACGCGCGTCGAAGTTGCGGGCGGCGCCTTTGAGAACGCGTACGACCGGAGTGTCGGCAAAGTAGTTGGATAGCGAGCGCAGCGGAAAGAACGGCGCGCGAGCGCGGTGCATCGCGTACCCGGCGATCGCATCTACCTTGCCGCGTATTGCGAACGGCTCCGGCCTGCGAGCCGCGAATGCGCCGTCCACGCGGTAGGTCGTGACGCCGGCCGTGTCGACGACCCCCTCGGCGGAAACGTCGCGCACGCGGACGGTTTTAGCGCTCTCCTCGAACGCCGCCGGCTCGCGCAGTTCGAGCTGGAGGCCGCGCACCCGCAGGGAGAAATGCAGCGGCACCGGATTCGTCCGCTCCGGCAGGGGCACCGTGGGGCCGCTCTGCGGCAGGCTTAGATTGAAGGTGCCGTCCCGGAAGCGCGTAAGCGTGACTCGCGCGCCGGAGAGCTCCGCACGGAGTAACCCGAAGCGGTGCGTGCTGCCCGGCAAGAGATCCCGCAGGGAGTAACGCAGCGCGACGTAGTCTGCATCCAGCACGGGCAGCCCGTCGCGACGCATACGTACGCCGTAGAACGCCGCCGCGTCCCAACCCACGTGCATCCGGTCTATACGAACGGCATAGCCGCTTCCAAGCGAAGCGCCACGTTCGACGGCAAAGCGCAGCAGCTCGTGGCGCCTCGCGACGACGAGCCCGACAACGACGATCGCGGCCAAGAGGCCGATTGCCAAGCGCTTGTCCACGTGAAGCCCTCGGGCTTCTATACCCCTTTTGACCGAAGGACCCCCTTCGGCTTAAGCAGCTTCTAAGTTCGCCCGGCCCTAGAGATCGAGGTTCTTGACGCTCTTGGCGTAGTCGAAGATGTACTGTTTGCGCGGCTCGACTTTGTCGCCCATCAGGTCGGTGAATATCTGTTCGGCTTCGACCGCATCCTCGACGGTGATCCGCTTGAGGCGGCGATTGCCCACCTCCATGGTCGTTTCGGCTAGCTGCTCGGCGTCCATCTCGCCCAGGCCCTTATACTGCTGGATCGTGTAGTCTTTGCCGTCCTCGCCCACGATCGAACGCAGGTCCGCGTCGCTGAACGCCCACCACTGCTTCTTCCCTTTGCGAATGCCGTAGAGCGGCGGCTGGGCGATGTAGACGAAACCGTCCTCCACGAGCGGGCGCATCTGCCGGTAAAAGAACGTCAGCAGCAGCGTCCGGATGTGCGAGCCGTCCACGTCGGCGTCGGTCATGATGATGATCTTGTGGTAACGCAGTTTCTGCACGTTGAATTCGTCGCCGAAGCCGGTGCCCAGCGCCGTAATCATCGTCCGGATCTCTTCGTTGGCGAGGACTTTATCCAAACGCGCCTTCTCGACGTTGATGATCTTGCCTCGCAGAGGCAGGATCGCTTGCGTGTTCGGATCGCGGCCGCCCTTGGCGGTGCCGCCGGCCGAATCGCCTTCGACGAGGAAGATCTCGCTCTCGGCCGGATTCGTGTTCTTGCAGTCCACGAGTTTGCCGGGAAGGCCGGATCCTTCGAGCGCGTTCTTGCGGCGCGAGAGATCGCGCGCCTTCTTAGCGGCATCGCGGGCTCGCTGAGCCTGCATGCACTTCTCGACGATCGCCCGAGCGTACTTCGGATTCTCTTCCATGAAGAAGTCTAGGCGTTCCGAAAGCAGTCCCGCGACGATGCTGCGCACGCGTGCGTTGCCGAGTTTCGTCTTCGTCTGCCCTTCGAACTGAGGGTCTTGCAGTTTGACCGAGACGACGGCCGTCAGACCTTCCATGATATCGTCGGTGGAAAGCGAGCCTTCCGACTCCTTGAGCATGCCGCGCTTGCGCGCGTAACCGTTTATTGCGGTCGTGACCGCTTGGCGGAAGCCTTGCAGATGCATGCCGCCTTCGATCGTCCCGATGTTGTTGGCGTACGAGAATATCTGGTCGGCGTACGTGTCCGTGTACTGCATCGCCACCTCGACGTCAACGCCGTCGCGTTCGGCGTGCGTCGAGACGATCGGATGCAATGGGTCTTTCTTTTCGTTCAACCACTCGACGAACGAGACGATGCCCCCGTCGAACGTGTAGGCCCGTTCCCGCGGCGTCTCCCCGCGCTGGTCGCACAACGTGATGGCCAGGCCCCTGTTCAGAAAGGCCAGCTCCCGCAGACGCTTCTGGAGGATATCCCAGTGGAACTCCGTCGTTTCGAAGACCTCCGGATCCGGCTTGAACCACTGGAGGGTACCGGTCCCTTCGGTCCGCTCGAGTTTTTTGAGCTTCTGCACGGTGATGCCGCGCTCGAACTTCATCTGCCACAGCCAGCCGTCGCGCTTGACCTGAGTGATCATCCATTCGGAGAGCGCGTTGACGACCGAGATGCCCACGCCGTGCAGACCGCCCGAGACCTTGTAGCCGCCTTTACCGAACTTCGCGCCGGCGTGGAGGATCGTCATGACGACCTCCATCGCAGGCAGCTTCTCCTCGGCGTGAATGTCTATCGGGATGCCGCGCCCGTCGTCCCGAACCGAGCACGAGCCGTCCGCGTACAAGATCACCTGCACGTGATGGGCGTATCCCGCCAGCGCCTCGTCGACGGCGTTGTCCACCGCCTCGTATACGAGCTGGTGCAGCCCGCGCTCGGCCGTGTTGCCGATGTACATGCCGGGGCGTTTGCGCACCGCTTCCAGTCCGCGTAAGACTTCGATCTGTTCGCCTGTATAGTTCGTTGACATCCCGTCCTTCGTTTGTTCCGTTCCTTCCGCTACCGTTTGCCGGCGCGGCGTTCCGCAGTGCCGTAGAGCAGATCGTGCAGTTCGTCGCCCAAGACGTTGCGCACCGTGGCAGGCACGATCTCTTCCGGCGCGATCTTACTGCGCAGCACGACGTACGAACTCGCGATCGCCCGTTCGCGGCCGTCGCGAGAGAGGCGTTTGGCCGACCGGGCTCGCGCGAGCACGTCCCACCAGCGCGCGAGCAGCGCAGCGCGAACGCGCTCGTACTCTTCCTCTTTCAACCCGCTTACGAGGGCGGCCGTTCCGGCAAAGCCCAGCCACGGCGCTTCGAACATCATGCGCGCCGCCGCCGCCGCGCGCTCCGAACGCCGGCCGACCGGCAGGTCACGCACGGGCGGTCGTCGGCGTCGCTTACGAGCGCTCCGCACGTCGGACATTCTTTCCACCCCAGGCCGCGCCGGGCCCGCTGTCGGCGCTCGACGCCCTCTCGGAAGCGCGCCAGCGCCTCGCCCGCAGTGGACGCCTCGGGGCGGTCCTGCGGACCCTGCGCGCGTTCGGGGGCGGCTCGAGCGGGGAGGACCGCTCGAGCGGGACGCGCGGTCAGCCGCCCGACCCGCAGGCGCAGCCGTTCCACGCCGGTCTGGGGCATGCGCGCGTGCAGCGCTCGCAAGACGTGCTCGCTCAGAAAGCTTAGTTGGTGGCTCCAGGCACTCGAGCGCACGGTTACGTGAAGCGTCCCCTCCCCGATGCGGGCAGGGTGCGAGTTGGCCGCGACTTGGGCGCCGACGATCTCGGGCCACGCCGCTTCGAGCAGGTGGATCGGCTCCTGCGCGGCGCCCGGCTGGGGCGCCCACTGCGAGAGTGCATCGGACAGTTTACGCACTACGCCGCACTCACGCGTCCGTCGCTCACCTGGAAGAGGCGGGCGCTTGGCAAAAGCCCGGCCGGGCGGTGCGTCGCCGTCACGAAGGCCTGCTCGTAGTCGCCGATGCCGGCCAGGAACGCCGCAGCGCGGTTTTCGTCCAACTCGGAGAGGACGTCGTCCAGCAAGAGCAGCGGTGCTTCGTTCGATCGGTCGCGCATGACGGCGTATTCGGCTACCTTCAGCGCGAGTACCGCCGTCCGTTGCTGGCCTTGCGAGCCGTAGGCGCCGAGCGGCGCGCCGTCGAGGAAGAGGCCGAGGTCGTCGCGGTGTGGGCCCGCCGCCGATCCTTTGCGCGCCAGCTCCGTTTCGCGGACCTCGCGAAGGCGCGCGGTCAGCGCGGCGGCGACCGCGTCGGCTGCCGGCGCCTCGAACGCGACGTTCGGCTCGTACGCGACCTCCAGGCGCTCGCCGGCGGCGAAGGACGCGTGAGCGCGGGCGGCCTCCCGGGCGAGCGCGCGCACGAGCGCCTCTCGCGCCAAGCACGATCTGCGTGCCCGCTTCCACGAGCGTACGATCGTAGATCGCGAGCAGGTCGTCGTCGGGCGAGATCGAGCCGCGCAGCAGCGCGTTCTTCTGGCTCAGCGTCTTACGATAACGCGCCAGCTCGTGGTAGTAACGCGGATCCATCTGCGCGAGCGCCCCGTTCAAGAACGCGCGCCGCAAAGCCGGCGTGCCGGATGCCAGTTGGAGATCGGTAGGCACGAACGTCACGACGCGCACGTTTCCTAAGTAGCGCGCGTAGCGCACCTGATGGCCGTTCACCGTGTAGTTCTTGCGCGTGCCGCGCCCGCTCTTGACGATCGCGCAGACCAGCTCGATCTGGCCCGACCGTATGCCGGCCTCACCGCGCACGACGGCGAGTTCCGCGCCGGCGCGCACGGCGTCGGCATCGTGCGAGGTTCTGAACGACTTGCCGGTTCCCAGCATCGCGACCGCTTCGAGCAGGTTGCTCTTTCCCTGGGCGTTCGCGCCGACCAGCACGTTGAGGCCGGCGGCCGGTTCGAGATCGAGCTGCGCGTAGTTCCGGAAGTTGGAGAGCGCTATCCGCCGGAGAAGCACATCATTGGCGCAGCGGCATGAGCACGTAGAGCTGCTGTCCGGTCTCGAGCGGCTCGAGCGGACGAATCGCCGCCGGCGAGAGCGGTCCGAGAAACTCGATAGCCGTCTTCTCGCTCTTGATGTGATTGAGTATTTCGATCAGATACCGGGCGTTGAACGCGATCGTGAGATCCTCGCCGGTCTGTTCGACCTCCAACTCCTCGTACGCGTTACCCGAAACGTCCGAACTTGCGGTGACGATGAGCGTTTGGTTCGCGATGGCGAGCTTCACCATGCTGGCCCGGTCGCCGGCGACCAGTTCGGCCCGGCGCAGGCTCGCGACAGCTGCGCGGTGCTCACGGTAACCGACCGATCGAACTTCGCCGGAATGACCTGCTGGTAGTTGGGATACTGGCCGTCCACGAGACGTACGGTGATCGAGACGTCGCCCGAAGTCATCTGCAGCTGATTGCTCTGTGCGCCCAGCGCACTCACGCCGATGGACTCGCCTCCGCCCAGGTTCCGGGCCACCTCGGCGAGCGCGCGCGACGGCACGATGAAACGCTCGTTCTGCGCCATTCCCTCGGCCAGCGTCGTCACGAATTTGGCCAGCCGGTACCCGTCGGTCGCGACCATCGTGAGCGAGGTTCCCTCGAGCTCCAGCAGCGTCCCCATGAGCACCGCGCCGCGAGCCTCCTCGCCCGAGGCCGCAAAGATCGTCGCCTCGATCCCCTCGCGAAAGCGCTTGGCCGCGATCTCGAAATGCGAGCCGCGGACCGCCGCCGGCAGAGGCGGATACTCCTCAGCCGGCAAGGCATGAAAATCGTAGTTGCTCCGCGCGCACTTAACGCTGGCGCGCGTCGGCGTACCGGTCAGCTCGAGGGTCCCAGGCGAGAGATTGCCCAGGTAGCTGGCAAAGAGCTTCGCGGGGATCGTAACCGCCCCGCCTTCCCCCACCTGCGCGGGAAAGGCGTGCTCGAGCGTGAGCTCGAGATCGGTCGCGCGGACGGCGATCTTGTCGCCTTCGGCCTGCAGCAGGACGTTGGAAAGAATCGGCACGGTGGTGTGAACGTTGACGACCTTGCTGGCGGCACCGACGGCGGCGGCGACGTCCTTCGTATTACAGGTGAACTTCATACGCTCCACCGTTGGGCGCGAACCCGCGTTTTCCTAGTAGAATATAAGAAGAGCAGCAGTAGCAGTAGGGCGGTGCAATCTGCGGATAACTCGCGGAAACCCTGACGTCATATGGCGTCCTCCGTTGCATAACCCTGTGGGCGGCGCCGGCCCGCCGTACACGCTCTGCACCGGGCGCGCCCGCGGAGCGGGTTATCCCCGCCCAGCCGCTCATCTACTCACACAACGAACGCCCCCCGCAGCCGGGGAGCGTTCTCGAGGATTTACGGGTTCTGGCACATTCCCATGAGTTGGCGAATCTTGTTACGATACGCCTCGTCGCGCTGCATCTGATCTTTGATTTTATCTCGCGCGTACATAACCGTCGTGTGATCCTTCTTGCCGAACTCGCGCGCGATCTGCGGCAGCGAGTAGTTGGTGAGTTCGGTCGCGATATACATCGCGATCTGACGGGGCGCCGCCAGCCGCTGGTCGCGCCGGCCGTTATCCATCTCCTTGACGGTCAGCCCGTGCGCGCCGGAGACCGTCTCTTTGATCTTCGCGATCGTGATACGGGCGAGCGGAGCCTGCGCTATCGCGCTTTTGAGCACGTCCGCAGCCAGATCGGTAGTGATCGGGGCCTTCGTGAGCGAGGCGTACGCGATCACGCGAATGAGCGCGCCTTCCAGCTCGCGGATGTTCGATGGAATAACCTTTGCGATGAACGACGTAACTTCGTCCGGCACGGGAATGTTTTCGCTGGCGGCCTTCTTACGCAGAATCGCTTCGCGCGTTTCGAGGTCGGGCGCTTGGATGTCGGTGAGCAAGCCCCATTCGAAACGCGAGCGCAGGCGCGCCTCGAGCGTCTGAATTTCTTTCGGCGGGCGGTCCGAGGAGATGATCAGTTGGCGCCCGGATTCGTGCAGGGCGTTGAACGTGTGGAAGAACTCTTCTTGCGTCGTCTCCTTGCCGGCGAGGAACTGAATGTCGTCGATGAGCAGGACGTCCACCTGGCGGTACCGGTTACGGAACTCGGGCGTGCGGTTGTTCTGCAGCGCGATGATGAACTCGTTGGTGAACTTCTCGCAGGTGACGTAGACGACGTTCGCGGCGAGATTGTCTTGAATGACGCGGTGACCGATCGCGTGCATGAGGTGCGTCTTACCCAGACCGACGCCGCCGTACAAAAACAGCGGATTGTATGCGTGCGCGGGAGCGCCGGAAACGGCCTGAGCGGCGGCGTGGGCGAAACGGTTTGAGTTCCCCACCACGAACTCTTCGAACGTATACCGTGCGTTGAGATTCGCGGTACGGAAGTCCTCGAGCGGCCGCACCGGAATGGAGGCCGTGCCGCGCGCGCCCTCGGCGGCTTCGGCTACCGACAGGCGCAGCTCGACCGGGGTGCTCAGCACTTCGCTCAAGACGCCGATCATCTGGGCCCGGAGCTTGCTTCCTACCCAGTCTTGCGCGAACTTGCTGTGCACCGCCAGATGGAGTTCGTTACCGTGAAACGAGATGAAGCGGATGGGTTTGATCCACATCTCGAAAACGGGTTTGGAGAAGGTACGCTCGAGCGTATCGAGCGCCACTTGCCACAGCTCGTTCGAGACCTCGGAGTTCGCCGCAAGCGACATGTGTGCGCGCCCTTCTGGTACGAAAGATTCCGAAATGCTCCACCCCGTGAGGGCGCACCATCTTGGCTTAATGAAGCGGCGCTCCTGCGGGTTTTATGCACGATTTTATGCACTTATCCACAGCTCGCCGGGAACGGTATTTCCGGCATTTTTCGGGCTTATGAACCCGGGATCACCCGCGGCTCGGAGCGACTCCGCCGAGCAGGAAAATAAGGCTGGAACCCGGCTGCGCCCCCCTCCGAGTGAGGCGTTTTCCACAAGCTTGTCCACAGGTGTGGAAAGCGAAGGCCTACGGTTGCTTGGTGAACCAAACGGGGACTAGGGCAACCAAGCGGGCGGCCCCGAGAAACGGCGAGCGAGGACGCCGCATCGCTCGAGATCGCCACGAATCCAGCCTACCATGCGGCCCGGGGCGCGAGGGCGGGTTTTCACGTTGCTTTTTGAGCGGGCTCTGGTACAATAGCCCGGCTATGTTCGACTTCGATCTCCAGCTTTTTGCCTCTAAAAAGGGCGCCGGCTCGACCCGGAACGGTCGCGATTCCAACGCCCAGCGCCTCGGCGTGAAGCGCTTCGGCGGCGAGCAGGTGCAGGCCGGCAACATCCTCGTGCGCCAGCGGGGGACCAAGTTCTACCCCGGCTTGAACGTCGGGATCGGCCGCGACCACACGCTCTTTGCGCTCGCCGAAGGGACCGTCGAGTTCGGAACCAGCCGCAATCGGAAGCAGGTTTCGGTCGTACCGGCCGCCTAGCACGCTCGCGGAAACGCCGAACGGGGGCCTTAGGCCCCTTTTTCATTCCCGTCGAAGAGAGAATCAGTGCAGTTCATAGACGAGGCGGAGATCGCCGTCGCGGCCGGTAACGGCGGCGACGGCGTCGTCGCGTGGCGCCGCGAGAAGTACGTGCCGAAGGGCGGCCCCGCCGGCGGCGACGGCGGCCACGGCGGCAGCGTCTATCTCCAAGCCTCGCCCGAGCTCACGACGCTCGTCGAGTTCCGCTTCCGGCGCAGCTTCGCAGCGCCCGCCGGCAAGGCGGGCGGTACCTCGAACAAATCCGGACGCAGCGGGGACGATCTCTCGATCGCCGTGCCGGTCGGCACGATCGTGTTCCGTCGCACGGAAGACGGTCCGGAACGGCTGCTCGCCGATCTTACGCATCCGGGCGCACGCGTGCTCGTGGCCAAAGGCGGTCGCGGCGGACTTGGCAACCAGCACTTCGCCACGAGCGTGCGTCAAGCGCCGCGCTTCGCCGAGCGGGGCGAACCCGGCGAAGCGTTTTCGCTGCGTCTGGAACTGCGGCTGCTAGCGGACTGCGGGATCGTCGGCGTTCCGAATGCGGGCAAATCCACGCTGCTTTCCGTCGTTTCGGCGGCGCGCCCGAAGATCGCCGACTATGCCTTCACCACACTCGAGCCGCAGCTCGGGGTCGTTCGCGTCTCCGACGACGAGTCGTTCGTCATGGTGGACGTTCCGGGGCTCGTTGAAGGCGCGCACGAAGGCACGGGCTTGGGCGATCAGTTCCTGCGCCACGTCGAACGCACGCGCGTGCTCGTGCACCTGCTCGACGGTGCCAAACCGATCGAAGAAATCGTCGCCGACAAAGAGATCATCGAACGCGAACTCGCCGCTTGGAACCCGCGGCTGGCGGAAAAGCCGACGCTGCTCGTGCTCAACAAAATGGATCTTCCGCAAGCGCGCGAGGATTTGCTCGAGCTTCAGCGGCGTTTTCCCGGCGCGACGGGCGTGAGCGCGGCGACGCGCGAGGGCGTTCGCGACCTGGTCTTTGCCGTGTGGCAAGCGATCGAGGGCGCCCCCATGCCCGAGGTCGTCCCCCCGCAGCCGGCCCACATCGAACTGCTCGCACCCGACGCCTTCGGCATCGAACGGCAGGCCGACGGCGCGTTCGTCATCTCGGGTGAAAGAATCGAGCGACTCGCCGCGATGACGAACTTCGATTCCGACGAAGGGCTGGCGCACTTCGAGCGCGTGCTCGGCAAGATGGGCGTCGAAAAGGCGCTCCGCGATTTGGGCGTGGCGGAGGGCGACACCGTGCGCGTCGGACCCTACGAGTTCACCTACTCGTGAGGCTCGGCGTTTTCGGCGGGACGTTCGATCCCATTCACAACGCGCATCTCTTCATCGCCGAATCGGCGCGGCTCCTCGAAGGCCTCGATCGCGTGCTCTTCGTGCCCACCGGCAGCCACCATTATCGCGATAGGCCGCAAGCCGGCGCCGAGGATCGCTGCGCGATGATCCGCGGAGCGATCGAAAGCAACGATGCGTTCGCGCTCGACGAGACCGATCTGCGCGATAACGCCACCGGCTACACCGCGGATCTGCTGCCGCGCCTGCGGGAGAAGTATCCGGGCTCGCCGTTGACCTTCGTGATCGGGGCCGATTCGCTCGTGAGCGCGACGTGGGTGCGGCTGGACGAAGTCTTGGAGAATCTCGAGCGTTTCGTCATCGCCCCGCGCTCCGGCGTAACCGACGACGCGTTGGCGCGCGTGATCGCGGCGATTCCCGCGCATTTGCGCGAGCGCGTCCGCACGCTGAACCTGCCGGAAATTCCGGAATCGGCAACCCTCATGCGTTCGCTCATCGCGCAGGGCCGCAGCATCCGCTACCTCGTACCCGAGCCGGTCTGGCGCTACGTGGTCGCCCGAGACCTGTACGGATCGAACGCGAATGCGTAGCGCGCTGGGTACGATCGTGCTGATTTTGGCTGCCGGCGCGAGCGCGTGCTCGACGACGCAGACGCCCGACGACGCCGCGCTCTGCGCGGCGTACGGCGCGGGGCGCTCGCACGTAGAGGTCGTGGCCGACGGGACCGTCACGCGCGTTCTAGGAATCGCGCAGGGCCGGACGAGCCCGCACGAAGGCTTTCTCATGCGCCTGGCCAGCGGCTGCAGCGTCGTCGTGCGCGTCGAGGCGAACACCGATTTCACCGGACCGATTCCGCTCGGCGTCGGAGATCGCGTGGCCGTCAAGGGCGAGTACGAGTACTACCCGATCGGCGGCGTCATCCACTGGACGCATCGCGACCCTCGCGGCAGGCACGAAGGCGGGTACATCGAGGTTGCCGGCCGGCAGTACGAGTGATGCAGACGAATCGCGCACCGGGAGAGTACATCGTTCTGGCCAGCGCCTCGCCCCGGCGCTTGGAACTCTTGCGCTCGCTGGGCCTTGAGGTGCACGTCGCGCCGACCGGCTATCCCGAGGAGGACCCGCCCGGCATGAAGCCGGCTGCCCTGGCGAGCCTGCACGCGCGCGAAAAGCTCCGCGCCGCGCTGGCGGCCGGCTGGGGTGAGGACGCGCCGGTACTCGCCGCCGACACCGTGGTTGATCTCGACGGGCGGTCGCTCGGCAAGCCGCACGACGCTGGCGCGGCCCGCGCGATGCTCGAGAGCCTCTCGGGGCGGCGCCATCTCGTTCACACCGCCTTCGCCCTGGCGATGCCGGGCTCGTCCGCTTGGATCGAAGAGCTATCCACGACGGCGGTGCGCTTCTACCCGCTCGACGCCGACGAGATCGCCAGATACGTCGCCGGCGGCGAGCCGATGGACAAGGCCGGCGCCTACGGCATCCAGGGGCGCGCCGCGTCGCTCGTGGAGGGGATCGAGGGCGACTTCTACACGGTCATGGGCCTGCCGCTCGCTCGGGTCGTTCGCGCTCTGCGCCGGTTGGGAATCGCCCTGCCGGAGCCGAACTAGCGCCGGACAACCCACAAGCCCGGCTAAGGCAGCGGAGTCACCGATCTTTACGTACCGAGACGAACGCAAGCTCTTTGCGCTGATAAGCATTATCATTCTGGCGGCGATACTCGCGCTCGTCCAGATCGGCGCGCAACGCAGCGGCGCGGTGAGCCCGATCGGAACGACCGTCGGCGCGATCGTCGCGCTGCCCGAAGCGGCGATTGCGGCGACGCTCGGCGGCGCGCGTTCGCTGGCCGATGCGATCGTAGCGCTGCCGCAGCTCGAGCGCGACAACGCGAGCCTGCGCGAGCGCAACCGCGTTCTGACCGAAGAGAACGCGCGTTTGCACGAACTCGCCGTAGCGTATGCGGGCGAGGCCGCCGTTCGTCCCGTCGTCAACCTGTACGACGGCATCGAGGCGCGCGTCGTCGGCTTTCCGCCGGAGAACGAATCGCGCGCGGTGACGATAGACCGCGGGTCGCGCGCGGGCGTGCGTCGCGACGACGGCGTGCTCGCAACCGACGGCGTGGTCGGACGCGTCGCGAGCGTCGGGCCGTTCTCCAGCACCGTCGTCCTCGCGACCGATTACACGAGCCGCATTCCGGCGGTCGTGCGCCGCGGCCGCTGGTGGGGCATCGCCCGCGGAAATCTCACGAGCATCGTCGTCGACTACCTCCCTCAGGATGCCGCGCTGCGCGTCGGCGACGTCGTGGTGACCGGCGAAGGGCGTTCGTTCCATTCGGGCGCTCCGCTCGGGACGGTGACGGCGATCGAACGCGGCGGCGCGACGCTCTATCAAACCGCGCTCGTCAAACCCTGCGTAGATCTCGGCGCTCTCGATCGCGTTGTCGTCGTCCCGCAGTAAGCCCCACGTTCCGCCGTTCGTCGGACCGCCGTGGTTCGTCGCGGCCGCGTGGCTCGCGGGCGCGCTCGTCGCGCAGACGACGCTCGTCCACTACGCTGCGATCCACACGGTCGTGCCCAGCCTCGTCTTGCTCGTCGTCGTCTGGTACGCGATGCGCGTGAACGCCGGACGCGCGGCGCTCTACGGTCTCATCGCGGGGCTCTGCGAGGACGCGCTCTCGCTGCAGACCGGCGCGGCTTGGACGATCTCGACCTGCGCCGCCGCGCTGCTGGCCAGTCTGCTCTCTCGAGGCTTCTTCGCCGACTCGATACCCTTTGCGACGACGATCGTCGTCGTCGCGACGCTCGTGCGCGCGCTCGTCTTCTGGGTCGCGATGGCGCTGAGCGGCTATCCGCCGGGAATCGGGGCGATTCACTTTCACGAGGCGCTCTTCGCCTGCGTTCTCAACGCAGCCGCGATGGCGATCGTAATGCTCGCCGTACGGCGCTTCGGCGCGCCTGCGGAATGAACTCGCAACGTATCGCGCCGCCGCGCAGGCCCTGGCGGATGGCGGCCTTCGTCGCGTTCGTTACGCTCGCACTTGCCGGCTTGTTGGCGCGGCTCGTCGACGTGCAGATCGTCAACGGCGAGCGCTATCGCGCGGCGGCACAGGCCAACCAAGTGCGGCTGATCCCGGTGGCCGCCCCGCGCGGCCTGATCGTAGGGCGCGGCGGCGTAGTACTCGCGCGCAGCCGCCCGTCGTTCGTCGTCGCGCTCATCCCCTCGGAGGTCACCGACGCGCGCGGCGAACTGAAGCGCTTGGCGGCGGTCATCGGCACGAACGAGAGCGTGCTCTGGCAGCGCCTGCTCCACCATCGCGGCATTGACTACCCGGATTTCGCGGCCGCTGCCGCGAGCGAGCCGTACGGGCCGATCGCGCTGGCTTCCGATCTGCCGGTCGCCAAGGTCGCACGTCTCTCCGAGGTGCTCAACGCGCTCCCCGGCGTGGATCTGGAGGTGCAGCCGATTCGCGACTATCCGCACGGCCAACTCGGCTCGCACATCGTCGGATACGTCGGCGCGATCACGCAGTCCGAGTACGAGAATCTCAAGCACGCCGGCTACACGCCCAACGACGTCATCGGAAAGGACGGGTTGGAGTACTCGTACGATCGCTACCTGCGCGGCACGCCCGGCGGCCAGCGCGTCGTCGTGGACGCGACGGGAGCGGTCGTCGCCAACTCGCGCGTCGCGTGGAAGCCGCCGGTGCCCGGCGACACGCTCGTGACGACGATCGACTGGAGGCTGCAGAAGATCGCCGAGGCGGCCCTCGCCGACGGTCTGCGCGCGCGCGGGCGTGCGCTCTCGGGTGCTGTCGTCGCCGAAGATCCGTGGACGGGAGCGATCCTTGCGATCGTCAGTTATCCGAACTACGATCCGAACGACTTCACGTCGAATCGGAACAAGCGCATAGCGTACGATCTCACCGCACCGACGCAGCCGCTCTTCAACCGCGCGATCGCCGCGGCGACTCCAACCGGCTCGACGTTCAAAATGGTCACCGGCGCGGCCGCGCTGACCGAAGGCGTGGTGCGCGCGGATCAGGTGATATACGACACCGGGGGCTGGAACTGCGGCGGGTACTACGCTCGCGACATCGCCGCCGGCGGTTTGGGAGACACCACGTTCGTACCGGCGCTGGCGGCATCGAGCGACGGCTACTTCTATCGCCTGGCATGGTGGCTGGGAAACGCACGTCTGCGCCGCTACGCGCTGGCCTTCGGCCTAGATGCCAAGAGCGGCGTGGATCTGCCGGGCGAGAACGAAGGCAACTGGCCCACGAACGCCTGGGAGATGCGAAACTTCGGCGTGCCGATGGAACCGGGGGACGCGTGCTTCTTGGGCATCGGTCAAGGCGCGATGCAAGCGACGCCGCTGCAGATGACCAACGTCGCCTCCGCCGTGATCAACGGCGGCACTCTCTACAAGCCGCGCGTCGTCGCCGAGATTCGCAGCCCCGCGGGGTCAACGGTCGCACGTTTCGACCCGCAGACGATCCGGCAAGTTCCGGTCACGCCGGAGTCGCTGGCGGCCGTGCGCGCCGGCATGGCTCGGGTAACGGACCCGGGCGGAACGGCCTACGGACTGGCGATTGCGGGGCTGCCGTACTCGGGAAAGACCGGAACCGTGGAGACGGCGGGCGGCAACGGCCCGAACACGACCTGGTTCGTCGCTTGGGCCCCCACGAAGCGCCCGGTGCTGGCGCTCGCGGTCTTCGTGGACCGCAGCGGCGGCTACGGCGCGACGGTCGCCGCGCCGATCGCCCGCCGTATCCTCGTCGAGTACTTTCACAAGAAGCCGTAAGCGGCAGACTCCAGGTTCGGCCTGGTCCCCGGCGAAAATGACGGCATCATGCTTGCAGCGCAAAAAGATCGTGTCGCCGCGTCGGTTTCGCGGCTTGGTTCCGAAAACGCATTCGAGGTGCTGGCGCGCGCGCGTCAGCTCGAGGCGACGGGCCGTCGCGTCGTGCATATGGAGATCGGCGAACCGGATTTCGATACGCCCGAGCACATAAAAAAAGCGGCGGTAGACGCGCTGTACGAAAATCACACGCACTACACGCCCTCGAGCGGCCTTCCCGAGCTGCGCGAAACGATAGCAGCCTACGCGAGCCGGTTCCGCCGGATGTCGCCGGCGTGGACGGCCGAAAACGTCGTCGTCGCCCCGGGCGCCAAACCGGTCATCTGGAACACCCTGAGCGCCCTGCTCGATCCGGGTGACGAGTTCGTCTACTTCGATCCCGCCTATCCCGCGTACGCTTCTGCGGCAAACTACCTGCAGGCGGTCGTGCACGCGATCCCGCTGCTGGAGTCGCGCAACTGGCGCATGGACCTCGACGAGCTGGCGCGCCGCGTCAACGACAAGACGAAAGTCGTGGTCATCAACTCACCGCACAACCCGACCGGCGGCGTGCTCACCCCGGGGGATCTCGAGTTCATCGCCGAGCTCGCGCAGCGGCACGATTTTCTCGTCATCGCCGACGAGATCTACAGCCGCAACTTCTATCTCGAAAGCGACTACGTTTCGATTTCGACGCTGCCCGGCATGCGCGAGCGGACGATCGTCGTCGACGGCTTCTCGAAGGCGTACGCGATGACCGGCTGGCGCTTGGGCTACGCGATCGTTCCCGAGCACCTCGCGCGCACGGTGACGCTCTTCAACAACAACACGTTCAGCTGCGTCGCGACGTTCGTCCAAATGGCCGGCATCGCCGCACTCACCGGACCCGACGAGCCGGTCGTGCGCATGAACGAGATCTTTCGGCAGCGTCGCGACCGTCTCGTGAACGGGCTCAACGAGATCCCGGGCGTCTCGTGTCTGCTCCCCGAAGGCGCGTTCTACGCCTTCCCCAACGTCTCGCACTTTACCCAGGACGATCGCGGCCTGGCAAAGTTCCTGTTGGAAGAGGGCGGCGTGGCCTGCGGCGGAGGCTCGTCGTTCGGTGCCGCAGGAAAAGGCTACCTGCGCTTCTCCTACGCGGCGTCGCTGGACGATATTGACTGGGCGTTGGAATCGATCGCCAAGACGCTGCCCACGTTCAAGTAAGCAGCATCGCGCGCTTCACGTCGGCGAGCACGCCGGCCGCGATCTCGCGCACGCGCGCGGTGCCCTCTTCGATCACGCGCTCGACCAGCGCCGGATCGTTTCGGAAGGCGGCGTAGCGCTCGCGCACCGGCTTTAGGTAGGCGCAGAGCTGTTCGGCGAAGTCGGCTTTGTCGGCCACGCAGCCCAGCGCGCCGGAACGGCATTCCGCGGCGACGCCGTCGAGTTTGAGCGGGTTGACGAACCTCCAAAGCGCGAAGAGCGGGCAGATCTCCGGACGGCCGGGATCGCCGCGGCGCACTTTCTCGGGATCCGTGACCATCGAGCGCACCTTGCGCGTGGTCGTCTCGTCGTCGTCGCCGATGAGGATTGCGTTGTCGTAGGATTTGCTCATCTTGCGCCCGTCGGTGCCGGGGACTTCGGGAAACTCAGAGAGCGTGGGCTGCGGCTCCACGAGCACCGTACCGCCCTTGCCGTAGAGGTGGTTGAAACGCCGGACGATCTCGCGGCCGAGTTCGAGATGCGCGAGCTGGTCGCGCCCGACCGGCACGTACTCTCCGCGCACGATCGCGATGTCGCACAGTTGAAGCAGCGGATAGCCGAGGAAGCCGTACGTAGCGATCTTCTGACCGAGCGCGTCTATCTGCCCCTTGTAGGTCGGCACGCGCTCGAGCCACGAAACGGGTGTGATCATCGAGAGCAGCGTGTGGAGTTCGCCGATCTCCGGTACGCCCGACTGCAGGAAGATCGTGGCTTTTGCGGGATCCACGCCCGCCGCGAGCCAAGCCGCGACCATCTCTTCGCGGGCGCCGCGAATCTTCGACGGGTCGTCGAAATCGGTCGTGTACGCGTGCAGGTCGGCGATCTCGAAGAACGGCTCGGCCGTCGCGCAGAAGTTCGCCCACTGGGTCAGGACGCCGACGAGGTGGCCGAGATGCAGCTCGCCGGTAGGCCGCATGCCGGACATGACGCGAGGACGCTTGGCAGTACTGGTCATCCGCGCGTGAATGTTACCATGGAGGCCTCAATGCCTTGCGAGCTGCTCGCGAACGTACGCGCGTGCCGCTCGGACCGCGAGGGGCAGGGCCGTTCCGGCGGCCAATTCGCAGGCCAGCGCCATCGCCAGGGTGCAGCCGGTCCCGCGCATCGAGGCGGCGATGCGCGGTTCGGTAAAAATCTCCAGCCCCTCGCTCGTCGCGAGCGCGTCGGCCGGCTCGCCGGTGAGGTGGCCGCCTTTGAGCAGCACCGCCAGCGCCCCGCGCGAGCGAAGCGCGGCGGCGGCGTCGCCGAGGTTCGCGCGAGCGATCTCCGGCAGGCCCAGAAGCAGCGCCGCTTCGACCAGGTTCGGCGTGAGCACGACGTTCGGCAGCGTCGCGAGTTCGTCGCGCAGCGCCTCGCGCGCGGTCTCGTCGGCGAGTTCCCCGCCGCTGCTTGCGGCAAAGACCGGATCCACGACCGCAAGCGCGGCGACTCGCTCGCGCAGCGCGCTCGCGACGGCACGCACGCTCTGCGCGTTCGGCAATGCGCCGACGCGCACGGCACCGGCGGACCCCCACGGGAGTGCGTCGAGCTGGGCCAGGAAAACGGGGCCGCTGACTGCCTGCAGGGCCGCAACGCCGCTGCGGTCCTGGGCGCTCACCGCGGCTACCGCGGTGAAGACGCGCGCGTTCCGTTCGGTGCCGACCACGATATCGCGGCCGACGCCGGCGACGTTCCACGGATGCGTCGTGCCGATGGACAAGACGATCGGCTTCATTCCCCGCCCCACCCTGCGACCAGCTCGCGCGCGGCCGCACCGGGCTGCGGCGCCGCGGCGATCGCGGAGACGACGGCGGCCATCGCGACGCCGCAGGCTCGGACCTCTGCGAGGTTCGCCGGCGTGATGCCGCCGATCGCCGCGATGGGAAGCGCCGTATGCCGCATGACGTCGCGTAACCCCGCGATGCCGATCGGCGCGCCGGCGTCGGCTTTCGATGCGGTCGCGTAGACCGCTCCCACACCGAGATAGTCGACGTCCTGCGTGCCGTACTTCAGCGCCTCGGCTGCGGTGCCGCACGAGAGCCCGACGAGTAAGGCGGGCTGCGCCGCGCGAAGGGCCGCGACGTCGTCGAATCCGTCGTCGCCCGGGCCGAGGTGGACGCCGTCGCATTCGTGGAGCGCCGCCGCGCGCCAATCGTCGTTCGCGACGAGCAGCGCGTCGCAATCGCGCGTGAGCTCCCGGAGCGCGCGCAGAGTCGCCGGCACCGGACCGCTCTTGGCACGATACTGCAGGACGCGCACGCCGGCGTCGAGCGCAGCGTTCGCGAGCGCGAGCACGTTCGGCGCTTGGTTAAGCACGACGTAGATGCCGCGCAGGAGCGCCGCGCGCCGGGCGCGCGTCAGGTGCGCGGGCGCATGCGCTGCCATAACACGACGTTTGCGACGAGATAGACGACGTATGCGAATCCGATGAGGATCGCGAGCACCACGTTATGGCGCGCGAGCGCCATCGGAACGAGCAGTACCAGGCAGAGTACGCCGGCCATCAGAATCGCGATGATTCGCGAAAATGGAACGAACATCAGGCCTCCGGTTCGAGGAGCAAATCGCCGATTCGCGCGAGTTCGTCGTCGTTTGCGAAGCGAAGTTCGATTCTTCCGCCGCGCGGCCCGCGCACGATCGCGACGTGCGTACCGAAACGCTCGCGCAGGCGCGTCTCGAAATCGCGCTCGTCGGGCGAGAGCGGGCGCGGCTGCGGAGCCGTTCGCGCGCGCGGCGTAGTCACCGCGCCGGCCAGACGCTCGAGCGCGCGAACCGTCAGGCCCTCGTTGACCGCGCGCTGCGCCAGCGCCGCGCGCTCGGCTTCGGGCGCCGCCAGAAGCGCGCGCGCGTGCCCGGCCGAGAGTCGGCCGTCGGCGAGCATCCCTTTCACGCTCTCCGGGAGCGCGAGCAGCCGCAGCGCGTTGGCGATCGCCGGACGGCTCTTGCCCAAGCGCCGCGCGACGTCGTCCTGCGTGAGGTCGTACTCCTCGATCAAGTAGCCGAAGCCGGCGGCCTCTTCGAGCGGATTGAGATTTTCGCGCTGGAGGTTTTCGATTATCGCGAACTCGAGCGTCTGGCGGTCGTCGCTGCTGCGGACGATCGCCGGGATCGTCGGTCGCGCGAGGCCCGCGCAGGCGCGCCAGCGGCGCTCGCCGGCGACGAGTTCGTAGCCGCTCCCGCGCCGGCGCACGATGATCGGCACGAGCACGCCGTACTCTGCGATGGAGGCCTTGAGTTCGTCGAGGGAGCCGGCGTCAAAACTCTTGCGCGGCTGGAACGGATTGGGGGTGATCTCCCCGAGTGGGATATCGCGCACGACTTCCTGCGAGCCCGCAACCGGCACGGCGGTATCGCCGAGCAGCGAGGCGAGGCCTCGTCCGAGCCCGCGTTTGGGCTCGCTCACGCCGGCGCTCCTGCTGGTTCGAGCATCTCGCGCGCGACGGAGAGGTACGCGTGCGCGCCGCGGCTCTTCGGATCGAAGAGAATGACCGGCTTGCCGTACGACGGCGCTTCGGAGAGGCGCACGTTGCGCGGTACGTGCGTCTTGAAGATCTCGTTGGGGAAGTAGCGTTCGAGTTCGCCGATGACTTCGAACGCCAGACGCGTGCGCCCGTCGAACATCGTTACGAGCACGCCGCTGACGTAGAGCGTCGGGTTGAGCGCGTCGCGAACGCGCCAGATGACGTTCGTGAGTTGCGCGAGGCCTTCCAGCGCGTAGAACTCCGCCTGCACGGGGATGATGCAGTCGCTGGCGGCCGTGAGCGCGTTGATCGTGAGCAGCCCGAGCGACGGCGGCGAATCTATGAAGACGAAATCGTAGTTTTGCGCGATCGGCGCGAGCGCTTGACGCAAACGCGTTTCGCGCGAGAGAGCCGCGACGAGCTCGACGTCGGCACCGGCCAGATTTATCGTCGCGGGCGCCAGCGAAAGCAGCTCGATTTCGGTGGGAACGATCACGCGTTCGAGCGGCACTTCCTGCACGAGGGCGTGGTAGACGTCGTGCGCGAGACGTCCTTTGTCTATGCCGAGCCCGGTCGTCGCGTTGCCTTGCGGATCGGAGTCGACGACGAGCACGCGCTTGCCGAGCACCGCGAGCGCCGCGCCGAGATTGACGGCCGTCGTGCTCTTGCCGACGCCGCCTTTTTGATTTACCAGCGCGATGATCCGGCCCAGAACGCTTCTCCGAACTAGTTACGCGCTCGCCGCGCGTTCGCGGTCGAGGTATTGCTCGAGTATGCGTAACAGCAAGGTCCGCTCGTTACGTTCGGGTTCCTCGGTGACCTGCTCTAACAGCCAGCGCAGCGCGGCGCCGACGCGCTCGTCGCCGGCAAAGACTGCGGGCGCTTCGCCGCGGCGAATCAGGGCCGCGACGACGTCCTCTCCCCCAACGCGCAGTTCGCGGACGGAGAAAGCCGGTTTGCGCGCGAGTTCGGCGCGAACGCGCGCCTCGAAGTCCTCGTTTGCGCCGTCGCGCTTGGGCAGGCCGCTGCCGGCGATGTCCGCATGACGCAGAGCGAAGAGGCGGGCGAGGTTCTCGGGCGCGATGCGGCGGATGAATCGCCGTACGCCTGCATCCGTTGTCTTGGAATCGTTCGAGTACATGTGCTGGCGCACCAAATGCTCGGTCGTCCCCGCCACTTCGTTGGAGAACCGAAAGCGCTCGAGCATCTCGCGCGTCATCTCGGCGCCGACGATCTCGTGGCCGTAGAAGTGCGGGCCGTCCTTCGTGCGGGGTTTGCCGACGTCGTGCAGCAGCGCGGCGAGGCGGAGCGTGATGTCGCCGGGCGGGGTCGCATCCACCGTAGCCAGGGCATGCCGCCAGACGTCGTAGGCGTGCCACTCGTTCTGCTCGACGTCCGACGCCCTCCACGAGTTCGGGCCACAGGTGGGCTAGGACGCCGGTCTCGCGCAACAACTCCAGGCCGATCGAGGGCTTGCGGGAGCGTACGAGGAGCTTGGCGAGCTCGTCGTGGATCCGCTCGGCGGAGACGGTCGTCACGAGCGGCGCCGCCGCGATCATCGCCTCGCGCACCCCCTCGGTCGCGCTGTACTCAAAGCGCGCCGCGAACTGGGCAGCCCGCAGCATGCGCAGCGGATCTTCCAGGAAGGCGGCGGGTGTAACGATGTCTATCCGGCGCCCCCGGATATCGGCTTCTCCCCCGAAGGGGTCGATGAGGCGGCCCGATGGGATCGCGCGGGCGAGCATATTCATCCGGAAATCGCGGCGGCCGAGATCCTCTTCCAGGGTGACGTCGGGGCCGCTTCGTACCTCGAACTCGCGGTGGCCGGTGCCGAGCGAACGTTCGCGCCGAGGCAGGGCGACGTCAACCGTCTCACCGCCGGCAGTGAGCTTAAGCACGGAAAAAGAGGCGCCGACGACGTCAATCCGGCCCAGCGGCTCGAGGCGTCGCGTGAGTTCTTCGAGCGGAACCCCGGTCACGACGTAGTCTAGGTCCTTCGTTGCGGCCTGGACACCCTCGATCTCGGCCCGCAGCTCGTCGCGAACGCGCCCACCAACGGCGAAAAGGCTCTCGGCGGGAAGAACGGCGGCCAGGCGGGCATCGAGCGGGTGCGCTGCGTCCATGGGAGGCTATCGTACCAATGTCACCCTGACCCTGTCGAAGGGCGGCAAAGGGCGGGGCACTCCCGCAGTGTCATCTGAGCTTGCGGTGTCATCCTGAGCTTGTCGAAGGCGGCAAAGGGCGGGGCACTCCCGCGTGTCATCCTGAGCTTGCGGGCATCCGAGCTAGCGAAGGGCGAGGGGCGGCGCCCCCCAGTGTCACCCTGAGCCTGTCGAAGGGCGGCGGACCCCCGTGTCTCCCATGATGCACGGATGTTTCACGTGAAACACGCCGCGGTGATCGCGTCTAAGAGTTCCCGAGCCGCCGCGCAGCCCAGAGGGCCAAGATGATGGAGACGGCGACCAGGGCTATGCCTGCCAGAAAGACGGCGACGCCGGGCGGAACGTCGATCATGAGCAGACCCTGCAAGATAGCACACGCGCCCAGGGCGCACGCTGCGCCGGAGAACCACGCGATGACCGGTGTACCTGCTCGTCTCATGCCACCTCTATTTGTTCCACGTGAAACATCTTGCGCACGCGAGACCCCCTTCGACGGGTTCAGGCTGAAACGTTTTGTGGCACGCCGCCCTTCGACAGGCTCAGGGTGACACGGGAGGGGGGCACGAGGGGAGCGCGTCCTTCGACAGGCTCAGGGTGACACGGGAGGGGGGCACGAGGGGAGCGCGTCCTTCGACAGGCTCAGGGTGACACGGGAGGGGGGCACGAGGGGAGCGCGTCCTTCGACAGGCTCAGGGTGACACGGGAGGGGGGCACGAGGGGAGCGCGTCCTTCGACAGGCTCAGGGTGACACGGGGGGGACACGAGGGGAGCGCGTCCTTCGACAGGCTCAAGGTGACGCTGGGGCCCTTCGACCGTCCTTCGACGAGCTCAGGATGACACTGCGAGAGTGCCCCGCCTTTGCCGCCCTTCGACAGGCTCAGGGTGACAATGGTCAGGGTGACACCGGGGGACCTAAAGGCAGAGGGGGCGTTTTTCGGGGATGCCGATTCGGCGGGGAAAGCGCGTGGGCGTCGGCCGCTCTTTGCGCAGGATGACGATCCGGCGATCTCCCTCGAGTGCGTGCTCGGATTCGATCCGAGCCCCCAAGACGAGCGCGGCGTCTTCGAGGGCCCGGCGCTCCGCCTCCTCGAGGCGCCCGCGCTGCAGGATGGCCGCTCCGCCGACGGCTAGCAGAGGGACGAGCAGCTCGGCGACTGCGGGCGCAATAGCGACCGCGCGCGCCGTCGCGGTGGCGAAGCGTTCCCGCAGGGTCGGGTCGTGAGCGGCGCGCTCGGCGCGTTCGGCGACGATCTCTCCCGCTAGCCCGAGCTGGCCGATCGCCTCCCGCAGAAAGCGAGCCTTCTTGGCGGTGCTCTCGACGAGCGTGAGAGGCGCGCCCGTTGCGATTGCAACCGGGATCGCCGGGAAGCCGGCGCCGGACCCGACGTCAACGTACGGCTCCCGCACGAACGGCACTACGCTCAGGCTATCGAGCAGGTGCTCGAGCAGCTCTTCCGGCGACTTCGCTCCCGTTAGGTTCGTGCGGCGGTTCGCCTCGAGGACGAACTCGCCGTAGCGCGCCAGCGGCTCTATCAGCGGCTCCTCGACACCCGCTCCGGCCAGCAGGGAGGCGAGCGGCGTCACGCCCGGGCTGTCTCGTGACGGGCCTTGTGAACGAAGAGTCCGAGGATCGCGACGTCGGAGGGCGTCACGCCCGGGATGCGCCCGGCCATTCCGAGCGTCCGCGGACGCACCTGGGCGAACTTTTCGCGTGCTTCGCGTGAGAGCGCGTCGATCGAGCCGTAGTCGAAGCCGGCGGGGATCGTGGCGTGCTCGGTCCGAGCCGCCTTCTCGATTGCTTGCTGCTGGCGGCGGACGTACCCCGCGCATTTGATCTCGATCGCGACCCGCTCGCCGATCTGCGCCGGCACGGGCGGGTCGAAGCGCGAGGCGACCTCTTCGAAGCCGAGATTCGGGCGGCGCAGTGCGTCGGCCAGGGTCGCACCAGGCTCGAAACGGTCGCCGGCCAACTCGCGTACGCCCAGCCGTTCCCGTTGCGCGCGTTGCATCGCTCGATCCAACGCATCGCGCCGGCGCTGGAAACGCTCCCACTGGGCGTCGTCCACCAGCCCGGCGGCTCGGCCGATCGGCGTGAGACGCAGATCCGCGTTATCGTGGCGCAGCACCACGCGGTGCTCGGCTCGGGAGGTGAGCATGCGGTACGGCTCGTCCACGCCTTTGGTGACGAGGTCGTCTATCATCACGCCGATATACGCATCGCTGCGGGCCAGGCGCAGCGGCTCCTCGCCGAGCGCGGCTCGCGCTGCGTTCGTTCCGGCGACGAGCCCCTGGGCGGCGGCCTCCTCGTACCCCGAGGTGCCGTTGAGCTGCCCGCAGTGGAAGAGCCCGGCGATGCGGTGCGTTTCGAGCGTGTCCTGCAGCTGCGTCGGCGGCACGCCGTCGTACTCGACCGCATAGCCCGCCCGCAGCATCGTGCATTCTTCTAGTCCGGGCAGCGAGCGCAGCATCTCGAGCTGCACGTCGGCCGGAAGCGAGGTGGAAAAACCGCCGACGTAGAGCGTCGGCTCCTCCCAGCCTTCGGGTTCGATGAAGATCTGGTGGGTCGGATTGTGCGCGAACTTGATGACCTTGTCTTCGATGGAGGGGCAGTAGCGCGGACCGATGCCGCGGATGAGATCGAGTCCGTAGAGCGGCGATCGGTGCAGGTTCTCGCGTACGAGCGCGTGGGTCCGTGGGTTTGTCTCGGTGACGTAACAGGGCAGTTGCGGCCCGAAGAACCGCTCTTCGCCGGCGTATGAAAACAGAAGAGGCCGCGTGCTGGGAGCCTGCGCGAGCATCCGATCGTAGAAGATGCCGGTCTTGGCGATGCGCGGGGGCGTTCCGGTCTTCAGGCGCATCGTCGGAAAGCCCAGCCGCCGCAACGATGCCGCGAGCCCGGCGGCGGGCGGTTCCTCGAAGCGGCCTTCGTCGCGCACGACCTCGCCGCTGAAGGTTTTGGCGCCGAGAAACGTGCCCGTCGCCAGCACGACTCGTCGTGCGTGGAAACGCTCCCCGCCGGCACACACGACCGCGCGTACCCCGTCACCGCGCACGACCAGATCTTCGACTAGTCCGCGGACGATCGTAAGATTCGCCTCTTCGCGCAGCAATGCCGTCGCCGTGCTCGCGTAGGAAGGCTTATCCATTTGCTGGCGCAGCGCCCGCACCGCCGGGCCCTTGCTCTCGTTCAAGAAACGAGCGTGCAGGCTGCAGCGATCGGCGATGCGGCCCATCGCGCCGCCGAGCGCATCTATCTCGCGGACGAGCTGCCCTTTAGCGCTCCCACCGATGGACGGATTGCAGGGCAGCGTGCAGATTTTGGCTGGATCGCCCGTAACGAGCAGCGTCGCTACGCCAACCCGAGCCGACGCGAGCGCGGCTTCGACACCGGCGTGACCCCCGCCGACGACGATAACGCCGGCGTCGTCACCGCGCATCGGAACCGGTCAGGCCGTCGTTGTCGCAGGCTGCGCGTGCGAGCGCAGACGGAGCGAGAAGCCGACGAGCGTGATGCCGAAAACGATCGCGTATGCTCCGATGATCCAGACGACGGCGAGCGCCCCCGCCAGCGGATTCCAAAGCATGAGAATGCCGAAGACGATGGACGCAATTCCGCCGAGAATCAGCCAGAACTCGTTGGAAATATGCTTGCGCAGCTGTATTGCCGCAACGATCTCCAAGATGCCGGTGAGGAACGCCCACGCTGCGATCGTGAAGTATAGCGCGAACAGCGTGACGCGGATGTCGTAGAATGTGACGGCGGCGATTGCCAGACCCACGAAGCCTTCGATCACGAAGGGCCACCAGGTTTGGTGACCGCCCGCCGCGCGCACGGCCGCGTAGATGGCGAAGATGCCGTCTACGAACGCATACGCGCCGAAAAGAATGCCGATCGCTAGAATCGTCGCGCCGGGCCATGCGAACGCGAGGATGCCGAATACGATCGCCACGATGCCGCGGATGAGGATCGCCCACCAGTTGCGCGCGAGACCGTGCAGGACGGGGGCGCCTTCGGCTACGCTACTGGAGAACATTGCCGTTCTCCAGGTAGACGCGCTGAACCGCGCAGCGCTTGGGCGTCGAGCCATTCCACGTCTGGCCGGTGAGCGAGTTGGTCAGGTTGTGGTTGATTTGGGCGCCGCGGGCAAAGCTGCCCTTGTCTATCATGATGTACTTATGGCCCATATAGTTCACCATGAAGTCAACTTCCGTTGCCGGTGAATCGTGGGTGTTGTAATAGACGACGTTGATGCCGTTGGTCTGATTGCTTCCGTTGGAGTTGACGACGCAGCTGACGATGTTGACGCCGAACGCCGAACCGTTCTTCGCTGCGGCCGCTGCGGGCGCCACGACGGCGCACAGCGCCGCGATGGCCAAGAGCGTGCGTTTCATTCGATTGCCCCCTTACTTGCCGATACAGAAGCGGGAGAATATCCCGTTGAGGACCTCTTCGGCGGCAACCCGTTCGCTTACATGCCCGAGCGCCGAAAATGCGCGCTGCATCTCGGTGGCGGCAAAATCGAGCGGCTCGCGGGCGTCGAGCGCGTCGCGGGCGGCGGCCAGCGCCTCGAGCGCTTCGGCGGCGGCTTCGAACTCGCGAAGCGTAGCGAGATGCGGGCGATCCACCTCCACCGCGTCGCTCCGCCAGCCCGCGCCGGCGATCGCCCCGCGCAACGCCTCGATGGTCAGTTCGTCGCGGACGCTGCCGCGGATCGCTCCGGCGTCGTTCAGTTCGCGCGCTCCGAGGTCGCCCAGATCGGCTTTGTTCAAAAAGAGCACGCGGTCTCGGCCGGCGGTGGCTGCGACGAGCGCCCTCGCGTCGTCGCCGAGCGGGGCCGAGCCGTCGAGAACGATCAGCGCGACGCGCGCGGCGTCCAGCGCGCGGCGCGTCCGCTCGATCCCGGCGGCTTCGAGGCGGTCGGCGTGCGCGCGGATCCCGGCGGTATCTATGAGCCGCACCGGTACGCCCTCGATAGCGAGAACCTCCTCGACCGTGTCGCGAGTCGTGCCGGGCAGTTCGGACACGATCGCGCGCTCGGTACCGAGCAGTGCGTTGAGGAGCGACGACTTCCCGGCATTGGGCGGGCCGACGATCGCAACGCTCAGCCCTTCGCGCAGCAGCCGCCCGCGCTCGCCGTCTCGGACGAGCCGCCGCAGGCGTTCCAAGAGCGGCTCCAACTGCTCTCGCAAGGCCGCGGGGCTCGGCTCGCGTACCTCGTCGGGGAAGTCTATTGCGCCGGCGAGTTGTTCGAGCGGCGGAGCGAGCAGCGCGCGCATCGCCGCAATCTCTTTGGAGAGGCCGCCGTCGAGGTTTGCCAGCGCGGCGCGTGCTGCCGCGCGCGTCTCGGCGTTCACGATGTCGGCGACCGCGCCGGCGGCGTGCAGGTCCATTTTCCCGTTCAGGAAGGCCCGGCGTGTGAACTCGCCCGGTTCGGCCAGCCGCACCCCGCAGGCGAGGAATGCCCGGAGGCACTCGCGCGCGATCACCGGCGCGCCGTGGAGTTGTACTTCGAGGAGGTCTTCGCCGGTATAGCTGTGCGGAGCGGCAAAAAAGACGGCCAGGCCGCGATCGAGCGTTTCACCCTCTGCGTCGAGGATGCGTGCGTACGTCGCGACGCGCGGCTGCAAGGGCTGACCGCTGCGCACGAGGCGGCCGGCGAGCGCCGCAGCCCCCGGCCCGCTCACGCGGACGACCGCGATAGCGCCTCGGCCCGGCGGCGTCGCGAGTGCGACGATCGTCTCGCGACTGCGCTCGCTCAGGACACCCCTATCTTGGCAGAACGACGACCGCGCGTTCGGGCTCTTCGCCCTCCGACTCCGTGCGCACGAGTTCCGAATCGGCGAGCGCGATGTGGACGATCTTTCGTTCCGAGGGCAGCATCGGCTCGAGTTTCTGCGCCTTTTTCTCACGCACGCAGCGCTCGAGCGTGGCCATCGCCAGGCTCTTGAGCTGCTCGGCTCGGTGTGCGCGATAGCCCTCGGCGTCAATCGTGTAGTACCGGCGATTGCTGCGAACGCCGGCGTTGAACATGTTGTTGAAGATGAGATTGATCGCCTCGAGCGTGTTGCCGTGACGGCCGATCAGCATCCCCAGGTTCGGGCCCCCGACCTCGAGGTACTCACCTTCGGGCCGCGCGATGTAGCCGATATCTACCGGTCCGACGCCCATGCGCCGCAGGATCTCGACCAGCAGGTCGCGCGCCGGCGCCGCTCCCTCTGGAACCTCGCCCCGCTCGCGCGAGGGGGTCGGGCCGGAGCGCCGCGGCTCGCGGAAGCGCCGATTGCCTCCGCCGCCGCCGCGCCTGCCGCCGCCGGAGCCCGGAATGGGCCGGTCGCGAAGGTTCGCCGGCTGTTCTTCAAACTCGAAATCGTCTTCGTAGAGCATGTTATGCCTTCTTGTTCTTTTTCTTCGAACGGGAACGGCCCGAGCGCGCCGGATTCGGCGAGGTTGAGCCGTTGCCGCTGGGGGCTAAAGATGCGGCCGCTCCCGACGGAGCCACGTCGGTGATGACGTGCTCGCTATCGAGCAGCGCGAGCGGTTGGTGGTAGCGGCGCAGCATGTAGAACTGCTGGCCCATCGTGAACACGTTGTAGGCGAACCAGTACAGCACCATCGCCGATGGCCAGTGATAGCGCCATCCT
Source organism: Vulcanimicrobiota bacterium (assembly GCA_963794645.1). Lineage (GTDB taxonomy): Bacteria > Vulcanimicrobiota > Vulcanimicrobiia > Vulcanimicrobiales > Vulcanimicrobiaceae > Cybelea. The sequence continues at coordinate 501,322 of CAWCEQ010000001.1, read as the reverse complement.
AGGTAGCCGAGCATCACGGGCGAGATGAACGCCATCATGCGCTGGGTCTGCGCCTGCTGCGGATCGGTGGCCGGCATGCTGACGTAACGCACGCTCAGATACATCGAGAACGCGTAGAGCAGGATGAGGATGAGGTCGGGGTGGGCCAGGCTCGCGGCGATGACGGGCACGCCGAAAATCGCCGGCGCGTTGGCAGCGTGCGAGAAGGCGCTGCCGATCCATCCCCAATTCTGGTTTTCGAAGAGCGCCTTGTGGTTCATGACCACGTAGTAGACGCTGATGATGACGGGGTACTGAACGAGCATCGGCCAGCAGCCGGCAAGCGGGTTCACGTTGTTCTGCTTGTAGAGCTCCATCGTCTCTTGCTGGAGCTTCTGCTTGTCGTCTTTGTAGCGGGTCTGCAGTTTCTTGAGCTGCGGACCGATTTTCTGCATCTGCAGAAACGCCTTGAACTGGGCGGTGTTCAGCGGCCAGAAGACCAGCCGGATGAGCGCCGCCAGGATGATGAGGCTCCAGCCGAGGTTGTTGACCGGCTTGTTGATGGCCAGGACGGCCCAGGAGAGGAAGTTGACGATCGGATCGAGCCACGAGGCGGCGACGAGCAGGTGCAACGTCTACCTCGATCCGTGGCCGGTGCCGGGAACGAAATCAACGCCGCCCGGATTCCACGGGTGGCAGCGCGCCAGGCGCCGCAGCGCGAGCCACGAGCCGGCGAGCACGCCGCGTTCGCGCAGCGCGACGAGCGCGTACTGCGAGCAGCTCGGATAGAAGCGGCAGGCGGGGGGAAGTAACGGGGAGATGGCGATCTGGTAGAGCCGGATCGCCGCTACGAATAGGTAACGCACGGGTCTTTCTACGCCCGGCCGAGCGCGGAAGTTACTTCTCCGCGCAGATCGTTCACGAGCGCGGTTTCGGCGCCGGGACGGGCGACGATGAGAAGTCGCATCGCGCCGTGCGGCGCGAGCGCTTCGTTGACGACGGCCGCCAAACGGCGACGCAGCTTGTTGCGGACCACGGCCTTTCCAATCGCTTTGCTGACGGTGATGCCGACGAGCGACCCTGGGTCGCCGGGACGCGCATCACTGCGGTAGATGAGCAGACTCTTGGTCGGGATGCGCCGGCCTTGCCTGCGCAAGCGGGCGAAGTCCGCTTGGCGGCAGAGGCTGGCAAAACGGCGCATCAGACGGTGAGGCGGTGGCGTCCCTTCTTCCGGCGCCGCGCCAGGACCTTACGTCCATTCTTGGTTGACATCCGCTCCAAGAAACCGTGCACGCGTTTGCGCCGGCGATTGTGCGGCTGGTACGTCCGCTTCATAGCGTCCCTTCAATGATGCTGGTAGTGTCCCCACACCCTGCGGCAGACAGCCCCTGATTATATCCAGAGGGCATGGGGAGCGCAAGCGGGCCCGTCCTTTCCAAAGGTCTCACGGGGCGACCCCTGGCTCAAGCAAGGCGAGCGAGCTGGCGCTCGCGTCGAGTTCGGCCAGAGCGCCGATCGGCAGGACCCACTGCCTGGGGATGTGCCCGACCGGGGCGCCGGCCGCCGCTGGGCGCCCGGCTGCGCGCAGGCGCTCGGCGATGACTTGCTCCGCCGTCGCGGAGGAGCCGGTGGCCAGGCACTTCGTGCACTGGCCGACGAGGGTGCCCCGGGCGCCGCGCAGATCCCCAGCCAGCTCGAGCTGCGTGAGCATGCGATCTATGCGGTACGGCGCCTCCTCGGTCTCTTCGAAAAAGAAGAGCGAGCCCACTATCGGCACAGCATACGGCGTGCCGGTCAGCGCGGCCACCAGCGACAGGTTTCCCCCGGCGAGGCGCCCGCGGGCGCGCCCCGGCACGATCGTCCTGGCGCCCGCGATGCTCAGCACCCCTGCCGGCTCGGACGAAAAGAGCGCTCGTTCGAGGGCCTCGCGCGCCGCGCCGTCCCAGGCCGAGCCGTGCGCGCCGACCGGCCCGTGAAACGTAACGATGCGGCTTCTCGCCGTGACGGCGTTGAGGATCGCCGTGAGATCGGAAAAGCCCATCACGACCTTTGGATCGCGCTCGAGGGCTGCGTAGTCGAGCATCGTGAGGATCCGCATCGTTCCGTATCCGCCGCGGATCGCAAAGAGCGCGCGTATCGCCGGGTCGCGCGCCATGTCGTTAAAATCGGCCGCGCGCTGCTCGTCGGTCCCCGCAAGATAGCCGTCCCGCTCGCGAACGTACTTTCCGAGCACCGGCACCAGGCCGAGGCTCGCGACGTTCTCGGTCGCGCGCGAGACGTCGTCGCGTTCCGGCGGCGAGGCCGGGGCCAGAAGGCCGACGCGGTCGCCACGGCGCAGCATCCGCGGCTTGCGCGGCGCGGGGAGGGCGGCGCCGGGCAGCGCCGCGACCAGGGCCGTCGCCTGAAGGAAGGCCGAGCGCGTAGTCACCAGCGGGATGTTCGCAGGCGGGGCCGCCGCCTTCTTCTTAGCGAGCTCGTCGCGCGAATCTCCCCCAGGGGGAACGACCCTCAGCCCGCCGTAACTTGGTGACGTTTTGAGCGCATCGACAACCCCGCTGCCCGCACGCCGGCGCGTCGTCGTCACCGGGCTGGGTGCCGTCACCCCGGTCGGCAACACGCGCGAGGAGTTCTGGAGACGTCTGATCGCCGGGGAATCGGGCATCGCGCCGCTCACGGCCTTCGACGCGAGCCTCTTCATCACGCGCATCGCCGGCGAAGTGAAGGACTTCAACCCCGAGCAGCTCATCGGCCGTAAGGAAGCTCGCCGGATGGACCGCTTCACGCAGTTCGCCTTCGTGGCGGCGCGCGAGGCGATCGCCGACGCGAATCTGCCCGACGACGAGGAGTTCAAGCAGCAGGTCGGCGGCGTGGTCGGCACCGGCATCGGCGGCATCATCACGTTTTGGCTGAACTCCGACAAGGCCAACGAGAACGGGACCTGGGCGAAGGTGACGCCGTTCTTCATTCCGATGCTCATGGCCAACGCGGCGACCGCGCACATCTCGCTCGCGTACGGCTATCGCGGACCGTTCTTCGCCGCGGCCAGTGCCTGTGCGAGCGCCAACGACGCGATCTCGACCGCCTACAATCTCGTGGCGTACGGAGATGCGATCGCGATGATCACCGGTGGAAGCGAAGCGACCGTCTCGCCGCTCGCGATCGGCGGCTTCTGTTCGATGCGCGCGATGTCCACGCGCAACGACGACCCGACGCGCGCCAGCCGGCCGTTCGATCGCGAGCGCGACGGCTTCGTTCTGGGGGAAGGCGCGGGCATTCTCGTGCTGGAGGAGTACGAGCACGCGATCAAGCGCGGCGCGCGGATCTACTGCGAAGTGCTCGGCTACGGCCAATCGGCGGACGCCTACGACATCGTCGCGCCCGATCCCGACGGCAGCGGCATACGCTTGGCGTTCCAGCGCGCCTTCGCCAGCGCCGGCATCGGGCCGGCCGACGTGGATTACATCAACGCGCACGGGACCTCGACGCCGATGGGCGATCCGGCCGAGTCCAAGGCAATCGAGAAGAGTTTCGGCGAGTACGCGCACCGCATCGGCGTCAGTTCCACCAAGTCCATGCACGGACACGCGCTGGGTGCCGCGGGCGGCATCGAAGGCGTGGCGACCGCGCTCGCGGTGCAAAACGATATCATGCCGCCCACGACGAACTACGAGTACCCCGATCCCGAATGCACGCTCGACTACGTGCCGAACGTGGCGCGCCGGGCGCCGATTCGCGTGGCGCTCTCAAACTCGTTCGGATTCGGCGGCCACAACAGCGTCATCGTCTTCGGTAAGGTTCGGTCAGCGACGTAAGATGAGCGGCGAAGCCTACCGGCGGCGTTTGCGCGCCCTGCTTCGTCTCGCGGGCGTACGTCGGGCCGGCGAGCTGGGCGCCGTCGAGACCGCGCTCGTGCATCAAAGCCACGCGAAAGAGTGCGGCGGCGAATCGAACGAACGGATGGAGTTTCTCGGCGACTCGGTGCTGGGCTGCATCGTGGCGAGCTGGCTGTTCGAGCGCTTCCCCGGCGAGCCCGAAGGGATGCTCACGCTGCGCAAGGCCGCGATCGTCAACGATCCCGCCTTGGCCCGGTCGGCGCGCCGGCTCGGATTCTCGGCGCTCGTGCGCTTGGGCGCGGGGATGCGAACCGCGGGCGGCGAGGAGAACGCATCCGTGCTGGCCGACGCGTTCGAGGCTTTCGTAGGCGCGCTCTACCTGCGCTTCGGCATGGAGACCGCGCGCGACTTCGTCGTGAAACAGCACGTCGAAGTGCTCGATCATTCGCCGGACGCGCTGCTGGATGCAAAGACGCGCCTGCAGCACTACGCGCAAGAGCATCTAGCCGCCACCCCGGTGTACAAAGAGAGCAGCCGCGGCACGCCGCAGCAGCCGGCCTTCGCATCGCGCGTGAGCGTGAAGGGGAAGATGCTCGGCACGGGCCAGGGGCCCTCGAAGAAGGCCGCGCAGCAGGCCGCCGCTCAAGCCGCGCTCGCCTCGATCGGCGCAGCCGAATGAAACTGAGCCGGATACGGTCGTTCGGCTTCAAGACCTTCGCCGAGCCGACCATGCTCGAGTTCGGCGACGGCGTGACGGCGATCGTCGGCCCGAACGGCTCGGGCAAGTCGAATCTCGTTGACGCGTTTCGCTGGGTGCTCGGCGAGACGTCTACCCGCAGCTTACGCTCGTCGCGTCTCGAGGACGTCATCTTCGCCGGCAACGAAGTGCGCAAACCGCTCGGCTTGGCCGAGGTCTCGGTGCTCTTCGATAACTCCGACCGTTCGCTGCCGGTGGATTTCAGCGAGGTGGAGATCACGCGCCGCGCCTATCGCGTCGGCGAGAGCGAGTACTTCATAAATCGCACCCAGGTGCGTCTGCGCGACATTCTCGATCTGCTGATGGGCACGGGCTTAGGGCCCGGATCGTACGCGATCGTGTCGCAGGGCCAGATAGACGCGATCCTCACGAGCAAGCCGACGGAGCGGCGAGCGCTTTTCGAGGAGACCGCCGGCATCGGCCGGTTCCTCTCGCGCAAGCACGAGTCGCTGCGACGTCTGGAACAGACCGAGCAGAATGCGATCCGCATCAGCGACTTGATCGCCGAGCTGGAGCGCCGGATCCCCGAGCTCGACACGGCCGTACGCCGCGCGAAGCGCTTCCGGCGCACGAGCGCTCGCGTGCGCGACCTCGAGATCCTCTCGTATCTGCGCGCCGGCGCGACTCGCCGCGCCGAGCGCGCGGCGCTGCGCGAGGAGTTGGAGAAGAACGAAGAACTGCGAGGCGCCGCCGCAGCGAAGGCGGCCTCCCTGGGCGCCGCGCTGGCCGCACTGCGCACCGACGTCTATCGCAGCGAGCTCGCGCTCGAAGAGCTTCGCACCCAAGCGCAGAACCGTCGCGGGGAACTGGCCGCGACGGAGGCCGAGTATGCCGCCGCGCTGGCGCGGCGCGAGGCGCTCGAACGTCAGTCCACGCAGACCTCCCAAGACGTCGAGCGCGTGACGGCCGAACGCGAGTCGCTCATCGTCTCCGTCGCGGAGATGGAAGGGCGCCTCGTGCCGCTCGCCGCCGAGATCGAAGCGGCGCGCGAAGGCGAATTGGCGGCGCAGACGGCGCTCGCGCTGGCGCGATCGCGTCTGGATGCGGTCTTCACGCAACTGCGCCAAGTCGAATCCTCGGCCGCCGAGCAGGCCGCCGAGCGCGCCGAGCGTCGCGCCCATGCGGCCGCTCTGCGCGTCGAAGCCGAACGGCTCGAGCACGAAGAACGGGGGGCGCGCGAACGGGCGGAACGCGCCGAGATCGAAGCCGGCGGCGCCTCGCACCGGCACGCGGAGCGGCGCAAGCAGCTCGAAGCCGGCGACGAAGCGCTCTTAGATGCGCGCGGGCGTGCCGAGGACGGGGAGGCAGAGGCGGCGGCCGCGCAAGAGGATCTCGCGCGAACGGTCGCGCTCCATCGCGACCTAGCCGGCGAGATAAAGGTGGCCGAGTCGCGCCTGCACACGATCGAAGAGCTGGAGAACGCGCTCGAGGGGCACGTGCCTGGAACGCGAGCGATCGTAGAGGCTTGGCAGCGCGGCGATCTGCGCGGCATCGAGGGAATCGTCTCGAATCTCATCACGACCGAAGAGCGCTACGCGCGCGCTATGGACGTCGCGTTCGGCGCACGTCTGTCGAACGTCGTGACCGAGACATCCGAAGACGCCGAGCGGTGCGTCGAGTTCCTCAATCGCAAAGAGGCAGGCAGAGCGACGTTCCTGCCGCTCGATACGCTCTCGAACCGCGAAGGGCGTCGGCTCGGCGACGATATCGCCGAGATCCCGGGCGTCTTCGGGTACGCGCACACGCTCGTCCGTACGGCGCCGCGCTTCGCGGGCATCGTCAACTTTCTCGTCGGGAGCGTCCTCATCGTGGATCGCTTGGAGACGGGCATCGAGCTGGCGCGCGGCCGCGGCGTGCGCGATACGATCGTCACCCTCAACGGCGAGCAGATCGTCGGCGGAGGAGCGATCACCGGCGGCCGCTTTCAGCGCGAACGTTCGATTCTTTCGCGACGCTTCCAAGCGCGCAGCCTGCGGGAAGCGCTCGTCGAGTTGCGCACGAAAGTCGAAGAAGGCGAACGCGCGGTGCACGCCGCGCACGCCCGGGCCGAAGCGTCCATCGCAGCGCGGGACGGTGCCCGCGAGCGGCTCTCGCAACTGGAGTCGCAGTTCGCGCTCGTTCGCGCCGAGGCGGGCGCGCTCGCCGGAGAGGTCGAGCGCACGCGCAGCGCGCTCGAGGACGCGCGTGCCGCGCTGGCCGACGTGCAGACGCGCGAGCGGCAGGCGCGCGCGCGGCTTGGGGAGTACGAACGCGACGAGCCCGCAGCCGGCCGCGGCGACGAAGAACGCACGCGTCTGGAAGCCGAACTCGCCGGCGTGCGCGAACAGATCGCATCCGCGGAGGCCGTGCAGGTGTCGGCAACCTCGAAGGCCGCCGAGCTGCGCGAGCGCGCCGCCGCGTTGACCGCCGAGCGCGATGCCTCCAAGGCGCGGCTGGGCATGCTCGATCAAGACAGCGAACGCGCCGGTTCGGTGCGCGAGGGAATGCTCGCCGAGATCGCCTCGCTGGTGGAAGAGACGCGAACGGCGCACGCGCGCGTGGAGGGCCTGCGGCGCGGGGTCGTCGAGGTAGACGCGCGCATGGACGCGGCGCGGCGCGAACGGGAAAGCCTCATCGGACGGCAGACGCAGACCGAGTCGGATCTGCGCGACGGGGAGCGCGAGGAGCGCGAGGCGGCCGCCGGCGGCGAGCGCCACCGCACGCGGCTAGCCGAAATCGAGGCCGAGCTCGGCATGCTCGTCTCGCAGTTTGCGCAGAACCCGGCCAGCGAAGACGAGTGCCGCGACGTCGAGTCTCGGTACGCTCGCGAACCGGACGACGTGACCGGCGAGCTGCCGCGCCTGCGCGACGATCTCACGCGTCTGCAGGCGAACGTCAACCTCAACGCCGAGGTGGAACGCGACGAGCTCGCCGAGCGCGAGCGCTTCCTGCGCGCCCAATTGGACGATCTAGCGAGGGCACGCGAGACGCTGCTGGAGTCCATCCGGGAGATCGAGCGCGAAACGCAAGTGCTCTTCAACGAGACCTTTACGAAGGTCGCCGCCGCGTTCGAGCAGATGTTCGAACGGCTCTTCCCGGGCGGCCGCGCGAAGATGTGGCAGACGGATCCGGAGAACCTCTCGGAGACGGGAATCGAGATCGCGGTGACGCCGCCGGGCAAGAAGCAGATGGCGCTCGCGGCGCTCTCGGGCGGCGAGCGTGCGATGACCGCCGCGGCGCTGATATTCGCGCTCATCGAGACGAAACCGGCGCCCTTCTACCTGCTCGACGAAGTAGATGCCGCGCTGGACGATGCGAACGTCCAGCGCTTCTGCGATCTCGTCCGCGGCTTCGCAGCGCAGTCGCAGATGCTGCTGGTAACGCACAATAAGCAGACGATGGAGGCCGCCGATCGCATTTACGGCGTGACCGCGGCGGAGCCCGGCGTGAGCGCGATCGTCTCGGCCGAGCTCGTGCGCGACGCGGAGGGCGTGCTTGCCTAGTGCGGCACTCTTCTCGCTCTCGGACAAGACGGGGGCAGCCGATCTCGCGCGCGCGTTAGCGCAGCGCGGCGTAGAGATCTACGCCACGGGCGGCACCCGCGCGTTTCTCGAAGATCGCGATATCTCCGCCCACGACGTCGGCGAGGTGACCGGCTTTCCCGCGCTCTTCGGCGGCCGCGTGAAGACCCTGCACCCCCGCGTATTCGGTGCGATTCTCTACGAGCGCGGGGATGCCGAGCATCGGCGGGAAGCGCGAGAGAACGAGATTCCGGAGATCGCCACCGTCGCGGTCAACCTCTATCCTTTCGAAGAGACCGTAGCGCGAGATGGGACCTCGCTCGAGGAGGCGATCGAACAGATAGATATCGGCGGCGTCGCGCTGCTGCGCGCGGCGGCGAAGAACTTCGCGCACGTAGCCGTCTTGTCGCACCCTTCGCAGTACGCCGAATATTGCGAGGCGCTCGCCGCAGGCGACGTCTCGCTGGAGATGCGCCGCAAGCTTGCGGTCGCGGCATTCGCACGCACGGCCGAATACGACGTCGCGATCTCGCACTATCTCGCCGCCTCGGGGGAGGTGCTTCCCAGGGATCTGCCCGGCGCCCTCGCGCTGACTCTGCCGCTGGCAAAGCGGCTGCGCTACGGGACGAATCCGCAGGAGCGCGCCGCGTTCTACTTGGATCGCCGCGAGCGGCTTCCCGAGCAGCTGCACGGCAAGGCGCTCTCGTACAATAACTTGCTGGACCTCGACGCGACGCTGCGCCTGCTCTCTCGCGCGCCCCTCGGCCACGAGTTCGGCAGCGAGCATCTGCGCTTCTCGCGCGCGGCCGTAGTGAAGCACGCGATCCCGTGCGGGGTCGCCCAGCGTTCGAGCGTCGGCCTGGCAGTACGCCAGGCGCTCGCGGCGGATCCCGTCTCGGCCTACGGCGGCGTGGTTGCGGTGGACGCACGCTTGGATGCCGAGGCCGCTGCCGCGCTCGGCGAGTTCTTCCTCGAAATCGTCGCCGCGCCGGACTTCGACGACGACGCGCTCGAACTGCTGCGCCGCAAGCGCAGCTTGCGCGTCATGCGGTTCGCATCGTCGCTGCCCGACGAGTTGGCGCGCGAACTGCGTCTGCGAAGCGCGCTCGGCGGAGTTCTCGCCGAGGACGACGATCCGCAAGCGCCTCCGGAAGAGTGGAAGGTCGTGAGCGTGCGCCGGCCGACCGCGCAGGAGTGGCACGACCTCGCCTTCGCCTGGGACGTGGTGCGCCACGTGAAAAGCAACGGCATCGTGATCGTCAACGGAGGCACGACCCGCGGCATCGGCGCCGGGCAGACGAATCGCGTGAGCGCCGTGCAGATCGCGGCACACCGGGCCGGAGAACGGGCGCAGGGCGCCGCCTGCGCGAGCGACGGATTCTTTCCGTTTGCGGACGGCCTCGAGGCGGCGGTCGAAGCCGGCTGCACCGCGGTCATTGCGCCGGGCGGCTCGGTGCGCGATCCCGAAGTCGTCGCGGCGGCCGACCGGCACGGCATCGCTCTCGTGTTCTCCAGTTACCGCTACTTCGTCCACTAAGCAAAGAGAGCAACATGCCCAAATTCCTGCACACGTCCATCTTCGTCAACGACATGAACGAGTCTATCGCGTTCTACACCGAGAAGCTCGGGCTCAAACTGCTCGACGGCCCCCATCACTATCCGGGCAATGCCGATATGGCGTTCGTCGGAAGCGATTGGAATGCGTACGTGGAGCTCGTATACGATCTCGAGGAGCATCCCCCGCACGAGCTGGGCAACCGCTACGAGCATCTCGCCTTCGAAGTGGAAGACGATCTCGGGCCGTACGTCGCCGCTCTGCGCTCGAAAGGCGTGAAGGTTCTCAAAGACGTCTATCGTTCGCCCAGCGGCACGCGCGCCATCGCCTTCGTCGAAGATCCCAACGGCATTCCGATCGAACTGCTCGAACCGCGGAAAACGCCGAAGCTCTCGTAGCGCGCATTCGCTAGCGGTAGACGAACGGATCGGCCGGCGGCGCGACGGGTTCGATGCGCCGCGCGTCCAGCGCGTAGCCCTGCCCGGCGCTCTCGATGGTTCCGTCGGCACGAAGCCACGTTCCGGTGGGGAAGGCGGGTGCGCGCTGCAGGCGGACGACGATCGGCGCGGCGTCGGCGCGGCAGCAGAGAATCGCATAGCGTACGAGCGCACCGGCGCGGCCTTCGCGAACGAGCGTACCGGTGAACGTTAAGCGCTCGCCCGCGAAGATGCTTTCCAGCGTCGTTTCGGTCGCGCGATATTCCGGCGCGGGCGCGCCCGCTACCGCACCTGCCAGCATGATCGCCGGTGCGGCGCGCAGCGCGCGCGCTCGCGCGCCGCGATGCGTCGCGGCCGCGACGAGCGCGAGCGCGGCGCAGATGGCCAAAAACGGAGCGAGCAGCGGGTGCACGAGCGCGTCTCCATGCCGCCACGCCACGATGCCGAGCGCGGTCGCGAGCACCCCGTACGCGAACGCGTCGTGTCCGTGCGCCGTCCGGGCGTGGGCGCCGGCAAAGGCGCGCAGGTCCGCGATGCCGGCGACGCAGAGGTAGCCGGCAGCGGCGAGCGGCGCGCGAGCGTGCAGCGCGCCGGCGAAGGCGACGGCACCCAATCCGCACGGGGCCCCGAAGCCGAGGAGAGCGCCGGCGGCTAACGCGGCTGCAGGCGTTAAACGGGCCGGGTCGAGATGGCTCGAGAGCGTCGAGAAAACGCCGGCCAGCAATGCGGCCGGAGCGACCGCGGCGAGCGTTTCCAGCGGCGGCGCTCCCACGGCACCGCACGCCGATCGGCTGCGAAGCGCGCGTGCGACCAGCAGCGCCGCGGCAAAGCGCGCCGCCGCGACCCACGGGCCGAAGAGCAGAACGCTCGCCGCTGCGGCCGGCAGCGATCGTGCCGACGGGCCTCCCGCGCAGCCGCAGCCGAGATAGGCGAGCGCCCACGGCCGTCCCCGCAGCACGCGTGCCGCGAGCGCGGCGGCGATGGCGAAAGGAGCGGCTTCGAAAAGAACCGCAGCGGCGGCCGCGACCGCGCCGCGCAGCGTCTGCGGACCGGCAAGCGCCGCGATCGCCAGCGCCGCGGCGCCGTAGAGAGCGGCGCGCATGCAGCGGCGTTCACGCCGCCCGAGCGCAATGGCTAGCCGCCGCCGTAGGCGAACAGGGTGGCCGGTATGCCGGAAAAGTTGGGTGCCCCGAGAGGGACGCAAGATTTCGTCCCTCCCGAGTCGGGGCGCTGGAGCGCGCTCGAGGCGCGCATTCGCGAGCTCGCCGCTCGCTTCGGCTATGGCGAGATCCGCACGCCGGTCTTCGAGGCGACCGAGCTCTTCGTACGAGGGGTCGGCGAGACGACCGACATCGTAGAGAAAGAGATGTACGCTTTCACCGACCGCGGCGATCGCAGTATGACGCTGCGCCCGGAATGGACGGCGCCGGTCGTGCGCGCGGCGCTCGAACACCACCTCTTCGCGCAGGGTCCGCTGCGGCTGTACTATATCGGGCCGATCTTTCGCTACGAGCGCCCGCAGAAGGGGCGCTACCGGCAGTCGCATCAGTTCGGGGTGGAGTGCTTCGGGTACGCCGGCCCCGAGGCCGATCTCGAGGTCGTCTCGCTCGCATGGGAGCTCGTGCGCTCGCACGGCATCGCCGACGCGACGCTGCGAATCAACTCGATCGGAGACGAGGTCTGCCGCCCGCGTTATCGCAAGGCGCTCCTCGACCACTTCCGTCCGAACTTGGCCGCGATGGGTGAGGACGCGCGCCGGCGCGCCGAACGGAATCCGCTGCGCCTGCTCGACAGCAAAGACGCTGCGGACAAACCGTTCGTCGAGAGCGCGCCCTCGTTCGAGTCGTTTCTGTGCGAGCCGTGCCGCGAGCATTTCGAGACGCTCAAGTCGTACCTGACGCTCGCGCAGATTCCGTACGTGCTCGATCCGCGCATCGTGCGCGGGCTGGACTACTATGGGCGCACGGTGTTCGAGATCTCCTCGGGCCTGCTCGGCTCGCAGAGCGCGGTCTGCGGCGGCGGACGCTACGATGGGCTCGTGCGTTCGCTCGGCGGCCCCGACGTGCCGGCGGTCGGCTTCGCGCTGGGCCTGGAGCGTTTTCTCATGATGCTGGAGGCCGCGGGCCCGGCCGCGGCGTCCCCGCGCCGCGGGATCCAGGCGATCGCTCTCGGGACGCAGGCGAGAACGCTGCTCGTTCCGATCGTCGCCGAACTGCGTCGCGCGCTCGAGGTGCCGACGTACATGGACTACGACGATCGTAAGTTGCTCGCGCACCTGAAGATCGCGGATCGTAATCGAGCCCGCTACGCGCTCATCGCCGGAAGCGAGGAGCTCGCGCAGGGAGAGCTCGTACTGCGGGATCTCGAGCGCCGTACCGACCGCCGCGTGCCGCTCGAGCCGATGAGAGTCCTTATCGAGCTCCTCGTAGAAGCGGGCTCCTGATGGACGAACGGTACGCTCAGGAGACGCAGACGCTGCGCGAACTGCTCGAGCTCATGCAAGAGCACGACCTCGATACGCTCAAGGTGAGGCTCGGCGATGCCGTCTACGAGCTTTCGCGCCGATCCGAGGGCCAGGCGCTTGCTGCCGCGGCGCCGGCGGCGGCAGGACCCGCCGATGCCGGGCCGCTCGCCGCCGCCAACGTCACGAAGGTCGTCGCGCCGCTGACCGGCGTTTTCTACCGGGCGTCCTCGCCCGACGCGCAGGCGTACGTCGAGCCGGGCGATCGGGTCGAGGCCGGCGACGTCGTATGCGTGTTGGAGGCGATGAAACTCTTCAACGAGATCCAGAGCGACTACGCGGGAACGATCGTACGGATCGTGCCCGAGAACGGCGAGCTCGTATCGCAGGGCGAGGAGCTCATTTGGATCGCACCGTGACCGGGCGACGCGACTTCGCAGAGCTGATCGCCGAGCGTCGCGGCCTGCTCGACGCGCCGCATTATCGCGCGCAGGTGGAGGCGATCGCCGGCGCGTTCGTCCAAGCGCTGCGCGCCGGAAAGAAAGTACTCTGGTGCGGCAACGGCGGAAGCGCCGCAGAGGCGCAGCACATGGCTGCGGAACTCTCGGGGCGCTTTCTGCGCGAGCGCCCGGGCCTCTACAGCGAAGCGCTCTCGGTCAACTCCTCGACGCTGACGTGCATCGGGAACGACTATGGATACGACCACGTCTTCTCGCGGCAGGTCGAGGCGTTCGCGCGTCCCGGCGACGTGGTCGTCGGGATGACCACGAGCGGCACGTCGCGCAACGTCGTACTCGCGCTCGAAGCGGCGAGAAAGCGCGGCGCCGTGACGGTCGCCTTTACCGGCAACGGCGGCGGCACGATCGCGCAGCACGCGGATTTGATGCTCGTGGGGCCGGACGGCTACGCCGCGCTCGTGCAAGAGGTCCATCAGGTTATGGCCCACATCGTCTGCGATCTGGTCGAGCAGCACCTCATCTTCGACGGCGGCATTCCATGACGCCGGCGCTCTTGGCGCCCGACGCACGAACGCTGTTCGAACGCGCCCGCGGGCGCCGCATCCTCGTGGTCGGCGACCTCATGATAGACGAGTGGATCTGGGGCACGGTTGCCCGCATCTCGCCGGAAGCCCCGGTGCCGGTCGTCGCGGTGAGCGATCACTCGTTCACGCTCGGAGGGGCCGGTAACGTCGCGAACAATCTGCACGCCCTCCACGCGAAGGTCGTCTTTGCCGGCACGGTCGGAAACGACGACTTCGCGCGACAGGTACGGGAACTGCTGCGCGGCGAGGGCGTGGACGAATCGGGCGTCTTCACGCTCGCCGACCGGCCGACGACCCGTAAGACGCGCGTCGTCGCGCACAACCAGCAAGTCGTCAGAGCCGACTGGGAATCTACCGCGCCCTTGCGCCCGCCCGACCGAGACCGCCTCGTCGCGTTCGTGCGCGAGCGCGCGGCGCAGTGCGACGCCGTCATCCTGAGCGACTACGCGAAGGGCCTGCTCGGCCGCGAGATCGTGGAGGCGGCGCAGGCCTGTCCGCTCGTGCTGGCCGATCCGAAGCCGCAGAACATCGGCATTTTCACCGGGGTCACGTGCGTCGCGCCCAACGCGGGCGAGGCGGCGACGATAACCGGCGTGCCGATTCTAGACGACGAGAGCCTGGAGCGCGCCGGGCGGCGTCTGCTCGATATCTTGGGCTGCCGTTTTGCGCTCGTCACGCGCGGCGAACACGGCATGGCACTCTTCGGACGCGAGGGAGAGCGCCTGCAGATACCGTCGGTAGCGCGGACCGTCTACGACGTCAGCGGCGCCGGAGACACGGTCATCGCGGTGCTCGCCCTCGCGCTGGCTGCCGACGCGCCGATCGAGCAGGCGATGCAGCTCGCAAACTTCGCGGCCGGAGCCGTCGTCGAGAAGTTGGGGACGGCGACCGCCTCGGCCGAGGAAATTCTGGCGCTGGTGGATCAGGCGACCCGCGCGCAATGAGCGACCAATCGCTTTTCGGCGAGCATCTCGACGTCGCGGAGGCCGTCGCATGGCGCGAGCGGATGCGCGAGCGCGAGCGCAGCGTCGTCTTCACCAACGGCTGCTTCGACGTGCTGCACGCGGGGCACGTCGAGTACTTGGCTTGGGCTCGTTCGCAAGGCGATGCGCTCGTCGTCGGTTTGAACGAAGACGAGTCGGTGCGCCGCCTCAAAGGGGCGGCCCGACCGATCGTGCCGTTCGCACAGCGGGCCCGCGTCCTGCTCGCGTTACGGAGCGTCGACGTCGTCGTGGGGTTTGCGGAGCGGACGCCCGAAGTGCTGCTCGATCGAATTCGTCCCGACGTTCACGTGAAGAGCGATCAGTATCGCGAAGACGAACTGCCCGAGCGCACCGTCGTCCTGCGTCACGGCGGTCGCATAGCGCTCGCGCCACACGTCGCGGGCACGAGCACGACGGACACGATCGCTCGAATCCTCAATGCGTATAGCGGTAACGGCTAACGGCCCCGGCGAAGTCGCGGGCTGGCTCCGGCCGCTCCTGCGATCCCTCTACGAACGCAGTCCGGATCTTGCTGCGTTCGTCTTTCTCGTGCCCGACGACTACGCGAGCGGCTTCGAGGCGCGCATCGTGCGCGAGACGTTCCCCCAGGCGCAGGTATTCGAGCCCAAGCAGTACGTGAGGTTCGCGCTCGGCCGTCCGGTCGAGGGAGCGCCAGAACGCGTGGACCTCGTGCAGTACTTCGGAGGCGATCTGCTGCATGCCGCACGTCTGCACGCGCGCCTCAAAGGCCGCGCGGCCACGTATAAGTTTTCGCGACGGTCGTATCGGCGCCTATTCGACCGGGCGTATGCGGTGGACGAGCGGAACGTGCGCGAGTTCGAGCGCTGGGGCACGCCGCCGGAACGCATCGAACGCGTCGGCAATCTCGCAGTGGACGGCGCACTGCTCGAAGCCGGCTTGCCGCCGCAGCCGGGAACGCCGCACGACGGGATCCTCTTCATGCCGGGTTCGCGCGCCTACGAGGTCGCGAACCTCATTCCGTTCTACTTCGCAGCGGCGCTGCGCATACGGCGCGAACTCCCGAACGTGCCGCTCGCCTTCGGCATCTCGCCGTTCACCTCGCGCGAGGCGGTGCGCGCGGCGATCGAAGGCGGGGGCCACCCGCGGCTTTTCGCCCAGCGGGGACGGCTCGTTACCGAGGAGGGCCGCGATTATCTCACGACCGCCGATGACGGCGAGCGCATTCCCGTGCTCACCGCCGCCCTTGCGGCTGCCAAACACGCACGGCTCGTCTTGACGATTCCCGGCACGAAGACGATCGAACTGGCGGTGTTGGGAAAGCCGACTATCACCATCACGCCGCTCAACGCCCCCGAGATCGTCGCCATCAACGGACCGCTCACGTACCTCAATCGCATTCCGCTCGTAGGGGACGCGCTCAAGCGCGCGGCTGCGGTGAGCGTCTCGCACCGCTACCCGTTCCACACGCAGCCGAACATGGACTCCGGCGCCTCGCTCGTTCGCGAACTGCACGGCACGGTCACGCCGGGGCGGGTCGCGCGCGTTGCGATCGAGTGCTTCGAGGATCGCGATTGGATCGCATCGAGCTCGGAGCGTCTGGCCGCGCTCTACCGCGATCACCAGGGAGCCGCCGAACGCATGGCGTCGTCCTTGCTCGAACTGGCGGCGTAGGGCGATGGACTGCTCGATCGTGATCGCCACGAAGGACCGGGAACGGTACCTCGAGCGCGCTCTGGCCTCGCTCGAACGGCAAGTTGGGGCGCCTTCCTTCGAAGTCGTCGTCGTAGACAACGGTTCGAGCGACGGAACCGCCGCCGTCGCGCGTCGCTACGCCGAGCGCCTGCAGCTGCAGTACGTGAACGAGAGCGAACCCAATCGCGGCAAGGCCCGAAACCGCGGCGTCGCAAGCGCGAGCGGCGAATACCTGCTCTTCTGCGATGACGACGTGCAGGCGCCGCCAGGCTGGGTCGCCGCGCACGCGGCGGCGCATCGGGGCGGCGACCTGGTCGTGAACGGCCCGATTCTCAACGTACCCTCCTACGAGGCGCGCCCCAAGCCGGCCGCGGCAAACTACTCGGGCGCGTTTCTTTGCACGTGCAACGCCTCGCTTCGCAAGCGCTCGTTCGAACGCGCGGGCGGCTTCGACGAGGGCTTCGATCTGTACGGCTGGGAGGATACCGAACTCGGCGTGCGCCTGCGTAGCGCCGGGCTGCAGCGCAGGTTCGCTTGGGATGCGTACATCTGGCACATCAAACCGCCCGCCGAGCAGACGCTCGCGGTCGAGAGCGGCAAGGCGCTCGAACGGGCGCGGATGGCGCGCCGCTTCGTCGGCAAGCATCCTTCGCGCCGCGCGCGGCTGGCGACCGGCGCGTACGCGCTCAATCTCGTGCGCGGCCGCTACCTCGTGCCCGACCCGCTCCTCGCGATCTGCGCGGGCGTTGCGACGGCGCGAACGCGCGCCGGCCTGGCTGCGCGCGTTCGCGCGCGCGCAGTTCCTGGACGCACTCTACACGCGGGAGCTGTCGCGGGCGTTCGGTGAGGCCGATGGCCGCTGAGCGCGCGCTGCTTTACTGCGCCGGCGGCGGAATCGGAGACTCGCTCGTGGCGTCCGTCGTCGCCCGCGCCCTACGCGAACGGTTCGCGGTCGTGGACGCGCTCACGCTGCCCTCGCACCAGCCGCTGCTCCAGCGAGTTCCGGACCTGAACGAGACGCTCGTGGACGACGGCGGCGACGAGCGCGCGCTCGCGGCCGCGCTCTCGTTGCGCGCGTACGATGCCTGCGTCGTCACCTGGGCGACCGCGCGCACCGCGCGGGTACCGCAGCTCGCGCGAATCGGCGAGCGCGTCGGTCAAGCGCGGCGCTTCTACTCGTTTCGCTTTACGCGCCGCGTCGTCGTACGCAGCGAGCTCGGCGACGTGACCTCGCACTGGTCGGATATTCTGCTGGACTTCGCGCGAGCGATCGGATGCGACGCACGCGGCGCCCGGTATCGCGTCGTGCCGACGGCGGAAGACGAAGCGCAAGCGCAGGCGGTGGCCCCCGACGGTGGAGTTTTTCATCCTCAATCCCTGCAACGCGGTCGCGTCCAAGCGCGGCATCTGGCCGGTCGAGGGCTGGGCTGCGCTGGCCCGGGAGCTGCGCGACCGTTTCGATGCGCGCGTGCTCGTGAGCGGCTCGCCTGCGGATGCCGCCGCGGCCGAGGCGATCGAGCGGGCCGCCGGCGCACGCTGCGTTTCGATCGCCGGCCGAACGGCGATCGGCGCGTTCGGCGCGCTGGCGCGCAAAGCGCGCGCGTTCGTCGGGATCACGACCGGCTCGATGCACGTGGCCGCGGCGGTCGGCTGCCCGACGGTCGGAATCTTTCCGTTCCAGTCCGATTTTCCGGACCGATGGGCGCCGCTGGGCAGGCGCACGGCAATCGTGCGCGCGTCGTATCCGTGCCACAGAGGCGATACGAAAGAGCGCTGCCCGGACTACGCCTGCATCGCGCACCTGGATCGGCCACGCATCCTGGCGGCCGTCGCGGACCTCGTCGCGTGACGCGAGCGACGATCCAGCTCTGCACGTACAACCGCGCGGCGCTCCTCGAGCGGGTTCTCGATGCGTGCTTCGAGCAGAACGTGCCGGCTGAGACGTACGAGGTGGTGCTCGTCAACGACGGGTCGAGGGACGAAACGCCGGCCACGATCGAGCGCGCCCGCGCTCGGGCCTCCTGCACGTTCGTGGTCGTCAATCAGGACAATGCGGGGCTGGCCATGGCCCGCAACGCCGGTATCGCGCGCGCCTCGGGCGAGCGGATAATCTTCATTGACGACGACGTGCTCCCGCTGCCGAATTTCGTTGCCGAGCACTTGCGTTCGCATGCGAGCCACCCTCGTGCCATCGTACGCGGCGGCGCGATAGACGTGGAAGACCTCGAGCACCTGCCGCCCCCGATCTGGAGCATCAAGAACTACAGCGGCAACTACTTTTGGACGACGAACGTCTCGGCGCCGCTGGCCGCGATACGCGAGGCGGGCGCCTTCAACGCCGAGTTCTGCGAGTACGGCTGGGAAGATATAGACCTGGGACTGCGCCTGCGCGCGCGCGGCGTGCGCGCGGTCTTCAACCCGCGGGCGCTCGTCTATCACGTCAAGCCCCGGCCGCGCGGCGCAGCGGTCGAGGCGATGGTGCGCCAGGCGCGCGCGCAGGCCCGCACGGCCGTGCAGCTCGTGCGCCTGCATCCGAACTGGCGTGCCTACCTCGCTACCGGCATCAACCCGCTGCAGCGCGGATTCTACGGGCTCTCCCGGCGTCTGCACGCCGGCGAGCGCTTCCAGCGCCGCTTGCGCGACGTGGAGCCGGAGAAAGCGCTCTCGCAGGGCGAGCTGCGCGCCGCGCGAGCGCTGGCCGCCGAGGCGTACTTCGCCGAGCTCGAGCGGGCGCTCCGCGCGTGAAGATCCTCCTCTCGCGGACCGACCGTATCGGCGACCTCGTCCTTTCGACCCCCGCGATCGCGACGGTTCGCGCCTCGTTTCCGCAGGCGCACGTTGCGATCGTGACGAGCTCGTACAACAGCGTCGTCATGGAACGCAACGGCGACGTGGACGAACTGCTCGTACTGCCCGAAGGCGAGTCTGCCGCATCCTACGGCGCGCGTCTGAAGGGCTTCGACATCGCGATCGCGCTCGCGCCGCGTGCCGCGGACCTGCGGCTGGTCGGCGCCACGCGAGCCCGCGTGCGCGTCGGCTACACGTACGAACGCCGCTGGTTCGCGCGCCTTACGGCCGCGCTCTGCGTGAACCGGACGATGATCTCCGAGGCCGATCCGGAGCTGTGCGAGCGCGACCCCTCGCGCGTCGTACGCCACGAGGTCGCCCAGCTGCTCGACCTCGTCGCGCTCGCGGGGGCCGATCGGCGCGTCGTCTCTCTGCGCCTCGACGTCTACGACGAAGACAGGGCCATCGCGCGCGCGCTGCCGCAGGATCCGATCGTGCTCCACGTCGGGCGTCGCTGGTTCACCGGCGGCAGCACGCTCGCGGGAACGCTCGCGACGGTCGAAGACCTCGGCCGGCTCGCGCCCGTCGTCATCACCTGCGCGAGCGACTGCGAGGCGGAGGCGGCCGCGTTCGCGCGCGGCGGCGCCGCGGCCGTGCTTCGCGGCTTACCGTTTCACGAATGGGCCGCGGTGCTCGAACGAGCGCGCGCCGTGGTAACGGTAGATACCGGTGCGACGCACGTTGCCAGCGCGGTCGGCAGGCCGACTCTCGTTGCCTTCGAGCATCGCTACTTCAACTTGAACTCGCAGGAATGGTCGCCGTACGGCGTGCCGCACGTGCTGCTGCGTAAACCGGCGCGTGCCGACGAATCCTCGTTGGCGCGCTTCCGGTCCGAGATCGTCCGCGGTGTGGAGGAGTTGCTCGATGCAGCCTGAGATCTCGGTCGTGATCCCGACGTACGATCGCCTCGACATGCTCTCGCACGTCTTGCCCGCGCTGCTCGCGCAGGACCTGGACGTCTCACGATACGAGCTGCTCGTCTGCGACTCGGAGTCGAGCGACGGCACGGCCGAGTACATGGAACGTATGCAGGCCGGGCATTCGAACGTGCGGTACCTGCGCGGGCGCTTCAGCGGTCGCGCAGCGGCGCGCAACGCCGGCATCGAAGCCGCGCGCGGCGAGATCGTGCTCTTCAACGATGCCGATATCATGGCTTCGCCGGATCTGCTCTCGACGCACCTGGCGCGGCATCGCGAGCGCGCGGGCATCGCGGTCGTGGGCCTCGAGGTTCAAGCCAAGAACTTGGAGGAGTACGCGTACAAGCGGGATCACCCCGAGGCGCGCGGGCATCTGCATCCGCCGTCGCGCAAGCGGCTCTCCTGGCTCTACTTTCTCACCGGCAACGCGTCGGTGCGGCGCGAGGACCTGCTGCGAGCGGGCGGCTTCGACGAGGATTTCACCGGCTACGGCCACGAGGATCTGGAACTGGGTTATCGCCTGCGCCGGCTCGGCATCGAGATCTGCTACGAACCGCGCGCGGTGAACTACCACTGCCAGGCCGTGCCGCTCGAGGGGCAGAAAGAGAAGATGCGCCTGGCGGGACGTTCGACGGCGCGTTTCTTTCGCAAGCATCCGGATCTCGCGGTGAGACTGAACTTGGGAATGACGCCGCTCTCGCTCGGTCTGCACTCGCTGCTGACGCGCCTGCCGGTCGTGCTCGGCTACTTGGACAGCCGGTCGGATCGCTCGCGCCTGGCCCGCGAAGTCTTTCTGCAGTACTACTACGTTTCGGGAATAAAGGAAGCGCTCGATGAGCGATAGGGTCTCTTGCGGCGCGGTGCGCGCCGCCGACGCCGGAGCCGAGGTCGAGCTCAACGGCTGGGTGAATCGCCGCCGCGATCACGGCGGTCTCATTTTCGTAGATCTGCGCGATCGCGACGGCGTGACGCAGATCGTCTTCGACCCGCAGCACGCGAGTTTCCAACTGGCCGAACACCTGCGCCACGAAGACGTGCTGCGCGTGCGCGGCACCGTGCGCAAACGTCCGGATGGAACCGAGAACGCGCGCCTGGGCACCGGCGAGGTCGAAGTCGCGATCTCGGAACTGGAGGTCCTCAACCGCTCGCAGGTGCCGCCCTTCCAGGTCAGCTCGGACGAGACGGTAGACGAAAACCTGCGCCTGGAGTACCGCTACCTCGATCTGCGGCGTCCGCGCATGCAGGAGAACATCAGGCTGCGCCATCGGATCGTCAAGGCGCTGCGAGACTTCTTCGACGCGCGCGATTTCGTCGAGATCGAGACCCCGATGCTCATCAAGTCCACGCCGGAAGGTGCGCGGGATTACCTCGTTCCCAGCCGCCTCTATCCGGGGTCGTTTTACGCGCTGCCGCAGTCGCCGCAGATGCTCAAGCAGATCTGCATGATCGCCGGCTTCGGGCGGTACATGCAGATCGCGCGCTGCATGCGGGATGAGGATCAGCGCGCCGACCGCCAGCCCGAGTTCACGCAGCTCGACGTCGAGATGTCGTTCTGCACGCAAGAGGACGTCCTCGAGACGATGGAGTCGGCGATGCGCCACGTTTGGGCGAGCGTGCTCGGCATCGAACTGGCGCCGTTTCCGCGTTTACGCCACCAAGACGCGATCGCGCGATACGGCCTCGACAAGCCGGACCTGCGTTTCGGCCTGCCGCTCGCAGAGGTAACGGCCGTCTTCGACGGCACCGAGTTCGCGGTCTTTCGCTCGGTCGCGCAGAGCGGCGGCGCGATCGTCGCGCTGCGCTACCCCGGCGGAGCGGCGCTCTCGCGGCGCGACTTCGACGCGCTCACCGAGACGGCCAAGCAGTACGGCGCGCAGGGCATGGTCTGGGTCTCGCTCGCAGCCGACGGCCACAAGTCGTCGGCGAGCAAGTTCCTGCGCGAGAGCGATATCGCCGCCATGCAGGCAGCGGTCTCGGCGGAGACCGGAGACGCCCTCCTGCTCTTCGCCGGCGAGCGCGAGCTCGCGTATGCCGTCGCGGGGAAGATGCGCAACGAAGTCGGCGAACGCTGCGGCCTGCGCGACCCCGAGCAGTTCGCCTTTGCCTGGGTGACGGGATTTCCGTATCTGGAAGTGGACGAAGAGACCGGCGCGAAGGTCCCCGCGCATCATCCGTTCACGGCGCCGGCGCCGGGGGATTGGGATCTCATCGAGACGGCGCCGACGCAGATGCGGGCGCAGCACTACGATCTCGTGCTCAACGGCTACGAACTAGGCTCGGGCTCCATTCGCATCCACAAGCCCGATCAGCAGCGCAAGATCTTCGAGATGCTCGGCTTGAGCGCCGAAGATGTGGAGGATCGCTTCGGATTCTTCGTGCGCGCGCTCGATTACGGCGCGCCGCCGCACGGCGGGATGGCGCTGGGAATAGACCGCATCGTGATGCTGGCGGCGGGCGAAGAGAACATCCGCGAGGTCATCGCCTTCCCGAAGAACCAGGTCGCACGCGACCTGATGATGGATGCGCCGGGGGACGTCCCCGGCCGCCTGCTCTCCGATCTCCATCTGAAAGTAGATCGGCCGCCCGCGTAAAGATCGCGTCGAACATCGGAACCGTCAAGGTTCCGGTGTTCGTGTTCTGGCGGCTGGGATGGTACGAGGCTAGGAGCGCGACGCTCCGCCTCCCGTTGCGCGCCTCGACCAGTGCGCCGTGCGCGAAGACCGGACGCTCCGGCGCGAGCGCGAAGCCTCGCTCGCGGAGCACGCGCAGTGCGGCCGCAAATCCGATCGAGCCCAGGGCTACGATGACGCGCAGGTTCCGGAGCGCGTCGAACTCCTCGATTAGGTACGGAAGGCAGTTACGCAGCTGGCCGGGCGTCGGTTTGTTCTGCGGAGGGGCGCATCGCATCGCCGCCGTGATGAAGCAGTCGCGCAGCCGCAGACCGTCGGTGCGCGACGTCGCCTGCGCTTGCGAGGCGAATCCCGCCCGATGAAGCGCGGGGTAGAGGAAGTCGCCCGAGGCATCGCCGGTGAAGGGCCGCCCGGTACGATTGCTGCCGTGCGCGCCGGGCGCGAGGCCGACGAGCATCAGCCGCGCGCCGGCGTCACCGAACGAAGGCACCGGCTTGCCCCAATACTCGCAAGCGCGATGCGCGCGTTTCTTCTCGCGTGCGACTTCGGCGGTATAAGCCCGCAGTTCCGGACAATGCCGGCAGCGCAGGACCGACGCCTCGATCTTCTCGAGGCTCCTCATTCGAGGAGGCTCGCGTACTCGACGCCGGCAGGTGCGATAACGTAGGCGACGCCGCCGGCGCGCTGCCACAGCCGCTCGAGGCTCGCCCGCGGATAGACGACGCGCACGTTGGGCGCGGCCGGATCGTTTATCGCGCAGTCGCCGTTTGCGGTGAAGCCGCAGAGCACGGCCAGGTGGCCGTCGGAACGCGGCAGCGGCGCCCCGGGCAGCTCGCCTTCGTCCCAGGAATACGAGATCGCGATCGGCAGGTTTCGCTCGAGGAGCGAAAGCGCCTGATCGAGGTTACGCAGGTGCGCGACGACGCCGCGCAAGCCGTATCTGCCGGCACGCGCGACGTTGAACGACCAGTTTCCGGTGCCGTCGTACGCGCGATCGAAGACCTCCCGCGCCAGCTCCTGCACCGGCACGTCTATTCCGTGAAAGGCTTGGATCATCGCCAGGCTCGCGGGGCTGCACCAACCGCGCGGCCAGTCCGGTGCGTACTGCGAGCGCGCGGGCACGTCGAGGATTAGGGCGTCGCGCGCGTACGGCAGGCTCGGCGCGGTGCGTTTGGGCGTGCAGAAGGCGACGAGTTCGAACCTGACGCCGCTCGCGCGCACGTCGATGCCGTCGAAAGGCCGGTCCGATACGATCACGTCCACCTCGGCCCGCGCGTCGCCCGAGTGCGGGCTGAGCGATTCGGCTCCCGTTTCGTCCCAGCGCGCGTGCTCGAGCCATTCCCCCGCGCTTTCGCCTCGCAGCAGGCGGAAGGAGAGCAGGCCGCGCTCTGCATGCGTGTTCCAACTGAGCACGCCGCTGAGCGCCGGCGCAAACGCGAGGCGAGCCGATTCTTCTACACCGATGCTCTGCGCGAAGGTACGCGCGGTCAGATCTTCCACTGCCACGCGTTCCAGGTATCGCCGATGAACGCGGCGGGTACGTAGTTCTTCACGTCCGCGTTGATCGCCGTGTAGCTCGTGCGCCAGGTAAAAAAAACGGCGGGCACGAGTTCGCGGATTCGATCCTCTTCGCGCTGGTAGAGCGCTTTGCGCCTCGCCCGATCGAACGTCGCGGCAGCCGCGGCGCTCGTCGCGTTGACGATCGGATCGTTCAGCCACGAGGTGTTCGCGCCGTTCGGGGGGATGAAGGCCCCGTTCCAATCGCCGCTGTTGTCGGGATCGGGGCCGTTCGTCTCGACGGACCACTCGAGGTCGTACGTGCCGCCGTAGAGCGGGCCGTTCTGGGCGAAGAGAAAGCTGCCGGGGTAGTTGCGCACCGCCACGTCTATGCCGACCTCGCGGAGCATGGACTGAACGAGCACTTGCGACTCGGTGTTTTCTTGGTGTCCGGTCGTCGCGTAGATGGTGAGGTGCATCGCGAGCGGGCCTTTGCGCAGGACGCCGTCGGGGCCGGGCCTCCAGCCGGCCTGCGCGAGCAGGCGTTTCGCGGCCGCGGGATCGTACCGGTACGGCGGCAGCGAAGGCGCGGCCCACGACTGCGGAAAGATGTCGGAGACGGCCGGTACGTCCAAGCCGTGAAAGACCGTGTCGTTGATCCGCTTCCAGTCCACGGCTAGGGCAATGGCCTGCCGCACGCGCACGTCGGAGAGCTGCGGCCGGCTCGCATTTATTCCCAGGTGCCGCCAGCTGGCGATCGTGCGGCGCACGACCACGATGCCGTCTATTGCGTGCAGGCGCGCGATCGCATTCGGATTGACGCTGGGGTAGACGTCTATCTCGTGCGTAGCCAGTTCGTTGAAGAGCGTGTTGACGTCGGGAACGACCTTCCACACCACCTCGCGCAGTTTCGGCGCTCCGCGAAAGTAGCGCGGATTCGGCAGGAACGTGAGCGACGTGCCGCGGTCCCAGCGTCCGAGCACGTAGGGGCCGCTCGAGAGGGGGCGCTCGTTGAAGGCAGCGGCGTTGAGATCGGGCAGTTTCGCGAGCAGGTGTGCCGGCAGCGGCGGATACCCAGCACCGCCCATCGCGAGAATGCCGAGCACCGCGACGCTGGGCCGGCGCATGCGGATGACGATCGTGTAGGGATCCGGCGCCGAGGCCGATGCGATGTCGTCCCAGCCGTAGCGCGTCTTCACGTTGTTGCGAGGGTTCTTTACGGCGCGGTAGGTGAAGAGCCAATCGGCCGCCGTGAGCGGCGCTCCGTCGGCCCAGACGACGCCTTTGCGAAGATGCACGACGATGCTCTTGCCGTCGCGGCCGATGCCTCCGTTCTCCAGGGTCGGCACTTGCGTCGCGAGATCCGGCACGTAGTTGCCCTGCGGATCGTACCGCAGAAGAAATGAGAAGAGCAGGCCCGAGATGGCGTCGGTCGCCGCCGTGTGTGCGAACATGAGATTGAGGCTGTCGGGCTCTTCGTCGGCGCCCAGCCGCAGCACGCCGGGGACGGTCCATGGATTGCGTCCGCTCGCCGAGCCGGCCGATGGATGCCGCGTGCAGCCCGCTAGAGCGAACGCAAGCGCGAGCAGCAAGGCTGCGGCACGTGCGGCGGTCACGGCGCGGATTCTGCGACGAGGTGCGGCCGTTTGACGAGTTGCGGCGCGATCTCGCGGTAGAGCCGCTCGGGCCCGTAGCGCACGACGTCGTCTGCCGGCAGCCCGGTCTCTTCCCGTGCGCGGACGATCTCCGCGCGTGCGCGCTCTTCGGAGAGCTTGCGCGTGTTCAGCGCGATGCCGGCGACCGGCGCGGGTTTGATCGCTCGCAGCAGCGACTCGTGCAGGGCGATGAGTTCGCGGTATGCCAGCGTCGGCGTATCGAAGGATTCGATCGCGCCGCGGTTGGGGTCGCAGACGAGAACGAGGGCGTCGGGCGCGCAGCCGGTCATGAGCGCGAGCGTTACCGGCGCGTAGGCGGGATGGTTGATCGCTCCTTGCCCTTCGACGAAGATGAGGTCCGCGTTCTCCCGCGCGGCGTGCAGCACGAGCTGCTCGCCGGCGCCGGGCGCGAAATCGGCGATGACGCGATCCACCGAGATGCCCCAGCCGGCGATCGCGATGCCGGTCTGGCCGGTCGGGACGAATCGCGCCTCGCGGCCGGCGGCGCGCGCCGCGCGCGCGAGTTCGAGCACGACGGTCATCTTGCCGACGGCGCAGTCGTTGCCGACCGCGAGCAGAATCGGCGCACGCACGCCGTACACCTCGCCGGAGAAGATGGGAACGGGCGGCGGCTCGCGCACGTCCCAGATCGTCGTGCCGGCGCGTCGGGCGGCAGCGGCGAACTCGGCATCGTCTCCGAGGATGTCGTGCAGTCCGCTGACGACCTCGAGTTTGGCGGCAATCGCTTCGAGGATCCAGGCGCGCCAGTCGGGGGGAAGCCCGCCGCCCTTCGGCGCCGTGCCGATGAGGAGCGAGGTCGGGCGCAGCGACAGGGCGGCCTCGAGGCTTGCGACGATCGGCGCGTCGCTCTGCAGGTAGGGCAGCACGTCGCGAACGCGCTTACCTGCCAGCGACGGGTCAACGACGGCAACGGTCTCGTCGCTGCCGTACGCAATGACGCCGTGCGCCGTCTTCGCATCGGTTCCGAAGCGGTCCGGAGCGAGGATGACGTAACGCCGCGTCACGTGAGGGCGCGCTCGCGAACTCCGAGTCCCGGAGCCTGCGGGAGGATCAGTTTGCCGCGCTCGTACGTTACGCCCTCGAACGGGTCGCCGCTGGTGAGAAACGGGCCGTCGATGTCGGCCCAGTCCACGAGCGGAGAGAGATGCGCCGCGGCGCTGGCCGCGATCGCGCTCTCGACCATGCAGCCGAGCATGATCTTCATCCCCATGGCGCGCGCCGTGTGAATCATTGCGAGCGCTCCGCGAATCCCGCCGGTCTTGGCGAGTTTGACGTTGACGCCCGCGACGCAGCCGCGCAATCGCG
The DNA here is from genome assembly GCA_963794645.1 of Vulcanimicrobiota bacterium. GTDB lineage: Bacteria > Vulcanimicrobiota > Vulcanimicrobiia > Vulcanimicrobiales > Vulcanimicrobiaceae > Cybelea. The sequence goes on along the minus strand of CAWCEQ010000001.1, from coordinate 474,229 downwards.
GCAGGTCCTCGGCGACGAGTGCGTCCTCGTCCGCGACGATCGGAATTGTGACGCGCTCGGAGACCGCTCGCATGCGCTCGGGATATCCGGCCTCTACGGGCTGTTCGCAGAGTTCGATATCGAAACGCTCGAGTTCGCGCAGAACCTTCACGGCGGTCTCCACGTCCCAGCCTTCGTTGGCATCTATGCGAATCGTCCCGGCGTACCGCGCACGAATCGCCGCGATCGTCGCGACGTCGTCGGCGGGCGCGCCGCCCCCGAGCTTCACCTTCAACACCGGGTGGTCGCCGATCTCCGCAAGCTTACGCAGCGTCGTCTCGGGGTCGGCGATGCCGATCGTGAACGAGGTGACCGGCGTCGCGTTCGGATCGAGTCCGAGTAGCGCGTAGAGGGGCTTGCCGAGATCTTTCCCGATCAGATCGTGCAGCGCGAGATCGAGCCCGGCTCGCGCGGCCGCCGGAATCCCCGCGTGCAGAAGCGTTTCGAGAAGGTAGGGATCGCCCGCCGCGAGGGGATTCGCTGCAAAGTACGCTTGCACGCTTGCAGGCGACTCGCCGTATCGCTCGATCGGCGTCGCCTCTCCCAGGCCTTCGAGATCGCCGTACTGCAGGCGCACGAGCACGCTGCCCGTCACGGTCTCTTCGCTGCGGGCGATTTTGAAGGGATGGACGAGTGGAATTTCCAGCGGTGTGACCGCAACGCTGCAGCGCCATGCCGGGCGCATTCAACCGGGCGCGGAGCGTTCCTCGCACGCCGCGCCGCTCCTCTTGACCCGCGATGATACGGTAGAGAGGCTCGACTGCGTATAGCGCGCAGCGCACGTAAGGTACCGAACCGACTTATACAACCCAGGGAGCATCAGCTCCGGATACGACGGCTTGGCTTGGGCAGTACGCCTGCTGGGCCGGCGCCCGGGCCGCACCCACCTGCGAGAACGCAGGTTCGAACACCGAGTGTGAAAGACGCTATCGCGCGGTTGAGTCCAATTCGCGCCGCGAGAGCTCGAGGCGCCAGGCGCGCATCGCCGCTCGCACGGCGCCGGCGTCGGCTTCTCCGGCGGCGTCGTCGACGGCGAGGTAGCCGAGAAAGCCCGCGAACGCGTCGAGCGTTTCGCGGATCGGCGCGGCGTCCGAGCCGGCGCCTGCCCAGAGCAGAACCGCATTCGGGGCGAGCAGGGCCGGATCGTCTCCGGAGCCCAGGCAGCCCGGTTCGGGTCCGAAACGCAGCCAAGCGGAGTCCGTCTCTTTTGCCGCCCGTTTGCAATCGTGCGCGCTCGCTGCGAACGTCATGCGGCGCGTTTCGGAACGCGAGGGTGACGTTCTACGGCCTTTGCCGATGCGGTAGCCTCGTGGAGGACGGCGAGCTGTTCGCTCCAAGAGCAGCCGGTCTCCAGCGCCAGCGGTGCCGCGACGAGCGGCGCGCCGAGCGCGCGAGCCGTCTCGAGCACGCCGGCCCGGCCCTGCTGCGACGGGTCGAAGAACGCCGGATCGGCCAACGCCGCTACGGAGAGGCCTCGATCGGTCGCCATCTTCTTGATCTGTGCGAGGTAGTCGTCGTCGTTTCGCGGAAAGTGCCGCACGTCCAACACGACGCCGTCGCAAGCGAACTCGCGCGCGCACAGGTCCACGAACTCGAGTTGCGTCAGGTCGCCGCGCTCGATGGCACGGTGAAAGGCACCGCTCGCGCAGGCCAGCTTCATCGGCGTCGGGGTTCGACCGGCTACCGTACTTCACCCTCACCGCTGGAAAACGCACGCTTCTTATGAAAATCGCCGTCGGCGCCGATCACGCAGGTTTCGAATATAAAGATCGCATCGCGCAGCTGCTGCGCGCGCAAGGTCACGACGTCCTCGACTTCGGCACGCACGACTCGACGCCGGTGGACTACCCGCAGTACGGTTATGCGGTCGGCGAGGCGGTCGCGACCGGCCAAGCCGAGCGCGGTATCGTCGTGTGCGGATCGAGCCTCGGTATCGCGATGGCCGCGAACAAGGTTCCCGGCATTCGCTGCGCTCCCGTGGCCGAGCCGTACTCCACCGAGCTCGCGCGCCGGCACAACGACGCCAACGTCATCGCCTTCTCGGAACGCCTCACCGGATGGGAGATGATCGAGCGCATGCTCGAAGTGTACTTGGAGACGCCGTTCGACGGAGGACGCCATGCGTTCAGGACCGAGCAACTGTTTGAGTTCGGGACGACGCAGCGCGAGCGGACGCTCCGCGTGCTCGAACGCGGCGAGGTGACCGACGCGCAGACGCCCGCAGATTTGGTTGCGAAGCCATGATCGAGACGAACCGATCCCGAGCTGTTCGCCGCAATTGCCGGAGAGGAACGGCGGCAAAAGGAGAATCTCGAGCTGATCGCATCGGAGAACTACGCGAGCAAGGCGGTTCGCGAAGCGACCGGCTCGGTCATGACGAACAAGTACGCGGAGGGCTACCCGGGCCGGCGCTACTACGGCGGCTGCGAGTGGGTGGACGTCGCGGAACGGCTTGCGGTCGATCGGGTCAAGCGAATCTTCGGCGCCGAGCACGCGAACGTGCAGCCGCACTCCGGCGCGCAGGCGAACATGGCCGTCTTCATGGCGGTGCTGCAGCCCGGCGATACGGTGCTCGGCATGTCGCTCGCGCACGGCGGCCACCTCACGCACGGCACGAAGGTCAGCTTCTCCGGCAAACTGTATAACGCGGTGGCGTACGGCGTGCGCCGAGATACCGAGCTCATAGACTTCGATCAGGCGGCCTCGATGGCGCGAGAACACAAGCCGAAACTAATCGTCGCCGGTGCCAGCGCCTATCCGCGCACGATGACGTACGACCGCTTCCGCGAGATCGCCGATGAGGTAGGCGCAACGCTGCTGGTGGATTTCGCGCACGTCGCCGGCCTCGTCGCGACGGGCCTGCATCCCAGCCCCGTCGGCATCGCGAACTTCGTCTCGTCCACGACGCACAAGACGCTGCGCGGGCCGCGCGGCGGCTTCGTGCTCTGCGAAGCAGCGGTGGGCGCAGCCGCTCGACAAGAGCGTCTTCCCCGGGATTCAAGGCGGCCCGCTCATGCACGCGATCGCGGCCAAGGCGGTAGGCTTCGGCGAAGCGCTGCATCCCGATTTCGCCGCATATCAGCGTCGAGTCGTCGAGAACGCGCGCGTCATGGCCGAGGAGTTCGTGAGCGCCGGCCTGCGTCTGGTGGCAGGCGGGACCGATACGCACCTCATGCTCGTGGACGTATCGGTAAAGGGCCTTACCGGCAAAGCCGTCGAGGCGTACCTGGACGAGATCGGGATTACCGTCAACAAGAACGCGATACCGTTCGATTTGCAAAAGCCGATGGTCGCCAGTGGGATCCGCATCGGCACGCCGGCGATTACCTCGCGCGGTTTGGACGAGACGGACTGCCGCGAGGTCGCGCGCATCATCTGCGATGCGTTCGGCGATATCGAGGGTCGCGTTCGGATAGATCGCCTGCGCGACCGCGTGCACGAACTCACCTCTCGATACGACGTTCCGTAGCGTAGCGGCGGGCGGCGGCGGATGAGCGCGTTCGACTACCTGACCGTCCTCATATCCATCGTCCTCGGGCTCGCGATCGCGAACGTGCTCGCGCGCCTGGCGATCGTGATCACGGCGCGCGAGCGCGTGGACTTTTACTGGCCGCCGGTCGCGTGGGGGGTCTTTCTCTTCTTCATCGCGGTGCAGCACTGGTGGGCGCAGTGGGGCGTCCGCCACACCTCGCAATGGAGCTTCGGAACGTTCTGGCTGGAACTGCTCACCCCGGTGGATCTCTTTCTCCTCTCCGCGCTCGTCCTACCCGATCGCGAGGAGGACGGCAAGCTCGATCTGGGGCGCTGGTACTTTCACAACCGCACGTGGTTTTTGTCGCTCATGTTCTTTCTGCCGGCGCTGAGCATCGCCGAGGAGATCTCGAGAACGGGGCACATGGCGTCGGCGCTCAACCTCGCGTTCTTGCTCGCTTTCGAGGCGGTCGTCGTGCTGGCGTATTTTCTCAAATCGCGCAGGGCGCAAGAATGGATAACCGGGCAGGCGATGGCGATGACGCTCCTCTACGTGGGGCTGCTTTACGTCAGGCTGCCGGGCTAGCCGGCCGCAGTTATATCGCCGTTTGCATACGAAGGAGGCAAAAGTGAAAACCAACGGAGTTTCCCGCAGCACGCTCGCCAAGGGGCCGGCGCAGCGATGAAGCGCCTTGCAACTGCCGTTTCGGCAGCGCTTCTCTCGCTCTCGCTCTCCGGCGCCGCAGGCGTGGCGGCGGCGCCCAGCGCTCTTCCGGCCGATATGCAGCGTGCGATCGGTGCCGCCGTCACGAAGGAGCTCGCAGCCTACGGAGGCGCACAGCCGATCCCCGGCGCCGTGGTAGGCGTCTGGGTGCCCGGCAAGGGCGAGTTCACCAAGGGTTTCGGATACGGGAACCTTTCGCCGAAGACCGCGATGGCGCTGGACGACCACGTTCGCATCGGCAGCAACACGAAGACGTTCGTTACGACGGTGCTCCTGCAACTCGTAGACGAAAAGAAACTGGGCCTGGACGATACGATCGCATCTTTCGATCTCGGTCTGGCCGTGCCGAACGAAAAGAGCATCACGCTGCGCGAGTTGGCCGAAATGCGCAGCGGCATCGTAGATGCGTATCTCGATCCCCTGGGTGCAGAAGCAGAGCGTCGCCTGGTGGACGCGCCAGACGCCGCGCGATTGGGTTGCCGTTGCCGCCAAGCAGCCCCCGCTCTACGCGCCGGGCGCCAAATACAACTACAGCAACACGAACTGGTTTCTGCTCGGCCTCATCATCGAAAAAGTCACCCACGACACGATCGCGCACCAGATTCAGACGCGCATCCTCACCCCGATGGGGCTGGCTCAGACGTCGTTTCCGACGACCCAGTGGGGAATGCCCTCGCCGTACGCGCACGGCTACTCCCTCGACGCGAAGGGAGGCTGGATAGACGAGTCGGCAGTCCTCGCGCCGTCGGTCTCCTGGGCGGCCGGCGTGATGATCTCGGATATGGCGGATATGAAACGGTGGGTCAAAGCCTACGTTACCGGGACGACGAACGGCGCGGCGACGCAGAAGGCGAGGCTCACCTGCTTGCCGACCGGGACCAAAAACACCAGCTTCGGATTAGGCGTCGGCTGCTCGGCCGGCTGGTACGGGTATACGGGCGGCATCACCGGTTACAACACCGGCGCCTACTATATGCCTGCGACCGGTGCGACGATCGTCGTCTTCGTGAACAGCCAACGCGAAAAGCCCGCTCCAGGCGTGACCAACGCGCTCTTTGCCGACATCGCGAAGATCGTTACGCCGCAGAACGTCCCGTTCTGAAGTAAAGCGGCCCGCGCGCGGCGTAAGAGAGCGTCTAATGCGCCCAGGCTGGGACGAGTACTTCATGCAGATCGCGCACCAGGTGAGTACGCGGGCGACGTGCCCGCGTGCTTCGGTCGGCTGCGTGCTCGCGCGCGAGCACCGGATACTTACGACCGGCTACAACGGCGCACCGCGCGGGGTCGCGCACTGCAGCGAGGTCGGCTGCACGCTGGTCGGGGATCACTGCCTGCGCGCCACACACGCGGAAGCAAACGCCGTCGTTCAGGGCGCGCTGCACGGCGTCGGCCTGCAGGGGGCGATCGCGTACTGCACGCACCAGCCGTGCGTCAACTGCTCCAAGCTGCTCGTGAGCGCGGGAGTCGTGAAGATCGTCTTCGATCAGGCGTACCCCGATGCCGTCGCCTCCACGCTGCTCGCCGAAGCGGGCGTCGCCCTCGTAGCCTACGCCTCGCTGGAGAACGCGCGCGCGTGAACGCTCAGGCGAGCGACGCGGCGATCGCGTACGGCGGCGCCTTCGCGATCGCGTTGGGGGTCAGCGCGCTGACGACCCCCCTGATCGTGCGCCTGGCGACGAAGCTCGGCATCGTGGATGCCAGCGGCGAGGAGCGCCGCATGCACGACCATCCCAAGCCGCGCGTCGGCGGCATCGCGGTATTCTTCGGCTTTGCGTTCGCGCTCTTCGCGGTGCTCGGCATCGCGCTTGCCTCACCCGTGGGTTTACTGCCGGTGCCCGACCAGGTGGAAGCGATCCATCGGCTCGTCGGCCTCCTCTTCGGCAGCCTGCTCATCGTGGGCGTGGGCATCTGGGACGACGTGATGCAGATGCGCCCGCGCAACAAGCTGATCGCGCAGGTCGTCGTCGCATCCATTTCGATGCTGTACGGCTTCGTCATACCGGGCATCAACAACCCGTTCGACCATAACGCGGGGACGAACTGGATAGACTTTCCGCTCTGGGCCGGCATACCGCTCACGCTGCTCTGGTACGTGGGCATGATGAACGCGATCAACTTCTTGGACGGCTTGGACGGTTTGCTCGCCGGCGTCGCCTCGATCTCGAGCATCTTCCTGTTCGTGATCGCGGTCCTCCACGCCAATCCGGTGGTCGCCCTGGTCGTCATAGCCCTGGCGGGCGCAGCGCTCGGATTCCTGCCGTTCAACTTCAACCCGGCCCGCATCATATTGGGAGACTCGGGTTCGCTCTTTATCGGTTACGTCTTCGCCACCGTTTCGATCATCGGTGCGAGCAAGACGGCGATCGCGATCAGCATCGTCGTGCCGCTGCTCGTCCTCGCGCTCCCCGTACTCGACACGGCGGCGGCGATCGTGCGCCGGGCGCGCAGCGGCAAGCGCATCACCGAAGCGGATCGCGGGCACTTCCACCATCAGCTCATCTTTCGCTTCGGCCTGAACGTCCGCCAGGCGGTGCTCCTGCTCTACGTCGTGTGCTTGGTGCTGGGTGCGGTGGCGCTGGCGTTCTCGGGCGAGTTCACGCACGTCTTCCGTCACGTGACGTGAGGCCGCGATGGCGTCGAATTTAAAGGTCCTCAGCGTCTTCGGGACGCGGCCGGACACGATCAAGATGGCGCCCGTCGTGCGCGCGCTCGCCGAGCGCGAGGGCGTGGACGACCTCGTTTGCGTGACCGCCCAACATCGCCAGATGCTCGACGAGTTGCTCGCGCTCTTCTCGATCGCTCCGCAGTACGACCTCGACGTCATGACCGAAGACCAATCGCTGACCGAGATCACCACGCGCGTGCTGCGCGGGATGGAAGGCGTACTCGCCCAGACGAAGCCCGACGTCGTCTTGGTGCACGGCGACACGACCACGAGCACCGCTGCCGCGCTGGCGGCCTTCTACGCGGGCGTCGCCGTCGGGCACGTGGAGGCGGGATTGCGCACGAGCAATCGGTGGATGCCGTTTCCCGAGGAGATGAACCGGCGGCTGACCGGAACGATCGCTTCCTACCATTTCGCGCCGACCGCGCTCGCGCGCGAGCACCTGCTTGCGGAGAACGTGAACCCTCGCGACGTCGTCGTGACCGGCAACACGGTCATTGACGCGTTCTTGGCGACGGCGGTTCGCAGCGATCTGCCGATGCCGCCGCGCTGGGGCGAGCTCGATCCAACGCGGCCGGCGATCGTCGTGACGGCGCACCGCCGCGAGAATCACGCACACGTGCGCGAGATCTGCGCGGCCTTGCGCGAGATCGCCGAGTTGCCCTCGCGTCCGCAGCTCTACTGGCCGGTCCACCCGTCGCCGCGAGTCGCCCCGATCGCGTACGAGCTGCTCGGCGCCGTTCCCGGCGTCGTGCTCGTCGAACCTATTGATTACGCCCAGATGGTGGCGGCGGTGCGTGGCGCAGCGTTCGTGCTCACCGACTCGGGCGGCCTTCAGGAAGAGGCGCCGTGCCTTGGCAAACCGGTGCTGGTGATGCGCGAGGAGACCGAGCGTCCGGAAGGGCTCGAAGCCGGGACGCTGGAGCTGGTCGGCCACGACCGCGCCCGGATCGTCGCTTCCTCCGCGCGCCTCCTGACCGACGAAGCGGCGTACGGCCGGATGGCGCGCGCCGCTAACCCCTACGGCGATGGCCGGGCAGCGAGCCGGATCGTGGACTGGCTCCTTGCCCGCCTGCGATCGGGGCCCTACCCCCTGGAGTTTGCCGCTTCCCCAGCATCGCCGTGAGGGCGCTGCTCCCCGTCGTCGCAGCCGGCACGACCTTCGCCGGCGCGGTGCTGCTGGGTCTCTTTGCCGGGATGTACCTCGCGGGGCGAACCGGCAAGCCGGCGTGCGTCCCCATCGGTCTGGCTGCGGGGGCCGTCGTCGGCGGCTACTCGGCCCTGCGGCTGATCCAGCGGGCGATGCGGTGACCGACTACGATCGCCTCAAGTGGCGGACAGCCGGCCGGATCGTAGGTGCCGGCGCGGCGGCAACGCTCGTCGTGCTCCCTTGGAGCCGGCCTGGGGCGCTCGCGGTGGGGGCCGGCGTGGCCTGCGGGCTCGCGAACGTACTGGCTACCATGCGATCGAGCGAGCGCTTGCTTGATACGCGCAACAAGGTGCTCTTTGGGTTAAGTAGTTTACTGCGGCTTGCAGGCTTTAGTATAGTAGCGGCGGCATTTGCGGCCCGGGGCCCCTGGTGGTCGCTCGGGCCGTTTCTTGCCGGATTCTTCTTCCCGCTCGCTGCGTATGCGTGGGGCGCGTCGCGAGGTTTCAAACAGACGGATCGTAACGCTTGAACGAACAGATCGGCGAACATATCCTGTGGCGATTGCCGGTTCTCGGTCCCGTGCACGCCGACACGATCGTCACGACGTGGGTCGTCATGGCGCTGTCGCTGGCGTTCTTTGCGTGGGTCGGCGCGAGTTACCGGAAGCCGACGCAGTCCAAGCGCCAGGTCGCCGTCGAAGGCATCGTCAACTACCTCGCCGATCTCGCGACGAGCACGCTCGGCAAGCGCGGGGAACCCTTCGTCCCGTTTTTCATCGCGCTCTTCGTCTTTATCTTCTTACTCAATCAGTTCGGGATGCTGCCCTTCAAGGCGCTCGGCCTACCCGTAGGGGGCTCGCCCACCGCCGATCTCAACACGACGGTCCCGTTGGCTCTCACGGTCTGGCTCGCGACGTGGCTGCTCTTTCCGCGCACGCACGCCGCGCATCTCGTTCAGCCGTTTGCCTGGCTTCTCCCGATCAACATCATCGAAGAGTTTTCGCGGCCGCTGACGCTGGCCGCTCGTCTGTTCTTCAACATCTTCGTCGGCGAACTGCTCTTCTTGGTCGTAGCGTCGATCGTCCAAGAGCACATCACGGTCGGGGCGCTCAACCTATCTCTCGCGGTTACCGCGATGCCTTTCTTCATTCAGTTTTTCAATTTCTTCGTCGGCACCGTCCAAGCGTTCGTTTTCACTCTCCTGGCGATCGTCTACTTCTCGCTGGCGATCGGCGACAGTCATTAGGAAAGGTTAGTCTCTTGACTCCTGAAGCGTTAGTAGCCGCCTTTACCCTGCTGGCGTTCGGCATCATCGTCGCCGGCGTCGCGTTCGGCTCGGCCATCGGCGACGGTATCGTCGCCAGCAAAGCGGTCGAGGCGATCGCCCGTCAACCCGAAGCGCGCCCGAATATCATGACGTTCATGTTCCTAGGCGTCGGCGTGCTGGAAGCCTTCCCGATCATCGCGTTGGGCCTGGCGTTCTATATGATCTTCAGCCTGGCTCCGCTGGCCTCGCTCATGGCGAAGGTGACGGGCCACTAAGCCGCGATGTTCCTTTCGCTCGACGGCACCCTCGTCGTTCAGCTGGTCAACTTCGCGATTTTCTTCGCGCTGTTGAGCGTCGTCTTTCTGCGACCCGTCGGGCGAGCGATCGCGCGGCGGCGCGAGTACATCAACGGACTCGTGAGCGACTACGATCGCTACCAGGGAGAGGCGCAGTCGCTGCGGGCTCAGGCCGAATCCGTTCGCGGCGCCGCGCGGCGCGAGGCCGAAAACGTGGTCGCGGCCGCGCGGGCGAAGGCTTCCAACGAGGCGGCCGAGGTCTCGGCGCGTTACGCAAAGACGGCGCAAGGCGTCAAAGACGACGCCCATGCCACGGCCGGCTCCGAATACGACGCCGCCCGTGCGGGGGAGAACCAGGCAGCGCGCAGTCTTGCGGCCGTCATGCTCGAGAAGGTGCTGCCGGAGGCCGCTCGGTGAGCCAGTCCGAGCTCTACCTCAAGATCGCCGTCTGGAGTCAGGTGATCTCGTCGGTCATCTTCATCGCGGTGCTGATCTACATTTGGCAGCGGTACGTGCTGCCGGTTTTGCTCGCCGCGCAAGAGCGGAGCAACCGCCAGATCGCCGACGCCGAGCGCCACCGGGACGAAGCGAAGCAGGCGCTCGAAGCGCTGGGCGCCGAGATCGAATCGGCGCGCCGCGACGCCGTGCTCATCGAGCAGCGCGCGGCCGAACGCGCCGAACACGAACGGCAGCAAGTTCTGAAGGAGGCGACCGACGCCGGCGAACGGGCGCTGGCCGACGCCGGCCGCGAACTCGACCGAGCGCGCGCGGCGGCGCGCGCGAAGATGCGCGACGACCTCGTCGCCCACGCGCTGCAGATCGCGCGCGAGGACGCGGCCAAGCGGATCGGCGCCGACCTCGATGCGAAGTTCGTCGAACGCTTTGCCGGGTCGCTCGAAGGCGGCGGTCGTGGTTAACCGAACGCTCGCGCGGCGCTACGCGATTGCGGCCTCGGCTCTGGCGCGCGAGCAGAGCGTCGTCGAAAGAGTCGGCCGCGACCTCCAGGGTATGGATCGGGCCATCGGGTCCAGCGGCCTCGTCCACGATTTCTTCGTCGCGCCGGTCGTGGACCGGCGGGAGAAGGAGCGCGTGCTCGCGGGCGCCTTCGAGAAGAGCGTGCATCCGATCGCGCTGCATCTGCTGCTGCTGCTCGTTCGCAAGCGCCGCGAGGCGATGCTCGGGGCGATCGTCGAGGAATACGTGGCGCTCGAGCGGGCGGCGCGCGGCGTCGAGCTGCTGACGCTGCAATCGGCGCGACCTCTCGACCGCAACGAGTACGCGCGGCTGATCGCGCGCCTCGAGGCGCATTACGGTAAGAAATTCGAAGTCACCGAGCTCGTAGATCCCCGCCTCATAGGCGGACTGCGCGTCACGATGGGCGACCGGCGCATCGATGCGACCGTCTCCGGACGCCTCGCGACGCTCGCGCGAGAACTGGCCCAACCAACCTAACGCACACGAAAGTTGATGAATGATAAACGCTGACGAAATCGCCGGCATTCTCAAACAGCAGATCGAGCGATTCAATACCGAGATTCAAGAAGACGAGGTCGGCACGGTCATCGCAGTCGGCGCCAACTTGGCGCGCGTCTACGGCCTGCGCGGCGTCCGGTCTTCGGAGCTGGTCGAGTTCGCGAACGGCCTGCAGGGCGTCGCGCTCAACCTCGAAGAGGACAACGTCGGCGTCGTCATCATGGGACCCGACGTGGAGATCAAAGAAGGCGACAAGGTGCGCCGCACCGGGCGCATCGCCTCGGTACCCGTTGGAGAAGAACTGCTGGGACGCGTCGTCAATCCGCTCGGCCAGGCCGTGGACGGTAAGGGCGAGATCGCAGCGAAGCGGTTCCGCACGATCGAGAACGTCGCTCCGAGCGTCGTCGAGCGCCAGCCGGTAAAGCAGCCGCTCCAGACCGGAATCCGGGCGATAGACGCGCTCATTCCGATCGGTAAGGGCCAGCGCGAACTCATCATCGGCGACCGTTCGACCGGCAAGACGGCCATCGCCATAGATACGATCATCAACCAGAAGGGCCGCGACGTATTCTGCGTCTACGTGGCCATCGGGCAGAAGAACTCGACCGTCGCGGCGCTCGCGCAGATCCTCGAGCAGAAAGGCGCCCTGTCGTACACGACGATCGTGGCCGTGAGCCCGGCCGAGGCGGCCGCGTTACGCTGGCTGGCTCCGTTCGCCGGTTGCGCGATGGCCGAGGAGCTGATGTACGCCGGCAAAGACGTCCTCATCATCTACGACGATCTCACCAAGCACGCGCAGTCGTACCGCGAGATGTCGCTGCTCCTGCGCCGCCCACCGGGCCGCGAGGCGTATCCCGGCGACGTCTTCTACCTCCACTCGCGTCTGCTCGAGCGTGCCGCCAAACTCTCCGACGCCAAGGGCGGCGGCTCGCTTACCGCACTGCCCGTCATCGAAACGCAGGCCGGCGACTTTGCAGCGTACATTCCAACCAACGTGATCTCGATCACGGACGGGCAGATCTATCTCACGCCGCAGCTCTTCTTCCAAGGCATCCGTCCGGCCGTGGACATCGGTCTCTCCGTTTCGCGCGTCGGCGGTTCGGCCCAGACGAAGGCGATGAAGTCGGTCGCCGGTCAGCTCAAGCTGGAGCTGGCACAGTATCGCGATCTCGCCGCGTTCGCCAAACTCTCGAGCGACCTCGATAAGGCCACGCAGAATCAACTCGCGCGCGGAGAGAAACTCACCGAGCTTCTGAAGCAGCCGCAATATCAGCCGCAGGCGGTCGAAGATCAGGTTGCGATACTGTACGCGGCAACCAACGGGTACGTCGTGGACGTTCCGACGGCGCGCCTGAGCGGTTGGGCCGCCGGCCTGATAGACTTCCTCCACGCCTCGCATCCGCAGATTACCAAGGCGATCGCGGAGAGCGGTCAGCTCTCGGACGATACGAAAAAGCAGCTCGACGCCGCGCTGGCGGAATACAACAAGACCGCGTAGAGACGACGTGCCGTCCGTAAAAGACCTCCGCGACCGGATACGGTCGCTGAAGAACACGCAGCAGATCACCAAGGCGATGAAGCAGGTCGCCGCGGCGAAGATTCGGCGTGCGGAGCTCGCGCAGAAGCGAGCGCGCCCCTACGCCGACGCGCTGGCCGAGATGCTCTCGGACCTCATCCGAGCCGTCTCGTCCGTGGACCATCCGTTCATGAAGCCCGGCCGCGCGGGGGCGCCGGTCGGCATCCTGCTCCTCAGCGCCGACAAGGGCCTCGCAGGCGCGTTCAACTCCAACGTCATCCACCTGGCCGAGACGTTCGCTCGGGGGCAGAGCGCCGTGCAGTACTACACCGTCGGCGTCAAGGCGCGCAACGCGGTGCGTAGAACCGGCGCGACGGACCACCAGACGTGGCCTCTGGGCGGTTCGAAGCTCGACGTCGCGCGCGAAGCGGCCGCCGCCGTCACCGACGATTTCGAGAACGGACGTATCTCGGAGGTCGTGCTCGTCTCCCAGCGGCTCGTTTCGATGATGTCGCAGCGTCCGCAGACTCGCACGCTCGTTCCCATTCCGGCCCCTGAGCGAGGCGAAGCCGAGTCGAAAGGCGAGTCGAAGGGGGCGGTCGAGTTCGCGCCGTCGCCCGAGTTCGTGCTCTCGCGCCTGCTGCCCAAGTACCTCGAGTTCACGATCTACTCGGCCATGCTCGAGACGGATGCGGCCTTCTTCGCTGCGCAACTCGTCGCGATGACCAATGCTACCGAGAACGCGTCGAAGCTCGTTGACGAGCTTACGATCGCCATGAATAACGCTCGCCAAGCGGCGATCACAAAAGAGCTGCTTGAAATCGTCGCCGGCGCAGAAGCGCTCGGCGTCGAATGAAAGGATACCTTTAAGACCATGGCTGCCACCGGAAAAGTCGTTCAAGTCCTAGGAAACGTCGTTGACGTCGAGTTTACGATCGAGACGCTGCCGAAGATCAACGACGCGCTGCGCGTCCGCGTGAACGAAGACGCCAAAGCCTCGGCCAACGGTTCGGCGAACCTCGGCGGCACCGCGATGGCTGCTCGCGACCTGACCCTCGAGGTGCAGGACGAGCTCGGCGACAATCAGGTGCGCTGCCTGGCGCTCGGCTCGACCGACGGTCTCGTGCGCGGCGCCGCCGTGCAGAACACCGGCAGCCCGATCACGGTTCCGGTCGGCGAAGGTACGCTCGGCCGTATCTTCAACGTGCTCGGCGAAGCGATCGACAGCGACGCGCCGGTCAAGGCGGCTGGGTACTGGCCCATTCATCGTCCGGCGCCGGAGCTGAAGTATCAGGAGCCGACGGCGCGCGTCTTCGAGACCGGCATCAAAGTCGTCGACCTCATGGCCCCGTACACGCGCGGCGGAAAGGTCGGACTCTTCGGCGGCGCGGGCGTCGGCAAGACGGTGCTGATTCAGGAACTCATTCGCAACATCGCCTACGTCCACAAAGGCTTCTCCGTCTTCACCGGCGTCGGCGAGCGCACGCGCGAAGGAAACGACCTCTGGCTCGAGATGAAAGAATCGGGCGTGCTGGAGCAGACCACGCTCGTCTTCGGGCAGATGGACGAACCGCCGGGCGTGCGCTTCCGCGTCGCGCAGACCGGCGTGACGATGGCCGAGTATTTCCGCGACGAGCTCGGCGCCGACGTGCTGCTCTTCATAGACAACATCTTCCGGTACATGCAGGCCGGCTCGGAGGTCTCCGCGCTCATGGGGCGGATGCCGTCGGCGGTCGGTTATCAGCCGACGCTCGGCACGGATATGGGCGTGCTGGAAGAGCGCATCACCTCGACGCGCAAGGGTTCGATCACCTCGGTGCAGGCGGTCTACGTACCGGCCGACGACTATACGGACCCCGCCGTCGCGACGACCTTCGCTCACCTCGACGCGACGACGGCGCTCTCGCGCCCGATTTCGGAGTTGGGCATCTATCCGGCCGTGGACCCGCTCGCCTCGACCTCGCGCATTCTCGATCCGCAGATCGTGGGCGAGGAGCACTATCAGGTCGCTCGCGGCGTTCAAGAGGTGCTGCAGCGCTACAAAGACCTGCAGGATATCATCGCGATCCTGGGCGTGGAAGAGCTTTCGGAAGACGACAAAATTGCGGTCGCACGCGCGCGGCGCATCCAGCGATTCTTCTCTCAGCCGTTCTTCGTCGCCGAGCAGTTTACGGGACGCTCCGGCAAGTACGTGAAGCTGCCGGAGACGATCGCGTCGTTCAAGGAGATCCTCGACGGCAAGGTAGACGATCTGCCGGAAGGCGCGTTCTTCTACGCGGGCACGATTGACGAAGTCAAAGAGAACGCCGAGCGGATGGCCCGTGGCTGACGCGATTCCGTTCCGCCTGGTGACGCCCACACAGGTCGTCTTCGAAGGCCGAGCCGAGTTGGTCATCGCCGTCACGACCGAGGGCGAGGAAGGCATTCTCCCCAAGCACGCGCCGTTTCTCGCGGCGCTGCGGGCGGGCGTGCTCCGAGCCAACGTCGTGGAGGGCGATGCGACCGCGCGCCTGGAGCTCGCGACGAGCGAGGGGTTCATGCAGGCGTTGCCCGACCGGGTCACCGTGCTCGTGGACGAGGCGCTGCGATTCGAGGAAATTTCCGTGGCCCAGGTCCGCGAAGACCTCGCCGCGGCGCTGGAGCGGCAAAAGGGCGCGCAGCCCGGCAGCGCGCTCTTCCTGCGCGAGCAGAGCATCGTAGATTTTGCCAACGCAAAGCTGCGCCTGACCGGGCATACGTAGGCAACGAAGCGGCCTACGCGAAGGGTAGGTCCAAAGAGTATGCTCGATCGTCTTGAAACGACGCTCCGCGTGCGGGGCGGGGCGCGCCTGGAAGGCTCGGTCGCAACCCACGGCGCGAAGAACGCCGCCCTGCCGATCATGGCTGCGGCGCTGTTGGCCAAAGGGACCGTGACCCTGCACCGCGTGCCGCGCATCACCGACGTTTCGGTCATGTGGTCGCTGCTCGAAGCGCTCGGCGCGCGGCTGCGCTACGAAGGCGACGACACCGTGACGATAGACGCGAGCAACGTCGCCTCGTACCGCGCGCCCTACGCGCTCGTCCGCAAACTCGCGGCGTCGTTCGACATCGTGGGCGCGCTACTGGGTCGCTTCGGCCGTGCCGAGGTGCCGCTGCCGGGCGGCTGCGTGCTCGGCACGCGTGCCACCGACATGCACGAGCAGGCCTTCGTCGCACTGGGCTGCGACGTCCACAACGCACACGGCTACCTGATCGCCGAGTCGCACAGCGGCCGACTGCGCGGCGCGACGATCGAGTTCCGTATGCCCAGCGTCGGCGCGACGAAGAACGCGCTGCTGGCGGCGGTTTTGGCCGAAGGGACGACGACGCTCAAGAACGTGGCGATGGAACCGGAGGTCGTGGACCTGGCCAACTTTCTCGTCGCGATGGGCGCGCGCCTCACCGGGGCCGGCAGCGATACGATCGTCGTCGAAGGCGTGGACGAACTGCACGGCGCCGAGTACGAGATCATCCCCGACCGCATCGTAACGGGAACCCTTCTGCTCGCGGGGGCGATCACGCGCGGCGACGTGACGGTCAAGCGCTGCCGGCCCGAACATCTCGGCGCGCTCCTAGACAAACTCGTCGAGTGCGGCGTCGTCACGACCGTGGGCGAGGACTGGATTCGCGCGCAGGCCGGCGGCATCGCCGGCGGTACCGATATTCTCACCGCACCGTACCCGGGCTTCCCGACCGACCTGCAGCCGCAGATGGTCGGGTTCCTGTGCACCTGTCCGGGCACGAGCGTCGTCGAAGAGTCCATCTTCAACGCGCGCTTTTCGTACGTGAACGAGCTGGCCCGCATGGGCGCCGACGTGAAGGTGACGATGGAGAGCAATGCGGCGGTTATTAAAGGCCCCAAGCAGCTCTCCGGCGCACCGGTCGAGGCTCCGGACATTCGCGCCGGCGCCGGCCTCGTCGTGGCGGGTCTGGCGGCGGCCGGGGAGACCGAGATCATCGGCCTGGAGTACATAGACCGGGGGTACGAACGTCTCGAAGAGCTGCTCTCCGAGCTAGGCGGTCAGGTGCAGCGAAGCAGCGGCGTGACGCCGTTGGTCGAACCGACGGGATTTTTCGAAACGAGCGAGTACCCGCGCATTTCGGCAGCGGGATGACGCCGCCGGCGTCGTAGGAGCGTATCTTGGACATTGGGATCGATCTGGGCACGGCCAACGTGCTCGTTTTCGTCAAGGGCAAGGGGATCGTACTGCGCGAGCCCTCGGTCGTTGCCAAAGACATGAACACCGGCCGCGTGCTTGCGGTCGGAGAAGAGGCGCGGCTGATGCTGGGCAAGACCCCCGCGCACATCCATGCCATCCGCCCGCTGCGCGACGGCGTCATCGCCGATTTCGAAGTCACCGAAGCGATGCTCTCGTACTTCATCAAGAAGGTGATGCGGGATCGCTCCTGGTGGTCGTCCATCCTCAAGCCCAAGCCGCACGTGACGATCTGCGTGCCCGCCGAGATAACGAGCGTCGAGGAACGCGCCGTCAAAGACGCCGCAAAGCTGGCCGGCGCCCGCGACGTTGACATCGTAGAGGAGCCGATGGCCGCCGCGATCGGCGCGGGCCTGCCGATTGACGGTCCGTCCGGGAGCATGGTGGTAGATATCGGCGGCGGCACCACGGACGTGGCCGTGATCTCGCTCGGAGGCATCGTCGTTTCGCAGTCCCTGCGCGTGGCCGGAAACAAGATGGACGAAGCGATCGTGCGCTACATCCGGCGCGTCTACAATCTCATGATCGGCGAGCGTACGGCGGAAGAGATCAAGATCAAAATCGGCTCGGCCTACAAGCTCGAACAGGAACTCGCGATGGAGATCCGCGGACGCGATCTCATCAACGGCTTGCCCAAGACGGTGAAGATCACCAGCGAAGAGATTCGCGAAGCGCTCTCCGAGCCGGTCGGGGCGATCGTGGAGGCGGTCAAAGCCGTGCTCGAAAAGACTCCGCCCGAACTGGCTGCCGACATCATAGACCGCGGCATCATCTTGACCGGCGGCGGCGCGCTGCTGCGCGGTTTGGATAAACTGCTTTCGGAAGTGACCGGCGTTCCGGTGATCATTGCCGACGATCCGCTCTCGTGCGTCGCGCTCGGCACCGGTGCCAGGGTCCGTATCTAGGCTCGTTTGATCCAGCGCACGATTCACGCCGGCGACGCGAACCTCGACGAGGTCGCCGAAGAGGTCGCGCGCGTCCTCTTCTCCGGCGGGACCGTCATCCTGCCCAACGACACGAGCTATCTGATCGGCTGCGACCCGTACGTTTCCGAAGCGATAGACCGCATCTACGCAGCCAAAGGCCGACAGGACAATCAGCCGCTCACGATGCACGTAGCGAGCCCGCAGGAGTTTCTCGAATACGCTCCCGAGAACGCGCTCGCAGCATACGCGGCCAAACGGCTGCTGCCCTCGCCGGTGATCCTGCTCGTGCGCAAGCCGGCGTTCGTCAGCGACGAGTTGGCGGCAGGTTTGCAGACGCTTGCGTTTCGCGTACCCGACGATCCGTTCGCGCGCGCGCTCCTCGAGCGCTGCGGTCCGGTCGCGGGAACGACGGCCAATCCGCGCGGCGGCCCGCGATACCTCGGAGGCGACGACCGCTCGATGCTTCCGCCCGCCGATCTGCTCGTCTCGCACGGACCGACGCGCTACGACAGCGAATCTTCCATCGTAGATCTCTCCGGCCCCCACGCCCGCCTGCTGCGGGAGGGAGTCGTCCGCGAGCAGCGGCTCGCGGAACTTCTGGGCCCGATCGAACGTCCTACGGTAAAGGTGCGCACGCAACGACAATGATCCAACTTCTCTCCGTACTGCTGGCCGCCGCGGCGATCGCCGGCTCCGCCGTCGCCGCCTCGACGCCGGTTCCGTCCGCTGCCCAGAGGTTGCCCGGCGTCTCGCCGACGATGCCCGGTGGGCCGCCCGCGCTGCCGCCTTCCCCGCCGCCGCCCGGTGCGATGCCCGCGTCGTTCGACGTCGGCGTGTGGACCGTTCACGCAAGTTCCATTGATGCGAATTTCAAGAGCGGCGACTTCAGCACGCCGGCGAAGGTCGTGATGACGCGCGTGGGCGGCGACGTCACGGCGGACCGCGCGAACGGAAACTACAAGAAACAGGTGCTCTTCCTTACCGGACACGTCGTCATGCACGATTCGCAAGGCGGTGCGGGCGCGATCGCCGGCGGGAGCGGCCAGCATTCATCGAGCCCTTCGACGCTCACCGCCGACAAAGCCCAGATAGACGGCAAGGCCAAGGTATACAAAGCGGTCGGCAACGTCCACTACGTGCAGGCCGATACGGTGGTCGATGCCGATAACGGAACCCTCGACGACGAAACGCACGATTTGCTGCTCGAGGGCAAGGTACGCATCGTGCAAGGCGCGCGTTCGATGCGAGCGCAGCGCATCGTCTACAATACGCAGACCGGCAAGGCGCACGCACAGGGCGACGTGACGATGCAGTTTCCGAGCGAGCTCCATCGCACGCTGGCGACGCCCAAGCCGCTTCGCATGCCGAAGAACGCATTGACGGCGCCGGATACCGCCCCAACGCCTTGAACCCCCCGGCGTTCGATTTCGCGAGCGAGAAAGCGCCGCTGGCGGCTCGGATGCGGCCCCGTACGCTGGACGAATACGTCGGGCAGAGCGCACTTCTGGGCGCGGGCCGGGCCCTGCGCGGCGCAATCGAACGCGACGCCGTGCCCTCCATGATTCTGTGGGGTCCCCCCGGCACCGGAAAGACGACGCTCGCCGAGATCGTCGCCAGTTCGACGGGCGCGTACTTCGAGCGCATGTCGGCGGTGAGCGCCGGCGTCGCCGATCTGCGGCGTGCGGTGAGCGAGGCACAGATACGCCGCCGCGGCGGCCGGCGAACGCTCCTGTTCGTTGACGAGATCCATCGCTTCAACAAAGCGCAGCAGGACGCGATCCTGCCATACGTCGAGGACGGCACCGTAACGCTCGTCGGCGCGACCACGGAGAACCCGTCGTTCGAAGTGAACTCGGCACTGCTCTCGCGCGCCCGCGTGTTCGTACTCGAATCGCTCTCCGACGAAGAGATCGGGACGATCGTGGACCGCGCGCTGGCGGATCCGCAGCGAGGCTGCGGCGCGAGCGGTCTGCAGCTGCAGCCGGATGCCCGTGCGCTGCTCGTCGGGCTCGCGAACGGCGACGCCCGCGCCGCGCTCAACGCGCTGGAGTTTGCGGCGGCTGCCGCGGAGCACGCAAAGACGCGCGATATCGGAGCAGAGCTCGTGCGCGAGGCGATGCAGCGCCGCACTTCACGCTACGACAAGGGCGGCGACCTGCACTACGATACGATCAGCGCGTTCATCAAGTCGATGCGCGCCGGGGATCCCGATGCGTCGGTCTACTGGTTGGCCCGTATGCTGGACGGCGGCGAGGATCCGCTCTTCATCGCACGCCGCTTGGTCGTGTTCGCTTCCGAGGACGTCGGGCTGGCCGATTCGCGCGGCCTGCAGATTGCGGTCGCGGCGCAGCAGGCGGTGCACTTCGTCGGTATGCCGGAGGGTTTCTACGCGCTGGCCCACGCAACGCTCTATCTCGCGACCGCACCGAAAAGCGTCAGCGTCGGGCGTGCCTATGCTGCGGCGATGGCCGACGTCGAGAACGCGCGCAACGATCCCGTGCCGCCGCATCTGCGCAACACGCCGGCGCGCCTGACGCAGGCTGCCGCTGAATTAAATTTGCCTGAAAACCTGCGCGGGCGCCGCTACTACGAGCCCGGCGACGAGGGCGCAGAAAAAAGGCGGTCCGAGTGATACTCGGACCGCCAGTTTCCCGTTGCTACTTCTCGGAGTGTGCGTTGGAGCTTCGCACACCCCGATACTAGAACGTCTGACTGTGAGCGTACTGTGAATTCGCAACGAATTTATCTCGATCACGCCGCGACCACGCCGATACGGCCGGAGGTCGCGCAATTGGTGCGCGAAGTCGTTGACGAAAGTTTCAATCCGAGTTCGCAGCACGCCGAGGGGCGCCGGGCCAAAGCCGCGCTCGACGACGCGCGCGATCGCGTCGCGGCGTCTCTGGGGACCTCGCGCTCCGAGGTGCTCTTTACGTCGGGCGGAACGGAGTCGAACGACCTGGCGCTGCTGGGCGCGATGCGCGCGGCCGGCCCGGGCGGCCACGTGGTCGTCTCTGCGGTCGAACATCACGCCGTCATGCGAGCAGTGGACCGCCTGCGCGAGGAAGGCTTCTCGGCGAGCGTCGTGCCGGTCGAATCGACGGGCCGCGTGGACCCCGGCCGATTCGCCGCAGCCTTGACCCCGCAGACGAAGCTGGCGTCCGTGATGTACGCCAACAACGAGGTCGGCACCGTTCAGCCGGTCTCCGAACTGGCCCGAATCGCGCGCGACCGGGGAGTGCTCTTTCACACCGATGCGGTCGCCGCGGCCAGCTGGCTGCCCCTCGACCCCGCGGCGCTGGGTGTCGACCTGCTGGCGATCTCGTCGCATAAGCTCGGCGCCCCAGCCGGTACCGGCGTCCTCTACGTCCGTAAAGGGGTTCCGCTGGCGCCAATCCTCTATGGAGGCGCCCAGGAGTTCGCCCGCCGCCCGGGGACCGAGAACCTTCTGGGGATTCGGGCGACCGCGCTTGCGCTGGAGCTGGCCACTGCAGAACGGTCGGCAGCCCACCCCCGCGTAGGCGCCTTGCGCGACCGCCTCGAGGCTGCCATCCTTGGGGCAGTTCCGGGCGTACGCCTCAACGGCGCCGGCGCGGAGCGCGTGCCGAACATTCTGAACCTGAGTTTCGATGCGGTCGAGGCGCCCGCGCTTCTCATCGCGCTCGATCTCGAGGGCATCGCCGCCTCGTCCGGGAGCGCCTGCGCGTCGGGGGCCCTCGAACCCAGCCACGTGCTCGTCTCTCTCGGCCTGCCCTCGCGCTGGCGCTCCGGGGCCGTCCGGTTCTCGCTGGGAACCGCCACGGCCCCGCACGAAGTCGAGCGCGTAGCGGCGGTATTACCGGCCCTCGTAGCGCGCCTTCGGGAGCCCGAAGGCGCTACATCGCGAGGGGGAATGGGTAGAATCGAACCGAACGGCGCGCGCCTGGAGGCAGAAGCTTGAACGGTATGGAGTACGGCCCGATCGTCCTCGACGTCTTCGTCGGGATCGGAGCCCTATTGGCGGGGATCGGCATCTTCGTCGGGATGCTGGCCCTAGCGAAGACGCTCGGCCGCTTGCGCGTGACCCTGGACGAGGTGGACGCCCAGCTCGCAAGCATCAGCGCGCCGGTCTCGAGCACGCTGGCGCACGTGGACGGCGTCGCGAAATCTCTGGGCGACACCGCCGGCACGATTTCCCGGACGGCCGACCTGACGCGCAATGCCGTCGTGCCGACGATCGTGAACGTCGGTGCGACCCTCGGCGGCATCAGCGCCGGTTTGCGCCGCCTATTTTCGGGAAAAGACTCGAACGCTTAAGGGGGGGTTAGTTGGATGAGCAGGCATGAGGGCGGAGGCGGAGGTTTTGTCGCCGGCCTCCTACTCGGTGCGATCGCCGGAGGTGTGGCGGCCGTGCTGCTGACGCAGGAGGAAACGCGCGACCGTCTCGCCGGCAAGGCACGCGAGGCCGGAAGCTTTGCCATGGGCGCCACAGACGATCTGCGCGAGCGGGTGAGCGACGTGACGTCGCAGTGGCAGTCGGGCGTTTCGGACCTGTACGAGCGCGGTCGCCAAGCGGTAGACGACGCGCGAGCCAACGTAGACGCCGCCGTGAACGAGGGCATCTCCGTAGCGGAGCGGACGCGCGACGACCTCCAGCGCCAAGCCGAGGGGTAGGCCTTGGACATTAAGGTGAACGTGCGGCAAGCGCCGAGCGACTGCTACGTGGTGGATCTCTCGGGCGAAATAGACGTGTACACGTCACCCAAAGTAAAAGACGCCATCGGAGAACTCATAGACCGGGGCGTCTACCATCTCGTCATCAACCTTGAAAAGGTGCGCTATATAGATTCGACCGGCCTGGGCGTGCTCATCGGCTGCCTCAAACGCGTCCGCGAACACGGGGGATCGGTCAATCTCGTCTGCAGCAATCCGCAGATTCGCAAGATTTTCGATATCACGGGGCTGGTCAAGATATTCGGAATCTTCGACGCCGAGGATGCGGCGATGAAAGCGCTCGCGTGAACGAGCCGGTCGCAAATGCAGCGCCGGAATTGGTAGAACTGCGAATCCCCGCTCGCGCGGAGTGGGTCGCGCTCGCGCGCCTGGCCGTCGCGACCGTCGCGAATCGCCTGAATTTTTCCGTCGAGGAGATCGAAGACGTAAAACTCGCCGTCGCCGAGGCGTGCGCGGCGGTCATTCAGCACGAAGGGCACGGCGAGTTCATCGTGCTCTCTTGCGACGCGCAAGACGGCGCTCTGCAGGTGCGCGTGTACGACGCGGGCCGGCACGGGCTGCCCGCGCAGGAACGCACCTTAAACTTCGACGAGGCCCGCGTCGCCGGCCTAGGCATCTTTCTGATCCGCACGCTCATGGACGAGGTCAGTTACGACGTTCATCCGCAGCTCGGTACGGAGCTGCAGATGCTCAAAAGATCGCTCGACCGGCCGGGCTAACGCGTGGACGCTCGCTCCGAAACACGACCGGATCGCGACCGGACCCGTGCCCTGTTCGAACGCTTTGCCCGTGCGGACGAAGCCGAACGTTCGAACCTGCGCGACGAGCTCGCGGTAGCGCACCTAAACCTGGTGCGGTTTCTCGCCGTGCGCTTTGCCAATCGCGGCGAACCGCTCGACGATCTCGTGCAGGTCGGTACGGTCGGCCTGCTCAAGGCGATCGATCGTTTCGACGCAGGGCGCGGCGTGGAGTTTACGACCTACGCGACGCCGACGGTCGTCGGCGAGATCAAGCGGTACTTCCGGGATAAGGGCTGGGCGGTGAAGGTGCCGCGCCGTCTGCAGGAGCTCAACCTCGCCGTCACGCGCGCGACCGATACGCTGGCCGTGGAGCTCGGACGCAGCCCGACGGTCGCCGAACTCGCGCGCCGTCTCGGCGCCTCCGAAGACGAGATCCTCGAAGCGCAGGAGCTCGGCCAGGCCTACAATCTCGTCTCGCTCGACGCCGACGCGTTCGGCGAAGGCGAGAAGCGCTCGCAAACGCTGGCGGACGTCGTCGGGAGCGCCGATCCCGGCCTCGCGCTCCTGGAGGATCGCGCCAACATCGAGAAGGCGTTCGAGGTCTTGTCCGGGCGGGAGCGCGTGATCGTCTACCTGCGTTTCTACGAGTCGGTCTCGCAGACCGAGATCGCCCGCCGCCTGAACGTCTCGCAAATGCACGTCTCCCGCCTCCAGGCAAAAGCCCTTGAAAAGCTCCGCTCCTTTTTAGCAGAATAAGGGCGAGGCGTATGAAGAGCCAGGAACTCCGTCAGGCGTGGATAGACTTCTTCGTCGGCAAGGGGCATAAGCAGCTCCCGCCGGCGAGCCTGGTTCCTCACGAGATGTCCACCACGCTCTTCACGATCGCCGGCATGGAACAGTTCGTTCCGGTCTTTTTAGGCGAGCAGCCGGCGCCGGCGCCCCGCGCCGTTACCGTGCAGCGCTGCCTGCGCGTTGCCGGCGCGAAGAGCGACATCGAGAGCGTCGGCCGCACCGGCCGCCACGGCACTTTCCTGGAGATGCTCGGGAACTTCAGTTTCGGCGACTACTACAAGCGCGAGGCGATCGCGTGGGCGTGGGAGTTCGTCACCGAGGTCTTGCACCTGGATCCGGCGCGCTTGTACGTGACGGTCCACGACGGCGACGACGAAGCCGCGAGCATCTGGACCGGCGAGATCGGACTCGACCCCGCGCGCATCTCGCGATTCGACGAGGATAACTTCTGGACGATGGGCGCGAGCGGTCCCTGCGGCCCGTGCACCGAGATCTTCTACGATATCGGCGCGCAATACGCGAGCGGGCCCGGCGACACGGGCCCGAATCTCGGCAATCGGTTCGTCGAAATTTGGAACGTCGTCTTTCAGCAGTACAATCGCTCCACCGACGGAAAGCTCGGCGATCTGCCGCGCAAATCCATAGATACCGGCGCCGGCCTCGAACGGATGCTTGCGGTGTGCAACGGCATGGCGTCTATGTACGATACCGATCTCTTTACCGACATCGTGGCGGCGCAGCCGCCCATCGGCCGCACGGCGCTCTCGGCCGCCGAACAAAAGGCGCGCCGGAACATCGTCGCCGATCACATGCGGGCCGCGACCTTCCTGATCAACGACGGCGTCTACCCCTCGAACACCGATCGCGGCTTCGTGCTGCGCTTCCTCATTCGGCGCGCGGTTCGCAACGGCAAACTGCTCGGCTATCCGGACGGCTTTCTCTCCGGGCTGGTAGGCGCGGTCGTCGGATCGCTCGAGTCGGGGTATCCCGAACTCGTGGCGAGCCGCCCGCGCATCGAAGCGGCGCTGCGCCAGGAGGAAGAGGCCTTCGAACGCACGCTCGAACGCGGCATGGCGATCCTCGATCGCGTGATAGACCGCGCTCTCGAAAGCGAATCGCGTACGATAGACGGTGAAGAGGCCTTCACGCTGCACGATACGTACGGGTTTCCGCTCGAGCTCACGCGCGAGATCGCGGGCGAGCGAGGTGCCGCCGTAGACACGCTCGCATTCGACCGGCTGATGGAGCAGCAGCGCGAACGGGCGCGCCGCGACGCCGCTTCGAAACGCGACGTCGTCGCCGTGGCCGACCTTCCCGCGCTGCGCAGCGAGTTTACCGGCTACGACGAAGGTCTCGAGTGCGACGGCGAGATCGCGGCGCTGCTCGTCGGCGGCAAGAGCGTGCAGGCGCTGGAGGCCGGAGAGACCGGAACGATCGTTCTCGACAGGACGCCGTTTTATGCCGAGCGCGGCGGTCAGATCGGCGATCGCGGCATCATCTCCGGTGAGAACGGGCGGGTTGAGATCGCCGATGCCCAGTACATGGGCGATGCGATCGCGCACCAGGGAACGGTGCTCCAAGGTCGCATCGCGGTCGGCGAGCGCGTGCGCGCCTGCGTCTACGATTGGTGGCGGCGCGAGATCCGGCGCCATCACACTTCGGCACATCTCTTGCAGCGCGCGCTCAAAGACGTGCTCGGAGACGACGTCAGCCAAGCCGGCTCGTGGGTCGGCATAGACCGGATGCGCTTCGATTTCCGTTGGCCGGGCGGGGCGCTCAGCGCCGAACAGAAGCGGGCGGTCGCGCAGCGGGTCAACGCGATGATTCGCGACGATGCGCATCTCGTCACGCGCGTCTTGCCGCTCGAAGAAGCGAAGAAGACCGGTGCGGTCTGGATGGCGGGAGAGAAGTACGGCGAGCTCATCCGCGTGGTGCAGGCGGGGCCGTCTATCGAGTTTTGCGGGGGGACGCACTCCCACTCGACCGGGGAACTGGGAATGTTCGTGATGCTTTCGGAGTTCTCGGTGGGCAGCGGCATCCGGCGCATCGAATCGTGCGTTTCCGAGGCGGCCGAGGCGTTCGTCGCAAAGCAGAGCGACCTCATCGGCGCGCTCTCGTCGTCGCTGGCGGCCTCGCCCGACGAGCTGGCCGAACGTGTGGATCGCATGCAGCGCGACGTTAAAGATCTGCAAACCGCGCTGGGCCAGCTCAAGGCGCGCATGGCCGCCGCCGACGCGCAAGCGTACGTCGCGCGCGCCGAGCACAGCGGAGAGCGCGCGTTCGTGGGCGCGGTCGTTCCCGAGGCTAACGGCGAGGCGCTGCGCCACCTTAGCCAGGCGATTCGCAGCCGGATGCCCAGCGGCGTCATCGCGCTTGCCGGCGTGGACGGCGGCAGCGTCAGCCTCTTGGTGACGGCAAGCGACGACCTCGTGAAAGCGGGCGTCCACAGCGGCCAACTGATAAAGCTGGCCGCGCCGATCGTCGCTGGTAAAGGGGGCGGGCAGCCGGCGCAGGCGCAAGGCGGCGGCTCGAATCCGGCCGGCGCGGAGGCAGCCGTGCAGGCAATGCGCGAAGCCGTTCTCTCGTGAACCTGCGCACGCCGGCGGCGGGGCTCGCGCTGCTCGGGCTGCTCGGGGCCGGCCCAGGCCCGCTCGATTCGCAGTACGTGCTGCAGCAGTACGCCGCGGCGCTCGCACGCGTCTCGATCCCCAAGACGGTCGTGTTCTCGTATACGGTATCGCAAGTTGGGCCCAGCAGCATCGAGCAGTTTCACCGCGTGTACCGCAGCGGCAACGCGGTGCGCGACGAGACGCTCGCCGTTGACGGCGTGCTGCTTCACGACAAAGTCGTGACCTTCTCGCGCCACGAGGATCGCTACACCGTCGCACGCGTCGCACCGCGCTCGGATGCCTACGAACTGCTCTTCCTCGGAACGGCGAGCGACGGACGCCATCTCGACTACGTCTACGAGGCGACGCCGGTAACGCACGCCGCCGGTTCTTTCGTGGACCGGCTGACGATAGACGGGATCACGTTCTTACCGCGCGCCGTACGGTTTCGCACCTCCGGGCTCGGCGTTGACGGAACCGGCGAAGTGCGGTTCGCACCCTTCGGCAAGTATTGGATGCCCGTGTCGGCGACGGCGCAGGCGCGCGTGAAAGACAAGCCTGCGCACGAACGGATCGTCTGGAGCGACTACCGCTTCCCGGATAGCTTGCCGCCGTCGACCTTCCAGCCGCCCAAGCCGCTGCCGGTCTCGACGCTTCCGCCGGTGTGACGCGCTCGGTCAAGCCTGCCTACCTGGCTGGGCTTGCCGCCGCCCTGGCGGCGGCGGCAGCTTCGCACCTGCACCCGACGCCCTATAACAACTTCGTCCTCCTCGCGCAGGCGTTTCTGCACGGCCGCGTGTGGATAGACTCACCCGGCGCGTACATAGACGCGCTGCGCTACGTAGACGGCCGGTACTACGTGATCGAAGCCCCGCTTCCGGCCGTGATCTTGATGCCGTTCGTAGCGATCTTCGGCGGCCAGACGAATCAGACGCTCCTGGGCATCGCGCTGGCCGGCGTCGCGGTGGGAGCGGCCTGGCAGCTCGGCGAGCGTCTGGGGCTACGAACCTCGAGCAACGCGTGGATCTGCCTCTTCCTCTTCGCCGGAACCGACCTGCTCTGGTGCGCGACCTTTGGCGACGTGTGGTTTCTCGCGCACGTGTGCGCGGTCTGTTTCACGATGCTCGCGCTCGCAGAGCTGGCGGGAGAGCGCCGCGCGTGGCTGGTCGCGCTGTACGCGGTCTGCGCCGCGGAGTCGCGATTTTCGATGATTGCCGCATTGCCGGCGTACGCGTACCTGCTCTTCACCGGCAGGCCGAAGAACCTGCGCGCGAACGCAGCGTCGTTCGCAGGCGTGCTGCTCGCAGCCGCGGCGCTGTGGGTTCTCTATAACCGGGCGCGCTGGGGAACGTGGAGCGACATCGGGTACGCCACCTGGTATCACCAGGATCAAGCGGGCATGCCGACGGGCTCGCCGTTCCGTTTCGAGTACCTTCCCTACGAGTTGTGGTCGTTCTTCGTACAGGCGCCGACGCAGCTCGCCGCGTTTCCCGGCCTGCGTCCGGAGATCTCGGGCGTCGCGCTCACCTGGACCTCTCCGGCGCTCGTGCTCGCGTTTCTCGCGCGCTCTCCGCTTCGCTGGGTCGGCGCGCTCTGGGTCGCGGCGCTGCTCGCGGCCATACCGAACTTCTTATACTACGTGAACGGCTTCGCGCAGTTCGGCATGCGTCACGCGCTCGACTTCGAGCCGTTCCTGGTCGCACTCATGATGCTGGGCGTGCGCGATCGCTTTCCATCGTGGGGCTATGCCTTGATCGCTTACTCAGCCGCCGCCGGCATCTGGGGGGACTGGTACTGGCTGCAGTTCGTGCGTTCCTAAAAAGCCGCTAAGCGAGGGGTCCCTCGCGCCGGGTGCCGTAGAGTAGCACGATGTACTGGCTGCTCTATCAATCCAATCCGTGGCTGCTCCCGATCGTCATGCTCGTCGTGCTGGGGTTCGCGATCGAAGGGCCGGCCCGCTACGCTCAACGACTCGTCGCAAAGGTAGCGGTTGACAACGACGGCTGGAACGTCATTCAAGGCGGCATCCTCACTCTCGTCGCCTTCATGCTGGGGATCTCGTTTTCGCAGTCGCAGGCTCGCTTCGATTCGCGGCGCGATCTCGTCGTCAAAGAGGCCAACGCGATCGGCACGACCTGGCTGCGCGCCGACCAGCTCGGTCCCGCCGATTCCAAGCGCTTTCGCGCGGTTCTGCGCGACTATACCTCGCTGCGCTTGGAGGCCTACCGCGGGAACGTCGGCCGAGAGGAACTCGCGCGGGCCCAGGCCCAGAGCGATGCGGCCCAAGCGCAGCTCTGGAGTTTGGCATCGAGCGGTGTGCGCGCCCAGCCGCAGAACCTCGGACGATCGCTGCTGATGCAGACGCTCAACGATACCATTGACGTCTCCGCGGAGGAACTTCAAGCGCTGACCCACCACGTGCCGACGGTCATCATGGCGATGACGATCGGCCTAGTCGTTCTCGGCGCGCTGATCATGGGGTTGAGTTTTGCCCGCACCGGCAAACCGCCGCGAGTGCTGGCCGTGGCATACGCGCTCTCGACCGTTATCGTCCTGAGCATGATGCTCGATCTCGATCGGCCGCAGACCGGCTTCGTACGAGTGAATCTCGATCCGCTGACCGTACAGTTGAACTCGATGCGCTAGGAGGGCGCGACAGCGAGGCGCCGAGCTCGTAGGCATCGCGCAGGTCGCTCGCGTCGCGCACCGGCGAACCGCAGGCGCTGCCCGCGCAGACGTAGGCCGCGCGCTCCGGCGGCAGACCAAGTTCCGGCGCCTCTTCCGGCGTGAGCGTTCGTATCGCGGCGAGCGGCGCCGGCAAACGCAGAGCCGCCTCCCGAAACGGATCCGTCGCCGCAGGTTCGCCGACGATGCGCACGGAGATCTCCGGTGAGAGAAAGCGACGCAGCGCGCGGGCGTACGTCGCGCCGAACGAGCCGGCGCCTTCGAACGTGCGCGCGTACAGCTGCAGCACGCCGCGCGCCGCCTCGCGGTATGCGGGCTCGCCGGTCAGCGTCGCGAGACGCAGCAAGGCGTCCGCACACAGGCCGTTCTCGCCCATCGGACGGTCGCGCATCGCGAGGCGCCCGAGTTCCGCCTCCGCGGGCAGGCGATCGTAGAAGCCGCCGTCTTCGGCTTGAAATCGCTCGAGGATCCGGGCGGCCAGTGCCTGCGCTCGCTGTAGAAACCGCGACTCGCCGGAGATCTCGTGCGCGTCGAGCAGGGCGCGCAGATAGGCGACCTGGTCGGCGAGCAGCCCGCGTATCTCGGGCGCGCCTCCGGGAGAGAGCGCGTGGAAGAGCCAGACCGTCGGCGTCGAGCAGTACGGTCGTGCACGTTGTCGAGCGTGCGCAGCGCTTCACGCAGGAGCGCGTCGTCGTCGAGCGCGCGGGCGACCAGGCACAGCGAGCCCGCCAACGCGCAGGTCCAGTTCGTGTACGAGGTGCGGTCTACGTACGGCGCCGCGCGTTCGCGGCGCTCTTCCAGCGGCAGCTCGTAGTAGACCTCGTCGGCATCCTGGCTGCCGGCGAAGAATCCGGTCTGCGGATCGTACAGCACGCTGCGCACGTAGCCCACCGCCGAGACGAGCGTCGCGTGGAACTCACCCGACGGCGCGAAGATCGCCAGCTGCGCGAGCACGCGCAGGAGCCCTGCGTGATCCTCGGCCATCTTTTCGAAGTGCGGCACGCTCCAATCGCGCGTCGTCGAGTAGCGGAAGAAGCCGCCCTCCACGCGATCGTAGGTTCCGCCGCGTGCCATCCCGAGCACCGTCTTGGCCGCCATCTCGTGCAGGCGCTCGTCGCCCGAGATGCGCCACTCGAGCAGCAAGAGCTCGAGCAGTTCGGGCTGCGGGAACTTCGGTGCCTCGCCGAAGCCGCCGTACTGGGCGTCGAAGGCATCGCTCATCTGCTCGAGGATCCGCGCGATCCCGCCGTCGTCGAGCGATTCGCTCGAGCCGTGCGCGTGCGCGGCGTGCCGCTCGCGCATCTCTGCGCCGCGCTTTGCAACGTCGTCTTTGTGCTCGGCGTAGAAGTCCGCGATCTCCTCCAGCGCCCGGTGCATCTGCGCGGGCGGCAGGTACGTCGCACCGGTCAGCGTGGTGCCGTCGGGCGCGAGGAAGGCCGTCGTCGGCCAGCCACCCATGTTGTAGCGCGCGTTTACGTCGGGGCGGCGATCGTTGTCAACCCGTACCGGGACGAATCGGCGGCCGATCGTCTCGATGACGGCGGCGTCGGAGTACGAGGTTTCGTCCATGACGTGGCACCAGTGGCACCACACGGCAGAGATCGAGAGCAGAATCGGTTTGTCCTCGGCGGCGGCGCGCGCGAACGCGTCCGCGCCCCACGGCATCCAGGCGATCTCGGCGGCACGATTGGGCCGCGGCGAGAAGCGAAAATCACTCATCGGAATCGGATGCACCCCGTAGGAACGACGCGGCGTAGAACACGGCGATGAGCGCATACAGCGCCAGGCCGGCGATGCCTGCCGTCTCGGCGTGCAGCGCGAGCGTGGCGCCGAAGTACGCGGCGAAGGCGAGGCTCGCAATCGCGTACCGCCGGTGTTCCGGGGCGCTCATCCCGTACACGTCGAGGTCGTAGAATCCGCCGCGCGCTCTGCCGCGCAGGGCGGCCCCGCCCGCGACGGCCAGCGCCAGCAGCAGGCCGGCCAAACTCCAGATCATGCGCCTCTAAGGGTAGCCTAGCGATGCGTCGAAAGCCAGCCGCATGCCGTCGCAGCGTGCATCGGAGCGGCCGGGGTCGCTCGAACGCTATCACAAGAAGCGAGATTTCGAGCGGACGCCCGAACCGAGCGGTCGCAAGGGAAAGCCCCGCGCGGCGAGCGGCGGCAAGCTGCGCTTCGTCGTGCAGATGCATCGCGCCACGCGCCTGCACTACGATTTCCGCCTCGAGGCGGACGGCGTCATGGCGTCGTGGGCCGTTCCGAAGGGGCCGACGCTCGTGGCGGGCGACCGGCGGCTTGCGATGCACGTCGAGGACCATCCGATCGAGTACAACGAGTTCGAAGGGAACATTCCCAAAGGGGAATACGGCGGCGGCAACGTCATCATTTGGGATCGCGGGACGTATGCGCTGGCCGAGGGCGACGATCCGGCGACGGAGATCGCAGCCGGCAAGATCAAGTTCGTGCTAGCGGGCAAGAAACTCCGCGGCGAGTTCACGCTCGTGAAGATCAAGGCGCGAGAGGACGAGCACGGCGATCCGTGGCTGCTGATCAAGGACCGGGACGAGCACGTTGACCCGAAGTACGATCCGGCCGACCATCCCGAATCGGTCGTAAGCGGCAAGACGCTCGACGACGTCGCCGAGGACCCTCGCGCGAAGACCTGGCACTCCAAACCGAAGGCGCGTCACGCCGCGACTCCTGCGCGCAAACCCGTCAAACGCGATCCCATGCCTCATCCCAAATCGCTCATGCTCGCAACCCTTATCGGCGAGGCGTTCGACGATCCGGATTGGCTCTTCGAGATCAAATGGGACGGCTATCGCGCACTGTGCACCGTGGACGATAAAGGGCGCTTGACGCTCGTCTCGCGCAACGGCCTCGATCTGCTCGCGCGTTTTCCCGCTCTGGCGGATCTCGCGACCGCGTTCTCGAGCGTGCCCGTAATGGTGGACGGCGAGATCGTCAGCCTCGATAAGAAAGGCCGATCGGATTTCCAGCGGCTTCAGGATTTCAAGAACACGCCGGTCGGCCTCACCTACGCGGCGTTCGACCTGCTCTACGCCGACGGCCGCGATCTTCGGCGCGAACCGCTCGAGACGCGCAAGGCGCTGCTCGAACGGCTGATCGCCGACGAGACGCTCGTCCTGTACTCCAAACACGTCGTGGGAAAAGGGAAGGCGCTCTTCGAGCGCGCGCGAGAGACGCAGCTCGAAGGCATCGTCGGCAAGAAGCGCGCCTCGACGTATCAGGAGCGCCGCAGCCGGGATTGGGTGAAGATAAAGACCGGCTACGAGCAAGAGTTCGTCGTCGGCGGCTGGACCGAGCCGAAGGGCAGCCGAACCGGCTTCGGCGCGCTGCTGCTGGGCGTCTACGAGAAGAAGTCGCTGCGCTTCGTCGGTTCGGTCGGCACCGGCTTCGGCGTGAAATTGCTGACCTCGCTGCACGCGGCGCTGCGGAAGATCGAACGTAAGACGTCGCCGTTTGCAAACGAGGTCGCCGCGCGCGACGTCGCACACTGGGTCAAGCCGGAGATCGTCGTCGAGGTGCGCTTTTCCGAATGGACGCGCGACGGCTACCTGCGTCAGCCCGCCTTCCTCGGCCTGCGCCCGGATAAGGCGCCCGGCGAGGTCGTTGCCGAGATTCCGAGCCGCTGATGGCCGAACAGCGCGTAAGCGCACGCGTCGGATCGCGTACGCTCTCGCTCTCGAATCTCGACAAGGTGCTCTGGCCGCGCGACGGGTACACGAAGGGCGATCTCATCGCGTACTACGAGGGCGTCGCGCCTGCGGCGATTCCGCATCTCAAAGGGCGGCCTCTCACGCTGCAGCGCTATCCCAACGGCATAGATGCGGCCGATTTCTTCGAAAAGCAAATTCCCAAAGGCATGCCCGACTGGGTGGACCGCGTGACGATCGAGACGACCGGCGGCTCGCGCCCGGAAGTTACCTTCGTCGTCTGCAACGACGCGCCGAGCCTCGTCTACCTCGCGAATCTCGCGGCGATCGTTCTGCACATCTGGACGTCGCGCGAGGATGCGCTCGACGAGCCGGATTTCATCGTCTTCGATCTGGACCCGGGCGAGACGTGCACGCTGAAGACGCTCGCGACCGTCGCCTTGCACGTTCGCGACTTGCTGGCAGAGATCGGCCTGAAGCCGCTCGTCAAGACGACCGGCGGGTACGGACTGCACGTTATCGTGCCGCTTGCCGCCGGCTACTCGTACGAGACGGCGAAGATCTTTGCCGAAGTGCTCGCGCGCCGCGCCGCGGACAGCCTCGGCGAGCTCGTCACGCTGGCGCGCATGGTTGCAAAGCGATCGCAAAGCGCCGTCTACATAGACTACGTGCAGGTCGGCCAAGGCAAGACGATCGTCGCCCCATATTCGGTGCGCGCCCGCGACGGCGCGCCCGTTTCGACCCCGCTGCACTGGAGCGAAGTGGAATCCTTCGATCGCAGGCGCGGCACCATCTTGCCGGCCGACGCCTTTGCCGCGTACACGATCCGCTCCACGCCCAAGCGCTTGGCGGCCGAAGGCGACCTCTGGGGAAGCAAGCAGTGGAAGAAACAGCGGCTCGAGGCCGCGATCGCCAAGGCGCAGCGCCTATGGGCGTAGCGGGGGTTTCCAGCGGCCCGCGCCTTTTAGTAGAATAGGCGGACTATGGCTCATGCAATCTGGTCGGGGGCTATCAACTTCGGGCTCGTGACGATCCCCGTGAAGCTCTTTACGGCGGTCAAGACCGACGAGCTCTCCTTCAACATGCTCCACGCGAAGGACGAGGGACGCATCAAGTACGAGCGCGTCTGCTCGGTGGACGGCAAGCCCGTCCCGTGGGACGAGATCGTCAAAGGGTACGAGTTCGAGAAGGGGCAGTACGTGGTGCTGACCGACGAGGACTTCAGCCGCGTCAACCCCGAGGCGACGCAGTCGGTGGACATCTTGGAGTTCGTCGAACTCGACAAGATCAATCCGATGTACTTCGACAAACCGTACTACCTCGAACCCACCAAGCAGGGGCGCCACGCCTACGCGCTGCTGCGCGAGGCGCTAGCGGGGAGCAACCGCGTCGCGATCGCGCGCGTCGTGGTGCGAACGAAAGAGTACATCGCTGCCGTCAAACCGATCGGCGAAGCGCTCGTGCTCGAACTCATGCACTGGGCTAGCGAGATCGTGGATGCCGGCACGCTCGAGATTCCCGGACGCGAGGAGCTGCCCAAAAAGGAAATGGATATGGCTCGCATGCTCATCGAGACGATGTGCGTGGATAGTTTCGAGCCGGAGAAGTTTACGAACGCATACCGCGATCAGCTCATGACGATGATCGAAGCGCGCGCCGCCGGTAAGGAACTGCCAAAGGCGAAGAAGGCGCCGGCTCGCGCGAAGGTATTCAATCTCATGGACGTGCTGGCCCAGAGCCTGGAAGAAAGCAAAAAGCGCCGCAGCGGCGACGGAGAGAAGCCGGCCGCGAAGCGGCGCAAGAAGACCGCGGCCTAGCGGCGTGCCGGCTCCGACGATCGAGACCGCCCGGCTCGTGTTGCGGCCGTGGCGCGATTCGGACGTCGAGCACTGGGTGGCGATGAATGCCGACCCGCGCGTCACCGAGTTCCTCGCGCGAGCGTACACGCGCGCGATGTCGGAGGCCGGAGCGGTCGCGATGCGCGAGGCGCTGGAGCGAAAAGGCTACGGCTGGTGGGTCGTGGACGTGCGCGGAGGCCCCGAGTTTGCCGGCGTGGTCGCTCTACAGGAAGTGCCGTTCGAAGCGCCGTTCACGCCCGCGAACGAGATCGGCTGGCGCTTTGCGCCCGACTCCTGGGGACGCGGCTACGCGACCGAAGGTGCGCGCGCGGCGCTCGCGTTTGCGTTCGATTCGCTGGGATGGGAAGAAGTCGTCGCATTTACCGCGGCGTCAAACGTGCGATCGCAGCGCGTGATGGATCGCTTGGGCATGAGCCGCAATCCCGCCGACGATTTCGATCATCCTAGGCTCGACCGCGATCACCCGCTGCTACGGCACTACCTCTACCGGATTCGAAAGCCGGGTTAGGAGCTTCCGCCGAACTTCAGGGTTCCTCGGGTATCGCTTCGGCGATCGGTGCGAAGGATTCGCGAGGTTCGCCGCCTGCGGCACGCAGGCCCATCAGGAGCGCGAGGGCGGCGAACGCGAGCGATTCGATGCCGGCAAAGCGCGGGCCAAAACCGGAAAGCACGCCGGTGGAGATCGGCGGCGCGACGATGCCGGAGAGCGAGTCGAGCGATGAGCTCGTTCCGAGGACGGTCCCTTGATCGCGATCCGAGGCGGCATTGCTGATGAGCGCCGTTATGCCGGTATTCGTCAGCGCCATCCCCATCGCGAAGAAGAGCATCGTGAAGGTCAGCAGCGTGACGCCGTGCACGAGCGGTACGAGCGCGAACCCGGCGACGAGGAAGGTCAGCCCGACGTTCGACATCGAGCGATTCCCCAATTGCGCGGAGATACGCCCGACCAAGACGACGTTGACGAAGACGTTGAAGACCGAAAAGATCGAGAATAGGTAGTCGGTCTGCGTCAGCGAAAAGCCGAGCTGGCGCGCGAGGTAGAGCGCGAAGACGGCAAACCATCCGTACAGCGCGAGCGAGACCGCGAGCTTCTGCCAGAGAATGCGCCCGAGCCGCGGGTTGCGGAACGTCTGGAGAATCGAACCGAAGCCGACGCGTTCGGCATCTTTATCTTTACCGCGAGATTCCGGCAGCATCGTTATCGTGAGCACGAGCGTGACGAGCTGGAGGGCCGCCGCAGCCAGGAACGGCGCTGCGAAGCCGAAGCGCGCGTAGAGCAGGCCCCCGCCGAACGGACCGAATACCATGCCTGCGGCGAACATCGCGCTGATCAAGCCGAAGGCGCGCGCGCGATCGGGCGGCTCGACGAGGTCGGCGACGTACGCCTGCGTGACGCTGATATTTCCGCCGGAGATGCCTTCGATGATTCGTGCGACGAAGACGACGGCGATCGGCGCGATCGCCAGCGCCGCCGCGACGCTGGAGGCAAAGCCGAGCAGAGCCCAGCCGATCGTCGCGCCGATCTGGCTCACGATCAGCACCGTTTTCCGGCCGATGCGGTCGGAGGCGTTGCCCCAGAGCGGCGCGGCGATGAACTGACAGAGCGAGAAGATCGCCATGAGCAGCCCGACGACGAACGCCGACGCGCCGAAATGCGTGACGAAATACGGCAGCATCGGGATCAGCATGCTGAACCCGACGATGTCTATGAAGGTGATGCCGAGGATCGGCAGGAGCTTGCGAATCACGGGTCCGCTACCATTCGCCGTCTACGCCGGCGACTCTACCGGCAGAGCGATTCTCGAGAGCCTCTCGCCCTTGCGGAGCAGGTCGAGTTTGTACGGCCGGCTGAGATCCGCGCTCGTAAGCAGTTTGTGCAGCGCGTCCACCCCGAAGAGCCGCCGCCCTTCGAATGCGAGGAGCACGTCGCCTTCGCGCAGGCCGGCGGTGGCGGCCGGGCTGCCGGCATCAACGGAGCCGACGAGCACCGCGCGGCGGTCGTCCAGGCCGAAGCGCCGCGCGGCAGCGGGCGAGAGGACGACGTCTTGCCCGGCGATGCCCAGATAGCCGCGCCGCACCTTGCCGTCGCGCATGACGAGCCCGGCGATATGCTTGGCCGTATCGATCGCGATGGCGAAGCACAGACCCTGGCCCGGAAGCACGGCCGTGTTCACGCCGACGACTTCCCCGGCGGCATTGACGAGCGGGCCGCCCGAGTTGCCCGGGTTGAGCGCCGCGTCGGTCTGAATGATGTTGTCCATCAGGCGCCCGGACTGCGAACGCAGCGAACGGCCCAGCGCGCTCACCACGCCTGCGGTAACCGTGTAGGCCAGGCCGAACGGGTTGCCGACCGCGACGACGAGCTGCCCGGGCCGCAGGGCGGAGGAATCGCCCAGAGCGGCGTGCGCGAGATCCGGGGCGTCCACGCGGAGAACGGCCAGATCGGAGTGCGGGTCGTCGCCGACCAGTTGGGCCGGGAACTCGCGCCCGTCCAGCAGGGCGACGCCGATGCGGCGCGCGTCGTGGACGACGTGGCTGTTCGTAATGATGAACCCGTCCGGCGTAAAGACGAAGCCGCTGCCGTTGCCGCCGCTGCGCCCGGAGCGCACCTCGATGCAGACGACCGCCGGACTGACCCGCTCCGCGGCGGCGGTTACAGCCTCCGAGTAAGGGTCGAGCGCGGGGGGACGTTCAGCGATGAAGAGGGGCAGGGCCATGTCGGTCCCTCCAAACCGCCGGCTGCCCGCGCGGGTTTCGGAAAAGGGGCGCCTTAGGCCGCCCCGAATTGAGGTCTGCTCCTTGCCCAGATGGCGGAATTGGTAGACGCGCTGGTTTCAGGTATCAGTGGTGGCAACACCGTGGGGGTTCGAGTCCCTTTCTGGGCAGTATGTGTGGGCACCGCATCGTGCGAGTCCGAGCGCGGCTCCCCGCGGCGCTGACCTACTGCACGATCGTCAGGTGAGGCGTCGCTCCCGGGTTTCCAAGGTCTACCTGGCCAAAGCGGCCCTTCGAGAAATAGCGCAATCGATTTCGGCCGCGATCGGGGAACCAGACCTCGCCGCGTACGTCGAGGCAGAGATTGCCGATCTCTTCGGTCTCGATCGGGAGCGCGTAGCTCGTCGAGGCGTTTTCGTGGGTGATGTGCCAGAGTTGGCCGGGGCGGCCGGCGACAAACCATACGCCGCCGCTGTCGTCCGCGATACCCATAGTGGGGCAGCCGATCCCGTCAAAGGTCCGGCTTTGCGCCTGCGCGCCCGCGTGTGTGACGACGTTGCGAAAGCAATCCAGGATCCAGGCGCCGCCGGCTCCGTCGCTAACCGCCTCCAGCGAGTCACCGAGGTCTCTTCCGGTAGACTGCTGGAATGTCCCTAGCAAGGCGTTTGGTCCGCGGCTCTGCTTAACCGAGAAGAAAGCTTCGCCGACTCGAGCGACGTCCGGCGTGATCGGTACGGGCGCCACCGGCACTCTGATAAAAGCACCGTTTTCGAGGCGCGCTATGTCGTTCTTGTTCCGGACGTTAAACCAGACGCTCCGACTACTGGAAATCCCAACCTCCGAAAGACTGATGTCGGCCGGAACCTGGAGTCGTTGAATGCCGTGCAGAGGATCAATTAGAAAGAGCCCGTCGGGATACGCGGTTATCGCAAGTATCGCCCTATTATCTTCACGAACGAATCGAATGATGCGCGGTTGTTCGTTGGCCGTGCCGAGCTTGAGCTCGGTTACGTTCCCTACGGCGTCTGCGTGGCCGACGAAGCCGCCGCCTTCCGAGAACCATGCGCCATCGCCATCGTCGGCGACGATGAGTTGAGGCGAGCGTCCTCTAGCGAGTGCGAACTCCTTTCGGAGGCCGGTACTTTCGAGAATGCCCACAGAGTCGCGGCCGACATTCGTATACCAAACTCCGCCGGAAGTGGCGGCCACGAACGATGGGCTGCTGAACAAGGGCCCTCGGTACCCCAAACGTTTGCGTACGTCCGAAGGAGATAGCGCTACCGTTACGTATTCACCAGGCCGCACGCCGGAGAGATCGATCGGAAAATCTGCATACGCGCAGCAGTCGGCCCAAGCGCGCAGTAGCCAGCGCGACCTTTGGAGGCTGTCGGCGTAGAAAGCGCCATCTTCCACGTCAACAAAGCGGCTATCGTCGGGATCGTCCGCATTCAGCAACGCTAATTTCGTATTTACCTTCGCGATCGTTCCCGCAACACCGGAGTGGTCGTGGTCAAAGAGCATGGTCCATGCGTCGCCGGCGACCATGGAAACCGAGCGCTCCTTCCCGGGGAGCACGATGGCCATTACCTGGCCGCCGAAGCACCTGCCGGATCGCAAGTAGATTTCGTAATTTCCTGCCGCCAGCCGCAGGACGAAACGGTAAACGCCGGGAGCGAGTTTGACCCCGTCGGCGCCCGACTCGCGATCGAGCCCCATCGGTCCGTGGAGTAATCCATGACCCAAACTCCTGTCATTCATTCTCAGGTACGAGAGTGTAGGCGTGCCGGCTAGATCCTGAACACAGTTGAGCGTGGTGACCGTCAAGGTCCCTACTTGGCGTCCCGAGCCGGCCCCGGTCGAGCCGACCGTCGCAATGGCGAGGAGGAAAAGGGTTGTCAACCGGACCTTCATTTGAACGCCTTTACGGATCGCGGTGCGAGCGCAAATCGTCTGAGCGTGCCGCTACGATCAATACAGTAGAGTGCCATCTCGTGTCGCAGCGTGAACCATACGTTGCCGGCAAGGTCCGGAACCAATGACTCTAGCGACGGAAGACCGGCGGGATCTTTTGGCGCCGGCGGTACGGGATGCGTGGCGACGGGGCCGCCGGGGTCGACGGAAACGATCCGATTTTGCGTCTCGTTCACGAACCATAACGCACCGTTGGCGGAAACGAGATTGAATGCGTCATCCGCTGCAGGCCGGCTAGGGCGCCGCCCGTCGGTATGGCCGCAGCGCCGGCGCTCGCAGATTGGAAGAGGGCTACAACTCTGTTTGCGTGCGGCAGCATTGCGATGTATGTGCGCGCACCGCAGCGTGCCGACTTGGCTGCGATGGCAAAGTATCCCGATGGCAGCAATACGCGAAACGTCCAGTGATCGTGGTTCCGAACGGCGCCGCCTTCGCGAATCGAGGCCGGCGCGATTTGGAGCTCCGGCGGCCGGTTACCGGCCGCCGCGCAGTCGTAGACATGTAGGGTGAGTACGGACAACGAACTGCCGCAGGTCGGCGTGGGAACGCCAAAAACCGCCGTAGCCGCAGCTAGAATGACGATGACCGCTTCGCGGGCCCGCATGGAAAGCGATTCCAACCGACCCCTCCGGCGACCCTGCACGATTCCCAACCTCGCTCCGCCAGCGTACTGGAGGTCGCAAGCGAGAAGGGGTGAAACTGCCTTCCGTCTGC
Source organism: Vulcanimicrobiota bacterium (assembly GCA_963794645.1). Classification (GTDB taxonomy): domain Bacteria; phylum Vulcanimicrobiota; class Vulcanimicrobiia; order Vulcanimicrobiales; family Vulcanimicrobiaceae; genus Cybelea. The sequence continues at coordinate 433,999 of CAWCEQ010000001.1, read as the reverse complement.
GCCGGGTGAGGAGTCGTACGTGAAAAATCTTGCGATCGTAGTCCTGTTCGCGCTCTCGTTCGCCGGCTGCACCGGCGGTGCGAAGCATGGCGCCTCGGAGAGCTCCCCCGCGCCGAGTTCGGTCGCCTCGACCTATCGCGTGCTGCTCGAGACGAGCCGGGGACCGGTCGTCATTGACGTGGACCCGAGCCTCGCGCCGAACGGCGCGCGGCATTTCCGCGAGCTCGTCGAGGCCAAGTACTTCGACGGCGCCCGCTTCTACCGCGTGGTGCCCGGCTTCGTCGTGCAATGGGGTGCCGCCGCAGATCCGGCGGTGACGAAAAAGTGGAGCGCCAACATCGCCGACGATCCGGTCAAGGAATCGAACGTGCGCGGCACCGTCGCATTCGCGGCGACCGACCAGCCGAACAGCCGCTCGACGCATCTCTTCATCAACCTAGGCAACAACGGCCGGCTCGATGGGATGGGCTTCGCGCCGATCGGCAAGGTCGAGAGCGGCATGCCGAACGTTGACGACATCTATGCCGGCTACGGCGAGCAGCCCGATCAGGGCATGATAGCGGCGCACGGCAACGCGTACCTGGAGAAGCAGTTCCCGAAGCTGGACTACATCAAGACGGCGCGCATCGTCAACTAGCGCTCTATAGGAATCCGGTCAGCGTATCGCGGCGCAGGACGTGCACGATGCGTTGCTGCGTTCCGTCCCAGCGGTAGATCACGTACCCGTGCGAGTAACAGTGCGAGATCGCGCGCGGGCGAAAGCACGCAGCCGCGAGCCGGTGCTCGGCGTCGCGCACGCTGGGATACACGATTCCATCGTACTCGTCCGCTTCGTATGCCTTCGCGCCGTACGGCCTCGAAACGTCGTACGAGTGCGGATCCAATCTCGGATCGCTCATCGGCAGCGACGAGAGGTCGTCGAAACGGCCGGCGATGCGCGCGGCGTAGATGCGCATGTCCACGTCGGCACTCGGTTCGGCCGTGGCGTGATAGAACGCCTCGACGTGAAAGCGGCTTTCGGCGATCGCCGTCTCGAGGTGCCGCGCCGCGTAGTAGATGCCGTAGGTGCCGTCGGAGAAGCGGCTCGGCTTTGCGTGCGTGAACGAGGCCATGATCGGCGTCGTGCCCGGCCCGGCGATGCGATCGCCTGCGCGCACGAGCGAGATCGTCCCGAGCTCGTCGAGAATGCGGTCGTTCGTACGGCGCTCGAGTTCGGCGACGATCTCGAGATCGGCCGGGTCCGCGATACGGTCGAAGATGCCGACGAACGGGTAGCGAGAGTGGACCAGGCGGTAACTCTCGGGCCAGCCGAGTTTCACCAGGCGCCGCGCGCGCCGTCGAGGTGGCGCCGCACCCGCATCAGGCCGTCCATCCGGCCGCCGAACATGAGCTCGGCCGCGGGCTTGCCTCCGAACGGCGGAGCGTCGTTCGGTCGGCGAATCCACGAATCGGCCTGCTCGGGACGGGTGAAGAGGACGTGCAGCGCCTTATAGATGCCGAGCAGGTACGAGATGCGGTCGAGCTGATCGCCGGTCAGGCGCACCTTGCCCGGGTTATCGCGCCAGTTGTAGAGCGTCTGCTTCGAGATGCTTCCGAGTGCCGCGCGCTGCTCCGCCACGTCCATCTTCCAGACGCGGGCGAGGTTGAAAAAGGCCTGGAGCCCCACCCGCGACAGCGCGGCAGGCGAGGCGGTGCGAACGTGCGGCATAGTCTAAAAATAGACTATATCACGCTATAAGTCAAATAGTGGACTACCGGCCTACTCGTGCAGGTAGATGGCGTTGGCGACGGCTCCGTTGAACTGGCCGGCCTTCTCCGAGCCGTCCACGCCGTGCGGATAGACCGCGTTTCCGATGTAGCTGCAAAAAGCGATGTGATGCCCGGCGCGGGTCGTCATGTAGCCCGCTAGACCCTTATCCACGAGGTCGCCGCGCGAGAGGTAGTCGTCCATGCCGCTCGTGCCGGTCTTGGCGAAGACCTTGCCTTTGGCCGGAGAGGTCGTGGCGATCGTAGCGAGCGTGCCGTCCACGCCGAGGATCGGAAGGCCGCGCTGGATATCCCCGAACCAGGTCTGATTCCAGAGCGCCGCGAGGTAGTGCACCATGAACGAGGGCGTGAACGCGGCGGTTCCCGCTCCGTCCTGCTGCGCGGCGCCGGTGACGTCGAGGTGCTGGCCGAGTCAAGAACGCTCGCTCGACGTTAAAGCCTGCCTGCAGCGCGCCCGGGCCGGTCGTCTTTCCCGCGTAGACGCCGACGACGTACGGCATGAGATCCGCGTGCAGATTGTCGCTAACCTTGAGCGTAATGCGCACGTCCTCGCGTATCGGCGGCGAAACGTGCTCGGCGACGAGATCGTCGCTCCGGTAAGACGGCGCGTACGCGCTGCGGTCGAACGAGGGCGGATCCGCCGGCGGATCGGCGATCGCAACGCCGGCGTCGCGCAGCGCGAGCGCGAACGCATCCTCGGCAAACCGGGCCGGCGAGGGCACGCGGTAGGCGTAGAGCGTCGGCGGGTCGGTGCTCGCGACGCTGCCGCTCACGGTGACGACGCGATTGCCCTTGCCGTCGTCGCCGTCGGTCATCGTGAGCGTCGAATCTGCGTGCGGCGCGCCGGTCGTCGCTTTGTTGACGAAGCTCGCGTACGGGGTCGCCGGCGATATCGAGAGAATCGCAGCCGCATCTCCGGGATGCTTGCCCGGCGCGACGATCACGTCCACGAGATTGTCGTTGACGACGATCGGCGAGACGTCTACGCCCGTGCCGTTCTCCGGACCGGCATCGGGGAAGAGCGACGCATCCACTACGACCCTTCCGTCCACGCGGCGAATGCCTCGCGCGTACGCTTGACGAGCGAGATCGCGCAGCACCGCGAGCGGATCGCCCGGCACGGCCTTCGTGCGGGGCGAACCGTCGTACGAATGGTCCTCGTCTTCGAAGGCGAGCGTGCCGTCGGGCTGGACGCGCTGCGAAAGGTTTGCATCGCCCGAGGCGACGAGCACGAGATCGCCGTGCAGCGTCCCCTGCGCGTCTACGTCGCCCGTACGATAGACGGGGGTTTTGAAACGAAACTGCGGTCCGAGCGCGCCCAGCGTCATGCCGGTCGTCAGCAGTTTTGTCGTCGAGGCCGGATCGTAGAGCCGGTCGGCGGCAAGCGAGTACACCATGCGGTGGCGGTCCAAATCGTAGACGGCTAGGCCATAGTGCGCGTGCGCGTACGCGGGGTCGCGCAGCAGCGAGGCGATCGTAAGTGCGAGCGCGGCCGTTGCGGGCATCGCTATTTCACCGCCGCGGTGCTGACGGTTGCGCCGAACGGCAAGCGCAGGCCGGCGATCGTCTTGGAGGGCGCCCCGCCCTGGGGATAGGCGTACGCGTACGCAACGTTCCCGTCAACTTGCGGCGCGACGACCAGGTTGCCCGCGATCCACGATTGGTCCACGCGCCCCGATCGTTTGAGCTTCACCGCCCCCACCTGCGAGAGCACGTTGCCGTGCGCGACGAACTGATAGATCGCGCCGCTTCCCCGATCCGCGAACGTTATGTGCGTGCCGTCCCACTGCACTTGGCCCGGGCCGGTGAAGGCAGCCGCGATAGAAACGTCTTGGGCTCTTCCCGAACCGGCCGCCAGTTCGCCGTCAATTGTGAAGCCCGAGTAGTCAACGCCGGCGAAGTACAGATTGCCGGATGCGTCGTAGCCGCACGCGTTTACCGAGAACCACGCGTTCCCGCGGGGGTAGCGTACGTCGTCGGCGTTCCGGTCGCGTGCGCGTAGACCGCGACGTTGCCTTGGCCGAACGAGGTCGTCGCAAAGTTCGCAACGGCGAGATTGCCGGTAGTCGGATCCACGGAGCAGGCGATGGGCTCCGCGCCCGGATCGCTCAAGTGCGCGATCGGCGCGGTGCCGCCGTGAGCGTATTCGGCGATGCGCTGGCCCTCGAGCTCGGTGACGAACACGTTGCCGGAGGCGTCGGTGCAGAGCCCGGCAGGATGGACCAGCTTGTGCAGCGTGCCGACGAGTTTGAGTTGCGGGAACGAATACACCGAGACGCTGCCGCCGCTAGTGAGGTAGAGAAGACTGCCGCCGGTCGCGCGCCTCGCTGCGGGCGCAACTGCGGGCGAGGACGCCGGCGTTACGGTGCCGCAGCCGGCCACCAGTGCGAGCAGCGCCGACAATGCGAGAGCACGCCTCCAATAAGCCATTGCGTTCGTTTCGCGCGACGTCGTCGGAAGTCCCCGAATCGCTAGGCCGCGCGCCGCGCGGTCCAGCGCGTTGCCAGGAGCGCGGGCACCACGCCGAGCAGTTCGAGCAGTGCAAGCGAACGCCACGCGAATGCGAATCCGTGCGCTTCCACGACCGCGCCGAAGATCGTCGGCGTGACGAACGCCGCCAGGAGGGTCCAGGTCAGCGCGACGCCGAGCGCACTGCCCGAATGTTCCTCGCCGCCGATCTCGGCAAAGCCGATGATGCTCACGCCCAGCCAACTTTCGGCGGTGAGCCCGAGCGCGCAGGCTAGAGCGGTCGCGGCCCAGGGCGGCGTCTGCGTGCCGATCGCCGCGAGGCCCGCCGCGACGAGCGCGACGAGGACGCAGATCGTCGCGAGCGGCAAGGAGCGGCTGCCGCCGAAGATGTTGTCGCTGGCCCATCCCCAGGCGAGCCTCCCTGCGATGGCCGCAGCCTGCGAGAGCGTGAATATCCCTACCGCCAGCGGCGCGCCGTATCCGCCGTCGCGTTCGAGCGTCAGCGTGAGGAAGCCCATCAGCGCGAACTGCGAGCAGATGAGCACCATCGAGGTGAGCGTGAGCAAAATCAGGCGTGCATCGCGCGCGATCGTCAGCATCTCAGCGACCATCGCGCGCACGGACATACGCTCGCCTTGCAGCTCTTTGGGCTCGCGATAGAGCGCCGAGGCGACGATGCAGGCGACGAGCGTCAGCAGGCCCGCGGTCAAGAGCGCGCCGCGGTAGTCGAAGCGCAGCGCGACGGCGGGGAGCAAGAGCGCGCCGAGCGTGCCCGCGATCGGCACGCCGCACTGGCGCACGCCCATCGCTAGCCCGCGATCGGCTTTTTTAAAGAAGAAGATGATCGCGTGGCTTCCCGCCGGCGTCACCGCTGCGTAGCCGATGCCGTAGACCAGCAGCCACACGACGAGCCAAACGAAGTTCGAGACGAACGAGGCGACGACGAGCGAGAGCCCCATGATGAGGCCGCTCCACAGCACCACGGCCTTGTCGCCGAAACGGTCGGTGAGCAAGCCGGCGACGGACGTCATCGCTACCGATCCGACCATCTGCACCGAGAGGATGATCCCGAGTTCCGTCTGGCCTATATGCAGAGCCGCGGCGAACGAAGGCATGAGCGCACCCGTGGCCATGAGCCACAGCGACGCGCCGACCATCGCGCCGGTGAAGAGCGCGAGCACTTCGTAGCGCGATTCGGGCAACGGGTTGTGCGGCTGCGGACGGCGCTTAAGGAGCTCCATCGCCGGAGGGGTTTCTCTGCCGGACCGCGGCGAACTGCTTAGCAGTGGATTCTCGCGCGGAGTTGAGGCGCCACCTGGCGACCGCGGCGGTCGCGGCCCTTGCGGCTGCGCTCGTCTGGTACGTCTTCCACGGGGTCTACGTCAATCTCACCGAGTCGGTGCGCGCCGTCGGCTACGTAGATGCCCCGACGCAGACGGGCATTGACCTCGGCTACGTCGCGATGGTTGGGGGCACGCTCGTGCTCGCGGTCGTCGCACTGCGCTCGGCGTGGCGCGCCGCTGCGATCCTGCTGCATCGGCGCGCTCCCTAGCGCGTGCGGGCCCGCCTCGTCGTGAATCCTCACTCGCGCCGCGGCCGGCGCCTGGGGTCGCGCGTACGCGAAGAGCTCGAGCGCGCCGGCATCGAGGTGGTCGGCGAAGACGAACGCCCCGATGCGATCGTCGTCGCGGGCGGCGACGGAACGCTCTCGCGCGCCATCGGGCCGGCGATCGACCTGGACGTGCCGATCGGCATCGTTCCACTCGGGACGTTCAACGAACTCGCGCGCACGCTCGCGATACCCTCCGACGTAGCACGGGCGTGCGCGGTAATCGCGGCCGGCAGCACGCGGGCCATTGACGTCGCCCGGGTGAACGGCGCGTACTACGTCAACGAAGCGAGCATCGGCATCTCGAGCCGGATCGCACGGCGTCAGCGCTCGGCCGACAAGCAGCGCTTCGGCATCTTCGCGATCCTCATGAGCGTGCTCTGGGTCTTTGCGCTGTGGCGGCGCTTTCGCGTCGAGGTGGCGTTCGACGGTACGTCCGAGAGCTTGCGAGCCGTGCAGTTGACCGTCGCCAACAGCCATCGCTTCGGCGGCGTCGTCAACGTCGAGGGTGCGGCCATAGACGATGGCTGGCTCGATCTCTTCTGCGTCGAGGGGATGAGCCTGCGCGGCCCGGTCGTGCGGCGCTACCGGTCCAGAGCGTTCGCCGTCACGACGCGCCGGCCGCACCGGATCAGCGCCGACGGCGAGCCCGCGGGTCGGACGCCGGCCCGCTTCGAGGTCGTCCCCCGGGCCCTGCGAGTCTTTGCGCCGTAGCGAAAACTTTTTCCGCGCTCCGGCGTATATAGAGCCACATGAGCCTCTACGGGTTCGGTCCGTTCCAGCTCGACGCCGAGCGGCTGTTGCTGCTCGACCGCGGCGAAGCGGTCGCGCTCGGACCGAAGGTGGTAGAGACGCTCCTAGCACTGATAGAGCACCCTGGCGAGATACTGGCCAAGTCCGCGCTCCTCGAGCGCATTTGGCCCGAGGGCTACGTAGACGAAGCGAACCTCGCGCAGAACGTGTACGTGCTGCGCAAGACGCTTCGGGCGCGCTGGGACGTAGAGGCAATCGAAACGGTCCCGCGGCGCGGCTACCGCTTCATCGCGCCGGTGCGGCTCTGCCCGGCCGCCGAGAGCCCGGCCCTCACCGCGCCCGAGAGGCCGGCGCGCGGCGCGCCGCTCGCGCGCTGGGCCGCGGCGGCCGCCGCGGTGCTGCTCCTCGCCGGAGCCCTTGCTTGGCGAACGGCCGCGCCTCGCGCCGCGCAAACCCCGGAGCTCTCGGCGCAGGGATCGCGCCTGTACGAGATCGGGAAGTACTATTGGAACCTGCGCACGCGCGACGGCATCGCCAAGAGCATTGATTACTTCGCGCGCGTCGTAAACGACGACCCGCGAGTGGCGCTCGGCTATGCAGGCCTAGCGTCCGCCAATGCAATCGAAGCAGACTACGGCTACGGCCCCGCGCCTTCGGCCGTCTACGTCTCGCGGGCGCGAGCCTACGCGCGCGAAGCCCTGGCTCTAGACCCGCACTGCGCGCAGGCCTACGCGGTGCTCGGCATGCTCGCGTCGGAGCGGCGATCCGGCAGCGCGGCAGATATGCAAGCCGCCCAGCGCGACCTGCGCCGCGCCATCGCTCTGGATCCGTCCAGCGGCTCGGCCCACGAATGGTACGGTATCGCCCTCCTCCAGCAGGGGCGAGTGGATGCCTCGTACGCCGAACTCGCGGTCGCCGCCCAGCTCGACCCGCTCTCGGTCGCGACGACCGCGTGGCTCGGGGACGCGGCCTACCTCGAGCGGCGCTACACCGATGCAATCGCCTACGCGCGAGAGACGCTCGATCTCTCACCGACGCGCAAAGACGCCTACGAGACCCTGGGGCTCGCCTACGAGGCGCTCGGCGAGACCTCGCGTGCGGCAGATGCCTTCGATCGCCTCGGGCGTGCCTGCGTGCAGTGCCGTGCCGAGGCGGCCGCGCTGCTCGCCCCTATCTACGCCCAGGGGAACCAGCCGGCGCGAGCCCGCGCAGCGCTTCTGGCCGCGCGCGCTCACGCGGGCCAGGTGGCTCCCGAGGATCTTGCCGCCGCCTACGCCGCGCTCGGCGAGCGGGGGGCGGCGCTGGCCTGGCTGCGCCGGTCGGCCAACGGCCTGACCGCGGCCGAGATCGCGAACGACCCGCGCTTTGCCGGGCTTCGCCGGGCTGCCGCCGCGCAGCTCGTCCAAAAACCCGCTTAAAAATACTTTCTCTGGGGGATTGACAGGGCGCATCCTGTTGTTTTATTGTACTAGTGTACTAGTACAATAGTTTGACCGTACTAGTGAAAGGACGACAAACACCGATGCTACAGTCAATCTACAGCCCCGAACAGATGCGCGAGACGCGGACGCCGGTACGCATGCCCGACCAGCGCTCCGGTGGACTCTTCCCCGGCTGGGGTCCGAAGTTTTAAGGACGCGCCGATGCCGGCCGTACTGACGGTTGATCCACGCAGCGGCGTGCCGATCTACCTGCAAATCGTCGAGCAAGTCAAGCGATCCGTTGCGCTCGGCGTACTGGGTGCGGGAGAGCAGCTCCCGACCGTCAAGCAGCTCGCGCTCGATCTGACCGTCAATCCAAACACCGTCGCCCGTGCGTACCGCGACCTCGAACGCGACAGCGTCATCGAGACCTCCCCGGGACGGGGATCCTTCGTACGCGCCCAGGCGGCGGGAGAATCGCCCGCAGTCGCAGCCGAGATCGCGGCGGACGCGCTCGACGTTGCGATGCGCGAGGCAAAGGCGGTCGGCGTGTCGCGCGAGGCGATCCGCGAGCTTTTCGATGCGGCACTGGCACGCTGGTTTTCTCTGGAGATAGAAGGCGCATGAGCACGATCAAGATTTCAAGCTTGCGGAAGACGTACGGGTCCGTCGCGGCCGTGGACGGCCTCTCGCTGGAGATCCCCAGCGCGACGGTCTTCGGGCTGCTCGGTCCCAACGGCGCCGGCAAGACGACGACGTTCAAATGCATGCTCGGTCTCGCGCGGCCGACGAGTGGTGAGATACTCTACGACGGCAAACCGCTCGTCCCCGAGACCTTCGAGCACATCGCGTACGTCCCCGAACGTAACGTGCTCTACGACTGGATGACCGTCGCCGAACATATCGAGATGACGCGGCGCGCCTACTCGCGCTTCGACGAAAAGCGCGCGCTCGAACTCCTCTCGCAGTTCAACATAGATACCAAGCGCCGCGCGCGCGCTCTCTCCAAAGGAATGCGTACGGCGGTGATGGTCGCGCTCGCCTTCTCGCGGAACGCCGAGATCCTGATCCTCGACGAACCGACGAGCGGACTCGACCCGGTCAACCAGCGCCACGTGCTCAGCCTCATCATCAACGAGGCGGCCAAAGGCAACTCCGTCATCTTCTCGTCGCATCAGATCGGCCAGGTCGAACGCGCCGCCGAGCGCATCGCGGTGATGGATCGCGGGCGCATCGTGCTCGACGGCCTGGTGGACGACTTGAAAGCCGATCGCAAGATCGTCGAGGGGATCTACCCGGACGTGACCTTCACCCTCGACGGCATCGCCGGCGATCCGCGCGTTCTGCGCGCAGACCGCACCGAGCGCATCGTCCGCCTGCTCGTGAGCGGCGGCGCCGACGATATCGCGGCGGCGCTCGCTCGAACCGGTGCCGCGGGCGTGCGCGCCGTTGACCTCAATCTCGAAGACATCTTCCTCTACGCCGTTTCGCCTGCCGTCGCTACCGCCGACGTCGTCGCAAAGGAAAGCTCGTCATGACCTACGTTGAATGGCTGCGCGTTCGCAACACGCTGCGCGTCACCGCCATCATTCTGCTGATTTTGGTCGGCCTGGCCGTGGTGCTGCGCGTCTCTCTGACGCGATACATGACTCCCGAAGGCTGGATCACGCACATTCAGAATCATCCCGGCGTCAAGGTCGCCGACTCGACGCTGCCCGACGGAACGAAACGCACGACGATCGTGGATCCGTCCGACGGCACGAACGTGGTCATCGACGACCACGGCTACGCCGGCAAGCACATCGTCGTCACCGAGCCTTCGGGGCGCGCGCATAAGGAACACGATCGCGTGGACGTCGGCAGCATGCACGTCTACACGTCGCAAAACGGTGCGCTGACGACCACCGTCATAGACACGAACGGTGCGGTACCGATGATCTACTACATGGCACTCGCCGATGTCGTCGCACTCATCATCGCGACGCTGATGGCGGCGCCGTTCGCCCGGGAGATAAACGGCCATCTGGAGATCACCCTCACGAAGCCGTGCTCGCGTCTGCGCTACGCGCTCGGCGTGCTCGTCGCGGACGCCACCTGCGTCTTGGCCGCCTCGCTTATGACGATCCTCGCCCTGTACTTCTGTCAGCTGCTCTTCGAATCGCCGCGTCTGGACTTTAGCGGCATCAACGCACGGGCGATTGCGATGGGCGTTGCGGCCCCGTTGGCCTGGTACGCCATGCTCTGCGCGGCGACGACCTTGCTGAACCGTTCCTTCGGCGCCGTGCAGGGTTTCGCGTGGCCCATCACCTTCCTGATCGGCGGCCTCACGCTCGTGCCGCCGACGAATACGATCGCCCTCTTCGTGCACGACGTCGCCTGGACGATCTCGCGAATCATTCCGCTCAGTTACGTGCAGATGTCGGTCGGCGACCAGCCCAGTTCGCTGGACCAAATGGGCACGAACTTCGCCGCGCGCCTCGGTACGGAGGTGCTGCTCTTCGTCGTCTACGCCGCCATCGCCGTCTGGCAGTGGCAGCGAGTGGAGGCATGACCGTGGAGATTTTTGGAACCAACCTCACGCTCGTGCTGGGCTCGTGGCGCCTGCGCTTCGTCCTAGCCATCGAAGAAAACGAGGAACCGGCCGCGGCCAAGGTGCGCCCGCCGCACCGGCTGCGCGTCGTCCCCGAAGACGAGTACGTTCGCTAAAAGACGAAGCCGGTGCGTATCGCCGGGCGGGCGAACTTAAAGCCGTCTTTGCCGACGGTGTAGAGGAAGATGTTCGGAATGAGCGGATCGCCGCTGATCCTGAACGCGAACTGGTCGACGACCGTCGTGAAGGTGCCCCCGGCCTGCAGCGAAGTGAGGAGCGCGGATTTCGTGCTCGCATTCGAACGCTGGGAGGCCGCAATGATCAGCTGCGCGGCCGCGTAGGCATAGGCCGAAAAGGCGGTAACCTGCGTGACGTAGCGCTCGAAATCGGCGACGAGCTGCATGACGCTGGGGATACGTTCGAGCGGCGGCATCACGGATGCAACGAGCGACCCGTCGAGCAATTTGGCGTACTTTTCGATCGTGTCCGTGTTGTAGAAGCCGTCGCTGGCGCCGAAGTCGCCCGTGTAGCCGCCCAGGCGCAGCGCTTCGACGATCGGGCCGAGCGCCGCGGTCTTACCCGCGAGAAAGACGTAGCCCGGCGATCGGTCGAGCACCGTTCTGGCGGCATCGGCCGAGTCGGTCTTGTCGGCCGGGAAGAGCAGGAGGTCGGCCGGGTGATGGTCGGCCTTGGCCTGATCCACAAATCCGCGCCCGACGTCGTAGCCGTAGTCGCCGTCGAAGGCTATGGCCAGCGCGGGCACGCCTTTCTTCTGTTCGAGTGCTGCGCTTGCAAAGAGGCGACCCGCGGCGCTGTCTTTCGCGGGCAGGCGATAGACGTTGTGATAGCCCCGCGCCGTCACGACGTCGGCGGTGACCGTCGGCACGATGACCGCGAAGCCCATGTTCGCATAGTGCGAGAGCGCGGCGACCGTCATCGCAGCGGTAAGGTTGCCGACCACGGCGATGCAGGTGGAATCGGAGGCGGCGACGTTCGCATTAGCGGCCGCAAGAGCCGGGTCGTTGCGATCGTCGAGTGCCCGGCTGCCCCAGACGTGTGAGATCGGTGCGTTGAAACGATTCTGCTCGTCCACCGCCGCCTGCACGCCTTTGACGATCTCCTGACCGTACTTCTGCAGCGGTCCGGAGAGCGTGACGTTCACCGCGATCGTCAACTGAGGAAGAAACTGCTGGTTTTGGAACGGCACGTACTGCGCGCGCGCCGGTACCACCGACCCGCCGGCCGCCGCCGCGCCGGCAGCGGCGATGAAGGCGCGCCGCTTCACGCAAATCCTCCGGCCATCGTGCAGAGGAAGACCACCGAAAAAGCCATGTTTGAAAGAAATATGCGTTCGTTGATTTGGAACAGATTGGCCCCGCTGCGGAAGAGATACTCTTCATAAAAGATTAGAATCGCCGCCGCGGCGACGCCGGCGTAGTAGAGGGCCCCGGCTCCCGCGAGCAAGCCCGCGCCTGCGAGGAGCACGAGCATACACGCGTGCAGGACGACGAGCAGAATGCGCCCGCTCGCTTCGCCGAAGCGCGCCGGCAGCGAGCTGATCCCTTGCGCGCGGTCCACGCCGAAGTCCATAAGCGCGTAAGCGATGTCGAACCCCGCTACCCAGAGGGTCACCGCGGCGAAAAGTAAGAGGGCCGGGAGCTCGATGCGTCCGGTGACCGCAACGTACGCGCCGAGCGGCGCAAGCCCGTCAACGGCGCCCAGAACGAAGTGCACGAGCCACGTGAAGCGTTTGCAGAGCGGATAGACGACGACCAGCACGACGGCGATCGGCAAGAGTTTGAGGCAGAGCGGGTTGAGCTCCCAGGCCGCCCAGAGCAGCAGCAGCAGCCCGGCTCCGGCCGCCCAGAGCATCGTTGCGGGGGCGAGCGAGCCGCTCGCGACGGCGCGGCGCGCCGTCCGCGGGTTGCGCGCGTCTATCTCGCGATCGAAGTAGCGATTCACGGCCATCGCGGCCGTGCGCGCTCCCAACACCGCGAGCGTGATCCAGCCGAGAACCGCCAGCGACGGAATCCCGCGCGCGCCGAGGATCGCACCCGCGTAGGCAAACGGGAGCGCGAAGAGCGTATGCTCGATGCGAATCTCGCGCAGGAACAGCGCGGCGCTTTTCAAGGACGCGGGCCCTGCCCCGACCAGGCATCGGGCCGCAGCGCGGCGTCTATCCGGTCGAGCCCGTAGGCGCGCCAGCGTTCGCTCACGCGTGCGCGGGTCGCTTCGTCCATCACGATATCCGGCGGCCATTCGCGCGAGTAGCCTTCCGATGTGCCCTTGCGCGTGGCGTCTATGCCGAGTTTCGTGCCGTAGGCGATGCTGTACGACCCGTGGTCGAGATCGTCCACCGGCCCCGGCATCGTCACGACGTCGCGCTCGGGCGCGAGGTTGTTGAAGACGAACCAGGCTACCTCGCGCGGATTCTGCACGTCCACGTCGTCGTCAACGATCACGAGCACGCGGGTGAGCATCATCATGTGCCCGAGCCCCCAGAGCGCGTTCATTACCTTCTTTGCTTGGCCCGGATAGGATTTGCGGATCGAAACGAGCGCGAGATTGTGGAATCCGCCTTCGACCGGCAAGTTCATGTCTACGACTTCGGGGAGCATCGCCTGCAGCAGCGGCAGGAAGATGCGCTCGGTGGCCTTGCCGAGCCACGCGTCCTCCATCGGCGGTTTCCCGACGACCGTTGCGGCGTAGATGGGATCGCGCCGGTGCGTCAGGTGCGTGACGTGAAAGGTCGGGTAGAGATCTGCCGGGCTGTACACGCCGGTGTGATCTCCGAACGGTCCCTCGACGCGCACGTCTTCGTTGTCTACGTAGCCTTCGAGCACGAACTCCGCGTCGGCCGGCACCATGAGATCCACCGACTTGGCCCGCACGAGTTCTACCGGTTTGCCGCGCAGCAATCCGGCGAAGGCGAACTCGTCGAGCATCGGGGGCAGCGGCGCCGTCGCCGCGTACGTGAGCACCGGATCGGTACCGATCGCAACCGCTACGGGAATCCGCGCGCCCCAGGCGTCGGCGTGCGCGCGTCCGTGCTTGTGACGCTGCCAGTGCATGCCGGTCTCGCGCGGGCCGTAAACCTGCATCCGGTACGTGCCGACGTTCGGGCGGCCGGTGCGCGGATCTTTCGTGATGACGAGCGGCAAGGTAACGAACGGCCCGGCATCGAGCGGCCACGTGGTGAGCACCGGCAGCTCGCGCAGATTTGGCTGCGCGGTGACGACGTCGTGCACGCTGCCGCTGCGCACGATCTTCGGAATCGCGTTGGCGAGCGGCGCCAAGCGCATCGCGCTAGAGAGTTTGTCTACGAGCGATCCCGACGGCATCGCGACGTTCACGAGCTTGCGTATGCGGTCGCCGGCCTCGTCGAGACTCTGCGCTCCAAGCGCCATCGCCATCCGGCGGCGCGAGCCGAACTGGTTCGTGAGCACCGGGAAGCGCGAACCTTCCACGTCGGTGAAGAGCAGCGCCGGACCGCCGGCTTTTACGACGCGGTCCGTGATTTCGGCGATCTCGAGCCGCGGGCTGACCCGCTCGGTCACGACGTGGAGTTCGCCCGCGTCTTGCAGCGCGTCCACGAAGGCGCGCAGCGTGGAGAATGGCATGAACGCGTCAATTACGCGCTCGAGCGGCGGTCTCCGCCTAGGCGTGCATGGGGACGGATGCGACGAAACGCGCACCGCCGCCCTGCGCCTCGCCCGCCCGCACCGTTCCGCCGTGCGCGTCGGCGATCCAGCGCACGATCGCCAGGCCCAGCCCGCCGCTCGACCCGTCTTGCGCGCGGCGGTAGAAACGCTCGAAGATGCGCTCGCGTTCGGCGAGAGGAATCCCTTCGCCGTCGTCTTCGACGACGATCTCGCCGAAGCGGCCGTTGCCCCGCGATGCGACTCTCACGCTCGAACGGGCGTGACGTATCGCGTTGTCTATGAGATTGCGCGACAGCTCGGTGAGGCGTCGCTGGTCGCCGTCCACGATCGCGCTCTCCGCGTTGACTTCGAGCCGAATGCCGCGTTCGATCGCCACCGGCTGCGCGCGCCGCGACGAACCCGCGACGATCGCCGCAAGATCTACCGGCTCGCATTGGAGCGCGCGGCGCGCGGGATCGCGCGCGAGCGTGAGCAGATCGGTGATGACCGAAGAGGCTTCGAACGCGCTCTGGACGATCGAATCGAACGCGGCGCGGCTTTGCGGCGGCGCGTCCACGCGCGAGACCTGCGCGACGGCCGCGATCGCCGCGAGCGGGGAACGCAGTTCGTGTGCCGCGTCGGCGGCGAAGGCGCGTTCGCGCTCGCGCGCCGACTGCAGCGGCGCGATCGTCGCGCGGGCCAGCGCGTACGAGGCGGCCGCGACGACGGCGACGAGCGGCGCGTCTATCGTGAGGATGCTAAGGAGAACGCGCCGCATAGCGGCGGCAAGCGCGCTCGCCCCCTCGGGGGTGCTCAGCGCCGGCGCCAGCAGCGAGGCGTACTCCCGTTCCACGAACGCGTACGCTCCCGCGCTGAGCGCGAGGAGCACGACGACGAAGATGGCGAGATAGACGCCGGCCGCGCGGGCGATCAACGCTTGCCGATTCCCTTCAGGCTTTGAGACGGTATCCGACGCCCCACACCGTCTCGATGACGCCGGCGGCGCCGATATTCTTGAGCTTGCGGCGGAGCTGGCTTACGTATACGTCTACGATGTTGCTGGATCCGTCGAAGTCGTAATCCCAAATGCGCTCGACGATCTGAGAGCGCGAGAGTGCGATGCCGGCGTTGCGCGCGAGCAGTTCGAGCACGCGGAACTCGGTCGCCCCCAAGACGACCGGCTTATCCTCGAAGGTGACGCGGCGCGCCGCGAGATCGATCCGTAGGCCGCCCGCTTCGACGACGGCGAGCACCTGGCGATCGCCGCGGCGCAGAATCGCTCCGATGCGTGCGATGAGTTCTTCTTCGACGAACGGCTTGACGAGGTAATCGTCGGCACCGCAGTTGAGTCCGGCGACGCGATCCTCGACGGCGTCGTGCGCCGTGAGCATCAGGATCGGCGTCTGGACGCCGTCGGCGCGCGCGTTGCGCGCCAGCGTAAACCCATCCATTCCCGGAAGACCGACGTCCACGATCGCCGCGTCGTAACAGCGGCGCAGCAGATGGTCCAGCCCGGCCTCGCCGTCCGAGACGACGTTTGCCGCGTATTTACGCGCTTCGAGCATCGCCCGGATCGCCTCGGCAACCGGAGCGTTATCTTCCACGACGAGCACTCGCATCTGCGTCTGCTCCTTGCCCTCCTAGTATTTCAGCGGGCCGGGGAAGGCCACCGTCATGGCGCCGCTGAGGAAAGGATGCTGTCCCGGCGGCTGTACTTCCTGGAGGAGGAAGCGGAACGGTTCGAGCTGCACGGCGCCGTAGTAGACGAAATCGCGGTTGATGAACGGGTTTGCGTAGGCGTCGTAACGCAGGCCGAAGTATGCGTGCGCGATCGGGTACCATTTCAAGCGAACGTACCCGCCCGACGAGTGCTGGTTCGTCAGGAAGCCGTCGGCGTCGTGATCGTCGCCGTACCACTGCTCGGCCTGAAGCTGCAGACTCCCGTAGCTCGCGCGGCCGTAGAGCCCGTAGCGCTCGTACAGGTCCGCGAAGGGCAGGCGCCCCGTGGGCAGGATGCCGAGCGTTCCGCCCAGCGCGCTCGCTCCCACTTCCAGCGATCCTTTGGCGCTCTCGGCCAGCGTATCGCGCAGCCAGACCGAGAGCTCGGGACTGCGCATCCAGGTCGTCTCGCCGGTCGGTATCGGTTTGCCGCCGTAGGGCGCGCCCTGATACGAGCCGAGCGCGACGGTGCCGTAGACGTGCAGGCTGCCGAAGGTGCGCTCGGCTTGCACGCCCCAGCGCGGCGAGGAGAGCGGCAGGTTGTTCAAGCCTACGTGTGCGCCGTAGTAGCCGTACTGCTGGAGATCGTCCAGGCGCTGGCCGGGCGACTGCGCGAGCGGCAGTTCCCATAGCCCGCCGCGGTAGAGCGACTCCGTGTGCTCGTTGTAACCGGCGAGAAACGCCAGATACGTTGCCGACGGGCCGCCGCCGGCGCCCAGCGTGTAGTGCAGAAACGCAGTGATGGGCCCGATGTTCCCGCTGCCGAGCACGATGCCGCCCGGCGTCCATTGGCGCGAGCCCGCGGCCGGATGCTGGTCGTATTCCATCTGATACCGGATCGCGAAGACGGTCGTGCCGTGTTCGGGCAGCGGCAGCCGGTAGCCGTGCGAGCGGAAGTAGTTGCCGAACGTGTTGAGTTCGGGCAGCACGCTGTGACACTGCCCGCAGTGCAGGTGGTATCGCTGTGCGAAGATCGGAATGGCTTGCGCCCGGGCGCCGCAGAGCGCGAAGAGAACGGCGGCTACCGCCGCCGCTAACGCGCTACTGCGCAACGATCGCTCCTCGCATGGGCGCCCCATAGTGGAAGAAGCACCCGTACAGATACGTTCCGGGCCGGTCCACGAGGATCGTTTGCGAGGACGACCCGGCCTGCATCGCACCGCTGCTGAAGCCGCCGGAGACGGAGTTGCCGTGCTGCTGGAGCGCGCCGGCCCCGAACGGCGACCCCTGCGGGAAGCTGGTCGCGTTGGGAATGAGCGTCGCGGTGTGCGCGAAGCTGTCGGTGTTCGTAAAGCGAATCTGCGTGCCGACCGGGACGGTCGTCACCGGAGGACTGAAGCCGCCGCTCTCGCCGTAGGGCGTTCCTACCGGCGCGTTGAGCGTGAGGTTGACGCTTATCGTCGTCCCGCCGCCTCCGCCGCTGGAAGACGTCGGCGTGCCTCCATTGGTGCAGGATGCGAGCGTGAGGAAGAGTGCGATTGTCGGCGCGCGCCTCATCGCGCAGCCGCCTCGTGCGCCCCGCGCAGCGCGTCCACGAGGTCGTCGCCGAGCGCGCTCGAGGCGAGCAGCGTCTTCGACAGGTTTCCGGCGGAATCGAACAGGTAGACGAAGGTCGTGTGCTCGTCGTCGCGCTCGTTCTTTCCTTGGATCGAGACGACGCCGAACGCGTGCAAGACCGCGCGGACGTTGGCCGGCGGCCCCGAGGCGAGCTGCCAGTAGCGCGGATTTGCTTCAAACCGTGCTGCAAGATCGTGCATGACGCGAGGCGTATCGCGCTGCGGATCGAGCGTGATGGTGAGCAGGCGTCCCTTCGTGCGACCGAGGGCGATGCGCCGCGCCGCGTCGGCGAACTGGGCATTGACGAGCGGACAGGCGTCCGTGCAGCGTGCCGCGATGAAGGTGACGGCGATCGGCGTGCCGCGCAGCGACGCGAGCGTAAAACCTCTGCCGGTCTGATCCACGAGTTTGAGGCGCTGTGCGGGCGTCTGCGGCGCTGCTGCCGGAGCAGCGGGAGCCGGCGCCGTCACGGCGTACCCGCCGGGCCCCGGCGATGCGGTCGGCCCCGGCGTCGCGCTCGCGGAGACCTGGATGACGTCGCGCATGTCGGCGGTGTAGATGTAGTGGAACGCGCAGCCGAAGAGGTACGTCCCTGGATTGGAAAGCGTGACCGTCACGGACTTTCCGGGATTGAGGATGCCGCTGGCGTAGCCGCTGCCGAGTATCCCGTGCCCGCGAGGGCTCAGCGTCAGGCTCGGGCTCGGCGGAAAGTTCGCAGGCGGCGACGACGCCGTCGCCACGACGTTGAACGTGTGCGCCGTCGTGGACGAGAGGTTGGTTATCTTGACCTTCGAGCCGGGAGGAAACGCGAGCACCTGGGAGGTCTGCGCTTGCGTATAACCGCCGACTTGTCCCCAGACGGGATCCACGATCGAACCCATCTTTGCCGTCGGGATTCCCACGCCGATGCCGCCCGACGGAAGCGGGGACGGAGCTCCGCCGCTTCCGCCGATGCTGCCCAGGCCGCCGCCGTTCGTGCACGCGACGACGCACAGTAGAAACGTCGCCCACACGAGCGGTGCCGGCCGAAGTCTCATTTCGCCGGCGCCGTTGCCTGCGGTCCGGGCGTCGCGCCCTTAGCGATGACGATGACGTCTTGCATGCCGAAGTTGTAGTGGAAGGCGCAGCCGAACAGATAGATGCCGGCCTTTTTCGCGGTGACCGTTACCGAAGCGCCAGGCTTGATGATGCCGCTCGCGTAGCCCAGTGCGATCGTCGAACCGTGCGCTTGCGTGGAGAGGCTGGGGTTGCTGGGGAATTGCGCCGGCGGTCCCTTGATCTTCGCGACGACGTTGAACGTGTGCGGCTTCGTGGCCGAAAGGTTCTTGATGGTGATCTTGGTGCCCGGCGGGAATCCCAGCGCCTGCGAAAATTGCTGCTGCGTGTAGCCGCCGAGCGTCGCCTGCCAGTGCGGATCGTTGACCTCGCCGAGACCTTCGGAGGGTTCCTCTTCGCCGACGGTGCCGGTTTTTTTGAGGGGCTGAGCGGTCGTGCCGCGCGGAACGGTTGCCGTAATGCTCAGATCCTCTACGGCGGGCAGCGTGTACGTGGTGCCGCCGGCGGCGGAGCTGCCGGCGTGGCCGGCGCACGCAGCGAGCAGGGCTGCCGCAAGAGCCACGGTGACGGCGGCAAGTTTCCTAGACATGAGACCTCCAAGAGAGAGAAAGGGGTGAGTATGAGCCTACGGGTAGGGAATGAAGAAAGTCTAAAACCGCATCTAGTTTGGCGGCTTGATCGAATCGCGCATCGCGGCTGCGACGTTTTCGAGGGCCGGATCGCCGGCCGCGTCGTTTGCGGCGCGTACGAACTGCTCGCGCGCCGGCCCCCGTTCCCCTTGACGAAGCAGGACCACACCGAGGGCGAAGCGCGCCCGGGCGTACGCAGGCGCGAGCGCGAGGGCGGAGCGCAGTTCCCGCTCGGCGGCGTCGTAGCGCCCGAGGCGCTCCTCGGCCAGGGCCAGGTCGTAGTGCGCGACCGCATACGACGGATTGGCGTGGAGCAGTTTCCCGAAATCGTCGCGCGCGACGGCGGCGTCGCCGGCGCGCAGCGCTACGATGCCGCGCGAGTAAAGCGCGCGCGCGGATTCCGGATCGAGCGCGACGTACCGGTCGGCGACGGCGCGAGCCTCGCGCAGATCGTTGCGCGCTAAATCGACCGCGACGAGGTTCGCCATCGCGGCTAAAAAGGCGGGGTCCAGCGCGAGTGCGGCGCGCAGCTCGCGGGCCGCGTCGTCGTAACGCTGCAGATTTGCATAGGCGATCGCGAGGTCGTATCGCGCGGTCGAACCCTTCGGCTCGGGCGGATCGAGCGCGACGATGCGCTCGAACTCGGACGCGGCCGAAGCCCAATCCGCGCGCGCGATCGCATCCAAACCGATGGCGAAGCGTTCTTCGATTTCACGCTGCGTCGCCAGCCCGCGCAGCGCCGGCGCGGAGGTCGTGCTCGGAATGGGCTGGCGGGTTGGATAGGACTGCGCTAGTCCGCTTGACGTCGCGAAGGCCGCGAGCACGACGGAGAGCAGCAACGGCCGCATCGTTCACGGGGCGTCCGGCTCGAGCGGCAGCTCGGCCTCGTGCGAGTGCGCGGAAGCGGCGGCGCGTTCCGGTTTGCACTCCCATCCAACGCGCCCGGTCGAGGTGATCGGGCCGAGCAGCATGGGGGCAGACGAAGGCACGAGCGCTCCCGCGAGCATATCCTCCAATGAAGCGGCGTCGGCCATCGCAAGACGACCGCAGAAGGCGGCGCCCAGCAGAATGGCGAGGAGCACTAGGGTTCTTGACACTCCCCCTATGATAGCCGAAAGTCTAAAGAATCCGTGAATCACTCGCTCCGCTGCACGACCGCGCTGCTGCTGGCCATGCTCGGGGCGCTGCCCGCACGGGCGCAGACGCCGCTCGTGGTCGGGTCGGTCAGGGATCAATCCGGCGCACCGATCGAGGGCGCGAAGGTGAGCGCCGCGGACGGCGGCGGGCCGGCGGTCTCCACGTCAACCGATCGAGCGGGGACCTTCGCCTTGCACGCCCAGGGGGTGGCGTGGGTCTCGATCGAGTGCCGCTACTGCCTGCCGGCGCGGGTTGGAGTGCGGCCGGGCGAGCCGGTCGTGGCGATCGTTCGACGGTATCGGGCGCTCGTATCGTACTCGCCGTCATCCAGCGACGTGGATAATCTTCCGTACGCGCACGTCGAGTCGTCGGCGGCGCTGCGCCCGTTTAGCCTGCTGGCGCAAAGCAGTTCCAACTATCCCGGCTCGCGTCTGAGCGATCGAGGGCTCTCGGGAACCGGCTCGCTGACGATTGACTCTACGGTGCCGTACTACGACGTCGTCTGGGGTGAATCGCCCTACTGGACGATGCCGGCGGACTATCAGCGCACGGCCGAACTGCAGAATGCCGCCAACGCGTATCTGTACGGAAATCAGGCAGGCGGAGGTACGGCGATACTGCAGCCGTTTCTCGCGGGCTCCAACGCGCAAGCGGCAACGATCGGCGGGGATACGATCGCGCGCGCGCAGGTGGGCTCGGACGCGTCGGCCCTCGCGTTCGGCACGTACTCCAACGACGAAGAGTCGCGCCAGCGGGGCGACGGCTTTGCAACGCTGCCGGTCGGCGGCGCCTCGACGCTTTCGTTCGCCGGCGGCAGCGAACAGGGGCGCGAGTACGGCAACCCGGGTTCTCTGCTCGCGAGCAGTTTCACGTTCGGAGACGCCACGTTCTCCGCGGGCGGTCCGCTCAATCTCACGCTCTCGGCGCTGGCGGATCGCGGTAGCTACGCGCTCACGTTCGGCGAGTATCCGATCGAAACGGCGTGGTCGGATACCGGCGTTACCGCGAGCATTCGAACCAACGGCAGCGTGGCCGGATTTGCCGACCTCTCCGCGCGCTCGTCTTCTGGATTTTACGACGCGCAAGCCTTGCCGTATGGGCCGCCCCGAATCGGTGCGACGCTCGCGCAGACCCGCGCCGATGCGGGCCTCGAGGCGAGCGGCCGTGCGTACGACGTTACGGCGGGCGTCGGCGCGTTTTGGATAGACTACGGCGGCGGTAGCGGCGGGATCTCGTGGCCCGCTAAAGCGATTCTCGCGGTGCCGTCGCTGCAAGCGACGCTCTTCCCCAACGGGAAGTGGAGCGTGAATCTGCAGGGCAGCGGGTCGTTCGATCTGCCGACGTTCGTGCAGCAGTACGGATATGCGGACGCACCGCCTTCGACGGTCGCGCTCGACCGCAACGCGCTCTTCGGCGGCTCGCTCGACTATACGGATTTCGGGCGGGTGCGCCTGTCGTTCGAAGCGGCATCGGAGAGCGTGCGCGGGGCCGACGAAGGCAGCATAACGTCGGCGGGCTTGGCGGCGACGTGGCAGGTCGCGCCGGCGCTCTCGCTGCGTGCGTGGACGATGCACGTGACCGACACCGCGCCGGTTTATAGCGTCGGCTTACCCTACGCGGGGAACGCTCCGACCGTCGGCGCGCTCTGGCTGACGTACGACAACGGCGGCGCGATGCGCGTAGATGCGATCTACCGCCGCGATTTGCTCGACAACGATCCCTTCTATCACCTAGACGGGGACGTCTCGGGACCGATCTCGCACGGCCTGCGCTGGTACGCGGGCGCTGAAGATCGCCTCAAGCGAACGTTCGTAGACGCCGGCCTCCGCTTCGAAACCCGCTAACCGCGGGTCCTTCGACAGGCTCAGGATGACACGGGGGTGTCCTTCGACGAGCTCAGGATGACGGGGGGCGGGGTCTCCAGGCGCCTAGGATGAGGCCTTGTATGCCCATGCCGATGACGACGTAGCCGATGTTGATGAGCGCGAGCGCGGAGCCGCGCATTTCGTACATGTAGTCCATCCACGTCATCGTTCCGAAGACGAGCAGCCCGACCGAAAGGCCGATGAAGGCGCCGCGCATGGGGTTCATGTTCTCGCGCCAGCTCAGCACGCGCGCCAGGCCGTACGCGAGGAAGAACGAGAGCACGAGCGAGACCAGGTAAGGGAATGCAATGGAGCCGCCCCCGGCCATGAGGGGCGGCTCCGTTTTTCCGATAGCTGCTAGCCACGCTCCGGCGAAGAGAACGCCGTACCACAGCCAGCCGAAGACGAAGTAGACGACTGTCGCGACGATGATGGCCCACCAGTTCACGCGATGCATCTCAACCCTCCGTTGACGATCGAACCTCTACTCGTCGTTTCGCGACCGAGGCCGGCGCCGGCGGCGCATTGGCGGGGCTCCCGGCCCTGCTGCAGCTCCGGCGGTGTCGGCCGCTTCGCGCGGCTCTCGAGGCGCACGGGGTGCCTGCGCGACGAAGTCGCCGTTGCCCGATCCGCCTCCCAGGAGTGCCTTTCGCGAGAGATTCAGACGGCCCTGGCCATCTACTTCCATGACCTTGACCATCACCTCGTCGCCGACTTTGACGACGTCTTCGACCTTTTCGACCCGGTTCGGCGCGAGCTGGCTTATGTGCACGAGCCCTTCCTTGCCGGGCAGAATCTGCACGAAGGCGCCAATGGCGATGATGCGCGTGACCGTGCCGAGGTAGGTCTCGCCGACGCGTACTTCCTTCGTGAGATTCTCGACGATCTGCTTGGCCTTATCGCCCGAGATGCCGTCGAGTGAGGTGATGAAGACGCTGCCGTCGTCCTCGATGTCGATCTTCTCGACGCCCGTGTCGGCGATGATCTTGTTGATCACCTTGCCGCCTGGGCCGATGACGTCCTTGATCTTCGCCGGGTCGATCTTCATCACGATCATCCGCGGCGCGTACTGAGAGAGTTCCTGGCGCGGCTCGGCGATCGCCTCGGCGAGTTTGCCGATGATGAAGTGGCGCGACTTCTTGGCCTGTTCCATCGCCTCGCGCATGATGTCTATCGTGATGCCCTGCACCTTGATGTCCATCTGAATCGCGGTGATGCCTTTCTTCGTGCCGGCGACTTTGAAGTCCATCTCGCCGAGCGCGTCTTCCAGGCCTTGGATGTCCGTGAGGATCGCGTACTTCTTGCCTTTTAGAATGAGACCCATCGCGACGCCGGCCACGTGGTCGCTGATCGGGACGCCCGCATCCATGAGGGCGAGCGTCGAGCCGCAGACCGACGCCATTGACGACGATCCGTTCGACTCGAGCACTTCGCTGATGACGCGCAGCGTGTACGGGAATTCGTCCTTAGCCGGGAGCACCGGCAAGAGCGCGCGCTCTGCGAGGAATCCGTGGCCGATCTCGCGGCGGCCGGGTCCGCGCATCGGGCGCGTTTCGCCGACCGAGTACGGCGGGAAGTTGTAGTAGTGCATGTAGCGCTTGTCTTCGAGGGCCACGACGCCGTCGAGACGCTGCGCGTCGCTCTTCGAGCCGAGGGTCGCCGCGGTGAAGACCTGCGTCTGGCCTCGGGTGAAGACGCCGGAGCCGTGCACGCGCGGAACGTAGTGCACCTTGCACCAGATCGGGCGAATCTCGTCGGGCTTGCGTCCGTCGGGGCGAATCTTCTCGTCCACGACCATCTTGCGCAGCTCGTCCTCTTCCATCGCCTTGAGGATCTTGTTGAACTCCTTGGCGCCCGTGCTCTGCTCGAGCAGTTCCTTGACGTCGCCGTCCTTCTTACCGCAGCGCGCGAGCGCTTCGTCAACGGAAAGCGCGGAGAACGCGGTTTCGCGCGCCTGCTTCTCGGTCGTGCGCATCGCTTTGGCGACGTCTTTGGCGAACGACTTGCGAACCCAGGCGTCGAGATCCGCGTTCGGCTTGAGCGTCGGGAACGTGCGCTTGGCCTTACCGGCTTTCTTTGCGAGCTTGTCTATCGCGGCGACGATTTTTCCGATCTCTGCGTGTGCGAAGGCAACCGCCGCGAGGAAATCTTCCTCGCTGATCTCGTTGCCGCCGCCTTCTACCATCATCACCGCGTCGGCGGTGCCGGCGACGACGATGTCCATCCCGCCGGTTTCGTACTGCGGCAGCGTCGGGTTGCATAGGAACTTGCCGTTCTCGTCGCGCCCGACGCGCACCGCGGCGACCGTCTTATCGAACGGAATGTCGCTCAGCGCGAGGGCCGCGCCGGCGGCGCACACGCCGAGCACGTCGGCGTCGAGTTCGGGATCCACCGAGAGCAGCGTCGCGACGATCTGCACGTCGTTGCGGAAACCGTCGGGAAAGAGCGGGCGAATCGGGCGATCGATCTGCCGCGAACTGAGCACGGCGTGCTCGGACGGGCGACCTTCGCGTTTGATGAAACCGCCCGGAATTTTTCCGGCGGCGTACATCTTCTCTTCGAAATCGCAGGTGAGGGGGAAGAAGTCTATGCCTTCGCGAGGCTTTTCGGATGCGGTGACGGCGCAGAGCACGACGTTTTGTTCGCCGTATCGAACGAGCGCGGAGCCGTTGGCTTGCTTCGCGAGTTCGCCGGTTTCGATGACCATCGTGCGCCCGCCGACCGTTAACGTTACGGATTCGGGCACAATATCTCCTAAATGTGTTGTCGTTTTTTCTTTATTGAACCGGCCCATGTTCTGGCCGGGCGGACGGCCGACCTGCCGATGGGCGGGCGCCCGCCTAGGTGGGGGCGGCGTAGAGGAGCGCCGTGCCGAGGAAGACGGCGATCGCAGCGTAGACGTTCACGAAGGCCAGCGCCCCGCCGGCGAGATAACCCAGCGGGCCCAGCGCGTAGAGCAGGAGCCGGGAGCGGCGCCGCTCCCCGTCCGCGGCGTCTACGCAGCCGTGCGTGCTCGCGTACCACCAGACGAGGGTCCAGACGATCCCATTGAAGGTCCAGACGCCCGCATAGACCAGCGCGGCCTGCGCCGCGAACGGCGTTCCGACGTATCCGGCAAGCAGGACGGTCGTGAAGGGCACGGCCGTGACCCCAAGGAGCAGCAGCAGATTCAGCAGCAGCAGCGGGTTGTCAACGCGCCGGATGTGGCGGAACATCGCGTGGTGGTTCATCCACTTAATGCCGACGATGAAGAAACTCGCGACGAAGAGCAGCAGCGCGGCGGCCTCTTCGTGCAGGAGCGCGCCGATCGGTTCGCCCGGAGCCGGACCGTGCAGGTTGAGAACGAGCAGCGTGATCGCGACGGCAAAGACGCCGTCGCTGAACGCCGCCGTGCGCTCGGGTGTCATGGCCGCGTATTTTGCCGCCGCCGCCGAGGTTCCGGCCCGGTTCCCCTGGTATTAGCGCATCCATGCAAAGCCTTAGTCCTTCGGGCTTGACCGAACTCAAGCTCAAGGCCAACGACGTGCGCCAGGGCATCATTCGATCGCTGCTGGCCGCCGGTTCGGGCCATTCTGCCGGCCCGCTCGACATGGCCGACGTCTTCGCCGCCTTGTACGGCCGGTTGATCCGCCACGATCCGAAGAACCCGCAGTGGCCCGACCGCGATCGTCTGCTCCTCTCCTGCGGACACATCGCGCCGGTGCGTTACTCGGCGATGGCGTACTTCGGCTACTTTCCGGTCGAGGAACTGCTGACGCTGCGCAAGTTCGGAACGCGCCTTCAAGGACACCCCGAACGCGTGACGCTGCCGTCGGTGGAGACGACGTCGGGGCCGCTGGGAGAGGGACTGGCGCAAGGCGTCGGGATGGCGCTCGGCGCGAAGATGGACGCCAAAGACTTCCGCGTGTGGGTGGTAACGTCCGATGCCGAGCATCAATGCGGGCTGCATTGGGAGGCCGCGCTCACCGGAGCGAAGTTCAAACTCGACAACCTCACCGCGATCGTGGACCGCAACTTCATTCAAATAGACGGCAGCACCGAAGACGTCATGCCGCTCGAGCCGCTCGCCGATAAGTACCGCGCCTTCAACTGGGAAGTCTTCGAGTGCGACGGCAACGACATTGCCGCGTTCGTCGAGACCGCCGAGCGCGCGCGCAAGGTGATCGGCAAACCGCAGGTCATTATCGCGAAAACCGTACCCGGCAAGGGCGTCTCGTACATGGAAGGCGATTATACCTGGCACGGAAAGCCGCCCAACGCCCAGCAGGCCGAAGAGGCGCTGCGCGAGCTCGCCGCCGAGCGCGAAAGGATTCTCGCCGATGCTTAGCCTGCTGGACTACCGTTCCGGGGATCTCAAATACGTGCCGACGCGCAACGGCTTCGGCGAGGGCTTGATCGAGGCCGGCACGCGCGACCACAACGTGCTCGGCATCTGCGCGGACCTCTCCGAGTCCACGCGCTTCGAAGGCTTCAAGAACGCGCACCCCGACCAGTACATCGAGATCGGCGTTTCCGAGCAGCTCCTCGTCGCGATGGCCGGGGGCCTTGCATCCGTCGGCAAAGTTCCCTGGATCGCCAGTTACGCGATGTTCAATCCGGGGCGTTCCTGGGAGCAAGTACGCACGATCATGGCCCTCAACGATACGAACGTGAAGATCGCCGGCGCCCACGCGGGCGTCTCCGTCGGGCCGGACGGCGCGACGCACCAGGCGATCGAAGACATCGCGATCATGCGCGTCATTCCGCACATGACCGTCGTCGTGCCGTGCGATGCCGTGCAGACGAAGAAGGCGACGCTCGCGCTATCTGCGATGCGCGGGCCGGTCTACCTTCGTTTCGGGCGCGAGAAGTCGGCCGTCTTCACGACCGACGAGACGCCGTTCGAGATCGGAAAGGCGCAGACGTTCCGGGAAGGCGGCGACGTCGCGATCGTGGCGTGCGGCATCCTCGTGTACAACGCGCTGATCGCGGCCGATCGTCTCGCGCGCGAGGACGGCATCGAATGCCGCGTCGTGAACAACCACACGGTCAAACCGATGGACGAAGCGGCGATACTCGACGCGGCGCGCGCCTGCGGCACGATCGTGACGGTCGAAGAGCATCAGCGCCAGGCCGGCATGGGCTCGCGCGTTGCGGAGATCCTCGCGCAGAAACACCCCGTCCCGATCGAGTTCGTCGGCGTTGACGACCGTTTCGGCCAATCGGGGAAACCCGAGGAACTGATCGAGTACTACGGCATGGGCGCCGACGCGATCGCCGAGGCGGTGCGCCGGGCCCACGCGCGTAAAAAAGGTTAGCGGCGCAAACCGAGATCCGCGATGAGCGTGCGGTAGCGCTCGAGGTTGTTCGCGTGCAGGTAGTTCAGGAGCCGTCTGCGCTGGCCGACCTGTAAGAGGAGGCCGCGGCGGCTGTGATGGTCCTTCTTGTGGACCTTCAGGTGCTCGGTCAGGTGGTTGATCGAGGCGGTCAGCATGGCCACCTGTACTTCGGCAGAGCCGGTGTCGTTGGCCCCACGGCCGTACTTGCCGGCGATCTCCGCCTTTTTTTCCTTGGTGAGCGGCACGAATATACTCCTTAATCAGGATAGTCTCGCTCGGGTACAGGCAGGATCGGGATAGCCCGTCCCGGCGACCGGCCTAGGATACCAGAGCCGCCGGGGCGGCGCAAGGGCGAGGCGTCTGGCGGCGCGCCGGGTAAGAGGGCCTGCATGGCAGGCTTGCTCGTTCCGGTGATTTACGGTTCGGTGCGTACCGCGCGCGTCGGCATTCGCGCGGCGCGGTTCATGGTCGAGGTAGTGCGCGCGCGCGGGCACGAACCCGTGCTGGTGGATCCGCTCGAACGGCCCTTGCCGCTGCTGGACAAAATGTACAAGGAGTTTCCGAAGGGCACGGCGCCTGCGGTCATGGAGGATCTCGCCGATCTCTTCCGGCGCGCCGACGGCTTCTGCATCGTCTCCGGAGAGTACAACAACGGCATACCCCCTGCTCTGAAGAACATGCTCGACCATTTTCTCGAAGAGTACTTTTGGCGGCCGGCGGGCATCGTCTGTTACTCGGGCGGACGCTACGGCGGCGTGCGCGCCGCGATGCAGCTGCGCATGTCGCTCGCCGAGATGGGCATGATCACGATTCCGTCGCTCTGCCCCTTTCCGAACGTGGCGGGCGCGTTCGAGGAAGACGGCACGCCGCGCGAGCCCTGGCTGCGCGGCGCCGCCGATAAGTTCGTCGAAGAGTTCGAATGGTACGCGCACGCCCTGCAGGCGCAGCGAACCAAAGGCGTGCCGTACTGATGGATCTGGGCATTCGCGGGCGCACCGCCCTGGTGACCGGCGCGAGCGCCGGCATCGGCGAAGCGATCGCACTCGCGCTGGCGCGCGAAGGCGTGAAGCTCGCGGTCGCCGCGCGCCGGCTGGATCGGCTCGACGCCGTCGCGGCGCAAGCCAAGACGCTCGGCGCGAGCGACGCTCGAGGCTTCGCGCTCGATCTCGGCGACGACGGCTCGATCGTCTCGATGCTCGACGCGGTGCGCGGCTCCTTCGGCGATATTGACATCCTCGTTCTCAACGGCGGCGGCCCTAAAGCCGGACGCTTCTCCGAGGTTTCACTCGCCGACTGGGACGATGCGTATCGCCGCCTGCTGCGCGGGATGCTCGTGCTGCTCGACGCGTGCGTTCCGGCGATGCGCGCGAACCGCTGGGGGCGCGTCGTCGCGCTGACCTCTACCTCGGTGAAGCAGCCGATAGATACGCTCGTTCTTTCGAATGCGTTGCGCACGGCGCTCGTCGCAACTTTGCGAACGCTCGCGAACGAGGTCGCGAGCGACGGCGTGACCGTCAACGCGATCGCGACCGGGCGCGTGGATACCGATCGTCTGCGTTCGCTTTACGGCGACGATGCGCAGCTCCGGCGGGCCGGCGAGGAGGTGCCGATCGGGCACGTCGCAACGCCGCAAGAGTTCGCGCCGATGGCGGCGTTTCTGTGCGGCGAGCCTGCGGGCTACGTTACCGGCCAAACGATCTCCGTGGACGGCGGCCTCACGCGGGGGCTGTTCGGATGAGCGCTTGGAACGGCGCGGAAGGGACGGCCGGAGGCGCGGAGTTCGGCGCGGCGCTCGAGGCGCTGAGGGTCGCGCGGGAGGTTCCCCCCGAGCAGTTGGCCGAGGCGGCGGATCTGACCGCGGAAGAACTCGCGGCCGTTCTGGCGGGCGAACGGCGGGTCGGCATCGCGCGGCTGGCGCGGCTGGCGGTCGCCCTGCGCACCCGCCCGATCGAGTTCCTACAGCGCTCGGGGATCCTCTCGCTCGATCTCTACGCCTTCGGTTTGGACCCGCTGTACTTTCTGCCGGAGGGGCCGGTCCGGTACGACGCCCGCATCTACATGCGCGAGATCAACCCCCGCCACCAGGTGCCCGAGGGGGATATGACCCGCCGGAACGCCACCCTGGCGGCGATCGCCGCGGACGAGCTCCTCGACGCGGTCGGGAAGACCGAACTGGAGCTGGCGTACCTCATAAGAACGGCCGTCCAGCAAGCGGGCGGAGCGTTGTAAGCGAAGGTTCGCCCCCCGGTGGCGCGAATCTCGGGGCCGATATGCAAGGAGTGGAAGGTAAGCGCGTCGCCGCGCTGATAGGCGACGGGTTCGAGGAGATTGACCTCAGCGAGCCCCGCAGGGTGCTCGAGGAAGCCGGCGCCGTGGTAACGATCGTCGGACTCGACGAGCGCTCTCGCCAGCGCATTCGCGGCAAGCGCGGCCTAGACGAAGGGCAGACCCTTCGCGCCGAGGAGCTGGTGGCGGATTGTACCGCGGAGGATTTCGACGCGTTGCTGCTGCCCGGCGGCACGTCGCCGGACCGTCTGCGGACGGATCGCGAGGTGCATCGCTTCGTACGCGAGTTCGACACGCTCAAGAAACCGACGTTCTCGATCGGGCACGGGGCGCAGGTGCTGATCTCCTCTCAACTCGTTCGCGGGCGCCAGCTCACGGGCGCGCATTCCATTGCCGACGATATTCGCAACGCGGGCGGTCTCTATCGCGATCAGCCCACCGTGTCGGACGCCAACTGGGTCTCGACGCGCGGCGGTGAAGATCTGCCGCAGTTCGGGCGAGCGATGCTCGAGAAGCTCGCGACCGCGCTTCTGATTCAGCCGACCGTCTAAATCCCTTCCACAGGGTCGTAGCGCGCCAACGCCTCGCCGTACTGGCGCAGCGCGAAGAACGAGACGAGCGCGCAGAATGCGAGCTCGCCGGGAATCGAGCGCGCGACGATGACGAGCACGTACGCGGCCGCAGCGGCGGCGGCGGCCAGCGCTAGATAGACGGCTCGGGTCCAGCCGCGGCGGATAGCGGCGGAGAGTGCGGTGAGCGTCGCGGCCACCACCGCGATCGGCGCGACCGCGAGCGCGACCCCGTCGCGCGATCCGGCCAAGAACTGGGCGCAGAGATAGGCCGCAACGGCGATCGCGGCGGCGATGCACGGCACGAGCGCTTTCGCGCGCGCCAACTCGCGCCCGAAGAGCGGCGCGCCCTGTTCGCTGCGATCGAGGTACGGCCGTCGTCCGGGACTCTGCGTGAGTGCGACGGCGATGCCTAGGAGCGAGCCCAGGAGCATCGGGCCGGCGGCGCCGCGCGGCTGCAGCAATCCCGCGAAGAGCGCGGCGGCGCACACGTAGAGCACGCTGCGGCGCTCGGCGTACAGGCGCGCGATGGCGATGGCGAATAGCGCGCGCGCTCTCATGCGGCGAACGCGCGAGCGGCGGCAAAGCTCGCGTGCGTGGAGAGCGTCGCCAACGTGCCGACGGCGGCGGCGATCTGCGCGGCATACACGCGCTGGGGCCTGTCGAGAACCACGAGCTTGGGTTCGACGACGAGTGCTGCGACGAGCGGGTATGCAAACGCCTCGTGCATGCCGTCGAGGCGTTCCAGGAGAGATTTTGCGTGCCCCAGGGCGCTGGGGCCGTCCACGTTCCAGAGCGCGGCGCGATATGCGACGTAGCGCGCGAACTCGTTCCCGGTGAGATCGAGCGGTTCGTGCGGTACCAGGGCGGCCGCGCGTTTGCAATGCACGGACTGCACGCGGGGGTCGTAGTCGTCAACGAGCACCGATCCGCTCGTCGCCTTCACGATGCCCGTAGCAAGCAGTGCGACGATCGCCGCCTCGCGCGGTGACGAGCAGGGCAGCGCCAGGCGCTCTCCGGCCGAGATCTCCATCGAGATCGGTCCGGCCCGCGCCGAGCCGGAGACGAAGGCCGCATTTCGCATGCGCAGGAGCGCCATTGCGGCAGTAGCATTCGCTGCCGGCGGCCAACTCCACTACCCTTACCGTGCTTTCGAACGCCGACGTCGCAAAGAAACTCCTGGAAATTCGCACGCTCATGGAGATGGCGGGCGACTCCTTTTACAAGTACATGGCGTTCGAGCGGGCGGCCGCGTCGGTGGAAAACGCGCCGCCGCTGGGCGATCTGGTCCGCAGCGGCGAGCATCTCAAACTCGCCGGGATCGGCAAATCCATCGGCGGCGCGATCGAGGAACTCGTCCTCACCGGAAGCTGCCGGCAACTCGACGTACTCCACGAGCGCTTTCCACCCTCGCTTCTCGAGGTGCTCGGCGTCAGCGGCATCGGAACGAAGACCGCCGCCACGCTCTTGAGCGAGTACGGCATCGCATCGCTGGCCGATCTGGAAGCCGCGATCGAGGACGGGCGCCTGGCCGGCGCGCCGCGGCTGGGCGGCAAGACGATCGAGAACTGGAAGCGCAGGCATTCTCGCCTATCGCGGGCGGCAGCGCCGCACGCCGCTGCCGAAAGCGCTCGCGGTCGCGCACGAGGCGATGGCGTACCTGCGAGAGGGGCCGCGTCTCGAGCGGCTGATCCCTGCGGGGAGCCTGCGCCGCCAGGAAGTGACCGTCGGCGACGTAGATCTCGTCTGCACCTCGCACGACGCCGCAGCGGTCATCGCGCACTTTACGGGCTGGGAACGCGCGCACGCCGTCCTCGCCGAAGGCCCTACGAAGGCGAGCATCTGGCTGGCGAACGGCCTGCAGATAGATCTGCGCGTCCTGCCCGACCACCTGTACGGCAACCTGCTGCAGCACTTCACCGGATCGCGCGAGCACAACATCAAGCTGCGCGAATACGCGGTTCGCCGCAGCCTGCGCGTCAGCGAGAACGGCATCTTGAATCTGGAGACGGGCGACGTGATCACCTGCGACGACGAAGCGGGCGTCTACGCCGCGCTCGGCATGCAGTACGTGCCGCCCGAACTGCGTAGCGGTCTGGACGAGATAGACTTGGCGCGAGACGGCACTATACCGCTGCTCGTCGAGCGGGGCGATCTTCGCGGCGATTTCCACATGCACACGACCTGGAGCGACGGCGACGATTCGCTCGAAGGGATGATCGCGGCCGCGGCGTCGCGGGGCTATGAATACCATGCGATCAGCGACCACTCTCAGGGGCGCGGCCCGCGCTTCGGCATGGATCCGGCGACCCTCCGCAAGCAGCGCCGCGAGATCGAAGCGCTGGGCGACCGGTACGGCATCGCGACGCTCTGTGCGAGCGAGGTGGACATCCTGCCCGACGGCACGCTCGACTTCGGCGACGACGTGCTCGCCGAACTCGACATCGTCATCGGATCGGTGCATACGGAGACGAGTCAGTCGCGCGAGGAGATGACCGCGCGCCTGATTCGCGCTTGCGAGAATCCGTTTCTGAACGTCATCGGTCATCCGACCGGGCGGCGCTTCGACGGCTCGTACGGATACGAGTTCGATTACGACGCGGTCTTTTCGGCCGCGGCGCGCACCGGCACGGCCCTGGAGATAGACGGCCAGGCGATGCGGTTGGATCTGCCGTCGCCGCTGGCCCGCATGGCCAAAGGGTTCGGCGTGACGTTTACGCTCGACAGCGACGCGCACCGCAGCGCCCAACTCGACGCGATCTCGTTCGCCGTCGGACAAGCGCGGCGCGCCGGCTTGACGAAGGACGACGTGCTGAACGCGCGCCCGCTGGCGGAGGTCCGGGCCTTCGTCGCACGAAAGCGCGGCGCTGCATGATCGAGAGCCTGCAGTGCCCTACACCCGACGGAGCCACGACCGGGGCCAGATACTGCGGCTCGGGCGGACGCGCGCTGCTTTTCGTCCACGGCGTCGGCTCCACCGCCGCGATTTGGGATTCGCAGTTGGAGGCCTTCTGCGGTGAGTATCGCTGCGCGGCAATCGAACTGCGCGGCAACGGCGCGCTCGCGGATCCCGATCCCGCGCTTATTACCCGCGAGGGCTTCGCTGCCGACGTGCTCGCCGTCGCCGACCGCCTGGGCATCGAGCGGTTCGCGCTGGTCGGATGCAGCCTGGGCGGCGTGGTCGCGTTCGAACTCTGGCGGCGCGTATCCGATCGCTTCGATGCGATGGTCGTCGTCGGCAGTTTCGCGCGCTATCCCGACGCCCAACGCTATGCCGACGGCATCGCGGCCGCGGTGCGCGAGGCGGGCGATATGCGGGCCTTCGCGGAAGGCCGCGCCGCGAAAATGGGATTGCCGCCGGCGCGCGTACGCGAGACGGTCGAGCAGATGGGGGCCAAATCCGTGGCGTGCTATCTCGCCTCGACGCAGGCGACTTGGACGGGAGACTATCGCGACGTGTTGCCGGCCATAACCGTGCCGGCGCTCGTAGTGCACGGCGAACGCGATCTCATCGCGCCGCTCCCACTCTCGGAAGAGATCGCTGCCGGGATCCCCGGCGCGCGCTTGGAGAGCGTGCCGGGTGCGGGGCACGTGGCCAATGCCGACGATCCGCCGGCCTTCAACGCGCTGCTGCGGGAGTTTCTTTCAAGGTAGCGCGACGCGTTCGGGCCGGCTGTAGACGTTCGCGCGGTCGCCGCGTAAGAAGCCGACGAGCGTCACGCCGAACTCGCGGGCGAGCCGCACGGCCAGACTGCTCGGCGCGGAGATCGAGCAGAGAATCGGAATGCGCGCGACGGCGCACTTCTGCACGATCTCGTAGCCCGCTCTCCCGCTCACCAGCGCGATCGTTCCGGTAAAGGGCAAACGCGATTCCAGCAATCCCCAGCCGACCAGTTTATCAACCGCGTTGTGGCGCCCGACGTCTTCGCGCACGGCGATCGTCTCGCCGAGCGCGGTGAACAGCGCCGCGGCGTGCAGCCCGCCGGTGGAGTCGAAGACGCGCTGCGCCGCCCGCATTCGCTCGGGCAGCGCGTAGAGCAGCTGCGGCGCGACGCGCAGGTCCTCTTCGATTGGTTCGATGCCGCGTTCGCGCAGCGAATCGAGCACCGCGCGGCCGCAGACGCCGCAGGCGCTGCCGATCGTGAAATGCCGTTCGAAACGCTCGATATCTACCGGGAAGGCCGAGGCCGTCGCTTCCACGCTTACGACGTTGTAGCGCTGCTCCGTATCGGGCGTAGAATCTAGGCAGTACGTGATGCCGGCAAACCCGTCCCGCTCGCGCAGGACGCCCTCGCCGTAGAGGAAGCCGGCGGCTAGCTCGAAGTCGTTTCCGGGCGTGCGCATCGTCACCGCGATGCTGCGCGAGGCGGACCCGCACGCCAGGCGAATCTCGAGCGGCTCTTCGGCCGCGACCCGATCGTCCTTTCGCACGGCATTCGATCCGTCGAGTTCGAGGATCTCGGTCTCGACGATCCGGCCCGGGCGCGTCTCCACTACGACTCGTCCGGCGGCCGGTTCTGCACGTAGGAAAAGCCGAAGCGCCCTTTGATGCAGAGGTGGCCGCTCGTGACGGCGTTTTCGATCGGCGAGGTTACCTTTACGATCTCGTTATCCTGGACGTGCAGCGTTAGCGTGCACCCCACCCCGCAGTACGAGCAGATCGTATCGGTCTGCGTCTGTTCTTCCTCGCGCCACTTCCCATCGCGTCGCAGCTCGTATTCCGAGGAGAACGCGAGCGCGCCGGTCGGGCAGACGCCGATGCAGTTCCCGCAGTAGACGCAGGCCGACTCGGGCAGCGGCACGTCGTACTCGGTCGAGATGCGGGCGTCGAAACCGCGGCCGGCCACCGCGATGGCGAACGTATTCTGCGCGTCGGCGCCGCAGGCTTCGACGCACTTGTAGCAGAGTATGCATTTTGCATAGTCGCGAACGTAGAGCGCGTTGTCTATCTTCACCGGCTGCGCGACGGTAGCGGCGCCGCCTGCGGAAAAGCGCTCGGTATCCGCGCCGTACTGCGCGCAGTAGCGTTGCGCGTCGGGCGCGGTAGAGAGATCTACCGATGACGCGAGCAACTCGAGCACGGCCTTGCGGCTGCGGCGCACGCGCTCGGTATCCGTGCGCACGACCATCCCGCTCTCGGCTCGGCGCGCGCAGGCCGGCACGAGAACCCGCGATCCCGCAAGCTCCACGACGCAGACGCGACAGGCGTTGACGGGCGTGAGCGATTCGAGATAGCAAAGGGTAGGCGTTTCGATTCCAACGTCTTTGCAGGCGTCCAGAATCGTCGCGCCGGCAGCGACCCGTGCCGGTTTGCCGTCTATTTCGACCTCGACGAAACGGTCGGTCACGCCGGGCTCCCTTCTTCGAAGAGGCGAAAGCGCGCGCGTGCCGAGGCGACCGCGCTTGCGGCAGCCTGGCCCAAACCGCAGATCGAGGCATCGCCCATGACGGCGCCGAGATCGTCGAGAAGCGTGAGATCGAACGTGCGGTTCGCGCTCGTTCCGTGGAGCAACCGTTCGAGGGCTTCTTCCTGCCGAACCGTACCGACGCGGCAGGGCACGCACTGGCCGCACGACTCCTCGCGGAAGAAGCGCGCGATGCGCAGGGCGACTTCTCCCAGATTCGCGCGGTCGTCGAAGAGCATGACGACGCCCGAGCCCAGCGTCGTGCCGGCAGCGCGCGCGTCCTCGAACGTGAGCGGCATCGAGAGACGTTCGGGGCCGACGAGCGTTCCGGCGGCGCCCCCGAGCAGAATGGCCTGCAGGCTCTGCCCTTGCGCGACGCCGCCGGCCATCTCGATCAGCGCGCCGAGCGTCGTCCCGTGCGCGACTTCGTAGACGCCGGGTTCGCAGACGTTACCGGAGAGGCAGAAGAGCCGCGTGCCCGCCGAGGCGGCGGTTCCGAGACTCGCGTATGCTTTGGCGCCGTCGAGCAGAATGAGCGGGAGATTCGCGAGCGTCTCGACGTTATTCACCTGCGTGGGTTTTCCGAAGAGACCCTCCTGCACCGGAAAGGGCGGCTTGCTGCGCGGTTCGCCGCGTTTGCCTTCGATCGAGTTGAAGAGCGCCGTCTCTTCACCGCAGATATAGGCGCCCGCTCCGCGCCGCACTTCCACGTCGAACGCAACGCCGTTCCCCATGACGTTGCTGCCGAGCAGACCCTGCGCGCGTGCCGCCGCGATGGCGTGCTCGAGGCGCTGCACCGCCAGCGGATACTCGCCGCGCACGTAGATGAAGCCGTGCTCGCACCCGATCGCGTACGCGGCGATCGTCATCGCCTCGACGATCGCAAACGGATCGCATTCCATGAGCACGCGGTCTTTGAACGTGCCGGGTTCGGATTCGTCGGCGTTGCAGACGAGGTAGTGCGGCCGCGCGGGCGCATTCGCGACCGCCTCCATCTTTTTGCCGGTGGGAAAGGCGGCGCCCCCGCGTCCGAGCAGCCCCGAGGCGGCGATCTCCGCGACGATGCGTTGCGGCCCCATCTCGAAGGCTCTGCGCAGCGCCTGGTAGCCGCCGCTTGCACGATAGGCGGCGAGACTCTCGGGATCTACCGATCCGACGCGGCGCAGCAGCCGCAGCGGCGATCCGCCGACGTGCGGCGTTACGGGGCGACCGGCGACGGGCGACCCGTTCGCCGCTTCGCGAAGCATCGCGGGCTCTGCCGGCGCGATCTGCTGCAGCGCGGGCGATGCGCCGGCGGTTGCCACGAGCGCGGCGGGCGCGCGATCGCACAGGCCCAGACAGGGCGAGCGCGACCAACTCGCGCTGCCGTCGAGCCCTTCGCACAGCGCGTTTGCTCCGGCGGCCGCGCAGGCGATGTCGTCGCAGACCCAGACGTGGCGCGCGGGCCGAGGCGTGGTCGAGAACATGGCATAGAAGGTCGCGACGCCGTAGGCATCGGCGGGCGGGACGTCGAGTCGCTGCGAGAGGTAGTTGAGCGCGCCGGCGCTGATCCAGCCGAGACCGTCGTGCACGGCGTGCAGCGCGGGAAGCAGCAAGTGCCGGCGTTCCCGCGCGGCGGCGCCGTGCGCCTCCGGCAGCGCGCCGAAGAAGGCATCTATCGCTGCGCGTTCGTGCTCGCGCGGCCTCTGCTTGCGTGAAATGCAGATCCACTACGCCGGTTCTATCCGCACCGCGCAGGCTTTGAACTCCGCGGTGCCCGACTGCGGATCGGTCGCATCTATCGTGAGCAGATTCGTCGCGACCTCGTCGTTGTGGTGGAACGTGGTGAAGACCAGACCGGGACGCAGCCCGGCATCCACGCGAATGGGAATGACCACCGAGCCGCGGCGCGAGGTGACGCGCACGCGATCGCCGTTGGCGACGCCGTAGCGGCGTGCGTCCTGCGGGCAGACGTCGAGCGTCTCGCCTCGCCGCAGCGGCGATGCGTAGCCGCCGCTCTGCACGCCGGTGTTGAAGGAGTCCAGACGCCGGCCGGTCGTGAGCCGCACCGGATACGCCTCGTCGAGCGCTTCGACCGGCGGGTCGTGCTGCACCGCGGCGAACGGCGCGCGTTCGCCGCGTACCGGATTCTCCCACAGGCGCGCGTGCAGGAACGCCTCGCCCGGATGGGTTTCGTCATAGCAGGGCCACGGGATGCCGTCGAGCGCCTCCAAGCGTTCGTAGCTCATGCCCGCATGCCAGGGCGAGAGGCTGCGGCATTCGTCCCAGGCTTGGCGCGCGGAGTAATCCGGCCAGTCGTGACCGAGGCCGCGCGCGAGCGCGCAGAGGATCGCGACGTCGTCGCGCGCCTCTCCCGGCGGCTCGAGCGCCTTGCGGCAGCGCTGTACGCGCCGCTCGCTGCTCGTTACCGTGCCCTCGGACTCGCACCAAGAGGCCGACGCGGGGAAGACGACCTCGGCCAGCTCGCCGGTCTTCGTCAAGAAGATATCCTGCACGATCAGATGCCGCAGGCCGCCGAGCAATGCGATCGCCTTCTTCTGATCGGCCTCCGACTGTGCGGGGTTTTCGCCGATGACGTAGAGCGTATCCAGCTCCTTGCGCTCGATGGCGTGGAACATGTCGGTCAGGTGCCAGCCCCGCTCTTTCGGCAGCGTGACGTTCCAGGCGCGCTCGAACTTTTCGATGCTCGCCGCGTCTTCTACGTCTTGGCCGCCCGGGAATTTATTCGGAATCGCGCCCATATCGCCGCCGCCCTGCACGTTGTTCTGCCCGCGAAGAGGATTGAGCCCCGATCCGTACCGTCCGACGTGCCCGCAGAGCAGCGCGAGGTTGATGAGCGCGCGCACGTTGTCCACCGCGTTGTGGTGCTCGGTGATGCCGAGCGTCCAGCAGAGTTCGGCGCGCGGCGAGGTCGCGTACGCGTGCGCGAGTTCGCGCACGAGCGCCGCCGGAACGCCCGTCGTCTTCTCGGCGTACTCGAGCGTGTACGGCTCGACCGCCGCGCGGTAGGCCTCGAAGCCGCTGGTAGCGCGTTCGACGAACTCGCGATTCACCAGGCCCGCCTCGATGATCTCGCGCCCGATCGCGTTGGCGAGCGCGATGTCGGATCCGACGTCGAGCCCGAGCCAGCCGTCGGCCCATCGCGCGCTCGACGTGCGCCGCGGATCTACGACGTACAACTTCGCGCCGTTGCGAATCCCGCGCAGGACGTGGTGGAAGAAGATCGGATGCGTCTCGCGCGCATTCGATCCCCACAAGACGATCAGGCCGGTTCGCTCGATCTCCTCGTAG
Source organism: Vulcanimicrobiota bacterium (assembly GCA_963794645.1). Classification (GTDB taxonomy): domain Bacteria; phylum Vulcanimicrobiota; class Vulcanimicrobiia; order Vulcanimicrobiales; family Vulcanimicrobiaceae; genus Cybelea. Next base: position 394,917 of record CAWCEQ010000001.1, on the reverse strand, counting down.
GAGCTCGTGCCGCCGCCTGCCCCGAAGACCGCCGTCAGACCGACGACGCTCGGAGCGTGTCAAGTTCGATTGCAGCTGTCAATGTTGTTGCTGCCCATGACCGAACGAGCGAACTTTTGGGCGACGTAGTTCATCTCGTTCGTGGCCTTGGAACAGCTGAACATCCCGAAGGTGCGGGTGGCGTCGCGACCCCGGGCGTCGCGCAGAGCGGAGGCTGCCCGATCGAGGGCCTCCTCCCAGCTTGCGCGGCGGAGGGCCGCGCCGTCACGTACGAGCGGATGCGTCAATCGAAGGTAGGGTTTGCTCACGTTACGGTAATTCGAGCGGCGGCGCGGCACTCCCACTACTGGGGCGGCCCCGTGCCGAGCAGCTACGGAGGAGCTTGCCCGCCCGCGGCGCAAGACCGGCTTCCCTACCCATCGCCATGCTCCGAGCGGGAGGCATCCGAAGTGGATCTTTCATCTACCATCGTCTATGCTTCCGGCGGCTTTCGCCGTTACGACGAGGCGAAGGTCGGCCTGCTGACCCACGGCCTGCAGTACGGAACCGGCTGCTTCGAGGGTATCCGGGGCTATTGGGTCGCCGCGGACGAGGAGCTCTACCTCGTGCACCTGCGCGACCATTACGAGCGGCTTGGAACCTCCGGCAAGATTCTGACCATGGGCTTTTCGGAGAGCGTGGAGGAGCTGATAGAGATCACGATCGAGCTCTGCCTGCGCAATCGCTTCCGCCAAGACGTCTACGTGCGCCCCTTCATCTATAAGTCGGCCGAAGACATCGGCGTGCGCCTGCACAACGTTGCCGACGCTCTGGCGGTCATCCCCGTGCCGTACGCGCCGTATCTCGACCCGAACCGAGGGTTGGACGTCTGCGTCAGTTCCTGGCGCCGAGCGGACGATACGATGGCGCCGCCGCGCGCGAAGATAACCGGCCTGTACGTGAACTCGGCGCTGGCCAAGAGCGAGGCCGTGCAGAACGGCTACGACGAAGCGATTCTCCTCTCGCACGACGGGCACGTCGCCGAAGGCTCCGCGGAGAACGTCTTTCTCGTCCGGCGCGGCGTTCTCTACACGCCCGATCCTTCGCAGAACGTGCTCGAAGGGGTGACGCGCAAGATCGTCATGGACGTCGCGCGCGACGAGCTCGGGCTCGAGATCGTCGAGCGTTCGATAGACCGCGGCGAACTGTACGCCGCCGAGGAGATCTTCTTCACCGGCACGGCGGTCGGCATCGCGTACGTCTCTTCGGTAGACCGGCGCCCCGTCGGCGATCGCTCGATCGGGCCGATAACCTCGGCGCTGCGCGATTTCTACGGGCGGATCGTCACGGCTCGGGAGCCGCGCTGGGCGGATTCGGTAACGCGCGTATACGCTTCGGCGCGCGTCAGCGCGTAGGCGGGGCCGCGGGCGTTTCGTCCCAGTAGCGTAGATCCGGCGTCGCTGCAGCCGGGGCGTCGTTGCTATCGGGCTGCTCGAACGTAGACGCAATACCCATCTCTTCGCGCCAGCGCGCCAAGCGCAGTTCGTCGGTGTAGGCCAGGCGCGAGACCGTGTGGATGAACGCGCGCCCGAGGTCCTGCGAGGGAAGCTGCGTCGTCATGACGGCGATGACGTAGGGCGCGTCGCCGGCAAAGACGATGCCCGCATCGTTGAGCGTGTCGAACAGCGAGCCCGTCTTGTGCGCGATGGCGACGTTGCTCGGCAACGGGGCGGGAATGAGCGTGTTGTACTGGTCCGCCTCGAGAATCGCGATCATCTCGTTCGACGACCAGCGGTCAATGAGTTGGCCGCGCGCCATGAGCGCGAGCAGGCGGACGAGATCGGCCGGCGAGGTGCGCAGGGTCTGCCGTATCGCCCAGCCGTCGGTACGAACGTCGCCGGTCAGGTGCGTGCGGCGCAGTCCCAACGCGCCCATCTGGCGATTGATGCTCTGCCTGCCGATCAGACGGATGAGCATGTTCGTCGCGGTGTTGTCGCTGATGTCTATCATCTTCTCGAGCAGCACCGAGACCGGGTACGAGGTTCCGACCGGAGCGTCGCACAACTCGCCGGAACCGTAGTCTTTGTCGCTCGCCAGAAGCGTAACGCGGCGATGCAGGTCGAAGCGGCCGGCTTGGAGCTGGGCGAAGACCTCGACCATCACGGGGAGTTTGATGGTAGAAGCCGCCGGCATGCTTTGGCCGGCATTGAAGCTTGCGCCGTAGCCGGTGCTCAGATCCAGCACGTCGAGCGCGGAAGCCGCCGGGAGGTGCCGCGCGATGCTGCGGACGTCTCTGTTCAGGCGCTCGACGGGCGGCGGCACGTAGGCGCGCGCCGGGGCGACCCACGCGATCGCTGCTGCGGCCGCAAACGCCAGGGCGCAGGCCGCTCGTCGCATCATGGCCCCCGGCATTCGGTTCCGCGGCGAGGCGGGTCCTGCCGGGCAGGCGATGAGGGCTTGCTCGGGGGCGCGGTGAACCACGCTGGCGCATGACATGCCTCGAGCACGGACCCTGCGGCGCCCGCTGCGCCGGTGCGGCGCGTTGACATCGTCGGCGTCCCGATGGACCTGGGCGCGAGCCGCCGCGGGGTGGATATGGGCCCCTCGGCCGTGCGCTACGCACGGCTGCACGAGAAACTGCGCAGGCTGGGCATCTCGGAGATCGTGGACCGCGGGAATCTGCAGGTTCCGATTCGAGAATCGGCCGACGCCGACGATACGTCGGCGAAGTATTTCACCGTGATCAGCGACGTGTGCGCCGAGCTTGCGACGGCGGTTGAGGACGCGGTGCGCGCCGGCTCGCTGCCGATCGTGCTGGGCGGCGATCATTCCATCGCAATGGGAACGCTCGCGGGCCTCACGCGCGCGCGCGGCGAGGCACCGGGCATCGTCTGGATAGACGCGCATGCCGATATCAACAGTCCGAGCAGTTCTTCGAGCGGCAACGTGCACGGCATGCCGCTTTACTTCGCAATCAAGAACGGCTACGCGCTGCCCGAGCACACGGTCCAGATCGGACTGCGCGACGTGGATCCCGGCGAGAAGCGCATGCTGCGCGAGCTCGGCGTGCGCGCGTTCACGATGACCGACGTGGACAAGATGGGGATGATGGAAGTCATGGAGCGCGCGAAGGCCATCGCCGGCGCACGAAACCGATCGATTCACGTCTCGTTCGATATGGACGCGATAGATCCCAGCGAGGCGCCCGGCACCGGGACGCCCGTCAAAGGCGGCCTGAGTTACCGCGAAGCGCATCTGGTGATGGAGATGCTCTACGAGAGCGGGCAGCTCGGCTCGATCGAGATCGTCGAGGTCAATCCGATTCTGGATACGCGCAACCAGACGGCAGCGCTCGCCGTCGGTCTCATCTGCTCGGGATTGGGCAAGTCCATCCTCTGAAGCGATGAAAAATCTACTAACCGTCGGCGCAATCGGCGAGGCAGCCTTGGGCGTCTTCGTATTCGTCGCACCGAGCCTTGCCCTGGCATTGTTCTTTGGAATCGAGCCGGTCGCGAGTACCGTGATCATGGCTCGCGTCGCAGGCATCGCCCTCGTCGGCCTCGGGATCGCGGTCTACCCGCGGGGATCCCAGCTAAACCCGTACGGGCTCTTCGCCTATAGCACGCTCGTCATGCTGTATCTGATAGACCTCGGTATCACCGGCATGGCCGGCCTGCTGCTGTGGCCGGCCGTCGTCGTTCACGCACTGCTGTCGGCAGCGCTGATCGTTGCCGCGCGCCGAACGTCCTAAGCGGATCAAATCGTTCTGCCCGGATGGCTGAGCGTGCCGGTCGTAAGCCCAATCAGCGGCGCCGTCGCTGCCGATCGCGTAGTCAAAGGGGTCGCGTGTGCCCCAGCCCCTGTGGGTCGGCCTCCAGCGCAAATCCCCGGTCGATGGGGTCCAGACCGGATCGCTCGACGAATGCGTCGAGATGTTCCAAGTATTTTCGTATCGCATCCGCTCTGGCAGGGTTCTTGATCGAGACCGCGAGGTCCATCAGCGCGGCCCGCATACGGCGCAGCACCTGAATCGTAGCGGCGCCGTAGAGACGAATTTCGTCGAATGCTAGTGCGAGGTACTCTTCCCACGTGGGCATCGGAAAGATGAGACGCAATTCCCCTTGCTCGTCTTTAATGAATCCGGCATCTAATACGCGACTGCCCAGCCGGTGGAGCAAATCCTGGATCTGATCGATCGCTTGAACGGCGGTCGTCGGATCGTTCACCGCGGGCGATAGCGCCATGATCGCCGTGTCGACGAGAAGCCGTAGCGGATACTTCGGGTCCTGTTCGAAAGTGCGCTCCGGCGCCAAGACGATGCCCCGCAAGAGTGACCTCTCGGGAACCAAAGCCCGCGCGCGGTACACTTCGAGCAGCACGGTTCCTTGCGCGACCGTGTCGCCAACGCCGCACTTTATGACGATCGTGCCGCCAGCCTCTTTGGCCTGCCGCACGAAGTCATTGACCCGAAAGTTTGCGATCGCCAGCGGCACGCCGTCGTAGGCGACGACCTGCTGTGGAGCCTGCGCGCGAATTACTTCGGCCTTGTGCCGCAAAGCGACGATCTCGTCGGCAGCGCCGCCTTCGAAAGGCGGGAGCGTCTTCGCGATTACCGCGCGGCCCTTGTCGCCTATAAACTGGAGTATGTACGTGATGCGCAGCAAGGCGATGCGCTGAATCAGAAGGGTAAGAAGTATCATGCTCAGCACGAGGAGGACGGTGTCGAACTCCATCGACAACCATGGCACCCTGCCATCGCGATTTCGATCGACGAATTGCAGCGTCCCAAGCGCGGATAGAAACGTCGCGCTAAATACGCCAAGAGCATGCAAGCCCAGAGGATGACCGGAAAAGAGCATGATGAGGCGCTTCGAGTACGCGCTCATCGTCATTTGTATCATCACGAACATGACCGAGAACACGAGCGCAGTCAGCGTTATCATGCCGGATGACATCGCCGAAAGGTATGCCTGGGCCGATCCGACCGATACGACGCGAGCGAAGGCCGGGACGTACGCGAACTCGATCCGAGGAAACACCAAGCCGGCAACGGTGCCGAAAAGCAGATAGGGTAACGGGATCAGCCAGAGAGGCCAGCCCGCGACAAGCCGCTTTCCCATCACTGCGTTGTTGCCTGATTGGCGCCGGTTACCCTGTGCGGAGCGCATATCCTAAAGAGTGCCATCGCTCTCCCGCCAGCCCCGATGCGATCCCACTGCCGCTGCAGCGAGGCTTGGCCGGCGGTTTGGTTCAGCTGCGTTTCAGGCGTTCTGCTCCATGTATATGCAAACGCCTATCATGAGCGCAACGCAAATCCCCGCGACCGTCAACCAAGGCCAAGAAAGCGAGAGGAACTCTGAATGGTCTACGCTAGCTCTCGATACCGCAAGAGATAGAGCCGCAGCGATCCCCAAAGCCAACAGCAAGAAATTGAGCGTCGCCCTTCGTTTGCGGACAAGAGCCAACTTTCTGGTTAGCTCTTTCCAAAACTCATCGGTCATTTGAGAGGACGATCGTAGCGCGGCCTGCGCAGGCGACGCCGCCGCCGCAGACGGCGGGATCCCAACTCGCGTCGGCGAGCATGGAGCGGATGCGCGCTTCGAGCGACGGATCCAACGGCGGCTCGAAGGCGACGTTTTCGGTGCGTCCGTTTTCGTCTACCGCGACGACGATCGTCACGCGCACGCCGAGCGCCTCCAGAGATTTGCGCACGTTTGCGTCGAGCACCGGATCGGGCTGCTCCGCTCCGAACGGCAGATACCCGCCGTCCCGGCGAGCGCCGAGGCTCGAGACGGAATGCACTTCGGGCGAGGTGGTGGCTTGCGGTACGCCGGCGCCGCTCGCCGCGCCGGTCCCGGCCTGCGCGACCGTAGAGACCGACGGAGCGGCCGGCGCGTTCGTCGCAGCCGGCGGCTCGGCCGAGGCATGCGGGCGCAGCACGTCCCGCGAGGTAGGCACGTGCCGAACGAACGTGACGGCGGTCTTGAGCGCATGCTGGGGCGCAACGGCGCGCGGAGGCGGGGCGGTCTTCTGCGGGGGCGTGATCTCGACGTGCAGGATGCGCGTGAAACTCACCGTCTCGACCGGGGGGTCCGTCGAGGCGGTCCAGGCCAGCGCCGGGATCGCCAGCGCGGCGAGCAGGTGAATGCCGACCGAGCCCAGCGTCGCCCGGCCCATACGCGCTTGTGCGCCCATTGCCGCAGCCACAGTTCAGCCCTCTTCGCGTTCAACGTGCAACCGACCCCGCTCGTGACGTGCTCTTGGCAGGCGTGATCGACACGAATATCGTCCTCTACCAGGCCGAGTGGTGCACCTACTGCGCTCGCGTGCGCGAGGCACTCACCGACCTGCTGCTCGACTACAAGGTCGTGAACGTACCGGCCGACCACGCCAAGCGCACCGGCATGCACGAGATCTTCGGCACGACCGGCGTTCCAAGCATGGTGGACGGCGACGTCGTCATCGCCGACGACGACGAGGCGATCATCGCCTACCTGCGCGCCACGTACGGCTCTTAGCGGTCATTCGGAGCCTCGGCTCCCCAAGCGTCCCAACCAGCCACGCGAGTTCGCGCGAAGAGCTCGATGCGCGGGCGCTTTCCGCACAGTCGTTCGATGAACGTACGAAAGACGGCAGGCTTCTCGCTGTGCGCGCCGCGCGGCTCGAGCACGACTTGCGCCTGCGCGAGGTCGAGAATCGGGAAGGGCCGGCCGGTCGCATTCGTCGTCGCGACTAAAAGCAGCTCCGACGTCGGCTTCGTGAACGTCGGCGGCACGCCTTGGCCGGCGATCGGCTCGCCGCGCCGATTCACTTTGACCCACACGTAGGCGACGCCGCGGTAGTGCAGCCCCCATGCGTTGATGAGATCTATCGCGAAGTTCAGCCTCGGGCAGGTCGCCCACATGAAGACCGCGGCGCGTTTGCTCAGGATCGCGCGCAGGTCTATCGCGGCGAGTTCCTCGAGGGACATGAGCGGGTAGTGTTTGGCGGCGGCGGCGTCCTTGACCGGACTGCCGTAGTAGTACCACGGCGGGTCCACGTAGACGATGTCGTACCGCTTGTTCGGAAGCGGCGGCAGCACGACGTGCGGTTTAGCGGGGCTGCGTCGAGCTACGCGGCGCGCGTGGAGAAATTGTTGCGTTCGCTCATGCGCGCTCCGTCATCGCACCGCAAAACCGGCGACGAGCGCGCCGCAGAGCGTCGCGCAGAAGTTGACGGCGTCGTTCTCTACCCAGCGCAGACCGCGGCGCATCAGCGTCTGCGTGCCGCAGCGATGGCGCGCCGTCTCGCACTCGCACTCACACGCCGGGCACCACCGCAGCGCCTGAAGGCTCGCGCCGAGCGCCGAATCGAGCAATGCGCCGGCGATGCCGGCGAGAGCTACGGGCAGCAGCGGGGCGACGCCCGCGAGCGCAGCGACGAACGCGACCGCCAGCGCGCCGCCGATCGAGGCGAGCGATCCCAGCGGCGTGACCCCGCCGGAGATGCCGGGCGTCACCGCGCGGAACGTAAGGATCGAGACGGGACGTTTTCTGGAGAGCGAGCCGACCTCGGTGCCCCACGTGTCCGCGGACGCCGCGGCAAACGCGCCGGCGAACGCCGCTGCGAAGACGGGGCCCGCGCGCAAGCCTGCAAGCGCGCAGAGCGCTGCTACGCCGCCGTTGGCGAGCACTTGGCGCGCATCGCGCGGCCCGGGCTTCTCGACGTCGAGCAGCGCGCCTTTGCGTGCGCGTCCCACGCGCGAGAGCAGCACCGACGGTATGAAGAAAGCGAAGAGCACCGCAGCGCCTTGCCAGCCCGCCGCTCCGAAAACGATCGCACCGACCGCAAACGCCGCAAGCGCGCCGTCCGCGGAGAGCGCGCGTACTCGCCAGGCCGCCGCTGCGACGATCGAGGCGAGGGCGGCGCCCAGCGCGATCTGCGTCACGGTCCTCGCGAGAGAAACGCTTCCAGCGCCTCGAGCAGGCCTGCCGTCGTGTACGCGCTCGCAACGACCTGCGGCGCGAGCCCGGCTTCGCGTGCGGCATGCGCGGTAACCGGACCGATGCACGCGACGAGTTTTCCGCTCGCGGCGACTGCCGCGCGTTCCTTGCCGCCGAGCAGCGAGCAGAAGCCGTGCACGGTGCTCGCGCTCGTAAACGTGAGAACGTCGGCTCGCGCGACTTTCTCTGCGTATGCCGGATCGCTCGCGAAGACCGTCTGGTACGCCGCGACGTCCGTCCGGCACGCGTCCCTCCGCCTCGAGCGCGCGCACGGGAACGTCGCGCGCCTGTGCGGCCCGGTAGAAGAGAACGCGATCGCCGGGAGAGGTGCGCTCGATCAGCGCCCGGGCCAGCGCCTCGCCGACGAACTCGGCCGGAACGAGATCCGCGCGGATGCCGTGCGCGCGCAGGCGTTCGGCCGTACGGTCGCCGATCGCGGCTACCTTCGCGTTCCCGAAGGCGCGTGCGTCGGCGCCGATCTCATCCAAATGGGCGAAGAGCGCGTCCACGCCGTTTTGCGAGGTCAAGACGATCCAGGCGTACGTCGCCAACTGCGCCGCCTCCCTGCGCGCGGGCGCCTGGTCGTCGGGCGGCACGACCGCGATGGCGGGCGCGCGAATCGGCTCTGCGCCGCGCGCCAGGAGCGCGCGCGCGAACGCATCCGACTGTTCGCCGGTGCGCGTGACGAGCACGCGCTTTCCAAAGAGCGGCCCGGCGTCGAACCAGCGCAGCTCGTCACGCAGAGCCGCGACCCCGCCGACGACGACGACCGCCGGCGCTTGCAGACCCTCTCGCTCCACGACGTCCGCGATCGTGGCGAGCGTTCCGGTTGCCGTGCGCTGGGTCGGGCGCGTGCCTTCCTGTACGACGGCGACCGGCGTGTTTTCGTCGAGCCCACGCTCCCGCAGTTCGCGCGCGATCCCTTGCAAGTTCTCCATGCCCATGAGAATCACGAGCGTGCGCTGCGGATCCGCCAGTTTGGACCAATCCAGCGTGGAGGCGGGCTTGGTGGGGTCCTCGTGCCCGGTCATTACCGTGAAGGCGGCCGCGTGGCGCCGGTGCGTGACGGGAATGCCCGCATAGGCGAGCGCCGCGATCGCCGAACTGATGCCCGGCACGATCTCGAACGCGATGCCCGCTTCGCGCAGCGCCTGCGCTTCTTCGCCGCCGCGGCCGAAGACGAGCGGATCGCCCCCTTTGAGGCGTACGACGCGCAGGCCTTCGCGCGCTTTGGCTATTGCGAGCGCTTCGATATCCGCCTGCGGCATCGCGTGCGTGCCGCCGCGCTTACCGACGAAGATGCGTTCGCACGACGCCGGCGCCAGCGCGACGATCGCGTCGGCCGCGAGCGCGTCGTAGAGAAGCACGTCGGCGGCGGTCAGCAGTTCGGCGGCCCGTAACGTCAGCAGGCCCGGATCGCCCGGGCCTGCGCCGACCAGGTAGACCCGTCCGGCGCTACTCCCCGCCATCCGCGGCGGTCTTCGGCAGCAGCTCGGCGATGTGGTCGGCGAGGTTGAGTTCGAAGAGTTCGTCTAGCACGCGCGCGCTCGAGAGCGCTTCGGCGTGATCTACGTCGGCCTTCTCGCGGACCTTCAGAATAACGGAATGCAGAAGTTTCGAGACGATCGTGAGCGACATGCCGGTCACGAGCATCCGCTCGCGTTCGCCGAGTTCCGGGCAGCGCGCGAACAGCCGCTCGAGTTCCGCGGCGCGAATCTTCTCGGCCTTCTGCGTGAGCGTCGAGATCACGGGCACGACCGCTCGTGCCCGATGCCACGATTCGAAGCGCTCGGCAAACTCCTCGACGATCTCTTCGACGGCCGGGATCGCCTCGCGGCGAACTTCCAGACGCTCGTCCACCACCGACTTGAGCCCGTCTACGTCCACGAGCGAGACGTTGGGAATGTCCGCGATCGCCGGGTCGGCGTCGCGCGGCACGGCGATATCGGCGACGAAGAGCGGGCGATCGGGGCGCAGCGCCATCGCCGCGCGCACGCGCTCTTCGCTGAGAATGTAGTGCGATGCGCCGGTCGAGGCGACGACGACGTCGGCGCCCGCCATCGCCTCCACGAGTTCCGGCATCTCGACCGCCTCGCCGAAGCCGGCTTCCGCGACGATGTCGCGCGCGCGAGAGACGGTCCGGTTCGTGACGATCACGCGCGCCGCACCTTCGCGGCGCAGGCGCTTGACGGCGCTGCGACCCATCTTCCCGGCGCCGACGACGAGCACCGACGTGCCCTCGAGCGTCCCGAGGCGTTCGCGTGCGGCGTCCACCGCGGCCGTCGCTATCGAGGCGGACTCATCGCCGATGCGCGTCTGCGCGCGCGCGGTCTTGCCCGCGGAGATCGCATCGTGGAAGAGCCGGTGGAGCGTGCGCCCCAGCGACTTGGCCTGCGTGGCCGAGACGTACGCACCCTTGACTTGCGCCAGGATTTCGGCCTCGCCGATCAGCATCGAATCGAGCCCGGTGCTCACGCGGAAGAGATGCTCGACGGCCTGCCGCCCGAGCCGCGTGTAGAGGTAGGATTCGATATCGTAGCCGGTCGTGCCGTGGCGGAAGTTCGTGAGGAACGCCTTCATCTGCGCGATGCCTTCCTCGTACTCTTCGACCTCGGCGTAGATCTCGAGGCGTCCGCAGGTTTGCAGCATCACCGCTTCGCGCACCGTTTCGTAGTCGCGCAACGCGACCAGCGCTTCGGAAGTGCGCGCAGGCGGAAATGCGTGGCGCTCGCGCACTTCGAGCGGAGCCGTGTGGTGCGAGAGGCCGATACAGGCGATCGGCATCAGAGCGCCTCCAGGCTCAGCCGGTGGGTGAGGATCGCCATCTCGCCGGCAAGGTCGATGTTGCGGACGGTCACCGGCGGATGCAGGTGCAGCGGCATCGGCGCGAAGTTGAAGATCGCGCGCGCACCCAGCTCGGCGGCGTGCTGCGCGCACTGCGCGGCGGCGGCGGCGGGGACGGCGATCACGGCGATGTTGCACTCGGCCGCAGGCATTACGCGATCCATCTCGGCGACGTCGTGCACGCGGATGCCTTGCCAGACCTCTCCGACGACGCTCTCGGAGTTGTCGAAGATCGCACAGACGCGAAAGCGGCTTTCGCGCGCGGTGATGAACGTCGCGAACGCGCGGCCGAGGTAGCCGAAGCCGACGATCGCGATGCGCCAGTCGTGGTCGAGGCCGAGCACGAGCGCGAGTTGCTCTGCGAGGGGCGCGATCGCGTAGCCTTGTCCGCGCCGGCCGAGCGGCCGCAGCGCGGAGAGATCTTTGCGAATCTGCGTGCTCGCGATCGTGTGCCCGAGCAGCGCGGCCATCCCGTGCGAGGTGATCGTCTCTTTGCCGGCGGCGAGCGCCTGGCGCAGCACGCGATGGTACGCGTAGAGCCGCGGGATCGCAACTTCGCCGAGCGGTTCGACCAGATCCAAGCGCGGCGGCGAGAGCTTGGCTTCGATCATGCGGTCGCCATGAGTGCGGAGAGGGCGCCTTCGGCGGCGGCCAGGGTGAGTTCGACGTCGCCCCGCGTATGCGCGGTGGAGACGAAGTTCGTCTCGAACTGAGAGGGCGCGAGGTAGATGCCGCGATCGAGCATGGCCGCAAAGTACTTCGCGAAGAGCCGGACGTCCGACTTGCGGGCGTCCGCCAGATCGTTGACCGGCCCCGCGGTGAAGAACACGGAGAACATCGAGCCGGCGCGGGCGCAGGAGTGCGCGACGCCATGGCGGCGCATCACGCGATCGAGCCCCTCCGTGAGTTCCCGGGTCGTGGCGTCGAGGCGCTCGTAGAGGGTCGCATCCTCGGCGATGATGCCGAGGGTGGCGATCCCGGCCGCCATCGCGAGCGGATTGCCCGAAAGCGTGCCCGCCTGGTAGACCGGCCCTTCGGGAGAGAGGTACGCCATGATATCGGCGCGGCCGCCGAATGCGGCGACCGGCAGGCCGCCGCCGATGACCTTGCCGAGCGTCGTGAGATCGGGCGTAATGCCCTCGATGGATTGAGCGCCCCCGCGCGCGACGCGAAAGCCGGTCATCACTTCGTCGAAGATCAGCAGCGCGCCGTTGTCCGTGCACAACTCGCGCAAGCGCGCTAAGTAGCCGGGGAGCGGCAGAACCAAGCCCATGTTCCCGGCGTACGGCTCGACGATCACCGCTGCGATCGTATCCGCGCTCGCGGCAAAGACCGCTTCGATCGCTGCGACGTCGTTGTAGGGTACGACGATCGTATCGAGCGCGGTGCCTTGAGTGACGCCGGGCGAATCCGGCACGCCGTTGGTCAGCGCGCCCGAACCGGCTGCGATGAGGAACGAATCGCCGTGACCGTGGTAGCAGCCGGCGAACTTGACGATCTTGGGGCGGTGCGTGAAGCCGCGAGCCAGCCGTACGGCGCTCATCGTCGCTTCGGTGCCGCTGGAGACGAAGCGCAGGCGCTCGATGGAAGGCACCATCGAGATCACGAGTTCCGCCAATTCGCTCTCGAGTTCGGTCGGCGTGCCGAAGGCCGTGCCGCGCGCCGCCGCGTTGGTGACGGCGCGGGTGACCGCGGGATGCGCGTGCCCGAGCAGCAGCGCTCCCCACGACATCACGTAGTCGAGGTACTCGTGCCCGTCGAGATCGCAGAGCGACGCGCCCGAGCCGCTCTTCATGAAGACCGGCGAGAGGCCGACGGCACCCAACGCGCGCACCGGCGAGTTTACGCCGGCTGCAATAACGCGCCGCGCCCTGGCGAACGCGGCGATCGAACGTTCCAAACTCATCCCTAACTCGTTTCGCCGCGCAAGTCCGCGACGCTATTGACGTTCTGAAAATATTCGCCGGAGACGGGCACGAATCGTGCCTCGAGGCGCTCGATGAGCCCGTGCATGGCCCGCCGGCCCTCCCCGAGCAGGCGAGCTCCCTCGCGCTGCACGGCCGCCCGAGCGTACAGGGCCGCCAGCGGCTCCAGGCGCCCGTCGTGGATCGGTACGACCGCCTCGTCGCCCGGCTCCCAGGCCGCGGCCAGGCGCTGCAGGACGCTGCCTTCCAGGCACGGCTGATCGGCCGCGACCGCGAACAGCGTCGGCGCCTCGATCGCCTCGGCGGCGGAGACCAGGGCCGCGAGCGGACCCTCGCCGGGGTGGCGGTCGCGGAGCACCGGCGCGTCGAGCAAGGCCAGGACCTCCGGGGAGAGGGCCCCGTTGGCGGCGACGTAGACCGGCCAGCCGGTCGAGCGCACCGCCCGGCAGACGCGGGCTACCATCGGCTCGCCGCCGATGAGGTGTTCGAGCTTTCCGGGAAATCGCAGCGCGCGTCCGCCCGCGAGCAGCACGATCGCGGCCGGCCCGAGCGCGGGGCGATCAGGCATGCCGTAGCGCGTACTCCTTGGCAAAGTAGGTGACGATTACGTCCGCTCCGGCGCGCACGAACGCCGCCAGCGTCTCCTCCACGGCGCGTTCGCCGTCGAGCCAACCGGCGGCGATCGCCGCTTTGAGCATCGAATACTCGCCGCTCACGTTGTAGACGGCGATCGGCACGTCGAAGCGTTCGCGAGCGGCCCGCAACACGTCCAGGTACGCAAGACCCGGTTTGATCATCACGATGTCGGCGCCCTCGGCGACGTCGAGCGCGATCTCGCGCATCGCCTCGCGCACGTTCGGCGGGTCCATTTGATAGCCGCGGCGGTCGCCGAAACCCGGCGTCGCTCCTGCAGCCTCGCGAAACGGGCCGTAGAAGGCGGAGGCGTACTTCGCACTGTAGGCGACGATCGCAACGTGGCTCTGCGCCTGCGCGTCGAGCGCGCTGCGGATCGCACCGACGCGCCCGTCCATCATATCGGAGGGAGCGACGACGTCGGCGCCGGCCTGCGCGTACGTTAGCGCCGTGCGCGCGAGCAGTTCGACCGTCGCGTCGTTCTCTACCTCGCCGTTCGCGTCGAGGATGCCGCAGTGGCCGTGGTCCGTGTACTCGCAGCTGCAGAGGTCGGCCATCACGAGCATCTCCGGCAGCGCTTCTTTGATCGCGCGGATCGCGCGCTGCACGATGCCGTCAGGATCGTAGGCGCTCGAGGCGACGGCGTCTTTGCGCGCCGGAATGCCGAAGAGCAGCACGCTGCGCACGCCGAGCGCGAAGAGCTCGATCGTTTCGGTGACCGCCTGCTCGACGTCTAGCCGCTCGATGCCGGGCATCGAAGCGATCGGCCCGCAATCCTCCGCGCGCTCGGCGACGAAGAGCGGCTGCACGAGCTGATCTACGTGGACGCGGTGCTCGCGTACGAGCGAGCGAACGACCTCTCCCCGTCGCAGACGGCGCGGACGCAGCGCGATCAACGCAGCGCTCCGGCCAGTTCGGCTCCGAGCGCTTCGGCTTCGCGCAGGGTTGCGACGCGCGCCTCGCGGCGCTGCGTGCGTATCCCCGAGCCCTCGATCGCGTAGGATCCGCGTACGGTCATCGTCTCTCCCTCCAGCGTGGCGTGAACTCCGATCGGCGCGCTGCAGCCGGCCTGCAAGGTACGAAGCGCAGCGCGTTCGCAGGCGACGCACAGTTCGGCGCCGTGGTCGTTGACGGCCGCGCGCAGCACGCCCGCGAGCGCGTCGTCGCCGGCGCGCGTCTCGATCCCGAGCGCACCCTGTCCGGCCGCCGGCACGAGCGTTTCGACGTCGAAGGCGACGACGTGGGTCGCGCGCGCGCGCAAGCGGTTGAGCCCAGCCATCGCCAGAACGATCGCATCGTACCCGCCCTCGCGCAGTTTACGCAGGCGCGTATCCACGTTGCCGCGGAGCGTCGTAAACTGCAGGTCCGGCCGGAGCGCGCGCAGCTGCTCCCGGCGGCGCGGGCTCGAGGTGCCGACTACCGCACCGGGCGGCAGCGATTCGAAGTTCGCGAAGCGTTCGCTGCAGAAGGCGTCGCGCGGATCTTCTCGTCGCGAGATCGCCGCTAGGCGCATATCGTCGGGCAGCGAGCTGGCCAGATCCTTACACGAGTGAACGGCATAGTCGGCGCGGCGGTCGCGCAGCGCCGCTTCGAGCTCTTTTACGAAGACGTTCGGTGAGTCCAGGCGGTCGAGCGGCCGTTCCTGATCGCGGTCGCCGGCGGTGGTGATGCCGAGGATCGTGGATGCGATGCCGCGCTGCGCGAGGCACGCGGCGACGTACCGGCTCTGCACGGTCGCAAGCGCGCTGCGCCGCGACGCGCAGACGACGCTGGCGGCGGGCATCGCGGCGAGTTCGTCCACCGGGCGTGCGGCCAGCGCCCGCAGAATTCCGGCGCGTTCCTCCGGCGGGAAGGCCGCTTTCACGTGCGCGCGCATCCGTGCGAGGGTACGCACCGCGTCGCCGTACTGCGGGCCCAGCGCCCGGGCCATCTCGCGCACGACGCGGCGCGCGAATGCGGGCGAGCCGCCGGCCGAGTCGGCGGTGATGGTAAGGTCGCCGATGCGTTCCGTCGCCGCCATGCTGAAATCGCCGCGCTCCGGGCGCGATGCGTCGCAGACGAGCGCGTGCGCGGTGCGGGCGTCCGAAACGACGCGTGCGTTCGTTGCCTCATCGTCGGTCGCGGCGACGACGAGCGCGGCGTTAGCGACGTCGGCAGATTCGTACGAGCGCACGGCGCAGTCGCCGCCGCGTTCGGCAAGCATCGCGCGCAGAGCGCCGTCGATGCGCTCGGCAACGACGAAGATCGGGTAACCCGCGGCAACGAGCGCTTCAGCCTTGCGCGCGGCGACGCTGCCGCCGCCGACGATAACGGCTCGGCGGCCGTTCGGCCGCAGAGAGATTGGGAGCATACAAGCGTACAAAGACTTCCGCATCCCGGCGCCAAAAACCGCCCCCGTGCCGGTATTGCCGCCCGTCAAGCCCGCGCGTGCCGCCCTCGTCGGAGCGATCGTAGCGGCCCTCGCAACCCTGCCTGGCCTGGGCGCGGGCACCCTTTGGGATAACAGCGAGACCGCCTACGGCGAAGTCGCTCGCGAGATCCTCCTCACCCACGACTGGGTCGTCATGCACCTCAACGCGGTGCCGTACTTCGTGCAGCCGCCGCTCTACTTCTGGCTTGGCGCCGTCTTTTCGATGCTTTTGGGCGGCGCGACGACTTTCGCGCTGCGACTTCCATCGGCGCTGGCGACGATCGCGATGGGCGGATTAACCGGCTATGCCGTCGCCCGCCAGGCCGGGACGCGCGTGGGCATCTACGCCGCGGTGGTGCTCTCGACGTGCTTGATGCAAGTCGTCATCGGGCGCCTCGCGATCATGGATGCGCTACTCGATCTCGCGGTCGCGTTGACGATCTTCTGGTGGTTTCGGGGCTTGGAGACCGGGCACGACCGCTACACGATCTACGGCTGGATCGCGGCCGGCTTCGGCTTTCTCGCCAAGGGTCTCGTCGCGCCGGTGGTAGCGGTGATGACGATCGTTCCGTTCTATCTTTGGAACCGCCGCTGCGAGACGACGCACGCGCCCTCGGCGCGGGCATGGGTCGTCGGCGGCCTTGCGTTCCTCGCGATCGCGGCTCCGTGGCCGATCGCGCTGGTGGCGCACTACCGCCTCTTTCCGCTCGAGAAACTCATCGGCGAGTACACGTTCGGCCGCTACACGAGCGTCGTCGAGAACCAATCGGGTCCGTTCTGGTACTACCTGCCGGTCATCATCCTCGGGTTCTTCCCGTGGATCGCCTTCCTGCCGACCGCGATCGCGTACGGCGTGCGCACGCTTCGCTCGGCGCCCGCACGGGAGCCGCAGATCTCCAGGCTCCTGCGGCTGGGTTTCTGCTGGATCGTCGTGCCGCTGCTCTTTTTCAGCGTCGCGCGCACGAAGCTGCCCAACTACGTGGCGCTGGAGCTGCCCGCGCTCGCGCTGGTAACCGCGCTCTATTTCGAGGCCGTCGTCGTCAAAGGCGCGATGCGCTCGGCCGTTATTTCGGCCGCAACCGTTCCGGTTACGATCGGCGCGCTCGCGGTTGCGATCTGGCTCTTCACGCGCAACAATCGCCTGACCGCGGAGATCTCGCTCGCGGTGCCGCCGCTGCTGGCGATGGCCGTGGCGATCTTCGCCGGCTCGCTGCTGACGGCGGTCTTCTTCACGCGCGCGCGCACGTTGCGCGCCGCGCCCTACGCGCTGGCCTTCGCCGCGGTCGTCGCGGTTGACGTGCTGGCGGCGCGGGTCTTACCAGCCGCAGAAGCCTTTAAGCCGGTACCGCGTTTGGCGGGGCTCATCGAGAGCCGCCGTCAAAGCGGCGACATCGTCGCGATACAGGGCGTCTCGGGTGGGAACGCGCTGCTCTTCTACACGCGGCCGGTCGTGAACGTGCTCGAACCGCCGACCGGCGGCGATCCCCAAGCCGACGGCGTGGATCCGCGGACGATCATCTGCAAAGCGCCGCGCGCATGGGTCGTCGCGCCGGCGGTGCGTCCCTCGTACGATCCGACCTACGGCCGCCGCCGCCGCGTCATCGCGGTGGACCGCAAGGCCGCACTCTTTCTCTACGACGGGCCGCCCTGCCGGGCCGGCTACGGCTTGTAGCCGGCGACCTGCGCCTGCGTTACCGCAGAGGCGTGATTGCTTCCCAGCGAACCGCGGATGTACGAGATGACGTCCGCCACGTCTTTGCTCGAGAGCGTGCCCTTCCACGACGGCATCATGCCGTTATAGCTTTGTCCGCCGACCACGATCGCGCCGTGTAAGCCGCCGAGCACGATCCCGACGACCTTGTTCGCATCGCCCGTCACGACCGGATTGTTCGCAAGCGGCGGGAAGGCGCCGGGCGTGCCTTGGCCTTGTGCGCCGTGGCAGCTCGAGCAGTTCGAAGCGTAGACCTTCGCTCCGGCCGCGTTTGCGCCGCCGGCAACGCCCGCGCCGGCGGACCCGCCGCTGGGCTCCGCCGCTTCGGCCGGTGCGGCCAGAACGGTCGCTTCGGGCGGCGAGGGCGGCGCGGCCGCCTGTTTGGTCATGATGCCGATCTGCGCGTAGATAGAGAGGCCGGCGATCGTCGCGACGACGATGGTCGTTATCCAAAGAATCCCGGCGCGCGCCGAAAAGCCGCGCGTCGTGCTCCGATCGAGCCACGGAATGAGGAGGACGACGAGCAGAAAGATCGTCGGGACGACGATGGTCGCGATGAGCTCCATGCTGATCGTGAGGGGCCCGATGCTGATCTCGGGCGGCACGAGCGAAAGCAGGCCGAAGAGCGACAAGAAATACCAGGCCGGATACGGGACGAAGAACTTCGTCGGATCGGCCTTCGCGTCGAGGTACGGCGGGAAGAAGAACGAGAGAAAGATGATGACGGCGAAGACGAACAGCGAGAACGCACCGTCCATGAACATCTGATCCGGCCAGAAGCGTCCGGGCTTGAGTTTGCGCGGATCGTCCACCACCGGTCCGGCCGAACCGTTGTGGCGGAAGATCGCCAAATGAGCGCCGACGAGCATGACGAGCACCGCCGGCATCAGCCAGACGTGCAGGCCGAAGAAACGGTTGATCGTCGCCGTGCCCATGCTGCCGCCGCCTTGCGCGACGTGCTGGATGAACGGCCCCAGGACCGGCGCGAGCCCCGTGATGTTGAGCGAGACCTGCGATGCGAAGTACGCATCCATATCCCAGGGCAGCAGGTAGCCGGTGAGCCCGAGCACGAGCGTGACGAGCAGCAGGATCACGCCGACGACCCACTGCAGTTCGCGCGGCGCCTTGTACGCGCCCCAAATCAGCACTTGCAGTAAGTGCAGGAACACGAGCGCGATCATTGCCGACGCGCCCCAATAGTGCACCGAGAGGAGGAAGTGCGTGAAGGGATTGAGGTAGATCGCGCGCGTTGACTCCCACGCCGTCGCCGCCGACGGTGCGTAGAAGAACGTCAGGAAGATGCCCGTGACGATTTGCACGATCATCGCGAACAGCGTCGCGCTGCCGAACACGTACCAGTAGCTCGCGCCCCCGGGGACGTCTTCGGTGAGGAACTCCTTCGTCAGCGAGACGAAGCCGGTGCGTTTTTCGATCCAGTTGAGCATCTGCAGTTGTTACCTATGCCTGGTAAGAGACGACGATGCGTTGCGGCGTGTTCGATTGGTAGATGATCCAGGTGACCTCGGCCGTACCGCTCTGCTCGCGGAAGGGAAGCGGATCCAGGCCGCGCGGCGCGGGGCCGGCCACGTGCGTGCCGTCGAAGTTGTACTGCGAGCCGTGGCACGGGCACATGAAGCGATTCTGCTCGTCGCTCCAGTTGTAATAGCAGCCTAGGTGCGGGCAGATCGGGCTGAAGACGACGAAGCCCATGTTCACGACCTCGTACGGAACGTCGGCCTTGCCGCCGGGTCCGCTGAAGATGTCCGTGCGCGAGGCTTGGAACTTTGCCGGGTCAACCTTGATTCCCCAGACGTAATCTTCGGCCGACTGCTCGGGGAGGTAGCCGTCCTTGTACTTGAGGGTGAACGTCATCTTCACCGGCTTAGACGTCGCCTTTTGCAGCGCGTCGAGTTCGGCCGCACTCAGCGGCGCCCACGATCCTTCGGAGGTTTTCGTCTCGGGAATCAGCGAGCCGACGATCGGGATGGCGAGCACCACGCCGACGATGCCGCCGATGGCCATCGTGGCTTTGGCCATGAACGTGCGGCGCGTGATCTCGTCTTCGGTTTGCGGCAGGTCGTAAGCGCTCGTGTCGGACAAGGCTCTTCTCCCGGAAAATAGTGCGAACGGGTCGCAAGCCTCTTTATCCCCCTCGGTAATCCTGCCCTGTCGGGCACGCTCCGACGAAACTCGCAGCGCCCCGCGTTTTGGGACGAATCCGGGACGCCCGGCTCCTACCGTGGACGCATGAGAAAGCACGTACGGAGCGCCTTATCGGCGTTCGTCCCACTACTGCTCGCCGCGTGCGCTTCGCAGGCGCCCTCCGGCGGCCCGCTGCCGGCGGCCGGCAGCGCGCGCGTGGCGCGGCCCGGCTCCGCCTCCGGCTACGTGTTCGTCGAGAACACCAACACGACGATCTCCGTCTATGCGATTGCCAAGAGCGGCGCGCTCACCGAGGTCTCGGGCTCGCCTTTCTACTCGTATACGAACTCGCCCGGCGCGTTTGGCATAGCGGTGGATCCGCAGGGACCCTTCCTGTATGCCAGCGGCAGCGTCTCCGCCAACGTCGCCGCCTTCTCGATCGGCTCGTCCGGCGGCCTTACGCTCTTGAGCCAGTCTACCAACGCCGGCGTCGGCGCGAGCGGCCTGTTCATTCCTAAGGGCGACAAGCGCCTCTACGCCGCCGATGCGGTGAACGGTGGTTCGATCGCGGCCTTCGACATCGCGAAGAAGTCGGGCAAACTCTCGGCGGTGAAGGGCTCGCCGTTCACCGTATCGTGCCCGGGCTTTTGCAGCTCCAACCCGAGCATGGCGGTAACGAGCGGCAACTACCTCTACACCGTAGATACCTACGGCTGGTACGTTTCGGCGTTCCGCCTCGCCAAGAACGGAGCGCTGACCGAACTGAACAGCTACGCCACGCATGAGGGGCCGACCGCTGCGGTCATGACGCCGAAAGGCGCCTACCTCTACGTCACCAACGGGGCCTCCGCCGACGTGAGCGCGTATTCGGCCGCAGGCGGCGTGCTCGCGCAGCTTGCCGGCTCTCCCTTCGCGGCCGGCGGAACGCCGCTGGGGATTGCGATGACGGCCAACGGCAAATTCGTCTACGTCGCCGACTACGGGGACGGCACGATCTCCGGCTATTCGATCCGCGGCGGCGGCGCTCTCGTCCCGCTCGGCGGCTCCCCGTTCGCCGACGGCAGCGGAGCCGGGCCGACCGCGCTTGGAGTAGATAAGGGCGACAAGCATCTCTTCGTTACGAACAACAGCACCAATACGATCGCGGTGTATGCGATTAGCGGCTCCGGAGCGCTCTCGCCGGTCGCCGGTTCGCCGTTCCCCGATTCGGGCACCGGGCCGAACGGGGTGGCCTTCTATCAACCCTAGGCGCGGAGGTGACGGCCCCCGGCGCAGAATCTCCGCATCGTGGGCCGCGGCGTATCCATCTTCGCCTTCGGGCGTTTCGAGGTTTTCGCCGCCGGGGTGCAACGCGCCGCGGCATTCTCGCCGCGCGCACGGCGCTCCCTCGCGCATCTCGTTTTACCCGGCGAGGCGGTAGACCGGGCGCGCCTAGCCGCCGACCTTTGGCCGGAGGAGAGCGATGCCAAAGGGTTAGGCAATCTCCGACGCCGGCTGCACGAACTCGACGCGGCGCTGCGCGCCGTCGGGTTACCCGCTGCCATCGAGCGCACCCGCGACCGGGTTTCCCTCGCGCCCGAGGCGCTCTGGTCGGTGGACGTCTCCCATTACCTCCTGCTGTGCAAGGATCTCTCGCAGGCGGATCGCGCTGCGGCGCTCTATCGAGAACCGGTCTTTCCCGGCGTGGACGATGCGGTCGTAGAACGCGAGCGGCGGCGGCTGCGCGCGATCCAAGTGGACCTGCTGTCGTTCTTGCTCGAGCGCGCGATTCGCATGGCCGACGCCGGCGGGGTCGCGCGACACGCGCGGGCGCTCGTTGAGGTGGATCCGCTCAGCGAAAGGGCGCTGCGCGATGCCGTCGCCGCCTTGGAACGTTTCGGCGATGCCGACGGCGCCCGCCGTCTTTACGACGCGTTCGCGGCGGCGCTGCGCGAAGGGGCCGACGTGGAGGCCGGCCCGTTCGAGCGCAGCCGCGTGCCTGAAGCGGCGCTCGGCGAGGGGGCCGAACGCGAGATGCGCGCGGTGCTCGAGCCCGTCGCGGCACGCGGTGCCGAGCTGCGCGGTGCCGGCGCCGCCGGCGCATTCGACGGCGTCGAAGCGCAATTCGATCGTATAGCCGCGGCGCTCGAAATGGCGATCGTGCGCGGGAGCGACCTCGAACTCGGTGCGCGGGCGCTCGCCGCGCTCTCGCGATTCTTCTTCGACCGTGGCCACGCGCGGCGCGCCTGCCGTTGGTACGACGAAGCCATCGCGCGCATGCCCGAGCCCTCTCCCTTACGCGCGGAGATGCTGTACTTGCGCGCCGTCGTGGGCCGGAATCTCGGCGGCGCCGAACATAATCTCCCCGCGTTCGAGCGCGCCGTCGGCGAACTGCGCGCTTGCGGCGACCGTCCGACGCTGGGGAAGGCGTTGCTCTATGCCGCGAACGCGGCGCGCATGACCGGCCGCGTCGGGTTGGCGGCGGAGATGGCAAACGAGGCGCTGCCAATTTTTGCGCAAGCCGGCGATACGTACATGACCGCCTTTGCACGAAGCGCGATCGGGGCGGCGGCCTACGCACGCGGCGATGTGGCTGAAGCGCGAGAGGAGTTCGCGCGAGCCCGCAAAGCGTTCGCGCAGTTGGGCGCCGGCGACGACGAAGCGCTTATGGCTGCCGACGTGGGCCGCTGCGAGTTTGCGCTCGGCCGGAGCGAGCGGGCGCGCGAACTCCTCGAACGCACCGCCGCCGCGGCCGCCGCAACCAACAACGGCTACGTAGAAGGGCACGCCGAAGTCGGCCTCGCGCTTTTGGCCGTCGAGCGCTCCGACCTCTCGGCGGCTCGCACGCACGCGTCGCGCGCCGCGGAGATCGCCGTAGCCAACGGCGATACCGAACTCGCAGTCATCGCGCTGGAGGCCGCAGCGGAGCTCTTCTACGCGATGGGCGAGCGGGCGCGCTCGCGCGACGCGCTCGCGGCAGCCGACGGGGTGCGCTCGGAGTATCTCATCGCGCGCGCACCGACCGAGCACGCCCGCAGCGAGCGCTTGCGCTCGGAGCTCGCGCGCGAGCGCATGCTCGTCGAATCGCCGGTAGCGCTCCCGGAGGTGATGATGCGCGCGCTCTTGGAGAGTGTGGCGCGCTCCTACCGGCGATAACGAGCGGCCGGGCTGCTTACATCTTGTAGCTGTGGAGCCCGGAGATCCAAATGTTCACGCCGAGGTAGCAGAAGATGATCGAAAGGAAGCCGGCGACGCTGACCCAGTTCGTTCGCAGGCCGCGCCAGGCGTGGCGCGTGTGCAAGTGCATGTACGCGAGGTAGACGATCCAGGAGAAGAGCGCGGCGGTCTCCTTGGGATCCCACTGCCAGTAGGCGCCCCAGGCCTCTTTCGCCCACATGGCGCCGGTGATGATTCCGATGGATATGAGCGGCAGGCCGATCGCGATGGCGCGGTAGACGATCACGTCGAGCTGCGGCAGGCTCGGCAGCGTGGCGAGCCAGTTCGCGACCGCACTGCCGGAAGCCGCGGCGCCGCGTTCCAGGTAGTACTTGAGCAGGTAAATGCACGAGAAGACGAACGCGACGAGGAAGGCAGCGTACGACGAAACGACGATCGGCACGTGGATCTTCGCCCAGTACGACTGCAGCGAGGGCACGGGGGGCATCGTCCCCTCGTACCACGTGACCCCGTACGCAAGGGAAATCGCCGCCAACGCGAGGACGAAGCCGCCCGCGAACCAGAGCTTGTACCGAAAGGCAAAGTAGATGTAGATCGCGACCGACATCGCCGCGAAGAGCGAGAGCGAGCCGTAGAGATTGAGCAGCGGCCAGACGTGCGTGGTCTCGTAGCGCGCGACCAGCTGGGCGAACTGCGCGATGCAGCCGGCGATCGCCAGCGGTGCGCCGAAGTTGCGCAGCCAATCCTGGCGCGAGAAAAAATATACGATCAGCGCCAGCGCGCCGAGCGTGTACGCGCCGATCGCGGTCGCGATAAGGGCTTCATCCAGCGGCATTTTCACCTCTCAACGCTATCACGAGCCGGCCGAACTCGTTCTCGAAAACGTCGTATCCTTTGACGGTCGTAGCCGCAAGGCCGACGCGCGAGCGTCCGGGGCCGGCCTCGTCAACGCGCACGAAGAGCCTGGCCGGCAGGAAGTAAAAGGAGACGATCAGCCCGGCGAGCAGGACGAACGCCCCGATGCCGACGAGCGGGACGCCTGGATCGTAGCGGTACTGCAGTCCGCTGTAGAGGACATAGGCCTGAGGCATGAGGCGCCACCCGTCGCCGAGGTCCACCCACGAACGCAAGGGGACGAGCGTTTCGCCGACCGGGTTGCCGCTCTGCATGAAGGCCAACCCCACGGCCGGGTCGTTCACGCGCGGGTCGGCGGTCGGCACGCCGCGCTGACGGTCCACCGTCGGCGCGAAGTTCTCGTAGAGCACGCTGCGCTCGGTGCCGGGAAGCTCGAGCGTGTCGCCTTCGAGCAGCGTGCGACTCGAGAGCGCGGCGACGCGGCGGCCCAGGCGCGTAATGAGAAAACGCACGCCGAAGCCGTAACTCGATTGGTAGTAGAGCGTGCCGTCAACGTCTATCGGATGGTTGACGCGCACGGTCATCGTTTTGGGGACGCCGTCCTTTCCGGTGACGGTGACGCGCGAGACGTAATCCACCGGCTGGTAGACCATGCCGCTTTTGGTCGCGATCGGCTCGATCTTGTACGCAAAGTGGTCCAGACGAATGGTCGCGCTCGTCTGCGGCACCCGGACGCTTTGGCCGGTGAGCACGGCCAACTCGCCCGAGAAGCCGCGAGCCCAGTAGAGCGTCGTGCCGGCGGCGATGATCACGAAGCCCGCATGCGCGATCAGCACGCCGCGCCTCGCCCAGTTATGCCGGTCCGAGAAGCTCCAGACGGTGCCGCCGAAGACCTTCTCGCGCACTTGCCAGCCGCGCGCGCGCAGCAGCGTCGCGAGGCTCGAGCGCACTTCGCCGGGGTCGCCGGGTGCATCGAAGTGCGCGTGCAGCGGAATCTTTTCGACGGCGACCGGATGGAGCGGCGGCAAACGCGCCGGAATGACGCGCTTGAACGTGCAGACGGTCAGCGAGAGCAAGATGAGGCCGACGATGCCGACGTACCACGGCGAGTGATAGACGTTGTCGAAGCCCAGCCGGATGATCGCCCGCGCGATCGGCGCTGCGTAGCTCTGAAAGTAGAGGCTGGGGTCTTTCCCTTGATCTACGATCACGCCGATGAGCGTGAGCAGCCCCCACACGACGAACAGCGAAACGGCGAAGAGCACGTTCCCAAACGTGCGCACGAAATCGCCATACAACCCCCGCACCGCGCTGGTCACCCCCGTGTCATCCCGAGCCTGTCGAAGGACGCTCGCGTCATCCTGAGCCTGTCGAAGGATGCTCGCGTCATCCTGAGCCTGTCGAAGGACGCTCGCGTCATCCCGAGCCTGTCGAAGGATGCTCGCGTCATCCTGAGCCTGTCGAAGGACGCCACTGCTTCTGCAGCGGGAGAATGATCCATATCGAGATCTCGTAAAGCAGGTACATCGGCACCGCGAGCAGCGCCATCGTGATCGGATTGCCGTCGGGTGCGGCCAGGCCCCCGGCGATGAAGAAGCCGAAGATCGCGTGCCTGCGGTAGTGCATGAGCGACTGCGCGCTCACGATGCCCAGCCGTGCCAGCCCGATCAGGACGATCGGCGTTTGGAAGATGATTGCAAAGAGCGCGAGCAGGATGATGACGAAGTTCAGCGTCGCCGAGATGCCGAACGTGGGCGTCGCCACCGCGCTGGTGATGCTGATGAGCGCCGCGATGACGCGCGGTATGACGACGAAGTGGGCGAAGGCTATTCCCAGCATGGCGAGCAGCAGCGAGGGCAGCACGAAGGCGTAGACCATCCGGCGCGTCCGCGGATGGACGGCGGGAACGACGAAGAGCCAGAGTTGCGCGAGCAGCACGGGCAATCCCAGTACGATGCCGCCGACGATCGAAAGGCGCAGTTCGGTAAAGATGACGTCGGCCGGCCCGAACGCGTGCAGTTCGATGCCGTTGAAATACTCGTTCATGAGGAAGCGAATGAGGAACTGCGAGGGCCAGAAGAGCGCCACGGCGATCGCACCGACCGTGGCGATGGATATCAGAAGACGGTTACGGAGCTCCCGCAGGTGCTCCGTAAACGGCATCTCCTTTTGATCCCACCCGCCTCCGTCGTCGAATTGCGGTGCGGGGCTCTCCGCCTGCACGTACGCGAAAACGTTACGAGCTCTGCGTGCCGTGGCCGGGGGTGGGCGGCGGTACGGCCTCCCCCGAGAACGAGCCGGCCTCGACGTTGTCCATCACGTCGGCATGCTGCGCGGCGGCCCGCATGCGGGCTTCCTCGCGCGCCTTGGCCACGGCTTCGTCGGCCTCGGCCTGGCCCATCATGAACTCTTTCTTCGCCTGCCCGGCGCTGCGCGCGAGCTTCGGCAGTTTATCTGCACCGAACAGCAGCGCACCGACGACGAGTATGCCGATGATGATCGGCGCGTCAATGATTGCCAGAATCGGATGAACGGTCATGGTAGCGGTCCCTTCTTCTGCCCTACCCGGCGAGGGCGTCCGTGATCTTTTCGAGTTCTCTCTTCGCCGCGCCGGGCCGTATCGGCTCCAATGCGGCCTTGGCGCGCTGCGCAAACGAGCGGATCTGCGCGCGCGTCTCCTCCAGGCCGCCGTGCTGCTCGATCGAGCGCACGATGGCCGGAATGCCGTCGTTGCCGGCGGCGGCGTAGAAGCGAGCGGCCTCCGCGCGAAACTCCGCGCCTGCAGTCGCCAGCGCCGCAATCAGCGGGAGCGTCGTCTTGCGCTCGGTGAGGTCGTTTGCCGCCGGTTTGCCGAGCGAGCGCTCGTCGGCGGTGATGTCGAGCAGGTCGTCTTTCATTTGAAATGCGACGCCGAAGCACTCGCCGAACTCGCGCAGCGCCTCGATCTCCGGCGCGCTGCCGCCGCCGACGATCGCGCCGCACTGCGCGGATGCTGCGAAGAGCGAGGCCGTTTTCTTGCGCGCGATTTCGACGTACGTTTCGAGCGGCAGATCCAGGCTGCCCATCGCCTGCAGTTGGAGCACCTCGCCGTCGCAGATGTCGGCCAGCGTGGCCGAGAGCACGTGCGGAATGGGATGCGGATAGCCGCTCGTGACGTTCTTGAAGATCCAGGCGAAGAGGTAGTCGCCGGCGAGCACGCTGACGCGATTGCCGTAATCCACGGCGGTTGCGTTCACGCCGCGCCGGGTCTGCGCGTTGTCTACCACGTCGTCGTGAACGAGCGTCGCAACGTGGATGAGTTCCATATACGCGGCCAGGTGGAGCTGCTCGGGCGCGTTCCCGCCGCAGGCGTCCGTTGCGAGGAGCGTGATGCGCGGACGCAGCCGTTTGCCGCCGGCCGCGAGCATGCGTTTTATCGCCTCGGTGATGATCGGGTTGTCGGTCGCGAAGGTCGCGCTAAAGAAGCGTTCGACGAGGGCGTGGAGATCGTCGTACGTGCCGCGTTCCGACTGCACGAGGCTCACGGTTTCACGCCGTAGTGAATGGCGATGGAGCCGCCCATCAGGGGCAGATATCCGCAGCCTTCGAAGCCCGCACGTGCGAAGCGCTGCTCCAGTTCCTTGGCGTTTGGATGGTTCGTCAGCGAGTTGGGCAGGTACGTATACGCGCGCCGCGATCCGCCGACGAGACCTCCCAGCACCGGAACGACCCCGTAGAAGTAGATGTCGAAGAGACGTTTGAAGGCCACGTTCGGCGCCTTGCTGACGTCGAGGTTGACGAACCGCCCACCGGGTTTGAGCACGCGCAGGATCTCGCGCAAGGCGCCGTCTACGTCCACGACGTTGCGCAGCGAGAAGCCCATCGTCGCGCCGTCAAAGGAAGCGTCGGGGAAGGGCATCGCCATCACGTCGCCTTCGACGAACGCTGCCTTTTCATTCTCCCTCCCGCCCGCGCGCTTGCGGGCGCAGTCGAGCATCGGCGTGCAGAAATCTATGCCCGTCACGGCGAGGGTCGGCTCGACGCGCAGGAGCGCGAAGACGAGGTCGCCGGTGCCGCAGCAGAGGTCGAGGATCTTGGTGCCGGGCTTGGGCGCGAGCATGCCGATCGCGCGGCGGCGCCAGCGTTCGTCCAGGCCCGCGGTGAGGACCCGATTGGTAACGTCGTAGCGCGGGGCGATCGAGGCGAACATCTCGCGGACGAAGGCGCCCTTCGCGGTATCGGCCATGTTGCGTGAGAGGCTTCCAAACGGCGCCCGACTCCCCTTTGTGGGGGTAGCGATTTCCGCCTTTTGTCGTGAGGTGAGCGGCGATGCTCGCCCTCAGTTCGACCGGCGAGGTGGTCGAACGCCTCGCCCAGGCCGAGACGGTTAGCGCCGAGGCTTACACGCTCGGCGCGCCGCTGGTGCGAGCGCTCGCCGCCGCAGCTCGCCGCGGCGCTCGCGTGAGCGTCGCGCTCGAGGCTCACCCTTACGAGGACCGCAACGGCTCGCTCGGGCGCCTGAACGCGCGAATCGTCGAGCGCCTGAGCGCGGCCGGCGTAGACGCCTGCCTGCGCGACGGTCTGCACGCCAAAGAGATCGCGATTGACGGAACGCTGTACCTCGATGAGAAGAACTGGCGCGGCGACGACATCGTCGTGCGGCTCGACGGCGCCCGCGATAAGCGTGCCGTTGCGACCCGCAAGAGCGGCGCGCTCGCGCAGGAGGGGCGACTGCTCGCGTGCGCCGGCCCCGGCGACGACGTCATCGTCGCAACCGAATCGCTCGGCGCGGGAAATGCCACATATGCTGCGCTGGTGGACCTCGCCCAGCGCGGCCTAAAGCCGCGCCTGCTCGTGACCCGCCGCGTTTTGCGCGAGACGCCGCGCGAACGCGCGCTCCTCGCACACCTCGTGCGTGACGGCGTGCGCGTGCGCTGCTGCGACGACTCGGCGAAACTCGCGGCCGTCGGCGATCGCGCCTGGCTGGGATCGGCAAACGCCACGTATGCCGGCGGGCGCTGGGACATGAGCGACTGGGGCCTCGACGCCGCGAACCCGGCGGTGGCTTCAGCGGTCCGGCAGCGGTTGGAGGACGATTGGGCTAGCGCAAAACCGTTTGAGGCGCGCGGGAGCTCAGCGCCCGCGGACCTAGGCCGGCAACAAATCTAGAGAAGCCCGTGGCGCGGGTGACTTAGGATATTGATTTGGCGAGGTCGAGACGAGACACGCCGCAGCGAGTAAACGCTGGGGGCGCCAGCAGCTAACGAGGTGGGACCTAAATATCACACCTCTTGCCAACGTCCATCGCTGGTATAGAACATTCGTCTGCCACCGATGGTCGCTTCGAGGCTGGGATCGTGATCCAAAAACTCAAGCACGCCGGCGGCGAACCAAAATTCCTCACCGGTGTCCTCGAAGAATACGTTGGCAGCGAAATCCTCGGTCAGATCGCCGATTACATCGACACCAGACGCCGAGGGGGTCGTGAAGCCCCAATAGCCTCCGATTCTACCGGTCAATTTAGTCGGTCAGTTTCAGGGCTGGCCTTAATCCGAATCAGTTGCACGACTGTGCGGAGTATTTGTGGGCCAAACCGTAGGCGCCTTTCGGGGCGTTACGGATCGAATAGCTTCGTTAGCTCAAAATTCTTTGGGAAACGTCGACAGCTGCTTCTTAGCCGCTTCCCTAACCAGAACCCGAAAATCATCGAACAGCTTGAGCGTTGCCGCATCTTGCCCCACGGACGAACCCTGCATGTTATCAAGCGCTGATCCGGGTAATTACAGCGCACCGTTTCACCGTGATCACAGCCCGGGCAGTATCCGTGACCATGTTGCTGCCAGGATTCAATGCGTAAAAGTGGTCTCTTCTAAGCAATGCCGTTGCGTCGTTAAGTGTTGCAGATAGAGTGAACGTTCCAACCGCACCCCTGAGATTGTACTGACTGTAGGTCGTCGGAACGTTCTCGTCGACCATCGTTCCAAAACAGAACCCAAAATGTCGAACAGTCATAGGACGGTGCGAACCAACCGTGCGGAAATTGCGGACTCTTAAGCGCTGCCACGTCCGCATCGCTTGAATTGTGTTCTTGCACCCATTCTGGGTGAACATTACGGCATTGACGTCATCGTAGCTCGGCGCGTTCCCTGTACCGCACTTGAGCAATTCGCTCTGGCCGGTAAGGATATTGCGACAATGAACAGCACAAACGCAACCGTCGCGGTCACAGCCTTCTGCCGCAACGGTTATGCAGCCCGTTTTTGAGACACAGAGTTTTGCATTAGCGTTACGCCCGGCGCTAAGGAACGCCGTCCGCTTCTGACGCTGCAAATCCCCGCGAGGAGGCCGGTGGAGGATCGTCCTTGGCGCCAAGCGGATGCGTGACGATTCGACAGTCGAACTCCAAGTTGGAACGGCCGTGCTCGGTTTCGCGCACTTGGAAACCAGCCGTCGTCTTCGTGATTACGTAGAGCCCCCGCAGTGCCTCGCCCAATGGCGTGAGAAAAACGTAGTACCATTATAAGGCT
Source organism: Vulcanimicrobiota bacterium (assembly GCA_963794645.1). GTDB lineage: Bacteria > Vulcanimicrobiota > Vulcanimicrobiia > Vulcanimicrobiales > Vulcanimicrobiaceae > Cybelea. Next base: position 364,774 of record CAWCEQ010000001.1, on the reverse strand, counting down.
GCGCCGGCGACGGTACGACCGCTGATGTTGATCGTAATGCTGAACATGCCACACGCTCCTTTGCGGGCAGGGGACCGCCGCGGCTCATCGCAGAACGCAGCGCTCGCTCCCGTCCGGCAAGAGCACTACTCCGGTGCAGGAGAGTCAAAGGCCTCGTCGCCGACGGTAATTTCCCGAGCACGATGTCGGCGCGATGCCATTTGGCTCTTGGCAGTGAACGTAAAGGCGTGAACTCCCGGCGTGCAACTGAAGGACAGCTTTGGGTTGCCGTCGGGGCCGAACGCAAACGATCCGACGGGCGTCCCGTCGATCGAAACGAGCATCGTTCCGGGGGGATCCCACGGTCCGTTTGTGGCTTTGACTGGAACAGGTCTGACCCGCCGGCGGTGCGGCTTGAGCGGCAAGCGTGGAGCTGGAATCACTCATCTTGCCTCTCGTCGGGCAGATAGCGCGAAGAGCGCGTCGCGCGTTAGCGTCGGTGGCGGCGGCGATCTCCCTGCGCCCGCACCAAGAACGCCTTCGAGTGCCTTCGCGACGTGCGTCACGAACGCAGGCTCGTTGCGTTTGCCGCGGACCGGAACCGGCGCGAGATACGGGCAGTCGGTCTCGAGGACGATCGGCGCGATGCCGACCGCGCGCACCGCTTCGCGCAGTTCCTCGGCCTTCGGAAACGTCAGCACGCCGCCGATCCCCAGGTAGAGGCCGAACTCGTCTGCGAAGGTGCGCGCCTGATCTGCGTTTCCGGTGAAGCAGTGCACGACGCCGCGCATCTGCGGCCGCCACTCCTCGCGCAGGATCGCGGTGAAATCGTCGAACGCATCGCGCTGGTGGAAAACCACCGGCATCCCCGCCTCGCGCGCGACCGCCAACTGCGCGCGCATCACGCGCGCCTGTACGTCGCGCGGGCTGTTATCGTAGTAGTAGTCTAGGCCGATCTCGCCGACGGCGACGACCTCGCGCTCGCGCAGCAGCGCGTGCAGGCGTTCCTGCAGGTCGTCCGGCGCCTTGCCGGCTTCGTGCGGATGAATGCCGACCGCCGCGCGGATTCCGTAGCGACGGGCCGTTTCGATCGTCGCGGGGCTCTCGTCGAGATTCTCGGAGATCGTTACCATCTCCGTGACGCCCGCGGCGCGCGCGCGCGCGATGACCTCGTCGCGATCGTCGGCAAATTTCGGATCCTGCACGTGGCAGTGCGTGTCTATCACGGCTTGGGTTCGAGTTCGATGCGCGGAAAGAGCGGCGCGGCGAGCGACGTCTGCGCGATCGGCGGCATAAGCCCCCAGCTCGCGAGCGACGACGTCCAGTCGTCGTCTATCTTCCCGGGCGCGCCGAGTTGCTGCCACATCTCCGCCGTGCGCTCGGGCATCACCGGATGGAGGAGAATCGCGATCCAGCGCAGGCCTTCGCAGAGGTCGTAGAGCACCGCATTGAGCTCATCGGTGCGCCCTTCCTTATGGAGGGCCCACGGCTTGCGTTCGTCTATCGAGCGATTGAGCGCCGTCACCAGCTCCCAGACGCCTTCGAGCGCGTCGCGGAAGCGCAGATCGAGGATGCTCGCGCGGACGCGTACGCCCAGGCCCTCAAACCGCGCGCCGAGCGAGGCGTTGCGCTCGCCGGAATCCGGAACGATGCCGTCGCGGTAGCGGGCCAGCATCGAGAGCGTGCGCTGCAGAAGGTTGCCGAGATCGTTGGCCAGGTCGCTGTTGTAGCGCTGCGCGATCTTCTCTTCGGAGTACGAGAAATCGCTCCCGAACGGCGCTTCGCGCAAGAGAAAGTAGCGCATCGCATCGGGGCCGAAGCGTTCCGCGAGCGCGAACGGGTCCACGGCGTTGCCGAGGCTCTTGCCGATCTTTTGTCCGTCGACCGTGATCCAGCCGTGCGCGAAGACGAGTTCCGGTGCGGCCTCGCCGAGCGCCCAGAGGATCGCCGGCCAGATGATCGTGTGGAAGCGCGCGATCTCTTTGCCGACGAGCTGCGTCTGCGCCGGCCAGCGCTCGCGAAAACGCGCCTCGTCCTCGCTCCAGCCGATCGCGGTGATGTAGTTGAGCAGCGCGTCGAGCCACACGTAGATCACGCCGCCGCCGGGGATCGGAACGCCCCAATCGAAGCTCGTGCGCGAGATCGAAAGATCCTCGAGCCCTTCGTTGAGGATGGACATCATCTCGTTGTAGACGCTGCGCGGCTGCACCCATTCGGGGTGACGGGCGAAATGTTCGAGCAAGCGATCGCGATAGGCGGAGAGGCGGAAGAACCAATCGTCTTCGGATATCCACTGCACCTCACGCCCGCACGTCGGGCAGCGGCCTTCGACGAGTTTGGATTCCAGCCAGAAGGTCTCGTCACTGACGCAGTACCAGCCTTCGTACTTGCCGAGGTACACGTCGCCGGAAGCCTGCAGGCGTTCGAAGACGCGCAGCACCTTCTCCACGTGGCGCGGCTGGGTCGTGCGGATGAAATCGTCGTACTCCACGTGGTACGCGGCGAATAATTCCTTCCAGCGCGGAACGAGTTGGTCGCACCACTCCTGCGGCGTCTTGCCGGCCGCCGCAGCGGCGTTGGCTACTTTCTGACCGTGCTCGTCGGTACCGGTGAGAAAGAAGGTCGGCCGGAACGTGCGCGAGGTACGTGCCAAGACGTCGGCGACGATCGTCGTGTAGGCGTGACCGATATGCGGATTGCCGCTGATGTAGTAGATCGGCGTCGTAACGTAGTAGGTGCGTTCCATCGGCTGACTCTTGTTACCCGGCTTGGCGCCGATGCCTTTCGCGGGCGTGCGCGCTCCGCTCGACGGCGCGCGCGTAGAGGCGCTTGCGCTCGCCGAATCCGCGATCGGCCAGTAGTTTGGCGATCTCGCCGACGCGCCGGCCCTGCGCGAGCAGCTCGTCTATGGCGGCGGCCGCGTCCTCGGGCTGCAGCGGCGCCGGTCTGCGATTGCGCGCGGTAGGGTGCGACAGCGAAGGCGATCTCGCCGCGGAGCGGGTCGGGGAGCGCCGCGAGCGCCTCGCTCGGCGTCCCTCGGATCTGCTGCTCGTGGAGTTTCGTGTACTCGCGCACGACGAAGACGAGCGCGTCGGGCGCGATCTCGGCGAGATCGCTCAGGCTCGCCCGGATGCGCTGGGGCGACTCGTACCAGAGCGTCGTTACCTCGCTGCGCAGCGCCTCTGAGAAGCGTTCTCGCCGCGCTCCAAGCGCCCGCGGGGGAAAGCCCTCGAAGACGAAGCGCTGCAGCGGGAATCCGGAGAGCAGAGCGAGCCCCACGGCCGCGCTCGGCCCGGGCAGCACTTCGACCGCGACGCCCGCCGCGTGGGCCGCCGCAGCGAGATCGCTGCCGGGGTCGGAGATGCCCGGCGTGCCGGCGTCGCTGGTCACGGCGACGAGCTGCGTGCGGGCGCGTTCGAGGATGGCAGGCGTCGAGGCAGCGGCGTTCTGCTCGCGATAGCTCCAGATCTCTCGGCCGCGCAGCTCGAGGGCGTGCAGCAGCCTGCGGGCGACGCGCGTATCCTCGGCCACCACGAGATCGGCGTCGCGCAACACGTCTATCGCGCGAAGCGTCACGTCGCGCAGGTTCCCCAGCGGCGTCGGTACGAAGACCAGCGGCATGGGCAAGAAGTTCGACGTCGAGCGCGTTCCTCCGGGGACGGCGCTCGAACTATTCGTCTCGCCGTCCTGCCCGTATTGCCGGCAGGCAATGGCGCACTACGACGCAGCCGGCACGGCGTATACGGTCTACGACGCGCAGAACGATCCGGCGGCGCGCGCACGTATGTTTGCCTACAGCGCCGGCAATCCGACCGTTCCCGTCATCGTTGCGAACGGTGACTACGTTCAATCGGGCTGGGGTTCTCCGCCGCGCGGTTGAACGGTCCACTAAACGCGCCGGTCGGCGCGCACGCGTTCCAAGAACCTCGCTTCAACGACTGGAGGATCTGAGATGGACCATAGCGGTGCGGAGGCAGCGGGCTTCGTAGCCACGCTCGTGCTCGTGTACGGCATCGTCATTCTGGCGATCGTCGCGTTCTCGATATGGATGTACTGGCGCATCTTCACGAAGGCGGGCTACAACGGCGCCCTCTCGCTTCTGAATCTGGTTCCGGGCGTCGGACCGCTGATCTGCGTGCTCATCCTCGCCTTCGGCCGCTGGCCGATCGAAGATCAACTGGCCGCCATGCAGGGCGGCGGCGGGCCGTACGTTCCGCCGCCTCCGCCGCCGGGAACCTCGGTTATGCCGACGGCGTAGACGCTGCCGCGCCGCGTACCGCGGCGATCCAGCGCTCGACCTCGTCCGCCTTGGAAGGGAGCGATGCCGAGAGAACCTCGGGCGCTCCCGAGGCGATCGCGACGTCGTCTTCGATGCGCACGCCGATGCCGCGGAAGCGCTCGGGCACCGTCGCATCGTCGGGCTGGAAGTACAACCCGGGTTCGACCGTGAGGACCATTCCTTCGCGCAGGGTGCCGTACCGGTACTCTCGCTCCCGCGCCGCCGCGCAGTCGTGCACGTCGAGCCCGAGCATGTGGCTGACGCCGTGCAGCGTGTAGCGGCGATGGAAGAGGCGCTGCGGATCGAGCGCTTCGTCGAGCGAGACCGTGAGGATGCCCAAGTCAATGAGGCCTTCGGTCAGTACGCGCACCGCGCGCTTGTGCGGCTCGAGAAACTCGTTGCCGGGGACGGCGGCCTCGATACCCGCGCGCTGGGCCTCCCAGACGATCTCGTACACGGCGCGCTGCTCGGGCGTGAAACGCCCGGAGACCGGGAGCGTGCGCGTCACGTCGGCGGTGTAGAGCGAGTCGCACTCCACGCCCGCGTCGAGCAGCAGCAGTCCACCGGAGCGCAGCGTTCCGTCGTTGCGCGTCCAGTGCAGCGTGCAGGCGTGCTCGCCGCCGGCAGCGATCGTCAGATACCCGACGTCGTTCGCCTCGTTTCTGGCGCGCCGCCAGAAGACGGCCTCGACGTCGCGCTCGCTCGTGCCGTCGCGCATCGTCGCGATCGCATCCTCGAACGCGCGTTTGGTGATCGCGCAGGCCTTGCGCAGTTCGGCCAGCTCGTACTCGTCCTTGATCAGGCGCGTTTCGGAGAGGTGCTGCGTGAGTTCGTCGTCGCCGCCGGCGCGTTCGAAGAGCGCGTCCACGTGCTCGTCGTGGCCGCGCAGCACGCGCACCGGAAGCGCCGCACCGCGCAGCTCTTCCAGGTATGCGCGCAGGGACTGCATCGGCCGGCACTCGTCAACCCCGTAGTACTCGCGGCTCTCGTCCACACCGCGGTGACGGCCGACCCAGAGTTCGCCGTAGACGCGGTCCGTGAAAAACTCGGCGCTCCCGCGATTGTGCGCGGGAACGAACAGGACGCTGCGATGGCCGGCGCCGTGCGGCTCGAGGACGAGCAGCGCGCCGGGTTCGCCGCCGCCCAGCAGATACGCGATGTCGCTCGAGGGGCGAAAGCGGAAGAACGTGTCGTTTGCCCGCACGCGCTCGACTCCGGCCGGCACCACGACGTACGTCCCCGCGTACGCTCGCGAGAGCGCCTGCCGCCGAGCGGCAAAGCGCTCGGATTCGGGGTGGCGTCCGTGCGCCGCCGGCCGGTCTATCCAGCCGTCGGCCATGAACTCCACCAATGCCTGCGGCGGGACGAAATCGTGGCTGGCGGTGCCCTCGGCGAGGGGCTTTTCGACGGTCTCTTTGCTCTGCATGGTTCGATGGAGATTCGCCTAAGGATGCGGGGGTCATGCCGAACCCCGAGGGCTACGAGACCCCCGTTCGAGCCACCGACACGCTGGCCAACGAGCGGACGTATCTCGCCTACGTACGGACCGGGCTAGCCTTTATCGCCTTCGGGTTCGTCATCGCGCGCTTTTCGCTCTTCGCGCGCGAGTTCGAGACGCTCGTGCATGGCGGCACCGCGCCGCAGGGCGTTTCTACCGGATTCGGCACGGCGATGGCGTTGTTCGGCATCTTCATCGCGCTGCTGGGCGCGCGCCGCTACAGCGTTACCGATCGCGGGCTGCGGGAGGGGACGGGTCATCGCGCTCTCCGGTCTGAGCGGCTACGTCATCTCGCTCTTCGTCGGCGCGGTCGGTGCGGTGGTGGCCTTCGCGCTCCTCTCGTACCGTTAGCCGGTAAAATCCAACCCGAGATCCAGCGTGGGCGCGCTGTGCGTGATCCAGCCGATGCTGATGAGGTCCACGCCGGTCGCGGCAACGGCCGCGACGTTCTCCAGCGTAATGCCGCCGCTCGCTTCGAGGAATACGCGCCCATCGGCCAGGCGCACCGCCTCGGCGAGCTGCTCCGGCGCCATGTTGTCGAGGAGAACCGCGTCGATCGGTTCGCCTAACGTCTCGCGCAGCTGGTCGAGCGTATCCACCTCGATCTCGACCTTTACGAGATGCCCCACGCGTTCGCGTACTGCGGCGACGGCTGCGTGAATCGAGCCGGCCATCACGAGATGGTTGTCTTTGATGAGGACTGCGTCGTCCAGGCCGAAGCGGTAATTGCTTCCGCCGCCGCACCGGACGGCATACTTTTCGAGCGCGCGCAGGCCGGGCGTCGTCTTGCGGGTGTCGGCGATGCGGGCGTGCGTGCCGGCGATGCGGTCCACGAACGCGCGCGTCGCGGTCGCGATGCCGCTGAGCCGGCAAAGCAGATTGAGCGCGGTGCGTTCACCGGTGAGCAGCGCGCGCGCGCTCGCCCGGATCTGTGCGACGGTTGCTCCGGCCGCCACGCGCTCGCCGTCAGGGATCTGCGTCGCGATCTCGGCGCGCTCGTCGAGCATTCTGAAGGCCATTGCCGCGAACGCCGTTCCGGCGACGACGCCTTCGCGGCGCGCGACGATCCGCGCGCTCGCCTGCCGGCCTGAGTCCACGATCGCGTCGGTCGTGAGGTCAGCGCCGTGGCCGACGTCTTCGAGCAGGGCCGCTCGAACGATCGGCGCGGCGATCAGTTCAAGCGACACTGGCAAGTCGCGTAAACGAGCGCTTTGCGAATGCTTCATCGGGTTCCGGGTAGTCGCTGCGGTAGTGGCTGCCGCGACTCTCCGGCCGATCGAGCGCGGCTTGCGCGATGAGGCGCCCGACGACGAGCAGATTGCGCAGCTCGCCGGGCGCGTTTCCGTAGACGGAGGAGAGTTCGGCGATGCGCGCGAGTGCTTCGCGCAGGCTCGCCGCACTGCGCACCAAGCCGACGTTGGAATACATCACGTTGCGCAGGTCGCTGATCGCCTGCGTCTCGTCCGCGCGATCGGCTCGGCGAGCCGGTTGCTCGTTCCAAAACGCCTCCGGGGCCGCCTGGGCCGAGCCTTCGGAACCGCGCAGCCGCGCCTTTTCAATATCCGTCGCAACGCGCGAGCCGTAGACCAGCGCTTCGAGCAGCGAGTTGCTCGCCAAGCGATTCGCGCCGTGCACGCCGGTGGCGCTCGTCTCGCCGCAGGCCCAAAGCCCTTCGATCGAACTGCGCCCCCATTCGTCCACGGAGATTCCGCCCATGTGGTAGTGCGCCGCGGGCGCGACCGGAACGTTCTGCACGCGCGGGTCTATGCCGGCGGCCTTGCAGAAGCCGAAGACGGTCGGGAAGGCCGCCGGAAAGCGCTTGCCGATCGCCGCGCGCGCGTCCAGGCCCACCGTGCGCCCGCGCTGGAGTTGTTCGAAGATCGCGCGCGCCACGACGTCTCGCGGCCCGAGCTCCGCGTCGGGATGCAGCGCGGTCATGAAGCGCTCGCCGAGATCGTTCACGAGCGTCGCGCCCTCGCCGCGCACCGCTTCGGTGACGAGCGGCATCGGATCGCGTCCGATCGCCAGCGCCGTCGGATGGAACTGCACGAACTCGAGATCGGCCAGCAGCGCGCCGGCGCGCGCCGCCATCGCGAGCCCGTCGCCGGTCGCTTCGACCGGGTTCGTGGTGTAGCGGTAGAGCCGCCCGATCCCACCCGTCGCGAGGACGACCGCGCTCGTCAGGAAGGCGATCTGCTCGCCCGATGCGTTGTCGAAGGCGAGGATGCCGCCGATGCGTTCGCCGCTCGTGACGAGATCGGCGGCGGTGACGTTCTCGACGACTTCGATGGACGGGTGTTCGCGCACCGCCTCGATGAGCGTCTTGAGAATCTCGTGACCGGTCGCGTCGCCGCCGGCCTTGACGATGCGGCGCCGCTGGTGCGCCGCCTCGCGTCCGAGCGCGAGTTCCCCTTCGTCGGTGCGATCGAAGCCGGCGCCCAGTTCGAGGAGTTCTTCGATGCGCGCCGGCGCGTCGCGCGTGAGGATTTCGACGATCGTCGCATCGCTGATGCCGGCACCCGCGCGCTGGGTATCTATCGCGTGCAGGCGCGGCGAGTCGTCCTTGCCGATTGCCGCCGCGATGCCGCCCTGCGCCCAGCCGGTCGCGGCGCCTTTGCCCAGCGACGTCTTGCAGAGAACCGTCACGCGGGCGCCGCCGAGTTTGAGCGCAGCCATCAGGCCGGCGATGCCGGCGCCGACGACGACGACGTCGCTGCGGCGGATCTGCGTCACGCGGCTCAATCTTTCGGCTGCCGGCTGAATTCGAGCATGCGCTCGACCGCGCGGCGCGCGCGCTGCGCGACTTCGGGTGCGATCGTTATCTCGAACTCCATCGCTTCGAGGCTGTGCAGGACTTTCGGAAGCGTGTTGCGCTTCATGTGCGGGCAGAGATTGCAGGGCCGGACGAACTCGACGCCCGGATAGCGTCCCGCGACGTTGTCGGCCATCGAACACTCGGTCATAAGCAGCACGCGTCCGGGATCCGTGCGCTCCGCGAGCGTACCCACGTACTCGGTCATGCCTTGGGTCGAGCCGACGTAGTCGGCCTCGGCGAGCACGTCGGGCGGGCATTCGGGATGCGCGATCACGATCAGCGACGGATCGTCGTCGCGGAAGCGCCGCACCTCGGCTCCGGTGAAGCGCGCGTGGACCTCGCAATGCCCTTTCCATGCGATGACTTCGACGTTCGTTTTCGAGGCGACGTACTTGGCGAGATACTCGTCGGGCAGGAAGACAACGCGCGAAACGCCGAGCGCCTCGACGATCTGAACCGCGTTGCCGCTGGTGACGCAGATATCGGACTCGGCCTTGACCTCCGCCGACGTATTCACGTACGTGACGATCGGGACGCCCGGGTAGGTCTCGCGCAGGAGGCGTACGTCCGCGCCGGTGATCGAGTCGGCCAGCGAGCAGCCTGCCAGCAGGTCGGGCACGAGCACCGTCTTGCTGGGATTTACGAGCTTGGCCGTCTCGGCCATGAAGTGGACGCCGCAGAGGACGATGACGTCGGCGTCGGTCTTCGCGGCCTGCATCGCCAGCGCCAGCGAGTCCCCGACGATGTCGGCGACGGTATAGAAGATCTCGGGAACCTGGTAGTTGTGGGCGAGGATGACCGCGTTGCGCTCGGCCTTGAGGCGGTTGATCGCCGCGACGTAGGGCGCGTGGAGCGGCCACTCGACGCGCGGGATGACCCGCGCGGCCCGCTCGAAGATCGGATCGGTCTCGGCCGCGACGTCGGCCGTGTACGGTAAGTCTATGACGCCCATGTCGTTCTAAAGGTAGTTGCGGGCTGGGTTGCCGCTTCTCCCCTTCCCACACTGCAGGACCCGGGGGCGGGGGCCCTCGTTTGCGCGTCCGGGAGGTTAGAACGCGCCCGCTTGGGTAAGCGGTGGGACACAACCCTTATATACCCGACCCGAAGGAGATACGCAGAGTGAAACGCTGGTTTATCGGCATCGTCCTGGCCGGAAGCACGATCGCGGTAGCCGCGACCGGTGTTGCGACGGCGCAGACTATGCCCACCGCCCCGCCCGCCCCGACCGTCTCGCCGAGCATGCCGGCGATGCCTTCCATGCCCTCGATGCCGTCGGCATCGCCGATGGCTTCGGCCATGCCGTCGCCCACGATGAAGCCCTAGACTGTGAGTAAATGCAACTTTCTTGTGGAGTCGTTGTGGACTCGCGGGAAAGTGCCTTGCATGCTCTTTTCGGCTTTGTTAGCATGCAAGTACTTCGCCTAACAACGAAGTGCGGAACGTATCGATCCGCGAACGGAAGCACGTTGACGAAAAGGCGCGTTTAACGCGACGATCCGAGTGCCCCGTTCGAACCCGGATCGAGACGTCGGTGGGGGGCTGGTAACGGCTTCAAACAGGCGAGAATGACCGGGGATACAGCAAAGCCCGCAGCGTAACAGCCGCGGGCTTTGTCATAGCCGCGGAAGGCGCTTTCGCCCGCGGCGCTAAGAGCCGTCCATGGAAAACCGGCTCGAGCTGACGTTTCGCGGCATCGTTCTTGGGGCCGCCATCACGCTGGTTTTTACCGCAGCGAACGTCTACCTCGGGCTCAAGGTCGGGCTCACCTTCGCCTCCACCATTCCGGCCGCGGTCATCTCGATGGCCGTCTTGCGCGCGTTCAAGAACGCGACGATCTACGAAAACAACATCGTTCAGACGGTAGCATCGGCTGCGGGAACGCTCTCGGCGATCATCTTCGTTCTGCCGGGGTTGGTGATGATCGGCTGGTGGGCCGGGTTTCCGTATCTGCAGTCGTTCGGCGTCTGCGCGATCGGCGGCATCCTCGGCGTCATGTACAGCGTCCCGCTGCGCCGGGCGCTCGTCACGAACTCGGATCTGCCGTATCCGGAAGGCGTCGCCGCCGCCGAGGTGCTCAAGGTCGGTACGGCTGCGCAAGCGGGAGCTGCGGGAAATCGGGCGGGATTGGTCGCGCTCGTCGGAGGGACGCTCGCCTCGGCCGGCTTCGCGCTGCTCGTGGCGATGCGGCTATTCACCGACGAGATAGCCGGATATTTTCGCGTCGGCAACGGGGCGAGCGGCATTGGCTTCGGGTTGTCGCTCGCGCTCGTCGGCGCGGGACAGCTCATCGGCGTCACGGTCGGCATCGCCATCTTCGCCGGCTTGGCGATCGCCTGGGGTATCGCGACGCCCGTTCTCTCCGCGCTGCACCCGGTTGCGGGCGACGCGACCGGCATGGCGACCGCCGTCTGGGCGCATCAGGTGCGCTTCCTCGGAGTGGGCGCGATCGGCGTGGCGGCGATTTGGTCGCTGGGCCGGCTTGCCGGGCCGGTTGTCGCCGGCGTGAGTTCGGCGATGGCAGCGTCGCGATTGCGGCGCGCCGGGTCCGCCGCGCTGCCCAGAACCGAGCGCGATATCCCGATCGCGGTCGTCGCGGGCATCAGTCTGCTCTGCCTCATTCCGCTCGCCGCGCTGCTCTGGACATTCCTCGCGGGCGGCCCGCTCGCGCCCGAAGCCGGTGTGCTGACGTTCGCCGCGCTCGCGTACGTAGTGCTCGCCGGATTCTTCGTGGCCGCCGCGTGCGGATACATGGCCGGCCTTATCGGATCGTCGAATAGCCCCGTCTCGGGCCTGGCGATTCTCGCCGTGCTCGGCGCATCGCTGCTCGTGCTCGCGATCGCGCGCGGCACCGGCGTGACCGCGCCGGTGCAGCTCGTCGCGTACGCGCTCTTCGTCACCGCCGTTCTGCTGTGCGTCGCGACGATCTCGAACGACAACCTGCAGGATCTCAAGACCGGCCAGCTCGTTGACGCGACGCCGTGGCGCCAGCAGGTGGCGCTCGTGGCGGGCGTCGTGATGGGCGCGCTCGTCATTCCGCCGATACTCGATCTGCTCAACCATGCGTACGGCTTTGCGGGCGCGTCGAATCTGCACGCCGGCGGCCCCAAACCGCTGCCCGCGCCGCAAGCGACGCTCATCTCGGCGCTCGCGCAGGGCGTCATCAGCGGACGGATAGACTGGGGGCTCATCGGCATCGGCGCCGCAGTTGGAGCGCTGGCCGTCGCTGCGGACGAGTCCCTGCGCGCGACGGGGCGTTATGCGCTGCCGCCGCTCGCCGTCGGGCTGGGCATCTATCTCCCCGCCTCGACGACCGCGCCGGTCGTCTTGGGAGCGCTCGTCGGTTGGGCCTACAATCGCTGGGCGGGCGGCCAGCCGGATGCGGCGCCCGCCAGGCAGCTCGGCGTGCTCGTCGCCTCGGGGCTCATCGTCGGGGAGAGCCTCTTCGGCGTGCTGCTCGCGGGCATCATCGTCTGGAGCGGGAGGGCCTCGCCGCTCGGCGTGGTGGGCGATTCGTTCGCGCCCTTCGCGAACTTCATCGGTGCGGCCGCGTTTGCAATCGTTCTCTTCGGCCTCGTACGGTGGACGAAGAAGCTGGCGCTCGCGCGCTAAAAGGAGAGATGCGAGAATGGAACCCTGGCCGCTGCTGCGCTACGACGAGTGGAAGGACACGCTGGCGACGCTGCATCTCTGGACGCAGATCGTCGGTAAGATCCGTCTGCGGCAGGAGCCGCCGGTAAATCATTCGTGGAGCGTGACGCTCTACGTCACGCCGCGCGGGCTGACGACCTCCGCGATGCCGTACGAGAAGAGCCGCTCCTTTTCGATAGACTTCGATTTCGTCGCACACGAACTGCGCATCGCCGGATGCGACGGCGAGACCGCCGGCTTTCGCTTGGAGCCGATGAGCGTTGCCGCATTCTACGGCAAACTGTTCGAAGAGTTGCGTTCGTTGAATATCTTGGTGCCGATTCGCACGATGCCCAGCGAGATCGCCGACGCGACCCCGTTCGAGCTCGACACCGTGCATGCGTCCTACGATCGCGCGTACGTCGAGCGCTTCCACCACGCGCTGCTGCAGGCCGACCGCCTCTGCAAGATCTTCCGAGCCGGTTTCATCGGCAAGGCCAGCCCCGTGCATTTCTTCTGGGGGAGTTTCGACCTTGCGACGACGCGCTTCTCCGGCCGCACGGCACCGCCGCATCCGGGCGGCTTCCCGAACCTGCCCGATCGCGTGACGCGCGATGCGTATTCGCACGAAGAGCAGAGCGTCGGCTTCTGGCCCGGCGGTTACGGCCAGGAGGCCGCGTTCTATTCCTATGCCTATCCCGAGCCGAAGGACTTTTCGCAGGCGCGCGTGCCGGAGGGCGCATTTTGGAACGACACGCTGCGCGAGTTCATGCTGCCGTACGAAACCGTGCGGTCCTCAGCCGATCCCGATCGCGCCGTGCTCGATTTCTTCAACGCGACCTACGATGCCGCCGCCGATCTGGCTGCCTGGGACCGGGCGGCGCTTGAGCGCCGCGCCGGCTGACGCTTCGGGCGCGCGACGGAAGCGAACGTACGCGAGCGGCACGACGAAGAGCGTGAGAAGCAGCGAACTCGAGAGGCCGCCGATGACGACGATGCCCAACGCCTGACGGTACTGCGCGCCGATCGTGTGGCCGAGCGCGAGCGGCAGCATGCCTGCGACCATCGCGACGGTCGTCATGACGATGGGGCGGAAGCGTCTGCGCGCGGCGGTCGTCATGGCATCGTACGGGCGCGTGCCCGCGCGTACCGCGCGCTCGGCGTACTCGACCAGCAGAATGCCGTTCTTGGCGACGAGGCCGACCAGCATGACGATGCCGAGCATCGAGTAGAGGTTGAGCGGCTGGTTCGTCAGGAAGAGCGCGCCGAACGCGCCCACCGAGGCGAGCGGCACGGTGAGCAGAATCGCGAGCGGCAGCGCGTAACTGCGGTAGAGCACGGCCAGGATCACGTAGACGATGAAGATCGAAAAACCGAGCGTGACGAGAATCTTGCCGGCCGTCTCCAAGAACTGCTCGACGTCGCCGCGCGGCTCGATGCGCGCGCCCGCGGGCAGAAAGCCCGGTTCGCGCAGTTTGCGCGCGAGGGGCCCGGTGACCAGGCCGATCGGCGCGGAGCCGGCCGTATTTGCGCTGACCGTGACGACGCGTTCGCCGTTCTCGCGCTCGACCACGCTCGGTTCGACGGTCGTATCTACGGTGGCCAGGTCGGCGAGCGGAACGAGCCGGCCGTCTTGCGCGCGCACCGGCACCTGCAAGACCGCGTCGAGATCGCCGTGCGTCGCCGCGTCGGCTCGCACGACCACGCTGGCAAGACCGGCCGGCACGCGCACCTTCGCGGCGATGGATCCGCCGGTGGCGATGCGAGCCGTCTGTGCCGCGTCGTCTGAGGAGACGCCTAGCAGCATCGCGCGCGCCGGGTCAATTGCGAGGTCGAGCCGCGGGCCCACGCCCGCATCGCTGGCGCGCACGTCCGCCGCGTACGGATTCGCGCGCAACGCCGCTGCGATGCGCGCGGCGGCAACGTCTATCGCGCGCGGATCGCCGCCCACGTTGTAACTGACCGGCGCGGTCCCTCCCATCGCGCGTCCGGCGCCGGCGATCTGCGCGTCCGGCGCGAGGCCCTGCATGGCCTTGAGTTCGGCGACGATCGGGTCGCCCGAAGCACTTGGGTCGGCGAGCATCGCATCTATCTGCGCGACGTTGCTCGCAAAGACGCTCGCCGCGCCGTCGAAGGCCTGCCCCGCCGTCACGACCGCGTGCGCGACGCGGGGATCGTCGAGCAGACGGTCGGCCAAGCGCTGCGCGTTCGTTTGCGTCAGAAAGAGCGGCGTGCCGGCGGGGAAGGTGAGTGAGACCGACGCGAGCCCCGCGTTGACCGGCGGCGAGAACTCCGTTGCGATGCGTCCGCTTCCGAGCAGAACGAAGGCGGCCACGCAGATGGCCGCCGTGCCCGCCGCTACCGCGCGGCGACGCCGCCATGCCGCCGGCAGCCATCGAGTCGCATAGCGCGGAGCGAGCTGCGCCTCCCATCGCCGCATGCGCAGCAGACCGTAGCGCAGCACCCGGGCGGCGCGGCGCGCAAAGCGCGCGCGCAGCATCCAGGGAAGCACGCGCCGCGGCGCGGGCGCGCGAGGACGCAGCGCCCATCGCGCCGCCAGGAGCGGAGAGAGCGTGAAGGAGACGAGCAGCGAGAATGCCGTGGCGAAGACGATCGTCAGCCCGAACTCGCGCATGAACTGTCCGACGACGCCGCTCATGAACGCGATCGGCGCGAAGACGGCGACGTCTACGAGCGTGATCGCAAAGGCCGCGCCGCCCAGTTCGTTGCGCCCGGCGATCGCCGCTTCGTCCGGGCTGCGGCCGCGGCGCGCGTTGCTCGAGATCGCTTCGATGATGACGATCGAATCGTCAACGAGGATGCCGATCGTCAGCGAGAGCCCCATGAGCGAAAGCACGTTAACGGTGAAGCCGAAAGCCCACATCGCGGCCAGCGCCGCGCAGAGCGAGGCTGGAATCGCGATAGCCGCGATGAGCGCGTTGCGCCACGAGTGCAGGAAGAAGAGCATGACCAGGACGGTGAGCGCGACGCCTTCGGCGATCGTCTGAAAGACGCCGTCCGTGGCCGCGACCGTGTAGGGCGCGTCGCTGCGCAGCGGCGTGAAGCGCACGAGCGGATAACGATCGGCCAGGCGCGCGAACGTGCGGTGCAGCGACGCGATCGTCCGCAGCGAATCGGCGCCGGCGGCGCGGCTCACCGAGAGCACGATCGCGGGCGATCCGTCCACCGCAACGAGCACGCTCTTCTCTTCGGTCTCGTCGCGGACCGAGGCGACCTCGCCGACCTTCACGCCCTGGTCGTTTGGAATCGGCACCGGAAGCGCGCGCAGGGCGTCGCTCGTATCCGCCGACGAGCGGACGCCGATCGTCGCCTCGCGGCGCGCGGATCGCAGCTCTCCGCCCGGAAAGACGTCGTTCGCCGACGCCACCGCGCGGAAGACGTCCAGCGGCGTGCCGCGCAGTTCGTAGAGCGCACCGATGCGGGGTGCGACGGTAAGCTGCGGCTTTGATTCTCCCGAGACGAGCACGGTGCCGGCTCCGGCCGACGCGCGCAGCGCGGGCGCGATCTGCGAGCGGACGAGATCCGAAAGTGCGCGCGGCGATAAGACCGCCGAGGTTAGCGATTCTTGCAGGATCGGCGCCTGTGAGGGATCGCGATCGGCGACCACCGGCGGCACGAGATCGGCCGGCATGTTCGGCCGGGCCGCGTCCACCGCTTGCTGCACGTTCGTGCGATCGGTCTCAAGGCTGCTGCCGAATCGAAAGCGGACGTCAATCTGGCCTAGGCCTTCCTGCGCGGTCGCCGAGACGCGCTCGACGTCGGGCACGCCGCTGAGTGCATCCTCGATCGGCGCGAGCACGAGACGCTCGATCTCCTGCGGCGCCGCACCGGGATACGGCGCGGCGACCGAGACGACCGGAAACGCCACGGGCGGGAGAATGCTGCGGCCCATCCATGCAAAGGCCGCCAGCCCCGCTAGACCCACGAGCGCGTAGAAGAGCGTGACGGCGACCGGATTGCGCAGTGCGAGCCGCGTGAGGAACATGCGTGCGCCTTTGTCGCGGCGATCCTCGCGCGCTGCCGCCGCGAGCACGCAATTACTACCGGCGGAAGTAATCTCACCTGCCGCGGCAGGTGACGGGCCGCGGCGCCGGCCCTATGCTCGATCCATGAAACAGATGCTGTACGTCGTTCTCGCGGCGCTCTTCGCCGCTGCCCCCGCAGGCGCGCAGATGGCGCCGCCGATTCCGATGACGCCCGCCCAGTTCTCCTCTGCCGTCAGCGGCGCAAACGTGACGCTCGTTCTGCGCGTGGCCACGTACTCGCGCAGCACGCTTGACGGCGAACTGCTCGAACGCGAGAGCGACTCGCGCTACAAGCAGAGCGGTAAGAACGTCGAACTCTACCTGCCGCCCGAGACGCCGTTCGTCATGGGATCGGCCTCCGACCTCAAAGCCCAGGCGGTGATCTTCGTCTATGCCGTCGCGACGACGCCCGGACACGCCGACGTCAAGAAAGTCGTCGTCGTCACGCCGTACGTCACCGTCGAGTGATTCTCGCGCTGGCCGGCCCGGCGAGCGGCTGGATCGCGCTCGCGCTCGTTCCGCTGACGGCGGCGGCCGGCTGGCTTTTGCGCCGCGTTCGCGCGGGATCGTTCGTCCGGCGGATGCGCCCGCACTACGTGCTCGGCTACCTCGCGCTGGTTTTCGCCTTCGCGCATCTCTGGTTTTCGATGGGCGGGATGGCCGGCGCCGACTCGCTCGGCATTTGGCTGGCAACCTTCGCGCTCGTCGCGCTCGGCTGTCAGGCGATCGTGGGCAGCAATCTGCAGTCGCCCGGAGACTATCGCAGGCCGTTACGGCGCTGGCACCTCGGCATCTTCGCGTCGGTGCTCGTGCTCGCGCTCGGGCACGTGCTGCTCAATCGGTAACGAGACGTCAGACGCGGCGCGCGGCGTCCACGATCGGTCCGTCGTCGAGCACCCACTGCGGTTCCCAGCGCGGATTGCGCAGCAGTTCGAGCGCATCGGTGACGTACCGGCGTTCGCTGCGCAGGCGATGGAGCGTATGCGACGCGCTGAGGTAGGCCGAGCCGGCGCGATCGCGCATGTCGCCGATGAGGCGGGAGAGGCGGCGTTCGTGCGCGGCGACGCTGCTCGCGCGTTCCTCCAGCAGTGCGGTCGCGCGTTCGCGCTGGAGCTGCCCGAGCAGCACGAGCGCGGTCTCGAGCGCGGCGTGTTCGGCCTGCACGTCCACGATCACGTCGTGCAGCAGGGCGGCGAAACGCTCCTCGCCCGACGCCGATACGCGGTAGACGGCCTTGGTTTTGCGGGGGCCGCGGCGCGACTCTTCGGCCTCTTCGTGTTCGATGAGGCCCGCGGCGCAGAGACGCTCGATAAAACCGTAGACGTTTCCGCGCTTGAAGCTGCGGTAGAGCGGCGAATGCTCGCGCATCGCGCGGTCGATCGCATACGCCGACGCCGGCTTTCGCCGAAGCAGTCCGAGGATAAAAAGCTCGCGCTGCGGATCTACGGCGCTCATCGAGCACCCAATGCTTTAGACGTACTCAAATGCCTGCTCGAGCGGAACGCCCAAAGTGGCGGCGATTTTGAACGCCGCCTCGAGCGTCGGCGAGTACTTGCCGCCTTCGATCGCGTTGATCGTCTGGCGCGTAACGCCGACGCGGTCGGCCAGTTCCTGCTGCGTCATCGCGCCGGCCGCGAAGCGCAGCTCGCGAATTCGGTTGCGGATGCGGCACTGCGGCATCTAGACGCCGTGCCGGTAGTAGAAGAGCTGCGATGCCCAGCGCGTGAGCTCGGCGAGAACGATCGCGAGCAGCATTGCGTGCACGGCCCAAAACGTACCGAGCGAGAGAACCGCGACGCCGATCACGAGCCAGGCGCCGGCCACGAGCACCCAGTACGCGTTGCGCGTTGCGGCCGTGGCGATCAGCCGGTCGCGCTCGTCGTCGCGCTCGGGATGCGAGCGCAAGGCGATCGCGATCTGGCCGGCGATCTGCAGCGCGACCAGGAGGATCACGGCCTCCACGAACAGCCCGCCGACGCGCCACGGCTCGGCGCTGCCGATCGAGACCGCGCGCCAGAAATAGAAGGCGTAGACGACGGAAGTCGAGAGGACGACGACCCAGAGGCTCTTTTCGCGAAACGTCAGAGGCGCGCGGGGCTCCTGGGTGTCAGGTATATTTGACATAATGTCAAAATATCACGACACCTATCCCGTGTCAAGCCTTCTTGACATTACGGTCTTGAACGAAGCCGCCCAGGCTTTAGCAGCCGCCCTTCATGCCGAATGCCAACGCGCCTGAGTCGAACTCTTCGCCGCCGTAGACCTCGTCAAACGTGCCTTTGCCGAAGCCCCCGTGGGTCGGGACGACGAAGACGAGGCCGGCGTTCTGCCCGTAGCCCTGCGCTTGGATCGTCACCACGAGGAGACGGTTGATGAGTTGGAACGTCCCGTAGGGGTACTTGGTGTTCCCGATGACGAGCGAGGCCGAGCCGCTATGCCGCCAGCCGTAGCCGCCGTTATCGGTGAGCGTCAGACAGTCGGTGCCGTTGGAATGCTGCGAGCCCGATACGGTCACGGGGTACGTGCCGGTGTAACTCTGCGCCAGGGCGGTGCCGGGGGAAAGGCTTACGGCGGCCGCGAGCGCGAGCGCGGCCGAGATGCGTTGCGGGACGTGCACGAGCGGTTCTCCTTACGGGATCTTGTAGAGACGATACCGTCGAGTCTGCGCCCGACTGATGAAGAAAGTCTAAATGCGCGCATCATTCGTGAATCGTTATGATGAACTTGATGGACGCCGGTTGGACGTACAACGCGTCGGTCGGGTAGTTGGCGAGGTACGACGTGTTGTTCGCTCCCGGATAGAGCCCGCGGTACGGAACGCCGGCGTCGTACTGCGTGAACGGCCCCGATACGGCGTTGGAGAGATTCGTCCCGGCGATGGTCAGATCTATGTGGCCGAAGTTCTTTCCGAAGGCCGCATCTACAAGCGCATACGGCTGCTGGTTGAGCGCGTTGTTGCGACCGGCGACCGTGAGGGCCGTCGAGGCGTGCCAGCCTTTCTCGGCCCACGTGAATGCGGCGGATCCTTGCTGCTGCGGCACGCCGAGAAACTGCTGGTAGTCTACGAGCGTTCCGCCGGAGGTTGGATTGGAGACCCACGGGCCTAGCGCGTACGGGTACGCGACGTTCAGACCGTAGGAGAGCGTCGCGGTGAGGTTCTGCCGCGGGAAGAGCTGCTTGTAGCGAGCCTCGGCACCTTCGTAGACGGCGTTGCCGATGTTGATCGGAATCTCGTACGCGTAACCGAGTTTCGTATTGCAGAACGTCTCGGATCCGCCGCCGGGATAGTAGTTCTCGATCGTATCCCGCAGGTTCGAGCGATAGATCGAGACGTCGAGGTTCGACGTGCTGGAGAAGAGGTGCGAGTAGCCCAGTTCGTACTCCGTCGCGTTCTCCGGTTTTTCGTCCGGGTTGCCTTGGCCGGCGACGACGCAGTTCTGATCCGGTGGGGGCAGGCCCGGGCTCGGCTCGAGTTTTCCGTTTACGAGCACCGGCGGAAAGAAGTAGCGTTCGATCAGCAGCGGAGCGCGAAAGCCCGTGCCGACCGAGGCGCGAACGACGCTCGACGAATTAAGGTCGTAACTGGCGCCGAGCCGCCAGTTGAGCGTGTTGCCGAACGTGGAGTAATCGGCGTCGTAGAGCCCGCCCGAGATGCGCAGCGCACTTCCGATCTGCTGCGAGCCGCGGAAGTAGTACGAGTTGATGCTCTGGTAGAGGTCCTCGCCGATGAAGGCTCCGGAGAGCGATTCCTGACGCAAGTAGCCGCCGAACGCGAACTCGCTGTTGTCGAAGGTGCGCCCCCACGAGAGCGCCTCGTTGTAGCGCGTATCCAAGTGCGATACGTCGTACGGCGAGAGCGCCCCGCCCTGGAAATCCACGTTATTGACGCCGGCGTAGAAATCGGCCAAGACGGTGCCCGCGCCCAGCGGAGTGCGCGAGTACGCATCGTAGGCGCGAATGCTCTGTGCGAAGTTCGCGCTGCCCGGGCCGACGTGATCGCCGTAGACCGGGTTCGGCGCATCCTGCTGCGAGCTCGAGGACGGCCCAAAACCGCACGCCGCCCCGGGGCCGCTAAAGACGCAGGTCGGATTCCCGGCGATGCCGTTGAGCGCGCTCGACTCGTCGCGATTGTTGCCGAGGGTGAAGACGCGGAATCCGAGATCGGACCTCTGCGAGAAGTTGTAGTCGAGATTTACCAGCCCCAGCATCGCCGCAATCGTGGATCCGAGATGCGTATACGTCGGGCAGTTCGGCGTCTTCTTCTTCGTCGCAGGTCCGCAGTAGATCGGCAGGTTGTTGGCGGGGACGACCCAGTCGTACTGGTTCACTTGTCCCGCCTGCTGGTAGTCGTCGCCGGCCAGCGCGTAGCCGAGTTTGCCGATCGTTCCGGTCAGGTTGGCCCAGCTCTGCGTAGTTCCGTACGATGCGATCGAGGTCGAAATCGCGCCGTGGGGGTCAACCGTGGGGCGCAGCGAGACGAAGTTGACCGCGCCGCCGAACGTGTTGCTTCCCTCGAGATCGGTGGGGCCGAGTCCCTCGGTCACGTTCACGCTGTTGAAGGCCGGAACGGCGAACTGCGAGAGATCGAGGTCGCCGGTGTTGCCGTCGTTGAGCTGCTGACCGTCGAGCGTGACCATCGCCTCGGATGGGTCGGGGCCGCGCAGCGAGACGACCGACGGCGCGGTCGGCGCGCCGGCGTCTGGATGTTGAATCACGACCGACGGCACCTCTTGCAGCGCCTGCACGACTTGCGAATAGCCGAGCGCGTCCATCTGGGCGCGCGAAACGTCCATCTCGGGGACGACGTTGCGATCGAGCGTGAAGCCGCCGTTGACGGTCACCTGCCCGATCGTGCGCAGTTTCGGCGTGTCGGCGGGCTCGAGCGTGACGGAGACGCGGGAGCCGTCGGTGAGTTGGCCGGTGTTGACCGTAACGCTCGCGTAGCCTTTAGCTACGACCGCGAGTTCGTATTTGCCGGCTGGGATGAAGACCGAGAAGGTGCCCTTCGCATCGGTTGACACCGTTGCCGATGCCGGCCCACGAAAGGTCAGCCGAGCCTGCGCGATCGGCGCGCCGGCGGGAGTGTGGACCGTGCCGCCGATGAGACAGCACGCCGCAACGAGAATTGGAATCATTGATGCCCTCGCAATGTACGGATAGCGTTTTGGGACGGCGGAGGGCATCGAACGGTGGAGCGCGTTTGCCGCGGCGTAGCGCGGTCAGTCTGCGCGGGCAAATTGGGGCGTCTGCGAAGGTGCGCGAGCGCCTGCGGGCCGCGGAGCTTTGCGAGTGCGAGCGGAACATGCCGGCGATTGCGGCGATGATCCGGGCGCGCTGCGAGAGTATCCAGCGTGCGAAGGCAAAGACGGCGACCGCGACTGCGGCGGCGCAGGCGAGCGTCGTGGTCAATCCGAGAAGCACGGAGCCGCCGAACGCGTCGTCGAGTCCGCCGAGCGTCGTGCCGGCCAAGCGGGCGTCGAAGAGTTCCATTGCGGGGACGGCGAGCGAGGCTAGCAGCATCGTCGCGCCCACGAAGATCGGCGCGCTGCGCCAGCTCGGCGCGGGTGACGACGCAAGCGTTCGATTGGCCGCCGCATCGCAGCAGAGCCGCAGGCCGCGCAGCGCCACGATTACCGCGATCAGCGTGACGAGCGCGACGCCGATCCCTCGCGAATCGTGGCTGGGAACGTCGTCGTAGCTCGCGTGTGCTACCAGAAAGTCGGCGATGACGTCAATCGTGCCATGCGCCAGCACCGCCGCGGCTGCGGCGGCGGCGATCACCAAAGCTAGGAGCGAGCGATAGGCGGCCGGCACTGGCCGGTGCATTCGCGTCGCCCGGCTCTTCGGCCTCGCGCGCCTCGTCGGCGCCGAGCCGGGGACGAGGCGAAGCGAACCACGCCGGCCTTGGCCGTCAGACTTTTTGTACGTCCGGCAAGTGCCACGTCTTGTCGAACAGCGGTTTCTCGGGTCCGTACAAGCGGAAGATTAGAAAGAAATCCTTGCCCGTAGGAATCCAATTCGAGTCCATTCCCGCGGGGGCTGTGGGCGCAAAGTAGACGTCCACCGAGCCGTCCGCGTTACGCTTCATATGCGAAAGGTCCCGCGAGCTGAGCCCAGCGCGCTCGGTTTTGGTGAACAGGAACGCTTTCGACTGCATTCCATACACGATGACCGACCAAAACTCTTTAGCCGGAACGCCCGGCGCGATGTGGAGTTTGTAGGTCTGATCGCCGGCCAGCCGGTTGCCGCCCGCGTCGTTGAGCGCCATTAGATAGAAGGTGCCTCCGCCAAGATGTTGCGGGAGGAACGTGGCCCAAAAAAAGATTGACGCGCGCTGGTCGAAAAAGAGCGTTGTTGCCGTTTCATAGGTAAATAGGTTGACGTAAGGCGCCGTAAACTCCGGGACGCCCCACTGGCTCTTCGGCCACCATGGTACGAACGAGTTCTCGAACAGCGACTGCATGAACTTGTAGCCGTCCGCGATCGCCTTCGTCAAGGCTTGCGTCGTTGTTGCGTCCGGTGCAAAGACCTTGCCGGGAGCTATCCCAATCGAAGCGAGTTCGCCGAGCATCGCTTTGTCTCGCGGACGAATCGGTTCTTCGTTTACGAATTTTGCGATTTCTCGGAAGTAGCTCATATCGTAAACGGGCAGTGACGGCCACGGGCGCGCCGACCCGTCTATGAAGCGGGTCTTCGGCGGCCCAGAGGCCTGCGCGAGTGGATAGATGCTCAGTCGTTCCGCATACGTATGCGCCTCCTCGGTCGTACCTTGGGCGCTGGGAACCGGGCGAAGCCCGATGTTTACCTTATTTTCGTGACTGCGTATGACGATGTAACCGGAAGGGATCGCGCCACGGTACGCGGGGCCGACAAAGAGGTACTTCCCGCCCTTCCCCTTATCCGCACCTGACGGTCCCATGTCCGTGATCGGCGCCTGCCAGCCATCCACCGCCGAACCAAAAATCGAAGCTTTTGAAGACGCGGCGGGCACGGAGACGACCACGGGTCCGTTTTTCAAGTCAATAAAGGCACACATGTACGGCACCGTGTTATTTGCCGTGAGCAGCTCTTGCTCGGGCGTGGCGGGCTTAGTAAACAGGAGAACGTCGTTAAACGTCATGCCGTACGCCTTAAAGGCCGACTCTCGAAACTCGGCCATGCTGACCATCGGAATGGCCCAGATCACCGCGTCCACACCCCGCTGGTACGCCATCTGAGCCTGAAGGTCGCCGTTTGCCTGCGGTGCCGCCGGCGGCGCAGTAGACTCCTGAGAAAGAACTGGCGTTGCAGCGGCCGCCAACAAAATGCCGACGGTCGCAGACAACAGCCAACTGCGACTACGCAAAACGCTCGTGGTCCTCAATATGCGCAACATAGCACCTTCCAAGGGATGGTCTCCTCATAACACGGCGACGCAATTGGACGGAGGTCGCAATTCTCCTCGTGGTGCGTGACGTCAGGTTGATCGGCCTCGCGCGTCTCGTCGCCGCCAAGCTGCGTCGCAATGCTCTCGCACCATGCCGTCGCTGACGATCGAGACGGCGCCGTCCTCGTCGGTCCGGTAGATGCGAACGCCGAATCGCCGCAGCGTATCGAGCGTCGAAGGCGCGGGATGTCCGAAGAGGTTGTGCCGCCCGACCGAGATGACCGCGTAGCGCGGCCGAACGGCCGCAATGAATGCGGGCGACGATCCGTAGGCGGAGCCGTGGTGGCCGACTTTCAGGACGTCGGCGTGCAAGTCCGTGCCCTCGGAGAGGAAGCGTTCCTCCGATTCGCTTCCGGCATCGCCGGTGAAGAGCATCCGGAAGCGTCCGTAGGTGAGGAGAAACGCGACCGAGTTGCTGTTGATCGCGTTGCCGCCGCCGATGAAAGGCAGCGAGGGCCCGATGAAGTGCAGCACGACGCCGTCGTCGGTGCGCCATTGCGCGCCGGCGCGCGGCAAGACGATCGGCACGCCCTGCACGCGCGCGGTCGCGATCGCGTCGCGATACGCGTGGCCGCCGTACCGCTGGCCGCCGTCCGCGAACTCCTCGACGCGCAGGCGCCGCAGTACGGGCGCGAGGCCGCCGGCGTGGTCGCCGTGCGGGTGCGAGAGCACGACGGCGTCCACCTCGTGAATGCCTTGCCGCAGCAAGAAGGGCACGACGATTCGTTCGCCGACGCGTTCGGCGAGCGAGCCGTCAACCTGCGGGCCGCGCTCGAGGCGACCGCCCGCATCTACCAGCAGCGCATGGCCTCGAGGCGTCTGCACGACGATGGCGTCTGCCTGGCCGACGTCGAGCACCGTCACTCGCAGCCTTCCGTCGAACGTGCGCGGCGGCGCGAGAACGAATCCGATCGCCAGCGCGAGCGTGGCTGCGGCGAGCGTCCTCGCGCCCCGCTGCCAGAGCATCGGCGCGGCCAGCACCGCCGCATCGTACGCTGCGATCGCCCAGCCGGGCGCGGGCGTCATCGGAATGGACGAGCCCGGCAGATCGGCGAGCGTCGTCACCGCCCCGAGCATCCACGCGAGCAGCCAGCCGTTGACGTTCGCGCAAGCCTGTGCGAGCGGCGCGCACCATGCCAGGGCCAGTTGTGCGGCGCCGAGCGTCATCGTCGCCGCGACGCACGGTACGACCGCGAGGTTGGCGGCGATCGCATATGGTGAAAACTGAAGAAAGACAGCCGCGCCGGTCGGCCACGTGCCGATCTGGGTGGCGACCGAGAGCACGAGAGCTTCGCGCACGCGTTCCGGCAGCGCGACGCGCGTTTCGATCCAGCGTTCCAGCGGGACGGCGCACGCGAAGATCGCGCCGACGCACGAGAAGGAGAGCGCAAACGATGCGGTCGCGACGCTAGCCGGCCGGGCGAGCGCGATGGCGGCGGCCGCGATCGCCAGAGCGTTCCACGAAAACGTGGCGCGACCGCAGGCGCGCGCGGCTAGCGCCGCCGTCGCCATCGTTGCCGCACGAACGGCCGGCAGTTGTGCGCCGCTCCACCAGACGAAGAGCCAGATCAGCGTCGCCGTAAGCGCGCAGGCGATCGCGCGCGGGAGGGCAAGGGCGGCGAGCGCTGCCAGGCAGAGTGCGGCCACGACGCCGAGGTGGAGGCCCGCGGTCACCAGCACGTGCACGGTTCCCGTCTCTTGAAACTCGGTGCGCAGCCCAGGCGGCAGCCCGTCGCGTGCGCCCCAGAGTTCGCCCGCGACGACCGCGGCTTGTGGTTCGCCGAGGCGCTCGTGCAGACGATCGCGCGCCCATTCGTGCGCGCGCGGCAGCCACGTGCGCGCGTCGAGCGTGCTTCCCGGCGCGGAGGAGAGAATCGTCGCGGCCTCCAGGCGCGCGTCGAGCCCACGCTCGCGCTGTATATCGCGTTCGCTCGGCTCGCCGGGGTTGCGAGGCTCGTCGAAGGATTCGAGCCGTCCGCGCAGCAGCAGGCGCGAGCCGATCGGCGGCGGCGTACCGCGAATCTCCGCCAGCGCGCGCATGCCGCCGTCGAGCGCAAGGGTGAGTTCGCTCGAGCCGTCGGCCTGCATCGCGCGTGCGACGAGCGCTCCGGCATACCGCGCGGTGCGCGCGTGCACGATGCCGGGTGCGCCGCCCGCGCGCAGTTTCGCATCGAGCATGCCCGCTGCGAGTGCGAGGAGCAAGATGGCGCGAAGACGCCGCGACGCGCCGGGCCCGAAGGCCGCGTACAGACCGAGTCCGGCCGCACCCAGGCTCGCGAGTAGACGAATGTCGGAATCGAGCGGAAGCGCGCACAGCGTTCCCAGCACGAGCGCAGCCGAACAGAACAGGAGCGCGGCGGGAGACATCACGATCGTTCTGCGACGAAGGCCGCTCGCGTCTAGTAAAAGGACGCGGCAACCGAGCGCGAAGGAAGGGCGGTGCGCATTATCGTTACCGGCGGCGCCGGGTTTATCGGTTCCCACGTCGTCGAGGCGTACGTAGCGGCCGGCCACGAGGTTCTCGTCGTCGATTCGCTGTGGGAACACGGCGGCGGCCGGCGTGCGAACGTGCCCGGCGGCGTCTCGCTCGTCCACATGGACATCCGCGACGAGGCGATCGGCCGCGTGTTCTCGGATTTCAAGCCCGACCTTGTGAATCATCACGCCGCGCAGCATTCGGTCGCGATCTCGGTGCGCGATCCGCTCTTCGACGCGCAAGTGAACGTCATCGGCTTGCTCAACGTTCTCGAACACGCGCACAAGAGCGGCGCGCGCAAGACGATCTTCGCTTCGAGCGGCGCGACGTTCGGCACGCCCGAGCGCCTGCCGATCACCGACGAAACGCCGCAGCGTCCGACCTCTCCCTACGGCATCAGCAAGATGGTCGCCGAGCAGTATCTGCGCTTCTTTCGCAGCGAACGCGAGATGGATTTTACCGCGCTTCGTTACGGCAACGTCTACGGGCCGCGCCAGGACCCCAACGGGGAGGCCGGCGTCGTGGCGATCTTCATCGGCAAGTTTCTCGCGCGGCAGGGCGTGCGGATAGACTGGGACGGCGAGCAGACGCGCGACTACGTGTACGTCGGCGACGTCGCGCGCGCGAACCTGCTCGCGCTCGAGTCGGGCTCGGGCGGCTGTTACGTGATCGGGACCGGCCGCAAGACGAGCGTGAACGAGATCTACTCGACCATCGCGCAGATCGGCGGCTTTGAGGTACCGATCGAGCGGGCCGCGCGCCGGCCCGGCGACGCACGCGACGCGCAGTTCGATTCCTCGTTGGCGACGGCCGAACTGGGCTGGACGCCGCAGACGTCGCTCCCGGTGGGCATCAAGGCGACGTACGAATACTTCGAACGGCAGCTCGCCGTTCGCGGGGCGGAACGCTAGAGCGAAAAAGCGTCCGGCGTGCGAACGTGCTCCGGACGCGCGCCGATGCCGATGAAGCGCGCGGGGATCCGGCGCAAGACGGGAAACGCGTCGAACAGCTTCAACGCCCGGGGCGCGCCCTCGCGCACGGTGCCGCGCAGGATCGGATCCACCACGCGGTTCTGCACGAACACCTGAAACGCTTGAGTCACTTTCGTGGGAAAGGTGCGCCGGGTTTCGACGCGCTGCAGTTGCGCGTCGCTCGGCGTTCCGCCGCCCGCGAGGCTCTCGGCGAGAATGTTCGCGGTGGCGACCGCGTCTTGGATCGCGAGATTGATGCCGACGCCGCCGATCGGCGACATCGCGTGCGCGGCGTCCCCGATGCAGAGCAGCCCGGGGCGGTACCAGCGCACGAGGCGGTCCACCCGCACCTGGAGCATCGAGATCTTCGACCAGTCGGTGAGCTCGCCGACGCGGTCCGCCAGTTCGGGCACGACCTCGGCGATGTCGCGCTGCAAGGCCTCGATGCCGCGGGCCTGTACCTCTTCGTACGAGCCTTTGAAGATCAAGTACGCGCACTGCCAGTACGTGCCGCGATCGAGCGTCACGAGCATGCGCCCGCGTGCGATGTTGCCCAGGCGCTGCGACGTATCCCCGGGTCGTTTGGAGAGGCGCAGCCACAGCACGTCCATCGGCGCCCCGAGATCCTCGACCTTGAAGCCGGCGAGCGCGCGAATCTCGGAGTGCCGCCCGTCCGCGCCGACCACGAGTTGGGCCGTAATCTCGATCTCCCCTGATGGCGAGGTGGCCCGTACGCCGGTGACGCGGCCGTCGCTTTCCAGCAAGCCCATGCCGTGCGTCTCCATCCGCAGACCGAACGTCGGATAGCGCCGCCCGCGTTCGGCGAGAAAGTTGAGGAAGTCCCACTGCGGCATCAGAGCGATGAACTTGCAGTGCGTCGGCAGGTGCGAGAAGTCGGCCATCTCGACCGTCTCGCCGAAGATCCGGCCGCTCACGGCCGCTAACTCGTCGTGCGGCAACGTGAGAAACTCGGAGAGCCAGCCCAGTTCGTAGAGCAGTTGGAGGGTTGACGGGTGGATCGTGTCGCCGCGAAAGTCGCGAAAGAAATCGGCGTGCTTCTCGAGCACGGTGACGTCGACGCCTGCGCGCGCGAGCAGCACGCCGAGCATCATGCCGCAAGGGCCCCCGCCGACGATGCAGGCGCCGGTCGAGATCCGGGCGGGCTCGCTCACGTCACTACGAGGCTGAGCAGCTTGTCGCGCACGTACACCTGCTTGGCGAGCGTCTTGCCTTCCAGGTGTGCGCGTACGTTCGGATCGGCCAGCGCGCGCTCCAGCGCCTGCTCCTGTTCGATGCCGGCCGGTACGACGATCCGCGCGCGCACCTTGCCGTTTACCTGCACGACGAGCGTGATTTCGTCTACCTCGAGCGCGTTTGCATCGGGTTCGGGGTAGCGCTCCAGGTGCACGGATGTCGCGTGACCCAGCCGCTCCCAGAGCTCTTCGGCGATATGCGGTGCGAACGGCGCGATTAGCAGCGGTATCGTGCGCGCGGCCTGCGAGCGCGCAGCGCTCTCCACCGGCGCCGTGGTCATCGCGTTGACGAGCTCGTCTACCTTCGCGATCGTCGTGTTGTAGTGAAAGCGCCGCGAGCGCGTCTCTTCGATCGCCGATTTCGCGACGACGGCGACGGCGCGCGCGAGCGCCTTGTCGCCTTCGGCGGGGGCGGCCGGCTTTGCGGGCTGCGGCGAACCGGCAAAGTACGGCTCGCAGGCGCGCCAGATGCGGTTGAGCAGGCGCACGCGTCCGCCGATGCCTTCCGCGGTCCAGTCGCTCGTCTCTTCCGGCGGCGTAACGTAGAGAAGGAAGAGGCGCATCGCGTCAATGCCGTACTTCTCGGCGGTCTCGTCTATGCCGACGACGTTGCCGCGCGATTTGGACATCTTCTCGCCGTTGTGCAGCACGAGCCCTTGATGGAACAGGTTCTCGAACGGCTCGTCGCGGCCGCTCACCCAGCCGCGGTCGTGGAAGAACTTGTAGAAAAAGCGCGAGTAGAGCAGATGCATGACCGCGTGCTCGGCGCCGCCGACGTACTCGTCTACGTTCATCCAGCGATTGGCGCGCCCGGCCGCCCAGGGCGCGCGGTCGTTGTGCGGATCGAGATAGCGCAGATAGTACCAAGACGACTCGAAGAACGTATCCATCGTATCGCTCTCGCGCCGCGCGTTGCCGCCGCATGCCGGGCATCGCGTCTCGACGAACTCCGGCTGGGCGGCGAGAGGAGAGCCTTCGCCCGCAAAACGCACGCCCGGCGGCAGCACGATCGGCAGCTCTTCCTCGGGCACCGGCACCTCGCCGCAGCGCTCGCAGTGCACGATCGGAATGGGCGTGCCCCAATAGCGCTGGCGCGAAACGAGCCAATCGCGCAGACGGTAGTGGACCGCCTTCGCTCCGTTCCCCTCGGATTCCAGGCGCGTCGCGATCGCTTCGCGAGCGCGCTCGCTCGACATGCCGGAAAAATCGTCGCTCGCGATCAGCCGTCCGTCGTCCACGTAGGGCGCGTCGAGCGATTCCGGCGCTTCGCCGTGCGCCGGCACGATCACGCGAGCGATCGGCAGTGCGTATTGCTTGGCAAACTCGAAGTCGCGCTCGTCGTGCGCGGGCACGCCCATGACCGCTCCGCCGCCGTACTCCGCGAGCACGTAGTTCGTCAGCCAGATCGGGACGCGCTCGCGCGAGAGCGGGTTGACCGCGTACGCGCCGGTAAAGACGCCTTGCTTCTCCGTGAGGCTCGAGCGTTCGATATCCGACTTCGATTCGAGGCTCCGCGCGAAGGCCGTCATCTCCGCGGCCCGCTCCGGGGCTGCCGAGCGCAGGATCGCGGCGACCGCCGGATGCTCCGGCGCGACCGCCAGGAACGTCGCACCGAAGAGCGTGTCGGCGCGGGTCGTGAAAACTTCGATGCCGTCTTTGAGGCCTTCCACGCCGAACCGAACGCGCGCGCCTTCGCTGCGCCCGATCCAGTGGCGCTGCATCGCGCGCGTACGGTCCGGCCAGCCGTCGAGCTTTTCGATGTCGTCGAGCAGCCGGTCCGCGTACTCGCGTGATGCGCAGGAACCACTGCGAGAGGTTGCGGCGTTCGACCAGATGCGAACAGCGCCAGCATCGCCCGTCCACGACCTGCTCGTTGGCGAGCACGGTCTTGTCGTGCGGGCACCAGTTCACCGGCGCCTCGCGCTTGTACGCCAGCCCGTGCTCGTACAGGCGTAAGAAGAGCCACTGATTCCAGCGGTAGAACTCCGGTTCGCACGTGGCGATCTCGCGCGACCAATCGTAGCTGGTGCCCATCAAGCGCATCTGGCGCCGCATGTTGGAGATGTTCTGCGTCGTCCACGTCGCCGGGTCTATGCCGCGGGATATCGCGGCGTTCTCGGCCGGCAGGCCGAAGGCGTCCCACCCCATCGGGTGCAGCACGTCGTAGCCCAGCATGCGCATCGTTCGCGCGATCGCATCGCCGATCGTGTAGTTCTTCGCATGACCGAGGTGGAGGTCGCCGGAAGGATACGGCAGCATCTCGAGCGCGTAGTACTTCGGCCGGTCGCTCTCGTCGGAGGCGCGGTAGAGCGATTCGCTTTCCCAGCGCGCTTGCCACTTGCCCTCGACGGCTCGGAAGTCGTAGCCGGATCGTTCGGTCATGGAGAGCATCGTACACGCTGGGCCGCGGCCGGCGCTACCCCTTCCCCCACTACCGCGACGCGCTCGGCCGCGGAGAACCGCCGCTCCGGGCCGCAGCACGCTACCCGCCGGCGGCTATCTGATTCGTTGCCGAGACCATGTGGTCGGCCATGGTCCCGCCGCCGTGCCCCGCACGATCTATTATCTGCAACTGACTGCCGCGCCATGCCCGATGCAGCCGCCAAGCCGTCTCCACCGGGCTGCTGATATCGTAGCGGCCGTGCAAGAGAAACCCCGGTATATCGTTGAGCACCGGCGCGTTACGGATTAGCTGGTCCTCTTCAAGGAATGCAGCGTGCCTCCAATAGTGAGTTACCAGACGTGTAAATAGCAAGCGAAACGTTGGATCGTCAAAGCGACGGTTTGGCGCATACCCCGGCGACAGCGACACGTGAACGTCTTCCCACGCACACCACTTCTGTGCCGCGTCGTTCTGCCGCGACTCGTCCGCATCAAAGGCTAACTCTGCGTAAATATCTACCAGCGACGCGGAAGAAGACGAGGCGCAACCAGCGACCGAGGCAAAGCAGTCCCATTCCTTGGGGAAGATGCGGCCCATATCGCGGGTTATCCATCGTACTTCCCGGCGCGTTGTTGTCGTTACACTTGCCAATACGATCGCTGAAACGCGGTCGGGAAACGCCTGCGCGTAGGCTAGTCCGAGCGTAGTCCCCCACGAGCCGCCGAGGAGGGCCCAGCGCTCCATCTGGAGATGCGCGCGCAGGCGCTCCAGATCGCGAACGAGGTGCGCGGTGGTATTCACGGTGAGGTCCGCTCTTTTCTCGACGCGCGGCAGGCTGCGACCACACCCTCGCTGATCGGTCAAGACGATCTTGTAAACGCTCGGATCAAAATAGCGCCGGTTTTGGCTCGTACATCCTGATCCCGGGCCGCCGTGCAGGTACACGACCGGGCGACCCCGAGGATTGCCTGAACACTCCCAGTAGATCCGCTGCCGATCGCCGACGTCGAGCATTCCGCTCTCGAAAGGTTCAAGGGGAGGGAACACGCCTCACTAGTTCGTTATGCGGAACCTGTTGCATCTCGACGCGTAGATGGCCTTATCCCGTCCGACTACGCTGCGGGAGGCGCAGGGTTTCGGCGGCTTGACGCGCGCGTGATGGAGCCGCATGACGTTGAGAATTCTCGGCATCGCAGCGATCCTCGGCCTGGCCGCCTTCGCCGTGTGGCGCCCGGCCCCGCATCCGGCCACGCTTCTCCAGACGGCGACGCAGCCGAGCGACGAGCCGGCCGTCTACGGGCGCGGCGAACGGCGCCGGCACCGCCGGGATGGGTTCGCGCAAGGCGGCGATCTCGTCGTTTACGTCGCGGGCGCCGTGCGCAATCCGGGCCTCTACCATCTGCGGGCAGGCGACCGCGACGATCGCGCGGTCGCGCTCGCCGGCGGCTTCCGCGGGAACGCCGATCCCGCAGGCGTTAACCTTGCGGCGCGTGCCGGCGACGGCGAAGAGATCTACGTCCCGCAGCTGGGTGAGGGGCGCACCCTGCACACCCGCTCGCGGCGATCCGGCCGGCACGCGGCGACGCCGCCGCCCGAGGAGAGCGTAGACGTGAACGCGGCGGCCGCCGGCGAGCTCGCGTCCGTTCCGGGCATCGGGCGCGCGATCGCGCAGCGCATCGTCGAACTGCGCGACCGCGAGGGCAACTTCGCCTCCCTGGACGAGCTGCTCGACGTCTCCGGCATGACCGCCTCGCGCCTCGAACGCGCGCGGCCATACCTGCGCGGCCCGTAGCCGTCCGCATCGAGAGGGGTCGCCGGCGAGCAACGCGCATTGGCCTAGGTGGCCACCTCGCGCGAGCTTCCCGCGAAAGAGACGCTGCCGAGCGTCATTCGGCGCACGCTTGCGCAGCCGCGCGAGCAGCTGCTCCTCGAACGAGTGGACGGCGCCTGGGCCGCGACCTCGAGCGCGCGGCTCCTCGAGCGAGTCGAAAACGTCGCCTGTGCGATCCGCGACGCCGGTCTTGGAGCCGGCGACCGCGTAGCGCTCGTCTCGCGCAACTGCGTTGACTGGATCGTCTGCGATTTCGGGACCCTCTTTGCGGGCTGCGTCGTCGTGCCGATCTATCCGACGCAGGCGCTCGACCATACCGCCTACATCCTCGAACATTCCGGTGCGAAGCTGCTCTTCGTGGATTCGCAGGGGACGCTCGACCACGTGCGCGAGTCCGGCGCGCCGCTCCCGCGCGCCGTGCGTTTCGACGACGCCGGTGAAGGCGGGCTCGCAACTTTTGAGGCGCACGGGGCGGGCATTCGCGCGGAGCGTGCCGATCTGCCGGGCGCGTACGAAACGCCGCTACGGCCGGACGATCTCGCCGTCCTCATCTACACCTCGGGCACGACCGGTTCGCCCAAAGGCGTCATGCTCTCGCACGACAACCTCGCTTTCGATTCGCAGGTCTCGCTCGATTGCGGTTTCGAGGGCATGCAGCCCGGCGACGACGCGATCTCCGTGCTGCCGTACTCGCACATCTACGAGCACACGCTCATCTACATCTACCTGCTGGCCGGCGTGCGCTACTTCATCTGTCACGACGCCGGCGAACTGCTCGCCGATCTGCGCGACGTGCGTCCGGTCGGCATGACGGCCGTGCCGCGAATCTTCGATCGCGTCTTGGCCGGTGTTAAAGGAAAAGCGCTCGGCGCCGGCGGCCTGCAGGGAAAGCTCGTTCCTTGGGCGCTCGCGGTGGGACGCGACTGCATGCACGCGCAGGTGCTCGGCGGCCACGCGGGGCTCGGTCTGCGGCTGCAGTACGCAATCGCGAGCAAACTCGTCCTCGCAAAGATCCGGCGCGCGCTCGGGCTAGACCGCATGAGGCTCTTGACGAGCGGCAGCGCCCCGCTGCACGTGGATACCGCGATGACGTTCTTGGGCATCGGGATACCGATCATGCAGGGATACGGCCTCACCGAGACCTCGCCGGTCGTCTCGGTGAGCCGCCGCAGCGCGAACGTGTACGGCGCGGTCGGGCGCCCGATCCACGGCGTTGACGTCGGCATCGGAGACGACGGAGAGGTCCTCGTTCGCGGACGCAACGTCATGCTCGGCTACTACCGCGATGCCGAGGCGACGGCGCAGGCGATTCGCGACGGATGGCTCCACACGGGCGACGTCGGCGAGATAGACGGCGAGGGTTTTCTTCGGATCACCGACCGCAAGAACGAGCTTTTCAAGAGCGGCGCCGGCAAGTGGATCTCGCCGGCACGCATCGAGGCCGCGATCAAGCGCTCCATCTACGTCGCGCAGGCGATGGTCACCGGCAACGGCCGGCCGTATCCGATCGCCCTCATCTGCCCGAACTGGAGCCTCCTGGGCCACGAGATCTCCGGCTTGGATGTCGCCTCGCCCGAAGAACTCGCCGCGCGGGAAGACGTCCACTCGTTTCTGGCGTTGGAAGCGCACCGACAAACGCACGGACTGGCGACCTACGAGCAGATACGCCGCATCGTCGTGATCGCACGGGACTTCACCGTCGAGGGCGGCGAGCTCTCACCGGCCATGAAGATCAAGCGGCGGGTCGTGGAAGAGCGCTACGCGGACGAGATCGAGCGCGCGTACGCCGCCGCCCAAATCCCGGCGTAGGCCGCATGGCTCCTCGGGTTGACGAGCTGCTCGCCGGACCGATCAAGAGCAAGACGCTCTTCCCGGCGCTGATCCTGCACTTCGTCGAGCGGCGCCCCGATCACGGCTACGGCCTGATGCAGCGCATCGAGGCCGTCTGCGGCGACCTGGTCGCCGTCAACACGAACAAGATCTACCCGCTGCTGCGGCGCCTGGAAGAACGCGGCTTCGTCACCGCTACGTGGGATCACGCTACCAAGCGATCCCGGCGCACCTACGCGATCACCGCGCAGGGCCGCGAACGGCTGAAGCGGATCAAAGGCGCGATGCTTCCGTACTTAGACTCGATAGCCGCGGCGATCGAGCGTCTCAAGGGCGAGCTGTACGAAGAGCGCGGCGAGTAGGGCGGGTTTTGAGCGAACTTTGATTGGCCGCCCGCGCGCGTCGGCAGGAGCGCGCGCGCGTGCGGCGATACTCGCATCGGCACTGGGAGGGTTCGGATTGCACGTACCGCGTCTACCGTTCTGTTTCGCGCTCGCGCTCTGCATAGGGCTGCCCGGCGTCGCCGCGGCCAAGGCCCCCGCGATCCCCGCGCTCACCGCCGACGCGGTCACGCATCACCGGATCGTGCTGGGCGGCGCTACGCTGGCGTACACGGCGCGCGCGGGCACGATCACGTTGCGCAACGGCAACGACGAGCCGACCGCCCGCGTATTCTACACCGCCTACACGCTCGACGGTGCGGACCCGTCCAAGCGGGCGGTGACGTTCCTCTACAACGGCGGCCCCGGCAGTTCGACTATGTGGCTGCGGATGGGCTCGTTCGGTCCGGTCCGCGTGCTGACGGCCGACGGGACCCTCACCGGCCCCCCGCCGTACCGCCTCGTCGACAATCAGTACAGTCTGCTGGACAAGACCGATCTCGTCTTCATAGATATGCCGGGAAGCGGCTTCGGCCGCCTCATCGGATCGGGCACTCGCAAGGACTTCTGGGGCGTAGATCAGGACGCCGGCGCGTTCGCCCAGTTCATTACGCGCTACATCACGAACTTCAACCGCTGGAACTCGCCGCGCTTTCTGTTCGGCGAGTCGTACGGCACGATGCGCTCCTCCGTGCTCGCCAAAGTGCTGCAGGATCGCGGCATCGGGCTCAACGGCGTCGTCCTGCTCTCGTCCTTCCTGAACTCCGCCATCGATTACAACGACGGCGCGCCGATCGGCGGCGGAGACTGGGCGTATATCCTGTATCTGCCGACCGAAGCGGCCACGGCGTGGTATCACGACGCGGTTCCGCATGCGGGCTCGCTGGACGATTTCGTGGCCGACGTCGAGCACTTCGCGCTCACCGAATACCTCGACGCGCTCGGAGCGGGTGCGCAGCTCGCGCCGGATCGCTATAACGACGTCGTCGCGAAGCTCCACCGCTACACCGGGCTTTCGGAGCAGTACATCCGCAACTCGAATTTGCGCGTGCAGTACGACCGCTTCGAGGACGAACTGATGCGCCAGCGCGGCATCACCGTCGGGCGCATAGACTCGCGCTTCGAAACGTACGTACTCGATCGTCCCGCCGTCTCGCCCGATTGGGATGCGACCGACGCCGCGATAGATTCGGCCTTCGTTTCGATGTCGAACTACTACCTGCGCCAGGTGCTCAAGTACGATACGCCGCTGCTCTACCGCTCGCAGATCTACGATCTCATCTACGGCGACGGGCAAAGTTGGGACTTCAAGCACGGTCCAAACTCGCAGATCCTCAACGTCACGCCCGATCTCGCTCAGACGATGACGTACAATCCCGCGATGCAGGTATTCTCCGCAAACGGGTACTTCGATTTTGCGACGCCGTTCTTCGCGACGGCATACGCGCTCGATCATCTGTATCTCGCGCCGGCCGTGCAGCGCAACATCACCTACGGCTTCTACGCCTCGGGGCACATGGTCTATCTGCACCCTGCAGCGCTCGCGCGCTTTCACGCCGATTTGGAACGTTGGTATGCTCGTACACTATCGAATCGTTAGAGCCGCGGCCGTCGCCGCACTCGCCGTGCTGCTGGGGGCGGCGCCCTCGCCCGCTCCGCAGGCGGCGGCCGCTGCGCCGAGCGGAGAGACGCCCGACTCCGTGACGTCCCATACGATCACGCTGGGCGGCAAGATCTATCCGTACACGGCGCGCGCCGGTACGATCGCCTTGCAGAACGCGCAGGGTGCTACGACCTGCCGGATGTTCTACACCGCGTTCACGGTGGACGGTGCGGATCCGCGCACGCGCCCGGTGACCTTCCTCTACAACGGCGGTCCGGGCAGTTCGTCCATCTGGTTGCGCATGGGATCGTTCGGTCCCGTCCGCGTGCAGGTCGGCGACGGCGTCCCGACGCCGAACGCGCCCTTCACGCTGGTGGACAATCAGTACTCGCTGCTCGACCGCAGCGATCTCGTCTTCGTGGACGCGCCCGACACCGGGTTCAGCCGCATAGGCGGCGCCGGAAAGCCCGCCGACTTTTTGGGCGT
The DNA here is from genome assembly GCA_963794645.1 of Vulcanimicrobiota bacterium. Lineage (GTDB taxonomy): Bacteria > Vulcanimicrobiota > Vulcanimicrobiia > Vulcanimicrobiales > Vulcanimicrobiaceae > Cybelea. The sequence goes on along the minus strand of CAWCEQ010000001.1, from coordinate 327,891 downwards.
GGATCCGGACGTCAAGGCGTTCACTCAGTTCGTCACGCGGTACGTCAACACGTTCGGCCGCTGGAACTCGCCGAAGTTCTTGTTCGGCGAATCCTACGGTACGCCGCGCACGGCGATGCTCGTCAATGCGCTGCAGCGATCCGGCATGGGCATGAACGGCGTGGTGCTCCTCTCGTCCGTTCTCGATTTTGGATTGGACTGGGATGTGAACTTTACGCCAACGGCGATCGGCGGCGGCGACTGGGCATTCCCGCTTTATCTGCCGACGGAAGCCGCATCGTCCTGGTACCATCACGCGCTGCCGAACCAGCCCCCGAACCTGCAAACGTTTTTGAACGAAGTGCAGACGTTCGCGATGGGCGAGTATCTGAACGCGCTGGCGCAAGGTTCGCGCCTGTCGCCGGCGACCTTCAGCGACGTCGCGGCGAAGCTGCACCGCTACACCGGGCTCTCGGAAAGCTACATCCGCGAATCGAACCTGCGCGTACCCTACTGGCGCTACTCGACGGAGCTCTTCCGCAACAGCGGCACGACGCTGGGGCGTCTCGACGGCCGCTATACCTCGTACGCGCTGGATCGGATCTCGGACCGCCCCGACTTCGACGCCACGGATGCTTCCATGGACGCGGCGTACGTCGCCACGGGCAACGCGTACATGCGTGGGGTGCTCGGCTACCACACCTCGCTGATCTACCGGCCGATCGCGAGCTTTTTCTCGCAATGGGATTGGACGCATAACGGGAGCGTGCCGACGAACACGGCCCAAGACCTCGCCGCTGCGATGGCGTACAACCCGAACCTACGCGTATTTTCGGCTAACGGGTACTACGATTTCGCGACGCCGTATTTTGCGACCGTGTACACGCTCAACCACATGAACCTCTCGCCCGACCTGCAGCGCAACATCAGCTACGGCTTTTACGAAGCCGGCCACATGGTCTATCTGCACCCCGAGGCCCTCTCGCAGTTCCACGACGACCTCGAAGGCTGGTACGCGCAGACGCTGCAGGCGGGCCGCTAGATAGGTCAGCGCTCCTTTATCGCATCCAGCCGCGCCAACGTCGCGCGGTAGATCGCTTCGAGCCTGGCGTAGCCGGCGCGCATGTCGGGCGTCGGCGCCGCGTCGGCGCTCTCGACCGCGCTCTCCAAGTAATCGAGCGCGTTGCCGAGGTACAGGAAGCTCGCGAAATCGTGGGAGTAGGCGCCCATCGAGTCGTCCGGATTGGAGGCCGGTTCCTCGCCGGCGATCTGGCCGCGCACGATGCTTGCCGGCGTCGGAGGCATCGTCGCGGCGAGCTTTTCCGCACGTGCGCGCGCCGCTCGCACCTGCTCGCGCGTACGTTCGATTTGACGCGCTAGCTCGTACTGCGCGAGCAGATCCGCGTCGGTTGCCGCGACGCGCGGATCGCGCACGACGATCGCTTGACGTTCGAGCGTCTTCCCGCCCGCGCTCAGACGCACCGTATACGTTCCGGGCGGAACGAGCGCTCCGTCAGGCGAGCCTTCGTGAAAGTCCCAGACGAACCGGTGCGCGCCGGCGGTTGCCGGCGGCACGGGGTTCTCGGGAATCCAGTGCGCCGTGAACGGAACCGACTTCGGGTCCACGGCCTTGGGAGGCTCCGAACTCGACCACCGGCGCACGACGCTTCCGTCGCGGGCGAGCACCTCGATCGTCACCGGCGTACCCGAAACGTCGGGCAGGTAGTAGTCTATATAGAGCCCGACCGGCGCGTTGTCGCTCTGCGGCTCGTCGAGCGGCAGAGGCGTCCCTTCTTGGTTGAGCGGCCGCAGACGAATCGCGCGCGCGGGCGCGTAGAGGTACGCACCGCCCGAGAGCGCGCTCTCCGAGACCTCGCGCAGCGGCGCGACGTCGTCCATCACCCAGAAGGCGCGTCCGTGCGTCGCTACGACGAGATCGTCGCCGTGCACGGCGATATCTCGAACCGACGTGACCGGCAGGTTTTGCTGAAGGCTCTGCCAGTGCGCGCCGTCGTCGAACGACAGATAGATGCCTCTTTCGGTTCCCGCATAGAGCAGGCCGCGCCGCACCGGGTCTTCTCGAACGACGTTGACGAACGCGCCGTTCGGAATGCCGTTCGCGATCGCGCTCCAGGTCGCGCCGCCGTCGCGCGTTCGGTAGATGTACGGCGCGTAGTCGTCGAGGCGGTGGCGGTCCACCGCGACGTATGCCGTGGCCGCATCGAAGTGCGAGGCCTCGATCCCAGTCACTTTGCTCCAGGCGGTCAGCGCCGGGGGCGTCACGTTGCGCCAGGCTATCGAGCCGGACGACGACGCAGCGCGGCCACGCCAGAGGTAGCCGTCGTCGGTACCGGCCCAGATCGTGTCCGCGCGCAGCGGCGAAGGCGCGATCGTGTAGACGACGCCGTGCCGCTGCACGCCGTTGCTCTCGGCCAGCGTGGCCGGATCGAGATTCGCAGGCGTACCTTCGTCGGCGCGGGAGAGATCCGGGCTCACGATCGTCCACGTGCGGCCGCCGTCGCGCGAGCGAAAGACGTTCTGATGGCCGTAGTAGAGCGACGTGCGGTCCGCCGGAGAGAAGACGATCGGCAGCGTCCAGGTGTTGCGCCAGACGACCGCCGGGTGCGCGAGGGCCGGGTCAACGTTCTGTTCCCAGCCGGTCGCCGGGATCTCGCGCGTGACGCCCGAGCCGCCGCTGCCGTAGACGAGGCCGGGGTGCGCGGGATCCGGCGCGATCTGGCCGCTCTCGCCGCCGACGTCAATCGGCCGGAAGTCCTGGTTCGAGATCGTGCCGTAGCGGCTCGCGCTGGTCTGCATCGCCGCGCCGGAGTCTTGCTGCGCGCCGTATGCCGAGTACGCAAGTGCGTTGTCGGTCGCAACGTGGTAGAACTGCGCGGTGGGCTGGTTGTACCAAGAGCTCCACGTTTTCGCGCGGTTCACGCTCACGACGACGCCTTGATCGCTGCCTAAAATCATCCGCTGCGAATCTGTGGGGTCTATCCAGAGGATGTGGAAATCGTCGCCGGTCGGGTCGCCCAGGATCGCATCGAAGCTCTTTCCGCCGTCGGTCGAACGGTACGTCGCCGTGTTCATGACGTAGACGACGTCGGCATCGTGCGGATCGGCGGTGATGCCGCCGAAATACCAGCCGCGCTGCCAGATGCGCTGCTCGCCGTCGAGATGCGTCCAGGTGGCGCCGGCGTCGTCGGAACGGTAGACGCCTCCCATGCCCGGCGCGGCGTCTACCATCGCATAGACGCGATGCGGCGCCGCGGGCGAGGTGGAGAGGCCGATGTGGCCGACGTTTGCAGGTAAGCCGTTCGTCAGATGCGTCCAGGTCGCGCCGCCGTCCGCGGATTTATAAAGTCCGCTGCCCGGACCGTTGGAAGGCGGATACACGTTCCAGGGTGGGCGGCGCGTCTGCCAGAGCGCGGCGTAGAGAACGTGCGGATCGTCGGGTTCCATTGCCAGCGAGATGGCGCCGGTATTCGCGTCGTTGTAGAGCACCTTGCTCCACGTGGCTCCGCCGTCGGTCGTTTTGAAGACGCCGCGCTCGGCGTTGGACGCGTACGGGTGCCCGAGCGCCGCAACGTAGGCGACGTTTGGATCGTGCGGGTCAACCACGATCGCGCCGATCTGATAGGTCTCGCTCAGCCCGGCGTGCTTCCAGGTAGCGCCGCCGTCGGTGGATTTGTAGACGCCGTCGCCGTAGGCGATATCCGAGCGCATATCGGCCTCGCCGGTGCCGGCGTAGATCGTGCGCGGGTCGCTCGGCGCCACCGCGATCGCGCCGATCGAGGCGACGTTCTGCGCGTCGAAGATCGGGGTCCAGGTGCGGCCCGCATCGCGGCTCTCCCAGATTCCGCCGTCCACCGCGCCGAAGTAAAAGTGATTCGGTTCGCCGGGCACGCCGGTCACCGCGAGCGCGCGCCCTCCGCGAAACGGTCCGATGAGCCGCCAGTGCAGTGCACCGGCATAGGCGGAAGCCTCGCCGCTCGACGGCGCGGCAGCGGCCGCCGCCGGCGCGAGCAGAGCGATGGTGAGAAGAGACGAAAGCACGCGTCGCATGGACGCGTGCTTTAGGTACCTTGCCGAAGCTCGCCTTGTGGGCTGCGCTTACCAGCCGCCGCCGCTGTCGCCGCCTCCGCCGCCGAAATCGCCGCCGCCCATTCCGCCGCCGTCACCGCCGCCGAAGCCGCCGCCGCTCCAGTCTCCTGCGCTCGACGCGCCCATATCGGCTTGGCCCGCATCGCTTTGCCAGCCGCCGGCGTCGCCGCCGCCTCCCCAACCGCCGGCCGAGCCTGCGGCGCCTTGGCCCGCATCCATCGGCGCGATGCCGCCGCCCCCGCCGCCACCGCGGAAGAGCTCGTTACCGAGCCACGCGCCGCCGAGGCCGCCGAGCAAACCGCTCCAGAAGCTGCCGCCGCCGCCCCCGTAACCGCCGCCTCCGTAACCGTAGCCGGGGCCGTATCCCGGCGCCCCGCCCGGCGGCATGCCGGGAGCGCCCGGCGGACCGTACGCCCGCGGACCGGCGAACGAACGCATCAGAGAACGCACGATTAGAAAGCCGACGATGGCAATGACGATCCACCCAAACATTGGAATGCCTCCTCCACGAGACGGTGCGGTCCGCGTCGGCGCGAGCGCACCGCTCGAACCGGCTTGCGGGAGCGAGCCCGTATGGGCGCGATAGACGTTCAGAATCGCATCGACGGCGCCCGTGATCCCGGCGTCGTAGGACTCGGCTTTGAACTGCGCTTCCATACCGGAGCGAATCGAGAGCAGCACGTCGGGCGTGAACCATCCCGCTTGCGCGCCTGCGCGATCGGGAACGATGATGTCGCGCCGGTCGTCGCGCGCGATGTAGACGAGGACGCCGTTCACGCGCTGCTGAGCGAAGGTCTGCGCCGCCGCGTCTTGCAGGGTCGCCCCGCCCAGCGTCGGCGTCGTCACGACGACGATCTCCTTGCCGGTCTGCGCGTTGAAGTTGCCGATCCGGGAGTTCAGCGCGGCAACCGTGCCGGCGGAGAACATGCCGGCCTGGTCCTGGACGAAGTCCCGCGCGGCCGCCGGCGCGGCGCTGCCGAGGGAGAGCGCTGCGAACAGGCCCGCGGCAGCCGCGAGCGTCGTCGAAATCGGCTTCATGCGCAGTCCTACCGCGGCCCGGCGGCGAAGTTTCGTCGGCCTGTGAACGATGCCGCACGCGATCCGGCCGCACTCAAAGCCGGGTCGCTGACTTTCATAGAGGTCTTGGCGACCTCGGTTGCGCTGATTGGGCCGAGCATGACGCCGATTCTCATCGCGCCGTACATGTTCGCGACGGCCGGCAACGGCACGTGGGCCGCGTACGTCTTCGGCGGGACGATGCTCGTCTTCGTCGCGTTCTGCATCGATCAATTCGCGCGTCGTTCCAGCGCGGCCGGTTCGATGTACGGCTACGTGGCCGAGCACTTAGGACCGGCGGCGGGAGCGGTCGCGGGCTGGACGCTGCTCTGGGCGTACGGGTTCGTGGCGACCGCCGTGCTCGGCGCGATGGCGCTCTTCGCCGGGCTCATGCTCGACGATTTCGGGATACACGTACCGCCGATCGCGATCGCCGCGGTTTTCGCGCTTGCGGCTTGGCAAGCCGCGTATCGCGGGGTGCAGGTTTCCGCGATCGTCATGCTCGTGCTCGAGCTCGTCTCGGTGACGATCATCTGCGTGCTCGTCGCGTTCGTGCTGCACGCGTACGGTCCGCGGCTCGATCTCGCGCAGGTCACCGTGCGGGGCGGATTCCCCGGCGGCGTCGGGCTCGCGATCGCGGTAGCCGTGTTCAGTTACGTCGGCTTCGAAAGCGCGACCGCATTCGGCGCGGAGGCGAAGCGCCCGCTCGTGACGATTCCTCGAGCGGTGATCGGCAGCGTCCTCTTCGCCAGCGCGTTCTTCATCGTGGCGACGTATGCGGAGATCGTCGGCTTCGCGCACATCGGCAAGCCCTTCGACAAGGAATCGTTTCCGCTGGGAACGCTGGTGGATGCGTACGGTTTGGGATACCTGCACGTTCCGATCACGATCGGCGCCCTGGCCAGCGCGTTTTCCGTCTGCCTGGCCTGCATCACCACCGGCGGCCGGATCGCCTACGCGATGGCCGGAGCGGGCGTTCTCCCGGCGGCGTTCGCGCGGATCGAGCCCAAGCACGATACGCCCAACGTAGCGGTCACCGTCATCACGGCGACGACGCTCGCGATCGCGGCGGCCTCGCTGCTCGCGCACGTGGCGCCGGTGGACGTCTTCAACAACTGCGGCCTGCTCAGTTCGTTCGGGTTCATCCTCATCTACGCGCTCATCGCCGTCGCGGCGGCCGTCTACGCCAAGCGGCTGGGAACGATGCGCGCGGCGGATATCGCGATCTCGGGCATCGCACTGATCTTGCTCTGTTTGGCGACCGTGTGGCTCTTCGATTCGGTTCCGGCTCCGCCGCAGAGATGGTTCGGCTACTGGTTTATCGCGTTCGTCGCGGCCGGTTGGCTTTCGTATCGGGTTAGGAGAACCAGCGCGTCATAACGACGCGCTGCTGCGTGTAGAACGCGACGGCGTCCTTGCCGTGGCAGCGCAGATCGCCGTAGATCGAATCCTTGATGCCGCCGAACGGGAAGAACGCCATCGGCGCGGCGACGCCGACGTTGATCCCGACCATCCCGGCCTCGACGCGTGCCGCGAACGTCCGCGCGCTGCCTCCGTCGCGCGTGAATATCGAGGCAGCGTTGCCGTAGCGCGACGCATTCGCGATCGTTATCGCTTCGTCGAGCGAGCCGGCGCGCACGATTGCCAGCACCGGCCCGAAGATCTCGTCTCGCGCGAGTTCGCTCTGCGGGTCCACGTGGTCGAAGATGACCGGAGGTGCGAAGAAGCCGCCGCCTGGGACTTCCACCCCTTCGAGCAGCACGCGCGCGCCGTTTCCGCGCGCCCGCTCGACGTAGCCGCGAATGCGCTCGAGCGCTTCGTCGCCGACGACCGGCCCCATCTCGACGCCGTGGTCCGTACCGCGGCCGATGCGGATCCCGCGGGCGGCGCGCTCGATCATCGGCGGGAAGGTCTCGCCGGCTTCGCCGACAGCGACGACGACCGATCCCGCCAGACAGCGCTGGCCGGCGCCGCCGAACGCCGACGAGAGCACCGCATCGCAGGTCGCCGCGTTGACCCCGTCCGGCATGACGACGACGTAGTTCTTCGCACCGCCCAGCGCCTGGACGCGCTTGTGGGCGCGGACGGCGCGCTCTTGCACGGCGCGCGCGGCCTGCGAGGACCCGACGAACGATACGGCGGCAACGTCCGGGTTGTCTATCAGCGCCTCGGAGACGTCGGCTCCCCCGTGGACGACGCCGAGCAAGCCCTCGGGAAACCCGCAGCCGCGGGATATCTCCGCGAGCATTTCGGTGGTGAGCGGCGTGTGCGGCGAGGGTTTGATGACGAACGCGTTGCCGGCCGCGATCGCGAGAGGAAACATCCACAGCGGGATCATCGCCGGGAAGTTGAACGGCGTGATGCCCGCACAGACGCCGAGCGGCAAGCGCACCGAATGCGAGTCTATGCCGCGCGCGACGTCCGAGAGCGCGTCTCCCATCATGAGCGAGGGCATGCCGCAGGCGAACTCGACCGCCTCGATGCCGCGACGCACCTCGGCCCGCGCGTCGGCGAGCGTCTTGCCGTTCTCGCGCGAGACGGAAAGCGAGAGATCTTCGCGGCGCAGTTCGAGCGCGCTCGCATAGCGCAGCATCAGGCGCGCGCGCTCGACCACCGGCACCTGCGACCACGAAGCGAACGCGGCCCGTGCGGCGGCGACGATGCGCGCTACCTCGTCGCGGCCGGCCGGCGATACCTCGCCGATGACCTCGCGCGTGGCCTTATCGAGAACGCGGTGCGGCGTCACGCCCTCGTGCCCAGGCGCGCCAGAGCGCCGTCGAGGATCGCAAAGGCCTCGTCGAGCTGCTTCTCTTCGATCGTGAGCGGCGGCGCGACGATGGCGACGTTGTACCGTCCGAGCACGTAGAGACCGTGCGCCAGCAGATCGCCGAAGAACCCCGCAAGCGTCTGCGACCCTTGCCAGGGAACGAGCGGCTCGCGAGTCTGCCGGTCGGCGACGAGCTCGATGCCGAAGAAAGCACCGACGCCCCGCGTCTCGCCGACGATCGCGTGCTTAGCCGAGAGTTCCGCAAAACGCGCGCGTAAGGCGCCTTCGAGCTCCAGCGCCCGCTCGAAGAGCCGCCCGTCGCGATACGCCTGGAGCGCCGCGACGCCGGCGGCCATCGCGACCGGGTGGCCGCTGAACGTGTGGCCGCTCGGGAGAGGATGCGAATCGAAGTACGCGGCGAGCGATTCGCGCACGGCGACGCCGCCGAGCGGCACGTATGCCGAGGTGACGCCCTTCGCGAACGTGATCATATCCGGCGTGACGCCGAAGCGCTCGGCCGCGAAGGCCGCTCCGGTCCGTCCGAAGCCGGTCATGACCTCGTCGAATATCAGCAGGATGCCGTAGCGTTCGCAGATCTCGCGCACGCCGGCGAGATAGCCGTCGGGGAAGACGACGACGCCGTTGCTGCCGACGACCGGCTCGAGGAGCAGCGCCGCAATGCGGTCCGCGCCTTCGTACGAGACGACCTCTCCCAGGTGCGCGAGCGCGCGCCGCGTCTCTTCGTGCGGATCGCGCGTGTGGAACGGGCTGCGATACGGAAACGGCGCGAAGAAATGCACGACGCCGGGTATGCCGGGTTCGTTCGGCCAGCGCCGGTTCTCGCCCGATAAGGTTCCCGCGCCCGGTGCCGAGCCGTGGAACGAACGGTATGCGGTGAGAATCTTGTGACGCCCGGTGAGCACGCGCGCGAACTTGAGCGCGTCTTCGTTTGCCTCACCGCCGCCGGTCGTAAAGAACGTTCGCGCTCCCTCGCTCCAGGGCGCGATCTCCGAGATGGCGCGTGCCAGTTCGGCACGGCGATCGTGCGCGAAGGTCGGTGCGGCATAGGCCAGTCGGCGCGCCTGCTCGCCGATCGCGTCGGCGACGCCGGCGTGGCCGTGCCCGAGATTGACCGCAACGAGCCCCGCGGAAAAGTCTATGTAGCGCGTGCCGCGATCGTCGTAGAGGTACGAACCCTCGCCGCGTACGACGAGCGGCGGCGTACGGCCGCCCTGAGCGACCCACGGCGTGAGAACGTGACGCGCGTGCAGTTCGGCGATCTCGCCGGTCGCCGCGTTCATCGCGGGCGCAGCTCGGTCGAGACGATGATCAGGCCGCCGGCGACGCTCAAGGCGAAAAAGACGATGAATATCCAGACGGCCAGGCGTTTGAAAAAGTCGCGCCGCGCACGCGCGGCGCGCGTCGAGTGGGAGCCGCGCTGCGTACTCATCGCGGCCTCACCTCCTTGTCACCCTGAGCGGAGTCGAAGGGCGAGGGGTATCCCCAGAGCCGCTCGAGGTTATAGAAACTGCGCTGTTCGGGTGTGAAGACGTGCACGATGACGGTCCCGAGGTCAATGAGTATCCACGTTCCGTCGGCGTATCCCTCTACGCGCGCGACGCGCCCGCCCGCGGCCTTCACCGCTTCGGTGACGGCGTCGGCGATCGCCCGCGTCTGAATCTTGGAGCGTCCGCTGACGATCGCGAACGTGTCGGCCAGAATCGTCCGGCCGCCCACGTCGAGCGTTATGAAGTCTTCGCCTTTCTTATCGAGCGCGCTTTCGCGAACGAGGTCCATTAACTCGTTGATGCCGTTTCCTCCGTAGCGCGCGATTCGACCAGCGACACGCCGAATGCCTCCGCCGCCTCGAGCGCCGGCGGCGCGGGCGAGACGCCTTTGCGCGCGCTGTGGCGCAGCGCGAGGCGCAGCATGGACCGCATCGCGGCCGGCAGGTCGCGCAGTGCGAGATCCCAGAGCTGCGCGCGTTCCGGGTACGCGCGCTCGGGCTCGAGCCCGTCGGCCAGATAGACGGCGCAGTCGAGCGGGGACATCCGTGCCGCGCCGGTCGTGTGCTTTTCGATGGCGGAAAGCACCTCGGCGTCCTCGATGCCGAATCGCTCCCTCGCGAGCGCCGCGCCCAAGCGCGCGTGCAGCAGCGTCGGATGCGCGCGCTCGAACGGCGCGATCGGCAGGGCGCGCGCCTCGCACTCGGCCAGCAGCCGCGCCGGCGCGTACAGCCGGGCGAGGTCGTGGAGCATGCCTGCGATGCGCGCTTTGCGCGTATCCACGCCGTGCCGCTGTGCGAGCAGTTCCGCACAACGGGCGACGCGGACGCTGTGCGCGTAGCGATTCTCCTGGCCGATCTGCTCGCGTACGCTCGCGGCGAGCCGGGCGAACGAGGTCAATGCTGCAGACGCGTCCGCAACGCGCGCAGGCGGTTGCGGTAGAGTTCGCTCTTGAGGCTGCCCGCCCACATGACCAGCGCGCTTTCGTTATCGTCGCTGTAGTAGCCGGCGCGCATGGTCACGGTAGTGAAGCCGTACTTGCGGTAGAGCTGCTGGGCGGCGCGATTGCTCTCGCGCACCTCCAGCGTCATCCAGGCCGCGCCGCGCTCGACGGCTTCGTCTATGAGGCGCAGCAGCAGCACCTCGCCGAAGGCGCGCCGGCGGTACTGCGGATCCACCGCGATCGTCGTGACGTGCGAGTCCTCGGCGATCGCCCAGATGCCGCCGTACGCGACGATGACGTCGTCCAGGCGTCCCACGAAGTAGTGTGCGAGTTTGTTCGTGCGCAGTTCGTTGTAGAAGGCGTCCTGCGGCCAGACGGTCGAGAAGCATGCGCGTTCGATGCGCATCACCGCCGCCACGTCGGAGAGGGTCATCGGTGCGATGGCCAGGCGCTCGGGCCGTTCGGCCGGCGGCCGAAGTTCCATTTTCATCGCAGGCGCGGCGCTATCGTTTGGGCGGCTTGGCGGCGGGCAGTTCGCCGTAATCCGGCGCGATCTCGTGCAGGCTCGCAGGCGGCGTCAGGGCGGACGCGATGAGGGCGGCCGCGGCTGCGGCGGGCGTGACGAGAGGCTCGATAGGACGCACGACGATAGCGCGTTCGGCAAGCGCGTGGAGTACGTCCTCCGGTGCGCCGACGACCTCGAGGGGAGCCGGCGCGCCGCCCGGCAGCAGTTCGTCGAGTACGTCCGCGATGCGCCCGGATGCGCGGCGAAGTTCCGCCCCGTCCCGGTAGCGCGCCGATATCACGCCGGGCCGCCCCACGACGACCGTAAGCGCCCGGTCCAGGCGCCGGCCGCACTCGAGGATATCGAAGGAGGAGACCGGTACGAGCGGGCGCCCCCACGCCGCCGCCAGCGCTTTGGCGTACGAGACGGCGATCCGCAGCCCCGTAAATCCGCCCGGTCCGATGCCGGTGGCGAGGCGGTCTATGCGCTCGGGCGCCAGCGACCTTTCTTCGAGCACCGAAGCGACGAGCGCGAGCCCTCGCTCCAGCGCCACGGCGCCCGTTTCGGAACGCGAGGCCGCGACGGTTTCGCCCTCGCAGATCGCCGCCGAAAAGGCGCCGAGCGCACCCTCTACGGCAAGAACGATCACGACGGCTCCCGAAGTATAATGGCGCGAGGATCGTCCCCGGCGCCCTCGATCTCGATTTCGTACCGGCGCGGGGGAATGAGATCCGGGGCGTTGCGCCACCACTCGACGAACGCGATGGAACGCCCGTCGAATGCCTCTTCCAGACCGAGTTCCACGCATTCGCGCGGGTCCTCGATGCGGTAAAGGTCGAGGTGCTCGACCGGCGGGTCGCCGGCGTAGTGATGACGGAAGGTGAACGTCGGGCTGAAGACGTCGCCGGCGCCGTGCAGCGCTTCGACGGCGGCTCGAACGAACGCGGTTTTTCCGGATCCGAGCGGGCCGGAAAGAGCGACCACGTCGCCGGGGCGCAAACGCCGCGCGAACGCGGAAGCGAACGCGCGCAACTCCTCCTCGGAGGAAACGGTACAACTCGACGCAGCGGCGAAGGCGTCCACGAACGACGAGTTCGTCACGGCGCCGCCCGTTGCCCTGATGGCGGCCGAAGATTCGGCCCGAATGTTTGAAGGAACGTATTGAACAACGACATCATAGCGCAAGTCAACGTCGAAGACGAAATGCGGGAGAGTTACCTCTCGTATGCGATGTCCGTCATCGCCTCGCGGGCCCTCCCGGACGTGCGCGACGGTCTCAAGCCGGTGCAGCGCCGGATCCTCTACGCGATGCGCGAGATGGGCATGGACCCCAGCAAGCAGCATCGCAAGTGCGCCGGTATCATCGGCGAGGTGCTCAAGAGCTACCATCCCCACGGCGACTCCTCGGTCTACGACGCGCTCGTGCGCATGGCCCAGGATTTTACGCTGCGCTACCCGCTGGTGGACGGCCACGGTAACTTCGGTTCGATCGATCCGGATCCGCCGGCGGCCTACCGGTACACCGAGGCTCGGCTCGCGCGCACGGCGCTCGATCTTCTCGCCGACATAGATAAAGAGACGGTCCGGTTCGTTTCGACGTTCGATAACCAAGGCGTCGAGCCGAGCGTCCTCCCCGGCCGCCTTCCGCAGCTGCTCTTGAACGGCTCGAGCGGCATCGCCGTCGGCATGGCTACGAACGTTCCGCCGCACAATCTGGGCGAGATCGCCGACGCGATCGCCGCGCTCGTGGACGATCCGCAGACCACCGACGACGCCCTCTGCGACATCGTCCAAGGCCCCGACTTTCCGACCGGCGGCACGATCATGGGGCACGAAGCGATCCGCGAAGCCTACAAGACCGGACGCGGCTCGATCCCCATACGCGGCAAGGCCGAGATCGTCGAGGATCGCGGCAAGCACAAGATCGTCATCACGCAGATTCCCTATCAGGTCTACAAGGGGCGAATCGTCGAGGCCATCTCCGAGGCATACGCCGACAAACGCATCGTGGGCATCGCGCGCATGGACGACGAGTCGAACCGCAAGGGCATGAAGGTCGTCATCGAACTGCAGCGCAACGCGATACCGAAGGTCGTGCTCAACCAACTCTTCAAGCATACGCCGCTGCAGGCGAGCTTCGGCTTCAACATGCTCGCGCTCGTTCCGGTGGGGCCGCCTCGCGCAGACGGTTCGGTCGCACTCGAGCCGCAGGTGCTCACGCTCAAGCAGCTGCTCGAACATCACATCGCGCATCGCAAGAACGTCGTCGTCGCGCGCACGACCTACGACCTGCGCAAGGCCGAGGAGCGCGCGCACCTGCTCGAAGGCTATCGCATCGCCCTCGACAACATAGACGAAGTCATCGAGATCGTCCGCGGCAGCCAGACGACCGACGAAGCCAAGACGCGGCTCTCCGAACGGTTTAGCCTGAGCGACGTGCAGTCGCAGGCGATCGTTGACATGCGTCTGCGCACGCTGGTCGGCCTCGAGCGGCAGAAGATCGAAGACGAGTACGCCCAGCTCATCAAGACGATCGCCGAACTGCAGGACATCTTGGGCAGCCCCCGCCGGATCGCGCAGATCGTCAAAGCCGAGGCGCTCGACCTCAAGAAGCGCTTCGGCGACGAGCGCCGCACCACGATCGAACCGGCCGAAAACGAGATCTCGATCGAGCAGATCACGCCGAACATAGACGTCGTGGTCACGTACACGGTCGGCGGCTACATAAAGCGCGTCACGGTGGACACCTTCCGCACGCAGAGCCGCGGCGGCCGCGGCGTCACCGGCATCTCGAACCTCAAGCGCGAGGACGTCGTGCGAAACTTCTTCGTCACCAAGACGCACGACCACGTGCTCTTCTTTACGAACAAGGGCCGCGTCTATCGCCTGCGCGGGTACGAAATCCCGGATACCACGCGCCAGGCGCGCGGCACCGCCCTCGTCAACCTGCTCACGTTACCGCCGGGCGAACAGGTGACGGCGGTCTTCCCGATAGACAAGTTCGAGGGCGAAAAATACCTCGTGATGGTCACCAACCACGGCGTCATCAAGAAGTCGAGGCTCTCGGAGTTCGCCAACGTGCGCCGCAACGGGCTCAATGCGATCAATCTCGACGAAGGCGACGAGCTGCTCGCGGTGGATCTCTCCGACGGTTCGCGCGACATCATCCTGGCCTCGACGCAAGGCATGGCCGTGCACTTCAACGAGAAGGACGTTCGCCCGATGGGCCGGGCGGCTCGCGGCGTCAAGGCGATGACGCTGGAGAAGGGCGACACGGTGATCGCGATGGACGTGATCGAGGACGAACGCCGCGAGGTGCTGCTCGTCACGTCGCTGGCGTTCGGAAAGCGCACGCCCATCGCCGAGTACCGGCACACCTCGCGCGGCGGCAAGGGCGTCAAGGCGTTCGCCCGTCAGCGCGACGACATCGGCAAGGTGGTGGATCAGATTCTGGTCGCGCCGGACGATCAGATTCTCATGATCACCTCCGGCAACCAAGTGATTCGCCTGAAGGTCGGAGACATACGCAAAACCGGCCGCGACGCCAAGGGCGTCCGCCTCCAGCGCGTCCAGGGTGGGGACGAGGTCATCGCGATCACGAACCTGGGCAAACAGGCCAAGCAGATCACCGACATCACCGGCGAACCGCAACAAACCGAACTCTAGGAGTGTTACGAAGGACATGAGCTCTTTAGCAGAGGTAACGCAGACCAACTTCAACGACGAGGTACTGCAGAGCGCGCAGCCCGTACTGGTGGACTTTTGGGCGCCGTGGTGCGGTCCGTGCCGCATGCTCGGGCCGGTCGTGGAAAAAGTCGCCGCCGCGCACGCCGGCAAAGCCAAGTTCGTCAAACTGAATACGGACGAGAACCCCAGCGTGGCCGGGCAGTACCAGGTCTCGGGCATTCCCTGCCTGATCCTCTTCAAGGGCGGCCAGCCGGTGGACCGCATCGTCGGCTACGTGCCGGAGAACGCGGTAACGTCCATGCTGAGCAAGCACGTCGCCTAAGAGCGCGGCGCTCCCGGCTATGCACCGGGTGCTGGCCGAGCCCGCGGTCGCCGCGTTCGAAGCGCAGTTGGGCCGGGAGACGGTCAAGGCCGCGGTCGGAGACGTGCTCGACGCCGCGCGAGGCGCCGATCGGGAAAGCGCCTACGCCGATATCGTCGCTTCGGCGGTCGAAGCCCTCGAAGCGCTGCGCCTGCAAGCACTCGTGCCGGTCGTCAACGCGACCGGCATTATCGTTCACACGAATCTCGGGCGCGCGCCGCTCGCCGCCGAAGCGCTGGCTGCGGTTGCCGAGGTCTCTCGCGGATACGCCAACCTCGAATACGACTTGGCCGAAGGGGAGCGCGGCTCGCGTTACGAGCGTGCGGCCGGCGCGCTGCGAGAACTCACCGGCGCCCAAGACGCGCTCGTCGTAAACAACTGCGCCGCCGCCGTTCTGCTGGTGCTGGATACCTTCGCGAAAGGCCGCGAGGTGGTTGTCGCACGCAGCGAACTGGTCGAGATCGGCGGCGGCTTCCGCGTGCCCGAGGTGCTGGAACGCAGCGGCGCTGCGCTCGTCGAAGTCGGCACGACCAACCGCGTCTACGTCTCGGATTTCGAACGGGCTCTCTCGCCGCAGACCGCGCTCTTTCTGCGTACGCATCCCTCGAACTATCGCATCGAGGGCTTCACGCACGAGGCAGGCGCGCGCGAACTGGCGGAACTGGCGAAGCGCTGCGGAGTGCCGGTCGTCGAGGATCTCGGCGGCGGCGCGCTCTGCGATCTAGAGCCGTACGGACTGCCGCACGAGCGCACGGTGCGCGATGCGCTTGCGGATGGAGCGACGCTCGTCACCTTCTCCGGCGACAAACTGCTGGGCGGCCCGCAGGCGGGTATCGTCGTCGGGCGGGCGGCGGCGATCGCCAGGCTCCGCGGGAATCCGCTGCTGCGCGCCTTGCGCGTGGACAAGATGACGCTTGCGGCGCTGTCGGCGACGTTGGAACTGCACGCCGCTCCCTCGCGGCGGGCGCGAATTCCGATCTACGCGATGATCGGCGCGACGCTGGAAGATCTGCGCCTGCGCGCGCTGCCGTATCTAGAGGCGATTCCCGGAGCGCAGATCGCGGACGGCATCGCCTACCTCGGCGGCGGCTCCCTCCCGCAGGCCCAGTTGCGCTCGCTCGCCGTCGCGCTAGCGAGCGAGGCTCCGGACCGGACGGCGCGCGCGCTGCGGAGCGGCACGCCGCCGATCGTCGGACGGATCGAGCGCGGGCGCCTGCTGTTCGATCTGCGAACGATCCTGCCGCAGGACGACCGCGCCGTAATCGCTGCTCTCGCGCGCCTTACCGGATAGCGATACCCAAGGGCACGTTGAGCTGCGTGTTTGCGCCGCTGACGTTCCGGATCGGTGCGATGTTGTTGTTGCCCGGCGCGAGCAGTGCGAACCGCCTGTACGCCGTCACGCTATACGGACTGGAAACGTTCGTTACCCAGATTCTGCCGCCGCTCGCCACGCCGATGCCCACCGGGCGGCTCAGCTGCGTCGCCGAGCCGCTGATGCTCTTCGTCGGCGCCACGTTGCCGTTAGCCCCGTTCGGGAAGATGGTGACGTTGTTTGCGCCGGACGTAACGTAGATCTTCCCGTTTGGATGCCAGGCCACGCCGAAGGCTCCTCCGCTGATGCCGGTGGCCGGCCCGCTGATAACTTGCGACGGCGCGACGTTACCGTTGGCGCCGATAGGATAGACCGTCACGGCCGAACTTCCCGAGTTGGCGACGAAGATCTTGTTGTTGCCGACCGCGATTCCGAACGGTCCCGAGAGCTGCGTGTTCGTGCCGCCGATCGTGCGAATCGGCGTCGCGTTTCCGTTGGCGGTCGCTGCGAAGACGGTGATGCTGCCGCTCAGATTCGAGACGAAGATATCGCCGTTGCCTGGGTTGACCGCGATGCCGGAAGAGATCGTCAGCCCGGTCGCCGGGCCGGCGATCGTCTGCAGCGGGGCCACGTTTCCGGCAGATCCCGGCGCGTAGGTCGTTACGCTGCCGATGCCGCTCGCGCCGCCTTGATTCGCTACGAAGATTTTGTTGGTCGAATCAACCGCGATGCCCGCGGGATCCAAGAGATTGGTCGCCGAGCCGGTAATCACGTTCGCACCGGGGCTGAAGTTGCCGGTCGCGGTACCCGGGTAAATCGTGATCTCGCCCGCCGTGCCGCTGCTTCCGATTTGGTTCGCCACGTACGCGCAGGGGCAGGCCGGCACGTATGAGTGCGAGACCGCGCGCCCCGCAGTCTGCACGCCGGCCGGAGCGGAAAGCGCGCCGGGGGCGCCGCCTTGGCACCCGCTCAGGGAAAGGGCCGCTAAGCCAACGGCAAATAGCGCCGCGCTGTATCTTGAACGATCGATCATGGCACTCTCCTTCGCCCGGCAGCAACGAGACAGTCCCTTGCTTGCCGGGCGTGCTGCCTTCTTAAGGAGCCTTAAGAAGGCCTCTCGGATTTCCTAAGACGGTTGCTCGCCCGCGAGGATCGTGTAGACGTACGACTCTCGCCCGGCCGCATCGCGCCTGGTGCCGGTGCGGACCGCGCCGAGCTTCTCGATCGCTCGCTGGGAGCGCAGGTTCCGCGAGCCGATTACGAAGACGACCTCGTTCACGAAGGCAAAGGCATGCCGAAGCATCAGTCGCTTGAGCTCCCCGTTGTACGTGCCGCCCCAGTAGGCTCGTGCGAGGTAGGTCCACCCGATCTCGATCCGGCTCGCCGCCGGGTCGTACGCGTTGAACCTCGACGATCCGACGATCGTGCCGCTCGCGCGCTCGACGACGGCCAGCGCGCCGCCCGAGTCGAGCGACTCGGCAAAGAGCCGGTCGAAGACGCTGCGCCGGTGGCGGTCGCTATCCGGATGCTGCTCCCAAACGAGCGGATCCGATGCGACCGCGTAGAGCGCCTCCGCGTCTTCGGCGAAGAGCGGCCGCAATAGCAGAAGCGCGCCGGTCAGCGTCGGCTGCAGATCGAACGTGCCGCTTTACTCCGAGAACCAGCCCGAAGGCACCACGTCGAGATTCACGTTGATCTGTTTGACCTCCGTGTACGCGTCGTAGCCGTAGGTGCCGAGCTCGCGTCCGATGCCGGATTGCTTGTAGCCGCCCCACGGCGCTTCGTTGTACGTGGGATGGAACGTGTTGATCCAGGTGATGCCCGCCCGCATCTTTCGGATGACGCGATGCGCCTTTGCGACGTCTTGCGTGAAGACCGCGCCTGCGAGTCCGTAGATCGTGTCGTTCGCGATGCGGATCGCATCGGCTTCGTCCTCGAAGGTCTGGACCACGAGCACCGGGCCGAAGATCTCTTCTCGAACGATACGCATCGAGGGCGTCGTGTCGTCGAAGATCGTCGGCGCGACGAAGTTTCCGTCCGCGAGCGCACCGCCCAGCCGGTTGCCGCCGCAGCGCAATCTGGCTCCCTCGGCAACGCCGGCGGCGATGTAGGCTTCCACGCGTTCGCGATGGAGCGGCGAGACGATCGGCCCCATCTCGGTCGAGGGGTCGAAACCGTCTCCGACTCGGATCTTCTCCGCGCGTTCGACCAGCCGGTCCACGAAGCGATCGTGCAGCGAACGCTCGACCACCAGACGCGAGCCGGCCGAGCAGACTTGCCCGGCGTTGGCGAAGATGCCGAAGAGCGCGTAGTCTATCGCGGTGTCGAAGTCGGCATCCGCGAAGACGACGTTCGGCGATTTGCCGCCCAACTCGAGCGATATCTTCTTTAGGTTGGAGGTCGCGGCTTGCATGATGCTGCGGCCGGTCTTCGTGCCGCCGGTAAAGGCGATCTTGTCCACCGCTTCGCTCGCCGCGAGCGCGTGCCCGACGCTCGCGCCAGGCCCGAGCACGACGTTGAGCACGCCCGCGGGCAGCTCGAGGTCGTGAAAGATCCGTGCGAGCAGGATCGCCGAGAGCGGCGTGAGCTCCGCGGGTTTGAGAATGCAGACGTTGCCCGCGGCCAGCGCCGGCGCGATCTTCCAGACGGCCATCAGCAGCGGGTAGTTCCACGGAACGATCTGCCCGCACACGCCGATCGGCTCGCGCACGGTAAAGCTTTGCGAGGGCGCCGGCACGTCGAAGGTCTGGCCGTGCGGCTTCGTCGCCAAACCGGCGTAATAGCGGAAGCAATTCGCGGCGTCGGCGACGTCGAACTCGGTCTCGCGCAGCGGCTTGCCGCCGTTGAGCGTATCCATCTGCGAGAACTCGTCCCGGCGCGCGTCTATCGCGTCGGCGACGCGGAAGAGCAGGGCCGCGCGGTCGGCGGCGCTGCTCGCGCCCCACGGGCCCTCGTCGAAGGCCGCGCGCGCGGCTTCGATCGCCGCCTGCGCGTCGGCCTCGTTTCCTTCGGCGACGTTGACGATCGCGCGCCCGTCGGCCGGATTAACGAGTTCGCGCGTCGCGCCGTCTGCGGCGCCGCGCCACGCTCCGTTCACGTACATCGGCACGGCGCCGTCGCGCCGCGGGAGGTTGCGGAGAATCTCGGCCGCTCGCGCCGAGGTGTCTATCGAGGTTTGCATGGTTCTACGCTCCGATGGTGCGGGTGAGTACGGGGTGGCAGGCCGCCAGGCTCTCTGCGGCGGCGCGGCAGACGTAGTCGGCTTCGTCGTCGGTAATCGTCAGAGGCGGTTCGACGCGGATCGTTCGCGCGTTCACGAGCGTGCCCGAAACGAGAACGCCGCGTTCGAGCATGCGTTTTCCGAAGTCGAAGCCGCTCTGGTCGTCGTGAAACTCCAGCGCGATGAGCAGGCCTTTGCCGCGGACGTCCACCACGAAATCTTCGTGGCCGCGCGCCGCTTCGCGCAGGCCGGCGAGCAATCGCGCGCCGACGACGGCCGCCCGTTCCGGCAGTTTGTCCTCGATGAGCACGTTGATCGTGGCGAGCGCCGCGGCGCAGGCGAGCGGATTACCGCCGAACGTGGACGTGTGCAGGAACGGGTTGTCGAAGAGACGCGAGAATATCTCGCGCCGCCCGACCACCGCTCCCGCCGGCACGACGCCGCCGCCGAAGGCCTTCGCCAGGCACATGAGGTCGGGCGAGACGCCGTAGTGCTCGCAGCAGAACATCTTGCCGGTGCGCCCCATGCCGGTCTGCACTTCGTCGAGAATGAAGAGCGAGCCGAACTCATCGCAGAGCGCGCGCACGCCCGGCAGGTAGTCGTCGTCGGGAATGTTGACGCCGCCTTCGCCTTGGATCGGCTCGAGCAGCACCGCGCCGACGTCTTCGCCGACGGCTTTGCACGAGGTCATCATATCCCGCAACGCGGGCAGATCGTTGAACGGCACGTGCTCGATGTTCGGCAGCATCGGCCCGAACGGGCGGCGGAACTCCGCTTTCGCGCTGGCCGATAGCGAACCGTAGCTCTTGCCGTGAAAGCCTTTGGTCGCCGCCACGATCGTCTGTTTGCGGGGATCGTAGGCGCGGGCGAGTTTGAGGGCGCCTTCGACCGCCTCGGTACCGCTGTTGCAGAAGAAGCTGTACTCCAGGCCCTCGGGCGTGAGCAGCGCGAGCGCCTTGGCGAGCATCGCGCGCAGCGGATCGAGCAGATCCTGGCTGTGGAGCGGCTGGCGACGCAGTTGATCCGAGACGGCTTTGACGACTTTTGGATTGCGGTGGCCGACGTTGAATATGCCGAAGCCGCCCAGGCAGTCTAAGTACGTCCGTCCGGAGACGTCGCTGTAGGAGTTCGGTCCGGCGTCGGACCACTCGACGACCGCCTCGGCGCCCTCGATGTCGGTTGCCTTGCGGTACTCGAGGAAGCCGGGATTGATGTGGTCGCGAAACGACTCGACCGTCTCGCGCGTGATCCACGCCGCGTCGGCCGGCGTGATCTCCGGCTTTGCGATGAGGTCTAGGACGGCTTGAGTATACTCGTAAACCTTTGCTTGTGTATCACCGGTAATTTTCGGTCACCTCGTAAAGACGTCGTGCATGCTGTCGGCCAGGATGGCCAAACCTTCTTCCAACTCCGCATCGGTCACGACGAGCGGCACCAAGATGCGAATCACGTCGCGTTTGCCGGCGAGCATCAGGAGCAAGCCGCGCTCGCGAGCTCGTTCGACGACTTCGGGGGCGCCGGAGGAGAGTTCCATCGCGAGCATCGCGCCCAAGCCGCGCACGTCGGTGACGGCGGGGAAACTCGCTCGCAGCGCCTGCAGTCCGGCGGCGATCCGGTCGCCGACCTCGCGGGCTCGCGTTAGGAACGCTTCGTCCATGATCTCGAAGATGGCGAGCGCTGCGGCGCACGCGACCGGATTGCCGGCGAACGTTCCGCCCAGCCCGCCCGGCTCGGGCGCATCCATGATCTCGGCCTTGCCGACGACCGCCGCCAGCGGCAGTCCGCCGCCCATGGACTTTGCAACGGTGATGAGATCGGGCTCGATGCCGTAGTGCTCGCAGGCGAAGAGACGGCCGGTGCGGCCGAATCCGCTCTGAATCTCGTCGGCGATCAGGACGATGCCGTGCTCGCTCGCGATGCGCCGCAATTCGGCGAAGAACTCGAGCGGCACGGGCACGAAGCCGCCTTCGCCGAGGACCGGTTCGACGATGATCGCCGCGACGCGATCGGGAGATGCCGACGCGTCGAAGAGCTCCGCCAGTGCGCTCAGCGCGACGCGCGTCGTGATGCCGTGATGCTCGAACGGAAACGGCGCGTGGTAGATCTCGCTGCAGAACGGCCCGAAGTGCTGCTTGTACGGTGCGTTCTTGCCGGTCATCGAGAGGGCGAGGAGCGTGCGCCCGTGATAGGCGTGCGTGAACGCGATGACCGCCGGACGCCGCGTGTACTCGCGTGCGATCTTGACCGCGTTTTCGGTCGCTTCCGCGCCGGTCGAGAGCAGGAGCGTCTTCTTGCGCGAAGGGCCCGGCGCGCGCCGGTTGAGTTCTTCGGCGACGCGCACGTACGGTTCGTAGCTGGCTACCTGGAAGCACGTATGCGTGAGTTTGGAGGCTTGTTCGGCGATCGCCGCGACGACCTTCGGGTGGGCGTGCCCGGCGTTGAGGGTGCCGATGCCGCCGGCGAAATCCAGGTAACGGCGCCCGGAATCGTCCCACGCGAGGGCGCCGGCGGCGCGTTCGATCGCGATGGGATGAACGACGGAAACGCCGCGCGCGACGCTGTCGCGGCGGCGCTGCGCGAGCGTGGCTGCGGGGCTGAAAGCCGAATCTTTTTCTCGTACGGTCATGGTGAGGCGAGGAAGTCCTATTCGGCAAGTTTAAAGGCGCTCTTCTTTACTGCCGGCTGGCCGCTTCCGCGAGGTGCTATTTTGGGTAAACGGATCGTCGCGCTCGCTCTCCTGCTCCTCTTCGCGGTGCCGGCGGCAGCGCTCGCGGGCACGACCGGCACGCTGCGCGGGCGCGTGACCGACGCCGGAACCCACGCCCCGATCGCGGGCGCCGTCGTGACGGCCGTGTCGCCCTCGCAGACGGCACAGAGCGTCTCGGACGCCTCCGGCGAGTATTCGTTCATTTCGCTGCAGCCCGATACGTACACCGTGAGCGCGACCAAGACCGGCTACGAGCCGCAGTCGCAGCCCGGCGTCACGATTCTTGCCGATCAATCGGCGACGGTCGCCCTAGCGATGCAGCCGGCGCTGCGTACGATCGCGCGCACGACCTCGAGATCGGTGCAGTCGCTCGTGCACTCCGGCGTGACCAGCGACGTTTATTCGATCAACGGCGCGGGCCAAAAGGCGGCCGCGACGCTCTCCGGCTCGGGATCGCTCACGCAGGCGTACGGCGCGATCGCGAGTGCGCCCGGCGTGAACATCCCCTCGAACCAGCAGGGCTGGTACCAAAGCGTCTACGTGCGCGGCGGCGACGTGGACCAGGTCGCCTACGAGTTCGACGGTTTGCCGACCACGCGCCAATCGGACCTCGCGCCGATCGCGACGCTGACCTCGCTGGGCAATCAGGAAGTGCAGGTCTATACCGGCGGCACGCCTGCGACGTCGAACTCGTCGGGGCTGGCCGGGTACATCAATCAGGTCATCAAGTCCGGCACGTATCCGGGCTACGCGAGCGCGGACCTCGGCGTCGGCGGACCGGCGTTCTACCACCAGGCGACGGTCGAGGCGGGAGGCGCCACGCCCGACCGGATGTTCTCGTACTACGCGGGATTCTCGGGTACGAATCAGGCGTTCCGGTACGGCGACCAATTCGGCGGCGTCAGCGACCCGCTGTACTTCTATCCGCTGTACGTCCCCACGCACAACAACGTCTACAACATCCTCGACGGCTCGGGGAAGGGGCCGAACTACGGCTTCATCGCGCAGCCCGGCTACAGCTACGCCCAGGCCATGGACTTCGATCGGGAAAACGTGGTCAATTTCCATTTCGGCATCGCGCACCGGGATTCGCCGCTGCGCGACGACGTGCAGTTGCTGTACGTTTCCGGCGGCATAGCCGCGCAGTTCAACAGTTCGGCGAACGACATCTGGTACACGCCCGCGGTCGGCGCGAAGACCGGGATCGGGTACCCGATGCCGTACCTCGACTCGCTCTACTACGGCGGCCCGCTCATGCAGACGCCCAATCCGAAGGATCTCGTGGTCGGGCTCTTCCCGAGCAGTCCGACGGACCGCACCGCGGGCTCGCCGGTCGCGCCCACCAACCGGGACGGTAACTACAACGGGTACTCGATCGAGAAGGTGCAGTACCAGCGTAACTTCGATACGCACTCGTACCTTCGGGCTCTGGCGTACGGCCAGTACTCCGATTGGTTCATCAACGGACCCAACAGCGCGCAGCTCGTCTTCGGTTCCGACCCCGCCGACTACGAAGTGCTCGAGCACGGCTACGGGGCCGGCCTCATCTATTCCAACCAGCTTTCGGCAAAGAACCTGATCACGCTCGAAAGCTCGTACAACACCCAGCGGCTGCAGACGTACAACGCAGGCTTCAGTTCGACCGATCCGTTTACGAGCAGCCTCGCGCCGACGGGCCTCGGCACGATCCTCTCGAGTTACGGCACGCCCAACGGCAAGTGCTACAACTACAGCACCGGCCAGCCGTGGAGCTGCTTCGATGCCGGCAGCCAGGGAGGCTGTCTCTCGGCGGCGGGCTGCTATCCGGGCGAAGGCCGCTACAACTTCAACTTGACGCCGGGCACCGCGCCCTCGGGATCGCCGGCGGCTAAGGCCGGCGCGCGCTGGATGGTGACCGAGAACGGCCAGAGCGCGCAGGTGGATAACGTGACGCCGTACTTCACGTCGGGAGCCGTGACCGATCTATGGGAGCCGAACGATCGGCTCGTGGTCAACGTCGGCGCGCGATTCGACAGTTACGAGTACGCCACGAACAATCTCGAGAGCGGCTACCCGGCTCGAGCTTTCTGGTTCGATGCGTACAACGCCGAGCATTGCGGCGCGCCCGGGTCGTCTCCGCAATGGACCTGGAACGGAAGGAATGGTAGCTTCGGCTCCTGCGCGCCGGGGCTCTCGCCGATGACCGATCCCGGCAACGGCCTCTACAACGTCGGCGCCGGAACGAACGTATCCGACATTTTCCAGCCTCGCCTCTCGTTCACGTACACGATAGACCCGGACACGGTCGTGCGCGGGTCGGCCGGTAAGTACGCCCGCGCCGAAGGCTCCTCGTACTACCAGTACAACACGTACCAGCAGAACCTCGCGTCCTTCATCGCGCAGTTCTATCCGTACGGCTACCATACGCCCGATCACGCGATCTATCCCGACACGTCCGATAACTTCGATCTCTCGCTCGAAAAGCACGTGAAGGGAACGCGGCTCTCCTACAAGATCACCCCGTTCTACCGCGACACCAGCAACCAACTGCAGTTCCAGGCGATCAACCCGGTGCAAGGAACGCTGGCGGGCCTGAACGTCGGCACGCAGCGTTCCTACGGCGCCGAGTTTTCGATGCAGTACGGCGACTTCGGCCGCGACGGTTTCTCGGGGCTGCTCTCCTACACGCATACGGAGAACCAGGTTCGTTTCAGCCCCATCAACGGCGTGAGCGTCATAGACTCTCTCAACACGCAGATCGAACTGTACAACTCGTATACGTCGGCTTGCGCGCACGTCACGAGCGCCTCGCCGAACTGGCAGGCCTGCGGCGCGGGAGCCTACCCCGGAAACGCGGCCGCCAAGCTGGCCAACAACCAATCGGGAGCGCGCGACGCGGGCAAACTGAAGATTCCCAACCCGTACTTCCACCAAGGGCTGCAGCCGCTCTTCGATACGAACGGCTGGTACACGCCGTACGACGTGATTCCCAGCCCCTTCAATGCGGCCAACGGCTACGAAGTGCCCGACGTGGCCTCGCTCATCGTCAACTACCGCAAGGGCCGCTTTGCGGTCACGCCCTCGCTGCACTACTCCGACGGTTCGAACTACGGGTCGCCGCTCGTCTGGCCCGGGTACGTTCCGCAGTCCTGCCGGGTGGAGCCGAGCACGACGCCGCTGACGCCGGGCAAGAGCTGCCCGGGCGGAGCGGCGGGAGCGATATTCCTGCCCGATCCCTACAGCGGCAAGTTCGATAACCTCGGCGCCTTCATTCAACCGGCGCAGCTCACGCTCAACCTGCAGGCGAGCTACGACGTCTCCCCGCGCGTCACGCTCACGGTGCAGGCGGTCAACCTGTACGACGACTGCTTCCAGCGGGGCTACGCGTGGGATAACTCCGTCACGTGCGTCTACTCGAACCTGCCTTCGAACATCCTCGCGCCCGCGGGCAACTTCGTAAAGAATCCGCCGGTCCAACTGCGCTACCCGTACGGCACGTTCTACAACATCACCGAGGTCGGCATATCGTCGGTGCAGCAGCCGTTCGGCTTCTTCGCAGAAGCGAGCGTCAAGCTCTGACCGGCGTGCCGATCGGCCGGCGTGAGTTCGTCCGGCTCGGAGCGGCCGCGGCCGCCGCCGCGACCGTGCCGCGGTTCGTCGCGCGCGCGGGCGCGCGCAGTCCGGAGCGGATCGTCGTCGTCGGCGCGGGCATCGCGGGTTTGGTGACCGCCATGCGCCTGCGCGACGCCGGCATCGCGACGACGATCTACGAGTCCTCCGGACGCGTCGGCGGCCGCATGCACTCCGAGCGCCGCTACTGGGCGCAGGGCCAGCACACCGAATGGTGCGGCGCGATGGTGGACTCCACGCACGCGAACATCCACGGCCTGGCCAAGCGTTTCAACCTCGCGCTGCTCGACACGTACTCCCAGCGGCCGCCGCACGCGCGCGACACCTGCTATCTCGACGGCCGCTACTATCCGATGACGCAGGCCGATGCGGACTTTGCCAAGATCTATCCGACCCTGCGCTCGCAGCTCGACGCGCTGCCTTCCGAAACGACCTACGCCACCGCGAACGCGACGGCGCGCAGCCTCGATGCGACGAGCATGCGAGGCTGGATCGAGCGCTACGTGCCCGGCGGCATGGCCTCGCAGCTCGGGCGCCTGATCGCCGAGTCGTATCGCAACGAGTACGGTCGCGAAGTCGAGGAGCTCAGCGCCGTGAATCTCGTCGCGCAGCTCGGAGCGCAGCGCACGTGGGCGAGCGATCGCCGAATGAACGTCCTCGGGTATTCGGATCAGCGCTACATTCTGGCGGCCGGCAGCCAGGCGCTGCCCGAAGCCATCGCGGCGACGCTGCCGGCAGGCAGCATTCGCTTCAACCGCCGGCTCGTCTCGCTGCGTGCCGCGAAAGGCGGATACGAGCTGCGCTTCGATGCGGGCGGAATGCTCGAAACGGTGCGCGCGGATCGGGTGGTGCTGGCGATTCCCTTCATCACCCTGCGATCCGTGGAGTACTCGGGCGCCGGCTTCGACAGCGCGAAAGTGAACGCGATCGAAAATCTCGGCTACGGCTTTCATACGAAGCTGCACCTGCAGTTCGACAAGCGGGCCTGGATGCGGGCGAACCACCCCTGGCCCGAGCCGACGACCGGACAGATCTGGACGACCCTGCGCGTGCAGAGCGCGCTGGATTTCTCTCTGGGCCAGCCCGGTTCGGACGGGCTCATCGAGGTCTTCACGGCCTCGAGCCCCGCGATGCTCGATACGCCGCAGGAACCGTATGCGACGATCGCCGATTCGCCCGCGGTCCGCAGGCACGTGGACCGCTTCTTCGAGCAGCTCGATCGCATCTGGCCGGGCGTATCGCCGGCGTGGACCGGTCGCGCGACCTTCGGCAACGCACAGGCCGATCCGAACATCCGGGCGAGCTACTCGTGCTGGCTCGTCGGGCAATGCACGACCATTGCCGGACGCGAGAAGATTCCGCAAGGACGGGTTCATTTCGCCGGCGAGCACACGTCGGTGGCATATCAGGGCTTCATGGAAGGCGGGGCTGAGTCTGGTTTTCGCGCGGCCGGCGAGATTCTCGCCGATCGCGGCATCGCCCCGACGTAGGAGTGCACCGCTTGCACATCGTCGGCACGGCGGGGCACGTGGATCACGGAAAGTCGGCGCTCATCGCCGCGCTGACCGGCACGAACCCCGATCGCTGGGCGGAAGAGCGCGAGCGCGGCATGACGCTCGATCTCGGCTTTGCGCATCTGCGCTTCGACGACGGCGTCGAAGCCGGGATCGTGGACGTTCCCGGGCACGAACGCTTCCTGCACAACATGCTGGCCGGCGCGGCCGGTATGGAACTCCTGCTGCTGGTTGTGGACGCTCGCGAGGGGGTCATGCCGCAGACGCTCGAGCACTTGCACGTCCTGCAGTTCCTGAACGTTCGCCGCACGATCGTCGCCGTATCGAAGATAGATCTCGTGCCGCAGGACGAGCGCGCGCCGGCGACGGCGCGGATCGCGGCCCAACTGCACGGAACGATCGCGCGGGATGCGCCGCTCTACGCACTCTCAGCGCTGACCGGCGAAGGCTTGAACGAGCTGCGCGAGGCGCTCCACGACGAGCTCGCCGCGCTGCCGGCGCCGCGGGCCGACGCGCCCGTCTACCTGCCGATAGACCGCGCCTTCACGCTGCCGGGGCTCGGGACGGTTGTGACCGGCACGCTCATGCAGGGCAGGATCGAGACCGGCGCGGCGCTCGCGATCGAGCCGGGCGGAGCGCTCGCGCACGTACGGAGCATCGGCGTCTTCGGCGAGGCGCGCGCGCGGGTCGCAGCCGGAACGCGCGTCGCGCTGAGCCTCCCCGGGCTCGATCGCGGCGCCCTCGCCCGCGGGCAGGCCGTCGTCGCGCCGGAACTGCACGCTCAGAGCGTGCTGCGCGTGCGGTTCTCGCCGCTCGAGGAGGCGTTGCACCTGCTGCGGCGCCGCACGCCCGTGCGTGCGTACGTCGGTTCGGCCGAGATTCTCGGTACGCTTGCCTTTGAGAACGTTCCGACGCAACCCGGCGAGGCCGCCGCGCGGCTGCTCCTGCGCGAGGATGTCGTCGCATTTCCGGGCGTGCGCTTCGTCGTGCGGCGACCCTCACCCAAGACGCTGCTCGGCGGCGGCTACGTTGAGATCGTCGAGGCCGCGGCCGGGGCGGCGGGCGCGCGTCCAAACGAAGAAGCCGCGCTCGCGGTCTTACGCGCCTGCGGCATCGAGGGAGCGGGCACGGCGGCGGTCGCATCCGCAGCCAACCTGCGGGAAGATACGGCAGCCCTCGCGCTCGACGCGCTGGTCGAGAGCGGGGATGCCGTGCGGCTCGCGCGTCCGGCGGGCTACGCGGATGCCGTGACGGCGCGCGCCCTGCTCGCCGGCATCCTCGCGCAGCTCGAACGAACGCAGGAGGCCGAGCCCTGGGCGATGGGCGCGACCTCGATCGCACTCGCACGCGCACTCGACGTCCCCGAGACGCAGTTCGTCCGGCTCGCAGCCTGCTTCGTTGAGGAAGGACGCCTCGCCGCGCGCGCCGGCTACTACGCGACGCTCGACTATCAGCCGGCCTTCACGCGCGAACAACGTGCGCTGTTCGATCGCATCGCGCCGGCGGATCCCGACCGGCCGTTTCTTCCCGTTCCCTTCGCACCGGCGCTCGCCGCCGTGCGCGGCTCCGCGGTTCCCGGAGCGGCTAAAGCATTCGATACGATGCTCGTGCGCGGCGGGTTCGTAAAGGTTGGCGAGGATCTCTATCGCGGCTCGCAGATCGGCGCGATCCGCTCGCGCGTCGAAACCTACCTCGGAGAGCGCGCGCGCATGACGGCCGCCGAGTTTCGCGACATCGTGGGCACGTCGCGCAAGTACGCCGTCCCGCTGCTCGAGTGGCTGGACGGCCACGGCGTCACCATCCGCGACGGGGACTACCGTACGTTGAGAAGAAGCCGCCCGTCATGATGCGCTCGTGCTCGTGCTGCAGTCCGATCTCTGAAGCACTCGCCGCCGGGTTCCCGCATAGCGAACTCATCGTGGGCGGGAGCGGTTCGGGTGCGGGCGCCGCGCACACGGTCGTCTACGCGGCAAAACGCGTCATCACGATGGAAGCGGATACGCCGGACGCGACGGCCGTCGCCGTGCGAGGCGGACGCATAGTCGCGGTAGGTGCTTACGACGACGTCGTGCGCGCGGCCGGCGGCGAAGGTGCTTGCACGATAGACCGCACCGTCGAAGAGAAGTTCGTGCTGCCGGGGTTTATCGAGCACCACATCCATCCGCTGCTCGGCGGCTTGGCGATGGCCGTGGAGATCATCGCGATCGAGGACTGGCGCCTGCCGGGACAGTTCGTGGCGGCGGCTCCGGACGGCAACGCGTACGTTTCGCGCCTGCGGGAGGCGCTCGAACGCCGCGGGGATCGCCCCGACGAGACGCTTTTCACTTGGGGATACCATCACGATTTTCACGGAACGATTCGCCGCCCCCAGCTCGATGCAATCGCGGGCGAACGGCCCGTGGTGATCTGGCATCGCTCGTGCCATGAGTTCGTCTTGAACTCGGCCGCCCTGCGCAAGTACGGCATCGAGGAACGCGCTCTACACGGTAAGGGCCTGGCCTCCGAGCAGTGCAGCTGGGAGGAGGGCCACTTCTTCGAAAAGGGGCTGGAGCTCGTCGTACCCTTCCTCGCGGCCGACTTGCTCGCGCCCGAACGCGCGCGCAGCGGCATGCGAATCTTCAAGAGCTATCTCCTCTCGAAGGGCATCACGACGATCTGCGAACCCGGCACGCAGATGATCCGCAAGATCCAAGACTTCTGGGAGGCGAGTCTCAACGAGCCGGATGCGAGTTTTCGCACGTTCTTCGTGCCTGACGGGAGAGCGCTCTACGAACGGCACAAAGAACGCCTCCCAACGCTCGTGGAGCAGACGCAAGCGTATGCTTCCTGGGGCAGAGGCCGCGTGAGCTGGCTTCCCCAGCAAGTCAAGCTCTTTTGCGACGGCGCGATCTTTTCGCAGCTCATGCAATTGCAACAGCCGTACGCAGACGGGCACGACGGGCAGTGGATCGCCGAACCCCGCGACTACGCCGCCGCGTTCCGTCTCTACTGGGACGCTGGCTTTCAGATTCACACGCACGTCAACGGCGACGAGGGGCTGCGCGTCGTGATCGAGACGCTGCGCGAACGGATGGCCGCGAATCCTCGGACCGACCATCGGTTCACGGTCGTGCATTTCGCCGTCTCTACCGACGAGCAGGTTCGCGATCTTGCCGCACTCGGGGCTTCGATCAGCGCGAATCCGTACTACGTCACCGCATTGGCGGACCGTTACGCCGGCGCGGGCCTCGGGCCGGAGCGAGCCGACGAGATGGTGCGTTTGGGCTCGGTCGCCAAGACGCCGATGGCGATCGGCCTGCATTCCGATATGCCGATGGCGCCCGCCGATCCGCTCTTCTTGGTATGGTGCGCCGTCAATCGCACGACGCTCTCCGGCCGCACGGCGGCACCCCAGCAGCGCATCGGCGTCGAACGCGCGCTCCGAGCGGTGACGATCGAGTCCGCGTTCATTCTTGGCAAAGAACGCGAACTGGGCAGCATCGCGCCGGGAAAGGTCGCCGACTTTACGATCCTCGACCAGGATCCGTTTGCAGTGGCGGCCGCCGCGCTCAAGGACATTCCCGTGTGGGGCTGCGTATTCGAAGGCCGGCTGATTCCGGCACCGGCGCAAGCGCCGGCGGCGGAGGCATCGGCGCTCCCGAACCTCGTGGGGACGGCGGACGGCCTTGCGTATAGCGCGGCGACTCCGGGATAATCGCGGCGGGCTCTTGCAACTGCTTCGCCCCTGTGGTAGCGTAGCCAGCAAGATGTTCGCATCCTACAACGCCGCCTCGTATTATTATAGCCGCTTGGACTGCTATCGGCTCGGCGTTGCATTGACGTAGAAGCGAACGAATCGCACGAACGTATGACCGCCTCGCCGATGCGAGGCGGTTTTTTTTATTTGGAGGAACTCATGACCACCGTTCTCGACCCGCCGCAGACGCTCGGCGAGTTTAAGGCGATCGTCGAAGAAACGATCGAATCGCACGCGGTCGTACGCCGCAACCGCTACCTCGCGTGGTTCGAGCAAGGCGATGCTTCGCTGGAAGAACTGCGGGCATTCGCGGTGCAGTTCTCCGTCTTCAGCCATCTCTTCATCGAAGCGCAGCTGCGCAAGTGCATTAACGCGCCGGATCGTCAGGCCTATCGCGCCGGCAAAGAGATCCTCCTTAACGAGCTGGGCGTGACGTTCGCGCGCACCGGCAGCGTTGACGGCGGCACGTTCCGCTTCACGGCAGGGCACTTCGAATGGCTCGCGGATTTCGCGGCCGCGCTCGGTTTGCAGTGGCGGGAGATCGGGAAGCGCTCGCACGGGAGCCCGAGCACGCTGGCTTTCTGCGACGCGCTCATGCAGTGGTACGGCTCGGACGATGAATCCACGGCGGCGGGTGCGTCGTATGCGATCGAAAACTGGGCGGCGGCGGGGTTCTGGAAGCAGCTCATCGCGGGCTTGCGGCACGTGAAGGCCGAGCGCTTGCCGGATCTGCCGTTGGGCTTCTGGACGTGGCACGACGCGCTCGAAGCCGAGCATGCGTCGCACACGAGCGACGAACTGGCCGAGGCCTTCGCCAAACCCGGCTTCTCGCCGGAGCGTTTTCTTCAGGCGGGCTGCGCGATGCTCGATGCGGTCGCGGGGTTCTGGGACGGTCTTGTGGGAATCTGCCCGCGCCCGTCGTAGCCTCTCTCCTTCACCAGCCGCCGTAAGGAGAGCGCTCGATGCGCCGTGTCCATCTCGTCGTTCGCGCCGCCGGGGCCGCAGCCGTCCTGCTGCTCCTCGCCGCGTGCGGCGGTGCCGGCGGTTCGTCGCCGCCGGTCGAGGCGAACGCGCAGAGTGCGCAGTTCATGCACGGAATTCGGCATCGAGCCACGAGCGGGAAGATCCAGCACGTCGTCATCATCATTCAAGAGAACCGCAGCTTCAATAATTTGTTCTACGGCTACCCGGGCGCCACGACCGCGACGTACGGGTACGATACGCACGGCAAAAAGATCGCGCTTCAGCCGGTCGGCCTAGAGACCGGCTGGGATATCTCGCACGCGGCGGCCGACTTCTTCGCGGCATGCGACGGCACCGGAAGTCTGCCGGGCACCGACTGCCGCATGGACGGCTTCGACAAAGAGAGCTGGAGCTGCGGCAAATCCGGCGATCCGCCGTGCCCGAATAAAAATCCGCCGTACAGTTACGTGCCGCATTCGGAGACGAAGCCGTACTTCGAGATGGCCAAGCAGTACGTGCTGGCCGATCGGATGTTCGCTTCGAACTTCGATGCGAGCAGTTTCGTCTCGCACCAGTACATCATCGCCGGGCAGGCGATGGAATCCGTCAACTATCCGATCGGCACGTGGGGCTGCGAGGGAGGCTCGGGCGATACGATCTCGATGCTCACCGGCAAACGCAAGATCCGCGGATCGGAACAAGCCTGCTTCGACGACGATTCGCTCGGTGCCGAACTCGACAACGCCGGATTGCCCTGGGCCTTCTATACGACGACCCTGTTTGGGACGCAGAACCTCGGGGCGATTTGGAGCGCGTATCAGGCCAATAGGAGCGTCTACTATGGTTCGGATTGGAAGACCGACATCAGCACGCCGCAGACGAACTTTTTCAGCGACGTTTCGGCCGGAAAGCTGCGCAGCGTGAGCTGGGTGACGCCGACCTGGACGAACTCAGACCATGCCGGCTCGGGTTCGGCTACCGGTCCGGCCTGGGTCGCTTCGCTCGTCAACGCAATCGGCGAATCGAAGTACTGGGATTCCACGGCCATCTTCATCTTCTGGGACGACTACGGCGGCTGGTTCGACCCGGTGGCGCCGGCGATGGTCGACTACGACGGGCTCGGCGTGCGGCTCCCGATGCTGATCGTTTCGCCGTATGCGAAGAAGGGCTACGTCTCGGAGACGCCGTTCGAGCACGGGAGCATTCTCCGCTTCGTCGAGGATCAGTTCGGCCTGCCGAGACTCTCTGCGAGCGACTCGCGCGCGAACTCGCCCGCCGGCGACTGCTTCGATTTCAGCAAGCCCCCGCGCAAGTTCCATCCGATTCAGGCCAAGCTCGACAAAGCGTACTTCCTGCAACAGCCCCCGGATCACGCGCCCCCGGATACCGAGTAACGCAAGCGCGCATCGCGCGCGCACAAAAAAGTGATGCGCGTCACCATTTTGCGCGTTCGGGGATTTTACCGGCGAGCGTCTAACTCTTTGTCGTAGTTCACTTGCTACGAAACTAGAGGAGCGGCCGATGCTTCGTATCCGACATGCGCTGCGTACGCTGGGCGCCGGAGCCACACTGTTCGCGTTCGCCGCTTGCGGCGGAGCCGGCGTCACGACGCCGACGCTGGGGCCCGCCGGCACCGCGCAAACCTCGCCGGACATGATGCACGGCATCCGGCATCACGCCACGAGCGGAAAAATATCGCACATCGTCATCATCGTTCAAGAAAATCGCAGCTTCAACAATTTGTTCTACGGATTTCCGGGCGCGAAGACGGCGAAGTACGGCTACGACACGCACGGGAATAAGATCGCTCTCCAGCCGATCGGCCTGGAGACGACGTGGGATCTCGATCACAGTTCGACCGCGTTCTTCCAGGGCTGCAACGGCACGGGCAGTTTCCCGGGAACGGACTGCCAGATGAACGGGTTCGACCAGGAGTATTGGGGCTGCGGCAAGTCGGGCCAGCCGCAGTGCCCGAACAAGAACCCCCCGTACAGCTACGTCCCGCACTCCGAGACGAAACCCTACTTCGCGATGGCCAAGCAGTACGTGCTCGCCGACGAGATGTTCGCCTCGAACTTCGACGAGAGCAGCTTCATCTCGCATCAGTACATTATCGCCGGGCAGGCGATGTCGGCGGTCAACTATCCGAACGGGGCCTGGGGCTGCGACGGCGGTTCGGGCGAGACGATTTCGGAGGTCACCCAACAGCGCCAGATCAGCGGGCACGAACGCCCGTGCTTCAACGACGATACGCTCGGCGCGGAACTCGATAACGCGAACGTCCCGTGGGCGTTCTACACGGCCTCGCTCTACGGCGACGGCAACATCTGGAGCGCCTACCAGGCGAATCAGAACGTGTACTACGGGCCCGACTGGAGCAAAGACATCATCACGCCGCAGACCAGTTTCTTTAACGACGTTTCGAACGGCAAACTGCGCGCCGTGAGCTGGGTCACTCCGACCTGCGAAAACTCCGACCATGCAGGCTGCGGATCGAAGACCGGTCCGGCGTGGGTGACCTCGCTCGTTAACGCCATCGGCGAATCGCAGTATTGGGATTCGACCGCAATCTTCATCATGTGGGACGATCCCGGAGGCTGGTTCGACCCGGTAGCGCCGGCACTCGTGGACTACGACGGTCTGGGAATGCGCATCCCTCTCCTTATCATCTCGCCGTACGCCAAGAAGGGCTACATCACGAAGACGCCCTTGGAGCACGGGAGCATTCTGAAGTTCGTCGAGGACACGTTCGGACTGCCCAGGCTCACGGCCAGCGACACCCGCGCGAACTCGCCCACCGACGCCTTCAACTTCAATCAGTCTCCGCGCCCATTTAAGCCGATCAAATCGACGCTCGGGAAAGACTACTTCATGCACCAGGCGCCGGACCGGCGCCCGCCGGACAACGAGTAGCCACAGAACCGCTCTTGCTAGGGAGGAAACGTGTAATGCACCCGATCCAGCGAGCGATCCGCAGCGCGGGCGCCGCAGCCGTGGTTATCGCTCTAACGGCCTGCGGCGGTCCGAGCGGGACCGCGCCTTCGTTGGGGCCGGCCGGCGAATCGCAGGTCTTGCCGCAGATGATGCACGGTATCCGTCACCACGCGACGACCGGCAAGATCAAGCACGTCGTCATCATCGTGCAGGAGAATCGAAGCTTCAACAATCTCTTCTACGGATTTCCCGGGGCGACGACCGCCACGTACGGCTACGACACGCACGGCAATAAGATCACGCTTCAGCCGGTCGGGCTGGAGACGACGTGGGACATCGAGCACGATGCTCAAGGGTTTCTTTCCGCCTGCAACGGCACCGGCAGTTTCCCCGGCACCGACTGCCAGATGAACGGCTTCGACAACGAATACTGGGGCTGCGGCCACTACGGCTCGAAATGTCCGAACTCCAATCCGCCCTACAGTTACGTCCCGAACAGCGAGACGCAGCCCTACTTCGCAATGGCCAAGCAGTACGTGCTCGCCGACCAGATGTTCGCCTCGAACTACGATGCGAGCAGCTTTATCTCGCACCAGTACATCATCGCCGGGCAGGCGATGTCGGCGGTCAACTTTCCGGACGGTTCCTGGGGCTGCGAAGGCGGGCCCAGCGACGTCGTCCCGATGGTGACGCAGAAGCGCACGATCAGCGGCAGCGAGCAAGCTTGCTTCACCGACGACACGCTCGGCAGCGAGCTCGACAACGCTGGCCTGCCGTGGGCGTTCTACACCTCCGAAGTTAACGGCCGCGACGTCGGCCAGATCTGGAGCGCCTATCAGGCAAACGAAGCCGTTTACAGCGGTCCGGATTGGAGCAA
The DNA here is from genome assembly GCA_963794645.1 of Vulcanimicrobiota bacterium. Classification (GTDB taxonomy): domain Bacteria; phylum Vulcanimicrobiota; class Vulcanimicrobiia; order Vulcanimicrobiales; family Vulcanimicrobiaceae; genus Cybelea. Next base: position 292,109 of record CAWCEQ010000001.1, on the reverse strand, counting down.
AGACGTTATCTGGCCGCAGACGAACATTTTCTCCGATATCACCGGCGGCAAGCTGCGCGCCGTGAGCTGGGTCACGCCGACGTGGACCAACTCCGATCACGCCGGCTCCGGATCGAAAACGGGCCCCTCGTGGGTCACCTCGCTCGTCAACGCAATCGGCAAATCGAAGTACTGGAATTCCACCGCGATCTTCATTTTCTGGGACGACTACGGCGGGTGGTTCGATCCCGTCGCGCCCGCGTTGGTTGACTACGACGGGCTCGGCATGCGCATCCCCATGATCATCGTTTCGCCGTATGCGAAGAAGGGCTACATCTCGGAGACGCCCTACGAGCACGGCAGTATCCTTAAGTTCGCCGAGGATCAGTTCGGGCTGCCCAGGCTGTCCGCCAGCGACACGCGCGCGAACTCACCCACGGACGCGTTCGACTTCAGCAAGCCGCCGCGCAAGTTTCACACCATCAAGGCGCAGTACGATAAGGCCTACTTCTTGCACCAGGCGCCCGACTATCACGCACCCGACGACAACTAGACGCTAGGAGAGGAAGCCGGCCATGCCACGCATCCGCCATGCAGCCCGCGCCGTGGGAGCGGCCGCGGCACTGCTCGTTCTCGCCGCCTGCGCGGGAGGCTCCGCGCCGGGCTCGGGGCCGATCGCGGCGTTGCCGGGCGGCTCCGCGCCGAGCCGTCTCGTCCATCGCGGCTCGTCGAGCGCAAAGATCCAGCACATCGTCATCATCGTTCAGGAAAATCGTTCTTTCAATAACCTCTTCTACGGATTTCCCGGCGCCACGACCGCCAAGTACGGCTACGACAACCACAACAACAAGATAACGCTGCAGCCGATCGGCTTGGAAACCACCTGGGACATCGAGCACGATTCCTACGCATTCCTCACGGCCTGCAACGGCACGGGAAGTTACCCGGGGACGGACTGCCGGATGAACGGCTTCGACCAAGAGTGGTGGGGCTGCGGCAAATCCGGCAATCCGCAATGCCCCAATGCCAACCCGCCGTACAGTTACGTGCCGCACAGCGAGACCGCGCCTTACTTCGATATGGCCAAGCAGTACGTGCTGGCCGACAAGATGTTCGCGTCGAACTTCGACGAGAGCAGCTTCATCTCGCATCAGTACATCATCGCCGGCCAGGCGATGGCGGCCGTGAACTACCCCGGCGGCTACTGGGGATGTCCGGGCGGATCCGGCGACCAGATCGCCACGCTCAATCAGCAGCGTCAGATCGGCGGCTACGAGGTGACCTGCTTCCCCGACAACACGATCGGTTCGGAGATGGACGGCGCCGGGCTTCCCTGGGCGTTCTACACCGCCACGATCAATGGCGACGGCGGCATCTGGTCGGCCTACCAGGCAAACCAGTACGTCTACACCGGCCCCGATTGGAAGAGCGACATCATCACGCCGCAGACTTCGTTCTTCAGCGACGTTTCGAACGGAAAACTGCGCGACGTCAGTTGGATCACGCCGACCTGCGCCAACTCCGACCACGCCGGCTGCGGCTCGAACACCGGACCCTCCTGGGTCGCATCGCTCGTCAACGCGATCGGCGAATCCAAGTACTGGGATTCCACGGCCATCTTCATCCTATGGGACGATCCGGGCGGCTGGTACGAGCCGGTCAAGCCGGCCATGCTGGATTACGACGGGTTGGGCATGCGCATTCCGATGGTGATCGTCTCGCCGTATGCGAAGAAGGGGTACGTCTCCCACACGCACTACGAGCACGGCAGCATCCTGAAGTTCGTCGAGGATACGTTCGGCCTCGGGAGGCTTACGGCCAGCGACACGCGGGCGAACTCCCCCGACGACGCGTTCGACTTCAACCAGACGCCGCGGAAGTTCCGTCACATCAAGGCGCCCTACGATAAGGCGTACTTCCTGCATCAGCCTCTCGACGCGCGGCCGCCCGACAACGGCTAACCGTCCGAGCGGCGCTAGAAGTGAAGAAGCGTCAGGATGCCGATCACGACTTCGATCGCGACGAGCGCGACGACCGTAATCTCGAGGAACTGATCGCGCTGACTGCGCGCCTCGTCGCTGAAAAAGCGATACATTTCGCCGACGCTGGCGAGCTTGGTATCTATCTGGCGCTGCCAGTCGGCTAGACCCAGCCGCTTGGCGGCCGAGCGGTAGATGCGTGCGTAGTAGGCGTCGCCGACGAGTTTGAGCGCGTTGCTCGAGCGGTCCGTGAGTTCGAGCACGTCGACGATCAGGTAGCGCAGCGTTGCGGCCTGTTCGGCTTCCCGGCGTCCGCGCGGCGAGCGCGGCAGGTTGCCCGGCTGCATTTTGTAGATGCCGTCGAGTTCGCGGTCGAGCAGCGCATCGTAGGTTCGCAGTTCCAGGAGCTGGGAGTTGGCAAACTCGAGAATGTCTTCGATCGCTCGCGCGCTCTCGCTGCGGTCGTAGACGAAGGCCGTGTCCCACTGCACGACGGTGAGATCGTCTTCGTGGTAGGAGAAGCGCATGCGCAGCGCTTCGTCGGCCTCGCTTGCGGAGAGGCGCTTGCGCTCGCCGAGCAGCAGGCCCGCCAGCGCTGCGCCGTGATCGTCGAGCAGGGCGCAGGCGTCTAGCGCTTCGGCGAAACGATCTACCTCGACGATGAGGTAATCCTCGACGAGCGGTTCGTGCCGTTCGTCGAAGGCGTGCGCGTACTCATCGCAGATGCGCGTCACCGTCGTCTGGGCGAAATCCGCGATGCGCTCGTCGCTGCGAGCGCGATCGGCGAGGGCGACGAGCTCGCCCCACGTTCCGGCGATCGGAAAACTCAGCCGCAGCGAGACGACGCCGTAGTCGTAGAGTTTGAGGCGAACCGAGCAGCGCAGGGCGTCGAACGCCGCGTCGGGGAGCGCCGCGACGAGCGGCGGAATGGGGAACTGCAGGTAGGCCGGCGAGGCGTGCGGACGCAACGGCAGCGTCGCGGGCGCGCGATTGTCTCCGGCGAGCGCGCTCATCGCGGCCAGATCGATCGTATCGGCGACGTCGAACAGGTAGTACGCTTGAACCGCGCCGCGGGCAACTTCCAGCATCCTGCGCTCGCGTTGCCTTTTGCCCCGTTGCCTTCCTGTAGGAGGGGAGCGCCGCAGCGGCCCCTACACTTACCCGCACACTCTCCCACACAGTCGCCAGTGGATGATGGCAGCCGATTTTCTGGATGCTATGCTCGGCCTGCGCGTCAATCGAGGGGGCGCGTAATCCGTTGTAAAATCCCGCGATTACCAGAATTTCTTTAGGAGTGTACGTTCGTGGCTACATCAACGTTTTCGTTCCGGTTCGGCTTCGGCGCACTTGCCGCCGTCTCTGCCGCCGCCCTGCTCGTGGGATGCACGGGCTCGCCGCTCGGTTCGCAGGGACCGAGCCAAGTGACGCCCGCAGTCGTCTCGCACGTGCCGGCGACCATTCCCGACGTCAAGAACCACTGTGTCGCCCACGGCGGCGTGCGCGTGACGCCGTGCACCGTTGACTTCACCGCTTCCAGCATGGGCCCGGACACGGTCGTCGTGCGCACCCCGCAGACGAAGAAGGGCACGCTCCAAGAGGGCGACGACTGCACGAGCGGCTCGACCGTCATCGCAACCGTAGCGCAAGGATCGGGCGATTCGTGGATCGTGACCGCCGGCACTGCGACCGGTACGTGCACGGCCGAGTTCGACTTCCTCAGCGCCAAGCACGATAAGAAGATCGGCTACGCGCTGCTGAGCATCACGAACTCCATCTAAGGCGGAAATCTGGAGCTGCACCGCCTGCGCGATCCGCCTCGCACTCCGGCTCCGTGGAGTGCGAGGCGGTCTCGTGCCAGGTGTGCGTCCAGACGCTTTGGAAATGACGTTGCTATGAACGTGTGCATTGCCCGCCGTGTCCTCGGCGTGCTTTCGATCGCCTTGCTTAGCGGATGCGGCGGCGGCTCGTTTGCCGCAGCCCAGCCATCCAACGCCGGCTCGACCTCCGTACCGTCGCTCGCCCTGCCGTCGGTGCAGCGCGTGCTGGCCGTCGCCGCGCGGCCCGGCTCCCCGCCGCGGCAGGCGCCGGTCAAGGCCAACTCGTGGATGTATACCGCGCAGCTCTACGGCAACGATTCGAGCGTTTACGAACGCAACGGCAACTCACTCTCTTGGTTCGAAGACCTGTATACGGGTCTATCTTCTCCGCAAGGTACGATGACGACGCCGAACGGCTGGTGGTACGTTGCTAACGGCGGCCATTCGAACGTCGTCTACTACAAGACGACGAAAGCCGGACCAAACGGACCGGTCGGCTCGCTCGACGACTACGGGCAGGTGCCGGTGAACGTCAGCTTGACGCCGGATCGCCGCCTCGTTGCGGTATCAAACGGCCAGACGACGAGCGGCGGCGCGGGGAGCGTTTCCATCTACCTCAACCGCGGCGCCGAGCCGTCGCGCACGCTGACGTACGGCAGCGACCAGCTCTTGGGCGAAGGCGTAGCGCTCGACCGCCAAGGTAACTGTTACTGGAGTTTCAACGATTCGACTACGTCGAGTGCTGCGATCGTCGAGTTCGCAGGCTGCGTCGAACCGGGAACGCCCGTCGTCTCGACCATCGCGTATGCCGGCGGCATCGTCTTCGATCAGCGCGGCAACCTGTACTATCTCGATCAGGAAAGCGGCCTCTACTACTGCAAGAAGGGCGTAACGCAATGCTCGCTCTTCGCAAGCGGCTTCGGCGATCCGGTCAACCTGAACTTCGATCACAAACAAAAAGGCCTATGGGTCGCCGATGCGGATGGCTACATCTGGCGGGTAGACCCCAAGAGCTCATCAAAAGACGCAGTACCAGGCCGAGGGCGGTCCCACTGATCCGCCGTTCGGTATCGCGCCCGCGCCGGGCGGCTAGACAGCGCGGGCTAGGACTGCATGGACCGGCCGCGCAAGGCGCCGAGCGAGCCGCCTGAAGGCGCGGGATCGGTCGCGGAGCTCGCCGCTCTCCTAAAGAGCTTCCGCGCGAGTGCCGGCCTTTCGCAGCAAGCGCTCGCGGATCGCGCTGCGGTCAGCGTGCAGGCGGTGAGCGCGCTGGAGCGAGGCTATCGCAAGGCGCCGTATCGCGAAACGCTCGAGCGTATCGCCGATGCGCTCGGTCTGCCCGCGGAGGCGCGCGCGGCGCTCGAACTCTCCGCCCGTCGCGCGCGCGTTCGAGCCGCAGAAGAGGCTGTTCCCGCGCATAACCTGCCGCGCCAATTGACCGCGTTCGTCGGTCGCGACGAAGCGGTCGCTGAGATCGCCGGCCTCGTTACGACACGCCCATCGTCAGCGCCGTCGGAACCGGCGGCGTCGGGAAGACCCGCGTCGCGATCGAAGTCGGCATGCGGCTGCGCGGCAAGTTTCCCGACGGCGTCTGGTTCGTCGAACTCGCGCCGCTCGCCGACCCGGCGCTGGTAGAGAATGCGATTGCCGCAGTCTTGCATCTTCAAGAATCGCCTGCGCGTCCGCTCCTTGCGACGCTGCTCTCACACCTTGCGCAGAAACGTGCGCTGCTCGTCATAGACAACTGCGAGCACGTTATCGCCCAAACCCGCCGCGTCGTCGGCTCGATGCTGCGCGAATGCCCCGGCATTTCGCTGCTGATCACGAGCCGCGAGGCGCTGAGCATTCCGGGCGAACGCGTCTATCGAGTCGCGCCGCTGCCGGTGCCTTCGCGAGACGTCACCGCCCCCGACGAGGCGATGGCGTACGGCGCCGTCGCCCTCTTCGCCGACCGGGTGCGCGCGACCGATGCGAGATTCGCGGTAACGGCGGAGAATCTCGAACCCGTCATCGAGATCTGCCGGCGTCTCGACGGCTTGCCGCTCGCGCTCGAACTCGCCGCGGCACGAGCGCCCGTGCTCTCGCCTTGGCAGATCGCCGCACGCCTCGGCGCGCTCTTCGATCTCCTTGGCGAGGCCCATCCGCTCTCCGCTCGTCACGAGACGATGCGCGCGGTCATAGATTGGAGCTACGCCCTCCTGTCAACGCAGGGGCGCCTCCTGTTCGAGCGTCTCGCCGTATTTACCGGCGGCTTCACGTTGGAAAGTGCGGGCGTCGTTTGCGCGGACTCGGCGCTGCCGCAAGAAGACGTGCTCGACGTGCTCTCGTCGCTCGTCGCGCAGTCTCTCGTGGGCACCGAGTTCTCGCGAGGCGATGCGCGATACCACTTGCTCGAGTCCACGCGGCAGTATGCGCTGGAGAAACTGGCCGAGCACGGCGAGCGTGAAAACCTTGCGCGGCGCCATGCCCGTGCGTGTCTGGCCATCGCCGAGCGTCTTGACCGAACCTGGTACCATGCGGACGAGAGCCGCGTGGTTTCGGGAGGCGCGCGCCGAGCTCGACAACGCTCGCGCCGCGCTGGAGTGGAGCCTCGGGCAAGGGCGCGACGTGCAGACAGGCTGCGCGCTCGCGAGCGCGCTGTCGCGCGTCTGGTACTCGATCTCGCCGCTGGAAGGACGCCGCTGGGTGCGCTCGGCGCTCGACGCGCTCGGCAGCGGCGCCAACGCGGAGATGCTGGCGCAGCTGCACGTAGCCGACGCGGAACTCTGCGGCGCGCTGGGCGAGTATAAGGCCTCGCTTGCCGCGGCCGAGCGCGCGTTGCAGACCGCCGGGGGCTTGGGCGAGCTGCAGATCGCGCGCGCACGCCAGGCGGCGGGGAGCGCGCTCGGCGCGATCGGCCGCGGCGTCGAAGGTGAAAAGCTGCTAGAGCAGGCGCTTGCGGCGGCACGGCAGCTCGATAATCGGCGCCTTCAGGCGCTGGCTTTGGGCGATCTGGGTACGGCGCGCTCGCGCAGCGGCGACGTAGAAGGCGCGCGCAGGTACTATGCCGAGGCGCTCGCCTTTTACGTCGCGCTCGGTCTCGAACGCCCGTCGGCATCCATCTCGGGCAATCTCGCCGAGGTCGAGTTCGCCGCCGGCGATGCTGCCGCGGCGTTACAGCGGGCGGAAGAAGCGCGAGCGGGTCACGAGGCGACCGGCAATCGCCGTTCCATGGCAAACGACCTGTGCAACATGGCCGCATACCTCGTAGCCCTGGACTGCTTCGACGACGCACGCGCGCACGCGACGCGCGCGCTCGTCGTCGCGCGCGACGTCAAGGCGACGGTTCTTACCGCGTACGTGCTCCAGCATCTCGCGGCGGTGGGCGCTCTGCAGCGGGGCGATGAGAGAAACGGCGAGCCATCGCGCGAGCGGGCGGCCATGCTGCTCGGCTTCGTGGACGCACGTCTCTCCCATCTCGAAGCCGGCCGCGAGTACACGGAACGCCAAGAGTACGAACGCGTGCTAGGCGCGCTTGGGGACGCGATGGGAGAGCGGCTGCCCAAGGTGATGGCGCTCGGCGCCGACTGGACCGAAGAGGGTGCGGCGGCCGTTGCCTTAGAGATGTAGGACGGTGCCGCTCGATAGGTAAACGACCAGGCCATGCGCGTGCGGATCATTCTTTCGATGTGTTGCGCCCTCGCCGCTGGGGCGGCCGCGCCGGCCGCGATCGCCGGCACTTCGCCGGGCAGCTTTAGCGGGCTCTCCTACCGCGGCATCGGGCCGGCCATCAGCGGCGGGCGCAGTACGGCGGTCGCCGGCAGCAATCGCGACCCGTTCCTATACTATGCCGGCGGGGCGGGCGGCGGCGTGTTCAAGACGACCGACGGTGGGGCGTCCTGGCGCCCCGTCTTCGACCGGCAGCCGGTCGCGCCGATCGGCGCGATCGCAATCGCACCGCAGGACGATCTCGACGTCTGGGCAGGAACCGGCGAAGCAAATCCGCGCAACGAGTCCGAGTCGGGCGACGGGATCTACCATTCGATAGACGGCGGTAAGACGTGGCAGCATGCGGGGCTCGCCCGCACGTCGCGCATCTCTGCCATCAGCGTGGATCCGCGCGACCGGCGCAGCGTCGCGGTCGGCGCGCTCGGCAGCATCTCCGCCGACGATACGAATCGCGGAGTCTACCTTACGAGCGACGGCGGTGCGAACTGGCGCCGCACGCTCTTCGTGGGGCCTTCCAGCGGCGTTTCGTCGCTCGTGCGCTCGCCGGCGCGCCCTTCAACGCTCTTTGCCGGGGTCTGGGAGTTCCGCCGCTCGCCATGGCGGCTAGACAGCGGCGGCGTGCACGGCGGCATCTATCGCTCCGACGATAACGGCGCGACCTGGCGCAAACTGACCGGTCACGGGCTGCCGGCAGGCCTCACCGGGCGAATCGGTCTGGCCGCGGGCGCGCGCGGGCGCGTCTACGCGGCAATTCAATCGCGTGCGGGCGAACTCTGGCGTTCCGACGACGGCGGCGCGACCTGGAGGAAGATGCCGCACAGCGCGTACTTGGGCGCCCGTCCGTTCTACTTCAGCAGTATCTTCGTGGACCCGGCCAACCCCGACCGTCTCATCAACGTCGCGCTCGTGCTCTCGATGAGCACCGACGGCGGACGCTCGTTCCATGCGATCGCTACGGGCGGCGGGTGGGATTATCACTCGGTCTGGTGGTCGGCCGACGGGCGGCGCATCATCAACGGCAACGACGAAGGCGTCATCATCTCGTCCGACGGCGCCGCAAACTTCTGGCAGCCGTACGATCTGCCGTTCTCGCAGCCATACCACGTGGCGCTCGGCCCCGAGCCGTTCAACTACAGCGTTTGCATCGGTCTGCAGGATGACAACTCGTGGTGCGGATGGTCGTCGCCGCCCAACGGCATCGGCGTCACGAACCGCGATTGGGAGCAAGTCGGCCCGGGCGACGGCATGTGGGTCGTGCGCGATCCCAAGGATCCCGACCTGATCTGGTCCACCTCTACCGCCAGCGATACCGGCCAGGTCTATCTTTGGAACTCTCGCTCGCAGCAGGTATACGAGGTCTCGCCGGATGCCGAGTCTACCGGCTCGCTCTCGGCGGGCGCACTGAAGTACCGTTTCAATTGGGATACGCCGATCGCGTTCACGAACGACGGCAAGGCACTCGTCGGCGGGAACGTGCTCTTCGAGAGCGCCGATCGCGGGCAAACCTGGACGGCGATCAGCCCCGATCTCACCCGCAGCGACAAGAGCAAGCAGCTCGATTCGGGCGGCGCGATCTCCTACGACCAATCGGGCGCGGAGTTTTACGACACGATTCTCTACGTGGCGACGACGCCGCTCGACGCCGGTATCTTCTGGGTAACGACCGACGACGGTTTGGTGCAGCTCACGCGCGACGGCGGCGCGCATTGGCAAAACGTCTCGCCGCCCGAGTCGCTCGTGCCGCCCTGGGGCCGCATCATGGGGCTCGACCCCGGGCGCTACGCCGCAGGCACGGCGTTCGTCGCGATCGAGCGGCATCTAAACGGCGACGACAAACCGTACGTTCTGCGCACCGACGACTACGGCGCGACCTGGCATTCGATCGCAGGCAACCTGCCGGCGAATCAGCCCGTGCGCTCCATTCGCCAGGATCCGCGCAATGCCGAGGTGCTCTACGCGGGAACGAGCCGCGGCGTCTGGGTCACGCTCGACGGCGGCGCGTACTGGCAGGCTCTGCGCCTGAACATGCCGGCGACGGCGATCTACGACATCCAGGTGCAGCCGGTCGCGAACGATCTCGTGGTCGGCGCGCACGGCCGCGGCGTATGGATTCTCGACGATATCGCGGCCGTGCAGCGCTTCGCCACGACGCAGGGGGCGGCATTGACACTCTTCCCGCTGCGCGAGACCTATCGCATGGCGCAGTGGTCTCCCGTCAACACGTTCGAATCGCCGAAGATCCCGCGCAACGAGTTCGTCGGCCCCAATCCGCCGGACGGCGCGCTCATCACGTACTACGCGGCTCGCGCGCCGAAGAAGGCGACGATCGAGGTGCTCGACGCGACGGGTCGGGTCGTGAGGCACCTCTCGGGCGACGACGTGCCGCACGCCGCCGGGATGAACCGCACGTCGTGGGACTTAGCCGAAGACGGGCCGGTCAAGTGGACCGGAACGTACGAGGACAATCAAGGCCCGGACGAAGGCCCGGACGTCGTGCCCGGAACGTACGTCGTGCGGTTGACCGCGGACGGCGTGACGCAGAGCGCGCAGGTCATCGTCAAAGCCGATCCGCGCGATCCTGCAACGAGCGGGTATCAGGCCAATCACGACTTTCTCGCCAAGCTCTACGCCGAACTCGGCGCGATAGACACCATGCTCAACGCCATAGATTCGCGCCTCAAGCACGCCTCCGGCGCGCAGGCCGCGCAGCTCTCGGCGCTGCGCCGAGAGCTCACCTACGACCCGCGCAATATCGAGGATCTCAGCGGGCCGGCCCAACTTCGCGAGCGGGTGCTCGACTTGATCTCGCGGATGGCGTCGTACCAGGCGCCGACCGCGGCGCAGTCCGCCCAGGCGGCCGTCTACGCCGAACGGTTCGATGCCCTCTCGGAGGCCTATCGAAAGATCTAAGAAAAGGTCGTTCCTGCAACCAAACGGCCGCCAGGGCTGTATGATAATTGCGAGATGAACGTAGAGAAAATGACCGAGCGCGTTGCCGACGCGCTCAACGCGGCGTATACGCGCGCCCTGCACGAACACAACACGGAGACCGCGCCCGAGCACATGCTCGCGGCGCTGCTCGATCAGGAGCGCGGCATCGCGCCCGACATTCTGGCCAAGGCCGGGGCCGATCCCAAGAGCCTCGGGCGCCAGGTTGACGCGGCGATCGGCAAGCTTCCGCGCCTGACCGGCGCGGGCGCCGATTCCGCGCAGGTGACGCTCTCGAGCGAGCTTGCGCGTATCATGGGCGCGGCCGAGAAAGAGGCCGCGGCCCTGCAAGACGATTACACGTCGGTCGAGCACGTGCTGCTGGGGATGGCGCAGTCGTCCGGGCAGCTCGGGCGGATCTTCCGCGACGCCGGCCTCACGAAGGACGCCATCCTGCAGGCGCTGCGCGAGGTGCGCGGCAACCAGCGCGTCACGACGAAGGACCCCGAGGGAACCTACAAGGCGCTCGAACGGTACGGACGCGATCTCACGCTCGAAGCCGAACGCGGCAAACTCGATCCGGTGATCGGCCGCGACGAAGAGATTCGCCGCATCGTACAAGTCCTCTCGCGGCGCACGAAGAACAATCCGGTGCTCATCGGCGATCCCGGCGTCGGCAAGACGGCCATCGTCGAAGGCCTCGCGCAACGCATCGTCCGCGGAGACGTTCCCGAAGGCTTGAAGAACAAGCGCATCGTTTCGCTCGACATGGGCGCGCTGATCGCCGGCGCGAAGTATCGCGGCGAGTTCGAGGAGCGTCTCAAAGCGGTGCTCAAAGACGTCGCCGCTTCGGAAGGGCAGATCGTGCTCTTCGTGGACGAGCTGCACACGGTCGTCGGCGCCGGCAAGGCCGAAGGCGCGATGGATGCGGGCAACCTGCTCAAACCGATGCTCGCGCGCGGAGAGCTGCATATGATCGGCGCGACGACGCTCGACGAGTACCGCCGGTATATCGAAAAGGACGCCGCGCTCGAACGTCGTTTCGCCCCGGTGATCGTAGATCAGCCCAGCGTCGAGGATACGATCTCGATTCTTCGCGGGCTCAAAGAGAAGTACGAGGCGCACCACGGGGTACGCATCAAGGACGCGGCGCTCGTTGCGGCTGCCACGATGAGCAATCGGTACATCACCGATCGCTTTCTGCCCGACAAAGCGATCGATCTCGTGGACGAAGCGGCCGCGAAGATCCGCACCGAGATAGACTCGATGCCGCAGGAGCTCGACGAGGTCTCCCGCCGCGTGATGCAGCTCGAGATCGAGCGCGAGGCGCTGCGCAAAGAAGACGACACGGCGAGCCGCCGGCGCCTGGAGCAGCTCGAGAAAGAGCTGGCCGAGCTGCGCGAGGACCAAGCGCGCCTTCGCGTACGCTGGGACGCGGAGAAGCAGGCCTCGGTGCAGCTGCGCACGCTGCGCGAGAAGATCGAGCAGACGAAGCTGCAGATCGAACAGGCCGAGCGCCAGTACGATCTCAACCGCGTAGCCGAGTTGCGCTACGGCCAACTGGCCGATCTGCAGAAGGAGCTCGGCGCCGAAGAAGAGCGTCTCGCCCACTCGGACGGCGCGCGGCTCTCGAAGGAAGAAGTGGACGAGGACGACATCGCCGGCGTGATCGCACGCTGGACCGGCATCCCCGTCTCCAAACTGCTCGAAGGCGAGAAGCAGAAGCTGTTGCACCTCGAAGACGAACTGCACCGCCGGGTGATCGGTCAGAACGAAGCCGTGGACGCGGTGGCGGAGTCGGTGCTGCGCTCGCGCTCGGGTCTGGCGGACCCGAATCGCCCGATCGGTTCGTTCATCTTCCTCGGGCCCACCGGCGTAGGCAAGACCGAGCTCGCTCGCGCGCTGGCCGAGTACCTCTTCGACGACGAGCGCGCGCTGATTCGCATCGACATGTCGGAGTATCAGGAGAAGCACACGGTCGCGCGGCTGATCGGAGCGCCTCCCGGGTACGTCGGCTTCGAGGAAGGCGGTCAGCTCACCGAAGCGGTGCGGCGCCGCCCCTACTCGGTCATCCTCTTCGACGAAGTCGAGAAGGCGCACCCGGACGTATTCAACGTATTCCTGCAGATTCTCGACGACGGCCGCTTGACCGACGGTCAAGGCCACACGGTCGACTTCAAAAACACGATCGTGATCATGACCTCGAACATCGGCAGCCACCGCATTCTGGACTACAAGGGATCGTTCGACGGCGCCGACTACGCGGTGATGCGCGCCACCGTGCTCGACGAACTGCGAGCGCACTTCAGGCCCGAGTTCCTCAATCGCGTGGACGAGATCATCGTTTTCCACGCGTTGGACGAGGCGGAGCTGCTGACGATCGTAGATCTGCAGCTCGCGCGGCTGCGCCGCCGTCTGGCCGAGCGCCGCGTTACCCTGGAGCTCAGCGACGAGGCCAAACGCCACATCGTCAAGGTCGGCTACGATCCGCACTACGGGGCGCGGCCGCTCAAGCGCACGATTTCGCGCGAGCTGGAGACGCCGCTGGGTCGTAAGATTCTGGCCGGCGATATCAACGACGGCGACACGGTGAAGGTGGGCTTCGACGACGCGCGCGGCGAGCTGACCTTCTCGGTCGGGGAACGGGTGGCCGCGACGGCGTAAAGAGCGCGTATGCTCGCCGCATTCACGCTCGCACAGATCCTCGGTTACCCGTTTCCGAGCGCGCTCGTCCGCGATCCGCAAGGGAACGCCGTCGCCTACGCGCTCGACACGCAAGGCGTTCGCACGCTCTGGTTCGCCAAGGCACCCGATTTCGCGCCGCAGCAGCTCTTCAGCGCCGGCAGCGACGACGGGCAGGAGCTTACGAACCTCTCGATCTCCGGCGACGACGCGCACGTGGTCTACGTGCGCGGCGGCGACCACGACGCAAACTGGCCGGATCCGCTCCAGCCCAATGCCGCGTCGTCCCCGGTGCAGCCGCTCATGCAAGTCTGGTCCGTCGCGACGGCGGGAGGCGCGCCCAAGCTGCTGGGCGAGGGCGATGCGCCGGTGATCTCGCCGGACGGGACCCGGGTCGTCTTCACGACCGGCGGCGCCGTGATGGTTGCGCCGATTGACGGCAGCGCGCCGGCGAAACGCCTCTTCTTCGATAAAGGGCAAGATTCGGATCTGCACTGGTCGCCCGACGGCGCGGCGCTCGCCTTCGTTTCCACGCGCACCGATCACAGCTTCATCGCCGTCTATCGCAACGACTCAACCCCGATCGAATTCATCGCGCCCTCGACCTCGCAGGATGCGATGCCGCGCTGGTCGCCGGACGGCCGCGAGATCGCGTTCGTGCGCTTGCACGGCGACGGCGGTCCGCCGATAGATCCGCTGCTGTGGAATCCCACGCCTTGGGAGATATGGACCGGCGAGGTTCAAAGCGGCGCGGGACGGCGCGTTTGGGCCAGCGGCGGCGCGCCCCGCGATTCGCTACCGGGAAGCGGCGGGGGGCCGCTGCTCGAGTGGGTCGCCGGTAACGATCTGCTCTTTAGAAGCGAGCGAGATAACTGGCCGCTCTTGTACGCGGTTTCGGCAGCCGGCGGCGCGGCGCGAGCGCTCGCGCCCGGCGCGTTCATGGTCGAAGACGTCTCCGTCTCTCCGGATCTGCGCAGCCTGATTTACTCGGCGAATACGGGAACGACGCCGGGCGACGGCGAGCGCCGCCACATTTTTCGCCTTGCCGTTGACGGCGGCAGCCCTGCCGCGCTCGCACCCGGCGCGAACAGCCAGTGGGCGCCGCTTGCGCTAGCCGGCGCAAACGCCGCCTTCGTGCAGGCCGGCGCGCAGCAGCCGCCGCTCGTGACGCTGCTCGCCGGCGGGACGCAGCGCGCGCTCGACGCGAGCCTCGTTCCCGGCGATTTTCCAGCCTCGCAGCTCGTAACGCCGCGCGACGTGACGTTCGATGCGCCGGACGGCACGCTCGTGCACGGCCAACTCTTCGTTCCTGCCGGCGGCGGCAGACATCCCGGCATCGTGTTCGTTCACGGCGGGCCGCCCCGTCAGATGCTGCTCACGTGGCACTACATGGATTACTACTCGAACGCGTACGCCGTGAACCAGTATCTGGCCGCCCGCGGATTCGTCGTGCTCGCGGTCAACTATCGCCTTAGCATCGGCTACGGTCACGACTTCAACTATCCGGCGCGTTGGGGGCCGACCGGCGCATCGGAATACCAGGACGTCTTGGCGGCAGGGCGCTTCCTCCAGAAGGAACCGAGCGTAGATCCCCGGCGCATCGGCATCTGGGGCGGTTCGTACGGCGGCTATCTGACCGCGCTCGCCCTCGCGCGAAACTCCGGCATCTTCAAAGCCGGCGTCGATTTCCACGGCGTTCACGACTGGTCGCTAGACATTGACAATCCGGTCTGGGGATTCACGCAGCTCAAGCGCTACCAGCAGTACGACGAGAAGGCGCTCATGCGTCTGGCCTGGCAGTCGTCGCCGGACTCGGCGATCTCGAGCTGGACTTCTCCGGTTCTTCTCATTCAAGGCGACGACGACCGTAACGTCGAGTTCCATCAGATGGTGGACTTGGTCGAACGTCTGCGCATAGCGCACGTGCCCTACGAGGAACTCGTCCTGCCGAACGAGATTCACGGCTTCTTTCGCTACGCAGCCTGGCTCCAAGCCGACGCGGCAACGATAGATTTCTTCACGCGCAAGCTGGGCGGCGCGCACTAAGCCGCGGCGGGGCAACCTTCGCCGATCGTCGAAACCGCGCACAATGCGTGGTGTCCCCGCGCTCTTCCTGGGCGCGCTGGTTTCCGGAGCGACCGCGTCGGCCGCTCCCCTAACGCTGCAGCAGACGGTAGCGTACGCGATGACTCACAACGCGACCATCGCGGCAAAGCAGGCCGCCCTCGCGCAAGCCGAATCTGCGTTTACCAAGCAGCGCGCGGCCGAGCTGCCCGGCGTCGTCGGCACGCTCCAAAACGTCATGGAGAAGCAAAACAACTACGCCGGGTCGCTGGCGCAGTACGGCGTCGAACCCGTCCCCAACTTCTCGCAGAATACCGCGCAAGTCGGCACGCAGTGGACGATCTACAACGGATCGCTCAATCAAATCCTGACCCAGCAGTACTATCGCGCCGTCGAAGCGGCGCGCGCCGATCTCCATCAAACGCAGGCGCAAGCCACCCAAAAGATCGTCGAAATGTTTTTTGCAATCGCGAACTGGCGGCATCTCCACGACCTGGCGCAAGGCAACCTCGCGTACCAGCAGGCGCTGCTCGAAGTCGCGCAGGCGAAAGAAAAAGCCGGCATCGCGGCGGGCGTTGACGTGCTGCGCGCGGAGGTCGGCGTCGAACAGACGCAGGCCGCATTGCTCGACGCGCAGGCACAGGAGTTGACGGCCGGCGAGATGCTCGCGGTAAAGATCGGGACGGATCTGGACACGCCCTTCGCGGTGCCCGACGTGCTGCCGGAGCCGCCGCTCCCGGCGGGCTCGGTTCCGGCGCTGGTCGAGATCGCCCAGCGCAGCCGGCCCGACATCGCGATCGCCCTGGCCGGCGTTTCGATCGCGCGGCTTTCGCGCTCGACGATAGACACCGATCTGCTGCCGCAAGTGAACGTCTTTGCCGCATTCGGCAATCAGACGTCGCCGACGGGATACGTGGATCAGCAGAACCAAGTGACGCAGCTCAACGCCCAGTGCGCTCGCTATCCGAACAGCATCGAGTGCATCGGGTATCCGTTTCAGAACGTTTCGCGCGGCACGCCCGGCTTTTGGAATATCGGTGCGACCTCGACGCTCTCGCTTCCGATCGTAGATTACGGAACGCGCGCGGCGGAGCACCGCTCGGCCAACGCGAACGTCGCGGCCGCGCAGCTCGCGCTCGATACGGCAAAGAACGCGGCGCAGGCCGACGTCACCGAATCGCTGCGCGGCGCGCAGACGGCGCGTCAGGCGCTCTCGTACCAGCGCAAGGCCGCGCAGCTCGGTCTCGAGGCCGCGCGCATCGCGCGGCTGCAATACGAAAACGGAGTGGCTTCGCTCACCGACACGAAGGCTGCCCAGCAGACCTCGCTCCAGGTGCAGGCCGATCTCTTCAACGCGCAGATTGCCTATATCGACGCGGTCGTGAAGCTGCGCTCGGCGCTGGGCACGTTCGATCCGGCTGCGACGGTTGCGGACCTCTAGTGCGGTGAATACCGGCCGCAATCGGATCTTCGCCCTGCTCGGCGTGCTGGCGCTTCTTGCGATCTTCGCAGGCGTTCTCTACGCGCATCGTCCCGTGCTCGCGGTTCCCGTCGTCACCGTCGCCGAGGCGCCGTTTGCCGTCGCGCTGCCGGAGAGCGGGGTCGTCCAGTATCCGCAGATTCAAACGATGTCGAGCCAGATCGCGGGGAACCTGGGGCGTATCTTCGTCAAGCCGGGCGAGCGGGTGCGATCCGGGCAACTGCTGGCTACGATCGAGAACCCGGAGATTCTGGCAAACGCGCAAGGCGCCGGCGCGGCGTATCGTTCGGCAGCGGCCAGAGCGCAGAGCGCGCAGGTAACCGGCGGCTCGAACGTCGTGCAGGCGCAAGCAAATCTGGAAACGGCGCGCGCGCGTTTGGCTCAGGCCGAGCAGGACGCATCCAACGGATTGCAGTCGGGTTTCGGCTACGGCGAAACGACGGCGGCCGAGCAGCGCGCGCAGGCCGAGGCGAGCCTGGCGAGCGCGGCGACGTCGCTGCGCGAGGCCCACCGCATGTACGTTGCGTATCGGAGTCTCTACGCAAACAGGGCGGTCTCACGCGATCAGCTCGACCAAGCCGAAACGAAGTACGAGCAGGCACAAGGGGCCTACGATCAGGCGCGTTTGGCGCACGGCGCTCTCGGAACGCAGCTCGCCCAATCGCGAACGGTTCTCGAAGACAGCCTGCGGTCGGCGCGGGTAGGGTACGCGCAGGCGCAGGCGCAGTTGGCGGCGGCGCGCGTGGAAGCCGCCGGCGGCGACGTTGCGGCTGCATCGGCAGAAGCGCAGCGAGCCGCTTCGCAGTACGCGTTTGCCCGCGAGCAGGCCGCGTCGACGCAGGTGCGCGCACCATACGACGCGACCGTGCTGAACGTTGCGGCGGAGAAGAGCGATCCGCTGCGTCCGCTGCAGCCGGGCGATGAGGTCGCGCTCGGCCAACCGCTGCTGACCCTTGCCGCGGGGCGCGTCTTCGTCGTTCGGACGAAGATAGACGAACAGGACGCGATTGCCGTGAGCCTCGGGCAGCGCGCGCAGATCAGCGGCGAGGACTTTCCGGGCCGCACGATCTCCGGGCGCGTGATCGAGATCTCACCGATCGCGATCGCGCGCTCGGTCCCGGCAACGATTCGCATCGAGGACGCGCCGGCGTACCTGCGAGACGGGATGCGCGTAGACGTGAGCATTCGCACGACCGACCTGCCCCGCGCGCTGGCGGTCCCCAGCGACGCGCTTCTCCACGAAGGCGGCGCCGAGTACGTGTACGTCGTGCGCGACGGCGTCGCGCGGCGCCGCATGGTTCGCGCCGGCCGCTCGAACGAGACGAGCACGCTGATCCAGTCGGGCCTGGCACCGGGGGACGTCGTCGTAGCGCGCGGCGTTGCCGGACTCTCGGAGGGCGCCGCCGTCTCGCCGTACGCGCCGCCGGCGACGCCCGGCCCATGAGCGCGCCGAACAACCCCGCAGACCCGGGCCTCTTCCGAAAGAAGGCGATCGCCTCGATAGACTCGATCGAACGCTTCGACGAAGCGATCGTAATCGTTTCGTCGCAATCGGTGTTCGCGCTGGCGTCCATCGGCGCGCTGATCGTGCTGCTGCTGGGCTGGGCGGTCTTCGGCTGGGTTCCCGTCGGACTGCAGGGGCGGGGCACGATCGTCTCCGGCAGCGGCGTGCAGCCCGTCGCCGCGTCGAGCGACGGAACGCTCATCTCCCTGCCGGGGCAAGTCGGCGACATCGTTCGCGAAGGAGCGGCGGTCGCGCGGATGCGCACGACGGCCGGCGACGTCGTCGCCCTGCGGGCGCCGGCAGCGGGAAAGCTGGCCGAAAGGCCGGTGCTGCTCGGAACCTTCGTGCGCGCGGGCGATCCGGTTGCAACGATCGAGCCGGTCGGTGCGCGGGCGGAGGCCATCGTTTTCGTGCCGGTGGAAACAGATCGGCGCGTCGCACCCGGAATGGCGGTACGTCTCTCGCCGGCCGACGCGCGGCCGGACGTCTTCGGGTTTCTGCGCGGCCACGTGACGTACGCCGCGCCGTACCCGGCCGGCCCCGATCGCATCAAGGCCGCCCTGCAGAACGACGCCGTTGCGGCTGGGTTCGCGCCGGAGGTCGCCGTGCGCGAAGTACACGTAGCGCTCGACCTTGACGAGCAAGGCAATCTCATTTGGTCGGGGCTGCAAAACGCGGGCACGACGATCTCGCCCGGGACGCCATGTTACGCGACGATCGTGGTGGAGGAGCGCCACCCGATCTCGTTGGCTCTGCCGCAGACCCGCTGATGAAGCGCACGCCGACCGTGCTCCAAATGGAGGCCGTGGAGTGCGGGGCCGCCTCGCTCGGCATGATCCTGGGCTACTACGGCAGGTACGTGCCGCTCGAGGAGTTGCGCGTGGCGTGCGGGGTCACGCGCGACGGCAGTTCCGCCGGTAATCTCCTGCGAGCGGCGCGCGCCTACGGCCTCGAGGCACGCGGGTACACGTACGACATCGAAGATCTCCGCCGCACCGAGCCGCCGTTCATCGTGTTCTGGCAGTTCTACCACTTCGTCGTCGTCGAGGGCTTCACGAACGACGGCGTCCAGCTCAACGATCCGGCCGGCGGCCGGCGCACCTGCGATTGGGAAGAGTTCGATGCCGCCTTCACCGGCGTGTGCCTCACATTTTCGCCTGGCCCAGAGTTCAAGGCGGGCAACGAGGTTCCGGCGACGTCGAGCATCCTGCGCGCGCAGCTCGAGGGTTCGTGGGGCGCGGTGCTGTTCGTGGTCCTCGCCGGGCTCGCGCTGATCGTCCCGAACGTGGCGCTGCCCACGTTCGTCAAGACGTTCATAGACGAAGTGCTCGTCGGAAAGAGTTACGGCTGGGTGCCGTGGATCGCGCTCGGCATCGCCGGCAGCGTCGCGCTGATGGTCGCGCTCATCGAGCTCCAACAGCGAACGATTCTTCGGCTCCAGGCAAAGCTCGCACTTGCAAACGCCAGCCGGATGCTCTGGCACGTCCTGCAACTGCCGATGACGTTCTTCGCGCAGCGCGCGCCCGCCGAGGTCGCCAACCGCGTCGCCATCTGCGATCGCATCGCCGAACTGCTCTCGAGCCGCTTGGCCGCCAGCGCGATCGGCATCGTGGGCGCTCTCTTCTACCTGCTGCTCATGGCGCGCTACGACCGCTTCCTGGCGGCGGTCTCGCTCGGCGTCGCCGCCTTGAACATCCTCGCCTTGCGGATCGTCGCGCGGCAGCGATCCGATGCGAATGCGGCGGTGCTGCAGGAGGAGGCGATGCTGCTGGGCAGCGCGGTCTCGGGCCTGGAACGCGTCGAGACGCTCAAGGCGGGCGGCGCCGAGGGGACGTTTTTCATGAAGTGGATGGGGCGTCAGGCGCGCGTGGTTAACGCGCGTCAGCGCTTTGCCGTCCCTTCGCAAGCGCTTAACGCCGTTCCGCGCTTGCTCATCACCATCAACTTCGCGGCGATCCTCACGCTGGGCGGCCTGCGGGTGATAGACGGCGCGATTTCGATCGGCACGCTCTTTGCGTACGCGCTGCTCACGCAGCTCTTCATCGCGCCGTTCACGACCTTGGTGGAGCTCGGCGGCGATCTGCAGGAGATGGACGGCGACGTGCGGCGCATCGAAGACGTCTTGCGCTACCCGCTCGAGAAGAAGCCGTCGGTGCCGCGCGTCGAGCGCGTGCGCTTAGCCGGCGAACTGGAACTGCAGGGCGTCTCCTTCGGATACGGCCGGCACGCGCCGCCGGTAGTGCGCGACATCTCGTTCCTGATCGCGCCCGGTCGGCGCATCGCGCTGGTCGGGCCGTCGGGAAGCGGAAAGTCTACGATCGCCAAGCTCGTCTCCGGACTGCTCGAACCATGGGAGGGGCGGGTACTCTTCGACGGCGTCGCCCGCGATGAGGTAGATCCGGCGCTGTTGGGGACCGACGTCGCATTCGTGGATCAAGAGATCGCGCTCTTTCCGGGAACGGTGCGCAGCAATCTCACCCTGTGGGATCCGGCCGTATCGGACGCGGCGCTCGAACGCGCCGCTCGCGACGCCTGCATTCACGCCGACATCTCGAACCGGCCCGAGGGCTACGATGCGAAGATGGCCGAGGGCGGGGTGAACTTCAGCGCCGGCCAGCGCCAGCGTCTGGAGATCGCGCGCGCGCTCGTGCGCGACCCGGCGCTGGTCGTGCTCGACGAAGCGACGAGCGCGCTGGATCCGATGACCGAGCATCTCGTGGACGAGAGCCTTCGCCGGCGCGGCTGTGCCTGTTTGATCGTCGCGCACCGGCTCTCGACGATACGCGATGCCGACGAGATCCTCGTGCTGGACAAGGGCGCGATCGCGGAGCGCGGAACGCACGACCAGCTCGTCGCACGCAACGGGCGCTACCTCTCGCTCGTGAGGTCGCAGTAGTGGCGCAAGGCTCGGCGCACGTCGCCGGAGAGGAAATTCTCGTCCTCGCCGCGCCGCAGCAGTCGTATCGCGTGCGCACGGGTGAGGCGGCGCTCTTCGTCGTCGAACTCGACGCAGCGGGGCGCCCGTCCGGCCGGCGGGCGTTCCTGGGTGCGGTCGGGCCAGGCGAGCTCGCAATCGGCAGTTCGTGCGATTGGAACGGCGTCCGGCTCGGCCTCATCGCAGTCGGCGTCTCGCCGGCGGTGCTCGATCCGTGGGACCTCGCGACTAGCGAGCCGCCGCAACGCGACGAGGCGCTGGGACGCTACCTCGCCACGCTTGCCGGCGGCCACGCGCTCGCGGTGGACTGGCAGCGCGTCCGTCCGCTTCGGCCGCCGGCCGTTCTCGAACTGGCAGCCGGCGAGCACGCGCATTCATCGAGGCGCCTCAGTTATGCGCGGATCGAGAAAGGAACCGCGTGGCTTCTGGACTCCTATCGCTGCGACGCCGATACGGGGATCGTTCCGTTCGGCGGCCGGGTAACGCTGCGCGCCGAGGACGCGGTGCGCTTGCGGCCGTGCAACGCCGCCGACCTGCGCGCCGAAGACGTCGCCGCCGCCCTCGCCGTCGGGCAGGCCGCGTTCTGGCATCGCTGGATCGCGCTCGCGCAGGCCGACGATCGGCAACGCGAAGCGATGCGCGCTGCGATGCACGACTACGACGAGCGCGCGCTGCGCGGGGGCCTGGAAGAGGCCTCGCACCTGTTCGAACGGCACCGCCTCGCCGTCGAGACGGGCGACGATCCGATCGTTGCGGCCGCACGCATCGTGGCGCAGGCCGGTAAGATGAAGATCGTCGTGCCGCGCGAGCCGCACGGCGAGCCGCAGGCCGCGGTGCAGGCAATCGCCATCGAGTCGCGACTCTCGATCCGCCGCGTCCGTCTGCGCGGCGGTTGGCACCGCCGCGAGCACGGGCCGCTGCTCGCGTTTCGCGGCAGCGAGCGCCGACCCGTCGCGCTGCTGCCGCGCCGCGGCCCGACCGGCTACGTGCTGGTAGATCCGTCGCGTTCGTTCGAGCAGACCCGCGTTGACGCTGCGGTCGCCGCAGAGATGGATCCGTCGGCGTATATCTTTTTACGGCCGCTGCCCGAGGGGCCGATCGGCGTATGGGAGCTCCTGCGGTTCGGCTTGCGGAACAGCGGCGTGGACGCGCTGCAGATTCTCGCACTCGGGTTAGCCGGAGGGATTCTCGCCGGCACGGTACCGCTGGCGACCGCGATCTTGTACGGAACGATTATCCCGGGCGGTATGCGATCGCAGTTGTTGACGATGGGATTCGCGCTGCTTGCGGTCGCGCTCGCCGCCGGTGCAACCGATATCGTTCGCGGACTGACCGTCGTCCGGCTGCAGGCGCAGGTCGCAAGCACGCTGCAGTCGGCGGTCATGGAGCGCCTGCTCTCGCTTCCGGCCTCGTTCTTCCGGCGGTACGAAGTCGGCGACCTCGCCGACCGGTTAATGGGCGTGAACCGGATCGAACAGTACGTCAGCGATATCACGATCTCGGCAGCCCTCAGCGGAGTCTTTTCGCTCGTCAGCTTCGCGCTGTTGTTTTTCTACGACGTAGGGCTGGCCTGGCTCTGCGCGTTGCTGGCCCTCGTCGCGATCGCGGTCGCGATCGCCGAAGCACTCGCCACGCTGCCGTTGCGGCGCGCCATTCTAGACCGGTACGGAAGCATCGCCGGATACGTGCTGCAGATCTTCAACGGGATCGCAAAGCTGCGCGTCGCACGGGCAGAGACGCGCGCGTTCGTCGGCTGGCTTCACCGGTTCGTCGTCGTGCGCCGTATGACTACGCGGGTCGGCACGATCGTCTACCGCTTCGGTATCTTCAGCGCGGTGTGGCCGGCGGTGACGACCCTCGCGATCATCGCCTACATCTTCGGCGTGCGGCATGGCGCTTTTGCCGCCAGCACGTTCATCGCCGCCGGAGCGGCGTTCGGCCAGCTGCTCGCATCGCTGCTCGGCTTGGGCGACGCCTTCGTCGCGGCGATCCGCGTGATTCCGATCTACGAACGCGCGAGGCCGCTGCTGCGAGAGCCCACGGAAACGCTGGCGGCGCACGGCGACCCCGGCATCTTGACCGGCGCCATCGAACTGCGCGACGTGAGTTTCCGGTACGAGAACGCGCCCGGGGTCGCGCTCGATCGCATAGATCTAAAGATCGAACCGGGCTCCTTCGTGGCGATCGTTGGGCCTTCGGGAGCCGGGAAATCCACGCTCTTTCGCCTGCTGCTGGGCTTTGAGAAGCCCGGTAACGGGTCGGTGCTGTACGACGGTCACGATCTGGCAACCGTAGATCTCGCGGCCGTCCGGCGCCAGATCGGCGCGGTGCTGCAGACTACGGGGACGCTCCAGGGCTCGATCTTCGAAAATATCGCCGGGGCTCGTTACATCACGCACGAGCAGGCATGGGAGGCTGCCCGGCGCGTCGGCATCGCGGAAGACGTCGAACGAATGCCGATGCAGCTCGAGACGTACCTCGGCTCGGACGGCGGCGGGCTATCCACCGGCCAGCGCCAGCGCGTGGCCATCGCCCGAGCGATCGTTACGTCGCCGCGCATCCTGCTTTTCGACGAAGCGACGAGCGCGCTCGACAACGAGACTCAGGCGATCGTCATGAACTCGATCGAACGACTGCATGCGACGCGCGTGGTGATCGCGCATCGCCTCTCGACCATTCAAAACGCGGACCGCATTATCGTATTGGAGGGGGGCCGGGTGGTGCAGGACGGACTCTATTCGGATCTCGTCTGCATCCCCGGCCCCTTCGCCGATCTCGCGCGACGTCAGTCGCTCTGACCGGCGAGCGCAGTTTACGCTACGCTAGCACGGATCGACGTGGGGCACAGGTGTCTGAGGCGGCCGTACCGGCGGCGGCCCAAATCCCCCTGGGATCAGCGTCTTGCCTTTTTCGATTACGTATCCGCCGCTCACTTCGTCCAGTTTCTCGTCTGCAATGGGTGCCTTGTCCTTGTCGCTCATGGTGGTCCCCTTTCCTTATCCGCGGTGCCTTGACCGCACGATTATCGTATCAGCGGCTTAGGAAAGCGTGCGGAAGCGGCGGGGAAGCTGTTGGGAAGGTTAGGAAGAGGAGCGGGCGGCCGTCGCGGCGGCGGCGACCCGTTTGCGCAGGCGCAGACGATCGCTCTCGCCGAGGATACGTTTGCGCAGCCGAATGGATTGCGGCGTCACCTCGACGAGCTCGTCGTCTTCGATGAACTCGATCGCGCGCTCCAGCGAGAGTTCTTCCGGCGGCGGCAGCTTCACGTTCTCGTCGGAGCCGGCGGCGCGCATGTTGGTGAGTTTCTTCTCTTTCGCGACGTTGAGCGCTATGTCGTCGTCGTCGTTCGCGCGGCCCACGATCATGCCTTCGTAGACGTCAACGCCTGGGCCGACGAAGAAGCGGCCGCGCTGCTCGAGCCCCATGAGCGCGTAACCGGTCGTACGCCCGGTTTCGCTGGCGACGAGCGTACCGACGCTGCGGCCGGGTAGTTCGCCCTGCCATTCCTGGTGATCGTAGTAGGTGTGCGAGAGTACCGCAGTACCGCGCGTGAGCGTGAGCAGCTCGCCGCGCAGCCCGAAAATTGCTCGCGTCGGCATCGTGTACTCCAGCCGCTGCGAGTCGCCGACGGCGAACATGTTCGACATCGTCGCCTTGCGTTTGCCGAGCGCCTCGATCACCGCGCCGGCGAACTCGTCGGGCACGTCCACGACGACGTACTCGACCGGCTCCCAACGCTTGCCGTCGCGTTCGGTCACGATGACTTGCGGCTTGGAAACGGCGATTTCGTAGCCTTCTCTGCGCATGGTTTCGATGAGGATCGCGAGGTGCAGTTCGCCGCGGCCGCGCACGTCGAACGTGTCAGGCGAGTCGGTGTCGGCCACGCGCAGCGCTACGTTCGACTCCAGCTCGTGCATCAGCCGCTCGCGAATCTGCCGCGACGTGAGAAACTTGCCTTCGCGCCCTGCGAACGGCGATTTGTTCACCGAGAACGACATCGATACGGTCGGCTCGTCAACCGAGACGGCGTGGATGCCCTCGGGCGCGCTGGCATCGGCGATCGTGTCGCCGATGTTGAGGTCTTCGATGCCCGAGATGCAGACGATGTCGCCCGCGGAAGCCTCATCTACGTCGATGCGTTCCAGGCCTGCGAAGGTCAAGAGCGTGGTCAAGCGCAGGCCGCCCGTCACGCTGCCGTCGCGAGCGATCTGTACGATCGGATCGTTGCGCTTCGAACTCCCGCGGAAGATGCGGCCGATGCCGATGCGCCCGACGTACCGGTTGTGGTCTATCGCCGAGATGAGCAGCTGGAACGGGCCGTCTTGCGCGGGGGCTTCCGGAATGTGCGAGACGATCGTCTCGAAGAGCGGTTCGAGCGAGTCGCTGTCGTCCTCGAGGGCGCGCTTGGCAATGCCGGCCTTGGCGTTGGTGAAGAGGACCTGGAAATCGGCCTGCTCGTCGTTGGCGCCCAACTCGACGAAAAGATCGAAGGTTTGATTGACGATCTCTTGCGGGCGGGCGTCTTTGCGGTCGATCTTGTTCACGACGACGATCGCGCGCAGGTCGAGTTCGAGGGCCTTGCGCAGGACGAAGCGGGTCTGCGGCATCACGCCCTCGGCGGCGTCCACGAGCAGGAGCACGCCCTGCACCATCTGGAGCACGCGCTCCACCTCGCCGCCGAAGTCGGAGTGCCCCGGAGTGTCTACGATGTTGAACTTAAGGTCGCCGTGACGGACCGCCGTGTTCTTGGCAAGGATCGTAATGCCGCGTTCGCGTTCGAGCGGATTGGAATCCATCACGCGCGTCGCGACCTGCTGGCCTTCGCGGAAGACGCCGCTCTGCTTGAGCATGGCGTCCACGAGCGTCGTCTTCCCATGGTCCACGTGGGCGATGATCGCGACGTTGCGAATATCGGAGCGGGTCTTCACGTCTGCATTAGTTCGCGCGACGCCCCGCCGGGGCCCGCCCGGGTTTGCCCGCTTCCTTGCGCCTGCGCGAGGGCGCTGCGACCTGTAGGCCTCCGATCCCGGGTGCTACTTAGACGACACCGAGGTGCTCGCGACCGCGTGAGCCGCCTTGTACTGCAGGTAGGCAACGATAGCGTCTAGGTCGTCGCCGGGCAGCGCTTTCGTCGTGAAGCCGCCCATCTGCATGGCCGGCCAGAACCGTACCGCGCGCGGATTGCGAACGAGTGCTTTCAGTCCGGCGGCGGTCACGTACGCCGTTACGTTCATCGGTCTCCCGAGGTCCGGCCCCATCGTCCCCGATCCCGCGCCGTAGAGTTGATGGCAGGGCAGGCATTGCGTCACGTACGCGGCCATGCCGTGGCGTATCCGTGCGCTTGCAGAGGCACTCACCGCGAGCTGCGGCCATCGCTTCTCGGGCGCTTGGACGCCGGTAACGCTGCCGAGTTCGGTCACCCACTGTTCGGACCTGACGTGCGAGCGTTCGGGGTACTCCCAGACGAGATAGAAGGGGCCGGCGTTCGCGGTTTTGCCCGGCAGATTGGGCCACGGCTTTGCCGGATCGTCTATCGCGACCCACGGCACCGCGCCGTTCGCGGCGGTTAGCAGCGACGCCGGAATCTCTGCGACGAAGCCGTCGTGCGCGGCCGCCTGCACGGCATCGGCGCTGCGGACGGGTAGTCCCGCCAGCAATCCTCTGAGCGGAACCGCTCGATACGTCATCGGTTTACCGTAACTCGAATCGAGCGGAATGCCGATCGTAGCCGCGTCGGAACGCGCGAGGAGCTCGGCCGCCGAATACGAGCGCGTTTCGCCGCCGAAGCGGAGCGTCAGCGATGCCGGCTGCTCGGCAGCGCGTGCGTACGCCGCCGCGAGGAGTGCCAAGCACGCGGATAGCGCGAATCGCATCGCCGGCGACATGCCTCGCTACGTTTCGAGGACCACGCGGAAGCGCGCGGCGCCGCTCATCATGCGCTCGTAGCCTTCAGGCGCGCGCTCCAGCGGCATCGTCTCGATCATCGCGCGCACGCCGGTTTGTACCGCAAAGCGCATCGTGTCCTCGGAGTCGGTGCAGGTTCCCGACGGCCACGATTTGATCGAGTTGCGTTTCCCGATCATTGCCGCCGTGTTCACCGCCAAGGGTTCCATCGACGAGCCGACGATCAGGAGTTGGCCGTCCACGCCGAGACCATTCAGGGCGGGCTCCATCGCAGACGCCACCGTCACGGTCGAGAGCACGACCTTCGCGCCGCCCAGGCGCTGCAGCTCCGCCCCTACGTCGCTCGAGGAACTGTCAATATACGTTGCGGCGCCGAGCGAGTGCGCGAGCTCGGCCTTATCGGGTCCGCGCGCGACCGCGACCGTGCGAAATCCCATCTTGGCCGCGAACTGTACGCCCAAGTGTCCGAGGCCGCCGATGCCGAGAATCGCGACCAGATCGCCGGCGCGCGCGCCGCTGTGCCGCAGCGAGTTGAAGGTGGTGATACCGGCGCACATGAGCGGCGCCGCCTCGGCGAACGTCAGCTCACCAGGAATGCGCGCGAGCGCGACCGCCGGTGCGACGACGTACTGGGCCTGGCCGCCGTCGTACGATATGCCCGGTATCTGCATGTGCGCGCACGTGATGAAGTCGCCGCGGCGGCACCTATCGCAGGTGCCGTCGTGACCGCCGTGCCAGCCGAGACCGACGCGGTCGCCGACGCTCCATCCGCTCGTCTGCGGCCCCAAGGCTTCGATCGTTCCCGCCACTTCGTGCCCGACGATGCGCGGAAACGCGATGCCTGGCCAATGGTTCTGCACGGTCAGGGCGTCGCTGTGGCAGACACCGCAAGCCGCAACCTTAATGCGTACGTGCCCAGGCCCCGGCTCGGGCACCGGGACGTCGCGCACTTCGAGTCTGTGGTCTTCCGGCGACGGCACGACCGCCGCCCGCATCGTTTTCGCAGTCATAGTGAAGGCTGCAACACGTTGCCGGCGGCCGGAGTTTCCGGAGCTACGGCTTCTTGGGCGCGCTCATAGGAACGACGAGCACGTGCGGGTTGAAGTTCGGCGGCGGCGCGTCCGACGTACCGGCCGGCGGCGGTACGGGAACGATGCCGAGCGTCTTGCACGACCACGGGCTGGGAATCGTGCGAACGACGTCGTCCGCGATCATCGCCTGCTCGGCCGGAATCGGCGGTGCGTCGCCACGCAGGCGTGCTTCGTCGAAGCCGCTCGAGAGGTCACCGGTCTGCGTACTCGCATCGCGCGGGCCCATCGGTGCGTATCGCGCCTCGTCCGGAAGCTGCGCGAGCGGCGTCCGGTCGAACAGATGCTCGACGAACTTGATAACCGAGGCCTGGTCGTCGCTCTCGTGCACGACGCCGGTGCGCGCGTACGGCGAGATCAGCAGCAGCGGCACGCGCTGCCCGTTCCCGCATGGATGACCGTCCGGGCAGACGAGCCACTTGGGCGGCGGCACGTGGTCCCAGAAACCGCCGGGATCGTCCCAGGTGACGACGATCGCCGACTGGCTCCAATACTTGCTGCGCGCGATCTCGTTGACGAGCGCGGCGACGTCGGCCTCGGCGACTTGCGAATCCGCTTCGCCCGGATGATCGTCGTCGCCGGCAAACGTGCCCGGCGCCGCGTCGGCCGAATGCAGGCCGAGGTTGCTGCCGAAGCCGCCTTTGAGATAGAAGAGGCCGCCGTCGCCGAGTTTCCCCTCCTCGATATCCGAAGCGAACTGCGTGATGTCGGCGACGTGACGGTCCATCGTTTCGTTGTTCGCTACGTACCCGAAATAGTGCGGCGCGAGGTGGTGCGTCACGAGCGTGAGGCGTTCGGGATCCTTCGGATTTGCATAGCCTTGTTCGTACCAGGTCCAGTTTACCGGCGTGCGGGCTTGTCCGCGCAGAAACGCGACGTCTTCGGCGATATCTTGCGTATAGTTCGTAAGCTTGCCGGCCTCCGCGCCTTCGAGGTTCAGCAAGACGTTGGCATACGTTTGATCTATCTGCCGCTCTTTACTGAAGTCCTCACTGTTGTACGGGCCCCAAGCCGGGTCGAGATCCACCCACATCGGCACGCCGCGCCCGCCTGCGCCCTTCGGCTCGGCCGTGTAGGGCGGGCCGGCGGCTCCGTACCGTGCGTACTCGGTCTCGCCGTTCTGTGCCGCGATGATCTCGACGTTGCTCGGCGATGACGGCCCGCGCGCTCCTTGGAAAAACGAGTCGAACAGCGCGAACCGGCTCGCGTACGCCCAGAGATACGGGATCGTGTCACAGTCCATATGCGAGAGGGACTCGTCGCCGACCGATGCCGCCAAGGCGTCGTCGGTCAGGCCGAGCTTGACCTTTGCGTTAGGCGAGAGCGCTTGGGCCCAGGCTCCTTCGGCTGCTACGAATCCGTCCATCGCCCCGCCGTGGATGCCCGCTTCCATGAGCGGCCGCGCGTTGTTCAGCAGGCCGACGTCGGGCACGGCGATGCGAAACGCGTGGGTCTCGCGCTGGGCGATCGGGTTGTATTGCGTGAATCCGTGCGAGGCGGCTTGCGGGGTGTAGATGCCGTCTGCACCCGGAAACGTGCCGAAGTAGTGATCGAACGAGCGATTCTCTTGATAGATTACGAAGACGTAGCGCACCCGGTCGTGGATAAGGCTCTGCAGCGAGGCGCTCGGGCCGGGCGTGGGCGCGGCCGCCGTCGTGAGCGCGAGCAGGATCCCGGGGAGGAGCGTTCGGCGCATACGATTGTCCCTTCGACGCGCGTATGCCGTCTTATTGCTTGGGATCGCAGACTTCGGCGTTTCCACCCCCGCGAGCGCAGAGGACGTAGCGATTCTCTCCCCGCTCCCGATCGTTGAGTGTGTATCGCACGTGAAAGTGGGCGTCCGGATTGAAAATCATCGACCGGAAGACTACGGACCGGTGACCGGCGCGAAACAGGCTGCACTTGAAGATCTCTTTGCTGGCTGCTTCGGCACCGAACTTGATTTGGGGACCGCTCTTTATGTGATTGAAGTAGACGTCTCCGCGAAACTCGTCGCCGTGGTTAAGGCAGGCCTGCAGTTCCACGTGCCAAAGCGGATTGGCGGCATACGACCAATAAATTGTGAATTCGGTATTGCCTGCATCGTTCTTGAACGCCACGTGGGCCACGACGCTATCCGCCGGTCTTGCCGCCGCTGCTCCCGCAGTCCGCACCGACGGTTGCCCGCCGGCCGAGGCAACTGGCGTAACCGATTGGGCACAGCCCGCGAGCGCTAAGGCTAAAGCGAAAGAGATAAGACGCGGCATGAAGCACCTCCCCGATCGTAAGGCCGGATTTGACGGGAACACTTCGCCTCGCACCTGCTCCCTCCCGGTCTTGCCGCCCGAGCCCAGGTTTTCCGGCACCCTCAGGCAATAGCCGTCCTCATCTTCTATGGGAGCGTACGGATCTGGTGGTTCGCACGGTCTTCAAAATCGCTGAGGTCGTCGCAAGGCGACTGGTAGGTTCGATTCCTACACGCTCCCGCCACTTGCTCGATTCCGCGTTATTTTACGCGGGTTTGCGGGACGACGGTGTTTTCACTACACAGAAATCGTCGGGCTGGGCGCCATGGACGGCCTTATTGAGGTGGTCGTTGAGGCTTCGCGGCTGCCCGTCGTTGCTCGTCTTCAACCAGCGCGGAGTTTCGCCGTAGGCACGATCTTGTCGGTTGCCGAGGAGATGATGGACAACGCCTCAGCCGCGTGGCGCGAGTCGCAAAGGGGCTGTGCGGAGGGAGCACATATCGAATCCAGGCTGGTAGGGCTCCGCGAGGCGCCTTATCGAAGATAAATACGGAATGCGACGGGGTGCAATGGCTGACCGTCGATGCGTTCATGCTTAAAGGGGCACGGCACATGAGAACTTCAGACTTCGAACGCTACGCGCTTGGCATGTGCGTCGCCGCGGCACTGCTCGCAGGGTGCGGCGGTGGGGTGCCCGACGGCCTGGCAACCGCGGCTACGAGCCGCGCCGCGCAAACTAGCGGGGCGCCGGCCTCTTCACAGACAGGCTATGTCGGCATTCTAGGGGGAGGGCCGGTTTACAAGCACATCCCGAAAAATATCGAGGAACTCAAGAATTCGGGTTTCAACGAGCTGATCGTCTGGAGCGTCGAGGTCGGCAGCACCGGCGATTTGAACCTGAATGCGCGAGTTTCCACTGACGTCGCAGGGCGCCTATATCGGGAATGAAACGTACCCCGACTTCCCCGCCGATTTAAAGACGATCAAGCGGGGCAAGGTCAAGCGCGTCACGCTTAGCATCGGGTCGTCCAACTACGGCGACTGGGAGAACATCAAAGCGCTGGTCGATTCGCAGGGAACCGGACGAGACAGCATTCTCTACAAGGATTTTGCCGCGCTGAAAGCGGCGCTACCGCTCGACGCGATCGATTTCGATGATGAGAACGGCTATGATTCGTCTTCAACCATCAAATTCGCGGTGATGCTTGGAAAGCTTGGCTACAAGGTCACGATGGATCCCTATACCAATTCGAGTTACTGGACGTCGGTCGTGTCGCAAATCAACCAAAAACGCGCCGGCACGGTGGATGGCATTCATTTGCAGACCTACGCCGGCGGGAGAGGCAACAGTCCCTGCTCGGGGTGGAATTTCGGCAGCGTGCCGGTGTATCCCGGCATATCGGACCAACCCTCGGCACCGCCCGATCTGACGCCGGCGCAAGCAAAGACGGCGATGATGAACTGGCACACGCAATGCGGCATCACCGGCGGCTGGCTGTGGATTTTCGATCAGATCGCGGGCACCAGCCTCGTGCGGAAATACGCCCACGCGATCACCAGCGGCGTCGGCGGAGCGGCACGGTAGCGGCGTTGCGATTCCGTAACGAACGTAAGCAAAAGAAGTCGAGCACGCGCGCGTTAACGCGTTAACGAACTACGTCGCCTGAGAACGCAGAAATACTCGCGTCGCTGCTTGTCAGGCCGAGCGGGCTCATGCTATGTTTTTTGGAGTACGGCCGCTTTGCGGACGAGCATGGAGGACCTGTGAACAATCGCTTGTCGGTCGGGTTCGTCACACTTTCGATCGCCGTCGCCGGCTGCAGCGGCGCCGCTAATCTTCCAGCGCCCGCCAGTCAAGCGGCGGTGCAGGTCTCCGGGCGAACCGTTCGTTCCCATTCAGGCGGTTCGGGGAGCTTTCAGGTCGTCTACACGTTCCAGAACGGTGCCGACGGCGGAAACCCGTTTGCCGGACTGACCGCCGACAGCAAGGGAAACCTTTACGGCACGACGAGCTCGGGCGGCAGCGGTTACGGCACCGCCTTCGAACTGAAGAATACTACTAACGGATATAAGTACGTCGTCTTGCATGCGTTCGCCGGCGGCAGCGACGGCGCAAATCCCTACGCCCGCTTGATGCCGGGCGCCGGAGGGAAGCTGTACGGGACTACCGTGAACGGCGGCAGCGGCGGCGCCGGAACGGTCTTCGAAATAACGCCGGGCAAGGCGCACGGCACCGAACGCGTGCTGTATGCTTTTACTCAGAGCGTCCAGGGAGCCAATCCGTCCGCAGGGGACCTGACGATCGACAAAAGCGGCGCAATCTACGGCACCACGCAATATGGCGGCGCGTACGGGCAGGGCGCCGTCTTCAAGTTGTCGCCGGCAAAGGGAGCCGATAAGGAAAAAGTCCTGTACAGCTTTGGTGCGAACTCAACCGACGGTACGCAGCCGTACGCCGGGGTCACCTTTGACCGGGCGGGAAACATTTACGGTACCGCCGCGCTCGGCGGCAGTGGTTACGGCACCGTCTTTGAGCTGACTCCTGCGAAGGGCGAATGGACCGAGCAGATCCTCCACACGTTCGGGAACGTGAGCGACGGCGGGACTCCGTACGCCGGCCTGAGCTTCGATGCGCAAGGCAATCTCTTTGGCTCGACGACCCAAGGTCCCGGCAGCGGTGGGGGCACGTTTTTCGAACTGACGCCTTCGAATGGAAGCTGGTCGTTCAACACGATCTACAGTTTGTCGGGATGGGGGATCTCCGGCGAATTCCGCACCGCTTATCTCGACCCGAGCGGCAATATCTTTGGGACCACCCATTGCGACGGTCTGTACAGTTCAGGGTCGGTGTACGAGCTGCAACGCTCGGGCAGCACCTACAACTACGTCGACCTGTACGATTTCACGGGCGGAACCGACGGACAGTACGTTTTCAGCAATCCGGCGTTCGATTCGCACGGCAACATCTTCGGCACGACCAACGTGGGCGGTTCCGGCTACGGCGTTGTCTGGGAAGTTCGGGCAGCCGGCAAAACCCCACGGGGCCGCGTGTAAATCTCGACCGCTCCGGGTTAAACGCCCAGCCCTCGCCGCGACGAGTCGTGGTTTAAGCACGAAGTCGCCCCGAAACTCGATGCCTTCAACCGAAGGCCGGCGTTTTCTCGAGAAGGGTACGTACGGGGGGAGCTAATGCCGTCAACGGTTTCGCAAACACCAAAGCCGCACGATCTTCCACACGTCGTAATTGTCGGTGGGGGATTTGGGGGCCTTTATGCCGCGAAGGGATTAGCCGGAGCGCGAGTGCGGGTCACTCTCATCGACAAGCACAGCTATCACATGTTCCGGCCGCTGATGTATCAGGTCGCAACGGGCATACTCTCTGCGGACGAGATTGCATCGCCGTTGCGCGCGATCTTCAGGGGCCAAGAGAACATAGATGTCCGTATGGGTGAAGTGACCGGTGTTGACGCGCGAAACCGGACCGTGCACGTAGCGCCGTGCGACGTGCACTACGACTATCTGGTGCTGGCAACGGGCCTTCGTAGCAACTATTTCGGAAACGACGGATGGAAGGGGTTTGCCCCATCGTTAGATTCGCTAGATGGCGCGGAGAAAATGCGTCGCGACATCCTAATGGCCTTTGAAAAAGCAGAAAGCCTTGCCTCTTGCGACGCTGCGCTCGAACAGATCCGGGCGATGATGACGTTTGTTTTGATAGGCGGCGGTACCGTAGGTGTTGAGCTGGCCGGCACGATCGCCGAGTTGTGCCGCATGGCGCTTAACCGTGAGTTTCGGCACATCGATCCGCGTATGGCACAGATTCTTCTCTACGAAGCTTCTCCGCGGATACTCCCGACGTTTCCGGAAAAGTTGTCGCTCAAGGCAAAGCAACATCTCGAAGCGCTAGGCGTGAAAATTCGAGTCGGTGTGCACGTCGATCAGATAGATAACGCCGGTATCGTAGCGGGCGGCGTGCAAGTTCCCAGCGGGACGGTGCTGTGGTGTGCGGGCGTGGTCGCTTCGCCGGCAGCTAAATGGTTGGAGGTTGACGCCGGGGCGAGGCGGCAGAGTAAAGGTGAACGCCGACCTTTCAGTCCCAGGATTGCCGAACGTCTTTGTAGTCGGAGACACGGCGGAGGTGGTCGCCGAGAAGCGCAGTCTACTGGGCGTAGACATAGGTAGGGGAGAGATGCCCGGGGTCGCGCAGCCGGCAATTCAGGAAGGTCAATTTGTCTCCAAATTGATTGCGGGCCTAGCCGAAGGCAAACAAGAGCGATCGACCTTTCGGTATTTGGACAAGGGCGATCTCGCAGTTGTGGGGCGGGGATTCGCCGTAGCAGACCTTCGCTTTTGGCAATCGGCAGGGTTTGTAGCGTGGCTAATATGGTCGGGAGTTCACATTTATTTCCTAATCGGATATGGAAATCGCTTTCTTGTTCTAGCTCGATGGGCAATCGCATTCCTGACGAGGCGTCGCGACGCGCGGATATTCCGCGGAGGCTAAAGCACTGAAAGTCCATCACATCGCGCGCTCATACGCACCCTTTGCGCACGGGATACGTGCGCGTTCGGAGGGATGATGCCGAATTTTCGGTTCCTCTGTCTACTTGCGGCCGCCGTGCTGCTCTCCGGCTGCGCCGCCACCGCCAGCGCTCAAGAGGTCCGCTCCTCGTGCACGTCGAGCATCCAGGTGCCGTTCGACCAGTACGGGATGACGCATATCCCTGCAGGCTCGACTATCTGGTTTACCGGCGTGCTGAAGGCAGTTCACACCTCCGACGGCAGCCCCATAACTTCGCCGATTCGTATGTACGTCCGTCACTCGCACGTTACGTTCGGCAGGTGGCCGTACGCCATCGCGATGCCGGATAGTACGGTTCTGCTCGATCCTTCAATAAGCGTACCACGCCGGTTGTGGAGCGGGCTGGAAAATCTTGACGTCGCTTATTCACCCTCTCAGGTTTCGCGCGAAGCGCTCTTCGATGCTCTCGCGTATAGGGCGCCGGAACCATTCATCCCGCGCTCGAGCGGCCCCGTAACGTGGACTGCAACGTTCGCCGCGTCTCGGCCCGGTGTTACGATAGAATGGGCCTGGGGCGCGGCGGTCTATTCGCAGATCGGTCCGGTTGGGACGTTCCGTCTCAAGCCGCTTTCCGGGCCCATCGCGCAAGTTGACCCCCAGGCCGGGGCGCCGGACTTGTACGAAAACGCCGACCCAGCCGGAACGCCCGAAGCCTACAAGCAGTATCTGGTCGCGGGCGCCATGGGCAGCGGACCCCCGCAGTACACCGGCGCACGCAGCGAACCCGCGTCGGTTATCGCGTGTCCGTCATCCGCGCCGCCGCCGCAGGCGCAATCCGTCCAAGAGTTGGCTCCCACGATGCCGCATCGGTTTGCCGGCGTTCTTCTGGCGCCGGCAGCGCTGACTTCGCCCGCTTTCGCGTGGCCGGTCTCGCAGCAAATCTCGGCCGACGACGGCAGCGTTTGGCAGGCCGTCGTGCGCTGTTATGCGACCGACCTCTGCGCTCTCGTTTCGTATCGAAACGGAGACGAAGTGGCGATCTACTCCGAAGGCGCCGCGTATTGCAAGCCATACGTCCTGCATTTTAGTCGGACGAACGGCGGGCGAACGATCTATTCGTTCTCACGTGTCGTAGACTACGACGAGTACCCGATCGCGCATCGCTCGAACTGCGCGCGAACGCGTCCGACCCACATCGGGATGGACGGCGGTCGCGTGATTCTCGGGATTTCGCAAAACGTCGATGGTTCGCTCCGGTTTCATTTCGCCAAGCCGTAAAGGCTCAGCGGCGGCCGGCGCGCTGGAGTGGGCGCCCTACTGCCGGAGACTACCGGCCTAAGTGTGCTAGAGCGTCGCGAAGGGGCTCGCTCGATAGTTGGAGGACGCCTTGATAGGGCGAGTACATGCCCAGTATCAAGAAGATCGCGCCCGACACTGCGACCGCGCACAACGCCAACGAAAGAATTACCGTTGCATTTGAGGGTGCGAGGATGCCAAATCCCGTGAATGTGATGGTGAACCAAAAGACGAGGACGATTAACAGCGGCACCGAGATAGATAAGCTCGTCTGCACGAAGATCAGCCATCGGCTCTGCAGGAGGTTCAGCGCGAGCGTCGCCGCCTCGGCCTTTAAGGAGCGCTGGCCGTCCGTCTTCGGCGTAAGATCTTCGATTTTGTCGAGAACGCTCTCGGGCCTTGCGGCCAACGGCTCGAGGCGACCACCCGCGGAGGCGCCCGTCGGCCAGACGCGAGCCAACGCACCTTCTACACTCGCTCGCAACGCCTGACGCGCTTGCGTCGCGTCCGGCCCGTAATGTGCGAGTACTCGGTCGAGCAGAACGACCTTGGATGAAACATCCAAAAGCTCGTTTTGTTGCGCGTTGTACGAAGCAGTCGCAGAAGCCACGAGCAGGCCGAGGAGAAGCCCTCCCATCGTGCCGATGATCCCGAGGCCCATCTCGATAAGACGCTTTGAGTCGTCGCGGACGTGATGCTCCGGCAGAGCCGCGCGCACGCGCATGCCGACCAAGGAGCCGCCGAAAAGGCAGGCGCATACGATCAGGCTAATGCTAAGCGCGTTCATGACTGCGTCGGAAGATGGGCAGCGATGAACCGCGGTGATAGGCGCGGCAACTGTAAGCGGCCGGCCACGCCTGGAGGCGCCAACTGGCCTGCGAAAGCCTCGTCGGGGAACGCGCCGCCATCCGGGTATGTTTTTGCGCGGTAGTACAGATGCCCGAGTTTCGAAATTGCTGCCACTCTGTCGGCTCCAATCGTTGCGCCGCGGAGGCTATCAGTTGGGTATGCCGCCGAGGTCGAGGCAGTTCGGCTTCAAGCACCTCGCGGGAGCCCCTTCCGTGCAGACGAAATGGGGCCGAATGGACGCAGAAGCGCCGGCGCTTCGCCGCCGCATCACCGCCTTTGATTTCACGCTCATCACCGTCGGCAGCATCATCGGCTCGGGGATATTTCGAAATCCGGCCGTCGTCGCACAGCGCGCGCACACGCCGTTCCTCACGATGCTGGCCTGGGTGCTGGGCGGCGTGCTTGCGCTCATCGGCGCGTTCGTCTTCGCCGAACTTGCGGCGCGCCGGCCGCAGGACGGCGGCCTCTATGCCTATCTAAAGGACGCGTTCGGCCCGGGGATGGGCTTCGTCTTCGTGTGGATGGATTTCAGCCTCATGTACACGGGCGGAACCGCGGCCTCAGCGGCGCTTTTCGCCGGTTACGTCGCACCGGCTTTCGGCATTACCCTCAGCGGCAAGCTCGTTGCCGTGATCGCCGTCGCGTGCGTCACGCTGATCAACGTGCTCGGCGTTCGCCAAGGCGCGACCTGGCAGAACCTGCTGGTCATACTAAAGGTCGGTGCGATTGCGGGACTGATCGCCGCCGGGTTCGTCGCGCATCCGGTCGCCGCTCATGCGGCGCTGCCTGGATTCGCGAACGGGGCGGTGCTGGCCGGGGCGCTCGGTGTGGCTCTGCTTCCGGCGCTCTTTGCCTACCAAGGCTTTCATAGCGCGGCGTACGTGACGTCCGAGACGATAGACGCTGCGCGGACGATACCGCGCGGTCTACTGCTGGGGATGGGCATCGTCGTGGCCGCGTATCTGCTGGTGAACGCCGGATGCTTGCGCGTGCTGGGCGCAGCCGGGCTGGCCGCCACCGCAACCCCCGCAGCGGATATCATGACGGCGGCCGTCGGGCCCTGGGGTGGGCGCATCATTGCCGTCGCGATCGCGCTCTCGACGCTTGGCTATATGAGCACGTCGATTCTGGTCGCGCCGCGTGTTTATTATGCGCTCGCGCAAGACGGCATGTGCTTTCCACAAATCGGATGGGTTCATCCCCGCACGCGCGTGCCGGTCGTCGCGATCGTGCTTCACGGAACCGTCGCCGCGGCGCTCGCCGCTACCGGCACGTTCGCGCAGATCATCAACTGGACGACGCTCCCGGTCTGGACGTTCATCGCTCTGGCGGCCGTCGCGCTCTTCATTTTTCGCGCTCGCGACGGGAAGTCGTCGCCGGCGGCCGTGCGCGTCCCCGGCCATCCATGGAGCACGATCCTGCTGATGGCGGCGGTGGCCGGCGTGCTGATCGCAGAGCTGGCCATCTATCCGCTCGATGCTCTCTACGCGATCGTGGTGGCGCTCGCGGGCGTCGCGCTCTATGCGTGCTTCGTACGGCCGCGTCTCCGCGCCTAAGTCAGCGAAAGTAGTCGCCGCGCTCGAGATCCTCGAGCAGTCCGCGACGTACCGGATTCCAACCCAGACGCTCGCGTGTGATGGCGTTCGACGCCGGGCCGTCCATCGAAAAGAAGGGCGCGATCCAGCCGAAGTGCTCCCGCGCGCGCTCGGGCTCTATCGAAACCACCGGAACGTTCAGGCCGCGTCCGATCGCCTCGGCGATCTCGCGCGCCGGGACTCCCTGATCGGCGACGGCGTGCCAGCGCGAGCCGGCCGGCGCCTTTTCGAGCGCGAGGCGGAAGAGACGCGCCGCGTCGAGCCGCTCCACGGCGCCCCAGCGATTTCCGCCTTCGCCGATGTACCCGGAGACGCCACGCTCGCGCGCGGTGGCGACGAGGGTGGGAACAAACCCGCGGTCGCCGGGGCCGTGCACGATCGAGAGGCGCACGACGCAGGCCCGCACTCCCTGCGATACCGTCGCGAGTGCCGCGTCCTCGGAGACGCGAGGGAGGCGGGAGCTGCCGGGAGCGTGCGCGTCGTCCTCCGTAGCGACCTGGCCGGGCCGTATGGCCAGCGTTCCCGCGCTGACGACGAGCGGACCGTTCGAATCGGCAAGAACCTCGCCCATCGTCTCGATTGCGCGCTCGTCCACCTCGCAGGAGTGCGGAAAATTCGAAAAGTCGTGTATGAAAGCGGTGTGAATGACGCCGTCGCCGGCTCTCGCGCCGTCGCGTAGGCTCTCGAGATCTTCGAGCGATCCGCGAAGGACGTCCACGCCGGCGTCGGCAAGCGCCGCGGCCGCCGCATCGGATCGGGCGAGGGCCAAAACCTCGTGCCCTGCCTCGAGTAAGTCGGTCACGACGGCCGAACCGATAAAGCCGGTGGCTCCGGTAACGAAAACACGCATTGTGCTGGTCCTTCTCCCGTGTTACAATTTACACAAGTTGTAACTTATCAGGTCCGGCTCGCCGAATCAATCCGCGTTCGAAAAGATCGACAGCATGACACCGAGTGCAAGTTTGTCAGGCCACATGACCCCCGAAGCTCGCAAAACGCGCGCGCTGATCGTGGAGGTGGCCGAGCGCCACTTCAAGCGCTACGGCTACGCGAAAACGACGATCGTCGAGATCGCGAGCGACTGCGCGATGTCTCACGCAAACGTCTATCGGTTCTTTCGGAATAAGGCGGACTTGGCCGATGCCGTCGCGTCGCTGTGGATCGAAAAGATCGTTGCGGCCGGAGACGCAGTCGTCGCCGGAAAGGGATCTGCAAGGAACCGCCTCGCGGCGCTGGCCGTCGAACTCCACCGCGTCAAGAAGCGCGAACTGCTCCGGGCCAAGCACGTGCACGAGCTCTTTGCGATATCCGAAACGAACGGACGCCGGCCCATCGAAGAGTACTATCGCCACGTGAATGCCATGCTGGTGCGGATCGTCGACGAGGGCAAACGCTCGGGCGAGTTTGCCAAGGTAGATTCGGA
Organism: Vulcanimicrobiota bacterium; assembly: GCA_963794645.1. Classification (GTDB taxonomy): domain Bacteria; phylum Vulcanimicrobiota; class Vulcanimicrobiia; order Vulcanimicrobiales; family Vulcanimicrobiaceae; genus Cybelea. The sequence goes on along the minus strand of CAWCEQ010000001.1, from coordinate 252,131 downwards.
GAAGACTGCCGGCCTCATCCACTCGGCGCTGACGAAGTTCTTTCACCCGCTGCTGCTCGAACAGTTCGCCGATCGCGACCTCGAGCCGCTCCTTCAATCGCTCATGGACCTGATCGTCACCGGACTCGCTCGACGGTAGAGTTACGATATTGTGGCCGAGGGTGGCCGGCCCGATGCATCGAACGCCTCGCGGCGTGAGCGCCGCTCGAATTGCGCTAAGTAAAGTTCCGGAAGTCACGCTCGGCTTCTGGATCGTCAAGATCGCCGCGACGACGCTCGGTGAAACCGGCGGCGATGCTCTTTCGATGTCGCTGAAGCTCGGCTACGCAGTCAGCAGCCTGCTGGTTGGCATCGTGCTCGCGGCACTCCTGGCCGTGCAGATCTCTGCGAAATCTTTTCACCCGTATGTGTACTGGGCGACCGTCATCGCCACCACGACCGTCGGCACGACGATGGCGGACTTCGCCGACCGATCGCTGGGCATCGGCTATGCGGGCGGTGCGTCGCTTTTGCTCGTCCTCCTGCTTGCCTCTCTCGGCATCTGGTACTTGGCAACCGGTTCCATCTCGGTAGCGACCGTCGCGACGCCAAAAGTCGAGATCTTCTATTGGGTGACGATCCTCTTCTCCCAGACGCTCGGCACGGCGTTGGGCGATTGGATGGCCGACAGCACCGGCCTTGGATACGAGAGAGCTGCCCTGGTGTTCGGCGCGGGTCTGGCAGCGCTCGCCGCAGCCTATTTCTTTACCAAGGTCTCGCGCACGGTGCTGTTCTGGGCGGCCTTCGTGCTGACGCGCCCGCTCGGTGCGACGCTCGGCGACTTCCTCGACAAGCCCGTCTCGCACGGCGGGCTGGCTCTGAGCCGCTTTAGCGCGTCGGCGGCGCTGGCGGTATTCATCGTCGCTTGCATCTGGCTGATTCCGCAGCGAGCCGGCACGCACGCGAGCGTCGAGTAACTAGCGGGGTAACTGCGCCGCATAGGGCACCTCCCGGAGTGCCGCCTCTGCCAGCGGCGCCACATCGTACTCTGCGATTAACGCGAGCTCGAAGCAGTCGCCCTTAATGAATTCGAGCGAAGCGCGCATCTGCGCCGGCCAACGCGTCAACTGTTCGTACAGCGATGCGACGAACGCTCGCCACGTCGCCTCGGTCTCGGCGAACTCCCGCGGAGCCTTGATGCCGGCCGCCGCGAGATGAGAAAGAAGGACCCGCTCCAAGAGCGTTGCGTACGCTGCCCGCAACAGCTCGGGTGAGCCCTGAGGCGAAGTGGCTTGGGCAAGCGCGGTTCTGCCCTCCCGGAACATCTGCACCGTGTACTCGGCCTGCGCGGTAAAGAAGTTCGTCCATGCGGTCGCGTCGAGAGGCTTCGCAGAAGCTCCCGGTTCGGGCAGCCGGCAGTTTCGCGAGTCCACCTCGGCCTGCAAGGCCGTGCTTACGGCGTAAATCGTTTGGGCTATCTCTGCCGGCGGACCGTTCATCCGCCTCAGCACGCCGACGCTCAGCGGCTGCTTCGCGGCGGGGGCGCGAGTGGAGCTGTCGTCCGGCGTGCAGGCCGGTGCCGGCCTGAGGATGATGGCAAGAAAGGGAACGGTCAGCGCCGCTAGGATCAGCCACATCTCGGTAGCGACCTCCTTCCTGTGCCTTGTTTCCGGCCCGCTTTTTTAGACGAGGGCGAAGCGGTTCCTGGCGGCGGACCGCCGCCGCCTTTCGCCGGAGGTGACGAAAGTATCGCCGGCGCTACAGGCCGCTCACAGGGCGGCCTGTTATCGTGATACCAACGACATGCGGCCGCAGGTTGTTATCTGCTTCACACGACTGGAGAACCTTCAACGGTTCTAGGAAGAGATCCGATGTCAGAACACAACAAAGTAGTCGTCCGCCGCTTGTTCGACGAGGTCTGGAATGCGGGCAACCTGCCGGCGATAGAGGAATGCTTGGCGAGGGAGTACGTTCATCACGATCCGTCAACGCCGGACTACGCACGCGGCCCGGAAGGTGAGAAGCGGCGCGTTTCGCTCTACCGTACGGCCTTTCCCGATCTGCGCTTTAAGATCGAAGATCTCGTCGAAGACGGCGATACGATCGTTGCCCGTTGGACCGCGCGCGGCACGCACAACGGGGATTTCGGCGGCGTTGCCCCGACGGGAAAGCCGGTGATGCTCTCCGGGATGACGATCGCGCGGTTCTCCGGCGGCAAGATTGCGGAGGGCTGGGTCAACTGGGACGCTCGCGGGATGTACGAGCAACTGGGCATCGTTCGGGAGCTCTCTGCGGTCTAGCGCCGCGGTTCCGAACGGCAAGCAAACGGAGACGGGCAGCGCGCCGGTCCCCGTTTTGCTTTACGGACTACTCGGGGCGCGCGGTCGGCACGAACTCCATGTATGCCGCCGTGCGGGCCGCGCTTGCGGCGTCGTAGTAACGCGAGATCACGTACAGCGCGGCCGATATGCCCGACGTAAGGCCGCCGGCGGTGATAATGCTGCCGTCGTCCACGAACCGCTCTCCGCGCACGAGCTTGACCGCGGGATACTTTTTGGCAAACTCGTCATAGTAGTCGTGATGCGTCGTGGCCGATTTGCCGTTTAGGATTCCGGATTCGGCCAGCTTGAACGCGCCCGTGCATACCGACATCGTCAGGTCCACTTTGCCCTGCACGTAACGGAGCAGTTCCATGAACGCAGGCGAGTGATTCGACTGCGCACCGACGACCACGACGTTCGGCATGCTCGGAATCGAGTCGAACGAGTAGGTAGGCTCGATCCGCAGCCCGCCGGTCATCGCTACGATTTGGGTCGTCTCGGCAATCGTGTACAGTTCGAACGGCATGTCGCCGTTGGGGAGCATCAGGTCCCCGAGCGTTTCCCACGGCCCGGCAAGGTCCATGACGTTTGCGCCGTTGGAGATCGCGAAGGCAACCTTGATCTTCCCCTCCTTGGGTACCGGGAGAGGGGTGCCCGGGCTCTGCGCCGGAGCGGCCAGCGCGGCCGTCTTTGCGGCGGCGAACGCGAGGCTGCCCGCGACGGCCGATCCGAGTGCTTGTCTGCGGTTCATACGTCCACGGTACCGCGATGCGCGTGGGAGCGATTGAACGCGCGAGCACGAGCCGTGTTAAGATGGTTCAAGACGCGTGTCATACGATAAACGGACGATGTCGGGGATTAGAACGCTTTCGCCCGGCAGCTGGTACGGGCGCATCGAACGGACCCAGACGATCGGCGGGGTCTTGCTGTCGGTCGTGGATCACGATCGCCCGCGCTCGATCGGTCTGCACGAGCACGTCCTCTCGTACTTTCTGCTGCCGTTTGCCGGTGGATATCGGGAGACCCACGACGGCGCGACGATCGAGTACGATCCGTTCAGCATCGCCTTTCACCCGGCGGGATTCGTCCACTCCGACGAAGTGCTCGGTCCCGAGAAATTCTTTGCCATCGAATTGCAGCCGGAATGGCAGTCGCGGGTCGGCCACCTCTTCGATATTTCGGCGTGGCGATTCGAGCTGCAGCACGGTGAGGCCGTCTGGCTGGCAGTGCGGCTGCTCCAAAGCTTTCTTCAAGGAGATCTCGACGACGGGCTGGAGGTTGACGCCGTCGTTTCCGAGATGCTCGGTATCGCACTGCGCCTGGTGGATCGCGATCGGCCGCAGCGCGCCTGGGTGAGCGACGTAAAGCGCCTGCTCCGGGAAACCTACGCCGAGCGCGTTTCGCTCGAAGATCTGGGCGAACGGATCGGAATCCATCCGGCGTCGCTCTCGCGCGGCTTTCGGCTCGACGAGGGCGTCACCGTCGGCGAGTACCTCGCCCGCGTGCGCGTTCAGCAGGCCTGCCGCTTGATGACGAGCCCGGGCAGCACGCTCGCGGAGGTTGCCGTTGCGTGCGGCTTCGCGGACCAGAGCCATCTCACGCGCGTCTTCAAGTCGGTGACCGGGTCGGCGCCGGGCGTCTTCCGCGATCTCCTGGAAAAGCGTTGAAGAAGGCGCTGCTCGCGGGCGTCGCGCTGACTGCGCTGGCAGGATGCTCGCACGGCGACATCCGCGGGGGGGCGCCGCACGTGCTGCGCATCGCCCTCGCAGCCGACCCGGCCTCGCTGGCCCCGATGCTCGCGATCGACCAGGAAGTCATCGGCGTGGACGGATTCTTCTGTCAGACGCTGATCGGGCTCTCGAGCGAGAACCGGCCGGTGCCGTTGCTCGTCACGCGCATACCCTCGCGCTCGAACGGGGACGTCTCACCGGACGGCACGCGCATCACGTACCACCTTCGCCGCGGCGTGCGCTTCGCCGACGGCGCTCCGTTTACGTCTGCCGACGTTGCCTTTACCTACCGGGCCCTCTTCGATCCTCGCAACCGCACGGTCTCTCTCGAACCGTACCGCCGCATCGTGTCGCTGCAGACGCCCGACGCGTACACGGTCGTCGTGCGCCTGCGCGGGCCTTGGAACGCCGCCGTTTCGGTGCTCTTCGCGCAGGCCGATTACGTCTACGGCATCTTGCCCAAGCACGCATTCGCCGATACGCAGGTCGTCGGCACGCGCTGGGAAGACGCGCCGTTTTGCACCGGCCCGTTCCGCGTAAAGACGTGGCAGCGCGGCGATCGAATCGTTCTCGAGCCCAATCCGTACTACTCCCCGAGGCCGAAACTCTCGCGAATAGATCTGCAAATCGTGCCGAGTTTGAACTCGAACTTCATCGCGCTGCGCTCGGGTTCCGTAGACGTCGGAACGCTGACGCCGGAAAACGTCGAACAGGCCGCGCAGATCGCCGGCCTGCGCGTGCTGCGCGTTCCCGAGAACGGCACCGGCCTGCTCTATCTGAACACGCAGGTCTCGCCGACGCGCGACCTGAGAGTCCGTCGAGCGATCGCCGCGGCCCTCAACTACGACGCGCTTGCCGGCGCGTGGCGTCGCGAGTATCCGCCTGCGGCCTCGTTTCTGCCGCCGCCGATCGTCCGCTGGAAGAGCGTCGCGATCCCGCCGTACGCATACGACCCCTCCGCAGCCGCGCGCGAGTTCGATGCCGCCGGCTGGCGTCTGCGCGGCGGCGTGCGCTGGAAGGGTGCGGCGCCGCTTTCCGGGCTGATCGGGATGGATTCGGAGAACCCGATTCAGGTCCGGATCGCCACGCTGCTGCAATCCCAACTCTCCGCGGCCGGCATGCAGCTCTCGATCAAGAGCAATCCGACGCGCATTTGGTTCAGCCCGGAGGGGCTGCTGCGCAACGGCAAGGCGACCTTCGCCGTCGAGACGTGGGTCGGGGGAGGCGATCCCGAGCAGTCGCTCAATCTGCGCTGCGTGCAGGCCGTCAAAGGCGATTCGAATCATTCGTTCTACTGCTCGAAGACCTTCGAAGCGCTTTACGACGACCAAACGCGAACGCCGAGCCAAAGCCGGCGCGATCGCGATTTCAACGCGATTGCGCAGCTCGTCCACGCGGACGTTCCCGTGATCCCGCTGTACTACGAGCAGCGTCTGCTCGGCCTCAACCGGCGCGTGCGCGGCTATGCGATCAACATGCTCTGGATTCCGACGCAGCCCGAGCGCTGGGACGCGCTGCCCTGACGACGTGGAAAAAATTTAAGTCAACGTCGCGCCTTCGTTCACGCGTTAACGCGCGATTCCGTGGCATACTCGTCGCGTGGCGTTTCACACCTCGCCGAATTTCCTATCTGCCGGCGTCCTCAAGGGCGTGCGGCAACAGCGGCCGCTCGCGTCGAGAGGGCTTCTACGGGCGAGCGAACGGAACGCGGAGCGCCGTGCGACCGAAGGCGGACGGCTGCTCGCCGCCGCGCTGCTCGGCGTTCTCTCCTGGGCCATCTCGCACCTGACCGAGACGACCGAGCCGGCCGCGCCGCGCTAGGTTTCGCAGGGAGGGTGCCGCCTTAGAAGGAAGGCTGGCTCCTGCTTACTCTGTCTTTGCTCCAGGAGAAATACTCGATGAAACTCTTCGGTCGCCTGGCCGCCGCGTCGCTCGTCTGCGTCGCCGCTGCAACGGCCTCGGTACTGCCCGCGCGCGCCGCCGCGCCGATCCTCATCAAGAGCTGCACGATTGCCAAGCCCAAGCCGATGAGCCATCAGGCCGGCGGGACGACGATCGAGTACGTCAATCTCGGCCACAAGACGGCTTCGAGCATCACCTTCGCGGTCGGGTACCGCAACGCGTCCTCGCACTACCTGCGCCGCGTGACGGACGACGGCTCGTTCGCACCGGGCGTGACCATCACCCACACGCTGCCCCTGTACAACGACGTGACGTATGCGGGAGCGCAGACGTCGTCGTGCGTTCCCGTGCAAGTCAAGTGGGCCGGCGGCACGGTCTGGGTAGCGCCCTCCTCGCACTAGCCTTCCCGTAGGATGAGGCCCGGCCGCGCCGAAGCGACGAGGGTGCGCGTTGGGCCTCAGACCCTCGTCTCTCTCTTGCTTTGCGCGGCTGCCGCCGCAGCCGCGCTGGCGCACGCTGCGATTGACGTCGTCGGCGATTTTGCGCTCCAGCACGACGCGTACGATCATATCCGCCACGACTCGCGAGGCCTCGTAGGAGGCGTCGCGTTCGCGCTGGCCGCGTTGCTGGCCATTCGCGGCTTGCGCGCCTGCTGCGAGATCGCCGCTGCCAACCGCACCCGCCTGCCGCTCGCACGCTTACCTTTGCGGGAGGGCGCCGGCTTCGTCTTCGCTGCGATCGTTGCCAGCGCGCTCCTCGTCCCCGCGATGGAGTGGCTCGACGGGCGCGCCGGCGGCGTTCCCGTGACGAATTTGGCCGATGCCTTCGGCGGTTCGCTCGCACTCGGCCTAGCGACCACGCTGCTCTGCGCCGTCGCGGTCGCCGCGGCGCTCTACGCCTTCGCGCGTTGGATCCTCTCGCACCGCGATGCGATCGCGGTTGCCGTTGCGACGCTGCTTCGACCCTTCGGCGAGAGGCCTCGCCCTGCGTCGTACGCTCTGCGCGCTTGCGCGCTCACCCTCGCGCGCGCTCGCGCACACCACGCGCTTCGTCTCTCCAAGCGCGGGCCCCCGAAAACGATTCTCGCGTAGTCTTCTACACGCACTCGTTTTCAGGAGCACATCAATGGAACTTTCCACGGCGCACGCGCGCCGCTTCTCCGCCATGCTGGCATTCGTCCTCGCGTTCGCGGCCGCGCCGGGCGCGCTATTGGCGCAGAACGCGCTAGTCAACGTTACCGGCACGGTAACCGCCGCCGACGGCACGCCGATCCCCGGCGCCTCGGTCACCCTGCAGTCGCAAGACGGCGCGAAGAACGGCGCCAGCGACGCACGCGGCAAGTTCGAGATCCGCGGCGTGCGCGCCGGGACGTACTCGCTGCATGCGACGGCAGCCGGGTACGCGTCCCTCTCGCAGCGCACGGTGACGGTAGACCAGCAGAGCGCCTATCTCTCGGTGGTGCTTTCGCCTGCGACGACGGCTTCGTTGACCGTCATCGGCACCGTGCGCGCCTCCGCCGGTGAGACCGTCTCGACTTCGTCGGCACCAACCCTTACGCTGAATGCTCAACAGGCGGCGGCCGCCGGCGAGTCGTCCGTTGCCCCGATGCTCTGGAGCCAACTCTCCACGACGCCCGTTCTTCCGCTCGGCGGCGGCAGCAACGCGATGGAAATGTTCGGCGTTCGCGGGCCCGATCCGAGAGAGACGCTCGTCGATGTTGACGGTCATCTGGTCAACAACGGAAACACCGGCGACTTCGATCTCTCGCTCGTCGACCCGGCGGCGCTTCAGGACGTGCAGGTCGTCTACGGCATCTCGCCGTCCTCGCTCATCGGGCCGAATACGATCGGCGGCGCCGTGAACATCGTGACGCTCGAGCCGACCCAGACGCCGCACGCGCTCCTACGATTCTACGGGGGGTCGTACGGCAGTTTCGGCGGCACGCTCCAGGCCACCGGCGAGGCCGACCGCTTGGGATACGCGGTCTCGCTGCACCAAACGACGTCGTCCGGCTCGGTGAACCAAACGATTCTCGCGCCGGCCCCCGGTGGCGCCGCGCCGGGCAACGACCCTGCGCAGACGCTGCAGAGCGTCGGCAGCGGTTCGAACGGCAACTCGATCCTCACCAAGCTGCGCTACCAGCTCGGCGGCCCGACCGGTTACGGCTACGTTCAACTGAACTTTCGCAATCAAAGCGCCGTGCGAGACGACTCCTCGCTCCTCACGAACTACACGCCGCCGGGCTACACCGGCGGCGGCGGCGACGATGCGGTTCCCGCCGACGCTCAATCGAGCGGGTATCAGAGTTTCGCCGGCACGACGCTGGGCGCGCATCAGTCCAACTACGGTCTCGATGCTCAGGTGCCGCTGGGAAATCAGCTCGTCAACGGCGCCCCCGCGACGTTCGTGCAGTTCAGCCACCTGACGACGCTCGCATCGCAGTCGGTCTCCGGCCCGGGTGCCGAGGCGAACCAATACCTCTACAATCAGCGCGACCTGCTCGGCGACGACTGGCTCGAACTGGACCATCATTTCGCAGACGGCACGCTCTCGCTCAAATACGACCTCGGAACGGAGAATCTCGGAACGAACTACGTGCAAGGGCAGGTCATAGCGGGGGCGCCCCCCATCGGCGCGGCAAAGACGCCGCCGGTCCAAACGTTCTCGCTCGGGCAGACGCAGCGCTCGGCCGTCTTACGGTACGCGGCGGATCCGACGGCGCACATACACTACTCGGTCGCAGCGTTCCAGAGCAACTTCAGCACCTTCGGAACGAGTTTCGATCCGCGCGCCGGATTCACGTGGACGCCGACCGGGAACACGGCGGTTCACGCGTCGCTGGGAACGACCTTTCAAACGCCCCAGCTTTCGGAGCTGGTCGCGCCGCCGCCGGCAGATCGCGTGCCGGTCGGCGGCGTCATCTACATCGGTAACCCGGCTCTAAAGCCGGACTTCGCAACCGATATGGATATCGGCGCCGAACAGATCTTCGGACGCAGTCACCCGCTGCGTGCCGGCGTGGATCTCTACCAGTCGAACGTGCGCTCCCCGTCGAGTCAGCTCAACGTCATTCCGATTCCGGGCTGCCAGACCAAACACAACCCGACGCCTTGTCCGCTCAGTTACCCCGTCAACGCGGGGAACGCCGTCTATCGGGGAATTGACGTCCACGCCGATCAGCAGGTTGTGGGCAATCTGCACGTCCGCGCCGGATGGTCGGTCGACAGCTCGTTCCTGACCGTCATCCCGGCGTCCATCCAAGACGGCACGCTCGCTGCGGGCGTGCAGTCGCTCGGGCAGCCGCTGCATAAGGCGTACGTCGGGGTCGAAAGCGCCTCGCCGGTCGGGATCTCGTACGGAGCGCAGCTCTCGTACGAAGGCTGGTACAACGAACTCAACCGCTCGCCGTACGCGCTGCTCGGCGCGCACGTCGCCTACCGGCACAACGGAATGGAGTACGGCCTCTACGGGACGAACCTCACGAACGTCTACGCCAATCCGTTCACGGTCGTCGGCGGTGGATTCGTCTACGGCGGCATACCCGGCGCGCCGGTGATTCCAACCGACGCGTACACGCTGCAGGGAGCCACGGTAATGTTCGTCGTCACCCGCAGCATCTAACCCCCCTGTCATCCTGAGCCTGTCGAAGGACCCCGAGCGTTAGAACAGGAGCGTTTGGAAGTCGGCGACGCGTTCGAAGCCGCTGCGCAGATAGAGCGCGACGGCTTTTTCGTTGAAGTCGTTGACGTAGAGCGAAAGCGTGGGCGAGGCCTCGAGCAGACGGTCGCAGATCGCGGTGAAGGCGGCGGTAGCGAGCCCGCGCCCGCGCATCGCCGGCGGCGTCCAAACGCCTTGCAGTTGAATCGTCTGGTCGCTCCACGGGCCGATGCTGCAGATGAAGCAGATCCGATCGCCGGTTAGGCCGACCCAGCAGAGATCCCGCGCGATCGTTTGCCGGATGTTTGCGCCGAAGTCCGTGGAGCCGCGTCGTGGATCGTATCCCAGCTCTTGCAGGATGAGTTCGGCCGAACCCTCGGCGACCGCGCGCCACTCCTGCGGCAGCGCGTGCCGCACGATCGTCCCGGCCGGGACCGGTTGCAGGCGGCTGCGGTCCACCATCATCACGTACTGACGGTCGCGAATTACGCGCGGCCGAGAGTGCCACGCCGAGATCGCTTTCCAGAAGGAGCGCACGGTATCACGTTCTCCGACGATCATGCGCGCGCCGCCGCGACGCTTGGCGTACGCAGCCAGCGCCTCGAGCGACGGTTCGTCGCCCGCGATCACGAGCTGGCGCCCGAAGTACGCCGCGCCGGTTACTTCATCGCCGTTCGACACGACGACGGCATCGCCGTGCGCCGTGTGCGCCATCCCGTGGAGCAGCACGTGGCAGAGGAAGACGTTCGCGTACGGAGACGCAGAGAGATAGGCGAGCGCCGCTTCCTGCGTAGCCGGCGAAGCGAGTTCGACGCGCACCGCCGCTACGAACCGAAGGAGACTTCGATGAGCGGCTTGGCCGTCGGCTCCTTACTCCCGCCGTCGGGTTCGACGGTCACCGCCACCGATGCGGTCGCGCGAGCGTCCGCGGGCAGCACTACGAGCGCGACGCCGCCGGCGTCGGGCAGGAACGTCGGCGCGGCGATGAGCTTCGTCGTACCCTTTGCGATCGTCCAGGCTTGATAGACTTTGCCGCGCGGGGGCTCGGGGAGATCGTGCAGCGCGAGGTAGATGCGGCTGCCGCGCGTGATGACGTCGCCGCTGCCGACCGGGTAGTGATGCGCGCGGACGTCCAGCATGTCGAAGAGCTCCATTCGCTCTACTGCGAGGCGCCGGGATAAGATCGTCGAGCGCTCGGAGAGGTAGGCCAGCTCGCGATTCTGTGCCCGAAGCTGGCCCATGAGCGAGATGTTCGCGATGGACGAGATGAGCGCGATCGCAAAGCACCCTGCCGCTACGAGGTACGCCGGCCAGACGGGCGCGTTTTTCACCAAGCGTATCTTCCGATAGCGCCTTCGAGGCCCCTCGGGCGACGGCGTCGTACCAGCCGCACATGGACCCGCTGCAGTCCGTACGGGCACGAATCCCAGACTTCCCGGGTTACGGCGACGACCTGAGCCGGCGACGCTCGGATTCGTTCGTCCGCTCGTACGTCGGCGAGGCGCTGGCGAACCTCCAGGCGCGGTTGGGAACGCTCGACCCCGAGCTGGAGAGCAGGCTCGGCGAGTTGCTCTTGCGCGCCGGCTTTGCCGACTCGCACTCTTTTGCGGTGCACAACGGCTCGAACGGCGGAGCGACGCCGTCCGACGACGCCGAGCGGGCAGTGGCCGGCGAGGACGACGACGCGCTCGCATTGGCCGACCGCGCGACGAGCGTGGACGCTGCCGCGCTCGGGAGCTACCTCGACGAACTCACCGCCCTTCTCGATCGCCGCGCGGCGACGATGCGCGCGGTCGCTCGCAGCTCGACGCTCTAGATCGCGTTGAATCTCCTGCTCGGCATCGCTGCCGCCGCGCTGCACCTCGTGCCGCGCCCGGCATCCGTGGCGGTGCAGGCCTGCGGGCCGGGCGAGCGGAGCATCCCGCACAGCGTTGCGGCAGATTTCGATCCGGCCGCGCGCGCCGAGGTGGACGAACGCTGGACGGCGCTGGGTATCGGCTCGCTGCGTACCGCTGCCGGCCCGAACGCGACGATAACCGTGCGGCGCGATGCGTCGCTCCCTGCGCAAGGTTACCGGTTGACGGTACGCGCCGGCCGTGTGACGATCGAGAGCGCGGACGCTGCCGGTGCCTTCTATGCCGCAACTACGCTAGCGCAGCTTCCGGTCCGCTCGAACGGCGCCTGGACGATGCCGTGCGTCGTCGTCCAAGACGCACCAGCTCTCCAGTGGCGCATCCTCTCCGACGACGTCTCGCGCGGTCCGCTCCCGACGATGCGGTATTTCGAGGAACGCATTCGCACGATCGCGGCGTTCAAGATGAACGGGTACTCGCCGTACATGGAGCACGTCTTCGTGAGCCCGACCGACCCGCTCCCGGCTCCGCTCGACGGCATTACACCCGCGCAGCTGCGCGAGCTCACGGCGTACGCACGGCGCTTTCACGTCGCGCTCGTTCCCGAACAGCAGACGTTCGCACACATGCACAATACCCTGCGGGTCGAGCGTTACGCCAGCGCCGCCGCACTCCCCCACGGCTTTCTCCTCGCGCCGAACGTGCCGCTCTCGGGCGAGTACCTCTCGCGCGTAATCGGGCAGGAGTTGGACGCCGTCGGGCGTCCGCCGTTCTTCCATATCGGTTCCGACGAGACGGCGACCCTCGGCTTGGGGCGAACCGCGGCATACGTCGCGAGCACGGGCCGCTCGCAAGCGTACGCCGCGCACATCGCCGCGATGGACAAACTGATCGCACCCTCCGGCGCGCGGCTGATGCTCTGGGACGACGGGATCGAAAACGATCCGGGCATCCTCAAGCTGATCCCCCGCAGCGCGGTCGTCGTCAACTGGCACTACGGCGCCGAAGCGACCTTCGAGCCGTACATTCAAACGATCGCGCGTGGCGGCTTCGAGCAAATGGTCGCACCCGGCGACAGTAACTGGAACGAGATCTATCCGAACGTCGCCGTCGCGCTGGCGAACGAACGCCGGTTCATCGGAGAAGGAAAGGACGCGCACGTGCTCGGGCTCTTCCAGACCGTCTGGCACGACGACGGCGAGACGCTGTACGAGGCGACGTGGTATCCCGTGCTCTACGCGGCGGCGTCGGCCTGGCAGGCCGGCGACGTCTCTCCCGAAGCGTTCGCCGCGGATTTTCCGAGCGCGTTCTACGGAACGAACGAAACCGCGTACGCAGCCGGCGTCGCCGCGCTTGGCAGCGTGCTGAGCGCGATCGAACCGCCGCACTATACCTACGGCCAGAGCGACGCGCTGTTTTGGGGCGACGCCTTCGATCCGGCCGTCGCCGGCCAGCTTGCGAACGTGGATCTGAGCGCCGTACGTCTCCAGGCCGAAGCGGTCGAGGAGAACGGATACTTCCGGCGGCCGCCGCTGCACGCGAACGCCGCCTTCGTCACGTTCTTGGCCGCGCGGCGCTACGACGCGCTGGCGCGGAAGTTCCAGATCGCGGGCGAAGTGCGCGCCATGTACGCCGACGCGGTCGCGCACGAGGCGAGCGACCGGGATACGACGCTGCGCGACCTGTACTGGTGCCGCTACTGGATGTGGGAACTGCGCGATGCGTACGAGGATCTCGCGCCGCTTTACGAACGCGCCTGGCGCTACGAGAGCCGCGAGGGTCATCTCGCGAGCAATCTCGAGCGCTACCATCTCGCGGCGCAGCAGGCGATCGGCCGCGCCGATGCCTTCTACCGGGTGACTCGCGCGTATCTGCAGTCGGGCTCGCTGCCCCCGCTCGAAACGGTGCTCTCCACCTGAACGCGCTCCTCATTCTGCTGGTCTTCGCCTGCTTCGCGGCGCTCATGTACCGCCGATGGATGCCGGCGATCGTTGCGGTGCCTGCAATGGCACTCCTCATGTCGCTGGCGGCCGGCGTCCCAGCTGGAAAGCTCGGCGACATCGTCACCGGCGGCGCCGTCCAGCTTGCGCCGGTCTACGTGGCCGTCGTTTTCGGCGCGCTGCTCGGCCGCGTGACGATGGATACCGGCATCGCGCGCGCGATCGTGAACGTGGCGGCGGAGTACGGCGGAGAGCGGCCGCTCGCGCTCGCGCTGGGCTTCTGCGCGATCGTCGCGCTGCTCTTCACCTCGCTCTCGGGGCTCGGTGCGATGATCATGGTCGGCTCGATCGTCCTGCCGATCATGATGACGGCAGGCGTGCCGCGAACGATCGCGGCGACGCTCTTCCTCATGGCCTTCGCACTCGGCTTCATCTTCAACATTGCGAACTGGACGTTCTACACGACCTATTTCGGCGTCGTGCCGGATCAGCTCGTCCGTTACGCGACCCTGCTCGCGATCGTGGATGCGGTCGCGCTCGTCGCGTACGCGTTCGTCGCATTCCGGCGCGAGCGAGGGTATGCCACCTGGGCCGTGCGGGCCGAAGACGGCGAGGAACGCCCGCGCGTGCCTGCCGTCGCGCTCCTCACGCCGCTGCTGCCGCTCGTGCTCTACTACGCGCTGCACGTCCAGGCGGCGCCGGCGTTCTTGCTCGCAGCGCTCTTCGGCGTGCTCGTGACGCGCCCGCGGGAGTCGGTGCAACTGCTCGTCGCCGCGGCGATCCGCGGCGTCGAAGACGTCGCGCCGGCGGTGCTGCTCTTCATGGGTATCGGGATGCTGCTCGTCGCGACGAAGGAGCCGCAGTTCTTCTCGGCGCTCGCGCCGCTGGTTGCCGCGCCCTGGCTGCGCAACCCGATCGCCTACGTCGCGCTCTTCGGCGTGGCGAGCCCCCTCGTGCTCTATCGCGGCCCGCTCAACCCCTTCGGCGTCGGCATCGCGATCTTCACCGTGCTTCTCTCGGCGCACGTGCTGCCGCCGGTCGTGCTCGTCGCGGCGGTCATGGCGGTGGTCCAAGTGCAGAACGTCTGCGACCCGACGAACACGAGCAACGTTTGGGTGGCGAACTTCACCGGCGTGCCCACCGATGCGATCACGCGCAGAACGCTGCCGTTTCAAACCGGCGTGGCCATCGTCGCGACCCTGGCCGTCGTGGCGGCGACGCCGGCGCTCTTCGGCGTGCGCGCGTTTGCATCGGCCATTCCGGCGGCGCGTGCGGCCGGCACGACCCCCACGGGATTGTTCGCGCCGAGCGGTGCCGCCGGAACGATCGCGGTGGACGACGACGCGAGCGCGTTCGGCCGGGTTGCGGCCGGCAGCCTGCTCTCGGCGCTCTCCGGCGGCCCATGGCGTACGCTCGCCGTGCACGAAGATCCGAACGCGAGCGACTGTTCGAACAAGCGCTACGCGGCGTACCTGCTCGCAGAGAGTTCGACCTTTCATCTGATCGAGGGCGAGGATCTCGACGTAGGGCTGCGCCTGGAAGACTGCGGCGGCTGGATCGTGCAGGAATGGCACGATCACGCCGTCTTGGCGCAGCCGCCGACTTCGGCGGACGCGCGCGGCCTGGCGATGGAGGGTCTGCAGCGCCTGCGCGCGTGGGCCGCCGCCGATCGCGCGCGCAGCGCGAATCTCTTCGCACTCGGGCTGGCAGTGCGCGCCGGCGAGAAACCGACGTACCTGTACGCGCTCTTCAAGAGCGACGACGGCAACCTGCGCGCGTACGTGCGCGCGGGCGGCCCGGCCTACGCAGCCGGCCTGCGTTCGGGCGACGTCGTAGAGAATATAGACGGCGTGCCGTGGTGGCAGTACGGCACGTATCAATCGCAGGCGCGCGCGTACGATGGCTTGCCGCACGCGTACGAGATCGTGCGCGACGGACGCAGCCTCACGATCGCGCTCGGCGCGCCGTTCGTGCTCACGGCGGGCGATGTCGTACGATAGCACGGCGCGCTTCGGGCCGCGCGCGCAAGCCTACGCCGCGTTCCGCCCGACCTACCCTGCCGGCGCGATAGACTTCGCTCTGGCCGGTCTGGGCGATCCGGCCACGCTCTGCATCGCCGACGTCGGCGCCGGGACCGGAATCTCGGCGAGGCTCTTTGCCGATCGCGGTGCCGGCGTGGTTGCGATCGAGCCGAACTCGCGCATGCGCGAGGCGGCGGAGGAGCATCCGCGCGTACGCTGGCTCGATGGCACCGCCGTCCGCACCGGATTGGCGGACAAGAGCGTGGACCTCATCGTCGCCTGCCAGGCCTTTCACTGGTTCGCCGACGACGAGGCCATGGGCGAGTTTCGCCGGATCGCTCGGCGCCGCGCCGCGATACTGCAGTACGAGCGCGACGAAGGCGATGAGTTCACGCATGCGTACGGCGAAATCGTGCGCGCGCATGCAACCGACGATACCGAGGCTTTGCGCGCTCGCGCCCTCGAACGATTTGCGGCGTTTCCGAACGCGCGGGTGAGCCGTGCGGCCTTCCCGTCGGTGCAGCGGCTCGACCGCGAAGGCTTCTTGGGTCGCGCCTCATCGGCATCGTATCTGCCGGCACGGGGGCCGCAGGCGCAGACGCTGCGCGCAGATCTCGCAGCGCTTTTCGATCGCTTCGAACGCGACGGAGCCGTCGGGCTGGCGATGGTTACCTTCGCGCTCGCAGCGGATTTCTAGCGCGTGGGCGAGGGCGCGCCGCGCGCGCTGCGCGTCGGCATAGACGTCGGCGGCACGTTTACCGACGTGGTCGCGATTGACGCCGCGGCCGGCCGGCTCGTCGCTCGCATCAAGATCCCGACGACGCACGACGCGCCGCAAGGCGTCGCGGCCGGTATCGTCGAGGGCATCGCACGTTTGCTCGCAGAACCCGGCGTGGAGGCCCGCGCCGTCGCCTTCATCGCGCACTCCACGACGCAGGCGACGAACGCACTTCTGGAAGGCGATCTCGCGCGGGTCGGCGTGCTCGGACTGCTGGGCCGGCTCGCGTTCGTCGCCGAGAACCGGATGCGCTTCGCCTCGGTGCCGCTGGAATCGGGAGGCTCGTTCGCGCCGGCATTCGCGTTCGCGCCGGCGAGCGACCCGAAGGCCGTGCGCGCGGCGGTGGACGCCTTGATCGCGGGCGGCGCGCAGGCGATCGCCGCGAGCGAGAGCTTCGGCGTGGACCGGCCGCAGCGAGAGGATTTGGGGGTGGCGTACGCGCGCTCGCAAGGCGTCGAGGCGACCGCCGGGCACGACGTCAGCTCGGCCTACGGCTTGCGCGCGCGCACGCGCACGGCGGCGCTTAACGCAGCGATTTTGCCGAAGATGATCGCGACCGCGCGCATGACGTCGTCGGCGGTCGAGCGCGCCGAGATCCCGGTGCCGCTCATGGTGATGCGCAGCGACGGCGGCGTCATGGACGTGCGCGAGGTCGAGCGCCGTCCGATCCTCACGCTGCTCTCGGGTCCGGCCGCAGGCCTGGCCGGCGCGCTGCTCTACGAACGCTTGAGCGAGGGCATCTTCATCGAGGTGGGCGGCACGAGCGCCGACTGTTCGGCCGTTCGCGCCGGCCGTCCGCAGATGCAGAGCGCGCGCATAGGGGGGCATCGAACGATGCTGCGCACGCTCGACGTGCGCACGCTCGGCATCGGAGGCGGCAGCATGCTGCGAATGCGCGGCAATGCGCTGGCCGACGTCGGGCCGCGCAGCGCGCACATCGCCGGATGCGCGTACGCGGCTTTCTCGGATCCCGGCGACTTCGAGGGGGCGCGCATCGAAATGGTCGCGCCGGCCCCCGGCGACCCGGCGGAGTACGCCGTCGCCGTCGCGCGCGACGGCCGGCGCATCGCCCTCACGACGACCTGCGCGGCGAACCTTCTGGGCTGCGTACCCGACGATTCGTTCGCCCGCGGCAACGCCGACGCGGCGCGGCGCGCCTTCGAACTGCTCGCTCGGGAGGTGAATGGCGACGCGCTCGCGCTCGCGCGCGGCGCGCTCGAGATCGCAAGCGGAAAGATTCGGCGCGCGGTCGAGCGCCTCGTCGCCGATTACGAACTCGATCCGCGGCGCGTCGTGCTCGTCGGCGGTGGCGGCGGTGCGGGAGCGCTCGTGCCGTTCGCGGCGCGGGCGATGGGGGTGCGGCACCGGATCGCGCGCGACGCGGACGTCATCGCGCCGATCGGCGTGGCGCTCGCGCTCGTTCGCGACGTCGTCGAGCGCACGATCGCCGCGCCGACCCCGCAGGACATCTCGCGCATTCGTCGCGAGGCCGGCGATCGCGTCATCGCCGCCGGCGCCGCGCCCGATGGGGTCGAGGTCGAGGTGGAGATAGATTCACAGCGCAGCCGCGTGCGCGCGACCGCCTCGGGAGCGACGGCGCTGGCGCAGTCCTCCGGCGGGCCGCCGTGCGGCGAAGCGGAGCGCCGTGCCGCTGCGGCCGATTCGCTCGCGTGCGATGGCGGCGAACTGCAGCGGGTGGAGCTGACTGAAGCACTGACGGGCTACGAACGCGGCGGCGCGATGCGCGTGGTTGACGAGCGTGGGGTCGTGAGGTTGTCGCTGCAGGATGCGGTCGTGACGCCGGCCACCGCCGCGGGCGCGGTCGAACGCGTGCGTGCCGGCGTCGAGCGGGCGACGCGCTTTGGAGACGTCGGGCGAAGACTGCCGGCGCTCTACCTGCTGCGCGGCGGTCGCATCGCCGCGTTCGAAGGATTATCCGGCACGGAGCAAGCCGCCGATCTTGCCGCCGAGGAGATCGAAGGCTGCGGGCCCGCGGAGCCCGTTACGATCCTCGTCGTTCCGCGAAGCGCTTAGTTGACCGGCGGCTGCCGTATCGCTAAGCCTTCGGCTTCCTCGAGCGCGACCGTGCTCTTGCGATGGCCGTAGATGTAATAAAACACCAGACCGATCACCATCCACACTAAGAACGCGAACCAGACGAGCGGGAAACCCCACACCACCGGGTTACCGACCTTCAGGTAGTAGATTAGGCTGAGTGCGGTAAGCGCGGAAAGCACGGGGATGAGGTAGGGGCCCAGCGGCAGCGTGAACTGCCCCTTCATCTCGGGGTGCCGCGCGCGCAAGATCGGTACGGCGATCGAAACGACGATGAAGGCCGCCAGCGTGCCCATGTTCGTGAGCGAACCGACGATGTTGATCGGCGTGAACGCTGCGATTGCGGCGATGCACAAGCCGAAGAAGAGCGTTGAAAAGATCGGCGTGCGCCAGACCGGATGCACCCGCGTAAAGGACGGCGGAATCAACCCGTCGCGCGACATTGCGAAAAAGATGCGGCTTTGCCCGAACATCATCACCAGCAGCACCGTCGTAAGGCCCGCGATCGCGCCGATCGAGATGATCACGCCGGCCCAGCTCAGGCCGACGTAGTTCATCGCGAACGCCACCGGAAATGCGACGTTGAGATCGTAGAAGGGAACCATGCCGTTGAGGATCGCGACGACGATGATGTAGAGAATCGTGCAGATCACGAGGCTCATAATGATGCCGAACGGCAAGTCGCGCCCGGGATTCTTGGCCTCCTCGGCGGTCGTCGAGACGGCATCGAAACCGATGTAGGCAAAGAAGATGAAAGCCGCGCCGCCGAGCATGCCGGCGATGCCGAACGGGAAGTAGCCGCCCAGCCCGGCCTGGCCTCCTGGCGGCAAATGATAGTTCGCGCCGTTGATGTGCCCCAGGCCGATTACGATGAAGAAGAGCACGATGAGCAGCTTGATCGCGACGATCACGGCGTTGACCGAGCCGGACTCGCGCGTGCCGCGCGCCAGCAGCGCGGTGATGACCAGGATGATGGCTGCGGCGGGCAGGTTCGCATAACCCGAGATGCCGGCTTGGCCGGTGAGCCCCCAGTGAGGTCCGTTCGCCCACATCGGGGAGATGTTCAGCCACGAGAGACCCGTCTGGTGCAGGATGTTGACGAAGTAGCCGGACCAGCCGATGCTCACCGTCGCCGCGCCGAGCGCGTACTCCAGCACGAGATCCCAGCCGATGATCCAGGCGAGGAGCTCGCCCATCGTTGCATACGTGTACGTATAGGCGCTGCCCGAGATCGGAATCTTGCTCGAAACTTCGGCGTAGCACAGGGCCGCAAGCGCGCTGACGATGCCGGCGACGACGAACGAAAGCGTCAGCGACGGGCCGGCCCGCGTCGCCGATGCCACGCCGGTCAGGACGAAGATGCCCGTCCCGATGATCGCGCCGATGCCCATCGCCGTGAGGGCCCACGGGCCCAGCGAGCGCTTGAGGCCGTGCTCGGTGTCGCTTCCCTCGGCTAGGATGCGCGCGAGCGGCTTAACTCGTTGCAGCAACATTAACGGTCGTGAATACACCCTTAACAGCCGACTCCCTGGTCGGGTCGGCGTTTTTCGGCTCTAGCGCAGGAAGCGGATCGCGAAGGGGTACGTGTACGGACGCCCTTCGCCCGCCGCGATCGTGCCCATGATGATGAAGATCAGCGAGGCCAGGACGACCAAGAGGAGCGCCAGACCGAACGAAACCCAGAGGGCCGTGACGCCCAGGCCGAGCGTCGTATCGGACGCGTCCCGCATCGGCAACAGGAAGCCGAAGGTCCCCGCGAGGCCGACGATGACCGCTACGATGAGGCCGAGCGAGAGCGTGAGCTGATAGTTGAGCGATGCCCGGGCGTGCCCGGCGACGAACTCGGACTCGCGCGCTTTGAGGAGGTAGACGACGAGCGGCCCGACGACGTGGCCGAACGGCAAGCCTGCGATGGCTGCCAGCGCGCTCAGGTGCGCTGCCATCGCCCAGTTGCGGTCGGCTACCGGAGCCTGCACCTGCATGCGCTGTACTTGGGGAAGGCCGGTAAATGGCCTGCTTTACGTCGCGACGAATTGCGCGTGCATGCTCGACGTGCTGGTGATGGGCGGAGGGAACGCCGGGTGTGCGGCCGCGCTCGCGGCGGCGCGTCGGGGCGCTCGCACGCTGCTCGTGGAACGGTACGGTTTCTTGGGAGGTACGGCGACGGCGGCGATGGTGGGCCCCTGGATGACCTTCCATTCGGGAGCGCAGCGCATCGTCGGCGGCATCGCGCAAGAGATGGTCGAGCGGCTCGTTCGCGCGGGCGGATCGCCCGGACATCTCCCCGACACCTCGGACTACGTCTCGACGATCACGCCGTTCGATCCCGAGGTGCACAAGGCGCTGCTCTTCGAGATGATGCGCGAGTCCGGCGTGGAGCTCATGCTCCACGGGTACTTCCTGCGCGCGCAGGTCGAAGGCGGCGACGTAACCGGCGCGACGATTGCGACGATCGCCGGCGAGCGCTCGTACCGCGCCTCGGTCGTGGTGGACGCGACGGCGGATGCGCTCGTGGCGGCCTCGGCCGGCGCGCCCACGCAGCAAGGCGACGAACGCGGCCGCGTCCAGCCGGCGACGCTGATGTTTCGCTTGAGCCACGTGGATCTCGACGAACTTGCCGCCTACCTGCGCGCGAATCCCCAGGAGATGCGGGGCTCGCTGCCGCCCGAGGAGCGCACCGGCGCGCGCCTGACGGCGATCGCGGGCCTGGGCACGCTTTGGGAGCGGGCGCGCGCCGACGGGCTCGTGGACGTTCCGCGCGAGCTCGTCTCGCTCTTCGCCTCGCCGTATCCGGACGAAGTGACCGTCAATATGACGCGCGTCGTAGACGTGGATCCGCTCGACCCGGACGATCTCACGCGGGCAGAGGTGGAGTCGCGCCTTCAGGCGATGCAGCTGCTCGCCTTTTTCCGCGAGCGCGTTCCCGGCTTTGCGCGCGCGCGTCTGGCCGCAACCGGCGCGCAAGTCGGCATTCGGGAGTCGCGCCGCATCGTCGGCAGGTACACGCTCACCGCGCAGGACGTGCTTGCCGGTAGGCAATTCGAGGACGCGGTCGCCCGCAGCGCGTATCCGATCGACGTGCACAACCCCAGCGGCAGCGGCACGACCACGAAGCGGCTGCCGCCCGGTGAGAGTTACGAGATTCCATATCGCTGCCTGCTGCCGGTGCATCCCGAGCGTCTCATCGTCGCGGGCCGCTGCATCTCGACCTCGCACGAAGCGCTCGCCTCTACGCGCCTCACGCCGACCGTCATGACGCTCGGGCAGGCCGCCGGCACGGCGGCCGCGTTGGCTTGCGAGCGCGCAGTCCGCCCGAGCGAGGTGGATACGCACGAACTGCGCGCGCGGCTAGTCGCCGACGGCGTGCTCCTGTGAATGCAGCCTTGGCCCTCGCGCGCTCGTACGGCGTCGCGATCGCGTTCGCCGACTTGGGAGATTGGGGAGCGCACGCGCTGCTCTCGGAGTACGACCCGACGATTCCCCAGATTCGCCTGAACGCACGGCACGCGCGCGGTTTATCGGCCGGCGAACGCGCGCGCTTCGTCGCGCTCGCCGTCGGGCACGAGCTGTATCACCACCGCGAAGCGATCGGCGAGATCCCCGCGTTGCCGGATCGCGCCGCGCGCGAATCCGCCGCGATGCGGTACGCGAACGCCTTGTTCGAGCGGCCGGCATGAGCACGTTCTTCGCGGGCATTGACGGCGGCCAGAGCTCGACGATCTGCGTCATCGGCGACGAAGAGGGGCGCATTCTTGCGCGCGGCAGTTCCGGGCCCGCCGACGAGATCGGCGAGGGGCCCGGCTCGACGCGCCTGCACGACGCGCTGGCCGGCGCGCTCGACGACGCGCGTCGCCACGGCGGTCTCGCGCCGGATACGTCGTACGCCGTGATCGTGGCCGGGGTGAGCGGCTACGAAGGCCGGATCTCCGGCCGCGCTCCGGAACTGCCGGCTCGCCGGCTGCGGCTCGTGCACGACGCACTGATCGCACACGAGGGCGCGCTCGCCGGCGCACCCGGCGTCGTCGCTATCGCCGGAACCGGTTCGGTCGTCTACGGACGCAGCGCCGGCGGCGCGGAGCGCACCTTCGGCGGCTGGGGCTACCTGCTGGGCGACGAAGGCAGCGCCTTCCATCTCGCGCGGGAGGCGCTTTCCGCGATGATGCGCGCGCAGGACGACGGCGATGCGTCGCTGTCGGCAGCCTCGCGAGCGGCCTGCGAGTTTTTCGGCGCGCTCTCGCTGCGCGAACTCGCGCGCGCGATCTATGCCGGCGAGATAGATCGCGCCCGGATCGCCTCCTTTGCGCCGGCGGTGCACGATTTCGAGTCGCTGGCGCCGATCGCTCAGCGCGGCGCCGAGCGGATCGCCGCGCTGGTCGCCGGGGCGGTTCGCGCCGGAGCGGCGCCCGCGGTGGCGCTCTGCGGAGGGGCGTTCTCGAGCCCGTCCTACTCGCGACGCGTGCGCGCGGCGATCGAGGAGGCCTCCGGCGCCGTGGTCGTCGAGCCGCGCTACGACCCGGCTTGCGGGGCGTTGCTGCTCGCCTATCGCGAGGGCGGGATCGCGCCGGGCGAGCTGCGCTGGTGAGCCTGGTCGAGAGCCTGCGGGGCGGGCTGATCGTCTCCGTGCAGGCCTGGCCGGGCTCCGCTCTCGACGAACCGCAGGTGATCGCCGCGATGGCGCGAGCCGCTCAGGACGGCGGGGCGGTCGCCGTACGCGTCGAGGGCGTCGCGAATCTGCGCGCGGTCCGCGCCCGCGTCAGCGTGCCGATCGTCGGCCTAATCAAGCGCGAGTATCCGGGCTTCGAGCCGTACATCACGCCCTCGCCCGTCGAAATCGGCGCCGTCGCCGGGGCCGGGGCGGAGATCGTCGCGTTCGACGCAACGCAGCGCCCTCGTCCGGGCGGCGGCGACCTCGCCGAAGCGGTCGGCGCTATCCATGCGGCGGGCTGCCTGGCGTTCGCGGACTGCGCGACCGAGGAGGACGGCCTGCGATCGTACGAGGCTGGAGCCGATATCGTGGCGACGACGCTCTGCGGCTACACCGCGGGGACGCACGGGCACGCGCTGCCCGCCTACGATCTGCTGGCAGCGTTCGTGCGGCTCGGCGCGTTCGCCGTCTGCGAGGGCGGCGTCCATCACCCGGCCGAACTGCGAGCGGCCTTCCAGACGGGAGCGGCGGCGGTCGTCGTCGGAACCGCCATTACGAATGTTGACTGGCTCGTCCGGGAGTTTGCAGGGTCTGCCTTGACGGAGCCAAAGCCTCATTAGTAGGTGCGCGACCCGTGCCGTTGCTTCTATAGTTTTTAGGTTCCAGCCAGCCTAGGTGCGCAGGGGAGTCTGTTTTGGTACACGATAGCCCGCAGGTGCGGTTGAGCCGCGGATTTTGGGTCGCATCGGCGATCTTTGCGATTCTTGGCGCAATTGCGGTGTACTTCGTCTACACCTTCGACATCAACGCGTCCATGCCCGAGGCCATTCGCACGGCTGCCCAGGTAGACAAGTTCTTCCGTTTCGTCTTCGCGACCGGATTCGTCCTGATCATTTTCGTGGCGGGCTACGTCTTCTATTTCGGCTTCGCGTTCCGGGCAAAGAAGGACGACCCGCCGGATGCGGTCGGCGTGAACATCCACGACAACCCGAGGCTCGAGTTCGCCTGGACGCTTCTGCCGACGGTGTTCGTCGTCGTCCTCTCGGTCGTGAGCGTGTACATTTGGCGCGAGATCAACTTCGGGCCGAACAACGGCTTGGTGGTGCAGTCCATCGGCCACCAGTTCTACTTTACGTTCCGCTACCCGCAGGTCAATGGCGAGATCACCGACGAGATGCACCTGCCGGTCGGCGTGCCGGTGGTCCTGAACCTGACCTCGTCCGACGTGATCCACTCCTTCTGGGTGCCGGCGATGCGGATCAAGATAGATATGGTCCCGGGCCTGGTCACCTCGATGCGGTTCACGCCGATCCGCCCGGGGCGCTACAACATCATCTGCGCGCAGTTCTGCGGTACCAACCACGACCAGATGCACCAGCAGCACCTCGTTATCGAAGATCGAGCCTCGTACGATAAGTGGTATCACGGCTGGCAAGTAAAGAATGCGAACGTCAGCAACGCGTTGGCGACCGTCTCGACGGGCGCCGTCTCGCTTGCCGGCGGCGACGCTTCGGCCGGGCAGGCGCTCTTCAACACGAAGTGCACGGCCTGCCACGCGATCGGCCCCTTCTCGGACGTGAAAGTCGGGCCCGGCCTGCGCGGCCTGCTCGACGATCCGAAGCATCCAAAACTCGTGGACGGCGACGATGCGACGCCGCCCGATATCGCGAACATCCTGCAGCACGGGTATACGGGCAGCATGGGCTCGATGCCCAACCAAGCCGCGAACGGCCTGTCCGATAAGGACATCGCCAACCTCGTCGCCTACCTGGCCTCGTTAAAGTAATCGGGAGATAGATCACGTCCATGGCAGTACAAGCAGTAGCGCACGGCGGAGGGATTGCCGATCACATCCATCCCGAACCGACGACGTTCATCCGCAAGTACGTCTTCTCGACCGACCATAAGGTCATCGCGGTTCAATATCTCGTCACCGCCCTGATCTTCATGATGATCGGGGGATCGTTCGCGGAGTTGATGCGCGTCCAGCTCTTTAACGCGCAGGGGCATTTCGTCTCCAACGACGTCTACAACATGCTCTACAGCATGCACGGCAGCCTGATGGTGTGGATGGTGACGATTCCGCTGGTCACCGGCTTCTTCGGAAACTACGTCATGCCGCTGCAGATCGGCGCGCGCGACGTCGCGTTCCCCTGGCTGAACATGATCAGCTACTGGATCTTCCCGGTCGCGGGCCTGCTCATGCTCTCCTCGATTCTGTACGGCGCACCGACGGCCGGCTGGGCCGAGTATCCGCCGATCTCGGTCTTGGGTCCACCCGGCGTCTCGTGGTGGGCCGCGGCGGTGGCGCTCATCGGCGTGAGCTCGACCATGACCGCGCTGAACTTCACGGTGACGATCGTGAAGATGCGCGCGCCGGGTATGACGTTCACGCGCATGCCGCTCTTCGTATGGGCGCAGCTCGCGACGAACATGATCATGCTCATCGCGACGACCGCGCTGGCCGTCGCCGTATCCGCGCTCTTCATCGAGCGCCAGTTCGGCGTACCGTTCTTCGACCCGTCCAGAGGCGGAAGCCCGGTCATGTACCAGCACATGTTCTGGTTCTACTCCCACCCGGCCGTCTACATCATCATCCTGCCGGCCTTCGGCATCATCTCTGAAGTGCTGCCGACCTTCGCGCGCAAGCCGATTTTCGGTTACAAGATGATCGCGTTCTCTTCGATGGCGATCGCGCTGGCCGGATTCATGGTCTGGGCGCACCACTTGTTCACGTCGGGTCTGGCGCCGTTTCTCCAGTTACCCTTCATGATCATGACGTACCTCATCTCGATCCCGACCGGCGTGAAGATATTCTCCTGGCTGGCCACGCTCTGGGGCGGCAAGATACGCTACACGACCGCGATGTACTGGGCGATGAGCTTCCTGGTGCTCTTCACGATCGGCGGCATCACCGGCATGTTCTTGGCGGCCGTACCGCTCGATCTCCACTTGCACGGCTCGTACTTCGTGGTCGCGCACTTCCACTTCGTGGTGGGCGGCGGCATGATCTTGGCGACCTTCGCGGGCTTCTACTACTGGTATCCCAAGCTGACCGGACGCCTGATGAACGAGACGATCGGCAAACTCGGCTTCTGGTGCTTCATGATCGGCGCGTGCGGAACGTTCATTCCGATGCACTGGCTGGGCATCGAGGGCATGCCGCGCTGGGTTGCCAACTACGACCCGCAGTTCCAGTTCTGGAACCGGGTCGAGTCGGTCTCGTCGTTCTTCATGGTGGCCAGCGTGCTGCTCTTCGTGATCAACGCGACCACGTCGCTCTTCAACGGCAAGAAGTCCGGCCCGAATCCGTGGGGGGCGCGAACGCTCGAGTGGCAGATCCCCTCGCCGCCGCCGTACTATAATTTCAAGAACATCCCGACGGTCTACGGCCTGCCCTACGACTTTACGCGGCCTCTGCCGTACTCGGGCCTGGAAGACGAACTCACCGATAAGCCGGTGGCGGCGGGAGCGCATTGATGACCGCGGCGACCGTCACGCACGAGCACGGCGAGGTGGATCTGCTCTACGCCGAGACTCGAGATATCCGGCTCTTGGGGTTCATGTGCTTCATCGCCACCGACCTCGTGCTCTTCTCGTCGTTCATCTTCGCGTATCTCTACCTGCGCAACACCGCGCAGGCGTGGCCGCCGGCCGGCGTGCCGCACCTGGAGATCGCCTTCGCGGCGTTGAACTCGGTCGTGCTCTTCGGGTCCGGCGCGACGATGCACTACGCGCTGGAAAACTACAAGCACGGGAACTTCAACCGGTACGCGGGCTTCATGATCGCGACGATC
The DNA here is from genome assembly GCA_963794645.1 of Vulcanimicrobiota bacterium. GTDB lineage: Bacteria > Vulcanimicrobiota > Vulcanimicrobiia > Vulcanimicrobiales > Vulcanimicrobiaceae > Cybelea. Next base: position 225,453 of record CAWCEQ010000001.1, on the reverse strand, counting down.
CTGCTGGGCGCCTTCTTCGTCGGCGGCCAGGGCTACGAGTACTCGAACCTCATCTACAACGAGCACGTCACCTGGGCCGGCAGCGGCATTTTCGGCGCGGCGTTCTTCACCCTGACCGGTCTGCACGGGCTTCACGTCTCGCTCGGCGTGATCTTCCTGGGCATCCTCTTGCTGCAGTCCATCCACGGCATCTATACGAAGGAAAAGCACTTCGGTCTGACGGCCGGAACGCTCTACTGGCACTTCGTCGACGTCATCTGGGTGCTGCTGTTCTCGATCTTCTACCTGATCTAACGAGGCAAATCGCGTGGACATTCATCTCATCGAACGCGGGATCGCAATCGCAGGCGGCATCTTGGTCGCCGCCACCTCGCTCGTTGCCCTGAAGAACGACTGGCGCACGCCGGGTCTCGACAATCAGGTATTCAAGGTAATGCTCGCGCTGCTCTTCATCGGCGCGGTCATCGCGACGCTCGCCGGTGCGACCTTGCTCGGCAACTTCCCAAAGGCGGCATGACGTGATCACGCACGACGAAGACTACGGATTCGGCGAGGTTCCAAAATCCCAAGGCGTCAGCATGTCTACGCTCGTCGTCATGCTGGTCGGAATACTGGGCATCATGGCCATCGGTTACGACGTCGTGCACTACGCGGATTACGGCCACGTCTGGCCGGCCGCGCAGAGCCAACGCATAGACCTGAGCAGCCCGCAGGCTCGCTAGGGGTAGCGCCCGCTGCGGGGCGCGATGCCGATCGCCAGCGGCGGCAGGTCGTCGGGCAGCAGCGAGGTCGCCTTTCCGTCAATCCGGTGGATCCCCGCGTACGTGGAGAACTCGACGTGTGAGGGTATCGTCGCGTTGACGAGCGGCGTCCGGCCGATCCATTCCCACTCGCAGGCCACGCTGCGGTCGGGGAAGAGCACGGCGACGTATCCGCAGGCGTCGTCTCCCGAGAACTCGTCGGGTTCCCGATACCGCACGTAACCGTCCACGACGTAGATCGGGCGGAAGGTCTGCGCGTACGCACGCACCGGCGCCGCCAGCACGGCCACGAAATAGATCGTGAAGAGCACGAAGCCGCCTGCGAAGACCGGTACGATTCGGATCAGCGTCGCGTCGGCGGCGACGTGCTGCGCGCGCCAGAGAACGCCGAGCGCGATGAAGGCCATGAACGCCATGCCGATCAGCGGCTCGATCGCGATCGCCACGCGTCCCAGGAGTCCGCGCCGGACCACCCGGCGTTCGCGCTGGGTCCAGTTTCTCTGCGCGAGCATGTGCGCGCGCCGGTCGAAATGGCGGTATCGCACGTCAGGCCGCTTCCACGATCGGGTACGTTCGTTCGTCACGGCGGGGCTTGAGCGTAGCGGCGAGCGCGAGCGCCACGAACGCGACCGCGCAGAACCCCAGGTACGCGATGCGGTAGCCGGTCAGTTCGTTCTGCGCCAGGCCGATGAGGCCGCCGGCGAGCGAACTGCCGACGATCTGCCCGACGATCAGCGCCTGGCTGAGCAGGCCGACCGCGGTTGCGCGCGTCTGCGGCGTGGTCTCGTTCGTGACGATGTATCGCGTCGGCGCTCCGAGCAGCGCGCCGAACCCGACGCCCGCGACGATCATCGCGAGCAGCGAGAGCCAGAGCGAGGAGAAGCCGAGCGCGAAGATGGCTAAGCCGAGTTCCGTAAGCACCGTGCCGGCGAGCAGCACGTCGCGGCTGCCGATGCGGTCGAGCGCGCGCCCCGAGGCCGGGATAACGCCGACGAAGACGAACGCGCCGAGCGCGGCGACCAATCCGGCGGCCGCGTACGAGAGCCCCTGCGCGCCGACCAGTACGGTCGGTATGAAGAAGAGCGATCCCTCAAGGGCGCCGATGACGATCTCCAGCGCGTACGTCTTGACGAGTTGCGGCGCTGCGATGAGTTCCGTCGGAACGATCGGGGCGGCCGCACGTTGCTCCCAAAACCCGAACGCGACGAGCAGCGCGACGCCGAGCAGCGCGACCGGCACGCGCGCACCGATGAGCCCGTCCATCAGCGCGAGCAAACCCAGGCAGAGCAAGGCCAGTCCCGGCACGTCGAGCGGCGCGCGGGCGCGCGGTGCGTTTGCGGGGACGACCGTCCGTGCGTACCAGAAGACGACGGCCGCGAGCGGAACGTTCGCCGCGAAGATCCAGCGCCAGGAAATATAGTGCGTGACGAGCCCGCCGAGCGTCGGTCCGATCACTGCCGCGAGGCCCCACGTCGCCGCGATCAAGCCGAGGGCGGCGCCGCGGCGTTCGGGCGGAACGACGTCGCCGATCGCGGCGGTCGCCACCGGGAAGATGCCGCCCGCCCCGAGCGCCTGGATCGCGCGCGCCGCTAGAAAGAACCCGTAACTCGGCGCGACGATCGCGAGCACGCTCCCGACGGCGAAGAGCGAGAGACAGGCCAGATAGACCGGCCGGCGTCCGTAGCGATCGGCCATCGCGGCGGCGACCGCGATCGAGAGCACCGTGACGAGCAGGTAGAGCGTGAATATCCACGCGAGGTCGCCGGTGGCGACGGAGAACTCGCGTGCGATTGCCGGCAGCGCCGGGGAGAGGACGCTTAGATCGAGGGCTCCGGCAAAGACGCCCAGCCCCAGCGTCCAGAGCAGCGGTTTCACGAGACGATCCGGTCGATCACCATTATCGCGCACATCAGCGCCAGATAGAGGAGCGAGAAGCGGAAAAGCTTGCGCGCGTAGATCGTGCCGTTGCGCTCGTGCCACGTGCGCAGCGCGTCGAAGAGGAAAACGCCGCCCAGGATCGCGGCGACCACGAAGTAGAGCGCGCCCATCACGTGCAGGGGATAGAGCACGAGCGAGGCCGCAACCAGCACGAGGCTGTAGTAGACGATCTCGCGCTTCGTGCGCTCGGTGCCGTGCACGTTCGGCAGCATCGGCACGTTCGCTTTGGCGTACTCCGTTTCGGTCATGAGCGAGAGCGCCCAAAAATGCGGAGGCGTCCACAGAAAGATGAGCCCGAAGAGCCCTAGTGCCGGCCCGCCGATGCCGTGCGTCACGGCGGCCCAGCCGACGAGTGGCGGCACCGAGCCGGCCGCGCCGCCGATGACGATGTTGAGCGGCGTGAGCCGCTTGAGCCACATCGTGTAGACGATGACGTAGTAGAGGTTGCCGGCTAGGGAGAGCCATGCGGCCAGCGGGTTCACGAGCGAGTAGAAGAGCGCGAACGAGACGCAGCCGGTGACGATGCCGTAAATCGTCGCATTGCGTATCGAGATGCGCCCTTGCGGAATCGGACGCTGCTGCGTGCGCTTCATCACGCAGTCTATGTCTGCGTCCCAGACGCAGTTGAACGCTCCGGCGGAAGCGGCCGACAGTGCGCCGGCGACGAGCGTCCAGAAGAGGATCGGTACCGGCGGGAGGCCGCGCGCGGCCATTACCATCGCGGCCGCGGTGGTGACGAGCAGCAGCATGATGATGCGCGGCTTGGAGAGTTCGTAGTAGTCGCCGACGCGCTCGATAACCGTCATGGCTTTGAAGCGCTTTCGCTCCAGCCGCGAACGACCCCCAGGGGCGCGAGGTCGAGTATGCCGAGAACCGTCGCCACGAAAAAGGCCAGGAAAGCGAGCGCCGCGTTGACGGCATGCGCCTCGCGCAGATCTGTCGGCAGCCGGAGGGCGACGTTCAGCAGGCCGAGCAGCACCTGCAGGCAGACGAGCACTACCCCGACCGCAACGGCTGCACGCACGCGCGCCGAGGTTGGACGAGCCCAGACCGCGGCGAGGGATCCCGCCGCGCACAGAAGCGTGAAACCGGCCGCGATCCGGTGCACCATCTGCACGTACTGGCCGGCCCCGAGGACGACCACGCTGCCCGCGCAGCCGGGAATGCTCAGGCACGCCAGGCCCGCGCCGCTCGAGCTCACGTACGCGCCGACGCACATCGTAAGGAAAGCGGCGAGGGCGGTAATCCCGAGGAGTGCGACCGGTGCGGCGGCGGGCGGGGCGGCGCGGCCCGGTTCGGGTGCGCCGGCGGCCGCAAAGACCGCCAGGGCAGCGAGCGAGGCGATGAACGCCATGGCCGTGCCCCAGTGGAGGACGACCGAGATCGGTGAGTTGTCGAGCCGTACGGTGGCGGCCCCGAGCCCGACCTGAACGAGGAAGAGCGCGACGATTACGCCGAGCGTGGGGGCGAGGAAGGGAGAGAGCCGGCGCTTGCCCCATGCCACGGCGATCAGCGCGATGACGAGCGGCGCGACCGTCGAGGCCAGCAGGCGGTGCAGCCACTCCCAGACCGTTCCGCCGGCCAGCGAGGGCAGCAGGTGGCCGTTGCACAGGGGCCAGTCGGGGCAGGTGAGGCCGGCGCCGTTGATCCGCGTCCAACTGCCGAGCACGGCCGTGAGGAGGGCGACCACGCCCGTCGCCACCGCCAAGCGGCAAAGGCTCTTCATGAGACTTCCAGCCTAGCCGTGCCGGCCTGCCCGGCGCAATGACAAAAAAATGCGAAGGCGGGAGGCCGACGGTGCGAACGAGCGAAGGCGTCGGCCGTGAAGCGCTGGTGGACCCTGGCAGGTCTAGTCCTGGGGGTCATCTTGCTGGCCGGGTGTCGCGAGGTTCGCGTCCAAACGCTCGCACAGGGAACCACTACCGTTCTTGGGGGGAACCAAATCGTCATAGTTCGGGATGCGGTAGCATTGGCCAAGCTGGGCATCCACGCCCCCGTGCACTTCAAAAACGAGTTCGGTGCCGTTCTGCTCATGGGGCCGCACGACCGGACCGGCTACAAGCAGATCGTCGAATCCATCCGAGCCGATACGCAGCGCGTGCGCGTCGTCGCGTTCGAGCAGGAGCCTGCCAGCGGCGGCGAGCCGTCGCCCGAGTATCGCTCGTACACGCTCTGGATCGTCCCCAACAGCGTCTATCGCCGCGGCGTTCGCGTGGAGGTCGTGACTCCAAGCGACGAGCCGATCGCCGATACGTACCTGCCGTGACTCGCGGAACCGTCGAAGCGCTGGACGCTCGCGTCGAACGTCTCGGGCTCGTGCTCGAGCCCGACGGGCAGCCCGATCAACGCGGGGGCGTGCTCAATCCCGCCGCCGCCCGCGCGCCCGGCGGCGAACTGCTGCTCTATCCGCGCTACGTCGCCGCGAAGAACGTCTCGCGCGTCGGCATCGTGCGCGCGCGAGAGAACGACGCCGGCTTCGCGATGGAAACGCGCGGATACGCGCTCGAGCCCCAGGCGCCGTACGAACTGCGCGCGCATCCGGGTTACGGCTGTGAGGACGCGCGCGTTACCTACGTTCCCGTACTGCGCGCGTACGTGATGACGTACACGGCCTTCGGCCCCGACGGCCCGCGCGTCGCGCTCGCGCTCTCCGAGGACGCCTACTCCTGGCGAAGGCTCGGTCTCGTGCGTTTCGAGGGCAGCGGGAACGTCGTCGGCGACGACAAAGATGCTGCGTTCTTCCCCGAGCCGGTGCTCTCGCCCAGCGGGCGCCGCAGCCTGGCCTTCTACCATCGCCCGATGCTCCATCTCTCCAGCGTGGACGGCCGCGCCGCGATCCTCACGATCGAACGCATGCCGCTCGTGGATCGAGAGTCCATTCGCATCGCGTACGTCGGCCTCGACGACGTGTTGGCGGACCCTGCCAACCTCTGCAACGTGCTCGAAAGCGTGCTGGTGCTCTCGCCCGACGAACGCTGGGGATCTATAAAGGTGGGCGCCGGCACCCCGCCGGTGCGCATCGTTCGCAACGGCGTGCCGATGTGGATGTCGCTCTTTCACGGCGTGGATTCAACGAGCCAGCGCGGTCGCAAGCCGCTCCTGCGCTACAGCGCCGGCATCGTGCTGCACGACTACGAGCGTCCCGATCGCGTGCTGTACCGCTCGCCCGAACCGGTCATGACGCCGCAGTCGCGCTACGAGCGTAAAGGCGTCGTGGACAACGTCGTCTTTCCCAGCGGCTTGGATCCGCGCCCGGATTTGGGCGACGGCTGCTACGACGTCTACTACGGCATGGGAGATTATACGGTCGGCGCCGCGCGGCTGCACTTGCACTAGAGGCTCCGCGGATGGGCAAGTACCTGGCGCTCTCGACCGTCATCGTGATGAGCATCGCGCTGCTCGCCGCCGCGTGGGTCAATCGCGATCTCATTCGCATCAAGATCGCCTCCGTCTACGCGCGCGTCCCGCCGAAGGCCGAGCCCGCGGCCGGACGCGTCGGCGGCGCACAGGCACCGCTGCGGGGCGACGCGCCGTGGGCGCTATCGGCTTTGCCGGAATGCCTTCAGCAGGTCTCGGAGGCCTCGGGGTCGCGATCGTTCGTGCGGGCGCACCTGCCTGCGGGTGCCACGCCGATTGTGCCGCCGGCGACGTTGGTGTATGGTGATTGCACGATCTCGATCGTCGGCGACCAAGCCTACGTGCGCCGCGGAGTAGATCGTCTGCGCATTCCACCGCGCGTACGGTTTTATCGGTCACCCGGTCGCCTGTCGCTGATCCGCGAAGCGGCCGGCTCGATCGATTTGCGCGTCTACGAACCCGCCGAAACGGCCAACGGAGCACCGTGACGATACAAGAGGAAGTCGAAAGGCGCCGGACTTTCGCGATCATCTCCCACCCCGACGCCGGCAAGACGACGCTGACCGAGAAGCTGCTGCTCTACGGCGGAGCGATCCACGTCGCCGGGCAGGTCTCGGCGCGCAGGCGTCAACGTCAGGTAACCAGCGATTGGATGGCGCTCGAGCGCGAGCGTGGCATCTCGATCACCTCGACGGTGCTCCAGTTTCCGTATCGCGGTTACGTGATGAACTTGCTCGATACGCCCGGCCACCAGGATTTCGGCGAGGATACGTACCGCACGCTCATGGCCGCCGACAGCGCGGTCATGCTCATAGACGCTGCCAAAGGCGTCGAGCCGCAGACGAAAAAACTGTTCGCGATCTGCCGAGAGCGCCGCATTCCGCTCTTCACCTTCATGAACAAGCTCGATCGTCCGAGCCGCGACCCGCTCGAACTGCTCGACGAACTCGAAAGCGTGCTGGGCCTGGGCGCCTTTCCGGTCAACTGGCCGCTCGGGAACGGCGAGGAGTTTGCGGGCGTCTACGACCGGCGCACCAGAGAGGTGCATCTGTTCGAGCGCGCGGCGCACGGCGCCACCCGTGCGGCGGTCAGCGTCGCAGGCGTCGAGGATCCACGCCTGCGCGAACTCGTGAGCGACGTAGCGTACCGCCAGTTCCGCGACGGCATCGAGCTGCTCGACGGCGCGGGCGAGCGATTCGATCCCTCGGCGATGCTGCGGGGTGAGGTGACGCCCGTCTTTTTCGGAAGCGCGGTGACGAACTTCGGCGTGCAGCTCTTTCTCGACGAGTTTGCCGAGATGGCGCCGATGCCGGCATCGCGCGGCGGCGTGGAGCCGGCCTGCGCGCAGTTCACCGGCTTCGTCTTCAAGATCCAGGCGAACATGGATCCGCGCCATCGCGACCGAGTCGCGTTCGTACGCATCTGCTCGGGCGAGTTCTCGCGCGATATGAGCGTGCGCAACGCGCGCACGGGTGCGGTGACGCGGCTCTCCCGCGCGATGCGGCTCTTCGCCGACGATCGCGAATCGGTTGACGTCGCCTACGCAGGCGACGTCGTCGGCCTGGCCAACCCCGGCGTCTTCGCGATCGGCGATACGCTCTACGAAGGCGCCGCCGTCTCGTTCCCGCCGATTCCGGCCTTCGCACCGGAACATTTCGCCTCGGTCCGCAGTATCGACACCTCGAGTTACAAATCGTTCGGAAAGGGCATATCGCAGCTGCGCGAAGAGGGAGCGGTTCAGGTCTTCTACCCCTGGGGCTTGCCGAGAACCGAGCCGATCGTCGGCGTCGTCGGCGAGCTGCAGTTCGAGGTCGCCAAGTACCGTCTCGAGGCCGAATACAACGTCAAGACGCTCTTTTCGACGCTGCCGTTCTCGCTGGCGCGCCACGTGAAGGGCGAGCGCGAGCACATCGCGCAGGCGCAGATGCCCTCGAACGCGCGGCTGGTCGAAGATTGGGAAGGACGCCCGGCGGCGCTTTTCGAGAGCGAGTGGAGCGTGCGTCTCGCACAGGAGTGGAACCCGCAGCTCTCGTTCGTACCCTTCTCCGCACAAGGAAACGAGGAGGCCCTAGCATCGTGAGCCCAGTACGAGCCCTGCTCTTGGCGACCGCCGCGGTCGCTCTGGCGAGCTGCTCATTTCAGAACAAGAACGAACGTGAGGCCGACCGCATCACGCGCGCGGTTATGGCTAACGACCTCAAGCCGGTCCAGGACGACATCGCGAAAGGGATCGCGATCACGCGCGTGCGGGTGGCCGAGTGGTCCGACGAACTGAACGCACAAGGGAAGCTGCAGTCCATCAAGGAGACGACCGCGGACTGCTCGCCCGGCTGGCACTGTTTCGACGTGAAGTTCGAAAAGCGCGAGTACGTCGAGCGGATGCGTCTGGACGAAAACGGGAAGGTCGTTGACTGGACCTTCCACATGGCGCCGGCGGCGAAGTAGATTTGGCCGCGCCGGTTACGTTCTCAGAGGTCCGGGCGGCCGCCGGTCTACTGCGCGGCATCGCGCATCGTACCCCCGTCGCGACCTCGACCACGCTCGACGAGCGCTGCGGCGCGAGCCTCTTCGTGAAATGCGAGAACCTGCAGCGCATGGGGGCGTTCAAGTTTCGCGGAGCGTACAACTTTCTGCACTCGCTCTCGGCGGCGCAGCGCGAGCGCGGCGTCGTCGCGTTTTCGAGCGGCAATCACGCGCAGGGCGTGGCGCTGGCGGCGCGACTGCTCGGCATGCCGGCGACGATCGTTATGCCGACCGACGCACCCGAGGTCAAGGTCGCGGCGACGCGCGGGTACGGAGCCGAGATCGTGCCGTACGTGCGCGAACGCGCGGATCGCGATGCCATCGCGCGCGAGTTGGCAGCGCAGCGCGGCGCGGCGGTCGTGCCGCCTTTCGACGACGAGCGCATCGTCGCGGGCGCGGGGACCGCGGCGTTGGAGCTTCTGGAAGAAGTTCCCGATCTCGATGCGATCGTCGTGCCGACCGGCGGCGGGGGGCTGCTGGCCGGAACCGCCATTGCGGCGCACGGTACGGACCCGCGAATCGCCGTCTACGGCGTCGAGCCGGAGGCCGGCGACGATTTCGCACGTTCGCTCGCGAGCGGCGAGCGCGTGACGATTGCGGTCCCGCGCACGATCGCCGACGGCCTGCAGACGACCGCTCCCGGAGAGATCACGTTCGAGATCGCGCGCCGCGAGGTGACCGGGATCGTCACCGTGAGCGACGACGAACTGAGGGAAGCGATGCGGCTGGCGTTCGAGCGCATGAAGCTCGTTATCGAGCCCAGCGGCGCGGCCGCGCTAGCCGCGCTCATGCACGGCCGCATTCCGGCACTGGCGGGCAAGCGCGTAGGAGCGATCGTCACGGGCGGAAACGTAGATCCCGCGCGCTACGCGGCGCTCCTCGCGCGCTAGTCCGGGTTACATCGAGCTTGCGGCGGCTTTTATCTCGCCGCAGGCGACGTACTTGCCGAGGTTGTCGGCGCTCATGTGGACGTTGATGGCGTAGGATTTGGCGAGCAGCTGATCTATCGTCACGCCTTTTACGGTCGTCGTCGAGGCGCCGCCCACGACGTTGGTGAGCAGGTAGGCGACTCCGCCGAGATCGGCGCAGGTGCCGAAGTGCACGTGCGCGGGCTGGGCCGTGGCCGGCGCACCGGTAAGCGCGATGACGACCTTCACGTCGGCGCCGGCCTGCGTGAGCGTCGCGGTGCCGTTCTCGCCCGAGCCGTTCTGCGCGGCGATCTTGATCGTCAGGGTGCTCGTGGCGGCCGCTGCCGGCGCGGCCTGCAGTGCGGCTACGGCAACGAGTGCGAGCGATGCGAACATCGAGCGGGCGGTGTTCATGGTACGTCCTTTCGGGGCGGGGGCTTGGTGGGCTCATGCGTTTCGCGCCGCCGGCGCTCCGCCCATGCTCCGTACAGCAGCCGAGCAAGCGGCAAGCCGTCCGGCAGTCGGGAGGCGCCGGGGCGTGTAATAGGATCGCCATGCATATGCCGTCTTTGAGACCGGTCTTCATCGCGTGTGCCCTGCTTGCGAGCCTGGCGAGCACCGCGCTCGCCGGAGACATGGGCGGCATGACCGGCACGATCACCGATGCCAACACCGGGGCGCCGCTGTCGGGCGTGCACCTCGAGATCGCTTCGCCCTCGAGTTCCGCAAACGCGACGACGGATGCGAAGGGGCACTTCTCGGCCTTGTTCCTGCCGCCGGACGACCGCTACACCGTCACGATGACGAAGGACGGCTACTACCCGCGCACGCTCTCAGGCTACGCCGTGTACGCCGACCAGACGCAGCACTACGACTTGCAGCTCGTGCCGGCCGCAACGCCGAAACCCGCCGGCGGCTCTTACCGCGGTGGTTGACCCGTAAGACGGACGTAGCTCTTCTCCAGCGTTCCGGCAGCCTCCACTGCTGCAGCGGTCGGCGGCGCGTCGGCCCCGTCAATCTCATCCAGTAGGAACGATGCGGCCTCGTTGATCCCTTCGAAGGCTTGCGCCGCCTTCGCGTTCCCTTTGCTTGCCGCGGCGCTCGCGGCGCTGCGGTCTATGAGATCGGCCACCTGCTGTGCCAGGCGGTACTGCTGCTGCAGCGCGGTCTGCGACATCGTCACCCGCGGATCCATAACGACGAGGAGCGGCTGCTGCTGCACCTTGCCGTCCACCTCGAGACGCACCATGTAGCGCCCCGGAGGCAGCAGCGGCCCTTGCGGCACGCGCGGCGTGTCGCGGACGACCGCCGAGATCGGGAGGTCTTGCGCCATCGCGTGCGGCGGCGCGTCCCGCAGATCCCAGACGAAGCGGTGCATGCCGGCCGACGTCTGCGGCCGCGCGAACGGGCGCTCCCAGTACGTAGGCTTATCGAGATGCGGGATCGGCTGAGGGAGCGGATCGTCGCTGGAGAACGTGCGGATCGGGCGTTCGCCGGCATCGAAGATCGAGATGACGACGCGCTGTGCCGGCGAGGTGAGCGCGTAGTCTATGATCGCACCGTCGGGCGGATTCTGTCCGGCCGGCTCCTCCGGCGGCAGCGGCGTATCGGTGTTCGTATTCCAACGCACGCGGTACGCGGTCTCCGGCGTGAATAACGTGTCATCCTGAGCTTGTCGAAGGGCCAGCTCGCGCAGGGGTTCGACGTCGTCGAGAATCCAGAAGCCGCGCCCGTGCGTGGCGATTGCCAGGTCGTCGCCGTGGACGATGAGGTCCCGAACCGACGTGTGCGGCAGCCCGAGCTGGAGCGACTGCCAGTGCGCGCCTTCGTCGAACGAGACGTACGCGCCGTTCTCGGTCGCGGCGTAGAGCAGACGCGGCTGCACCGGATCTTGCCGGACCGCGTTCACGGGTTCTTTCGGTAAGCCCTCGACCGCGAGGCGCCAATGCGCGCCGCCGTCGTGCGTGATGTAGACGTACGGCCGCTGGTCGTCCAAACGGAAACGCGTGACCGCGACGAATGCCGTCTCGTCGTCGGTGCGCGAGGCGTCAATCTGGGCGATCTTGCTCCAGGGCGTCAGCTCCGGCGGCGTAACGTTCTTCCAGTGCGCGAGCCCCGTGCCGGATACGTCGCGAGCGATCCAGACCTGTCCGTCGTCGGTCCCCGCCCAGAGCGTTCCGCGGTGGACGTACGAGGGTGCGAGCGCGTAGACGACGCCTCGGTGTTTGCCGTGTGCCGGATCGTCGCTCGCAAACGCACCGAGCACGGCCGGTACTTCCGGCTGCGCGCGCGTGAGGTCGGGGCTGACGACGTGCCAGGTTTGGCCGCCGTCTTCGGTCGCGAAGACGACGTTCGATCCGAAGTACATGCGATGACGGTCGAAGCGATCGAACGCGATCGGTTCGGTGCGCACGACGCGAAACTGCTTGGTGGGCAGCGCGATCGGCGAGACTTCCTGCGCCTGCCCCGTGCGTTCGTCGAACCTCTCGACCTTGCCGCCGTAGAAGACGCCGGGATGCAGCGGATCGGGGACGACGTAGCCGTATTCCTGCGCGCCGGCCGGATGCCAGTCGCGCACGGTGGTCTGGCCCCACGCGCCCCGGCTGCTCACGCACGCCGATCCGCTCTCCTGCTGTCCGCCGCAGAGCCAGTACGGAAAGCGATCGTCGGCATTGACGTGGTACATCTGCGCGGTCGGCTGGTTGTACCACGAACTCCAGGTCGCGCCGCCGTCTACCGAAATTGTCGCGCCTTGATCGCTCGCCAGCGCGAGGATCCGCGGATCGCTGGGATTGATCCAGACGGTGTGGTAGTCGTCACCGCCGGGAGCGCCTTTGATCGCCGCGAGCGTGCGGCCGCCGTCGGTCGAGCGGTAGGTCGAGGTGTTCGTCAGGTAGACCGTCTGCGGGTCGCGAGGATCCACGGCGATCGAGACGAGGTCGTCGCCGCGCTGGGCGATCTCGTCGGCGTCGTTTACTTTTACAAAGTGCGCGCCGGCATCGTCGCTGCGATAGAGCGCGCCCGCTTCGTCGCCCTTCGCCTCCGCGTCGGCGTACGCGTAGACTACCTGCGAGTTGCTCGGCGCGACGGCGACTTCCGTGCGTCCGATCCGCGCGGGAAGGCCGGACGTCGACTGCGTCCAGGTCGTTCCGCCGTCGCTCGATTTGTAGACGCCGCTGCCCGCGATCTCGAACGATGCGCCGATCTCCCAAGGGGCTTGACGCGCGGCCCAGAGGGTCGCATAGACGGTCTTCGGATCGTGCGGGTCTATCGTAACGGCAAAGCCGCCCGCGTCTTCGTTCGTGAAGAGGACGCGCTCGAACGTCGCACCGCCGTCGGTCGAACGGTAGATGCCGCGCTCGGGGTTGGCTGCATACGGATGGCCGAGCACCGCGACGAAGAGGCGGTCCGGGTTCGCCGGATCCACGGCCATGGACGCGATCTGCTGGCCGTCGCGCAGGCCCAGGTGCGTCCAGGTCGCGCCGGCGTCGGTGGACTTGTAGATGCCGTCGCCCACGGAGAGATCCGGGCGCTGCAGTCCTTCGCCGCTTCCAGCGTAGACCACGTTCGGGTTGCTCGGCGCGACCGCGAGCGCGCCGATCGAACCGGTGCCTTCGCTATCGAAGATCGGCACCCACGTGCGGCCGGCATCCTGCGTCTTCCATATCCCGCCGTCGACGGCCGCGATGTAGAAGACGTTCGGCTGATTTGCGATACCGTCGATGGCGACGGTCCGTCCGCCGCGCAGCGGCCCGACGAAGCGCCAGTGCATCCCCTGATAGAGCGACGGCGAAACCGTCGCGGCTTGCGCGTGCGAGCCGCTCGCCGCGAGCGCGGATAGAGAGCAAGCGAGAGCAACGATTGCAGCGCGTCGCATGGCTAGAGCCTCCGTCCGTTCTTACGCCCGCGCCGTTTCGGCTGGAATGCGGGCCCGATCTTCCAGTTCGTCTTGCGGGGCAGATCGGTATCAACGTCGTCGCAGCCGATCGGCGTGAACTCGCGGCAGTCGTGCGGGCGCGCGTCGTAGATGCCGCAGTAGTGCCGGCCGCTGCGCGAACCCATGAGGAAGATGCACTGGTCGGCCAATTCGTCGCCGACCTTGCGCAGCCAGCCGGCGTGGTAGCCGTCGGCCGACGGCCGCTCGACGACGTACTCCCGCATCGCCTCCGCGTAAGAAATCCCGAAGTGGTCGGCGATGCGCTGCACGTCTTTCTTGCTGACGAACGGCTCGTAGCCGCTGCAGCACTCGGCGCAGCCCGGCGGGCACGCCACGTTCGCGGGCATGTCCTTGAGATGCTTGCGTGCGAGGTCTATCACTTTCGCGACGGCCTTGACGAACTCCGGATCGTCGTTGTACTTATAGACCCACTCGCGTTTGGTTATCTCGGACGCGTTGTAATATCGCGTCGTCTTCTCGTCGAACTCGATCGTGATGTGCTCTTCGTCTATCTCGATTTTGTTGACGTGCTCGAGCGGGCGCGCGTCCAGCAGCTCCGGATGCGTGGGCTGTCCGGTGCGGCGCGAATAGTTTCGTAGATTGGTAAGGTCTATCGTCTCCATATCGGCTCTTCGATTCCCGCGACGAAGGGGTGCGGCCTCTGCCCAGAGCAAAGGTATCGCCATGCGAACGGCTATCGGCGTAGACCTCGGCGGCTCCCACGTGACGGCGGCGGTGGTGACCGAGGACGGAACGATCCACAGCCAGCACGAGCAGGACCTAACCGATCTGCAGTTCGAGGCGGTGGTCGCCGCGCTCGAGCAAACCGTGAGCGAGGCGCTCAAAGAGGCCGGAAGTATCGTCGGCATCGGCGTCGGCTCCCCGGGAAACATTGACGCGAGCACCGGCGCGGTACTCTACAGTCCGAACTTCCGCTGGCAGGACGTGCCTTTGGGTGAGAGCCTGCGCAAGCGGTTCTCGGTTCCGGTGTTCGTCGGCAACGATGCGCGCTGTGCGACGCTGGGCGAGTACACGTTCGGAACCGGCGGCTTGACGGAAGACTTCGTTCTCCTCACGCTCGGCACCGGTATCGGCGGCGGCATCGTCGCGCGCGGCGAGCTCCTGCTCGGCAACCGCTGGGGTGCCGGCGAGGTGGGGCACCACCAGATACGTCCGACCGACGGTTTCATCTGCGGCTGCGGCAAGATCGGCTGCTTCGAGGCCCAAGCCTCGGGCACGGGGCTGATCCGCCATGCCTTTGCCGTCGCGCCCTCGTTCCCGCGCAGTTCGCTGCTCGACGTTTCGCGCGAGAAGTTGAGCTCGAAGAAAATTCGCAAGGCCGCGCAAGCCGGCGACGGTCACGCTTTGGCAGCCTGGGGACGCTTCGTGGAAGACCTCTCGATCGGGCTTGCCAACGTCATCGCGTTCGTGAACCCGCAGCGAATCGCGCTGGGCGGCGGCGTTTCGACCGCCGGCGATTTCATGCTCGACGCGGTCCGTCCGCGCGTGGATGCGCTCACGACGATGGTGCCGAAGGGAACGACCGAGATCGTCTGCGCCTCGCTGGGCAACGATGCCGGGCAGGTCGGCGCCGCGACGATGGCCTTCCGCGGCGGTCTAAAAACCGGCGGCGATGCGCGCTAGCCTCGCGCTGGCCGGCCTGCTCGCGCTCGGCGGCGCAACCCCCGCCGCGCACGCGCCGTCACCGGCGCCCGATCCGATCCACAAGATCAAGCACGTCGTCATCATCATGCAGGAGAACCGTTCGTTCGATACCTACTTCGGCACGTTTCCCGGTGCCGACGGCATTCCGATGTCGGACGGCGTTCCGACCGTCTGCGTGCCGGACCCCCGCGGCGGTCCGTGCGTGCGGCCGTATCACGATGCGGAAGATCGCAACCGCGGAGGCCCGCATAGCGCGATGGCGTTCGTTGCCGACGTGAACGGCGGCAAGATGGACGGGTTCATCGGGGAAGGCGAGCGAGCGCGCAAGATCTGCCGCGATCCGAACGCCCCGAACTGCGCCGGCGGCGTCGAGGTGATGGGCTATCACGACGCACGCGAGATTCCGAACTACTGGAAATACGCGCGCGACTTCGTGCTCCAAGACCATCTCTACGAACCCAACTCTTCGTGGAGTCTGCCGCAGCATCTCTTCCTCGTCTCGGAATGGTCCGCGACCTGCGCGCGAATCGGCGACCCGCAAAGTTGCACGAACGAACTGCAGTTTCCCGACTACCCGCCCGATTTCGACGCAAAGAACGCCGCGGCGCATCCGACCGGGCGCCCCGATTACGCTTGGACCGACCTCACGTATCTGCTGCACGCCCACAAGGTGGGTTGGGCCTACTACGTGATGGCCGGCACGGAGCCCGACTGCGCGAACGACTACGACGCGTGCGCCCCGGTGCCGCAGAAAGCCAAGACCCCCGGCATTTGGAACCCGCTGCCGTGGTTCGACACCGTCAAAGCCGACGGCGAACTCGGCAACGTGCGCGACCTGCGCGACTTCTACGCCGCAGCTGCGAGCGGAACGCTGCCTAGCGTGGTCTGGATCGCGCCGGCCTCGCCGTACAGCGAGCATCCGCCGGCCCTGGTGAGCCGCGGGCAAGCCTACGTAACCGGGCTGATCAACGCGATCATGCGCTCTCCCGACTGGTCGAGCACCGCGATCTTTCTAAGCTGGGACGATTGGGGCGGCTTCTACGATCACGTGCTGCCGCCGCGCGTGGACGTCAACGGCTACGGCTTCCGCGTTCCCGGGATCGTCATCAGTCCGTACGCCCGGCGCGGCTTCATAGACCACCAGACGCTCAGCCACGATGCGTACCTGAAGTTCATCGAAGACGACTTCCTCGGCGGCGCACGGCTGGATCCTAGGACGGACGGGCGACCGGATCGGCGGCCGAGCGTGCGCGAGACCGAGCCGATTCTCGGCGACCTCCGCGCCGACTTCAACTTCAAGCAAACGCCGCGCGCGCCCGAAACGCTGCCGGGCGGCATCGTCTGGGGCGGCGGCCCTCCGGAGTAATCTAGACCGCGGCGGCAGCGCGCACGGGGACGCCTAGAACGTCGTCCTGCGAAGGGATCGTTCCGTTCGAGGTGATCTGCGCGATGAGCGCCGCGATGCGGCGCGAGGAGCGCTTGGGCGCGACGCTCTCTTGCCTGCGCCGAATCTCCGCCAGGCGGTCGGGATCGTCTATGAGCGCGCGCACCGCCGAAACGACGGCGGCGGAACTCTGCAATGCAATGAGTCCGAGTCCGTTGCTGCGCACGAAATCAACGTTGCCGCGCTCCTGTCCGGGCACGTAGTCGTAGACGACGACCGGAAGCTGCGCGGCGTTCGCCTCGGCCAGCGTTCCCGGGCCTGCCTTCGTAACGAGCAGGTCCACCGCGCGGAAGTACTCGGGGATTTTGTCGGTAAAGCCGAGCACGTGCATCGGTGTCGGCAGCGAGGCGGAAAGTTCCCTCAGTTTCTGCTCGAGGGGTTCGTTGCGACCGCAGACGACGACGAGCTCGATCGGCAGGCGCGCCTTCGCCAGCGCCAGCGTCGTCGAGAGCAGTTTGCCGCCGCCTTCGCCTCCGGCCATGAGCATCACGATGAACGCATCGGTGGGCAGTCCGAGCGCCGCTCGCAGTTGGGGCTTGCTGCCGGTGACGTCGTCGAACTTCGGATGGATCGGGTGGCCGAGCAGGCGCAGCCGGTCGGGCGAGACGCCGCGCGAAAGCGCGCGTTGGTAGACCTCGCGCGCCGGGACGACGACGGCGTCGGCGTCGGCGACGAGCCACGACTCGTGAACCTTGCCCAGATCGGTGACGACCGTGACGACGGGAACGTGCCCCATGCCGGCGTCGTCCCGCGCGCGCAACGCCGCGTGATTGAGGAGCGGATGCACGGAGACGATGACGTCGGGGCGATAGTCTTTGAAGAGATCGCGCAGACGCTCGCGGTAGAGAGGCTCGCAAAAACGCACGAGAGCGCGATAGCGGCGCCGGCCGTTCGTGGCGTAGTAGAGCGCACCGTAGACCGGCGGGGCGTAGCGCAGGGCCATGCTGTAGCCCAGCCCGAGCTGGGTGAGGGGGAAGGCGCAGTGGGCGGCGACGTCTTCGATCCGGGGCTCGTAGGCGTCCGGCGATCTCAATTCGTCCAGGGCCGCCGAAATCGCATTAGCCGCGCTGCGGTGGCCGCCGCCCGTATCGGAGATCAAGAGAAGCGCCCGTTTGGTCATTCACTCTCCCGTTAGGCCCGGGCCGGCACCCTCCTCGTGGCGCGCCGGACCGCGTTTCGCGCGCGGCGGCTCGTCGGGGCAAGTTTAGCCAGCAGCGCTCGAGCCGGCACATCGTAGAAGCGGAAGATGTCGCCAAACTCGATATCGGGGTTTCGGTGATGGCCGTCGTGGTCCTCGGGGAGCACGATTCCGGCCCAGTGGCAGAGGCGACGCAGGGGCTCGGGGCTCCGCCAGCCCAGTTCGGTCGTATGCCGCCACCAGACGTGGAGCTGCCCCAACGCGAGCCCGGCCAGGGCGCCCGGCCACGAGAGGCGCGTGCACAGCGCGGCGACGGCCAGATACGGGACCGCGCCCAGGAAACCGTCCAGCAGGACGGCCGGATTCGTCGAGATCACCGCATGGTCGTAGTAGGAGCGCCTACGATCGTGATGCGTGCGCAGGTGCAGCGTAAACCAAAGATGCTGCGGGATGTGATAGAAAAACGTCGAGGCGAAGTCTCCCACGACGAGCGTGACGACCATGGCCGTGACGAAGAACATGCGTATTCTCTCCCGATGCGGCGAAATGCGTAGTCATAGGTTCCCGTTTTTAGCGATACCGCTCCTACTCGTATGCGGTTGCATCTCTCCTACCCTATACCACAGGAATGCGAACGCTCGCGCCCCGGTCTTTGCAGGCCGCCTCCTTAATACCGCGTTAACCTGGCCTGCGCCCGCTCACGTTGACGCGCTTAAAGGCGCGGTACTGCTGCGCGACGGTGCGCGCGTTTCGCAGCCGCAACTGGCGATCGCACGCGCGATCTTGCATACGAATCCACGCATCCGCGCCGCGGATGCGCTGCTCTTCGCCGGTGCGACCGCGCGCGCGGCGGACGGCAACGCGCTCGTGCCGGAGTTTCTCGGCGCGACGCTGCTGCAAGAGTCGGCGTACGACGTGCAGGCGTTCTCCTCGGCAGGCGCGATCGGCATCGCCCAGTTCATGCCCGAGACGGCCGAAGAGATGGGCGTGGACCCGAGCGATCCGTACGATGCGATCCGCGGCGCCGCCGCGCTGCTGGGGGATACGTCGCGCGGTACCGGGACCGGTACGACGACCCGTACGCGGCCGCGCTCGCGGCCTACAACGCCGGGCCCTTCGCCGTCCAGCACTATCGCGGCGTCCCCCCGTATCCCGAGACGCGCGACTACGTCGCCACCATCTTCGATCGCTGGGCCCGGATCGTCTCGTACGAGGATGACAAGCCTGCGGGGCGGCAGAACAGGCCGAAATGAGCACGTTCAAACGAGCGATTGCCGTCCTCGCGGCCGCGATCG
Organism: Vulcanimicrobiota bacterium; assembly: GCA_963794645.1. Taxonomy (GTDB): domain Bacteria; phylum Vulcanimicrobiota; class Vulcanimicrobiia; order Vulcanimicrobiales; family Vulcanimicrobiaceae; genus Cybelea. The sequence goes on along the minus strand of CAWCEQ010000001.1, from coordinate 206,487 downwards.
TATCCGGCTGCGGCGTCGCCAGCAGCCCGGCCGACGGCCTGCAGTTCGCGGCTCCGGCCGGCTGGCAAGCCTCTCCCGGCATCATGGGATTCATGCAGTTCTGGAAGCCTCCGGGGCGCGAGGACGAGGTCTTGATGCTCTTCAAATCGCCCAAACCGCTCAAGCCGAGCGAGGTTTTTTCCGGCAACGACCTGCAGGGGACGGTCAAGAACGTCACCGTCAAGCAGAGCAGCACGATCCGCATCTGCGACAATCAGCCCGCGCAGCTCATGCAAGCCGAAGGGACGTCGTCGCGCGGCGAGGACGATCTCGTCGATATGGTGATGACCGACGCCGCGGCGACGACCTACTTCGCGCTGTACGTGCGTCCGGCCGCAGGCCAGTCGAATCCGGCGGCTCTAGCGGCGCTGCGCGAGCTCTGCGTGAAGAAATAGTCTTGCCGCGCCGGAGCGCTTTGCGACAGCTCTTCGCCCGGCAGCCGTTGGGCTGGACGGCCTCGGAGCCGACGGGGCCGGCGCTGCGCCGCATCTTGGGATGGCCCGCGCTCACCGCCATCGGTTTGGGGACGATGCTCGGCGGCATCTTCCCGACGATCGGCGCGGGCGCGCACGCTGCCGGCCCGGGCGTCATCATCGCATACGTCGTTTCGGGGCTCGTGAGCCTCTGCGTCGCGCTCTGCTACGCGGAGTTTGCCTCCATGGTCCCGGTCGCGGGCAGCGCGTATACGTATGCGTACGCGACGCTCGGCGAACTCGTCGCGTGGGTGATCGGCTGGGATCTCATCCTCGAGTACGGCCTTTCGCTCGCGCCCACGGCCTCGTCGCTCTCCGACTACTTTCAGCACATGCTCGCGAACGTCGGCGTCGTCTTTCCGGCGTGGGCTCAGACGGCGAACGTCCACGCCGCCCATCCGCAAGTGGACGTCTTCGCCTGCCTGGTAACGCTGGCGGTGACCGCGCTCGTCGCCGTCGGCATACGCGAATCGGCCGGCGTTAACGGGGTGCTGGTCGTGGTGCAGATCGTCTCGATGATCGTCTTCATTGCGGCCGTCGCACACGCGATCCATCCGGCGAACCTCCACCCCATCGCACCGTTCGGCTACCACGGCGTGCTCGCGAGCACGGCGCTGGTATTCTTCGCGTACATCGGTTTCGACACGGTGACCGTCGCGGCGGAAGAAGCGAAGAAGCCGGAGCGCAACGTACCGATCGGCATCATCCTCGCGCTGACGCTGGGCGGCATTCTCTACGTCGCGCTCACGCTCTGCACGGTCGGCGTGATTCGCTTCGACCGCCTCTCCGACGGGGCCGCGATGCTCGACGCGCTCGGAGCGGTCACCAAGAATCACGCGCTGTACTGGATCGTCGCTTTCGGCGGACTGGCCGGCAACGCGACGGTGATGCTCACGTCGCTGCTCGGGCAGGTGCGCATCTTCTACGTGATGGCCCGCGACCGTATGCTGCCGCCGGGCGTCGCACGCATCCACCACGTTTTTCGCACGCCCGCGCGCATGACCGTCGTCACCGGGCTGATCGTCGCGGTCTTCGCGGCGGTGCTGCCGCTTACGGATCTTTTGACGCTTGTGAACATTGGCACGCTGGCGGCCTTCGCGATCGTCTGCGCCGGCGTGCTCGTGCTGCGCTACGTGAACCCGACCGCGCACCGTCCGTTCCGCGCCCCGCTCCTCCCGCTTTTTTCGATCGCCGGCGCGGCCTCGTGCCTGTACCTCATCAGCGGCCTGCAGGTGGCGACGTGGCTGCGCTATGCGGCGTGGTTTGCCGTGGGTATCCTCGTCTACGCGCTCTACGGTTTCCGTAAGTCCCGCCTGCGCGCCGGGGCCGGCTGACGCGACCGGGGCGCAACCTTTGCCCCCGCCGCCGTTTATAGGGTAGACTACCCGGGCATGAGGAACGCAAGGTGACGATCAACATCGCGGTCTCCGACCGCTTCGAACTCATCGAGGTTCCCCGCAGCGCCGGCGCCGCAACCTTTGCAGAAGAGGTCGCGCGCGGGCTGCGTTCGACGCCCAAGCGCCTCTCCTCGAAGTACTTCTACGACGAAGTCGGCTCGGCGCTCTTCGACGCCATCACTCACCTGCCCGAATACTACCTCACGCGCGCCGAGACGGAGATCCTCAGCGAGTGGGGCTGGCAGATCGTGCGCGTGCTGGGCGGCCCGCTCGATTTCCTCGAACTGGGCAGCGGCAGCGCGGTGAAGACGCGCCTGCTTATCGGCGAGGCGCTGCGTCTGCAGGATACGCTTCGCTACAGCCCGATCGACATCTCGATCGATGCCGTGCGCGCGTCGTCGCTGGCGTTGGTGGAAACGTATCACGGACTTTCGGTACGGGCGTACGCCGGAGACTACTTCGACGTCCTCGCCTCGCGCGCGGTTCGGCTCGAGCGCAAGACCCTTGCGATGTTCATGGGCTCGAACGTCGGCAATTACGAGCCGGGCCAAGCCGCAGAACTGTTTTCACTGCTCGGTGCGGCGCTGCGTCCCGGCGACGGACTGCTGCTCGGCGCCGACCTCAAGAAGGACCGCGCCACGCTCGAGGCCGCGTACGACGACGCCGCCGGCGTCACGGCGGCCTTCGATCTCAATCTGCTCGCGCGCATGAATCGCGAGCTCGGCGCGGATTTCGACCTGCACGCCTTCAAACACGTGGCGCGCTACGACGAAGCGCGCGGTTCGGTAGACTCCTTCCTGGAGGCGCAAAAGGCCATGGTCGTTCGCCTCTCCGCTATCGGCGTGCAGGCCGCGTTCGCTCCGGGCGAGCGGATGCAGACCGAGTCGTCGTACAAGTTTGCCGACGAAGACGTCGCCGCGTTCGGCAAGGCCGCCGGTTTCCGCCACGAAGCATCGTGGCACGATCGCGAACGCCGTTTCGGCGTTCACCTGCTCGTCCGGCAGTAACGCCCCTATGCCAAGGCGCGCCGCGCGCGCCCTTCGGCCAGGCGGAGCAGCGCGTCTACCGCGATCGCCAGCGCGGACGCCGCGAGGCTTCCCGCGATAATCATCTGCGGCTGGCGCAGCGTCAACCCGTTGAAGATCAGCACGCCCAGCCCGACGCCCCCGACGTAGCCTCCCAGCGTTGCGATCGCGATCATCGCAACGCTCGCTACGCGTAGGCCGCCGATGAATACCGGCAGCGCCTGCGGCATCTCCACGCGCAGCAGGACGGCAAACGGCGACATTCCCAGGCCGCGGGCCGCCTCTACCTGCGCGGGGTCCACGCTCGCGATGCTTGCGACGACGCTGCGGGCGAGCAGGAACTGCGCGTAGATTGCAAGCGCTACGAAGATGGGCGCGTAGCCGAGCCCGAAAACCTCGACGAATACCGCCAGCAGCGCGAGGCTGGGAATCGTGTAGACGGCGCCGAGGATGCCGAGCAGCCACGGCTCGGCGCGGGGCCGGCGCGCGGCGAGAACGCCGAGCGGTACCGCGAACAGCAGCGCGGCCGCGAGCGCGAGCGCGACGAGCTCTACGTGCCCCGCGGCAAGGGCGGCGACGCGAGCCGGGTGCGCCAGGAGGTAGTTCACGGCGACTCGCGTTCGAGCGCTTCGCGCGCGTGCGTGAGGTATTGCCGGTAGATCTCGTCGCCGGCGCGCACGAGATCGCGCACGTACTGCGTCGCGGGCCGCTCCAGAAGTTCCAACGGCGCGGCGACCTGTTCGATGTGCCCGTCGCGCATGACGACGATGCGATCGGCGAGGCGGAAGGCTTCGTCAACGTCGTGCGTGACGAAGAGCGTCGTCGTGCGCAGTTCCCTCACGATCCGCGCGAGCTCGCGCTGGAGTCCGCTGCGGACGATCGAGTCCACCGCGCCGAACGGTTCGTCCATGAGGAGCGCGCGCGGTCGCGCGGCGACGGCGCGCGCGACGCCGACGCGCTGCGCTTCGCCGCCGGAGAGGCGGCTCGGCCGGCGGTCGCGGTAGAGGGCCGGGTCGAGCCCGACGAGCGTCAGGAGTTCCTCCACGCGCGCTGCGATCTCGGCGGGCGGCCAGCCGAGCAGCGAAGGCACGACGCCGACGTTCTCCGCGACGGTCATGTGTCCGAAGAGGCCCACCGCTTGAATCGCGTAGCCGATGCTGCGGCGCAGTTCCACGCCGTCCAGCTGCGCGACGTCGCCTTCGCCTACGAAGATGCGCCCCCGCTCGACCGTCACCAGGCGGTTCACGCAGCGCAGGAGCGTGGATTTGCCGCACCCGGACGGGCCCAGGAGCACGACCAGCTCGCCGCCGGCCACCTCGAAGGAGACGTCGTCAACGGCGTACCGTTCCGAACCCGGGTACCGGACGGTGACGCCTTCGAAGCGAATCGCCGCCGGATTCATCCTTGCGCCGCCGTTCGCGTACGCAGCGACGCGAGGAAAGCCGCCGCGACGTCGGCGGGATCTTGCTGTCCGTTCTCGACCGCCGCATTCATCCTGCGGGCGGCCCTGTCGGTGATCGCGGACGAGACCCCGTCCAGGACGCGCGCGATCGCCGGGCGTGCGGCCAGCGCGGCCGAGCGTACCACCGGCGCGACGTTGTAGGCCGACCAAAAATGCCGGTCGTCGCGCAGGACGATCAGTTCGTCGCCGGCGAGGGCGCCGTCGGTGGAGAACGCGCTGGCGACGTCGGCCCTGCCGGCGAGCAGCGCTTCGTACTTGAGCGCGATGTCGTACGTGCGGATCTCGCGAAAGCGAAAGCCGCCGTAGAAGCGCTGCAGCCCCGGCAGCCCGTCGGGGCGGGCCAGGAACTCTTGAATCGTCGCAAAGCGCAGCGACGGCGCCGCGGCGGCTACGTCGGAGAGCGTGGTGAGATGCCTTTCGCGCGAGAGCGCGCGCGTGGTCGCGAGCGCCTGCGAGTCGTTCATCGGCGATGCTTTTAGCCAAACGATGCCGTAGTCGCGCTCGAACGCTCGTGCGACGGTCGCGAACGCGGCGCGCGGATCGCTCATCGGCGGGAGGTGCAGCACGTCGATGAGGGCGGTGCCGGTGTATTCCGGATAGAGGTCCACGCTGCCGCGCCGCATCGCAGCCATCGCGATCTGCGTGGAGCCAAGATTGAAGAGACGCTGAACGCGCAGGCCCGCCGCTTCGAGCGCTTGCGAGTAGATCTCGGCGATCACGAACGATTCGGTGAAGTTCTTCGAGCCGACGCGCACGGCGTTCGGATCGAGCGCGCACCGCGCGAGGAGCGGCGCGCACGCCGCGAGCGCGATCGCGCGTCTCCGCGAAAGGCTCACGCGCGCGCCGCCATTTTCCGGCCGGCCGCGCCGAGCAGGAGGTCCGCACCGAGGGCGAGCGCGGCGACGGCTGCCGCGCCGGCAAAGAGCAGCGAGGGGTCGTCGGTCTGCAGTCCGCGCACGATCTCGTCGCCCAATCCGCCGGCGCCGACGAACGTGGCGAGCGTTGCGCTGGCAATCGTTTCGGTCGCGGCGGTGCGCAAGCCGACGAACGAGACCGGCAAGGCGAGCGGGACGACGACGCGCGTGAAACGCTGCAGCGCCGTCATACCCATGCCATCCGCCGCGTCGAGCACGCTCCCCGGCACGCCGCGAATCGCGACCTCGACGCCGACGACGATCGGCGGCGCGGCCAGCAGTGCGAGCGCGATGACGGCGGGCAGCGTCCCGACGCCCAGGAACGGCAGCAAGAGCATGAGCACGGCTAAACTGGGCAGCGTGCGTCCGATGCCCGCCGTGGCAAGCACCGCGCCGCGTAACGGTGCGTACTCCGCCGCGAGCACGCCCAGCGGCAGGCCGGCCAGGAGCGCGAGGGCTAGGGCGCTGCCCGCGAGCCCGAGATGCTGGAGTAGGTGCGCCGGCAAATCCGCCATCCGACAAGTTTTTTGCCGTGCGGGAGGCGAAACCCGGTATCCAGAGCCAAAGCAACGGGGAACCCCATGATCACGCAGCCGGAATCCGCGCAGGCGAACGAAGTAGCCCTCGACGACCCCTCGCTGTATATCAGTCGCGAACTATCGTGGCTGGAGTTCAACGATCGCGTGCTGGACGAGGCCCTGGACGGTCGCAATCCGCTGATGGAGCGCGTGAAGTTCGTGGCCATCTACGGCACGAATCTCGACGAGTTCTTCATGATTCGCGTTGCGGCGATGAAGCAGCAGATCGAGGCGCAGGTCGTGCGCCGGTCGGAAGACGGCCGGGCGCCCACCGAGCATCTCGCCGCGATCTCCGAACGTCTGCGCGCCTCGCTCCCCAAGCAGATGCGCGTTCTCAACGACGAACTGCTCCCCGCCTTGGAGCGCAGCGGGATCCGGATCGTGCGCGTCTCCGAACTCGACGAAGAGACGCAGAGTGCCCTCGAGCGCACGTTCGACGACAACGTCTTCCCGGTGCTCACGCCGCTTGCCGTGGACAGCGGCCATCCCTTCCCGTACATTTCGAATCTCTCGCTCTCGCTCGCGGTCGAACTCGAAGAGGCAACCCGAGAGGGGATCGAACTCCACTTCGCGCGGGTGAAGATTCCGCCGACGCTCGCGCGCTTCGTGCCGGTGGAGAACGGCGTGCCGGGAGAACGATCCTTCGTGCTGCTCGAGGATCTCATCGCGCACCACCTGGACGGACTCTTTCCGGGCATGCACGTGCGCGATTCGTACCTCTTCCGCGTGACGCGCGACGCCGACTTGGATCTTCAGGAAGACGAAGCCGACGATCTGCTGCGCGCGATCGAATCGGAGCTGCGCCGCCGCCGCTTCGGCGAGCCGGTCCGCTTGGAGATCGAGCGCGGCATGCCGGAATACATGCGGGATTTCCTTTGCAACTCGCTCGAGCTCGGGCCGGTGGACTGCTACGAGGTCGACGGCATGATGGCGCTCAGCGATCTGTGGCAGATCGTCGGGCTGCCGGGATACGCGCCGTTGCGGGACGCCCCGTTCATGCCCGCCATTCCCAAGCAGCTGATCGGCGTCACCGACATCTTCGCGCAGATCCGCGAAGGCGACGTGCTGCTGCACCATCCGTACGAGTCGTTCGATCCGGTCATTCAGTTTCTGCAGCGCGCGGCCGAAGATCCCAAGGTGCTCGCGATCAAGGCGACGCTCTATCGCACCTCGGGGAAGAACTCGCCCATCGTTCGAGCCCTCCTGACCGCGGCCGAGAACGAAAAGCAAGTCGCCGTCGTAATCGAGCTCAAAGCTCGTTTCGACGAAGAGAACAACATCGAGTGGGCCAGGCGGCTGGAGCGCGCCGGCGCGCACGTCGTCTACGGCTTCGCCAACCAGAAGGTGCACGCAAAGACGCTCCTCGTGGTTCGCGAGGACGACGACGGGCTGCGGCGCTACATGCACTTCGGAACCGGGAACTACAACGAGAAGACGGCGCGGCTCTACACCGACTTGAGCCTGTTCACGTGCCGCGCGGAACTCGGCACCGACGACGCCCAGCTCTTCAACGCGCTCACCGGCTTTTCGAAGGTCACCGATTACGAGGATCTCTGGGTCGCGCCGGTCACGCTGCACCGCGAACTGATCGCCCGCATCGAGCGGGAGACCGAGCACGCACGCGCCGGGCGTTCCGCGGGCATTCGCGCGAAGATCAACGCGCTTACCGAGCCGGACGTCGTACGCTCGCTCTATCGCGCGTCTCAGGCGGGCGTACGGATAGACCTGCTCGTGCGCGGAATGTGCATCCTGCGTCCGGGCGTGCCTGGCGTGAGCGAGAACATTCGGGTGCGCAGCATCGTCGGGCGCTTCCTCGAGCACTCGCGCATGTACCTCTTCGATAACGGCGGCGATACCGAGACCCTCATCGCGAGCGCCGACTGGATGGGGCGCAACCTAGACCGTCGCGTCGAACTCGCGGTCCCCGTGCTCGATCCGGTCATCGCCGAGACGCTCGGCTCGCACATTCTCAAATTGCTGCTTTCGGATAACGTCAAGAGCCGCGAACTGCAGCAAGACGGCTCGTACCGGCGGCTCGCGCCGGGTCCCGGCGAGATGCCGGTGGATTCGCAGCGGATCTTCCTGACGCTCGCACACGGACTGGGCTAGGCGCCGCTCGCTTGGGGACGGGCCCAATTCTGGGTAGGATCGTTCCTATGGAAGCAACTTGGAAACCACACGAGAAGCACGGGCGCCTCACCGAGCAGAGCGATCTGCCCGACAGCGTCTTTGCCTTCCCTAAAGAGCGCAAGGAGCCGCTTACCGACGCGAGCCACGTTCGCAATGCGATCGCTCGCCTGGACCAAGTCACGGGCGTAACGAAAGACGCTCGCGAGCTGGCATTTGCCGTAACATACAAGAAGGCCGCCGAGCATTCTACGGCGTCGAGCTCTCCGATAACGAGCGTATCGCGACGTTCGGCGTCTGATGTCACCCGCAGCACCACCCCCGAGAAGGCCAGTAACTCTAGGCCGGGTCGGCGCTGCGGCCTGCGTGCACAGAAATGCGAAGACGCGCTCGCATCACGAGACGATCTCGAAGCTGCGGCGCACCGCCATGCCAACAGCCGACCATCGCGCCAACTGCTGGCGAAGAGGCCGAGCGCGCGGCAGTTGTGCGAAAGAGCATGCGGGAACAATCGGCGCGCATTCGAGTTGAACGCGTTGAGGACAGTGACTGCCGACAGGTCGAAGGAAAACGACCGCCGTCCGGCCGCAACAACTAGCCGCGCACGATGGAATTCGCGGCATCTGTTGTCAAGCGTAGTACGGGACCGATCGGCGGTAGAACCTTTCCATAGAAGCACCCTGGAACCGCACGAAAAAGCACGGGCGCCTCACCGAACAGAGCGATGCCCCACAGCGTCTTTGCCTTCCTAAAGAGGAAGGTGCCGCCTACCGACGCGCACCATCGTTCCCAACACGATCGCTCGCCTGGACCACATCACGGGCGTGACGAAAGACGCTCGCGAGCTGGCATTTGCGAACATCAAGAAGCGCGGCCGGCATACGGCGTCAGCTCTCCGAGACGAGCGCAGCCGACGTTTGGTGCGCACCGCAGAACCGCCAGCTGCTCCGATGCTAGACCACGCGCGCCGGCGCGGCTTACGCGAGAGTTCGAGCACGATCTTCCACTCGTGCGGCATTACCGGCTGAACGGAGAGGCGCTGCCCGCGGCGCAGCAGCGCCATTCCCACCAGGCGCGGCTCGGCGCGCATGCGCGCGAGCGTGACCGGGTGCGCGAACGCCTCGACGAAGGCGACGTCCACCATGAACCAGAGCGGTTTGGCGGGCTTAGCCCTGCCGTCGAAGTACTCGCTCGTCCGATCGAACTGAGTGAAGTCCGGATAGGCCGCCTTGACGACCCGGCACGTGCCCATCGCCGCAGGCTCGGCGATGCTCGAGTGGTAGAAGAGGCCGAGATCGCCCTCGCGCATCTCCATCATATTGTTGCGCGCCTGGTAGTTCCGAACGCCGGTCCACGGCGTCGTGCCGTCCGCGCGCAGCTGATCGAACGAAAATGCGCTCGGTTCGGTCTTGAAGAGCCAGTAGCGTGGCATCGCTTTCCGCCTTACCTTCGCTGCGAGCGCAATCCTGGCGCAGCCGAGGGCCGATGTGCTATCGTGGGGCGGCGATGCAGAGAAACGTTATTCGAGCCACGGCGAGCGGTTGGGAAGGGGTCGAGCCGAGCGGGTACGCGCCGGACGGCTCGGGCACCGGCGTCGTGCGCCATACCCTCGTCGGGGACCGGAAGGCCGACCGAAGCGAACCGGGACCGCAGATGGAGCTGCGTTACTTCGAGGTGCGCCCCGGCGCGGCGTCGCGCCTGGAGAAACACGAGCACGAGCACTACGTGATCGTAAAGACCGGCTACGGATACGCGATCGTCGGCGACAAAGCCACCGAGATCGCGCAGGGCGACGTCGTCTACGTCGGCCCGCTGCAGGTTCATCAGTTCGTCAATCGGGGCGACGAGCCGTTCGGCTTCTACTGTTTCGTGGATACCTGTCGCGACTTCTCGCAGCAGCCGACCTTAGAAGAGCTCGCGCGGCTCGACGCATCGCCCGCGGGCGCCGTCGCCAAGCCGTTCGCCGTTCCTCCTCCGCAGAAGCGCTAGTCCGTCCAAGCCTCGTGCGCGCCGTGCGAGACGGCCACGACGCGCGGCTTCTCGAACCCGTTGTAGTTGCTCGACATGCTGTGCGTGTACGCGCCGGTCGTGCAAACCGCCAGAAGGTTGCCGCGTTCGAGATCCGCCGGCAGCCACGCTTCGGCGATGAAGTCGTCCTCGCAGGCACGCCCAAAGACGGCGGCAAGGCGCTGCTCCCCGCTCGTCGCGACCGCCGGAACGACGTGGTGATACGCGCCGTAAAGCGCCGGGCGCGGGTTGTCCGCCATCCCGCCGTCTACGACCACGAACGTCCGATCGGCGCGGCGCTTCACGCTCATCACTTCGTAAAGCGTCGTTCCGGCATGCGCGATGATGATGCGCCCGGGCTCGAACTCGAGCACTGGCCGCGCGGAGAGGTCTCTCGACGAAAGCGCCGCGCTGCAGGTCGCGACCGCGGCGCCGACGTCGAGCGCATCCTGCGGCCGGCCCGGATCGTATTGAATGCCCAAACCCCCGCCGGCGATAAGCGTGCGCGCGACGAGCCCCTGCGCTGCGAAGCGGTCCGCCGCTTCGGCGAGTTCCCGAACGTTCGCCGCGAGCGTCGCGGGGTCGGCGATCTGCGAGCCGGCGTGTGCGTGCAAACCGTCGAATGCGAGCGACGGTGCGGAGCGCACGAGTTCGATCGCGGCCGCTTCTTCGTGCGGTGCCAGGCCGAACTTCGACGCCTCTCCAACGGTCTTCACGTGACGGTGCGTATCCACGTCGAGCCCCGTATTGAGCCGCAATAGCACTTTTGCAGCGAGCGGCCCCTCCGCGAGCTGCGCGAGGCGGCGCAGGTCCGAGAGACCGTCGAGCACGACGCGACCGACGCGTCCGGCTATAACGGCGCGCAGCTCCGCGTCGGTCTTGCCGGCGCCGTGCAGCGTCAAGCGATCGGCCGGAAACCCGGAACGCTCGGCGAGCTCCAGTTCGCCCAGCGAGCAGACGTCAATGCCGATGCTGCGGCCGGCGAGCAGCCGCGCGAGCGGTTCGCAGAGAAAGGCTTTGGCGGCGTACGAGAGGTTGACGCCGAGGGGCTCGCAGATCGAACGCAGGCGCGCGAGCGCGTCCTCGAGGAGCGCGACGTCAATGACGACGAGCGGCGTTCCGTAAGCTGCCGCGAGGGAGCCTGCGCTTGCGCCTCCGACGAGCAGCGATCCCGAGGGATCGCGCCGATGCCCCGGCGCCAGGGCGCCGTTCCAACCGAACACGCTGCAGCCTCCGGGCGCTAGTCGTGCGGGCCGGTCGCGACGGGGCGAGACGGATCGCTGACCCACTCGCTCCACGAGCCGTTGTAGACGCGCGAGCCGTGCAGGCCGGCGTGTTCCATCGCTAAGTGCGCGGCCGCCGCGGAGAGGCCCGATCCGCACTGATGCACCGTGCGTTCGGGCTCGAGGCCGGCGGCTGCGAACTCCTCGCGCAGACGTTCGGGTGTTTTAAAGAATCCCGCCGCATCGTAGTTCGCGCCGAAACTGCGGTTCGCCGCGCCGGGAATGTGCCCGGCGACCGGATCGATCGGCTCGGCTGCGCCGATAAAGCGCTCTCTCGAACGCGCGTCGAGTAACTGCATCCCCGGATCGTCGAGGCGCGCTCGCACGTACGCCGCGTCCACCACGATCTCCGGCCGCAGGCGCACCGCGAGCGTTCCCGGTGCGGGCGTTGCCGGCGGTTGCGCGCTGGTCGGATACCCGAGCGCTCGCCATGCGTTCCAGCCTCCATCGAGCACGGCGGCCGCGTCGTGCCCGACCCAGCGGCAGAGAAACCAGAGACGGGCCGCAAAGATATCGGCCCCTTCGTCGTAGGCGACGATCTGCGTGCCGTCGTTTACGCCGATGCCGCGCAAAAAGGCTGCGAACGCCTCGGGCTCGGGGAGGGGGTGGCGGCCGTTCGTGCCGGTCTTACGGCCGGCGAGATTCTCCTCGACCGAGGCGAAGAACGCGCCGGGGATGTGCGAAGTATCGTAGAGCTGCCGCCCGAGCGCGAAATCTGCGAGCGCGTGGCGGCAGTCAACGACGACGAGATCCCGGTCGCCCAGCCGTTCGCGCAGGGCCGCCGGCGAGATAATCGTCGAGTGCACGCTGCGGCTAGTGCAGGTGAATCGTGTGCTTTGGTTCCGGCGGCTCTGCGCCGAATGCGTCGGCAAGCGTAGCGCCCAGTTCGCCGTTCTCCGCCATCGGCCCGAGAATGTCCGTATCGCCGTAGAATTTTCCGTTGATGAAAACCTTCGGCAGCGTCGGCCACTCGGTCATCTGGGCGAGGACCTCGCGCTTGGGCATGTTCTCCAGAACGTCTATCACTTCGAACGGGTAGCCGAAGCGGTTGAAGAACTCGATCGTCTCCAAGGTGAAGCCGCAGCGCGGCATCGTTTTCGTGCCTTTTCCATAGACGAGAATCTTGTGCGCGGCGATCTCGCGCGCGATTTCGTCTTTCAGTACTTCGCTCATGATGCGCTCCTTACGTATCGGTAACGATCGTTTTCAATTCGACGGCGTGCACGCGCCCGTCGTCGAGGGCTTCTTTCAATGCCGCGTAGACGAGCCGGTGCTGCTCGAGGAGCGTCTTGCCCGCAAACGCGCTCGAGCGCACCGCGACGTTGAAGTGGTCCATCGTTCCGGTACGATCGAAGACGGCGACTTCGGCATCGGGCAGCTTGGCTCGAATGAGTCCGGTCAGCGCGGCGTCGTCAATCACGACGGCAGGCGCGGAGCTTTCGCGTACATCGCTTCGGCCAACCCGCGCGCCTCTCCGAGGGTTTCGGGCAGCCGGCCGGCGCTCTTCGATAAAGCTGCCGTGACGCCGCTTGCTAGGACGATGCCGCCAACGCCGATCAAAATGGCCGGAACGCCGGTGGCGCGCAGCGGACCGATCTCCAGGCTAAACGTGCGCTGCAGGCGCGCGACGCCTTTGAGGAAGGCGCGCAGCGATCGTGCTCTCTCGTTCATCGCCGCCTCTTACGGCACGTTCGCGCTGAAGGCCTGGTTCACCCGAGGGAGCGAATCGGGCCGGATGCTCAGCGTGCGCCTGCACGAAGTCGGCGGCCCCGGCAACCTGCGCGTGGACGAGATTCCCGTTCCGCAGCCGAGCGAGGGCGAGGTGCTCGTGCGCGTGCGCGCGGCCGCGCTCAACCATCGCGACGTCTATATCACGCAAGGTCTCTATCCGAAGATTCGACTCCCCATCACGCTGGGCTCCGACGGCGCGGGCGTCGTCGCGGCCGGTTCGCCCGTGCTTGCGGAGATCGGCGAGGGAGACGAGGTCGTCATCAACCCGGCGCTGGACTGGGGCGACGACCCGCACGTCTGGGACCTTTCGAGATCGTCCATCCTCGGGCTGCCGCGCGACGGCACGTTCGCGCAGTACGTAACCGTGCCGGCCGATAACGTCTACCGCAAGCCCGCGCACCTTTCGATGGAAGAAGCGGCGGCGATTCCGCTCGCCGGTCTTACCGCCTACCGCGCGCTCTTCACGCGAGGCCGGCTCGAAGCCGGCGAAACGGTGCTCGTCACCGGCATCGGCGGCGGCGTGCAGAGTTTCGCGCTGCTCTTTGCCAAGCGCGCCGGCGCGCGCGCGATCGTCACCTCGAGCAGCGACGAGAAACTCGAACGTGCCAAGGCGCTCGGCGCGGACCTCGCGCTGAACTACCGTTCGGATCCGGACTGGCATAAGACGCTGCGCGCGCACGGCCCCATCGACCTCGTCGTGGATTCCTCCGGCGGCGATACGCTCGCCAAGGCGATAGACGCCGTGCGCCCGGGCGGCAGAATCGTCGTCTACGGCGGCACGGCCGGCGATGCGACGATCAAACTCTTTCCGCTCTTCTGGAAGCAAGTCACGATTATGGGTACGTCCATGGGCAGCCCGGGGGACTTTGCGGCGATGCTCGCGCTCTTCGATGGAGGTCTGCGGCCGGTCGTGGACGGCGTCTTTCCGATGGAAGAAGTCGTGGCCGCCGCGCGCCGGATGGACGAAGCCAATCAGTTCGGGAAGATCGTTCTCTCTATTCCCTAACTCTTGCCGTCACAGCTGCCGTTCGGCGGCGGTTTATCGCGGTAGATCGGGCCGGGGTGCGCGACCGCGAGACCGTCGCCGCGGATACAAAACGACGTCAACCTCCTTCCCGGGCGTGAGCGAACGCTCGCAGCGAACGACGTCGCGGGTCTTCGACTTCGCCGTGCCTCCAATCCAGAGATCGAACCAGAGTTTGTAGCAGCCGTTGCTCCCGCTGCCGGTCGGCGGTCCGGAGTGCGTGCACAGATCCTCTCGGATGAAGTACTGCTTGATGAACGGCACGTAAATCTTGATTCCGTACGGGATCGCCGTATTCTCTTTGCGGTCGGTCGCGAACGTCGTCGGATTGCAGTACGTGCCGTCGCCGGAAGCGACTTTATGCAGCACCGGGTGGGCGATCTGATCGCCGGGCGGCGAGTTGTCCGGCCAGCCGTAGAAGGTGATCGTCGCTTTGATCGTCGCGGGCGCTACCTTCACGACGTAACACGAGTGCTGCGCCGCAGCGCTCTGCGGAGGAAGTCCCGGCCCGCTCGATTGCGAGCACGACGCTAATGCGGCGATGGCGACGATCGGCAGCAGACGGCGCATGGCCGAAGGATTCTAAAAGCCCGGCTCGGCCCCTGGCACGAGCCGGTAAGCCGGCAAGGCATCTATGCGCAGTGCGGTTCCCAGCTCCGCCGCCAGCACCGCCGCTTCTTCGGGTCCGACGAGTTCTTCCAGGCTGGGGTTGAGAATCGCGATCTCTTCCGCCGTTCGCCTGCGGCGCGATGCAAAGGGCGCGCTCACGCGCCCCTCGGCCTCGAGCGCTTGGATATGTGCGAGCACTTGGCGGGCCATGACCGGCCAGAGCACGGAGCGCTCGGGGCCGTAAACTCGCCGGACGATATCGAGAATCGTCATCGGCCCTTCGCGCAGTGCGTCGAGCACTTGCCGTTCGCGCAGCTGCCGGTGCGAGATGTACTCCTGGATCTTCGCGCGCGCATCGGTGACGATCGGGCCGTGGCCGCCGTAGATCGCTGCGGCATCCCCGAACCGTTCGAGCAGAAGCGCGAGCGTGCGCTGGTAGGCGCGCATCTCGCCGCCGGGCGGTGAGATCACCACGGTGCCTTCGCCGACGATGACGTCGCCTGTGAAGAGTATGCGTTCCGCCGGCAGGTAGAAGACGACGTGATCGGCCGCATGCCCCGGCGCGTCCATCACCGTCAGCGCCGTCGTGCCGGCTCGCAGTTCGCCTTCGAGGGGGAGATCGGCGTCGCGTTTGATTCGGCTGCGCGGGTGCGCGTAGACGAGCGCGCCGGTTGCGGCGGCGAGATCGGCGGCGCCGGGCGCGTGATCGGGATGGCCGTGCGTGACGGCGATCGCGCGGATGCGCAGGTCTTTGGCGGCGGCCGTTTCGATCAGCGCGGCGACGTGCGCCGGGAGACGCGGCCCGGGATCAATTACGAGCGCCTCACCGGCGCCGCAGTCCACGACGTACGAGTTCGTTCCCGTGAGCGTCATAGGCGAGGGATTGTTCGCCCGAACGAGCGTTACCACGCGTTCTCCAAATCCGGCGAAATCTCGAATCCGCCGCGATCGCAGTCGACCGGAAGAATCGCTGGGATCTCTTTCGTGCGCGCGAACGTCACGAGCGCTTCCGGGGTTTCGAACGCGCGCAGCCGTTCGAGGTGTTTGATCGTCGGGTAGACGAGGTGCATCGTCCCGGCCTGCCGGCGGGCGAGCGCGTCGGCGGGCGATATCCAGACGCCGTCGTGCGTTTCGATCGCGTCGGCAAGCGCGATCTGGCCGGGAGGCGCGATCGCCGCGAAAAAGTGCGTATCGTAGCGCCTGGGCTCGCTGTACGGCGTAATCCAGTGCGAGAAGAGTGCGAGCGCCTGCGTGTCGGCGTACAATCCGTGATTCGCGAGGAAGGTCGCGAACGCAAGGCCGCCTTCGCGCATAGCGCGGCGTTCGGAGTCGTCGAGATCGCGCTCGCCAGCCGGCTCTCCGGCCTCGGTCTTGGCGAGCAGCACGCCTGCCTCTTCGAAGAGTTCTCGAACGCCTGCCAGGAGCAGCGCCGCAGCCGCCTCGGGCGCCGGGGTGCTGCGGAACTCGCGTGCGAGGCGATCCGGCTCGAGCCCGCGAGCTCGCTCGAGCGCTTGCGGCGATTCGTCCTGCGCGTCCACCGTACCGCCGGGAAAGACGAAAGCGTCGGGTGCGAAGGCGCTGCGCCCGCTGCGCCGCGTCAGATACACCTCGAATGGCGGACGGACGAGCATGACCGTCGCGGCTAGGCGAGCCTGGTTCACGACCGCTGCGTTACGGCCCGCTGGACTCGCACCCTCTACCGGCGAAGGTCTTTTTCATGGTGATTGCGCTGGGAAGCGATATGGCAGGCGAGCTGCCCGAGACGATCGCGCGCTGGCTGTTCGCGCGCTGGCCACGAGGTCCGCCGATTCGGCGCGCTCGCGCCGGATGCTCGAAGACGCGTGGCCCTCGGTCGGGCGCGACGTCGGCCTGCCGTGGCAGCCGGCGAGGCGGGGTACGGCGTGCTCTGCTGCTGGACCGGCACCGGCGTCAGCATCGCGGCCAACAAGGTGCCCGGCGTGCGGGCCGCGCTCTGTGCCGACGCGGCGACGGCGGCCGGCGCCCGCGAGTGGAACGACGCGAACGTGCTCTGCATGAGCCTGCGCGCGACGACGCCCGCGATCGCCGCAGAAATGCTAGCTGCCTGTTCTTGCCGCAGCCCCACGAGCGACCCCAAGTATCGCGCGATGATCGAGAATATTCGCTAGCCCGCGGCCATTGCGGCGGGGAGCACTCCTCTGTTGGCGAAGAGCGCGCTATCTAAGGAACTCTGGGGTATAGGTATGTGAAGGCTGAAGAGCTGCGGGCGACGCAAGCGCCGATAAAAGAACTGTACAAGGAAAAGCCCGACGCGGCGCTCGTTACGCTCAGGGCCCACGGACGTCTTAGCGACGGAATTACGTGCAGGTTGCAAACGGGCAAGGCACTCGTTGAAGCAGGGCTGCACCCTGCGACGGGCGGCGATGGACTAAGCGCGTGCTCCGGCGACATGCTGCTCGACGCGCTCGTAGCTTGCGCCGGCGTAACGCTCGGCGCCGTTTCTACCGCATTGGGCGTAGACATTCGAAGCGGCTCGGTGCGTGCCGAGGGCGACCTCGACTTTCGAGGGACGTTGGGGGTCGATAAGGAAGCGCCGGTTGGATTTGCTCGCATTCGGTTGGAATTCGAACTGGACACCGACGCATCCGAGGAACAGCTCGATACGTTGATTCGCTTAACCGAACGCTACTGCGTCGTATATCAGACGCTACGGCAACCGCCGGAGATGTCGGTTTCTAGAATGACGTCGGCTTAGAGGCGAGGACGATCAGCGTGCCGATGTACATGGACATCCATGAAATTCCCGGAGTTACGGCAGAAGCCGTTGCCGCCGCGCATCTTGCGGATGAAAGGACCCAAGGCAAGTACGGCGTGGTGTACCACCGTTACTGGCTGAACGAAGGGCAGGGCAAAGTGTTTTGCCTCTGCACGGCGCCGGACTCGGAAGCCGCGATGAACGTACATCGTGAAGCGCATGGCCTCGTTGCGGACAAAATCATTGAAGTAGCGCCGGAAGTTGCGGAGGGATTTCTAGGCGAATCCGCAGTGAATTCTGCCGGAGCGGTGCTCCTCCCCGGAGGCGGGAGTGACGAGCACGACCCCGGCATCCGAACGGTGCTCTTTACCGACATCGTCGGCTCGACGGCCATGACGCAGCGTCTTGGAGACGAAGCCAGCATGGTGCTTCTCGGGGTCCACGATGAGATCGTGCGAAGCGCCCTCCAAGCCTGCAAAGGTCGCGAGGTCAAGCACACGGGCGACGGCATCATGGCATCCTTCCGGTCGGCGGCGGCCGCGGTGCGATGCGCGGCTAGGATTCACCGCGAGCTATCCGAGCATTCCTGGCAGGGCGTAGACCGTTCGGTGAAGGTTCGCATCGGCGCCGCGGCTGGAGAACCCGTGGAAGGTAACAACGACTTGTTCGGAACGACCGTTCAACTAGCAGCGAGAATATGCTCGCACGCCCAAGCCGAGCAGAGTCTGGTGTCTAACGTCGTCGTCGAACTGTGCGCCGGCAAGCAGCTGGCCTTCGAGGATCTCGGCCACGTCGTGCTCAAGGGCTTGGATAAGGCCATCCACATTCACGCCGCTCAATAAGAGACTTCCGCGAAGCGCAAGCAGAGGGGCCGCGCACTCGCGCAGCCCCCGATTTCACTGCCGTTCACCTAACAGTAGAGCTAGCGCTACTGTTTCGGCCCTCTCTACCGGCGGTTTCGGCGCAGTAAAGTGCCGTCCAGACCAGAGAGGGTGATTCTACCAAAATCGCATGCCCATACTCAAGACGTCCGGAAGAAAAATCCACAGGCAGAGAGCCAGGAGCGTCCAGTTGACCAGATGCCCCGTCCAGCAGTACGGGCAGGCCCGCCGGGTCACGAAGAGCAGGGAGTACGCGAGCGCGAGCGAGGTGCCCGCGGCCAAGAGCGCCGCGGCGAGCAAGGCGGCCGCGAGCGGGCCGCGCGCCCACCAGACCCCTAGGCCCATCGCCAGGTAGTAGACCGCGCCGATCAGGGCGTTGGGGAGCCCGCCGAACAGCCGGGCCCGGGCCGTTTGGACCACGCTGGGCTCCTCGAGCTCGCCGCGGGCGGCGCGCCGGGCCTTGGCAAGCATGAAAAGCGAGGCGTAGAGCCCAACTCCGCACAGCAACGTGATGACCGCACGCACTACCATCTATTGAATCGCCTCTTTCGGCGGATCGCCGGCGTCGCGCTCTTGGTCGCGTCGTTTGGCCTTGCCGTGCTCGTAATCCGCTACCAGCCACGGGTCGCGCACACGATCCTGGCGATCGGTCCGCTGGCCTATCCGCTGGCGGTGGCCGTCTTTGCCGTCGTCGCGTCGGCCCCGTTCTCGGTCACCGACGCGCTGGCGATTATGAACGGGGCGATCTTCGGTCCGATCGTCGGGACGATCGTGGACGTTATCGGGCTCGTCCTGGCGGCGATGCTGGGGTACTGGATCAACACGCACGCCTCCAGGCTGTTCGATCTGCACGAATACCTCGAACGCCTGCCCGCATGGGTGCGCCGCTTTCCGGTCGGTTCGCCCGGCTTTTTGCTCGCAGTGCGGGTAATCCCCGGATTCGGCGGCACGGTCGCCACCGCGACGGCGGCGACGTTCCGGGTCCCGATGTGGGTACACGTTTGGACGATGTGCGCCATAGCCATCCCGATCTGCGCCGCGCTCACGATCTTCGGCGACCGCGTCACCGTCGCGATCCACGGTTACGAATCGCGGGCCAGCCGCTACGCGCATCGTTACTGCCAGACCCACGCGTGCCCGCATCTGCACTTCCGCTTCCACCGGCAGCCGCCGGGTACGTCCGAGCCGTGAGCGATCCGCAGATCGTCGCCGATCGCGCCGCGCTGGCCGAGGTGTGCGAACGCGTGAGCGAGGCGCCGCGCGTCGCGCTGGACACGGAGTTTCACGCCGAGCGAACGTACTCGCCGCGTCTGATGGTCGTGCAGATCGCCTTCGACGACGGCACGGCGATCGTAGACGCATTGGCGTTGGGCGATTTGCGCGACCTCGCGCTGGCGCTCACGCACACGACGGTCGTCGGGCACGCACTCTCGGCCGACCTCAAGATCTTCGCGGATCGGTTCGGCCTCGTGCCGCCGCGCGTCTTCGATACGCAAGTCGCGGCGGCGTTCCTCGGCTACGGCATGCAGATTTCGCTGGCCGATCTCGTTCGCTCCGTCTGCGGCGTGCGCTTGGCGAAATCGCAGACGGTCAGCGATTGGTCGTCGCGGCCGTTCTCGCAGCAGCAGGTCGAGTACCTCGTCGGCGACGTCGCGCACCTGTTGGAACTTTACGACGCGCTGCGGCCGCGCCTGGAGGAAAAGGGCCGCTACGAGTGGGCGTACGAGGAGTGCGTCGAGCTCGGCGACGCCGAGCGATACCGCGTAGACGAGCGGCGCGCGTACATGCGCGTGCCCGGCGCCACGCGCATGAGCCGGCGGGAACTCGCGATTCTGAACGAGATCGTCCAGTTGCGCGATCGAATCGCGCGCGAGCGGGACCTGCCGGTGCGCTTCATTCTTCCCGACGACGTCGTCGCCGGTCTGGCGACGCTCAAACCAAAAACTCCAACGATTTCGCGGCGCTGCGCAGGATGGATGCCGGAATGCGGCGCCAGCTCGGCCAGGCGATTCTCGATGCGGTCGCGCGCGGCCAAGCCCTGCCCGAAGACGAACTGCCCGAACGCCCCGCGCGCTCGCCCGGGCCGTCGCGAGAGACGATCGTCGCGCTGTTGGGAGCGCTCGTCGGCGAGATTTCGCGGGAGAACGAACTTCCGTCGAGCCTGCTCGTGCCCCGAGCCGTCCTCGATCGCATCGCGCGCGAGGTTCCGCGCGATCGTGCGAGCTTCGAGCGCACCTTGGCGCTGCAGCCGTGGCGCCTCGCGCTCGTTGCCGAGCCGCTCTGGCGGCTGCTTTCCGGCGAAGCCGCGCTGAAAATCGAAGGCTACGCGCAGGGCGATCCGAAAGTACGATTCTGCCATGAATCCGAACCTCGATAGCTTCAACGCACTCGATACGCTGCGCGTCGCAGGACGCTCCTACCGCTATTTTCGCCTCGACGCGCTCGAGCGCGCGGGCCTGACCAAACTCGAACGTCTGCCGTTTTCGCTCAAAATTCTTCTGGAGAACTTGCTGCGCTGCGAAGACGGCCGGGCGGTCACGCGCGACGACGTCGAGGCCCTCGCGCGCTGGAATCCGCAGGCGCGGCAGGAACGCGAGATCGCGTTCACGCCATCTCGCGTGCTGCTGCAGGATTTCACCGGCGTGCCCTGCGTCGTGGACCTGGCCGCGATGCGCGACGCGATGGCCGCAATGGGCGGCGATGCGTCGGCGATCAATCCGCTGCAGCCGGTCGAGATGGTCGTGGATCATTCGGTGCAGGTGGACTTCTTCGGAACGAACGACGCGCTCGCGAAGAACACGGCGATCGAGTTCGCCCGCAATCGCGAGCGGTACGCGTTCTTGAAGTGGGGGCAGGCCGCGCTTACCGGCTTGCGCGTCGTGCCGCCGGGAACCGGGATCGTCCATCAGGTGAACATCGAGTATTTGGCGCGCGTGGTCTTCGGCGGTACCGACGGCTCGCTGGCCTATCCCGATACGGCGGTCGGCACCGACTCGCACACGACGATGGTGAACGGGCTGGGCGTGGTCGCCTGGGGCGTGGGCGGCATCGAAGCCGAAGCGGCGATGCTCGGGCAGCCGGTGACGATGCTCATTCCAGAGGTCGTCGGCTTCCGTTTGAACGGCGCGCTGCGCGAAGGCGTTACCGCGACCGACCTCGTGCTGACCGTCGCCGAGATGCTGCGCAAGAAGGGCGTGGTCGGAAAGTTCGTCGAGTTCTACGGGCGCGGACTTTCCGCGTTGCCGGTGGTTGACCGAACCACCATCAGCAACATGTCGCCGGAGTTCGGCTCGACGGTCGCGGTCTTTCCGATAGACGATCGGACGCTCGAGTATTTGCGCCTCACCGGGCGCTCGCCCGAACGCGTCGCGCTCGTCGAAGCGTACGCCAAGGCGCAGGGACTCTTCCATGCCGACGACTCGGCCGACCCGGTCTTTGCCGACACGCTCGAGCTCGATCTGGGCAGCGTCGAACCCTGCGTCGCCGGTCCGCGGCGCCCGCAAGATCGCGTGCCGCTGCAGCAGGTCAAGAGCGCCTTCGACCGCGAGCTCACCCAGTGGGTTGCGGCGCGCGAACGCGGCAACGGCGCGCTCGAACGTTTCAAAGACGAAGGCGGCGGCGGGACCGCTACGATCGCGCAGACGAAGGACGACCTGTACGACGGCGCGGTCGTGATCGCGGCGATCACGAGCTGCACCAACACGTCGAATCCGTCGGTGCTCATCGGTGCCGGCCTGCTGGCGCGCAATGCGGTCGCGCGCGGGCTGCGTTCGAAGCCGTGGGTGAAGACCTCGCTGGCCCCCGGTTCGAAAGTCGTCACGGATTACTTAGAGAAGGCCGGGCTGCGCGAGCCGCTCGATGCGCTGGGCTTCGACATCGTGGGCTATGGCTGTACGACCTGCATCGGAAACTCCGGCCCGCTCCCCGCGGACGTCGCCGAGACGATCGCCGATCAAGACCTCGTCGTCGCGGCGGTTCTTTCCGGCAACCGGAACTTCGAAGGGCGGATCCATCCGCAAGTTCGCGCGAACTATCTCGCCTCGCCGCCTCTCGTCGTAGCGTACGCGCTCGCGGGGCGCATGGACGTGGATCTCACGACCGAGCCGCTGGGCATCGGAAGCGACGGGAAGCCCGTCTATCTCAAGGACGTCTGGCCGAGCAACGACGAGATCTCCGCGACGATGGCGGCCTGCATAGGCAGCGAGATGTTCGAACGCGAGTACGCCGACGTATTCAAGGGCGATGCGAACTGGAGCGGGCTGGACGTCGCCGCCAGCGAGCGCTACCCGTGGGATCCCGCGTCCGAGTACATCAAAGAGCCGCCGTACTTCGACGGCATGCCGGCGCAGCCGCAGGCGCTGGCGGACGTGCGCGGCGCGCGCGCGCTCGCCGTGCTCGGCGACTCGGTCACGACCGATCACATCTCTCCGGCCGGAAGCATCGCAAAGGGAAGCCCGGCCGCGCGGTATCTGATGGAGCGCGGCATCGAGCCCAAGGATTTCAACTCCTACGGTGCGCGGCGCGGCAACCACGAAGTGATGGTGCGCGGGACGTTCGCAAACGTGCGCCTGCGCAACGCGCTCGTCCCCGGCGTCGAGGGCGGCGTCACCCGCTACCTTCCGTCGAACGAGCAGCTCTCGATCTTCGACGCGGCCGAGAAGTACCGCGCCGACGGCACCCCGCTCGTCATCTTAGCCGGCAAGGAATACGGCTCGGGATCTTCGCGCGACTGGGCGGCCAAAGGACCGTACTTGCTCGGCATCAAGGCGGTGATCGCCGAATCGTTCGAGCGTATCCATCGCAGCAATCTCATCGGCATGGGCGTCCTGCCGCTGGAGTACTTCGACGGCGCGGACCGCTCGACGTTCGGACTGACCGGCGAAGAGGTCTACGATATCACCGGCATCGCGGGCGGCATCGAGCCGCGCATGCGCGCGCACGTGAAGGCGACCGATCCGCACAGTGGCCGCTCGATCGAGTTCGGCGTGCGCGTGCGGATAGATACGCCCAACGAGGCCGAGTACTACCGGAACGGCGGAATTCTACAGTACGTGCTGCGGCAGCTACACGGACGGTAGGGGCTTAAGCCAATGCCTACGGGCTGCTCCGACGGTGCGATCCCGCGGGAGCATTCCTCGGTGCTCGTTTGAATAGTTGACACTCACTGTCATATTTCCGTAGTGTGATGGGTGCGTGAAGGCGGACCGGCTCGTTGCACTCCTCCTGCTGCTGCAGTCTCGGCGGCAGTGCAGCGCCCGCGTGCTCGCCGCGCAGCTCGAGGTCTCCGAACGCACGATCTACCGCGACGTGGACGCCCTCAGTGCGGCCGGGGTCCCGGTCTACGCCGAACGCGGTTCGGCCGGCGGCATCGTTCTGGCCGACGGCTACCGCCGCGCGCTCACCTTCTTCAACGAGGACGAGGTGCGCGCGCTCTTCGTCTCCGGCGCCAGTCCGCTGGCCGATCTGGGGCTGGAACGCGGCCTGGCGCGCGCGCTCGAGAAGCTGCGCGGCGGTCTGGCCGACGTGCATCAGCGCGCCGCCGACAAATCGCGCTCGCGAATTCATCTCGACCAGCGCCGCTGGAATCAACCCGAGCCTCCGCGCGAGCTGCTCACCACGTTACGGCGCGCCGTATGGGACGACCGGCGTCTTCGCATCGCGTATGCCGATCGTAACCGTACGCAAACGACGCGGACCGTGGATCCCTTGGGCCTGGTCTCCAAGGCCGGCGTCTGGTATCTCATCGCGCGCTACGGCGACGACCTGCGCAGTTTTCGCGTGGAACGTATTCGCGACGCGCAAGAGTTGACCGAACGGTTCGAGCGCCCGCCGGAGTTCGATCTCGAACGGCACTGGGCCGACTCGTCCGCGCGCTTTGCGGAAGCGTCGCGCGGTGCCGATTACTCCGCGACGCTGCGCGTGCGCGGTGACGCGATCGAGCGGCTGACCGCATACTGGCCGGCCGAGGTCGTCTCGCGCGATGGCGAGGACGAACCGCTCGTGCGCGTCACCTTTCCGGGATTCGAGATAGCGATCTTCCAGGCGATCGCGTGGTCCGACGTCGCGAGCGTCGTCGAGCCCACGCCCCTGCGCGATGCGATCGCTGAGCGCGCGCGACGCGCCCTCGAGCGCTACCCTTTGCGCTGATGGATGATGAGGGCGTTGCCTTCGGGATCCTGACCGAAGGACATGAAGCATACCGGCGATTCCATGACGTCGGAGAGCTCGAGCCCCTTGGAACGATAGTGCTCGACCGCTTTCTTCGCGTCGTCCACCGCGAACATGAGCGCTCCGCCGGTCTCGCCGTCTTCCGGCTTCCAGACGCCGAACGTCGAGCCGTCGGCGAGCGTGAACTCCGCTCCCCGGCCCTGGTCGTCAATTTCGGTCGGCTGCATGCCGAGCACGTCGCGGTAGAACGCGATGGCGGCCTGCGGGTCGCGGACGAGATAGGCCGAGATGTCGATCCCCTTAATCATGTCGTCTCCTCTAGCGTGAGTTGTTGCGTCTTGTTCCCAGGATACGGCCGATACATGACAGGCGCTGTCATGTTTGGCGGCTGGGAAACAATGGCGTAGCCCGGCCCGTACCTCATCCATGCACCCCATCAACAGGGCGGCGCGGATCGCGGGCGTCTTTTACCTGGTGGAGATCCTCGTGGGGCCTTTCAGCCTGATCTACGTCCCGAGCGTGCTGTTCGTCACCGGCGATGCGGGTGCGACGGTCAACAACATCTTGACCCACGAGATGCTGTTCAGGCTGGGGATCGCGGGCTATCTCCTCAACGGGCTGCTCGGGCTCTGCACGGTCTTGGCGCTCTACCGGCTATTCAGCGGCGTTGACCGCGCCCTGGCCGCGCTGATGGTCGTTCTCGGGGGCCTCATGGTGACGCCGATTTTCTTCATGAACTCGCTCAACTGGATCGCCGCGCTCGTGCTCGCGCACGGCGGCGGTTTTCTCGGCGCGTTCGATAGGCAGCAGCTCGACGCGCTGGCGATGTTCTTCGTCAGGCTGCACTCGCAGGGGAACGTCGTGGACGAGGTCTTTTGGGGGCTGTGGCTCTTGCCGTTCGGCCTGCTCGTGATGAAGTCGGGCTTCTTGCCGCGCTGGCTCGGCATATGGCTGCTGCTGAACGGCGCCGCGTACGTTATCGTCAGCGCGATCGGATTGCTCGCGCCCGCCGCCTACGACACGGCCTTCAACCTCGCGTTCCCGGCCCTCCTGGGCGAAATCGCGATTACACTCTGGCTGCTGATCAAGGGCGCGAACGTGAAGTCGCTTCCGCAAGCGGCGTAGAAAACGGCACGGATGGAAGCACCACGCTCGCGGCCCTTCGACGGGCTAACGCTGCGCCAAGCGGCGCTGGTCGCCGGCTTCGGCTATCTGCTCAGTCCGGTGAGTTACGCCGAGTTCGCGCTCTATCCGAGGCTGGTCATCCCGGGCCACATCGAGCAGACGGCCCAGAACATCGCGGCCCACAGCGGCACCTTCGCCGCCATCATCCTTTGCTACCTGATCACCTTCGCCGAGGATATCGTCGTAGCGTGGGCGCTCTACATACTGCTCGCGCCGGTCAACCGCGGCCTCTCGCTGCTCACGGCGTGGTTCCGCCTCATCTATGCAGGCATGGCGCTCTTCGCTACGCTCAATCTCGTAACGGTTTTCCGCCTTTTCAGCACGCCGGAGTACCCGAAGCTCTTCGGAACGGGGCCGCTCTACGCTCAAGCCGACCTTCTGCTGCATACGTTCCGCTACGAATGGTCCATGAGCCTCGTGATCTTCGCGGTCCACTTGCTCTTGCTCGGATACCTGATCTTCCGCTCCGGCTACATCCCGAAGGCCATCGGCATTCTGCTGGCGATAGACGGGCTCGGCTGGATCGTGACCGGGCTGCAGCCGTACCTGTATCCAAACGTGAACGTGGATATTCTCTTCGTCACGTTCTTCGGCGAATTGATCTTCATGCTGTGGCTCCTCATCTTCGGCTGGCGCCTAAAGGAACCGTCGCCCGCAACCTAAGCGCGTGGTTGTAAACGTGTCATCCTGAGTTTGTCCGTGTCATCCTGAGCTTGTCCCTGTCATCCTGAGCCTGTCGAAGGACCGCGGGCGCGCCACTAGCGTGTCATCCTGAGTTTGTCCCTGTCATCCTGAGCCTGTCGAAGGACTGCGGGCGCGTCACTAGCGTGTCATCCTGAGCCTGTCGAAGGACTGCGGGCGCGCCACTAGCGTGTCATCCTGAGCCTGTCGAAGGACCGCGGGCGCGCCACTAGCGTGTCATCCTGAGCCTGTCGAAGGACCGCGGGCGCGCCACTAGCGTGTCATCCTGAGCCTGTCGAAGGACCGCGGGCGCGTCACTAGCGTGTCATCCTGAGCCTGTCGAAGGACCGCGGGCGCGTCACTAGCGTGTCATCCTGAGCCTGTCGAAGGACCGCTCGAAGCGTAAGATTTTGCCGGTATCGTCCTTCGACAAGCTCAGGATGACACGGGTCCTTCGACAAGCTCAGGATGACACGGGTCCTTCGACAAGCTCAGGATGACACGGGTCCTTCGACAGGCTCAGGATGACACGGGTCCTTCGACAGGCTCAGGATGACACGGGTCCTTCGACAAGCTCAGGATGACACGGGTCCTTCGACAAGCTCAGGATGACACGGGTCCGGATGACACGTTTACGATGACGGGGGCGCTACAGGACTACTCGGCGGAAATCGCCTAGGGCGGTGGCGACGAAGACGAGGAAGCGCGCGGCGAGTGCGCCGTCTATCACGCGATGATCGTAGCTGACGCTGATCGGCAGCATGAGGCGGGGCACGAAGGCCGCGCCGTCCCAGACGGGCTTCATCGCGCTGCGCGTCGCTCCGAGGATGGCCACCTCGGGGGCGTTGACGATTTGCGTGAACGCGGTGCCGCCGATGCCGCCGATGGATGAGATCGTGAAGGTTCCGCCCTGCATCTCGGTCAGAAGCAGTTTACCGTCGCGCGCCTTCGCGGCGAGCGCGGCGGTCTCGCGCGCGATCTCGAGCAAGCCCTTCTTGTCGGCGTTCTTGATCACCGGAACGGTTAGGCCGTTCGGCGTGTCGGCCGCGAAGCCGATGTTGTAGTAGTGCTTGTAGACGAGGTCCTCGCCTTCGAGCGAGGAGTTGAACTCCGGAAAACGCTGCAGCGCCGCCACCGACGCTTTGATTAGGAACGCCAGCAGCGTCAGTTTTGGCCCTTGCGAGCGCGCCTGCTCGGCGTTGATCTCGTTGCGGAACGATTCGAGCGCCGTCACGTCGGCTTCGTCGTAGTTCGTGATGTGCGGGATCGCCAGCCAGTTGCGGTGCAGGTTCGGACCCGAGAGTTTCCTGATGCGCGAGAGCGGCTTGCGCTCGATCTCGCCGTACTGCGCGAAGTCCACCTTCGGCCACGCGGGCAGGCCGGCAAAGCCTATGCCGCCGCGCTGCGCGCCCGAGAGAAGCGTCTCGACGTCCTCGCGCGTGATGCGCCCGGCCGGTCCGGTGCCGCGTACGTCCTTGAGTGCCAGCCCGCGCTCGCGCGCAAAGCGGCGCACGGTCGGGCTTGCGTGGATGACGCCGTTGCCCGATAGGGCCGGCGCGCTTGCGGCCGGCGCGGCGGGCACGGCGGGCGGCGGAGGGGCGGATGCAGCCTTTGAAGGCGCTGCCGGAGACGCCGTCGCGGCGCCGGCAGCGTCGCTTTCCAGCACGACGATCGGCGTGCCCTTCGAAACTTTGTCGCCGACCTTCACCCGGACGTCGCGAACGATGCCGTCGCTCTCGGCCGGCACTTCCATGGATGCCTTCTCGCTCTCCAGCGTCACGAGCGAGTCGTTCTTGCGAACGCGGTCACCGGCTTTGACGAGCACCTCGATCACCGGGACGTTCTGGAAGTCGCCGATGTCCGGTACGCGGATCTCAATCGCTTCGCTCATGCTGCCCTTTCGTTACACGCTGATCGGATTCGGCTTCTCGGGATCTATCTCGAACTTCTCGAGTGCTTCGCGCACGACGGCGGGCGGGATCGTCCCCTCGCTCGCGAGCGCCTGCAGCGCGGCCACCGCGACGAAGCGGCGATCCACCTCGAAGAACGCGCGCAGCCGGCGGCGGAAGTCGCTGCGGCCGTACCCGTCGGTGCCGAGCGTCACGTAGCGGCGAGGCGACTTGCTCGGGCCGCTCGCGGAAACGAACGGATGGATCTGTTCGGCGAACGTCCGGATGTAATCGGTGGCGGCGATCCCGGGGCCGGGGCGGCCTTCCAGGCACTCCTCGACGTGCGAACGCCGCGGCGGCTCCTGCGGGTGCAGCATGTTCCAGCGGCGCGCGGCGACTCCGTCGCGCTGCAGTTCGTTGAAACTGGTCACGCTCCAGACGTCCGCGCTCACGCCCCAATGCTCGGCGAGCAAGTCGGCGCCGGCGAGCACCTCGCGCAGAATCGCGCCCGAACCGAAGAGCTGCACGTGGGGAGCGCCTTTTTTAGCTTGTGCCGAGCCCGTGACCTGTGCTGAGCCTGCCGAAGCATCTCGGAGCAGGTACATGCCGCGTAGAATCCCATCCCGCGATCCCTCCGGCATCGCGGGATGTTCGTAGTTCTCGTTCATGAGCGTGATGTAGTAGTAGACGTCTTCCTGGTCGGTCAGCATGCGCCGCAAGCCGTCTTGCACGATCGTCGCCAGCTCGTACGCGTACGTCGGGTCGTAACTGCGGCAGTTGGGGATGAACGATGCCGCAACCTGACTGCTGCCGTCCTCGTGCTGAAGGCCTTCGCCGTTGAGCGTCGTGCGTCCGGAGGTCGCGCCGAGCAGAAAGCCGCGCGTGCGGCTGTCGCCGGCAGCCCACGCGAGATCGCCGACGCGCTGGAAGCCGAACATCGAGTAGAAGATGTAGAACGGAATCATCGGCAGGTTGTGGTTTGAATACGACGTACCGGCCGCGATCCACGAAGAGATGGCACCCGCCTCGTTGATGCCCTCCTGGAGGATCTGCCCGTGCTTGTCCTCGCGGTACCACATGAGCTGTTCGGCATCTTGCGGGTGATAGAGCTGGCCGACGGACGAGTAGATGCCCAGCTGCCGGAACATGCCTTCCATGCCGAACGTGCGCGACTCGTCGGCGACGATCGGAACGGCGCGCGCGCCGACGTTCGGGTCGCGCACGATCGTGCTGAGCGTGCGCACGAAGGCCATCGTCGTCGAAATCTTACGGTCGCCCGTGGACTGCAGTTGTGCGTCGAAGGCCGAAAGATCGGGGACGGTCAGCGAGGCCGACGTCCTGCGCCGCTGCGGAAGCTGGCCGAGCGCCGCGAGCCGTTCGCGCAGGTAGCGCATCTCGGGAGAGTCCTCGGGCGGCCGATAGAACGGAATCTTCTCCGCTGAGATCTGCTCGTCGGTGATCGGCAGCGAGAAGCGATCGCGGAACTTGCGCATCGCTTCGACTTCCATCTTCTTGGCTTGATGGGCGATGTTCTGCGCTTCGCCGGCATCGCCCATGCCGTACCCTTTGATCGTCTTGGCCAGAACGACGGTCGGCTGTCCGCTCTGTTCGACGGCGGCCTTGTACGCTGCGTAGACCTTGCTTGGGTCGTGTCCGCCGCGCTGCAGCGCGAAGATGCGTTCGTCCGTCCAATCCGCGACGAGCGCCTTCGTCTCGGGATAGCGCCCGAAGAACTCCTCGCGCACGTACTTGCCGTCGCGGGATTTGAACGTTTGGTAATCGCCGTCCACGCACTCGTTCATGAGGGCGACGAGGCGGCCGTTCGAATCGGCGGCGAGCAGCGGATCCCAGCTTCGGCCCCAGATGACTTTGATGACGTTCCAACCGGCGCCGCGGAAGACGCCTTCGAGTTCTTGGATGATCTTGCCGTTGCCGCGGACCGGGCCGTCCAGCCGCTGCAGGTTGCAGTTAACGACCCAGATGAGGTTGTCGAGTTTCTCGCGGCCGGCCAGAGCGATCGCGCCGAGCGACTCGGGTTCGTCGGTCTCGCCGTCGCCGACGAACGCCCAGACCTTGCGCCCGGTCGAATCCACGAGCCCGCGATCGTGCAGGTAGCGCATGAAGCGCGCCTGATAGATGGACATGATCGGTCCCAGGCCCATCGAGACGGTCGGGAACTGCCAGAAGTCCGGCATCAGCCAGGGGTGCGGGTACGAGGAGAGTCCCTTGCCGTCGGCTTCTTGGCGGAAGCGATCGAGTTGTTCTTCGGTAATGCGCCCCTCGAGGAAGGCGCGCGCGTAAACGCCGGGCGACGAGTGTCCCTGGAAGAAGACGAGATCGCCGCCGAACGTCTCGCTGGGGGCGCGGAAAAAGTGGTTGAAGCCGACGTCGTAGAGGGTAGCAGCCGACGCGAAGCTCGCTACGTGTCCGCCCAGCTCCGAACTGACCTTGTTCGCCCGCACGACCGTCGCCAGCGCGTTCCAACGCACGTAGTGTCGCAGGCGGGCTTCGAGTTCGAGGTCGCCCGGTATCTGCGGCTGGCGGTCTACCGGAATCGTGTTGACGTAGGGCGTCTGCAGTCCGAGCGAGACGTGGGCGCCGCTGCGCTGCGCCTCGTCAACCAGCGTGGCGATCAGCGCTCGCGCGCGATCGGGCCCTTCGGCCGCGATCACGCCGCGCATCGCGTCGAGCCACTCCTGCGTCTCTTGCGGGTCCGGATCTACCAGGGGAGTCGTCACGGAGCGGTCATTGGCGCAGTCCGGGGTGCTTTCATCCCCGGCAGGCGGAGAAGAGTCGCGCGGGCCGCGTCGTACTCTCGACTGAGCGGGAGCTCGAAACGGGCTGAGAGGGCGCCGCCGGAAGGCGCCGACCGTAAGCAACCTGATCCGGGTAATGCCGGCGTAGGGAGGAAAAAGATGAAAGTATACGTCCAGGGGTCGGACCCCTCGATTTGCGTCCCGCGGCGCGCCATCACGCTGACCGACGGAACCGTTCACACGCTCTACGACACGAGCGGCCCGTATGCCGATCCGCAGTACGCGGCCGATATTCGCCGCGGCCTGCCGCCGCTGCGCGCGCCGTGGATCGAAGCGCGCGGCGACACGGTCGGGTTGGAGCAGTCGGCCTCCATCTACCGGCGCGGCCGCGAGGCGATGCCGCAGCTCGACGCCCTTCGATTTCCGAACGCGCGCAAGCCGCGCCGCGCCAAGGCCGGTTCGAACGTCACGCAGATGCACTACGCCCGGCGCGGCGAGATCACGCCGGAGATGGAGTTCGTAGCGATCCGCGAGGGCTTAGAGCCCGAGTTCGTGCGCGGCGAGATCGCGCGCGGCCGCGCGATCCTGCCCGCGAACGTCAATCACCCCGAGAGCGAGCCGATGATCATCGGACGCAAGTTCCTGGTGAAGATCAACGCGAACATCGGCAATTCCGTGGTGACGTCCTCCATAGACGAAGAGGTCGAGAAGATGACCTGGGCGACGAAGTGGGGCGCCGACACGGTCATGGATCTCTCCACCGGCGCGAACATCCACGAGACGCGCGAGTGGATCTTGCGCAACTCGCCGGTACCGATCGGAACGGTGCCGATCTACCAGGCGCTCGAGAAGGTCGGCGGCAAAGCCGAGGATCTCACCTGGGAGCTCTACCGGGACACGCTGATCGAACAGGCCGAGCAGGGCGTGGACTACTTTACGATTCACGCCGGCGTGCTTCTGCGGTACGTTCCGCTCACGGCGAGCCGCGTCACCGGCATCGTCTCCCGCGGCGGCTCGATTTTGGCCAAGTGGTGCCTCGCGCATCACCGCGAGAACTTCCTCTACGAGCACTTCGAAGAGATATGCGAGATCATGAAGGCGTACGACGTCGCGTTCTCGCTCGGGGACGGTCTGCGCCCGGGCTGCACCGCCGACGCCAACGATGCCGCGCAGTTCGCAGAGTTGGAAACGCTCGGCGAGCTGACCGGCGTTGCGTGGAAGCACGACGTACAGGTGATGATCGAAGGGCCCGGCCACGTGCCGATGCATCTGATCGAAGAGAACATGCGCAAGCAGCTCGAGATCTGCAGCGAGGCGCCGTTCTACACGCTCGGGCCGCTCGTCACGGATATCGCGCCCGGCTACGATCACATCACGAGCGCGATCGGCGCGGCGATGATCGGCTGGTTCGGCACGGCGATGCTCTGCTACGTGACGCCGAAAGAACACCTCGGCCTGCCGAACAAGCAAGACGTGAAGGACGGCGTGATCGCGTATAAGATCGCGGCGCACGCGGCGGATCTGGCCAAAGGGCATCCGCGCGCCTCGCATTGGGACGACGTGCTCTCGAAGGCGCGCTTTGAGTTCCGCTGGCAGGACCAGTTCGATCTTTCGCTCGATCCGGAGACGGCCCGCGAGTTCCACGACGAGACGCTCCCGGCTCCGGGCGCGAAGGTCGCCCACTTCTGCTCGATGTGCGGCCCGCACTTCTGTTCGATGAAGCTGACGCAGGAGGTTCGCGAGTACGCCGAACGCGGCATGGCCGAGAAATCCCGCGAGTTTCAAGAGCAGGGCGCCGAAGTCTACGTCCCGGTGACGCCGTAGCGTGAAGGTCTGCGCGGTGCTCTTCGACCGCGATGAGACGATCGTCGTAGACGTGCCCTTCAACGGCGATCCCGATAAAGTCGAGCCGGCGCCGAACGCTCGCGTTCTTCTCGACCGCCTTCGCGCCGCGGGGTTGCCGCTGGCGGTCGTCAGCAATCAGAGCGGGGTCGGCCGCGGCCACATCACGCTCGAACAGACCGATGCGGTGAACCGGCGCGTCGAGGAGCTGCTCGGACCGTTTGGAGGCTTCTTCGTCTGCCCGCACGCGCCGCAGGACGACTGCGAGTGCCGCAAACCCAAACCGAAGCTCGTGCTGGACGCCGCGCGCGCTCTCGGCGTGGAGCCCGGCTGCTGCGTCGTCGTAGGCGATCGCGAAAGCGACGTCCAAGCGGCGCGCAACGCGGGCGCAATTCCGCTGCGAATAGAAGGCCCGCACCAACTTGGGGCCGCGGTCGAGCGCATTCTGCGCTGGCGTGAAGGGGTAGAGGAGTAACGGCATGCGTCTCTTGGCATTGCTTGCGGTAGCGACGCTCATATTCGGGCAGAGCGTGCCCGACCCGTATCGCTATCTGGAAGATGCCGGCAGCGCGCGCACGCAGCAGTGGATTGACGCGCAGAACGTCAAGGCAGACCGGGTCCTCGGCGCCTACTCGGGCGGAGCGCAGTTGGCTCGCCGGGTGCGAGCGCTCGCGCACACGGGCGAGCAGCGGTACGGCGCGCAGTTGGCCGGCAAGACGCTCTTCTTCATGCGCGAGACGCCGCCGCAGCCGCAGCCGGTGCTCGTCGCGCAGGACTGGCCGCAAGGCACGCCGCGCGTGCTGCTCGATCCGGCGGCGCTCGGTCCGGCGGTATCCATAGACTTCGTGTGGCCGTCGCCCGACGGCCGGCTTCTGGCGATCGGCACGTCGTCGGGAGGAAGCGAATCCACGACCATTCGCGTGCTCGACGTCTCCGGCGCGCGCATCTACGCCGAGGCGCTCGGTCCGGCCGGCGGCGGCACGACCGACCCCGTGGTCGCGTGGGATGCGGACGGCCGCGCCTTCACGTACGGGCGGCTCCCGGCCGGCGGTTCGCAGTTCGGAATCAAACTCTACCATCACGTCGTCGGCACGGCCCAGAGCAGCGACGCGCTCTCGCTCGACGCGCTCTCGCCGATCGCCGAGTATCAACTCGTGACCTCGGCGGGGGCGCGCCAGGCCGCTGCGCTCGTAAAGTTCGGCGACGGATCCTTCTATCGCGTCTATCGCCGAGACGGAACCACGTGGCATTCTACTTGCCGGCGCGCAAGCCGGCATCACCGAGGGCGCGTTTGCCGGCAACCGTCTCGCTCGTCGTAGCGACGTCCGGTTCGCCGCACGGGCGCATCGCGGCGCTCCGCGACGACGGAACGCTCGATACGATCGTCGCCGAGGAACCG
Organism: Vulcanimicrobiota bacterium; assembly: GCA_963794645.1. GTDB lineage: Bacteria > Vulcanimicrobiota > Vulcanimicrobiia > Vulcanimicrobiales > Vulcanimicrobiaceae > Cybelea. Next base: position 172,283 of record CAWCEQ010000001.1, on the reverse strand, counting down.
GACTGGGCGCTGCATGCGATCGCGCCCATCAAAGGCGGCTTCCTCGTCACGAAGTCGTGGGGAACGCATTGGCGCGTGGATCACTACGACGACGCCGGCCGCATGATTCGCACGCTCGGCCTGCCCTCCGGCGGCATCGGCATCGACGGCATCGCTTCGGATGAAGAACAGGGCAGCGCGGTCGTCGCGTACGAAGGCTGGGCCGGGCCGGCCTCGCGCTGGGTCTCATACGACGGACGAAGCGGCGACCTCCGGACGATTTACGAGCTGAGCGTGCCGGATACCGCGTATGCGAACGTACGAGTTCACGAACTGACCGCCAAATCGAAGGACGGCACCGCCGTTCCAGTTACGGTGCTCTCGCTGGAAGGCACGCCGCAGAATGGAAACGCGCCGACGATTCTCACCGGCTACGGCGGCTTTGGTCTTCCACTGGGCCCGCGCTTCATCGGTACGAACCTCGCCTGGCTGGAGATGGGCGGCGCGTACGCCGTCGCGACGCTGCGCGGCGGGAGCGAGTTCGGCGAATCGTGGCATCAGCAAGGCATGCTCGAACGGAAGCAAAACGTCTTCGACGATTTTTACGCCGCCGCGCAAGCGCTCGTGCGGGATCGCTGGACGAATCCGTCGCGGCTGGGCATCGAGGGCGGCAGCAACGGCGGCCTGCTGGTCGGCGCGGCGCTCGTGCAGCACCCGCGCGCGTACGGAGCCGTCGTCGCATACGCCGGGCTTTACGACATGATACGCCATCACGTCTTTCCCAACGGCGCGTACAACGTCACCGAGTACGGCTCGACGGACGATCCGGCACAGTTCCGCGCGATGTACGCGTACTCGCCGTACCACCACGTTCGCAAGGGAACCGCCTATCCCGCGGTGCTGCTCGTGACGAGCGAAAACGATCCGCGCGTCGCGCCGTGGCAGTCGTGGAAGTTCGGGGCCGCATTGGAAGCGGCGACCTCCTCGGGCCGCCCCGTGCTGGTGCTCACGCGGCGCAGCGGCGGCCACGGGCACGGCGCTTCGTTCGCGCAGCGCGTCGGCAATCAGACGGCCGGGCTCTCGTTTCTATCTTCGCAGCTCGGCGCGCGGCGCTAAGGCGCCGTTACTGAACCGCGTCGAGCCAGTAGTCTACGTCGAGGCCGTGGGCCTTCGCGACGTAGGCGCTCGCCGGGATGCGAACGCTGCGCGAGATATTCTGCCACGCATCGAGCACGCGCGCCACGTATTCGACGGTTTCGTTGTAAGGGGGAACGCCGCCGTACTCGGTGACCGCGCGCGGGCCGGCGTTGTACGCTGCGAAGACGAGATCGTAGTTCTTGGTGCCGAAGCGATGCACGAGTCCGCTGAGGTAGCGCGCGGCGCCCGATAGATTCTCCACCGGGTTGAGCGGGTTCACTCCGAGTTTAGCGGCGGTCCCGGGCATGAGCTGCCCGAGTCCAAGGGCTCCCGCGCTCGAGACGGCGTGGGTGTGCCAGCGGGATTCGACCGTGACCACGGCTACGAGCATATTGGCATCGAGCCGCCAGCGCTCGGCGTTCACGAGCACCCGGCGCGCGAGCTCGCGGCTCTGCCATCCCGGCATCTGAGGATTGATGCGATGCAGCACCTTCGAATAGACTGCTACGGCGGCGGGCGTGGCAGGAACCGGCCGCTCGGCAGCTATCGCGGGCGCCGTGCTGAAGAAGCAAGCAAACGCCAGGGCTACGGCAGCCGAAACGCCGGCGATGGTCTTCCTCATGATGGGGTCGGGGGGTTCGGCCCACCTAACGGGCGCGCCTTCCGGGAAAGCGGGCGCCCTGCGACCAACCCCTCCAAGCGTGAGCAGGGGCACCAAAGCCTTGGTCGTGGTGACCATTTTGATCGGGGCGATATGCGTCGCGATTGCCTGGGCGCAGTGGTACGCCGTGCACGTGAACGTTCCGAAATACGAGGCCCTGCACGCGGCCCGGCACAGGTAGTGCGCTTTGATGCTGTTTTGAACTGAATGCGAGCGCGCGCTCGCAGGAGTTAGCCTATTAGGCGCCGCTTACTGGCCGATAGGAGGGTTTCCCGCTTTGTCTACACGCGTCTTCGTCCTGGCCGCGCTCGGCGCCGCCGTGCTCTTTACCGGCACCCCGGCTCGTGCCGCCGACACCACACCGGCCGCTTCGCCGACGCCGGCCGCCTCGATCGCGCCGGCCACTCCGGCTGCGCCGGCGGCCTCGGCTGCAGCCTCGGCTGCGCCCGCGGCGTCCGCCAGTCCGGAGGCGCCGGCATCGCCGACGCCGACCCCCGGACCGCCCTTTGGCAAATATGAAGTGGCGTGAAGTCGGCCCGGCCGCCGGCGGAGGCCGCGTGGCAGCGGTAGCCGGCTCGGCCACGGATCCCAAGCTGTACTACGTGGGTGCGGCCGGCGGCGGCGTGTGGAAGTCCGCGAACGGCGGCCAGACGTGGGACCCGGTTTTCGAAAAGCAGTCCGTCGCGGCGATCGGGGCGATTACGATCGACCCCACCGATAACGAGACCGTGTGGGTCGGAACCGGCGAATCGAATCCGCGCAACGACGTCAGCTACGGCGACGGCATCTACAAATCTACCGACGGCGGGCAGACCTGGACGAACGTCGGGCTCAAGGCCACGCGATCGATCTCGCGGATCCTCGTGGATCCCTGCCAACCACAATCACGTGATCGTGGGCGCGCTCGGCGACGTCTTCAACGACAGCAGCGATCGCGGCGTCTACGTAACGGACGACGGCGGCAAGACCTGGCGGCAAACGCTCTCGGTCGGGCCGGAAAGCGGCGCATCCGATCTCGCGATGAGCGCGCAGAACTCGAACGTCGTCTACGCAGGCATTTGGCAGTTCCAACGGCGGCCCTGGACGACGCTCTCGGGCGGCGACGCCGACGGCCTCTACAAATCTACCGACGGCGGCGCGACCTGGACGAAGCTGGAAGGGCACGGACTGCCCGCGGCACCGGTGGGAAGAATCGGCATTGCGGTGGCGCCGAGCGACGGCAATCGCGTCTACGCGGTAATCGAATCCAAGGAAGGCGTCGTGTGGCGCTCCGACGACGGCGGGGGCACCTGGACGATGACCACGGACGACACGCAGGTTGACGCGCGCCCGTTCTACTTCTCTCATCTCGCCGTGGACCCGAAGAATCCGGATCGCGTCTACGCCCTCTCGTTTCAAGCGATGGTCAGCGCCGACGGCGGAAAGAAGTTCAAGCCCTTCACCGGCTTCAACGTGCACCCCGACTTCCACGCGATTTGGATCGCGCCGAACGACCCCTCGCGCATCATTCTCGGCGAGGACGGCGGATACGCGCTGACGGTTGACGGCGGCGACAACTGGTTCTTCTCCGCGAACCTCCCGATCGGCCAGATCTACCGCGTCGGCCTGGGCGGCGACAATCCGTACACGCTCTGCGTCGGCCTGCAGGACAACAGCGGCTGGTGCGGTCCGTCGAACTCGCTCGATTCGTCGGGCATTCAGAACAAGAACTGGATCACGAGCACCGGCGGCGACGGCCAGTGGGGCATTCCCGAGCCGGGCGCTCCCGAGTGGATTTGGTCCGACTCGCAAAACGGATCGCTCTCGCTTTACAATCGCGTCACGCAAGACCAGTGGTCGGCACAGCCCTACTTCCAGACCGGCAAAGAGTCGTGGCAGCTCTCGACCAGCAAATACCGCTTCAACTGGGAGTCGCCGATCGCGTTCGCGCCTTGGCGTTCGCCCGATGGGAAAGTAATCGGGTGGTACGGCGGAAACGTCGTTTTCGCGACGACCGACCGCGGCCGCACCTGGACGGTCATCAGTCCGGACCTGACGCGCAATATCAAGGACCACCAGAATCCGGCCGGCGGCCCGATCACGCCCGACGTCTCCGGCGCGGAGTACACCGACACGATTCTCGATATCGAAGGTTCGCCGCGTGCCAAAGGCGAGATCTGGGTCGGCACCGACGACGGCCTCGTGCAGCTCACTCGCGACGGCGGCAAGCACTGGTCGAACGTCACGCCGCCGGGCGCACCGCAGTTCGGGCGCTTCGCGACGGTCGCACCCTCGACGCTCGTAGACGGCACGGCCTACGCCACCGCCGACGGGCACCTCACCGGCGACAACGCGCCGTATGCCTACGTCACGCACGACTTCGGCGCGCACTGGACGAAGATCGTCACGGGCCTGCCGGCCGATCAGTGGGCGCGTTCGATTCGTCCCGACATCCGCAATCGCAACCTCGTCTATCTCGGAACGGAAGAAGGCGTCTGGATCTCGCTCGACGGCGGCTCGAACTGGCAGTCGTTCCAAAACGGCCTGCCGACGGCATCGGTTCGCGATATCCGGATGCAGCCGCAGTACGACGACCTCGTTCTGGCCACGCACGGCCGCTCGGCGTACATCATGGACGACATGACCGCGGTTCAGGAGCTCGCGCAGGCCGTCTCGACCGGGAGCCGTCTCTTCGCCCCGCGCGTCTCGTACGAATGGACGCTGCACTCCAACGACGAGGGCACGTACACGAACTACGCCGCGGACAACCCGCCCAACGGCGTGATGATCACGTTCTACCAGTCGGCGCCGCAGAAGAGCGCGCCGTCGCTGGATATCCTCGACTCGCACGGCCGCGTGATCCGTACCGTCTCCGGGACCCACAAAGTCGGCCCCAAAGACGTACCGTACGTCCCGAACAAGGCCGGCTCTGAACCGCTACGCGTGGGACTTCACCGTCAATCCGCCGGTGAAGTGGAACGGCGCCGACAACGACTTCTTCAACCCCAACAACGGACCCGGCGTCGTGCCCGGCACGTACTCGGTGCGCATGACGATCTCCGGGCACGCGTACGTGCAGCACTTCAAAGTGCTTCCCGACCCGCGTTCGGAGTTCACGCAGGCCGAGTACCAGCAGTCGTACGACGAAGCGATGCGCCAGATGGGGTACCTCTCGCAGATAGATACGATCCTCAATAATCTCGACGACCTCAAGAAGGCCATGGACGACGCCATGCCGCCGCGAAGACGGCGAACAACACCGCGCTCGTTTCCAAACTGCAGGAGAGCGCGACCGCACGCGATGCGCTCTTCGACACGCTCGCAATCCATCTGCGCGGCGAAGGCACGCAGCAGGAGAACCAGCTGCACGAGGACGTCATGGGAGCGTTCTTCTCGGCGCAAGGTCTCATCACGCCGGCGGTGAGAGACGGGATCGCTCGAGTGGACGCGCTCTATCGTGCCGGCCTGGCGCGGTACAACGCGTTCGTCACGGGCACGCTGCCCGGGATCAACGCCGAGATCCAGCAAGCCGGGAAGAAGCCGCTGACGACGATCAAGACGGTGAACGCGCCATGATGATCGCCTCGTCGGTGTTGCTGGCGGCGTTCGCCTACGCGAATCTGACGTGGCGCTCCATCGGGCCTGCGGTCTCGGGCGGACGCGTTGCGTCGGTTGCGGGGACGCCCCGTAACGATCAACTCTACTACCTCGGGACGGCCGGGGGCGGCGTTTGGAAATCCATCAACGGCGGCGCGACCTGGGAACCGGTCTTCGGAAAGCAGGACGTCTCGGCCGTGGGCGCGGTGGCGATCGATCCCACGAACGAGAACGTCGTGTGGGCCGGCACCGGCGAAGCGAACCCGCGCAACAACGTCAGCTACGGCGACGGCCTGTACAAGTCGGTGGACGGCGCGAAGACCTGGCGGCGCGTCGGCCTGGCGGGCGTGTGGAGTATCTCGCGCATCGCGATAGATCCGCGCGATCCGCGCCACGTCGTCGTCGGCGCCTTCGGCGATCCGTACAAGGATTCGACCGACCGCGGCGTCTACGTGACCTTCGACGGCGGTAACACGTGGAGCAAGTCGCTCTACCTCAGCGCCGCCAGCGGCGCGAGCGATATCGCCATGGATCCGAAGAATCCGAGCGTCGTCTACGCGGGCATGTGGCACTTCCGGCGCGTGCCGTGGACCTTCACGAGCGGCGGTCCCGACGACGGCCTCTATAAGTCCACCGACGGCGGACGAAGCTGGAAGCGGCTGACCGGCAACGGACTGCCGGCGGGGCTCACCGGACGTATCGGCCTGGCGATCGCGCCCAGCAATCCGAATCGGGTCTACGCGATCATCGAGGCGAAGGGCGGGATTCTCTGGCGCACCGACGATGCGGGCGCGCATTGGACGATGACGAGCTCCGACACGCTCGTGGATCAGCGCCCGTTCTACTTCACGCACATCGCGGTGGATCCGAAGAATCCCAACCACGTGTACGCCGTCTCCGAGATGCTCGCCGAGAGCAAGGACGGCGGAAAAAAATTCACCGAGATCGCCAAGGACGTCCACGTGGACTACCACGCGATCTGGATAGACCCGACGAACGCCAAGCGCATCATGACCGGCGAAGACGGCGGCTACGCGCTCACCACCGACCTTACGCACTGGTCGTTCTCGCGTAACCTCGCGATCGGGCAAGTCTATCACGTCGGGCTCTCGAACGAAAATCCGTATCAAGTCTGCGCGGCTTTCCAGGACAACGGCGGCTTCTGCGGCCCGTCGAACTCGCTGGACGGCGAAGGTATTCTCGACCGTCACTGGACCGACGTCGTCGGCGGCGACGGTATGTGGACCCTTCCCGATCCAGGCGACCCGCGCTACGTCTGGGCCGATCTCGAGGACGGGGCGCTCACCGTATTCGATCGCAAGACCGAAATCAGCCGCTTCATTCGTCCTTACGATGCATTCCCGGGCAGCTTCCTCGGACCGTTCGATCTCAGCGCCGCCGCATACAGGTTCAACTGGGATGCACCGATCGCGTTCGATCCGTTACCGGTGCGGTCGGGCCCGAACGATACGGGAAGCGTCGCCTGGTACGGCGGGAACGTCCTGTTCCAATCCGCCGACCGCGGACAGACGTGGACCGCGATCAGCCCCGATCTCACGCGTAACATAAAGGAACATCAGCAGCCTTCGGGCGGCCCGCTCGCCAAGGACGTATCGGGCGCCGAGTACTCCGACACGATACTGTACGTCGAAGGCTCGCCGCTCGCACGCGGCGAGATCTGGGTGGGAACCGACGACGGCTACGCGCAGATGACGCGCGACGGCGGCGCCCACTGGGAAAACGTCACCCCGCCCGGAACGCCGGAGTTCGCCCGCGTCGAGGCGGTCGCTCCTTCGCCGTTGGTCGCCGGAACCGCATACGCCGTTGCCGACAACCATCGCATGGGAGACTACGCTCCCTACGCGTTCGTAACCCACGACTACGGGAAGACCTGGACGAAGATCGTCAACGGACTTCCCGCCAATCAGTACGTCCGCACGATTCGCCCCGACGTGCGCAACGCGAACCTGCTCTTCGCCGGGACGGAGAACGGCATCTGGATTTCCTACGATGCCGGCGCGCATTGGCAGGACTTCCGGATCAATCTGCCCCCGGTCTCCATTCGCGATATCCGCATCCAGCCCGAGTTCGACGACCTCGTCATCGCGACGCACGGGCGCGACGTCTGGATCCTCGATTCGCTCGACTCCGTCCGCGAACTCGGCACGGCCGCGCAGGCCGGGACGATGCTCTTCGCGCCGCGGGTGTCGTACGAGTACCAGTACCACTCCAACGACCTGGGTATCTACACCCGCTTCTCCGGCGATAATCCGCCGCGCGGCGCGATCGTGGACTTCTACCAAAGCGCTCCGCAGAAGGATCCGCCCGAGCTGCAGATTCTCGACGCGAACGGCCGCACGATTCGCACGGTCAAGGGAACGCACAAAGTCAAAGGCAAGGTCGAGCCGTACGTCCCCAACAAGGCGGGCATCAACCGCTACGTTTGGGATTTCACGGAGGACGCACCGGATAAGTGGCTCGGTGCGGCGCGCGAGGAGTATCGAGGGCCCAAGACCGGCCCTGCGGTCGTGCCCGGAACGTATACGGTTCGCATCGCGCTGGCCGGCAAGACCATAGACAGGCCCCTCGTGGTCAAGCCCGACCCGCGTAACGACTTTACGCAGGCCCAGTACGAAGCGGGCTACGCCTACGCCGAGAAGTACTCGATGGTCTACGGCAAGATCGACGACGTGCTCAACGATCTCGACGCCATCTCGTCGTCGCTGACGCGTGCGGCCACGGCGGCCAAGAATAACGCCGCGATCTCCGCGCAGGTCGCGCAGGCGCAGCAGCAGTGGACGGGCGTCTTCGGCGCCTTTACCGCGAACTACAAGAACGACGAAGATTCGATCCAGCGGGGAGGCTCGCTGCGCGAGTCGGTGCCGCGCACGGGCTTCGGCTCCGTGCAGTTGCCTCCGACGGCCGCCCAGCAAGATTATGCGAAGCGCTTCGACGCAGCCTATGCGGCGGCGGTCGCGCAGTACGATGCGTACGTCGCGTCGCTCGCGCCGCTGCAGGCGGCGCTGAAGAAGGCCGGCCTTAAGCCGCTGGAGGGTTTGAACCCACGCTAGGGCGATTCGGCCGATACCGCATCGTCCGGCTCGTCGCGTGCCTGCTCTGCGCCGCGTGCGGTGGAAACGCGGGAACCGCCGTGCTGCCGTCGAGTTCTCCGGCACCGCCGGGCGTTCTCGGGCGGGGGACGATCGCCGTCTTTTCGCGGATCGGCGACCGCTATCGCATCTCGATCTTTCCGCCGAACGCCGACAAGCCTAGCCGGGAGATTACGGCAAGCACCCTCGTCAACTCGCTGGCATTCGATCGGCGGGCTCACCTGTACTACGGATTCAACGCCGGCCACGACGAGTATTTCGTTCGAGAGGTCAACGCGGAGAATGGTGCCCGGGTGCGCTCGATAGACCTGAAGCCTTCGTGGTCGTTCGGTTCGGTGGCGACCGACGACGAGAACTTTCTGTACGTCAACACGAAGTCGTTCGTCGGCGGCGACGTCAAGCTATTCAAACCGGGAGAGACGAAGCCGTATCTCGAGATCAAAGATCCGGCGAGTCCGCTAACGATTCAGGTCGCTCGAAACGCGCTCTGGGTCGGATTCCAAGGGATCGCGTCCGATGGACTGGGGCGATATCGCCTACGCTCCAGGGACCAAACGTGGTTTCAGTCCGTCGGAACCTACCTGCCTACGCAGGTCGCGATAAACCCCGAGGGCACGATGGTTGCGGCGAAGGTGCGGCGGAGCGGGAGGACGGGCGTCAGCGTCTACGAGCTCAAATCGAGCAAGTGGAAGCAGATTCACGAGGGCGACACGCTGGCGCTGGCGAGCGACGACTCGGGCAACCTCTACGTCGCCCAGCGGCAGAGCAGAATTCTCCTCTGTACGTTCAGCGAATGCCCGCACTCGTTCGAAACGCATCTCGATATCACCGCGATGGCGTGGAATCCGCTGGACGGCATGCTCTACGTCGCGGCCGAAGGCCCCACCGGCAAAGCGCCCGGAATCTACGTGTACGATCCGCGAACGACGAGTTTCGTACGATTCATCCCCACGGGAAAAGAGCTTCCAAACCGCATCGCGATCGAGCCGTAGGCCTTACTCGTAGTCGGGGGCGCGGTTGTCGCTGCCTTGATTGAGAAAGAACTCGATGCCTTTTCGCGCTTTGATGTGGACGAAGGGGCGCGGGTTTGCGTTGAAGTCGAAGCAGTCGCCGGCGGGAGAGTTCGAGCGCGTGTCGGCGGCGGCCAGGCGCCCGAGGCCCCAGAGATCTTCGGCGAAGCGCAGGACGCTGGCGGTCTCGTACTGCACGTGCGAGACGCGTCCGTGCCTGGCGTAAGGCGAGATCACGAGCAGCGGCACGCGGAAGCCGAGGCTATCGTAGCCCTCGTACGGCGGCGGAACGTGATCGTACAGCCCACCCCAATCGTCCCACTGCACGAAGATGGCCGTGGAGTCCCAAAACTTGCTCTCGCCGATCGTGTTCACGAGCGCCGTTACCCAAGAGGGCCCGAAGCCGCCGCCGCAGTTGACGTGATCGGAGTTGGCGCAGATCGGCGTGATCCACGTAAAGTTCGCTAGTTTGCCGGCTCGGACGTCGGTGATGAACGTTTTCTGCGGCGTGATGACCTTCGCCCAGTCGCGCCCCTCGTAGATGTGGCGCACCGCTTGGTACCCCGACCAGTCGGCGCCGCCGTCGCTCGACGGACTGCCGTACTTGCTGGTGTAGAAACGCCAAGAGAGCCCCGCCGCATCGAGTTCGTCGCCGAGCGTCTGGTAATCGAAGCAGGCCTGCTGGTAGGATCCCAGCGTCCGTTTTTTCGTGATCGTCGCAACCAAGTCGCTGCCGCCGCCTTGGCAGCCCCATTCGCCATCGGGCAGATTCACGCTCGACGCCGCTTGCGCCGCGATCACGTACTGGTGCGCGACGAAACTCTCGTCGAGCTGCGATTGGAACATCCTGTCGGCGAGCACCCATTCGTGCGCCATCTCGAAGTACGGCTCGGATTCGCGCCGCGGCACGTAGACGTACTGCGGATACTTGATGCGCGGCGGCCAAAAGTAGGCTTGCTCTTTGTCGAAGCCGTCCATCCGGCATTTCGTCCCCGGCAGCTTGCCGGTGCCGTCGCACGCCACGAACATCGCGGCCGCCGAATGATCCACGTCGTAGCGCAGCTGCAGGCCCGCCGGCTGCAGCGCAACCATCTGCCCGCTCGAAATCTTACCTTTGGAAACAGTATCGGCTCCGGGATAGCCCTGGAACAGGTTATCGAAGCTGCGGTTCTCTTGCACGATGTAGACGATGTGCTTGATCTTGCCGGCGCCGGTGCCGGGGGACTCCGGCAGGACGCCGCCGCCGGCAAGCGGCGGCGCGCCTTGCGCTCCGAAGGCACAGCCGCTTAGAACGAGTGCGAGTGCGGCGCTCGCCGCGCGCGACCCGGCGTTTGTCATCGGTTCGGCACTATGCCGCGGGCGGATGCCGCTCCTCTTAGCTCGCTTGCGTTTACGCGAAGAGACGTTTCAAGAACGCCTCGTGCTTGAAGGACGCGCTCTTACCGTAATGTACCACGATCGCGTCGAGCGAGGGAACGAGGTAGAGCGCTTGTCCGCCCGAGCCGCTTGCGTAGACGAGGTCGCTCGGAGCGCCGGGCGGTGCAAGCCACCAGGTCAATCCGTAGCGAGCGTTCGCGTCGCTTCCGGAAAAACAGTCCGCGAGAAAGGCCCGTTCGCGCAGGACGAATCGGCCGTAGGCGAGCCAGTCGTGCGCGCTCACCGATGCGCCGGTCGGCAGCGGCTGGGTGCCGTCGGGCAGATGCCGCCAAGCCGCGACGCGCACGCCGGCCGGATCGAGCACGCGCTCGCGCAGGTACTCGTGCGGCGTGAGGTGCGCCGGCGCGAGTTTGCGCGCGAGCACGGCGCCGAACGCCTGCAGCGGAATGCCGCCGTACGTGAAGGTCGTCCCGGGCTCGTTCTTCAGATCCGTCGCGAGGGCGCGCTCGTACGGCGGCACGGCGCTTCCCAAGCCGCCGAATCCGAAACCGGAGGTGAGGGCGAGCAGCATTCGCAGGCGTCACGCGCCGCTTCCATGGATCCTCACGCCAGCTCTCAATCGTCGCGCAGACGGGCTCGTCGAGCGAGAGCAGGCCGTCGGCCTGCGCGTACAGCGCCGCAGCGCCCCAGAAACTCTTCGTGCCGCTGTAGAGCGGGTGCGGCGTCTCGCTCGAGAATCCATCGCCGCACTCCTGCGCGAGCAGCTCGTCGCCGCGCGCGATGAGGCACGCATGCAAGGCGTGCTTGCGCGCGTAGGCCAGGGCGCTCTCGATCTCCGGCTCGAGCAGCATTGGAGGAGCGTTCGGGCACGGCTCGCAAAAGCGCCTGCATGAAGCCGTACGTTCTGTTGGTCGCATCGGTGGCGGCTCTTGGGGGACTGCTCTTCGGCTACGACACCGGCGTGATCTCCGGTGCGATCCTGTTCATCTCCAAGGACTTTGGCCTGGCCACGCGCCTGCAGGAGTTTACGATCAGCATCGTGCTGCTGGGCTGTATCGGCGGCGCGGCGTTCGCAGGCACGCTCGCCGATCGCATCGGACGCCGCCCGACCCTTGCGACCGCCGGGCTCGTCTTTCTGGCGGGCGCGATCGTTTCGGCGCTCGCACCTACCGAAGGCGTGCTGCTGGCCGGCCGCTTCATCGTCGGCATCGGTATCGGCTTCAGCTCGGTCGTCGCACCGCTCTACATCTCGGAGGTCGCGCCGGCAAACGTACGCGGCGCGCTCGTCTCGCTCTATCAGTTCGCCATCACGGTCGGCATTCTCGGCGCATACTTGGTGGACTACGCGCTTGCCGGGGCCGGACAGTGGCGCTGGATGCTCGGGCTGGCGTTGATTCCTTCCGCAATACTTCTGGGCGGCATGTACTTCATGCCGGAGAGCCCACGGTACTTGTTCAAGACCGGTTTGGGCGGCCGCGCGCGCGAGGAACTAGGGCGCATCTACGGCGATTCTGCGGCGAGCGCGCGCGAGGAGGCCTCCATCGTCGCGGGCCTGCAGGTCAAGAGCGCCGGCTTCGAGGTCTTCAAGGCGCCCGAGGTACGGCTCGCGCTCGTCATCGGCGTCTCGCTGGCGGTGCTCCAGCAGATCACCGGCATCAATACGGTCATCTACTACGGGCCGCGGATATTCCAGATGGCCGGCATCGGCTCGGCAACGGGTTCGATTCTCGCGCAGTCGCTCGTCGGCGGCGTGAACTGCGTCATGACGCTCGTCGCGATTTTCTTCGTGGACCGCGTCGGGAGAAAGCCGCTGCTGTATGCGGGCCTGGTGGGCATGTTCGTGGCGCTCGCCGCGCTGGCGATATCGTTCGCGTACCCGCAGCTCGTTGCCGGCTCGCACGGGGTCGTTGCGCTCGCGAGCATGATGCTCTACGTCGGATGCTTCGCGTTCAGCCTCGGTCCGATCGTCTGGCTGCTCATCTCGGAGATCTTTCCGCTGCCCGCACGCGGCTTGGGCATGTCGCTCTCGACGCTGGCGAACTGGGTCGGTAACTTCTTCGTCTCGCAGTTCTTCCTGACGATGATAGATAAGTTGGGGCGCGCGCCGACGTTCTGGCTCTACGCAGGTCTCTGCGTCGTTACGCTCGTCTTCGTGCGCGCGATGGTTCCCGAGACGAAACAGGAACTGCTCGAGCAGATCCACGTCGGATGAGCGGCGGCGTCGCGGACGCCCGGCTCAGCGTCGTCATCCCGGTCTACGGGAACTGGTGGCTCACGGCGCGTTGCCTGCGCGAGCTCGCCGCCCTGCGGGACGCTGGGGCGCCGGCGTTCGAGACGATCGTCGTGGATAACGCTTCGCCCGACGAGACGGCGCGGGAGCTCGAGGACTTCTCGTGGGTACGCACCCTGCACATGGCGAGCAATCGCAACTTCGCCGGTGCGTGCAACGCAGGGGTTGGCGTCCGCTCGCGCGCCCGTGACGCTGCTGCTCAACAACGATGCGTATCCGCTCGGCGATGCGTTCGCGCCGCTGCTGGCGGCCTTCGTGCGGCCGGAGGTTGCGATCGCCGGAGGTGCGCTCTTCTTCGAAGACGGCGCGACGCAAGCCGCCGGGCTCGATCTGCTGGGCAACGCGCACTGGCACTACTCGTGCCGGAACCTGCCGCCCGATCTGAGCGCAGTAACGGCCGCGCGCGACGCACTCGCCGTATCCGGCGCTGCGATGGCCGTGCGCACGAACTGGTTCGTGGAGTCGGGCGGATTCGACGAAGGGTATCGCAACGGATTCGAAGACGTGGACCTCTGCATGCGCGCTCGCACGGAAGGACGCGCGATCGCGTACGTTGCCGCGGCGCGTTTCGCGCACTACGAAGGGGCGACCGAGGGTCGTTTCGCGCGCGAAGCGGAGAACGAGGCCCGCTTTTACGCGCGATGGTCGGCGGCGCTGCACGACCTGCCGCGCACGGCGCGCGGCGACGTCGGTGCGATCTCGGTACGAACCGGAAAGGGCGATCCGCTGCTCGCCGCGCAGCTCGCAGACCTGGAAACGGCGCTGCGCTCCTTCGGACATCCGGTCGTGCGCGGCGCGATCGCGCCCTGGCGGCGATTCGATCGCCGCTTCGCGCGCAGCGCATCGCTCTCGTGGTTCGGCGCTGCGCCGGTCGCCCCGGGCGTCGATCTTCGGCGCGACGGCACCGGTCTTGCTCGGATGCACGCGCAGGGCGCGGCGGCGTTCGACGTTCCGTGGCTTCCTTGCGCGGCGGCGGAACGAATCGAGGCACTCGCGATTCGCCGCTCCGCGGACCCTGCGTGCGATCGCGTCGGCGTCGCCGGCAGTCCGGACGATCTGCGCGCGGTCGAGCGCGAACTCGGCAGGCCCATCGTCGCCGTTACGCCGGACTTGCTGGTCGGTAACGCTCCGCCCGTAGAGATTGCGTGCGTCGTGCACGCCGGCCTCACCGACGACGGTGCCTTCGGCAACGTGCTGCTCGCGCAAGCTGGCTTGCCGGCCGTGGTTGCAAGCGAGAATCTGCGCTCGCTGTTCGCCTCCGACGTTGCGCTTTTTGCCGGCGCCGGCGAACTCGCCGCCGCCGTTAAGCGTTTTACGCGCGATCCCGCGGAGCGCACGCGTTACGGCGATCTCGTCGCCGCGGACGCACGCCGCCGCTTCTCGCCGCGGCGCAGTGCGATCCGCGTCGTAGACGTGCTCTGCGCCTCGCGCTTCGGACTGGAGCGCGCGGGCGAACGCATTAGCGATACGCCGCTCTAGGGCGCCCCGTATCCGCCGCCGCCGGGCGTCTGAATCGTGAGGACGTCGCCGGGTTCCAGCGACAGGCTCGTTTTTGCGGGCACCGTGCTCTCGGTGCCGTCGCGCACGAGCGCGTGCCGTCCGCAGGCTCCCGGCAAGCCGCCTTCGGCGCCGGGCGGAGCCAACGTGTGCCGGTCGGCGAGCAGCGTCGCTTGCGCGGAACCTTCCACGAGTTCGAGCGAGCGGATCAGGCCGTTGCCGCCGCGCCGGCGGCCGTCTCCGCCGGTTCCTTCGGCGATCTCGTAGCGGACGACGCGCAACGGAAACTCGCGCTCGATCGCTTCGATCGGCGTGTTGAGCGTATTGGTCATGTGGCACTGTATGGCGTCGAGGCCGTCGGCCGTCGGGCGAGCGCCCATGCCGCAGCCGTTCGTCTCGTAGAAAGCCCACGTCGTTCCGTCGGGGCGCGTTCCGCCGAGCATGACGTTGCTCATCGTGCCGCCGCTGGATGCGGGCACGCGCTCGGGCGCGGCTTTTGCCAGCGCCTGTAAGACGACGTCGGCGTTGCGCGTGCTCGTCTCGACGTTGCCGCCCGAGACGGGTGCGGGGCGGCGCGGATTGAGCAGCGTGCCTTCGGGCGCGAAGATCTCGACCGGTCGAAAGCAGCCCTCGTTCATCGGAATGGTCGGGTCGGTGACGGCGCGCAGCGCGTAGTGCACGCCCGAGATCGTCACGCCGAAGACCGCGTTCAGCGGTGCGGCGACCTGCTCGCTCGTCCCCGTGTAGTCGAATCGGGCGCTGCCGTCGCGCAGTTCCATCCGCAGCACGATCGCGATGCTCGCGCGACCGGCGGCATCTTCTAGATAGTCCGTGGCGTGGAAGACGCCGTCGCCGAGCCTACGCAGGGCGGCGCGCATCCGTTTCTCGCTGTCGTCGAGCGCGCGCGCGCAGGCACGTTCGAACGCATCGCCGCCGTAGCGATCGCAGAGTTCGAGCAGCCGCCGCTCGCCGGTGTAGTTGCCGGCGGCCTGCGCGCGCAAGTCGCCGATGCGCGCGTCGGGCGTGCGCGAGTTCGCGCGAAAGAGCTCCGCCATCTCTGGCAGAATGCGATCGTCAACGACCAGGCGCATCGGCGGCACGACGAGCCCTTCGGCGAAGAGATCGGCCGCGCTCGCCGGCATCGAACCGGGCGCCGCGCCGCCGACGTCGGCATGGTGAGCCTTGTTCGCGGCATAACCCGCGAGTGCGCCGCGATGGAAGATCGGCCGTACGAGCGTCACGTCGTTGAGGTGCGTGCCGGTGACGTACGGATCGTTCGCGACCCACATCTCGCCTTCGCGCATCCCGCCGCGTTCGCGCTCTACGACGTCGAGCATCCGCCGCAGGCCCCAGGGCAGCGATCCGAGATGCACCGGGATGTGCTCGGCCTGCGCGATCAAGCGCCCGGAGCGGTCGAAGAGCGCGCACGAGTGGTCGAGGCGCTCCTTGATGTTGGGCGAGTACGCGCTGTTGCGCACGGCGATGCCCATCTCTTCGCTCGCGTAGACGAGCGCGCTCTTTACGATTTCGGCGGCGATCGGATCCATCACGACGCCTTTGCATCCAGGAGCAGGAGGTCGCCCTCGCAGCGGAGCGACCAGCCGGGCGCGACGTATGTGGACGTGTCGTACTGCTCGACGACCATCGGGCCGCGGAGCGTGCGATCGCGCGCGAGGGCCGCGCGCTGCACGACCGGCACCCGCGCGAAGGCGTCGCCCATCCAGATGGCGCGCTCCGTCGCCGGGGAGACCGCGACGTCCTGGAGCGGCGCGACGTGCGGCTCGGGCAGGTCCGGCAGCGTTCCACGTGCGGTCACGCGCGCGTTCACGAGTTCGACCGCATCGCCGGGGACGTCGTAGCCGTAGCGGGCACGGTGCGCGTCGTGGAAATTCTGCGCGACGGACTCTCCCGAGGGATCGTACGCGATCGTGAGTTCGAAACTCTGGCCGCGATAGCGCGCGTCGTACTCCCACTCGCACGCAACCGTGCGCGCACCTTGGGCGAGAAGCGTCTCGCGGCCGTGCGCGTCGCAGCGCTCGAAGGTCGCGCGCAGTCCGGCAGTGCCGGCGTCGGCGGCGTCGCAGAGCACGGGGTGCACGTAGTTGGCGCGCAGCGGTGCAAACGGCAGGCCGCAGGCGGAGAAAAGACCTGGCCGCTCGGGGACGAGGACGCTCGAGATACCCAGTTCCGCGCGCGACCGCGCACGCGTGCAGCGGGCCGCCGCCGCCGAAGGCGACGAGCGTGAACTCGCGCGGGTCGAGCCCGCGCTCGACCGTTACGATGCGCAGCACCTTCGCCATCGCATCGTCGGCGAGCGTCACGATGCCGGCCGCCGTCGCTTCGACGCCTGCATCCAAGGAGCGCGCGAGGCGCGCGACTGCCTCTCGCGAACGGCGCGCATCTATCGGAAAGGCGCCGCCGAGGAGATGCTCGGCGTTCAGCCTTCCGAGCACGACGTTCGCATCGGTGACGGTTGCGCGCTCCGACTTCCCGTAACAGGCCGGTCCCGGATCGGCCCCGGCCGAGAGCGGACCGACGCGCAGCGCGCCGGCGTCGTCAACCCAAGCGATCGTGCCGCCTCCGGCGCTCACTTCAGCCAGATCCACGAACGGAAAGCGCACGGGATAGCCGCTTCCCTTCACGGAGCGGCCGCTGTGCGTCTTGCCTGCGGCTTCGAACTCGGTGACCACCTGCGGCACGCCGTTTACGATCGCGCCGCTCTTCGCGGTCGTGCCGCCCATGTCGAACGAGAGCAGGCGCTGGATGCCGATGCGCCGCCCCAGCGCCGCCGCGGCGATCGCGCCGCCCGCCGGCCCGCTCTCGACGAGCGCGGCGGGGATGCCGAGCACGGCCGGAGCCGCCGAGAGCCCGCCGTCGCTGCGCATCACGTACAGCGGCACCTCTATTCCGGCGCTGCGAATGCCGGCGACGAGACGTTCGAGGTAGCGTTCGACGATCGGCGCGAGCGCGGCGTTGACCACCGCGGTCGAGAAGCGCTCGTACTCGCGGTATTCGGGATTGACCTCGGAAGAGAGCGTCACGCGCGCGCCGGGCAGCGCCGCGCACAGCGCTTCGGCGACGCGCCGTTCGTGTTCGTCGTTGGCGTACGAGTGCAGCAGGCAGACGGCAACCGCGGCGACGTTGCGAGCTGCCAGCTCCGTGCAGGCGTGCTCGAGCGACGCTTCGTCCAGCGGCACGAGGACGTTTCCGCGATAGTCCAGGCGTTCGCGGACGGTGAGGCGGTCTTCGCGCTTGACGAGCGGGCGCGGGCGCTCCACGAAGAGGTCGTACACCTCGCTGCGGTTTTGACGCCCGATCTCGATGACGTCGCGGAATCCGTGCGTCGTCACGAGCGCGACGCGCGGCAGCTCCAGGCCGACCTGGCCGAGCAGTGCGTTGGTGGCGATCGTCGTCGCGTGCGCGAGAAACTCGATTGACGGCGGCTCGTCGTAGCGCGCCAGCAATGCCGCGAGCGCATCTACGACGGCTCGCTCGGGCTCGCGGGGCGTGGTGGCAACTTTGAGCGCGACGGTCGAACCGCTCCACGATTCGACCGCCGCCAGATCGGTGAACGTTCCCCCGACGTCTATGCCTACGCGCAGCGTGCGGCCGCGCGCAGAGCCGTGCTTAGAACGTGATCGAGTACTGATCGTTTGCCGGGTTGCAGTCCGGGCCTTGACCATCGAGCTTGAAGTTCACGACCGTCGTGCCGTTTCCGGCGTCAACCGCCCGCGGCCAGACGTATGAAAAGGTGGCCGATTGCCCGGGTGAGAGCGGCGGAATGCTGCGGGTGTCGAGTTTCTGACCGGCGAGATAGATGTCGACGGACTGCAGGATGTTGCCGGCCTGCGCCTGCGTGCCGAGATTGGTGACCGAACCGACGATCGTGTACTTGGTCACCATGCCGCTGGTCGCATGCATCTTGACCGCAACCCCGGTGATGGCGGCGTCCGGTCCGGAACAGGCCAGGGCCGGGGCTGCGCCCGCGGCGAGGATGAATGCGGCGATTGCCAATGTAGCCGTACGAATCATAGGAGCTTCCTCTCTAGAGCGAGATGGCTTCCCTATACCCGCGTTTAGAGGAGCCGCCCTGCTCGGCAAGGCAGGCTAGCCGTCGCGCCGGGGCTCCCGGAGGGCGGCGAGCTCCCGCGCTTGGCGCTGCGCGATCCGGCGCCAGCGTTCGATATCGCGGGCGGCGCGCGCCGCGTCGAGGTTGTCGTAGGCGGCGCCGGCCGCGGCGCCGATGAGCGCCAGGGCGGCGACTTCGTCGGGGTCGATGTCCTCGCCGCCGCGGTGCGGGCCGTAGAGAACGATCGTCTCGAGGCCGTGCCGGCAGAAGACGGGAACGGCCAGGACGGGCGCGTCGTCGTCGCTCTCGGGCGCGTCGCCATCGAACGAGTGCAGCCGGACCGGCCGGCGTTTGGCCTCCAGACGCAACGGGATGCTCGGCTCGATGCTCTTCCCGGCCCCCACGTAGTCGCCGTCGGCGTCGCGCCCGTAGCTTTCGGCCGAGGTGAGCCCGAGCGCGACCACCGGCTGGTGCACGAGCGCATCGGTTACCGCGGCGGTGTTCGACGCGTGCGGCAGGCCGGCGGCCACCTGCGTGAGGTGACGCTCGGCAAGATGGCGCCGCCGGAAGATTGCGCCATCTACGAAACGCTCGACCGCGCCGTGAATCGCTTCGAGCGAGAAGGCGACGACGATCGCGACGAGCGCCACGAGGAAGATCGCGACGCCGCTGCGCTCGAGCACGCTTCCGGCGAACCATTCGATGAGGGCAAAGAGTGCGAACGTCGAGCCGGTGAGAATCGTGTAGATGACCGTGCGGCTGACGACGAACGACGCGCCGAAGACGCGCTGCCGCACGACGGCATATGCGATCGCGAACGGCGCGATTGCGTAGAGAATCGTCGCGGTCCACACGAAGACGTTCGAGGTGGCCAGGTGGTACGTCACCGACCAGTAACGCGCCCAGCCCGACGCATTGCTGCCGAAGGTCATGAGCACGCCGGCGATCGCCCATTGCAGGCGCCGGCGTTCCCACGGAACGGCGGCGGCGTACGTCGCCGCCAGCGCGACGCCGGCGACGAGGATGAGCGCGAGCGCGCCGAGCGTCGATCCCAAGGACATCCAGGGCGCGGGGCTGCCGCCGAAGAGAAGCGCGCTTGCGTCCCACGCGAGATTTGGTATGGCGAAGAGCGCGCCGATCGGCAAGGCGAGCCGGTCGAGCCTCGCGCGCCATCCCGAGGGCGCTCCGCTCGGAAACCCGGCAGCGAAGATGACCAAACCGACGAGTCCCGCGACGCTGAGCAGGTCGGATCCGAACTGCGCGACGAGAAAGAGTGAATCTGGAACGCGATAGAGTTCGACGTTCGTCTGCGAAACGAGGTACAGGAAGAGCCCCCACGTCATCCGCCCAGGCCGGCGCGCGAGCACGATCAGCGCGACGGCGATGTAGATGAAGCCGGCTAGGCGCAGGAACGAGGCGAGAGGGGAGAAGAGCGCGGTGCCGGATTCGGCTGCCGGCAGCGGCGCGGCGTTCAGCACGACCGTGCGCGACGCGGCGCCCCGAACGACTGCGAACTGTACGCGTTCGCCGGGCTGCGCGTGCTGATACTCGAGCGCGACGATGCGATCGTGCAGGGTCGAGTGCGTGAAGTCGAGCAGATCGCCGGGTTCGATGCCGGCGCGAGCGGCTGGGCTACCGGGATAGACGCGGACGACGCGGTAGCCCTCGGTGTACGTGAGACGATAGCCGAAGGTAGTTGCCGGCGCGAAGAGCGCCACGGACGCGGCAACGTTCAAGGCGATCGCAGCCGCTGCGGCGACCAAGGCTGCGACGGTCTCCCATAACGGCAGGCGATGGCGCTTCGCGGGCACGATACACGGATTCTTCGACGGCGTCGCCGGACCCCGCGCGACCGAAACCGAAGAGGCGCCGATGACCATGAAGCAGACCGATGCGTACGAGCGTTTTCGCGCACTGCACGAAGGCCCGGCGGCGTTCGTGATGCCCAACGCGTGGGACGGCGCATCCGCTGCGCTGCTCGCGCGCGCCGGGTTCCAAGCGCTCGGGAGCACCTCGTACGGATTGGCGTTCTCACTCGGACGCCCCGACGGAGCCCACGCCGTCTCGCGCGCCGAAGCGGTCGAGCATGCGGCGTTCCTCGCCCGCGCCGGCGGCCTTCCCGTAAACGGCGATTTGGAAGACGGATTCGGGCCGGATCCGCAAGACTGCGCCGCGACGGTCGAGGCGGCGATCGCCGCCGGCCTCGCCGGCGTGGGCATCGAGGATACGACCGCCGATGCGCAGCGCCCGATTCACGACTTCGATTCTGCCGTCGCTCGCGTCGCCGCGGCGGCCAAAGCCGCGCGCGGCCGGATCGTGCTCACCGGACGAACCGACAACTACCTGCACGACCGCCCGGACCTCGACGATACGATTCGCCGGCTCGTCGCGTTCGCAGAGGCCGGCGCCGACGTGCTCTACGCGCCGTTTCTGCCGACGCTCGACGCGATCGCCGCGGTCGTCAGGGCGGTAGCGCCCAAACCCGTCAACGTGCTCATCGGCCCGACGGACGGCGCCGTTGCGCTTTCGCGTCTCTCGGAGATCGGCGTGCGCCGCATCAGTACCGGCGCCGCGCTCTACCTGCAGGCGATGGCGACGCTTGCAGACGCCGCCGACGCGCTGCGCGAAGGCGATCTGCGCGCGGCGCAGGCCCCCGCGCGCAGCGGCGAGATCGGCGCGCTCTTTTAGCTAGAAGGCCCCGAGGCCGTGCGGCGTGCCGTTTCCGGTCGGTCCGTCGTAACCCGGACCGGCCGTGCAGAGGTAGTGATGCTTGCACGTGCCGTTGCTGCCGGAGGTGACGTCCCAGAGCGACGAAGCGTGCGTGTAAAGCGATTGCGAGGCGTCGAGCGTGTTGGCATTGCCGGCCAGCGCGTACACCGATGCGACGATCGGCGTGGCGACGCTCGTGCCGCCGACGACGAACCATCCGCCGCTCGGATACGTATCGTAGACGGCGACGCCGGTGCCGGGATCGGCCACCGCGGCGACGTCGTCCATCGCGCGGCCTTTGCAGCCCTTGTGTTTCTGCCACGACGGCTTGGGGATGCGCAGCTCGCAGCCGCTGCCCGTTCCACCCCACGCCGTCTCCGCCCATCCGCGGCTGCCTTTGGCGGTGGTTAGCGTCGTGCCGCCGACCGCGATGACGCTCGCGTAGCCGGCGGGCTCGCCGACTTTGTAGCCGGCGTCACCGCCGCCGGCAGTGATGATCGTGCCGGGGTGATCGTAGTGCTTCGATCCGAACGGCGCCTTGCCGTTGTAGTTGATGTAACTGTTGCTCACCACGTTCGCGCCGAGTTTCACCGCTTCGTCAACCGATTTGCCGAGGTCTACCGTACCGGATGTCGTCGCTTCGACGAGGATGATCTTGCAGAGCGGGCAGATCGCCGACGCCATGTCCACGTCGAGCGATTCTTCGACCGCCCAGCCCGAATCGGGCGGCGGATAGTTGCTCTGCTGGCCTTGTTCGTTGTACTTGGCAAAGCACGGATTGGATTGGTTGCACGCCGGCAAGCCGAAGTTCTGGCGGTAGACGGCAAGGTCGCTCGCAGCGTTCGGATCGTCGTAGGCGTCAACGATCGCGATGACTTGACCGCTGCCGTTCTTGGAAGACGGCAGTTCGTAGGCGCTCTGCAGATCGCTCGGCGTGTAGCCCGAGACGCTCGTGCCGCCGCCGACGTCGGTGCGAACGAGCGCGAGGCAGTGCGCCGCCAACGGCGCGTTGCTCGCGGGGCAGGCGGCCACGACGTTCGCGCCGCGCGAGACGGCTGCGCCCTGCCCGCTGAAGGCGGACGGCACCGCGCCGGCGCCGTTTGCGTTACAGGCGGCAAGTGCCAGCGATGCCGCCGCGAGGATCGCGCGCTTCATCAGAACGCGCCCAAGCCGTGCGGCGTGCCGTTGCCGGTCGGGCCGTCGTAGCCGGGACCGGCAGTGCACAGATAGGCGTGCTTGCACGTTCCGTCGCTGCCGCTCGTGACGTCCCAGAGCGAAGAGCTCTTCGTGTAGAGCGATTGCGCGGCGTCGAGCGTGTCTGCGTTGCCGGCCAGCGCGAAGATCGAGGCGACGAGCGGCGAGGCGACGCTCGTGCCGCCTACCTCGAACCAGCCGCCGCTCGGATACGTGTCGTAAACGGCGACGCCGGTATTCGGGTCCGCGACCGCCGCGACGTCGTTCATCGTGCGGCCTTTGCAGCTTTTGTCTTTCTGCCACGAGGGCTTGGGCAGACGCAGTTCGCAGCCGCTCCCGGTGCCGCCCCATGCCGTCTCGCTCCAGCCGCGGCTTCCCGACGCGGTGGTAAGCGTGGTGCCGCCGACTGCGACGACGCTCGAGTATCCCGCCGGCTCGCTCACCTTGTAACCGGCGTCGCCGGCCGATGCGGTGATGATCGTGCCCGGGTGATCGTAGTGCTTCGAGCCGAACGGCGCCTTGCCGTTATAGTTGCCGTAGCTGTTGCTTACGACGTTCGCTCCCAGCTTCACGGCTTCGTCAACCGACTTGCCGAGGTCAACGATGCCGGAGCTGCTTGCTTCGACGAGGATGATGTTGCAGTTCGGACAGACGGCCGATGCCATATCCAAATCGAGGGACATCTCGACCGCCCAGCCCGAATCCGGCGGCGGATAGTTCGACTGCTGGCCTTGCTCGTTGTACTTTTTGAAGCACGGATTCGACGTGTTGCAGGCGGGCAGACCGAAGTTGGAGCGGTAGACGGCGAGATCGCTCGCTGCGTTGGGATCGTCGTAGGCATCCACGATGGCGATGGTCTGCCCCTTGCCCTTCTTGCTCGAGGGGAGCTCGTAGGCGCTCTGCAGCTGGCTGGGGCCGTATCCGAACGCGCTCGATCGGCCCGATACGTCGGTCCGAATCAATGCCAGGCACGAAGCGACGGACGGGTCCGTGCTCGGGGCGCAGGCACGGACGACGTTAGCGGCCGGTCCTTTTGCGGCGGTAGCCGGGGCGATCGGCAATGCCCCCGAAGGCGCCGAGCCGCCGTTCGTGCCGCACGCCGAGAGGGCTGCCAGCACGGTTACGAGACCGATCGTACGAAGAGACGAGCGCACGGGAAAGCCCTCCACAGACGTAGCGTTTGAGCGTCAAGCCATTGCCCCTCGGCGCGCGCGTTTCCTCGTCGCACGCACAGGAAACGCGGGTCGCACCGTCAGAGAGGCAAGGCGTGCAGCCGCTCTTTACCGGCCCGGGATCGCTGCGGGAGCCTTCGGAACGCATATCCTTCGTTCTGACGGCGCTCTTTGCGTTTCCGGCCGCGCTGCTCATCGGCTACGTGCTGCACGAATCCATCGGCGCCTCGCAAGTCGCGCTCTTCATCGTCATCGCGATGGTGTACGTGACGCTCGCGCGCGGGCGCCTGCTCGGATCGAGCGTGCGGGTACATCAGACGCAGTATCCGCGCGTCTTCACGATCGTGAAAGCAACCTGCGCGGCGCTCGAAATTCCGATGCCGCTGGTCTTCGTGCGCGAAGACAACTACGTGCCGGTCGTCGCCTTGGGGTTCGGCGAACCGTACGCGCTCGTGCTCTCCAGCCACTGGATCGAGCTCTTCTCCGACGACGAGCTGGCCTTCATGATCGGCCGCGAACTCGGACACATCGCCGCCGGGCACACGCGCTTCCATTCGCTTTTGAGCGTCAACGGAAACGAGAATCCGATCGTCTCGACGATCTTCGGCGCGTGGCTGCGGCGCTGCGCGCTCACCTGCGATAAGGTCGGCCTGCTCTGCTGCGGCTCCCTGGACGCCGCGGTGCGCGCGATGGGCATCGCGGCCTTCCACGAGTTCGGGCGGAAAGTGGATTACGCGGCGTTTGCCGAGCAGTTCGAGGAGACGCAAGCCGATTCGGTGCTGCGCTGGGGCGAGTGGCTCGGCAGCGAGCCGTACGCGACGCGGCGCATCGCTTCGATGCGCCGGTTCATGGCATCGCAGGCATACGCCGATGCCGAGGCGTGGTTTCTGCGCGAACGCAGCGACGAGCCGCCCGCGCTCGCCGCACCGGGCAGCGCGACGGTGGTACCGCGGGACTGCGCGGGGTGGTGGCGCCGCTTCGCTGCTTGGGGCATTGACGCGGTCGTCGTCGTCGCGATCATCACCTCGTTCGGCGGGAGCGTCGCGCCGGTCTCGCATAGCCGCGAAACGAACGTCTCGATCGAACCGGGAGACGTCACCGTTACGGCTCCGGGAATGGCGCCGCTGCACATTCGCGGGAAGCGCCATGCATCGGCGACGCCGGAGGCGTCGGCAACTCCCAGCCCCAGCGCCACGCCGCAGGATACGGCGACGATCGGTCCGTTGACCGTCGGTGAGAATCGCGTCTCGCTAAAGGTCGGCAACAGCGACGTCCCGCTCTCGGCCGACGGAATCGCGCAAATCATTGCCTCGGCCGTGAACCGGCTCGGCTTTGCCTTCTGGTTCCCCGTCTACCTCGCGCTTCTCGTCATCGTCGCGGGCCAGACGTTCGGCATGATGATCGCCGGCCTCCGCGTGGTGACCACCGATTTTCGCAAACCCGGCGTCGCGCAAACGATCGGACGCTACCTCGTCGTCTTTCTGCTCTGGTGGCTGATCGTTCCGCTGAGTTTCGTCTGGCGCCGCATCCTGCTGCACGACCGCTTGACGAAGACGCGCCTGGTGAAGACCGAGCGCGTCGTCGCCCGCCTGACCGGCGGAGCCTAGCGTTACGGGCCCTGCGGCGTCTGTACCGTCAGCCGAACCGCGGCTTTGCCCGAGATGACGTGCCCGACCGATGCGTTGGCGCTCACCGTATCTATCTGAATTCTGCCGACGTTCTCGTTGACGTGCAGCACTGCGTGCGTCGTCGGATCCACGAGCGACTTGACTTTCACGACCTCGAATATCTGCCCGGCTTGGACGCCGGCGCTGCTCCCGATGTCTATGATTACGTTGCTGCCGTCGAGCGCGGCTACGTGCCCCGTGAGCTGCGGCGGTGAGTTCGAGGTAAAGCGGCTGGGATCGATCGTTGCGGCGATCTTCGCCGCTTCGTCGTCTATGAGGTGACCCATGTCGCTGTTGATGAACTGCTCGTTGCTGTACGATCCGGCCGCATAGCCGGAGAAGCCGCCCGCGTTCCACGAGGTTCCCGAGCGGGATTCCTCATCGGAGAAACTTTGGACGATCTGCCCGGTGCGAGCGTCAATGACGCGCACCGCGACCTTGATCGTGACGCGATGCGTCGAAACGCCGCCCGCCGCCGCGCCGACGACGCCCGGCAGCCAGCTGCTCGCGCCGGCGCTGCTGCCGCCGGTCTGGTCGAGCTGAAGGATGTTGCCGGTGATGAGATATCGCGCGCCCACCATGTGGCCCGCGGTGATCGCGCTCTCGGGCGAGACCTCTCCGCTGGCGCCGAGCTGGTGCTCGCCCAGCGTCGAGGAGAGATGCGTCCGGTCGAGCACGTTGAACCGCCCGCTGTTGACCATCCGGTCGGTGAGAAGATCGCTCAGGGCGACTCCCGGCTGGAAGTTGCCGTACCAATCAGAGGTGAGCCCCTGGGTGGAGAAATCGAGGACGGCGATCGGCGGGCGCGTCTGCTGCGCGGCTGCGAGGGCCGGCAGGCACGCGAATGCGGCCGCGGCACAGAGCGAAATCAGGCGGTGTAGCATGCCCCCATTATGCCACAAGTGGCGACCGGGCGCCCGCCGAAGTCCCTAGGCGGCATGTGCGGGCGATTTACGCTGACCAACCCCGGGGCGCTCGAGCGGACGTTCGGGCAGTTCCGTTTCGACGAATTTCGCGAGACGAGGTTGCCGCGCTTCAACGTCGCGCCGACGCAGGACGTGCTCGGGGTGCGCAACGACGGCCGCAACGCGGTCGAGGAACTGCGCTGGGGCATTCGGGGGCGGATTAACGTGCGTGCGGAGAGCATCGCGGCGCGGCGCTATCCCGTGCGCCGGCGCTGCATCGAGTTTGCCGACGGCTTCTACGAGTGGCGCGACCGGCGGCCGTTCTACTTCACGCTCTTCTCGGGCGAGCCGTTCGCATTTGCCGGACTGTGGGAGCCGGGCAACGGCCTACCGGCCTGCGACGTGGCCACCTGCGAGCCGAACGCGCTCGTGGCGCCCGTGCACGATCGAATGCCGGTCATCCTCACGGGCGAGGCGCTCGATCGCTGGCTCGACCCCGAGCCGCTCCCTCCCGAGGTTGCGGCCTCGTTGCTGCGGCCCTACCCCGCGAGGCTCATGTCCGTCCGCGAGGTCTCGCGGAAGGTGAATAACGCGAACTACGACGCCGCGGACGCGCTCGGCTCTCCGGTTTCGCCCGCCGAATCCGACCCGCGTCTGTTCTGAATCAGCACCAGCCCGGTCGCGATGAGAAAGACTGCCGTCGGCAGCGCGCCGAGTACGCCCGGTCCGAGCCCTCCCGGCGCCATGAACGAGTCGGTGAAGAAGATCGAAAGCGTCGCGATCGAGGCCCCGCAGCCGGCCAGGTAGCCGAGCGTCGAGAGCCATCCGGGCGCGGAGGCGTGGCGGCGCATGCTGTGCGCGCAGGCGAAAAGGAAGACCGCGACCGGCGCGTACCCCAGCCCGCCTTGCGTAAAGGTGAATGCGGCGTAGGTGGCCGCCAGCCCGTTGCGCACGTAGACGTCCGGTATCGGGTAGACGGCCGCAATCTGCAGGCCTGCGGCCCAGAGCGAACCGGCGACCATCACGATGCCCGCTCCGAGCGCGAGCGTCGCCAGGCCCTCCTGCCGGCCCGGGCCGGCCTTTGCGAGATAGTCGCGCAGCCCGACGAGGAACCAGAGGAAGAAGGCCGAGGCGGGAAACGTGAGCCAGGCTCCCAGGAGCATGGCGTTGCGGTGCGAGTCGATGATGAGGGCTGCGTCGCCCGGGCGCATGTCCGCAGCCGGCATGCCGTTGTTGAGAAACGTGGCCAGAACCAGGACGCCGATGTAGCAGATGACGGACCAGCCGGCCGACCGTTCCGCATGCACGTTTTCCATGCGTCTAGCTCACGCCAAAGGCGAGTGGATTCCTCCCTCGGGCTTACAGTCCGTAGTACTTGAGCGCCGGCCACATCACCGCGAGCGGAACGCGCGGACGCGTGCACAGGTAGATGGGCAGCGGACCTTCGAGCATCCAGCGGTAGTCGTTGCGATAGACCGCGATCTGGCGAACGCTTCCGAACCAGCGCAGCAGCAGCCAGTAGTCCGTCGCGCCCACGGCCAAGACCGACTGCCCGCTATAGCCGCGCGTTCCCCAGAGATAGTAGGAGTTGTTCGGGCTGATGACCGGCGGCAGCCCGTAGCGCGGCCCGTAGTAGTCGAGCGCCCCGGCGTACGCGTACCGGTCGGCGAAGACGGCGGTGATCTTCCGCTGCGGCGCTGGGAGCGACCAGTAGGCGCCCGCGACCGTCGCCGCCATCGTCGGCCAGCCGAGCTGATCGGCGAACATCGGATTGATGAGGTGGCTTTTGCCGTCGGGCGGCGCCGGCCGGCTTAGGCCGATCGCGCGCTCGTACGCCATGTATGCCGGCAGCGAGAGAATCGGCAGCGAGAGCGGAAACATCGGGATGCCGGCCACGGCGACGGCTGCGACGAGCGCGCCTTTGACGGCCTGCGACCGCGTCGCCAACGCGCGCTCGACCGCGACCGCGCCCGCGGCGAAGAGCGCGGGATAGACGCCTTGGATGTAGTAGCCGCGGCCGATCGTCGCGACGAGCAGCCCGAGCAGCAGCAGGTACGCGATCGTGAGAAAGCGGTACGGCTTCTCGCGCCAGAGCCAGACGAGACCCCATATCCAGAACGGTGCGTAGAGCGGGTTCTGGTACGCGAACTGCAAGGCGAACATGTAGATCGCGTTGATCCAGCGGTTCGGCGATTCGTCGGCCATGCCGTTCGCGAGGGCGTGCCGGTTGAGCTGGTCGTTGTGCAGAACTTCGAGCATCGGAAAACCGTGCGCGATCTGCCAGATCGCGTTCGGAAGCACGAGCAGCACGGTCGCCGCGACCGCGAGCGCGAGCCGGCGCGAGCGCAGCAGGCTGCCCTGGCCGTTGAGCGCCAGCCCCGCCGCCAGCGCGACCGCGCACGCCGCGATCGAGTACTTCGCGTACAAACCGAGCGTGACGACGGCGGCAATGGCAAAGTAGATGCGCGTGTCGCGCGTCTTCACCAAACGAATCGTCAAGTAGAGCAGCGCGGTCCAGGATGCGGGCGAAAGAAACTCGGTCGAGAGCCCGTAAGCGATGCCGACGAGGCCCGGATCGAGAACGATCGTGAGCGCGGCCAGCGTCTGCGCCAGCGCGCGTCCGCCCAGTTCGCGCGCGATCGCGCCGGCGAAGAGCACGGTCACGCCGGCCAGCACGCCGGGGAAGAAGCGCAATCCCCAGACGGGATATCCGAGCGGTCCCGTCAGCCAGGTGACCAGCGGCGCGAGCGGCGGCTGATCCACGTATCCCCACGCTAAGTGTTTCGCGCAGTCTATGAAGTAGAGCTCGTCGCGATAGTAGCCGAAACGATGGGCGAAGCCGACGTGCACCGCGACGGTCGCGAGCGCGAGCGCGTACACGCTGGGGTAGAGCTTCACGTCGAGGCGCTGGTGCTCGGTGGCGACCCCGCGAGAAAGAGCTGGGCGATGCAGATGCCGACGAGGCCGGCTTCGACGATCGATCCGAAGACGAAGCTCTGGTCCCACCACGTGCCGCCGAAGAGCGGCACCGCGAACGCAAAGTACGCACCGAAGTACGCGGCCGGCACGATGAAGGCGAGGATTCGAAACGCGTTGGGCCGGGCGACCGAGGGCTTTAGCCGCGCCACGACCGCATCGCCAGCCAGGCCTGCGGCGAGCGAGGCGAGGACGACCAGTGCGAGTTCGCCGGCGTCGCTGGAGAGTTCGCCTCCGATCCACAGCTTCTCGGCGACGCACAAGACCGCCAGCGCTCCGAAGCAGAGGCGCTTGTGCGCGCAGAGATACAACGCCGCAGCGGCCAGAAGCAGGCTCTGCCAGATGACGATCGCGATCTCGAGCGCTTGGCGGTAAAAGAGAAAGACCGAGAGCACGAACTGCTCGCCGGCGAACGCGGCCTGCGGGAGCGGATGGTCGCGCATGAGCGCTTCGGGGTAGAAGCCGTACTGCGTCACGAACTGCAGGATCTCGAAGGCCAGGCCCAGCGATATCAGCATCGGAAGCTGCTGCAGCAGGTTGGATGCGTCGGGGCGTGCGAGCCCGCTGCGAACCGGTCCGGTAATGAGGAAGAAGAGTCCGGTGAGCAAGAACAGGTGGGGCGGGCTGAGCAGCAGATCCAGTTGATGCTCGAAGCCGAAGAAGCTGTGCCACACGAAGTCCAGCGCGCCGCCTACGAGAAGCGCGGCGACGCCGACCACGCTCTGCGAGTAGCCGAAAGGCACCGCCTTCCAGAACGAACCGGCGGTTCGGTAGTTACGCGCGATCGCCATGCCCAGCACGACGAACGAGAAGATGGCCCCGCTGTACATCGTCATGTGCCAGGGATTTAGGAACGACTCAACCGCTAGGAACAGGTGCTGATGGGCGTCTATAAAGAGGCCCGTTACGATCCACACGCCTGCTAGGGTGACGATCCAATCGAGCGGGGTCGGAGCGCCGGAACGTTCGGCCTGCAGCTCCAGCGGGGGCAGGGCAGGCTCGACTTCGCCGGGGGAGGAAAGCAACTCCATCGGCTTCATGTACCGGCAGTCATCTTCGTACGCGCCAAAAAAACCTGTTACAACCGCCCTTTCGCTCTTGCTGGCCGGGGCAGTATGTTCGCTGTTGGGCGCGTGCGCTCCTGAGGCCGCCCCCCTTCCTTCAAACGTCGTGGTTTCGGCGCAGGCGCCCCGCGCCTGGCCGCCCGTTCCGTTCGTCCCGCCGAACGCGCCGCCGCGCATCGTGCGCGTCTGGTTCTCGACGCTGCGCATCGAGCCGGGCAGTTGGTTCGACGGGACGATCGTCGCCAGCAGCAACGTCGCGTCGGTCGAAGTGCGAACGGCCGCGTTTTCGATCAACAGCGTTCACGTGGCCCCCGGCGTCTACCACTTCCACACGCGCGTGCTCGAACTGCCCCCGCTCTCGCGCCGCCACTCGTACGACCTGTACATCATCGCGCGGAACACGCCGGGCGACCAAGAGGTCGAGCGGGCGCCGCTTCGCGTCGAGTGATGCGCCGGCGCGCCTTCCTCGGTTCGAGCGCGGGCGCCCTCGCCGTCGCCGCGCTGCGGCCGCTCTCGCAGCGCGCGCGTGCCGCCGAGCTCGTCGAATACCGGCTCGTCTCGGCGCCCCTGACGTTTTCGCCCGCTCCCGGCGTCGCCGTCTCCGGCCTTGCGTACAACGGCTCGATCCCAGGGCCGCTCCTGCGAGCGGTGCGCGGGCAGCGCGTTCGCATTCGGTACGAAAGCGGCGTGAAGGTGCCGACGAGCATTCATTGGCACGGCATGATTCTTCCCAATGCGATGGACGGCGTCGCGGGCATCACGCAGGCAGCGGTTGCGACGGGCGGCGAGTTCGTCTACGAGTTCGCGCTCGAGCCGGCGGGAACGCGCTGGTATCACGACCACGCGTTCGATCTGGCGATGGCACGCGGTCTCTTCGGTATGTTCGTCGTCGAGGATCCGAACGAGGCGCCCGCCGATAAAGAGTTCGCGCTCACCTTCCACGACGTGCCCGATTGGGCGTCGCTCGAAGCGGCGGTGCTCGGCACGAGCTCGGCGCCGATGACCGAGCCTAAAATGCCCGGAGCGATGCGGGATGCCGACGCACCCTCGATGGGTAAGATGAAGATGGGCGACGAGGTCGCGTACCTCGCACACTGCGTGGATGGCGCCTGCTATCCGAACACGCGCAAGCTGGCGGTACGGGTGGGCGATCGCGTTCGCTTGCGCCTGCTCAACGCGAGCCCGACGCAGACGCGCTACCTGCGTTTGGCCGGGCACGCGCTCGAGGTGACCCACGCCGACGGGAATGCGATGGCACGCCCGCTCGTCGTTGACGTGTTGCGCATCGCCTCCGGCGAACGCTACGACGTCTTTTTCGAGGTGAAAGATCCGGGCGCGTTCTTGCTGCAGGCGATCTCGACCGACCCGCTCTCGGCGCAGCAGGCCGTCGTGGTGTACACCGACGGCATGGAACGCGCGCCCGTGCAGAGTGCGCCGGCTTCGCTCGAGGGTGCGCGCATCTTCTCGTACGCGGCGGCGGGCGGCGTTGCGGCCAATCCTCCCGCGCTCGAACCGCGAGGGCCGTCGTATCATTTCGTGCTCGGCGGTGGCGGCTGGGGCAGCAATCGCTGGACGATTGACGGCAAGACGTGGCCCGAAACGCCCAAGCTGTTTGCGGCGCCCGGCGATCTCGTCACCGTGCGCTTCGTGAACGTGAGCGACATGGACCACCCGATGCACTTGCACGGCCACGTCTTCGACCTGCTCGAGGTCGGCGGAACGCACCTCGGCAACCCGCTGCGCAAGGACGTCTCGCTCGTTCCCGGCGGCGGCGGAACGACAACCTGGCGCTTTCGCGCCGACGCCCCGCCCGGACGCTGGCTCCTGCATTGCCACAACGAGGTGCATATGCTGGACGGCATGATGACCGAGCTCGTCTACCGCTCGCAGCGCCTCGCAGGGGCCTTTCGCGAGCTGCCATAGAACTGAAAGGGTGCGAGGGCACCCCTGCCTCCGCGTCGCTCTCTCGGAGCGGAAAGGACCTGTATGCGAATCATCTCTGTGGCGCTTGGGAGAGTAGCGCCCTTCGCGGCCCTAGCCGCATGCGTTGTGCTGGGCGCGGCTCCGGCCGTAGCCAAAGGCACGGTTACGATACTGCAAGCCGACGGGACGACAAACGTCTACGACAATTCCGTCATCAAAATTATTCATAACGCCCTGTACGTCACCTCGCCCGACGGCGAAGGCACGCTCGTGATCAACCGCGCGGCCTGTTCGTACCAGGGCGAGCTTCTCGTCTGCTTTCCGACGAGCGGCGCTCTCGTTCAATCGGGTGCGACGAAGCCGATAGACCTCAAGACCGGCACGATCTACGTCAACTCGACGGACGATCCGCAGCCCATGGCGATGACCACGAACAAGGTCGCGCCCCACAGCATCACGATCTCGTTCTCGACGTACAAGGGAACGTACGTGAGCGTCGTGGGCCGCATCGACAAGGTGGTGAAGTAAGATGAAGTATCTCTGCATCGTAGCGGCGGTTCTCTTGGCTCTACAGCCGGCGGTTTCGTCGGCAGCCCCGCGCGGCGGCGGCGGAGGCGGCGGCATGCGCGGCGGCGGCGGTGGCGGCGGCGGACGTGCCAGCGCGCCGCGTCCTTCCGGCGGAGGCGCGTCGCGCCCGTCGGGCGGCGGATCGCGTCCGCAGAGCGGCGGTTTCAACATGTCTCGCGACACCGGCGCATCGCGTGCGCCTCAGTCGCGTCCGGCCTCTCCCTCGCAGCGTCCGGCTACGCCGTCTCAGCGTCCGTCCGGCAGCACCAGCGGCGGCAACCGCGGCGGCGCTCCGGTTACCGGCGGCAACAAAGGCAACGGCAACGCCGGTAACGGCAACAAGGGCAACGGAAACGCCGGCAATGGCAACAAGGGTAACGGCAACAAAGGCAACGGCAACACAACGGCAACGGCAACAAGGCAACGGCAACAAAGGCAACGGCAACGGAACAACGGCAACGGCAACAAAGGCAACGTCGGGAACGGCAATAAGGGCAACGGAAACAACGTCAACAGCGGCAACCGCAACACGAACATCAACAACAGCACGCACAACAACATCAACGTGAGCGGTAACACGGTCGTGCGCAATCCGGTCTACGGCGGCGGTTCTGCCTGGGGCTGGAACCATGGCGTAGCCTGGGCGCCGGCTCCGTACTACTGGGGCGGCGGTTTCTGGGGCGCGATGGCGGTCGGCGTGACGTCGGCGGCAGTGAGCGCCGCCGTCTACGGCTCGATCGTCTCAAACAACTAGACGTATACGTCGTATCAGGTGCAGCCGAGCAGTCCGGGAGCGACCTTCCTCTCCAACTACGGACTGCAGCAGGTACAGTGTGGTCCGCCCGGTCTGGTGGTCGTGTACGGTCCGGAGAACAGCGTCATTTGCGCTAATCCGAACGGCACGGTGGCCGCCGGCAGCTACCAGCTCAGCCCGGATACGCTCTCGATTACCTCGATGTAAGCGAATCGCCGGCCGAGGTGCCGCGACGCAGGGGGCGGCGTTCCCCAGACCGCCGCTCCAAGCCGCGCCGCGGCATCTCGAACCGAGGTATCCACGCTATGCCCCGGTCATGAAAAAACTATGAACCCGCCGAAGGAAATGTCATCCTGACCCTTCGACTCGGCGCTGCGCGCCTCGCTCAGGACTGCGCTTCGCGCAGGCGCTAGGGATGTGTGTCGTCCTGACCTTGTCGAAGGAAATGTCATCCTGAGCTTGTCGAAGGACGAAGGGCGGCTTGTGACCGACGAACCCTACCAGGCAGAGCGCGACGGATTCATCGTCAGCGCGGACCCCGCGCGCATAGATGCAGGCGCCGTCGAGCGGCTCCTGAGCACGGCCTACTGGGCGGCGGGGCGTTCGCAATCCACCATCCGTGAGTCGCTGCGGAACTCCCGCTGCTTCGGCCTATACGACGCGCGCAGTGGCCGGCAGGCCGGCTTCATGCGCGTGGTGACGGACTACGCCACGTTCGCGTGGCTCTGCGACGTCATCATCGAGGAAGATTTGCGAGGCAACGGGCTCGGCGCGTGGATGCTCGAGATCGTGCTGAACGATCCGGAGATGCGAAGCGTTAAACGCTGGCTTCTCGCGACGAGCGACGCCCACTCGCTCTACGCCCGCTTCGGATTCACGCCGATGGCCAAGCCGGACGTCTGGATGGAGAGGATCCTCTCGAAAACCGACTGCACGCAGCCTTCATAACTGCCACCCAGGTGGCACCTGTCGGCCGGTAGAGTCAGCTCATGCCGGCGGAGAGATACTGCGTCATAGACGTCGAGACGACCGGGTTTAGCCCTTCGGCCGATCGGATCGTCGAGGTCGCCTGTGCGCTCGTAGATGGAGACGAGGTCGTCGGCTCCTGGGCTACCCTCGTTGACCCCGGCATGCCCATACCGGCCTATGCAACGGCGGTTCACGGCATCACCGACGCGATGGTCGCCGGCGCCGTGGATGTCGCGACGGCGCTGCACGAGGCTCGCCGCTACTGCACCGGCCGGACCGTCGTCGCGCACTGCGCCGGGTTCGATCTATCGTTCGTCGGGCCGGCTGTTGCGAGCGAGGCGCTCTGCACGATGCGTCTGGCGCGGGCTCTCTTTCCCGAGGCGCCCAATCACAAGAATCAAACGCTGCGCAGATTTCTCGCGATCGACGTCGTTGCCGGCGAGAATCTCCGGGCGCACCGCGCGCTCGACGATGCGATCGTCAGCGCGCACGTGCTCGTCGCCTGCCGGCGCCGCTTCCGCGCGCGGCGCACCGGCGAACCGTGGACGGCGTTCGCGCGCCGGACGGCGTTACAGCACGCTCGGGAGCGCTCGTTCGACGTACTCGCAGAGCAGGTTGACCAGCGCCATCTGCTCGGGCGTTCGGCATGAGACGTCGAGAAGACGCGGGCTGTACACGAGGATGCTCGCGGCGCGCGCGCGGGAGATCGCGACGTTGAAACGATTGCGCTCGAAGAGGAACTCCATGTTGCGCGGCAGATCGTCGCCGCTCGAGGTGGCCATCGAGTAGAAGACGACGGCGGCCTCCTGGCCCTGGAACTTATCCACGGTGCCGACTTCCGAGGCTATCCCCGCTTCGCGCAGTTTGCGGATGAGCAGATGGCGCTGCGCGTTGTAGGGCGTAACGACGATGATGTCGCTCGCTGCCAGAGGCCGCTCGCGGCCCGCGAGCTCGGGAGGCTTGGAATCAACGACGACGCCTTCGCCGAGCAGCCGCGAGATCTGCCGCACGATCTCCGCGGCTTCCTCCTCGGAACTGCCGCCGTTTCCATCGTGCTCGACGGGCACGCGCGAGAGGCCGGGAACGCGCGCGCCGCCGACGCTCACGCGATGCTCGTTCGTTTGCGGCGCGGGCTGCAAGCGCCCGTCGTACATCGTCTGCGAGATGAACGCGCAGATCTCGGGCTGCATTCGATAGGAACGATCCAGGAATATCCCGCGTTCGGGAGCGACGGTCCGGTCCTCCCCCAACAGATGCGTCAGCACCGAGTCGCCGACGTGGAGCGGGTGCGCGCCTTGATCCACCTGCGCGAGCTGCGACGGGTCGCCGAGCAGCACGACGTTGTGCGCGCAGGTGGAAAGCGCTAGCGCATCGGCGAGCGAGACCTGGCCGGCCTCGTCTATGAAGAGGTAGTCGAAATCGCTATCCATCTCTTCGCGCGTCAAGAGCCACGCCGTGCCGGCGGCGAGGTGGTAGGTGCCGCTGACGCCGTCGTTCGACGGCACCGACGTAACGAACGCCGCGCTCAGGCGCGAGACGAACTCCGATCCTTCGTTATCTGTGCTGTGCTTGTAGAAGCCTTTGAATGCGCCGCCGCGCCGCGCCATCGTCGCTTCGACCGCGTGAAGGAGGTTGTGAATGGCTTTGTGGCCCGTGCTCGTGATGGCCACGCGCTGGCCGCGCTGGATGAGATCGCAGATGACCGCCGCGCCGATCGTCGTCTTCCCGCTGCCGGGCGGCCCTTGAACGAACAGGTAGCTCTTGTCGAGCGCCTGCGCCGCAGCCGAGACGGCGCTCGCGCTCACCTCGGCCGGCTGCAGTATGCGCGAGCCCCTGGAGCGCGGGTCGTCGCCGGTGAGGATGTCGTTTGCGGCCGGATAGCGCCGGGCAATCGAACCGTCGAGAAACGCTTCCGCGATGCGGGCCAGCGCCTTTCGCTGATCGGCCGTCCGCGGCGGCGGCCCCGGGATGAGTTCGGTAATCGCGCGAGCGCGTTCGATCTTCGCCGTCGTCTTCAGTTCGAGCACGTTCTCTTCGGTGATGCGAACGATCGTTCCGGCGGATTACTCTGCGTGCGAGGATCGTGCGCCTCACCGGGCGACATCTTATGCATCTGATCGGGAAACTCGTACGTATAGACGAGGCTTCTCGCCGCCTTAAACGGCTCGACGTCCTCACGCAGGCGCAGCCCTGCGATCGGATCCTTGTGGAACTCCAAGAGCTCGTCTACGTTCTCGCACTGATCGAAGTAGGCCCAGTAGGCGGGTTTGGCTTCGCGCCGGTGGTAGGCGAGCAGATTGGAAAGCAGGTAACGCGAGCGCCGGCCGGGCTCCATCTCGCGATACGCTTCTTCCGACTGCGGCGCGGATATACCGGCCGCCAGCGTCCGCTCGAGCTCCGTGCGCCGCGCTGCTTCGCGTTCCTCGGTGCGACGCTTGACGCACTCCTTGCACGTTTCGACGAACTCGGCATGGCAGGGTGCGGTTGCCTGGCGCGGCTCGCGGAGCGGCAGCTCGATGCCGAAACGCCGCTCGGCCTCCAAGCGCCGCGCGAGCAGCCACTCGCGCAGCAGAAAGGTCGAACGGCAATCGTCTTGATTGTAGGCCTCGATGTCGGCGAGAATGCGGTCGTCGCGGTCGAGCAGCCAGCGCTCGAACATCACGATGGACTCATCGCCCTTCTTAACCTCGGTCTCGCGCCTGAGCCCGTAGAATTTCTCGAGCTTCTTCAGACTGTACCCGTCCTCGGAGATCGCGAGCGTCTGCCGCACGATTGCGAAGAGATCTACGAGCACCTCGCCGCGCAGGAGGTCGTCTACCTCGTCTTCGCGCGTGCAGTACTCTTGAGCGAGCCGGCGCAGCGCGGTTTTCTCATACGGAGCGTAGTGATAGACGTGCAGCGCGGGATAGCGGCGTCTGCGCTCGACGATGAAGTCTACGAAGTCCTCGAAGGCTTTGCGCTCGTCGGCAGGCGTGCAGCCCCAAAAGGCGCGATACGGGGGATCGTCGCCGGGCATCCAGCAGCCGAAGAGATACTCGAGACTGCGGCCCGGCTCGAACAGCGGATCGCCTTCCATGTCGAAAAAGACGTCGCCCGCGGCGGGTTGCGGCAGCAGCGCAAAGCCGGTCGCCGGAACGGGATCGAGGAGTTCGTAGAGCGGCTCGCCGGTCTCGCGGCCCCGTACCTGCAGCGACGCCTGGCGTCGTAGTTTCGTAAACGTTTCGGGCGTCATCCCCGTCGGGCGTCCGGCGTCGTCCGCGCCGCCGAGATCGTAGACGCGCGCGATTGCGGCCTCTTCGAACTTGGCGATCTGGTCGCGGCGCATCCCGGCGACGAGGCTCAAATGGTCGTCGCCGATTCGCTTCTGCTCGCACGCATCGTTCCAATCGCAGATCCGGCAGTGCGGCCGCTCGAACGGGTACTCGCGCAACTCCTCGACCCGGCGCGCGAGCGATGCCTCGGCAAAGCGCAAGAACGCTTGCTTGAGGTGCCGGTAGTACGCCATGTACTCCAAGAGCTCGAAGGGGCGCTCCGTTTCGTCCCCGAGCACGATCCAAGCCGACTCGGGGAGCACGCCTTGCAGGCGCTGCACGTGCTCGCTGTAGTTGCAGAGCTGCACGAGGTAGTACGGCTTGGGCGAGAGGCCGAGCTTGGTGTCTATCACCTCGTACCCGTACGCTCCCAGCCCCGAGGGCCTTTCGACGCGCCGCAGGAAATCGGCGTGGCCGATGAACTCATCGTCGAAGAAGGTCGCCTGGTAGATGATCTTCGCGCCGGACTGCATCGCTTCGAGGGTGCGCCGCTCGGCCACCCGGTAGGCTTCGACGCCCGGCTCGGAACGCCCGAACTCCACCACGCCGCCGGGATACCTTTCGCGCAGTATCTCGAGATGGCGCCGCTCGTGCTCCTCGCCTTTGCGGCGTATGAGGTCGGCGGTCAGATCCTCGTCGGGGTCGGGTGGGGCTAGCATGCCGCGAGCCACGAGGGACGCAAGGCCGGTAAGGCGCTTACACTCGAGGTAGTCGTTGAGATCGCTCGCCGAATAGAGGAGCCGGCCGCCGACGTGCTGCACGCGATTACGCCCGTTCCTCAAGCATAGGCGCATTATGCGGTCTGGGCGAACGGAGCGTCAACTGCAGATGGGCGAGGGAGTGAAGCGGGCGCATCGGTATGCCGTCCGCGTACGCTGGACCGGCAATCGCGGCGAGGGCACGCGCACGTACCGTGCGTACTCGCGCGATCACGAGATTCTCGCCGACGGTAAGCCGCCCGATCCCCGCTTCCTCCGATCCGCATTTCCGCGGCGATGCCGCTCGCTGGAATCCCGAAGACCTGCTCGTGGCCTCTCTGAGCGCCTGCCATCAGCTCTGGTACCTGCATCTGTGCGCCGTTAACGAGGTCGTGGTCACGGCGTACGAAGACGCGGCCGAGGGTTTCTTGGACGAACGTTCCGACGGGTCGGGAGAGTTTACGCGCGTCGTCCTGCGCCCGCGCGTGACGATCGCGTCGGGCGATCCGCAGCGAGCGCTCGAACTGCACGACGAGGCCGCTCGCCTGTGTTACATCGCGCGCTCGGTGAACTTCGACGTGGCGCACGAACCGGTGGTGGAGCGTCACGAAGATGGCCCGTAGCCCGATCGTGGCGTTCGCGCGGCGGCTGCACCAGGCAGCCGTCGAACGGCGGACGGCCGAAGGCAGGCTCGCGCGGCGCGAGTTTCTGAGCGGAATCGCCGCGTCGGTAACGCTGGCCGGCTGCGCGGCTTCCGGAGCGGGAGCGCTGCCCGGGGCGGTTGCGCTCGCACGCGGACGCGCGGGGCGCCGCACGCAGCCGCGCATCGTCGTCGTGGGAGCCGGGCTAGCCGGCATCACCTGCGCCTATCGTCTCCAGCAGGCCGGCCTCTCGAGCACGGTGTACGAGGCGAACTCGCGCACGGGCGGCCGGACGTGGACGCTGCGCGACTTCTTCAAGGACGGCCAGATAGACGAGCACGGCGGCCAACTGATCGCGAGCGCGCACCACTACGTGCGGCGGCTCGCCGGCGAGCTCGGCCTGAGCCTGATTAACCTCAACGCAGCCTATCCGCCGCGCGCCGTCGACACGAACTACATCTCCGGCGAGCGCTACCCGATGCACGAGGCGGTCGCCGACTACGATCGCTACGTCTACGATCCGCTGCGCCGAGCCGCTCGCGCGGCCGGCTATCAGACGACGTTTTCCAAGCATACGCAAGCCGGCGTCGAGCTCGATCGTACGAGCGTGGACGAGTGGATACGCCGCAACGTCGAAGGCGGCACGCAGTCGAAGATCGGTACGCTGCTGCTCCTGGCCTGTCTCGACGAGTACGGCGGCGAGACGCACCTGCAGAGCGCGCTCAACCTCATCTACCTCTTCGCCGGAATGCGCCGCGGCAGGTTGAACCTCTCGGGAAGCGGCGAAAACGATCGCTACGCCATCGCCGGCGGGAACGATCAGATGGTCGCGCGCATGATCGCGGCGCTGCCGAGCGGCTCGGTCGTTACCGGCACCTCGCTCGAGGCATTGCGTAAGAACGCCGACGGCTCGTACGCCTGCACGTTCTCGGCCGCCGGCTCCTCAAAGCGCGTCATAGCCGATAGCGTCGTCCTGTCGCTCCCGTTCACCGTCTTACGCCGGGTAGACGTTGGCAGAGCCGGCTTCTCAGAGCGCAAGCGCCGTGCGATCGCCGCGCTCGACCTCGGCTCGAACGCGAAGGTGCACCTGCAGTTCGATTCGTCGTATTGGTTCAAAGAGGGCTACAGCGGCAGCGCCTACGCGAACCGCGCCTTCCAGGGCGCCTGGGATACGAGCGTCGGTCAGCGCGGCAAAGCGGGGATGCTGGTGTGCTTTCCCGGAGGCGAGCGGGGAACGCGTTATCGCGGCGACGAGCACGGCCCGGCGCCCGCCGCGACGGCGCAGGAGTATCTGCACTCCCTCGATCCGGTGCTGCCCGGTGCGCTGGCTTCGTTCAACGGCGTGGCGTACCAGGATTTCTGGATCGGGGATCCGTTCACGCGCGGCGCGTACTCATACTACAAGGTAGGCCAGTACACGACGCTGGCCGGGGAAGAGCACGTGCGCGAGGGCAACGTGCATTTCTGCGGCGAGCAGACTTCGTACGAATGGTCCGGCTACATGAACGGCGCCGTCGAATCGGGCGAGCGCGCCGCCCGCGAAGTGTTCGGCGACCCGTAATCGTGGGCTCGGCGCTTCCGACCGGGATCGTAACCTTCCTGTTCACGGATGTTGAAGGGAGCACGAAGCTCTGGGAACGCCGGCCCGACGCCATGCGCGTCGCGCTCGCGGAGCACGATGCGATTATGCGCGCGGCGGTGGCCCGGCATCGCGGCGTTACGTTCAAGACCGTCGGCGACGCATTCTGCTGCGCGTTTTCGCTGCCGCGAGACGCGCTCGATGCCGCGGTCGAGGCGCAGCGATCTCTGGGCTCGTACGCCTGGCCGGATGCGATAGGCGAGATGCGCGTTCGCATGGCGATCCACACCGGCGAGTGTGCCGAGCGCGACGGCGACTACTTTGGCCCGACAGTCAACCGCGTCGCCCGTCTCATGGCGATCGCTCACGGGCAGCAGATTCTCGTCTCGTCGGCAACCGCGGCGCTGCTGCGCGAAGGACTCGGCGACGGCATGGATTTGCGCGATCTCGGCCCGAGCCGTCTGAAAGACCTCAGCCGCAGCGAATCTGCTTTTCAAGTCGTCGCCGAAGGCCTACGAGCGAACTTCCCCGCGCTGGCGACGCTCGATTCGCGCCCGAACAATCTTCCTTCGCAGCTCTCCAGTTTCGTAGGCCGCCGCGCGGAACTCGCGGTATTGCGCGAAGCGATCGGCGCGGCGCGTTTGCTCACGATCGCCGGCCCAGGGGGCATCGGCAAGACGCGCATCGCGCTGCAGCTGGCGGCAGACGTCCTCGATCGCTACGCCGGCGGCACCTGGTTCGTGGACCTCACGGCAACGGGCGCACCCGGCTTCGTCGCGCAGGGCGTCGCCTCGGCGCTCGGCGTGCGCGAGCTGCCCAACGAGCC
Organism: Vulcanimicrobiota bacterium; assembly: GCA_963794645.1. Classification (GTDB taxonomy): domain Bacteria; phylum Vulcanimicrobiota; class Vulcanimicrobiia; order Vulcanimicrobiales; family Vulcanimicrobiaceae; genus Cybelea. Next base: position 130,622 of record CAWCEQ010000001.1, on the reverse strand, counting down.
CATCGAACGGACGCTGACCGCGTACCTGCACGATAAGAACGTCTTGCTGGTGCTCGACAACGCCGAGCACGTGCTCGCGGGCGTTGCGGGCCTGGTGAAGGCCCTGCTCGAGCGCAGTCCCGCCGTCACGGTTCTGACGACGAGCCGCGAGCCGCTGCACGTCGCCGGCGAGCACGTGTACCGGCTCGGGCCGCTCGAGGCGCCCCGCGGCGAAGGTTCGGCTGCGCTTCGTCAACACGATAGCACGAGGCTCTTTCTCGAGCGCGCGCGCGAGGCGGCGCCTTCGATGCGATTCGGCGACGAGGAGAGTGCCGACGTCGCCGCCCTCTGCGAGCGCCTCGAAGGCATTCCACTGGCGATAGAACTGGCATGCGCGCGTCTATCCAGCATGCCGGTGCAGCAGCTGCTGCGGCGCTTGACGTCCGGGCTGACGCTTGCGAGCAAGGATGCAACGGAGAGCGCGCGGCACCGCACGTTGCGCGATACGATCGCGTGGAGCGCCGCTCTGCTCGACGAGGGAGAGCGGCGCCTCTTGGCGGAGCTCTCCGTCTTCAGCGGGGGCGCCACCATCGAGGCGATCGAATCCGTCGCCGGGGAGGCGCCCGGCGCAGCCGATGCGGCAGATGCGCTCGTCGACAAGTCGTTGCTTCAAGCCGAGAGCGACGGCGGCGACGCGCGCTATCGTTTGCTCGACGTCGTGCGGCAGTTCGCAAGCGAGCGGCTCGCCGAGTCGGGCGATGCCGAAGACGTCGCGCGCCGGCATTGCGCCTACTACGGGCGCCTGGCGACGGGTGCGTACGAGGCCCTGGATGCCGACCTTCCCAACCTGCGTGCCGCGCTCGAGTGGAGCGTGAAGCGCGACCCTGCGATTGCCGCGACGATCGCGGGAAGTCTTGCCGCTTACTGGCGGGTGCGCGGATTCGTCTCCGAAGCGCGCGCGTGGATCGCGCGCGTACTGGAGTCCGTTTCCGACGGCCCGGAACGCGCGGCCCTTCTGTGCTCCGCAGCGAGCTTTGCGACGATGCAGGACGAACTGGCGGCCTCGCTGCGCTTTTCGAACGAGGCGCTGGAACGATACCGCTGCGCCGGGGACGACGCAGGTGCGTCGCAGGCGCTCTTTCGTATCGCCGAGGTGCTGCACCGGCAGGGGCGGCTGGATCGGGCCGAGTCGCTCTACCGAGAGGCGCGCGAGGGCTTTGCGCGAGCCGGCGACGCTCGGGGCGAGATGATCTGCCTGGGCAATCTCGGCATGCTCGCGCGCCAGCGCGGCGCGCTGAACGAAGCCGCCGAACTTCTCGAAGACGCGTTGCAGCGGGCCCATGCGCTCGCCGACGGCCGCGTTGCCGGCGAGTTTGCGATGGCGATGGCATGGGTTCGTTTGGGATTGGACGACGTGGCCGCGTCGCGGCGGCTATTCGAAGGCGCGTTCGCCGAGAAATCCACGGCGCGCGATCGCTATGGCATCTGTTCCGCACGCCACGGTCTGGCGACGATCGCGCTCAAGGAAGGGCGGCTCGACGATGCGCTTGGGGAGTTCGTTACGACGCTGCGCGAAGCGGACGAACTGCAACTCAAAGATTACGTAGCCCGAGCGCTGCACGGCGTCGCCGCAGTTCGTGCGGAACGCGGGGATGCCGAGGCCGCCGCGCGATTCCTCGGGTTGGCGGATCGGCTCTTTGAGGAGAGCGGGCGCGAACTGCGCGACAGCATTGCCTACGAGATCGCGGCGCGGGCCATCGAGGCTGCGATGCTCGAGCCTCGGCGATCTGCGCTGCGCGAAGAAGGCGCCGGTCTCCGTGTGCGCGACGCGCTTGCGGAGCTGTCCTAGCGCCCCCTTCGCTTAGCGGCTTTGCACCGTTCCGTCTGCGTTGATGGTCTCCCACGGATGGGGCGTTGCGTCGTCGGTTGACTGCACGAGCATGTTGTTGCCGTGGAAGTGCAGGCAGTTGGCCGTCCGGCATTCCACCGCAGCCGGCTGTGCGTTTTCCTTGCCGATCGTGAAGTCGAAAGACAGGTTGCACGGAGTGTTCGCGCTGCACTCGAGATCGTTCTTGTCTACCTGTGCTTGCCCGTGAAGGTGGAAGCCCACCGGGTTCCCGTCCGCCGGTTTCGGGCAGGAAGACCTGCCGGCTATGAACCCTGCGAGGGCGAAGACGACTGACGCGCCGACCAGCGTGACCCTTTGGTTCGACATCTCTTCTCCTTAAGGCAGAAGGTTAGGCTTCTTTCGGCTCGCTCGCGCCGGACCCCTCAGAAGCGCGAGCGTGGAGCGCGAGATAGGCCTCTTGCGCCGCGCGTGCCTCCGGGGTCGCACGTTCCGATATCGTCCGCGGTAAAGCGCGAGTGGCGCAGGCCTTCGTCGAGGAACTCTTCGACGAAGCGATCCACCTCGTCGGCGCGCGCTCCTCCGAGCTGCGGCAGGCTCAGGGCGTGCGAGATACGCGCGAGCTGCGCGCGCGGCTCCTGCACGAAGAGGTCGTAGTCCACGACGACGAGGGGCTTGCCGTCGAGCAGGTGCGCAAATGGCTGCGTGTGCGCGAGCCAGAGCCGGTAGGCCGACGCTTCGTCCATGGCTTGGCGTGCGAAGAGCGATGCGGCGACGCTGCGCGGGTTGCGGATCGCAAGCAGGTAGCGGTCGTCAACGTTGCACGCGCGCAGGACGCGTAGCCAAAACGGGAGCACGCGGATGGTGCGCGGGTCTTTGAATCCCCAGAGGGGGTGCGTTGCGAAGGCGCGCTTCACGTACGCGATTGCGGCGCGGCGCAGCCTCCACAAGCGCCAGCTCTCGAGGCTGCGAGCTACGCACCGGAGCGTCCGAGTCCCAGCGCAGTCCGAGCGCCTTGAGGAGGCGTTCGTTGAGATCCACGATCCCGCGGTCTTCCCAATAGCCGGTCGGGTTCTCGGGCTGGGCATCGAGAAAGTCGTTGCCTAAGTAGACGCCGAGCGCCGCAAGGCCGCGAGTAATGGCGCTCGTTCCGCTGCGATGCATGCCGACGACGAGCGCGGCGCGCGAACGTTCGATGGCCGTTACCTCCTCTTCGCGCGGCCCTTAGACGGCAGGCCCGGTATTTCCCAGGAGGCAAGGCAGGCGGGCAGAAGCATGGGCCCCATGGATACGATTGCAACGCAGCCATTTCAAGCGCAGGTGAACGCGGTCATTGCGGATCGCCATCTGCTGACCCATCCTTTCTACGTCGCCTGGACGAAGGGCGAACTCTCGCTCGAGCAGCTCAAGCAGTACGCCGGCCAGTACATGCACCACGTCTTGGCCGAGCCGACGTACCTGAGCGCCGTCCATTCGAACACGCCGCACTTTTTTAGCGACGGCAAGAGCGATCTCGGACCGAGGCAGACCATTCTGCAGAACCTCGTAGACGAAGAGATGGGGCCGCGCAACCATCCGGAACTGTGGAAGCGGTTCGCCGCCGCGCTCGGGCTCTCGGAGGACGATCTGGCCGCCGCCGGGGCGATGCCCGCCACGCAGCGTCTCGTCGCAACCTTCACCGAGATCTGCCGGAACCGACCGTACTACGCGGGTCTGGCAGCACTGCACGCCTTCGAATCTCAGGTTCCCGATATCGCTCGCGTGAAGATTGAGGGCTTGCAGCGTTTCTACGGATTTACCGATCCGGCCGCCTACGATTTCTTCAGCGTTCACGAAAAGGCCGACGTCTATCATTCCGCGGCCGAGTGGGAGCTGATCGAACGAGCCGCCGATACGCCGGAGAAGCGCGACGAAGTCGTGGCCGCTACGCGCGATGCGTGCGATGCGCTGTGGAGCTTCCTCGACGGCGTCTACGCGGTAGCCTAGACGTCGCTTAGCGGCGCGTAGCCGAGCCGGACGCCATGAGCGTCCAAGTCGCGCCGTTGTCGGTCGAATACTCCGTACGCCAGGTGTAACGGCCCGGGCCCACCCACACGTTCATGGTCCGGACCGTTACCTGTTTACCGTTGTCGTTGAAGGAGCTCACGTAGGTGACGCTCGTGGAGTCCATCGCGATATCCGGCGAACTCGGTCCGGTCGTTCGCATCGCCACGAAGTGGTAGGCCTTCGTCGCATCGTCGTACGTGTAGATGCCCAGGTCGTGCTCGGTCTTTCCGCTTAACGTCACGCGCTGCTGGCAGATCATAAAACCCCGGTCGGTGGACCAGGTGCAGGTCGTATCCGCATCGGCCGGGCCCGCCTTGCTGTAGGGCGTGTCCACGAAGGTGCCGGTGCTCGTCCAACTCCCCGCGTAGCGGTCGAGCTCGTCGGCCCCCGCGGATCTGGCGGCAATCGGGAAGAGCGCGATTGCGGCGGCGAGCGCAGCCGCAGCGCCGAGCAGGCGTGTCATTCGGGTTCCTTTCCGGCAAACGCACGACGATCGTCGGCGTCCACGATATCCACGATCGTCTCCAGTTCCGGACGGAGCGCGATCGTCTCGGCGTACGTTTCGCGGAAGAGCGCCTCGTTCTCCGCATGTTTTGGTTTGATGCGCCGCAGCGTTTCGTTGATCGCCGGATACTGCGCTGCGTCCGCGTGCTCGCGCAGCCACGCCGCGATCTCCTCTTCGGAGCCGGCCGTCCGAACGGCCTCGAGCAGTGTCGCCTCGGAGATACCGAGGCGCTCGAGCAGATAGCCGGAGATGCCTTTCATCCGGCCGTTGATGAAGTAGCCGCCCGCGTCGCCGCCGGGTAACTGCGCGCGCAGTTTGTCTATCGTGCGCGGTACGAGCATGAGCCCGTCGAGTTCGGCATAGCAGCTTCGCGGCGGGGAGCGCCGCAAGTCGAGCGGATCCATCGTACCGGCCCTACTGAAGCTAGAGCCCGATCTGTCCGAGGTTTGCGAAGAAGCGCTGCGTCTCGGGTTTGTCCCACCAGTTCGCAACGGCGGCTTCGATCTCGGGGATCACGCGCAGCGAGCCGACGTGCCGCTCGATTACCGCGGGACTCGGGCTGCTTGCGTTGATCTCCGCGTGTAGCTTGTCTATGGTCTCGTGTGCGCCGTGCCCTTCGGGCAGCGCTGCGTGCAGATCTTCGAACGGAAGCGGCGGGCGCATCAAGGGCGCGAGCGTCTCGGCCTCCGCTATGAAGGATTCGTCCGCAACCATTCCGGTCGCGTCGGCGCCGGTAATCTCGCTTCGCAGGTCGTCTCGTCTGTCCATGAATCGCATCGTACCCGTTAGGCCGCTTGGTCCCCTCCAAAAGGAGCGCCGGAGGGCGTACCGAGGCCTCGATCGCCGGATCTCCGGCCGTGCCGAGATGTTAACGCGTCAACGGAACGGCTACGTTGAATTAGAGTTGCTCGTTTGAGGACTACTGTAGGTTGTAAGCGCGGCGAGCGAGATGGCATCATAGAGGTCCGTTAGTGTCGGAAGGAGACTTTTTGTGCGGCCCACTTCTCAGGTAATCCCGATCTTATGTAAGTCGCCCCTCCTGGCCGTCGGTTTGGCGGTCGGAATTGCGGCGCTCGCTTTATCTGCGTGCAACGGACCGGCATCGTCATTTTCGCCCGCAGGCGCCGCGCGGCCGCAGGCCGGCAGGCCGCTTACGGGAAGCTCGGCGACGCCTTCGCCGATTCCATTTAAGTTCGAGACGATTGACGATCCGAACTCCGGTTGGAACGAAGTAACCGGCATCAATCAGCTCGCGAAGATCGTGGGCGTCTTCGGCGGCGGCCAGAGCAGCAGTCTGTACCGCAGCTACTACGCGAGGTCTCCGTACAGCAAGTTCAGCGGCATCAACTATGCCGGCGCCCAGGGCACGTTCGCGACCGGCGTATCGAGCAATAAGATCGAGGTCGGCTACGTTATCGCACCCGGCAGCGAAAGCGGCATTTGGGGATTCCTGCGCGTCAACTCCGCGTGGACGCTCTCGAGCGATCCGAACGAAGGGACGGGCAGCGACCAAGTCACAGAGTTCCTGGGCGTGAACGACTCGGACACGGCGGTCGGTTTTTACATTAACCCGTCCGGCTTCCAAGTCCCGTTCGTCTACGGAATCGGAACGGACTCCTACAGCGACCTGAGCCCGCCCGGCGCGGTGAACGCCGAAGCGACCGGCATCAACGGCAAGGGCGAGATCTCAGGCTGGGAGATCAATGGAAAGGGCGTCACGGAAGGCTGGTTCCTGAAGACCGGCACGTACTACACGTTCCAGTTCCCGGGCGCGCAAGCCACATATGCAACCTCGTCGAACTGGCAAGATCAGGTCGGCGGTTACTACCTGGACGGCCAGGGTAAGGCGCACGGCTTCGTACTCACCGGCCCGGAGAAGGGCGGCTCGCAAGAGATTTGGCAGGCCGTTGACGAGCCGAACGGATCCGGCGGAACCTGGGTCACCGGACTCAACAACCACAAGTACATCACCGGCTACTACATAGACAACAACGGCAAGCAGCACGGGTTCCTGGCGCACCCGTAAGTAAGGAAGGAGAGAGGCGTATGCGTTGGTTCGGTTCCAAGACGTTAGCGATTGCGCTCTTCCCGAGCGTCGCGGCCCTCGCGGCCTGCACCGGGCCCGGATACGTATCGTCGCCGGCCGCACCGCAGGCAGCGCAGCCTTTCTCTTCGATCGCAGGCACGTCCACGCCGATTCCCTACTCCTTCCAGACCGTTGACGACCCCGCGTCCTCGGTAAACAAGGTTAGCGGCATCAACAACTCCAGCGAGATAGTCGGCAACATCGGGGCCGGCACGAACGGCGATCCGTACGAAAGCTACGCGTCGGTGTCCCCGTATACAAGTTTTCAGGCGGTGGACTACACGAGCGCGAAGGGCACCGTGCTCAGTGGAATATCGAACAGCACCCCCCCGGTCATGGTCGGCTACGTCATCAATCCCCCGCAACTGCCGGGGAACTGGGGGCTCGTGTACGTCAACGGTCTATTCTCCTTGCTCAAGGACCACAAAGAAGGAAAGGGTAAGGACGCGGTCACCGAGATCAACGGAGTGAACGTTTCGAAATACGGCGTCGGCTTCTTCGTCAACTCGACCGGAACGAACGTTCCGCTCGTTATCAACATCACGCTCGGAAGCTTCACGGCGCTCAAGGTCCCCTCTTCGACCGGCGCAGAGACGACCGGCATTGACGCACGCAGCGAGGTCACCGGCTGGAACACGACCGCGTCGGGCGGCGTGCAGGGTTTCTTTGAGCGGAACGGCTCGTACTTCGCGCTGACGTACCCCGGCTCGGTAAAGACCGAGGCGCTCGGTTTGAACGCGAGCGGACAGATCGTCGGATTCTATACGGACTCCGGCGGAGGCAGGCACGGGTTCGTCATGAGCAATCCGACCGGTACCCAGAGCCAGCAGGTGTGGCAATCCATAGACGAGCCGAACGCCGATAACAACACGGTCGTCACGGGCATTAACGACAGCGGCGACATCTGCGGGTATTTCGTAGACCCCAGCGGCGTCCAGCACGGCTTCGTCGGTACGCCGTAGCGATTAGAGTTTCGACTCCTGGATAGCAAGAAGGGCGCGCCGAGGAAACTCGGCGCGCTTTTCGAAAGGGGGGCGGCATGAGCGAGTATCACCAGCACGGCGACTTGTCGCTGCTGGCCGAACTAAAGAAACTGGACGGCCCGGGGTTCGACGGCTTCGTCGCGCTGGATAAGACGGTCGGGCGCACCGACGGCGCCATCCCGCAAAAGTATCGGGAACTGATCGCGCTCGGCGTTGCGCTCACGACCCAGTGCCCGTACTGCCTGGACGTGCATACGAAGAACGCGAAGAAGGCCGGCGCGACGCGGGAAGAGCTTGCCGAGACGGTTCATATCGCCGCCGCTTTGCGCGCCGGCGCGGCATTGACGCACGGTTTGCTGGCGCTCAAGCTCTTCGATAACGCGTAGATCCGGCGTACTCGAGCAGCGCCCGTCCGGGGCTGCCGGTTGACGACGAGTAGGCAAGCGGCAGGGCCGCCCCGCGGGAGGCACGTAAGGCTGGAATATGAGATCACGCAGAGGCCTGTGCGTCTTGGCCGTCGCCGTTACGCTTGCTTGCCGGGTGTTCGAGTGCGCCCCAGTCGGGAGCGTTGACGCCGGGCACGGCAGCGAGCCGCCTGGTCTCGCCTGCGACGGGCTACACGTACGTGGATCTTGGCCCAGGGCCGAACGGCAAAGATGCCTACGGCTATGGGGAGAGTCCCAGCGCGCAGGCAGGTACCTACTTCGATCACACGATTTCGTGCGGCAAGGATTGCTCGGCCAAGGTCTACTACCCGCTTGCGTGGTCGGGAGCGAGCTCGACGCCGGTCGTGCTCCTGCCTGCGTACTACGTCGAAGGATGGGCGTACGGCGCCGGCGGTTCGCTGATCGTCGGCACGCTCATCACCAACGACGGCGGCTTCTTCGGTTATCCGCACGCGGCGCTGTGGCAAGGTTCCACGCACGCGTTCACCGATCTCAACCCATCCGGCAGCTGCGGCAGCTGCCAGCCGGGGTCGAACGCATACGCCGCGAGCGGAAAGTACATCGCCGGATCCGGCGGCTCGCCGGAGCACGCGCTCCTCTGGAAGATCGGGCAGCTCAACGCGCCCGTTGACTTGAATCCAGCCGGCTTCTCGTACTCCGAAGCGTACGCCGTGCACGGCAAGGAGCAGGCGGGGTATGCGTTCTCCAGCGCGACGAGCAGCGATCACGCCATCCTGTGGAAGGGCACCGCGGCCAGCGCCGTGGACCTCACGCCTTCGAGCCTCGCGAGCGCGTATGCGACCGCGCTTGCGAATAAGAGCGTCGTCGGCTGCGGTACGCCTACCGGGCTCTCGGTGACGCACGCGCTCCTCTGGCGCAACACGGCGAAGAGCATGGTGGATCTGCAGCCTGCGGGCTTCGCCGATTCGTGCGCGCGCGGGGCAACCGCGAAGGTGCAGGTTGGCTACGGACACGTGAGCACCACGGGCGGCGCGATGCACGCGTTGCTCTGGCAGGGCACGGCGGCGAGCGCGGTAGACCTGCAGCAGTACTTGCCGTCCAGTGAGTTCACGACCTCGCAGGCCTACGCGATCGACCCGGCCGGCGCCATCCTCGGCTCGGCGTACTCGACGGCCACGGCCTCCTGGCACGCGGTTATGTGGGTTCCCTAACCGCGCGTTAGGGCTTTAGCCTGCGAAAGCCGGCGTAATCTTCGACGGCGAGGCCGCCGAACGACGCGTGAGAGCCTTCGACACTCGCAACGTTTGCCAACTGCGTCTCCATGTACGCAGTGCCGCTCCGCGGGGTCGAGTTGCAGTACGAGGTCTCCGGCGGATGCTGCCGGCAGGATCGTCAAGGCGCCGATTACGACCGCTTTACCTTCGATGCCGTCCGCATAGGTGAGGTCGGTCGTCGCCTGGCTCTCCATACGGGAAGCCGTGTCCCAGTAATCCATGATGACGTAGTCGTCAACGGTCTGGATGACGAGCTCGTCGAGCGGCGTCGTGACCGAACCGTTCTTGACCGGGATCGTGGAGTACCAATACGGCACGTCAACCGAGAGTTTGAGCCCGATCGCGTGCGCGGCGTTCGCAAGTTTGGTGACGAGTGTGACGTAATCGGAGGCCAGCGCGCTGCGGTGAGTCTTCCACTGCGGCAGTGCGTACGGCTCGACGTCGAAATGGACCGCGATCGGCTGCCCGGTCGTCATCTTACCCAAAAGCTCCGCTGAGTACTTGGAGACGAGCGAGACGGCGTAGCCTTGATGCGGATATCCCGAACCCGGCAGCACCCATTTGTCGTCGCCGAAAAGCAACTCCGTCGTCAGCCCTTCCGAGGCGGCACGCTGCAGAAAGGCGATGAGCTGCCGGCCGATCGTGCTGGATCGCGCTCTCGCACTCGACGTAGACGCGCGTGACGCCGTGGGAGGCCGCAAACGCGAAGAAGTCGCCTTGGTCCGAAGCGTTCGTGATGACGTTCTCCTGCCACGTCCACAACGCTACCGGCCGATACGTCGCGTCTTGCGGTGCGCGCACCCGCCGGCGCAACGGCAGACGTTCCCGCTGACGCGCAAGCCCCGAGCATCGCCGCCGCCACCGCAAGCGCTACCTTCGTCGCGTGCTTCACGTCACGGTAGTTATCGGGCCATCGAATCGCGTCCTGGCGAATCGGTCCGCGCCGAGCGGTTTAACTCGCTCGGTTGCGGAAGTAACCCGAATCGTGCTCTGCCGAGGCGTAGACGCCGTTACGGCCGCGCTTGAGTACCGCATTGCGGTGGTGCAGGCCCCGGCCGGTTGGGGGAAAACGACGGCCGTGCGCTCTGCGCTCGCCGAGGTTCCGCACGTCTGGCGCGATGCGGCGACGATAAACCTGGAAGAAGCGGCCTCGCCAGGCAGTCTCGTCGTCGTTGACGACCTGCAGCGCGCACGGGGCGGTGCAGCGGGCGTCGGCGCGATCGCTGCGATGGCCGAACGTTGCGCGCACGCGCGGTGGGTGCTCGTTTCGCGTCAGGCGGCCGGCTTGCCGATCGCGGCCTGGATCGCCGGCGGCGAAGCGGGCGCGCCGGTCGGGCTGCGCGATCTCTCGCTATGCGAACGAGAGATTCGTCAAGCCGCAAAGCGCCGCGGAGCCTGCGGGTGGGCGAGGGCGCGATGCGCTTTCTCGCCGGCGCCGCCGACGGGTGGCCCGTGGCGCTGACGTTCGCTCTGGCTGCCCTCGAACGCTCGCAGTCGGATCTGTCGCACGCCCGCGCGACGACGCAGCGGCTGCTGTCCGCGTACGTCGCCGCCGAGATATTCGAAACGCTCGACGACGACCGCCTCGACTTGCTCTCCGAGTGTGCGCTGCTCGGCGCGTTCGACGAAGCGCTGCTCCGCGCGGTCGGTCGCGAGGACGCGACGGAGGACCTGCGATGGCTTGCCGGCTCCGCCGTTCCGTTTTACGAAGAGGCGAATCGCGTCGCGCTGCATCCGGTTTTTTCACCCCTTGCGATCGCGCGGATCCCGGCGAAAGAGCGGCGAGCCCGCGCACTCGGCGCGGCGGCCGCGCTGCAGGCCGCAGGGTTCATCGCTCGCGCCTTCGATCTCGTGCGGGAGTACGCGCCGGACGCGGCGCTCGCGCAGCTCCGGGAGGAGGGCTTGGCGCTGCTCGACGCGGGCTGCTGGGACGGCGTGGAAGGCGTGGTGCGCGCGCTGCCCCATGCAATGCGCCGGGACGATCCGATCGTACTCTGTATACGCGCCGATCTCGAGGCGCATGCCGGCGCCCCGTTGCGCGCCAACCTTCTCTACGAACGAGCGACGAATCGAGCCACGTCGCCGGAGGCCGGCGCGGCGATCGGCCGCCGTCGCGCCCTCCACTACCTCAATCAAGGGAAGGCTGAGGCGCTCGATGCGATACGGCCGGCCCTCGACGTCGGTACCGAGATCGAGCGTACCGACGCCCGCGGCATTTACGCGATGACCTTGGCGTTCGCCGGCGACTTCGACGCCGCTCGCAGAGAGGGCTTGGGCGCGGTAGCGTCCGCGACCGACCTCGACGACGAGGCGCTGCTGGCGCGTTCGATGCATCGGATGTCGTACGTCGAGTACCAGATGGGCAACATCCCCGATGCGGAGAAGCACGCGCGGGAGGCGGCGCGCCTGGCCGAACGCGCCGGCGCGTGGTTTCATTACTTCTGCGCGCAGACGATTCTCTACAGTACGGCGGTCGGCGCCCGCGACGATCACGATGCCGCGCTGCGCCACGCGCGCCGGATGGCCCGGGCGGCCGAACGAATGGGAAACCGGCGACAGCGCCTGTTCGCACTCGGCGCGGAGTACATCCTCGAGGTCGAACGCGGGCGCAGAGAGCGTGCGCTCGCCATCGAATCGGAGCTGTCTCCACGCGCCATCCGCGAGCAGCTCGACTGCCTCGTCGCCTTCGCGACGCGCCTGAGTTGGGAGGGCGAGTTCTCGAAAGGCTACCGCTCCTTGGCGATGCTCGACGATCGCGTACTCGACGCCTCCGAGCGCCGCCACTGGAATGGGGCACTGGCGATGTTCGCGGCCTTCGCAGGCGAGGAAAAGAACGCGTCGCTTCGCCTTCGCGCCTGCGGCACGGTCGCATCGCCGGGAGCGTTGGAAAACGCCATGAGCAATGTGACCGCCGATTGCTTTGCGGCGCTCGCGCAGATCGTGCTGGGCCACCCAGGGGCCGCGGTGCGACGTTTGCCTCGCGACGCGCCCACATCGCAGACGCGCGCGCTTGCGTCGTTTGCGCGCGACCTCGCCGCCCTGGGGCCTTCGCTTGGAACGGTTACCGCAGCAAGGGCGCTGGAGCGGCTTCGAGCCGAGCATCAAGAAGGGCTGGCCGGCGCGGTCGCCGCGGCCTTAGCGGCGCGGTACGCCGGCAGCGGCACTTCGCTCACCCAGGCGGAAACGCGCGTCCTGGCGGAACTGGCGCGCGGCCGGTCCGCCAAAGCCATCGCAGAGAAGCACGCGCGCAGCATCCACACGATCCGCAACCAAATCAAGGCCGTCGTGCGTAAACTGGGGGCGTCGGGAAGTATCGAGGCGATCGCGAGGGCACGCCGGCTTGGGCTGCTTCGCTAAGGCGTAGTCCAAAATGGTCATGGCCTTTCCGTAGGCATGGCGGCATGATTGCTCGTGCCAACGTTTTTAGAAAGGTTGTTGAATGCTACTCTCTCAGAGTCGCCGTGGTGTAGTCGCCGCGGCCGTTCTTGCGTTGCTTGCCGGCTGCTCCGGTGCGACGCAACTTTCGCCTTCGACCACCGCTGCCGCGCAGTCCAACCGTCCCATCGGCGCGTTTGCGCTGCCGGCCGCCAAGCTCGCGACGCTGCGCGCCTCCCACATCGCCGTGCCCCACGTAAGAGCGAGCAAAGCCGCGCACTCGGCCTGGGGGCACGCGCTCTTCGTTTCCGACTATCTCGGGAACGTCGTACAGGAGTTCCAGCCCAAGCAAGGCGGCACCGTCATCGCCACGATCGGCGACGTCGTTGGCCCGCAGGGCATGGATCGGGACAGCCACGGAAATCTCTACGTGACGAGCCAGGGTACGTCGTCGGTGAACGTCTACAAGCCCGGCACGTACACCGCCTGGAAAGTTCTCAACGAAGGGTACGCACAGGCGCCGGCCTCCGTCGCAGTTTGCCGCAACGGCACCGTCTACGTCTCGAATACGTATGCCAACTACGGTTACTCGCCAGGGCAGCATTCAGATCTTCGCCCACGGCTCGACGTCGCCGACCGGCACGATTGCGGACCCGAACATCTACTTTTCGTTCTTCGTCGCATGCGACCACGCGGGTAACGTCTGGTACGATTACCTCGATACGAACTTCGTGACCGCCGTTGCGGAGTACGTGCCTTCAACGAGCAGCTATCACGCAGTACGGCAGCCTCGGAATCGCCTTCCCCGGCGGCGTCCGCACCCTGTCGCACGGCATGATCGCGATCGACGACCAGAGCGCCACGCAGTCGAACGGCAGCGTTCAGATCTTCAATAGCGCCAACATGGCGGCCGGCCCGGTCTCGACGATCACCGGCTTCGCGGATCCGGTCTCGGGGTCGTGGATTAAGTCCGACGCCGCGACGTGGCAGGCAGACATCGTGAACCAGACGGTGGACTTTGCGAAAGTCAGCGGCACCCCGCAAATCAAGTACTCCCTGGGAGCCGGAATCCTATACGGGCCGGAAGATGCGCTCGTCTTCCCCTCGGGCAACACCTAAGTCCGAAACCGCAGTTCGATCCTCCCCACGGCGCCGGTCTTCGGACCGGCGCCGTACGCATTTGCAAAGGTTCCCGCCGAAAACCGGCCGAAGGGTCGCTCCGCTTACTGTGGGAGGTAGTGATGTTCGGTAGCTCGCCGTTCGTAGCGAAAAAGATGCTCGGTTTCGTCCTTGCGGCCGCGTTTCTTGGAAGCGTGACGCCGTTGCCCGGCTCCGCGCAGGCGACGGCCTCGCCCGGAGTGCAGAAGGCGGCTACCGACGTCTACGTCTACGGATACCCGCTCGTTACGATGGAACTCACGCGACGATCGTTCACGAACGTCGCGGCGGCATCGCCCACGAACGCGCCGATGGGTCAGTTCGCGAACATGGTGGCCTACCCGGCGGTGGACGACCATCGGGTCACCGCTCCGAACGCCGATACGCTCTACTCGACGGCCTGGCTCGACGTGACGAAGGAGCCGTACGTCCTGAGCATCCCGGACATGCACGGACGTTACTTCCTCATGCCGATGCTCGACGGTTTCACGAACGTCTTCCAGGTGCCCGGAAAGCGCACGACCGGAACGGGGGCGCAGAAGTATCTCATCAGCGGCCCGGGATGGAAGGGAACCGTCCCCGCCGGCGTCACGCACTACACGTCGCCGACCGGCCTCGTCTGGATATTGGGTCGCATTTACTGCACCGGTACGCCGCAAGACTATGCGGCCGTCCACGCCTTGCAGGCGCAGCTTTCGCTCGTTCCGCTCAGCGCCTACGGTAAGCCCTACGCGCCGCCCGCGGGCTCGGTAGACCCGAGTTTCGACCGGAAAGGCGGCGTCCGCGAACAAGTCGAGTCGCTCTCTTCGGCGGAGTATCTGGCTCTGCTGGGCGATCTGCTCAAGACGAATCCGCCGGAACTGCCTCAAGATGCGGGGATCGTCGCAGAGATGAAGCAGCTCGGCCTCACGCCGGGCCAGAGCTGGGACGCGAGCGCGCTTTCGCCCGCGGTTGCGTCGGCCTTTAACGCGGCCAAGCCCGCGGCGGTGAACCGCATCAAGGCGTTCGCCACGCGCGGCGTCGAGATGGTGAACGGCTGGGGTATTTTGAAGAAGGCGGGCAACTACGGTAACGACTACCTGGATCGAGCGTTCGTCACGGCCGTCGGCCTCGGCGCCAACCGTCCGCAGGACGCGATCTACCCCTTCACGCAGGCGTCGTTCGTCGGATCGAAGACGTACGTCATTCGCTTCGCAAAAGGTGAGACTCCGCCGGTCAAGGGCTTCTGGTCCATCACCATGTACGATCCGGCCTACTTCTTCGTAAAGAACGCGCTCAACAAGCAGAGCATCAGCCCGCGCCAGCATTTCGCGCAGCAGCCGGACGGTTCCGTCGTGCTCTACTTTTCGAACAAGCAGCCTGCCGGCGTTCCGGCCTCGAACTGGCTGCCCGCGCCGCCCGGAAAGTTTCTCCTGATGATGCGCAACTACTGGCCGGATCCGACGCCGCCGTCACTGTTGGACGGTTCGTGGAAACCGCCGGCGGTCCAGGAAAAGAGTTAGCCGCAGGCCGTCGCGAGCGCGCGGCGTAACCCGCGCCGGATGCGCAAACTGCTGCGCGACCGCGAGTTCTTAGCCTACTTTGCGGCCCGGCAGGGCGCCAGGTTCGCCTACAGCATCGAGACGGTCGCGATCGCCTGGCAAGTCTATGGGCTGCGCCACAGCCCGCTGGACATCGGGCTCGTCGGTCTCGTGCTGTTCGTGCCGCAGCTGCTCCTAGCGATTCCGGCGGGGATGCTCGCCGATCGGTTCGACCGCCGGATCGTCTGCGTCGTATGTGCGCTCGGCGAGATGGCGGCGCAGCTGGGATTTGCGGCGCTGGTGCTAGCCGGGTCGCGCTCGCTGGCCGTCAATCTGGCTGCCGTCGGCGTAGTCGGCATCGCGCACGCGTTCGGCGACCCGGCCGAGCGCGCGCTGCTGGCCGGCATCGTGCGCAGCGAGCACTTCGTTCGCGCACAAGCGCTGACGACGTCCGTTAACGAGGTGGTGACGATCGTGGGCCCGGCCGCCGGCGGCGTCCTCATCGCGGTCGGGTTGCCGGTTGCGTTCGCGGTCGCGGCAGGGACGTACGCGCTGGCGGCGCTCGCGTTTTCGTTCCTCACGCCTCGGCCGAGCGAGCAGCGGATGCTCGAACCGGGTGCCGCAATCGGCGGGATACGCTACATCTTCCAAAATCCGGTCATCCTCGGCGCGATCTCGCTCGATCTCTTCGCCGTGCTCTTCGGCGGCGCAACCGCGCTGTTACCCGTCTACGCCGCGCAGATTCTGCACGTCGGGCCGATTGGCTTCGGCGCGCTGCGCAGCGCGCCGGCGGTGGGCGCGGCGCTGGTCTCGGCGTATCTCGCGCGCCACCCGATCGCGCGGCACGCGGGGCCGCTCTTGATGTGGTGCGTCGCCGGCTTCGGCGTGGCGACGATCGTGTTTGCCTTTTCGCACGACCTCGTGCTCTCGCTGCTGGCACTGGCCGCTACGGGCGGCTTCGACGTGGTGAGCGTCGTGATTCGGGTGACGCTCGTGCAGCTCGATACCCCCGATGCGATGCGCGGACGCGTCGGCGCGATCGAAAACATCTTCATCGGCGCCTCCAACCAACTCGGCGCGTTCGAATCGGGCGCGCTCGCGGCGCTGGTCGGGACGGAAGCATCGGTCGCGATCGGCGGCGTGGCGACGCTGGCGGTAATAGGACTCTGGGCGATGCTGTTCCCCCAGTTGCGCTCATACGACCGCGTCGGAGTCAGGGCGGCCCGTGGCTCGGCCCGATGAGCCCCCGCGCGATGAGAAACATCCGTGCGTTGATGACGACGAATCGCCAGAACTGATACGGCCAAAAGCGCTCCATGAAGTGTGAAGGCATCGCGCTTCTCCTCTCTTATTCCGGTACGAACTGCCAGCCCGGCCGGGCCTGCAGTTTCCACATGAACGCCTCGTGCAGGAGGCGTTTGGTCCACGCACCCGCCAGGCCGACGTCGAGCTCGCTGAGCGCAAGGTCGCGGCCGTACTCGGGATAGCGTTCGTAATCGCGTGCGACGGGAACCATGATGATTGAGGCGGCGGACCCCGTAACGAGCGAGTGTCCCATCGAGGCGATGCAGGCCGCCGGCATCTGCGCGAGCGACTGTTTATGCGAGGGTTCGCCTCCGCGCACTTGATCGAGCACGTTGAGTGCGACGGTCCGCCCGATGATGCCAGAGGCCATGCCCGTGCGCGGTGCCGTCGCCGTTATCGGTGCGCCGGTCGCGCTCTTGACCGACTTCGACAATGGATGCGGCGGGGCGAAGGCGATGCCCGCCGCGTACACGCGCTCGTCGAGCGGGGAGCGGTAGATCGAGGGCCAGTCCTTCGCGCCGTACTCGGCGTACGTCTTCGCGGTGTAGTCGGCGTCCACGCTCATCAGTCCGTTCGGCTGCGTCATCTTCGCGGTGACGTCTTCGCCGCCCGCACCGGCGTACGTCAGCGGAATGCCCCGGAACTGCGGGATGAGCATCGCGAAATCGAACTCCAGCCACTGCGGCTCTTCGGTCGGGGTTTCGTAGAGAAGTTTGCCCGACTGCACTTCTTTGACCGAGGCCGGCAGAATCGTGCGTATCTTCTGTTCGAAGAACAGTCCCGAGATGACGTCGGCGCCGCGAACGGTCCGGTCGCCCTTGCGCGCCTCGATGCCGTCTACGCCGAAGTCGCCCGGCTGCGGCTCGTTCGAGAGCCAAATCAGCTCGGCGCGATCGCGCACGCCGCGCCGGCGCAGCTCGTGATCCACGTTCATGACGTATTCGAACGCGGCGCCCTCGCACGTCGCTAACGGATGCCCCGTGCCGACGACGATGCGCGCCCGTTCGCCTTTCTGGAGCTTGGCGACGATCGCGCGATAGGCTTCGCCGGTACGCGTGGCATGCTCGACCGAGCAGACGCTTTCGCTGTTGCCGGCCGAGGGGCCGAGGCCGGGCGTGCCTTCGAAGTTCAGGTACGGCCCAGTGGCGTTGATGAGGTAGTCGTAGCCCACGTCGCTCTGGCCGCCGGAATCCAGCGCCACGCGCACGCTGCGCGCCGCGAGGTCTACGCGCTGCGCGCGGCCCGCGACGTACCCGACACCCAGACGTTCGTAGACCTCGCTCAGTTTGAAGTGACAGCGCTCGGCGGGCATCGTGCCGACGGCGACCCAGATGAGGCTGGGAAACCAGGTGAAGCGGTCGCGCGGCGAGACGACCGTGACGTCTACCTCGTCGAGATGCTTGCTCAGATGCAGCGCGGCCGTGTGGCCGGCGAAGCCGGCGCCCAAGATGAGGACGCGTTGTTTCATGGTAAAACCTCCCTTATTCGATGCCGGCCACGAAGCGAAGTTGCGCTTCGCCGGCGCGCAGGTCGGCTTGCGCGCGAATGAGTGCTTCCCGGGCGGCAGCGTCGCGGGCCAAGGCGTCGCGCAGTTCGAGCTGCGTCCCAACTTGGCCGCGGTAGCGAATCTCGGCCAGCCGCGCGTCTTCGTCGGCTGCGCCGACGGCCTCGAGCGCAGCGCCGGCGCGGGCCCGCGCGGTATCGAGCGTCGTATACGCTTCGCGCACGTCCAGTTCGGCTTGAGCGCGCAGGCGATCGTAGTCGTCCTGCGCCTGCGCGTAGGCGTCTTTGGCCTCAGCGATACGAGCCGCGGTCGCGCCGCCGTCGAACAAGCGCCACACGCCTTCGAGAGCGACGGCGAACTGTGCGGTGAAGCCCGGCTGGGTCGGCGGCTGCACGTTGCCTTCGCTCACCAGCACGCCTACCGACGGCGCGTTCTGCGCTTTGGCTTGGGCGATCGCGGCGCCGGCCGCATCGAGAGCGGCATGCGCCGCCTGCAGTTCGCCGCGACGTTCGACCGCCGACGCCACGAGCGCGTCTACCGCAGGAAACGTCTGCGGCGCACCCAGGCGGTCGGAGGTGACGATCGGGGTATCGCCGGGAACGCCGAGTTCGGCGGCTAGACGCTCCTGCGCGATCGCTGCGGCGCCGTGTGCGTCGATCGCCTGCACGCGGAAGTCGGCCACCTGCGCGGCCGCTTCGAGCACGTCGTAGCGCGGCGCCATCCCGGCGTCGAAGCGGGTCTTGGCGTCGGCGTACGAACGGTGCGCGGCGGCCAGCGCCGCGTCGGCGGCACTGGCGGCACCGCGTGCGGCGAGATCGTCAACGTAGGTCTTCGTTACCGTCGCGACTAGACGCCCGCGTGCTTCGCGTTCCCGTGCCGCGGTCGCCGCGTACTGCGCTCCAGCGCGGCCAAAGACCGCGGCTCCGGCGCCGTCGTCGAAGAGCGTGTACTGCGCGGTGAGCACCGGCACGTTCACGGCATTGGGTCCGAAGGGCAGCGGCCCGAACGGCGTGGAGATCTGCGCCACAGGATCGGTCGAGGAGTACGTATCGGAGATCGTCAACGTCGGCGCGCGAGCGCCGCGTGCGGCCTCGACGCCGTCGGCGCTCACGCGGACCGCCGCGATCGCCGCGCGGTACTCCGGATTGCGTACGAGCGCGATTCCGACGGCTTGCTCGAGCGAGAGGTGCAGCGCGGCCGGCGTTTGCGGCGCGGCGTCCGTCGCATCCGCGGGACGCAGGGCCGGGGCGAAGGCGAGGACCGTCAGCAGCAGGGCAACGGGCTTACGCATGCTCGAGCCCCGTTTCCAAGGTCGCCGGCGCGCCGGCGTGCCGCGCGGGGTGCGTTGCGAAACGCGCGTAGAGCAGCGGGATCGCCAGCACCGAGAGCATCGCGGAGGCGGTCATGCCGAAGACCAGCGACCACGCAAGACCGCTCCACACCGGATCCGAGGCGATCACGACCGACGAGAGCACGCCTGCGGCGGCCGTCATGAAGATCGGGCGGGTACGCGTCGCGGCAGCGGCCACGAGCGCCTCGTGCGGCGGCGAGCCGCGTGCGATCTCGTCTTCGACGAACTCGATGAGAATGATGGAGTTGCGCACGACGATGCCGACGAGCGCGATCAGGCCGATCATCGCCGTCGCCGAGAAATAGATGCCGAAGGGTGCGAGGAGCGCGAAGCCAGGCATGATCCCGATCATCGCCAGCGGCACGGCGGCCAGCACGATCAGCGGCGTACGGAACGAGCGAAAGCGCGCGACGAGCAGCAGATAGATGAGGAGGAACGCCAGCGCCATCGCGCGGCCGAGATCGGCGAAGACCGTCAACGTCATGTCCCACTCGCCGTCCCAAGCGATCGAGTAGCCGGGCGGCAGCGTCACGTGCGCGAGCGCGGTCAGCGCGTCAATTACGGCGTAGGTCGAACTGCGCCCGGAGAGCTCGGCTCCGACGTACGTCGCGTCGCGATAGTCGTCGCGCTGAAGCGACGACGGATGCTGCACGACCGCAAAGCGCGCGATCGCCGAGAGCGGCACGCCCGGGCCCGGAACGCCGCGCACCGGCACGCGGATCTGCGCCAGAGCGGCCGGCGCGTCGCGGTACTGCGGCGCGAAGCGCACGACGACGTCCACCGGGCGCACGTCGGCCGGATCGTGCATCTCGGAGACCGACGAACCGGCCAGCGCGAGGTTCAAACTCTGCGCGACGTCGGCCACGCTCGCGCCGGAGAGCGCCGATTTTTCGGGATCGATCTCGACGCGCATCGCGGCGGGCAGCGGCTTATCGCTCGGATCCACATCCACGACGCCGCGTTCGCGCGCGAGGATGCTTTCCAGCAACGATGCGATCCTCCGGCGCACTTCGGGATCCGGGCCGAAGATCTTGGCGAAGATCGTATTGCGCACGGGCGGGCCCGGCGGCGTCTGGAGAATGCGCAGGGTGGCGCCGTATCGCGCCGCTATCGCAGCGAGCTCCGGGCGCAAAGCGCGTACGAGCGCTGCCGACTGCGCGGAGCGTTTGTCCTTCGGCAAGAGGTTGACGCGAATCGCCGCTAGGTTCGGCGCGTTGCGGAAGAGGGTACCGCTGAAGAGGCTGGAGAGGTCCGGCACCGGGTTCGTGCCGACGAGAATCTCGTAGTCGCGCACCTCGGGAACGCTCGACAGACGCACTCCGACCGCCTCGGCGATATGCGTCGTCGCGGCGACCGTGCTCGAAGGCGGCGCATCTATCGTGACCAGAAACGTCGTCTCGTTGGCGCGCGGCAGCATGCGGAACTGCACGAGTTGCAGCGCCGGCAGCGCGAGCGCGATCAGGAACGCCAGCGCCAGCCCGGCGAGAAAGAGCGAACCGGCGCGCCGGTTGCCGAGCAGACGCGCGAGCGCGTCGCGGAAAAAGGCCACCCAGCGAGGGTTGCCGCGACCGCTGGCGACGCGATGCCTGCGCAGCACCGCGTACGTTGCCCACGGCGTGACCGCGACGGCGATGAAGAGGGAGGCGATCATCGCGACGGGCACGTTAATCGGGATCGGTCGCATGTACGGCCCCATCATGCCGGTCACGAAGAGCATCGGGAGAAAGGAGAGCACGACGGCGATCGTCGCCAGCGCCGTCGGGCTTGCGATCTCGCCGACCGCGCGCACGGTCGTTTCGTCGCGCGGCGCGTCCGGCTCGTCGGCGTAGTGGCGGTGAATGTTCTCGACCATGACGATCGCGTCGTCAACCAGCAAGCCCAGAGCCAGGATAAGTGCGAAGAGCGTGATGCGGTTGATGGTTTGGTGCGCGAGCATGCCGACGCCCAGCGTCACGAAGAGGGTCAGCGGAATCGCCAGCGCGACGACCAGCGCCTGGCGCCAGCCCAAAACGAGGAGGAGCAGCGCGACGATCCCGATCGCTTCGACGAGGCGTTCGATCAGCTCGTTGACTGCGAGGTTCGCCTTCTCGCCGTAATCGCGCGTCACGCTGACCGCCACGCCCGGCGGCAGGTCGAACGCACGCGCGGCCCCGATGATGCGATCCGCGACGGCGACGGCGTTGCTGCCGGGGAGCTTCGCGATCGCAACGCTCACCGCGGGCTCGGTGCCGCCACCGGCAGCGCCGTAACGCGACTCCGCCTCGTCGGCCGGTGCGATCGTCGCCCGCACGGATGCGACGTCGCGCAAGGCGACCGGCAAGCCGCCGTGCACGCCGACGATCGTGCCGGCGACCGCTTCTTCCGTGAGAAACGGCGCGCCCGCGCGCACGTCGAGCCGGTAGCGCGCATCCTGCAGCGGGCCGGCGGGCGACACGACGTTCGTGGCGCCGATGGCGCGCGCGACGTCAACGGGCGTGAGGCCGTATGCGTCTATGCGGACTGGGTCGAGGTCCACCGCGACGCGATGCGGCCGGTCCCCGTAGACGGCTACGCTCGCGACGCCGGGGAGCTGCTGCAAGACGCCGATGAGGCGCTGGGCTGCGTCGCCCAGCTCGCCGCGGTCGTAGCGTTTTCCGTGTAGAGTGAGCACGACGATCGGCACGTCGTCGGTGCTCATCGGGACGATCACCGGCTGCGCGGCGCCGGGCGGCAGATCGGCGAGATGCGCGAAGATTCGGTCGTAGAGATCTACGAACGCCTTGGTCGGGTCGTCGCCGACGTGAAAGAGGACGGTGATGTAGGATGCGTCCTGCGTCGAGGTCGCGTAGACGTGCTCGACGCCCGGCACTTGACGCAGCACGCGCTCGCCGCGCTCGGTAACGGAGGTCTGCACGTCTTGGGGGCCGGCGCCCGGATAGCGCGTCACCACGATCGCCGCGGGGCGTACGATCTGCGGGTTCTCTTCGCGCGGCGTCGCGAACACCGCGAACAGCCCGAAGGCGACGATCGCGACGACGATCGTGGGGGTAAGTTTCGAGGTGAGAAAGTAGCGCGCGATCCGCGCGGCCCAGTTTTCTCCCCGAACGCCTTCGCTCATCGTTCGCCGTCTACCGAGACGGCCGTACCGTCGCTCAGGCGCTCGAGATTGCCGGTCGCCACGCTGCGATCGGTCTCGCGCAGACCTTGCACCTCGACGAACCGCAGATCGGCGGCGCCGGTGCGAACCGGAACGAACGTGGCAGCGCCGTTGTCAATGACGAAGACGCCCGTCTGTCCGCTGCGGGTGACGATCGCGTCGAGCGGCACCGTACGCGCACGCGTCGCGCGCGAGGGCAGATCGACGCGCACGTAGGTTCCCGGCGCCACCCCCGCGAGTGCGGGCAGCGCTATGCGCACGAGCGTCGAGCGCAGTGCGGGGTCGGCGGGCGCCGTTCCTTCGACGCTCGCGCGCACCGAGACGCCGCGATCGGGAACGTGTACCGTGACCGTCTGCCCGGGCTCGATCGGCGCGCCCCCTTGGGGTGCGGCGACGTCAACCTCGAGGCGGCGGTCGTCTTCGATCGCGACCACCGGGCTGCCGGGTCCGACGACCGCGCCGGTGTCCTCAAGCCGCTCCGTGACGACCCCGTCGAAGGGCGCGCGGATCACGCTATCGGCCGCGGCGATCGCGGCGACGCTCTGCGCCGCGCCGGCTGCCGAAACGGCATCGCCGGCGGCCGCGGCCTGCGCCCGCGCCTGTTCGGCGGCGGCCGTCGCCGCTCGCCGGTCGCTGACGGCGCGATCGAGATCTTGGCGCGAGATCGCGCCCGCCGCGTAGAGGAGGCCCATCCGCCGCGCGGTCGAGTCTGCCAACGTCGCACGCGCCTGGGCCTGCGCGATGGCGGCAGTCGCAGCGGTCGCGCCCTCTCCGGCGCCGGCCGCGACCGCCGCTGCCTGCGCGAGCTGGGCACGATAGGAGGAGTCGTCTACGACGGCCAGGGTCTGCCCGGCTGCGACGCGGTCGCCCACGTTCACGCGAACCTCCACCAAGCGTCCGGCAACGGCCGCGCCGACGCGAGCGCTATGCGCCGCGACCACGTTACCCGATGCTTCTAACGGCTGCGCGATCGTTCGCTCGGTCACGCCGGCGACGCTCACCGCGACGGGCGTCTGGCGCTCTTGCGAGGCCGCTCCGCAGCCGGCCAGAGCGAGGGCGGCGTGCGCGTCATGCCGCGCGCGGGGCTCGGCGTATGACATTCGAGAGACGACTGCATCGCGGCTCCTCCGTTCGCACGCATCATACCATACCCCGTATGGTATAGACAAGCGATACCGGGGCGGGTATAGTGGAGCCATGGCCAAGACGAAGGCTGCTGCCGCCGCCAAAGAGTCAACCGCCCGAGGGGCGGCCCCCGGCGACCGCCGGCTCGACATCGAGGACGAGATCGCCAACGACATCGTGCTGCGCCTGCGGCGCGTCGAAGGGCAGGTACGCGCGATCGAGCAGATGATCGAACAGCGGCGCGACTGTCACGCAATCGCGCAGCTTATGGGCGCGGCGAAAGCGGCGCTCGAACGCGCGACGGTTCAATTGATGACGGCGAGCATGGCCGGGTGCCTCTCGGCCGGCGGACGCAACGGTGCGTACGATAAGCGCGAGCTTGCCCGCCTCACCGACACGTTCGTAAAGATACTCGGCTAAGTAGGCTATTTTGCGTCGGGCTCGAATGAGACTAACGCGCTTCCAATCCTAGAACGCGCGGCGCTCCCGCCTCGGGAGCAAGGACACTAAAGCAACATCGACCCGGTAGTAAAGACCTCGAAACGCGCGAAACCCAAAGAAAAAGTCTATCCCCCGCACGAGCACTTTGGCAGTCCGCTCAACGTTTGCCGCATATGCGGCAAGAAGTATAGCTACGTGCAAAAGGCCTTCGGGTTGGCTCCCGCGATCAAGAACTAACGGGGCCCAAAGGTCATGCCGAAGCTCTGCGCTGCCACGAGCCGAATGCCGTAAACGATCATTTGCACCGATAGGGCGACTTGCAGCACGCCCATGACGGTGCCCAATATCTGAAGCGGGAAGGCCACGACGCCTAAGATCTTTCGGGCAAAGAGCATTGCGAGGAGATCCAGCGCCATGATGCCGAGCAATATCTCGACGATGGCGATCATCTTCTCCGGCACGAGCGTCAAGAGAAGAATCACCGCCGCGATGCCGTAGGGCGTGACGATCTTTGGAATCAGCTGCCGCAGCATCGCGCGCGCGGACGGCGGCTGGGCGGACCCTGGAGGCGCCGGCGATTCGGTGTACGGATCGAGCACGAGCGAGAGCGCGACCAGGAAAAAGAGAATTCCTCCGGCAATTGCCAGCGCCCCCGGCGTCACGTTCCACTTGGCCAGCATCGCCTGCCCGATGAAACTCGCGGCAAGGACGGTGAGCGTAGCGATGAGTGCGGCGCGCAGCGCCAGCGAGCGGCTTTCCGCCTGCGAACTGGCCGCTGTGAGCTTCGCAAACGGTGCCAGAAGCTTAATCGGCCCCAGCATGATGAAGAGGAACGTGAATATCTCGCGGATATCGAAGCTGAGGAGTCCGCCCGTGTGACTCATGACGTGGCCTCCACTTCCATCCGTTCGATCGTTCCGGCGAACGGGAACGGCCGCCGATCGAAGTAGTCCAGCGAGACCGGAGATCCGAGATCCACGCCCACATTGAGGGTTTCGCTGGCAGAGAACGCGCCGGCGACCGTGCGCGCTACCGTCCCACGGGCCGTTTCGACGCCGTCGACGAGCAGCCGCACCTCCGCGGCCGCACCGGGCTTTGCGATATTCGTAATCGCTTCGATCCGATGCTTCCCGGCGCCGATCGTCGCCTTCGAGCGAAAGACGTAGCGTTCGATGATCATCATATTGTACTCATAGACGAGCCGGCCGCCGTCCATATACAACGTCAGTCCGCCGGCCGCGCCGCCGAGTGAGTAGAGGACGCCGGAGGCGCCGTCGCCGCATTCCAGGTCGAGCGTTACGTGGTTGCTCTCGCGGCCGAGCCCCGGCGCCGCGAACTCCGGCATACGCGTCGTGGTAGAGTCGAAGCGCCACTTGGTATACGGCGTCTTGATGCGATCCTCCGGATGGATCCGCGTCCAAAGCCCGGCCCCGATCGGAAATACCTTGTTCGCTTCGGCTTCTTTGAGGAAGAGCGCCTTCATCTGTTCGAGGCGCGCGGGCTGCTCGACGGCCAGATCGTGGGCCTGCGAGAAGTCGCTCTCGAGGTGGTAAAGCTCCCACACGTCGTTCTCCGAATCCCACGTGGCCAGAGCCCCGGGCTGACGGTAAGCCACGGCGTGAGCGGGCCGAACGTACACGCATACCAGCCGTCGTGGTAGATGCCGCGGCTGCCGTTGTTCTCAAAGTACTGCGTGCGCTTTCGCGTCGGGCTGGCCGCATCGTCGAACGTGTAGCACATGCTCACGCCGTCCAACGGATCCTGCGCGAATCCGTCGACCACTTGGGGCGGCTCGATGCCGAGAATCTCGTAGATGGTCGGCACGATATCGTTGACGTGATGAAACTGCCCTCGCGGCGTCTGGTCGTGGGCGATCTTCGCCGGCCACGAAACGGCCATGGGGTTGCGCGTCCCGCCGAAATGCGACGCGATCAACTTCGTGTGATGGAACGGCGTGTCTCCGGCCCACGCCCAACCGGCATGATACATGTTGTCGGTCTTCGGACCGCCCAGCGCGTCCAGACCGCCGATCTTGTCGAGCGCCTCGAGGTGCTGCGAGATCGTGTTCGGGATTTGGTTTTGCGCGAGCAGTTCGCTGATCGTGCCGCCCTGGCCCTCGGCGCTCGAGCCGTTATCGCCCCAGACGTACATGACGATCGTGTTGTCGCGGATGCCGAGTTCCTCGAGCGCATCGAGCAGTTTCCCGGCCTGTGCGTCGGCGTGTTCGACGAACCCCGCAAAGACTTCCATCAGGCGCCGTTGGAAGGGACGCTCGCTATCCGGAATGCTCTCCCAAGCCGGCATCGTGTCGGCGCGCGGCGTCAGTTCCGCGCTCTCGGGAATCCAGCCGCATTCCTTCTGGCGCTTGAAGGTGCGCTCCCGCAGTGCGTCCCAACCGTCGTCGAACTCGCCCTTGTACTTATCGGCCCACTCCTTAAAGATGTGATGCGGCCCGTGAGCTGCACCGGGCGCCCAGTACAAGAAGAAGGGCTTGTCGGGCGCAAACGAGCGGTGACGCTTCATCCAGGTTACGGCGTGCTCGGCCAAATCTTCGGAAAGGTGGTATCGCTCGTCACGCGGCGGCTCGATCGCGTTGAAGTTCTCGAACAGGCGCGGCTCCCACTGCGACGTTTCGCCGGCGAGAAAGCCGTAGAAGTAGTCGAAGCCGATTCCTTCTCCGGTCGGCCACAGCGTAAACGGGCCGGCCGCGGTGGTTTGTGTCGCGGGCGTGTTGTGCCACTTTCCCAACGCGGCGGTGGAGTAGCCGTAGTATCCGAGAACCTTGGCCAGCGTCGCAGACGTCCTCGGGATGACGCCGGTGTACCCGTCGAAGTCGAGCGCGCGCTCGGCGATCGTCCCCGACCCGACCCGCTGATGATTGCGGCCCGTCAACAGCGCGGCGCGCGTCGGCGAGCAGATCGACGTCGTGTGAAACGCGTTGTAGCAGATGCCCGTGCTTGCGACACGCGTCAACGCGGGGGTGCGGATCGGGCCTCCGAACGTCTCCGCCAGGCCGAAGCCGAGATCGTCCATCAGAATGATGACGACGTTGGGAGCATCCGGCGGAAGGTGGACAGGCTGTTCGCGCCAGACCATCTTCGATGTCTGCAACGTCTGTCCGGCAACGCTGGCCGACGGCGTCGGCTTGAACGGAAGCTCCCGGCTATCGCTATGCGGCATAACTCGATACGTCCAACGTCCGGGCGATGACGCCGGGAAACCGCGTTCCAGGCGCGTATTCTTTGATGGCCATGTTTTCCTACGGGCCGTTCGGGTCTATGGTGGAACGACCTGTGGCATCCTTAATGAGGCGCGCCTAACCTGCGTCGCGCAGGAGGAGAGCATGCAAGCAATACGGGAGGGAACATTTTATGAACGTCACGCGCTACATCGCACCAATCATCGCCGCCGCGCTGCTGGCACCCGTGCCCGTGCCGGCGGCGCAGGCCGTCGCCGACGCAGGTGCGGCCACGCCCTGCTCGAGCGTCCACGGAGGCCACGGCGTGAGCGTGCAGTCGTGCTCGTACGCGCTCTCGCCCTCGCCGGCCGGCAACCCCGACTACTACGTAGACGTCACGATCTCGTTCACGGGCGCGAGCGGCGCCGTGCGCTTCAAGTGCATGCTCGGCAACGGCAGTTCGAGCGTCGCGCAGTTCGGCGTGCTGCGCACTTCGGGTGCGAGCCTGCATTTCGTTTCGCCGTTCTCTTCGACGTCAACGCCGCTCAAGTCGGTCGCATGCAGCGTTGACGCGGCCTGATGAAGGCCCCACCGTCGCGCGCGTGGTTCATCGTCGCGGCGGTCGCGGCATTCGTCGCGCTCTCTGCCGGCGTACTCCAGTGGGTTAACTACCAAAAGGACCTGAAAAACGCCGCTCAGGCGTACCGGTTCAGTCACGTGGAGGTCGTGCTGAACCAGCCCGCCTTCCAGGGGATTTCCACGCAGATCGAAGGCGACAAGTGGCTCCCCAGCGGCCCCACGGATATCGTCAAGAATCCCGAATCCATCTCGCTGTACGATACGATCACGCTCAAGCTCAAGCCGCTGGCGACGGGTGCCGACTGTTCGCCGAGCGACGTCGTCTCATACCAAGTGCTGCTCGACGCGCCGGGATTCACCGTTGACAAGATCGGCGAGACCGTGCGCTCGCGGCAGACGGTGCTCGCGCCGGCGTGCAGCCTGGCAAAGAAGGCGCCGCCGCCCGCCGAGCCGTGGCGCTGGAATCTCATGGCGACCCAATCCGGCAATCACGTCGTGACGCTGCTCATGCAGGCGCTCGATAAGAGCGGTACCGTGATTGATTCGCGCGAGGTGGATATTCCCATCTTCGTTCCGACGCCGCCGCAGGGGCTGGGCGCCAGCGTCGGACTCATCTCCGTGCTCGTAACGATCCTCACGGCGCTTATCGGCCTTTGGGAGCGCTTCCGGGGCAAGCCGGCAGGCTCTTAAGGCGTCGAACTCCCGAGTGAGGCTTTCACCGCCGCTTTAAACTTCGTCTGCTGATCGGGCGTGAGCACGCCGTAGATTCCCTTGAGCAGGTTCTCTCGCGCGGTCTTCTTGGTTGCTTCGCTCGCGTTGGCCGTCTGCGACTGATAGTTGTCGACCAGCGATTTTATCTGCTTCTTCTGACGCAGGTTCGGATCGGCAGCCTGTAGGCCGCTCTTGACTGCAGCTTGCATCTGAGCTGGACTCGGCGTGCTCGCCGCTGCCGCGGACGTCATACCGGACTGCTGCGCGAGGGCGACTCCCGGCAGCGCCATTGCCAGCGGCAACGCGAGTCCGGCGATAAGTTTAGAGATACGCATGATTGCTCCTTAAAAAAACGTGACAAGCAAGTTGTCGTAGTCGTTTTCTGCGCGTGCAGGCCATGGCTTTCCTGCCTTCGGCGCCGGCCTAGGCCGCAGGCGCTCGCGCCAGGCGCGCGCTCCAGTTTATCCGTACGATCGGCCCGACGAGGAACACCCACGCCAGGCCGCTGCACAGCGCCACCGCGGCGGCGATGTCGAACGGCACGTGGAAACTGCCCGTTCGGTCCACCAGGATTCCGGTGAGCGCCGGTGCGATGATGCCCGCGATATTCGCCAGGGTATTCTGCACGCCGACCCATCTGCCGGTCGCGGCGGGCCCCGCCATGGTTTGCGCGACGACGAACGTGTTCACGCCCAAGAAGCCGGTGCCGAGACCGCCGAACATGAGCCAAACCGCGGACGCGGCGTTGCCGGAGTAGCCGACGCCGAGCATCGAGACCGCGGCGATCGCGGCGCCGGCGGCGCACGTCGCTTTGCGCACGAGGGTCGGCGAATAGCCGGCACGGATGAAGCGGTCGCCGATTGCGCCGCAGGCCAGCATCCCCGCGCCCATCAGCAGAAACGCCGCACCGCCGATGCTCGCCATCTGCGAGAGCGACCAGTGGCGTTCGTGCACGAGGTAGTACGGGATCCACGTGAGCAGGAAATAGAGCAAAAAGTTCGAGCAGAAGTGCGCGAGCGATGCGCCCCAAAGCGATGGTTGCTGGAGAATTAACATCATCGGCGGCGAATCCGACGCGCGCGCTGCGTCGCTGTGTTCGACGTGACGATGCGAGATCGCCATCCACGCGGCGACCCAGAGGAGGCTGAGCAGGCCGAACCCGATGAAGAACGGCCGCCAGCCCCACGCGGCGATGAGCATGCCGCCGAAGAAAATGCCGAAGGCCGGCCCGAACGCAAGGCCCGACTGCACGACGCCGTTTGCCAGGCCGCGCTGCGCCTCGCCGACGTTCTCACACAGAATCCGGGACATTGACGGAAACGAAACCGACTCGCCGAGGCCGAGCAGAAGCCGGCACGCAAAAAGAAGCGCAAACCCCTCGGCAAAGCCGCTCAGGATCGTCGCGAGCGACCAGACGACGAAGCCGGCGACCAGAACGCGGCTCGCGGTTAACCGATCTACCAGCCAGCCGACGACGGGCTGCATCGGCATGTACGTGATGAAGAACGCCGTTAGGAGGAAGCCGAGCTGCGTCGCGGTGAGGTGCAGTTCGTGCTTGACCAGCGTCGCGGCGGTGGAGAGATTGCCCCGGTCTATGTAGTTGATGAAGACGGAGATCCCGACCAGGATCACCATTGCCGTCGTGCGGCGAGACATTACGTCCGCGGCTCCATCGGGTCGTCGTACCCGTTCGGGCGGCCGCGCCCCTCTCGCGGAGGAAAACAGCGGGGCCGAAGCCGAGACCAGTCGTGCCATGACCGATGACTCCTTCACCGGGCAGCTCTGCCGCCTTCGCCCCTACGGCACCGCCGACGCACGCGCGCTCAGCGCCGTCGCGGACGATTTCGACGTCGCGCGCTACATGACGCGCCGTTTTCCCCATCCCTACACGCAGCGCGATGCCGACGAATGGATCGGAATAGCCATGGCCGGCTCGAGCGGGCATATCCTCGCGATCGAAGTTGACGGCTCGCTCGCAGGCGGTATCGGCGTCGAGCCCCTGCGCGGCGAGCGCACCGGCACCGCGCTGTTCGGCTACTGGCTAGGCCGGGCGTACTGGGGCCGCGGGATCGCGACCGAAGCGGCGCGCATGCTCGCCGATTTTGCGCTGCGGCAGGGCAATCTGCGGCGTCTCGAAGCTACGGTCTTTGCGCCCAACGTTGCGTCGGCCAAGGTTCTCACCAAGTGCGGGTTCACACTGGAAGGCACGGCGCCGAAGATGTACCTGGATCGCTGCGACGTCGTATGCGACGGCCTGATCTTCGGCCGCGTGGCCTAGCCTAAGATCTTACGTCGTTCGCGGCGCCGCACGACGTGCAGCGGCCTTCGAACGTCACGCGTTCGCCGGCGATTTCAAAGCCGTGCCGCATCGCCAGCGACCGGAGCGTGCGCGACGGAATCGCGTACGGAACGTCTTCGATCGCGCCGCACGCGACGCAGCGGAAGTGCGCGTGGCGCGGCCCGGCCGGTTCGTAGGTTGCCGAGTCTACGCCGGGTACGTGGAGTTCGGAAACGAGCCCGAGGTCGCGCAGGCGTTCGAGGCCGCGATAGATGGTCGAAACGCCGATGCCCGGGCGCCGCTCGAGCGCCTTGGCAAAGATCTCCGACGGCGAGAGGTGGCGGCCGATGCCGCTCTCCCGCACCACGTCGTAGACGAGCTGGTAGTTCTTCGGAAGCTTCACAACCTATTGACGGCCCTCGCCGGCTGGCGGTATCCTAATCGGGTACTGAAAGTGACATTCACTTTCAGGGATTTCGCGACCTTTCGTGCGAAGTCCCCCGTGCCAAGCAACATCACCCTTATTCCGGATCGGAGAATCAGCAGATAAACATGGAAAACACGGTCCACGAAATTTCGAAAGCCGACCAAGGCGACTGTCCGGTTAAGCACGTTCCCCAGAAGTCCAGAAAGAACAGCGACTGGTTCCCCGAGCTGCTCGACCTCTCGCCGCTCCACCGGCCGTCGAAACTCTCCGACCCGATGGGCCCCGATTTCAACTACGCCGCCGAGTTCAAGAGCCTCGATCTCAAAGCGGTCAAGGAAGACCTGTACAAGCTCATGACCGATTCGCAAGATTGGTGGCCGGCCGACTACGGCCATTACGGCCCGCTCTTCATTCGCATGGCCTGGCATAGCGCGGGCACGTACCGCATCGGCGACGGCCGCGGCGGCGCGGGCTCGGGCGAGCAGCGCTTCGCGCCGCTCAACAGTTGGCCCGACAACGCCAACCTCGATAAAGCGCGCCTGCTGCTCTGGCCGATCAAGCAGAAGTACGGCCGGAAGATCTCCTGGGCCGATCTCATGGTCCTGGCCGGCAACTGCGCGCTCGAATCCATGGGCTTCAAAACGTACGGCTTTGCCGGCGGGCGCGTGGACGCGTGGGAGCCCGACGAGAACATCTACTGGGGCCCGGAAGAGACCTGGCTCGAGGACAAGCGCTACAGCGGCCAGCGCGATCTGGAAAATCCGCTTGCAGCCGTGCAGATGGGCCTCATCTACGTGAACCCGGAAGGCCCCAACGGCAACCCCGATCCGCTCGCCGCGGCGGTGGACATCCGCGAGACGTTCGCCCGCATGGCCATGAACGATGAAGAGACCGTCGCGCTCATCGCCGGCGGCCACACGTTCGGCAAGACGCACGGCGCCGCCGATCCGACCAAGTACGTCGGGCTCGCGCCGGCCGGTGCGCCGATCGAAGAACAGAACCTCGGCTGGAATAACACGTTCGGTACGGGCAACGGCGTCGCGACGATTACGAGCGGCCTCGAAGGCGCTTGGACGCAGACGCCCACCAAGTGGAGCAACTTATTCTTCGACAACCTCTTCAACTTCGAGTGGGAGCTGACGAAGAGCCCCGCCGGCGCGCAGCAGTGGAAGCCCAAGGGAGGCGCCGGCAACGGCTCCGTGCCCGACGCGCACGATCCGAGCAAGAAGCACGCGCCGACGATGCTCACCACCGACCTCGCGCTGAAGCTGGATCCGATCTACGGGCCGATCTCCAAGCGCTTCCACGAGAACCCGCAAGCGTTTGCCGACGCCTTTGCTAAGGCGTGGTACAAGCTCACGCACCGCGACATGGGCCCGGTCGCGCGCTACCTCGGCCCCGAAGTGCCGGCCGAACACCAGATCTGGCAAGACCCGGTGCCCGCGGTGGATCATCCGCTTATCAACGACCAGGACGTCGCCGCCCTCAAGAGCGCGATCCTGGCTTCCGGCTTGACGGTATCGCAGTTGGTGACGACCGCGTGGGCGTCGGCCTCGACCTTCCGCGGAACCGACAAGCGCGGCGGCGCGAACGGCGCGCGCATTCGCCTGGCTCCGCAGAAGGACTGGGCCGTGAATCAGCCCGCGGAGTTGGCGAAGGTGCTGCAGACGCTGGAGAAAGTGCGGGCCGATTTCAACGCCACGCTTTCCGGCGGTAAGAAGGTATCGCTGGCCGACGTCATCGTGCTCGGCGGCAGCGCGGCGATCGAAGAGGCAGCTAAGAACGGCGGGCATAGCGTGAACGTCGGCTTCGCGCCGGGCCGCACCGATGCGACGCAAGATCAGACCGACGCGCATTCCTTCGCGGTCCTCGAACCGAAGGCAGACGGCTTCCGCAACTACCTCGGGAACGATCACTCGCGGTCGCCGCAGCAGCGGCTGCTCGATCGCGCGCAACTGCTCACGCTGAGCGCGCCCGAGATGACCGCGCTCGTCGGCGGCCTGCGCGCGCTCGGCGCGAACGCGGACGGATCGAAGCACGGCGTCTTCACGACGCGGCCGGGCACGCTGACGAACGACTTCTTCGTCAACATCCTCGACATGACGACGAAGTGGCAGCCGGCAGGGAGCGCGTTCACGTACGAGGGCCGCAACCGGCGCACCGGCGAGGTCGAGTGCACGGGCACGAACTGCGACCTCATCTTCGGATCGAACTCGCAGCTGCGCGCCATCGCCGAAGTCTACGCGCTCGAGCCCCATCACTTCATCAGCGACTTCATCGCCGCATGGGAGAAGGTGATGAACCTCGACCGGTTCGATCTGGCGGTGCCTGCCTAACGGGCGGAACCGTACGCTCCTCCAGGAGAACCAAGGCCGCCAAACTTCGCGCGAAGCGCGGGTTTGGCGGCCCTGTTTTGTGCGCGCCCCGGGTCAGTCGCTGACTGATTCC
The DNA here is from genome assembly GCA_963794645.1 of Vulcanimicrobiota bacterium. Lineage (GTDB taxonomy): Bacteria > Vulcanimicrobiota > Vulcanimicrobiia > Vulcanimicrobiales > Vulcanimicrobiaceae > Cybelea. The sequence goes on along the minus strand of CAWCEQ010000001.1, from coordinate 96,960 downwards.
AGGAACAGTCGCTTCGTAAAGGCGCCGCGCTCGGCGTTCTTCCTTTGCCGCTCTGTCTCCAGGTGCCCGCGTGTATGACCGTAGGCAGCAAGGAGCGCGTCGACGACCTCGCACACATCGGCAAGCTCGGAGAGCAGGGCATCGTCGGGCGCGTCGGCGAGCTCCTTGGCTTCCTCAAGTATCTTAGCTCGCAGCGCGCGCCGGAACTCCTCGCCGCTAAGCTCTCTCCAGGAGGCCGACTTGCCGGCCTCCTCGATGATCTCGGGAATGCGGTCGCGGACGAGCTTTCCGTAGTGGTTCACGGGGACCAGGCCCGCGGCCACTCGACCGAGATCGCCGCCTCGTAGAGCCGCTCGATCTCCGGCTCACCGATCGCCAACGATACGCCCGCGCGCTGCAACTCCCGATTCCGACAGAGCAGCTTTTCAATGAACGAGCGATCCGGGAGCCAATCGGATTTTGCAGAGTTACATCGGTTGCAGGCGAGGACGAGGTCCCAGAGATCGTCCTCAAGCACGAAGCTCCAAGGGATGACGTGATCGACGGCTGTTCGTCGTTCGCCGAGCGGGGCTTCGCAGTAAAAGCATTGCACGTTCGACTCCTCCCGAAGGATCTTCAGGTACCTTTGCAGTGACTTCCGTCGGGCGCCGTCTCGGGAAACCTTCTGCACGATGCGCGGCGCCAGCCGGTTGCAGCCCTCCAAGAACTCGGCCCAGTAGAAGTTGGCGACGAGCTCGAGCGCCGCCGCTTGGGTCTTCAAGAAGGCGTGAGCCTGCAGCGCAAGCACGACGTGGTCTTGATCCGGCTCCCACCGATAGAGCGGTGGCATCCCTGGCGGGCTGCTAGCGTGGAAGGCGCTTAAGACGTTAACGGTGAGCAGCTTTGACATCCGGCGGTCGATCTTAGCGCGACCGGCCACCGGCAACTCCGCCAGATCGCGCGCCCTATACTCTTGGGCGGTCTGCCGAATAAGTTTGACTGCCGTCGATTCGCTGCTGAGCGATGCCGCTTGGCGCAGGTGATAGACGACCGTCTGATTCCAGTACAGTTTCGTAAACTCTCGGCCGATGGCGTCCAGCGGGATGCGGAGATCGTCGGACCGGCGGCAGCATCGTACCAGCGCTTTGAGCAGCGCCGGCTTATAGCTCGCCGATTTGCGGGCGTGGCGCATCAAGGCGGCGACGTCGCCGATGCGCAGGTCGGTTCGTCCCGTCAGAGGGCTTTCCACTCTTCGCGGACCCTGCTTCGCTCGATGCCGGCTGGTGCGACGATGCGCACGGACGGGATACCGGAGATCATGATGCTGCAGCCTTGCCAGCCGGCGCGGCGCGCCGCTGCCGACAGTGGCCTGCGCGGGATGACGCGGTCCTCCGTGATTAGACGGCCGGGAATGGCGTCAACGAAGACCACGGTGTTGAACCGCTTATCGAACTCGACAAAGATGTGCTCGGGCATCTCGCCGCGTCCTATGGCCTCGATCGTTGGCTGGTAGGCGGCGCCGGTGACGCTACGGCCAAACCGTCCGTCTTTGCCTTTGAGCTGATAGGTGCGCTCGCAAACAAAGCACTTGAAGTCGGCAACGGGCGTGTTGGCCGGGAGCGGATCGAGAGCGTCGCTCGCGCAGTCGAGGCAATACAGATTGAAGGACGCCCAGGTTTCCAGCGCGACCCTGGCGGCCTGCGCCGCGCTGACAAAAGGCGCACCGACAGAGAAGTCGACCAGCGGGCTAAAGACCGGCGAGGTGTCGGTCTGCTCGTAGTGCCCTGGCCGCACGAAGCGCAGGAGGCCCTGATCCCGTAAGGCTTGCAGGCTCTGCCGTATCTTGGCATCGACGAAACGGTTGTTGGGGAAGCGCCGTTGGAGGCGATCATGGTAAGCCAAAACGTCGCCCAGCGAAAACTCGCGCGGCAGCGTCCGCACGATTTCGCAGACAGCTTCTTTCCAAGTCGGTGCTTTAGCCACGCGTCCTCCTCTAACTTGGCAATAGCTACGTTTCGCCGATCTGACGAAACCAGCGACTCCGTTGTCTCTGCATGCTCGACGCGTTCTGCGCGAAGAGCGCCGGACGGTGCGCGTTGGCGCCGGACGGGTGGAGGAGGCCCGTCAGCACTCTGGCAGGATCGACGAAGCCCCGTTCAGCGGCGTAGAGCACCGCGGCGCCTGCCCATCGCCCAAACGGAATTACCATGGCTTTTCCGGTGATTTGGTCGTTGTCGGGAATCGGCGCCGCGCTGAGCGCTGCTATCCCAGCGCGGTCGGGCAGCGCGCCTTCGCATCCTGAGCCCATCTTGGCACGATCCCTCCACCTCGACGGGTTCGACGTTCCGCCCATAATCCTGGCGCATGCGACCATGTCGGGGGGCGGCTAAGGGACCAGGATATTGGTATCGAAACCTAGCCACAATGGCAGAATCCATTGGACTAGCGGATATGTATCCTGGATGCTCGACCCGGCATCTTTCAACCGCTTGTACCTGTATGGCGTGACGTTCGGACGAGGGCGCCGTTAGCGTGCTCGCCGACGGCCTCGGCATTTATGGCTGGAGTGGCGCTGCGTGCGGCGAAGGTTCGAAGCCATGCCGCTAGTACTGATGCAGCGCGCCTGGCGAGACGACCCGAAGTACAAAGATACCGAATTCGTCGTGTACCACTATCCTCAGCAGTACTTCGATCAAATCCGCGGTGGCGAGAAATTCGTCTACTATCGCCCTTCTCGGGACGCGAAAGCTGACGAGGCGAGCGCGTATTTTGGATGCGGAGAGCTCGGGGACTGGTGGACCGATCCCGGTGACCCGTCGCACCGGTTCGTTGGCGTTCGCAAGCCTATCCGATTCGCGAAGTCCGTGCCGTACGCCGACCGGCAGGATCGCATGTACGAGTCCACATTCACGAGCCGCAATGCCTTTCAGGGGCGTTCCGTCCGTTACGTCGACGACTTGGACTTCCACAGAATCCTCGATGCGGCAGGTCTAACGGGCGCCGCCTGGCGATCGGCGCCCACCGTTGACGAAGTCATCAGCGGCTTGGTGGTGCCCGGCCAGGTTGTGGAACCGCCGCGCGACGCCTTTCGTCCGCTGACCGTGGTCCCCGACGGCACCGGCTATCGGCCCACGGGGAACGCTGTAGACGTGTTCGAAGCGGCGGCACTTCAAGAGCGTGCCCGTGGCGATCATCAAGACACGCTCAAGCTGGTTAAAGCGATGGTCGAGGCGCGCGATGGGCGGTGCTTGTTTAACAATAACATCGATCTGCTCGCAACATTTGATTCGCAGAAGCTGCTAGTTGAGGTGAAGAGCTTGGCCGTGCAAAGCGCCGCGGTCGACCGCATGCGCTATGGCATGGGGCAATTGTTTGATTATGGAGTTCGGTATCGGGCCGAGATCGGCCGCGCGCAGCCAGTTCTGGCATTCGGTGCGATTCCGTCGAGTGAAGTCAGCTGGATTTCGACGATCCTTCAGGAAAATGGCGTCGCGTTTATTGCTCGACAGCGGGAATCGCTATTGCCGATGAATGACGTGGCGAGGCAGCTCCCGATTTTCTAGAGGCGGCTTGTGCTCCGGCGATCGGCGGAAACGCCAGCCTCTCACCGGCGTGCCGCCAAGACCGCGTCAAACCGTGAAGCCTCAGCGGACCATTACCCGAAGCCAGATTCATTGTGTCAACCGAGTGGGGCGAGGACGACGGTACCCTCGCCGCAAAAATAACGCCAATGCATCCGGGCCGCCCTCTCGCCTCCGCTCTATGCGCCAGCGCATTCGCGTTGACGACGTTCGCTGGCTGCGCGCCGCAGGGTACCGCGGCCGTTCCAGGCGCTGCGGCGATCGTAAGACCGGCCTCCGTGGACCGTCCCGCTAAGCGTGGGAAGGTGAAGCTCTGGGAAGATCTCTACGCCGATCCGGTGCCGATGGGCATCGTCGCCGGGCCCGACGGCGCCCTGTGGTTTACCGAAACCTCCAACGGCATCATCGGCCGCATTACGACGCGCGGAAAGTACACGATGCACTTGCAGGTGGGCGGCGGCGTGTCGGACGGCATCACCGTCGGCCCCGACAAGAACCTATGGTTTACCGGCTCGAACGGAAGTGGTCCGGCGGTCGGCCGCATGACGACGGCCGGCGTCGTTACGTGGTTCCCGGATACCGGCGGCTACAGCCCGCTCGATATCACCACTGGCCCCGACGGCGCGCTGTGGTTCACTGAATACAACGGCACCGTCGGCCGCATCACGACCAAAGGCGCGGTCACGCACTTTACCGTCGCGGCCTCGAATGCCGAACTCGCCGGCATTGCCAGCGGCCCCGACGGCAATCTCTGGGTGACGCAGTACGTCGTCGGCGGCAGCCGTTTCTCCGACCAAGTCATCCGTGTGTCCACCAAGGGCAAACACACGTCGTACACCGTCGGGTCGGGGCCGGATTTCATCTGCGTCGGACCGGACAATGCGCTCTGGTTTACGTTGGCCGACTCCAACGCGCTCGGCCGGCTGACCACCGCCGGCAAATACAAAGAGTTCCCGACCGGTTACGAGTACGCCCAGCCTTCGGGGATCGCAACCGGGCCGGACGGCGCCTTATGGTTTACGGATTTCAGCGGGAGGGCCGGCGTCGGCCGCATGACGACTGCGGGCAAAACCCAGTTCTATAAAGTTCCGGGCAGTTTCCCCGAGCTCGTTGAGATCACCGTCGGTCCCGACCACGCCATGTGGTTCACGAGCGACATCGGGCCGTCCGGCATCGGCCGCGTTGCGACGAAATAGCACCCGCCGTTTCCGCGCGAGCTGTCGCACGATCGTCGTACGCCGCCGTGCAGTAGCTTGTTCGGCTAGGGCTTCCTTACTGCTAGTACCGGGATATTTGAACCGCGGATGATCCCCTCGCAGGTGCTTCCGAAAACGGCGCGCTGGAGGCCCTTGCGTCCATGCGTCCCAACAACGATCAGTTGCGCTTTAAGCACGCGGGAGAGTTCCAAGATGGACTCGACCACCTCGCCGCGGAGCACGTGGCACTGAATTGTCTTGCCGGCGCTAGCGGCGCTTTCTGTCGCGACGGCAAGCGCCGTTTCAGCCGCGGAGGCCAAGAGGTCCGGCGCCATTGCCGGCGCGTTCGTGAGCCCGGCGGGTAGCCGGACGTATCCGAGAGCCGATACACAATGAATTTCCGGTTCGTTTTTGAGCTCATTGGCGAACGACAACACGGTATTTAGCGCGTGCATTGCGGTATGAGAACCGTCAATAGCGACCAGTACGATCATTTTTCACCAGCCATAGGAGTGACGTGCAAGAGCGATCACTGAGAGCGACAAAAGAGCAGGCCGAGCCGGGTTCATCGCGCCCGTGCTTTCTCCAAACCGACAGGTCGTTTGATCGAATACGGGCACGGCTAGAATAACGCAAGCGATGCCGATGTTAGCGGCGACTACTGCTACGGTTCGCGGCATGCGTTTTGCCAACGTGCTGCTTAGCGGCCAGGTAATGAATGCATAGATTGCGGCGGCAACGATCACGAACAGCACCGGGCGCAGCAGCAACCCTAAGCCAATGATAGCTGCAACGAGCACGAGCAGATACCAAGGGCCCGCCGTCCGTCGCATTTTACAGCGTCGCCGGTACGGTAACGATGGGGATCCGAGTGAACATGAACGCATCGTAGGGTGGGCGTATGAAGGCGGCAGGAACGGTCCTTCACTGCTTCTTCTCAAAGGCTTCCTCCGCGGCCAATAGGGTGGACTGATGCGGCTCCTTGAGGCGGCGCCGAAGGAGCAGTGGGCCGGCCTTTCCGGCGCTGAGGCCTCCGACCGGCTCCGGATCGACGGACCAAACGAACTTCCGACCGATCGCAAACGCGGCTGGCCGCGGGTCGTGGCCGACGTCGTGCGCGAACCCATGCTCGCCTTGCTGCTGCTCTGCGGCACGATCTACGTCTTTCTCGGCGATCGAGCGGAGGCGGCAATGCTCCTCGTGTTCGTCGCAGTCATCATTGCGATTAGCGTGCTGCAAGCCCAGAAAGCCGAGCGAACCCTCAACGAGCTTCGCAGGCTGTCGGCCGCTCAAGCGATCGTCATCCGAAGCGCTAAACAGCAACGGATTCACGCCAAGAACGTCGTCCGAGGAGACTTGATCGTCTTGGTCGAGGGTGATCGCGTTCCGGCCGATGCCGTATTGATTTCCGGGCAGCACCTCAGCGCCGATGAGTCGCTCCTGACCGGTGAGTCGGCGCCCGTTCGCAAGAGCATCGCCTCACCGGTTCCCGACGCGATGGGAAAGCCGGGCGGCAGCGACTTGCCCTTTGTCTACTCGGGTACGCTGATCGTCCAGGGCAAAGGGCTCGGACGCGTTCTCGCCACCGGTAAAGAGACGCAAATCGGAAGAATCGGGCGCACGCTAACGACGATCGCTCCCGAGCCCGCTCGAGCGCAGGTCGAGACGGCTCACGTCGTCCGCCGGCTCGCCATAGCAGCGGCCTTGCTGAGCGTCATGGTCACCCTCGCTTACGGATACCATCGCGGATCGTGGCTTCAAGCAGCCCTCGTCGGAATTGCTTTCGCGATGGCAATTATGCCGGAAGAGTTGCCGGTGCTGTTGTCCGCGTTCTTTGGAATAGGTGCCTGGCGCATCGCCCAGCACGGTGTGCTGACGCGCTACCTGCCGGCAATTGAGACGCTCGGCGCGGCTACGGTGCTGTGCGTCGATAAGACGGGCACGATCACGGCGAATCAGATGAAGGTTGCCGCGCTATGGTCTCCCCAGAGCGCGACGTGGTTTTTCGAGGGCGACGCGATTCCGGATGCATTTCACGAGATTTTGGAATTCGGCGTGCTCGCCAGCCATCGGGATCCCTTCGATCCGACCGAACGTGCGATCGCAGAGGCCCTCCAAAAGTTCCTTGCCGGCACCGCGCACGTTCATCGTAGCTGGTCCCTCGTCAGCGAATATCCGCTCTCGCGCGAAATGCTTGCGATGTCGCGCGTCTGGTCGGATGGCGCCGCCAGCGAGCGCGTCATTGCGGCGAAAGGTGCTCCGGAGGCCATTTCGGACCTGTGCCACCTCTCTGCAGACGCGACGGCGGCGGTTGCCGGCGCCGTGGAGTTCCTTGCGTCGCGGGGGTTCCGGGTGCTTGGCGTGGCGCGCGCGCTTTACCCCAGCGCATCCCTCCCAGCCTCGCAACATGACTTCGACTTCCAATTCATCGGTCTGGTCGCGCTCGACGATCCTGTTCGTCCCGGCGTTCCCGAGGCGGTCAAGGAGGCCTACTCGGCGGGCATCCGCACGATAATCATTACCGGCGACTATCCGTCTACCGCCGTGAGCGTCGCGCACGCAATCGGGCTAGCCGGCGCCGAGCGATACGTCACCGGCGCGCAGCTCGACGACCTGAGCGACGACGCGCTTTCGGAGCGCATTAAATACTGCGATGTATTCTGCCGAGTCGTCCCAGATCAGAAGCTGCGCATCGTTCAAGCGCTCAAACGTGACGGAGAAATCGTTGCGATGACCGGAGACGGGGTCAACGATGCGCCCGCGCTAAAGGCGGCGAACGTTGGCGTCGCGATGGGGTCGCGCGGAACCGATGTCGCGCGCGAGGCGGCAGCCCTCGTACTATTAAATGACGACTTTAGCTCGATGCTTGAAGCAGTCAAGCAAGGCCGGCGGATCTTTGACAATCTTCGTAAGGCAATAACCTTCGTAACGGCCGCCCACGTGCCGATCGTCGGCATGAGTATCATTCCGGTGCTTTTTGGTATGCCGCTCTTGCTCTTGCCGATTCATATCTTGTTTTTGCAGCTGATTATCGATCCGGCTTGCTCGATCGCATTCGAGGCGGAGCCGGCCGAGCCCGACGTGATGAAGCGTCCACCTCGGGACGTTAAGAGCCGGCTCTTTGATCGCGCGACGATCTTACCGGCGGCCGTTCAAGGCCTCATCATCTTGTTAGTCGTCGTCTCCTTGTTCACTCTCGCGCTCAGCCAGGGCCGCGATGAGGCTGTGGCCCGCGCAATGGCGTTTACGACGATGGTTTTGTGCAGCTTGGCCTTGCTCTTCGTCAACCGCCTTTCGGAGCGGCAGACGCCGAGTCCGAATCGCGTCATGTTGGCACTGGCGTCGGGCGCGATCGTGGTGCTTGGCCTCGGCGTCTCCGTACCCGCATTACGGTTGCTGTTTCGCTTTGGAGCAATGAACGCACTCGATATCTCGGTCGTGCTAGCGGCGGCGGCTCTGTGCTTTATCGCCCTTTTGCTCTCGCGAATTCTGCTTTCCCGATGGGGCTCAGCGCATTCTCGGGCGTAACGTTGATCATCGTAAATCGGTACTGGCCGTCCGGTATCGGCCGCGTTACCACGCAATAGCGTCACGGGTCGCCGCTGGGGCACGGTGCTCGCAGATCGCTACGGAGTTACGCTGAAAATCGTTCCGAGGTTCTCTTTGCCGCCGTCGTAGGTGGTGCCGAAGAGTTGGTCTTGCCCGTCAACGTTGAGAAAGACGAGGCCGCCGCGAGGATGCGCGCCGTCGGGTTTGCCGCCGAATGTGTAGATCTCGTCGAACGTATTCGTTCCCAGCGCGTAGCGAAAGATCGTTCCAAAGTTCTTTCCGCTCTTACCGCCGAGGCGCGTTGTACCGTAGAGCGCGTCTTTCCACATAATAAGCGACCCGTCGGGAGCAAACGCATCGTTCCCAAAGTTATGAAGGGTGGTCTCTTCCCCGGTCGCCGGATCGATCTTGAAAATCGTACCTGCGAGGCGAGTACCGCCGATTGACGTGACGCCGTAGAGCGCCCCACCCGAGGCCAAGAGCGCTGCCGCCGGCCTTTGGCCATCGTCGCCGTTAAATGCGTGGAGCACTTTTTCTTTGCCGCTCTTTGGATCGAACTCGTAGACGGTTCCTAGGCGCAGGGATCCCCCGACGTACGACGTCCCGTACAGCTTTCCGCCAAGCTCGACGAGGCCGCCCACCGGATACCCGGCATCCGTCTCCGCGCCGAAGGCGTGCAGAACCGTAAAGGCCGACGTCTTCATATCTATGCTGTAGAGCGTGCCCCTTCCGTGAGCGCCGCCGTTGCGCGCCGTTCCGTAAAGCGTATCTCCGACTTGTACCGGTGGGCTCTCGGGATTGCCCCCGTCGTTGCGCAGATCGAAGGCGTGCAGCACTTCGACGTTACGGGACGACGCGTGCTCGGACCAAACCGTACCGCCTTTGGTTGCGTTACCGCACGACTTCGTGGTTCCGTAAAATACGCTGCTGCGAGTGCCGAAGGTGACGCCTCCCATCGGAGTGCAGCCCTCTTGCTTGCCGTCGAAGTAGTGTAACGGATAGTTGTCCTTTCCGTCGGGGCGCGCGCGAAAGATGACGCCGAAGCCATACTTACCCCCGTCGCTCGCCGTGCCGTAAAGGAGCTTGAGCCATGGCGTAATCGAGCCCGTCGGGAAAGCGCCCGTATCGGCCCCATCAAAACTGTTGAGAACTCGGTAGCGCGTAACCTTGGGTACCGCCGCGGCCTGCATCGGGCGCATCGGCGGCTGTACCGCCGAGCCCTGCGAGCAACCCGCGATCGTCAAGAAACATGCAGCGATGACGACGGACCGATTCATAAAACCCCTCTAGGACACGCCTTTCGGCTCGACCTTGACGCTGGTCATTGCGTCGCCGCGTTTTATAGCGTCGAGCGCGTCGAAGCCTTCGGTCATCTGCCCGAACACCGTATACTGGTTATCGAGGAAGGGCGCGTCGTCGAGGCAGATGTAGAACTGCGATCCGGCCGAATCGGGCTGAGACGAGCGCGCCATAGCAACCGTCCCGCGCAGATGCGGGCGCGCGTTGAACTCGGCCTTGAGTTTGTATCCTGGCCCTCCGGTTCCGTCGCCTTTCGGATCGCCGCCTTGCACGACGAAGCCCGGCTCGACTCGATGGAACGCGAGCCCGTCGTAAAAGCCTGCTTCCGCAAGCTTCATAAACGCTGCTGCGTGGAGCGGCGCGTCGTCGGGAAAGAGCGTGAAGACGATGTCGCCGTGCGCGGTCGAAATTCGTACCTGCGAGCGGCTCGCCCGCTCGGAATATTCGCTCAGCTCCGATGGCTGCGGCGCAGCGTGCGTTATAGGGTTCGTCATCGCGGAACCTTTTCGTCGAAGGCCGCGCCTTCCTGGTAGTTTACCGAGTTCGGCGGGAAGGCCACAACAGGGGGCATTAATATAGAATGGCATATCGGAGCGCCGGAAGCGATTGCTGCGCCGGCCTAACTGCGGAGGCCGAGAAAAGCATGCAGAGAGTGAACGATCTATTGCGAGAGCCAGCAAGCCGTGACGAAGAAGCGAACGGCGCTCGTATCGGGGGCGGGTATCGCTGGGGCAACCGTCGCGTATTGGCTCAAGCACGCCGGCTTCGAGCCCACGATCGTGGAGCACGCATCGCAGCCGCGCACGGGCGGTTACGTCATAGACTTCTGGGGATCCGGCTTTCGCGTCGCCGAGCGGATGCATCTGCGCCCGCAACTCGAGGAGCGCGGATATCGCGTGCGCGAGCTGCGCGTAGTCAACTCCTCGGGAAAGCGGGTCGCGGGCGCATCGGCAGAGTCGTTTGTAAAAGTCAGTGGCGGGCGCTACGTGACGATTCCCCGTGGGGATCTCGCCGCTATCCTGTATGGCGCCCTCGGGGGCGGCGTCGAAACCATCTTTGGCGATTCGATCGTTCGTCTCGAACAGTCCGAGAACGCAGTGCGCGTATGGTTTCAGGCCGGCGGCGAGCGCGAGTTCGACATCGTCATCGGAGCCGACGGACTACACTCCCGCGTGCGGGAGCTCGTCCTAGATTCGGCCTCACGCTGGGAACGCTATCTGGGAGTTCGGGCGGCGGCCTTCGACATCCAAGGCTACGAGCCGCGCGACGAGGACGCGTACGTGATGTACACTGAGGTGGGGCGTCAGGCTGCGCGGTTTTCCGCCCGCAACGACCGAACGACCGTCCTGCTCACGTGGCACGACTCGAACCAGAGCGCGATCGCGGATCCGCAAGCGCAGCGCGACTACGTGCGACGGCGCTTCGCCGGTGCAGGATGGGAAGTGCCGAAGATGCTCGACTCGCTAGACCAAGTACGCGATCTGTACTTCGATCGCGTCAGTCAAATTCGGATCGAGCCGCCGGCGAGTTGGCATTGCGGTCGCGTCGCCCTGGTCGGCGATGCGGCCTTCTGCCCGTCGTTGCTCGCCGGGGAAGGAAGCAGCTTGGCGATGACGGCCGCGTACGTCCTTGCCGAAGAGCTAGGGTCGGCGCGGGACGATCCTGCGGCGGCCTTCGAACGGTACGAGCGGCGCTTCCGCCCGTATGTCGAGTCGAAGCAGCGATCTGCGCTGCGCTTCGCCTCTACGTTTGCCCCGAAGTCGCGGCTAGCGATCTTCGTGCGCAACGTCGCCATAGATCTCATGGGGTTGCCGCTGATCGGCGAACGTCTCGTCGCGGCGCAACTGCAGGAACGCCCCGCGGAAACGCTTCGGCCGCATGGCGAGACCTAGATCAAGGGGTTAAGGCAAAAACGAGTCCGCAGCCGGTGCTGCCGCACCCAGTGCCTCCCCACGGGGTCACGCCGTACAGCATTCCCTTCGAACTGACGAGGGCGTCTGGCGGGTACCTGCCGTCGGGTTCGTTACCGAACCGGTAGAGTACGTTCTCCACACCCGTCGTGCTCACGCTATACACCGTGCCGTATTCCAATGAGCCGCCGCCGCCGTAGGCCGTGGTGCCGTAAAGCGTGCCCTTCACGTCAACCAGGCCCGCTTCGGGATTCCAGCCATCGCCGTCTTGACCGAACTTAGTCAGCACCTTTTCGACGCCGGCCGTAGTTACACTAAAAACCGTTCCACAGCCATACTGCGCGCACGAATTTCCGCCGGCATCCGTCGTGCCATAGAGCGTGTCCTTGACGTCAACCAAGGTTGACTGAGGGAACGCTCCGTCGAACCCGCCTTGGAAACTGTAGAGTACCTTTTCCACGCCCGAGGTGGTCACACTGAAGACCGTCCCGCAGTGGCCCGCCTGGAGGCACGTCCCTCTGCCGCCGTTATAGGTCGTGCCGTACAGCGTGCCCTTGACGTCAATTAAGCTTGCCTCCGGAAACTCCCCATCGAAGCCGCCGAGAAAGCTGTAGAGCACGGCTTCCGAACCGGATGTGGTTATGCTGTAAACGGTTCCACTAGAGTCTGGACCGCCCGCCGCAGTCGTACCGTACAACGTCCCATTCACGTTGATGAGTCCAGCGAATGGATTGGCACCGTCGGATCCGCCCGCAAAGCGGTAGAGCACGCGCTCCGAACCGGAGGTGGTGACGCTGTAAACGGTACCGCACCCGTGACCGCCGCTACACCCGGAGCCGCCGCCCTTGGAGGTCGTTCCGTAGAGCGTGCCGTCCACGTCGAGCAGGTTGCCTCGCGGCCACGCGCCGTCGGCTCCGCCACGGAAGCTGTAGAGCACTTTCTCGTGACCCGTAGCACTCAAGCTGAAAACGGTTCCGTTGCCGGAGGAGCCGCCACGAAGGGTCGTTCCGTATAACGTGCCCTTCACATCGAGCAAACTTGAGAACGGATGCGCGCCGCGGGATTGGCTTGGAAAGCGGTACAGCACTTGATAGGACGACGTCGGCGAGATGACGCGACCGTGCGACTGCGAGATTGCGAACGTCGGTGACGTGGCCTCTGGGATGTTCGCTGTCGACTGCGATCCGCCACAGGCCGCGAGTCCGGCGGTAGCCGCAAGAGCGCTTACAAAGTAGCGTCCAAGGTCAAACGCTTTCACCTTCGTGCCCTCCTCCTAAGCCGAAATATTATAACATCCAGTGCACAACCGGGTTCGGGACGACGCTTGGCACTCGTGCCTGTGGCACGCAAGCGGAACTCTCCATAAAGATAACCTGGGTTACCTTTATCTCTAGATTCTCCGTAAAGGGGCGAGTGGCGGCCGCTGAAAGGTGAACTGCGTCTTTTGCCGCATACACGGCCTCGTGGGCGCCGACCAACCGATCGGGTCGTGTCCTGCTTTAGAAGAGCCAATCTCAGCTATTTAAGGAGTGACAACGTGCGTTTTAGCATCCTTTGCGCGAGCACGGCGCTCGCGGCGAGCCTCCTGCTGTCGGCGTGTTCCGGCGGCAGCGGCTCCCTCCCCACCGGTTCGCAGACGGCGTCCTCGATGGGTCACCAGAACAATCTGAAGATCATCTCGATGACCCCGGTGCGCCAGTCGTGCAACTACTCAGCCTACTACGAGTGCGTCACCGTATCCAAGGCCACGCCGTTCACGCAAGAGTGGTGCATCAGCAGCACCGGTTCGTGCGGCAGCGTCTTCCCGGGCACCTGGACCTGGTCGACGACGATCACCACCACCAAGGGCAAGAAGTACAAAAAGCTGGCGGCTTCGTATGACCCGAACCCCGGCAACCCGAGCACGCTGACGATCAGCGAAAAGAAGAAAGTCAAGAGCAGCAAGGGCAAGATCAAGTACGAAGGCAGCCTGCAAGCCTGCAGCAACACCTACGGCTGCGTGTACCTGCCGCTTCCGATCGGAATCGCGACCCAATAACGCTAACCCGCAGCGGTTAGGAAAAAGGGGTCCGGCGTCTGCCGGGCCCCTTAATCGTCTCCGAGCATCGTTTTGGGCCGGCCGTTCGGAAAGGACGTGCGCGGTTGCGTCAGCCAGTAGAGCGCGGGTTTGCCGCCCGAGATTTGGCGGAATTTCCGCGGCTGCCGGCGGTAGTCGAACGCGTCGTTGACGGGGTCGTTGGCGCGGGCGTCGCTCGCTGCAAGCTGCGGCAGGCCGAAGTTGTCTTCGATGAAACGCAGGACGCTGGCGGTCTCGTACCGGACGTGCGTCACGTAGCCGCGCTTTGCGTACGGCGACACCATGAGCAGCGGCACGCGAAAGCCCAGGCCGTCGTAATCCTCGTAGACGGGCCGCACCGGATCGTACCATCCGCCCCAATCGTCCCACATGATGAAGATCGCGGTAGAGTTCCAATACTTGCTCTCGCCGATTGCGTTGACCAGCGACGCGACCCAGGCGGGCCCGCTGTTCCCCAGCAAACCGGGGTGGTCGGAGTTCTCATACGTAGGCGTGATCCAGGTGATCGCAGCGAGTTCCCCGTTGCCGACGTCGGTGAGGAACTGCGCGGGCGGGCTGATGACGTTCGCGCTCCAATCCGGGCCTGCGAAGATCTTGCGGTCGGCCTGATACGCCGACCACGGTCCTCCGTCGCCGTATGGGTAACCGGCGTAGAAGCGCCAGCTCACCCCGGCGGCATCGGCCTCGTCGGCGATCGTCGGATTATCGAAACACGCGGGAACGCTCGGGCCGTACGTACGCTTCGCTAGCAGCGTCGGCACGGTATCGGTCTTTCCTCCCTCGCAGCCCCATACCGCAAGCGGATAGTCCACCGTGCGGCTTGCATACGCTGCCACCGCGTATTGGTGCGCGACGAAGCTGCCGTCGAGATCCGATGCGAACATGCGGTCGGCGAGCACGTACGATCGCGCGATGTCCCAATACGGCACGATTTCGGGGCGCAGCACGTACGCGTACGCGGCGTTCTTGGGTGCTTGGCCCGCGCGCTCGTTGTTCCAGCCGTCCATCCTGCAGTCGGTTCCGGGGATTTGCCCACGCCCGTCGCACGCCGAAAAGAAGGCCGTCGACGAGTGATCTATATCCCAAACGGTCCCCAGGGGTACCGAATGCAGGCGGATCTTGCGGCCGTTCGTATCGTACCCATACGTAGCCGTCGTCGCACCCGGATACCCCATGAACAGATTGTTGAACGAGCGGTTTTCCTGAATGATGAAGACGACGTGCGCGATCGGGCTCGGGGGCGGGCTACTGGTGGCGGCGCTGTGGGGCAGACCGGGCGAACCGCTCGTCGAACAACCCGCCAATGCCAGCGCGGCGACGCCGATGGCGGTTGCTCGTCTTGCGGCGGCTGCCCCGCCAAGCCCAACGGAAACGTCCACAAGTGCTCCTCTGTAGCGGGAACGCACGAAAAGGCAGTAGAGTTCCTGCCGTCCGTCACCTCAACCTCGGTCGCACCGTAGACAACGGAGGAAGACCGCCGGGCTAACGGGTATTGCGGACAAACCGTGACCCGGCGACCGTTCTGGCTTGCCGCCAGCCTCGTGCTAAGCGCTTGTGCGATGCGCGCGCAGCCTTCCTTGCCGAACGTTCAAGCCGGCATCCCGCTTTATGCGCCCAACGCTTCCGGCGCCGGAAAGATTACGCACGTGGTGTACGTCGTGCAAGAGAATCGGAGTTTCGACGATCTGTTCCACGGATATCCGGGTGCCGACACCGTATCGAGCGGCAAGGACTCGTATGGGAGAACCATCAGGCTGCAGCCGGCGAGTCTGAGCGATCAGTACGAGGTCGACCACTCCGCCCAAGCGATGTTCCAAGCGTGCGACGGCAGTCCGTGGATGCCCGGCACGGAGTGTCGCATGGATGGATTCAATAACGAGATGTTTTTTGCCGGCCCCCCCAATCCCGCGTACGTGTACGTGCCCCACAAAGAATCCAAGCCGTATTTCGACATGGCTCACGAGTGGGTGTTGGCCGATCGTATGTTTGCCTCGCAGCTCGACGAGAGCTACGTGGCGCACCAGTATGCAATCGCGGCCCAGGCGGCCTGGAGCGTGGATCTGCCGACGCGCTATTGGGAATGCGGCGGAGGGAAAGACAACACCATCAGCACCATCCTAAAGAATCGCGACGCACACGGCCCCAACATCAAGCCGTGCTTCGATTACGAGACGCTCGGCGACGAACTCGACCACGCGAAGTTATCCTGGCGCTTCTACGCCAGCCAGTTCGGCAGCGGGTCGAGCGGCGGCGGATCGGTATGGTCCAGCTACCGGTCCATCAGGCACGTGCGCTACGGCCCCGACTGGAAGTACGTCGTTTCGCCGAACTGGAAGTTCATCACCGATGTGCGGGCTGGAAGGCTTGCAAATTTCACCTGGATTACGCCGGTCTGCGCGGACTCGGATCACTCGAACATGCGGAGGAGGCTACGGACCCTCGTGGGTTTCGGCGCTGGTCAATACGGTGGGCGAGAGCAAGTTTTGGAACTCGACCGCAATCTTCGTGCAATGGGACGATTGGGGCGGCATGTACGATCACGTTCCTCCCCCCGTATGAGGATCGCGACGGCGTGGGCTTCCGCGTTCCGCTTCTCGTCATATCCCCCTACGCGAAACAAAACTACGTCTCGCACGTGCAGTACGAAACCGCCGGTGTGCTTCGCTTTGCCGAGGATGTCTTCGGATTGGGCCGGCTCGCGCGCGCCGACCGGCGCGCGAACTCGCCCGCAGGCGATTGCTTCGATTTTTCGCAGAAGCCTCGCGCTTTCGTGAAGATCCAGGCGCCCCTACCACCGAAGTTTTTCATGCGGCGCTTGCCGGGCGACGGTCTCGCACCCGATGAGGAATAGGATGACGATCGAGGGCCGGCGTACGCTGCGGGCGGGCGCGCTCGCCGTCGCGTGCGTCGCGGCGGGTTGCTCGGCGGGATTGCAAGGCACTCCGTACTTTCAGAGCGGCCCTGCGTTGCGAGCGCTCGATTCGACCGGTGCGGGCAAGATCGCACACGTCGTGTATATCGTGCAGGAAAACCGCAGCTTCAACAATTTGTTCCTGGGATATCCCGGCGCCAAAACGGCGTCTAGCGCCAAAAACTCCAAAGGGCAAACGATCCGGCTGACTGCGGTGAGTCTCGCGAAGCAATACGAAATAGACCACTCCGCCAAAGCGATGTCGCCGCGTGCGACGGCACCGGCAAACTGCCTGGGACGCAGTGCCGCATGGACGCCTTCGACAAGGAGTCCGCGACCGGTACCTTGCCGCATCCGCAGTTCGTCTACGTGCCCCGTAAGGAATCCAAGCCGTATTGGGACATGGCGCACGAGTGGGTCTTGGCCGATAGGATGTTTCCATCGCAGCTCGACGAGAGCTTCGTCGCGCATCAGTATATCATCGCCGCGCAGGCGCAATCGAGCGTCAACGTCCCGCCGCTGGGCTGGGGCTGCGGCGGCGAGCCCGGAGACGCCGTCAAGACCATTACGCTCAAACGCAAATATGGAGCCTCGCAGAAGCCCTGTTTCGACTACCAGACGCTCGGCGACGAACTCGACGATGCGGGCCTGCCGTGGCGCTTCTACACGAGCCAGTACAACGGGTTCGATATCAGCGGATTCTGGTCGGCGTACCAGGCGGTGAACCATATCTTCAACGGACCGGATTGGAAAAAAGACGTCATCGTTCCCCAGAGCCAGTTCATCACCGACGTCGCGGCCGGCCATTTCGCGAGCTTTACGTCGATCGCGCCGGTCTACGAAAACTCCGACCACGTCTCGTGCGGCGGCGGTTACCGGCCGTCCTGGGTCGCGTCGCTGGTGAACGCCGTCGGCGAGAGCGAGTTCTGGAACGACACGGTGATCTTCGTGCGAGTGGGACGACTCGGGAGCCCTGTAGATCCGTGCCGCCTCCTTTCGAAGACTACGACGGCCTCGGTTTTCGGGTGCCGCTGTTAGCCATTTCGGCCTACGCTAAGAGCAACTACGTCTCGCACCAGCAATACGAGACGGCGAGCGTGCTGCGCTTCGCGGAAGACCTCTTCGGGCTCGGCCGGCTCTCCGCGGCCGACGCTCGGGCTGCGTCGCCCGCTCGCGACTTCTTCGATTTCTCGAAGAAACCGCGCAAGTTCGTGCCTATCAAGTCCCCGCAAGGCCCGGACTTCTTCCTGCAGCAGCCCCATGACTACCGCATTCCCGACGAGCAGTGAAAAAAGCGCTGGGATGATGCGCTTCGCTGCAGGTTGCGCTCCCGCACTGCTGCTCGCGGCCGTAACCGCGGGCTGTTCGAGCGCGCCTCAGCCCTCCTTGCCGTACATGGAGAGCGGCCCGGCCCTGCAAGCCCTCGACCGAACAGGCGCCGGCAAGATCGAGCACGTCGTCTACATCGTGCAGGAGAATCGCAGCTTCGACAATCTCTTTCAAGGCTATCCCCATGCCGACACGGTCTCCAGCGGAAAAAACTCGAAGGGTCAGACCATAGCCCTGCGTCCCGTCGGCCTCTCCGACGACTACATCATCGCCCACTCCGCGGAAGCGATGTTTGCCGCGTGGACGGAACCGGTTAGCTGCCCGGCACCGATTGCCGTATGGACGGCTTCGATCTCGAACAGGGAATCGGCGGTCCGAGCGACCGCGAGTACGCCTACGTGCCTCACAAAGATTCGAAGCCGTATTTCGATATGGCGCACGAATGGGTGTTGGCCGATAGGATGTTCCAGTCGCAGCTCGACTTGAGCTTTGCCGCACACCAATACGTCATTGCAGCGCAGGCGGCATGGAGCGTGAATCTTCCGTCCGGAGACTGGGGCTGCAGCGGCGGATCAGGCGACACCGTCGCGACGATCACACGCAGCCGCGATCCGGCCGGCCGTGCGATCGAGCCGTGCTTCGACTACCAGACGCTGGGGGACGAGTTGGATGCGGCCAAGCTCTCGTGGCGCTTCTACGCCAGCGAGTACGGCAGCAAGTCGAGCGGCGACGGTGCGCTGTGGTCGAGTTATCAAGCCGTCAGGCACATCTACTACGGGCCCGACTGGAAGAAAGACGTCGTCTCGCCGAACTGGAAGTTCATCACCGACGTGCGCGCCGGCAAGCTTGAAACTTCACGTGGATCACGCCGGTCTGCAAGGACTCCGATCACGTCAGCTGCGGCGGCGGCTACGGCCCCTCGTGGGTGGCGGCGCTGGTCAACGCCGTCGGCAAGAGCAAGTTTTGGGATTCGACGGCGATCTTCGTGCAGTGGGACGACTGGGGCGGCCTCTACGATCACGTTCCCCCGCCCTACGCGGATCGCGACGGTCTCGGCTTCCGCGTACCGCTGCTGGTGATCTCGCCCTACGCCAAGCACAACTACGTTTCTCACGTGCAGTACGAGACCGCCGGCGTGCTGCGCTTTGCCGAAGACCTGTTCGGGCTGGCTCAACTCGCCGCCGCCGACAAACGCGCGGTCTCGCCCGCCGCGGACTGTTTCGACTTCACCCAGAAGCCGCGCCCCTTCGTAAAGATCCAAGCGCCCTTGCCCCCGAAGTTTTTCATGCACTTATCCAGCGAATACGAGGCCCCCGACTATGAATAAGCGTGTCGTTTCCGCGGCGTTGGCCGTCGCGCTCTCCGGTTGCTCGTCGGGCGGCTCGTCAATCTTGCCGTACATGCAGAGCGGTGCGGTGTTGCAAGAGCTCGGCGCCAGCGGAGCCGGCAAGATCAAGCACGTCGTCTACATCGTTCAGGAGAATCGCAGCTTCGACAATCTGTTTCAAGGGTATCCGCATGCCGACACGGTCTCCAGCGGCCAAGATTCGAAGGGGGACACGATCCAACTGCAGCCGGTATCGCTTTCGAAACAGTACGAAATAGATCACTCCGCGCAGGCCATGTTTGCAGCGTGCAACGGAACGGGAAAGCTTCCGGGAACCGACTGCCGGATGAACGGCTTCGACAACGAGCTCTCGTTCGGCGGTCCAACCAATCCGGAGTACGTCTACGTGCCGCACGACGAATCGAAGCCGTATTTCGACATGGCGCACGAAGGGGTGTTGGCCGATAGGATGTTTCAGTCGCAGCTCGACGAGAGTTTCGTCGCGCATCAGTACGTGATCGCCGCGCAGGCGGCGTGGAGCGTGAATCTGCCGAACGGTTCGTGGGGATGCGAAGGCGGCAAAAACGATACGATCTCGACGATTACGCGCGACCGCAACCCCAACGGCCCGCCGATCGAAGCCTGCTACGACTACCAGACCCTCGGGGACGAGTTGGATGCGGCCAAGCTCCCGTGGCGGTTCTACGCCAGCACGTACGGCAGCAAGTCGAGCGGCGACGGTGCGGTGTGGTCGAGTTATCAGGCAGTGAGGCATATCTATAAGGGACCCGACTGGAAGAAAGACGTCGTCTCGCCCAACTGGAAGTTCATTACCGACGTGCGCGCCGGGAAGCTTGCGAGCTTTACGTGGATCACGCCGGTCTGCACGGACTCCGATCACGTGAACTGCCCCGGGGGATACGGCCCGTCGTGGGTTGCGGCGCTGGTCAACGCGGTCGGCAAGAGCAAGTTCTGGAACTCGACCGCCATCTTCGTGCAGTGGGACGACTGGGGCGGCCTCTACGATCACGTTCCTCCGCCGTACGCCGGCCGCGACGGCCTGGGCTTCCGCGTGCCGCTGCTGATCATCTCGCCCTATGCCAAGCGCAACTACGTGTCTCACGTGCAGTACGAGACCGCGAGCGTGCTGCGCTTTGCCGAAGATCTTTTCGGGCTGGGTCAGCTCGCCGCGGCCGACAAGCGCGCGACCTCGCCCGCCGCCGACTGTTTCGACTTCAACCAGAAGCCGCGCCCTTTTGTAAGATCAAGGCGCCTTTGCCGGCGAAGTTCTTCATGAATCAGTCGAGAGCGAGTACTTCGCGCCGGATTACGAGTAGGTGACGCGCTCGGCGTCGCGCGCGCGGCGGTGCTCGCGGCGATGGCATTGTCCGTCGGAGGCTGTGCGTATCTCTCCGAGCGTACCTTGCCCGTCCAACGCGTCTTGGACACCTCGAACGACCTCGGCGTCGGCAAAATCCCGCACGTCGTCTACATCGTGCAGGAGAACCGCAGCTTCGACGATCTCTTCCAGGGCTACCCGCATGCCGACACGGTCTCCAGCGGCAAGAATTCCAAAGGCGAAACGATCACGCTGCGGCCCGTCAGTTTGGCGCGGCGCTATCAAGTAGACCACACCGCGCAGGCCATGTTCGCGGCATGCGACGGAACGGGAAGCTTCCGGGCACGCATTGCCGGATGGACGGATTCGACAACGAAGTCCATTTCGGCGGACCGCCGAACCCGGAATACGTCTACGTGCCGCACGACGAGTCGAAGCCGTACTTCGACATGGCTCGCGAGGGCGTTCTTGCCGACCGCGCCTTCCAGTCGCAGTTGGACGAGAGCTTCGTGGCGCACCAGTACGTTATCGCCGCGCAGGCCGACTCCAGCGTGAACGTCCCCCTGAATGTGTGGGGCTGCGGCGGCGGTAAGGACAACGTCGTACCGACGATTTCGGCCGGTCGCGATCCCAACGGCCCCGGATCCCTCCGTGCTTCGATTACCGGACGCTCGGCGACGAACTCGACGACGCGGGTCTGACGTGGCGCTTCTACGCGAGCGCGTACGGGACGCGTGCCAGTCACGGCGGCGCGATTTGGTCGGGCTATCAGGCCGTCAACACATCTACTACGGCGCGGATTGGAAGAAGGACGTCGTTTCGCCCAACTGGCGGTTCATCACCGACGTGCGCGACGGGAAACTGGCGAGCGTCACGTGGATCACGCCGGAATGCCAGGATTCCGATCATTCGAACTGCGGCGGGGTACGGTCCGTCGTGGGTCGCCGCGCTCGTCAATACGGTGGGCGAGAGCAAGTTTTGGGATTCGACCGCCATCTTCGTGCAGTGGGACGACTGGGGCGGGATCTACGACCACGTCCCGCCCCCGTACGAAAATCGCGACGGCCTTGGTTTCCGCGTGCCGCTCATCGTCATGTCGCCGTACGCCAAGAAGAACTACGTTTCGCACGTGGTCTATGAGACCGCGAGCGTGCTGCGCTTCACCGAGGATCTCTTCGGCCTACGCCGCCTCGCTGCGGCCGATGCGCGAGCGAACTCGCCGCCGCCGACTGTTTCGATTTCTCGCAGAAACCGCGGCCGTTCGTGAAGATCGCGGCGCCGTATCCCCCCAAGTTCTTCATGCAGCAGTTGGGCGAGTCCGCAGCCCCGGATTACGAGTAGGCCCTGAAGGCTTCCAGCGCGGAGACCGCTTCGGGAAGGTGAAACAAATCGGCGGAAATCTTGGTGGAGATGTGGGGACTCGAACCCCAGACCCCTTACATGCGAAGTGGAGCCGCCGGGATGGGCCGGACCGGAGACGCAATCGCCCATGGCGGCGAACAGGAACGACATCACGGTGGCAGCGTTGGGTTTCCATCATTTCCGCCAGGTTGGGCCGCCCGCATAAACCACAGACATGTTGCATGGACGCCAGAGCGGCGGATTGGCGCCGCCTTGTTGAGCACCATTGCCACGTTGCGTAGCCGTGGCGCGTCGGCCACTGGGATAGATTCCGTCGGTTGATACCGTAGCGAGGGACAGGAAAGATCATGTCGGATAAAGTCGCCGGTTTCGCTCCCGGCGAACGCCGTCTCAATGGCGTCCAGACGACGGGACGCGAATACCGCAACCTGAGCGAGCCGTCCTTCGCAATACGCCGCACCAATAACGTCTGCGTCGCGGTTCGCGACGGAACGATACTGCTTGCCGATCTTTTCCAGCCGGAGTCCGACGGCGCGTTTCCGGCGCTCGTTTCCTTCTCTCCGTACCCCCGTCAGATTCAAGACGTCGGTGCCCCGCTCGGCTTCATCGAGGCCGGCGCGTCCGATTTTTTCGTTCCTCGCGGCTACGCCCACCTCATCGTCAACGCCCGCGGCACCGGTGGCTCGGGCGGCGTCTGGACATTCTTCGATGGCCAGGAGCGAGAGGATCTTTTCGACATCATCGAATGGGTCGCCGCTCAGCCCTGGTGTGACGGAAATGTCGGCATGCTCGGCGTCAGCTACTTCGCGATGGCTCAACTCGCCGCAGCGGCGATGAAGCCGCCGCATCTCAAAGCGATCGCGCCGCTGCTCACAACCGACGATCTCTACGACGCGGTCTGGCACCATGGCTTGCTTAATGCCGGCTTCTTTTCGGCTTGGCTGCCGGCCGTCGGCGTGTTGGCGCAGAAGCCTGAATCGTTCTTGGCGAAGCTGGCGGATCGATCTCGTCCGCGACCTGCTCGGCATCCCGGCGATCCACGCGCGGATGCAGAATCTCAATGGCGAGGCCATCGTCACAGTCCTCAAGAGCGTGATCCACGCACACTATCCCGAGGATCCGTTCGGCAACATTTGGCGCGCGGCCGCGATCGAACACCCGACGCACGACGCCTTCTGGGACGCGCGGGACATGCGGCCGATGCTCGCATCGGTCGAGATCCCCGTCTATCTCGGAGCGGATTGGGACAACGTCCCGCTGCACCTGCCGTCAACCTTTTCGGCCTGGGCGGCGCTCCGCCACAATCCCAATGTGCGGATGGCGATGTTGCCGCCGGGCGGCTTTTCGTGGCCGTGGGAGTGCCTCCACTACGAGGTGCTGGCCTGGTACGATCATTGGCTGAAGGGCGCGAGACGGGCGTTATGGAAGGCCCGCAGATCCGCTATCAGGTTCCCGGCGCCGAAGGCTGGCGGACCGCCGAGGCCTGGCCGCCGCCGGAATCGAGGCTCACGCCTTTCGCCCTGCGCGCCGACGGCGTGCTCGCCCAGGAGGAAGGCGAGCCCGGCTTCCGGGAATATCTCTATCTTCCGGCCGATTCCGGCGAGCCACGCCAACGCCAACCGCCCGAATTGCCGCCGATGCTCGCGTGGGAGCCTCCGCCGCTCAACGCAGACTGTGAGTTTGCGGGCAGCATCGAGCTGACGCTCGAGGCCAAGATCACGGCTTTCGATGCGTCCTGGATTGCGGTCCTTTACGACGCGCCGCCGGACGGCGAGCCGGAAGCGATCACCGCCGGCTGGCTTCGCGCGGCCTTTTCAGGCATCGACGAGAAGCGCAGCGTGCGCGGCGCGCCGGTCCCGGATTGCCGCACACCACGCGCGGTTGCTGTCGGATAGCGAGCGGTCCTATCGCATTCCGGTGGTCCCCAATGCGCGGCGTATCGCCGCCGGTCATCGCTTGCGTCTCGTGATCGCTTCCGCCGACGAGACCGACAAGACGCTCAACATTCCTCGGCTTCACCCACGTCGTCGTGCGGGAAGCAAGCCGGAACACGATCTACAGCGCATCGCGGCTTTGGCTTCCTGTTCCGCGAGATAACGTTCCAACTCTCTGCGTTGGAGTGGGTGGTGCTGAGCGGAATGAACGATAAAAGATTTCATATGAGGGCAATCGGGTATAGATTTGTAGCGCCAATGGGAGTCGAAATGAAAGAGTGGGTCGTTAATATTTCACCGCCTATTCAAAATCTTTGTAAAATGGAAGCAGCGGCACGCCGAGGCGCAGAAACCGCCAAAAACCCGACAGCGCCCTGACTTTTTGGGGCCTATCGAGAAGATTGGTGGAGATGTGGATAAAAAAAAAAAAAAAAAAAAAAAAAAAAAAAAAAAAAAAAAAAAAAAAAAAAAAAAAAAAAAAAAAAAAAAAAAAAAAAAAAAAAAAAAAAAAAAAAAAAAAAAAAAAAAAAAAAAAAAAAAAAAAAAAAAAAAAAAAAAAAAAAAAAAAAAAAAAAAAAAAAAAAAAAAAAAAAAAAAAAAAAAAAAAAAAAAAAAAAAAAAAAAAAAAAAAAAAAAAAAAAAAAAAAAAAAAAAAAAAAAAAAAAATTTAGCTCCACCGTGCGCTGCTGAGCAAATAGAGTAGCCGAAACGCTGGCAGCCGCCGCAACCGCCGTCTTCCGATCCTCGCGCTGCGCGCTGCGGTCTCCGTCTCGGCGCTATCGCGCCGCAGTTGCCTCGGCTCCCCCGTTTCGGCTGAGGTCACTGCATCAGCAGCGCCCGCTGGAGCCAAGCCTGTAACCTAAAGGATATCGGGCTTCGACGCGCGCCGCTCATACGCCAATAGTCTGCGCGCGATAGGCGCGCGAGGAGGATACGGTCATGATCGAAGGAACCGCGCTAAGCCAGCTGGCCCAGCAGCTGATCGCCGAACGCCAGATGCAGCGCGACTTCGTCGCAGACACACGCCGGCTCACCCCGCATCCGGTGGGTGCATCTGTGAGCATCGAGCTTCAGCACACCGACGGCACAACCGCCGTCGCGCCTACACAGTTCGCACTCGGCCAGATTGCGAGCCACTACAAGATACCCATGGCCTACGTCGATCGGATGACTCAGGCTGGCGCCGGGCCGCTGCTTGCGCAGAACCTCGCGTACTGGTTTGCCGAGCAGCCGTCTACGCGGCTGCTGCGAACACGCCCAGGGGAAACCGGAAAGCTGCGGGCATTTCTCTCGCGCCGCTATCGTCCGCTCGACAACTACAAGCTCGCCGAAGCCGTGATCCCGCAGCTTGAGCGGCCCGGCGTGCATGTCATGTCAGCCCGGATCACCGACACTCATTTCTCCTTTCAGGCGACCAGCGATCGCGTCACGGCAGAAGTCCGCCGAGGCGACATCGTGCAGGCTGGCGTGGTAATCGCCAACAGCGAGGTGGGGGCATCGTCGCTGCGGATTTCGCCCATGGTTTATCGATTGATTTGCACGAACGGCTTGATCTCCGGATCCGAGCTTCACCAGCACCACGTCGGCCGAGGGATCGATCCTACCGATGAATGGAGCGTCGGAGTTCTTCAGGGATGAGACATGCAGGGCCGTCGATCGGGCGTTCTGGCTGAAAGTTGTTGACATCGTCGATGCCGCGATGAACGAAGCGCTCTTCGGTCAACTGGTCGACAAGCTTCGCGTCGCGGCCGGAGAGCCGTCTCGATGCAAAGCCGAGTGAGATCGTGGAAGTCGTCGCCCGGCGATTCGGCTTGACCGAAGTGAAGCAGGACGGCGTGCTCCACCAACTCGCACTCGGCGCGGACTGGACTCGCTACGGGGTCGTCAACGCCGTAACACGTATCGCGGAAGATTCCGCGACCTATGATCGCGCGGTTGAGCTCGAGCGCATCGGTGGCGCGGTCTTCAATATGCCAGCTTCGGCGTTCAGTCACAACTGAAGGAGAAGGCGCCGGTCTCGGCGACGCGGCCGAGGAAGGCCGAGGAGTTTTCTTGCTCCTCGGCCTTGTTCAATGAGCGCCGTGCGCGGACGAGTCGTTGTGCGGTGTCCACTATGCAATAAAAAAAAAAAAAAAAAAAAAAAAAAAAAAAAAAAAAAAAAAAAAAAAAAAAAAAAAAAAAAAAAAAAAAAAAAAAAAAAAAAAAAAAAAAAAAAAAAAAAAAAAAAAAAAAAAAAAAAAAAAAAAAAAAAAAAAAAAAAAAAAAAAAAAAAAAAAAAAAAAAAAAAAAAAAAAAAAAAAAAAAAAAAAAAAAAAAAAAAAAAAAAAAAAAAAAAAAAAAAAAAAAAAAAAAAAAAAAAAAAAAAAAAAAAAAAAAAAAAAAAAAAAAAAAAAAAAAAAAAAAAAAAAAAAAAAAAAAAAAAAAAAAAAAAAAAAAAAAAAAAAAAAAAAAAAAAAAAAAAAAAAAAAAAAAAAAAAAAAAAAAAAAAAAAAAAAAAAAAAAAAAAAAAAAAAAAAAAAAAAAAAAAAAAAAAAAAAAAAAAAAAAAAAAAAAAAAAAAAAAAAAAAAAAAAAAAAAAAAAAAAAAAAAAAAAAAAAAAAAAAAAAAAAAAAAAAAAAAAAAAAAAAAAAAAAAAAAAAAAAAAAAAAAAAAAAAAAAAAAAAAAAAAAAAAAAAAAAAAAAAAAAAAAAAAAAAAAAAAAAAAAAAAAAAAAAAAAAAAAAAAAAAAAAAAAAAAAAAAAAAAAAAAAAAAAAAAAAAAAAAAAAAAAAAAAAAAAAAAAAAAAAAAAAAAAAAAAAAAAAAAAAAAAAAAAAAAAAAAAAAAAAAAAAAAAAAAAAAAAAAAAAAAAAAAAAAAAAAAAAAAAAAAAAAAAAAAAAAAAAAAAAAAAAAAAAAAAAAAAAAAAAAAAAAAAAAAAAAAAAAAAAAAAAAAAAAAAAAAAAAAAAAAAAAAAAAAAAAAAAAAAAAAAAAAAAAAAAAAAAAAAAAAAAAAAAAAAAAAAAAAAAAAAAAAAAAAAAAAAAAAAAAAAAAAAAAAAAAAAAAAAAAAAAAAAAAAAAAAAAAAAAAAAAAAAAAAAAAAAAAAAAAAAAAAAAAAAAAAAAAAAAAAAAAAAAAAAAAAAAAAAAAAAAAAAAAAAAAAAAAAAAAAAAAAAAAAAAAAAAAAAAAAAAAAAAAAAAAAAAAAAAAAAAAAAAAAAAAAAAAAAAAAAAAAAAAAAAAAAAAAAAAAAAAAAAAAAAAAAAAAAAAAAAAAAAAAAAAAAAAAAAAAAAAAAAAAAAAAAAAAAAAAAAAAAAAAAAAAAAAAAAAAAAAAAAAAAAAAAAAAAAAAAAAAAAAAAAAAAAAAAAAAAAAAAAAAAAAAAAAAAAAAAAAAAAAAAAAAAAAAAAAAAAAAAAAAAAAAAAAAAAAAAAAAAAAAAAAAAAAAAAAAAAAAAAAAAAAAAAAAAAAAAAAAAAAAAAAAAAAAAAAAAAAAAAAAAAAAAAAAAAAAAAAAAAAAAAAAAAAAAAAAAAAAAAAAAAAAAAAAAAAAAAAAAAAAAAAAAAAAAAAAAAAAAAAAAAAAAAAAAAAAAAAAAAAAAAAAAAAAAAAAAAAAAAAAAAAAAAAAAAAAAAAAAAAAAAAAAAAAAAAAAAAAAAAAAAAAAAAAAAAAAAAAAAAAAAAAAAAAAAAAAAAAAAAAAAAAAAAAAAAAAAAAAAAAAAAAAAAAAAAAAAAAAAAAAAAAAAAAAAAAAAAAAAAAAAAAAAAAAAAAAAAAAAAAAAAAAAAAAAAAAAAAAAAAAAAAAAAAAAAAAAAAAAAAAAAAAAAAAAAAAAAAAAAAAAAAAAAAAAAAAAAAAAAAAAAAAAAAAAAAAAAAAAAAAAAAAAAAAAAAAAAAAAAAAAAAAAAAAAAAAAAAAAAAAAAAAAAAAAAAAAAAAAAAAAAAAAAAAAAAAAAAAAAAAAAAAAAAAAAAAAAAAAAAAAAAAAAAAAAAAAAAAAAAAAAAAAAAAAAAAAAAAAAAAAAAAAAAAAAAAAAAAAAAAAAAAAAAAAAAAAAAAAAAAAAAAAAAAAAAAAAAAAAAAAAAAAAAAAAAAAAAAAAAAAAAAAAAAAAAAAAAAAAAAAAAAAAAAAAAAAAAAAAAAAAAAAAAAAAAAAAAAAAAAAAAAAAAAAAAAAAAAAAAAAAAAAAAAAAAAAAAAAAAAAAAAAAAAAAAAAAAAAAAAAAAAAAAAAAAAAAAAAAAAAAAAAAAAAAAAAAAAAAAAAAAAAAAAAAAAAAAAAAAAAAAAAAAAAAAAAAAAAAAAAAAAAAAAAAAAAAAAAAAAAAAAAAAAAAAAAAAAAAAAAAAAAAAAAAAAAAAAAAAAAAAAAAAAAAAAAAAAAAAAAAAAAAAAAAAAAAAAAAAAAAAAAAAAAAAAAAAAAAAAAAAAAAAAAAAAAAAAAAAAAAAAAAAAAAAAAAAAAAAAAAAAAAAAAAAAAAAAAAAAAAAAAAAAAAAAAAAAAAAAAAAAAAAAAAAAAAAAAAAAAAAAAAAAAAAAAAAAAAAAAAAAAAAAAAAAAAAAAAAAAAAAAAAAAAAAAAAAAAAAAAAAAAAAAAAAAAAAAAAAAAAAAAAAAAAAAAAAAAAAAAAAAAAAAAAAAAAAAAAAAAAAAAAAAAAAAAAAAAAAAAAAAAAAAAAAAAAAAAAAAAAAAAAAAAAAAAAAAAAAAAAAAAAAAAAAAAAAAAAAAAAAAAAAAAAAAAAAAAAAAAAAAAAAAAAAAAAAAAAAAAAAAAAAAAAAAAAAAAAAAAAAAAAAAAAAAAAAAAAAAAAAAAAAAAAAAAAAAAAAAAAAAAAAAAAAAAAAAAAAAAAAAAAAAAAAAAAAAAAAAAAAAAAAAAAAAAAAAAAAAAAAAAAAAAAAAAAAAAAAAAAAAAAAAAAAAAAAAAAAAAAAAAAAAAAAAAAAAAAAAAAAAAAAAAAAAAAAAAAAAAAAAAAAAAAAAAAAAAAAAAAAAAAAAAAAAAAAAAAAAAAAAAAAAAAAAAAAAAAAAAAAAAAAAAAAAAAAAAAAAAAAAAAAAAAAAAAAAAAAAAAAAAAAAAAAAAAAAAAAAAAAAAAAAAAAAAAAAAAAAAAAAAAAAAAAAAAAAAAAAAAAAAAAAAAAAAAAAAAAAAAAAAAAAAAAAAAAAAAAAAAAAAAAAAAAAAAAAAAAAAAAAAAAAAAAAAAAAAAAAAAAAAAAAAAAAAAAAAAAAAAAAAAAAAAAAAAAAAAAAAAAAAAAAAAAAAAAAAAAAAAAAAAAAAAAAAAAAAAAAAAAAAAAAAAAAAAAAAAAAAAAAAAAAAAAAAAAAAAAAAAAAAAAAAAAAAAAAAAAAAAAAAAAAAAAAAAAAAAAAAAAAAAAAAAAAAAAAAAAAAAAAAAAAAAAAAAAAAAAAAAAAAAAAAAAAAAAAAAAAAAAAAAAAAAAAAAAAAAAAAAAAAAAAAAAAAAAAAAAAAAAAAAAAAAAAAAAAAAAAAAAAAAAAAAAAAAAAAAAAAAAAAAAAAAAAAAAAAAAAAAAAAAAAAAAAAAAAAAAAAAAAAAAAAAAAAAAAAAAAAAAAAAAAAAAAAAAAAAAAAAAAAAAAAAAAAAAAAAAAAAAAAAAAAAAAAAAAAAAAAAAAAAAAAAAAAAAAAAAAAAAAAAAAAAAAAAAAAAAAAAAAAAAAAAAAAAAAAAAAAAAAAAAAAAAAAAAAAAAAAAAAAAAAAAAAAAAAAAAAAAAAAAAAAAAAAAAAAAAAAAAAAAAAAAAAAAAAAAAAAAAAAAAAAAAAAAAAAAAAAAAAAAAAAAAAAAAAAAAAAAAAAAAAAAAAAAAAAAAAAAAAAAAAAAAAAAAAAAAAAAAAAAAAAAAAAAAAAAAAAAAAAAAAAAAAAAAAAAAAAAAAAAAAAAAAAAAAAAAAAAAAAAAAAAAAAAAAAAAAAAAAAAAAAAAAAAAAAAAAAAAAAAAAAAAAAAAAAAAAAAAAAAAAAAAAAAAAAAAAAAAAAAAAAAAAAAAAAAAAAAAAAAAAAAAAAAAAAAAAAAAAAAAAAAAAAAAAAAAAAAAAAAAAAAAAAAAAAAAAAAAAAAAAAAAAAAAAAAAAAAAAAAAAAAAAAAAAAAAAAAAAAAAAAAAAAAAAAAAAAAAAAAAAAAAAAAAAAAAAAAAAAAAAAAAAAAAAAAAAAAAAAAAAAAAAAAAAAAAAAAAAAAAAAAAAAAAAAAAAAAAAAAAAAAAAAAAAAAAAAAAAAAAAAAAAAAAAAAAAAAAAAAAAAAAAAAAAAAAAAAAAAAAAAAAAAAAAAAAAAAAAAAAAAAAAAAAAAAAAAAAAAAAAAAAAAAAAAAAAAAAAAAAAAAAAAAAAAAAAAAAAAAAAAAAAAAAAAAAAAAAAAAAAAAAAAAAAAAAAAAAAAAAAAAAAAAAAAAAAAAAAAAAAAAAAAAAAAAAAAAAAAAAAAAAAAAAAAAAAAAAAAAAAAAAAAAAAAAAAAAAAAAAAAAAAAAAAAAAAAAAAAAAAAAAAAAAAAAAAAAAAAAAAAAAAAAAAAAAAAAAAAAAAAAAAAAAAAAAAAAAAAAAAAAAAAAAAAAAAAAAAAAAAAAAAAAAAAAAAAAAAAAAAAAAAAAAAAAAAAAAAAAAAAAAAAAAAAAAAAAAAAAAAAAAAAAAAAAAAAAAAAAAAAAAAAAAAAAAAAAAAAAAAAAAAAAAAAAAAAAAAAAAAAAAAAAAAAAAAAAAAAAAAAAAAAAAAAAAAAAAAAAAAAAAAAAAAAAAAAAAAAAAAAAAAAAAAAAAAAAAAAAAAAAAAAAAAAAAAAAAAAAAAAAAAAAAAAAAAAAAAAAAAAAAAAAAAAAAAAAAAAAAAAAAAAAAAAAAAAAAAAAAAAAAAAAAAAAAAAAAAAAAAAAAAAAAAAAAAAAAAAAAAAAAAAAAAAAAAAAAAAAAAAAAAAAAAAAAAAAAAAAAAAAAAAAAAAAAAAAAAAAAAAAAAAAAAAAAAAAAAAAAAAAAAAAAAAAAAAAAAAAAAAAAAAAAAAAAAAAAAAAAAAAAAAAAAAAAAAAAAAAAAAAGTGTATCGAAGATATTCGTGCTCTGCTATATTTGTCACGCCACCTTGCGTCATTGACAGATTTACCATTCCAGACAAGATTGTTAGCGCGAAAGTTACGCCCGAGTTAATTTTTTTTTTTTTTTTTTTAAAATTTCAGAGGTAGCGCCGGTTTTTTGAACAGCCAAACGGCCTCCGTTATGTGATGACCGCCCAAGTTATGCCGCCTTCGGGAGCGGCTGGTTGAAGTATACGTCGTCTGGGTTTGCCCGTCTAGCGCCGAGTGCGCGCGATCCGCGTTGTAAAACGCGACGTAGCGCCCGATGAAGTGCTTGGCCTCGCTGGCGGTCTCGTACGCCCGCAGATAAACCTCCTCGTACTTGAGCGAACGCCAGAACCGCTCGACGAACACGTTATCGCGCCAGGCGCCGCGGCCATCCATGCTGATAGCGATGCCGTGTCCCTTGAGCAACGACGAACGCTAAGGCCGTGAACTGGCAACCCTGATCGGTGTTGAATATCTCCGTGCAACCGTACGCCGCGATCGCCGCCTCGACGGCGTCGATGCAGAAGTCGGTCGTCAGGCTGTTCGAGAGCCGCCAGGCCAGGACTCGGCGCGTCCGCCAGTCCAGGATCGCAAAGAGGTACAGAAAGCCGCGCCGCATCGGGATGTACGAAATATCGGCGCACCAGACCTGATTGGGCCGATCGATGAGGAGGGTGCGAAGAAGATACGGATGGATCGGATGCGCGGGGTTGGTTTTGGTGCCTTTCTTCTTGCGGTAGAGCGCTTCGATGCCCATGAGGCGCATCAATCGGCCAACGTGCCGGCGCCCAACCTGGTAGCCTTTCCGCCGCAGAATGCCGCGCAGCATCCGAGCGCCGCAAAACGGCAGGTCCGTGTGCAAGATGTCCATCTCACGCATGAGCTCAAGATCCGCATCGGAGACCGGCGCGGCTTTGTAATACAGGCTCCCGCGCGAAAGGCCGAGCACGTCGGCTTGGCGCGTGAGCGACAACGCGTGGCTGCGATCGATCATCGCTTTGCGCTCGACCCGTCGACACGCCCGAGCGCG
Source organism: Vulcanimicrobiota bacterium (assembly GCA_963794645.1). Lineage (GTDB taxonomy): Bacteria > Vulcanimicrobiota > Vulcanimicrobiia > Vulcanimicrobiales > Vulcanimicrobiaceae > Cybelea. The sequence continues at coordinate 65,105 of CAWCEQ010000001.1, read as the reverse complement.
CGTTCTAAAAAATCGTTCTCCAGCGCCAGCTGGCCGATCTTGGCATGTAAATCACGAACGTCGGGACCGCTCTGCTTGGGGCTTTCGCCGCCAAAAGCTTCAGCCGCCCTCTCGAGCAGCTGCGTCTTCCATTGGACGATCGAGTTCGGGTGGATATCGAAACGCTTGGCAAGCTCCGCGACGGTCTGATCCCCTTTGATCGCCGCTAAGGCCACCTTCGCTTTGAAGGACGGCGTGTGGTTACGACGAGAACGACTCACGATGACTGCCCCTTTTCACAGGTCTTTTCGACCCGTAGTCGAGGAAGTCATCACACAAGCGGGGTGTTCAGCTAACCGAGGCCACCTCTGACTCCCCCCCAAAAAAAAAAAAAAAAAAAAAAAAAAAAAAAAAAAAAAAAAAAAAAAAAAAAAAAAAAAAAAAAAAAAAAAAAAAAAAAAAAAAAAAAAAAAAAAAAAAAAAAAAAAAAAAAAAAAAAAAAAAAAAAAAAAAAAAAAAAAAAAAAAAAAAAAAAAAAAAAAAAAAAAAAAAAAAAAAAAAAAAAAAAAAAAAAAAAAAAAAAAAAAAAAAAAAAAAAAAAAAAAAAAAAAAAAAAAAAAAAAAAAAAAAAAAAAAAAAAAAAAAAAAAAAAAAAAAAAAAAAAAAAAAAAAAAAAAAAAAAAAAAAAAAAAAAAAAAAAAAAAAAAAAAAAAAAAAAAAAAAAAAAAAAAAAAAAAAAAAAAAAAAAAAAAAAAAAAAAAAAAAAAAAAAAAAAAAAAAAAAAAAAAAAAAAAAAAAAAAAAAAAAAAAAAAAAAAAAAAAAAAAAAAAAAAAAAAAAAAAAAAAAAAAAAAAAAAAAAAAAAAAAAAAAAAAAAAAAAAAAAAAAAAAAAAAAAAAAAAAAAAAAAAAAAAAAAAAAAAAAAAAAAAAAAAAAAAAAAAAAAAAAAAAAAAAAAAAAAAAAAAAAAAAAAAAAAAAAAAAAAAAAAAAAAAAAAAAAAAAAAAAAAAAAAAAAAAAAAAAAAAAAAAAAAAAAAAAAAAAAAAAAAAAAAAAAAAAAAAAAAAAAAAAAAAAAAAAAAAAAAAAAAAAAAAAAAAAAAAAAAAAAAAAAAAAAAAAAAAAAAAAAAAAAAAAAAAAAAAAAAAAAAAAAAAAAAAAAAAAAAAAAAAAAAAAAAAAAAAAAAAAAAAAAAAAAAAAAAAAAAAAAAAAAAAAAAAAAAAAAAAAAAAAAAAAAAAAAAAAAAAAAAAAAAAAAAAAAAAAAAAAAAAAAAAAAAAAAAAAAAAAAAAAAAAAAAAAAAAAAAAAAAAAAAAAAAAAAAAAAAAAAAAAAAAAAAAAAAAAAAAAAAAAAAAAAAAAAAAAAAAAAAAAAAAAAAAAAAAAAAAAAAAAAAAAAAAAAAAAAAAAAAAAAAAAAAAAAAAAAAAAAAAAAAAAAAAAAAAAAAAAAAAAAAAAAAAAAAAAAAAAAAAAAAAAAAAAAAAAAAAAAAAAAAAAAAAAAAAAAAAAAAAAAAAAAAAAAAAAAAAAAAAAAAAAAAAAAAAAAAAAAAAAAAAAAAAAAAAAAAAAAAAAAAAAAAAAAAAAAAAAAAAAAAAAAAAAAAAAAAAAAAAAAAAAAAAAAAAAAAAAAAAAAAAAAAAAAAAAAAAAAAAAAAAAAAAAAAAAAAAAAAAAAAAAAAAAAAAAAAAAAAAAAAAAAAAAAAAAAAAAAAAAAAAAAAAAAAAAAAAAAAAAAAAAAAAAAAAAAAAAAAAAAAAAAAAAAAAAAAAAAAAAAAAAAAAAAAAAAAAAAAAAAAAAAAAAAAAAAAAAAAAAAAAAAAAAAAAAAAAAAAAAAAAAAAAAAAAAAAAAAAAAAAAAAAAAAAAAAAAAAAAAAAAAAAAAAAAAAAAAAAAAAAAAAAAAAAAAAAAAAAAAAAAAAAAAAAAAAAAAAAAAAAAAAAAAAAAAAAAAAAAAAAAAAAAAAAAAAAAAAAAAAAAAAAAAAAAAAAAAAAAAAAAAAAAAAAAAAAAAAAAAAAAAAAAAAAAAAAAAAAAAAAAAAAAAAAAAAAAAAAAAAAAAAAAAAAAAAAAAAAAAAAAAAAAAAAAAAAAAAAAAAAAAAAAAAAAAAAAAAAAAAAAAAAAAAAAAAAAAAAAAAAAAAAAAAAAAAAAAAAAAAAAAAAAAAAAAAAAAAAAAAAAAAAAAAAAAAAAAAAAAAAAAAAAAAAAAAAAAAAAAAAAAAAAAAAAAAAAAAAAAAAAAAAAAAAAAAAAAAAAAAAAAAAAAAAAAAAAAAAAAAAAAAAAAAAAAAAAAAAAAAAAAAAAAAAAAAAAAAAAAAAAAAAAAAAAAAAAAAAAAAAAAAAAAAAAAAAAAAAAAAAAAAAAAAAAAAAAAAAAAAAAAAAAAAAAAAAAAAAAAAAAAAAAAAAAAAAAAAAAAAAAAAAAAAAAAAAAAAAAAAAAAAAAAAAAAAAAAAAAAAAAAAAAAAAAAAAAAAAAAAAAAAAAAAAAAAAAAAAAAAAAAAAAAAAAAAAAAAAAAAAAAAAAAAAAAAAAAAAAAAAAAAAAAAAAAAAAAAAAAAAAAAAAAAAAAAAAAAAAAAAAAAAAAAAAAAAAAAAAAAAAAAAAAAAAAAAAAAAAAAAAAAAAAAAAAAAAAAAAAAAAAAAAAAAAAAAAAAAAAAAAAAAAAAAAAAAAAAAAAAAAAAAAAAAAAAAAAAAAAAAAAAAAAAAAAAAAAAAAAAAAAAAAAAAAAAAAAAAAAAAAAAAAAAAAAAAAAAAAAAAAAAAAAAAAAAAAAAAAAAAAAAAAAAAAAAAAAAAAAAAAAAAAAAAAAAAAAAAAAAAAAAAAAAAAAAAAAAAAAAAAAAAAAAAAAAAAAAAAAAAAAAAAAAAAAAAAAAAAAAAAAAAAAAAAAAAAAAAAAAAAAAAAAAAAAAAAAAAAAAAAAAAAAAAAAAAAAAAAAAAAAAAAAAAAAAAAAAAAAAAAAAAAAAAAAAAAAAAAAAAAAAAAAAAAAAAAAAAAAAAAAAAAAAAAAAAAAAAAAAAAAAAAAAAAAAAAAAAAAAAAAAAAAAAAAAAAAAAAAAAAAAAAAAAAAAAAAAAAAAAAAAAAAAAAAAAAAAAAAAAAAAAAAAAAAAAAAAAAAAAAAAAAAAAAAAAAAAAAAAAAAAAAAAAAAAAAAAAAAAAAAAAAAAAAAAAAAAAAAAAAAAAAAAAAAAAAAAAAAAAAAAAAAAAAAAAAAAAAAAAAAAAAAAAAAAAAAAAAAAAAAAAAAAAAAAAAAAAAAAAAAAAAAAAAAAAAAAAAAAAAAAAAAAAAAAAAAAAAAAAAAAAAAAAAAAAAAAAAAAAAAAAAAAAAAAAAAAAAAAAAAAAAAAAAAAAAAAAAAAAAAAAAAAAAAAAAAAAAAAAAAAAAAAAAAAAAAAAAAAAAAAAAAAAAAAAAAAAAAAAAAAAAAAAAAAAAAAAAAAAAAAAAAAAAAAAAAAAAAAAAAAAAAAAAGGGCAGGAAACGTTACATCGAAGACCGATGCGAACAACGCCACGACTACGACGACGTACGATGCCCTCAACGGCCGCTCACGCAGACATCCGTGCGATCAGGCACGAGCACCGAGACGGTCACATGGACGTACGACAACACAACCTCTGGTGCGTACGGCGTCGGTCGTCTCGCGTCCATGACCGATCCATCGGGTTCGACTTCATACACGTACGAGCGCCGGGGTCTACTTGCGTCACTTGCTCAACACATTAACAGTACGCTCTACTCGACAAGCTACACCTATGATGGTAATGGCAATCGCACGCGCATCCAGCTGCCGGCCAGCGGACCTGCGCCTGTTCCACTGATCTATACGTACGACTACGCGGACCGCCCACTATCGGTCTCCTCCGGAGGCACGGTGTACGTGGCGTCTGCCAGTTACAAACCGATGGGCCCACGCAATCAGCTGACCTTTGGGAACGGGACGCAGCAAACGATCACGTACGACACGGGATATCGACAGACGGGGCAGACGGTAACGCACTCGGCGACTGCGCTGTCGAATCTCTCCTACGGCGTAAACACCGCTGGATACATCACCGGCATTACCGACAACCTAACCTCGGGCTACAACCAATCGTTCAGCTACGGCGGTAAAGCCACAAACATGCTGACGCTGGCCACGACGGGCTCGAGCCTCTGGGGGCGTGCCTCGTACAGCGACACGAATTCGCAGAATTTGTTGACGGCAAACTTCCCGGGACGAAACCTCACCTACGGCTACTCGCGCACCTTCCAACTGCAGACGATTAACCAGGCCGGAACTGGTGTTAGCAACATCACACATGATGCGGTCGGTAATGAGACGGCGGTCGGCTCATCCACGTACACGTATTCCGCCAGGGAGTTACTCCAGTCCGGCGACGGCATCACGTATACGTACGACGGTGCAGGCCGGCGCGTCGTCGCTCAGAACAGCCTCGGCACCCGTGCCTCGCTGTACGATCCGAACATGCACCTGCAGGCTGAAAGCGGCCTGACATCCGGTACGCTCGCGTATGAGTACGTATGGTTCGGTGGAACGCCAGTGGCCCAGATCGGCACTGGCGGATCGACGCACTGGACCGTTACGGACCAACGCGGCGCGCCATACATGCAGACGACTAGCACCGGCAGCCTGTACTGGCAGGCGGACTATGAGCCGTTTGGGGCGGTCTACGACGAGCGAACGAGTGACGTTCATCAGCCGCTGCGGCTCCCTGGGCAAGAAGCGGAAGAGTTTAGCACGTCCGAAGGTCCGAACGGAGCCTCGGGGCGCTACTACAACGGATTCCGCTGGTATCGACCGCAACTGGGTCGCTACACGCAACCAGATCCGCTGCAATTTGTCGGCAGCACGTACAACCTGTATGCGTATTCGGGCAATAACCCCGTCAACTATCTAGATCCTCTTGGTCTGAACTGCTCGAAGTGGTCGGGACCACCGTCCTGGTTCGCCCCAGTTCTAGCAGGCATCGCCTTTGGGCTGCTGGTCATAGCGACGGACGGTATAGCAGCGGACATGTTCTTTGCTGCCGAAGAAGCGGGCGAAGCGGCGGAGTTAGTAGAGTCACTTGACGTGCTAAGCACTGTCGAAGCCGCCGATGCAGATGCGGCGATTCCTCTAGAAGCACAGGCTCTAGCAAGCGTCGAGCCGGCGGAAGTTGCCGCCGTAGAGACGGGCGGTGTCAGCGTTGAACAGGACGCGGCGCTCAGCGGAGGGATTGTTTCCGCCACTGATTCCGCGGGTTCTGCTGCAGCGGATGCCGGTGGCGGTGCTCCAGGCGGAGGCTCAGGAGCCTTTGAATACTACATGCAACAGGCGCAAGCTGCAGATGTGTCTACCGCGGAGAATGGAGCGGTGTTCTACTCCGGACCTGGGAATCAAGCTCTGGCCGAAGAGTTTGCCGTCGAGAATGGCAAGACAACGATCGAGATGACTCCCGGGGGAAACTGGCTTCAGGGTGAAGATCTCTTCGGCGACGGCAGTCCCTTAAGTGTCGGGCAAGCTCAAGAGGTTTGGTCCGTTCTCTCAGGGAGGTTCGCCGCTGGGGCTTCCGGTACTGCAGTTGGATTCGTTGAAGGAGCTCCGGCCGGTGGCATTTTTACGACGGTGGAATACCCAGCATTGCAAGCCAATCCAAACATTCTTAACGTGTTGACGGGGGGCTTCTGAGTGGTCTTCAAAAGAATTGCACCGCAAGTCTTCGAGAACACAGACGGCTACACTGTGCACGTCACCAGTAGGCATACGATGGAGTACGTAGAAGGATCGCGCACTGCAACTGTTGAGGTAGACTTCGGCAAGAGTATATGCGTCTACGAGAATAGGGTGACGGGATGGTTCATCGCCGGCAACGAAATACCGATGACTGTGGCAGAGAAGCAGATGGTGGTAAGCAGAGTTTCCGCAGCATTGCGATTTGACGGGAATGCTGTCGAAGTGTCCGGTTATTGATCGAATCCAAAAAGCCGCTTGACGCCATCCAAAACGGGGACCGCCAGTCGCGACGGGCCTGCGAAGTCGGATAGACTCTCAGGACTGTCTTGCCGGACAATGATGAACCCTCACGCTTCACGGTCAGCTGATCTCGTTCGAGGTCCTGGACTCGAATGAGGCTGGCTATATCCGGATTTGGAGCAGGACAACGCCATCGGATGCGCTCGAGGTCGTCTCAGCGTCGGCGTAACATGATCAGCCAATTCGGCTCCGCCGCGTCCTCGAAGCGGTCTTCTAGCGCCGCGGCGGCCGATCATAGCCCTAGGCGCTCGACTTTCCCACATGCCCCCCGGCAACCGACGAAGATCGAGGAACACGCTGGCGACGGCGGCATCATCATACAATGCCATTTCCGTCGTCATTGGTGGTCTCGGGTTATGCGGTTATATTGCTTTCGATTCCGTATCGGACTATGGAAAGGTAGGGGGTCGGAGTTGATGTTCGCGGAGGCTCGCGAACCGGGTTTGTTGCCAGTTCTATTTCAAGCTCTCTACGTGCCATGACCGAAGCAGATAGCATACAGGTAGTGGGTGTCGCCGAAGCGTCGCGCCTCCCAAGTATAGTATCAGTTGGGGGATATGTTCCGATCACTATAAAAACACAAGAGCCGGTTCTGTCGGCAGGAGTGCGTTACATACTGGTTGGAGACCCCGCAGGCAGTCGGTTAGAAATCAAGGTACCAGAGGGATCCCTGATCGCGCGAAGCGTTGTTCTTACTACCATTAGGTCAATCGGTGCTAAGCTTCTCGTTGGAAGCGAGGATAACAGACTAACGGGTCTTCCAATTCTAGGGCTGCCTCCTTCAGCTGCCTTTGTTGGACCCAGCGGGTGGAAGCGTGTTAACCTAGTGGCGTCATTACGCCTGGCATTGGTAGAAAATCGTGCGGAGATCCAGATAGGAGACAGCGAAGAATTCGACCGCTGCATAAGTCATGGGGCCGTTAACTTCCTAATACACAACGACGTCCTAGTGGGAATCAGGCTACCCGGCCTGAGCGATGCCGACCTCGATTGCTTGCGAGGATGGACTTCGACGAAGTGACGTGCCAGTTAGTCGGACGCCCTCCTGCTCGACCCCGGTGCCTTGGCGCCCAGTTCCATTTGGCCCACATACCGCTGCTTGCTGGCGGCAACCGTCGACAGCTTCAAGGTGCGTATCTTCCTTAGAAGCGCCGTCTTGCGTTGCCGCCGGTTGTCTCGGGTCGCGCCACCGTATCGCTTTCGATTCCCGTTGGCGCTGGCAGAATGCTCATTATTCTGGTGGATGTTTCTCGGGTTTGATGCTCGGAATCTAACAGCTGTTTAACAGTTTGCGAAAAAACGCTCGTACTCCATCCGCGGCCTCGATACCGGCGCCGCCACCGGCCAGGCTACCGCGCTGGCGCTCCCACGCGCAAGGCAACCGCTGACGCGGCTGCGCTCCGCCTCGGCCTTGCGCGTGGGAGCGCCAGCGCGCTGTTACTCCTCCGTGCGGCAGCGCCACTGTCGAGGCCGCGGAAGGACAGCGATGATCGAAATCTACGGCACAACCTTCGCGCGCGCGACGGAGATTGAACGTGGCATGCTGGTCCGGCGCCTCGCGGGTTTCCACGTAATCGTAGACGCAGGGTCTACTGAGGACGATGCGGTCCGTCTGTGGTTTGAGGACGGCAGCACGATTACTCTTGGGTCGAGCGGTCTCGTCGAAGTGGCACCGTGAGCCATACACGACTCGATGGCATAACGTCGAGTTCGGATTGCAGGCACTCCTACACAGGCGCTGCGAGCCTTGACTGTTTCTTGGTGGCAAGCGATAATTGTGGTGCAGAGATAAGCAGCACTTTCACCCGCATATTAATGCGGGTGAAAATCGGCACTCGGGGCGATCCGCGCTTCGCGGCTCTGACGAGCATCAATTCAATGACACCACCCATAGGGTTTTTTAAGCATGGAGTCGAAACGCCATCATGAAGTTGAACCGCTGATGGACACCCAAGAAGTATGTGCCGCCCTATGCTGCAAGAAATCTAAACTTTACGAACTGATCGGCAGGGGCCTCTTAGAATCAGTGAAGCTAGGTGGCTCGCGCCGCTTTCGTCCGGCCGCTGTCCGTGACTGCATTCAGCGTCACGTTGATATGCGTTACAGAAAGCGCCGCTAGGTCATGGCTCGTCGAGCACGTGGCGAAGGGACACTCCATAGGCGGAAGGACGGCCGATGGGAAGGGAAGCTGCGCACCGGGGCGCGTGCCGGCACCCTCGCGCGCAAGAGCTTTTACGGTGAGACGCGCCAGGACGTCACCGAGCAGATGCGCCGCTATGCGGCTCGCCATGCACTCCCCATGGATCTCGACCTCACGCTAAGAGAATACCTCGAACAATGGCTAGCAGACGGAGACTGGCGAGCCAACACCTATCGCTTGCGAAGGCACGCCGTCGACCGCCACATCGTCCCGCACATCGGCGCGCGTCGCGTTGCCGACCTGGATGTCGATGATGTCAAGGTGCTGCTCCGGAAGCTGAAGGAGCTCGAGGTAGGCACCGCCACCCGCAAGCAAGTACACGCGACCCTTAATGCCGCGCTGAATGCGCTGTTCCGGGAACGCAAGATCATCTTCAATCCTTGTTCCCTTGTGTCCGCACCACGCTACGAGCCGAAGGAGAAGGTCGTCCTCGATCGCCACGGGGCAAAGCGGCTAATGGAAATGGCCGAGGGGCAAACCCAGGTGCTCGTGATCATGGCTGCGACGCTTGGCATGCGCGAGGGAGAACTCTTTGGATTGCTTTGGGACTGCGTTGATCTCGAAAAGCGGACCGTCGCCATTGTGCGACAACTAACGGAGGATGTCGCTGGTAAGCTTACGCTCGGACCGCTCAAGACGAAAGCCTCCCGGCGCACGTTGGAACTTCCCGAACTGACTCTGCGTACGCTGAGAGCTTGGCATAGCGCCCGTCGTGCCGACGGGTACAATGGCCCGCTCGTCTTCACGGACAGCCAAGGCAATCCGCTGCGCAAAAGTAACTTCATCCGCCGCACCTTCAAGCCGCTACTGCGCCGCGCCGGACTACCCGACGTGGACTTTCACTCGCTGCGCCATTCTTCCAACTCATTCCTCATTGAGGAGGGCGCGGACCCCATTTTGGTCGCGCGACGCAACGGCCACGTCGATACGCGCATGGTGCTCGACCGTTACGGTCACATGTTCGAGGGAGCACGCCGACAGGCGGCCGAAACGATGGATCGCGTGTTCGAGACCGTCGAGATTGGTCGTCAAATGGTCGTCAAAAAATCGGATACAGTTCCGAAACATCAAACGCCGATTCCAAAAAGCCTTATGAAATCGGCGAAAAGATTGGTGGAGATGCGGGGACTCGAACCCCGGACCCCTTACATGCGAAGCAAGTGCTCTACCAGCTGAGCTACATCCCCACGGGTCCGTCGCGACCGGAGCGACCTGGAGGATTGTACGCGCCGGGCTAGGCACCTGTCAAAGCAGATGGGCAAGCCAGCACTCGCCGCAGCGGTCGCGCTCGCCGCGCTCCTAACTGGCACCGCCGGCCTGGCGCCGGCGGGCGCCGCTACGCCGGCGCAGGTGGCCGATAACCGCTGCAACGGCCAGATGATTGATGATGCCTCGGCTCGCGTCCGCGACTACGACCACCGAGGCGACTCGGGCAACACGGCGCAGCTCCTGCAGCGCTTCGGGGCGATCGCCGACGTCATCGCGGTCCTGAACGAGGAGCGGGAAATTCTCGACAGTATCTGCTCGAGCGACGAGCAGCGGGCGCCCCTCTTCGCGCAGATCGCGGCCACGTCGGCCTGGGCCCTTACCTTAGAAGCCGACATCGCCGCCCGCCTGAACGCCTCGTGCCCGGCCGCCCAGAAGGCCCTGCCGACGATGATGCTCGCCGACGCCTGGCTGGCGCTCGCGAACATCATCAACGAGAACAAAGGCACCGTGCCCCAGGCCTTCTCCGGGGTGATCCCTAGAATCCAGACGAGGGCCCAGGCCGTCGGTCTCACCCTCCCCGCCTGGTCGGAGACCTCGGCCTACTGGCGCGATCAGGTGCGCACCGCCTCCAAGGCCACGGTCGCCACGTGCCCGTCACCCGGCCCGACGGCGAGCCCTCCCTCGTGACGGGCGGAAAGATTTTGCGAACAATTCTCAAATAAAGGTCCAAATGGGCACCAGGGCCGACTACGTGACGCGGCCGCGCGAGTGGATCACCGGCATCCTGCAGCGCGAGCCGCGCTTTCTTTCCGCGGCGGAGATTCACGCGGCGCTGGAGCAGACCGGCGCGCGCGTCTCGCTGTCAACCGTCTACCGCACGCTCGATCGCCTTCGCACCAAGGGCGACGTGACGGCGCGCGCCGACGCGGAAGGCGAGGCCACCTACATGCTCTGCGAGCCCACGCGCCACCACCATCACGCGATCTGCCGCTCGTGCGGGCGCGTGGAAGACGTTGATTGCGAGGCGGTAGATCGCTTCGCGGGCCAGTTGCGCGCGCGTAACGGATTCGAACTCGACGGCCACGCCATCGAGTTCTTGGGAAAGTGCCGCGAATGCCGCTGAAATTCGCATCGCTGCGCTCGCGCTCTTGGCCGCATTGGTCGCGTGCACGAGCAGCGCCACGAACGAGACTACCGGCAAGATTCGCGTCGCCACGACGATCTCAACGCTCAACTCGTTCGTCCAGGGCGTCGGCGGCGAGTACGTCACGGTGAAGAACATCGTGCCGGTCGGCGCATCGCCGGAAACCTTTCAGCCGGCGCCGCAGGACGTCGCGGCAATTGCCGACGCGGACGTGCTCGTAGAGAACGGCGCCGGCCTCGAAACGTGGCTCGACCGCCTCCTGCGCGATGCCGGTTCGAAGAATCTGCGCGTCGTCGTCTGCGCCGACGGCCTTCCGATCAAGGATCTCAATCCGCACCTTTGGATGGATCCGGTGCTGGCCAAAGAGTACGTCCGCAAGATCCGCGACGCGCTCGTTTCTGCCGACCCCTCGCACGCGCAGGCGTACAGGCGCAATGCCGCGAGCTACGACAAGCGTCTCGACGAGCTGACCGCGGCTATCCGCGCGCAGATCGCGACGATTCCGCCCTCGCACCGGTATATGATCGTCTTCCACAACGCTTGGCAGTACTACAACGATCGCTTCGGCATAACGACGCTCGGCTTTGTGGAGCGAAACCCGGGCCAGGAGCCTAACCCGCAGCAGGTCGCGCGGCTCGTAGATCTCGCCAAGCAGCACGGCGTGCGCGGCGTTTTCAGCGAGCCCGAGTACAGCCCGAAGATCCTGCAGTCCATCGCGCAGGGCGCCGGGATCCAGGTCGTCGAGGATCTCTACGACGATTCGATCGGCACCAACCCGCAGGTGGCCACCTACCCCGCGATGCTGACGTACGACACCGGCGTGATCGTACGTACGTTGCGATGACGTCCTTCGACAAGCTCAGGATGACACAAGGGGGAGCTCAGGACGACGCGGGGGTGGCTCCGCCAGGCGATGCGGTGGTGGCGCGCGATCTTTTCGTGCGGTACGAGGATTTCGATGCGCTCGTAGATGCGACGCTCTCCGTGCGCTACGGCGAAGCGCTGGGGATCGTCGGCCCGAACGGCTCGGGCAAGTCCACTCTTCTCAAGACCGTCGCCGGCCTGCTGCTGCCGAGCGCCGGCGAACTGCTCGTACTCGGATCGCAGCCGCGCCGTCTGCCGGCGGGAACGATCGCGTACGTGCCGCAGATCGAGGCGGTGGACTGGTCGTTCCCCGCGACCGTCTGGGACGTCGTTGCGATGGGTCGCTTCGCGCGCATGCGCTTCTGGGAGCGTTTCTCTGCGCGCGACCGCGAGGTCGTGCGCGCCGCGCTCGACGCCGTGCAGATGAGCGACCTCGCGACGCGGCACATCGCGAACCTCTCCGGCGGCCAGCAGCAGCGCGTCTTCGTCGCGCGGGCGATCGCGCAGGAGCCGCGGCTGCTCCTGCTCGACGAACCGACCACCGGCGTGGACGCCGCTACGGAAGAGGCGCTGCGTCAGATCGTGCGGCGACTCGTCGCCGGCGGCATGCCCGTGCTGATGGCCACGCACGATCTCGACCGCGTAGACCAATGGTTCGACCGTCTGCTCGTGCTCGACCGGCGCGTCCTCGCGATCGGCACGCCGCGCGAGGTCGTCGAGGCCGGCGCGTACGCGGCCATTCGCGAGCACACGCACACGCACGGCCATCTGCGCAGCGATCACGATCCGCACGCGGCGCACGCCGAGCACCCGGAGATCCGCCGGTGACGTTCGATTCGCTCGTCGCGCCCTTTCACTACGCCTTCATGCAGCGGGCGTTCGTCGCGGCGCTGGCCGTGGGCTTACTCTGCTCGACGATGGGCACGTACGTGATTCTGCGCAAACTCTCGTTCATCGGCGACGGCATCGCGCACGCCTCCTTTGCCGGCATCGTCATCGCGTATCTGCGCGGCGCTAACTTCTATCTGGGAGCCGGCATCGTCGCGGTCGTCACCGCGCTCGGCATCGGCTTCGTCCATCGCCGCGGCCGCATCTCGCTCGACACCACGATCGGCGTGCTTTTCACAGGAATGTTCGCGCTCGGCGTCTTTCTCATGAGCCGCCAGCGCAGTTACGCGGTGGATCTGCAGAGTTTTCTCTTCGGCGACATCCTAGCCGTGCAGCCGCAGGACCTGTGGCTGATCCTCGCGCTGAGCATCGTCGTGGCAGTCGCGGTCGTCGTGCTTTTCCGCGGCCTGCTCTACACGACGTTCGATCCGGTCGTCGCGCAGGCCAGCGGGATCGCGGCTCCCGCATACGAGTACGCGCTGCTGGTGATGCTGGCGCTCACGATCGTCGTCGCCCTGCAGGCGGTCGGTATCGTACTGGTGGCGGCGCTGCTCGTGACGCCCGCCGCGGCGGCCTATCAGCTCACGTCGCGCTTCTCGCCGATGATGGCGTTGTCGGCGGTCTTCGGCGCGGTGAGCACGCTCGGCGGCCTCTATCTCTCGTACTACGTGCGCGCGTCGAGCGGCGCGACGATCGTGCTGCTCGCGACGCTGCTGTTCTTCCTCGCGATCGGCGTCAAGCAGCTGCGCCGCGTCGTCTAGGCGGCTATCGCGCCACGGCGCGGACGACCGTCCACGTTTCGTCGCCGGCAGGCTCGAGGAAGCCGGCGCCGGTCAACGCGTCAAGCGCTTCGCGGAGCGCCGCGCGTTCGTTTTTGTTCGGCATCCCCGCCCAGCGCATCGCTAACTCGTTGAGTTCCAACGTCGCTCCGGGCACGAGCGCGTCGCGCAGGAACTGCTGCGGCAGTTTGACGCGTTCCATGCGGCGCGCGAGGGGCTCCAGGGCCGCTTCGAAAGTTCGTCCTTCGACAAGCTCAGGATGACACGGGGTAGCGCGTCCTTCGACAAGCTCAGGATGACACGGAGTAGCGCGTCCTTCGACTGCGGCGCTTCGCGCCGCGCTCAGGATGACACGCGTTTCAGCCGGATCGGGATCGCGGGGTTTCGGCGTTAGGCGCGAGATGACGTAGGGGTCGGCGAGGGTGGCGGCCCATTCGCCTGCGATTGCGCCGGCGGTCTGCCACGGCACCGCGTTGACGACCGCACTGCGGTGCGCAATGCCGCGCAAGATGGCGTTTGCGACCCGCTCCGGCGCGGCGGCGGGCACGTCGTTCGCGCGTTCGATGCCCATCGCGAGGTGGAACTCGGTCGCGACTAGTCCGGGATCTACGTACGTTACGGCGATGCCGCGGCTCTTTAGTTCGCGCCGCAGTTGCCCTGATGCCGCTCTGATAGCCGCCTTTGCGAGCGCGTACGCGCCGTAGTTGGGAAGAGGGACGCGCGCGATCCCAGAGCCGAGAAAGACGAGTTGGCCGCGCGTGATCTCCAGTTGCGGGAGCGCCGCGCGCGCGACGCGCAGAGGCGCGCCGACGTTCAGTTGCCACTGCGCTTCGATCGCCGCATCGCTCTGCTCGAGCAGCGGGCCGTAGGCGCCGCCGCCGGCGTTGTTCGCGACGACGTCGAGCCGTCCGAAGGCTTGCATCGCCGTTGCAACGATGCGTTCGGGCGTGCCGGGCGCCGTGACGTCGGCGGTCAACGCTTCCACTTGGCCGCCCGAGTCGCGAATCGCGCGTACGACCTCGTCGAGCCGTTCTGCACGCCTGGCGATTGCGAGCACGGCGAAACCGTCGCGAGCGGCGGCAATGGCGAGCGCGCGTCCGATTCCCGAACTTGCGCCGGTGACGACGATCGTGTGTCCGTCAGGCATGGCCTCTGACAGTATGCCCCGTATTCGCGCCGGATACTCTCCGGCAATCCGGCGTAGTGCTCGGCTTCGCGCGCGATCGCGGCGGGCGGCGGTGCGACCACCTCGCGCGCCTCGCGCGCAAATGCGGCGAGCGCATTCGCGACGGGCTTACGGCTGCCGTCGCTGCGCACGATGCCGAAACGCAGTTCGTGCGGTGCGAGATCGAATGGCGGGAGCGCAGCCAGCGAGAGATCGTAATCGCTCCAGCACCACCAGAACGCGCCGAGCGCGCCGCGGGCGTGCAGGCGATCGAGCGCCCCGCGCGCGTACGCCGCCATTTCGTCCTCGCTCAAGCACGCCACGCCGCCGGCGTCGTCGCCGTTCGGCGGGCATTGCGGATTGCCGAACTCCGCGAAGAGCACCGGCTTGCCGGAGAACGACTGCTGCAGCTGGCAGAGAAACGGCACGACGTTCGTATCGAGCCGGCCACGTGCGAACGCGCTGTACACCGGATAGCCGTGCATCATCGCAAAGGGCCATGGGATCGCGATGCTCGACGGGCGCAGGCGCCGGTCGGTATCGAGATCCTCGCCGTGCATGCCGCCGCTCGCAGCGACGCCGGAGACCTCGAGCAGGGTTTCGCTCAGGCGCAGGCTCCACTGAGCGGCGTCCTGCGGCGACGCCGGCTCGCGCAGATTGGAAAACTCGTTGCCGAGATCCCAGGCGAAGAGCGCCGCATGGTCCCGGACGCGCTCGCCCACCCGTCGCGCGAAGAGAACCTGCGCCTGGAGCAGCGTTGGGTCGGCGTAAAAGTCGCCGATGCCGCGATCCGCCATAGTATCGCGGCAGATCGTGCGGAAGCGGCCCGCGGGCGTGTCGCGATCGAGCGTCCAGCGCGGCAGCCAGTTCACGCCGCTCATGTGCCCGCAGAAGAGCGTCGGCATCGCGCGCAGTCCGGCTTCGGCGACGCAGTCCATGAAGGCGTCGAAGCGGCGCAGGGCCGTCGCGTCCATCGCGCCCGGAGCGGGTTGAAACGAATCCCAGCGTAAGAAGAAGCGCACCACGTCGAGGCCGAGCGCTTTCACGCGCGCCAAGTCTTCGGCGAGTTCGCCGGCGTCGAAGCGCTCCCACATGTACATGGCACTGCGGCGCGGCCAGTAGTTGACGCCGAGCAAGAAGCGTGGCACGCGTCATCCTTCGACCAGGCTCGGGATGACAACCTGGCGAAGCCGATTGCGTGGCCAAAGCAGCCGAAGATCCGGTCGTCGGAATCATCATGGGGAGCAAATCCGACTGGGAGACGATGTCGGCCGCGCGCGATACGCTGAGGGAACTCGGGATCCCTTGCGAGATGCGCGTCGTCTCGGCGCATCGCATGCCGGATGAGATGTTCGAGTACGCCGCGTCGGCCGCATCGCGCGGCTTGGCCGCGATCATCGCCGGAGCCGGCGGCGCCGCGCATCTGCCGGGCATGACGGCGGCAAAGACGCTCGTCCCGGTTATCGGCGTTCCCATCCAGTCGCCGCGGCTGAGCGGCCTGGATTCGCTCCTTTCGATCGTGCAGATGCCGCCCGGCGTCCCGGTCGCGACGATGGCGATCGGCGGCGCCGCGAACGCCGCACTCCTGGCCGCGCGCATCGTCGCCTTGCACGATCCCGGCGTTGCCGAGCGCCTGGCCGCGTACGTGGCTCGCATGCACGACGCGGCGGCCTCCAGCACGCCGGATTGAAACCGATCGAGACGATCGGCGTGATCGGCGGCGGCCAGCTCGGCCGCATGTTCGCGCTCGATGCAAAGCGGATGGGCTACTTCGTCATCACGCTCGATCCACAGGAGCATTCGCCGTGCGGCCAGGTCGCCGACGAGCAGATCGTCGCCGAATACGACGACCTGTCTGCGATCGAAGATCTCGGACGGCGCAGCGACGTCGTGACGTACGAATTCGAGAACATCTCGATCGCATCGGTGCGCAGGCTCGAGGAGTTGGGCTATCCGGTGATGCCCGCCAGCCGCGTGCTCGAGGTCACCCAAGACCGTTTGGCGGAGAAGCGCTTCGCGCGCGAAGCCGGCCTGGCGACGACGGAGTTCGCGCCGGTGAACGGCCGCGCCGATCTCGAAGCCGCGGCCGCGCGCGTCGGCTTTCCCGCCATCCTCAAGACCGTGCGCGGCGGGTACGACGGCAAAGGGCAGTGGCGGGTCGAATCGCTCGCGCAAGCGCAGACGGCGCTCGAGGCCGCCGGCGGCGTGGAACTGATTTTCGAGCGCCTCGTTCCCCTCGCGTGCGAACTAAGCGTCATCGCCACGCGTAGCGCGCACGACGACATCGTCGCGTACCCGGTCGCGGAGAACGAGCACGATCGCGGGGTGCTGGCGATGACGATCGCACCGGCTCGCGTGCCGGCCGCGGTCGCCGAGCGCGCGCAGGCGATGGCGGCGGTCGTCGGGCACGGTTTGGGCATCGTGGGCACGTACTGCGTCGAGTTTTTCCTATCGCAGCGAGGGGATCTGCTCGTCAACGAGATCGCGCCGCGCCCGCACAACAGCGGGCACTATACGATTGACGTTACGCCTTGTTCGCAGTACGAGCAGCACGTGCGGGCGATCTGCGGTTTGCCGCTCTCGCCGCCGCGGTTGCTCGCCAACGCCGTCATGATGAATATTCTCGGCGACGGCGCCGGCGATCGGCTCGCCGGCATTCCGGAACTGCTCTCCGATCCTTCCATCGTGCTGCACGTGTACGGCAAGCGGCATGCCGTCGCGCGGCGCAAGATGGGGCACTTCACGATGCTCGTCGAAGGTCCGGTGGATGATGCAGCCGTCGCGCGCGCGCGCGCCGCACACGCCGCCTTGAGCTGGTCGCCGTGCTGACGGGCCAGTTCGCAGAGGCGTTCTACGTCTTCGTCACGCTGATCGCGATGCTCAATCCGATCGAGGCGGCGGCGGCATTCGCAACGCTCACCGAAGGGCGTTCCGCGCAGGAGCAGGCACAGATCGCGCGCAGGGCGAGTCTGGTCGCCGGCATCGCGCTCATCGCATTCGCCTTCATCGGCGAGGCGCTGCTCGGCGCGCTCGGCGTCAAAATCGGCGCCTTCAAGATCGCGGGCGGCCTGCTGCTCCTCAAGGTCGGCTTCGACATGGTCTTCGCGGAGAAGACGGATACGCAGGCAGCCGACAGCGCGAAAGCCTCGGGTGAGGCGACGGATCCGTCGGTCTTTCCGCTCGGCATCCCGATCATCACGGGCCCGGGCGCCCTTACCGCGAGCGTCGCTCTGGTGAATCCGACGCCCGGGCACGACCTGCTCAACGGCTGGACGTTCGTCGTGGTGGCGGTCGTGTCGATGGTCGTCACGTACCTCTTCATGCGCGGAGCCCAGCAGCTCACGCGCATCTTCGGCCGGACCGGGGTAGATGCGGTCGGGCGAATCGTCGGCATCATCGTCGCCGCCATTGCGGTGCAGCTCGTGGTGGACGGTGTGAGCAACCTCACGAGCCTCGCCTTTCACTAAACGCTCGCCCGGCGAAGGGCTCTCCTCGGCGCGCCTGCGAATAGAGCGGACATGATCGTACGCGCCGGCATCTTCTACGACGGCACGCTGGAGCCGCCCAAAACGAACGTGGACCTCGTCATCGAGGGGGGCCGCATCGCCGAGATACGAGCGGCAAGCGGCGAGTGCGACATCGAGGCGCGGTGCGTCACGCCGGGGCTCGTGAACGCGCACGCGCATCTCGAAGCCAGCGGCGAGCCCGATATGATGGGCATGATCCAAACGACGACGCCCAACCAGCGGCTGCTGCGAGCGGTTCAGAACGCCTGCAAGTCGGTGAAAGCGGGCGTCACCACCATCCGCGACGTCGGCAGTTCGAATCGCATCGCCGCCGACGTGCGCGATGCGATAGACGAAGGGCGCATCCCGGGGCCGCGCATGCGCGCCGCCGGCAACGTGCTCTGCATGACCGGCGGCCACGGCTGGCCGATCGGCCGCGCCATAGATTCGCCGTACGACGCACGCAAGGCCGTGCGCGAGCAAATGATGGCCGGAGCCGACTGCATCAAGCTCATCGCTACCGGCGGCGTGCTCACCAAAGGCGCCGTGCCGGGCAACGCGCAATTGCAGCCCGACGAGCTCGCCGGCGCGATCGAAGAGGCGCACCGTCACGGCCTGCGGGTCGCCGCGCACGCTATCGGCACGCAGGGCATCAAGAACGCGCTCGAAGCGGGCATAGACTCGATCGAACACGGTACGCTGCTCGACGACGAAGCGATCGCGCTCTTCAAACGGCGCGGCGCCTACCTCGTGCCGACGCTGAGCGCGCCGACTTGCATCCTCGCGCATCTCGAAGACGGCCACCAGCCGCACTACGTCGTCGAGAAGGCGCGCGGTCTCGGGGACGCAATGCTCGCGAATATTCGCCGCGCCTACGAAGCCGGCGTTCGGATCGCGGGCGGCTCGGATGCCGGAACGCCGTACAACTACCACGAGGACTACGCGCAAGAAGTCGGGCTCATGTCTTCGATGCTCGGCATGACGCCGCAGCAGGCGCTTCACGCGGCAACGAACGTCGCCGCGGAACTGGTCGGTCTGCATCGCGGCCTGCTCGCGATCGGCGAACCCGCCGACTTGCTCGTGCTGCGCGGCGACGTTGGGCAAGACGTGCGCGCGCTGCGCGATCCGCAGATCGTGCTCAAAGACGGTGCGATTGCTTAGAGGCGTGCGGTTGGCGGTGCTCGCCTCGATCGCCTGGCCGGCGCCGCCTTCCGGCTACGGCCCCTGGGAGCAGATCGCGTTCAACATCGCCGACGGCATGCGACGCCGCGGTCTCGACGTCACCCTCTTCGCCACCGGAAACTCGCGCTTCGAAGGTAAGCTCGCATCGGTCGTGCCGGTCGGGCTGAACGAGGATCCCGCGCTCGACGGGGAGGTGTTCTCCGCGCTGCACATCGGCGAACTCTTCCGCAGGGCCGGCGAGTTCGACCTCATCCACAACAACTTCGATTGGAAACCGCTGACGTATGCGCTCGCGACCCAGGCGCCGCCGCTCGTCACGACCGTGCACGGATTCTCTAGGCCGCAGATTCTGGCGGCCTACTACGGCTGCGCGCGGCGCAGTTTCTACTGCTCGATCTCCGACGCCGACCGCGATCCGGGCCTGGAGTATCTCGGCACGACGTACAACGGCATAGATCCGAGCGAGTTCACCTTTCGCGAGGGGCCCGGCGAGTATCTCTGCTTTCTCGGGCGCTTCCATCCGGAGAAAGGAACGCACCTCGCGATCGAGGTTGCCAAGCGCGCGGGCGTGCGCCTGAAGATCGCGGCGATCCCGCAGGACGAGGCGTACTTTCGCGAGCAGGTCGCGCCGCAGGTTGACGGCGATCGCGTGCAGTTCCTGGGAGCGGTCGAACGCGACGCGCGCAACGAACTGCTCGGTAACGCGCTCGCGCTCGTACACTTGACCACGCGCCCCGAGCGCTTTGGCCTCACGACGATCGAAGCGATGGCCTGCGGCACGCCCGTGCTCGCCGCAAACATGGGCTCCATGCCGGAGATCGTCGTAGATGGCGTTACCGGCTTTCTCTGCGAGGGCGTGGAGGATGCGATTGCGAAGGTGCCACTTCTGGCTTCCCTCGACCGCCGCGCCTGCCGGGCGCACGTGGAGAGCACGTTTAGCATCGAGCGCATGATTGACCGGTACCTAGAAGCGTACGCACGAGCACTGGAACTGCGGGTTCCGCCGCCGCCGAGCGAGCGCGCGCTCGCGGCGCGCCGCCACGACTGGTGGGACCGCCCGATGGCCTACACCGAGATCCCACCCAAGCCCGCGCATCTGCCGTTCTCATGACGCCCAAAGCCGAGCGCGATTACTCCGGGCGCTCGCTCTTCGATAAACTCGGCGTCGCGCCCGACGCGCACGCAGCGCTGGTCGGCCACCACGACGAAGCCTTTGCGGCGGGGCTGAACGCGCGGCTGGCAAAGGCGGCCTCACGAGTGCTGCGCGCCCGTTACGATCTCATCTTTCTGCACGTGAACCACGTACGGGATCTGGCCGTCGTCGAGCGGGCTGCTGCCCGCCTCAAGCCGGATGGCGCGCTCTGGATCTTCCATCCGAAAGGTCGCGGCGCGTCGCCGACCGACGCGCAGGTGCGCGCGGCCGGCTTGGCGGCGGGGCTCGTAGACAACAAGATCAGCGCGTACACGCCGTCGCACACGGCGACGCGCTACGTAATCCCGCTCGCGCGGCGCTAACGCCCTTAGGGTGCCGGGCTAGGCGGGGATTCGGGCGTGACCTGCCCCGTGCGCACGTACTGCTGGGCCATCGCGAGATGCTTTTCCAGCACCGGCACTATTTGGGAGGCTATCGCGGCTATGTCTTGCTCGCCGTTATTCTCCTCGCCCTTGAAGAGGGCGATCGCCTTCTGATGCTCGGTCACTTCGTCTTGCATGTACGCGGCGGCCGGCTGAGCGGTTGTCGGTTTCGCGGTGTTGCTCGGAACGTTCAGCCCGAGGCTCTGGGCTAGGGAAGACAGTTCGGCGTTCGCGTCGGTGTGATCCCGGATTATCGTCTGCGCGTACATGCGTACGCCGGGATCGGTGACGCCGTTTAGCTCCAGGCGCGCCTGCGCGATCTGTTGATTGCCGCTCTCGATCGCTTGCGTTATAAACTGCTGGTCGGCGCCCGTTACGGCAGTGCCCGTGGCCTGCGCGCCGGCAATGGCTTGAAGAGATGCAGCCGCGAAGAGCGCCAGCGTTCCGTGGATGACTAGGCGCTGTAGCGTGCGGGGACGACTCATGGGGGACCTCACTTAGCGTTTTGCAGATGTAGTAGGTCCGTTATTCCCATCCCGTCGAACGCATTCACGCGGCGGGGCCACGGTTGCTGCGTCGGCGCCTTAACGCCGCAGAAGAATCTGACCGCTCGCTTTTTCGAGCACGATCGAGCCCTCGTACGGCTGCCCGTTTTCATCTACGTATTTGCCTTGCAGCGGAACCGTCACGCGGCGGCCGGAGGGGTTCACGAGCGCGAGCCCGCCTTCGTACGCGCGCTCCCATGCATCGCCGCTGCGCGCGGCCGCTCCGGTGGGTTTGCCGACGGCGAGCGAATACTCGGGATAGAGCAGGATGCGGCCGTAATCTTGCTGACCCGAGGCGGTGAAGCCGCTCATCCAGACGTACGTGCAGTCGTCGCGGACGAGCAGGTAGTTCGCAACGACCCAAAGACGTTCGGCCTGGGTGATCTCCTTAGAGAGAGTCGGCTCCTCGCCGTTCTCCATGTAGCAGCCGCCATTGGCTTGGATCGCCCGAATCATACCGACGATGTTCTTCCATTCCCCCGGCGCCGTGACGTTGCGGCCTTTGGCGCCCCAGTTCGTGAAACCGGCTTCGTCGAGCACTTCGTCGTTCTGCAGCGCGAGAGCGTAGTTCTCCGCCTTCGGGAACTCGCCGTCGTAGGAGAAGTTGACGATCATCGTAGCGGTCTTGGAGTAGCCGTGGATGTAGGCGTAGGTGCTCTTGGCCCAGGCGAGGACGTCGCGTACGTAGCGCGCGTCGCGATAGGCTGCCGCCGTACTGCTGCACCCACGAGCCCGAGGGCGTGAAGTGACCGCAGCGATGCCACGAGTTGCCGAGTTGCAGGTTGTCGAAGTCTATGCCGCCATAGCCGGCGTGCAGCGCCGGGTCCACCGCGCTCTCGCGCTGGTACGCGAGCACTTGCGGGCTGGCGATGTCGAACGGCACGTTGCGGCGCTCGCCGAACTCGAACGCGACGGTCTTGCGGTCGCAGCGGTACTCGATCCAGTCGGGGTGGTGGCGCTTCCACCATCCGATCGGGCGCGCCGGCCCGCGGTACGGACCGTCGCGTTCGAACGGCGTGTAGAACTGATTGTACACCTGCTTTGGCCTTGGGTATCCGGCTCCCCACACGGCGTCCACCACGCCGATCTCTCTGCGCAGGTGCTTCACCTGATAGTTGAAGACGAGGTTGAGGTGAATGCCGCCGGGCGTCGGCGGGAACTGCGCGCGTCGCGGCGCGGTATCGCTCGCGAACGCGCTCGCCGCAGGCGCCGGTGCGGACGCGGCAGGCACGATCGCGGGCAAGCCGCCGCATCCGGTTAGCGCGGCGAGCGCCGTCGCCGCAAGCGCGCCGCGCAGCACGAGCTTACCCCGCGGCCGCGCGCGCGTCGGCGGCTTCCATCGCCTGGTAGGCCTTGCTCGTGAGCGCGTGATCCACCACGCCGGCGATGAAGCGCGAGGCGGCGCGCACCTTCGCGATGTCAACGCCCGTTTCCACACCCATCGAGTGCAGCATGTAGAGGACGTCTTCGGTGCCGACGTTGCCGGTTGCGCCGGGCGCGTACGGGCAGCCGCCCAAGCCGCCGGCCGATGCGTCGAACTTGGTGACGCCCAGTTTGAGCGCCGCGTAGACGTTCGCGAGCGCGGTGCCGCGCGTGTCGTGAAAGTGCATCGCAATCCGGTCGAGCGGAATTTGCGAGGCCAAGAGCGGCACGAGCGCCTCGACTTGGCTGGGAACGCCGACGCCGATCGTATCGCCGATCGAAAGCTCGTCGCAGCCCATCTCCAATCAGGCCGCGACTGACGGCGAGCACCGCTTCGGGCGTTACCTCGTCGCCGAACGGCGATCCGAACGCGGTCGAAACGTAGCCGCGCACCCACACGCCGTCGTTCTTCGCCGTGCGGACGACCTCGCGGAAGGTTTCGAGCGACTGCGCGATCGTCATGTTGATGTTACGCTGCGTGAAGCGTTCGGAGGCCGCGGTGAAGACGGCGATCGCATCCGCCCCGGCGCCCCGCGCGCGCTCGTAGCCCTTTCATATTCGGAACGAGCACCGGATACCGAACGCCAGGCGCTTTGACGATGCGCGCGAAAGACTTCGCCGGCATCCGCGAGCTGCGGGATCGCCTTCGGACTGACGAACGAGGTCGCCTCGATCCACTGCAGCCCCGTCTCGGAGAGCAGGTTGATGAAACGGACCTTGTCGCCGGTCGAGATGACGGCGTGCTCGTTCTGCAGTCCGTCGCGCGCGCCCATCTCGAAGATCGTCGCGCGCATGTTACTCATCGGAGAGTTCTACCAGCAGCGTCCCGCCGGGGACGATCTGCCCTTCCTCGACGAGGACCGTTCGCACGTTGCCTGCTGCAGGCGCGGCGATGCGATGCTCCATCTTCATGGCTTCGAGCACGACGAGCAGGTCGTGTTCTTCGACCTCCTGCCCCGGCGTCACCGCGATCTTGACGATCTTACCCGGCATCGGTGCGGTCACGCGTCCGCCCGCGGCTGCGCCGTGCGCGGCGGCAGCGGCGTCGGTCGAGGGCGGCGGCGCGAGCGATAGGAGCCACGATCCTGCGTCCATTTGCACGGCGATGCCGCCGGCCTCGTACGAGACCGCACCGGCCGTCGATCTGCCGTCGAGGCTCGCCTCGACGCGCGAGCCGATTCGCCGAACGCGCAGCTCGCCGTTGCGTTCGCCGGAGAGTCGCCAAACGTCCGCGCCGAGGGCGTCGGCAACGAACGAGACCTTCGCATCGCCGCAGGCCAGTGCGAGCGGAACGCCGACCCCGCCGGCGCGCCAGGGCGCCCTGCCGTCGGCGAGGAGCGCGGCCGCGGCGAGCAGCGCGGCGCCGGCTGGCGGCCCCGCGGAGAAGATGGATTCGTCGAGCCGCTGCGCGATGAAGCCGGTCGTCGTCTCGCCGTTGCGGAAGGCTTTGTCGCGCGCGATCCAGAGCAGCAGCGGCACGTTCGTGCGCACGCCCGCGATCGTGAAGTCTTCCAGCGCGCGCTCGAGCCGCGCGATCGCGGCATCGCGATCCGCGCCGAAGACGATGAGCTTGGCCAGCATCGGATCGTAGTAGAGGCTCACCTCGCTGCCCGCGTCCACGCCCGAGTCCACGCGAATGCCGGGGCCCTCCGGCGGCGACCAACAGGCGATCGTGCCGATCGAGGGGAGCATTGCGTTGGCGGGATCCTCGGCGTAGATGCGCGCTTCGATAGCCCAGCCGCGCGGCCGGACGTCGCTCTGCGAGAGCGTAAGGCGCTCGCCCGACGCGATGCGCAGCTGCCACTGAACGAGGTCCAGGCCGTACACGAGCTCGGTGACCGGATGCTCGACCTGCAGACGCGCGTTCATTTCGAGGAAGTAGTACGAACCGTCGGCGTCGAGCATGAACTCGCACGTGCCGGCGTTGACGTAGCCGACCGATTCGGCGGCGCGCACCGCGGCCGCGCCCATCTCGGCCCGCAGTTCCGGCGTCAGCGCGACCGAGGGCGCCTCCTCGACGATCTTCTGATGGCGTCGCTGGATCGAACACTCGCGTTCGCCGATGTGGAGCGTCGTGCCGTGCTCGTCGGCGAGAATCTGAAACTCGATGTGACGCGGATCGCGCAGGTATCGTTCGAGCAGCACCGCGTCGTCACCGAAGGCCGCGAGCGCTTCGCGCTTGGCAGCGTCGAGCGCCTCGTCGAACTCGCTCGGCGACTCGACGACGCGCATGCCGCGCCCGCCGCCACCGGCGCTGGCCTTGATGAGCAGCGGAAATCCGACCTGGCGCGCCTGCGCGCGCAGCGTTTCGGGCCGGCGGTCGTCGCCGTCGTATCCCGGCACCACCGGAACCTCGAACGCGCGCACGCGCCGCTTCGCTTCGATCTTGCTCCCCATCGCGGCCATCGCCTCGGGCGAGGGTCCGACGAAGATCAGCCCCGCATCTCGCACGGCCCGTGCGAAATGCGCGCGCTCGGAGAGGAAGCCGTAGCCGGGATGGACGGCGTCGGCGCGCATCTCGACCGCGGCGGCGACGATCGCTTCGGCATTGAGGTACGATTCGGCGGCCGGCGCGGGCCCGACGCAGCGCGCGTCGTCAACGAAGCGCAGGTGGTATGCGTTTGCGTCGGCCTGGGAGTAGATGCCGAGCGGCGCGATGCCCATCTCCCGCGCGGCGCGCGCGACGCGTACCGCGATCTCGCCGCGGTTGGCGATAAGGAGGCGTTCGATCACGGGTTCTTCGCGAACGACGCGCGGCGGCGTTCGAGGAAGGCGCGCAGCCCCTCTTGCCCTTCGGGACTCGTGCGCTGTTTGGCGATCGCTTCGGTCGTGATGGCGCGGGTTTCGTCGTAGGTTGCGTCCAGCACGCGGTGCACGAGTTCTTTGGCGGCGGCCGTCGCCGACGGCGCCGCCGTCGAGAGTTCCGCGAGCCGGCGGTCTACCGCAGCGTCGAGTTCGGCCGCAGGGACGACCTCGTGCACGAGACCGATCGTCAGCGCGTGCCGCGCGTCGAACCGCTCGCCGGTGAGGAAGAGCGCGCGCGCGTGCGATGCCCCGATCTTCGGGAGCACGAAGGGCGAGATCACCGCGGGGATGATACCGAGTTTGACTTCCGTGAAACCGAAGACTGCGTCGTCGCTTGCGATCGCGATGTCGCAGGCGGCTGCGAGGCCCGCGCCTCCGCCTAATGCCGCACCGTGGATGCGAGCGATCACGGGCTTCGGGCAGGTGTCGATCGCGCGGAACATGTCGCTCATGCGCTCGGCGTCGGCGACGTTCTCTTCGAAACGCAAGTCGAGCGAGGCGCGCATCCACGCGACGTCGGCGCCGCCGCAAAAGACGCTGCCCTCGCCGGCCAACACGACGGCTCGTACGTCGTCGGCGGCGGCGATGCGCTCGAAGGTCGCGTACATCTGCGCGATGACGCCGGCGTCGAAGGCGTTGCGCACCTCCGGCCGCGCCAGCGTGACCCGGGCGACGCCTTCGGCGACAGAAAGTCGGACGCTTTCGTTCATCTCGCGCTCGGGGTTCGCGGCCTCATCCGAGCGGGCCTCGCGGGCGTTATACTGTGGAGATGCAGGATGCCGGGCCCCGGGCGGTCTACCGCTACGCGCTGCTCACGCGGCTGAGCCACTGGGTGTGGGTCGTCGCGTTCGCCGTCCTCGTGGGCAGCGGGCTGCAGATCTTCAACGCATCGCCGAATCTGGACGCCTCCGACAAGAGCGATCCGGCCCGCCGCGTGCTCGCGATCGGCTCGCCCGCGCAAGGCGTCGGCACGACGACGATCTTCGGGCACACGTTCAAGACGACCGGATTCCTCGGCTGGACGCAGGACGGCATGGGCTCGATGGGCGAGCACGCCTTCCCGGCGTGGGCGACGATTCCGGGTTACCAGGATCTCGCGAGCGGGCGGCGCTGGCATCTCTTTTTCGCCTGGGCCGCGGCGATCTGCTGGCTCGCCTGGCTCGTCTCCAGCGGCGTGAAAGGCAGCCTGAAGGAAATGATCCTGCGGCCCGACGACCTGCCCAAGCTCTGGCCGATGCAGGCGTACTATTTGAAGCTGCGCAAGGATCCGCCGCCGCACGGCATCTACAACCCGCTGCAGAAGGCCGCGTATACGGCGATCGGCTTCTTCGTGGCGCCCTTTGTGGTGCTGACCGGGCTGGCGCTCTCGCCGGGCATAGATGCGATCGCCAATCCCCTCACCGTGCTGCTCGGCGGGCGGCAGTTCGCGCGCCTCTGGCACTTTGCCGGCATGCTCGCGCTGATCGGCTTCTTCGCCATCCACACGTTCCAAGTCGCCACGCAGGGCTTCGTGAATCAAATGCGCTCGATGATCACCGGGTGGTACAAGCCGTGAAACGGAGACTCTTCATCGCATCGTCGCTGACGGCGCTGGCGGGCTGCGGGCCGATCGGCACCGCGCTCAACAACAACGGGGGCGTGCGGCGCGTTCTCGCTTCGGCCGAAGGGCTCAACCATCTCGTCATCGGCACGCGCGGCCTCGCACGCGAGTATCGCGATGCCGACGTGGACCGGCACTTTCGCGTCAACGGCTTCGCGACGCCCTCGACCGCGCACTACCAGCAGCTCCTAGCGGGCAACTTTGCCGGATACCGGTTGGCGGTAATCGGCGCCGTGGATCGTCCCGCGGCCTTTTCGCTCGGCCAGCTCGAGCGGATGGCGCAGCGCACGCAGATCACGCGTCACGACTGCGTTGAGGGCTGGAGCGCGATCGGCAAGTGGAGCGGCGTGCCGCTGGCGACCGTGCTCGATGCGGTTTCGCCTCGCCCGGACGCGCGCTACGTCGTCTTCCGCTGTATGGACGACGACGGCGCAGGCAATCTCTACTACGAGAGCCTCGACCTTCACCAGGCTCGCCATCCGCAGGCGCTGCTCGCGTTGCGTCTCAACGACGCCCCGCTCGATGCCGACCACGGCGCGCCGGTGCGTTTGCGCGTCCCGACGCAGCTAGGCTACAAGAGCGCGAAGTGGATCGCAGGCATCGAAGTCGTCGGCAGCTTCGCAACGATTGCCGGCGGCAGCGGCGGCTACTGGGAGGACCAAGGCTACGAGTGGTACGCCGGGATTTAGCCTAGCTGCGCACCGGCAGCGCTTCTCCGCGTTGCGGGCGCGCATTCGCGCTAGGGTCATCGGTCATCATCTTATGGTGCAAATGCAAAGACGGTTCCGCATCCATCGTGAATGCGGCAGCCTGTGCCGCCGGATGCCGTCGTCCCGTAAAGTACACCTTGTACGTTCACCAGATCGGCGGTCGGAAGCGCTCCGCTGGCGCCGCCGCTGAGACTGTACTGCAGATTCTTTGTGCCCGACGTTGTCATGCTAAAGACCGTTCCGCAGCCGTTCCGCTCGCCACATCCCGAACCGCCGCCGCCTTCATACGTCGTGCCGTACAGCGTGCCGTCCACGGCGATTAGGCCGCCCCACGGAAAGGCACCGTCGGACAAACCCTGGAAGCGATAAAGAACGTTCTCCACCCCGCTCGTCGTAACGCTGAAGACGGTACCGCAAGAGTTGCCGGAGCAGTCAGAACCGCCTCCGTAGAAGGTTGTGCCGTAGAGCGTACCGCTCAGGTCGATCAGCCGCGCCAGCGGATAAGTGCCGTCGTCACCGCCTCGAAAGCTGTACAGTACCTTTTCCGTGTCCTCGCTCGAAATGCTGAAGACGGTCCCGTAATTCATAGTGCCGCCGAGGGAAGTTGTCCCGTACAGCGTGCCCTTGACGGCGGCTAACCCTGCACGGGGGTATCCTCCGTCGGAACCCCAGCGAAACCTGTAGAGTACCTTCTCCACGCCGGTCGTGGTCACGCTAAAGACGGTTCCACAGCCGTACCCCGTACATCCTGAGCCGCCGCCTTCGACCGTCGTTCCGTACAGAGTGCCGTTTACGGCGATTAAGCCGTTCGGATATTTGCCGTCTTTGCCGTCTTTGCCGCCCCTGAAGCGGTACAGTTCGTCCTCGGGGCCGTTTGGCGTAACGCTGAAGACGGTTCCGCAACCGAGCTTTCTGTAACAGCCTGACCGCGCCGGCCTTGTCGTGCCGTACAAGTTGCCGTCCACATTACTAAGCCTGTAACCGGGTTCGCTCCATCCGATCCCGCACCGAAACTGTAAACTGTTTTCTGTTCACCCGTCGGTGAAACGCTGAAGATGGTTCCAGCACGGCGCCTACCGCCGGATTCAGTAGTGCCAAACAACATGCCATTGACGTTTACTAGGCCGGCTTCGGGGTGTGCACCGTCAGGGTGACCGCTGAAACCGTACAAGACTTGGTAGGACGACGGGCCGCTATTGCCGCTTTGTTGCGTATCCGGGGGTACTCGTCGCACCTGGTGACGGGCCGCATGCCGATAGCTATGCCGCGCTCGCAAAAGCAGCTAACGCCGCGCGCCTTTGCGTGCGACTAGCGGACCGCGATGCCATTCGCGCCGCCCTGAATCTGAATAGTGGGATTTATCCGCTTGCCGTTCGCATCGTAAGTCGTCACGGTCGAGTTTCCCGCATTGGTAACGTAAATCCGGCCATCCTCGCCGATTGCAAGAAAGTATGGCTCATTCAATCCATGCGTAATTGTCGAGCGCCATGCGCTTCCCTTCCGGCGTATACGTCGTAACGGTGTTTGCAGCTTGGTTAACAATGTAGATCTTGCCTTTCCTATCGGTGGCTACTCGAGCCGGCCTCGAGAGGCCCTTGATAGTCGGCGGAGTTCGATGCCCGTCTGGCAAGTACGTAGTCAGCTTGTCGAGTGCCGTTACGTAGATTCTGCCACGCTCGTCGTCCGCAACGCCTTCCTGGTGAATGGCGATCGTGGGCGAGCTGGGGTCACCGTGCGATCGTATGTAGTGATTCTTCCCAGGCCCTTACACGTCGACGGCTTGCATTGGTTTGTCACGTAGATCTTGCCGTCCACGCCGACCGCGATGCCACGAGGAGCGGAGAGCCCTGAGATCGTGAGCTTCGTCCGGAGGCCGCCGACCGTAAACGTCAGGACTTCCCCGGAACCAACCTTGCAGCGACTCGGGTTCAGTATCGGCCGCGTAGAGTTCGCGCATAACCAGCAACCACGGATTGGACCCGTTGATAAGAAGCTCCGTTTGCTCGCCGTCCAGCTTATATGCACGATCGCATAACCCGTTGGCGCAACGTGATGATGTTGCTCGATACACGCGCCCCGTGATGCGGGCAACCGGCCGTTCGACAGCGGATCGCGCGGCGGCTGCAAGCCGCCGCAACCTGCGAGCAATGTCGCGGCTAGGCCGACGCCCAAAACGTAGCCGCTTAAGACCAAGCTCTTCACTCTGCCTTCCTAGATAGACGGATCAACGCCCAGGCGCGGCGCTGACGGTAACGCCGAAGGGGTCGACGTCGTCGTAGAGTTGCATAAGCGGTTTCCCGCCCTGAGGATACTTGTAGACGCCGATGCTGACGACGCTGTTTTTGATTATGGTCGCGTACAGCGTGCGGCTCTTACCGGAATTCAGGACGTAGAACATGTCGAACGGCACGCCACCGCTAATCGTCGTCGCATGAGTTCTCACGCCGCGGTTGCCGGCGATTCTGTATTGATATATTGCCGAGGGGCTATCGTTCGCAATCGCAAGGCCGAACCGTCCCCAGCCAGACTGGGAGCTTCGCTCGTAGACAGCGGCGGGTCCAGCGGGAAGGCTGCAAGCTCGGTTTTACCCTTTGGAAGCTAACGACGTTAAAGTTCGAGCTGTTACCGCTTATCGCGTTTGCGAAGAAATTGCCCGAGCTGTCGTACGTGCAAGTCCAATAGCCTTCGTACTTCGATTCAAGGTAGTACTTCGGGGATCCCTCGGCGTTCTTAAAACCGCGACGCTGCCATTTGGCGATCCGCAGCAGCTCGCAACGGCTAAGTTTCCCGTGGTTGGATCGACCGAGCAGCCGGTGGGGATATAGCCGTGAACGCTCGACGCGGAAGGCACTCTATTGCACCGGCTTGTCGCAAGACTTGCTGGTCTTCGAATCCACGATAAACGTTCTGGCGCACCACAATCTAGTTTTACCTCTTCCGACGAGCTTTCCCTGGCAAGGAAATCACGTGACGACGCTGGCGTTCATCGGTGGCATAGAGCAGAAGCTTCTGCTACCGCCCTCTCATTAACCGTAGAACCCCTCTGGCCTGCGCACGCTATCCCCCTCCACGGCTCATCGCCGCAACCGGCATGGCCGGCGCGGCGTCGGCAACGTTCGACGCGAAAAAGTAGCTCTTGCATCGGTGTTGCTCCCGCTTCTGAAGCGTCAGGCTATCCGAAAAATGGCGGCTACAATCTACAACAACGTGCAAATCTACACGCCGTAGGCGCGCCGGATGTGAATGCAGCGGCGCTGGGCCAAGCTCAGATGATGTAGGGAATCAGCATCTTCGTGCGTTTCACGTACGGAGGATATTCATCCGGAAACTGGGCCCTCATGCTGCGCTCCTCGACGCGCGCGGCGTACAGGAAGTACGCGAAGGCCGCTGCGGTCAGCGCCATCCATGGAAACCAAGCCACGAGCGACGTGCCCAGGAGCGCGAGAGAGATTCCGCTGTAGATCGGGTGGCGCACCAGGGCATACGGGCCGTTCGTCACGAGCTCGTGCCCCTCGCGCAAAGACATCGGTGCGCCCCAGTTGCGACCAATGAAAGTCCGAGCCCAGATCGCGATGGCGATTCCAAGCGCGCACAGCCCGATGCCGGCGCCGGCAACGATAGGGTTCAGATACGCGGCGGGGTGGGGCATCGCTTGCGGCGCGTGCTCGCGCAGGAGCTCTCGAACCAACAGCGCGATTCCTAGGCCGGCGAGCACGCGGAACGGCATCCCGCTCCAGCGCCCGCCGACGGTCGGTTTGACGGTAAGCGCCGAGACGAACCAGTACGCGAGAAAAATGAGCCAAAGGCACGTAATTGCCGTGCCGTACGCGATCGTACTCAAGCGTCTGCGCCAGGCGGAGCCCGCATATGTGCCTGTACGGCAAAGGCGCCGCCGGTGTTTCGTCGGACCCTAGGGGGTCTCGATCGCTTACCTCGACCTCGAACTAGCGATCGAATAGGGCGAGCGCAGCGCGCTGACGTCGAGCTCGGGTTTCGGCGCGGTCACGACGCTCGGCGCCGGGGCGTTATCGTAGCGTCATGACCGTGGACGTGCCGGCCTGACCCGCTGCTCAAGCTCTCATTCGACCGAGAGTTCCGCGGGCGACCGGCGCGTCGCGTCGAACAAGAGCCGGCATGCGTAAGTCGCGCGCCGCATTCGTTCTCGCCGCCTGTTTGGCGGCTTTCTTGGCCCCGTCGGTCGTAAGCCCTCAGTCGCCTGCACCGGATACGTACCTTCCCGCTCCTCCGGGCGCGCAGGTGCAGAACCAGCGCGTCTTTCTCACCGGCGACGGCAACTTCGCGGTCTGGCGCGCGGTGCTGAGCAAGGCGCCCGTCGGCTCGAACGGCACGACGAAGTTCTACCAATGGCACCTCTCCATCTACGCGATGCGCCGCGGGGCGTTCCGCTTGCGCTATGAGTCCCCGAAGAACGGCGGGCCGCTCTCGGCCGTCACGCAGGCAAGCGGCGCGAAGATGTGGTTCCCGGTGCAGGACGCCTCGATCGTCGGCGAGGGCAGTTTCCTACAGCCGGGTATTCAACAGCTCGTCGTGCGCACGCACGAGATGTCGGCCGACTGCGGCTCGGCGACGGTGAGCGTCTTCGGGAGCGGGCCGGCCGGAGGCGTGGTGCCGGCCGTCACGGTCGCCAATCCCTGCGATCTAAGCGCGACGATCGAACGCACCGATGCCGGCGATTACATTCGCCTGAGCGGCCCCTACTACGCGGCGAACGCGCCGCGCTGCTGCCCGACGAAGGCCCACGCGACCGCGGCGCTGAGCTTCGCCGGCAAGTGGGTGCTGACGCCGCCGAACCTTTCAAGATCTACGCCGGGAAGTTTCCGCCGATGCACATTCACCGTCCCTCCGTCACGACGCGCGCGGTTCCGGGCTGTGGGCCGCTCCGCTCAGACGATGTCGTCAACGTTGCCGTGATGCTCGTCCCATTGGTCGCCGCGATTCTCGTCCAGGCTGCTCTCGCCGTAGCGCTCCTTTTCGCGCTTGACCGCCTCGGCGGGGCTCAGCGGCCGTTCCCGGGCACCGGCTACGTCGGG
Organism: Vulcanimicrobiota bacterium; assembly: GCA_963794645.1. Classification (GTDB taxonomy): domain Bacteria; phylum Vulcanimicrobiota; class Vulcanimicrobiia; order Vulcanimicrobiales; family Vulcanimicrobiaceae; genus Cybelea. The sequence continues at coordinate 32,475 of CAWCEQ010000001.1, read as the reverse complement.
CGAGATCGTCTCGCTTTCGTCGTCTGGGTAGGGCAGGTGTTCGTTTTTCATACCCGTACTATACCCGAGCGGCTATCGCTGAAGGTTCCGGCACGGATGCCCCTCGGCCGGCGGCGTCGCTCCGGGCTCGATCGACGTCAGGCGGCTGCGGCAGCCCAGGCCCCGCACTGCCTCAATCATCTTTAACGAGCACCGCTTGGGCATCTCCGTAAACCATTTCGCAGTTCTCGTCGTAAAAGAGCGCGTTCACGATCCCGGCTATATCCCTTCCCCTCAGCCGTACGCTTGACCGACGTAGACCTTCTTCGCCTTATCGGCGTTGAGGATCGGCATGCCGTAGATCGGCGACGATTTGTCGGTGCGGGCTTCAGGGTTCACGACATCGTTGGCACCGATGACGAGCGCCACATCGGCGTTTGCGAATTCGATCGGTTGATGTCGTCCATTTGGACGATCATGATCGTAGGGAACGCCGGCTTCCGCAAGCAGCACATCCATTTGGCCGGGCATACGTCCTGCGACCGGGTGGATCGCGAACTTGACGCGACACCCCGCCGCCATGCAACAGCTTCACGAATTCGTAGAGCTTCTGTTGGCCCTGCGAGACCGCAAGGCCGTAACCCGGCACGATGATGACGCTCTGGGCATATCGCATAAAAATTGCCGCGTCGCCCGCTTCGATCGGCTTTTCAGACTCCCGGTCATCGCTCCTTGCTTTTGCTTTCTTACTCGGACCGAACTTCTTGAAGAGTACGTTGACGATCGAGCGATTCATCGCCTTAGCCATGAGCAGCGTCAGAAGCGTGCCTGCAGCGCCGACAACCATACCGGCAATCATCGAGCGCCGGGTTTTGCAGTACGAATCCCTCAAGGCCAACCGCAATGCCCGTGCAGGCATTGTAGATCGAAATGACAACCGGCATATCCGCTCCGCCGATCGGTAGCGTCATCAGGATGCCGAAGAGGAGAGCGCACGCCGAAGAAGATGCAAATCAGACCAGGGCAACGGCAGAGGCTACTGGCCGCCCGTTCCCGTTACCACGATGAGCGCCGGCGACGGCAGAATCGCGACCATCACGGCGGCGTTGAGATCCTGCTGGCCGCGCAAACTGGAACGGGCCTCTTGAGCACGCCGCTCAAGTTTCGCCCAAGCGATGACCGAACCCGAGAGCGAAACTGCACCAATCATGCGCGCCGATCAGCGTCACGATCGAGTTGGGTCTGTCCGCCGGCGGCCTTGTCTGCCGAACAGCTCGACCGCGGCGATCGCGCCGGCCGCGCCGCCGCCCATGCCGTTGTAGAGCGCGACCATCTGCGGCATCGCCGTCATCGCGACCTTCTTGCCGCTCCACCATGCGATCGCCACCCCCGATTGCGAGAGCCACGACGGCGAGCCCGATATTGACGATGAGGAGCGGCTTGGCCGCGGCCCCGACGTCGAAGGCGTAAAGGAAGCTCGCGAGCGACCGCGGCGAGCATGCCCGACCCCGGCAACGCGGATGCCCGAGGCGGCGGTCGCCGGCGACGACATCCGCTTGAGGCCGTACATGAAGAGAAGGGCCGCTGCGAAGCCGGTCGCTCCGATGACGAAGCTGTGAGAATCATTCGAGCATCGGCCGTTATGCCTTCTTCGAGTGGCGGCTCGCGGGCCGGCGCCTGCCGCGTGTGGCTTCTCCGCTCGCAACTGGATTTGAACATTGCGAGCATTCTGATCGGTGACGGCGTATCCGCCGGCGGCATTGCCGGCGCCGAGCAGTACGGCGAAGAAGCCGATCGCCTGCTCCAGCGCGTTCGCCGCGTTGAGAAGCACGAACAGCCCGCCGACGACGACGATGCCGTGCACGAAGTTCGAGCCCGACATCAACGGCGTGTGGAGAATCGCCGGCACGTTGCCGATGATGACCCAGCCCGCGAACGCCGCCAGCATGAAGATGTAGGCGCCGACAAAGAAATTTATCGTCATCATAGATTCCATTAGTCGTGCGGATCCGTTCAGGCCACTTTCGCGGCAGCTTTCGTCGTATTGCGGCTGACGGCATCGTCGTGCATCTTGCCGGCATAAGTTAGAACGGTCTTCGATAAGACCTCGTCGCTCCAATCGATCGTAACGATGTTGTCCTTTAACATCAGTGCGAGGAAATTGTACTGGTTGTGCGAGTAGAGCTTGCTTGCGTCGTCGCCCAGCAGCGAGGGTACGTTGAGCGGCGCCGCGATCGTCACGTTGCCGGCCTTCACGGTCTCGCCCGGCTGCGTCTCCTCGCAGTTGCCGCCGCCTTCGGCAGAGAGGTCGACGATGACCGCCCCCGATTTCATGCCCGCAACCTGTGCCTTGCTGATCAGTTTCGGTGAGGGCTTGCCGGGAATCGCGGCGGTCGTTACGACGAGATCGGCGGCTTGAATGTGTTTGGTCAGGACGGCCGCGACCGTCGTCTTTTCCTGCGGCGTCAGCTCGCGCGCGTACCCGCCCTTCCCCCGCGCGTCGATGCCGGTATCCACGAACGTGGCTCCGAGCGAGAGCACCTGCTCCGCCGTCGCCGGCCGGACGTCGTAGCCTTCGACCACGGCTCCCAAGCGGTGCGCCGTCGCGACTGCCTCGAGCCCGGCGACGCCCAGCCCCATCACGAGGACCTTGGCCGGGCCGAGCGTGCCCCCGGCCGTAGTGATCTTTGGAAGAATGCGATTCATATGCGTCGCGCCGAGTTGCACGCCATAGTATCCGGCCAGAGCAGACTGACTCGAGAGCGCATCCATCGCTTGGGCCCGCGTGATGCGCGGGATGCGTTCCATCGCAAAGCACGTAATTTTGCGCTCCAGCAGTTCCCGCACCAGCCGCTTCTCGTGCTCTGCGTAGACGAAGCAGACCAGGATGGCTCCCTCCTTCATCTCGGCGACGACCTCGATGGCAGGTGGTTGCACGCAAAGCACGACGTCGGCGTCGCGAACGAGTGCGGCGCGATCGGTTGCGAAGGCGACGTCCTCGTATGCGGAGTCGGGGAAACCGACGGCATCGCCGGCGCCGGACTGCATGTGCAGCTTGGCGCCGAGTCGGATGAGCTTCGGCACGACCGCGGGTACGAGCGCGACGCGGCGCTCGTGTGCTTGGGTCTCTTTAAGAACCGCGACGTTGACGAACACTATCTCTCCAGGATGACCTTGAGCGCGCCGGTCGTCGCCGCGTTGGCGAACGTTTCGTAGGCGGAGATGATGTCGGTGAGTTTGAAGCGGTGCGTGATGAGCTTCCCGGCGTCGAGCTTCTGAGCGCGCTGCATCTTGAGCAGCGTCGGGGTGCTGACGGTATCCACCAGGCGCGTCGTGATGCCGATATTGCGATCCCAGAGTTGCTCGAGATGCAGCGCGACGGGCTTTCCGTGGACGCCGATATTGGCAATGCGGCCGCCGGGCGCCACGATCTGTTCGCATAGTTCGAACGTAGCCGGAATGCCGACGGCCTCGATGGCCGTGTCGACCCCGACGTTCCCGGTCAGCCGCATGATCGCGTCCTTCGTCTTCCCGCCGGTGCTGTTGACCGTCTTCGTCGCGCCGAAGCGCATGGCGACGTCCAGGCGTTTCTGGTCGAGGTCGATGACGATAATTTCGGCGGGCGAGTAGAGCTGCGCGGTCAGCAGCGCCGCAAGCCCGATCGGCCCCGATCCGACGATGGCGACCGTGCTTCCGGGAGCGATCCGGCCGTTGAGGACGCCGCACTCGTAGCCGGTGGGCAGAATATCGCTGAACATCACGAGCGGTTCTTCGACCTCGCCTGCGAGAATGGGATAGAGGCTCGTATCGGCGTGAGGGATGCGGACGAAGTCAGCCTGCGTGCCGTCGATGGCGTTACCCAAGATCCAGCCGCCGTCGATGCAGTGCGAGAACATCAGTCTTCGACAGTACTCGCAGGCACCGCAAGACGTAACGCAGGAGATGAGGACGCGATCGCCCTTTTTGAACGTGCGCACTGCGGAGCCGACTTCCTCGATGACGCCGACTCCTTCGTGCCCGAGCGTCCGCCCGGGCTTCGCCGTCGGCACGTCGCCTTTGAGGATGTGCAGGTCGGTCCCGCAGATCGTGGTCTTGACGATGCGTACGATCGCGTCCGTCGCTGCGGTGACGACCGGTTTGGGTTTATCTTGGAAGGCCTTCTTCCCATCGCCCAGATAGACGAGCGCCTTCATGGTCACCGCTGCACCCTGCGGCGGGGATGGGGCCGTCAGGACCGGGCCGTTGGCCGTCATGACTTGCCGTTCGTCGAGGCGCTCTTAGAGACGGTCGGGGGAGCTTCGATCTTGCCGAAGCGCACGAGCTTCTTATTTACGAACTCCTGGATGCCCATGTTCGCCGAGCTCGCGTCCGTAACCGGAGTCTTTGATTCCGCCGAACGGCAACTCCGCGTCCGACCAGGAGATGTTATTAACGAACATCATGCCCGTCTCGACGCGGCCTGCCACGCGTTGGCCTCGCGCTTCGTCCTTGGTGAAGACCGAGCCGCCCAAGCCGAAGTCGCAATCGTTGGCAAGAGCGACCGCGGCGTCTTCATCCTTGACGCGGAAGAAGAGGGCGACCGGGCCGAAGAACTCTTCGCGGAACGCGGGATTATTCGGCTTGATATCCGTCAGGATCGACGGTTGCATGAACCAGCCCGGGCGTTCGATTCGCTTGCCGCCGAGCGCCAGCTTCGCGCCGTGCGCGACCGCTGCGTCCACCTGCTCGAGAAATTGAAGCAAGGCCGGCTCGCTCGAAAGCGGTCCCAGCGTCGTCGATTCGTCCATCGGATCGCCCGGCTTGAGAGCGGCCAGGGCCGCGCGGAACTTCTCGAGGAATTTGTCTGCGACCGCTTCGATGACGATGAAACGCTTGGCCGCGCAACACGTCTGGCCGCGTTGTACATTCGGCCCCAGACCGCCCACTCGATCGCGTGCTCGAGATCCGCATCCTCGAGGACGATGAACGCGTCGCTTCCGCCGAGTTCCATTGACGAAGGCTTGACGTTCGCGCCCGCCTTGGCGGCAATGCTCCTGCCTGCGGCGACGCTTCCGGTTAGGGCGACGCCCTTGACGCGCGCGTCGTCCACGATACGGTCCGACTGCGCGTGTGAGATGAAGAGATTCGTGTACAGGCCAGCCGGCGCTCCGGCTTCGACCCAGAGCTTTTCAAAGGCGAGCGCGCACTGCGGTACGATGCCGGCGTGCTTCACCAGGATGACGTTGCCGGCCATGAGATGCGGACCGGCTACCCGCGCGAGCTGATAATACGGAAAGTTCCACGGCTCGACGCAGAAAATCACACCCATCGGGCTGCTCTCCATGTGCGCCGTGCCGACGGCGGGATTGAGCTTCACCGGCGCGAGGAAGCGCTCGGCGTTCTTAGCGTAGTAGGCGAGAATATCTGCGCTGAACGTCACCTCGCCGCGCGCTTCGTCTATGCGCTTGCCCATCTCGACCGTCATCCGGCGTGCAAACTCGTCGCGCTTGGCGTGCATGAGCGCCGCCGCCTTGGCGACGATCGCCGCGCGCTCGGCGTACGTCTTATGCCGCCATGTCTCGTAGCACGCCTGTGCGGCCGCGGTCTTTGCCTCTAGTTGCGCGTCGGTAATATGGACGAACGTTTTGAGGGTTTTGCCGTCGAACGGATTGACGCTTTCGTACTCCATTGCGGGCATGACGTGCACGGCCATTGATGTTTCGCCTTCTCTGAACGCGCTGCCAGACGGCAGCAGACTAAAGCGTACCACCGGCATAGCCGACGCGGTATCGTGCATTCGGGGGATGGACGTGCTTGAGAAGGCGGAAACGCTCCGGCAGCGTGCGATTTCTCTAGGGCGGGGGCTCCTCAATGGTGTTTTCCCAGCCCAGGACGCGCGCTATGAGTTCGCTTCGGTTGCGGCTGGCCGTCTTGTCGACCATGCTCTTGATGTGGTCCTGAACGGTGGAAGACGTGATGTGCAGCTTCCGGCCGATCTCCTCGAGCTTCGCGCCGTCGAGGAGCAGGGCGAGGACCTGCAACTCGCGCGGCGAGATATGGTAGCGTTCCGCGGGCCCGGTTAGCGAATGCGGCGGGTGAAAGCGGTTGATCCGGACCCCGATGAAAAGGCCGGCCGGCCCGGACATGGGCTGCGTGCGCACGACGAGGAACGGTACGGGATGGGCGATGCCGGCATTTTGCGTATCGGCATCGGTTTGCCAGCCGGCGATCAAGTTCCGAACGGTCTCTTCGAGCACGGCGGGCAGTCGATCCGCTAACCTGGTATGTATCCCGGTGAGGGCGATTCGCCTGCGGTCTTGGGCAGTCCATGCCAGCACGATCTGCAGGTCGGCGTTTAGCACGTAGAACGACTCGCCGGAAGCCTCGGCCGCGGGCATCGCACCCGCGGCAGCGGGAGGAGCGGATGACCCGTCGTCGCGCGAGCTAAGTCTCAGCGCGGAGAGACGCTCGGACGTCGCGTCGAGCGACAAGGCCAACATGCTGACCTCGCTAGAGGTGAACGGACCGAGTTCGCTGGTCCGCAGCAGCGTGAGAATTCCGAAATCGGCGTGGGCGTCCGCAAAAAGAAGCGTAATGCCGCTGTCGAAATCGCCCAGGGGTCCGAGCGTCGCCGCGATGCGCGCGCCGCTTTTAACCCGCTTGCGCTGGTGCTGGAACTCGCTCTTTAGCTCGAGGAGTTCCCCGGCGCTGCCGCTGGAGTCGAGCAGAAGGCCGAGCTCACCGTCCGACGTCACGCGTGCGAAGGCCCAACGAGACGCCGGAACGACCCGAAGAATTGCCGCGATGATCGAATACGCCGGATCCGACTCGGGAAGGGTGCCGGCTAACAGCCGTGCATCGGCCCTGCTCGGGCCCGCGCCGTCAATATCGCGCTTTTTAACGATGGTTACCTTCTCGCCGCGGTGCTACGCTGGGGAGCGCCCTTCTACGCAGCTGCGTAGAACTCACCTTTAAGCGTTGTGAAAGCGTTACACTATGGCCCGGGTATGCGCTCTGGCAGGCATCGAACCCGACGACTTCGCCCTCCTCGGTGCCGCACTTACAGGTGCGGGGGAGCCGGCCCTCACGATCGTCGCCCCTCTCGGCGTTGCAGAGCTGCGAAAGCTGGCGCCGGACGTTTTGATCGTTGATATAGACGGGCTCGACGTCGATGCGCTCGAGCTGCTGCGACAGGTGCGCTTCGTTCTCCCCGACTGCGTCATCGCCGTCTACACGGCCGGCACGGACCTCTCGTGGGCCCGGTCGTGCCACTTGGCCGGCGCGACCTGCGTGCTCTCTAAAGAATCGTCCGAGTCCCAACTCGTATCCGGGTTTCGGAACGCAATCCGGAGCGGCTGCTTCACCGATCCGCGTTTCGCCGCATAGGCGCGACACGAACGATGCTCGCGCCGTTCTCACCTACGAGCCTACCCGACTGGAACGTGGACCTCTTGAACTTGCCGGCGGGCGGCGCGCGCTACGGCGGAGATTGGTGCGACGCGTTTGCGCTCCCAAAAAACTGCGTGGGCGTGACGATCGGCGATGTAGCGGGTCATGGCGAGTCTGCAGCGGAAACGATGCACGCTATGCGCCGATCGGTCTTCGCCGCTATGCAGGATACCACGGAGCCGTCGGCCGTCTTGTCGGTTGCCAATGCGACGGCGCGTTCGCACGGTGAGGGAGCCGTCGTCACCGCCATCGTTGGGTTCCTTAACCGGGGATTGCGAACGCTCACGTTCGCGAACGCGGGCCACCCGCCGCCGTTCATGATCGCGTCCGCCGCATACGGATTCTTGGGCCGCGAGATCGGCGATTTGCCTTTAGGCGTCGTTCCCGCGTATCGCTCGGCGGACTACGTCGTCGCGCTTCCGGCCGATGCCATGATCGTTATGTACACCGACGGCATCACGGAGCACGACCGCAAGATTCTTTGCGGCGAGCGCGAACTCGTGGATGCCTGTCGCGCCGCGTACGAGGGGCCCTGGTCGGATTCGGCTCGCACCATCGCTAGGCGCGTCTTCCAAGACGTTCGCGGGCACGACGATGCCTCGGTCGTCACCCTGCGAGAACGTCGCATCCGCGCGCATACGCCGGCCGCCTACATTCGGAAGACGCCGAACTGCGTGCGCGGCTGCGGCGCATTGGCGGCGGCTTCGAGCCCGATGGCGATGACGCGCCGCGTGTCCAGCGGGTCTATGATGCCGTCGTCCCAGAGGCGTGCCGTCGAGTAGTAGGGATTCCCTTCGCGTTCGTACTTCTCTAAAATGGGCGCTTCGAAGGCGGCGCGTTCCTCCGGCGTCATCTCGCCTTTGACGGTCGAGAGCACGCCGGCGGCCTGCGGGCCGCCCATCACGCTGATCCGCGCGTTCGGCCACATCCACAGCTGGCGCGGCGAGTAGGCGCGCCCGCACATCCCGTAGTTGCCGGCACCGAAACTGCCGCCGATGACGACCGTGAACTTGGGCACCTCGGCGCAAGCGACGGCGGTCACGAGTTTCGCGCCGTCCTTGGCGATGCCGCCGTTCTCGTACTCTTTGCCGACCATGAAGCCGGTGATGTTCTGCAGGAAGAGCAGCGGCGTGCCGCGCTGCGCGCAGAGTTCGATGAAGTGCGCGCCCTTGAGCGCGCTTTCGCTGAAGAGGATGCCGTTGTTCGCGAGAATGCCGATCGGGTGGCCTTCGATGCGGGCGAAGCCGCAGACGAGCGTCGTGCCGTAGCGCGACTTGAACTCGTGGAAATCCGAGCCGTCCACCAGACGCGCGACGATCTCGCGCACGTCGTAGCCGGTGCGCGAGTCGGCGGGGATCGCGCCGTAGAGTTCGCGCTCGTCGTACTTTGGCGGCTGCGGCTCGCCGGCGTCCCACTGGCGCGGCATCTCTAGATGCAGATTGCGGACGATCTCGCGCACGATCGCCAGCGCGTGCTCGTCGTCGTTCGCGAAGTGGTCCGCCACGCCGGAGATGCGCGTGTGCACGTCGGCGCCGCCGAGTTCTTCGGCGGTGACGATCTCGCCGGTCGCGGCCTTTACCAGCGGCGGTCCGCCGAGGAAGATCGTTCCCTGGCCTTTGACGATCACGGTCTCGTCGCTCATCGCCGGCACGTAGGCGCCGCCGGCGGTGCACGAACCCATCACTGCTGCGATCTGCGCGATCCGCTTGGCCGACATGCGCGCCTGATTGTAGAAGATGCGGCCGAAGTGCTCGCGGTCGGGAAAGACCTCGGCCTGCAGGGGCAAGAACGCGCCGCCGGAGTCCACGAGGTAGATGCACGGCAGGTGATTCTGTTCGGCGATCTCCTGGGCGCGCAGATGCTTCTTCACGGTCATCGGGTAGTACGTGCCGCCTTTGACGGTCGCGTCGTTGGCGACGATGACGCAGTGCTGCCCCTCGACGACGCCGATTCCCGTCACGATCCCCGCGGCCGGAGAGTCGTCGCCGTACATGCCGGATGCCGCCAGGGCGGAGAGCTCCAGGAACGCGCTGCCCGGATCCACGAGACGGTCTATTCGGTCGCGGGCGGGCAGTTTGTTGCGCCGGCGGTGCTTTTCGAGCGCGTCGGGGCCGCCGCCGCCGCGGACGGCTGCCAGCCGCTTGCGCAGCTCGCCGACGAGGCGCTCCATTCGAGCTGAGTTGGCTGCAAACTCCGCCGACCCGCGTTCGAGCCGCGATTCCAGAATCGCCATCGCGCGGCCATTCGGCGCGACGCGCTTAGAGCCCGGTTAGACCTTGGAGAAAGCCGAGGTCGGCGTGCGGGGCGCCGCGTAGGTAGGTTCTACAGATGGCCGCACAGGCTCAAGTAGATTTCGGCGGGATCCTGCGTCCGCAGGGCCGCCTCGATCCCGAAACCGCGCTCGCACCCTACCGCGGTACGCTCGGCACGCGGGCGGCCGCGCACTTGCTGCGGCGCGCCGGCTTCGGCGGCACGCCCGATGCGATTCGCCGCTACGCCGCGATGCGTGCCGACGATGCGGCCGAGTCGCTCCTCGCGTTTCCCCCGGCCGCCTCGATCGCGCCGCCTGCGCCGCTCGACGACCTCCTCGGCTTGCCCAAGGGCGATCGGATGCGCGCCCAGCGCGAGTCGCTCGCCGAGCTGCAGCTGTGGTGGCTGAACCGCATGCTAACGAGCCCCGCGCCGCTCCAAGAGAAGATGACCCTCTACTTTCACGGGCACTTCACGTCGCGGGCGACGCCGCGCTTCCCGCGCATCACCTACACGCAGAACGCGCTCTTCCGGCGGTGGGCGTCGGGCAGCCTGCGCGAACTCACGCGCGAGGTCTCCAAAGACCCGGCGATGCTTATCTATCTGAACGGCAACGGCAGCGTCGCAACGGCGCCGAACGAAAACTACGCGCGCGAGCTCATGGAGCTCTTCACGCTCGGCGTGGACCGCTATACGGAGAACGACGTTCGCGAATCGGCGCGCGCCTGGACCGGCTGGCGCGTAGATCGCCAGACGGCGTCGGCAACCTTCGTCCCGGCGCGCCACGACTACGGGCGCAAGACCTTCCTCGGGCGCAGCGGCGACTTCGACGGCGACGACATCGTAGACATCATCTTCGATCAAAAGCAGTGCGCGCGGTTCTTTGCTGCCGGCCTGCTGAACTGGTTCGTCTACAACGACCCCGAACCGGAACTGGTAGACGGCATCGCCGCGCTGCTCACCAAACACGACTACGAACTGGCGCCGGTGCTGGCGACGATCTTGCGCAGCAACGTCTTCTACGGCGAGCGCGCGTACCGGGCGCTCGTGAAGGGGCCGGTCGAGTTCGTGGTCGGAACGTACGCGGCGCTGGGATTGCCGGCGGTGGATCCACTCGCGATACCGGCGCTCGCGCAGATGGGCCAACGTTTGTACTTTCCGCCGAGCGTGGCGGGCTGGCCGGGAGGGAGCAACTGGCTCACGAGCGGCACGATGATCGCGCGCCAAAACTTTCTCGTGCGCCTGCTCGGATCGCAGACGCTCGCATCCTCGAGCTGGCTTCGCGACGTGCCGGTGAGCCCGAGCGACGCGGCCGGCATGCTCGGAAAGACCTTGCTGCAAGGCGACATCGCGCCGGCCTCGCTCGTCGAGATGGATCGCTACCTCGCCGGCGCCGGCAGCGCGGCCCTGGCAACGCTGTCGGTCGAAAACTACGGAGAACGCGTCAGCGGCGCCGCCTACCTCGCGATGGCGACGCCAGCGTATCAGTTGAACTAACATGAAACGTCGAAACTTCGTCCTCGGCACGGTCTCGGGGCTGGCGATCGTCGCGAACACGCAGCACGTCTTCGCACGCGCGCTCGCGCAAACGCCGTTGCCGGGATTGCCCGGCAGCGAAGAGCGTTGCCTGGTGCTCGTGAACCTCTACGGCGGCAACGACGGGCTGAACTGCGTCGTGCCGCACGGCGACCCGCGGTACTATCAGATGCGGCCCTCGCTGGCGATCGCTCAGCCGGACGTCATCGCGATAAACGAACGCATCGGCCTCAATCCCGGCATGCGCTCGCTCAAGGCGATGTACGACCGCGGCACGGTCGCGATCGTCCAAGGCGTCGGGTACCCGAATCCCGACCACTCGCACTTCCGCTCGACGGAGATCTGGCAGACCGCCGCACCCGAGCGCTACGAGCACACCGGCTGGCTGGGACGTTACTTCGACGGCGCCGGCCTGCCGCCGCAGAATCTCTTCAAAGGCGTCGCGGTCTCGCGCGTCCTTCCCGAGGCGCTCGTCTCGGACCGCACCGACATCCCGGCGATTCCGAATCTGGGCGGTTACGCGCTGGCGAGCGACTCGAACGCGGCCAAACGCGCGGCGTTCTCGCAGGAGGCGCGCGACTGGCATCTCCCATTCGCCTCGCCGTATCTCGCGCACGTCATGCGCGTGGAAGGCGACGCGCAGCGCAGTTCGGAGGAACTGCCGGGCCTAGTCGCCGGCTATACCTCGAAAGCATCGTACCCGGCGACCGACCTCGGGCGCAGTTTCGCGCTTGCCGCGCAGATCGTGGGCAGCAATCTCGGCACGAAGGTCATCTACGTCGAGCACGGGTCGTTCGATACGCACGTCAGCCAGAAGGAGACGCAGAACCGGCTCCTCGCGCAGTTCTCCGATGCGATCGCGGCATTCTACGACGATCTCGCGGCCCACGGCAACGATCGCCGCGTGCTTACGGTGACGTTCAGCGAGTTCGGACGGCGCGTGGAAGAGAACGGCAGTCGCGGTACCGACCATGGCGAGGCCTCCCCGCTCTTCGTCGTCGGCGGCGGCGTCAAGGGCGGCATCTACGGCGTGCAGCCGGACCTCTCGGCGACGAACATGGGCAATCTGCGCTACGCGGTGGACTTCCGCAGCGTCTACGCGACCGTGCTCGAGCGCTGGCTCGGCCGTCCATCGGCGCCGGTGCTCGCCGGCACGTTCCCGCAGCTCCCGGTCCTGGCGTAGCGGAGGGCTGCGCTCGCCGCGGTCCAAACGTGACCGCATGGCCTCTTCGATCCTCTTTCTCGGGAGCGGCGGCGCGCGCTTCGTCGTCGCGCGCCAACTGCGCGCGTCGGGCGGCATGTGGATGAGCTTCGGCGGCACGCAGGTCCACGTGGATCCGGGCCCCGGCGCGCTCGTACGCGCGCTTTCGCACGTGCCCCCATGCAATCCGCGCGAGCTCGACGCGATCGTGCTCTCGCACAAGCATCTCGACCACGCCGCCGACGTGAACGCGATGGCCGAGGCTATGACCTCCGGCGGTTTCCGGCGGCGCGGCGCGATCCTGGCGCCGGCCGACGCATTCGACGACGAGCCCGTCGTGCTGCCCTACGTTCGCTCGTACGTCGAGCGCATCGAGCGTCTGCAGCCCTCGGCCGGCCCGTACGCGATCGGCGGCGTGGAACTGCGCACGTCGGCGACGCATCGTCACGCCGTCAAGACGTACGGCCTGCACTTCGTGCACGACGGGCTGCGCGTTTCCTACATGCCGTGCGGGCGCTACTTCGAGGGACTCGCCGCCGACTACGCGGCGCACCGTCCGGACCTGCTCGTCATGAACGTGCTGCGCTTCCGCGACGAGATGAACGTAGACCACCTTACCTGGCCCGACGCCTGCCGCATCGTCGCAGAGATCCGTCCGAAGGTGGTCGTCTTCCAGCACTTCGGCACGAAGATGCTCGAGGCGGATCCGCCGCGTTTGGCGCAGGAAGTCGAAGACGAACTCGGCATACGCGCGATCGCTGCGTACGACGGCCTCGTGGTGGACGTAGAGACCGAGGTGGCGGCGGTTGCCTCTTGAGATCGCCCGTACGGAGGCGAGCGCGGTCGAAGCATTCTACCGCAGCCACGAGCGCGAGGCGCTGCACGCCTTCTACGGCTTCACGGTGGTGCGGCACGAGCAGACGCACGTGCTCTGCGCGCGCGACGGCGAGGAGACGGTCGGCGCCGCGACGATTCTGATCGTTGCCTCGGTCGCGCAGGTCGAATGGATCGTGGTCGCGCCGGAGCGGCGCCGCCGGGGCATCGGCGCACGGCTCGTCGAGAGCGCCGCGGAGGCGGCCGCCTACTACAACTGCCACAAGATGGCCGCGCTCGTGCCGCACGGCGGCGCGGCGCAGCAATTCTTCGAGCGGTGCGGCTTCCACGAGGAGGCGGTGCTGCGCCAGCACGCCTTCAAATTGGATATGGCGGCGCTGCGCCGCTTTCTACAGTAGCGGCGGCGGCTGGCGGGGCGCGTGGGGCTGCGCGGCGTGCGGCGCCCCGCGCTGCACGCCGCGCGAGGCCGGGTACGGCGGCGTCTGCGAGCCGGCGAAGGGGACGACGGGCAACAGCGAGTTTCCGTTGAGCTGTTCTTGGACGTGCGGGTGGTCGTTCACCGATCCGCTGTAGAGAAAGACGTTTCCGTGCGCCGAGGTCGCTGTGACGACCGGGCCGCCCCCGCCCACCGTCGCCTGTTTCGTCCCAGGATCGCCGTGGACTTGAGCCTGATCGTCGAAGCTCGATACGACGTGTCCGCTGCCGCTGTGCGCGCCGATCTGCGCGTTGCCGCGCACGCCGAGCGCGACGTTTCCGTGCTCGGATTCAAACCGTGCGAGCCCCGGGGCGAAGTCGCCGTTGTCGTAGACGATCGAGCCGTAACTGCTCGAGGCTTGGATCTGGTGCGAGGTGCAGCCTTGAAAGAGCATGTCTCCGGTCCCCGTACGTACGCGCAGGCGGTCGAACGAGGAGTTCGTCGCGACGATCCGCCCGCGCAGGGACTCGACGTAGCCGGTCCCGCTGACGTTGTTGAGCGCGATCTCCGCCGAGCGTACGTGCGTGACGAAGACGCCGTGGTAGTCGTTGATGGTCAAGCGGCCGGCGCGCACGTGCGCGAGCACCATCGCGGTGCCGCGCGGAATCGTGATCGTCACGTTGCCGCCGGCGTTGGCGACGACCGCGTCGTGCTGCGTGCCGGCGAGCTGAGGGAGCACGAACGATTCTGCCGGGAGCGTCACCGAGCCGTGCGGGGTCTGGATCGTATGCGAAGGGTTCTGCAGAAGCCGCGGGATCCGGGGGTCCACCTGGGATGCATCCAGGTGCCGGACGTTCACCGGGCCGTTGGAAGAGATGAGCACCTGCGAGCGGTCCCACGTCTGGATCGTCAGCTTGCCGCGGTTGACGTGGACGTTCAGAATGGGCGAGGGGCCAACGTCAAACTGCTCGTCGGCGCTTGCCGGCGCCGCGAGCAACCAAGACAACAAGGCGAGGAGCCCCGCTAGTGCTCCCCGCCGCCAACCTCCTTGCACGCCTTTATTGTAGCCAGCCCGGGCCGCGGGCATCATGAGAGAGGGGTGAACGGCGTGTTGACGCGAGGTAAAACCACGCGAAAAACGGCGCCTCCTCCCGGGGCGTTGCCCGCCGACGCCTGCCCCTCGTGCACGCGAGCGATGGACCGGACGATCGCCAGGCCCAGCCCCGTGCCGGGAACCTCCCGCGAGCGCGCCTTGTCGGCGCGGTAGAAGCGGTCGAAGATGTGCCCGACCTCGGCCGGCGCGATCCCCGGGCCGCGGTCGGCGACCTCGACCCACGCCCGGGTGCCGTCTTGGCCAACGCGCACGGCGATGGTTCCGCGCTCGCTGAACTTGATCGCGTTGTCCACGAGATTGCCGATCATCTGGCGCAGGAGGTGCTGATCGCCGATGACGATCGGCGTGCCGTCGTGCGTGAAGTCCAACTCCAAGCCCTTTTCGGCGGCGCGCTGTCCGGCGTTCTGCGTGACTTCGCTGGCGATCTGCGCGAGCGAGAGCGGCTCTTTGGGGATCTCGTCGCCCCGGTCGGCTTTCGCCAGCGTGAGCATGCCGTTGACCATGCCGGCGAGATCGGCGCTCTCGCGCGCGATCGTCTCCAGACTCTCGCGCCGGATCTGCGGATCCTCATCGCCCCAGCGCAGCAGCATCTGCGCGTTGGCGTTGATCGAGGTCAGCGGGGTTTTCAGTTCGTGGGAGGCATCGGAGATGAACTGGCGCTCGCGCGCGAAGGCCTCTCCCAGACGCGAGAGCAGGTCTTCGAAACTCTCCGCCAAGCGGCCGATCTCGTCGCGCCGGTGCCTCACGCGGAGGGCGTGATCCGGGGCGGCCAAACGGTCGGAGCTGACCTCGCGCATCTCGCGCGAGAGCTCGTTGATCGGCGTCGTGGCCGAGCCGGCCAGCACGATGGAGAAGCCGACGACGGCGATCGCGGCTCCGCCCACCACGATAACGATCGCTTCCTCGGCGCGCGCGAACGTGCGCTGGAGCGTATCGAGCGGTTCGGCCACGTGAACGATCGCAGCGCTCGCGCCTTCGTGCAGGAAGCGGTCCTCGATCAAGAACGGCCGCCCGCCGATCGTATCCTTGCGAAACGCGACGTCGTGGACGGCCGAGATTGCGGGGTTCGGCGGTATCGCGAGCGCCCCGAGGTTCGTCGTCTTGGCGAGCGGATAGCCGTCAATCGAATCTACCTGGACGAAGCTATTCGAGGAACTCCACGTCGCCAGATTGCTGCTGTTGAAGAGAAACTGCAGCGTCCCCGGCGAGGAGTCTTCCATCGAGAACGGCGTGGCCGCCTGCTGTGCGAAAGCGACGACGGCGCGCATCGTCGCGTTCACGCTCGCCTCGGCTTGATCGTAGAGGATCTGCTGAAAGCGCCAGACGATGATCCCGCTCATCAGGCTCATCGCGACGATGAGCAGGAGCGAGTATCCCAGCGCGATTCTCCACTTCAGCGACATGGGATGCGGCGGAGGCTCTTAGTCCTTGATGGTATAGCCGACGCCCCGAACCGTGGTGATCAGCTTGTCGTCGAAGCCGTCGTCTATCTTGCCGCGCAGGTAGCGAATGTAGACGTCGATGAGGTTGGAGTCGCCCAGGAAATCGCTTCCCCAGACTCCGTTGAACAGTTCGTCGCGCGTATGCACCTTGTTGCGATGGAGCAGCAGGTACTCCAGGAGCGAGTACTCCTTGGCGGTGAGCGCGACCGGCTTGCCGCCGCGGTGGACTTCGTGGCGGTCGCGATCCATCACGACGTCACGGTACTCGATGACGTTGC
Organism: Vulcanimicrobiota bacterium; assembly: GCA_963794645.1. Classification (GTDB taxonomy): domain Bacteria; phylum Vulcanimicrobiota; class Vulcanimicrobiia; order Vulcanimicrobiales; family Vulcanimicrobiaceae; genus Cybelea. The sequence goes on along the minus strand of CAWCEQ010000001.1, from coordinate 15,998 downwards.
CTTGCGGCACGCGCTCGCGCAGGCGGGCGCGGACGCGCGCGAGGAGTTCCTCGGTCGCGAACGGCTTGACCAGGTAGTCGTCGGCGCCGACGTCGAGGCCCTCGACGCGGTCGGGCACGCGATCGCGCGCGGTGAGCATGATGATCGGGACGCGGCTCTTGGCGCGAATGCGCCGGCAGACTTCCAGGCCGTCCATTCGCGGGAGCATCAGATCGAGGATCACGAGGTCGGGTTCTTTGAGGGCTTTTTCGAGGCCGGAAAGCCCGTCTCGCGCCACCTCTACTTCGTAGCGCTCGTGCTCGAGCTCGAGCTGAAGCACGCGGCTGATCGCCGCATCGTCTTCGACGACGAGTATCCGATAGGGGCGCCGTTCCGGCGCTACGCGATTCTCCATGAGAGGGGAATTATCGGCCGGCCCTCCGTCCGGACCTGTACGACGTGGCCGTTACCGGTGCAAATCCGTTGAAAAGGCTCAGCCAGAGGGCCGTCGCGGCGCCTGCCGCGAGCCATGCGAGCGTGGAAGGGCTTGCAAGCGCGCGGGAGATAACCGAGGAGATCGTTGCGAGCGTGTGGACGAAGAGCGAACCGCCGCCCAGCACGAGCAGCACGACGAACCAAACGGCGACCGCGCCCGCAACGCCGAGCGCGCCGAGTTCGAGGAACGAAAATGCGGGCGCGGGCCGGTACGACGTCGCCATCAGGATGGAGGCGCGCAGGCCCTCCGGCGGCTCTTCGAGCGGCAACGCAAACAGGGCCCGATCCAGTGCGTCCTCTCCGTCGTACATACTCATGATTCCGTTACCCCCATTCCGTCTAGAAGCCTGCGTAGCTGCTCCTTCGCTCGAAACAAATGCGTTTTGACCGTGCCCATCGGCAGGCCGAGGACGGTTGCGATTTCGTCGTACTGGCGGCCCTGCAGATGGAAAAGCGTGATAACCGCTCGGTACTTCTCCGGCAGCGCGTCGATCGCGGCGCGCAGGCGGCTTGCCTCGTCGAGCGCGATCGCTTGCTGTTCCGGTCCGGGCGCGGCATCGGCGAAATCCGGCGGTTCCTCGTTTGTGTAGCGCTTGCGCCGGTTGAGCCGGTCGCAGCAGCCGTGGTAGGCGATCGCAAAGATCCAGGTCGAGAACTTCGCTCCCGGCTTGAAGGTCCGAAGACTGCGGAAGGCCTTGAAGAAGGCCTCTTGGGTCGCATCGCGCGCCTCCTCTACGTCGTGCAGCGTCCGGTAGGCCAGGTGGTAGACGGCCCGGTCGTAGCGCTCGACGAGCGTCGCGAACGCATCCGGGTTGCCCCGGAGCGCCGCCGCCACGAGCTCTCCGTCCGTCGGCCCCGCGGTCACCCGGATGGGCGGAGCCTCCGCCAAGACTGCCGACACGCCCGAATTACGCCCTTGGAGGCTGGTTTGTTTCGCCGCGTGGGGCCAGGGCAGCCGCGAAACAACTGCCTCGGCGCGCCGTACCTAGGGCAGGAAACGACACGGAGGACCAACCCCAAGATGACCACCATTCCCAACAAGACCCTTCCCGATGCCGCCGGCAACGATCGCACGCAGCCGACGCTGCCGACCGACCGGTGGAAATCCGCGCAGTCGCTGCGCCCTACCTTCGACGGCTGGGGCCCGAGGCTCTAAGATGTCTCGCGCCTCGATCGTCGGCATGCTCGTCGCCGCCGAAATCCTCATCGTCGGGATGGCGATCTTCGCCGTCCGCGGCAGCGGGGCGGCGCTCGGCGCGGGCATGCAAGGCGTTGACTTCACCGCAGCCTCGCAAGCGCCCGTCTCGGCCGGCGCGGCGCCGCACGTCGTCGTGGACGACCCGAACTCACGGGTGCACGTCGGCGTCTCGAGCGACGGCCTCGTTCACGTGCGCGACCTCACCCAGATGCGCGGCGCCGTCTTCTCGAGCGCCCGCTACCCGCAGCTGCGCGTGACGCGCACCGCCGACGGCGTGCTCGTCGAGCGCCCGCACGGCAGCGCGCTTACCGTAGAGATTTTCGGCTTCAGCACGCAGGCGATCGACGTGGACGTGCCGAGCGCGTCGCGCGTCGAGATCGCCCACTGCTCCGGCGCCGACGTCGCCGGGATCGCCGGCGGCGCAACCGTGCGTTCGCAGGACGGCTCGATCAAGCTGGCCGGCGTGCAAGGCACGATAGATGCCGGCAGCGACGACGGATCCATCTATGCCACCGACGTGAGCGGGCAGTCCGTCTCGCTGGTCACCGGCGACGGGCGGATCGAAGCCAAAGGCCTGAGCGTAGAAGGCGCGCGCCCGCAAGCCAAACTCCACAGCGACGACGGCTCGGTGCACGTCGCCGGCACGTTCTCTCCCAACGGCACGTACGCCATGACGTCCGGCGACGGCTCGATCGAGTTGCACGTCGGCAGCGATGCCGATCTCGCGATTGATGCATCCACCGGCGACGGCCGCATCGTCGTGGACGGCGTGCGTTCCGACGGCGACGATTCTGCCTCGCGTACGCTGCGCCTGGGCGCCGGCTCGAGCACGATGAAGCTGGCGACGTCGGACGGTTCCATTCATATCTTTACCAACGGAGTATCCCAATAGTTATGGACGACAACATCATCGCAGCACTCGCCGTAATCTGTATCTTCGGATTGCCGATTCTCGGCTGGATCGTCTCGCGGGTGCTCGCGCACCAAGAACGCATGGAGATGCTGCGCCGCGGCTTCATCCCGCCGCCGAACGCACGCGATCTGCACCGGGCGATGAAACAGGGATGGGCGCCGGGACCCGTCGCCGGGCAGTACCCCTACCAAGGCGACTACTACGCGCAGCGGCAGCTGCGCAAGGGGATCCAGGTCGCGTTCGTGGGGTTCGCCCTGCTGATCGGCCTGGGCTTCATCGGCTACCACGGTGACGGACGCTACGTCTACGGCCCGTGGCTCCTGGGCGGCTTGATCCCCATGTTCGTCGGGATCGCGCAGATTGTAAGCGCCGTGCTCAGCGGAGCGACCATCGCCTCGCCCAATGCCGGTGCCGCCTTCCAACCGGGTCCGGCGCCCGGACCGGCCGCGGCTCCCAGCAGCGCCCCCGGCCAGACGATGCCCCCAGGGCCGACCTACGGCGGCTGGCGCCCCGGGGCAATGCCCGAGATCGAAAAGCCGGCGTCGCCTCCGGACTACCGCAGCTGACCGCCCCGCAGGTGGAGAAAGAAGATGCCGCCGGCCCTCTGGCCGGCGGCATCGTTATTTGTATGAAGACGCGTAGCTACGTACGAGTAAAACTACCTACAGGAGACCAAGGCCATGGCCCATCCGGCCGCTGTGCGAGTCCTGACCAGATATCCGTCAGCAGTCCGATCGTAAACCTGATAGCCCGCTCTCAGTGCGTCGGCTAGCGATTTGAAGACGATGAGTCCTGCCATCTGGGGAGCCTCCTTTCTAAATGATTTACTGCTCCTCTATACAGTATAACGGCTGCAGTAGCAAGTGCGTGCACCGGTTTCCGGAGATTTTTCTAAGAATTTGCAGAAAACGTCCTTAAGAGCATGATGACGGCCGACAAATCTGCCCGCGTACATCGAACGACGCTCGCCGACCGGCGCGAGGCGGCGCCCGGCGTTTTCCTCGTGACGCTCGACGCGCCGGACCTTGCGGCGGCAACGCGTCCGGGTCAGTACGTGATGGCGATTCCGCGAGACGGCGAAGCGGCTGCGACGGCGCTCGCCGTCTACGCAACCGAAGGCAAGCACGCGAGTCTGCTCTTCTTCGTAACAGGCAAGCGTACGCGCGCTCTTGCCGAGCTGCGCGCAGGCGATGCGCTCGACGTGCTCGGCCCGCTCGGGAACGGATTCGATTGTTCGGGAGGCGAGCGTGACGTCGCGATCGTCGCCGGCGGCGTGGGCATCGCTTCCGTGCTGCTGTGCGCCCAAGCCTTGCGTCGCAACGGCGCGCGCGTGCGGCTCTTTTACGGCGCGCGAACCGAACGGATGCTCGTCGAAGCGGAGGCGTTCGCCGATGCGGGCTGCGAACTCGTTTTCGCAACCGACGACGGATCGCGGGGGCACCGCGGTTTCGTAACCGACGCACTGCTCGCATCACCCAAACCCGAGATCATCTACGCATGCGGACCGACGCCGATGCTCCGCGCGGTGGGGCGCGCGGCGGCCGACCTGCACGTACCCGCGCAGCTTTCGCTCGAGGAGACGTTCGGCTGCGGCGTCGGCGGCTGCTGGGGCTGCGTCGTGCCGCTCGTCGCCACGAGCGCTCAAGCGCCGGGCTTCCCGCCCGCATCGGAAGGCGGCAGCGACGTCGTCTGCGCGCGCGTCTGCAAGGAGGGCCCGGTCTTCTGGGCGCACGAGCTGCGGTGGTGAGCCTGGCAACGCGCATCGGGGCGCTCGATCTGGCGTATCCGACGCTCATGGGCAGCGGCTGCTACGGCTCCGGCGAGGAGTTTGCACCCTTCGCCGATCTGAGCAAGGTCGGCGCGATCGTGCTCAAGAGCGTCACGCCGCTTCCGCGCCTGGGCAATCAGACGCCGCGCCTGGTCCACACGCCGGCGGGGATGCTCAATGCGATCGGCTTGCAGAATCCCGGCATAGACTGGTACCTCGCCCACGAGGTGCACAAGTACGCAGCGCGCCCGTGCAAGATCGTCGGCAGCGTGGCCGGATTCTCGGTGGACGATTACGCGTACGTCTGCGAGCGTTTGGCCGCGCGCGACGAGATCGCCGCGATCGAGCTCAACGTTTCGTGCCCGAACGTAGCCAGCGAAGGCGAAACGTTCGGCTGCGATCCGGATCTTACCGCGCGGGTCGTGCGCGCGGCGCGTGCCACGACGAACAAAACGCTCGTCGTCAAACTCTCGCCGAACGTCACTCACATCGCCGACGTCGCGCGCCAAGCGCAAGCCGCCGGCGCGGACGCGCTGGCGGTGGTCAATACCGTTCGCGGGATGGCGATAGACGTCGAGAGCTGGCGTCCGCGGCTGGGGAACCTCACCGGCGGCCTCTCGGGCCCGGCGATCCGGCCGATCGCGGTCTTGGCCGTCTACGAGGTGGCCGCCGCGGTGAATATCCCGATTATCGGGCAGGGCGGGATCGAGAGCCTGAGCGACGCGCTCGAGTTTTTCCTCGCGGGGGCGACGGCGATTTCCATCGGGACGGCGAACTTTACCGACCCTCGCATCCCCGAGCGCATCGTAGATGGTCTGCGCGGCTACCTCGCGCGCCGGAACCTGGGCTCGATCGGGGAAATCGTGGGGAAAGCGAACGTCGGGCTCCGCGGCCCGGACCAGTACGAAGGAGACGAAGGTTGAGGCAATGGCGGCACGGCTGATCGTAGCCCTCGACGTGCCCAGCGCGCAGGAGGCCGAGCGGCTCGTGGACCAGCTCTACGAGCTCGACGTCATCGTGAAGATCGGATTGGAGGCGCTCTGCGGGTATAAGGAGCGCATCGTTTCCTACTGCGAGGCGCGCGACGTGCGGACGTTCGTGGACGCCAAACTGCACGATATCCCCCGGACCGTCGCCGCCGCCGTCGCGCACATCGTTCGCCCGAACGTGCACCTGCTCAACGTGCACGCGCTGGGAGGATTGGAGATGATGCGAGCGGCGGTAGAGTCGGCGAACGCGCGGGCGAACGAACTGGGTATGACGCCGCCGCACGTATTCGCGGTCACGCTCCTGACGAGCATCGCGCCGGAGGATCTCAACGAGTTGGGGCTGCAGGGCGGTCCGGGCGAGAATGCGATTCGTCTCGCCGCGCTGGCGCGCGATGCCGGCTGCTCGGGCGTCGTCTGCAGCGCGCACGAAGTCTCCGACCTCAAGCGCTTCTTCGGCGACGATTTCCTCACGCTCACGCCGGGTATCCGGCCCGCCGGCGCCGCGCACGGCGATCAGAAGCGCGTCACCACGCCCGCGCAGGCGGTGGCCGCCGGTGCCGATTACCTCGTGGTCGGCCGCCCGATCGTCGAAGCGAAGGATCCGCTCGCCGCCGCCAAGGCAATTCTCGACGAGATGGCCGTTCGCGCGTGATGCCCGGCGAGTTCGATCTGTACCCGGAGCTGTCGCGGCGCGGCGCGTTGCTGGAAGGCCACTTTCGCTTGAGCTCGGGGCGCCACAGCGACCGTTTCGTGCAGAAGTTTCGCCTGCTCGAAGATCCGGCGCTTCTCGAGCCGGTCGCGCGCAAGATCGCCGATCGCTTCCGTGCCGCGGCGCCGACGGTCGTCGTGAGCGCCGCAGTCGGCGGCATTCTCCTCGGCTATGAGGTCGCGCGGGCGCTGGGCACCAAGGCGATCTTCGTAGAGAAGGAGCACGGCACGCCGGTCCTTCGACGCGGCTTCACGCTCTCGCCCGAGGATCGAGCGCTCGTGGTCGAAGACGTCGTGACGACCGGGCTTTCGGTGCGCGAAGTGCTCGAAGTCGTGCGCGCGCACGGCGCGGCGATCGCCGGCATCGGCGTCATCGTCCTTCGCGGCGAGAAGGGATTCGCCGGCGGACTGCCGCTCGAGGTGCTGCTCGAGCTCCCGCTGGAATCGTACGACGAAGCCTCCTGCCCGCAGTGCCGTGCGGGCGTGCCGATGCACGATCCGGGGTCGCGCCGAACGTGAGCGCGCGCGTGCGGCGAGCGTGGCGCGTCGGCGCGCCAGCCGACGAGGATCGCGCCTTCGTGCGCACGCTCGGGCGTAAGACGGCGCTTTCGAGCGTCGCGTCGCAGCGTCCGGCCCCAGCCACTATGGTGCGCGCCGCTTTCGATCGGCTCGTGGATCTGGTCGAGAACCAATCCCACGTCACGTTCATCGCCGAGAACGACGGCAAGCGCATCGGCTTCCTGCTCTTCCTCGATACGGTGCCGGACGACGTCACCGCGACGGCCCAGGGTTTCGTGGCGTACATGGCCGTGGATCCGCGGCGCCGAGGCGCAGGCGTCGGGGCCGCGCTCTTGAGTGCGGCAGAAAATGAGGCAAGAAGGCGCGGTCTGCCGTATATGGCTCTCATGGTGACCGAGGAGAACGAAGCGGCGCGCCGGCTCTACGAGCGCGGCGGCTACCGGACCGAGAGGCGTCTTCTGTGCAAAACGCTCTAACGGCGGATCGCTGGCGCCGCATCGGCTGGATAGCCGGCATCGTCGTCGTAGCGTTTCTGGCGCTCGTATTCGCCGCCCACATTCCGCGAACGATCGCGATCTTCACGATCGCGGCCTTCCTCGCGTTCGGCCTGCGTCCGATCGCGCGGCCCCTCGAACGCCGCATGCCGAAGCCTCTGGCGATCGCGATCGTCTTCGCCGGTCTGCTCCTGGTCATCGCGATCTTCCTCATCGTGGTCGTTCCGCTCACGGTGGATCAGACGCAGCTGCTGGCCTCGAACCTGCCCGCCTACGCGACGACCGCGCAGAGCTGGCTGCTCGGGATCGAGAGTTCGCTCGACCAGCACCTGCCCTCATTGAACATTCCCACGAACGGGGTGAACATCGGCAAGATCGGGGGCGATCAGATATCGGCCTTCGTCGCCGCTACGGTCGCCTCGCTCGGCGCCATCGCGCTCAACACGGCGACCGGCTTCTTCATCGCCTTCTCGGCGATGATTCTCTCGTTTTTCTTCCTCCTCAACGACACGCAGATCGCCGAAGGCTTCGCCGCCATGTTCCCGATCGGCCGGCGCGAGACGGCGCGCAGCCTCGCGACCGAAGTCACCGAGCTCTTCGGCAACTACATCTCCGGGCAGGTCATCGTCAGCGCGATCACCGGCGCGGTCATCGCCGTGGTCAGCGCGATCATCGGCTTTAAGTTTTCGCTCATCCTTGGAATCATCTCGGCGGTCGCCTATGCGATTCCGATCATCGGCATGCTCATCGCCGAGATCATCGCCGTTCCGATGTGCGCGCCGCAGGGCATTTGGATGATCCTGTGGGTGCAGGTGATCATGTTCGGCATGGCGCGCATCAGCGACAACGTGCTCGTGCCCAAGATCATGGGGCAGTCGGTAGGCGTCTCGCCGATCGGCGCGATGTTCGCAGTCTTCGCGGGGGGCGAACTCTTCGGCATACCGGGGCTCATCCTCGGCATCCCCGCCGCCGCGCTGATCAAAATCCTCTGGCGCTACTTCGTGACGCCGTGGCTCGTCCCGCGACTAGGCAAGGGCTAAAGGCGGCTGCGGCCGCCGTTCTGGCGCTTCTGTGGGCAGGCTGCTCCGGAGGCGGCGGCAGCGGCGCGGGGCAGCCGCCGCCGATCGAGCAGCCGCCGCCGACCAGCGGTCCGCACGGACCGGTCGGAAAGTACATCAAGCACGTCGTGATCGTCGTGCAGGAGAATCGCAGCTTCGACGACATTTTCTCCGGCTTTCCGGGCGCGGATGCGGCGCAGTACGGATACGAGCACGACGGCACGAAAGTACCGCTGCACGCCGGGACGTTCGACGGCGTGGACATCTACCACGACTGGAGCAACGCGATGACCGGCTACGCCGGCGGGCGCATGAACGGCTTCGATCTCAACAAGCTCGTGAACGGACGGACGGCGGGAACGTATCCGTACGCCCACCTGCAGCGCTCGCTCGTCGCTCCCTACTGGACGATGGCCCGCGAGTACGTGCTCGCCGACCACATGTTCCCCACGATGTTCGGCCCGACGTTCACCGCACACATAGATCTCATTGCGAGCACGACGAATCTCAACGCGACCCAAGCCGAGGTAGACGGGCCGACCGGCCAGCCCTGGAGCTGCGACGCGCCGCCCGGCACGACGACGTACCTGTTGAATCCGCAGCGCCAAGAGAGCGGCGGCGGGCCCTTCCCGTGCTTCACGCAGTACCGCACGATGGCCGACACGCTCGATGCGGCCGGCGTGAGCTGGAAGTATTACGCGCCCTCGGTGAAGATCGTCGGAGGGCGGCTCTGGGCGCCGTTCGCGGCGATCAAGTCGGTGCGCTACGGGCCGGATTGGCGCAAGGTCGTCTCGCCGCAGACGACGGTGTTGACCGACGCGGCGCACGGGCATCTCGCCGACGTCTCGTGGGTGATTCCGAACCTGGCCGACTCCGACCATGCGGGATCGAACAGCGATAAGGGGCCGTCGTGGGTCGCCGGCGTCGTCAATGCCATCGGCGCGTCGCCGTATTGGGACTCGACGGCGATCATCGTCGTTTGGGACGATTGGGGCGGCTGGTACGATCACGTGACGCCGCCGCAACTCGACTTCGTCGGCCTAGGCATTCGCGTTCCGTGCATCATCATCTCGCCGTACGCGAAGGCCGGCTACGTCGCGCACACGCCGTACGAGTTCGGCAGCGTGCTCAAGTTCGTCGAGGAGGCGTTCGATCTGCCGTATCTCGGGGCCCGAGCCGACGGCTATACCGACGAACGGGCCGCGGCCCTCACCGGCGCGTTCGACTTCAAGCAGAAGCCGCGTCCCTTCACGCCGATCCCCGCGCCGTACGCGGCGCCGTACTTTCTCTCCCATCCCAATTCGGACCGCGCGCCCGACGACGAGTAGCGCCGCTTAACGCGGCGGCGCCGGCGCGACGACGATCGCCAAGCCGTCGTCGTACCGAACGCTGCCGCAGCGCCGCGCGGCAGCCAGCCGTGCGGCGTTGAAGGCGTCGCTGCGCCCTTCTTCGGCGAGCGCCACGAGCAGCAGGCCGTCGCGGAGGGCGAACGCGCAGGCGCGCTCGTCGGGCAGATCCACCGTGCGCGTTCCGGGCGAGAGCACGTTCGCGCTGCCCAGCGCGAGCCCCCAGCCTCCGATTGCGCTCGGATGCGAAGACGCAAGCCACGCGTACACGCCGGTCGAGCGCGCGCGCACGCGCAGCGCGTCGGCATAGAAGTCAACCGGATGCGCGGCGGCCAGCGCGTTCGCGGCGACGGCAATCGCAGCGATGCCGGCGGCGACCGGCCAGGCGCTTGCGATCTTTCGCGCGAGCGCGACGACGCCGACGGCCAGGATCGCGATCGGGACGGCGAGCCGCGTCGGCGCATCGTTGTAGAAGAGCGCGACGATCAGCGCCCGCGCCGTAGATCGCGCATATCGCGAAGAGGCCGGTCGCGATCGTGCCGAAACGCCGCGCCGCAGGCAGCACGAGCAGCGCACCCGCGGCCAGCGCGGGCGCGGCAAAGCGCAGCGATGCGCCGGTCGCCAACTGCGCAACGTTCGTCGCATAGCCGAACGGGAGCGCGAGAAAGACGACGGCCGCGGCGAAGGCGGCCCAACCGAGCCGGCGATGCGAGGCGGCCAGCGGCCCGAGCAGCGCGGCGGCGAGCGCGACGAACGCGAAAGGCGAGTCGCGCAGCAGCACGCCTGCGAGCAGTGCGATCGCCGGCGCACCGTGCGCGACGATGCTCGAGCCCGGCGCGCCCCACGCCGCATCGCCCGGCGCGAACGCGGCGTACCGCCACGCGAGCGCGTCGTGCAGCACCCAAAGGCCGAGCGCGCTCGCTGCGGTCCGCCTCCAGCTTGACGCCGAGATCTCCATCACGGCGATTCCAACCGCGACGGGCAGCAAGCAGGATGAAGACTTATCTTCGCGAGTCGCTCGATCAGGAGTTGTATCGCGGCGTCGAAGAGCTGCGCGGCCTGAGCAAGGCGAACTTCGCGCAGCACCAGTTCTTCCTCTTCGAAACGCGCCGCGGCATCGAGCAGCACCTGATCATGGCTACCACCATCGGCGACTACATCCTGGAAGTCATGGTTGCCGGACACGACGAAAAGACGGTGAAGCGCCTCGAGATCTTCGGTCGAGCATCTGGAGTTCTTCCCCGCCTCGGATGCGCACAAGTATGTGGAGGCCGACAGCAAACCGTATGACGGTCCATCGATCTCTTCGCATCGACTGGCCCTGCTGGAGCAGAATCCGCCAGCCAAGCAGATCGATCCTGGCAATATCAATGGCGACTTCTATGAGAATGCCATGCTCGGCTTCAGCTATCGCATTCCGCAAGGCTGGGTCCTCAAGTCCGAAGGCGCAGTGCAGCCTGCCATTGAACGCTATCGCGCCAAGGAGGATTTCGGTCGTCCGCGCATCGGACGCAGCGAACACATCCTGATGGACTCCTGCAGCCGTACGCTGTTCTCCGCCTGGGCAAAGCCGCCGGCGGCGGACGGGTTAATCTCGACGACGATTTTGGCGAAGTCACGGCTTCCGCGATCGCGATGTCATGCTTTCCGACCATGGAATTCCCCAAGCAAGGCAGCGACCTGCAGACCTTCAAGGACTTCGTCGGGCAGTTTGCCCTGACCCATCCCATTGTCGAGGACATGGGAAGTGGCAAGATCTTCAGCCAGGACGGCATCGTTTTCACCGATCTGCACGGGACCGTCGCGTTCCAGGTCCCGAATGACGAGCTTTCGCGGCGACTGTCGCTGGCGATGGCGATGACCGAACGCCGAGGATATCTGATCGTATGGTTCTTCGCGGTGCCTCACGACCAGGAGTTGCAGGGCCTCACCAATGAGCGCGTCCTCTTCGACTCCGCACCCGCGGTCAGCGTTGCCAGCGCCGCCAAATCCTCGGACACCCCGCCCGCCGCTTCGGACGATTCGGCCAGCTTTACCGCGACCGACACGTTGCAAACCGCTGCTCCCGCGAACGCACCTGCAACCGACGCGACCGATTCAAGTGCAGCCCCTGCTTCGACCGATCACAACGCGCCCGCTCCTTCGGCTTCCGATCAGCCCGGCAAAACGCTCCCGCCTCTTCGGCCGCAGATCATCCTTCACTGCTTCGCCCTGGCGAAACCATGCAGACCCAGCAAGGCAAAGGCGTAGTCATCAAGCCGAAGTAATTCTCGCCTCAGTTACTCCGCGGGAATTCTCCTCCCGGAAAATTGTCATCACGAGGACGCCTTAGGCCGACGAGGGATCTGCTGTTTTCCCGCGCCGGCAGAAAAGCAGATCCCTCGCCTACGCTCGTGATGACAATTGCACGAAAGACAATTTAGCGCGGAGAAGTGGCGCGCCTCGCTCAGGACTTGGTCGTTTTCCTCTCCTCACCCCCTCCGTGCCTCGGTGGTGAATCCGCCGTCAGATTGCACCCTCAGTTGTGCATCTCGCATTCTCCTCTTATCGCCCGCGTCATTCCCTGATAAAATCGATAAAATCCACTCCCCGGAGTAACAATGCAAGCAATCCTTGCGCTGGAAGACGGACGGCTCTTCCAAGGCAAAGGCTACGGCGCAAAAGGCGAATGCTACGGCGAAGTCGTTTTTAATACCTCCATCACCGGCTACCAGGAAATCTTTACCGATCCTTCCTATGCCGGGCAGATTGTAGTTCTCACCAATCCTGAAATCGGCAATTACGGCACCAACTCCGACGATAACGAGGCCACGCGTCCGTATATCGAGGGACTGATCGTGCGCGAGTTTCGCGCGTCAGTTCGAATTGGCGCTCGCAAGAGGTCGCGGAGGAATATCTGGAGCGCTACAAGATCCCCGTGCTGGCCGAGATCGACACCCGCGCGCTGGTCGCCACTGCGCGATAACGGCGTGATGCGCGGAGTGATTTCGAACCTGGAAACTGATACCGAGAAGCTGATCGCCAAAGCGCGTTCGATTCCGAAGATGGATGGGACTGACCTGGCGAAAGAGGTCACGACGCGCGGTGTGTATCAGTGGGACGAGGGCGTGCGTTCGTATGAGCCGACGGAAATTGTCGGCGTGAAAGACGCTCCCCGAAGCATCATGTCGTCGCCTACGACTACGGCATCAAGCACAACATTTTGCGCCGCCTGGTCGGCGAGTGCTGTCCGGTGACCGTTGTCCCGCGACGACGAGCGCGGAAGACGTGCTTGCCATGAAGCCCGACGGCGTCTTTCTGTCGAATGGGCCGGGTGATCCCGAGCCGGTGACTTACGCGCAGGAGAATATCCGCCGCATGATGGGCAAGGTCCCAATCTTCGGCATCTGCCTGGGCATCAACTGATCGGCCTCGCGCTGGGCGGCAAGACCTACAAGCTGCGCTTCGGGCACCACGGCGGCAATCATCCGGTGAAGCAGTTGGCGACCGGCAAGATCGAAATCACGGCGCACAATCAAACTTCGCCGTCGATCCCGACTCGCTGAAGCAAGCGAAGTCGACCTGACGCACATCGACCTGAACGACAACACGCTGGAAGGATACGCCACCGCTCGCTGCCGCTGTTCAGCGTGCATTAATCCGGAAGCCGGCCCGGCCCCCACGACTCGCACTACCTGTTCAAGGATTTTGTGAAGATGATGGAGGAGTGGAAGGGATAGGATTTGAAGGGCTCAAGTCCGCCGGTCGAAGGGGCGCGCCTTTAGGCGCGCCGTAGGGACCACTAAGATTTAGGGCTTTAGCCGCTGGGGAACTCAAATTTGAGACCGACGACAGTACAAGATCAGGATACACATACTTTGTCACCTCTCAGACATGGCAGAGGCGACGCTGTATTCGACAAGCCAGCTTGGGCCGAACTGTTCATCGAGACTCTTCAAAGCTATCGCGACCGAACTTACGAGTTCACGAATACGTGCTCATGCCGGAACACTTCCACTCCTGATTACGCCTTCGGTGACTCTGGAAAGGGCGGTCCAGTTCATCAAAGGCGGATTTTCGTTTCGGGGGAAGAAGGAACTCGAATCCAACATGGAAATTTGGCAGACCGGATTTTCCGATCACCGCATTCGCGACGTTCAGGATTACAGTAACCACGTTGGCTACATATATCGCAATCCGGTGGGAAGGCAGTTTGTAGAACGCGCTGAAGAATATCATTATTGTTCGGCTTTTCCAGGTAGCTTGAAAGACGAAGTCCCGCAGTGGCTAAAGCCACTCGAATGTGCAGACTTTCGGGCGCCGAAAGCCGCGCCCTTCAGGAGCAGCCCTCGGCGGCTAAAGGTCCGCCCCTTCAAGAAACCGGCCATGCAGAAGCATTGCAATTCGAAGAAGAAATGGTGACAAAGAACTAATCGATGCCACGCCGCAACGACATCGCGAAATTTCTCATTATCGGCTCGGGGCCCATCGTCATTGGGCAGTCGGCGGAGTTCGATTACTCGGGCGCAGGCCTGCAAGGCGCTCAAGTCCGAAGGCTACGAGGTGGTGCTGGTGAACTCCAACCCGGCGACCATCATGACCGATCCCGAGATGGCCGACCGACCTACATCGAGCCGCTCACCCGTACGTATCTCGAAGAAATCCTCCGCGTCGAGAGCGAGATGCTGAAGGAGCGTGGCAAGCCCGGCATCTTTGCCCTGTTGCCGACGGTCGGCGGACAGACCGCGCTCAACCTCGCCGTCGAGCTGGCCGACAGCGGAATCCTCGAAAAGTATGGCGTGCAGCTTATCGGTGCGCAGCTCGGAGCGATCAAGAAGGCCGAAGACCGCCTGCTGTTCAAGATGCGATGACGCATCGGTCTCGAAGTCCCGAAATCGTGCCTGGTCAACAATCTGAAAGACGGCATCGACTTCAGCAGCAAAATCGGCTTCCCGGTAATCCTTCGTCCATCGTTCACGCTCGGCGGAACCGGCGGCGGCATCGCCTACAACCGCGAAGAGCTGCTGGAACTGCTCGCTCGCGGACTCGACTTTCTCCGGTCCACGAAGTTCTGCTCGAAGAATCGGTGCTCGGCTGGAAGGAATACGAGCTCGAGCTGATGCGCGACCTTAACGACAACGTCATCGTTATCTGCTCGATCGAGAACTTCGATCCCATGGGCGTGCACACGGGCGACTCAATTACCGTCGCGCCGGCACAGACGCTCACCGATCGCGAATATCAGACCATGCGTGACGCAGCCATCGCCGTCATCCGCGAGATCGGCGTCGAGACCGGCGGCTCGAACATTCAGTTCGCCATCAATCCACATAACGGCCGCATGGTGGTTATCGAGATGAACCCGCGCGTTTCGCGCTCGTCGGCGCTGGCTTCGAAAGCGACGGGCTTCCCCATCGCGAAATCGCCGCCAAGCTCGCGGTGGGCTATACGCTCGACGAGATTACCAACGACATCACGCGTAAGACGCCCGCCTGCTTGAGCCGACGCTCGATTACGTTGTCGTAAAGATTCCCAAGTGGCAATTCGAGAAGTTTCCCGGCGCCGACGAATCACTCGGCCGCAGATGAAGTCGGTCGGCGAGGTGATGGCGATCGGCCGCACCTTCAAGGAGTCGCTGATGAAGGCGATGCGCTCGCTCGAGACCGGCAAGAAAACCACCGCAGACGATATCGAACCGCGCATCCTGACCAAACGGCTGGTCACGCCGCATCCCGAGCGACTGCAATACATCCGTTACGCGCTGAGCCAGGGCATGAGCGTGCGCGAGCTCACGCAGATGACCAACATCGATCCCTGGTTCCTGCACCAGCTCAAGGAAATTGCCGACGTGCAGGCGAAGCTTGGTTCGGAGGCGGTCGACGCGGGGCGGCTGCATGAGATCAAGCGTATGGGCTTCTCCGACGCGCGCCTGGGCGAAGCGCTCGAATCTACGAATTGGCCCGGTCTGCCCGCCGAGAAAGTTTATCATCAGCTACGCAAGGAACATAACGTTCGACCGGTGTTCAAGCGCGTCGACACCCGTGCGGCCGAATTCGAAAGCTACACGCCCTACCTGTACTCCACCTACGAAGAAGAAGACGAGGCGCCGCCGACCGACAAGAAGAAGGTCATCATTCTCGGCAGCGGTCCGAATCGCATCGGCCAGGGCATCGAGTTTGACTACGCCTGCTGCCACGCGGCCTTTGCGCTACGCGACGACGGTTACGAGACCATCATGATCAACTGCAATCCTGAAACCGTCTCGACCGATTACGACACCAGCGACCGCCTCTACTTCGAGCCGCTGACCTTCGAAGACGTGATGGCAGTCTACGACCACGAGGCTTCGGGCGGCGCGGAGATTGGTGTGATCGTGCAGTTCTGGGCGGGCAGACACCGCTGAAAGTTCCCCGCTCTGCCGCTGAAAGCTGCAGGCGTGCCCATCATCGGCACCTCGCCTGAGAGCATCGATCTGGCGGAAGACCGCAAGCGCTTTGGCAAGTTGCTGGAAGAGCTATCGATTCCGCAGCCGCTCGGCGCGATGGCCACCAG